>CAVORO010000003.1:1167500-1524802 GCA_963698665.1 Miltoncostaeaceae bacterium | reverse complement strand
AGCGAAAGGAAATCAAGGACCTCCTGGCATATTTCCGCCTCACCGTAAATCCCTACGATGAAGAAGCCCTGCGAAGGATCATAAATTATCCTGCCAGGGGCATTGGACAGACCACCGTGACAAAACTGGAACGGAGGCAGCTCAGAGGGATAAAAGGATCTGGGACCTCCTGCAGGACAGTAGTTCCTTCCAGCATATCTTTAACCAGGGCACACTCCGGAAACTGGACGCATTTACATCCCTGATCAAGGATTACCAGTCACGCTTACCCACCATGGAAGCTTTTGACCTGGCATTTTCCATTGCCGAAGGTACCGGGATCCTGAAAGACCTTCATTATGAAAACTCACCGGAAAACCTCAGTAAATACGAGAATCTTCAGGAATTACTGAACGGTATCAAGGAATATGTGGAGTCCCAGGAAGATCCTGCGAATACAACGCTGGATGCATTCCTTCAGAGCGTTTCTCTTCTTACCGATGCCGATAATGAGAAAGAAGAGGACAGGAATAAGGTGAGTATAATGACTGTACATTCGGCCAAGGGACTGGAATTCAAATACGTTTATATTACCGGACTCGAAGAAGAATTATTCCCCTCCCGGATGTCTTCCTCCACACGCGAAGAACTGGAAGAGGAAAGAAGACTTTTTTATGTTGCGGTAACCCGGGCCATGAAGCAGGTTACCCTTAGCTATGCCAGTTCACGGTATCGCTGGGGGGTTCCTGTAAACGGAGTTCCAAGCCGGTTTCATACAGGGAAATTGATACGGAATTTTTAGACCAGATACCGGATACCGGAACCGTATTCAATAATAAGGAATCTTTCAGTGAAGTTCATAGGAAGAAACAAAAATTCCGGTGAACATGGATCACGAAGTACAGTAAGACTATCCGATGGAAATCAAAAAAGACCACTCCGGGAAAAACGTAACTCCTTCAGGAAAGACCCGCCTACGGGTAAAACACGGATAGACAGGGCCCGACCTCCTCTTCCATCCGGCGATTTCAAAGCTGATGATCCGGCGATAATACAAGCCGGAATGCAGGTGGAACATCCCCGTTTCGGCAAGGGGAAAGTCCTGAACCTGGAGGGACCGGAGGGAAACCGCAAGGCGACGGTATTTTTTCAGGGACACGGTCAAAAGCAATTGCTCTTAAAATTCGCAAGGTTGAAGATTATTCGCCTAGATCCGGTTCCCTCATTTTGAAATCCCCCGGGATTTCTGTTCTTTTGCATTAAATTAATAAGAATGGAATACGATTATAATACACAAAGGTCAAAGATGATCCTGCCGGAATACGGGCGAAACATACAGAAAATGGTGGATTATACCACAGCGATTGAGGACAGGGAGGAACGGAACAAGGCAGCCCGTGCGATCATTTCCATCATGGGAAACCTGAATCCGCATCTGAGGGATGTAGCTGATTTCAAACATAAGTTATGGGATCATCTTTTTATCATATCAGATTTTAAGCTTGACATAGATTCACCGTACGAAAAACCAACTCCTGAGATCCTTTTCGAAAAGCCCAAAACAGTGCCATACAGTGATTATACAATATCAAATACAAGCATTACGGAAAGATCATTGAATTGCTGATCAAAGAGGCGGTGGGATTTGAGGAAGGTCCGGAAAAAGAATCCCTGATTAAGCTGATCGCCAATCATATGAAGAAATGCTACCTCACCTGGAACAGGGAAGTGGTAACCGATGAGTTGATTTTTGAAGATCTTAAGAAAGTTGTCCGGTGGAGTATTGGTAATTTCCCAGGACCTGAAGCTTTCCGAATCCAGGGATATACTATCGAAAAACAAGAAGAAAAGACCACAAAAAAAGAAATAACCCAAATGGGCGCTTTTATTGTGGAAGGGGGAAAATCCCTTTCCGGTACACTCACTCCCCAAGGTGCAAAGAATGAGGCACTGCAGGTGATATGTGCCTGCCTTTTAACTCCTGAAAAGGTTACTCTCCATAACCTTCCTGATATACTCGACGTTAATAACCTGATATCACTGCTGGACAATATGGGGGTGGAAGTTGAGGATCAGGGAAACCGTTCCTTCAGTTTCAAGGCTGAGGAAATTGATCTCGATTATCTGAAAAGTGATGAATTTAAAGTAAAGGGGAACAGCCTCAGGGGATCCGTCATGATCCTGGGGCCACTGCTCGCCAGATTTGGCAAAGGTTATGTCCCGGCCCCAGGGGGTGACAAAATCGGACGCAGAAGGCTGGATACACATTTTATTGGCTTTAAAAAACTTGGTGCAAAATTCACTCATGATCCTTCGGAGCATTTCTATACTGTAGAAGCTTCCTCGCTTGAGGGTAAATTTATGCTCCTGGATGAGGCCTCAGTAACAGGGACAGCGAATATCCTGATGTGCGCGGTAATGGCAAAGGGAACCACCACCATATACAATGCGGCCTGTGAACCCTATATCCAGCAATTGTGTAAAATGCTGATTTCAATGGGAGCAAAAATCGAGGGTGTTGCCTCCAATTTGCTGACCGTCAAGGGAGTTGAATATTTGAAGAGCTGTGAACATAAGCTTCTTCCGGATATGATAGAAGTGGGCAGCTTCATAGGCCTTGCTGCCATGACCAGCTCAGAATTAACCCTCAAGGATGTCTCTGTGGAAAACCTCGGGATCATTCCGGAACAATTCAGGAGGCTTGGTATTACCGTTCAACAAAATGGGGATAATTTATTCATCCCGAGGCAGGAGCATTATGAGATCGAAACTTTTATGGATGGATCGATCATGACCATCGCAGATGCTCCATGGCCGGGACTGACACCTGATCTTCTCAGTGTGTTCCTGGTTAGTTTCCACCCAGGCCAAAGGTTCTGTGCTGATCCACCAGAAAATGTTTGAAAGCAGACTGTTCTTTGTGGATAAACTCATTGATATGGGTGCTCAGATTATTCTCTGCGATCCTCATCGTGCAACTGTTATCGGGATCGACAGAAAATACTGCCTCCGGTCAACCACCATGAGCTCCCCGGATATCCGTGCCGGCGTTGCCCTGCTTATTGCAGCACTCTCGGCCGAAGGCACCAGCACGATCCATAATATTGAACAAATCGACCGTGGCTACCAGCATATTGAAGCAGCGTCTGAATAAAATCGGGGCCTCCATCACACGAGTGTAATTTTTTTTATCTTTGGCCCGAATTTAAAATTATCAAGGTATGCTCAAATAGAAATATCTCTTACCCCTTCTTATTTATTGGAATTATTCTCTTATCACTGGCGTTTCTTGCATCCGGAAAACGAGATGAAAAAAGCTTCCCTGCAAAGCGATTATTGATGACCCCAGTCGGCACCAATATCGGAAATCGGGCCCCTGAACTGAATTACAAGTCACCCGACGGAAAAGAGATCGCCCTGTCCTCCCTTAAAGGCAAGCTTGTCCTGATCGACTTCTGGGCGGCCTGGTGCGGTCCCTGCAGAATTGAAAATCCAAACCTTGTAAATGCCTACAACCGCTTTAAGGATAAACAATTCAAAAACGGAAGATGGATTTACCGTATACAGTGTTTCACTCGACAGAACCAAGGGACAGCTGGATGCATGCAATTCAGAAGGATAAACTGGAATGGCCCTACCATGTCAGTGACCTGATGTACTGGAATTCAGAGGGAGCAAGGATCTACGGTGTAAATTCCATCCCTTCAAACTACCTTATCGATGGCGATGGCATAATCCTTGCTATGAACCTTCGCGGGGAAACACTTCACGAGAAACTTATCAGAGTTACTTAAAGTAAATACTCCTTCCGGATTTCGGTATCGGATGCAACAGCATCCGGCCGAATCACTCATGTGCAACCTGTCAATTTGTCCTGATTTAAGATTTGGCAAACCATTTGATCGAAAGGAGAACTAAATGTGATTTTGAAAATGAAACAGAGATGACAAGCAAGAATAATACTAAAGATCAACCGGTTAAAAAGAACCCGAAAGGTCCACCAGCAGAAAACCGAAAAACCCCGAAGACTGAATCAGTCAAAAAATCCTCTGCAAAAACCAGGTAAAAAGGCAGACGATTCTGCCAAAATGAAGAACCTGCAGAAAGAATTGAAGGAACAGAAAGACAAATACCTTCGATTATCAGCTGATTTTGACAATTTCAGGAAACGAACCCTGAAAGAGAAAATAGAGATGAGCAAACTGGCGGGAGAAGGTATATTAGTAAAAATACTTCCCGTCCTTGACGATCTGGACAGAGCCATGAAGGCCATTCAGGACTCAACGGAGATGGAAGCAGTTAAAGAAGGTATGCTGCTGATTTACAATAAGTTTAAGGACTTACCTGAAGCCAGCAGGGGGTTGATGAGATTGAAGCCTTGCACCAGGAATTCGATACGGATGTCCATGAGGCGGTCACAAAGATCCCGACAAAAGACAAAAAATTAAAAGGCAAGGTGGTTGATGTTCGTCTTGCGCCCCGGGGGCGAGCGCCTGGGAGCGGATCCGGTCCGCCGACGACACTGCGGCCCATTCAATCTCCTGGGATTTCATACACGCTTCGCGGTCGGGTCCAGGGGCGAGATCTGGTATGGGACGGTAGGGAACGGGTGGGGGCGCTCGACTGATGGCGGGAAGACATGGCGCAACTGGGAGTATCGCCAGCTCGGTCCCGAGTGGCAGTACGTGACGCCCAACGGGATCGTCACGCGCGGCGACACCGTCTACATCGCGACCGCGGACGGGATCAAGGTGACGTGGGATGGCGGAGCGACGTGGCGGGTGATCACCGACTCCGCCGGGGTGACAACGACGAAGGATTCAGTGTGGGGGACGATCGGGAGCCAGTACATTCTGGCGCTCGGGCGAGCCACGGACTCGTCGCTGTTGGTCAGTCATCTCCGTGGTGTAGCGCGCTCCGTTGATGGTGGGCGCACGTTTACGCAACGGGTTCCGGTCACCGGGTGCAGGACTCGCACAGGGGAATGTCCACGCGCCTTCCTCATTTGGGTGGACACGGTGCGAAACGTGGTGCGGGAGCCCGTGAGGTCGACCGCGCATCTCGGTAGCGCGACACCCCGCTTCCCCGGCTCGCAGCGCCGGGAGGCGAAGCCAGGCCCCCGACCGCCCCCCGCCACACGTGGTTCCGCCGCCCGATTTCCCTGGAAGACCAGCCCTACATCGACCAGACCTACCGCTTCGGCTCGACCATAGGCGGCAACTTCCAGCCGCATCAGGGCATCGAGTTCAACAACCCGGACGGCACGCCGGTCCACGCAATCGGTGATGGGGAGGTCGTGTGGGCGGGACCCGCCGAACGCGGGGCGCTGACGGTCGCGATCCGTCACAGCCGACGGCTGAAGGCCGACGGCCAACAGCGCTTCTTGTTTTCGGTCTACTATCACAACTCGAAACTGCTGGTCTCGGGTGGGCAGCGGGTGAGGGCGGGACACGTCATCGCCCTCGTGGGGAACACCGGTCGTGCGACGAACGACCATCTCCACCTGGAAGTCCATGTCGCGCCGACGACCGATTCGAGCAAAATCGTGGATCCCGACGTCCGCTACCCGCCCTTCAACTCCAACCCCGAGCTGTGGATCGAGCCGCTCCCCGGCACCGGGCTCGTGGCGGGCCAGGTGTGGGAAGCGAACGGCCAACCGGTCCGGCAAGCCCGGATCTACGGACTCGTCAAGCCGCAGCCGCAGGAAACGCCGTTCTCCTTCATCGAGACCTACGGGCCGAGGAACCACTCCGATCCCGTCTACCACGAGCACTTTGCCATTAGCGACGTGCCGCCGGGGGAGTATGTTCTGGGAGTCGAAATCGAGGGGAAGCGGGTCTACCGGCGCGTGAGAGTCGAGCCGCGGAGGCTGACCTGGGTCGAGTTTCGACCCGATGCACAGAGATAGGGTCGAGCCGCGGAAGCAACCGCGCACCACGCACCACGCATTGCCTTATGCATATCGAGCTGATCGAAATGCTGCGCTGTCCCGAAGAGCACCGCGAGGAGTTCCTCGTGCTCTCGACCAGCGAAATGAACGGGCGGATGATCTGGCTCGGCCTGGTGGGCTGTCCCGTGTGCCATCGCGACTTCGAAATCATCGACGGGATCGTGGATTTCACCGAAGTCGTGACCGGGGAGCGACAGGTCCGCTCGGTGCGCCGCACCCCGGTACCGGACTCCATTGCCGTCGTGGACGATCCGTCGCTCCAAGCCCTGCTCGACCTCGGTGGCCCGGGCGGTTACGTGATCCTGCTCGGATCGGCCGCCCGGCATGCCGTGGGGCTGGCCGGCCTGATGGGCGGCATCCACTTCGTGGGCATCAACGCGCCCCCGGACGTGGGCGAGCTGCCGATCTTGAGTCTCATCCAGACCGACCAGATGATCCCGCTGCGCCAGTCCATGGCGCGCGGGATCGTCGTGGGCGCCGAGCTGGCAAAAACATGGTGGGTCGCCGAAGCAGTGCGTGTCCTGCTCCACGGGCGGCGGCTGGTCGTGGAGTCGGAGGAGCCGGCGCTACCGGATGGCGTGAAGCCGCTCGCGTTGGGGCACGGCCTGTGGGTGGGGGAAAAACAATGAAGCGCGCGTCACCCCTCTAGCCCCGCCGCCATCGCGTCGGCCTCGGCGTACGCGCGATCGATCGCCGGCTGGTGGTTCTTTTCCACCACGCGCCGCTTCACCTTCAACGTCGGCGTGAGCTCCCCGGACTCGATCGTGAAGTCCTGCTCCAGCAGCACGACCTTCTTCGGCCGCTCGAATCTGGCGAGGTCGCCCAGTCTGGAGTCGACTTCGGCTTCCATCTTCTGTTGCACGGCGGGAAGCGCGATGAGCTCTCGGCGAGAGCCGAACGACGACCCCTCCCCCCGGGCCCACGGCTCGAGCGCTTCGTAGTTCGGCACGACGAGAATGATCGAGAACTTGCGCTTGTCGCCCAGCAGCACGGCGTTGGCGACGAACTTGTTCAGTTTCACCTGGTTCTCGATCGGTTGCGGCGCGATGTACTTGCCGCCTGCCGTCTTGATCAGATCCTTCTTGCGGTCGGTGATCCTCAGGTACCCATCCGCGTCCAGCTCGCCGATGTCCCCGGTGTGGAACCACCCCTCGGCATCGATCGCCTCGGCCGTCGCCTCGGGCTTGTTGTAGTACCCCTGCATGACGTTCGGCCCCTTGGCGAGGACTTCGCCGTCGGAGGCGATCTTGAGCTGCACGCCCGGCACCACCGGGCCCACCGACCCGATTCTCGGCCGGGTGAGGGGGTTGAGGGTGAGCACTGGCGACGTCTCGGTCAGCCCGTACCCCTCGAGGATGGGCAGGCCGGCGCTGAAGAAGAACTTCGCGATCTCGGGCGAGAGCGGGGCGCTCCCCGATATGAAGAAGCGAATCCGGCCGCCGGTGCGGGCGCGCAGTTTCGAGAAGACGAGGCGGTCGGCGATTCGGTGCTTGAGCGCGAGGCCGGCAGGGATCGGCCGCTGATCGAGCTTGAGCGTGGCCCAGTCGTCCCCGGCCTGTTTCGCCCAGAAGAAAATCCTGCGCTTCAGCGCGCTGCCCGAGAGCGCGTTTTCCAGCACGCGGGCATACACCTTTTCGTACAGGCGCGGGACGGACAACACGATGGTCGGGCGAACCTCCTGGAGGTTGGGCCCGACCTTGTCGAACGACTCGGCGTAATTGATGATGACGCCCGCGTGCATCAGGGTGTAGTCCACCATTCGCTCGTACACGTGCGACAACGGCAGCATCGCGAGGCACTCATCTTCGTCGGTGAGCGCCATCACCTGCAGGGCCGCCTGCACGTTGGACCAGATGTTGTTGTGAGTGAGAATCACTCCCTTGGGGTCGCCCGTCGTCCCCGACGTGTAGATCAGCGTGGCGATCGCGTCGGGGGAGACGGCGAGCGCTTCTTCCCGCGCCCGCGGGTACTTCGCGGCGGCGGTCTGTCCACGCGCCTCGAGCTCGGTGAGCGTGGGCACGCCGCCGCGTTTCGCGTCCGATTCGAACGCGATCACATGCTGGAGCGCGGGGAGATGGCTCTTGATCTCCAGCACTTTGGCGACTTGCTCGGCGGTCGAGCAGAACACGCCGACGGCGCCGGAGTCCTTGAGGATGTACTCGGTCTGCTTAGCCGTGAGTGTGGGGTAGATCGGCACATCGGCGGCCTGCGCACACAGGCAGGCGTAGTCGGCGATCGCCCACTCGGGGCGGGTCTCCGAGAGGATCGACACGCGGTCACCCGGCCGGATGCCCAGCTCGCGGAGCCCCATCGAGACGGCCACGACGCGCTGCGCCAGGTCCGTGTGGGTGATCGCGCGCCACGCGCCGCCCAGTTTGGCGCGCAGCGCCGCCGGGCGGCGACCGGCGTACCGGTCGACGCTCGTGAAGAACAGATGGGTCAGCGTGCCTGTGGTCATGGCCGGAACTCCACCACGAAGATGACAGAATCTGGGACTAGCGTCCCGTCGGCGTGACGCGCGGAGGCCACCGCCACGGCCGAGTCGGGTAGCGGGACCCCCGTGAGCCGAAGCTGGAACACCGCGACTCCGGAGTTGTTGGTGTGCACGGTGTCCCGTGGCACCAATGTGAGGTTGGTCGTCCCCAAGGGGAAGGTGACGCTCAGGGCGATCCGACGGCCCGCGATCGAGCCGGCCGGCCCGAATGCCTGGACCTTCAGACTATCCGAGAGGGAATCGGGCGTCGAGGCCGTGACGGTGTCCCGTCCGGGCCCGCCCATCTTGATCGAGTCGAGCGGGGCCAGGATGATGATCGTGACCGGATTCGAGCGCAGGTTCCCCACGCGCGCCTGCAACCGACCGTTCCCGACGATGCGTCCCACACTGGTGCCCGCGTTGGAATCGACCACCTGGATGGTGGTATCGAGCGCGCTCCAGACGATGACGGCGGCCGTCGAGTCGCCGCGGCCGTTCAGCGCCCGGGCGGTGGGGCGGAGGGTGTCGCCTACCTCGATGCGGCCGCTGTCGGGGACCACCACCTCGATGGCGATGACGGCGTCGAAGTCCGGCGACAGCGACCGGCAGGCCGCGATCGCGCACGCGGCCGAGGCGGCACCGAGCGCCACCCGCGCGATTCGCCTCAGGGCGCCTCCGCCGACAGGGGCGGGGACGCGGCGGGCGGCGCGCCGAGATCGTGCAGTGCGCCGCTGGCGTGCTCGATCCACTTCTGCGCGTCGGGACCCTTGGGCGGCTGGGCGAGAAAGGCCTTGAGGTGCTGGGCGGCGCCGTCCGGATCGCCGCGCTTCAGGAGCAGGAAAGCGAGCCCGTAGTGCGCGCCGGCCAGCGCTTGGTCGACTTCCAGCGACCGCCGGTAATGGCGGATCGCCTCATCGAGGCGGCCGGTCTTGGTGTAGGCGATCGCCATGTTTTGAAGAATACGCGCGTCGTCGGGATCATCGCGCAGTGCGAGGCGGTAGGACGTGAGGGCCGCGTCGAAATCGCCCTGGCGCTCGAGGGCGAGCGCCTCGTTGAGGTAGTCGAGGCGCTGAGGTTTGAGATCGTCGGACCAGCCGCCGAAGAACCGGCGCCAGAATCCCATGGGGCGAAAATAGCTTGCGGCCTCTGCGTTTTGCAATGTAGCTTCCCGTGCATGTCATCGGTGCCGCCGTCCTCCTCACCTGCGCCGCGCCGCGCCCGCGCCAGCCGCCAGCCGCCGAGCGGCGTGTTGCAAGTGGACTGGCCGTTCTTCGGCGAATTGTGCCGCGCGCTCGCGCTCAAGGTGTTCCACCAATACGACCCCGACCTGATCGTCGGAATCGCGAAAGCGGGCGTCATTCCGGGAGCGGTAGTGGCGAGCATCCTGCAGCGCGACTTCGCCTCGATTGCGATCAGCCGCACCGAGAGTGGCGCGCGCCCCGTGGTCATCGCCGGCCCGCCCACGCTCGTCACCGGGCGGCGCGTGCTGATCGTGGACGAGACGTGCGACACCGGCGATACGATGAAGCTCGCCCTCGCCGCGGTGCGCGAGCTCAGGCCCGCCGCGGTGAAGACGGCGGTGAGCTTCCGCAGCGGTCCCTACGGGCCTGACTTTGCCGCCCTCGAGACCGAGAGCTTCATCATTCTCCCCTGGGACCGCGAGATCATCGTCGACGGCGAGCTCGTCGTGCGTCCCGACTACGCCGAGAAGCTGCGGGCGCTCGGGGAGTGAAGGACCGCCTCAGCGCGGCGCTCACGGCCTCCCGCGCCGACTACACCGAAATCCGCATCGAACACACTTGGAGCGCCTCCGTAGTCTATCGGGGAGCGCGGCTCGAGTCGGCCAGCGCGAGCGAAGACCGGGGCGGCTTCGTGCGTGCCTTGAACCGCGGGTGCGGCTGGGGCACCGCCGCGTTCACCTCGCTCGACCAGCTCGCGGCGATGGTGGCGCGCGCCACCGAACTCTCGCGCGCGGTGCGGCTGGACGAGCCGATCCGCCTCGCTGCGGTCACGCCGTCGGTCGCCGACGCGATTCTCGACCTGGACGGCGACGTGCGCGGGGTCTCCCTCGCCGAGAAGAAGCGCCTGCTCGAAGGGTACAACGGCGAGATGCTCGCCGTAGCGGGTGTGGTGGACACGCTGGCGAGCTACCGCGACGAGATTACCGAGTACTGGTATGCGAACTCCGAGGGGACGTTGCTGCACGAACTCCGCCCGGAGGTGTCCCTCTCGGGGACGGCCATCGCGCGGCGCGACGGCACGATCGAAAAGGGACTCGAGTCGATCGGCCTGCGTCGCGGTTGGAACAGCGTGCACGATCACGCCCCGGGATTTCGCGAAGCGGCCCGCCGCGCCGCCGCGCTGCTCGACGCCCCCACCGTGAGGGGTGGAACCTACCCCGTGGTTCTCGACAACGAGCTCGCGGGTGTGTTCATTCACGAGGCGTTCGGTCACCTCTCCGAAGCCGACTTCGTCTACGAAAACCCGCAGGCGCGCGAGATGATGACATTGGGCCGTCGCTTCGGGCGGCCGGTGCTGAGCGCCGGGGACAACGGCGCGGCCCCGGGGCTCCGTGGCACGCTGCCGTTCGACGATGAAGGCACCCCCACGCAAGACACGCCGCTGATCCGCGAGGGGATCCTCGTCGGGCGGCTGCATTCGCGAGAAACCGCGGCCAGGCTCGGCGAGCGGCCGACCGGGAACGCCCGCGCCATCTCGTTCCGCCATCCGCCCATCGTGCGGATGACCAACACCTACATCGGCAACGGTCAAGGGACGGTCGCGGATCTCTTCCAGGACATCCCGCTCGGGGTGTATGCCTGCTCGGCGTGGGGCGGGCAGACGGTGCTCGAGAACTTCTCCTTCACCGCGGCCTACGGCTACATGATTCGCGACGGGGCGCAGGCCGAGCTCGTCAAGGACGTCGTACTCGCGGGAAACCTCTTCCAGACGCTCGACCGCATCGAGCGGATTGCCGGCGACTTCCGCTGGAATCAGATGGGCGGCGGCTGCGGTAAGGGCGGCCAATCTCCGCTCGCTGTCACTGAGGGCGCCCCGCACGTGCGGATCGAGCAGGCGTTGGTCGGGGGCGACGTGCCGGTGTGATCGAGCGGGTGCTCGACGCCGCGCGCGCGCGCGCGGCGACCGCCGACGCGCGGTGGCACCGGGTCGAGCGCACCTCCATCGCGTTCGAGGCGGGCCGCCTCAAGGCCTGCGGCATCTCCGAAGGAGCGGGAGTCAATCTCCGGGTTGTGCACCACGGCCGGGTCGGCATTGCGGGGACGACGGCCGAGGACGTGAACGATCTCGTGGCTCGCGCGCTCGCCTCGGCCGCCCTCGGGGAGGCGCTCGACATCGCGTTCCCGGCCGCGTCCCCGCTTCCCCTCGTTTCCATCCATGCCGCCCGCGCTGCGGCGGCACCACTCGACCGGCTCACTGCGTTCGGTCACGAGCTGGTCGAGCGCCTGTCGCGCGAGGGCTGCCAGGTCAATGTGTCGATCGAGCGTGAGATCGCCGAAACCCGCATCGTCAACACCGCCGGCATGGACGCGACCTACCCCGCGACCAGTGTCGCCCTCAGCGTCGATCTGACGCGCTTCGCCGGGGACGATGTTCTGCTCTTGTACGATTTCTATGCGGGGGTCGACCTCCCGGAGCCCACGGACCTCGACGCTCTGGTGCGCACGATCGAAGACCGGTTTGCCCCGGCGTTGCGGGTCGTGGAGCCCCCGGAAGGGTCGCTGCCCGTGGTCTTCACGCCTTCGGGTCAGGCCGCGATTCTGCTGCCGCTCGAACAGGCGCTGTCCGGGAAAACCGTGCTGCAGGGGGTTTCACCGCTCGCCGGAAAAGTGGGAAAGCCGTTGTTCGATGCGCGGCTTGCGATCACCGATGATCCACTCGTCGCCGGGGGCGCCGGTTCGCGTCCGGTGGATGACGAGGGTGTGCCCTCGCGTGTCGTGCCGCTGGTGGAGCGCGGCGTGGTGCGGCAGTTCGTCTACGATCTCGAGACCGCTGCGCGCGCCAAGACTTCGAGCACCGGGCACGGCAGCCGGGGAACGTTCGGAAAGCCACACATCGCCTACTCGAATCTGATCGTGGGGCCGGGAGCGCCCGACCCACGCGTTGAAGCGCGGCCGGCGGAGATCCGACGACTCGGCGGTGGTCTGATCGACGGCATCGCGGAAGGCCTGATGGTGGATGATCTGATCGGGGTCGGGCAGGGAAACGTCATCGGCGGCGCCTTCAGCCACCCGGTGGCGCTGGCGTTCCGGGTGCAGCGGGGCGAGATCACCGGCCGCGTGAAGGACGCAGCCGTGGCGGGCAACGTCTACGATCTCCTGAAACACATCGGTGGATTCGGGAACGACGGACGGTGGATTGGAAGCCGGTGGGCGGCGTCGCTGCTACTGCCTGGGGTAAGCGTGGCGCGGCGCTGAAGAGTCGCGGCGGCCGCCGCGACTCAGCTCGCGCCCAGCGCTTCGGTGTAGCTCATGCCCGTCGTCATCTTCTCGTACACCTCCTGCAACGTCGCCGGCGACGCCGAGAGAAACCGGCAGTACGGATCTTCCTTGCTGCGACACTCTACCTCCATTACCGCGACCGCCTCTCCCGACACACGGCCCAGGAAGTCCGCGAGCATGCCGGCGGAGAAGAAGCACATCGGCATCTGAGCCGTGCCGGGCTCGGCTTCGAGCCAGTCGGTGGAGTCGAGTGCCAGGGCCGCTCCGCCGAGCGGTGCCACGTGCAAGGTGCCCCATCCCTTCGTCTGGAAGAACTCCGACAGCACCTCGCCGAAATGGGCGGCGTCGAGATCCCCGGGGTGGTCGATGCCGCTGCGGGCTACGAGCCAGGCGGAGAACGCCTCATAGACCCCCTCACCCGAGGCGTAGCCCGCTTCCTGGAGGATGGTGATCGCGGCGTCAGGCGCGTGCTGGAGCAGGCTGCGGTGGAGCTGACGGACCCCGCCCTGGCCGATGGTGAGACCCGATGTCGTCATGGCGGTCGCCAACTTAAGCCTTGGAGGTCGCGCGGCGCAACAGTTCCGATTCGTCGATGACGGGAACGCCGAGGGTTTCCGCCTTCGCCAGCTTCGATCCGGCATCTTCCCCCACGACCAGGGCGGTGGTCTGCTTCGACACGCTGTCGGAGACGTGCCCGCCGGCCGATTCGATCAGGGTGGTCGCGGCGTCGCGCGACAGGCTCGGCAGCGTCCCCGTGATCACGTAGGTCTGGCCCGCCAATGGGCCGGCACCCGCTGTTCCCCCGACTGGCTCGGTCATGGTCAGGTCGAGTTTCGCCAAACGCTCGATCAGTTTGCGGTTCGCGGGTGTAACGAAAAATCCCGCTACCGCCTCCGCGATCGCCGGCCCCACGCCGCGGATCTCGTTAATCGCCGATTCCGGGGCCTTCGCGAGCTTCGCCATCGTGCCGAAATGGCGCGCCAGCAGTTTCGCGCCCTGCGCGCCCACGTGGCGGATGCCCAGCGCATAGAGCAGAATGGAAAGAGGCTGCCGCTTGGAGGCGTCGATCGCGTCGAGTAACTGTTGCGCCGACTTCTCAGCGAACCCCTCGATGGTGAGCAGTGGCAGCAGATTCACCCGCTTGCGGTCGTACAGGTCCGTCACGTCGTCGATGAGTTTGGCGTCGAGCAAGGCGCGCACCCGCTCGTAGCCCAGACCGCGGATGTCCATCGCGCCGCGCGACGCGAAGTGGACGATGCCTTCGAGGATGCGGCCCGGACACGAGATGTTGGGGCAGTAGGCCATCACCTCATCGCGTGGGTGCTCCACTTTGGATTTGCAGATCGGGCACCGCTTCGGCGGCCGATAAGGGGGCTTCCGGTTTCTACCCTTTTTCAAGACCGGGCCGAGGATCTGGGGGATGACTTCGCCCGCTCGCGTCACTTCAACGAAGTCGCCGGCGCGGACGTCCTTCGCCCGGATCTGGTCGAAGTTGTGCAGCGTGACGGTCGACACCGTGACGCCCCCGACCCCTACCGGCTCCAGCACCGCATAGGGAGTCAGTGCGCCGGTACGGCCCACGTTGACGCGAACCTCCAGCAGTTTCGTCACGGCTACCTCGGGCGCGAACTTGCGCGCGATCGCCCAGCGCGGCTCTCGGCCTCCGACGGTCCCCAGCTCGGAGTGCAGCGGAAGCCGGTTGACCTTCACCACGACGCCGTCGGCGCCGTAGTCGAGGGTGGGGAGCAGTTGCTCGAGCGTTGCGATCTCCCGGTGCGCCACGGCCAGCTCCGGGACGAGCTGGTGATGCGGCTCGACCGGGAAGCCCCACTGGTGCAGCTGGCCGAGGAGCGCGTGCTGGGTGTCGAACGGCAGGTTCTGACCCGGCGCTTCGACATGAAAGCAGAAGACGCGGAGTCCCCGGGCGCGAGTGATCTTGGGGTCCAGCTGGCGCAGGGCCCCCGCCGCGGCGTTGCGCGGGTTGGCGAACAGCGGCTCGCCGCTGCTGGTGCGGCTCTTGTTCACTTTGGCGAACTGGCTCTTGGAGAGGTATACCTCGCCGCGTACCTCCATCAGCGGCGGCCAGCGGTCTCCCTGCAGCCGGAGCGGCAGATCGAGCACGGTACGCAGGTTCGGGGTGACGTCCTCTCCCTCGATGCCGTTGCCACGTGTGGCGCCGGTGGCGAGCACCCCGTCCCGGTAGGTCAAGCTCACCGCGGCGCCGTCGATCTTGACCTCCAGCGTGTACCCCGCTCCGGTGACTTCGCTGACGAGGCGCGCGTTGCGCTCCTCCCAGGCGGTGAGCTGCGCCTCGTCGAAGGCATTGGCGAGCGACAGCATCGGCACGAGGTGACGGTGTTTCGTGAACGCCGCCGAAGGCTCGGTGCCGATGCGAAGCGTGGGGGAGTCGGAAGCGCGGAGCGCGCGGTGCCGCGCCTCGAGGGCTTGGAGCTCCTGAAACAGGCGGTCGTACTCGGCGTCCGATATCTCCGGCCGGTCGAGCGCGTAGTACGCGTAGTTCGCCCGCTCGAGCAGCCGCCGGAGCTCGGCGGCGCGCGCAGCCGGGGTGGTCACTGGCCTTTGGCTTCTTCTTGGATCACCGCCAGCGCGACGCCCACCAGCCGATCCAGCTCCTCGGCGCTCGCCTTGGGGAGCAGTCCCTCGCCCCAGGCTCCATCCTGGCGGCCGAACACATCCATCAGGCGTCGCAGGAACGAGAGCAGCGCCACCCGCTCGAGCTCCATACGCCGCAGCACTTCCCCCGTTTCCGCCTGCCGCTGGGCCAGCCGCTCGTAGCGGTGGGCGTTGCGCAGCGCCTGAGCGGTGAGCGAAGCGACCACTTGTACGAAGCGGACGTCGGCGTCCGAGAAGATGGGGCCGTCCCGGAAAGCGCGCAGGAAAATCGCGCCGATCGCTACGCCCCGCCAATTGATGGGGACCACCGTGATCGACTTCACCCGCCGGTTGGCGAGCTCTGCTTTCACGTGCTTCAGCGTAGGATCGTTGATCGCGTCGGGAATGAACACGGTCTCGCCGTGGTGGATCGCACGCTTCAGCTCGGGATAGCGCTCCAGATCCACGAGGTGATTGCGGATCGTGGGGTCCTCGTACGATGCCACCAGCCGCACATGCGTGCCCCCGCGCTCGGAAAGGAAAATGGAGCAGCGATCCAACCCGAATGACTCGCCCAGCTTGCGGGCGATGGACTGGAGGATATCGATGAAATGCAGCGAGCCCGAGATCTCCTTGAGGATCTCGATGACGGCGAGCAGGTGCTTTCGTTCGTGCTCCAGTTCGGCGATGCGCGCGGCCAGGCGCTCAGTTTCGGCGAGGGTGAGGGCCGATGAAATGGTCATGCGCATACAATGGCGACCGCGCGCGCGGCGCGTCAAGTTGCCGGGCGTTCCGGGCCGCGGTAGCTTCGGTTCCATGCGCACACTGCTCGTTCTCTGCCTGGCTGCCGGCACGCTCCGGGCGCAGGCCCGCTCGGCGCCGGCTGCCGCCCCGATCGGCGCCTGGGCCGTCGTGCCCGAGCTCCCGGGCATGGGCCGGGCCGTCGACGCCGCTGCCACCGCGGCACGGCGCCAGAAGCTGCTCGCGCGCATCGGGCGCGGGGTCGTGCTGATCCCCGCCGCCCACGAGCGAGATCTCGAGCTGGACTATCTCCAGGACAACGATTTCCGGCAGAACAATACCTTCTTCTATTTTACCGCGCTCGAGGCGCCGCAAGCCTGGCTGCTGATGACCGCGCGCGGACCCGATTCGACCGACGCCGTGCTGTTCCTGCCGCCGCGCAACCCGGCACGGGAGCGCTGGACGGGGATTCGCATCGGTCCCGACAGCACGGCCCCGCGGCTCACCGGCATCGCCACTGTGCTGCCGACCGACTCGCTCGAGCGGCGGCTGCGGATGGCCCAGTTCAGCGTGCGCGGACCCGTGTATGCGCCGCTCGACGTGACCACGAAGGACGAGCGCCGCGTGCTGGATATGGTGTTCGAGGGTCGCGACGTGCGCAACCTGCGGCCGATGGTGGACTCGCTGCGCCTCGTCAAAGACGCCGAGGAACTGGCGAGGCTCCGGATGGCGGTGGACATCAGCGTGATGGGCCACGTGGCGGCGATGCGGGCCGCCCGGCCCGGGATGTACGAGTTCGAGATCGAATCCGCCTTCGAGGGCGCGGTGCGGCGCGAGGGCGCCGATCGCCTGGGCTATCCCTCGATCGTCGGCAGCGGACCGAACGGCACCACCCTCCACTACGATACCAACCGGCGCCGCACCGCCGATGGCGATATGGTCGTGATCGACGCGGGCGCCGAGTACGGGCAGTACACCGCCGACATCACGCGCAGTTGGCCGGTCAGCGGGAGGTTCTCGTCGCGCCAGAAGGCGATCTACGACCTCGTGCTCGGATCCCAGCAGGCCGCGTTCGACGCGGTCCGGCCCGGCGTCAAGCTGGCGACGCTGGACAGTATCGCCCGCAGGTACATGCGGAGCCACTCGGGCATGTTGTGCGGGGACAGGTCCTGCGACGCGTACTTCATCCACGGACTGGGACATTGGATCGGCATGGACGTTCACGATGTGGGGGACTACACCACACCCCTTGCCCCCGGAATGGTGTTCACCCTCGAGCCGGGGATCTATCTGCCGGACGAGAGTCTCGGCGTGCGCATCGAGGACGACGTGCTGGTCACGACGACCGGCGGGGAGTGGCTCTCGGCCGGAGCGCCACGCACCACCGAGGACATTGAGCGGGTGATGCGCGAGGCGCGGAGCGGGCGGCGCTAGCCTTTCCGGAGCCGCTTTTTGGCGTCCGCGGCGTGGTTGCTCCGGAGATCGGCGAGCGCGGCGGCGGCCAGGCGCTGGTAGTAGGGGTCCATCGGGTCCCCGACCGGCAGGTCTTGGATCGCCTGTAACTGATCGATCGCCTGGGCCAGCTGGTCGACGTCGAGGTAGACGCCCGCCAACTCCAGGCGATGGTAGACGTGCACCGGGTTGAGCGCCACGGCGCGCTCCATGTTGACGACGGCGCTGTCCCAGCTGGCGCGATTCATGAACCCGGCGCCGAAGAGCGTCTTCGCGAAGAAGCGCGTGACGCCCGACAACCGCTTCACTTCGGCGTTCCAGACGCCGAGGATGTGATAGGCGCCGTCGTGGCGCGGGTCGAGTTGGACGGCACGGTGGGCCGCGTCGTGAATGATCTTGGCGAAGCGCACGCGCTCTTTCCCGCCGCGGGTGCGGGACAACCGGCCGAGCACGAGGGCCAGCGCGAAGTGGCCGTTGGCGTCGGTTGAATCGGCGCGGATCGCCCCTTCAGCCCAGGTGCGGCCCAGCGAGTAGAGACTGTCGCGCCGTTGCTTGAGGGAATCGCCCAGCAGCTGTTTGGCGACGTCGGCGACCTCCCGGGCGGCTTTCCACTGCGCCTCGTAGTGGCGCGGTTCGGGTGAGCGGACGCGCGCGAGTTCCTGCAGCTGGGCGCCGACGGCCCGCTCGAAGGTCTCGATGGCCGCCCGGTAGTGCTGCAGCGCCTGCTCGGACTGCAGAGCGGCTCGGGCGCTGTCGCCGAGCGCGAGGTGCTCGACGGCGGAAAGCTGCGCGGCCGCGGGCGCGGACAGCACGACGAGTGCGACGAGCGGCACCAAAGGGCGCATGGAAGAACTTCGTGGGGGAGGTGTGCCATAACGTTGGTCGTGCCTCTGATTGAGCGCAAGCGAGACGGCGGTGCGCTGACTCCCGAAGAGTGGTCGGCGCTCGTCGCCGGCTACACCGCCGGGCGCATCCCCGACTACCAGATGTCGGCGCTGCTGATGGCGGTCATGTGGCGCGGGCTCGAGCGACAGGAGCTTGCCGCCCTCACCGACGCGATGATCGCGTCGGGCCAGCGGCTCACCTTCGACGGCTGGGCCACCCCCCGCATCGACAAGCACTCCACCGGCGGCGTGGGCGATAAGGTGTCGCTCGTTCTCGCCCCGCTCGTCGCCGCCTGCGGCGTGGCCGTGCCGATGATGTCGGGACGCGGCCTGGGACACACTGGCGGCACGCTCGACAAACTCGAGTCGATCCCCGGCTTTCGGACCGACCTGTCGCTCGCGGAGGCCAAAGCGCAGCTGCAAAAACTCGGGGTCGTGCTGATCGGCCAGACACCGGAAATCGCGCCGGCCGACAAGCGGTTGTACGCGCTCCGCGACGTGACCGGCACCGTCGAGGCGATCCCGCTCATTTCCGCCAGCATTATGTCGAAGAAACTGGCGGAAGGGCTCACCGGTCTCGTGCTCGACGTCAAGCACGGCAGCGGGGCGTTCCTGCCCGAGACGGAGCGCGGACTCGAGCTGGCGCGGACGATGATCGCCCTGGGGGAGGACCGGGGATGCCCCACCGTGGCGTTGCTCACCGCGATGGACCGCCCGCTGGGCCGGGCATGCGGCAATGCGCTCGAGACCGAAGAGGCGATTCTCGCGCTGCGCGGCGAAGGACCCGAAGACTTGTTGGAGGTAACGTACGCCCTGGGCGTCGAGATGCTGTTGATGGCGAAGATCGAGAAGACTCCCGCCAAGGCGCGGCAGCGGCTCGAGAACGCCCTCAGCTCGGGGATGGCGGCGGAGAAATTCGAGCAGGTGATCGAGGCCCAGGGCGGGAACCCCAAGGTGGTGGAAGATCCCTCCGTCATGCCGCAGGCCCTGGCCGTGGAGGTCTACTCGGCGCGCCAGACCGGCGTCGTCACCCGCGTCGAGCCGCGCCCCATTGGACGAGCGATCGTGGCGATGGGTGGCGGCCGTACCACGGTGGAGGATACAGTGGATCCGAGCGTCGGCTTCGTGATCACGGCGAAGCCCGGCGACAAGGTGCTGGCGGGGGAGCCGATCGCTTCGGTCTTCGCGAAGGACGCGGCGGGGGTGGAGCTGGCCTTCGAGGCGCTGTCCGTGGCCATCACGATCGGCGATCGATTGCAGGAGAAGCCGCTGCCGCTCGTATCGCATCGCGTCAGCCGGGACGGTGTCGAGCCGCTCGGCGCAGGGGCCAAGAAGGGCGGTCGTGAGGCGGCCGCGGGGAGCCGCAAACCCTAGAGCTGCTCCGGCGGCCTCGGCTTTCCCGTCCCTGGTCCCCAATCGCGGACGCCGTCCTCATCGTCCGCCTCTCGCACATCCCGCTCCGCCTGCTCGAGCTCGGTGTAGTCGATCGTCTCGTCGTGCCGGCGATGCACCGTTGGTTCGGGAGGACGGCCTCGGCCTCCGAAGAGAAACCAGCCCAGGAGGAATACCAAGACGGCGAGCACGACGAGGACGGAGGCCATCCGCCTGGACTACACGTCCAGGTTCTTCACGAACTTGGCGTTCTCCTCGATGAACTCGCCGCCGCGGCTCGACCTCGTCGCCCATCAGCGTCTCGAACAGCTGCGACGGCCTCGAGCGCGTCCTCCATCTCGACCTTGAGGATGCGTGCGCGTCGGCCGGGTCCATCGTGGTCTTCCAGAGCTGGTCCGGGTTCATCTCGCCGAGACCCTTGTAGCGCTGGATCGCAGATGCCTCTGCCCTCGGCGCCGTTGCCGAGCCGCTTGACGTACTCGTCGCGCTCCGTCTCGTCGTAGGCGTAGAACTCTTCCTTGCCCTTGGCGCACCCGGTACAGCGGCGGCTGGGCGATGTAGATGTAGCCCGCGCTCGATCAGCTGCGGCATCTGCCGGAAGAAGAACGTGAGCAGCAGCGTGCGGATGTGCGCGCCGTCCACGTCGGCGTCGGTCATGATGATGATCTTGTGGTAGCGCGCCTTCTCGAGCGTCGAAGTCGTCCTCGCCGATGCCGGTGCCGATGGCCGTGATGATCGTCCGGATCTCCTCGTTCGAGAGGATCTTGTCGATGCGGGCCTTCTCGACGTTCAGGATCTTGCCGCGCAGCGGCAGGATGGCCTGGAACGCGCGGTCGCGGCCCTGCTTGGCCGAGCCGCCGGCCGAGTCGCCCTCGACGATGTACAGCTCGCACAGCGCCGGGTCGCTGAGCGAGCAGTCGGCGAGCTTGCCGGGCAGCATGCCGCCGTCGAGGGCGCTCTTGCGCGCGCACCAGCTCGCGCGCCTTGCGCGCGGCCTCGCGGGCCCGGGCGGCGCTGCAGCGCCTTCTCGATGATCGCTTGCGCGACGCGCGGGTTCTCCTCGAGGAAGTCGCCGAGCTGCTCGTCGACGACGCGTCTCGACGATGCCCTCGACCTCGCGGTTGCCCAGCTTGGTCTTGGTCTGGCCCTCGAACTGCGGCTCCTGCACCTTCACGCTGAGCGACCGCGGTGAGGCCCTCGCGGACGTCGTCGCCCGAGAGCGTGAAGTCTCGTCCTTCTTGAGCAGGCCGTTGTTCTTCGCGCGTAGTCGTTGATCGTGCGCGTCAGCGCCGCCTTGAACCCGGTGAGGTGGGTGCCGCCCTCGTGCGTGTTGATGTTGTTGACGAAGGTGAAGATGTTCTCGTTGTAGCCGTCGTTGTACTGCGAGCGCGACCTCGACCTCGACGCCGTCCGCGCTCGTGCCTCGAATGACGATCGGCTTCGTGGTGCAGCGGCTTGCGGCTGCGTCGAGCAGGTACTCCACGAACTCGGCCAGGCCGCCCTTGTAGTGGTAGGTCTCCTGCTGCTGCGCTCGGTGCGCTCGTCGTTGAGGGCGATGCTGCAGGCCCTTGTTCAGGAACGCCAGCTCGCGCAGTCGCGTTGGCGAGGGTGTCGAAGTCGAAGTCGAGCTCTCGGTGAAGATCTCGGCGTCGGGCTTGAACGTGACCTGTGGTGCCGGTGCCCTTCGGTCTTGCCGATCACCTCGAGCTTCGTCTTGACCGTGTCGCCGCGCTCGAAGCGCCTGTGGTGCCGCTTGCCGTCGCGGCCACCTCGACCTCGAGCCACTCGGACAGCGCGTTGACCACCGACACGCCGACGCCGTGCAGGCCGCCGGAGACCTTGTAGGTGTTCTTGTCGAACTTGCCGCCGGCGTGCAGCATCGTCAGGACCACCTCGACGCGCCGGGCTCTTCTCGGTCGGGTGCATGTCGACCGGGATGCCGCGGCCGTTGTCCACCACGGTGATCGAGTCGTCGGGGTGGATCGTGACCTCGATCTCGGTCGCAGTAGCCGGCCAGCGCCTCGTCGATCGAGTTGTCCACGACCTCGTAGACGAGGTGGTGCAGCCCGCGGCCCGACGTCGCGCCGATGTACATCGCCGGGCGCTTCCGCACCGCCTCCAGGCCCTTCAGGACCTGGATCGAGTCGGCCTGGTACCCGCCGTTGCCGCCCTTCTTGTCCTTCGTTACGACCGTCGTCTTCGATTTCGCCATCTCGTCACCGTGCGAGGAGCCAACGAATGGTCTTGA
This sequence comes from Miltoncostaeaceae bacterium, assembly GCA_963698665.1. Lineage (GTDB taxonomy): Bacteria > Actinomycetota > Thermoleophilia > Miltoncostaeales > Miltoncostaeaceae > CALNYH01. The sequence goes on along the minus strand of CAVORO010000003.1, from coordinate 1,502,610 downwards.
TGCGGCCGACGCCGCGGCCTGCGTTGATGCGGGCCATGATGTCGGGCATCATGAGTTGCAGTTCGTTCATCCAGGCGCTCGTCGCGACGCGCACGAACAGCGTGCCGTCGGGCGAGACGCTTTCGGGCCTCGTGACCGCCGCGATCTGCGCCCCCACCAGGTCCGGCCACTCGACCACGACCTGCGCCTGGGCGATGCGAGGGCCGATCCCGGAGCGGGACAGGTACCCTTGGAGGGCTTCCCCCACCGCCATGGGGGCGCGACGCCGTGGCTTCTGGTCAGTCATGAGGAGGGGCTTCGAGCGTGCCTCGGGAAGCCCTTCCAAAATACGCGGAAATTATTGTCAGGTCAAGACTTAGTTGCCTTCGACAGCGGGCGGATTTGCAGCCTGGACAAGGGGTTGGAGCAGGCCTTCGTGGAGCAACTGAACGGCCGTGGAGCTGCCGGTCACGGTGCCCGGACGACGACGAAAGTGTCCAGCACGCCGAGGTAGCCGGTCAAATCGCGACCGCTCAATTGCACCACGACCTGGTCGCCGAACACGTGCCCGTTGCGGATCCCGGCCCGAAAGGTCGCGAGGAACGTGGGATCGAGCAGACCGTCGGCGCCCAGTGGCGCCGCCGAATCGACCGACAGCCAGATGGAATCGATCCCGTCCGGATCGTCCGCGCGGACCGAGCCGGTCAACGTATCGGGCGAGCGCACGGAATCTTGGTCGAAGGTGATGGTGAGCCGGGGCGGCCCGGGGCGGTCGCGGTCGGTCTGGCAGGCGAGGGCCGTAGCTACGCCAAGGCAGATCAGGACCGACAGTCGGGCGGCGCCGGGATTCATCGTCCTTCGAACCGCGGTGCTCGCTTCTCGAGAAAGGCGGTCGTGCCTTCCTTCATGTCGTGCGTGGCCGCGAGCAGGCCGAAGTGGTTGGCTTCGAGCAACAGGCCCTCGTCCAGTGTCATCTCGAACCCATGGTCCACGGCCTCGAGGCACAGCCGCACCGCGAGCGGCGCCATGGCCAGGATACCCCGCATCATCTTCTCCGATTCCGCGAGCAGGTCGGCGGCCGGGACCACCCGGTTGACCAGTCCGATGCGGTACGCTTCCTGGGCGTCGATCATCTCCCCGGTGAGGATCAGCTGCAACGCCACGCCCTTGCCGACGAGCCGCGGCAACCGCTGCGTGCCGCCGTATCCGGGGGCGATGCCGAGCTTCACCTCGGGTTGGCCGAATCGGGCGTTGTCGCTCGCGACGCGCAAATGGCACGCCATCGCCAGCTCGCAGCCGCCACCGAGGGCGAAACCATTCACCGCCGCCAGCACCGGCTTGCCGCCCGTCTCGATTCGGCGCAGCACGGCCTGGCCGCGCATGGCGCGCGCCTTGCCGTCGAAGGGTCCTTGGCGGGAGAGGTCCCCGATGTCCGCTCCCGCGATGAAGGCTTTGGGGCCGGCACCGGTGAGGATCGCGCCCCGGATCTCCGCCTCGGTGGCGATCCGCTCGGCTGCGTCGGCCAGCTCGGCCATCACTTGATCGTTCAGCGCGTTCAGCTTGTCGGGACGGTTGATGGTCACGAACGCGAGGCCGTCGCGAACGTCGAACAAGAGAGTTTGGTAGGTCATGGCTCAATGCTAACCTGCTGTTTCCCGCGCGGCCAAGGGTGGCGTTCCATTCCGTTGCTCGCCGCCTGAGCCCGTCGTAGGTTCCCTCCGTGACCATCCAGGCCATCACCTGGGCGCCGAGCGGCGCCGTGCGCGTCGTGGACCAGCGCGCCCTCCCCGAGTCGCTGGTGCAGCGCGATCTCGAGACGGTCGAGGCGGCGGCGGAAGCGATTCGCAGTCTCCAGGTGCGCGGGGCGCCGTTGATCGGTATCGCGGCGGCCATGGGTCTGGTGGCGGGATTGCGCGACGCGCGTTCGCTGCCGCGCGACGCCTTTCTCGACCGTGTGACGGACGCGGTCGGCCGACTCGGCACCACGCGGCCCACCGCCGTCAATCTCCAATGGGCGCTCCGCCGCATGAGCGACGTCGCTCGGCGCACCCGCGGCGACGCGGGCGTGGTGTGGGAGCGGCTGCGCGCCGAAGCGACCCTAATCTGGGAAGAAGATCGTGCGATGTGCCGCAGCATCGGCGAGGCAGGACTGGCGCTGCTGCCCGACGGGGCGAACGTGCTCACGCATTGCAACGCCGGTGCGCTGGCCACCGGCGGGATCGGCACGGCGCTCGCGCCCATCTACCTCGCGCAGGAGGCGGGCCGCCGGGTGCACGTCTACGTGGACGAGACGCGGCCCGTGCTTCAGGGAGCACGGCTCACGGCTTGGGAGCTTACGCACGCCGGCGTGCCGTGCACCCTGATCGCCGACGGCGTGGCGGCGAGTCTGATGCGCGCCGCACGCGTCGATCTCGTGCTGGTGGGCGCCGATCGCATCGCCGCCAACGGCGACTTCGCCAACAAGATCGGCACCTATGCGCTGGCGGTGCTCGCGCGCCACCACGGGGTGCCGTTCTATTGCTGCGCGCCGTCCTCCACCATCGATCTCGCCGCCCCCGACGGCGACGCGATTCCTATCGAAGAACGCTCGGCCGACGAGGTGCGGATGCTCGCCGGCCGCGCCATTGCGCCCGCCGGTGTGGCCGCGTTCAACCCCGCGTTCGATGTGACGCCCGCCCGCTACGTCTCCGGTTATCTGACTGATCGCGGTACCGTGCGGCCGCCGTTCGTGGCGTGAAGACCGTTCTCGCCCTCGATCAGGGGACGACCGGTTCGACCGCCCTCGTGATCGGGGAGAATGGCGCCGTGCTCGGCCGGGGCTACCGCGAGCTGCCGCGCCGCCTTGGCGAATGGCGCCGCGCCGTCGGAACGGCGCTCCACTGGGCCACGGCAGGGAAGGCGCCAGGCTCGTGAAGCCGCTCGTGGCCGTGGTCGGCGGCAGTGAATGCACCGCCGCCGAGGCCGCCGTGGCCGAAGAGGTCGGCCGACGGCTCGCTCAGGCGGGTGCGGTCGTATTGTGCGGCGGGCTGACCGGTGTGATGGAGGCGGTGGCGCGAGGGACGCGCGCGGGTGGTGGCCTCACGATCGGGATTCTGCCGGGGAACGATCCGGCTGACGCCAATCGATTCGTCGACATCCCGCTCGCAACCGGCATGGGCGAAATGCGCAACGCCCTGATCGTGCGCGCCGCCGGCGCCGTCATCGCGATCGGCGGCAGTTATGGCACCCTCTCGGAAATCGCGCTGGCGCTGCGGATCGGAAAACCGGTGATCGGCTTGCACGATCGCTTCGCCGCGATGGTCGACGTTCCCCGCGCGAGCGATGCCGCCGCCGCCGTCGCGCTCGCGCTCGCCCAGGCCACCCGCTCCCGGGATCCCGGTTCCTGAATCCACTCGCCGCCCGAGCAGGAACGGAGACGGAGCTGGTGGACGAGCGCTGGGTGCGCCGCAACGGCAAGCGGCAAGACTGGCACAAAACCGTGTATTCCCTTGCGCCGGACTCGACCTGGTGCAGTGACCGCCACGCCCATGACGCCCGTCACGGCCCGCGCGGCAACACCCCCGCGGGCCGGGTCGGGTCCGGCTTCATGACCGCTTCACGTCCCGGTCCCATCTTCCCCGAGGGTCGAACCAAGGGGTATTATCCAACCATGAAAGCCGGCATGAAATTCGCCATTGGGGCGGTGCTCATCGTGGGCTCGGTCGGGTACCTGATGGCCTCGGGCATCAAGCGAACCGGGCAGTACTTCCTGACCCCCAGCGAGTTGTCGAAGAAGCTCGCTGCGGATCCCACGTTTTACGACGTCGGTATGAAGGTGGGCGCGCACGTCGTCCCGGGAAGCGTCACGCGCGACGTGGCCTCCCAGACGCTGCGCTTCCAGATCACCGACGGTAGCGCCACCTACCCGGTGGTCTATCGCGGGCTGGCGCCGGACACGTTCAGCGACAGCGTTGAGGTCGTGGTCGAGGGGCGGCTCCAGAAGGACGGGGTGATTCACGCGACGGACGTGCTGGCCAAGTGCGGCTCACGCTACGAGTCGGTTCCAAAGGCGTAGATGACCCTGCTTGGCAGCCTGGCGCTCTGGGTCGCCTTCCTGCTCGGGCTCTGGGGCGCCCTCACCGGATTCCTGGGCGGTAGCCGCGAGCGCGGTGACCTGATCGCGAGCTCCCGCCACGCCGTGTACGCGATGTTCGGCGCGTTGTTCGTCGCGGTGGTGGCGCTCGAGGTGGCGCTGTTCCGCCACGATTTCAACGTCGAGTACGTCGCCGCTTACACCAGCCGCAACCTGCCCGTCTTCTACAACTGGTCTGCCTTGTACGCCGGGCAGAAGGGGAGCCTGCTCTTCTGGGCTGCGGTGCTGTCGCTGTTCGGCGCGCTGGCACAGGCCCTGACGGCGCGGCGCCACCGCGTGTACCTGCCGTACGTCGGTGCGATCACGTGCCTGGTCGCCGTGTTCTTCGTCAGCGTGATGCTGTTCGGTCATGCGAATCCGTTCGCGCGCCTGCCGTACACGCCGATCGACGGCAACGGCCTCAACCCCCAGCTGCAGAACCCGGGGATGGTGTTCCATCCCCCGATGCTCTACCTCGGCTATATCTCGATCACCATTCCATTCGCCTTTGCCATGGCGGCTCTGCTGTCCAAGCGACTCGACGCCGACTGGCTGGTCGCGATCCGCAAATGGACGATGCTCTCGTGGCTGTTTCTATCGGTCGGCATCGTTCTCGGGATGTGGTGGGCCTACGTCGAGCTCGGGTGGGGCGGGTACTGGGCGTGGGATCCGGTCGAAAATGCGTCGTTCCTACCGTGGCTCACGATGACGGCGTTCCTGCACTCCGTCATGGTCCAGGAAAAGCGCGGCATGCTCAAAAAGTGGAACCTGGCGCTCATCATCGGGTCCTGGCTGCTTTCGATTTTCGGGACCTTCATCACGCGCTCCGGCGTAATCTCGTCGGTGCATTCGTTCACGCAATCGAATGTCGGCTACTTCTTCCTCGTCTTCCTTATCGTATCGGCGATCCTGAGCTTCTGGGTGTACGCTCGGCGCCTGCCGTTGCTCCAAGCCGAGGCGAGCCTTGAATCGATGGTGAGCCGCGAGGCGAGCTTCCTGTTCAACAACCTCCTCCTCGTGGGTATCGCGTTCTCGGTGCTCTGGGGCACGCTGTTTCCCATTCTCTCGGAGCTCGTGTCGGGAACGAAGGTCACCGTCGGTCCGCCGTTCTTCAATCAGGTGAACATCCCGCTCGGACTCGCGTTGCTGGCGGTCACCGGCATCGGGCCGTTGATCGCGTGGCGGCGCTCGTCCGCGGCGAACTTGCGGCGCCAGTTCGCCGTCCCCGCCGCCGCGGGTGGGCTCACCTTGCTGGCACTGCTGGCGGTGGGGATGCGGGACTTCTACCCCCTGGTGGCGATCGCGCTGGGCGGGCTCGTCAGCGCCACGATCGGCCAGGAGTTCGCTCGCGGCGTGGTCGCCCGCCATCGCCAGTATGGGGAAGGCTGGCCGCTCGCCTTCGGCCGCCTGATCGCGCGCAATCGCCGTCGCTACGGTGGCTACATCGTGCACGCGGGCATCGTGATCTTGTTCATCTCCTTCACCGGGATGGCGTTCAAGACCGAAACCGAGGCGACGTTGCGGCCGGGGGAGTCGGCGACATTGAAGAGCCCGTACGGCTGGCCCTATACCTTCACTCACCTCGGCATCTCGCAATACAACGCGTTGAACCGCCAGGTGACCGCCGCGACGGTCGAAGTGGCCCGCAACGGCCGCCGCATCGGCCTCATGACGACCGAGAAGCGGCAACACGTCGACGCCGTGGGACGGCCCACGTTCCAGCCCTCGACCGAGGTCGGCATCAGGAGCGATTTGCGCGAGGACCTGTACATCGTCCTCGCGGGGGTGGTGAACGGCACCGAGCAGACGGTGTACCGTTTTACCATCAACCCGCTCGTCTGGTGGGTGTGGTATGGCGGCATGATCGTCGCGCTCGGCGGGCTCATCGTGATGTGGCCGGGCGGCGGTGCGCCCGCCGTGCGCCGTGACCAGGCGGGGTATGCGGTGAAACTGGTCAGCGAGAAATGACGGCGCGCTCGTCCGACGTCGGGAGCCTGGTCGGCCGGCGGCAGTTTCTGGCGGCCGGGGCAGGGATGCTTGGCGCCGCGGCGTCGTGGGGCCGGGCGACGCCCCAGGATTCCCTCCCCGACGCGGGCCCGTCCGGCAAGTTGTGGGACCCCGCCCGCGCCGGTCGGTCGCGCCAGCCGGTGACCGCCCAGGACAACGATCCCGCGATCCAGGCGATCGAAAAGCAGCTCAAGTGCACGTGCGGCTGCAATCTGGACGTGTACACCTGCCGGACGACGGACTTCACCTGCACCGTGAGTCCCGAGATGCATCAGCAGGTTCTGGCGCTCGCCGCGGCTGGGTCGTCCGCCGACGCGATCATCGCCGAGTTCGTGCGCGAGCACGGCGTGGTCATCCTCATGGCGCCGCCCAAGCGGGGCTTCAACCTCGCCGGGTATTTCTTCCCCTCGTTGGTGATCCTCGTCGCGGGCGGGTTGCTTGTGTTGGCGATGCGGCGTTGGGTGCGTCGCTCCCAGCGCGCACCGCTCCCCGCGGAGCCGGGTGCCGACGCCCCCGGCAGCAGTGCCGAGCTCGAGCGCCTGCGCCGCGAGCTGCAGCGCACCGAGGCGTGAGCGCGCCGCTCGAGTTGGTGTTGGGGATCGGCCTGGCGGCCGCCGCCGTGTATTTCGTGTTGCGACCGATCCTCTCCCCCATGCCGCGTGATGCGGGGTCCGCCGGACGGGATGATGGGGAGGATCCTGAGGACGATTACTCCCGCCGCGCCGTCGCGCTCCGCGCGCTGAAGGAGATCGAGTTCGACCGCGCTACCGGGAAGCTCACCGACGCCGATTACGACATGTTGAAGCGGAAATACACGGGGGAGGCGCTGGTTGCCTTGCGCGAGGAGGAAGCGACTCCGTTGCCCGTGGCTGCCCGCCCGTCTTCCTCCGGCCCAGCCGTCGCATGCCCCACTGATGGTCCGCGGCCCGAACGAGAGGCGCGCTTCTGCTCGGTATGCGGCCGCCGGCTCGGTGACGCGGCGGGGTACTGCACGCGCTGCGGCACGGCGTTGGAGCCCGAGGCCCGCTTCTGCGCCCGTTGCGGAGTGAAGGTCGCGGCCTAGTTGCTCCGTTTGGGCTGCGGGGGCGCTGCCGCGAGGGCTTCCCGGAGATAGACGAGCACCGCATCGGTCTCGGTGCGGAACCGAATCTCGAGCCCGCGGGCCTGCGCCACTGCGCCGGTTTTTCCCGCCTCCTCGAGCTGCAATAACAGGGTGGCGAGTCCTTTGGCCCCGATCGCTCCCGCCGCCGACTTGAACGCGTGGGCGGCGCGCTCGATCTCCTGCGCCGATCCCGTCGTGAGGGCGTCAATCATCGCCGCGATCCGGTCCTGCGCAGTGTGCAGAAACGTGTCGAGGATCGAATCGACCGCCGCCTCCGCCCCTGCGGCGCGCATGTCCTGCCGAAAACCGTCCAGGTCGACCGGCGGCGCGGTCAGCGTCGACGCCTGAGTCGTGGGGCCCGGGGTGATCGCCTGTTCCCATCCTTCCACGGCGGCGAAGAGCTCGTGCCCCTTGTACGGCTTCGAGAGGTAGCCGCTCATGCCGAAGGAGAGACAGCGCTCGCGCTCACCGCTCAAAGCGTGGGCCGTCAGCGCGACGATCGGGAGATCGCTCCCTTGCGGCGTGGCCCGGATCGCCTGCGTCGCCTCGAAGCCGTCCATTTCCGGCATTTGGATATCCATGAGCACCACATCGTACCGTTCGCGGGTCGCCGCTTCGAGAGCGGCTCGACCATTGGCGACCACGTCGACGTCGTGCCCGCGCTTACGGAGCATCGAGGCCGCCACTTCCTGGTTCACCGGGTTGTCTTCGGCCAGGAGGATCCGCAGGCGTTTGCGGGACTCGGCGATGGAATGGCGCGTGACCACGTCGACGACCGAGGGGGACCCGAGCACCGCGCGCACCGCCTCGATCAGGTCGCTGCGTGACGCGGGCTTGGGGAGGTATCCGTGGATGCTGAGCTCGCGGCAACGTTGGCCGTCGCCGCGCCGGCCCGCCGAGGTGAGCATGAGCAAGCGCGTGGTAGCGATCGTCGGATCGCCCCGCACGGCAGCGGCGAGCTCGAAACCGTCCAGCTTCGGCATCTGGGCGTCGAGGACCACGAGATCGTACGGAGCGTGCTCGTCGCCCGCGGCGCGGATGGCGGCGAGCCCCGCGTCGCCGTCGGCGGCCTCGTGGACCCGGATGCCGGTCGCCCCCAGCATGTCCCGGACGATGCGGCGGTTCGTCGCACTGTCGTCGACGACCAGAGCGCGGAGTCCGGCGAGATGCACCGCGCCGTGGGCCGGCGCCTCGGGCGCCGCGGGAGCGATTTCGGTCTCGAGCGGGAGCGTGAAGACAGAACTCCGTCCCGTGGCCCACCTCGCTCGTGACCGTCGAGCTCGCCGCCCATGAGCCGCACCAGCCGCTGGGCGATCGCCAGGCCGAGCCCGGTCCCGCCGTACGTGCGCGTGGTCGAGGCGTCGGCCTGGCTGAACTCTTCGAAAATGGCGCCCAGTTTCTCGGCCGGAATGCCGATCCCGGTGTCGCGTACGGCGAACCGTACGAGCGTGTGGCCGTCAGCTGCCTCCGCCAGGGCCGCGGAGACCTCCACCTCGCCCTGCGGGGTGAACTTGATGGCATTGCCGATGAGGTTGGTGAGCACCTGCCGCAGGCGCGTCGGGGTCGCCGCGGACCATCGGGGGGACGTCGGACTGCGATGTCGGCGAGCAGCTCGAGCCGGCGCTCGCGCGCCCGCACGGCAAGCAACCCCATCGTGGATTCCACGAGGCGCGGGAGATCGAACGGGATGGACTCGAGCTGCAGGTGCTCCGCCTCGATCTTGGAGAAGTCGAGAATGTCGTTGATGAGGGTGAGCAGCGTCTCCGCCGAGGACTGCACGAGCGACAGCGAATGGCGCTGCTCGGGCGCCAGCTCGGTGTCGAGCAACAGCTCCGTGAGGCCGAGGATGGCGTTCATCGGCGTCCGGATCTCGTGGCTCATGTTGGCGAGGAACGCGCTGCGGGTCTGCGCCATTCGCTCGGCGGCGTCGCGCGCCACGCGCAGCGCCTCACGCGTCGCGACCTGCTCGCTCACATCGCGCGCGATGGCCGAAAACCCGCTGATCTGCCCCGCGGTATCCCGCGTGAGCGAGATGCTCATCGAAACGGGAATCCGGGTGCCATCCTTGCGCAGGCGCACCGTCTCGAAATGCTCGACGTGCTCTCCCCGCCCGATGCGGTCCAGGTGGCGGGTGACCTCCTCGGCGCGATCGGGGGTCGCAAGCAAGTTGATGGACCGGCCCTGCACTTCGCCGAGCGCATAGCCGAACATCCGCTGGGCGGCGGCGTTCCAGCTCACGATCTTCCCGTCGAGCGTCTGCCCGATGATGGCGTCCTCGGAGGTCTCGACGATGTTGGCGAGCTTGGTGAGCGCGTCCTGCGCCTTCCGGCGATCGGTGATGTCCTCGTACATCACAAACACGTCGACTCCAGTGGTGTCCTCGACGCGCGTGGCGGACGCCCGCACCGGGACGAGGTGGCCGTCCTTGCGACGGCGCTCCACCTCGACCACGACGGTCTCCCCTCGGCGGGCGCGCTGGGTCAGGCCCGCTGCCTTCGCCAGTTCGGACTTCGGCACGATGAGGTCGTTGAGATCCCGCCCGATGGCGCCCTCCGCCGTGTACCCGAACAATCTTTCGAACTGCGGGTTGGTCCCCCGGATCCGCCCCTCGCCGTCCAGGACGGCGATCGCCACCGGCGCGCTTGCCAGCAGGCTGTCGAGGTACGCCCGGTCCCGCACCGCCTTCTCCTCGTTCCGGTCCGCCTCCGCCGAGCGCAGCAGGTGGCCCTGCAGCAACAGGTAGGAGCGGCGGTGAAACACCATCATCGCCGCTCCAAACAGGAGGAGTAGGATGATGGCGAGCATCGCATCCGTGTGCATCGCGCTGCGGAGCAGCCCGATGGGCACGGGCGCCAGGAGCCCCGCGAGGAAATAGCGGAAGCACCACAGATCGGCGGCTAGGGAAGCGATCCCACCCGCCGCCAGCCCGCTGAGCACCACCAACAGAAGCCCCGTTGTTTGCGCCGGGATGTCCGGTATGAACGCGGCCGCGCCGATGCCCCACGCCAGCCCGGTCACGGCCAGCATCGGTCGGAGCCGACTCAGGCTCGTTTGGACTGCCGCGTCGCTCCGCAGCAACTGGCGACGCACCACGCCGCGGATCAAGGTGATTGCCACGATGACGGCGGCCCAGACGGCGAGAACCGGGGGAGCGACCGCGCTCCACACCAACGCGGCGACGATGGCGAGAATCACCACGTGGGCGATCTCGGCCTGGGGGCCTTCGGCGAGGAGCCGCCGCACCAGCTCGCGTCCCACGTCTTCGGGGACGCCAGGCACCGCGGCCCCGATCTCGGTTCCGGGCCGCACGGTGAACAGCGACGTGCGCGGCATGCCTGGAGGGCGGTGGGCGGAATCGGCGGGGGACGTCATGGCTGGTGTGGAGTTCGCCACTCATAATCGTGCCCCGTCTCCCGTGTCGCAATGCCCGCACCGAGCGTGACGACGGTCACGTCTTAACGCCAGACGATCGCCGGCGTCTGTTCTTGCGGTTTCGAGCCGTTCGACCGTCATCGTTCTTTCCCACAGGAGCTGCACCGATGCCTACCATTCGACTCGCCCTCACGGGCGTCATGATCGCCGCCGTCGCCGGGGCGGGCTGTAGTGACTCCGGCACCGCCATTGCCGCCGAGCAGGCGCAGGTGCAGGCGGCCTACGAGGCCTTGACCGGCTTCACCGACGCAGACTTCGGCGATCCGGGCGCAGTGGCATCGAGTCCCGCGGCGCCCAGCCTTGCGAGCTCCAGCCTCCAGGATACGGCGATCGCGCCCAGTTTCTGGGGCCGCCTGCGGGTCGTGCCCCGAGGCCCCCGCCCGGTGTTCACGCGTACCATCATCGTGCAGGGGGACTCCGCCTGGGTCAGCCGCGGCGTGGATTTCCAGGGAGTCTTCCTGGTCGACACGTCAGCCGACAACACGTTCAACCCGACGAGCAAACCACTCGCCGACGGCGTGCGCCAGCGCGCGGCGTTCGTGCGCGATGGATCGGCGCCGCATGGGTGGCGTCTCGTGGCTCTGACACTGCTCGACTGGCAGAATACCGCCCTGGACCGACGCACCGTGCGGATCACGAGCGTGGCCGTTTTCAAGAACGACTCGCTGTTGTTGCAGGTGGAGAACGCCGACTCCCTCATTGAAGCCGACGCTAGGGTCCCGCGCTTCCACGCGGGGGACACCGTTCGGGTGGTGGCGCAGGTGGAGAACACCACCGGCGGCAGTTTCTCGCCGACGACGCTCGTCTTCCTGCACGTGCGCCACGCGGATCCCGTACGGGTCGCGTGGCGGCGGGTGCCGATGATCGACAACGGCAACGGAGAATACGAGCGCAGCTGGGTCGTGCGCCACAGTGGCCGTGACCGGTTCGTGATCGACGCACTCGATGCGGCGACGTTGCAGCTCGGCACAGCCGACAACTACCGCTCGAATGAGTGGGGCATCCCGTTCCGCATCGAGTAGGTCATGGAGTGACCCAACGAGACCACGAACGGCGACGCCCCCCCGCTCGACCATGTGCGCGCTTCGCCACCTTGCGACCGGCCTGGCGCCATGCCAGTTTCCGGTGGCGTCAACCGGGTCATTCATTCACCCCGGAGCATGACGGGAGGTCGGTGGTGTGCCAGGCGTGGGTGCTGCTCGTGACCGGCAGCGCGTTCCAGGTGGTTGGAGGCTTCAGTTTCAAGCTGCACTGAGCGAGCCTTGATTCCCGGGCCCCGTGGCCATTTCGTTTCGGACCCCATTACCCTAGGAGCCTCAGCGTGAAATCTCCGACCCAACGGCTACTCCTCGTAGCCCTCGCCAGCCTGCTGCTGTCGACCACCGCCGTCGCCCAACGGAAAGAGATGCTGCTGGGCCCACAGATCGGTCTCGCCACGCGCAACCTCGACCTGTTTCTCGGTGCCCAGTTCTCCTACCCGGTGGCGCCGCAATTCGATTTCTACCCGTCGTTCGACATCTACTTCCCGGGCAACAGCGTCTCCGTCTGGGCGTTGAACGGCGACTTGCGGTACTGGCCCAGACTCAACACGCCGAACGCCGGGTTGTACGTCGGCGGAGGGCTGAACTACACGCATTTCAGCGTCAGCGGCTTCTCGAACTCCGAGATCGGGCTCGGCTTGCTGGGTGGGTGGGACTTCAAAGCCGTAAGCTGGCGGCCGTTCGCCCAGCTGCGCATCGTCATCGGCAACGCCGACCGGATCGAGTTCGGCGGCGGGGTCAACTTCAAGCTGTAGGCGGCGCCTCGGGTTCCCGCTCCGCGAGCGCGGAGCGGGGACCGGGGGATCAGAACTCGAAGCTCTCCATCTTCCGAAGGCCAATGCGCAGGGGGATCACCGTCGCCGCGGCGCACAATCCCGCGGCTGCGGCGAACGCCGCCACCATCACCGCGTTGATGCGCGTGGGGAGCCCGTCGTATGCGTTGCGCACGTACGCGGAGACCGGCACGCTCAGGACGACGATCACCGCCGCGAGCAGCGCGATCGTCGTCATCATGAACACCAGGCCGCCAAAGGACGTCGGGATCTGGGCCGCGTTCTCCGTCTCGAACTGTGGGTAGAGCGCACCAAAACCGAGCGCCAGCGCGGCGATCGCGAGGGTCAACGCGCAGATCGTGGCGAGGCTCACAATCATCATGAACGACGAGGCTTTCAAGAGCATGTTGGTGAGCCCCGTCAACAACAGGGCGAGCACGAGTAGCGGGATGGTCCCCACCCAGTATTTCGACCAGAGCAGCGCGCGGAGGTCGAGCGGGCTCGAGCGCAGCAACCACATCTGCCGTCCTTCGAGCGACACGGCCGGAAAGATGAAGCGGGCCGCGATCGACGCGAGTACGAACCCGGAGAGCCCGAGGTTCAGAAACGAAACGAGGGTGACGGTGAACAGCGGCACCTGTTCGCCGCGAAACAGGGGCAGCGCCTTGATGTTGAAGAGGTACACCACGACCAGGACCGCGAGCAGAATCAGCTGACTCCACTGCGACGTGTCCCGGAAGAACAACTTCACGTCCTTCAGGACGAACTCCCGCTTGGCCACCGACAGCGGGAACAACATGCTGCCCACGGTGCGCCGCCAGAACACCCCACGGACAAACCGCTCCGCGCCTTCCTGCGCTTTGGTGAACCCGGCGGCGTACAGCTGGCGATGCAGCAGGGCACCGAGGGTGACGAACGCGGCCGCAGTGGTCCAGAGGAGCACCAGCGGCAGCGGGTCGAGATCACCCCCCAGGAAGCCCATGATCGCCTTCGCGGCCCATTCACTGGGTAGGAACGGCGACGTGGGCGTGCGCAGCACCGCGATGAAGTCGAGCAGGTTGCGGAACCCTTCGGGCCGGGCCAGTTGCTCGGGGCGGATCAGGCGGAACAGCAGGATCACGCCGGCCGCCGCGCCGAGCGCGACGATGGACAGCAGGTCGCGGGTACGGCGCGCGGGGAATACGTTGACGAGGATCAGGGTGAGGGCGCTCCCGAATACGGCCGGGAGCGCGAGCAACGGCAGCCAGACCGCGAGCGCAAAGGGGACGAACAACAGCCCGCCGCCGTACACGACGCCGTACGCCGCCAGGATCGGCACGCTCATCAGTGCCACCATCCATGACGAGTGCACCAGGGTTTCACCCAGCTTTGCGAGGTAGAGTCGCAGCCAGTCTACCGGGGTCGAGACGAGCAGATCGAGATCTTTGGCGAGGAAGAAACTCGACAGGGCGGTGATGACGTTCGAGAGGATGAGGATCGACACGAAGGACAGCAGCGCGACCCCGAGGAGCTTCGCGCCGAGGAGCGGGCCGAGCTCCTCGACCCCGCGGAAATACTTGAGGATCCGGTACAGCACGCCGAACACGCCCGCCCAGAAGGCCCCGCCCACCAACAACAAGAGGAGGAGCTTGCCGCCGCCACCGCGGACGCGTGCCTCGCGCAGTCGCTGCTGCACGGTACGCCACTTGGGCTGCAGCACGTGGGTGAGGGACGGCTGCCTCACTTGCCGAGGACCTCGACCAGATCCCGGACGGCGTGGCCGCCGGTGAGCTTCAGGAACAGCTCTTCAAGGCTTGCGTCCCCAGCCATGTGCTGGCGCCGGATCTCGGTCATCGTTCCATGCGCGACGATCTGTCCGTGCTGGAGGATGCCGATTTGATCACACATGACTTCCGCCACCTCCAGCGTGTGGGTGCTCATCAGCACCGTCCCGCCCCGGTCGACGAACTGCCGGAAGATGTCCTTGAGCAGTCGCGCTCCCTTGGGATCGAGGCCCACCATCGGCTCGTCCACCACGATGCACTCCGGTCGGTGGATCAGCGCGCTCGAGATGATGAGCTTCTGACGCATGCCGTGACTATAGGCCTCGATCAACTCGTCCTTCCAGCTCGATAGCTCGAACACGTCCAGCAGCTCGGCGGACCGCCGGTCCACTGCATCGCCTTCCTGACCGTACAATCCCGCGACGAATCGCAGGAACTCGGCGCCGGTGAGTTTGTCGTACACGAAGGGGCGATCGGGAATGAAGCCGAGCCGCATCTTGGCGGCCATCGGGTTCCGCTGCACGTCGTCCCCGCCGATCAGCACGCGGCCATCGGTGGGACGCAGGATCCCGGCGATCATGCGCAGCATCGTGGTCTTCCCGGCCCCGTTGGGTCCCAGGCAGCCATACAGCACGCCGCGCGGGACATGCAGCGAGATGTGATTCACCGCGACGAAGCTGCCGTAGTTCTTCGTGAGCCCTTCCAGTCGAATCATGGGACCTCGAGGGTGAGACTCCCGAGCAAACGGACCAACTCCACTTGCCGGGCGAGCCCGCCGATTGTGAACCGCAGGTGCGCGGCGTCCGCGGGGAATTGATCGAACGTCGGATCCACGGCCACCCAATCGTCCAGGTACACCTCCGCCCAGGCGTGGTAATAGAAGCGGCTGCGCAAGTACAGGAGTCCGGCCACTGGGCGGGCCGGGAGTCCGAGGGCGCGCGCCAGCGCGACGAACAGCACGGTGTGCTCGTTACTGTCTCCGCCGCGTCGTCCCAGTACCTGCACCGCGCTCGGCGCCGCGGCCGACACCCCGTCTTCCACTGCGGTCGCCGTCCAGTGCGCCAGCCGCGCGGCGACCCGGGCCGGGTTGCGATCGGAGCCGGCAATCAGGCGCGCTTGCGCCTGGATGCGCAGGTCGCCGCTCTCGATCAGGGGCTCGGGCAGGAGGAACTCGCGCAGGGCAGGGTTGGCGGCGGGGAGGCGGTAGTGCGCCACGAGCCGGACGCCCCGTTCCCGCTCCACGATCAGCGTGTCCCCGGCGAGGCGTTGGCGGCCGCCGGTCAGATCGAGCCCGTCGAGCGTGCCCCCGAGCCGGACCCGCAGCCGTTCCGAGAGGGATGGGCCGGGTCGCACGCCGGCGGCGATGGCCGTCGCGGCGACTACTTCGTCCGGCCCCGGCGCGGCGGTGGCGCGCAGCAGGCGCAGCGTATCCCGGTGGCGGAAGTTCTCGTAGGCCAGCTCGAAGGCGGTGCGCTCCATGGTGAAGCCGAGTGGGGTTGTGACGCGGACGACCCGGCCTTGGGGGTCGATCCACGTCTGCGCTCCGCCATTGCCCGGGCCCGTCGCGTCCAACCGGAACGCACGGACAGTGTCGAAATGCACCGGGACCCAGGCCATCGTGGTCGAGTCGTAGTCGGCGCTGTCGGCCACGACGAGCGTGGAGTCCGCGGCGACGCGCGCGGCGACGTCGCGCTCGGTCAGGGTGAACGGATCGAGCAGCAACGCGCTCACGTCCCGTCCCAGGCGGAGTTCGCCGCCGAACGCCAGGCGCAACGGCAGGAGCGAAGGGAGCACGAGCGGGCGGGAAAGCGGCACCGCGCTGGACTGCGAATCGCCGTCGGCCGTAATGGTGAGGTGGAGCACGTTGTCGGCCGAGACCGTCGCGGACAGCGCGAATTGCTCGCCGTCGCCATCGAACTCCGCGGTCACCGCTCGGAGGTGCAGGGCCCGGTCGAGCGTCGCCACGCTGCGGCCCTCAGTGCGTTGCAGCCTTCCCAACGCCGGCACGTCGATCACGAGCACGTCGACCACGCGGATCGTGTCGGCCAGCGTGTCCACCGTGGTCGAGCTGTAGCCCAGCTGGTGGGCGCCCACCGACAGGCGGTAGAACAGCGCGCCCGGCGATACCGCCAGGGCGGCCTCGGCCAGTCGCGCTCCGGTGGAGCGGAAGTACTCGCGCTTGACCAGCCACCCGAGCGATACCGCCCAGGCGGCGAGGATCACGATGGCCCAGTGGCGACGAGTCAGGAGAGCCTCGCACGCAGGCGTCGCAGCACGCCTTCAAACACTTCGCGCTGCTCCTCGGTTTCCACCACGATGGCGACCTCGGCAGGGGCGTCCACTCCGACCGGCTGCTCCTGGAGCACCGAGATCAGGATCTCGGCGGCCTCCTCGAGCGTGAGGTTGCCGGCGCCGAGCCCGAGCGGTGGGACGGTGAGGCGGGCGAACCCCCACTCCCGCGCCCGCTCCAGCACCGAACGCCAAGCGCGGGCCACACCGCGCCGCGAAATCGGCTCCTCCCGGCTCTGGATCACCGCGTGAATGACGAATTCGGCCGGGAGGTCGCCCCCGGCGCCGGTGACCACCGCGGCGCCCACGACGAGCTCGTTATGCAATTGCAGCTGACGCTGGAACTCCGGCCCGCCGAGCTGCTCGAGACGGCGCAGCGCGGGAGTGGTCGGCTCGAGCTGCGCGGTGGCGGGACGGACGATGGCGTCGGAGGGGAGGAACCCGAGGTCGTCCACGACCACGCGGATCACCGCGCGGCGACCTCCCGGGAGCGTCGGTACATGGTGGTGGCGTCCTCGGGGCGGCGCAGCCGGTCGAGCACGATGCCCTGCCCGTAGAGCGCTTTGGCGTGGTGGGGATCGATCTCGGTGGCGCGCCCGTAGGCGGCCAGCGCGCCGTCCAGGTCGTCCACATGGTTCAGCGCTTCGCCGAGGTAAAACCACGCGGTGGGACTCCAACTTTCGACCTCCACCACGCGGCGCAAGTGCGGCACCGCGTGGGCCCACAGTCCCTTGCGCAGCAAGACAATGCCGAGCGCGCTGCGCACGGTGATGTTGGCGGGGTCGAGCGCGAGCGCCTGCTCGAGGTCGGCGCGGGCGGCGGCGTACCGGCCCATCGCGCCGAGTTGCGATGCGCGATTGAGCAGCGGCGCGATGCTCCCGGGCTGATCGGCGAGCGCCACGTCGAACGCTGCGAGCGCGCGCTCCGCCTCGGAGCGGCCTGGCTCCCTGGCGCCGTTGCCGTTCTTTTTCTTGCCGTTCCCGTTGGCGTTCCCGTTGCCATTGCCGCGCGGCAAAGTGGCGCCGGGCGGCGCAGTCGCAGGCGGCGGTGCCTCGAGCATCGCCGCCTCCGTCAGCTGCCGGGCCTCCTCCTGGAGCTCCGCGGCGACGCGCGCCCGCTCCTGGGGCGTTTCGTGCTGCCGCTGATCGTATCGATGAATCACTCTGCTACCTCGCTCGCGAGCCACGCCACATACCGCTCGAGTCCCTGCGTCACCGGCAGCGCCAGGAGCTCGGGAAGCTCGTACGGATGGTGTCGCTCGACCGCGGTGCGCAGCGCATCCCATTTTGCGGCGTCGGTCTTGAGCAGCACCACCACTTCCGTCTCCTCGGTCAGCTTCCCCTCCCACCGGTAGAACGAGCGCGCGCCGGGAAGGAGCGTGCCACACGCGATCAACCGATCGTCCAGCAATCCCGTGACGAACGCGCGCGCATCGGCCTCGCTGCCGAGCGTGGTGATTACCACCAGCGCCTGTTGCGCCATTTGGGGGCAGCTAACGTAGCCCCCGGGCTGGGGTTGAGCAAGGGTGTGGCCGGCGTGCCACGGGTGACGTGTCGTCGCGCGGTGACGTGCGTGGCGCCGACGGGCTCGCGCCCAACCGGAGCGGTTCGCATCCTCGGTCGAGTCGCGTGTGGAGGGTCCGGTCGAGGCGGCGATCCGCTCTGTCCCAGGGTCGGGAGTTGACCCGAGCGCCGGATCCTCGCTAGGCTCCGCGTCTATGTCCAGCGAGTCGCTTGTCGTCCGCGGCGCCCGCGAGCACAACCTCAAAGACATCACCGTCGAGATTCCCCGGAACACCCTCACGGTGTTCACCGGGCTGTCGGGCTCGGGGAAGTCCTCCCTCGCCTTCGACACGATCTACGCCGAAGGCCAGCGCCGCTATGTCGAGTCGCTCTCCGCCTACGCGCGGCAGTTCCTCGGCTTGATGGAGAAACCCGACGTGGACGCAATCGAGGGGTTGTCGCCCGCCATCTCGATCGAGCAGAAGACGGCGGGCGCGAATCCCCGGTCCACCGTCGGCACCATCACCGAGATCTACGATTACCTCCGCCTCTTGTGGGCCCGCACCGGGACACCCCATTGTCCCAACGACGGCACGCCGGTCGAGCGCCAGAGCTCGTCGCAAATCACCGACCACGTATTGACGTGGCCCGAGGGCACGAAGATCGAGGTCCTCGCCCCGCTGGTGCGCGGTCGGAAGGGTGAGTTTCGCGACTTGTTCGACGTTGCACGGAAGCAGGGCTTCGTGCGCGTGCGCGTCGATGGCGCAACGTACGACCTCGCCGCCGTCCCCAAGCTGAACCGCCGCCAGAACCACGACATCGCGGTGCTGGTGGACCGACTCGTGGTGCGATCGGTGGACCGCGGCCGCCTCGCCGATTCAATCGAGACCGCGCTGCGCGCCGCCGAAGGGGTGGTCGAAATCGCGCGCCACAGCGCCAACGGCGGCCCCAAGTCCACCATGTTCTCCGAGCGCTACGCCTGCCCCAAATGCGGGCTTTCGGTGCCCGAGCTCGAGCCGCGACAGTTTTCGTTCAACTCGCCATTCGGGGCGTGCCCCGATTGCTCCGGGCTGGGGACCCGTCGCGAAGTGAACGCCGATTTGGTGATCGGCGATCCGAGTCTCTCGATCCTCGAGGGCGTAATCCTGCCGTGGGGCGAGCCATCCGGCTACATCCGCAAAGTCATCCTGCCCACGCTCGCGCGGGCGTTCAAGTTCGACCTCGACACGCCGTGGACGGACCTCCCCGTCGCCGCGAAGAAGGCGATCCTGCACGGCGCTCCGGGGAAGACCTTCACCTATCAGTATCACAGCGAGCGGTGGCGGGGGAGTTATGAGTCGGGGTGGACCGGCGTGCTGCGCCACGTCGAGAAGCGCTACCGCGAGACGGCGTCCGATACCGTGCGGGATCAACTCGAGGGCTTCATGGTCGAGCAGCCGTGCCTCACGTGTGGCGGCCGGCGGCTCCGCCCCGAAAGCCTGTCGGTGCTCATTACGGGAAAGAGCATCGGTGACGTCGTGACGCTGCCGGTAAGCGATGCGTTGGCGTTTTTCGAATCGTTGCCGCTACGCCGCAACGGCCGGCCGGGGCTCGACCCCGAGATCGCGCGGCCGATTCTCAAAGAGGTGACCGACCGGCTGCGCTTTCTCAAGAACGTCGGCCTCGACTATCTGACCCTCGAACGGTCGGCGGTGACCTTGTCGGGCGGAGAGGCGCAGCGCATCCGGCTCGCCACCCAGATCGGCAGCCGCCTCGTCGGCGTGCTCTACATCCTCGACGAGCCATCCATCGGGCTGCACCAGCGTGACAACGCACGCCTGCTCGAGACGTTGCGTGAGCTGCGCGACCTCGGCAATACGGTGCTCGTGGTGGAGCACGACGAGGAGACGATCCGGGCCGCCGACCAGGTAATCGATTTGGGCCCCCGCGCCGGACGCCACGGCGGCGAGGTGGTGGCGGCGGGGACGCTCGCCGACGTGTTGCGCCACCGTGACTCGCTCACCGCCCGCTATCTGCGCGGCGAGCTGCGCATCCCGATCCCGCCGAGCCGGCGCGCGCCGTCGGACGACCGCACGCTGCGCGTCATCGGCGCGCGCCAGCACAACCTGCAGGACCTCACGGTCGACTTCCCGCTCGGCCTATTCATCGCGGTGACGGGCGTTTCGGGCTCGGGAAAATCGACTCTCGTCACCGACATCCTCTACCAGGCCCTGGCGCGACATTTCTACCGCGCCAAGGTGGTGCCGGGGGCGCACACGCGGATCGAAGGCCTCGCCCACGTGGACAAGGTGATCGACATCGACCAGAGCCCGATCGGCCGTACCCCGCGCTCCAACCCGGCCACCTATACCGGGCTCTTCACCCCCATCCGGGAGCTGTTCACCTACCTCCCGGAGTCCAAGATGCGCGGCTACGGGCCGGGGCGGTTTTCGTTCAACGTCAAGGGCGGGCGCTGCGAAGCGTGCCAGGGAGACGGGCTCGTCAAGGTCGAGATGCACTTTCTTCCCGACGTCTACGTCTCCTGCGAGGTCTGTAAGGGGCGGCGCTACAATCGGGAGACGCTCGAGGTCCGCTACAAAGGAAAGTCGATCGCGGACGTGCTCGATCTGACCGTGGCGGATGCCCTGGAGTTCTTCGAGAGTCAGCCGCGCATCCGTTCGAAACTGGAACTGCTGAACGACGTAGGGCTCGGCTACATCCACCTGGGCCAATCGGCGACCACCTTGTCGGGAGGCGAGGCGCAGCGCGTCAAACTTGCGACCGAGCTGTCCAAACGGGACACTGGGCGGACGCTCTACATCCTCGACGAACCGACCACCGGGCTCCATTTCGAAGACGTGCGGCTGCTGCTCGAGGTGCTGCACCGCCTGGTGGACAAGGGGAACACCGTCGTCGTGATCGAGCACAACCTCGATGTGGTGAAGACCGCGGACTGGGTGATCGATCTTGGCCCCGAGGGGGGCGATCGCGGCGGGCGACTGGTGACAGCGGGCTCGCCCGAGGTGGTGGCCAAAGCCAGCGCCTCGCACACGGGGCGGTTCCTGCGCAAGGTGTTGCGGGTGGGGGAGTGACCGCTAGGTTGGACGGAGGCGACCCATGGATATCGAAGCCATACTCGCGATCATATTCCTGTTCGGCGGCGGCACGATGGTGGCGCTGGGGTTTTCGCCGGTCGGGCGGGCCTTCGCGGACCGGATCCGGGGACGGTCCGCGCACCCGGAAGCCGACGATCTGCGCGCCGAGATCGGCGAGCAGCACGAGGCGGTGGTGGAACAGCTGCAGGAAATGCGCCGCGAATTAGCCGAGCTCGCCGAGCGATTGGACTTCGCGGAACGGTTACTCGCGCAGCGGCGCGGGGCGCCCCAGATCGCACGCCGGGAGTGAGACGCGCATGAGCGGCCCGGAAGCCATCATGGCGGCGGCGGTGTTTTGCGGGGGGATATGGCTGCTGAGTCCGATCGCCCGCGCGGCGGCCGAGCGGCTCCGGCCGCGGCCCGACGGCGGTCTCGATCCCGGGCGCCAGGACGAGTTGGCCGGCCAAGTCGAGCGGCTGCAACAGGACCTGCTCGAGCTACAGGAGCGGCTGGACTTCGCCGAGCGAATGCTCGCAAAACAGCGCGACGTGGATCGGCTCGCGCCGCCGAGGTGAAAGATGGACGAGGGACTGAAGTTCGTGTTCGTGATGATCGGAGTGATCGCGGTGCCGATGCTTACCGTCATGGTGGTACCGTCACTGGCCAGGGCGATTCGGAGACGACTCGAAGGCGCGACGTCGGATCGGTCGGTTGCGGCCGAAGTGGAGGTGCTGCGGGATCGGGTGCGCTCGACGGAGTCGCTCGAGCGCCGGGTCGCCGAGCTCGAGGAGCGGGTGGACTTCGCCGAGCGGCTGCTGTCAAGCCAGCGCGAGGCGGCGCGCCTCGGACCGCCGCAATGACCTCAACGCCGCGACGAGCATGAGACCAGAGGAATTCTTTCTTCTCGCACTGCTGTTCGTCGGGGGGTTCTTGTTGCTGCGGCCGCTGGTGGCGGCGCTGTCGGACCGGATCCGGCACAAGGGGCTTTCGGCGGCGGACGCGGGGGACCGCGCCGAGATCCTCGATGAGCTTCGAGCCGTGCGCCAGGAGCTGACCGAGCTGGCGGAACGCATGGATTTTGCCGAGCGGCTCCTGGCGAAGCAGAACGACGCGGCGCGAATCGCGCCGCCCAGTGGGAGGTGAGGGCATGGATCCGGGAGCGATCGCCGTACTCATCCCAATCATCGCCGTAGGCGGGTTCTTCACGTGGATGATCGCCCTGTCCCCCCTGGGAAAGGCCTTCGCCGAACGGTTGCGGCACGGCTCGGTCCCGCCGCCCCACCAGGGCAGCGCGGAGCGCGAAGAGCTGGCGACCACCGTGGACGAGCTGCGCCGGGAGGTGGCGGAACTCGCGGAGCGGGTAGATTTTACGGAGCGGCTGCTGACCAAGGCACGGGAAGCCGAGCGGCTTTCGCCAACCAATCGGGTTTCGGGATGAAACACCCGTCGTTTGGGGGGCGTACCACATGCTCGTGACCCAGACTCCCGCGCCGGACCTGCCTCCACCGATGCCGCCGATGCCGGTGGACCCGAACTTCCTCGTGTCCCAGATCATGCCGCTGATCGGGGGCATCGCGGCGCTGATCGTGGTGGCGATGGTGGCGCGGTGGTTCTTTCACTCGCCGATCGGCGAGGCGCTCGCCGAGGGGATCCGGCTGCGCCGCCAGCGGCGGTGGGGCATCACGGGTGAGTCGGGGGGAGACGAACCGCGGGTCGCGGCGCTGGAGGAGCAGGTGCGACTGCTCTCGACGCAACTGTCGGAGCTGGGGGAGCGCCTAGATTTCACCGAACGGGTACTGGCGGGCAGTCGCGAGCGGCGCGTGGGAACGGGCGAATAGATGTTTGAGGTTCCGTGGGTATTGCCGGCGATCGCCGCGAGTGTGGCGTGGGCTCTGACGGCCAAGTGGTTCTTCCAGTCCCCGGTGGCGGACGCGCTGGCGGAGCGCCTCCGCACGAGCGGGCGGCGCCGCAAGCACTGGAAGGGGTTGGGGGGCGAGTGGCACGACGAGCCGCTCGACAGCCCCGCGCTGGACGACCGCCGGGCGGTCGAGCTGGATGACCGATTGACGACGCTCACCGCTCAGGTAGCGGAGCTCGCCGAGCGGCTCGATTTCGCCGAGCGGTTGCTGGCCGAAAAGCGCGCAGCGCAGCTCGGCCACGGACGATGACCGCCCGACTCACTCTCGAGGACTAACCATGGGCTTCTTTGACCGCCTCTCGACGCTGCTCCGGTCGAATCTCAACGATCTGATTTCGCGCGCCGAGAATCCGGAGAAAATGCTGAACCAGCTGATCCTCGATATGCGGAGCCAGCTGGCCAAGGCCAAACAGCAGGTCGCCTCGGCGATCGCGGACGAGAAACGGCTGGCGGCACAGGCGGAGCAGGAGAAGAAGCTCGCCGAGGAGTGGGAGAAGCGCGCGGAGCTCGCCGTCCGCGAAGGCCGGGACGACCTCGCCAAGCAGGCGCTGCTGCGCTACAACGAGCACGTCCAGGGCGCGGTGCAGCTGCAAGAGACGTGGGTCAAGCACCGCTCGGAGACCGAGAAGCTGAAGCTCTCGCTCCGGCAGCTGAACGACAAGATCGAAGAAGCAAAGCGCAAGAAGAACATCCTCATCGCGCGGGCCAAACGTGCCGAGGCGCACAAGCGCATCCAGGAGACGATGTCCTCGATGTCCGACAAGAGCGCCTTCGAGACCTTCGAGCGCATGGCCGAGCAGATCGAGCATGAGGAGCGCAAGCTCATCGCCGCCGCCGAGGTCAACGACGATCTGTCCGGCGACTCCCTGATGCAACAATTCCAGTCGCTCGAAAAAACGGATGCCGATCAGCAGCTGGTGGCGCTGAAGCAGCGCATGGGGCTGCTCGGGGCCGGCTCGCCCCCGGACACGAAACAGCTCGGCACCGGCGCGGCCGAGGCGGAGCTGGTCGACGACGACGAGCACCACGCCTGAACGACGACACATCGCGGTCTCGAGTATCGGGCGCCACGTTTGTGGCGCTCTTTCTTGCCGCCCTGGCCATCTGGTTCGTGGTTCGCGTGGTGGATGTCCTGCTGCTCACGTTCATCGCCGTCCTGCTCGCCTTCTACTTCTCCTCCATCACCGATCTCCTGGAGCACCGGTTCGGCATCGTGCGGTGGCTCGGGTTGGCCATCGCCGTCCTCGCCACCATCACCGGTCTCGCGGGGCTCGGCGCGCTCCTCGTGCCGCCGGTGATCGACCAGACTCAGGCGCTGATCGGCGGGCTGCCGCAAACGCTCACCAACATCGAAAACGTCCTCGCCCGCTGGGCCAGCCAGTATCCGGTGCTGCGCCGCACCGAGCTGGCCGACCCGCAGTCCGGCCTCGTCGCAGCCCTGGTCAACGACGTCTCCATCTTCTTGCGGGGTTCGCTCTTACCGTACGTCACGGCCGGGGGCAAGCTCTTCATCGAGGCGGCGAGCGTGCTGGTCATGGCCCTGTATCTCGCACGCCAGCCGATCCTGTATCGGGAAGGCATGGTCGCCCTCGTCCCCCCTCGCCACCGCGAGACGGCCGGGCGCATCCTGCGCGACGTGGGCGCCACCCTGCGGGCATGGGTCGTGGGCCAGTTGCTCGCGATGCTGGTGCTCGCCGCGTTGACCGCCCTCGGCTTGTGGATCCTGCGCGTCCCCTTTTGGCTCGCCTTCGGGATCTTCACCGGGCTCGTCGCCCTCGTGCCGTTTTTCGGGACTCTCGTCTCCACGATCGTTCCGGCGCTGTTCGTCGTCGGCACGGGGGACTGGCTCCACGTGGTCGCCGTGCTGTTGCTGGGGGTCTTGGTGCACGTGTTCGAGGCGAACGTGGTGGTGCCGCGCATCATGCAGCAGCAGGTGGCGCTCCCGCCCGTGCTGACGATCACGAGCGTGTTGATCATGGCCACGCTGCTGGGCGCGGTGGGGCTCGTGGTCGCCGTGCCGCTCCTCGCGGTGTCGCTCGTGCTGGTGCGCCAGATCTTGCAGGGGGAGGTCTACGGCGACGCCGCGGTCGAGCGGCCCGCCGTGCTGCGCTCGACCGGGGAGCGACGCGCCGCCAGAGCGCGGGCCGGCCCGTGACGGCGTCACCGAATCACCGCTTCCTCATCATCGCCGACGGGCAATTCGGTCCGGAGACGTCGAAGACCGCCAACTCCTGCATCCGTTACTTCCCGGAGCGCATCGTCAGTGTGTTCGATCGCGTGCAGGCGGGCAAGACCGTCCAGCAGGTGCTGGGGTTTGGTGGTCCGATCCCCGTGGTGGGGGATTTCGCCCGCGGGCTCGCCCTCGGCGGCGGAGCCACCGCTGTGCTCGTCGGCATCGCGCCGGCGGGTGGCCGTCTCCCCGAGGAATGGCGCGGCTGGCTTCGGTTGGCGATCGAGCGGAAGCTCGAGGTGTGGAGCGGATTGCACACGTTCATTTCCGATGACCCGGACCTCGGTGCCCTGGCGCGCGACACCGGCGTCCGGATCCTGGACGCCCGCAAGCCGCCTCCCAACCTCCCGATCGCCGACGGCCGGGCGGGCGAGGTCGCGGCCTACGTCGTCCACGCCGTCGGATCGGACTGCAATGTCGGCAAGATGACCGCGATGCTCGAGGTACGACGCGACCTGGTGCGGCGAGGTCATCGGGCGCGCTTCGTCGCGACGGGTCAGACCGGCATCTTCATCGAGGGGTGGGGCACCGCGGTCGACGCCGTCGTCGCGGACTTCATCGCCGGCGCGGCCGAAGAACTGGTGCTCCAAGCGGCCAAGGACGCGGACATCATTCTCGTCGAAGGGCAGGGGAGCCTGCTCCATCCGGGCTACTCGGGTGTCACGCTCGGCCTGCTGCACGGCTCGATGCCGCGCGGGCTGATCCTCTGCCACCAGGCCAGCCGCGACTACATCGGGGACTATCACGGGCGAGAGCCGTGGGTGAAGATCCCGCCACTCCCCGAGCTGGTCGAGATCTACGAACGCGCCGCGGCACCGGTGTTGCCGGCGAAAGTCATCGGCATCTGCCTCAACACCTACGACCTGGACGCCGCGGCGGCGCATCGCGCGGTCGAGCGCGCGGCCACCGAAACCGGGCTTCCCACCACCGATCCGGTGCGATTCGACCCGGCCCCGCTGACGGAGGCGGTGCTGCAGGAGGCGCTCGCGCCGTAGCATTTCGATCCCCCCGGCAACAATCCGGTACCACAACCCACCAGGTTCGTCCCTAACGTTGCGGCGTGGATTTCGCCCGCCGCGTCTTCGCTGAATGGCCGCTGCTCCGCGCGCGACTCATCCGCACGCGGCTCGGTGTGTGGTTGCTGTTGCTCACAGGTGCATTGCTGTGGCTCGAACGACACGCGCCCGCGCCCGACCCGCTCGGGACGGCGCTCGCGGCCGGCGCCCTCGCGGCCGTGCTCGCCGTGGCCTATCTCGCGGGCTCGGGTGCTGACCGCATGGCGCTGGGGCTCGTGCTCGGGCACCCCACGACGCCGCGGGCGGTGGCAGTCGGGCGTTGGCTCGCCGCCACGAGCGGCGCCGCGCTCGTGGTGCTGGCCAGTGCGGTCCACTCCGCCTGGACCACCGGCGCCATCGCGGCGAGCCTGGGGGCAGCGCTCGCGGGTCTCACCGTCGCCGCCGTGGTCGCCGCTTGCACGCTGGCGCTCGTATGGACCGGCGGCAACACGCTCGCCGGTGTGTGCTTTGTGTATCTCGCGCTGTTGGGCAGCGTCCCTCCGGAGTCGTTGATCGGCCATGGGCGCCCCGGCGTCGTGCGTCTCGCGCTCGCCACGCTGCTCGAACTCGCGCCGGGACAGTGGCGCTACCGCGGCGTGGCCTTGGGCGATGTCGGCGCGGCGCTGCATGCGGTGGTGTGGATGGGCATCGGGTTGGCGATCGCCGAGTGGCGCGTCGCGCGGCTGGGCCGGAGGGCGGGATGACGATCCCGCTCCAGGTGCGCGGGGTGCGACGCGCGTTCCGACGAGGGTGGGGACGGCCGCCGGTCGTGGCGGTGGCAGAAGCGTCGTTCGAGCTCGGCGCCGGCGAAATCGTGTGT
The DNA here is from genome assembly GCA_963698665.1 of Miltoncostaeaceae bacterium. GTDB lineage: Bacteria > Actinomycetota > Thermoleophilia > Miltoncostaeales > Miltoncostaeaceae > CALNYH01. The sequence continues at coordinate 1,475,515 of CAVORO010000003.1, read as the reverse complement.
CTGGTCGGCGCGCACGAGGCGGGCAAGACGACCCTGATGCGGCTCGCGGCGGGGCTGGAGCGGCCGGATACGGGTGTGATCCGGGTCGCCGGTGAGTCGCCGCACAGCGTCGTGGCGCGCCGCTTGGTCGGGTTCGCCCCGCGGGAGGCGGTATTCCCGCCGGCGTTGACGGTCCGCGAGGTGCTCCTCTACCTGGCTTCCTGCCAGGCAACCGGTCGAGTGCGCAACGCGCTGGTGCAGGAGGTGCTCGACGTATCGGGCCTTGCTTCGGCCGGCGGACGCCGCGCCGCGGGGTTGCCGCTCGCGGAGTCACGGCGGCTGCTGCTCGCGCAGGCGGCACTCGGTGGCCGCCGGGTGTTGCTGCTCGACGAACCGTTCGCCGGGCTCGACGCAATCGCCCGGCGCGATCTGGGGGACCGCCTGGTCCGGCTGGCGGGCAGTGGCGCCGCCGTGCTGGTCACGTCCGCGGATCCGGTGGGGTTGGAGCGGGTGGTGGACCGTGTGCTCGTGCTGCGCGCCGGACGATTGACGCACTCGGCGCCGGCCGCGGCGTTGCTGGGCGGGCGGGTGCTCGAAGTGATCCTCGACGCGCCGCCGCCGGAGCCTCCACCCGGTTTCCGCCTCACGTCCGCCGGTCTTGAGACCGACCTGGGTCGCGGCACGGCCGAGGCGGCGCTGGCGCTGTGCCGGGCCCACCGGCTTGCGGTGCGCGCCACACGCGTGCGACTGAAAACACTCGACGAAGCCATGCTCGATCCGCTCGACGCCGCCACGCGTTGACGACCCCGCCGGTGGTTTCTACGTTTCGGCCATCATGCCTCCGTCGCCGGTCTTCGCGATCGCGTGGGAGACCTCCCACGCATGACGCTCGCGCTCCACAACACGCTCACGCGCCGGATCGAACCCTTCGTCCCGCTCGCCCCGCCGCGCGTCACGCTGTACACCTGCGGGCCGACCGTCTGGAACTACGCCCACATCGGCAACTTTCGGTCGTTCCTGTTCGAGGATCTGTTGCGGCGCACCCTCGAGTCCGCGGGGTACGAAGTGTTCCACGTCATGAACCTCACCGACGTGGACGACCGGACCATCAAGGCGGCCGCGGCGGCGGGGAAGACGCTGCCCGAGCATACCGCGCCGTTCACGCAGGCCTTCTTCGAGGATCGCGACTACCTGCGCATCAGGCCCGCGCACGTCTATCCGCGCGCCACCACCTCCATCCCGGCGATGGTGCGGCTCGTGGAGCAGCTGCTGGCGAAGGGCGTGGCCTATCGGAGCGAAGACGGGTCGGTCTACTTCGCGATCGACCGGTTCCCCAGTTATGGCCGCTTGTCGCGGCTCGACCGGCGCGAAATCCAGGTAGGGGCGCGGGTGGCGAGCGACGAGTACGCCAAAGATGACCCGCGCGACTTCGCCTTGTGGAAGGCCGCCGAGCCGATCGACGAGCAGGTGGGCGCTGCGTGGGATGCCCCGTTCGGCCGGGGCCGGCCGGGGTGGCACATCGAGTGCTCGGCGATGTCGCTCGACGAGATCGGGCGGCGGTACGGCGTGGCGACACTCGACATCCACGCCGGCGGGATCGACCTGATCTTCCCCCATCACGAGGACGAGATCGCGCAGTCGGAAGCCGCGACGGGGCAGCCGTTCGCCCGCTATTGGTTGCACGGGGCGTTTCTGAACGTTCGGGGCACCAAGATGTCGAAGCGGTTCGGCAACTACCTGACCGCGCGGGACCTGAAGGAGGACGGCGTGGACCCTGGCGCGATCCGCCTCCTCACGTTCCAGACGCATTATCGCAAGGAGCTGGATTACACCGACGACGCGCTGGCGGCGGCGAAGGACGGGTCACGACGGCTGGGAATCTTCCAGGACCGGTTGCGCGCCCGTGCGGAGGCGACGGTCGAGGACGACCGGTTCCAAACGCTCGCCCGGACGATGCGCGATCTCGTGGTCACGGCGCTCGACGACGACCTGAACGCGCCGCGCGCGATCGCGGCGCTGTTCGATTTCGTGACCGATGGCAATCGACTCCTCGACGCGGGCGCCCGCCCGGGTCCGTCGGTGCGTGCGGCGTGGGCGGCGGTCGACACCATCCTCGACGTCTGCCCTTCGCCCCCCGCGGACGATGCGGCGTTGCGCACCTTGGTCGAGGAGCGAATCGCCGCCCGCTCCGCGGCGCGCCGCGCGAAGGACTTCGTCGCGGCCGACCGGATTCGAGCCGAGCTTCAGGCCCGGGGCGTGGAGATCGAGGACACCCCGGGCGGAACGACGTGGCGGGTGGGCTGAGCCCCGCCGGGTTACAACCCCGGGATCCCCATCGCTGGCCGCCAGGCGAACTGGCTCACGACTACCCCAATCACAATCCATAACACGATCGCGACCACACACACGACGACCGTGTATCCCACCGCTTTTTCCTGCGGGGCTTTCATGAGCACGGGCAGGCCCAGGTACAGCAGATACAGGCTGTACAGGCTGATCAGGACCCCGAGGATGGCCAGGGTCGGGAACACGTTGAAGATCGCCCCGACCCACGCAGCCGTGTAGGAATACGCGGCGACCTTGAGGGCCTGGATCTGGTTCTTTTGCCCGCCGAATGTGGGGGCGAGCGCGTCGATGATCAGGGCCAGCACGAACACCCCGATCAATCCCAGGACGTACACCACCAGGGCGTTTCGCGCACTGATGCCGATCGGCAGGCGCATCGAGCCAAGGAACGGCAGCCTCATGCCGAACACCGACCACCCGATGATCGACGCGATCGGGCCGATGGCGGCGAGTGGAATGATGTAGCCCGTGTAGAGCCCGCCCACACTCGCTTGCTCTGCTTCGATCACCGGCCACTCCTCCTTCGGCGTGAGCAGGATCCGCTTCACGCGGTCTATCAAGGCCATGATCTCCTCCATCAGCGTTCGAGTGCCCGGACTTCCCCCGCGGAAGTCCGCTGCCGCTCCCTTGAGTCCGGATCCGTGGGGATTGGCGCTCCATAGCCTGCGCTCCCGGGACGGATTTCGCAACTCGCGCACTTACCCTTCACACGGCCACGTCGCATCTTCGATTCCGTCCGCCCCTCTCAGGAGCAGAGCGCATGAGTCGTGTCGCGGCAGTTCTGGCGATCGCTTTCCCGTTCACGCTGCAGCCGGTGTCGGCGCAGCTGCCGGCTGGCGCCAGCGACATGCTGCGACGCCTGTACGCGTCGCGGGACTTCGCGCTGCAACCGTCCGGGCCCGCGCGCTGGCGGGACGGGGGCGCCGCGTACACCACGGTCGAGCCGTCGGCGACCACGCCGGGCGCCTCGGACATCGTACGGTACGAGACGGCCACCGGGGCCAAGCGGGTGATGGTCACGGCCCGCCAGCTGGTCCCGGCGGGCGCCGCGACGCCGCTCGGCATCGATGACCACGACTGGTCGGCGGACGACTCGCTGCTGCTCGTGTTCACGAACACACAGCGCGTGTGGCGACGCAACACGCGCGGCGATTACTGGGTATGGAGCCGGCGCACCGGCACGCTCCACAAGCTGGGCGGTTCCGACGCATCCGAGTCGTCGCTCATGTACGCGAAGTTTTCGCCTCGGGGCGACCGCGTGGCGTACGTGCGCGGGGGCGAGATCTACGTGGAACGCCTCGCGGACGGCGAGATCACCCGGCTCACCACCGGGGCCGATTCACTACATGTCAACGGGATGTCCGACTGGGTCTACGAAGAGGAGTTCGACCTGCGCGACGGCTTCCGCTGGTCGCCCGACGGCACGCACATCGCCTACTGGCATTTCGACATGACGGGGGTGCGGACGTTCACCCTGATCAACAACACCGACTCGCTCTACCCGTTCGTCATCCCGATCCAGTACCCCAAAACCGGCACGCCGAACTCGGCGGTGCGAGTCGGGGTCGTGAGCGCCGGCGGCGGTCCGACGACGTGGCTCGACGTTCCTGACGACCCGCGCGACAACTATCTGCCCCGGATGGAATGGGTCGACACGAAGCAGCTCGTGCTGCAGCGGATGAACCGCCGGCAGAACACCGATCGCGTGCTGCTCGCCGACGCCCCGACCGGTGCGGTGCGCACCGTGTTGACGGAGCGAGACAGCGCCTGGGTGGATGTGGTGGACGAGGTTCGATGGCTGAGCGGAGGGGCGCGGTTCCTCTGGCTGAGCGAGCGCGACGGATGGCGTCACGTGTACGCCGTCACACGCGGTGGTGGGATCACGAAACTCACCCCAGGCGCGTTCGACGTCATCGACATCGCCGCGGTGGATGAACGCGGGGGCTGGCTGTACTACATCGCCTCACCCGACAACGCGGTCCAGCGGTATCTGTACCGTATCCGGCTGGACGGCGGCGGACGACCCGAGCGGGTCACCCCGGCCGGCGCCGCGGGGACCCACACGTACGTGATTTCTCCCGATGCGCGCTGGGCGATCCACGGTTTCTCGACCTTCGACACACCGCCGGTGACCGATCTCGTGCGTCTGCCGTCGCACCAGGTGGTTCGGGTCCTGGCGGACAACGCCGCGGTGCGCGGCGCGGTGGAGCCGTTGGTGCCCCGGGCGACAGAGTTCTTCAGGGTCCGGGTGGGCGAGGGGATCACGCTCGACGGCTGGATGATCCGGCCGAGCGACTTCGATTCGACCAGGACCTACCCGTTGCTGATGTACGTGTACGGCGAGCCGGCGGGCCAGACCGTGCTCGACCGCTGGTCCGGAACCACGGGCTTGTGGCACCGCATGCTCGCCGATCAGGGGTACGTGGTCGCGAGCGTGGACAACCGCGGGACGCCGGCGCCGCGGGGCCGGAATTGGCGCAAGATCGTGTACGGGGCCATCGGGGTGCAGGCGAGTCGCGAGCAGGCGGACGCGGTGCGGGCGTTGACGGCCGCGCGCCCGTATCTCGATGCGACGCGGGTCGCGATGTGGGGCTGGAGCGGCGGCGGTTCGAGCACGTTACAGGCGCTATTCCGGTATCCCGAGGTCTTCCAACTGGGGATGTCGGTCGCGCCGGTCCCGGACCAACGACTCTACGACACGATCTACCAGGAGCGCTATATGGGGCTCCCGCAGGACAACGGGGACGGCTACCGGCTGGCCTCGCCGATCACACACGCCGACGGATTGCGCGGTCGACTGTTGCTCGTGCACGGATCGGGAGACGACAACGTGCACTACCAGGGCACGGAGCGGCTCATCAACCGGCTGGTGGCGTTGGGCAAACCGTTCGAATTCATGGGCTATCCCAACCGCTCGCATTGCATTTGCGAAGGTCGTGGGACCACGCTGCACGTCTATTCGCTGCTCACCCGATACCTGTTGGAGCACCTGCCGGCCGGCGCGCGGCAGCGCTGACGCGCGGCCTGGCGCAGGAAATCCCGGCAGGCGTTGGGGTTTCCGGGGCGCGTCCGGCCGGCGGCGCGGCGGCGGCAAACCGCCCCTAACTCCTTCCGGCTGCTTCCCTTGTCTTGAGGGCCTCGCGCGGTTAAGCTACCAGTCTGAAAAGTTTGGCCATCGCCAGCTGACGTAGCTCAACTGGTAGAGCAGCTGATTTGTAATCAGCAGGTTAAGGGTTCGAGTCCCTTCGTCAGCTCACGAAGCCCGAAGCGGAGATCGCAACTCGATTCGCGCCGCGCGCCATGCGCGCGCACAACCCACCCCGCGGCGGACACCACGCGGGGTGCATTGTCAGTGGGACTGGCGGCGTGGAGACGGCGAGCAGGACGAAGCAGGCACGGCTGGTGGGGTGCCCGAGCGGTCAAAGGGAGCAGACTGTAAATCTGCCGGCTTCGGCCTACGAAGGTTCGAATCCTTCCCCCACCACTGGGGCGCGCGGGGGCGCGCGGGCGTAGCTCAGTTGGTAGAGCATCAGCCTTCCAAGCTGAGGGTCGCGGGTTCGAGCCCCGTCGCCCGCTCTGCAGCAGGCTCGCGTAGCTCAGTCGGTAGAGCGCGTCCTTGGTAAGGACGAGGTCACCGGTTCAATCCCGGTCGCGAGCTCTGGGAACTGCGAACTGCGCTGTCGGCCATCGGCTGTCGGCCGTCGGCTGATTCGAGGGCGGACAGCGCCGCGATGCTGAAGGAGAGGGTGTAAGCCGACTGCCGACGGCTGAGAGCCGACGGCGCATTCTAGACAGAACGAGGACCACGCACCAATGGCGAAAGCGAAGTTCGAGCGGACGAAGCCGCACGTGAACGTCGGGACGATCGGGCACGTGGACCACGGGAAGACGACGTTGACGGCGGCGCTGACGAAGGTGGCGGCGGAGAAGGGGTGGGGGACGACCTACGTCTCCTACGACCAGGTGGCGAAGGCGTCGGAGTCCCAGGGGCGGCGCGACCCGACCAAGATTTTGACGATCGCGACGAGCCACGTGGAGTATGCGACGGCGAACCGGCACTACGCGCACGTGGACTGCCCGGGGCACGCCGACTACGTGAAGAACATGATCACGGGCGCGGCGCAGATGGACGGGGCGATCCTGGTGGTGAGCGCGGTGGACGGCCCGATGCCGCAGACGCGGGAGCACATCCTGCTGGCGCGGCAGGTGAACGTGCCCTTTATCGTGGTGTTTTTGAACAAGTGCGACATGGTGGACGACCCGGAGCTGTTGGACCTGGTGGAGCTCGAGGTGCGGGAGCTGTTGAGCAGCTACGAGTATCCCGGGGACCAGATTCCGGTGATCCGGGGCTCGGCGTTGAAGGCGATCGCCGGGGACGCGGCGTGGGTGCCGAAGATCGAGGAGCTGCTGGGGGCGCTGGACAGCTACGTGCCGGTGCCGCGAGCGGGAGGTGGACAAGCCGTTCCTGATGCCGGTGGAGGACGTGTTCTCGATCACGGGGCGGGGGACGGTGGCGACGGGGCGGATCGAGCGGGGCAAGGTGAAGGTGCAGGACGAGGTGGAGCTGGTGGGGTTTGGGACGGACAAGAAGACGGTGGTGACCGGGGTGGAGATGTTCCGCAAGCTGCTGGATGACGGGCAGGCGGGGGACAACGTGGGGCTGTTGTTGCGGGGGGTGGAGAAGCAGGAGGTGGAGCGGGGGATGGTGCTGGCGAAGCCGGGGAGCATCACGCCGCACACGACGTTCGACGCCGAGGTGTACGTGTTGACGAAGGAGGAGGGCGGGCGGCACACGCCGTTTTTCAAGGGGTACCGGCCGCAGTTTTATTTTCGGACGACGGATGTGACGGGGTCGGTGGAGCTGCCGGGGGGGGTGGAGATGGTGATGCCGGGGGACAACACGAAGATGGCGATCGAGCTGATCACGCCGATCGCGATGGAGGAGGGGCTGCGCTTCGCGATTCGCGAGGGCGGGCGGACCGTCGGCGCCGGCGTCGTCACCAAGATCAAGAAGTAAGGCGCCGTCAGCCGTCAGCCGTCGGCCGTTAGCCAAGCCGAAAGCCGATTGCCGATAGCCGATAGCGAGGGAATAGATGCCACGCGAAAACATCATCATGGAATGCACCGCCTGTAAGAGCCGGAACTATTTCTCGACCAAGAACCGGCGGAAGCACCCCGAGCGGGCGGAGTGGAAGAAATACTGTCCACGGTGCAACCAGCAGGTGCCGCACAAGGAATCGAAGTAGCCGTGGCGACGGAGGCGCTTGCCGAAGCCCGCAAGGGCGTCGTGGGCCGGCTGGCCGATTTCCTGCGGGAGGTGCGCGGCGAGATCCAGAAGGTCACCTGGCCCGGGATGGAGGAGCTGCGCAAGGCCACGCTCGTGATCGTGCTCTTTGTGGCGCTTCTCGGGGTCGTGATCGGCTTGATGGACTTGCTGCTGCAGCTCGTGTTCGTCACCGGCGTCGCGCGCCTGTTTCAATGAGCGAGCATCGCTGGTACGCGATCCAGGTCACGGCGGGCCACGAGAATAAGGTGCGGTCGCTGGTGCAGCGGCGCATTCAGGAGGATCCGCGCCCCGAGGAGGAACGCCCGATTCGGAAGGCCCTGGTCCCCACCCAGGAGATGGTGGAGATCAAGAACGGCAAGAAGGTGGCGGTCGAGCGGAAGATGTACCCCGGATACGTCCTGGTGGAAATGGTGCTCAACCAGGAAACGATCCACGTCGTCAACGGGATTCAGGGCGTAATCAAATTCGTGGGCACCGGGCGGTTGCCGATGGCCCTGCGTCCTGACGAGGTGAACCGGCTGCTCGGCATCGCGGAGCCGGTGCCGGAGGAAGAGCCGAAGGACGAGATCCCGTTCCTCGTCGGCCAGGTGGTGGAGATCACCGAGGGGCCGTTCTCGGATTTCAGTGGGACGGTTGAAGAGGTGCTCTCGGACAAAGGGAAGGTGCGGGTGTCGGTGTCGCTGTTCGGGCGCCCCACCTCGGTAGAGCTCGACTACTTACAGTTGAAGGCTCACTGAACGGCTGGACGCACGGACGCTCAGGAGCACCCCACCACGGGTTACGTGGGAGTCCGCGTCGCGGACGTGAAATAGAGGTTCGCAATGGCCAAACCGATCACCGCCAAGGTGAAGCTGCAGGTGCCCGCCGGGCAAGCGACCCCGGCGCCGCCGGTCGGCACCGCGCTGGGCCCCCACGGGGTCAACATCATGGACTTCGTGAAGCAGTTCAACGCGAAGACCCAGGGTGCGATGGGCATGATCACGCCGGTCGAAGTAACGATCTTCAAGGACCGGACGTTCACCTTTATCACCAAGACGCCGCCCGCCGCGATCCTCCTCAAGAAGGAGGCCGGAATCGACAAGGGCTCGCCCACGTCGAACCGGCAGAAGGTGGGGACGGTGACCCGGGCGCAGGTGCAGAAGATCGCCGAGATCAAGATGCCCGACCTCAACGCCACCTCGCTCGACGCGGCGATGAAGATGGTGGCGGGAACCGCCCGCTCGATGGGGCTCGAGGTGGTGGACTGATGCGCGCGCACGGGAGGAAGTACCGGAGCGCCGCCACCGCGATCGAACCCCGCAAGCTGCTCGGGCCGCGCGAAGCCGTGGACCGGGTGAAGGCGGTGGCGTTCGCGAAGTTCGACGAGTCGGTGGACGTGGCGGTGCGGCTGGGCGTCGATCCCAAGCACGCCGACCAGATCGTGCGCGGCACGGTCTCGCTGCCGAACGGCACGGGGAAGACGGTGCGGATCCTGGCGATCACCTCGGGCGACAAGGCCAAGGAGGCCGAGGCGGCCGGCGCCGACTTCGTGGGGACCGACTACATCCAGAAGATCAAGGACGGCTGGTTGGACTGCGACGTGATCGTCGCCACGCCGGACGTCATGGGCCAGCTCGGCGCATTGGGGAAGATCCTCGGTCCGCGCGGCCTGATGCCGAACCCGAAGGCGGGGACGGTGACGCTGGAGGTGGGGCGGGCGGTGAAGGAGCTGAAGGCGGGCAAGATCGAGTTCCGTGTGGACAAGAGCGGGATCGTCCACGCGCCGATCGGGAAACGGTCGTTCGCTCCGGAAGCGTTGGAGCAGAACCTCCACGCGTTCATGGAAGCGATCGTGCGGGCCAAGCCCGCCGCCGCCAAGGGCCAATATGTGCGGTCGGTGACGGTGTCGAGCACGATGGGGCCAGGCGTGCCCCTGGATCCGGCGGGGTACCACGCATGAAGGCGACCAAAGAGCAGAAGCAGGAGACGGTGACGGTGCTCGCCGGGCGGTTGCAGCGCTCGGCGACGATATACCTGACGGATTTCACGGGGCTCAACGTCGCGAAGGTGACCGAGCTGCGGCGCCGGCTGCGGGTCGCGGGCGTCGAATACGTGGTGGTGAAGAACACGCTGGCGCGCCGGGCGCTCGACGCCGCCGCGGTGCCGGGGCTCGGCGAACACCTCGCCGGACCCACGGCCCTGGTGCTGGCGGGTCGCGATCCGGTCGGCGCGGCCAAAGTGCTGACGGACTTCGCGCGGGAGTTCGAGAAGCCCGCGATCAAGATCGGACTGGTGGACGGGAAGGCGGTTTCGGCCGACCAGGTGAAGCGACTGGCCACGCTGCCGTCCAAACCGGAGCTGCTCGCCCAGCTGGGCGGAGCGTTCCAGGCGCCGATGGCGGGATTCGTCGGCGCGATGCACGGGTTGCTGCAGATGATGGTGGGTGCCCTCGAGGCGCTCCGGTTCACGCGCGCCGACGGCGCCGCATCCTAACGGGTAGGAGACCAGACACATGGCTACGCAGACCAGTATGAGCAAGGACGAGATTCTCGACGCCATCGGCAACATGTCGGTGTTCGAGCTCGCGGAGTTGATCGAGGCGTTCAAGTCGAAGTTCGGTGTCACCATCACGGCCCCGGTGGCGGCGGCGCCGGCGGCCGCAGCGGCAGCAGCCCCGGCGGTCGAGGAGCAGGTCGAGTTCTCGGTCATCCTGAAGAGCGGTGGCGAGAAGAAGATCCAGGTGATCAAAGAGGTCCGCGCGATCACCAGCCTGGGCCTGAAGGAGGCCAAGGATCTGGTCGAGGCCGGCGGGTCCGTGAAGGACGGCGTCTCCAAGCAGGAAGCCGAAGAAATCAGGAAAAAGCTCGAGGCGCAGGGCGCGGTTGTCGAGCTGAAGTAGTCCGCGGGCGGACGGCGCGCGCCATTGGGGCGCGCGACGAACTCGTGGTCTACTTCGGTTCTACGACATGCGCGATGTGATCAACTCCTGCTCGCTGCTCGAGCACCTCTTGCTCCGCCCCGGACTCCGAATGCGAGTCCGGGGAGGCGGGGCCTTTTGCGTTTGGCTGAGGGTCTGATATGGCGAAGACCATTCCGGTAGTGTCGTTCGCGAAGCTCGAAACGGGCATGCCGATGCCCCATTTGCTGGACATCCAGACGCTGGCGTTCCAGTCGCTCTTGGCGCCGGACGGGAAGGGCGCCGAGCGCGCGGACGTCGGGCTCGAACGCGTGTTCAAGGACCTGTTCCCGATCCAGGATGTGAACGGGAACTACTCGCTCGAGTTCGTGAAATACGGGCTCGGGGAGCCGAAGTATTCGGTGGAGGAGTGCATCGAGCGCGACATGACGTACTCGGTGCCGCTCAAGGCGACGCTCCAGCTGGTCGTCATGGAGGAAGTGGGGGAAACCACCAAGACCAAGCGGCCCAAGAACATCATCGAGAAGGAAGTGTACCTGGGCGAGCTGCCCATCCTCACGCCGCTCGGCACGTTCGTCATCAACGGCGCCGAGCGGGTGATCGTGTCGCAGCTGCATCGCTCGCCGGGCGTGGTGTTCGAGGAGAGCATCCACCCCAACGGGCAGCGGTTGTTTTCGGCGCGGATCATCCCCTTCCGGGGCTCGTGGGTCGAATTCACCATCGACATCCATGACGTGATCTACGTCCACATCGACAAGAAGAAGAAATTTCCGGCGACCGCCCTGCTGCGCGCCTTCGGCTACGGCGGCAACGCGGACATCCTGAAACTGTTCTACGCGACGAAAGACATCGACATCACGGGCAAGCTCGAGGGCCGCGCTCAGAAGCGCGAGGTCCTGGGCACGCTGCTGGCGGCGGACGTCCCCGATCCCGAGAACAAGAAGGGCGAGCCGCTCGGCCGGGTGGGCGACGAGCTGACCCTCGACAAGTTCAACGCCTTCCGGCGTGCCGGTATCACCAAGGTCAAGGTATTCGCGGGCTACACCGGCCTCGACCTGCGGGACGAGGCCCAGCCCACGAGCACGCGCGAGCGAGCGGGGCCGCACATCCTGGCGTCCGACGTCGCCGATCCGGAGACGGGCGAAGTGGTGGCCGATGCGGGTCGCGAGCTGTCCGACACCCTGAAGAAGAAGCTGCTCAAGGCCGGGGTGCACCTGGTGGACGTGCTGTTGCCGGCCGGGCGTAGCGAATCGCCGCTCATCAAGAACACGCTGCTCAAGGACCCGACGCACACCGAGGCGGAGGCGTTGGAGCAGATCTACACGCTGCTGCGCCCGGGCGAGGCGCCGAATCTCGAGACGGCGCGCCAGGCGCTCGAGCGGCTGTTCTTCCACCCCAAGCGGTACGATCTGGGCCGGGTGGGGCGCTACAAGATCAACCAGCGACTGAAGCTGAATTCGCCGAAGGACCACACGGTCCTGACGGAGGAGGACTTCATCGCGATCATCCGTTACCTGATCGAGCTGCGCGAAGGCCGGGGGTATACCGACGACATCGACCATCTCGGGAATCGCCGGGTCCGTTCGGTGGGCGAGCTGATCGCCAATCAGTTCTCGGTGGGGCTGTCGCGCATGGCCCGACTCATCAAGGAGCGGATGAGCATCAACAACGATCCGGAGCGGATCACGCTCGACGATCTGGTCAACGCGCGGACCGTGAGCGCGGTGATCCAGGCGTTTTTCGGCAGCTCGCAGCTGTCACAGTTCATGGATCAGACGAACCCGCTCGCCGAGCTGACGCACAAGCGCCGGCTGAGCGCGCTGGGCCCCGGGGGCCTGACACGCGAGCGGGCCGGCTTCGAGGTGCGCGACGTCCACTATTCGCAGTACGGTCGCATGTGTCCGATCGAGACGCCGGAAGGGCCGAACATCGGCCTGATTACGAGCCTCTCGTGCTATGCGCGGGTGAACGATCTCGGGTTCGTCGAGACCCCCTACCGCATCGTGCGGGACGGAAAAGTGACCGACGACATCCGCTGGCTCTCGGCGTCGGAAGAAGAGGAGTATGCGGTGGCGCAGGCCAACGCGCCGCTCACCGACGACGGCCGCTTCGCCGAAGAGCTGGTGCTGTGCCGCAAGCGGGATGACTACCCGATGTTGGCGCCCGCCAAGATCGACTTCATGGACGTGGCGCCCGAGCAGCTCGTGTCGATCGCCGCGGCGCTGATCCCGTTCCTCGAGCACGACGACGCGAACCGCGCGCTGATGGGCTCGAACATGCAGCGCCAGAGCGTGCCGCTGCTGTTCCCGCAGGCCCCGCTCGTGGGGACGGGACTCGAGGAGAAGGTGGCGCGCGACTCGGGCGCGGTGGTCATCGCCCGGCGCGGCGGCTCCGTCACGCGCGTCACCGCCGACGAGATCATCATCGATGCCGGGGACGAAGACCGGCGGGCGACCGACAACCCGCTCGCCCGGCTCAAGCAGCACGACCGTTTCCGGCTGAAGAAGTTCTGGCGCACCAACCAGGACACTGCCATCAACCAGCGGCCGCTGGTGCACGTCGGCCAGCGCGTGAAGGCCGGGCAGATCGTCGCCGATGGCGCCGGCACCGAGCGGGGCGAGCTCGCCCTGGGGGCGAACGTCACCGTCGCGTTCATGCCGTGGTACGGGCACAACTTCGAGGACGCCATCGTGCTCTCCGAGCGTCTGGTGAAGGACGACGTGTATTCGTCGATCCACATCCAGGAGCTCGAGCTGCACGTGCGCGACACCAAGCGCGGGCGCGAGGAGATCACGCGCGAGATTCCGAACGTCGCCGAGGAATCCCTCGTGGACCTGGACGAACGGGGGATCGTGCGCATCGGGGCCCACGTGAAAGCGGGCGACATCCTGGTCGGCAAGATCACGCCGAAAGGAGAGACCGAGCTTAGCCCGGAGGAAAAGCTGCTCACCGCGATCTTCGGCGAGAAGGCGAAGGACGTGAAGGACTCTTCGCTGAAGGTCCCGCCGGGGATGGAGGGCGTCGTCATCGACGTGAAGATCTTCTCGCGCATCGAAGACCAGGTGGTCGAGAAGGACCGCGGCGAGCGGATCGGCGAGGTGCGCCGGCTCGAGGGCGAAGAGAAGGCGCGCATTTCCGAGGCGATGTACGCCGAGCTGCGCGACCAGCTGGCCAATCAGGACGTGGGTCTGATGCTCAAGGCCGGGACTGTGGAGGAGTATCTCCCGGCCGGGACGAAGCTGACTCGCGCCCAGCTGCAGGAGATCGACTTCAGCGATGTGGATCTCAAGACGCTGCGCGTCACGAACAAGACCGTGAACGAGCGGCTGCGCGGCGTGCTGGACGCGGCGTCCGGTGAGCGGGCGAAGATGGAGGAGAAGTCCGAGGACCAGATCGACAAGATCCTCCAGCCGGACGAGCTGCCGCCGGGAGTGATTCAGCTCGTGAAAGTCTACGTCGCCGAGAAGCGCAAGATCTCGGTGGGCGACAAGATGGCGGGCCGCCACGGCAACAAGGGCATCATCGCGCGCATCGTGCCGGAGGAGGACATGCCGTTCCTGCCGGACGGGGCGCCGGTGGACATCGTGTTGAACCCGCTCGGCGTGCCCTCGCGCATGAACGTGGGCCAGATCCTCGAGACCCACCTCGGTTGGGCCGCGCGGATCCTGGGCTTCAACGCCAAGACGCCCGTGTTCCAGGGCGCCAACGAGACCGAGATCGGCGTGCTGCTGCGACTTTCCGGTCTCACGTGGGCGGCGGAGGCGCTGCGACTTGCGGTGCGGCCGCCCGAGATCGACGCCGAGGCCGTGCGCCGCATCGTCGGCGACCTGCGGCGGCTGCCGCACGCCAACGGTGCGCGGCCGGACGTCTCGACCGCCGGGATCGCACTGCTCGGGTCGCGCGCGCTCACCGCCGACACGCGGGACGTATACCACAAGCTGGTGGACTTTCTCAAGTTTGCGGCCAAGGAGCTGGCGGAGCGCGAGCTCGGCCAGCGACGTGCCGAGCAGGAGTATCACGACGCGCGTCTCGCCGCCACCGAGGGCAAGACCGAGCAGGCGGCGCTCAAGGCGGGCCAGAAGGAAGTCGAGAAACTGCTCGCGCGCGACAAACCAGCCGAGGTATTGGCGAGCACCGGACTCGCGGCGCTGGGCGCGATGCTCGGGCCGGCCTCGGAGGCCGACGTCGACCAGGCGGTGGACGAGATTCTGGGTGCCGCGGGGTTGTCGCCGGCGGGCAAGGCGCGGCTGCGTGACGGCCGTTCGGGGGAGTTCTTCGCTTCCGACGTCACCGTCGGCTCGATCTACATGATGAAGCTCTCGCACCTGGTCGACGACAAGATCCACGCGCGCTCGATCGGGCCATACTCGTTGGTGACCCAGCAGCCGCTCGCCGGCAAGGCGCAATTCGGCGGCCAGCGGTTCGGCGAGATGGAAGTGTGGGCGCTCGAAGCGTACGGGGCGGCGCACACGCTGCAGGAGATCCTGACCGTCAAGTCGGACGACGTGAACGGTCGCAGCCGCGTGTACGAGGCCATCGTCAAGGGGCAGAATCTGCCGAAACCCGGCATCCCCGAATCCTTCAACGTGCTGGTGAAGGAGCTGCAGGCCCTGGGGCTCAGGGTGACCCTGGGGACCACCGAGGACGTCGAAGAATAAGGGGAAAGGGAGCACACCGATGATCGATTTCCGGAGCGGTCGCGAGCCGAAAAACGCGAGCTTCGATTACATCCAGATCCGGATCGCCTCACCCGAGGAGATCCGGGGCCCGAAGGATTCCAAGGAGCGCGAGCGCCTGGAGCTGCAGGGACAGCGCACCTGGTGGTCGTGGGGTGAGGTCACCAAACCCGAGACCATCAACTACCGCTCCTTCAAGCCGGAGCGGGACGGGCTGTTCTGCGAGCGCATCTTCGGTCCGGTGAAGGACTGGGAATGCCATTGCGGCAAATACAAGCGCATCCGCTACCGCGGCGTGATCTGCGACCGCTGCGGGGTGGAGGTGACGTTGTCCAAGGTGCGCCGCGAGCGAATGGGCCACATCGAGCTCGCCGTGCCGGTGGCGCACATCTGGTTCTTCAAGACGCTGCCGTCGCCGATGGGCAATCTGCTCGACATGACGTTGCGCGACCTCGAGCGCGTGATCTACTACACGAATTACGTGGTGATCGAGCCGGGCGATCAGGAAGTGGAGGAGCGCGAGCTGCTGGACGAGGACCGCTACCTCGAGCTGCGCGCCAAGGCCAAAGCCGAGGGCGACTCGGCGTTCCGGGCCGACATCGGCGCGCCGGCGGTGCGGGCGTTGCTCGAGCGGATCAACGTCGACAAGCTCTCCGACGAGCTGCGCGACGTCGTCGCCACGGAAACGAGCCAGCACCGCAAGAAGCAGATGCTCAAGCGGCTCAAGATCGTGGATGCGTTCCGCAACTCCGGCAACGCGGGCGAGACGCGTAACAACCCGCAGTGGATGATCCTCGACGTGGTCCCGGTGATTCCCCCCGACCTGCGGCCGCTCGTGCCGCTGGACGGTGGGCGCTTCGCGACGTCGGATCTCAACGATCTGTATCGCCGGGTGATCAACCGGAACAACCGGCTGCAAAAGCTGATTCTGCACCGGGCCCCCGAGGTCATCCTGCGCAACGAGAAGCGGATGCTGCAGGAGGCGGTGGACGCGCTGTTCGACAACGGCCGCCGCTCCAAGGCGATCCGCGGGCGCGGCAAGCGGCCGCTCAAATCGCTGTCCGACATGCTCAAAGGCAAGCAGGGGCGGTTCCGCCAGAACCTGCTCGGCAAGCGCGTGGACTATTCGGGCCGCTCGGTGATCGTGGTGGGCCCGGAGCTGCGGCTGCACCAGTGCGGGTTGCCCAAGGCGATGGCGGTGGAGCTGTTCAAGCCGTTCATCATCCACAAGCTGGTGGAGAAGGGCATCGCCGAGACGGTCAAGCGGGCGAAGAAGATCGTGGAGAAGGAGTCGCCTGAAGTGTACGAGATCCTCGAGGAGATCATCGAGGACCATCCGGTGCTCTTGAACCGCGCCCCGACGCTGCACCGGCTGGGGATCCAGGCGTTCGAGCCGGTTTTGGTCGAGGGGAAGGCGATCCGCATCCACCCGCTCGTCTGCGCGGCGTTCAACGCCGACTTCGACGGCGACCAGATGGCCGTGCACGTGCCGCTCTCGTTCGAGAGCCAGATCGAGGCGCGGGTGCTGATGATTTCGTCGAACAACGTCCTCAAGCCCTCCGACGGCCGGCCGGTGGCCGAGCCGTCGCAGGACATGGTGCTGGGCTGTTACTTCCTCACCAAGGAGCCGGTGGAGTTCGAGGGCCGGCTGGCGAAGGCGCGGCGGATCGGATCGATGGCGGAGCTCGAGATGGGGCTCGCGCTGAAGCGGTTGGCGTTCCACAGTCCGGTGCACTACTGGTACACGCCCCCGCCGGACGCCGACGAGGCGCGCTGGGTCGCCACCACGGCGGGACGGGTGATTTTCAACAGCATCCTCCCGGACACGCTGCGCAAGGACCTGGGGTTCCAGAACAAGGCGATGCGCAAGCGCGATCTCTCGGAGCTGGTGTTCGAGAGCTACCGCCGCGCGGGGCTCACCCCCACGGTGCAATTCCTGGACGCGCTGAAGGAGTTCGGGTTCCGCTACGCCACCATGGGCGGTGTCTCGATCGGCGTCGAGGACCTGGAGATCCCGGCGGAGAAGACATCGCTGTTGCACGACGCCGAAGCGCGCGTCGAGCGGTTCCAGCGCGCCTATGCGACCGGCCAGATCACCTTCGGGGAGCGCTACAACAAGGTGATCGATGCCTGGACCCATGCCAACAACGACATCGCCGAGGCGATGGTCGCGACGATGCGGAAGTCGAAAGGTGGGTTCAATCCCGTGTACATGATGTTCGACTCGGGGAGCCGGGGCAGCCGCGACCAGATCCGCCAGCTCGCGGGCATGCGCGGTCTCATGGCCAAGCCGCAGAAGAAGCTCACGGGCGGCATCGGCGAGATCATCGAGAGCCCGATCAAGTCGAACTTCCGCGAGGGACTCAGCGTGCTCGAGTACTTCATCTCGACGCACGGCGCCCGCAAGGGCCTCGCGGACACCGCGTTGAAGACCGCCGACGCCGGCTACCTCACCCGCCGCCTGGTGGACGTGGCGCAGGACGTCACGGTCACCGAGGAAGATTGCGGCACGATCCTCGGGCTCGAGATGTCGGCGCTCAAGGAGGGTGAGGACATCATCGAGCCGCTGCGCGAGCGGCTGGTGGGAATCGTGGCCCTCGAGGAGGTCACCGATGCGCACGAGCTCGACGAGCATAGCCAGCCCCGGGTGCTGGTCGAGGCGGGGAAGCAGATCGACGAGGAGACGGCGCAGGCGATCGAAGACGCCGGCATCGAGTTCGTGAAGATCCGGTCGGTGCTGACGTGCGAGGCGCGGCGCGGCATCTGCCGCATGTGCTACGGCCGCAACCTGGCGACCATGGACATGGTGGACCTGGGTGAGGCGGTCGGCATCCTCGCCGCCCAGTCGATCGGCGAGCCGGGGACGCAGCTCACGCTGCGGACGTTCCACATCGGCGGCACCGCGGCCCGCATCGCCGAGCAGACGGTACGCAAGACCAAGGTCGAGGGCGTGATCGAGTACGGCGAACGGCTGGTGTTCGTCGACACGCCGGAGGGCCAGAATATCGTCACGAGCTACGAAGGGGAGCTGGTGCTCAAGGCCGCGGCGCATGGGCCGAAGGATGGCGCGACCGGGAAGCTCGCCGTGCACTCGCGCTTCCACGTGCCGCTCGGCGCGACGCTGATCGCCACCGACGGCCAGAAGGTGGCCAAGGACGGCGTGCTGTTCACGTGGGACCCGTACACCAACCCGATCCTCACCGACGTGCCGGGGATCGTGCGCTTCGTGGACATCGTGGATGATGAAACGGTTCGGGAGGAGCTGGACGAGATCACCGGGCGGCGCCAGCGGGTGATCATCGAGGACCGAGACAAGAAGCTGCACCCGCACATCGAGGTCGTACAGAAGAAGGGGGAGAAGGAAAAGCGGCTGCGTGATTTCGTCATCCCCGAGGGTGCGCAGCTCGCGGTGGAGGACGGGCAGGATGTGTACGCGGGCCAGGTGCTCGCCAAGGTCTCCCGCGAGGCGTACAAGACGCGGGACATCACCGGCGGGCTGCCGCGGGTCGCCGAGCTGTTCGAGGCGCGCCGCCCGAAGGACCCGGCCACCATCTCCGAGGTCGACGGCACGGTGCGCTTCGGCGACATCAAACGCGGCAAGCGCGAGATCTTCATCCATCCCGAAGCGGGCGAGCCGCAGCTGTACGAGGTGCCGGCGGGTAAGCATTTGCGCGTGCACGAGGGCGACCGCGTGCGAGCCGGCGACCGCCTCACCGAGGGACCGGTGAACCCGCACGACATCCTGCGCATCAAAGGGCCGCGCGCGGTGCAGGAGTATCTGCTGAACGAAGTGCAGGAGGTGTACCGCCTGCAGGGCGTGAAGATCAACGACAAGCACATCGGCGTGATCGTGCGCCAGATGTTGCAGAAGGTGAAGGTCGTGGATCCGGGCGACACGGAGTCCCTCGAGGGCGAGAACGTGGACAAGCTCACGTTCCGCGAGACGAACAAGCGGGTGTCGACGAAGGGCGGCACGCCCGCCACGAGCGAGCCGCTGCTGCTCGGCATCACCAAAGCGAGCCTCACGACGCAGTCGTTCATCTCGGCGGCGTCGTTCCAGGAGACGACCCGCGTGCTGACCGACGCCGCGATCCGCGGCGCGCGCGACGACCTGATCGGGTTGAAGGAGAACATCATCATCGGGCATCTCATCCCGGCGGGATCGGGCATCTACCGGTACCATGATATCGAGATCGAGCCGCCGGAGGGCTTCACGCCGCCCGCGCCGCCACCGGAGCTGGTCCCCGGGGTGGCGCCGGTCCCGGAAGAGGCCGAGGTGGAATAGTCCGCGGCACCACAGGACAAGCGCCCGGGAGCGATCCCGGGCGCTTGTTTGTTTTAGGAGTGGTGCGGTTTTCCGCGCCGATCCGCGCGAGAACGATACCGGCCCGGCAGCCATCCCCGGCCATTATGGAGTGTGGTTGACCCTTGCTCCCGTGGCGCCGAGGACACGATACTATGGGCATGGCCGCCCCGATCTACTACACGGCCGACATGGTGCGCGCCATGCCGGACGACGGCAACCGCTACGAGGTCGTGCACGGGGAGCTGCTCGTGACCCCGGCGCCCCGGCCATGGCACGAGGAGCTTGTCGCCCGTCTGTTTGAGGCGCTGCGGGAGTACCTGCGTCAAGTGCCAGTCGGTCACGCGTTCGGCTCGCATTCCGACATCTCGTGGGGGCGCTTCGTTCGGGTCGAGCCGGACGTCTTCGTCGTCCCGATCGAGCAGGCCCGCAGCCTCGACTGGAGTCAGATGCGCGATCTGCTGCTGGTGGCCGAGGTGCTGAGCCCGTCATCCATCAGGGGGGATCGCTTCACGAAGCGTCGCTTGTACCAGGAGCGGCACGTCCCTGTGTACTGGATCGTGGATGGAGACGAGGGACTGGTGGAGGTCTGGACGCCCGACATCGAGTTCCCGGTGGTCGAACGAGAGCGCGTGACGTGGTACCCGGACGGCGCCGGCCGTCCTTTCGTGTTGGATCTGAAGGAGCTGTTCCGGCCTATCTAAGACGTACCGGAGTGGGAGGAACAAATGGCGACGGAAGTCAAATGGGACATTCGAAGCGAGGGGCGCGGTTGGACCGGCGACGAAGCCATGCAGCGCTATAATCTCACCCCGGAGAAGTTCAAGATGTATCAGGGGAAACTCTTCTGGAGCGACGAGGACCGCCTCAACATGCTGGGCCTGATGCTCGAGAACGTGGGTGCCGATCAGGCGGTTCGGGTCGGCGATCCGGCGATCTGGAGGGCGGCGGTCGCGGCGCTCGGCTGATCGGGGAGGCTATCCAGCCGCCACTGGCGCGGTATCTTGGCACGACAATCGCTCACCAATCCAGTACCGTGGCCTCCGCCGATTCCCCGCCGCCCGACCCGGCCGCTCTACTGGGGCAGACCGTTGAGGGCGGGCTGCTGATCGTGGCGGTCCGGTCGCTCGGTGACATGGAAGAGGCACGGGACGCGGTGCAGGAGACGCTGGCCCGAGCGGTCGCAGTCATCCGAGGCGACCGGCTGCCGCCCGGAGTCTCGCTCGAAGCCTTCGTGTATGGCATCGCGCGCCACGTCATCGCCGACGTGCACCGCCGCCGCGTGCGCGACGGCGCCCCGACCATCGATCCCAGCGCCCTCCACACTCCTGATCCTTCCCCACTCGACGCGCTGGTCAGGCGCGAGGAGCGCGAGATGGTGGCACGCGCGCTCGTGAGCCTTCCCACTGCCGACCGGGAGCTGCTGGAGTGGTGCTTTGTGGACGGCGAGCGCGTGTCGGCGATCGCCGCCCGGCTGGGCGAGCCCGCCGAGCGCGTCCGCAAGCGCAAATCGCGCGCGCTCGAGCGCCTGCGTCAGGGGCTGGGCGGCGGTCACAAAACGCCTGTCACGCCGACAATAGAGACATGAACGGGACGATACCTTGCAGTATCTCGGCCGACGGTGAGCGTGTGCACCGCTACGTAGCAGGCACGCTCGAGCCCGATGCCGTGGCCGAGTTCGAGACCCACCTGCTCGGCTGCCCCGAGTGTCAACGCGCCGTTGGGGACGGGGTGACCGTGCAAGCGGCGCTCCGTGTGGCAGGGGCGGGCGGCGGGGGCCGACGGTCCCGGGCACGGCTGCTCTGGTGGAGCATCCCACTCGCCGCGGCGGCCGGCGCGGCCTGGCTCGTGATCGGCCGTGAAGGGCCGCTGGCTCGGCTGGGCCGCATGGCGCAGGCGCCCACCTTCGCCGGGGTGGCAGTGCGTGGCGACGCCGACAGCCTGAGCCAGCTCACCGACAGCGGGATCGTGGCCTATCAGCAGGGCCGCTACCGCGACGCCGCCCGGCTGCTCGGCGCGGTGCCGGAGGAGGAACGAACGTCAGGCCTCCGCTTTTTCTTGGGCGTGGCTACGCTGATTGCCGGGTCGCCGCAGGACGCCGCACGGCAGCTTGCGGACGTCTCCGCGGATAGCCCGTACGCGGCGGAGGCGCATTTCTACCGGGCCAAGGCGTGGCTGCGGCTCGGGCAGGGGGATTCGGCACTGGTGGAGCTCGCCGCGGTCGAGGCCCGAACATCCATTGGCGCGCACGCCGCGGCGCTCGCCGACAGTGTGAAGGAGGCGCGACACTGACGGGCTCGGCTGCGAGGAAGGTCGTGCTGGCAGCCGCCGGTGGGCTGCTCATCGTGGCGGCGGTGGCTGTCCGTGGCTGGAGCGCGTCACGTACTCGCGAGTCCGCCACCGACCGCGCCCACGGTTTCTACCTGCTGGCACTGGACCACCGCGCCCGGTTCGATGACGCCGGGATGCTGCGCAATCTTCGGGCTTCGTGGACGGCGGATCCGTTCTACGTGCCCGCGATCAGCGAGGCAGTTTCATACCATGCTCATTTCGGTGCGCACGTGCCGCAGCGGTTTGTCGCGGAGATCGACTCGTTGGCCGCGGCGCAGGACGATCCGGTGCTCAGCGCATGTCTTCGCGGTCTCCTGACGCTGGAGCGGGCCTGGACGCCGATCGACCTTCCGCCACATGCCTCCGAGCCCGCTTCAGTCTGTCTCGCCGACTATCAGTTACGACGGTACCCCCGCCGAGGGGAGGAAAGCGAGCGAATCGCTCTCGCCCGGTCGTTGTGGACGCGCTACCCGGACACCTACTTCTACGCGAGGATGTTGGGCGAAGCCCTGTTGCGGACCCATGCCTGGCAAGAGCTGGACGCCGCGGCGTTGGAGATGTCGGACCGGCAGCGCCAGCCGTTCGTGCGCCTCGAGGGCTATGCGCGGCGCCGTGACATGCTCCATCACTTCGGTCGGCACGAGGAGGCAGAGCGACTGGAACGGGAGGCTGACGCAGTCACCATGCGCAACGGCGGCGCGGTCCGCCTGACGTACCTGTCGGACTTGGTTTCCAACCATGCCGCATTGCTTCGGGTGTCGGAGGGCGACAGTGCCGTGGCGATTCACGCACGCGGTGTGATGACCGCGGGCCGGGAAGAAATGACCGTGCTCGAAGCCCGCGCCGACTGGTTCACTCGGACAATGTTCCGAGCGATCCACGCCGAGGATTTGCTCGATCATGGTGAGTTGACGGCGAGCCTTCGGGAATGGGACGCGCTCGCGCAGCTCGCCGACAGCGTCGGAGCGCCGGACCTCCAGGCGAGGGTGCGGGTGCGCCGTGGTCGCACGCTCGTCAAGCTGGGGCGCATGGCGGACGGCGAGCGGGATCTGCTCGCCGGACGCGAATGGGCCCGTCGAGCCGACTTCCTGCAATGGCAGTACGAGGCCGAGCACAACCTCCTGCATCTCTACGAAGCGACGGGTCGGTACGAGGAGGCACGCCGCGCCGGGGAGGCATTCGTGACGCTGACGCGGCTCGGTGAGGCTCTTCCGGTCCGATTGATGGCTCATCGCGACCTCGCCCGGTTCCACATGAGGCACGGGGATCGCGAGCGCGCTCGTGCGTACTTCGAGACCGTCGTGGCCTACACCGACTCGTTGACGGGTTTCGACTTCTGGGCGGGGGAATACTTCGAGCTGATCGGCGATCTCGAGCGAGCCGAGGCGAATTTTCGAAGGGTGAAGGGCGGACCTGACGCCACGCGCGCCTACGCCGGCCTGGCGCGCCTGGCGGAGGCGACGGGCGACCTGGGGCGGGCCATCCGGTTCGCGCGCAACCACGACCAGGCCGGGGAAGCCGCGTACTATCCGGAGTTCGCACCGATCCTTCCGGGGTTGCTGGCGCGCCTCGGACGCTGGCGCGAAGCGGCCACGGCGTTGGCTCCGGCGCGCGACCGTGCCGCCCGGCAGGGTCAGGTAGCCGCGTGGGCGACCTTGACGGGCGAGCTGGGAGTGCTCGAGCTGCGGCAGGGGCACTTCGTCGCCGCGACGGCGCTTGGTGATAGCGCCGCAGAGGCCGGGACGCGGGTTGCAGAGACAGGCGTGGCCCTGCGGGCTGGAGCGATGAGCGGGCTGGCTCGAGTGCGGCTGGGCGGCTCGGATCAGGCCCCTGGGCTGAGCGGCGCCCGGGCTGCGCTTTACAGCGCCGGGCGGATGGGGGTTCCGCAGCTCGAGGCCGAAATCGCCGGGCTGTACGGCGAAGCGCTGGCGGCTCTGGGAAAGCCGAGTGATGCCCTCCGCGCGCTGCAGCGCGCCGCCGACCTGACAGACTCGATCGCGCTGTCGCTCTCGCTCGATCCCACCCGTGCCGGCTACCGCGCGGCCCAGATCCACGTCTCCAACGCCGCGCTGGCCGTCATTCTCGGACGAGCCGCAGCGCTATGGGCGCCCGAGCAGTATCGCTCGTGGTCGGTCCGGCGCAAGAGCCGCGGGCTGCTGGAACGGGGAGGAGCGACCTCGGCGCCGTCCCTGGTGGCGATTCAGCGATCGCTTGGACCGGAGGAGGCAGTCATCGACTACGCCGTGCTCGACTCGTCGGTGGCGGCCCTCGTCGTCACCGACCACGGCGCGGTGCTGCGGCGACTCCCGATGGGGGCGGGCACCCTGACGGCGCACGTGGAGGCGCTGCTGTCACGATTGGCACCGCGCGTCGGGACACTAGTGGACACGGCACGTTCGTTCTTCGACAGCTCGTTGGCTCACCGATTGTATGCCGTCCTGCTCGCGCCACTGGAGACGATCCTGGAGCACCGGACCCGGTTGACCATCGTCGCCGACGGCCCACTGCACCTCTTGCCGTTCGACGCCCTGGTAGTCGCGCCGCCCCCCCAGATGAGCTACGCGCTCGATCGGTATACGATCACCGTCGCGCCGACGCTCGCGATCGCGGTCGGGCCCGGGTCGGGGCTCCCGGCCGGGCCGGTCGTCGCCGTCGCCGGTCCCGGCGTCGAGGGTGTCGCACCCGAGCTGGCGGCCGTACTGGAAGGGCTCGGCACCAGAGGCGTTGCCGTGCTGCAAGGAGATCGGGCGACGGAAACCGAGGTACGGCGACACGCACCCGGCGCCGGCCTGCTCCACTTCGCCGCTCACGCGCGTCCCAATGATGCCGAGCCGTCCTTCGCCCGGCTCAATCTCGTCCCGGCGAACGGCGACGATGGCAGGCTCCACGCCTATGAGATCGAAGGTCTGCGCCTGGCGGGGACACTCGTGGTGTTGAGCGCGTGCGAGACTGGCGCGGGGCGCCTGCTCGCGGGAGAAGGGGTGTTGAGCCTCAGCCGGGCGTTTCTGCGGGCCGGCGCGAGCGGGACCGTGGCGACGCTCTGGCCGGTCGGTCCGGCCACGACCGAGCTGATGGGCACCTTCTATCCTGCGCTGGCGCGCGGTCAGCCCCCTGCGGACGCCCTGCGCCAGGCCAAGCTCGCCCTCCGGCGAGGTCAATGGGCCAATCCGTTCCATTGGGCCGGCTTCGCGCTGGTGCAGCGCGGTCCGCAGCTCCCCCAGCCACACGCCTTCCCTTCTATCGACTAGGGACAGAACCCGCTTAGAGACCTGCCACGCGTTGAAGGCAGTTGACGGTCACACTTTCCGGTCTTCTCCGACAAGGTCTAGGTAAGGACGGATCGCACGGACTCTTAGCCGGAGGCGACTCATGCGCGGACCGTATTCGATGCTGTCGAGGCTCTGCGGAATTGGGGCCACTCTGATTGCGCTCTCCGCGTGCGGCGGTGATGGCGGCACCGGACCGGGAGCGGTCACTCCTTCCCCGGGCACGTTTTCGGGTTCGACGTCGCAAAGCCGCGCGGTGTCCTTCATCGTCACGTCCCAGGGCATCACCTCGGCGACACTGAACTATCAACTCTCCGGCTCGGCGTGCAGCTACACAGCTACCACGACCGTTGGGGGCAGCTCGCCCCTGCCCATCACGAACGGCCAGTTCGACACTGGATCCTTGCAGATCGGCTCCAATGCCACGATGAGTGCCACCGGGCGCTTCACCTCGGCGACCCGAGCGAATGGAACTATCTCGATCGTCGATGGGGACTGCGGCGGGTCGCTCAATCTCACGTGGAATGCTTCGAAGTAGTGACCGCGCTCCAGTCCGAGGGAAGCGTTGACATGGGACACCCGGGGAGGGCTGTATGAGACGGCACTCGATTTCAGCTATCGGATGGTGCGGTTTTCTGCTGGGGGTTGCTGGGCTCGCGGCGTGTGGGGGAGACAAGGGCACCGGCCCCGGCGCGGTGAGCTATGCGGGGGAATGGAGAGGGACGACGAGCCAGAATCTCCCGCTCTATTTCCGAGTGAATCAGGCGGGTCAGATCGACAGCCTCACGGCGCGGCTCCGCATGAACTTCGTCACGTTTAACTGCACGGCGACCTTCCCGGGTACACCGCCCATCGCGATCTCGGGCGGGGATTTCGACGCCGCCGTGACGCTTCCGATCACCAACGTGTCGACCACTGTGCACGGCACGTTCTTGTCGGAGACCTCGGCCACCGGTTCGTGGGATGCATACTCCCAGAGCTGGTTCATCACCTGTGGGACCACGGTCGCCTTCGGCAGCGGTGGCACGGCACTCAGCTCCGGGACGTGGACGGCGCAAAAACAGTAGCGCTGCGATCGGTCAGGATGCCGCGGCCGAGTCTGCGCGCGCGGCTGCCTCCGCCCCCTCACCGATTACCAACCCCGTCCCCTCGGCCGCCGCCGCAATCGCCTGGCGCAGCTCGGCGATGCTGGCGTCCGTGTGGCCGGCGGCCTTGAGTTTCCGGTTCATCTCCACCGTCTTGACGGCGGCCTTGAGCGTGCCGAGCGCCAGGGTCGCGCAGCGAGGGCGCGAGTCCGCCACGTCGCGCCCCACCAGATCCATCATCTGCTCGTAGGTGAAGTCGAGAACCTCGGCGAACGTCAGCCGCTGCCGGTTGGTGCGCTCGGCCAGGATCGAAGCGGCGGCCTGGCTGAGCGTGCACCCCGTCCCCTCGAAGCTTACCGCCGCGACTCGGGGTTCGGCCGGGTCCGCCTTGAGGTACAGCGTGATGAGGTCCCCGCACCCCGGGTTGCCGCCCGGTACCGAGACGTCGGCGTCGGGCAGCACCGCCGCGTGGCGCGGCCGCTTGGCGTGATCCACCAGCCAGGCGATCCGCGTCTCGCGATCCATCTCCACTAG
This sequence comes from Miltoncostaeaceae bacterium, assembly GCA_963698665.1. GTDB lineage: Bacteria > Actinomycetota > Thermoleophilia > Miltoncostaeales > Miltoncostaeaceae > CALNYH01. The sequence continues at coordinate 1,448,812 of CAVORO010000003.1, read as the reverse complement.
GGCTTCTCGATCGCCGCGCGCACCGTGTTGCCCCACTCCGTCCAGCTGCCATCGTAGTTGCGCACCTTCGTAAAGCCCAGCAGGTAGGTGAGCGCGAACCAGGTATGCGAGGAGCGCTCGCCGATGCGGCAGTAGGCGATCACGTCCTGGTCGCCTTTGAGGCCGTTCTCCTGCTCGTAAATCGTCCGCAGCTCGCTTGCCGGCCGGAAGGTGTGCGTGTCGGGGTTGATGGCGCGCCCCCACGGGATGCTCTTGGCCCCGGGGATGTGCCCGCCCCGCAGCGCGCCTTCGTTGGGATACTCCGGCATGTGCAGCCGTTCGCCGCGGTACTCCTCCGGGCTGCGCACGTCGACCAGCGCCTTGTTGGCCTGCACGTGGGCCAGTCACCTGGTCGCGGAACGCGCGGATGCGGGTGTCGTCCCGATCCTGCACCGTGATATTCCCGTCGGCGTACTTGGGCGCCGCCGTCTCGAGTGGGCGTCCCTCATCGACCCAACGCAGCCGGCCGCCGTCCATCACGCGCAGATTGTCGACGCCGAAAAGCCTGAACACCCAAAACGCGTAGGTCGCCCACCAGTTGTTCTTGTCGCCATAGAGCACGACGATGGTGTCCTTGTCGATCCCCTTGGCGCGGAGCACGCGCTCGAGGCGTGGGCGGTCGATGTAGTCGCGGAGCAGGGGATCGTTCAGATCGGCCACCCAGTCGATCTTCACGGCGCCGGGGAAGTGACCGGTCTCGTACAGCAGCACGTCTTCGTTCGACTCGACCAGCCGAACCTTGGGATCGGTGAGGTGATCGGCCACCCACTGAGTGGACACGAGCACTTCGGGGCGCGCGTAGCCGCGCGCGGCGATGTCGCTCACCGGCGCTATAGTCTGAGGCATAAGATCCTCCTTCACTGTTGAAGAAGAACGCGGCCGTCGCTCAGAACTCCGAGGCGGCGGCCGCTCGCTGTGGTTGGACGCGTGATTGCGTTACGCCTGGCAGGCTCCGCCCTGGGCCCCGATCGCTGGGGTTGGTCTACAGAGGCAGGCCTGCGGGCAACGCATCATGACGAGTAAGTACAAAGGCCACCCTGGAGATGTCAAGGCACCGGTCACTACCGCAGCTGCGCAGCCGGGACGACCGCCTGCGCCCGCAACGCCTGCTCGACTTTCGCCCGCGCATCGGCGTAGTGCGCCCGGGTATAGGCGTCGAGCCCACCGGCGGCGAGCGCTCGCGTGAGACGGCCGTTGAGCTCCACCAGTGTGACCCGGGCGATGGCGCGGGCGTCATCCGGTGTGCCGGGGGTCGGGCGCACGAACAGCTGCATCAGCTCCCCGAGATACATGCGCTGCAGATCGCGGCGGATCGACGAGGCGTTCCGGCCACGTCCCGCCTCGGCCCAAATGGCGTTGGTCAGGGTGGTGAACACGTCCGGGATCGTCACGACCGGCTCGCCACGTACCGCCCGCAGCTCGTTATCCCGGATGCGCGCGAGCACACCGGGATCGAGCAGCAAAGAGACCAGGATCGACTGGAAGCTGTACGCCCAGTCGTGCAGCGGGAAGTCGATCCGGCTCCCTGAGAACGGGTTCTGGCCCCAGTGCCACCAGCGCGACGCTCACCATGAACGGCCCCGGGGCGGCGGCACGGGCTCGGATCGTGAAGCCCTCGGTGCTCGGGGCGAACCCGGTGTCCATCAGCACCTCGACGCTCGCCGGATCGCAGTTGATCGCCCCCTGGACGTCGAGCACCAGGACCCCGGCCGGCGACGCCGCCGGTCCGAGGACCCAGGCCGTCGGCGCGGCGGGAAGCGGATGCCGGAACGCGACCGCGCCGATGGAATCCTGGGACTCCGTCTGCGCGAATCCCCCGAGGGCGAAGCGCCCGGTGCGGGACTCGTCGATGCTCGGCGCGGGCGCCTCGTCGTCGTCCCACCACGCCGCCTCGGACGCCGCCCGAACGCCGTTCGCGGTCTCGGACGGCGAGACGCCGGCGCTCGCGATCGGCGCGGGAACGCCACCCCGCCCGTCGGCGAACCCCGGACCCGCCGCCGGCGCGAGCGGCCGCACGGGCATCGGGGGCGCGGGGTGCGCGACCGGGGCCTGCGAGGGCGCTTGGAATGCCGGCGGCGCCGCGTCGGACGCCGGCGCGGCCGGCGACCCCTCGGCGACCGGCGACGGGTCCGGGGCGACGGGCGTCGTGAACGCCGCGGGGGCGGGCGCGTCCTGGGGCACGTCGACCGACGGCATCTCGAACGGCTGCGCCTCGTGGTGCGCGGGCGTCACCGGAAACGCCACGTCGTGCTCGGGCGCGGGTCCGGCCGCCGCGGGATGGGCACCCGCGAACGGACCGGACGTCGCCCCCCCGGGCCCCGCATCGCCGTCGTGCATCGGTCCCATCTCGAAGGGCGGCGCCTCGGCCGGCGGAGCGGCCGGCATGGCGTCCGGTCGGAGAGGTGCGGCGAACGCCTCCGCGGGGGCGAATGCGGGTGGCGCCTCCGGCACCCCGTCCGGTGCGGGAGGTGCGGCGAACGCCTCCGCGGGGGCGAATGCGGGTGGCGCCTCGGGCACCCCGTCCGGTGCGGGAGGTGCGGCGAACGCCTCCGCGGGGGCGAATGCGGGTGGCGCCTCCGGCACCCCGTCCGGTGCGGGAGGTGCGGCGAACGCCTCCGCTGGGGCGAATGCGGGTGGCGCCTCCGGCATGGCGTCCGGTGCGGGAGGTGCGGCGAACGCCTCCGCGGGGGCGAATGCGGGTGGCGCCTCCGGCATCCCGTCCGGTGCGGGAGGTGCGGCGAACGCCTCCGCTGGGGCGAAGTCGGGCGGACCCTCACCGGGGGAGGCGAACGGCGCTCGGTCATCGTCGGCGCGGGCCTCGGCCTCGGGCACGAACGTCGGCGGGGCGGCGGTCGGCGCGGGCTCCTGGACGGCGAACTCGGCGGCCGGAATCGGCGCCGCGGCGTCAATCTGCGCGAACTGCGGCGTGTCGCCCGTGCCGAACGCCGCAACCTCGGACTCGTCGTCCACCGGTTCGACGCCCGCGGGCGTCGTGGCACCCAGCGGGGGCACCTCGACCGGGGGCGGTGGCCATGCTCCGTCGCCGGAGGCGTCCGGAGTCGACGGCCACTCGGTCCCGACCTCGGACTCCTCCCCGGCGCCGGCCCACGCGGGCATGCGGTCGTGTGCGCCGAGATCGCCGTCGTCGAAGGGGCTGTCGAGATCACCGGGCATCGGCCAGCCGGGCTCGGTCACGACGTCGTCGTCCCCCGCCACCGGCGCGTCCGCCACGGGCCGGGGCGGGAAGGGCGGCGCATCCTCGGCCACGGCGGCCGGCGGCCCGGGCGCGGAGGGCACCGGGTCGTCGACCGGCGCCTCGGCCGGAGCCGGCGGTGGCTGCATCTCGGTCGCCGTCGCCGCGGACTCCGAGGTGGCCGCCGCCAGCGGCATGGGCTCGTGCGGCGGCGGCGCCTGGTCCTTCTTGCGTCGGCCCCTCCGGCGCGTCCGTCCATCGGGGGTGTCGGCGCGGCCAGCCTTCTGGCGGTCGTGTCGCATCTTCAGCAGCAGTGCCAGCAGGACCACCACGCCGGCGATCGCAACGATCTGAATCATCGACATGACGTCGTCTCTCCTCGGGGGGGATGGACGGATCCGCGGGCGGGCGCTCGCGCGGGCCCCTCGCCACTTCAGATCGGCCGAACCCCCACCATGTGTGAGCGGCCCCCTGGGCCCGGCCCGCTTCGGATTCGCCGAAAGCGCCGGACCGCGGCGCTCAGGCCCCGGCGCCCTCCAGCAACTCCCACCGACCGCTCGCCAGGAACGAGCCGGCCGACTCCGCGGCCAGCATCAGGGCGAATCCCTCTGGGTCGGGTGCGAAGCCGGCGTCGGCCAGGACGACCAGCCCACCCTCCGGGACGTTCCGCGCACTCCGGATCTCCAGGCGGATCCGCGCCGCGGCCGGGGCGGCCTCCATGCGGCGGGCGAAGGTCACGCCCATCACCGACGTGGCCCCGGACTGGGGCGCCCAGCCCCCGAACGCGAACGGCCCGGAATCGAGGACGACCTCCCCGGGGCCCGGCTCGTCCCACCACGCCTCGTCGGCGATGTCGTCGTGCTCCTCGCCGGCGGGCGCCGCGTCGGCCGCGGCCGGGACCTCGGACACCGGCGGCGGATCGTCGTCGACGCCGACCTCGACCTGGACCTCGACCTGGTCCTCAGGCGCCGAGGTCACAGGGCGAGCCTCGACGACCTCGACCTCGACCCATGCCTCGGGGTCCGAGCGGGGCGTTTCGACGATCTCGGGCTCGTCCACCTGCGCCGGCGCGGGAGCGCCGATCGGGTCGTCGGGTGCGAGCGGTGCTGTCGCCCGGCCGCGCGGACGTGCCCATTCGGGCGGATCGACGTGCCCGTCCCACGACGGCGCCCGAAGCGTGGGGGCGACGTCCGCCGCGGGCGCCGCGGCCGGCGCATCGGGCCACGCCCAGCGCGTCGCGAGCGCCTCATCGTCCGCGCGCCGGGCGCGCGCACGCGGGAGGCTCGGCGCGACGGCGCGACGGGTGCGGCGAGCCAGCACGTAGGCGCTTGCCGCGACCAGCGCGGCGGGGACGATCAGGCGGCGTCGCAATGGAGCCTCCGAAGTCGGGGGACGCCTTCTCCCCCGGTATCGGGCCACCCCGCCGGGGCTTTAGCCCGCGGACCCCCCGGCGTCGCCGCCGTCGAGCCGCCCTTCGATCAGCCGCAGCCGGTGATCCATCTCGGCGAGCTTGAGGTTCAGATCCTCGAGCTCCGCCGCGGGTCACCACGCCGACCTCGCGCAGCGCCCCCTGGAACCCGCCCTCGAGCATGTCGACGAGACCTCGGCCCTCTCCCTCGGCCTCGCTCCGGCCACGGCCGATCAGGCGCTCGACCGCGGCACGCCCCTCCTCGCCGGTCACCTGGCCGCGCCGGACCAGGTCCTGCACGGCGGCCTCGGCGCGCTCGCGGGTCAGGGTGGCCGCACCCACCGTCACCAGGATCGCCTGCTCCACTCCACTTCGCACCGTGCTCATCCGCGCTTCCTCCGCACCCGTGTGTGACGGCGCTCACGAGGCGGGGTGCGCTCGGGGGCGTCGCTCGTGGCGGCCGGCGGGCCCTCGCCCTCGCCGCCGAGGTCCGCGCCCGAGGGGTCGGTCTCGTCGGCCGTGCCGTCCTCCTGTGCGGATCCTACGGGCGCAGGGACGGCCTCGGGGAGCGAGCCATCCGGGGGCGGCGCCTCCACCGGGGCCGGCGCGTCGACCGGGGGCGGCGCCTCCACCGCCTCGGCGGCGTCGCCCGTCGCGGCCCGGCCCGTCCCCTCGCCCGCGCCCCCGCGGCGACGTGACGGCGGTTCGGTCGTCTCGACCTCGTCGTCCAGCGACCCGCGAGGGCCGGCACCGATCTCGGCCTTCGCGAGGTCCGCGTCGAGCGACTGCTCCGCGCGCGCCAGCACGTCCAGGTCGACGACGTCGGCGTCCGAGGACACGGTGGCCTGGCGCTTTGCGCGCGCCTTGCGCCGGCTCTCCTCCGGCTCGCGTTCCTTCCAGATGGCCGCGAGCGGCGCCGCGATGAGGATCGACGACGCGCCACCCGAGAAGATGCCGACGAGCAGGGCGAACGAGAAGTCGCGGAGCGTCTCGCCGCCGAACACGAACATGGCGCCGACCGGGACGAGCGTCGTCATCGACGTGATGATCGATCGGGTGAGCATCTCCTCGATCGAGCGGTTCACGACCCCGCGGTACGGCGTGTTCCGCATCAGCGGGACGTTCTCCCGGATCCGGTCGAACACGATCACGACGTCGTACAACGAATACCCCAGGATGGTGAGGAGCGCCGCCACCGTCGCCGCCGTCACCTCCCTGCCGGTGAACGCGTAGATCGAGATCGACAGCAGCACGTCCTGGACGACCGAGAGCATCGCGGGCAGCGCGAGCTTGTACTCGAATCGGACGATCAGGTAGACGGCGACGATGAGGAACGACAGGAGCACGGCCCAGGTGGCGTTGCGGATCACCTGCTCCCCGAAGGTCGGCCCGACCAGGTCGACCTGGTAGGTCACCGGCTCGCCGAAGTCGTCGGTCAGGATCCGGTTGAGGTCCTGAAGCTCTGCCGGATCGAGCGTCTCGGTCTGGATCTGGAAGCCCTCGACCCGCTCCCCCTCGATCTCCTCCGAGGTCGCCTGGACCTTCGCGTCGGCCAGCCCGAGCTGTCCCAGCGAGTCGCGGAGCGCCGACTCCGAGGGCTGCTGCTCGAAGTTGGCCGTGATGCGCGTGCCGCTCGTGAAGTCGAGGCCCAGGTTGAGGCCGAAGGCGCCGATCCACGCCATCCCGACGATGATCGGGATGAACGAGATCGCCATCCAGAGCTTCCACTTGCCGACGAAGTCGAACTTCCACCGGGGCGCCTTGCTCTTGGTCCCGAGCAGGCGGTCGTCGCGCATCAGCTTCGTGTCGGCGATCACCTCGAACACCGCCCGCGTGGCGAAGATCGCGGTGAAGAACGAGATGAGCGTCCCGACCAGCAGCGTGAACGCGAAGCCCTTGGGCCCGGCCGTTGCGAACAGGAAGATGATCGCGGCGGTCGCGATCGTGACGACGTTGGCGTCGACGATCGACGTGAAGCCCTTCTTGTAGCCGTTGAGGATCGCGGCCCGGGGTGTTCGCCCGGCGCGCGCCTCCTCGCGCACGCGTTCGAAGATCACGACGTTCGCGTCCGAGGCGATGCCGATCGTGAGGATGATCCCGGCGATGCCGGGCAGGGTCAGGGTGATGGGGATCATCACGACGACGGCCCACAGGAAGATGCCGTAGAGGACGATCGCGCCGGCCGCGACCAGGCCGAGCAGGCGGTAGTAGGCGATCAGGAAGACGAGCACGAGCGCCAGGCCCACCAGGCCCGCCGTGAGCGCCTGCTGCAGCGACTGCTTGCCGAGGGTGGCGGAGACCTGCTTCTGGCTGATCACCTCGAGGTCGATGGGGATCGCGCCGGAGTTCAGCTGGTTGGCGAGCCCCTGGGCCTCGCTCTGCGAGAAGTCGCCCTGGATCTGGGCGCCGTTGCGGCCGTCGATCCCGGTCGGGTACTCCTGGAAGTCGACCGTGGGCGCCGAGATGATCTCGCCGTCCAGGACGATCGCGAACTGCTGCAGCTCGCCGCGGAGGGCGCCGCGCTGGGCCAGGTCCCGCGTGATGTCGCTGAACTGCTGTCGGCCCTCGTCGGTGAACTGCATCGCGACGACCGTCTCGGGGTCCCCGAGCCCGGACGTGTCCAGCTGGCTGCTGGCCTCCGAGATGCCCTGGCCCGTGAGACCGGGGCGGTTCTGAAGAAGCGACCAGACCGTTCTGGTCGGTCCGTCCTCGCGGGTCTGGAGGCCCTGCTCCTCGCGCACGATGACGAGGCCCGCGGGCACGCGCTCGACCCGCGCCCCCTCGGGGCGCTCGCCGGGCGGAAGCGCCTCGCGAAGGCTCTCCCGATCGGCGAACGGTCCCGCGACGTAGTCGCCGTCCGCGTCGACGACCCAGAGCGTGGAACCGCCGACCGATTCCTCGTCGGCCTCGGTGCGCTGGGCGCGCTCGATCACCTGGGCCAGGTTCGCCTCGCCCTGCGGGCCGACCAGGTTCGCCTGCAGGTCGTAGAACCGAAGGACCGCCGGCTTGATCAGGTCGTTGACGACCTGCTCCGGGTTGTCGACACCGGGCAGCGCGACCAGGATCTGATCGTTGTTCTGGGTCTGGATCTCGGGCTCGGCGACGCCGAAGGAGTCGACTCGGCTGCGGATGACCTCGACCGCGCGGTCGATCGCCTCGTCCGTGACCTCCGCCTCGGCGGTGGGCCGCCCCTCGAGCACGACCTCGACGCCGCCCTGGAGATCCAGGCCGAGCGTCGCCGGCTTGAGCGAGATGGCCACGAGCGAGGCCGCGGCAAGGCCGAAGACCACGGCCAGGATGAGGACCGCGCGTCTCATCGCGAGACCTCCGGGGGCGGAGCTAGGAGGAGGACGCGCTCGACGGGGACTCCGCCGACGCGAGGGTGCTCTCGTCGATCACGCGCGCGATCGAGCCCTTCGCGACGCGGATGTCCACATCCTCTGCCACCTCGAGCAGGATCGTGTCGCCCTCCTCGATCTCGGTGACCGTGCCGTAGAGGCCGGACACGGTCACGACGTCGTCGCCGGGGGCGAGCCGGTCGATCAGGTTCTGCAGTTCCCGGCGGCGGCGCTGCTGCGGCCGGATCATCAAGAACCAGATCAGGGCCAGGAACAACAGGATGTAGATCGGGAGCAGGAGAGCTCCGGACATATGGCGCGATCGCCTCCACAAAGGGGATGGACGCGGCCGAGCCTAGCATGCTGTCGTGCGGTTCCCGGGTGATGACGGCCCATCGTCACCACCGGCCCGACGGGTGAGCGGCCGGGGCCGGGAATGGGCCCGTCAGAACAGGCCGGGCTGCTCCGCGGAGCCGGCGGGGGCGAGCCCCAGATGGCGGAAGGCACGCGCGGTCGCGACCCGTCCGCGCGGGGTCCTGACGATGAGCCCCGCCTGCAGCAGATACGGCTCGTAGACGTCCTCGATGGTGTCGGGCGCCTCGCCCACCGAGTCCGCGAGGGTCCCGAGCCCGACGGGCCGGCCCTCGAAGGTCTCAGCGAGGCGCCGGAGGATCTGCCGGTCGAGATCGTCGAGGCCGAGTCCGTCGACCTCGAGCAGGTCGAGGGCCTCGCGGGCGAGGTCGGCGTCGACGCTCGGCGCGCCGCGCACCTGTGCGACGTCGCGGACACGACGCAGGAGTCGGTTGGCGATCCGCGGCGTGCCACGGGCGCGGCCCGCGATCTGGTCGGCGGCCGACTCGTCGAGGACGACCTCGAGCAGGCCCGCGGAGCGCACCACGATCGCGGCCAGCTCGGCCGGCGAGTAGTAGTCCAGCCGCTGGAGGACGCCGAAGCGCCCGAGGAGCGGCGTCGTCAGCAGCCCGGTCCGGGTCGTCGCCCCGACCAGCGTGAAGCGCGGAAGCTCCAGACGGAGTGTCCGGGCGCTCGGCCCCTGGCCCAGGACGACGTCGAGCTGGTAGTCCTCCATCGCCGGGTAGAGCACCTCCTCGATCGCGCGGTTGAGGCGGTGGATCTCGTCGATGAAGAGCACGTCGCGGGGCTGGAGCGCCGTCAGGACCGCGGCCAGGTCACCCTTGCGCTCGAGCACGGGCCCGCTCGTGACGTGGAAGCCGACGCCGAGCTCGCCGGCCACGATCGCGGCCAGGGAGGTCTTTCCGAGTCCCGGCGGGCCGGCCAGGAGCACGTGGTCGAGCGCCTCGCCACGCTGGCGCGCTGCCTCGAGGAAGATGCCGAGCTGGCGGCGCGCCGTCTCCTGGCCGACGAACTCGGCGAGCGAGCGTGGCCGGAGCGACCGCTCGACCTCCTCGTCGGCGCCCGAGGCGTCGGCGTCCGCCAGCCGGGCGTCGGGCTCGAGGTCGTCGGGGAACCCGTTCATCCGGTCAGGACCGGAGCCGGGCGAGGGCGTGGCGCAGGAGCCCCTCGGCGTCGAGGCCCGCCGGCGCGTCGGCCAGCGCCGCGTCGATGTGGTCGGCCGGGAAGCCGAGCCCCTCGAGCCCGGCGCGCGCCTCGGCGGCGGGGCCGGCGAGGCTCGGGGCCGACCCGTTGCCCACGACTCCGACCCGGTCCCGAAGCTCGAGGACGACCCGCTCCGCGGTGCGCCGCCCGACCCCCTGCGCGGCCTGCACGGTCGCGGTGTCCCCGGAGGCGATCGCCGCCCGCAGGTCGTCGGGCGCCGCGACACCGCAGATGGCCAGCGCCATCCTCGGCCCCACCCCGCTCACGCCAACCAGCGCCTCGAACAGCTCGCGCTCGCTCGCGCCCGCGAACCCGTACAGGTCGAGCGCGTCGTCGCGGACGACGAGATGCGCCGCCAGCGCGACCTCCTGCCCCACGGGCGGCAGCGCCACGGCGGACGTGGCGGACACGCGAAGCAGCAGACCGACGCCGCCGACCTCGACGACGACGCCCCCCGCCTCGATCGCCGTCAGGCGGCCCCGGACCGAGCGGATCATCCGGTCGAGGCTACCGGGCCCTGCGGATGGCCTCGCGCATCGGCGCACCGACCAGGTGGCACAGGGCCGCCGCCATGGCGTCGGCCGCGTGGCTGCCCTCGATCGAGGCCCCGGTGAGGCGGGCGACCATGGTGCGCACCTGGTCCTTGTCGGCGCGCCCGCTGCCGGTGACGGCCTGCTTGATGGCGTTCGGCGAGTAGTCGGTGACCGGGATCCCGGCCCCGGCGAGCGCCGCCAGGATGGCGCCGCGGGCCTCGGCCATCGCCATGGCGCTCCGGCTCATGGGGTGCACGAACCAGGACTCGATCGCTGCGGCCGTGATCTCGTGGCGCTCCGTGACCTCGCGCACCCCGTCGGCGAGCATCGCGAGACGCTCGGCGTGCGGGGTCGCCGGACGGGTGCGGAGCGTCCTCCACTCGACGGCGCGTGGCCGTGCCGGCGGCCCGCCGACGACCGCGACGCCGGTCGACGCGAGGCCTGGGTCGATCCCGACGATCAGCCGGCGACCGCCTCCAGGACGTCTTCGGAGATGTCGAAGTTGGCGTACACGTCCTGCACGTCGTCGTTGTCCTCGAGCGCGTCGACCATCCGCAGGATCTGACGGGCCTCGCCCTCGTCCGGCGCGACCGTCACCTTGGGCACCATCGTCAGCTCGGCCGAGCCGAGCGCGATGCCGGCCTCCTCGAGCGCCGAGCGCACCGCGGCGAGGTCGGTGGGCTCGGTGGTGATCTGCCAGACCGAACCGTCCTCGCGGAAGTCCTCCGCGCCGGCCTCGAGGGCGGCCTCCATCAGGGCCTCCTCGTCGTGCTCGCCGCCGTCGACGATGATCATGCCCTTGCGGTCGAACTGCCACGCGACGCTGCCCGGCGTCCCGAGGCTGCCGCCGTTCTTGGTGAAGATGTGGCGGACGTCGCTCGCGGTCCGGTTCCGGTTGTCGGTCAGCACGTTCACGATCACGGCCACGCCGCCGGGCGCGTACCCCTCGTAGATCACCGACTCGTAGTCGTCGCCCTCGCTGCCGCCGGCGCCGCGCTGGATCGCGCGCTCGATGTTGTCCTTGGGCATGGACGCGTCGCGCGCCTTCTGGATCGCCGTCGCGAGGGTCGCGTTCGCCTCGGGATCGGGACCGCCTTCCTTCGCGGCCACGATGATCGCGCGCGAGAGCTTCGAGAACAGCTGCCCCCGCTTGGCGTCGGCGGCGCCCTTCTTGCGCTTGATGGTGGCCCACTTACTGTGCCCGGACACGTTCACCCCCTGTCCCGCTGTCACGTGATGATGCCCGTCCCCGCCGGGTCATGTCGAGCAGCAGCCGATGGATGCGGGGGTCGGACGTGAGCTCCGGGTGGAACGCGACCGCGAGGAGATGCCCCTGGCGGGCGGCGACCGGGTGCCCCCGGTGCGAGGCGAGGACCTCGACGTCGGGGCCGGCGCGCTCGATCCACGGCGCCCTGATGAACACCGCCGGGAGCGCCTCGGGGCCGACTGCGGGCATGCTGAGCTCCGCCTCGAACGAGGCGATCTGGCGGCCGAAGGCGTTGCGTCGGACCACCATGTCCATCCCGCCGACGAGCGGCTGGTCGCCACCGGTCGTCGCATCCGCGAGCATGATCATCCCGGCGCAGGTCCCGAGCGTCGGGAGTCCGTCGCCGATCCGCGAGCGGACCGCGCCGAGGAGCCCCGACCGCCCGGCGACGAGGCCGAAGGTCGTGCTCTCGCCCCCGGGGATGATGAGGCCGTCGAGGTCGTCGAGCTGCTCCGGGGTCCTGACCTGGGTCGCCACGCCGCCGGCGGTCGCGACCGCCGCCTCGTGCTCCGCGAAGGCCCCCTGCACGGCGAGCACGCCGACGCGGGGAGGCCGGATGGCTGGTGCCGCGCCCTCCGGGCCCGGTGGCGTGGCCGTGCCCGTCACCAGCCCCGGGTCTGCAGCAACTCCATGCCGCCGGAGCGGTCGATCTCGATTCCCACCATCGCCTCGCCGAGGCCGGCCGAGACGCGCGCCAGCGTGGCCGCGTCCTCGAAGTGGGTGACCGCCTCGACGATCGCCCGGGCGCGCCGGTCGGGGTCGCCGCTCTTGAAGATCCCGCTCCCGACGAAGACGCCGTCGGCCCCGAGCTGCATCATCAACGCCGCGTCGGCGGGGGTCGCGACCCCTCCGGCGGAGAAGTTGACCACCGGCAGACGCCCGTCGGCGGCCACGCGTGCGACGAGGTCGTACGGCGCCCGCAGCTCCTTGGCGGCCGCGTGGAGCTCCTCGCCCGCCATCCCCGCGAGTCGCCGCACGCCGCCCTGGATGGCGCGCATGTGGCGGACCGCCTCGACGACGTTGCCGGTGCCCGCCTCGCCCTTGGTGCGGACCATCGCCGCACCCTCGGAGATCCGGCGCAGCGCCTCCCCAAGCTCGGTCGCGCCGCAGACGAACGGGACGGTGAATCCACGCTTGTCGATGTGGTTCGCCTCGTCGGCGGGCGTGAGGACCTCGCTCTCGTCGACGAAGTCGATCTCGAGCGCCTGCAGGATCTGCGCCTCGACGACGTGGCCGATGCGGCACTTGGCCATCACCGGGATGCTCACCGCCGCCTGGATCCCCCTGACCATGTCCGGGTCGCTCATGCGCGCGACGCCGCCGGTGGCCCTGATGTCAGCCGGGATCCGCTCCAGCGCCATGACGGCGCAGGCACCCGCCGCCTCCGCGACCCGAGCCTGCTCCGGGGACGTCACGTCCATGATGACGCCGCCCTTGAGCATCTGCGCCAGGCCGGTCTTCACGGTGTGGGTCCCGGTCCGGCCGTTGCCGTTGCTCACACACCCTCCCGAGGTGTCGACGAAAGCCGAGTGTACCCCACGCCCGGGGGCGTCCTCGGGTCAGGCGCCCACCGCGCGAAGGCCCTCGCGGGGCGCGGCCAGCGCGCGTGCGAGCTCGACCGCGAGCGCGACGAGATCGGCCTCCCCGGACCCCTCCCGGCCGCTCGTCCTCGCGGTCGGCACGCCGGATCCGCTCCAGCCGCCGGCCGCCAGCGCCACCGCGGGCACCTCGGCGGCGCGTGCCGCGCGGACCGCGACGTCCGCCAGGCGCGACTCCTCGCCCAGGCCGATGGCGACCACGCCCGCGCCGTGCGGCAGGGATCCGAGCCAGGCGCGGGCGCGGGCGCCGCCCTCGATCAGCGAGATCACCGGGCGTCCGGCGCGGAGCATCACGTCCTCCGCCGCGACCACCGCCCCGAGGGCGCCGCCGTCACCGGCGATGAGCACCGGACTGGCGCTCTCGAGCCGGAGCGCCAGCGCCAGGACGACGCGGCGCTCGACCGCGGGTGGCCCGCTCGGCGCCGTCGCCTCGCCCAGCGCGACGCGGCCGCGCCGTACCGTGCGTTGGAGGTCCGGGTACCCGGCGAAGCCGAGCGCCTGCGCGAAGCGGACGACGGTCGCCGGACTGCAGTGCGCCTCGCGCGCCACCTCGTGGGCGGACATCATCGGCAGCTCGCCGAGATGCTCCAGGAGGTAGCGGGCGAGCGCCTGCTGTGCGGGGCTGAAGCGGTCGTGGTCACGCTCGAGCCGGGTTGCGAGGTCCATTGCGTCGGGCGGCATCGGCGCGGGTATTCGACGCCGCGGGCGCGCGGACCTTCCCGGCGAGGGTCGACGTCGCACCGAGGCGGCACGACCGGCGACCGTGCGGCCCGCGCGCGAGCGGGTCCCGCGGCCCGGGGGAACGGTCGCGGTCGGCGCGGGTACCCAGGACCGAGGCCCCGCTCACCCGGCCAGCCGCGCCACCGCGGGCGCCAGCTCCTGCAGGTCGGTGAGCGTGGGGGCGAACAGGTCGCCGCGCGCGGCGATCCGCGCGGCGACGACCTCCGGCGGGAAGGCGGCCGGATCGAGCCCGGCGACCACCTCCTCCCACCCGAGGGGGGTCGCGACCGGCGCACCCGGGCGAGGACGGATCGAGTACACGCTCGCGATGCTTCGTCCGCGGCCGTTCTGATTGGCGTCGAGGTAGACCCTCGCCCCGCGGTCGGCGACACGGGTCTCGGTCGTCACGAGGTCCGGACGTGCACGCCGGAGCCGCGCGCCCACCACCCCCGCGAACAGCCGGGCGGCGTCGAATCCGTGACCCGGCGCCAGCGGGACGAACACGTGCATTCCGGTGGCCCCGCTCGTGCGCGGGTAGCCGCGAAGGCCCACCCGCACCAGCTCGTCGCGGACGAGCAGGGCCGTCTCGGCGACCGCGGCGAACGGGACGCCCTCGCCCGGGTCCAGATCGAAGAGCACCTGGGTCGGCTCGTCGGGGGCGTCCGCACGGCTCTGCCAGGGGTTCATGTCGATGCAGCCGAGGTTGACGACCCACAGGAGCGCCAGCGGATCGTCGACGAGCGCGTAGGTGCTCGTGCGCTCTCCGGTTCGGCCGGATCGCGAGAGCTCGACCCGCCCGAGCCACGCGGGCGCCCCCTCGGGGAGGTTGTGCTGGAAGAAGTGCTCGCCCGTGACGCCGTCCGGGAAGCGCTTGAGGATCATCGGCCGCCCCGCCAGGTGCGGGACGAGCACGCCCGCCACCCGCAGGTAGTGGTCGATCGCATCACCCTTCGACCGGCCGTCGGCGGGCCACCAGACCTTCCCGAGGTTGGTGAGCCGGACGCGACGCTCGCCGTCGCGCACGACACGCTCGTCGTCGTTTCGGGTGGACGGATCGGGGCGGGGCGACGGAGGGTCGGCCGGGCGGGCACCGGGGCCGGAATCGACCTCGTCCCCGACGAGCCCGCGGAACACCGGCGCCCGCAGGCGTCCGTCAGCGGTGACCTCGGCGTACTCGACGCGGCAGCGAAGACGAGGGCTGACCCAGTGCGCGCCACGAAGGTCCGGCGGGGCGTCCGCCGTCTCAGGGCCGGGCCGCGCGAGCGGCTCCAAGCGGGCGCGGAGCGTGTCGGCGAGGTCGGGGCCGATGCCGGAGCCGACCGCCCCCCGGAAGGCGGGCGCCCGGCCGCCGTCCGGCGCGCCGACCAGCACGGCGCCGAGCCCGTGTCGGCGACTGCCCGTCCCCTCGCTCCACCCGACGATCACGAACTCGTCCTCGGGGCGGCACTTGACCTTGACCCAGTCGGTCGAGCGCCGACCCGGACGGTAGGGCGCGCCGATCCGCTTGCCGACGATGCCCTCGATCTCCTCTGCGCGCGCGGCGGCCAGGAGGTCGGCGCCCCGGCCGATCACGTGCTCGGAGCGCATGATCCGGGGCTCCCGCCCGGGGAGGAGCCCCGCCTCGAGCCTGGCGCGCCGTTCCGACCACGGGCACTCCAGGAGCCATTCCCCATCGGCGTAGAGGACGTCGAACACCACGTAGGTCACGACCCCCCGTCCGGACTGGAGCGCCTGGAAGTCGGCGCGCCCGCGTTCGTCCAGGACGACCAGCTCGCCGTCGAACACCGCCTCCTGCCAGACCATGCCCCGCCGCAGGTCGTCGAGGCCGGCGAACCGCGGGCCGAGGTCGCCGCCGGAGCGGGCGCGCAGCTCGGTGCCGTCCTGGGTGACCAGCGCGAGCGCCCGGAACCCGTCCCACTTGAGCTCGAACGCCCAGTCGTCTCCGACCGGGGGCCGTGCCGCCGCGCTCGCGAGCATCGGGCGCAACGCGCGGACGCGCGGACGCGGGTCCTCGGGTCCCGGGGGGCCGTTTCGCGATCGGAACAGGAGCCACTGCTCCCGGCCGTCGCGCTCGCCGGTACGCACCAGGTGGTAGTGACCCCGGAGCACGCGGCCCTCGAGGACCAGCTTCCACTCGTCGTCGGCCGAGGGCTGGCGGGTGTACGTGCCGCCGTCCCAGACCGTCATGAGCCCGGCGCCGTACTGCCCCTCGGGGATGGCGCCCTCGAAGGTCAGGTACTCGAGCGGGTGGTCCTCCGTGCGGACCGCCAGCCGCTTGACCCCCTCTCGGAGGGGCGGGCCCTTCGGCACCGCCCACGACGCGAGCACGCCGTCGTGCTCGAGCCGCAGGTCGAAGTGGAGGGCGCGTGCGTCGTGTCGCTGGACGACGAAGCGTGCGACACCGTCGTCCACCGGCCCGGACGCGCCGTCGGGCTCTGGCGTGGCGGCGAAGTCGCGCCGTCCGCGGTACTCGTCGAGTCGTTCGCCCATGCGATCGTCCGTCTGCGAGTATCCCGCCCCGTGCGACGGATCGCCTCACTCGCCGCGGAGCTCCAGATCTCGGGGGTCGCCCTCGTCGCGCTCGGCGTGCTCGGCGCCGGTGCCGCGATGGTGTCCGGCGTGGACCCCGTTCGCGTGCTCATCCCCGTCGCCGTCGGCGGCGTGGCCGCCGGACTGGTCCAGCACCTGATCGGCGGGCGCTGGATCCGGGTGAACGCCCTGGGAGCTCCCGCCGCGCCGCCGGACACGCCGGTCGAGACCGAGCAGGCGACCCTTCGCCGCACGCTCCTGACCCAGGTCCTGATCTACCTCGTCGTGCTCGCGCTCTTCTTCGCCGCCCTGAGCCCGGCGCTCGCCGCGGTCTTCGGCGGCGTGCTCGCCGGCGTGGGCGTCGCCAACCTGATCGCCGCGCGCTGGCTGGGCGACACCGAGCGGGCGACCTCGGCCACGGTGCTCAGAGAGGTCTCGTCGTCGCCGTTCGCGAGCGGCCGACGCCCCCTCTACACCCTGCCGCGGAGCGACAGCACGCTCGCCACGTAGCGGTCCGTCTCGGGCAACGGCCCGTGCGCGCTGACCGAGCCCTGCCCCTGGTAGTACGCCGCGATCCCCGCGCGCTCGTCGCCCATGTGGCGGATGAGCCACGCCAGGTAGGCGACGCCGCCGTCGACGTTGTCCTCGACCCGCGACCTGTCGATGGGGCGCCCGAGCACGTCCTCGCCGAGCCAGCGCGCCGTGCCGGGCATGAGCTGCATCACGCCGGTCGCACCGACGCTCGAGACGGCCGACTGGTTCCAGCCGCTCTCCTGCCACGCGACCGCCCGCACCAGATCGGCGCTCACACCATGGCGGGCGGCGCTCTGCTCGAGCAGCGACCCGACCCCGGGCGTGCGGCCGCCGCTGAGCGTCCCGGCGGACGCGGTCGCCACTGAGGATCCGCCGCCCGATCCGCCGGGAAGGGTCAGGCGCGTGCCGATGCCGATGCGATCGGGGTCCGAGATCCCGTTGGCGGCCGCCAGCGCCGAGACCGAGACGCCGCTTCGGGCGGCGATGCCGGAGAGCGTGTCGCCGGCGGCGACGGTGACCGAGGCGCCGCCCGCGCTCGTGGGCGTCGTGACCGCCGTGCCCTCGGAGGATCCGCCGCCCGATCCGCCGGGAAGGGTCAGGCGCGTGCCGATGCCGATGCGATCGGGGTCCGAGATCCCGTTGGCGGCCGCCAGCGCCGAGACCGAGACGCCGCTTCGGGCGGCGATGCCGGAGAGCGTGTCGCCGGCGGCGACGGTGACCGAGGCGCCGCCCGCGCTCGTGGGCGTCGTGACCGCCGTGCCCTCGGAGGATCCGCCGCCCGATCCGCCGGGAAGGGTCAGGCGCGTGCCGATGCCGATGCGATCGGGGTCCGAGATCCCGTTGGCGGCCGCCAGCGCCGAGACCGAGACGCCGCTTCGGGCGGCGATGCCGGAGAGCGTGTCGCCGGCGGCGACGGTGACCGAGGCGGTCGCCGGGGCCGGGTGGAGCACGATCGCGGCGAGGGCCAGGACGAGCCCGACGGCGAGGGATGTGAGGATGCGCATGGGGGCCATGATGCGGGCCCGGGCAGCCGCGCGGGAGGCCTCCCCGGGGTCCCCCGCCTCCCTCTTTTTCCGGCTCGCCCCTCCCCCGCTCCCTGGAGGGTCCCCCCCGGGGGCTCAGGCGTCGGCGACCCGGCCGATCACGCGGACGACATCGCGCATCGACAGCATCCCGACCACGGTCGAGCCCTCGAGCACCAGGACATGCCGCACGTTCTGCTCGGACATGCGGGCCGAGACCGCGATCAGCGACTCCGCCGGCTGCGCGCCGGGTCGGTTCGCGCGGACGTGATCGGCGACCCGTTCGGTGTCCATGTCGAGACCCGCCGCGATCGGCCTCAGCAGGTCGCGCTCGCTGAGGATCGCGGGTCGCTCACCTTCGACCACGAGGGCGCCGACCCCCGCCTCGGTCATCGCGGCGGCCGCGTCACGAAGGGTCGCGTCGGACGGGCACGCGACCCGGATGGGCGTCATGACGTCGCGGACGGTGGTCTCGGGCACGCCCGGAGCGTAACCGATGCCCCGGCGCACGCATCGCCGACCGCGGCGTCTGGCACCCTCCCCCTGTCATCGAGAAGGACGACCCCGTGAACGACCCGACCGAGCCGGATGCAAGCAGCGATGGGACGCCGCCGCCCTCGCGGACGCCGACGCCGCCCGTCGAGCCCGGGCCGCCGCTCGGCCTGGATCGGGCCTGGGCCGAGCTGACGTCCGGCGGCCGGCTGCTCGTGGTGCTCCTCGCCGCCGCGCTGACCGTGGCGGCGGCGGTCGGGATCGGACTCGCGGCGTCCGGGGGCGGCGGTGACGACGAGACGCTCGTGCTCGCCGAGACGTCCGCGGGCGCGGTGACCCTCGAGGTGCCGGCCGACCCCGCGACCGTCACCGACGTGCTCCCGGAGACCGTCACCGACGTGCTGCCCGAGACGGTCACCGACGTCGCGCCGGAGACGGTGACCGACGTGCTGCCCGAGACGGTCACCGAGCCGCCCGCCACCGACACCGACGGAGCTCCCGAGACCACCGACTCGGAGGGCGGCGACGCCCCGTCCCAGGTGTTCTCGAGCGGCGAGACCGACGACATCGGCGCGGTCACGGTGGACGAGCCGTCCACCCTCGCGTGGACGTCCGGCGGCGGCCAGTTCGTGCTGCAGGACCTGCTGAGCGGCGCCACCCTCGTCGACACGCTCCGAGTCCCGCGGCGAGGTCGACATCGAGGCGGGCGAGTTCGACCTGCTGCTCTCGGCGGACTCCGAGTGGACCGTGGAGATCCGGCCCCGCTGAGCGCCCGGCCTCCGGCCGGTCGGTGTCACAGGCCCCCGACAGCCGCGATTTCCGCTCTGAGCGGGGGTTCTCTCGGGGCTGCCCATCGACGCGGTCGATCTCGTGCCACATGATCACCGCGCTGTCACGCTGCGGGGGGCCGGATGAAGCTGATGCACGACGGGCGCGCGAGCGCCGCCACACCGCCGGAATCCCCGTGGGCGGACGGGCGGACGGAACGGCGCGCCCAGACGGCCGCGATCCGGGCCCTGCGGACGTGCGACGCGCCGCTGGCCGCGGCCAACGTGATCGCGGCCCAGGCGTGTGAGGCCCTCGGCGCCGCCTCGGCCATGGTGGTCGCCGTCGGGGCCGGCGGGGCGAGGGTGGTGGCCGGCGCAGGCGCCGGCGCCGAGCCGGGGGACGCGATCGCACCCGAGGTGACGGCCGCGCTCGAGGGCACGCCCGTCGTGGCCTTCCGCGACCGGCGCGCGCCGTCGTCACCCATGCGGCGCCCCGAGGCCCTCGTGGCCGTCCCGATCCGCCTCGACGGCCGCGTGTGGGGAGCGCTCGCGGCGGGCACGGGCGGCCGGACGCCGGACGAGGCCGTGGACGTGCTCACCCCGTTCGCCGAGCTCATGACCCTGGCGCTGGCGACCGACGCCAGCCACCGCCGGCTGGCCGAGCTCGCGGCCACCGACGAGCTCACCGGGCTGGCGAACCGTCGCGCCTTCGACGCCGCGCTCGCGCGCGCGTGCCGCACCGCGGATCGCGACGGTGCGCCCATGAGCGTCGCCTTCATCGACATCGACCGCTTCAAGCAGGTCAACGATCGCCTCGGCCATCGGGTCGGCGACGAGGTGCTCGCGGAGGTCGCGCGCCGCCTGCGCCGCGCCGCGCGCGTCGACGACGTCGTCGCGCGCGTGGGCGGCGAGGAGTTCGGCTGGATCCTTCCGGGCCTCGACGCGTCGTGGGCCGCGGTCGCGCTCGAGCGGGCCCGGCGCGCCGTCTCCGCCACGCCGGTCGGGGGAGCCGGACACCTCACGGTGTCGGCGGGCGTCGCCGATCTGCACGCCGCCGGGTCGCCGACCCGGATGCTCGAGCTCGCCGACGCGATGCTCTACCGCGCCAAGGCGGACGGACGCGACGCCGTCCGGCCGAGCCCGGTCCTGTCAGCCGCCGGGTAGGTCCTCCGAGGCGTCCGCCACGTCGGCGGCCCGGAGCAGCAGCTCCCCGATCCGGCGCGCCTCGTCCGGTGTCATGCGCATGTACATCGGCCGGAGCCCCTCGTGCCAGCGCACGTCCACCACCGGCCGACCCCGGAACACCGGCCCGCTGACCGCCGCCTGGACGACGACCCCCGGCTCCCCCTGTCCGTATCGGACCGACTGCGGGTCGGGCGCATGCGACGCGTGTCCTTCGAAGCGCACGACGGCGTCGATGTCGCGCCGCCCGATCCCGTCCTCCCAGACCGTCCCGCCGCCCCCCTCGGGGACGATCTCGCTCACGCGACCGACGGCCGACGGATTCCGGCGATGAGCGGCTTCTCGCCGATGACGACCATCGCCGCGAGCCCGCGCCGGTATCGCTCGACCGCCGTCCGCGCGGCGATCGTCCGGCGGGCCGCACGACGGTCCCGACCGAGGGCCTCGAGAGCTCCGAGCGCGCCCCGCGGGCCGAGCTCGCGGACGAGGTCCGCGTTCGAGCGGGGCACCGGTGCCCCGCTCGTCGCGCCGACCGGGACGAGCCCGCCGGCGCGCAGCACGGCGCGCCACTCGTCCGGGTCGAGGGGATGGACACCCGCGTCGGCGAGCGCGCGGGCGGCGGCGGCCGCCTCCTCGGGCGCGTCGCCCGGCCACAGGCAGAGCTCATGCAGGCCGAGCCGGCCACCGGCCCGCAGGAGTCGCGCCGCCTCGGCGACGAGCGCGGCCCGCGCCTCGGGCGCGGCGCACGTCAGCAGCCCCTCCGCGATGACCGCGCTCGCGGCGCCGCCGTCGAGGCCGGTGGCATCGGCCGGGGCGGTGACGACCTCGGCGGCGGGCGCGACACGACCGAGCAGCCGGGCCGTCGTGGAGCCGGGCGCGACGGCGACGAACGTGCGAGGACCGACCTCGAGCACGCGGCGAACGGTGGTGCCGGTCCCCGGGGCGAGTTGCACGACCCGGGCGGAGGCGTCCACGCCGGCGCCGTGGAGCAGTTCGCGCGTCAGCGGGTCCCCGCCGGGGCGCGCGACCTCGGGCGGCCACAGCACGTCTGCATCATCCATCGCGACCCTCCGCGGGCCCGTCGTCGTCGCCTGTGCCATGCACCCCTCCAGGTGTCCCGCCGACCGGAACGGTACCGGTATCGGCGGCGGGCGTCAGGAGCGCGAGCGCCGCACCGAGAACCAGGTGCTGCGAAGGCCGGCCGCCGCCTGGAGCCGGGCCCCCGAGACGATCGTGCTCGCACCGTCCGCGGTGGTGACGCGTGCGCGGACGACGCGTGGCGAGCGCGCGCGCTCCAGCACGCGGATGTCCGTCACGGGTGCGTCGAGACCCAGGCCGTCGGCCAGCGCGTCGCCCCGCAGGCGAACCGGCTCGGCCCAGCGATGGTACGGGGAGACGCGGTCGAACGGATCCGGCCGGCTCACGAGGTGGGTCGCCGGAACGCCCCACACGACGGCGGCGCTCTCGGTGCGCCCGCCCGACGACGAGAAGAAGTACGTCCTCACGACCGCGCCGTCGCGTCGCACCACGCGGCCCGCCGTGGCCGCCACGGCCGCTCCGGCGCGCGGGTCCTCGGCGTCGAGGCCCCCGTAGACCTGGCTGCGGGTGTCGGCGTGCAGCTCGAAGTGGGCGCCCCGACTGCGCGACGCCACGGCATAGGAGCGGGCGACGATGGCCTGCGCCCTGACCGCCGCGGCCGCCCGGCGGGCCCAGGACGCCGGCACCTCCTGCGGGACCACGCCGCGCAGATAGCCCTCGAGCGGCACGTCGTTGACCACCTCGACGCGGCGCGTGCCCTCGGCGTGGAGTTCCATGGCGCCGCGGTAGCGGACGCCGCCGACGGCGAGCGGGGCGCGACTGGTCAGCCTGACGGGGAGCGCCAGCGAGTACGCACGACCAGCCCGGTCGGTCACGACCGCGCCGCCCGCGTCCCGAGCCACGCGGAGCGGCCCCGCCGGCAGCGGGACCGGGGGGCCCGACGCCGGTCGCGCCAGGACCGCGCGCGTCGCCACGACGGCCGTGCGCAGCCGCCGCTCCTGGAGGAGCACCCGCACGCGGCGCTGATCGGGGGTGGTCCGCCCGAGCGTCGTGCCGGGGTAGTAGTGGCGGATGATCCTGGCCTCACCCCAGCCCGTCAGGGCGGCGCCGTAGGCGCCGTACTGCGACATGCCGACCCCGTGCCCGAACCCCCTGCCGACGAACGAGAACTCGGCGGGTGCGGCGAGCGCCTGTGGCGCCGCCGCGAGGCCGGCGAGGAGCGACACGGCGACGATCGGATGGCCCAGGCGCATCCGACGACGCTACCGCACGCGCCCGGCGCGCCGCGCCCGGCGGTCGCGACGGCTCAGATCAGCGTCCGGATGTCGGCCGCGATGTCCGAGGGCGGGATCGGGAGGCCGCCGGCGTACCGGCCGACCTGGCGCCCCTCGCGGTCCACCAGGACGAGGCGCGCCGAGTGGAGTGAGAGCGATGGCTGGTCGGCCGGCTGGGCGGCGACCTGCCACGCCGACCAGAGCGGCCGGAGCCGGTCCGCGTCGCCGACGACGTAGCGCATCCTCCCCTCGAGCCCGTGGGAGCGCAGGAACGCCCTGGCCCGGGCGGGCGTGTCGCCGGCCGGGTCGACGCTGATCGCCACGACGTCGACCTCCCCGGCATCCGGGCCCAGCTCGTCGAGCGCACCCGAGAGCTGGCTCGCGATCAGCGGACAGGTCGTCGGGCACCGCGTGAACAGGAACGTCACCACCATCGGCCGGCCGGCCGCCGGCAGGGCGACCGCGCGCCCGGCCTGGTCGCGCCCCGTGACCGCCGGGGCCGGGGCCGGCGGGTCGACCGGCGTCGCGTTGAGGGCCGCGCTCGCGCCGCCGCCGCCGACACCGAAGGCCAGGATGGCGAGCGCGCCGATGGCCGCCACCACGAGCGGCGCGGCCACGAGCAGCGCACGCGTCGGTCGGCGGGGCGCGTCGGTCACCGTGCCGAGTGTAGTGGCGGGTCGGCTACCGTTCCCTCGCATGGGGAACGGTGGACCCACTCGTCACCTCTGGGCCGTCGGCAGCGGCTGGGAGGGCCCGTTCCAGCTCGAGGTCGTCCTCGTCGCCGCGGAGGACCGCGACGACGCCATGGCGCGCGCCGAGGCGGCGTATGCGCGGGCCCGCCAGCCGGTCTGCCGCGCCAAGATGCGGGTGCGCGACCTGGGGCCGCTCGACGCGGACCTCCTCGTCGGCCCGCTGACCGGCGCCACGTCGGTGCTCGACGCGGCCGACACGTCGGGTCGCCGCTGTGGACCGCCGGGTGACGCGATGGCGCGCTCGAGCGGCGATCTTTGGCCACCGGGCCAATGATCCGGCGCCATCGCCGCGCCAGCATGCCCTCATCGTCCACGCAGGAAGACGGCGAGGAGGCGAAGGGCATGATGCAGAGCACCATCAGCCGAGCACCGGAGGCGGACCTCGAGCGAGCTCGCGGGGACTACCTGTCCGTGTCGCGGAGCGGTCATCTCTACGCGTCCGAGTCGGAACACCTGCGTGCCGAGCGCATCGCATGGGAGCGCCTCGAGCGCGCCCTGGCAGCGGTTCGTGACGCGACGCGAGGCCGCGCCTGACGGGCGGCAACGCGCGGGCGGCAGTCCACGGGACAGGCCCAGCCGTCGGTGGCCGAAAACCACGGAGGACGCCGAGTCGGCCGACCTCTTTGCCGGCAAGCGGCGCCCGGAGCAGTGCTCCGAGCAGATGAGCGCGTGGGGGCCACCGGCCCCCACGGCACTCACCCGCCGATGATCAGATCGCGCTCCCCGCGAGCAGACGCTCGAGGTCGAGGATGACCAGGAGCCGGCCCTCGAGCTCGGCGACCGCCTCGAGGTAGTCGGCGTCGCCGGCGCCCCTGCGGCGGGGCCTCGGTCCGCGCGTTGATCGAGAGGACTTCCTCGACCTCGTCGACGATCGCGCCGATGGTGGCGCCGGTCAGCTCCACGATCACGATCCTGCGCTCCTCCGGGCGCTCGCCGGCGACGCCGAACGCGGGCCCGGAGATCGACCACCGGGATGATGCGAGCGCGGAGGTTGATCACGCCCTCGACGCCGGGGGGCTGGCGGGGATCGGCCGCGGCGGCGTGTGGCGGATGATCTCCTGCACGAGCGTGATCGGGACGCCGAACTCCTCGTCGCCGAGCGTGAACACCACCGGCTGGCGGGTCTGGTCGTCGGTGGCGACCTCGGTGCTCATGGCCACGTGACTTCTCGCGTGCGTGGACGGGACGGGGCGCGCCGCTGCGACCCCGTATCGGACGCAACGGCCATGGACCCGAGCCCACGGGGGCGCGGATGGCGTCCGGTGCTAGCCTTCCGCCACCCTGGGGGAGCCGCTCGCGGCGGCTGAGAGGGGGCACGAACGCGCCCCGACCCTTCGAACCTGTCCGGGTAATGCCGACGAAGGGAGGGCGTGGGTGTCGGAGCTCGACCTGATCGAGCGGATCACGGAGTCGGCGGTCGTCCGGGACGGCACGCTCCTCGGCGTCGGTGACGACGCGGCCGTGCTCGCGGGCGCACCCGGCGTCGTCGTCACCACCGACGTGATGGTCGAGGACGTGCACTTCCGGCGCGCGACGACCCCGATGCGCGACCTGGGCCACAAGGCCCTCGCCGTCAACCTCTCCGACCTGGCGGCGATGGGCGCCGACCCACGTGCCGCGCTCGTCGGCCTCGTCGTGCCGCCGGGTGGGCTGGAGGTCGCCGACCACGACGCCCTTCGAGCCGGCATGGACGAGCTCGCCGCCGCGCACGGCGTCACGATCGCCGGCGGCGATCTCACCTCGGGGCCGGCCATGGTCCTGGCGGTGACGGCGATCGGGGTGCTCGACGACCCCGCGAGCGCGGTGACCCGCACGGGCGCGGTGGACGGCGACGTCCTCGCGGTGACCGGGCCGCTCGGCGGGGCGGCCGCCGGCCTCGCCCTGCTGGACGGCCGGATCGCGCCGCCGGAGGCCGCCACGGGGGCCGCGCTCGTGGATGCGCACCGTCGACCGGTGCCGCGGGTCGGCTTCGGGCGGGCGCTCAGGCGTACCGGCGCCCACGCGATGCTCGACTGCTCGGACGGCCTGATCGTGGACGCCGGGCGCATGGCGTCCGCGTCCGGCGTGCGGCTCGAGATCGCGCTCGAGGCCGTGCCCCTGGCGCCCGGGGTCGCGCGCGTCGCCGCGGCGCTCGGACGCGAGGCCGACCTCTTCGCCGCGACCGGGGGTGACGACTACGAGCTGATCGTCGCCATGGCGCCCGCCGACGTGCCCCGAGCGCGCGCCGCCGGCGTCGAGTTGCACCTGGTCGGCCATGTGCGGGCGGGCGGGCCGTCGCTCACGCTGGCCCGGCACGGCCGCACGGTCGAGACCCCCGCCCGCCCCGGATGGGTCCACGATGTCTGACGGGCCGGCGATCGCCGTCGACGACCTCGTCGTCGTCCGGATGGGACAGGACGGCCCACGGACGATCCTCGCGGGGGTGACGCTCGAGGTCGCGCGTGGCGAGGCCGTCGCCGTGGTGGGGCCCTCCGGGTGCGGCAAGAGCACCCTGCTCGCGGCCGTGGCCGGGCTCGAGCCTCCCGACGGCGGCGGGGTCGCGATCGACGGCGACCCCGCCGCGCCGGGTCCGGGGCACGTGACGCTCATGCCGCAGGCGGACGCGCTCCTCCCGTGGCGGACGGCCGGCGAGAACGTCGCGCTCGCGGCCCGGCTCGCCGGCGCGTCGCGGACCCGCTCCCGCGAGATCGCCGCCGACGCCCTCGATGACCTCGGGCTCGGGGACCATGCCGAGCAGTACCCGCACGCGCTCTCGGGGGGCATGCGCCAGCGCGTCTCGCTGGCGCGAACGCTGGCCGCCGACACGCGGACCTGGTTGCTCGACGAGCCCTTCGGCGCCCTCGACGCGCTCACGCGGGCGCGACTGCAGCGCGAGCTCGACGCCGTTCGGCGGACCCGCGGCGCGAGCGTCCTGCTCGTGACGCACGACCTCGACGAGGCGCTCCTGCTCGCCGACCGCGTGCTCATCGCCTCGCCCCGACCGATGCGGATCGCGGCCGAGGTGCGGGTCGACCTCACGCGACCCACGGACGCCGCGACCACGACGGACCCCCGGTTCGTCACCGCCAAGCGCGCCCTCATCGGGGCGCTCGCCGGCGCCGGGGCGCCGACGTGACCGCCGTGCGAAAGCCGATGGGCGTGCGGCTCGCCGTGCCACCGCTCCGCCCCACCGCGCGGCGGCTCGCGCTGCTCGTGCTTCCCCTCGCGGGCATCCTCGCGTGGCAGATGGTCGTCTGGATCGCCCGGCCCGAGCCGTGGCTCCTCCCCGCACCCGGCACCGTGGCCGAGACCCTCGTGGACGAGCGCGGCCGGCTCTGGTTCCACGCGCGGGCGACGCTCGGCTCGGCGCTCCTCGGGTTCGGTCTGGCCGCCCTCGCCGGGCTGGCGCTCGCCGCCGGGATCGCCGCATCGCGGGCCGCTGAGCGCACCCTCTACCCGTGGATCGTCGCCAGCCAGGCCGTCCCGATCCTCGCCGTCGCGCCGCTCGCGGCGATCTGGCTCGACTACGGTCCGGCACAGGTCCTCGTCGCCTTCCTGATCTGCTTCTTCCCCGTCGTGGTGACGGGTGTCGACGGGCTCCGGGCCGCGGACCCGGGACTCGGGCGCACCGTCCGCACGCTCGGCGCGACCCGCGGCTGGATCTGGCGGCACGTGACGTTCCCGGCGGCGCTCCCGGCCCTGTTCTCGGGCCTCAAGATGGCCGCCGTGTTCTCGGTGACCGGTGCCGTCGTCGCCGAGTACGTCGGCGCGGAACGGGGGCTCGGCTACCTGACCGAGATCTCGGGCGGGCAGTTCGAGACCGCCCGCTCGTTCGCGGCGATCGCATGGCTCGCCGTGATGGGCGTCGGCCTGTTCGCGGCCGTGGCCGGGTGCGAGCGCCTCGCCCTTCCCCACCGCCACCATTCCGCCCGCCCACCCTGGAGACGCCGGTGACACGAGTCATCCCCGCCCTGATCGCCCTCGTCCTCGTCGCCGCGACGCTGCTGGCCGGGTGCGGCGACGGGCCCGCCGAGGGGGCGGACGGCACCAGGTCCGCGGACCTGGTGCTGGACTGGTTCCCGAACGCCGACCACGCCGGGATCTACACGGCGATCGCCGGCGGGCACATGGCCGACGCCGGCGTGCGAGCTCGTCCCCGAGGTGCCGAGCGACCCGGCCGCCGCGCTCAAGCAGGTCGGCGCGGGCCGCGCGCCCTTCGCCGTGAGCTACGAGCCCGAGGTGCTGCTGGCGCGCTCGCAGGGGATCCCGGTGGTCGCGGTCGCGGCACTGGTCGGCACGCCGCTGAACGCCGTCATCGTCCGCGGGGATCGGGGCATCACGCGCCCCCGGGATCTGGAGGGCCGCACCGTCGGGATCTCCGGCCTGCCGTCCGATCGCCCCCTGCTCGACACGGTCGTGCGGGCGGACGGCGGCGACCCGGCGAAGGTGCGCACGCGAAGCGTCGGCTTCAACCTCTCCCCCGCCCTCGCCGCCGGGCGCGTCGACGCCCTCGTCGGTGCCTACTGGAACATCGAGGCACCCGAGCTCGAGCGGCGCGGCGTCCCGGTCGAGGTGTTCCGCCTCGAGCGCTTCGGCGTCCCCGCCTACGACGAGCTGGTCCTCGTGACGAGCGACGAGATCGCACGGGACGACCCCGCGCTCGTCCGCGCGGTCGTGCGCGGGCTCGCCGCGGGGACGGCGGCGGCGGTCGCCGATCGCGACGCGGCGGTCGACGCCGTCGCCGGGGCGAACCCCGACCTCGACCGGGACCTGCTCGTCGAGCAGGTGCGCCTGACCGCGCCGCTGCTCGGGACCGGGGAGGGGCGCTCGCTCGCCGTCGATCCCGACGCCTGGGCCGACTACGCCGACTGGATGCGTGCCGAGGGGCTTCTCGAGCGACCCGGTCGACGTCGGCGCGGCCGTCACCGATCGGTTCCAGCCCGAGGTCGAGGGATGAGCACGGCGGTCGTGGTCGGCGGCGGTCCGTGGGGTCGCGTCGCGGCATGGCGCCTCGCACGGGCGGGATCCGAGGTCACGCTCGTCGCCGGGGCCCGGACCCCGGCCGGCGCCGTCGCCGCGGGCATGCTCGGACCCCGCTCGGAGGCCGACGAGCGCGACCCGGCGCTGCATCCGTTGCTCGCGGCCGCGTTCGCCGGCTGGCCCCGGCTGGCCGCCGAGGTCGCCGCGGACGCCGGGCTCGATCCGGGCCTTCGCATCTGCGGCTGCCTCCACGTCGCCGCCCGTCGCGAGCACGTCGCGTCGATCCGCCACCGCGCCGCGGCGCTCGCCGCGCTCGGTCGGCCCGCGCCATGGCTGGCGGGGTCGGCGCTTCGCGAGCTGGAGCCCGGTCTCGGCGGCGTGGCCGGTGGCCTCCTGCTGGCGGAGGAGGGCGAGATCGACCCGCGCCGGCTCATGACCGCACTCGAGCGTGCGGGCGAGGCGTCCGGCGTGCGCATCGTCGCCGGGCGACGGGGTCGCGGTGATCCACGGGGACGGCGGGCGGGCGAGGGCCGTGCGCGACGCGGAGGGCCGCGTCCATCGCGCGGACACCGTCGTGATCGCCGTCGGGCATCCGGCGCCGGCGCCCGCCGAGCTCGTGCCGATCCGCCCCGTCAAGGGGCAGATCCTGCGGCTGCGGGTTCCGCCGGGCGCCGGGATGCCGCTCGTCCGGACCGTCAGGACCCCCGAGGTCTACGTCGTCGCGCGACGGGCGACGGAGATCGTCGTCGGCGCCACGGTCGAGGAGGCGTCGGATCGGCGGGTCACGGCCGGCGCCGCCCTCGATCTCCTGGAGGCGGCCGTCGCGGTCTGTCCGGAGCTCCGGGAGATGGAGCTCCACGAGGCCTCGGCCGCGCCGCGCCCGGCGACGCCGGACGGCCGGCCGGCCATCGGCAGGGACCCCCACGACGGTGTGTACTGGGCGACCGGCGGCCACCGCCACGGCATCCTGTTGCTGCCATTGGTCGCCGCGGGCGTCGACGCCGACCTGCGGGGCGGGCACGCGCCCGCCCCCATCGCCGCGCTCGACCCCGGCCGCTTCGCGGCGGTGCGGGCATGATGGTGGTGATCAACGGCGTCGAGCGTCCGGTCGCCGAGGGGGCGACGCATCGCCGACGCGGTGTCGGCGGCCGGGTCCCACCCGGGGGAGCGGGGGATCGCGGCGGCGCTCGACGGTCGGGTCGTCGCGCGCGCCGAGTGGGCGGCGACCCGGTTGCACGAGGGCGCCGAGATCGAGGTGGTGCGGGCGACCGCGGGGGGATGAGGATGGACGACGTGCTCGAGATCGCCGGGACACCGCTCAGATCGCGGCTGCTGCTTGGCTCGGGTGGGTTCCAGAGCCTGGAGCTGTTCGCGGACGCGCTCGCCGCCAGCGACGCCGAGATCGTGACCGTCGCCCTCCGGCGGGTGGAGGATGCGCCGGGGGGGCTCTACGACACCATCGCCGCCGCGGGGGCCAGGACGCTTCCCAACACCGCCGGCTGCTTCACGGCGCGCGAGGCGTGCCAGACGGCCCGCCTGGCCCGGGAGGCGTTCGAGACCGACTGGGTCAAGCTCGAGGTGATCGGAGACCGGCGCACGCTGCTGCCCGACCCGCTCGAGCTGCTCCGAGCCGCCGAGACCCTCGTCGGCGAGGGCTTCGTGGTGCTCGCGTACACCAACGACGATCCGATCCTCGGGCGCCGGCTCGCCGACGCCGGCTGCGCGGCCGTGATGCCGCTGGGCTCGCCGATCGGGAGCGGCCTCGGAATCCGCAACCCGCACGCGATCGAGCTGATGCGCGAGCTGGTCGACGTGCCGCTCGTGCTCGACGCCGGCATCGGGACCTCCTCGGACGCGGCGCTCGCGATGGAGCTCGGGTGCGACGCGGTCCTCGCGGCGTCCGCGATCTCGCGCGCCGCCTCGCCGCCGCTCATGGCCGCGGCCCTCCGCGACGCGGTGCGCGCCGGGCGCACGGCCCGCGCCGCCGGACGCATCCCGCGCGTCCGCCACGGGCAGGCCTCGACCGACGATGCCGGGCTCCCGACGCTGTGACGCGGAGCACCCGCACGCACACCCGCCGGGGAGGAGGCCACCGATGACCCCGCCCGGCACGGACGACAGACGGCGGCGTCTCGCCGCCGCGCGCCTCTACCTCGTGGCGCCCGCCCACCTGGCCGCGGGCCGCCTCGCGCAGCACATCCCCGCCCTCGCGGCGGCCGGGGTCGACATCGTCCAGATCCGGGACCGCTCGCTCTCCCCCGAGACGCTGCTCGCCGAGGCGCGCGCCTGCGCGGACGCGGCGGCCGCGGCGGGGGTGCTCTTCATCGTCAACGACGACCCGTCGCTCGCGCGGGCCTGTGGCGCGGACGGCGTGCACCTCGGCCAGGACGACGGCAGCGTGTCCGGGGCCCGCGCGCTGCTCGGCCCCGAGCGGCTCATCGGACGCTCCTCGCGAGGCGACGCGGAGCTCGCCGCGGCGGCGTCGGAGGGCGCGGACTACTGCTCGGTCGGCCCGCATCTGGGAGACGCCCACCAAGGCGGGCCGCCCGGCCACCGGGATCGGCGCGGCCGCCCGCGCCGCCCGGTCGGCGGAGCTCCCGTGGTTCGCGATCGGGGGCGTCGACGAGGCGCGTGTGGGCCGGGTCGCGGCGGTCGGGGCCGAGCGGGTCGTCGTGGTGCGAGCGATCGCGGACGCGCCCGACCCCGCGGCCGCCGCCCGGGCCCTCCGGACGCGCCTCGTCGAGGGCTGCCCGCGCGTGCTCAGCATCGCGGGCTCGGACTCCGGCGGGGGCGCCGGGATCCAGGCGGACGTGAAGGCGGTGACCGCCGCCGGTGGCTTCGCCATGACGGCGCTCGTTGCGCTCACCGCCCAGAACACGCTGGGCGTCGAGGAGGCGCTCCCCGTCCCCCACCCGTTCGTGGCCCGCCAGATCGCCGCGGTGTGGGACGACCTGGGCCTCGACGGCGTCAAGACGGGGATGCTCGCCGATGCGGGACTGGTCGAGACCGTCGCCGATGCGCTCCGGCCGCGGCTGGCGGCCGACCCGGTGCCGCTCGTCGTCGACACCGTGCTTCGGGCCGAGTCGGGCGCGCCGCTCATGGCCCCGGGCGGAGAGGACGCGCTCATGCGTCACCTGCTGCCCATGGCGACGGTGATCACGCCCAACCTGGCGGAGGCGCAGGTGCTCGCGGGGCGCGAGGACGACGATCCGGAGGAGCTGGCGCGGGCGCTCCACGGGCGCCACGGCTGTGCCGCCATCGTGACGGGGGGTCACGGACGGACCGCCGACGACGTGATCTGCGACGACGAGGGCGTGACGCGGATCCCCGGCGTCCGGCTCCCCCGCGCGAGCACGCACGGCGCCGGCTGCACCCACTCGGCGACGCTCGCGACGCTGCTGGCGTCCGGGCTCCCGCTCCGAGACGCGGCCGCGGGCGCCAAGCGCGCCGCCACGGCGGCGGTGCGGGCGGGGCGCCCGTTCGGCGCGGGCGCCGGCCCCGTCGACGTCCTCGCGGGACGAGAGGTGTCCGGATGACCCCCCACGAGGAGCTCTGGGGACACCTCGCCCCGATCCACGCCCGCATCCTGGCGCACCCGTTCGTGACCGGCCTGACCGACGGCACCCTCGATCGCGCGACGTTCGCCGGGTACATCGTCCAGGACGAGCTGTTCCTCGCCGAGTACGCACGCGCGCTCGCGCTCTGCGCCGCCCGCGCGGCGGATTCGCCGACGCTCACGATGTTCTGCAACGACGCGACCGGCGCCATCGGCGCGGAGCGCGAGCTGCACGCCCGCCTGCTGGACGAGCTCGGCGTCGGGCGCGGGGTCCTCGACACCACGGGCCCCACGCCGACGTGTGCCGCCTACACCGACTTCCTCCTGCGCGCGGCGGCCCTCGGCGAGCGCCACGAGGCGATCGCCGCCGTCCTGCCCTGCTACTGGATCTACTGGGAGGTGGGACGCGAGCTCGCGCGGCGCGGCTCACGGGACCCCCTCTACGCCGACTGGATCACCACCTACGCGGACCCCGCGTTCGGCGCGGCCGTCGACGGCTGCCGAGCCGCGTTCGACGCGGCGATGGCGGCGGTCTCGGACCGCGCGCGCGCCGCGGCGACCGCGCACGCGGTCCGCGCCGCCCGCTACGAGTGGATGTTCTGGGAGGCGGCGTACCGGGACGAGCGATGGCCGGTCTGAGGTCCTCGGACGCCGCCACCCCCGGACGCCTCACCGGACATCGCAGGGGCTACCATCACGGCGTGGACGTGACGCGACAGGAGTTCGAGGAGATGGTGGCGCTCGCCATGGACGAGGTGCCACCCCCCTTCGTCGATGCGCTGGAGGAGGTCGGCGTCGTGGTCGAGGAGCGGGCGCCCGCCCACATGGGGTCGCTCTACGGTCTCTACCAGGGCGTCCCGATGACGAGCGGCCCACTGCCCTCGGGAATGCTCCCGCCGCGCATCTCGATCTACATGCACCCGCTCCTGCGCGTCGCGCGGAGCCGGGACGAGGTCGTCGAGCAGGTCCGCATCACGCTCCTCCACGAGCTGGGCCACCATCTGGGGATGGACGAGGACCAACTCGACCGACTCGGGTACGGTTGAGGGTGATGGCGACCGGTCTCACGATCTCAGAGGACATCCACCGCAGGGTCGGGGCGCTCGTCGACGCCGAGGGCGTCACGCAGGCCGAGGCGATCCGTCGCGTCGCGGCGGAGATGGGCCGGACCCCCTCGAGCACCTCGTCCGCCTTCTACGCCGGCAAGCGGGCCGCCGAGGCCCGCGACGCGGACGCCGACGAGCGGTCGGGCGGCGGTCGCCGCCAGGCGCGCAGCGGCCCCCGCCACCACCGGCAGCTCTTCGCAGAGATGCTCCCGCTCGTCGAGGCCGGCGCCTCCGCCGCGCAGGCCGCGCGACGGTTCGGTCAGGACGAGGACATCGAGGCCATCGCGGCAGGCTTCGAGGAGTGGCGGAGGGGAATGGACGACACCGCCGGCTCGCGCGACGCCCCGCGCCTTCGCCTCGACGACGCCGAGGCGCGGATCGCCTCGCTCGAGGCCGAGAACCGCGTGCTCAGGGCGCGACCTCGGACGCGCCAAGCAGGCGCTCGCGCGCCTTCGCGTCATCATCGACGCCGCCGAGGACTGATCCCGGTCAGCCGGTGACCGGACCCGCCGTCCTCCGGGCGCCCGAGCGGGTGCGGCGGGGTGCGGGCGAGAGGCCCAGTCGTCCGCGGGTGAGGACGATCAACACGCCCACGGCGATCCAGATGGTGACGCTCGTGAGCGCCAGCACCAGGACGTAGTCCCACCGCTGGAGCGCCTCCTCGGGTCGGAGGGCGGCGGACGCCATCGCGGTGTTGAACCCCGCGTGGAGCAGGACGCAGAGGGCCACGCTGCCGGTCGCGGCGAGCACGTAGGTGTACGCGAACGCGTACCCGACGATGCCGACGAGCGTCAGCCCCGCCAGCACGATCGTCCCGCCGGCGTCGAGTCCGTGCGCGGCACCGTCGGTCGCGAACAGGATCGGCAGGTGCCAGAGCGCCCACACCGTGCCGAGCAGCAGGGTCGCGGACACCGGGGACATCTGCGCGAGCAGTCGCGGCAGGGCGAAGCCGCGCCAGCCGGGTTCCTCGTTGCCACC
The DNA here is from genome assembly GCA_963698665.1 of Miltoncostaeaceae bacterium. Lineage (GTDB taxonomy): Bacteria > Actinomycetota > Thermoleophilia > Miltoncostaeales > Miltoncostaeaceae > CALNYH01. The sequence continues at coordinate 1,414,952 of CAVORO010000003.1, read as the reverse complement.
GCCCGCCACCGCCGTGATGAGGAGCGCGGGAACGTAGAACGCGGCGGCGGTGCCGAGGAGCGAGGTGTCGAGCGACCTGCCGGTGAGGGCGAACTCGATCGTCACGACGGCCGCCAGCGCGAGCGGCAGGCCGAGCACGACGACGTACCATCGCGGCGCGACCCGAAGACGCGCCATCCAGCCGAGCCACGCGCGCAGCGAACCGCCGGTGGCGCGGGTCATCACGGCGGCGGCGGCGAAGGGGCCGAAGCTGCCCGCGATGAGGAGCGCCGCGCCCGCTGCGCCCCGGAGACCGAGTGCCGGCGCGGCCCAGAGCCCCCACGAGAACAGGTAGGTGAGCGCGAAGAACGCGGTGACCGGGTGGCGTCCGCCCATGGCTGCCCCTCCCGTGTGGATGTGGCCCCGTCATCGTCGCTCGCCCGGGCCGCGTCGCCATCCGGGGACACGCGGTGGCCGTCGCCCGGGGCGTCGCGGATCCTCGGTCCGTGGATCCGCCGGGCGCGCGGCGGGGCCGATCGACCTCAGGGGGTCGCGGCGCCCCCGGTCTCGTCCGCGCCGCCGTCCGGCGTCGCGGGCGCCGGCGTCGCGGGCGCCGGATCCGCGGGCGCGGACCCCGCCTGCTGGCGCTCGGCCAGCGCGTTCGCCTGGGCGAGCGCCTGGCGGAACGCCCGCAGTCGCCGGAGCGCCTCCTGATCGTCGCCACGACCGAACGCTCGCCGATAGGCCTCGAACTCGGTCGCGGCCCGCTGCACGAGCGTGGCGAGGTTCGCCGGGGGCGCCTGCGCGCCCGGGGTGCGCGGCTGCGCCGCCGCGGCGCCGCCCAGCGCGCGCGCGAGCGCGCGCTCGAAGGTGGGCGCCGAGAAGACGCGCTGGTCGCCGAAGCTGACGATCACCTGCCAGAGCGTCGGAAGCGAGTCGCCGGGCGCGTCCAGGTAGAGCGGCTGGACGTACAGGAGGCCCTCGCCGACGGGCACCACGATGGTGTTCCCGCGGAGCACCTGGTCGCGCCGCACGCCGATCTCCTCCGAAAGCTGCGGGTCGCGCGCCACGTTGGAGGTGAACGTGTCGAGCGAGTCCAGGGGGTCTTCGGCGTTCCTCGGGAACTCGAGGATCGTGAGCCGGCCGAAGCCCTCCGGGCCGTTCGACGCCGCCAGCCACCCGGAGAAGCCGATGCCGCGGCCCACGGTCCGCGGCTTGTAGTTGCGGACCGCCAGGAACTCCTCATCCTCCTGGCCGGGGAGGACCGCGTACGTGTACCTGGCCGGCGAGACGATCCGATCCCCCTCCACGCCCGGCCCGTAGGCCTCCTGCGTGATCGCCCAGGCCTCGTCGCCGTTGAAGAAGGCGTCGGTCTCGTCGACGTGGAAGCGCCCCAGGGCGGTCGACTGGAAGTCGAACAGGTCCTCGCCGTAGCGCAGGTGCTCGCGAAGCTCGGCCGGCATCTCGTCGCCGTCCGTGAAGAGGTCCGGGTACACGGCCCGCCAGGTGCGGATCATCGGCTCGTCGGGGTCGAGCACGTACAGCTTCGTCTCCCCCGTGTACGCGTCCATCGCGACCATGACCGACTGGCGCACGTAGCGTGCGCCGCCGAACTGGGCCGCATAGGGGAACCGGTCGGTCGCGACGTAGGCGGGGACCATCACCCAGAGACGGTCGCCCGCGGCCGCGAAATAGGGATCGTCGTCCGGGGTGAGGAACGGCGCCAGCTCGGCCATGCGCGCGTTGATGTCGCGATAGAGCAGCACCTGGGAGTCCGCGTCGGCGGGGCGGCCGCCGGTCGCGTTCCAGAACCGCCGCCCGCCTCCGATGTAGGGCAGGCCGCCGGTGAACTCGGTCATGGCGAGTCGCTTCCACCCCGATCCCACGGGGATCCCGGTGGATCCGGTCCAGGTGAGCTCCCGCTCGTCGGTGCGGTCGAAGACGGGCTGGTCGGTGTTGACCACCGACCACGGCATGCCCGGCTGTGCGCCGAAGTAGATCTCGGGGCGCTCGATGTCGAGCCCGCGCTGCGGGATCGAGCCCGCCACCCACACCGGCCGGCCGCTGTCGGTGATCTCGTTGACCGGGGCGGCGATCAGGCCGTAGCCGTGGGTGTAGGTGAAGTGGCGCCGCTGGAAGTCGGTGACCTGGGAGTAGTCGATCTCGCGCCCGATCGTGAACACCGTCCGGGGCTGGCCGCCGAGCGTGTAGCGGTCGATGTCGACGTCCTGGCAGTGGTAGAACTGGTTGACCGTCTGCTGGCGCGAGCAGGCCTCGGCCGTCGGCGGGATGTCGAGGAAGCGCAGCGACGCGACCGAGGCCGGGGCGGCCGCGATGTCCTCCACGGCGACGCCGTTGGGGCGGTAGTCCGCCTGCTCGACCTCTGCCTGGTCGAGGCCGGTCGCCCGGCGGGTGTTCTCGAGGGTCGCGGCGATGTTCTCGCGCTCGACCTGGAGCGGCGAACCGCGCAGGACGATCGAGTCGTTGAGCGCCGCGCCCACCGGGCCGATGATCGAGAGCACCGCGGCGCTCGCGAACGCCGCCGCAGGAATCGCCCACAGCGGCGTCGGCCGCATGCCCCAGCCATCACGCGACCCCCAGGCCGCCGCCGCCCCGAGCCCGATCGGAAGGAGCAGCACCAGCCACCACGGGGACGCGACGACCGCGAGCACGAGCGCCAGCACGGCCCAGACCGACACGCCCGCCTGGACGGCCCGGCGCAGGCTGATCCGCGACGCGGCTCGGCGCACCTGCGGGAACGCCATCGCGATCAGGCCGATGGCCATGATCCACATCGCGGCGGACCCGACGGTCCGCGTCGGGATGTCGATCGCGCGCGTCGCCGCGCCCGCGCCCGCGACCACCTCGCCGTCGCTCAGCACGAGCTCGTAGCGCGAGGTCCACAGCAGCCCGCCGAGCGCCGCGAAGAAGAGTCCTCCCAACAGGAAGCCCGCGGTGAGCGCGCGCGCGAGCACGGCGTCCGCCTGGCGAACGGCGCCGGCGCCCTTCTCCACGAACCACACCCCGCCCCCGACCAGCAGGGCGGCCGCGGCGGCCACGCCGAGCGCCCCGGCGGCCAGGCTCACGAGCGTGCGGATCAGCGGCTCCACGAAGACGAAGAACGAGATGTCGCGACCGAACACCGGGTCGTCGACGCCGAACGGCCGCGCCCGGACGCCGGCGAGGATCTCGTCCCTGGCGGCGATCAGGCCCGGCACCAGGATCGCGACCAGGATGAGCGTCGTGATCAGGAACGCACCCAGGACCGCGAGCCGGACGAGCCGACGGTCGAGGCGGCGGGCCGCCTGGCTGGCACGCCCGAGACCCGGCCAGTCCTCCCAGTCGATGCCCTCGATCGGGGGCGCCGTGCCGGGGGCGGGACGGTCGCGCTGGCGCTCCCAGCGCATCAGCAGGACCGGGAGCGCGAGCAGGACCGCGAGCAGGAGCCCGAGGACACCGAGCACCACGTTCGCCCGCCAGCGCAGATCGTAGGCCGAGCCCATCCCGAGCGAGTCGTAGAACGCGCTCTTGACCGTGATCTCGGCCGCGTAGTGGTAGATGATCCTGCCACCCACGAGCAGCAGGAAGATGGCCGGCAGGACGTAGCGGAGGCGGAGGAAACGGGGCAAAGCCTGCAAAGCGTATCCCCCTTCACGCCCCGCGGGCGTCAGACCGGTCGCGCCGTTGCATGCCGGCGCACCGCGCGGTTCGCACGTGGGCCGTCCATCCCCCTCGCCATCCCCCTCGCCGATCGCGAGGGGGATGGCGCTGACGATCAGACCGGTCGGTCCGGAGCGTTCTCCAGGCCCTCGATGCGGAGTGCCGCCTCGCCGCCGTACCGCTTGTTGAGCTGGATGATCACCGCGGTCATGCCCTCGATGATCAGCGCGTTGGCGAGCGGGCCACAGTCGAGCCCGCGCGTGCCGGGGATCGACGAGGAGGTCAGCTCGATCACCTGCTGGCGGGCGTCCTTGGACTTCCCGCACACGAGCACGTCCGCGCCCAGGTGCTCCTGGTGCTGGAGCCCCGCCGCCGGGAGGTTGTTGTACGCCACGACGACCTTCGCCTCGGGGGCGAGGTCCTGGATCTGATGGGCGCACGACGCCGCGGGCAACTCGTCGCCCTGTAGCGCGATCGCGCCGGTCTTGCCCCAGCGCATGGCGTTCACGACCGACACGACGACCTTGCCCGCCAGCGCCTCGGCCATCGGCGGGATCGTCGCCTCGATTCCCTCGTGGGGGATCGAGACCACCGCGAGCTCACCGGCCTCGGCGGCCTCCACGTTCTCGAGCGGCGTGAACGAGCCCTCTGGAAAGGCCTCCTTGAGCGTGGCGGCCGCCTGGTCGGCCCGCTCCTGACTGCGGGACCCGACGACGATCTCATGACCGGCCGCTGCGAAGTTGATCGCCAAACCCCGGCCGAGATCGCCGGTCCCCCCGAAGATCGCAATCTTCATTGGTCCCCTCGTTATCGTCTATTGGTTTTCGTGAACCCTACGCCGTGCGGCGTCGAGCGTGTTGACGAGGAGCAGCGCCCGCGTCATGGGTCCGACGCCGCCGGGCACGGGCGTGATCCACCCCGCCACCTCGGCCGCCTCGTCGTAGGCGACGTCCCCGTACAGCCCGTCCTCGGCCCGGTTCATGCCGACGTCGATCACGGCCGCGCCGGGCTTGATCCAGTCGCCGCGCACCATCTCCGACCGGCCGACGGCCACCACCAGGATGTCGGCCCGCCGGCAGACCGCGGCCAGGTCGCGGGTGCGCGAATGGGCGATCGTGACCGTGGCGTTCTCGGCGACCAGCAGCTGCGCCATCGGCTTGCCGACGATCAGGCTGCGCCCGACCACGACGGCCTCGGCGCCCTCGATCGGGACTCCGGCGTCGTGGAGGAGCCACATCACACCGCTGGGGGTGCACGGCACGAGCGCCTGCTCGCCACGCAACAGGCGACCGAGGTTCGCCGGCGAGAACCCGTCGACGTCCTTGCGCACGTCGATCCGGGACGCGATCGCGGGCTCGGCGAGCGGGGGCGGCACCGGCAACTGCACGAGCACCCCGTCGACGGTGTCGTCGTCGCGGATGGCGTCGAGCCGTGCGTCCAGCTCTTCCTGCGTCGTCCCGGCGGGCAGGATCAACCGCTGGGAGCGCATGCCGCAGGCCTCGGCGTCCTGTGCCTTCATGCGCTGGTAGATCTCGGATGCCGGGTCGTCCCCCACCTGGATGCCGACCAGGCCCGGCGGCCGCCCGTGGGCGGCGACGAACTCCGCGACCCCGGCCGTGACCTCGGCCCGGACCCGCTCGGCCGCCGCCTTGCCGTCGATGACCCGTGCGCTCACGCGGACCCCACCTTCCTCATCGGCGCGGCGCCGGCCATCAGCCGCCGCTCGGCGCCGTCGTTGGCGAACCTGACCTTGACCAGCTCTCCCCCGCGCTCGACGTCGATGACCACGCCCTCCCCGAAGGTCGCGTGGAGCACCGAGTCGCCGGCCGCCAGGGCTGCGCCTGCGACGGCGCGACCGACGGGCCGCCGGGCCACCGACGCGACCGCGCGGACCGGCGCCCGGGCGCCCGCCGGCGTCTCGGTCGCGTCCGGCGGCAGCTCGCCGAGGAACCGTGACGGGATCCGGTAGTCGCGCACGCCGTGGAGGGCGCGGCTCTCCGCGTGGCTCAGCGCCAGACGGCGGCGCGCGCGCGTGATCCCGACGTAGAACAGCCGTCGCTCCTCCTCGAGCGTCTCGGGCGTGTCCGAGCGGATGTGCGGGAAGAGCGCCTCCTCGAGGCCCGTGATGACGACCGTTTCGAACTCGAGCCCCTTGGCGTTGTGGATCGTCATCAGCGTCACCGCGCCGGCCGCCTCGTCGACCGCGTCGGCGTCGGCCTGGAGCGCGACCTCCTCCAGGAAGGTCGCGAGGCGCACGTCACGCTCGCCGGCGTGCTCGGCTGCGACCGAGATGAGCTCGTCGAGGTTCTCGACCTTGCCCTGCGCTTCGATGGTCTGCTCCGCGTCGAGGACGTCCCGAAGGCCGGAGCCCTCGAGCGCCCGGGCGATGATCCGGTCGACACCGGCCCCCGCGGCGTCCATCTGGCGCAGCTCGTCGATCAGACGCGTCGCCTCGAGCAGGGTGGCCCGCTGCGCGGCGCCGATCCCGGTGATCGCCTCGGCCTGGGCCATCGCACCGGCGGCAGGCAGCCCGTGCTGGACGGAGAACGCGACGAGCCGGCGCACCGTGGTCGGACCGATCCCGCGCTTGGGCGCCCCGAGCATCCGGGCCATCGAGACGGCGTCCGCCGGGTTCACCGCGACGCGAAGGTAGGCGAGCAGGTCGCGGATCTCGGCCCGCTCATAGAAGCGCGGCCCGCCGATCACCCTGTAGGCGACGCCCCGGCGCACGAGCTGGTCCTCGATCGCCCGGCTCTGGGCGTTGGTCCGGTAGAAGACCGCGACGTCCGCCAGGCGCTCCCCTCGGGCGAGCGCGGCCTCCACCTCGGAGGCGACCAGACGGGCCTCCTCGTGCTCGTCGCGACACGCGACGAGCACGATCGGGTCGCCGTCGCCGCGATCGGTCCACAGGCGCTTGGGGTGCCGGCCGACGTTGTTCGCGACCACGGCGTTGGCGGCCCGCAGGATGGTCCCCGTCGAGCGGTAGTTCTGCTCCAGCGCGACCACGTGCGCATCCGGGTAGTCGCGCTCGAAGTCCAGGATGTTGCGGACGTCCGCGCCGCGCCAGGAATAGATGCCCTGGTCGTCGTCGCCCACGACGACCAGGTTGCGCTCGGGCTCGGCCAGCACCCGGACCAGGCGGTACTGCGCGTGGTTCGTGTCCTGGTACTCGTCCACCATCACGTGGGCGAACCGGCCCTGCCAGCGTGCGCGGGCGTCCGCATCGTCCTCGAGCAGGCGCACGCCGAGCACCAGCAGGTCGTCGAAGTCCATCGCCTGGTTGGCCCGGAGGCGGTCGCCGTAGCGCTTGGCGACGCGCGCGACGTCCTCGTCGCGAAACGACGCGGCCTGCGCCAGGAGGTCGTCGGCGTCGAGCATGCGCGACTTGGCGTCCGAGACCGCCGCCTGCACCGCGCGCGGCGGAATCCGCTTGGGGTCGATCTCCTCGTCGGCCAGGCACGACCTGAGGACGCGCAGCTGATCGTCCGCGTCGTAGATGACGAAGTCCCGCGCGTAGCCGACCGACTCCGCCTCGCGGCGCAGGATGCGCACGCACGTCGCGTGGAAGGTGCCCGTCCAGATCTCCGACGCGCCGGGCCCGACCAGCCCGTGCAGGCGCTCACGAAGCTCGGCCGCCGCCTTGTTGGTGAAGGTGATGGCGAGGATGCGCCACGCCGGCGCGCGGCCCTCGGCGATGAGCCGTGCCGCGCGGTGGGTCAGCACCCGGGTCTTCCCGGAGCCCGCGCCCGCCAGGACGAGGAGCGGGCCGCCCTCGTGGAGCACGGCCTCGCGCTGGGCAGGATTGAGGCCGGAGGTCAGGTCGGACACGGGCCGCCGATGCTATCGGAGGCCACGGCCGCCGCCGCCACGCCGCGCACGGCGCCCGGCGCGGGCCTCACCCCGAGGCGGAGGGGAAGTCCCGGCCGAGGAGGGCGGCGATGTCCTCACGGACGCGGTCGGCCCGCTCGGCGGCGGGCGCGTCCTCCTCGTCCGCGTGGAGCTCGCGCTCCAGGCGCTCGATGCGGTCGACGAGGTAGGCCAGCGCCTCGGCCACGGGGTCGGGGAGTCGCGTGTGCTCCAGGTCGATGCGCCTCGAGTCGTCGACGCGGCGCCCCTCGATCACGACGGGCCGGCCGGGGTTCCCGACGACGGTCGAGTTGGGGGGAACGTCCTTCACGACGACCGCGCCGGCGCCGACCTTCGCCTTGTCGCCGATCACGAGTGGTCCGAGCACGCTGGCCCCGCTCCCCACGATCACGCAGTCCCCGAGGCTGGGGTGCCGCTTGCCGGAGTCCTTGCCGGTCCCGCCGAGCGTCACACCCTGGTACAGGGTGACGTCCTGACCGATCTCGGTCGTCTCGCCGATGACCACGCCCATGCCGTGATCGATGAAAAAGCCGTGCCCGATGCGCGCCCCGGGGTGGATCTCGATGCCGGTGGCAAAACGCGAGAACTGGCTCAGGAGGCGTGCCGGAAGGTGCAGCCCCTGCACGTAGAGCCCGTGCGCGGCGCGGTGCATCCAGATCGCATGGACGCCCGGGTAGCAGGTCAGGATCTCGACCAGCGAGCGCGCCGCCGGGTCACGCTCCCGGGCCGCCTCGACGTCGCGGCGGGCCGTGGCGAGCCCGCGACGCACCGAGTCGGCGGCCGAGCGGATCGATGCGCGAAGGCCCGAGCGCCGGTTCATGCGGCGAGTATAGGCTGTCGTCCAGACCGCGCAGACGGCGCGGCGAGACCCCACCTGTCCCGTGTCCGCACCCGTACAGGTCCCCGGCGCGACCTGCCGTCCGGGACCCTCACCGACCGCCCGCGCGCTCCGCCTCGACGGGCTCCGCGCCCGGGACGGCGCCGCGCTCGACGCGCTGCTCGAGCGCCTGCCCGAGCCGCCGTGGGAGGTCGAGGTGGACCCCGAGGACCCCGTCGCCGGACTCCTCCGCGCGCGCGGGTTCGACGACCGGATCGACCTCGAGGTCATGGCGCGGCCGGTCGACGGGCTGCCCGTGTCGTTCGGTGTCCGGGGGATCGACGTGGTCCCCTATCGCAACGAGTGGTCGGCCGCCTACGTCGCCGGTGAGGCGATGTCGATGGCCGGCCACCCGTTCTTCGAGCGCATGGGCCAGCCGACCGGATACGAGGACTCGGAGGGGTTCGACGCCTCCCTCGCGGCACGGACCGAGGCGGAGCTCGCCGGCTTCGCGCAGGCCCAGCTTCCCGAGGGGTGGATCAACTGGCTGTGGGTCGTGCCCTCGCGCCGGCGGGAGGGTGTCGGGCACGCGCTCGTGGCGGAGGTCGCCCGCCGTGTGCAGGCGGCACGCGGGACCCACCTGGCGGCCACGGTGCCGGCCGGCTCGGAGTCCGCCGCCTTCCTCGCCGCGCTCGGATTCAGGCCGCGCGGGCGCAGGCTGCTCCTGACCCGCGGCGGGACCGTCGCCGACGGCTGAGGCTACTGGGCCTCCGTGAACAGCGGCGTGCTCAGGTACCGCTCGCCCGTGTCACAGAGGAAGGTCACGATCGTGAGCCCCTCCGACTCGGGGCGCTCGGCCACCTGGAGCGCGCCCCAGACGTTCGCGCCGGCCGAGATGCCGATGAGGATCGCCTCCTCGCGCGCGACGCGCCGCGCCATCTCGAAGGCGTCGTCCGCCGGAACGGTCACGACCTCGTCGTAGGCGGCGGTGTCGAGCACGCCCGGCACGAAGCCCGCGCCGATGCCCTGGATGCGGTGCGGCCCGGGCTCGCCGCCCGAGAGGACCGGCGAGTCCGCGGGCTCCAGCGCGACGACCCGCAGACCGGGCCGACGCTCGCGGAGGATCTCCGCGACGCCGGTGATCGTCCCACCGGTGCCGACGCCCGCGACGATGACGTCGACCTCGCCCTCCGTGTCGGCCCAGATCTCCTCCGCCGTCGTCCTCCGATGCACGTCGGGGTTGGCGGCGTTCTGGAACTGCTGCGGCACGAACGCGTCCTGGGTCTCGGCAGCGAGCTCCTCGGCGCGTGCGATCGCGCCGCGCATCCCTTCGGGCCCGGGAGTGAGCACGAGCTCGGCGCCGTAGGCCCGCAGCAACGACCGCCGCTCGACGCTCATGGTCTCGGGCATCGTGAGGACACAGCGGTAGCCCTTGGCGGCGCAGACGAACGCGAGCGCGATCCCGGTGTTGCCGCTCGTCGGCTCGACGATCACCGACCGTCCCGGCGAGATGAGGCCCTCGCGCTCGGCGGCCTCGATCATGGCCAGGCCGATCCGGTCCTTGACGCTGCCGGCCGGGTTGAGGCTCTCGAGCTTGCCGACGATGCGTGCGCCCGTGCCGGCGTCGATCCGGCCCAGCCGGACCATCGGCGTGCGCCCGACGAGCTCGGTGATCGAATCGGCGATCGGCATGCGTCGCAGCCTACCGGTCGGCACGCGGCCCGGTCACGCCAGCGCCGGCGCGACGAGCGCGGCCAGGTCGGCCTCGGGACGGGGGCCCATGTGCCCGATCGCCTCGGCGGCCGCGATGCTCCCGAGGCGCCCGCAGACGTCGAGGCCGAGGCCGCGGGTGTACCCGAACAGAAAGCCCGCCGCGTACAGGTCGCCGGCTCCGGTCGTGTCCACGACCTCGGCGACGGTGTCGGCCGGCACACGGTGGGTCTGGTCCCCGGAGACGATCACCGATCCCGCCCCGGAGCGCGTCAGGGCGGCGATCTCGCACGAGGCCCGCACGCGCTCGGCCGCCTCGTCGAAGGACTCGACCTCGTAGAGGGAGCGGATCTCGTCCTCGTTCGCGAACAGGATGTCCACGTCGCGCTCGACCGCGGCGCGCAGCTCGTCGCGATGGCGATCGACGACGAACGGGTCGGAGAGGGTGAGCGCGACCTTCCGCCCGGCGGCGTGGGCGGCCGCCATCGCCCGCCGGAAGGCCGCCTTGGCCTTCGGCGCGTCCCACAGATAGCCCTCGAGGTAGGTGACGCGGCTGGCGGCGACCATCTCCTCGTCGAGGTCGTCGCTCGAGAGCTCGATCGACGCCCCGAGGAACGTGCCCATCGTGCGCTCGGCGTCCGGCGTGACCACGATCAGGCACCGGGCCGTGGCGACGCCGCCGTCGCCGGGAGCCGTCCCGTAGTCGACCCCGATCGAGCGGATGTCGTGCGCGAAGATCCGCCCGAGCTGGTCGTCGCGCACCTTGCCGACGAACGCCGTCGTGGCGCCGAGCGCCGCGAGCCCTGCGATCGTGTTGGCGCACGAGCCGCCCGAGACCTCGACGGCCGGGCCCATCCCCGCGTAGATCGCCTCCGCCTGCGCCGCATCGATGAGGGTCATCGTCCCCTTGTGGAGGCCGAGCCGCTCGATCAGGGCGTCGTCGCCGTGGGCGAGGACGTCCACGATCGCGTTGCCGATGCCGAGCACGTCGAAGCGTGCGGGAGGAGGTGCCATGGGCTGCTCCGGGTCGAGGTCGGGAACGGCACCCTACCGGCCCCCGCCACGGCGGCCGCCGGGTGTGCGACGGTAGGCTCCATGACCCGGGCCACGCCGTACGCCTCGGTGGCCGCCTGCATCGAGGGGGCGCCCGCCGACGCCGCCGTCATCCGCGAGGCGACACGGCTCGTCGGCGACGGTCGCCTGGCGTTGGTCCACGTGGCGCAACTGCCCACCCAGCTCGGCGACACGACCGACGCGTCGCTGATCGGACTCGGCGTCCCGCTCGACCCCGCGCCGTTCCTGGCCGCGGCGCGCGAGCGCCTGGCGGCGGCGGCCGCCCGCGCGCCCGAGGCGGAGACGGTCCTCCTGGACGGCGGGGAGCCCGCGCCCGCCGTGTGCGCGTGGGCCGCCGACGGGGGGGTCGACCTGCTGGTGGCCGGCGCCCACCGGGGGCGGATGGAGCGGTTCGCGCTCGGGAGCTTCGCGGGCTTCGTCGCCCACCACGCCCCCTGCCCCGTCCTCCTGGTGCGGCCGATCTGAACGACGGTTCCCCCGCAGCCGGATGCGGGGCGATCCCGATGCGCCGACGCCCGTACTCCTCGACGCTCGTCGGATGTGGAGCGTCCACGCACCTCGGGTCCGCGCCTGGCTACTCCGGGGGGCGGCGCTCGTCCTGACGCTCGTCGCGCTGACGAGCGTCGTTGCGGTCGTCCGCGGCTCGTTCGGTGAGCTCGAGGGCAAGATCCTGACCAGCGCGGCGATGATCCTGCTTCGCCACCGGGATCGCCGCCGTCGGCGCGGACGCGCGCGCACGGGGGGCCGGGGGTCTCGCCGGGCCGATCGCCGCCGGCCTCGGCGGCCTCGCCGCCGGAGCCGGGCTGATCGTGGTGTGGTCCGACGCCGGCGTGGGCGGGTCGTGGCCTTGCGCGCGTGATGGCGTGCGCGGCGGTCGCGGCGGTGGCCTTCGGGCTGCATGCGGGCCTGGCGGCGTGGGCTCGACGCCCCAGGCGGATCGTGGCGAGCACGATCGTCGTCGGGTACGTGACCGCGGCGCAGGCCATCGTGATCATCGCCCGAGAATCCGCCGTGGACCTTCAGGTGCGACTCCTCGCCGCGAGCGCGATCCTCCTCGTGCTCGGCATGGTGCTCGTTCCCGTGCTGTCGCTGGCCTCGCGACCGGAGCGACGTCGGGGCGCCGAGCCGAACATGACCCGCCGGTGACCGGCCGGCGGCGGCGCGGCGGGCCCCAGGGCATGCCGCACGGCGACCGCGGCCCGAACCGCCCGCCCACGGGCCCCGGCGCCCGCCGGACGCCTCAGTCCGTCGTCGAGAACCCGTTCTCGGTGTGCGTGCCGTCGCAGTAGGGCGGGTTGGCGGTCCCGCCGCAGCGACAGAGCGCGACCCGGGAGTCGGTGCGGACGACCTCGCCCGCCTCGTCGACGACCTCGATCTCGCCCGTGACGTAGAGCGGTCCGTCGACCGTCTCGGTGATCGTCAGGCCGGCCGGCACCGGGGCGTCCCGGCCGCCGTCCAGGCGCCGCGCCGCGAGCGCGCCCGTGGGGCATCGCGCCACGACCTCGACGACGGCGTCGACATCCGCACCGGCGGGCTGGATCCAGGGCCGCTTGGCGACGTCGAAGACCCCGGGCAGGCCGTGGACGCACCGGCGCGCGTGGATGCAAAGGGCGGGGTCGAACGAGACGACGACCCCGTCCGCCGTGTACTCCTTGACCCGCGGTCGCGATTGGCCCATCCGGAGGCCCTCCTTCAGATGTGGAACATCGGCGCGTCGCGGGCACGGGAGTCACGCTCCGCGATCTCCGCGACCGAGACCTCGCCCAGCAGGTCGACCAGGCGGTCGCGTGCCTCGATCCAGGGCCCGTCGGAGCCGTCGAGGCCGCCGGGCGGCGGTGCGAACCGGCCGTCGACGACCTCGACCACCTCGAGCAGGCTGACCTCGCGCGGGGGCCGGGCGAAGGAGTAGCCGCCCTTGACGCCACGCTGACTTTGCAGCACGCCGGCCCGCCGCAGCCCCGCGAAGAGCTGCTCCAGAAGGTGCAGCGGGATGTCGCGGGCGGTGGCGACCTCCTGGATCGGCACCGGACATCGCTCGCCGCGGCCCGCGAGCTCGGCCAGCGCCATCACGGCGAAGCGGCTCTTCTCGGTGACGACGATCACTGCAGACGATCTCCCGGAACTCCGACTGGATTTCCAGGGTATCGCGTCCGGCCGCGGGACGCGCGGCGAGCGGTCAGTCGTCCGCGAGCAGGAGGTTGTCGTGCCCCTCGCGCCGGAACGCGGGGGTGTGCGCCTGGCCGCGCTTGCGCCGGATCGAGTAGAGCTTCTCGAGCGCGTCGATCCAGGCGTCCATGTCGCCGACCATGAACTCGTACGTGCACTCGGGCGCGTGCAGGCGCATCCGGGGCCTGCGGGCCCCGTCCGGGATCGTCCCGGCGCTGATCGGCCACCGCTCGACCTCGCGCAGGGTGTCGAGCGAGATCTCCCGGCGCTTGGCGAGGAGCACCGTGTCGAGCGGCGTCGGGACGAACACCAGTCGCTCGTCGGTCAGGTAGAGCGTGCCGTGTCGGCCGAGCCAGCCGTTTTGCAGGTCCGCGCCGGTGCGCTTGCGCACCGTCTCGTCGGGGCGCGGTCGGTCGGCGTGCGGACCCCGTGGGAGACGGGTCGTCTCACGCTCCCCCTTGGATCCGCCGCGCCCGAACACGCGGCGGAGACTACCGGTCGCCGGCCCGCGGCGTGCGGCGCGATGATCCGTCCGAGGTGCCGCCTATCGTTCCCGAGCAATCCGAACAGGGGTTGCGTTGGGGTCCTACGAGGACTGGCTTGCCGATCTCAATCGGCGTGTCGCGCGGCATGACGAATGCGTCGCCGCTCTCGCCCGTGACCTCGTGAACAGGACCGACTGGAGCATCCGCGCCCGGTCCGCGCCCGGGTTCCCGCCGCCCTTCGGGACGGCGGTCGACGTGGAGGCCCACCGGGGCGAGAACCCGCCCCTGTGCATCGAGGTCGAGGTCCTGGAGGCGCTCGTGCGCAAGGAGACCCTCGCCCGCCTGGGTCGCCTCAGCCGGACGGGGACCGACACGCGGGTCGTCATCGTGGCCGACGAGTCCGAACACGCACGCGACATCGAGGACGCCACGCGCCTGCTCTCGCGTGCGGGGTTGCGGCGCATCCCCGTGGCCGCCATCGCCCCCGACTCGGCGGCGATCACGGGCGCCGACTGGTAGCGGCCGATCGCCGCCGGTCCCGTCCCGAGGGACGGGACCGGCGGACGAGGGCTCAGTCCAGGAAGGGGATGATCAACAGCGCCATGATGTTGGCGATCTTGATCATCGGGTTGATCGCCGGCCCGGCGGTGTCCTTGTAGGGGTCCCCCACCGTGTCACCGGTGATGGCCGCCTTGTGCGCGACCGACCCCTTTCCGCCGTGCGCGCCGTCCTCGATCAGCTTCTTGGCGTTGTCCCATGCGCCGCCGCCCGACGTCATCGAGATGGCGACGAAGATGCCGGTCACGATCACGCCCAGCAGCAATCCGCCGAGCATCTCGCGCCCGTTGTCGACTCCGAACATGAAGGCGACGACGATCGGGAACACGATCGGGATCGCACCCGGCAGCAGCATCTCGCGCTGCGCCGACGCCGTCACGATGCTGACGCACCGCTTGTAGTCGGGTCGCTCGGTGCCCTCCATGATGCCGGGCTTCTCACGGAACTGGCGGCGGACCTCCTCGACCACCTGCCCCCCGGCCCGGCCGACCGCCTGCATCGACAGCGCGCCGAACAGATACGGCATGAGGCCGCCGATGAAGAGGCCGATCACGACGTACGGGTTCGAGAGGTCGAAGTTGACCAGCTCGCCCGCATCCTTGCCGGCCTTCTCGAGGGTCGCGTTGAGCTCCTCGAAGTAGGACACGAACAGCACCACCGCCGCCAGGCCGGCCGATCCGATGGCGTAGCCCTTCGTGACGGCCTTGGTGGTGTTGTCCACCGCGTCGAGCGGGTCGGTGACCGCGCGAACGCTTGTCCGGGCAGCTCCGCCATCTCGGCGATCCCACCGGCGTTGTCGGTGATCGGACCGAATGCGTCGAGGGCCACGACCACGCCGGTCAGCGAGAGCTGCGCCATGACCGCGACGGCGATGCCGTAGAAGCCGGCGAGCTCGAACGTCGCCGCGATCGCCCCGGCGATCACGATCACCGGAAGGGCCGTCGACATCATGCCGACGGCCAGGCCCGCGATGATGTTCGTGCCGTCGCCGGTCTCCGAGGCCTTCGCGATGCTCCTGACCGGCCGCCACGGCGTGCCCGTGTAGTACTCGGTGATCGCCACGAGCGCGATCGTCACGCCGATGCCGATCAGCGCGCACCAGTAGTAGTTGATCCAGTCGGCCCCGACGGAGCCGAACAGCTCGGGGATGCCGGCGTCCTGGACGCCGTCCATCAGCCAGTAGGTCAGCGGCAGGAACCCGATCGCCGAGAGCACGGCGGCGACGCCGAGTCCGGTGTAGAGCGCCGCCGTGACCGACCCGCCCTCGCGGACCCGCACGAACCAGGTGCCGATGATCGAGGCGATGATCGAGACCGCTCCGAGCGCCAGCGGGTAGATCAGGGCGTTGGTCAGCTCCCAGCTTCCCGCCGAGACGAAGAACAGCGAGCCCAGGAACATCGCGGCGACCGTCGTGACCGCGTAGGTCTCGAACAGGTCGGCCGCCATGCCGGCGCAGTCGCCGACGTTGTCGCCGACGTTGTCGGCGATCACGGCCGGGTTGCGGGGGTCGTCCTCCGGGATCCCGGCCTCGACCTTGCCGACCAGGTCGGCGCCGACGTCGGCGCCCTTGGTGAAGATGCCGCCGCCCAGCCGGGCGAACACGCTGATCAGGCTGCCGCCGAAGGCGAGGCCGACGAGCGGCTCGACGTCGTCGGCGTCACCGCCGAGGATCAGGAAGTAACCGGCGACCGCGAGAAGGCCGAGGCCCACGACGAGCAACCCGGTCACGGAGCCGCCCTTGAAGGCCACGCCGAGCGCCGGCCCGAGGCCGCGCTTGGCAGCCTCGGCGGTCCGCACGTTCGCCCGCACCGAGACGTTCATCCCGATGAACCCGGCCGCGCCGGACGCGACCGCCCCGATCAGGAACCCGATCGCCGCCGTCCAGCCGAGCAGCGTGGAGTCGACGGTCTGGCCGAGCAGGCCGATCACCAGGAACAGCACCACCGCGACGGCGGCGATGATCGAGTACTGGCGCGTCAGGTACGCCCGGGCCCCCTCCTGGATGGCACCGGCGATCTCGCGCATCCGCTCGTCGCCGGCGGGCTGGCGGAGCAGGTTCGCGGCGAGGCCGATCGCGTAGGCGACGCCGACGAGCGCCACCACCACCGCGATCCAAGTTGTGTTGTCCGACAGGAAGTCGGCCACTCACTTCCCTCCAGGTCCCAGGGTCTCGGGGACGCTCGAACCTTCCTGGAGCGCGCTCCGGGACAGCTCCCCCTGTCGCGGTCCGGGCGCTCTGCCCGGGCGCGACCGACGCGGTTTCTACCACAACAGATCGGACAACGTGCGGATTCGCACACTGTCCTGCGGGGTCCGGCGTCCGCCGCCCGGCGGGCGTCGGCGCGCTCGCGCGTCCGCGCGGGTGGGCGGCCCGTGTCGGGCCGCCCCGCGTCTCAGCCCCGGGCCCCCGGCGGGACCCAGAGGCGGCTGGCCGGATCGGGGCCCGCCGGGGCATCCGGGCCGGGCGTGCCGGGCGCGGGCCCCTCCCCCCCGCCGGTCGCGGGACCTCCGGGGCCACCCTCTTCGGTCATGCGCGCGTACGCCAGCTGGAGCTGCGCGAGCGGCTCGCGGAAGGGGCGCACCTGCGCGGCGCCGATCTCGCTCTCGGCCACCGACAGCATCGCCCGCAGCATCTCGATCGCCTGGCGCGCCTGGGCCAGGTCGCGCACGCGGTCGCCCTCGGGCCCGAGGCCGAGGCGGATCCCCGCGACGTCGACGAAGGTGGCCATCGTCTGCAGGGCGATGTCGCGGACGGGCGTGGCCCCGAGGCGCGCGACGATCGCGGCCGCGAACTCCTCCGCCGTGGGCTCCTCCGGCTGCGGTGTCTGGGCGTCGGGCTCGGTCATGTGGCCGCCACGGCGCCCACCAGGGCGAGCGCCTCCTCGGCCGAGCGGCGGGTGCGCTCGGCGGTTTCGGCGTGCGCGGCGCGCACGTCCCCCAACTCGTCGAGACGCGCGACCTGGCGCATCGCGCCGTTGCCCTCAGCGAGCGTCACCGGCACGCGCTCCAGGAAGCGGCGCAGCCCGAGCGGCTCGTGCACCGGCGCGGACCACTCGAGCAGCCGCTCGATCGCCGCGCGCGTCGGCCGTGTCGTGCCGAGGTCGAGGTCGATCAGCTCGCCCTCCAGTCCGTACCGCTCCGCACGCCAGAGGTTCTCCTCGATCAGCGCTCTCGGGTGGGCGGGGATCGGGCGCCCCTCGTCGTGGTCGTGACAGAACGCCGCGATCGAGGCCAGCATGAGCGCGGCCAACGAGAGCGCCTCGCTCATCTCGGTCTGCCCGTCGCAGATCCTGATCTCGATCGTCCCGAAGTCATGGGCCGGCCGGACGCTCCACCAGATCTGGCGGGCCTCGACGATCGAGCCGGTCCGCTGCAGGAGGTCCACGAACGCCCGGTACTCGTCCCAGGTGGCGTAGGCCTCGGGGATCCCGCACCGGGGGAAGCTGCGCGTGAAGATCTGGGTCCGGGTCGACGCGAGTCGGGTGACCCGGCCCATGAACAGGGCGGAGTTCGCCGAGAGGGCGAGCAGCTCGGGCAGGACGCTTCGAAGGGCGGTGCACACGGCCATCGCGCGGTCGGCGCCGCGCACCCCGGCGTGCAGGTGGATCGACCAGGTGTTGTTGGTCCACGCCACGTAGCCGAGCTCGCGATCACGCTTGGCGTAGTGCGGCGAGTCGATGATCCGCTGCTCGGTCCACGGGCTCCACGGGTGGACGCCGGACACCGCCGTGGCGATCCCCAGCCGGTCGGCGAGGGCGATCGTCGCCAGTCGCCCCTCGACCAGGTCGCGAGCCGCGGCGCCGAACGTCGCGTGGGCGCCGGTCCGGTACTCGATCTCACTCGAGATCAGCTCGCCGGCCAGCCGCTCGGCGAGCTCGGGCTCGGCGGCCGCGTGGAGCTCCTCGTAGCGGTTGACGAGATCGAGCCGCTCGGGATCGAGGAGCTGGTACTCCTCTTCGATCCCGACCGTGAAGTCGGATGCCGCCTCGAAGCGCTCCGACACTCCGGCCAGCAGGGATGTCGTCGGACTCGACAGAGATGCTTACCCTAGCAACGGCCGCCCGGGCCGAGCGCAACGTCCGGTGCGGGCGCGAACCCCTGGATCAGGTCAAGTAGAAGTAGAGCGCGTGCAGCAGGTCGACCGCCGGACTGGACGTGTGCACGGTCACGTCGGACGGCACCGAGAGCAGCGCGTCGCTGTAGTTGAAGATGATCTTGACCCCCCCGGCCACCAGGTCGTCCGCGACCTGCTGGGCGGCCGCGGCCGGCACGGCCAGCACGCCCACCATCACGCCCTCGTCGGCGAGCACCTGGGGCAGGTCCTCGTAGTCGCGCACGGCCTGGTCGCCGACGCGCTCGCCGACCTTCGCCTTGTCGGCGTCGAAGATCGCCGAGATGCGAAAGCCATGGTCCGCGAACACGCCCGACGTTGCGATCGCCTGGCCCAGGTGGCCCGCGCCGAACAGGGCGATGTTGTGCTGCCCCGAGGTCCGCAGGATCTTCTTGATCTGCTCGATCAGCGAGTCGATGTCGTAGCCCACGCCGCGCTTGCCGAACTTTCCGAACCCGGACAGGTCGCGCCGGATCTGGGTCGGGTTGACGTTCGTGTACTCGGAGATCGCCTGGGAGCTGATGCTGGTCTTCCCCATGCGCTTCGCCTGGGTCAGCACCTGCAGATAGCGGGACAGGCGGGCCGCGACGCCGAGCGTCAGGCGGTCGGCCTCACCCGCCTCGGGCTCGGTCTCGTCGGGACTTTGTGACATGCAGTTGCAAGCTAGTCCCCGGGGGCCTGCGAGGCAAGGCCCAGCGCCGCCCGCTGGAGGGCCGGCGAGTGGCTCATGCGCTCACGGGCGGGCGATGCGGAAGGGGCCGCTCTCGGTGCGCAGACGCCGGCCGTCCGGGCCGCTCGCGGTCGCCCGCAGCCGGTACCGGCCGGGCTCGACCTCCAGGCCGCTCGCCATGCGGCTCGCGATCAGGAAGCGGTAGGTCCCCTGGGCCACCGGCCCGCCCTTCGCGGAGTGGGTCAGCGCCTGGGGCGCCCCGCCGCCGACGGGGACGAGCGCGAGGCGCAGGTCGTGCAGGCGCGTCGCGGCGACCCTCCCGCCCCGCCGTTCCAGTGTGCCGACGCGGATCCGCACGTCCGCGGAGCCCCCGCCGGTCGCGACCCGGGGTCGCCCGAGCGCGTCCGTCGGCGTCCCGGGCGCCCGTCGCGGCACGACCGGTGCGTGCGCGACGGGATCGCCGCCGTCCGCCGGGACGACCACGAGTCGTCCGCGCGCGCCGGCGGGCAGCCGGACGGCGACCTGCGTGCGTGCGCCCGCCGCCACGGCGACCGTGGCGAGGGTGCGAGGCGCGCCGCCCGCCCGAAGCTCGACGCGATACCGCCCGGAGGCGCCGCCGAGCTCCACCAACCTGGTGGTGACGCGGCGTGGCGCGGAATCGCTGAGGACGAGCGGCGGGTCGAGCGCCATCGTGGCGACCGCGGGACCCACCGCGCCCGCGCCCTGCGCGTCGAGCGGCGTGGCGCGCAGACGGCGCGCCCCCTGCACCAGCAGCGAGTGGACCTGGCGAGGCCCGAGCTCCGGACGGTCGACCCGCAGCCGCAGAGCCCGGGCGGCGACGTCGGCCGCGGCGGCGCTCGTCCCCGTCAGGACACCGGTGCCACCCTCCCCCGGCCACGCCGTGCGTCGGGCGACGCCGGGCGCGACCAGGTCGGGCTTCGGACGTCCGTCGGCCGTCGGCCCCCGTGACGAGAACGACGCCACCGCCGCCGGACCGGCGGCGGGGTCGGTCTCGACCACGCGCCCACGGACGTCGGCGCCTCGGCGGAGCAGATCCGCGAGTGCCTGGCCCTGCCTCGGACCGAGGCCGGCGACCGGAAGGATCGTGTCGTCGTGGGAGAGCGCCCCCGGGAACACGGCGGGGTCCTCGAGGTCCCAGACGAGGAGTCCGGCGGCGCCCGCCGCCGCGGCGCTCTCGGCCTTCCGGGCGATCGGCGCGCCGCCGCGCCCGACGACGGCGATCGCCCCCTGCACGAGGCTTCGCCCGTCCGGAGCGCGGTACTCGCGCGGGTCGTCCCCCGGGGCGGGGCCCTCCGGGCCCTGCAGGAGCACGACCGGCGCGACCGGCATGGCCGAGGCCGCCCCGAGCGCCGGCAGGTCGTCGAGTCGCGCGCGCGCGGGCCCGATCTCGATCTCGAGACGCGCGCGCCGGGTCCGGTCCGCGGCCATCGCCCCGACGGTCATCGCGGTCGGCACCGACGCCACCGCGCCGACGCTTCCGGCCGCCCCGTTGGTGGGCCCGTCGTTGCCGGCGGGCACCACGACGAACGCACCCGCACGGTCGGCCGCCGCGACCGCCTCGGCGACCGGATCGAGCCCACCGCCGCCGAACCGGCCCGCCAGCCCGAGCAGGATGACCTCGGCCCGATCGCGCGGATCCCCGTCACGATCGGGGTCGACCGCGCGCTCGAGTGCGGCGAGGACCCGATCGGTGCGCGCCAGCGGACGCCAGCGCCCCGCGACCGCCTCCGGCGCGACCACGCGGTACGAGAGGAGTCGCGGTGCGGCGTCCGGCGGGAGCCCGGCCAGCGCCGGCGCGGTCAGGACGAGGCCGGCCATCTGCGTGCCGTGCGCCTCGATGGACCGGTCGGTCGACTCCGCGCTCGGGTCGTCGTCGCCGTCGACGAGATCCGCGCCTCCGAGGATCAGGCTGGTCGGACCGATCCCGCCCCCGAGCCACGGGTGGGCCGCATCGATCCCCGCGTCGATGAGCGCGATGTGCGCCGGCGGGCGGGCGGGCTCGCCCGCCGCCTCCGACGCCACCTCGGGTGAGCGGGCGGGCGGGTCGGCCGGTACCCGGTCGGGCGCCGCCCCGGTCGCCTGCGCGGGGGCCAGGTATCCCACCGGGATCACCGCGCGCACCTCGGGGAGCGCCGCGACCGCCGGCAGTCGCCCCGCGGGCACCCGCACCGCGACGGCGTTCACCAGGACGCGATAGCGGAAGGTCACGGTCGCGCCGAGCTCGGCGAGGGTGCGCGCGACGCCCTCCTGGGAGGACGCGATGGCCCGCGCCGCGGCGGCGCGCCCGCCCGGCGCCGCGTCGACCGCCGGCGGACCGGCGAGCACCAGGATCGCCGACTCGGAGTCGGTCGGTGTCGGGCGTTCCGGGGCGCGATGCGCCTCGAGGGCGTCGTGCCAGCCCGCGGCCGCGGCGAGCACCGCCTGGCGCTCGGCCGCCAGGTCCGTCTGCTCGGGGGCCTGCGCGAGCGCACCACCCGTCAGCGCGAGCGCGGTCGCGGCGGCCAGGGCGAGGGGGGCGCGTCCGGGCCTCATGCGGCGATCCCCCCGGGGGGCGCCGTCGCGGCGGCGTCCACGCCGACGTAGGCCGGCCACTCGACCGGCTCGCCGAACCATGCCGCCGCACCGATCATGGCCGCGTTGTCGGTGCACAACCCGGCCTCGGGCACCGCGAGCCGGCGGCCGTCCGACTCGGCGCCCGCGGCGACGAGCGTCCGCAGGCGGCCGTTGGCCGCCACACCGCCGCCGAGCGCGACCGCCGGCACGTCGTGGGCGCGGGCGGCGGCCAGGAGGCGCTCGGCGAGCGGGGTGACGACGGCCTCCTGATACGAGGCGGCGAGGTCCGCGGTGCGGTCGTTCGCATCGGCACCGAGGTCGCGCACGACATAGCGCAACGCCGTCTTGACCCCCGCGAAGGAGAAGTCGAGGGAGCCGCGGCCGGCGAGGCCGACGGGGAAGTCGAACGCCTCGGGATCCCCGCCCGCTGCCGCGCGCTCGAGGGCCGGACCCCCCGGGTAGCCGAGACCGAGCGTCCTCGCGCCCTTGTCGAGTGCCTCGCCGGCCGCGTCGTCGAGCGTCTGGCCCAGAAGGCGCGGCGCGCGATAGTCCTCCACCAGCTCGAGCCGCGTGTGGCCGCCCGACGCCACGAGCGCCACGAAGGGTGGATCGAGTCGGACGGGGTCGAGCCAGGCGGCGCAGACGTGCCCGTGGAGATGGTCGACCATCACGAGCGGGGCGCCGACGCCGTACGCAAGCGCCTTCGCGGTCGCGACGCCCACCAGGAGGGCGCCGATCAGACCGGGCCGCTGGGTCACCGCGACCGTGCCGACCTCCCGCAGCGACAGCCCGGCGCGCGCGAGCGCCTCGTCGACGACCGCGTTGACCGTTCCGAGGTGGTGGCGGGCCGCCACCTCCGGGACCACGCCGCCGTAGGGCTCGTGCAGCGCCGCCTGGGAGGCGATCACGTTCGATCGCACGACTCGGCCGTCGACGACCGCCGCGGCGGTCTCGTCGCACGAGGTCTCGATCGCGAGGATTGGCGTTCGGACGGTCATCGCATCACGGAAGCTCTCTGGCCGGATCGACGCCACGCCACATGATCATGGCGTCCTCGCCGTTGTCCGAGTAATACCCCGGTCGGACCCCGTGTTCCAGGAACCCCTTGTTTCGGTAGAGCCTGATCGCGGGGTCGTTGGAGACGCGCACCTCCAGCGTGTACCCGAGATGCGGACGCCGGTCGCCCCGCTCGAACAGCGCATCGAGCAGCCGCCCCCCGAGCCCGTTGCCGCGCTCACCGGAGCGCACGCACAGGTTGAGGACGTGCCACACGTCTGCGTACCGGGAGGTCATGCAATAGCCGATCACCTCCTCGGCGCGGACCGCGACCAGGTCGAGCGTGTTGGGCCGCCCGAGCTCGCTGACGAACATCGCGCGGGTCCACGGCGTCGCCGAGCTGGCGGCCTCGATCGCCACGACCTGGGCGACGTCCCCGCCCCGCATCTCACGGATGCGGATGCTCGGGGCCTCCGGCCGGCGGCGTCGGCGTGACACCGCACCAGCGTAGCCGCGCGCGTCGGACCGCCCGCTCATGCGGCGCCCTCCTGGCCGTCGCGCGCGCGACGGTTCACCTCGGCGTCGGGCAGGCGCGCGTAGACCGGCGCCACGGGGCGCGTCGCGCCCGCGGCGGCACGGCGCCCGAGATCACGGGCCCGCGGCGTCGCCTCCGGGCCCGAGGTCGCCCCGATCCGGAACCCGCCCAGGGCGTCGCCCGCGGCGGCGTGCCCGGCGCCGCCGACGACGATGCGCGAGGGGTCACCGAGCACGTGCAACCGCTCGCGGAGCGCACCCGGCGAGAGGGCCGTCGGCGGAATGAGCTCCTCCAGGCCGGATCCGCCGAGCGGACGGTAGGCCGCGGTGAACAACTCCCGGCGGCGCGCATCGAGCATCGGGACGACGGCGTGCGCTCCGGGCGCGGCGTCGGCGAGTGCGAGTGCCATGGCCTCCAGCGACGAGGCGCCGCGAACCTCGATGCCGCACGCCTGGCCCAGCCCGAGCGCAGTCGCGATGCCGATCCGAAGCCCGGTGAAGCCGCCCGGGCCGACGCCGACGAGGACGCCGTCCAGGTCCGCGACCCCGACCCCGGCCGCCCCGAGCAGCGAATGCGCGGCCTCGAGGACCCTGCGCCCACCGCCCGGCACCGCGCCCAGCCACAGCTCGGCGACCGGCTCATCCTCGTCGAGGACCGCCAGGCTCAGGCTCGGGGAGGCGGTGTCGAGCGCGAATGTCGGCAACGGTGTCGGCGAGGGCGGCGCGGAGCGCCG
This sequence comes from Miltoncostaeaceae bacterium, assembly GCA_963698665.1. Taxonomy (GTDB): domain Bacteria; phylum Actinomycetota; class Thermoleophilia; order Miltoncostaeales; family Miltoncostaeaceae; genus CALNYH01. The sequence continues at coordinate 1,391,017 of CAVORO010000003.1, read as the reverse complement.
ATCCCTCGGCACGCAAGACTACAAGCCGCCGCTCGGGGGCCAGGTGACCGAGCTCGATCTCGACGCTGGGGGCCGGGAGATCGGATGCGGCCCCACCGGGCCACTCGATGAACGTCAGCCCGTGCGACGCCGCCGACGCCCCGATCAGCCCCAGATCCTCCTCGTCCGGTGTCGCCAGCCGGTAGGCGTCGACGTGCGTGAGCTCGCGCCGCCCCGCGTAGCGCCGGACGATCTCGAAGGTCGGGCTCGTGACGGGCCCCTCGACGCCGAGCGCACGTGCCGCGCCGCGAACGAGCGTCGACTTGCCCGCGCCGATCTCGCCGCGCAGGTGCACGGTCGCGCCGTCGGGAAGCAGCGCGGCCACGGCGGCGCCCACCTCCTCGGTGATCTGGGGACCGGTGCTCACGAGCTCCAGCGGGTCGTTCAGAACAGCCCCAGCTGGCCGGGCTCGGCGGGGGCCGGCGAGGGCGGGACCGCGGCGGCGTCATCGAGCGCACCGGCGGCCGGGGGCGTCGCCCCGGGCGCCCCGACGGTCGTGGTCCCGAGCAGCCCGGGGAGCCGGGCGAAGTCGGCCCGCATCGTCTCCTCCAGCCCTCGGTTGCGGAGCACCGCGGCCGGGTGGAAGAGCGGGAAGAGCAACAGGTCGACCTCTCCCAGCCGGATCGGAAGCTCACATCCGTGCACACGGCTGATGCCGTCCGGTCGCCCCGAGAGCAGCTTGGTCGCGAAGTTTCCGAGCGTCGCGATGACGTGCGGGCGCACGAGCGAGATCTGGCGCATGAGGTGCGGCTCGCAGGAGGCGATCTCGTCCGGTTGCGGATCGCGGTTGCCCGGCGGCCGGCACTTGAGGACGTTGGCGACGAACACGCGCGAGCGGTCGAGTCCGATCTCCCCCAGCAGGCGATCCAGCAACTGGCCGGCGGCGCCGACGAACGGTCGCCCCTGGCGATCCTCGTGATATCCGGGCGCCTCGCCGACGAACATGAGCCCGGCGTCGGGATCGCCGTCGCCGACGACGACCTGGGTGCGCTCGCCGGCGAGCGCGCAGCGGGTGCAGTCGACCACGTGTGCCCGGTGGTACGCCTGGAGCGCCTCGGCCCGCGCTGCGGAGTCCTCGGGTGTCGCCGTGGCGCGCGCCTGATCCCCCGTCGACACGCAGCGGACTCTAGCCGCGCGCACGGACGGCCGTGGCGGGGGTTGAGCGGCGGGTGCGACCCCCGGTAACATTCCGGACACCTCGACGCAGGCGCCCGGCATCCCATCGGGAGCAGGAGCGCAACTCGGGGGCGTTCCGCCGGGCACCCCGCCGGCGCGTCCGTCCGTGTCCGCGTCGCGGCCGCAACGATGTCCCGGAACCCCGCCATCGAACCCTCCGACGCAACCGTCGTCCGATCGACGGCGGATCTTCGCGCGGGGATCGCGCGGCTCCGTCGTGACGGCCACCGGATCGCGTTCGTGCCGACGATGGGGGCGCTCCACGAGGGTCACCTCACCCTGATCAGGGACGCGGGCACCGACGGCCACGTCGTCGTCGTGAGCGTCTTCGTGAACCCGACCCAGTTCGGCCCGGACGAGGACTTCGCCCGGTACCCGCGCGACCAGCCGGGCGACGTCGCGGCGGCGACGGGGGCGGGCGCGGCGCTGGTCTTCCTCCCCGGCGTCGAGGACGTCTACCCGGAGGGTGACGCGACCACCGTCTCCGTCGAGGGGCCCTCCAACGGCCTCGAGGGGGCGGCGCGTCCGGGGCACTTCGACGGCGTGGCCACGGTGGTCGCCCGGCTGCTCGGGATGGTGCGCCCGGACCGGCTCGTCCTCGGGGCCAAGGACGCCCAGCAGGTCGCCGTCGTCGCCAGGATGATGCGCGACCTGGCCCTCGACGACATCGAACTGTCCGTCGCGCCGATCGTGCGCGAGCCGGACGGCCTGGCGATGAGCAGTCGCAACGCCTATCTCGCCCCCGCCGAGCGGACCGCGGCGACCGTGCTCGTGCGCGGCCTGCGCGCGGCCGAGGCGTGCGCGGCCGACGGCGTGGACGACGCGGCCCGGCTGGCCGCGGCCGCGAGCGAGGTGATCGCGACCGAGCCCCGAGTCCGGCTCGAGTACGTCGCACTCGTCGACCCCGAGACCTTCGCGCCCATTCGCCGGCTCGACCGGCCCGCGACGCTCTGCATCGCGGCGTCGGTCGGCACGACCCGCCTGATCGACAACGTCCAGATCCAGCCCACCCCACGGAGGAACGACGTGCCGCCATTCGGCCGGACCATGCTCAAGAGCAAGATCCACCGCGCGACGGTGACCGACGCGAACCTCGACTACGTCGGGAGCATCACCGTCGACCTGGATCTGCTGGAGGCGGCCGACATCCGCCCCTACGAGCAGGTCCAGGTGCTCGACATCAACAACGGCGCCCGCTTCGAGACCTACGCGATCGTGGGCGAGCGCGGAAGCGGCGCGATGTGCCTCAACGGCGCCGCCGCGCGTCTCGTGCAGCCGGGCGACCTGGTGATCGTGCTGACCTACGCCCAGTTCCCGGAGAAGGGCCTCGACGGCTACGAGCCGCTCGTCGTCCACGTCGACGCGGACAACCGGCAGGTCCACCACGTCGCCGAGGACACGGTCCCCGCGGGGTGGAACGCGGACGCGTGAGCCTTCGCGCCGACGAGGTCCGGTCCCGCAAGGGCGGGCCGCGCCTCGCGATGCTCACCGCGTACGACCACCCCGTCGCGGCGGCCCTCGATCGTGCCGGCCTGGATCTGATCCTCGTCGGCGACAGCCTGGGTGAGGTCGAGCTCGGGTACGACACGACGCGCGTCGTGACGCTCGCGATGATGGAGCACCACGTCCGTGCGGTCCGAAACGGCGTGCGCAGGACCCACCTGGTCGCCGACCTGCCGGCAGACACCTACCGCGACCCCTCCGAGGCGCGTCGCTCCGCGAGGGCGCTGGTCGCCGCGGGCGCCGACAGCGTCAAGCTCGAGGGCGCGCACGTCCCCGAGGTGCGGGCGATCCTGTCCGCCGGCATCCCCGTGATGGGACACGTCGGGCTCCTTCCGCAGACCGCCGAGGCGTACCGCAGGCAGGGGACGACCCCCGAGAGCGCGGCCCGGATCGTGGCCGACGCCAGGCTGCTGGACGACGCGGGTGTCTACGCGATCGTGATCGAGGCGACCGACGCCGAGGTGGCGCGCCGGGTCACCGACGCGGTGGGCGCGCCCACCATCGGCATCGCCGCGGGCGACGCGACCGACGGCCAGGTGCTGGTCTCGACCGATCTGCTCGGCCTGAACCCCGAGCCGCCGCGCTTCGTGACGCCGAGGGCGGACCTGTTCGCCCAGATCGTCCGGGCGGGCGAGGCGTTCGGCGCCGAGGTCCGCGGGGGGTCGGCGCCGACGGGTCCCTGACCCGCGGGCGCCGACCCCCGCGAGGGGCTACCGGCCCGAGGCGATCTTGCGCAGGTCGAGTGCCGTCTCGAGGATCTCCTCGTCGACGCCGTGCTCCCGGGCCACCTCTCGGAGCGGCCGCCCGGAGTCGGTGGCCTCCTTGACGATGGCGCTCGCGCGGTCGTAGCCGATGTGCGGGTTGAGCGCGGTCGCGGTTGCGAGCGTGTTCTCGGCGTGACGGGTCGTCATGGCCTCGTTGGCCCGCAACCCCGAGACGCACTTGTCGGCGAACAGCTGCGAGGCCGAGGTCAACAGCGCCACGGACTGCAGCAGGTTGCGCGCCATCAGCGGGATCATCACGTTCAGCTCGAAGTTGCCCTGCAGGCCGCCGACCGTGATCGCGGTGTCGTTCCCGATCGCCTGCGCCGACACCTGGCAGACCACCTCGGGGATGACCGGGTTGACCTTCCCGGGCATGATCGACGAGCCCTTTTGCAGCTCCGGGAGGAACAGCTCGGCGAGCCCGGCGCGCGGCCCCGAGCCCATCCAGCGGATGTCGTTCGCGATCTTGGTGAGCGAGACCGCGACCTCCTTGCAGGCGCTCGACGCCTCGACGAGGCCGTCGCGCGCGCCCTGCGCCTCGAACGGGTCGGCGGGCGGGCTGATGCTCAGGCCGGTGTCCGCGGACAGGCGCGCCCGGACCCGGGCGGCGAACTCCGCGTGCGTGTTGAGGCCGGTGCCCGTGGCCGTCCCGCCGAGCGGGATCTGCCCCAGGCGGCCGACGGTGCTCTCGACCCGTGCGCGACCCTCTCGCACCTGCGCGGCGTAGCCCGCGAACTCCTGGCCGAGCGTGACCGGCACGGCGTCCATCAGGTGGGTCCGACCGGACTTCACGACGTCGGCGAACTCGGTGGCCTTCGCGGCGAGCGCGCCCTCGAGCACCTCGAGCGCCGGAAGGAGCGCCGTCGCGATCTGCTCGAGCGCGGCGAGGTGGACCGCCGACGGGAACACGTCGTTGGAGCTCTGGCCCATGTTGACGTGGTCGTTCGGGTGGGCGGCGTCACCGGCGAGGTTCGCGATGACCTCGTTGGCGTTCATGTTCGACGAGGTGCCCGACCCGGTCTGGAAGACGTCCACCGGGAACTGGTCGTCGTGGGCGCCGCTGGCGACCGCGTCGCCCGCGCCCGCGATCTGCTCGGCGATCTGCGGGTCGAGCAGGCCGAGCTCGGCGTTGACCCTCGCGGCGGCCGCCTTGATGCGGCCGAGCCAGTGAACGACCGGGAGCGGGATCCGCTCGCCGGAGACCGGGAAGTTCTCGACCGCCTTGCGCGTCTCCGCGCCCCAGAGCTCAGCCATGCGTTGTCCCCCTCGTGATCGTCGTGTGCCGTCGCAAACCTATTGGAGCGGCGGCGCCGGGTCGCCGGTTCCGAGCGCACGAAGGAGTTCCTCCGCCGCGGCGGTGCCGATCGTCAGGTTCTCGACCAGGATCCGCTCGTTCGGCGCGTGGATCGCGTCGTCGGGCAGCCCGAAGCCGGTCAGGACCACCGGCGTCCCCCGAGCCGCCAGACCGGCCACGACCGGCAGCGTCCCGCCGCTTCGGACGATGGCCGGCGGCCGGCCCACGGCTCGCTCGAGGGCCCTCGCCGCCGCGCGGATCGGCGCCGCGGACGGGTCGACGAGCGCGGGCGCGGCCGTCCCATGCGGAGCGATCGTCACCTGCGCGCCCGCCGGCGCAGCCGCCCGGATCATCCCGTCGAGCACGTCGGCGAGGGCGTCGGCGTCCTGGCCGGGCGCCACCCGCAGCGAGAGCATCGCGCTCGCCTCGACCGGGATCGCGGTGCGCACGGCGTCGGGCACGCCCGACTCGAGCGCGTGGACGTCGAGCGCGGGCTCCGCGGTCGTGCGGCGGTAGAACTCGGCCGCGGCGCACGCGTCGGCCGGCCGGAGTCCGCCCTCGACGAGCACCCCCGCCCCGCCGGGAAGGGCGTCCCATGCGGCGACCTCGGCCGGATCCGGCGCCGGGAGCCCGGTCCGGAGCGGCTGGGGCGCCCGCGGCAGGCCTGCCCCGAGATCCGAGAGGAGGCGCGCGAGCGCGGTCGCGGCGTTGAGCGCCGCCCCGCCGTAGAGGCCCGAGTGGCCGTCGCGCTCGCCCGTCCGAAGGGTGACACGCCGATAGACGAGGCCCCGCGTCCCGGTCACGAGGACGGGATGCCCCGGCGCGAGCATCGCAACGTCGAAGATGATCGCCGCGGCGGCCGGCTCGGGATCCGCGGCCAGGTGGTCGATCGCCGACGTGCCGCCGCTCTCCTCCTCGCCGTCGACGACGAAGGCCGCCCGGACGGGCAGCTCGCCGCGCGCGGCGAGCCGGCGGACGGCCGCGAGCAGCATGAACAGGTTGCCCTTGTCGTCGCTCGCGCCGCGGGCGTACAGGTGCTCGCCGCGCACCGTCGGCTCGAACGGGGGCGACTCCCAGCGCGCGGCGTCGCCGACCGGCTGCACGTCGTAGTGCCCGTAGAGGAGCACGCGGGGCGCGGCGGCGCCGCCGCTCGCGGGGACCTCGCCCACCACGAGCGGGTGCCCCGCCCCGGCCCGCACCTCGACCGCGCCGCCCGCGGCACGGATCTCGTCGGCGACGAGCTCGGCGGCGCGGCGCATGTCCGCGGCGCGCCCGGGGTCTGCGCTGATGCTCGGCACGCGCAGCAGCGCGTCGAGGCGTGCGCGCTCGTCGGCGTCCACGCGGCGATCCTACCGGCGCCGGGGCGGGTCGACGGGCCGTCGCGGACGACGTGCGGCGTGGCGGCGCGATCGATCCGGTCCCCGCCACGAGGAGGTGACGGGGGTCGCCGGGCCCGGGCGGGTGGTCGTCGAGGCCGACACGGTGCCCCAGCCGGGCGCCCGGCTGGCGTCCGCGCTCGCCGGAATCCTCAACCCCGCGCCCGCCGCGCCGATGAGGGTGGGCAGGAGCCATGCGCCAGCGTGGGCCACGCCGACGGACGGAGGGCCGTGCCGAGATCGACGCCCATCTCATCGAGGCCGGAGACCCGCGCGCCGATCGCGCCCGTCGGTCGCCCCCGCGACGCCGCACGCGCCGCCTACGATCGGATCGCGCCGGTCTACGACCTGCTCGAGGGCGCGTTCGAGGCCGGGCCGCGGCGCCGGGGAATCCGGGCGCTGGCGCTCGACGCGGGCGAGCGGGCGCTCGAGATCGGCTTCGGCACCGGCCACGCGATCGCGGACATGGCACGGGCGGTCGGGCCGGACGGGCGGGTCGTCGGGGTCGACATCTCCGGCCGCATGCGCGACGTCGCCGAGCGCCGCCTGACCCGCGCCGGGCTCGCCGACCGCGTCGAGCTGCGAGTGGGCGACGCGGTGGAGGAGGACCTCGGCGGTCCGTTCGACGCCGCCTTCATGAGCTTCGCCCTGGAGTTGCTCGACGAGCGCGACATGCTCCACGTGCTCCACGACGTCCGCGACGCCCTGCGCCCGGGCGGCCGCGTTGTCGTGGTGGCGATGGCCACGCCTCGTGGACGGCCGTCGCCGGTCTCGCGGCTCTACGGCTGGTCGCACCGCCGCATGCCCGGGGTCGTGGACTGCCGGCCGATCCCCGCCGAGGACGTGCTCGCCAACGCGGGCCTCGTCGTCCGCGGCGCGTCGCGGGGCGCGCTGTTCGGCCTGCCCTACGCGATCGTCGGCGCGGTCCGCCCCCCATCGGAGCCGATCGCCGCGCGCCCGTGAGGCGCGCCCAGGTCCAGCTCGAAGCCGATCGGCACGATCCCGCTCGGGTTGAGCGCCCGATGGGTGACGTAGTAGTGGCGCTTGATGTGGTCCATGTCGATGGTCTCGGCGACACCCGGCCATTGCGCCAGCTCGCGTAGGTACCCCGTCAGGTTGGGGTGGTCGTGCAGCCTCCGCAGGTTGCACTTGAAGTGGGTCGCGTAGACCGGATCGAACCGCAGGAGCGTCGTGAACAGGCGCCAGTCGGCCTCCGTGACCGAGTCGCCGACGAGGTACCGTCGCTCGCCGAGCCGGCGCTCGAGCACCTCGAGCGTGGCGAAGAGCCGGCCGACGGCGCCGTCGTAGGCGGCCTGGGTCGTTGCGAAGCCCGACCGGTACACGCCGTCGTTGACGTTCTCGTAGACGATCTGGTTGATCTCGTCGATGTCCTGGCGCAGTGAGGCGGGGTACAAGTCGACCGTGTCGTCGCCCCACTCCTCGAACTCCGAGTTCAGCATCCGGATGATGTCGGCCGACTCGTTGCTGACGATGCGCCCGCGCTCGCGGTCCCAGAGCACCGGCACGGTGACCCTCCCGTCGAAGTCGGGCGCGCTCGCCAGGTACGCCTCGGCCAGGTACCCGAAGCCGTTGACCGGGTCGGGGCCGTGGCCCCTGCCCTCCCGAAAGGCCCAGCCGCGCTCGTCGCGGATCGGGTCGACCACCGACATCGACACCACGTCCTCGAGCCCCTTGAGCCGGCGCACGATCACCGTCCGGTGGGCCCACGGACAGGCCAGCGAGACGTACAGGTGGTAGCGCCCCCGCGCCGCGGGGAACCCGCTGGATCCGTCCGCGCGCACCCACTCGCGGAACCGGCTCTGCTGGCGCACCCAGCGGCCGGCGTCGTCGGACTCGTCCGGGAACTGTGCCCGCGTGCTCACGGCGTCACCCCTCGATCGTCAGTTGACCGCGGCGACGGCCACGCCCCGCGGACCCGCCAGCACCTCTGCCAGATACCTGCCGGTGTAGGAGTCGGCGACGCGCGCCACGTCCTCTGGCGTCCCGCAGGCGATCAGGCGACCGCCCGCCGCCCCGCCCTCCGGGCCGAGGTCGAGCACCCAGTCGGCCGCCTTGACCACGTCGAGGTTGTGCTCGATCACGACGACGGTGTTGCCCGAGTCGACCAGCCGCTGGAGCACCTCGAGCAGCCGTTCGACGTCGGCGAAGTGCAGCCCGGTGGTCGGCTCGTCGAGGACGTACAGGGTCCGACCGGTCGCCACCCGCGACAGCTCGCTCGCGAGCTTGACCCGCTGCGCCTCACCGCCCGACAGGGTCGTCGCGGGCTGCCCCAGGCGCACGTAGTCGAGGCCGACGTCGTGCAGCGTCTGCAGCCGCCGGGCGATCTTGGGCACCGGCGAGAACAGCTCCAGGGCCTCCTCCACGCTGAGGTCGAGGACGTCGCTGATGCTCTTGCCGCGATAGTGCACGGTCAGCGTCTCGCGGTTGTACCGCTTGCCGGCGCACACCTCGCACGGGACGTAGACGTCCGGCAGGAAGTGCATCTCGATCCGCAGCGTGCCGTCGCCATGGCAGGCCTCGCAGCGGCCGCCCTTGACGTTGAAGCTGAACCGGCCCGGGCCGTAGCCGCGCGAGCGCGCCTCCGGCGTCCGGGCGAACAGCTGCCGGATCTGATCGAACAGCCCGGTGTAGGTGGCGGGATTCGAGCGGGGCGTGCGCCCGATCGGCGACTGGTCGATCGCGATCACCTTGTCGAGCTCCTCTGCGCCGACCAGCTCGCGATGGCGCCCAGGGCGAACCGCCCGGCGGCCGAGCCGCGCCGCGAGCGCCTTGAGGAGCACCTCGTTGACGAGCGTGCTCTTCCCGGAGCCCGACACGCCGGTCACGCACGTGAACGCCCCGAGCGGGACGGCCACGTCGAGGTCCTTGAGGTTGTGCTCGGCGGCGCCCTGCACCTCGAGCCAAGCCCGGGCGGGCCGGCGCTCGCCGGGGATCGGCACCGACCGGCGGCCGCTGAGGAACGCCCCGGTCAGCGAGTCGCGGGCCCGCGCCACGGCGGTGGGCGTCCCCTGCGCGACGACCTCGCCGCCGTGCTCCCCGGCCCCCGGGCCCATGTCGATGAGGTGGTCGGCCGCGCGCATCGTCTCCTCGTCGTGCTCGACGACCAGCAGCGTGTTGCCGATGTCCCGGAGGCGCTCCAGGGTGGCGATCAGGCGACGGTTGTCGCGCTGGTGCAGGCCGATCGACGGCTCGTCGAGGATGTACAGCACGCCGACCAGGCCGGAGCCGATCTGCGTGGCCAGCCGGATCCGCTGGGCCTCGCCGCCGGAGAGCGTGCCCGCCGCGCGGTCGAGGGTCAGGTAGCCCACCCCGACGTCGTCGAGGAAGCGCAGGCGTGCCCCGGCCTCGTTGACCACCCGCTCGGCGATCATCATCTGGCCCGGGGGCAACTCGACGGCCTCCAGCCAGCGCAGCGCGTCGGCGACCGACAGGTGGGTCGCCTCGTGGATGCCGAGGCCGCCGACGGTCACCGCGCGGCTCGCGGGGCGAAGGCGGGCACCGTCGCACTCGGGACATGGCCGCAGCGACATGAACTGCTCTGCGTGCTCGCGCACCGGCCGCGAGATCGAGCTCGCGTGCTGGCGGCGAAGCTGCGGGAGCACGCCCTCGAACCAGCCCCAGGTGCCCTTCCCCTTCTTGCGTCGCCCGATGTACAGGCGCTGGCGGCCGCCGCTCGGGCCGTCGAGCAGCATCTCCCGCTGGCGCTTGGGGAGCTTCGACCACGGCGTGTCCAGATCGATCCGGTACTCGGCCGAGATCGCCGCGAGGAGCAGGTCGTAGTAGTCGGTGGAGCGGTCCGACCAGGGCAGGACCGCGCCGTCGGCGAGGCTCCTGCGCGGGTCGACCACCAGCTCGGGGTCGACCTCCGGCATGTATCCGAGCCCCGTGCAGCGCGGGCAGGCGCCGTGGGGCGAGTTGAACGAGAAGGCCCTCGGCTCCATCTCGACCATGGTGGCGCCGTGCTCCGGGCAGGCGAACCGCTCGGAGTACTCCCACCGGCGGGGCGGATCGGCGCCGCCCACCTCCTCGGCCACGACGAGCCCGTCGCTCAGCGCGAGCGCGGTCTCGACGCTCTCGGTGAGCCTGCGCCGAAGGTCGTCGCGCATCCGCAGGCGGTCGACGACCACCGAGATGTCGTGCGCCCGCTTCCCGTCGAGGGGCGGCGGGTCCTCCAGGGTCGACGTCTCGCCGTCGATCGCGACCCGCGAGAAGCCCTCGCCGCGCAACCGCTCGAGCAGATCCCTGTGCTCGCCCTTTCGCCCGCGCACGACCGGCGCAAGCAGCTGGAAGCGCGTCCCCTCGGGCATCTCGAGCAGCCGGTCGACGATCTGCTCGGCGCTCTGGCCGCTGATCGGCCGGCCGCACTCCGGGCAGTGGGGCGTGCCCACCCGGGCCCACAGGAGACGCAGGTGGTCGTACACCTCGGTGACGGTCGCCACCGTGGAGCGCGGGTTGCGGCTGGTCGTCTTCTGGTCGATCGAGATCGCGGGCGAGAGCCCCTCGATCGAGTCCACGTCCGGCTTGTCCATCTGCCCCAGGAACTGGCGCGCGTAGGCGGACAGGCTCTCGACGTACCGCCGCTGCCCCTCGGCGTAGAGGGTGTCGAAGGCCAGGCTGGACTTGCCGCTTCCGGACAGGCCGGTGATCACGACCAGCGCGTCGCGGGGGATCTCCAGATCGATGTCGCGCAGGTTGTGTTCGCGGGCACCGCGGACGACGATCGCGTCGCGGCCACGCCGACGGGCTCTGCTCGGGGGCACTCGACCAAGTGTAGTCGCGCCCGCCCACGCCCCGGGGGGCGGCGGCCGCCCGCGCGACGGCGCGTGGGCCGTGCGGCCATGTGCCGCGGGTGCGCTTTGGACAGCCGTCCATACGGGACCCGGTCGGCCGCTCCTACCGTCCCAGCGGTGCTTACATGGTTTGCGTCCTCGTCCGCTCAGGTGCCCTCGGAGACGTGCCGATCCACTCGTCGCCCGGACTGAACGCCATTCCCGCCTTGTCGAGGCCCGACTTGGAACCACCCGCCCCCGCGCCCCGTCGCACACTCCGGGCCGCGCTCCTGACCACCGCCATGACGCTGGCGATGCTGGCGACGACACCGTTCACGGCGATCGCGGCCGGGCCGCCCGAGGCGACGACCGCCCCCTTCGGTGACGCGGAGGTCGCCGTCGTGCCGTACGGCGAACTGATCGGCGCAGCCGACGGCGGATCGCTCAACGCGGCGGTCGTGGACGTGGACGACGGCTGGGTCGCCGCCGCGGACGACGCGGGGCACGTCGTGGCCGCCGAGATCCCACCGCCCCAGGAGGGGCGCGACTTCGGCGCGGGCGCGGCGGAGCCGGCGCCGGGCGCCGGTGTGCCGAGCGCCTTCGAGCTGACCGAGTCGCTCCGCGCCGACGGCGTGACCATCCTGCAGCCCGCCGAGGCGGCGAGCGCCGCGCGCTCCGGGTCGCTCATGCGGTATCTGCTGATCCCACTCGGCATCGCGATCATGGCGATGTTCATCGTGATCGGCTTCATGGTGATCCGCGGACGCAACGCCAACGGCCGCGGGCTCGGCGGGCGCGGCGGGGCCGGCGGCCACGGCAAGATGCGCAAGAACGCGCTCGTCGAGCCCCCCGACGCCCGGTTCCCGGACGTGGCCGGCTGCGACGAGGCGGTCGAGGAACTCCGCGAGGTGGTCCTGTTCCTCAGCGAGCCGTGGCGGTTCCAGAAGGTCGGTGCCCGGATGCCGCGCGGCGTGATCCTCCACGGACCGCCGGGCACCGGGAAGACCCTGCTCGCCAAGGCCGTCGCCGGTGAGGCCGGCGTGCCGTTCTTCGCCGTCTCGGGATCGGACTTCGTGGACACCTTCGTCGGTGTCGGGGCATCCCGGATCCGCGACCTGTTCGCCGAGGCGCGCAAGGACAAGAAGGGCGCCATCATCTTCTTCGACGAGATCGACGCCGTCGGCCGCGCGCGCGGCGCCGGCGGAGGCGGCGGCGCCGACTCCGAGCGCGAGGGCACGCTCAACCAGTTGCTCGTCGAGCTCGACGGGTTCAGCGACCGCGACCGGATCGTCGTCGTCGCGGCCACCAACCGCCTCGACATGCTCGACAAGGCCCTTCTTCGCCCGGGCCGGTTCGACCGGCGCGTCCAGGTGGGGCTCCCGGCCGAGAAGGGTCGGATGGCGATCATGCGGCTGCACTCGAAGCGCATCCCTCTGGCGCGCGAGGAGGACCTGACGCGCGTGGCCGGCGTCACGGCCGGGTTCGCCGGCGCCGACCTGGCCAACCTGCTCAACGAGGCGGCCATCATGGCGGCCCGGGACGGGCGCGAGCTCGTCACCGCCGCCGACCTCGACGAGGGGATGCTCCGGGCGCTCGCGGGTCCCCAGAAGCAGGACCGCAGGCTCGGTTCGGACGAGCTCGAGGCCATCGCGTGGCACGAGGCCGGACATGTCCTGGCCGCGGAGCTGTGTCCCACCCATGCCAAGACCCAGCGGGTGACGATCCTCTCGCGCGGCGACGCGGGGGGGCTCGCCCTCTACGGCAGCACCGACCGCGCCCTGACGGGACAGGACCAGCTGCACGAGCAGATGATGGTCCTCATGGCGGGCCGCGCTGCCGAGCAGGTGGGGCTCGGCGAGATCTCGTCGGGCGCCGCCAACGACCTCGAGCGCGCCAACGAGTTGGCTCGCACCGCGATCGAACGGCTCGGCTTCTCGAACCTCGTCGGGCAGATCGTGAGCAGCTCGGGCCCGCACCAGATGCCGATCTCCGGCGAGACGCGCACCAACATCGACCGCGAGGTCGCGCGCATGGTCGCCGAGGCCTACGGTGACGCGGTTCGCCTGCTGACCGACAAGCGACCCGCGCTCGAGCGCATCGCCCAGGCGTTGCTCGAGCGCGAGCAACTCGACCGGGACGAGATCGTCTCGCTGATGGACGGCGTCGAGCCGCACACGCGCCCGACACGCCGCTCGCTCCCGACGCCGGACCGGGGACCGGAGCCCCAGCCCGTGGCGGTCGCGGCGACGCCGACGGCGCCGGCGCCCGTCGCGGCGACGAGCCCCGCCCCCGCCGTGCGGCCCGAGCCCGAGGGCGCCCGGGCGCCGGACCCCGGCCCGACGCCCGCCGCCGGACCGCCGCCGGACGTCGAGGTCCCGCCCGCTCCCGACACGGCGCCGAGCGCGCCACGGCGGCGACTGCGGGCACCGTCGCTTCGCATGCCGGCGCTTCGACGGCGCGCACGCCGGCGCCGTCGCCGGCGGCGCGGACCGACGGCGACGCCACGGCCGACGGTCGGATCGCGCACGCACCGTCTCGTCCGCGCCGTCGTGCCCCGCAGACGACGGCGCGCCCGGGCGATGCGCCCCGGGGCGTTGCACCTTCGCGTCCGTCGCGCGCACCGAGGCGTCGCGCCCCCGGCTCCGGGCGACTCGTGAGGAGCACACCGCGCCGACGGGGCTCGGTCGTGTCCGGCGACGGGGCGCTGCGCCGCTGAGCGCGGACCGGACCGACGACCCCGCGCTCGTCGCGCACCGTCGGGCGCTCGAGGTGCTCCGGGCGGTGGTCCGCGAGATGGGCCCGACCCCCACCCCCGCCGCCCTCCCGGGCGCCCTGGCCGGGGCGGCGGAGGCGATCGGCGCGCCCGAGGCCGCCGATCTCGCGCGCATGTACCTGCTCGGCGCGCGGGTCGGGGCGGACGCCGCCGGGGATCCGGCGCGCGCGGCGCGCTGGCTGGAGGGATGGAGCGGCGCCCGTGGGCGGACGCCGGACGAGGCGCGAGCGGCGCTCGCCGCGGGGATCGCCTTCGGCGAACGCGTGCTGCGCGAGTCCGGCGCGACCCCGCCCGACACCTCGCCCTCCGGCTGATCGCGGCCCGGGCGATCCGCGGCGCGGCGGCCGCTCGCGCCGCATCCGTGACGCCGGGCCGATGCGCCGCCCGAGTTCAGGCCCGGCGGGTGGTCCCCGGATCCTCCCGGTCGTCCCGCTCTGTCGGTGCGTCCTCCGCGACCCGCCACTTTCGGAGCATCTCCACGTGCCGGCGCCGGCGCTCCCCGGCGGGGTCCCAGCGGGCCTGATCCTGGGCCGGCGGAAAGGCTCGCGTGGGCGGGCGGTCCGCATCCCCCCACAGCGCACCGCGACCCGGGAGCCCGTGCATCGCGGCGAACAGGTCGTCCTCGTCGAGCCCCGGAGCGGCGAGCGTGCGAAACGACTGCTCGTGGAGCGGAGGCGGTGGAGGCGGGTCCTGCCCGTGCTCGCGGCTCACCGGCGGCCCCGTCCACCCCGGCGACCGGGCTTGCGCGGCGCCGGCGGCGGGCCCGCACGCCGCGCGACGTCCCCGTCCGGGGAGTTCCTGCGCGGACGGCGAGGACGCGTCGGCGTCGGCGCCCCCGGGGGCGGACCCCACGGCCTCGAGCGCGGCGAGCGTGCTCCGCAGGTCCGCGATCTCGTCCCGCAGCCGCGCGGCGAGCTCGAAGCGCAGGTCCTCGGCCGCCACGAACATGTCCTGCTCCTTGCGGACGATCGCCTTCTGGACGTCGGCCGCGGTCACGCCCTCCGGAAGCGCCGGAGCCTCCGCGCGCTGGGCCTTGCGCGCGAGCGCCCCCTCGCCCAGCCCCAGCAGCGCGACGATGTCGGACACGCCCTTTCGGATCGTCTCCGGCGTGATGCCGTGCTCCTCGTTGTAGGCGACCTGGATCGCCCGGCGGCGGTCGGTCTCGGCGATCGCGGTCTCCATGGCCTCGGTGTGCCGGTCCGCGTACATGAGCACCCGGCCCTCGACGTTGCGCGCGGCGCGGCCGATGGTCTGGATCAGCGAGGTCGTCCCGCGCAGGAACCCCTCCTTGTCCGCGTCGAGGATCGCGACCAGCGTCACCTCGGGAAGGTCGAGCCCCTCACGGAGGAGGTTGACGCCGACGAGCACGTCGAACTCCCCGAGCCGCAGCTCCCGGATGACCCTGATGCGCTCCAGGGTGTCGATGTCCGAGTGCAGGTACCGGGCCCGGATGCCCGCTTCGAGGAGGTACTCGGTGAGGTCCTCGGCCATGCGCTTGGTCAGCGTGGTCACGAGGGCGCGCTGGTCGCGCTCGGCGCGCTCGCGGAGCTCACGCATGAGGTCGTCGATCTGGTTGCGCGTCGGACGCACCTCGACCTCGGGATCGACCAGGCCCGTCGGCCGGATGATCTGCTCGACGACGTGCCCGGAGCTCGCACGCTCGAACTCGCCCGGCGTGGCCGAGACGAAGACGACCTGGTTCACGCGGTCCAGGAACTCGGGCAGCTGGAGCGGGCGGTTGTCGAGCGCCGACGGGAGGCGGAAGCCGTGGTCGATCAGCGACAGCTTGCGCGAACGGTCGCCCTCGTACATGCCGCGGAGCTGGCCCATCGTGTTGTGCGACTCGTCGATGAAGCACAGGAAGTCGTCGGGGAAGAAGTCGAGCAGCGCATGCGGCGCCTCCCCCGGGGCGCGGCCGTCGAGGATGCGCGAGTAGTTCTCGATCCCCGAGCAGTAGCCGAGCTCCCGGATCATCTCGAGGTCGTACTCGGTGCGCTGGCGCAGCCGGTGCGCCTCCACCATCTTCCCCTGGGCCTCGAAGCGCCCGAGCTGCGCCGTCGAGCTCGGCGCGGATCTCCTCCACCGACCGCTCGATCGTGTCCGGCGGGGTCACGTAGTGGGTCGCCGGGTAGACGGCGAGGTGCCCGAGCTCGCCGTGCACCTCGCCGGTGAGCGGATCGAACTCGATGATGCCCTCGACCTCGTCCCCGAAGGTGGAGATGCGGTAGGCGGTCTCCGCGAAGGCCGGCTGGATCTCGATCGTGTCGCCCTTGACGCGGAAGCGCCCGCGCTCGAGCACCATGTCGTTGCGCTGGTACTGGATCTCCACGAGCCGACGGAAGAGGCGCTCGCGCGGGTACTCCTCCCCGACGGTCAGCAGCACCATCCGGTCGCGGTAGACCTCGGGCGAGCCGATGCCGTAGATGCAGCTGACCGACGCCACGATCACGACGTCCCGGCGCGCCAGAAGCGCGGCCGTGGCGGCGTGGCGCAGCCGGTCGATCTCGTCGTTGATCGACGCGTCCTTCTCGATGTAGGTGTCCGAGGCCGAGATGTAGGCCTCGGGCTGGTAGTAGTCGTAGTAGCTCACGAAGTACTCGACCGCGGCGTCGGGCAGGAACTCCCGGAACTCGTTGCACAGCTGGGCCGCGAGCGTCTTGTTGTGGGCGATCACGAGCGCCGGGCGGCCGGTGCGCGCGATGATGTTGGCCATCGTGAAGGTCTTGCCGCTGCCGGTCACGCCGAGCAGCGTCTGGAACCGCTCGCCGGCCTCGAGGCGCTCCGTGATCTCGGCGATCGCCTGGGGCTGGTCGCCGGTCGGCGCGTAGGCCTCCGCCAGGCGGTAGGGGCTGACGACGCTCACCGGACCCAGGGTAGCGCCCGCCCCCGTCGGCGACGCCCGGGACGCGGCGCTCACCCGGGGACTGCCGCCGCCTCCGACACGAGCGCGAGCGCGTCCTCCGAGCCCATCACCCACCCGAACGAGCCAGCGAGGATCGCGAGCGCCGCCTCGTGGGCGGCCACGCCCATCATCGAGTCGACGCAGTCGCGGACCACGACCACCGCGAGGTCCCGCACGGACGCCGACACGGCCGTCGCCAGGACGCACGAGTTCGTGTTGACCCCCATGAGCATGACGGCGTCGTGGCCACCCGCACGCAGCACCAGGTCGAGGTCGGTGGCGACGAAGCAGTCGTAGCGCTTCTTCGTTGCGACTACGACGTCGCCGTCCGCGCGCACCCCCGGCATCAACTCGACCCCTGGCCCGTCGTCGAGGTTGTGCGCCGCCACCCTCGCCCGCGGCCCCGTGCCCTCCGCAGCCTGCGATCGACCAGTAGCGGGTTCGAGGTGATCTCGGACGCGTCCCTGTAGGAGGTCACGACGTGCACGATCGGAACGCCCACGTCGCGCAGGCGCGCGAGCGCCGGCACGACGACCTCGAGCAGGGCGGCCGCGGCCGCGCCGTCGAGCGGCATGGTGGCGACCTCGGGGTCGAGGTGTCCGCGGTGCAGGTCGATCGTCACGACCGCGGGTCGGCGGATCAGCGTGGCGGGAGGTCGATCCATCCGATGCTCCTCGTCGGGTGACGGCGTCGCCGACCCTCGCATCCCGGCCCCGCTCCCGACACCTCCCCGACCCCAGAATCGGATGCCGGGCTCCTGGCCCGAGGTCCAAACATCGCGGGCGCAACTTCGAGCGCGCGGCCAGCGCCCGAGCGGTCACCGCGCGGCTAGCGTTGCCGCCCCGACGCCTGAGGAGGATGCCGTGGACGACGATCCGGAGGGCCGCGTGGTCATGGTCCGACTGAACGCCCAGCAGCTCGAGCTGCTCGACGCGCTGGTCCGCGAGGAGGGGTTCGCGGACCGCGCCGATGCGCTCCGCCATGGCCTGCGTCAGACCGTCGAGGCCCTCGCACAGGTGCGCCGGTGAGCGGGCGCGCCCTCCGGACGGAGCACCTGATGCAGCCCGGCACCGGCCGGGCCTTCCCGGTCCTGCGCGGCCAGGTGATCCGGGTCAGCCAGGTCGACGGCGAGCAGTGCGCCGACTTCAACGCCTTCAACCTGCACGACTACAAGGAGTTCTTCCACACCGGGCGGACGCGGCACATGCACGGCATGCACCCCACGACCGGCGACCACCTGTGGTCGGCGCCGCCGCGCGACCGGCCGATCATGACCATCGTCGAGGACACGTGCGGCACCAACGACGTGCTCTACCCGCGCTGTTCGGCACTCCTGTTCGACCTGCACTTCGGTGTCGCGCCGCACACCAACTGCCACGACATCCAGGCGGAGGCCCAACGGGAGTTCGGGCTGACCCCCGACGACGTGCACGACTCGTTCAACATGTTCATGAACACCGGGATCGACGCCGACGGCCGGCCGTTCATCATGCGCAACGTGGCCGGAGCCGACGACCACGTCGACCTGCTCGCTCAGATCGACGTCCTGGCCGTCCCGAACGTCTGCGGTGCGGACATGTTCCAGACGAGCAACTTCGCGCTGAAGCCACTGCTCGTGCAGGTGTTCGACGGCGGGGAGGCCGACCTCGTCCACCTCGTGCCGGAAGCGCGTGCGTACCCGCGTAGCCAGCGCGACCCCACGCGCTTTCGGCACTCGCGGATCAAGACCGACCGCCCGCTCCGCGCGGACCCCGACTACACGCCGGAGTTCACGAACGTGCCCCTCGGCGGGGCCGAGGTCGAGGTGCGGCTGAACGACGACGAGGCCGCGGCTCTGGACGAGCTGGTGAGCGCCGGCGCCTACGGCGCCGATCCGGGCGCCGCGCTCCGCCATGCCTTTTTCAGCTGGTGGATCGGGGCGTACATGCGCGGCCCGCGGCATTTCCGGGATCCCGCCGCACCCTCCTGATCACCTCGCGGACGAGCCGGCGCGGATCGCGCTCGCGCTCGACGTGGCCGGCAGGCGCCTTCGCGGACCGCTTCCGCCCAAAGCATGATCGGCGTCGTCGCGGGTGCGCTGGCGGGGCTCCTGTGGGGCTCGGCCGACTACCTGGGCGGACGGGCGTCGCGACGGATGGGTTTCGTCACGGCGGTGGCGATCTCGCAGGTCGCCGGTCTGGCGGTGATCGTGCCGCTCGCGTCCGTCGCAGCCGATGTCCCGGTCGGGGCGGCACTCGTGGTCGCGGGGCTCGCGGGCGTCGCCCAGGCGCTGGGCGTCGCGGCCCTCTACCGGGCGCTGGTGCAGGGCGCCATGAGCCTCGCGGCGCCGATCAGCGCTGCGGGGGCGCTCCTTCCGATCGCGGTCGGCGTGCGCTCGGGCGAACGCCCGGGCTGGATCGTCGCGGCCGGGGCCCTCGCCGCGCTCGCAGGGATGATCCTCGTCTCCACTGCCGGCGCGAGCGGGGCGCGCGCCGGGATCGTCAGCGCCGGTCTCGCGGCGGTCGGATTCGGCGCCTACTGGACCATGATCGGCAGCGCGCCCGACGGCACCGCCCTCTGGAGCGTCGCGATCGCGCGGGTCGTGTCGTCGGTGCTCGTGGTCGGGGTGTTCGTCGCGAGCGCGACCCGACGCGGCGAACGGCCGGGTCCGCGGGCGGCATCCGTCGCGGTGGTCGCCGGCGTCGTCGACGTCCTCGGCGCGCCGCCTTCGCGATCGCGGCCGCGGCGGGCGATCTGGCGCTGGCGGCGGCCCTCGCGGCGCTCTACCCGGCCGTCACGGCCGGGCTGGCCCAGGCGACGCTCGGAGAGCGACTGGGACGCGCGCAGGCGATCGGCGCGGCCGCGATCGTCGTCGGTGTCGTCGTCGTGGCCGGCGGGCGATGAGACGACCGCCGCCACGCCCGGGGGCCAAACGCGACGCCCCGGATTTGCTCGCGCGGGCCAACGCGACCGCGCCCGGGCGGACCTAGTCTCCTCCCATGACGCCGCTCGATCAGCGAAACGCCCCCTCGCGAGTCGTCGGCGCACGACGCCCCCGTTGCCCCGGGAGCGTCGTGACGTGTCCGTGGCGCGGCGTGCGTGTCTCGACACGCACGCGCGCGCCCCGGCACACGGCGTGGGCCGTCCAGGGCTGACGGCGCACGTCGGGCGCATGGCCCCGCGACCGGGACGTGGGGCTTCGAACACCGGTGTCGGCGGCGTCCTCGGGCGTCGCCGACATCGGCATTCGTGAGGGCGCTACCCTCGGCCCGACACCGAGGGAGGCACGATGGCCGACAAGCTGATCCACACCATGATCCGGGTGCTCGACGAGGACCGCTCGATCGCGTTCTACGACGCGCTCGGATTCCAGGAGCGGCGGCGCAACCGCGTCGGCGGGGACACCGCGACGATCATCATGCTCGGCCTCCCGGGCGACGACAACGAGCTCGAGCTCACGCTCAACGACGGCCGCACCGAGCCGTACGAGATGGGTGAGGCCTACGGCCACATCGCGATCACCACCGGCGACCTGGACGCGGAGCTCGCGCGGCTCGAGGCGCTCGGCATCCTGCCGGAGAAGCCGCCCTACGCCGCCTACCCGGGCGGGTCGAGGATCTGCTTCGTCCGCGACCCCGACGGCTATCGGATCGAGATCATCGAGCGCACGTAGCGGCGCGGGCGTCCTGCCGTCGCGAGCCCGGCGGGGCCGTGGGGCAAGCGCCCCGGCCGGCACCCACGGCTCAGCGCGCTCGGACACCTCGCCGCGCTGACCGGCGGGGCACACTCGCCCGCCGCCTCGCCGTCGCCCCCCGAGGTCAACGCCCGCCCCCCGAACCCAGCGGCACGACCCGGACGCCCGGACCGCTCCTAGGGCCGATTCAGCCGCCTTGCGGGCCTTCTTCGTCGCGCGACCCTGCTTCCACGTCGTCATGCCGACGCCCATCAGGGTGCCGAGCGGAACAGCCCACTCCCGGATGAGCAGGTTCGGGTCGAAGTAGAGGCGCTCCTCCGTGATCTTCCCTTCGGTGACCTTGTAGACCGCGACGCCCGAGAACTCGATGTGCTCGCCCTGCGGCGTGAGCTTGTTCCATGCGCCCGTGTGAGTGCCGGTGTGGACCGAGGGCGCTCATCGAGCGCCCCCCATTGCCTCGGTCGGCCCCCTACCAGGCGTCCCAGTGCACCACGTCCGACAGCGGCGGGCGCTGCGCGACGTGGAACTCGTCGTCGCTCGCGTGCGCGACCGGGATCAGGGCCGCCTGCTGAACGGTCTCGTAGGGCACGCCGAGCACCGACGCGGCGTCCTCCTCGAAGAACAGGTGGACGACCGTCCAGCAGGACCCGAGCCCGCGAGCGCGCGCCGCGAGCCGGAACTGCTGCGCGGCCGGGAGGATGTTGCCGTATGTAGCGGCCTCGATGACCGACGGAAGGGGCACGTCGCGCGTCACGCCGGACTCGGCGTAGACGCGGGCGACCCCCTCGCCGAAGGCGACGCACGGGACGACGAGCGCCGGCACCTCGTGGATGTGCTCGACGAGCCAGTCCGCCTGCTGCCCGGCCATCTGCGCCCACTCCTGGAACCGCTCGGCCTCGCCGGGGCGCTGGCGATAGTCGTCGTACGCGAGCTTTCCGTAGAAGAAGGGGGACTCGACGTACGCCTGCCAGCCGCGCCGGTACACCTCCCCCAGCGCCGCGCGCTGGTCGGGGTCGGTCACCACGACGAAGTGGGCGTTCTGGATGTTGGAACCGCTCGGCGCCTGGAGCGCCAGCTCGATGCACTCCTCGACGAGTTCCCGCCCCACCGGGCGAGACAGGTCGAGGCCCCTCCGAACGGACCGCGTGGTTGCGAGCACCTCATCGGCTGCCAGCGCGGGACGGCTTGTGGCCTCGGAGCCCATCCTGTCGCCTCCGGGTTCGCGACGAAGTCCCTCGGGAGCCCTCAGGCGCTTGCGCCCGAGCACAGCAGGACTCTCGTGATGACCCGTCGTGGGCGCATCCGGGCTGCCCCGGTCGGGTGGTTCGGATCTTCCGCGCCCCAGGCGCGCCCGCACCGCTCCGGGGCCTCGCGCCTTTGTGCGAGGCGGATCAGCACGCACTTCCCCGCCTCCACTCGGTCCGGGGAACCCGCGGGCGCCCCACCCCCTCATCCCACTGCGTACACCTCGACCGCGTGGCCATCCGGGTCGAGCACACGGCAGTAGGCGAAGCCCCCCGCGTGCTGGAAGGCGACCTCCTCGAGCCCCCCGTCGTGCGCCCTCGCGCGAAAGCCGAGCACGTCGTCGACGCCGACGACATGGAACCCGAAGTGGCTTCGCGCGGGCGCCGGCGCTCCGGCGTCCCCGCGATGGAAGGCCAGCAGCCCGCCGCCCGGCGGGCGCACGATCGTGAGGTCCCCATCCCGGTGCACGACCTCGTCGACCCCGAACCACCGTGCGTAGAACTCCCGGCTCCGGGCCGGGTCCGCCACCGTCAGGGCGACGTGGTCCAGCCGCAGGGTCAACCGGACGCCCCGAGGTCGCCGCCGTAGGCGCGCCGGTAGACCGTCTCCATCTCGAGCACGCGACCGACGTAGGCGCGGGTCTCGGCGTAGGGGACGTCCTCGGGGATGCGGAGCGCCTCACCCCGGGCCCGCGCGTCGCGTCGCCACCGCCGAAGCGCCTCGTGCCCGGCGTTGTAGGCGACCAACGCGGCCGGCACCGACCCGAACTCGCGCCGGTGCTCGCCGAGCAGGTGCGCGCCGTAGGCGATGTTGACCTCGGGGTCCTCGAGATCGCCGGGGGCGGGGCTGGGGCGGGTCGGCCGCGAGGCCATCCACGCGGCGGTCGACGGAAGCACCTGCATCAGCCCGACCGCCCCCTTCGGCGACCGCGAATCCGGGACGAAGCCCGACTCGGCGTAGATCACGGCCGCCACGAGCTCCGGCGGAAGATCGCTGCGGGCGGCCTCGGCTCGGATCGTCTCCTCGTGCTCGAGCGGATACCACATGCGGGCGTACCACCCGGGCATCGTGGCGTGCACGACGAGGACGCCGCCGACCGCGACGCTCGCCAGCAACAGCCACACGACCAGCGCGCCGACGCGCCGGCGCGGGCGCCCGGCGGCGGCGTCCGCGGCGCTCACGCGCCGCCGTTCCCGCGTCGTTCGACGACGTCGGCCACCCACGCGTCCAGGTCATCGAGCGTCCCGTCGTTGACGTAGGACTCGTCGGCCCGCGCCAGCTTGGCGGCCTCGGGCAGTTGCCGCGCCGCCCGGGCCGCGAAGTCCTGGCCGCGGGCCGCCACGCGCGCCCTGCGGATCGCGTCCGGTGCGCTCACCACCACCACCGCGTCGAACTCCCCCTCGGCCCCGACCTCGAACAGGAGGGGCACCTCGCAGACGATCACCGGCGGCGCCGGCCGGCGGCGGCGCGCCGCGGCCACCCAGCGCCTGCGCTCGGCGCCGACCCGAGGATGCAACAGCTCCTCGAGGAACGTCATCCCGTCCGGGTCCCCGAAGACCGAGCCGCCGAGGGCGGCGCGGTCGATCCCGCCGTCGGCGTCCAGCACGCCCGGCCCGAAGCGGGCGGCGACGGCGTCGCGCACACCGGGCTCCGCATAGAGGCGGTGGATGACCTCGTCGGCGGACAGGGTCGCCGCCCCGTGGGCCGCGAAGGCCGCGAGCGCGGCCGACTTGCCCGCGCCGATCCCCCCGGTGAGGCCGAGCAGGGGGGGCGCCGGCGGCGCCCCCCGCGGCGTGTCGCTACTGGGCGTCGTCTCCGGCGTCCGCGTCGGCGTCGGGCTCGATCTGCGCATCGATCTCGACGACCTCGTCGATCTCGCCGTCCGGGCCGACGTGTGCCTCGACGACCTCGATCTCGTCGATCTCGCCGTCCGGGCCGACGTGTGCCTCGACGACCTCGATCTCGTCGATCTCGCCGTCCGGGCCGACGTGGGCCTCGACGCCTCGTACCCCTGTCCTCGACGACCTCGATCTCGTCGATCTCGCCGTCCGGGCCGACGTGTGCCTCGACGACCTCGACGTCGAGGCCGTCGTCACCGACGCCGATCGGCGTCCCGCCGGGACCCTCGAGCCGGTGCTGGACCGCGTCGCCGTCGGCGACGCGCTTGAGGCTCAGCGAGAGGCGGCGGCGGTCGGCGTCGATCTCGATGATGCGCACCGCCAGCACATCGCCCTGATTGACGATCTCACGCGGGTTCTCGACGTGATGGGTGGCGAGCTCGGAGATGTGCACCAGCCCCTCGACCCCGGCGTGGATCTCGACGAAGGCGCCGAACGTGACCACCTTGGTGACCTTGCCCTCGACGACGTCGTTGACCTCGTACGCGTCGATGACGCTCTGCCAGGGGTCGGCCTGGGTCTGCTTGAGGCCGAGCGAGATCCGCTGGCGGTCGCGGTCGATGTCGAGCACCTTGACCTTGACCTTCTGCCCGATCTCCAGGACCTCGGACGGGTGGTTGACGTGACTCCACGAGAGCTCGGAGATGTGGATCAGGCCGTCGATCCCGTCGAGGTCGACGAAGGCCCCGAAGTCGACGATGTTGGAGATCACGCCCTCGACCACCTGGCCGGGCTGGAGCTCGTCGAGGATCTTCTGGCGCACCTCGCGGCGCTCGTCCTCGAGCACGGCGCGGCGGGACAGGACGACGTTGTTGCGGTTCCGGTTGAGCTCGATGACCCGGCACTCGAGGCGGCGACCCAGGTACTCGTCCAGATCCTGGACGCGGCGGATGTCGACCAGCGACGCGGGCAGGAACCCGCGGACGCCCAGGTCGAGGATGAGCCCACCCTTGACGACCTCGATCACGTTGCCCTCGACGTTCTCACCGGCGGCTGCGGCGGCCTCGATGCGCTTCCACGCCTTCTCGAAGCGCGCGCGCTTCTTGGAGAGCACGAGTCGCCCGTCCTGGTCTTCCATCTGCATGACCAGGGCGTCGACCATCTCCCCGAGCTCGACCTCCTCCTCGGGCTTGACCGACTTGCGGATCGAGAGCTCCGGGAGCGGGATCACGCCCTCGCTCTTGTAGCCCACGTCGATCAGGACCTCGTCCTTGTCGATGCGCACCACCCGACCGTTGACGACGCTGCCCTCGTCGAAGTCGGGCATGGTCAGGTCGTAGTTCGGGACGAGCTCTCCGTCGACCTCGATGTACTCGGGTCCATCGAGGGTGAAGACGGGCTCTTGCGCGAATTCGGTGGTCATGCGGGTGGAGGTCCTTCGTCGACAGTGGACGGGCACGGGTCACCCACCGGCGCCCGGAACGACTGAGTATAGCCCCCGCGCACGGTGCGCGCGGCGGCGCGCGGGTCGGGCGCGACCGGCGGACGTCGCGACCGCGCGGCGCGCCTCACCAGGCCCGGCTGAGCTGCCTCGTCAGGGTCTCGATCGGCGCGCGGGCGGGGTCGCGGACCGCGCGGATGTCGGCCCACATCCCCCTGGCCTCGTGGGACTCGGGCGTGCCGGCGAACAGCGAGCAGTAGAGCCGGTGCGTGCCCGGCGCCAGACGTGCCCGGATGGTCTGCGTCTCGCCGGGAGCCAGGTCGACCTTGTGCGTGAGGCCGTCCGAGTCGACCAGCACGAGGTCGTGGTCGTCCTCGCCGCGGTTGTAGACGCGCAGCCGCACGTCCCCCGCCGCAAGCACCCGCTGCGCCGGGCGGACCGACCACTCCGTCTCGTCGACGGCCGTCGCGGTCGGAAGCGGCGGCGGAGGAGGCAGTTGCAGGCGGTGGATGCGCGCCGTGGCCAGGGTGGACGCCGCGCCGACGAGCGCCACGCACACGAGCACGAAGCCGACCCTGGCGGTGCGGCTCACTTGAGGATCGGTGTCCCGAGGGTCGTGCCGAACGACCCCGCGGGGATCACCGCGCCCGGGTCACCGCCGAGCCAGTCGGCGATGAGCGAGCCGTACACGCTCCTGAAGTCCGTGGTGACCCGGAGGTCGCCCCGGTCGAGCGACGTGAGCCCCGGGAACTCACCCCGAAACCCGCCCCGGACCCTGGGGCCCATCAGCATCATGAGCCCGCCCGCGCCGTGGTCGGTTCCCGGCCCGTTGCTCTCCACCCGGCGACCGAACTCGCTGAACACGCACGTCACGACCTTGTCGCCGACGCCGCGGGCCGAGAGGTCGTCCCGGAAGGCCGCGAGCGCGGCCGAGAGCACGCGCAGCTGCGGATCCTGGCTTCCCAGCTGGTTGCCGTGCGTGTCGAACGAGCCCCAGTCGATGGTGACGACGCGCGTGCCGAGGTCGGCCGCGAGGAGCGTCGCCGCCAACTGCAGCCGCTGTGAGATCTGCGAGTTGGGGTATCCCGCGCCACCGGGAGCACCGGCCAGGCTGCGAAGCGAACGTGAGACCTGGACCGTCTGGCCGTAGACCTGGCGAGCCAGGGCGAGCGCCTCGTTGCCCTGGCCGGTCGGCACCGCCGAGAGCGGCGCCATCTGTTCCGTGGTGTCGATCAGGCCGTCCCAGACGCCGTTGACGCGGAACTGGACCCCGTTCAGCCCGGTCACCGCGCTCACCGGCGCGGCGGTCGCACGAAGCTGCTTGGAGATGTTCGAGTCGAGCGAGACGGCCTGGAGCGGGTTCTCCTTCGAGCCGTAGAGATCGAGCCAACGGCCGAGCCATCCGGTGTCCATCTTCTCGGTGTTGCCCGAGAACCAATAGTCGCGGCTGTCGAAGTGGCTTCGGTTGGGCGGTGTGTAGTCGGCCGCCGGGAAGACCGCCAGGTCGGATCCCGGCCCCCCGCCGCCGTCGCCCCACAGCGTGTCGAAGCCGCGGTCGAAGCCGTTGTTCGACTGCCCGCCGACGCAGACCTGAGCCCAGGCATGGCCCCCGTTGGTGCCCGGCATCGGGATGGAGCCGACGTTGGATCCGGGCCCCCCGTCGGCCGCCGCGGCGACGGGGTCGCGCTCGCGCGCCAGGCGCTCGCGCGCCTTCTTGTACGCGTCGTACTCGCCGACCGGCACGATGGTGTTGAGGCCGTCGTTGCCGCCGTTGAGGAAGATCATCACGAGCTTTCGCTCGGGCTGGGGCTCGGCCGCGGCGGCCTCGAAGGCACGGGTCCAGTCGATGCGCGTGGCGGCGTAGACGGCGGCCGTGCCGAGCGCGGCGTTGCGAAGGAACTCCGCTCGGCGCCACCCCCGCGCCCCCTGCGGCACGCCGTCGGGGAACCCGGCCAGCGCCTCGCCGGGGATCGGCATCCGGTCGACCGGGTCGACGTCACGCGCCGCGCTGTCGCTCGCGGCGCAGTCGGCGCAGATCACCGCATCGCCCATGCCCGGGTCCGGACCGGGGCCCTCGGGGGGCTGGATCTCGTCGCTCATCACATCACCTGGGCGTCGGGGCCACCGAGGAGGAACGCGCGAAGCGCCCGCTGACGGGCCACGCGCTGCCACTTGTCCTTGCTCTTGGCCGTTCGGCTGAAATAGAGCAGCGCGCTTCGCGAGCCGCGCGAGACCCAGGGCCGCCCGACGGCGCTCCAGGCGCGCATGAAGGCCTCGCTCGAGGTCTCCGTCGCGACGTCCTCGGGCTCCTTGTCGGGAAGGGGCTCGTAGGTCTTTTGGAGCAGGCGGTCGGCGAGCCGGAAACGCTCGATGGCGGTGTTCGTGTTCAGCCACGCGTCGCCCCCCTCCCAGCCGGCCACGGTCGGCGGGAAGTACGGGAGCTGGCCCATGTCCCGAAGGGAGTAGTGGAGGGTCTCGTCGGTGATCCCGAGCCCCAGCGTCCGCATCATCCCGACGCCGTAGACGACCGGCGACTTGATCATGTTCGGCTCGCGGAGCGAGGCGACCATGTCGGGATGGGTCAGGATTCGCGTGAGGACCGGCCGGAATCGCATCTTGGTGCGCTTGTAGAGGCGCACCAGCTCCTTCACGGTGACCTCGTCCGGCGGCGTCGGGATGAACTCCGACCAGAGCGTGGTCACGATGAACCGCGCGTGGCTCGGATGCGCGAGCACCTTCTCGTTGACGCCGGCGTAGTCGTAGTTTGCGGGCTGCCCGAAGACGGTCTTCGTGCCGTCGAAGTAGCGTGAGCCGTCGAACTCGACCTTCGGGTTCTCGGGGTCGTCGTCGTCGAGGACCCAGCCGGTGAGCGACTTGGAGACCTCGCGTACGTCGTCCTCGGAGTAGTGCGGTTTCCCCGTCGCGTCGAGCACGCCCAGGCCGAAGAGCTCCATCAGCTCGCGGCCGTAGTTCTCGTTGATCTCCTCGGCCGTGTTGTCCTCGTTGTTGAGGAACCGCATCATCGCCGGGTCGAGCCCGACGTCCCGGATGAGCGCCCGGAAGTTCGACGTCGGGTAGGCGGCCAGATCGGAGTAGCGGCGAAGCAGCTCGTTCTGGCGGGTCATGAGCTGCGGCGGGGAGACCTCGGCACGGCTCGTGGCGAAATGGTTGTGCCACATGAGCGTCAGGCGTTCGACGAGGGGGTTCTGGGTGCGGATCATGCGATCGAGCCATGCGAGCACGAGGTGCCGGTCGTCCTCGTTGGGGTCGAGCGGAACGTCGCGGACCGTCGGGATCGGGCCGACCAGACGCCCCTGGGGCGCCCGCATGAGCATGTCGACGGCCTGGTGCAGACCGCGTCCGCGAAAGCGCTTTCGGTCGCGGGCGGTCGGGCCGAAGCCCGTGCGCCACATGAGCCGGTCCACCATTGCGTCGGTCATCGCCTGCTGCGCCCCGCCGGGGCTCGGGCGGCGCAGCCGGTGACGGCGACGCGCGGGCGCCCGTGCGCTCACTTGGACACCCTCGCGAGCGCCCGGAACGCCCGCGTGGTCTTCGCGCTCTGGCGGATCCGGAAATCGCCGGTGCGGTCGCGGACGTCGTACCAGACCATGCCCTGCAGGCGGGGCATGTCGTCGTCGAGGCGCGAGAGCGCCCTGATCCACGCAGCCTTGTCGCCGCCCTTGGACGTCGATCCAGTCTCCGCGATCCAGAACGGTTTGGCCGAAAGGGCCGACACCGTCCGGTAGGCGTCCTCGAACAGCGGCTCGGGATCGGTCCACGCCAGGCCGCGCTTCTTCCCGAAGTTGTAGGCGCTCGCCCCGACGAGATCGACCTTCGCGGCGCCGGGGAAGTAGTCCTCGATGGCGTTGCCCGGGCGCTCGGGGACGCTCCGGGCATACGGCGCCCAGAGCAGCTGCACCCGCCGGTTCGCCCGCTTGGAGACCGTCCGCACCCGGTTCCAGGCCTTGACATAGGCCTTGGCGGAGTTGCCCTTGGTCGTGCCCGACCACGCGTACCACGGCGTGTTCGGCTCGGGCATGGGGCGCAGGATCGCGGCCGGACGAAGGCCGCCGATCTGGCGCACGAGCCTGCGAAGCGAGGCGTCGTAGCGACCGCCGCTCACGGCGCGCAGCCGGAACCGCGCCCCCTTCGCCCCGTCGCGGCCGGAGTCCGGCATCCAGCTCACCATGAGGCGCGCCTTGCGCTGGCGCGCGAGGCGCACGATGCGCGGGTCGAGGCTGGCGCCGGCCGTCACGTAGACCGAGATGACCTTGGTCCCTCGTGGCCCGACGGTCTTGGCGAGCCGTGGCACGCTCACCAGCGGCGCGTCCTCGTAGACCCCCAGCTCGACGCGCTTGGCGTCGGCGCTCTGGGGGAGCGCCGCCGCGAGCACGGCCGCCGCGACCACTCCGAGCGCGGCGGCGACACGTGGGGCGGCGCGGGCTGGACCTTCGGGCGGGGGCGCCATCACGCGCAACCTATCGACGCGCCCAGCCGACTCCTGCAGGGGGCGACGCGTTCTTGAACGCCCCGCACACCAATTCCTGACAACTTGGACTCGTCCCCCGTCGGCGCGGCGGACGGCCATCGGCGAGGACACCCGGTCGCCACGCCCGGGGCCCGTCCACCCCGCGGGATCAGCGGCCGGGCAGGCGACGCGACCGCCGGCACGGGCACCGCATCAGTCGCCACGCCGTTGGACGAACGGCCGTCCACCGAGGAGGCTGCGGCCGAGGATCGCGGCGAGGAGCCCCTCGGTCACCACGATCCCTGCGAGGACCGCCGCGGCGACGGTCGCGTCCCGGGCGAGAAGCGCCGTCGCCCCAGCGAGGACCACCGCGCGGGCGATCGCGGCCACGCGGCCGGGACCGCCCGGGACACGCGGCGGCGCGGCGGGCGCGAGCCACGCCGCCGCGAGGGCGTACGGCGACCGCGCGCCGAGGACGTCGACGGCCGCAAAGAGCGCCGCGGCGCCGAGCGCGGCGGGGCTGGCGACCAGCAGCGACTCGAAGGCCATCACGGCGACCACCGCGCCCGCCAGCCGCGGCTGGAGCGGGCGCTGCGGGTGCGCCGGGGGGCTCACGAGGGCCCCGGCGGCACCCCTCGGGCGGCGAGGATCAGCGCACGGTGGGCCCGCATGAGCGCCGCGAGCCGTCGGGGCGCGTCGTCGGACTCGTCGCGGAGCACGATCTCGCGAAGGGCGGCGTAGGCCGCGTCGATCACCTCGGGGCAGGCCTCGGGATGGACCTGGAGCGTCCGGTGATGATCGTCGTCGCCCGGCACTCTCACGCCTTGGCCTCCAACCAGGTCTCCCCCACGCCCGCGTCCACCTCGAGCGGCGGATCGAGCGCATAGGCGCCGACCATGGCCGCC
Organism: Miltoncostaeaceae bacterium; assembly: GCA_963698665.1. Classification (GTDB taxonomy): domain Bacteria; phylum Actinomycetota; class Thermoleophilia; order Miltoncostaeales; family Miltoncostaeaceae; genus CALNYH01. The sequence continues at coordinate 1,360,830 of CAVORO010000003.1, read as the reverse complement.
CGGACGACGTCGATCGCCGCCTCCACCTCGTCGGCGGGCGCCTCGAGAAGCAGCTCGTCGTGGATCTGGAGCACGAGCCGTGCCGACAGCCCCCGATCCGCGAGGGCGCGATGGGCGGCCACCATCGCGACCTTGATGATGTCCGCCGCGGACCCCTGGATCACGGTGTTGACGGCCAGCCGCTCGCCGAGTTGGCGCTGCTGGCGCGTGCGCCCCGCGAGCTCCGGGATCGGCCGTCGCCGCCCGAGCAGCGTCGTCACGAACCCGTCCTGGGTCGCGCTCGCGATGGTGGTGTCGATGAAGCTCCGCACCCGCGGATACCGATCGAGGTAGGTCGCGATGTAGCGGCCCGCGTCGGCGCGCGGGATCGCGAGCTGATCGGCCAGGCCGAAGTCCGAGATCCCGTAGACGATCCCGAAGTTGACCGCCTTCGCGCGGTCGCGCGTCTCCCGGTCGACCTCGTCGGGAGGGATGCCGAACACCTCGCCGGCCGTCGCCCGGTGCACGTCCTCGCCGCGCGCGAACGCGTCGCGGAGCGCCGGCTCCCCGGAGACGTGGGCCAGGATCCGCAGCTCGACCTGGCTGTAGTCCAAGCTCACGAGCCGCCACCCGCGAACGGGCACGAACGCGTCCCGGATCTCGCGGCCGATTGCGGTCCGCACGGGGATGTTCTGGAGATTCGGGTTGGTCGACGAGAGCCGTCCGGTCTCGGCGACCGTCTGCTTGAAGGTCGTGTGAAGGCGCCCGTCGCGCGGGTCGACCAGTTCCGGGAGCGCCGTCAGATACGTGTTGTCGAGCTTGGTCAGCTCGCGGTAGCGCCCGATCAGGGGGACGATCTCGTGCTTGTCCTCGAGCAGGCGCAGCACCTGCCGGTCGGTGGACCAGCCGGTCTTGCCGCGCCGGAAGGTCGGCAGGCCGAGTCGCCCGAACAGGACCTCTCCGAGCTGCTTGGGCGACTCGATCACGAACTCGCCCCCGGCCAGCTCCCAGATCCGGTCGCGGAGCTCGTCCGCGTTGTCGCGCACTCGGGCGGCGATCTCGCCCAGCCGGGGGACGTCGAGGCCGATGCCCACGCGCTCCATCTCCCCGAGGACGCCGGCGACCGGCATCTCGACGTCCCGAAAGAGCGACTCGAGGCCCTCGGAGGCGATCAGCGGCGCCTGGCGCACCATGAGCTCGTGGATGCCGCAGGCGGCCCGTGCCAGGGGCGCCTCGTCGCCGGTGAACCCGATGCCGGCGTCCTCGATGAGCTCGTCCAGCGCGTCGCGGCGACGGCGCGGCTCGAGGAGGTAGGCGGCGATCATGACGTCGTGCCCGCGCACGAGGACCGCGTCCCGGAGCGCGGCCGGGAGCCCCTTCACGTCGTGACAGGCGAGCTCGCGGTCACCGAGGGCGGCCGCGATCCCGTGCCCCTCGTCGATGCCGATCACCCCGAGCGCGACGTCACCGCCGGGTCCCGCGAGCGCGACCTCGCCGTCGTCCACCGCGAGCGCCACGGGACCCGGCCCGGCCGGCGGGTCGGGCACGCCCCCGGGCGCCGTGGGCCGGAGCACCACGCGCAACGAGCTGGTCACCGCGGCCTCCGGCGCGGGACCGCCGGCGATGTCGGCGATGCGGCGCCGAAGGCTCTGGAACTCCAACCGGTCGAACATGGCGCCGAGCTCGGCGGTGCGGGCCGGGCCGAGATCGAGCGGCGGCACCTCCGCGAGGTCCACATCGACGGGCGCGTCGGTCGCGATCGCCGCCAGGCGGGCGGTCAGACGCGCGTCGTCGGCGTGCGCCGTGAGGTTCTCGCGCCGCTTGGGGCTCTGCTCGCCGGCGTGGGCGAGGACCTCCTCCAGGCCGCCGTACTTGGCGATCAGCTGGGCGGCGCCCTTCTCGCCGATCCCGGGCACGCCCGGCAGGTTGTCGCTCGGATCCCCGACGAGTCCGCGGAAGTCGACCATCAGCTCGGGGCCGACCCCGTAGCGCTCGCGCACGGCCTCCGGCGTGTAGCGCGTCACGTCGGTGACCCCCCGACCGGTCGCCAGGACCGTCACGCGCTCGTCCACGAGCTGCAGCGCATCGCGATCGCCGGTGAGGATCATCACCCGCTCGCCGGACTCGGCCGCCCTGCGGGCGAGCGTCCCGATCACGTCGTCGGCCTCGTAGCCGGTGAGCTCGGCGTTGACGAACCCGAACGCCTCCATCAGCGGCCGGAAGAGCCGCTTCTGCTCACGAAGGAGATCCGGGGTCTCGCGCCGGCCGGCCTTGTATTCGTCGTACAGGTCGTTGCGGAACGTGCCCCCGGCCGGATCCCACGCCACGACGACGCGGCCGGGATGCTCCTCCGAGAGCACCTTGACCATCATCGCCGCGAGCCCGTAGAGGGCGTTGGTCGGAAAGCCCTCGGACGTCGTGATCGTCTCGGGGAGGGCGAAGAAGGCCCGGTAGGCCAGGCTGTTGCCGTCCACCAGAAGCAGTGGCCGGTCCGCCGCCTCGCCGGTCGCGACGACGGGTTCGGCGCCCTCCGGGCGCTCCGGGCCGGAGGCGGTGGCTGCCACGGGCGGGAGTCTACCCCGCGCGCCCGAGCGCCCGGATATGCTGCCCGCCGCAGTCGAGGCGTCGTCTTCAGGGGGCATGCGTGGCCGTCACGCCGAGCGCGCAGTACAGCGTCACGATCAGGGTCGCCATCGATGCCGGCCGGCCGGGCCTGCTCGGGGAGCTGGCGGGGGCCATCGGCGCCGTCGGGGGCGACATCGGCGCGATCGACGTCGTGGAGGCCACCACGACGAAGGTGGTCCGCGAACTGGTCGTCGACGCCTCCGACCTGGATCACGCCGCGGCGATCGTCGCCGCCGCGGGTTCCGTCGACGGCGTCGAGGTCCACTCCTCGGACGACCGCACGTTCCGCATGCACCAGGGCGGGAAGATCGAGATGGAGACGCGCCTCCCGCTGGAGTCGCGCGACGACCTCTCGATCGCCTACATGCCCGGCGTCGCGCGGGTGTGCCGGGCGATCCACGACGATCCCTCGCTCGCGTTCGACCTCACCATGAAGCGCAACATGGTCGCGGTGATCACCAACGGCACCGCGGTCCTCGGCCTCGGGAACATCGGTGCGATCGCCGGCATGCCCGTGATGGAGGGCAAGTCGATGCTCTTCAAGGAGTTCGGCGGGGTCGACTCCTATCCCATCTGCATCGACTCCGAGGACGCCGACGAGCTCGTCGAGACGATCGCGGCGATCGCCCCGGTGTGGGGCGGGATCAACCTCGAGGACATCGCCGCCCCGGTCTGCTTCGAGGTCGAGGACCGGCTCAAGGAGATGCTCGACATCCCGGTCTTCCACGACGACCAGCACGGCACGGCGATCGTGGTGCTCGCCGCCCTGATCAACGCCCTCAAGCTCACGGGCGGCCGCATGGAGGACCTCAAGGTGGTGGTCAACGGGATCGGGGCCTCGGGAGTCGCCTGCTCGAAGATCCTCATGAACGCCGGCGTGCGCAACATCATCGGCTGCGACACGCGCGGCGCGATCTACGGCGGGCGCACCGAGAACATGAACTTCATGAAGGAGTGGTACGCCGAGCACACCAACCCCGAAGGCGTGCGGGGCGATCTCTCCGAGGCGATCCGCGGCGCGAACCTGTTCCTGGGGCTCTCGGGGCCCGGGACCTTCTCGGTCGAGCAGCTGCGCTCGATGGCGCCGGACCCGATCGTGTTCGCGATGGCGAACCCGGTTCCCGAGATCATGCCCGAGCTCGCCGCGCCGCACGTCGCGGTCATGGCGACGGGCCGGAGCGACTACCCGAACCAGATCAACAACGTGCTGGCGTTCCCGGGCATCTTCCGCGGGGCGCTCGACTGCCGGGCGACGCAGATCAGCGAGGCCATGAAGGTCGCGGCCGCCGAGGCGATCGCCGACTGCATCCCCGAGGACGAGCTGAACCCCGACTACATCATCCCGAGCGTGTTCAACCGGCGGGTCGCCCCGGCCGTCGCCGCGAAGGTCATCGAGGTGGCGTCGAGCGAGGGGCTCGCCCGGCGGACGCCGACCGAGACCGAGGCGCTCGCGCCGGTGTAGCCACCGACGGGGCGCGGCTCACGCCGGCCCTGGCGGAGGTCGATGAAGTCCGAGAGCGCGGTGTGCCCGCCGCGCCCGACACCCCGTCCCCGAGCGCCACCGCCCATGGACCTCGATCGACTCGCGCGTACCGCCGCGCGCGCCGCCGGCGCGCCGACCGGCCTCGTGGTGCTGACCGACCACACCGGGCGGCCCGCGAGTGGCGGGTCGGGCCTCGACGTCCTGGGGCGCGGCCTGCGTCGCGCGCTCGGCGTGCCGATCCGCGGGCGCGACGGCGCGGAGCTCGGGCGCATCGCGGTGCTCGGCCGGGCGTCCGGGGGGTGGACGGACGAGGACGTCGCGGCCCTCGACGAGCTCGCCGCCCTGGTCGGGGCCGCGGCCGGTGCCGGGACGGTGGCCGAGCGCGCCGGGACGGGGGCCGCGAGCGACCTGCTCGCGGCGCTCCGGCGCGAGCTCGCGCGACGGGGGACGACCCCGGCCCTCCTCGTGGTCCATCCCGACGAGCTGGACGCGCGGACGGCCGCCCTCGGCCCCACCGCGGGGGCGGCGCTCACCGACGCGCTCGCGGGTCGCATGCGCGCATCGCTCCGGGCGAGCGACGAGGTCGTCCGCTGGCACGGCGGGCGGGTCGCGGCCCTCGCCGTCGACGTCCCGGACGTGGCCGCGGCGGAGCGCGTCTGCGAGAAGCTCCGGACCGCCGCGCGGGGACCGGCCGGCACCGAGGACGGCGCGGCGCCGATCCCCGTGTCGATCGGGGTGGCGCTGGGTGGCCCGGCGGTCCCGTCGCCGGCCGCCCTCGTCGATGCCGCCGAACGGGCGCTGGCGGATGCCCGCGCCGGCGGCGGTGGACGCACGGTCGGCGCGTGGGCGCTCGGCCGTGATGCGCCCGACGGCGATCGCGACGGCGACGGCGAGGCCGAGGCGCTCGCGCTCGTCGAGCGTGCCGGCGGCGGCGACGCCGCGCGGGTCGCCCGCGCCCTGGAGGCCGCCCGGCTCAGCGGGCTCGTCGCGGCACGAGCGGGGCTCGACCCAGGGCAGGTGGCGCGAAGCCGCGTCGCAGCGCTCGCGGCCGACGTCGGACTGGGCACCCCCGGGTCGCGGCTCGGATGGGCGGGGCACGACGAGATCGAGCGCCGGGCCCGTGCGGAGTGCGCGCGGGCCGATGCGCGCGTGCTCGCGCGCTCGCCGGTGCTGCGCGCCGTGGTGCCGATCGCCCTGCACCGCCACGAACGCTGGGACGGGACGGGGGTGCCCGACGGCCTCGTCGGCGCGAACATCCCCGCGGAGTCCCGGGTCGTCGCATGCACGATCGCCTTCCTCGACGTCCGCGACGCATCGTCGGGCGCGGCCGCGGCGCTCGAGCGGTTGCGGGTGCTCGGCGCCGGGGCGTTCGACCCGACGGTGCTGCGGGCGCTCACGGGCATCGTGGCCGCGCAGGCACCGCGCGCCGCGGACGCCGAAGTGGGCTGAGGGCCTCCGGACACGGACCCGCCGAAACACGGCGGCCGCGCGCGCCGTGTGCTTGACCGCCGCCCGCGCACCGACGAGCATCGCCGCGTGTCCCGCGCACGAACGCGTGTCGAGGGCCGAAGGGGCGAACCGCCCGCGCCTGGCGACGACCTCGGCGTGCGCCTCCAACCGCCCCCCCGGCTCGCGCGCGATCCACGGCCCGATGCGGTGCTGGCGCTCCAGCAAGGGGCGGGGAACGCGCATGTCGCGCGGCACCTCCGGGCGCTCGCGCGGGCCGGCGACCCCGCGCGCGACGCCTTCGTCGCCCGTGGGCTCATGCCGACGCCGGCGGGCGTCGACTTCCAGTCGGCAACCGGGAGAGGCGGGTTCGAGGTGGTCTATGACCCGCACGCGCAGATCCTGCGCGTGCGCCTGCGCGTGGGATTCGAGTTCCTGCCGTCCCTCGGCGTCGACCGGCGGCACATGGCGATCCCTCTCACGCCCGACTTCGCGGCCGCGGCCGCCGACGTCAACGCGCGCTTCCCGAGCGCGGGCGCGCGCCGCAACGAGATCCGCACCAACTGGCGCTGGAGCGCCGGTGAGCGTGCGACGCTCGCGGCCGACTACGCGACCATGGTGCGCGACGCGTGGGGCGACCAGCACTACTTCGTCTCCGACCGCTGGCCGGATCTCTACGCCGGGGTGTCGGTCGAGGTGGACGTCCATCAGGGGCACCTGCCCGACGACCACTGCAAGGCGACGGTGTACAAGGCCCCGCCCGGTGACCAGTCCATGGGCGCGGGCATGACCTCGGGCGCGGGTGCGACCGGCGCGACCCTCGAGATGAGCAGCGCGCACATGGGGGTCACCGAGGAATGGCTCAACTACTCGCTCGAGTACCAGGAGGGGTCGGACGACCTCTACGCGTCGGTGTCGACGAGCAAGGAGGTCGCCGGCGACCCAGGGGACATGCACCTCGACAAGCTGATCGTCGATCAAGCGCCCGGCACGCCCGGCGGCGGCGCGCCGATCACCGTCACGGGCCACGCCTCGACCGCGGGCGATGCGCGCGACAACCTTCGCCTCTCGCGCAGGCGCGCGCAGGGGGTCGCGGACCATCTCGCGGCCAACGGGATCGACCGAGCCCGGATCACCGTGGTCGCCGAAGGCGAGGAGGGCGCGGGTGCGGACGCCTCCTGGCAGCGGGTCGACATCCGGATCGGCGGCGGCGAGGAGCAGATCAAGGCGCTCCACGAGACGGGGCATCTGTTCGGGCTCGACGACGAGTACGCCGCCCCGGCCGGCGGCATGGCCCCGGGGGCGGGCAGCCCCGGCGTGATCGGCGCGGCGCCCGACCACGCCGCCCTGCCGGCGATGGGCGGCGGTGTCGCGCCGCCCGTGGTCGAGAACAACGACAACATCATGTCCGTGGGCAACGTCGTTGCGCCGCAGCACTACGTGACCTTCCTCGAGGCGCTCAACTCGATCTCCCCCGAGTCCTTCTCCTACGGCGGCACCGGCACGCCGCCCGCGTTCTCCATCGACACCGGCGTCGAGAACGCCGGAACGAGCGCGTCCCTCCCGTGAGCGACGGGCTCATCGTCGGCTACGTGTGCCGGCCCGGGGGCAGCGGCATGCGCGTGGCGCTGGACGGCGCGGTCGACGTGAGCGTGGCCCACGAGCGCTGGCGCCGGATCGCGTCCCTCGACGCGCCCACGCGCACGCTGCTCGCGGAGCGGACCCGTGCCGCCGGGATCACCGCGCTTCCGCCGAACGTCGACGCCCCCGCGGCGCTGCGCGACGGCCCCTCGTGCGAGTGGCGCACCGATCTCGACGGAGTGTCGCGCAGATCGGTGATCGCCGGCTGGACGGGAACGAATCCGCAGGCGGCGCCGTCGCGGGCGCTGGTCTTGGAGCTGTCGCGGATGGTCGCGGCCGCCCAGGCCGACGGGCACGCGACGGGGACGCGCTGAGTCGCCTGCGACGACCCGTCCGGGGCTACACTCCTGCCGCGCCGGGGACGTGGCGGAACGGCAGACGCGGCGGACTCAAAATCCGCTCACCGAGAGGTGGTGTGGGTTCGACTCCCACCGTCCCCATGGCTCCGCCCGGGGCCGTGCGCGCGGCACCCGCCGACGGGCATGGGCGGGCGGGACCGTCCTCCTTCGGGAGCGCCTCGAGGTGCGCGCGCTCGACCGAGTCGGCATCGTCGGCGCCCGAGACGACCGGGTCCCCGCACGCACCGCTCCGCGACGCGATCGCCCCGAGGCGCGGCCCCCAGGCAGAGAATTGGGGTCGCGCCGTGCGAGCGACCGACCCCGTGGCAGCGGAGGTGAAGCTCCGATGCGTCGACCAGGGTACTCGTTCGCGACGCCTCGCCGACTCGGGGTGCTCGACGCCGGTCGCTCACCTCTGTCGCGCGCACCTCACCGAGGCGGGAGTCGTGGCGCACCGGGCCTGGACCCGTCCGTCGACGCCGCGCGCGTCGACCCGCCACCCGCCGCGCGGCCTGGGCCGCAGGATCCCGAAGCCGAAGGCGTTGACGTCCGTCGCCGAGGACGGCTGCGGGTAGGGAACCACCTCGGGACCCGAGCCGACGTCCGGGGCGGCGAGGGGTGGGAACGCCGGCGGCGGCCGGCGCGAGTTGGCTCCACGCGTGGGCAGGAGCCGCGGCGCTGCCCGAGGGCGGATCGGCGAGCAACGCGGTCGCCGCCGCGGCAGCGGCCAGGACCGCGACGGATGCCGCTCCGACTCGAGGCGAATGACGCATCGGCACCGGGCCGCTCCCGTTCGGCGTGACGACGTCCCCCTCGGGATACGCGGCGGCGCCCGGACCACCTCCGCTGCGGTCGGCGGTGCTGCAACCGCCTCGAGCAGGCGGCCGTGGCCGTGACCAGCGCATAGGATGCCGCCCGTGCCTCGCTCCGCCCAGCGGGCGCTCGCGGTGTCCGCCGCGGCGCTCGGACTCGTCCTCACACCCTCGCTCGGGGCGGCGGCGGCGCCGGTGCCGTCCGGCGAGCCGGCGATCGCGGACGAGTTCTGGGTCCGATCCGTCGATCCGGCGCTCGAGATGCGCACCGCACCCCGGTCGGCGGCCCCCGTGCGGGGGACGGTGCCGGGTGTCCAGCGCGCGGCCGAACTCGAGGGCGTCGTCGAGGGCCGCGGACGGCTGGTGGGCGCGCCTTCGCTACCCCCGCGGCCGCCGCGGCTACGTCCCGACGGAGTCGCTCCGGGGCGTGCCCGAGCTCGAGCTCCTGCCACCGAGCCTCGAGGAGGAACTCGCCGACATCGCGACGCGCAGCGGGCGTTCGAGCGCGATCGAGGTCCGCGACGCCTTCGGACGGACGCTCTTTTCCGAGGGCACCACGCGCCCGCTGGTCCTCGCGTCGGTCACCAAGGTCTTCACCGTCGCCGCCGGTCTCAGGTACGTGCCCGAGGCCGTGAGCGCGGGCGGCATCCTCGGGCCCTCGGACAACTTCCGCGCCCAGGTCCTGATGAACCGCCTCGGGGGCGGCTCGAACGCGGCCGGCACCGCCCGGGCGCGCAGGTACGCGGCCGAGCTCGGCGCGCGTGCGCGCCTTGCGGACGGGTCCGGCCTGTCGCCCGCCAACAGGGCGAGCGCGGGCGAGGTCGCCGACCTGCTGGTGGCGCTCCGTGAGCAGACCTACTTCCGGCAGCTTCGCAACGGGCTCCCCGTGGCGGGACGCACGGGCACGCTGAGCGGACGGATGGTCGGGACGGCCGCCGCCGGTCGCGTCCGGGCGAAGACCGGGACGCTCTTCACACCGGCGGTGTCGACGCTCGCGGGCTACGTCGTCCCGAAGGGCACGGCGGGCGGACCGAACCGGATGCTGACGTTCGCCGTCCTCCACAACGGTGTGTCGCACGGCACCGCTCGTGCGCTCCAGGATCGGGTCGCGGTCCTGCTCACGACCCGGACCGCCGACGAGGAGTGAGCGGGTGCGCGGTGGCGGGCGTCAGTCGGTGCCGGTCGCCCAGGCGCGCAGCGCATCCTCGGCCGCGGCGGTCCCCGTCGCGCCGGTCCCGGTGGCCGCCCGATCCGGCCCACGCAGCGCGACCACCGCGCCGGCGGCGGTCGCCGTCACCGTGACGTCGACCCCCGACCACTCCAGGTGGACCAACGCCGCCCACGGGATCGGGTCGATGTGGACGTCGGGGCGCCAGACCGGGTGCTCACGGACCACCGCCCCCGCGGCCCGCTCGACCACCCAGCCGACCCGACCGGGGTTTCCCGCCAGGTGGTGCGTGGCCTGGAGGATCGCGTCGGCCAACGAGCCCGCGACCTGATCGGGTGCGGGCGCGCCGGTCCCGTTCTCGAACCGGACACCCCATTGCCGCGCGTCGCCCACCGGCCGAGCGTACTCGCTGCGCCTGCGCCTGCGCCGCAGCGGCGCGGACGTCGGAGGGGCACGGTCACATCGGCCGGTGCAGGGCGTCCACGATCGGCTTGACGATGCGCTCGACCGGGTAGTGGCGCATGATCTCGTCGCGAACCCTCCCCCGGACGCGCCCCTCCACGAACATCGCGTGCGCGAGTCGCCGGGAGGCGTCCTGGTTGTCGTGCACAGTGGACCCGCTCCGCGCGACGTAGAGCTCGATCGCGAGCGGGACGAGGGCCGCGTCCGCACGCGACAGCTCGTCGGCCAGCACCGCCGCGCACCGGAGCGCATTCGCCGCTCCGACGCCCGCTGTCGGGAGGAACGCGGTGCCGGAGTCACCGCAGAAGACGACCCGGCCCGATGACCAGGCGGGGGCGCGCACGTCGCGCATCGGCCAGCGAAACGGCGCTCGCGCCTCGTCGAGGATCGTCCCGACGACCGGCGCCGACGCGACGAGCTCCCCTGCCCCGCGGCGGAGGACGTCGAGGACGTCGTCGGCGCCGGCTCCCTCCGGCGGGAGGGCCGCGGTGGGCATCGCCGCGACGTAGCTCGAGCGGTCGCGGACCGGGTAGTGGCCGACGAGCACGCCGCGCCCCCAGTACTCGGTGATCACGTCGGGGGGGAGCCGGCCGGCGGGACCCCACCAGCTCCACGCGGTCCAACCCGTGTCCGCGGGGGGCACGTCCCCGAGGACGCGGGTCCTGATGTCCGAGTGGATGCCGTCGCAGGCGACCAGCAGGTCGTATGCGTCGCGGCTCCCGTCGCTCAGTGTCACGCGCACCTCGTCGGCGACCTGCTCGACGTCGGTCACGGTGGTCCCCATCCGGACCGGCAGGTCGTCGCAGGCTGTCCGCAGGAGGTCCACGAGGTCGGTCCGGCTGATGCAGACCATCGCGTGACGTCGTCCGATGAGCGCGTCCATGTCGATCGACTGCACGGTCACCCCAGCGTGGTCGACCATCTCGTAGCGCGCGATCGGGCGGCCCCGGTCGATGAACTCGTCGAACGCGCCGAGGGCATGGAGGACGCACGAGCCCCAGGGGTTGAGACCGAGGCTGTACCCGGCCTCGCCGTATTCGGTCAGCCGCTCGACCACCACCGGCGCCCGCCCCTGGCGGCGGAGCAGCCCCGCCAGGGCGAGGCCGGCGATCCCGCCACCCACGATGAGCACTCGCATGGAGACCTCCCGCCCAGAACCATCGATCGTCACCGGGATCGGCACGGGGGCGGCTCGCATGAACCCCGCCGCGCATCGGCGTGCGGCACCGGCGCTCGGATAGCGTGGTGGCCGACGGGAACGATCGGGGGGAACCGATGCCGGATCCAACGCCGGCGGCGATCGCCATGCCGACGAGTTGGCGGGAGCCCCCGTCGGCCGTGGAGACCCACATCTCGGTCGTCGTGTTCGTCGGCGATCGTGCCTACAAGACGCTGAAGCCCGTCGAGACCGGCTTCCTCGACCACCGTGACCCGGCCGTGCGGCGCGCCGCCGGCCTGCGCGAGGTGGAGCTCAACCGCCGCCTGGCGCCCGACGTCTACCTGGGGCTCGCGGACTTCGGGCTCCCGGGCGATCCGCCCGAGGCCGTCGTGGTCATGCGACGGATGCCGGCGGACCGGCGCCTCAGTGGCCTGCTGGAGCGTCCCGAGGCGGAGATCGAGGTGCGGCGGGTCGCACGCGTGCTCGCAGCCTTCCATCGCGAGGCGGAGCGCCCGGCGGCCGCGGCGGCCGCGGCCACGCCCGACGCCGTCAGACGGCTCTGGCGCGAGAACCTCGACGAGCTGCGGGCCGTCGCCGCGGGCGTCCTCCCGGACGAGGAACTCGCCACCGTCGAGGCCCTGGCGATGGAGTACGTCGACGGCCACGAGGACCTCATGCGGGCACGCATCGAGGAGGGCCTCGCGGTCGACGGCCACGGGGACCTGCTCGCCGACGACGTCTTCTGCCTCGAGGACGGGCCGCGTGTCCTCGACTGCCTGGCGTTCTCCGACCGGCTTCGCATGGGCGACGTGATCGCCGACGTCGCCTTCCTCGCGATGGACCTCGAGCGGCTCGGGCACCCGGCGCTCGCGGCCGCGCTGCTCGACGAGCACGCGGCGGTGTCCGGCGACCGGGCACCGACGTCGCTCGCGGACCACTGGGTGGCCTACCGGGCGAGCGTGCGGGCCAAGGTCGCGTGCTATCGCGCCCCCCACGACCCGGACGCACACGCGGAGGCGAGGCGGCTCCTGGCCCTTTGCCTGCGCCGCCTCGAGCGGGCCCGGCTTCGGATCGTCCTGATCGGAGGTGGTCCCGGCGTGGGCAAGTCGACCCTCGCCGAGGCGGTCGCGGCGGCGCTCGGCGCCACGTGGATTCAGTCGGACGCCGTGCGCAAGGACCTGGTCGGGCTCCCGAGCGCACCCCTCGGTCGTCCGCCGGGACTCGACGAGGAGCTGTACTCGGCCGGCACGTCGGCACGCGTGTACCGGGAGATGCTCGATCGCGCGGGGGCCCTGGCGCGGCAGGGTCGCTCCAGCATCCTCGACGCGTCCTGGACCAGCGCCGCCGAGCGGGCACGCGCCCGCGAGCAGGCCGCGCGCGAGGGAGCCGACCTGATCGAGATCGAATGCCGCGCGCCCGACGGCGTCGCGGACGCGCGGATCGTCGCGCGACGACGCCTGGGCCGCTCGCCCTCCGACGCGACCCCCCGCACCGCGGCCGCACTCCGCGCACGGCGCGACCCCTGGCCCGAGTCGTCGCCGCTCTACACCACCGGCGACCCCGCGGAGGCCGTGCGCGCGGCGCTCGCGGTGATCACTTCTCCCCGGCCGCGGAGCCCCCATGGGGCTGGTCGGGCTCCGTGACCCAGGCGTAGGCCTCGGCCAACCGCAGGACGACGTTCGAGGACCCCTCGCGGGCGGTCCTGGCGATCGCCTCCAGCAACGCGCGGCGCGCATCCTCGATCTCGACCTCGAGTCCGTCAGGCATGTCGCTCCTCCAGGCGTGAACGGGAGCAGCGTAGTGGCGGCGGCGCCCCCCAGCCCGCCCACCTCGAGCACGCCGGGGTGGGGACGCCCGGTTGGCACCCGCAGGAGTCGCTCGGCGTGTCAGGATTCCGGGGCTGCACACGTTCCGCACGGGCCCTCGGGCCCGTGCGGATCGCGTCCCCCGGGAGCGATCGTGCCGGACCCATCCGTCTTCGAGCGATCCGTCGAGATCGCGGCGCCGATCGCCGAGGTGTTCGCGTTCCACCTGGACACGCGCAACGCGGCGACCGTCGCGCCGCCCGAGGCGCGCATGCTCGACGTCACGGGCGAGTTCCCGCTCACGCAGGGTGCGGTGGTCACGATGCGCATGCGGCCCGCGCCGGGCGCGCCCGCCCAGGAGTGGCGGGTCCGCGTCGAGACGCTCGAGGCGCCCACCCGCATGGTCGACGTCGCCGAGCGCTCGCCCTTCACCGAGTGGCGCCACGAGCACCGCTTCATGACGCTCGGCCCGGAGCGCACGCTCATGACCGATCTGGTCACCTACCGCCCGCCGCTCGGGGCGCTCGGACGTCTCGGTGACCGCTTGGTCCTGCGTCGCATGCTCGCGCGGACCTTCCGGATCCGGCACGAGCGGACGAAGGCCGCGCTCGAGTCGGCGTCGCCGCCCCGATGAGGGCGGTCACGGTCGCCCGGCCCGGTGGCCCCGAGGTGCTTCACGTGGGGGTGGTGGACGACCCGGCGCCGGGCGCCGGCGAGATCCTGATCGACGTGCGCGCGACCGGGGTCAACCGGGCCGACCTGCTGCAGCGCGCCGGCGGCTACCCGCCCCCGCCGGGGGCGAGCCGGATCCTCGGTCTGGAGGCCGCCGGAGTGGTCGCCGACCTCGGACCCGACGCGGCGGGTCCGCCCGTCGGGACCGGCGTGATGGCGCTCCTCGCCGGCGGTGGCTACGCGGAGCGCGTCGCGGTCCCCGGGGGCCAGGTCATGCCGGTGCCGGACGGCATGTCCATGACCGACGCGGCCGCCATCCCAGAGGCCTTCCTGACGGCCTGGCTCTCGCTCCGGCGCCTCACCTCGCTCACCGCCGGCGAATCGCTCCTGATCCACGCCGCGGCGAGCGGCGTCGGGCTCGCCGCCGGCCAGATCGCCGGCGCGCTCGGGGCGACGACCGTCGGGCACGATCCGAACCCCGGGCAAGGCCGGAGCGGTCGCGGACGTCGGCGTGACGCCGATCGTGATCGGCCCGGACGGACGATTCGCCGACGCCGTCCGCGATGCGACCGGGGGCCACGGCGCGGACGTGGTGCTCGACATGGTCGGGGCCGCGTACTGGGACGAGACCGTCGCCGCGCTGGCACCCGGCGCGCGCGTGTCGGTGATCGGTCTCCTCGGAGGGTCGTCGGCCACGGTCGAGCTCGGGCGCGCTCATGCGGCGCCAGGCGACCGTCGCCTTCAGCACCCTGCGGGCGCGAGGCGTCGACGAGAAGTCCGATCTGGTGGCGGAGTTCGCAGCGGTGGGCCGGCCCCCGCTTCGCCGCGGGCGAGCTGGCGCCGAGCGTCGACCGGGTCATGGCCATCGACGACGTGGCCGACGCGCACCGCCTCATGGAATCCAACGCCAACACCGGGAAGATCGTCCTCACACTGTGAGTGAGCGCGCGCGCAGCACGTCCTCCGCGATGAGCGGAGCGACGTTCGAGCGCACCGGCGAAAACAACGCCACGCCGACTCCCCATGCGACCGTGAGGCCCCGCACAGAACGTCCTCCGCGTCAGCGGAGGACGTTCGAGCGGAATCAGGCCGAGAGGACGCAGCCACCGGGACGCGGAGGGACCGAGCGACGAACGAGACCAGCATCCGTCGCGTCCCCGTGGACCGTCCGGTTTTGGGGCAATCCCACCCGAGGCGAAGGGGTGCGGCGCCTCGCGCCGGACGCCTGAGCCGAGGATCCGCAACGAGTGGGATTGACCCGAGCCGTTTCTCGCCACGTGGCCGGGCAGGCCCCGAGAACCCCGCCACCCGCAGCGCGATCGAGGACTCGCAGGCCGCCCCGTCCAAGAAGCGCCGGACCAAGACCACGCACCACCACGCCCTCCGAGATCACGACGTCCATGGACATGCCGGCCCGGGGACGGCCGTCGGCCGACACCCGGACCTTGGACGCCCCTCTGCCCGCCCACATGACCACGGGCGCGACCGCGATGGGGAGGATCGATCGCGATTCCAAAGCTCCGTGACGGCCTGCGGTCCCGACAGGGACGCGGCGTAAACCGCTCGACGAGCACGACCACGGCCCCGAGGCCTCGCCACGCTCCGGTCACCCCCGCCGCACTGACATCCCGGCGGGGGTTCCACCGCGACGTCGCACACGACGAAACCCCCGCACGGTGCGCATGTACCGGCCCGTCCGCCCCCCGGGCGGACGACACATGGCGGGGTGGCCGCGCGTGCACGCCGGGCGCGGTGATACCTTTCCGGCCCGGACGCACCCGAGCAAGGACAGCACTCAATGAAGAAGATCCTGGTCCTGATCGGCATCGCAGCGCTGGCGTTCTGGCTCGTGAAGTCTCGCCTGGGCGGAGAGCCCGACGAGTTCGTCTTCACTGAGGCGCCGCCGGTCGGAGATGTCGAGGGAACCGTCGACGACGCGCCCCCCGAGGCGCCCCCGGCCGGCTGACCCGGCGGGTGCCCCGGACCGGCGCCCCCGGTCCGGAGGGGCGGGGCGCGTGGCGCTGAGACTGTCCGACGATTTCGAGGCGTTGCTCGCCCGGGCCGAGCCTGATCTCCGGCCCGCGGCCGAGGCCATGGGTCTCGCGGCGCTCGGGCACCTCGAGCGACTGCGCCCCCGCCTCGCGGACGACGGCGAAACGGGATCACCGGTCCTCGAGGCGCTCGACCTGGAGCGCGAGGGCGCGCCCGACCCCCTCTCGCTCGTCGCGTGCATCGCCGCCCACCGCTCCTACGCCACGGGACGCGGGCGGCCGGACGCGGTCAGCGCCGGAGGACTCGCGATCGCGCGCCTGCTGGTCTGGGCGGAGCGGGCGGCGCTCCTGGGCGCGCCACCCCGGGTGGTGTGGATCGGTCCGCCGGCCCGCGCACCTGAGCGTGCCGACGGGCAGGCGTCCATCACGGCGACCTGCAGGCTCGCCGTCGACGGCGCGACCGCCAAGGCCGCGGCCATGGCGGTCATCGAGCGCCCCGCCGGCTGAACGTCACTCGTCCAGGAAGCCCCGGAGCCGCTCGCTCTCGCCGTCCGCCTGCAGCTTTGCGAGGGTCTTGGCCTCGATCTGGCGGATGCGCTCCCGGGTGACGCCGAAGCGTTGCCCCACCTCCTCCAGCGTGCGGGGCTCCTCGCCGTTCAGGCCGAAGCGGAGCTCGATGATCTTGCGCTCCCGGCCGCTCAGGGAGTCGAGCAGCCGCTCGAGCTCCTCGTGGCGAAGGCGTCCGGCCACGGCGTCGCCGGGCCCGACGACGCGCTCGTCCTCCAGCAGGTCTCCCAACTCGGAGTCCTCGTCCTCGCCGACGGGCGTCTCGAGCGACACCGGCTCCTGTGCGACCTTCCGGATCTCGCGGACGCGCTCTGCGGTCGTCTCCAGTTCCTTGGCGAGCTCGTCGACCGTCGGCTCGCGGCCGAGGTCCTGGACGAGTTGGCGCTGGACGCGCGAGAGGCGGTTGATGGTCTCGACCATGTGGACCGGCACCCTGATGGTGCGCGCCTGATCGGCGATGGCACGGGTGATGGCCTGGCGGATCCACCATGTCGCGTAGGTCGAGAACTTGTAGCCCTTGCGGTAGTCGAACTTCTCGACGGCCCGGATCAGTCCGAGGTTGCCCTCCTGGATCAGATCGAGGAAGGACAGCCCGCGACCGACGTAGCGCTTGGCGACCGAGACCACGAGGCGCAGGTTCGCCTCGATCAGCGCCGCCTTGGCGCCCGTGTCGTTGCGCTCGATGCGCTTGGCGAGCGAGACCTCCTCCGCGCCGGTCAGCAGCTTGACCTTCCCGATCTCACGCAGGTACATCCGAACCGGGTCGGAGGAGGGCGCCTTGACGGTCAGGTCGAGCCTCGGTCGCTCCTGGGGTGTGACCGGATCGGCCACGATGTCGATCTCCAGCTCGGCGAGCAATTGCAGGAGGCGCTCCTGCTGCTCGTCGGAGAGCTCTGCGGCCTCGATCACCTCGGCGATCCGGCCCACGGCCAGCACACCGCCGTCGCGTCCCTCGTCCACCAGGGCGCGAACCTCGTCCATGCCGGACAGCGACGGGGCGCTCATGCGCTCTCGCGGAGCGTCTCGTGCATCCGATGGCGCAGGTCGATCGTCGCGAGGAGCGCATCCTCGTCGCCGGACGCGCGAAGTTCGGCGAGCCGCCGGTCGAGCGCCTCCATCTGCAGCCGGTACGCAAGCTCGCGCAGCTCCGCCTCCTCCGGTGGCTGGATGCTCGCCTCGGCCCGCGCCGCCACGCCCACCGCCGAGAGCTCCTCGGGCCAGTCATCGGGCGAGTCGCCCTCGAGGGCGAGCGCCAGCGCCCGCGCGACGCGCGGATCGGTGATCGTCCCGGGGACGAGGTCCGCGAGGTGTCGCCGCGCGGCCTCGGGGAGCGCCACCGCCAGCCCGATCAGCCGGTTCTCACGACGGCTCCACTTGCTGGGAGGACCGGCCCTCGACGCGCCGCGCCCCTCGATGCGGCCGCCCGCGCGACTCTCGGCCCACAGCCGCTCCTCCAGCCCGCGCGAGAGCCCGAGCAGCGAGCCAGCGAGCCGCACCGCCTCGTCCTTGTCGACCGAGTCCGGAACCCGCCGGAGGAGGTCGGTGGTCTCGCCCAGCGCCTCCTCGCGCTCACCGGCGGACCTCGCCCGGCGGGCCCGGATGCGGACGAGCCAGGGCACGAGCGGCGTCCGGCCCTCCACCGCGGCGCGCAGCGTCGCTCTCCCCTCCTCCGTCCCGGCGAGTTCGCCCGGATCGCTCCCCGGTGGAAGCTCGACGGCCATCAGGCGCAGCTTGCGCACCCCCTCGGCCGCCTCGACGGTCCGGGCGGCCGCCCGCTCGCCCGCCGGGTCCGAGTCGAAGCAGAGCGCGACCTCGTCGACCACCGCGGCGAGCCTTCGTAGCTGCGCGGGCGTCAGGGCCGTGCCCATGCACGCGATCGCCGGGCCCGCCTCGGCCAGATCGACCCCGAACACGTCCGTGTAGCCCTCGGTGACCACGAGCCAGCCCCGGCGCGCGGCGTCGGCCCGCACCACGTCGAGCCCGAACACCTGCTCGCGCTTGTGGAAGTGCGGCCCCTCGGGGCTGTTGACGTACTTGGCGCGCTCGTTGGGGTCGAGCGTGCGGCCGCCGAAGCCCTTGACCTCACCTCGCTGGTCGGCGATCGGGAACATGATCCGCCCGACGAAGAAGTCACCTCCGCCGGCGCGGGTCAGGCCCGCACCCTCCAGGTCCGCGCGCCGGAAGTCGTTTCGAAGCGCCCCACGGGTCAGGGCGGCGCCGTCCCGCGGCGCCCAGCCGATCCGGTACCGGCGAAGGAGTTCGTCGCCGAAGCCCCGCTCCTCGAGGTAGGCCCGCGCCTGCTCGGCCTCCTCCGAGCGCCACAGGCACTCCTCGAAGAACGCGGTGGCCCGGGCGAGGAGTGCCCGGCGCGCGCTCGCGGCCGCGCGCTCGGCGCGCGAGCTCGGGGAATCGTCGTCGTAGACGACCTCGATGCCGAACCGCTCGGCGAGACCGACGACCGCGTCGGCGAAGCCGCCGGCGCCCTCCTGCTCGATCATCCAGGTCACGGCGTCTCCGGTGGCCCCGCAGCCGAAGCAGTAGTAGCGCGTGTTCTCGGGCGGGATCAGGCTGAACGAGGGCGTGTTCTCGTCGTGGAAGGGGCACCGCCCCGTCCACCGGCCCCCGCGCTGGGCGAGCTGCACGCGGCCGCGGACGAGCTCGACGAGGTCGGCCCCGTCACGCACCGCGCGCACCGTCTGCTCGCTGATCCGCGGCATCGACTAGGCCCGCACCGAGCGTGGCATCAGCGCGTCCTCGTAGGCCCGGAGGGCATACCGGTCGGTCATGCCGGAGACGAAGTCGACCACACGAACCACGGGGTCCCCCGTCGGCCCGGACGGGACCCGCGCCGGATCGTCGAGGTACCAGTCGACCAGCGCGCGCACGACGCGCGCACCGCGCACCGCCTCCTCGCTGGCCGGCGGCACGAGGTAGACCCGCGTGAACATGAAGCGCCGAAGCGACGCGAACGCGGCGCCGGTCTCATCGGAGAGGGCGACGGCGCCGGCGGCGGCGCTCGTCGCCACCAGGTCCGCGGTCAGCCGCGAGAGCCGCGCCGCGCTCGTCACGCCGAGCACCGCGATCTCCTCCGCGGGGAGGTCGCCGTCGCCGATGACACCCGCGCGCACGGCGTCCTCGATGTCGTGGTTGACGTAGGCGATCCGGTCGACGACCCGGACGACCGCCCCCTCGAGCGTGGACGGAGCGCCGGGGCCGGTGTGGTGCTCGATCCCGTCGCGGACGGCGGGCGTCAGGTTGAGCCCCCGGCCCTCGCGCTCGAGCACCTCGACCACCCGCCTGCTCTGGACGTTGTGGCGAAAGCCGGAACCCCCGGCCGCGCGCGAGGCCGCGTCGAGCGCCTCCTCCCCCGCGTGGCCGAACGGCGCGTGACCGAGGTCGTGGCCGAGCGCGATCGCCTCGGTCAGGTCCTCGTGGAGGCCGAGCGCGCGCGCGACCGTCCGGGCGAGCGCCGACACCTCGAGCGTGTGGGTGAGGCGGGTCCGATAGTGGTCGCCACGCGGTGCGACGAACACCTGGGTCTTGTGCTTGAGCCGCCGAAACGACCGGGAGCGGAGAATGCGGTCCCGATCGCGCTGGAAGGCGTTGCGAAGCGGATCCGGATCCTCCGGCTGCTCGCGCTCGGCGTCCTCCGCCACGGCGGCGAGCTCGGCGAGTGCACCGAGCGACGCCGCGCGGCTCACCCCGCGACCGCCAGCGAGATCGGGAAGACCCACGGCCCGGGGTGTCGCGCGCCGTCGGCGTCGCGGAGCGTCCCGACCGTGACCGTCACCGAGCGGGCGTCCGCCGGGATGGCCGGCCCGATCGCGACCGAGGCGTCGAGCGACGTCGCCAGGTGGCGCGGCTCGAGCGGCGCGGTGCGGTAGATCCGCCCCCCGTCGTCGACCACGAGCAGATCGTCGACCACGGCCGTGTCGGGCCCGGGACCCCCGACCAGAAGCCGCGCGACCGCCCCGCACTCGTACCGCTCGAGGCTCGTCAAGGCCACGGTGGCCGCATCGATCGTCTGGATCTGGCGGACCGCGAGCACGTCGCGCACCGCCCCCGGGCCGGTGTCGAGGGCCGCCGGGAACGGCTCGCGCACGGGACCCCACTCCTCGACCGGCCGAAGCTCGTCGTCGCTCGGGACCGGGATGCTGCCCGGCGCGCGGTACTTCCAGATGCGCGGGCGCTCGCGGAACATCCCGACGAGGCTGTGGTGCGAGAGCGCGCGCCCGTCGTCGGGTATGCAGACGCGAAGGCGCTCGTCCGGACCGCGCGTCAGATCGAAGAAGGCACCCGGCGCCCCGTCCGACCCGCCCTGCCCGGAACGGTCCGCGTAGTGCATCCCGTCGATCCGCCAGCCGTCGACGACCAACTCCATGAGGTCGCCCAGGCTCGCAAGTTGATGTCTGTCCCCGCGTACGATTCCCGCCTCCCCAGCCGGTCCGGTCGCCGCCGATCGTAACGTGCCCGAGTGTAGAATCGGCGCGTGGATTCAGAACTCGCCACGGATGCCGAGCGCACGGGCCTGATCGTCGTGGACCACGGGTCCCGGCGGGCGGCGTCGAACGCCATGCTCGAGCAGATGGTGGAGATGATCCGGGAGGTCGTCCCCTACCCGGTGGTGGAGCCCGCGCACATGGAGTTGGCCGAGCCGTCGATCGCCACCGCGTTCGACGCCTGCGTGGCGCAGGGCGCGACGATGGTGGTCGTGAGCCCGTACTTCCTGCTCCCGGGCAAGCACTGGACCGAGGACATCCCCGCGCTCGCCCAGGAGGCGGCCGCCGCGCACCCCGACGTGCGATTCCTGGTCACGGCGCCGCTCGGCCTGCATCCCCTGATGGCGCAGGTCGTCAACGCGCGCGTCGAGCACTGCCTGGCGCACGTCGAGGGTCGCGCGGAGGAGTGCGAGGCCTGCGCCGGCACCGGCGTGTGCGCGGTCCGGGCGACCAGCCCGAGCGCGGCGGCCTGAACACGTGGGTGGTTCGCCGGCGCGCGCGCCGGGTGATGGATCGGGCATGCGCGAGCGGCTGACGCGCCTCGCCGCGTTCCCAGCGAGCCGCCGCGGGAAGTGGGTCGCGCTGGGGATCTGGATCCTCCTCCTCGCGGTGTCGGCGCCGTTCGCGGCCCGGTTCGAGAGCGCACAGGAGAATCGCCCGTCGAGCTTTCTTCCCGGAGGCGCCGAGTCGGTCGAGACCCTCCAGCTGACGGAGGAGTTCCCGTCCGGGGAGGTGTCGCCGGCGATCATCGTCTACCGCCGTGACGGCGGCCTCACCCCCGCCGACCGGGCGACGATCGCCGCCGATCGCGCAGAGATCGACGCGCGCGCGCTCGAGGGTGCCGCGCCCACCGGGCCGACCAGCATCTCCGCGGACGGGACCGCGGCGATCGTCGCGGTCCCGATCACGGCCGGGGGGGACTCCGAGCTCCTCATCGACAACGTCGACGCGATCCGGGACGTCGTCGGCACCGGGGGCGACGGGATCGAGGTCGCGGTCACCGGACCGGCCGGGTTCACGACGGACGCCGTCAAGATCTTCGACACGATCAACGGCACGCTGCTCCTGGCGACCATCGGAATCGTCTTCGTTCTCCTGATCCTGATCTACCGGTCGCCGATCTTCTGGGTCCTGCCCCTCGCGGCCGTGCTGTTCGCCGAGTTCGTCGTGCGTGCTCTCGGCTACGGCATCGCGTCGTCGGGGGTGGTCGTCAATGGCCAGACGTCGGGCATCCTCCTGGTGCTCGTCTTCGGCGCGGGGACCGACTACGCCCTGCTCCTCGTGTCCCGCTATCGCGAGGAGCTCCGACAGCACGAGGACCGCCACGACGCCATGGCGTTCGCGCTGCGACGCTCGGGTCCGGCGATCGTCGCCTCGGCCGGGACCAACATCGCCGCGCTCCTGTGCCTGGTCGTGGCGGAGGTCAACGGCACGCAGGGGCTCGGGCCCGTCGGCGCCATGGGGATCGCGGTGGCGATGGTGGCCATCCTCACGGCGCTCCCGGCGCTTCTCACGATCGCCGGGCGGCGGGCGTTCTGGCCCTTCATCCCCCGCTACGGGAGCGAAGTCGTCGAACAGCGCGGGGTCTTCCGGCGTCTCGGCGACGGGATCTCGCGGGGACCCCGCCGGGTCTGGATCGGCGCCGGCGCCGTGCTGGTGATCATGTGCGTCGGCCTCGTGACCCTGGACACCGACCTGACCCAGGCCGACGACTTCCGCAACGACGTCGAGTCGGTCGAGGGACAGGACATCCTCGCCGCCGCCTTCCCCGCCGGGGCCGTCGCCCCGACGACCGTGGTCGTCGTCGACCCGACGCGCGAGGCCGACGTGCGGCGTGCCCTCGAGGCGGACCCGAGGGTTGCCGGGCTCGGACCGACCGAGGTGGGCCCGCCCGGCGTCAAGTTCGACCTCACCCTCACGACCCCCCCGTACGACCAGTCGTCGTTCGACGCGATACCGGGTCTGCGCGACGTGGCCGACGAGGCGTCCGGGGATGCCGCCTTCATCGGCGGGCCGACCGCCGAGGAGGCCGATCTCCGGACCGCGAGCGCGCGCGACAACCTCGTGATCATCCCGCTCGTCCTCGTGGTCGTGGCGGCGATCCTGGCCCTCTTGCTCCGGGCGGTGGTCGCGCCACTCCTCCTGGTCGCGACGGTCGTTCTGAGCTTCGGGGCGGCGCTCGGGGTCTCGTCCCTGGTGTTCGACTACATCTTCGGCTTTCCGGGAGAGAGCCCGGGGCTCGCCCTGTTCGCGTTCGTGTTCCTCGTCGCCCTGGGCGTCGACTACAACATCTTCCTGATGGCGAGGGTGCGCGAGGAGACGGCCGAACACGGCACGCGGGTCGGCACCGTCCGGGCCCTCGCGGCGACCGGGTCGGTCATCACCGCGGCCGGCATCGTGCTGGCGGGCACCTTCAGCGTGCTCGCCGTCCTCCCCCTCGTCGCCCTCACGCAGATCGGGTTCGTGGTCGCCTTCGGGGTCCTGCTGGACACGTTCCTCGTGCGATCGGTCCTCGTCCCCGCGCTCGTGCTCGACATCGGGTCGAGGGTCTGGTGGCCGTCCTCGCTCGATCGCGGGGCGCGTACCGACGAGCCCGTCGCGAGCGACGCCCCGGCCCCGGCCGCCGACCGAGGCTGAGCGTCAGCCGCTGCCGCACCGGCGGCGCGCGGAGGACGACGAGGAGCGCGACGCTCGCGAGCACGGGCACGACGCCCATCGCGAAGACGGCCCGGTAGTCGTCCACCAGGGCGATCAGGGCCCCGGAGGCCACGAGGGCCATGGCCGCGGCCAGCGAGCGGGTCGCGAAGAACACCGCCGTGATCGTGCCGGTCTCGTCCCGTCCGGCGAATGCCGAGAACAGCGGAAAGCCGAGCGCCGAGATCACCCCGAAACCGATCGCCGCGACCAGCAGGCCGGGCGCGACGGCGAGGGGCGTCGTGCCGACGGCCACCCATGCGAGCCCGAGTGCGAGTGCGAGTGCGCTCGCGAGCGCGGCGCGGCGGCGGTGCTCCAGCGTGCGCGCGTTGCCGGCGACCACCGTGGCGACGCCCGCCAGCACCGCGAACCCGAGCAGGAGCCCCGAGGCCGTCACCGGGCGCAGGCCGAGCACGGCGTCGCTGTAGAGCAGGAAGAAGGCCGGCAGCGCCGCATAGCCGAAGACCCAGAGCGCCTCCACCATGATCACCACGCGGGCGCCCGGCCTCGTGAGGATCGAGAGGTAGTCCCCGAGCCGCGGTCGGGTGGGCCGCCGACCCGTGACCGACACCTCACGGCGCGAGGCGAGCAGCGGGTGCCCGAGCGTGGGCAGCGCGACC
This sequence comes from Miltoncostaeaceae bacterium, assembly GCA_963698665.1. Classification (GTDB taxonomy): domain Bacteria; phylum Actinomycetota; class Thermoleophilia; order Miltoncostaeales; family Miltoncostaeaceae; genus CALNYH01. The sequence continues at coordinate 1,336,869 of CAVORO010000003.1, read as the reverse complement.
AGGACCACGAGCACCGCGCCGATCACGAACGGAAGCGGCGCGGCCACGACGATCGTCGCGCCGACCCCGAGCCCCACCATGGCGCCCACGAACAGCCCGATCTCCTGGGCGCCCGTGGCGCGCGCCCACAACGGTGGCGCGAACCGCTCCGCAACGAGCGAGCGGTGCATCGTCATCCCCGCCGCCAGCCCGGCGTAGGCGACGATCGCCGCCAGCGCGAGCTCGAGGTACCCGGTCGAGACCAGCGTCGCGACCGCGAGCATGCCCCCGGCGCCCACGATCGCTCCGCCGAGGACCAGGGTGCGGGCGGCGTCGCCACCGTGGCGGCGCAACCGGTCCGCCGGTCCGCCCACCGCCAGCGGCACCAGGATGCCCGTGATCGGGTTCGCGGTCATCACGATCCCGATGAGCAGCGGAGAATCGCGGATGCCCTCGAGGATGAGCGGCAGATAGGCGGTGAGGATCGACCGGCCCAGCCCGGCGCCGAGCGCCGCGGCGCCGAAGGCGGCGAGCGCGCCCACCCCGACCGACGCGACGCGCGCGCTCGGCGTCGGCGCCCCAGGGGCGGCCGACGCGTCGCCGGTCGTCACACCGCCCCGGCCACGGCGTCCGCCGCCGCCCGGCCCCGTCGTCGCTCCGGATCCGCCGTCATCGCTCGTCGCGACGCGGGGCGGCCGCGTGGATCACCGCTCGCCGGCCCGCTCGCTCACCTGCGCGAAGTCCGCGATCCGCGACAGGGTCGCCGCCGCCTCGCGCACCAGCCGGAACCGGCGGGCGCGCGCCTCGGGGTCCTCCGCGTTGACGAGCACCTCGGTCAGGAAGACGTCGACGGCGGTGGCGAGCGGATCCGCGGCGGCCAGCGCTTCCGGGAGCGACCCCGCGACCCGGGCGGCCGCGATGCCGTCCGCCGCGGGCACGAGCGCACCGGCCAGCGCCAGCTCGGCGTCCTCCACCGCCGGACCTCCGGGGTCGTCCGGGCCACGCGCCGCGAGCTTGGCGGTCCTCGTCGCGGCGGTCCAGCAGCGCCAGAATCCGTCGGTGGCGCGCGCCGTCTCGATCGACCGAGCCCACCGCGCCGTCGATGCCAGGCCGCCCAGCTCCGCGCCGATCGCCGCCCGGGCGGCCTCCTCCCCCACGCCCTCCTCGCCGAGCTGGAACACGAGCCGGTCGTCGACGAAGCCCGCGAGCGCCGCGAGCACCCCGGCATCGGGCCGAAGGTCGTCCGTCTGCCCGGCGTAGGCCCCCGCGACGTCCGCGATGCGCGCCCCGACGTCGAGATCGATGCCGTGCTCGAGGCAGATGCGCACGACGCCCGCGGCGGCGCGGCGCAGCCCGTGCGGATCGCGAGACCCCGTCGGCGCCTCGCCCGCCAGGAAGAACCCGGTCAGCGCGTCGAGCTTGTCGGCCAGCGCCAGCGCCGCGCCGACGGGGCCGCTCGGAGTCGGCGATCCCGGCCCGAGCGGCAGGTACTGCTCGGCGATCGCACGCCACACTGGCTCGGGCGCGCCCTCGAGGCGGGCGTACTCGGCGCCCACGAGGCCCTCGAGCTCGCTGAACTCCGCGACGAGCACCGCGCCCTGGTCGGCCTTGGCGAGGCGGGCCGCCTCAGTGGCCGCCGCGGCGTCGGCGTCCGACAGCCCGATCGACGCCGCGATCGACCCCGTCCCCGCCACCAGCCGGTCGCGGCGCGCGGCCATGGTGCCGAGCCTGGCGCCGAACACGATCCGCTCGAGGCGAGCGTCCAGCTCGCCCAGCCCCGCTTCCCGATCGCGGTCGAAGCTGAACGCGGCGTCCTGGAGGCGGGCCTCGAGCACCTCCTCGTACCCGCGGCCGATCACCGTCGCGTGCGCGGGGTCGCCGTTCGAGACGGCGAGGAAGCCGGCGGCCAGGCTCCCGTCCTGGAGCTCGAGCGGGAAGTAGCGCTGATGTCCCTGCATCGCGGCGACGAGGACCTCGGGGGGAAGCCGCAGGTGCTCCTCGGCGAAGCGACCGGCGATCACGCTCGGCATCTCCACCAGATGGACGACCTCGTCCATCTTCCCCGTCGGGTCGCGCCACCGGTGCCCCAGGGCGTCGGCGGCCGCGTCGAGCCCCGCCACGATCACGGCCCGGCGCTCATCGTGGTCGACCAACGCGCCGACGCCACGGAGCGCCTCGCGGTACCCGGCGGCGCCGGGGATCACCACCGGTCCGCCCAGGAACCGGTGTCCGGCGCTCATGGGCGTCGCCGTCAGTCCGGCGACCTCGACCGGCAGCGGGCGCTCGCCGAGCATCACCACCAGCCAGCGGACCGGCCGCGAGAAGCGAAGGCCCTCGCCGTCACCCCACCGCATGCTCTTGGGAAACCGGAGACCGGTCAGGAGGCGCTCGACGAGGGCCGGCACCAGGTCCTCGGTGGGGACGCTCGGCTCCTCGATGTCCGCGAACACGAACTCGCGTCCGTCCTGCGCTCGCACCGCCAGGTCGGCCGGCACAAGGCCGTGGCGCGCGGCGAAGCCCTCCGCGGCGCGCGTCGGCGCGCCGTCGGCGAAGGCCGCCGATGCCGCAGGTCCGCGCAGGGAGCGCGATCGCCCCGGGCGCGCCTCCGGCACGCCCGGGACGACCACGGCGATCCGCCGGGGGGCGACCCAGACCGTGGGTGCGCCGTCGCTGACCAGTTCGGCGTCGGCGAGCGCCCGCGCGACGAGCGCGGGCGCCTGCGAGAGGACGGCGCGGCAGGCGCTCGAGGGCAGCTCCTCGCAGCCCACCTCGACGAGGAGGTCAGGCAACCGGACCCTCCTCCGGGCGGCCGTGCGCAGCCCGGTCCACCCACGCCCTGGCGCACCGCGCCGCGAGGGCGCGGACCCGCAGGATGTAGCTCCCGCGTTCGGTCACGCTGACGACGCCGCGCGCGTCGAGGAGGTTGAAGGCGTGGCTGCATTTGAGGACCTGGTCGTACGCGGGCAGGACGAGCCCGGCCTCGAGTGCCCGCCCGCACTCGGCCTCGTGCGTGGCGAACGCGCGAAAGAGCGCGTCGGTGTCGGCGACCTCGAAGTTGTAGGCGCTCCACTGGCGTTCGGCGTCGCGGTACACGTCCCCATAGGTCAGGTCGTCGGTCCAGGCGATGTCGTAGACCGATCGCACACCCTGCAGGTACATGGCGATGCGCTCGAGCCCGTAGGTCAGCTCGACCGTGACGGGGGCCAGATCGAGCCCGCCGACCTGCTGGAAGTACGTGAACTGGGTGATCTCCATGCCGTCGAGCCACACCTCCCAGCCGAGGCCCCACGCACCGAGCGTCGGCCCCTCCCAGTCGTCCTCGACGAAACGGACGTCGTGCTCGGCGGGACGCAGGCCGAGCGCGGCGAGCGACTCCAGGTAGAGGTCCTGCACGTCGTCGGGTGAGGGCTTGAGGACCACCTGGAACTGGAAGTAGTGCTGGAGCCGAAACGGGTTCTCGCCGTAGCGCCCGTCGGTGGGGCGGATCGACGGCTCGACGTAGGCCGCCCGCCAGGGTTCCGCGCCGAGGCTTCGGAGGAACGTCGCGGGGTTGAACGTGCCCGCCCCGACCTCGGTGTGGTACGGCGTCATGAGCGCGCACCCGCGCTCCGCCCAGTAGGCGCCGAGGCGGGCGATCATGTCTTGGAAGGTGAGGACGGCCACGCGACCCGGGATGTTAGTCGAGGCCGCCCGCCCGGCCCCGGCCCATGGGGGATCGGAGACGTCGGCGTTCCCGTCGGCCCCCCAGCCCCGCGAGGCCGTCGCCGACCAGTCTCGCGCCGAGGAGCACGAGCACCACGACCATGACGACGGCACGGTGCTCCGACATGAACCGCTTCGTCGCGTCGAGCGGCCCGGCGGCGCGCTCGGGGGCCGCGAGGGCGACGACAACGGGGCCGACGACCGTGAGCGAGCCGATTGCCACGAACACCGCCATGGCGAGGGCGCCGTCGCGACGCGAGAGGTCCGCCTGCGCGACCGAGGCCGCGGCGGCGGCGGTCAGGGCGATCGTCTTCGGGTCGGCGGCCGACAGCGTTGCGCCGAGCCCGAGCGATGCGACCGGCCCGATCGACTCGACCGACGCCATCCATGCCGGAAGCGTTCCCGTCTCCCCGGCCGCTGGGCGCCCGCGCCATTCCTTGAGCGCCCAGAACAGGAACAGGACGCCGAGCGCGATCCTGACCCAAGTCGACGGCGGTCGAGGTCTCCGCATCGGGATCGCCGACGATCACGAGGACCACGGCGCCCACCGCCACGAGCCCGGTGACCCAGCCCAGGGCGAAGGCGGGTCCGTTCGCCCTCGCGCGGACGGTCCCCAGGACGAGCACGACACCGATGACGGGAAACGGGCTCAGCGCGACACCCACTCCGAGGGGGAGGATGCCGCCGATCGCCTGGCTCAGGATCGGGGGCACCACCTCGTGGCCGGGGTCGAGGCGCTCCTCGCGACAGCCCGGAGGGACCGAGGCGTGCGTGTGCCGAGGGGCGGGCGATGACGGGTGTCGTGCAGCCGGCCGGCCCAGCCGGCCCATCGCCGAGCCGATCCTCGAGGAGCGGCCGCCGGGCGGGAGCGGCCCGGCATGCGGTCGCCTGCGGGCTCGAACGCGGATCCACCTCCGTGCCTGCACCCCCTCCGGCCCTCGGCGGCCGCGACGCTCCGGCGCCGATGCGCCGGGACACGCCCGCCGTCGCGCCCCCCGTCACAGGCCGGTCGCGCTCTTGAGCTCCACCCCGAGGTGCTCGCGCAGCGTCAGCGAGAGCAGCCGCTCCACCTCGAACGCACGTCCGGGCGGGAGCACCTCGGCCGCCTCGGAGAGCGGACGGGTGAGCAGCCCACGCAGCGCGCCGAGGGCCGCCGGCGTCGTCGGGTCGGCTCCGGCCGCGCACGAGCGGCACACGGCGCCGCCGGTCGCCGGGGAATAGGCCACCATCGCCGCCCCCGGTGCGCAGTCGGCGCACGGGTCGAGGCGCGGCACGAGGCCCGCGACGACGAGCAGCTTGGCGTGCACCCCGAGCACGATCGGATCGAGCCGGGGGGGCGAGTCGAGCGAGGGGGCGCGTGCGAGCAACGAGAGTCCCCGGCACACCAGATGGTAGGCCCCGGGGTCGGGCTGGCCCTCCGGCAGCGTGCGGAGCGCGCCCTCGAGCACGGAGCCTGCGGCGAGGAGGCGATACCCCTCCGCCCACAGTCCCGCATTGGCCTCCAGCACGCCGGCGGTCCGGACCGTGGCCATGTCGCCACGCCCCTGGTGGAGCGTCAGGCGCACGCGGACGCCCGGCTGCAGCCGGCCCCCGAGGCGGCTCTTCGGGCGCCGGGCGCCCTTCGCGATCGCCGACAGCCGGCCCTGATCGGGCGTCAGCACCGACAGCACGGTGTCGGCCTCCCCGAACCGGATCCCCCGGAGCACGAGCGCATCGGTCTCGAACGTCGCCACCCGCTGATGGTGACACCCGCTGCGGACCGCCGGGCGGCCGGAAGTGATCCAGCCCCGCGAGGCCCCGCCGAGAGACGTCCCGATGGAGCGACACTCGGATCGGGTGAGCCCCGCCGCCTGGTCGGCATGGGCCGCGGGCCGCGAGGAGGCGGCCCGGCGACGGCGCCGGCGGGTCCGTGCGCTGGTCGCGACCGGAACGGTCGCGCTGACCGCGGCCGCGCTTGCGGCGGCCGCGGTCATGGCCGCGAGCGGCACCCCCGACGCGGCGTCGGGTGGGTCATCCGGAACATCGGCCGGCGGGACGGGCGTCGTGGCCGAGGAATCCGCCGAGCGGCCCGCCGGGCGACCGGTCGTGTGGGTGCAGGCGGGTCACGCCGCTCCCCGAGAGCCCGGCGACGAGGGGGGGACCGGCGCGGTGGGCGGCCCCTTCGAGACCGAGGCGGCGTTCACGGTGCCGGTCGCGCGACGCGTCGTGCGCCAGTTGCGCGCCTGGGGCGCCGACGCCCGCCTGACACCCGGCCGCGTCACGCCGCGTGCCGCGCCGGGCGCCGCGTTCGTGAGCATCCACCACGACGCGCCCGGTGGCCGGGCGGCGATCGTCTGGGCGACGCGCCCGGGCGAGCGGCCCGTGCGCCGGCCGGGACGGCGCCCACCGACGAAGGTCGGCGACGCGGTTGAGGCACGGTCCCGCGAACTGGCCCTGTCGCTCCATCGCCGCTACGCCGCCGTCCACGGCCCCGACAACGGAGCGGACGGCGAGCTCGCCGCACCGGCCGGGCGCGCGGCACCGCGAGATCTGCGCGAGTACTACGGCTTCTTTCGCACCGGCGCGGACGCGCGCGTCGTGGTCGAGGCCGGTGCCGCCGGCGTCGATGACGAGTTCCTCACGCGCACCGGGCTCGTGGCATCCACGATCGCCGCGGGCGTGCACGACCACCTGCGCTCGCGAGGGCTGCTCGGGTAGTCGCACGCTCGCGGAGAGTCACCCGTCGCACTGCTATACACTTTGAAGTCATGCCCGAGATCACGATGTACACCTCAGACGCCTGCCCGTTCTGCATCCGGGCGAAGCGGCTCCTCGACGCCAAGGGCGTCGAGTACGAGCAGATCCACCTCTCCCTGTGGGACGGCGAGGCCCGCGTGCGGCTCGTCGAGCTGACCGGGCGCCGCACGGTCCCGCAGATCATCGTCGACGATCGCCCGCTGGGCGGGTACGACGACATCAAGGCCCTCGACGACGCCGGCAGGCTCGACGCGATCCTCGGGGTCGGCGCCTAGACCTCGCGCGTCCGGCCGGCGCGGCGGTCCGCCGCCGTCGGCACCCCCCGGACGGCCGTCGCGGTGCGCACCGCGTCCCTCACCGCCTCGGCCGCGGCCTCGGCGCCGGCCACGCCGCAGATCATGACGTTGCCCGGGCGGCGTCCGGTCGCCAGGCAGATGACGACGTCGCCGTCCACGCGGGTGCCGACGGGCGACACCGCGCGCGCGAGACCGGACGAGGCCATGCGGGCCACCGAGGCCGCACCGGCCGGGTCGAGCGCGGCGTCGGTCACGACGACGCAGAGCGTCGTGTTCCCGGTCGTGGCGAGACGAGCGTCCGGCGGCGGGTCGGTGAGCATGCGGGCCGCCGTCCCGGCCATCCCCTCACCCGGCATCCAGCACCCCGAGAGGATGCCGCCGTCGCGCGCCAGCACGTCGCCGTAGCAGTTGGCAACCGCCAACGCGGCGACCGTGCATCCGTCGGCGGTGACCACGCCTGCGCCGCCGAGCCCCCCCTTGCACCACCCCTCGTGGCGAAGCATCTTCCCGACCGTCGCGCCGGTCCCCGCGCCGACGCTCCCGCGCGCGTGCGGACCCTCCACCGCGACGCGACACGCGGCCTCGCCCTCGGCGGGTCCGGGTCGCCGCCCCTCGGCCGCCAGGCCCAGGTCGAAGATGACCGCGGCGCTCACGATGGGCACCCGGGCGATGCCGGGGACCTCGTGGCCGAGCCCTTCCCCCTCGCACCAGTGGGCGACGCCGTCCGCGGCGGCCAACCCGAAGGCGCTGCCCCCGGTCAGGATCACCGCCGTCGGTCCGGCCGGCCCGGCGAGCGGCTCCAGCAGCGCGAGCTCGCGCGTGCTCGGACCGCCGCCTCGGACGTCGACGCCGCCGACGGTCCCGGCGGGCGGGATCACCACGGTGCACCCCGTCCCCGCGACGGCATCGGTCCAGTGCCCGACCCGGACACCCGCGACGTCGCCGACGCCGATCGTGGTCGTGACGCTCACGCCGGCTGGCATCGTGGACAGACGTACGTCCCGCGCTGGGCGACCCTGATCTTCAGGATCGGCGCCCGGCACCGCCGGCATGGCTCCCCGGCGTGCAGGTGGACTCGGAGCGCGTCCTGCATCGTGCCGCGGCGTCCGAGCGTGTCCCGGTAGGAGTCGATCGATGCCCCGCCGGCCGCGATCCCGGCGCGGAGGCTTGCGCGAATGGCACGGTGCAGGCGACGGACCTCCTGCGGAGACAGGCTGCCGCCGGTCCGGCGCGGATGGATGCGGGCCGTGAACAACGCCTCGTCAGCGTAGATGTTCCCGATGCCCGCGATCAGCCGCTGGTCCAGGAGCGACGCCTTCACCGGCGCCCTGCGACCCTCGAGCAGCTCCCCGAGGCGGGCCGCGGTGAACGCCCCGCCGAGCGGCTCGACGCCGACACGGCCGCGCCAGTGGGCCGGACCGGCAGGCACGCGCCACAGGCGCCCGAACCGACGCTGATCGCTGAACGTGAGGTGGCTTCCGTCGTCCAGGCCGATCACCGCCCGCCGGAAACGCTCGTCCACCGGCGCCGCATCCGAGTGATGGAGTCTCCCCGTCATCCGCAGGTGGACCGCGAGATCATCGCCGTCGTCGAGACGGAGCAGGAGGTACTTGCCGCGACGGTGGACCCGGACGATCGTGCGTCCCTCGAGGTCCGCCGCGACGTCCGGCGGGGTCAGCGGCGCGACCAAGAGCGGATCGTTCACCGACACGGCGACGATCCGGCGACCCGGAAGCCGCCGGGCGAGCTGGCGGCGAATGGTCTCGACCTCGGGCAACTCGGGCATCAGTCGCCCCCGAGCAACGGCACGGCGGCGCCCGCGCGAGCGCGTGCGACTTCCACCATCGCCTGGTCACGCCCGTGGAGGACGAGCAACGGCTGGTCGCGCGAGACCGGTTCGCCGGCATGCACGAGGATCTCGACACCGGCCGCGAAGTCGATCGCCTGCGCCGGATGCATCCGGCCCGCGCCGAGCCAGCGCGCCAGCTCCGCCAGCGCGCCGACGTCGAGCGAGCCGACCACCCCGTCCCGCGACGCCGTGCATGCGCGTTGCGTGGGGGCGCGGGCCAGCAGCGCGTCGTCGGTCCACACCTCGGGATGCCCGCCCTGCGACTCGACCCACCGCTCCGCGGCGGCGAGCGCGGTCCCAGACTCGAGCGCGCCGAGGGCCGCGGCGCGACCTGCGCCACCCTCCTGCACGCCGGCGAGCTCGGCGAGGCGCCCGGCGAGGTCTGCGACGCGGTCGCGAAGCCGCGCGTCGCCCTCGCCGACCAGCAGCGCGCGGACCACGGCGACCTCGAGCGCGGTCCCGATCGCGTTGGCGATCGGCGCATCGGCGGCCGAGGTCGCGACGTGGGCGGCGCGCCCCGCCCCGACGAGGGCCTCGCGGACGGCGTCGGCGACCCGTATGGCGTCGCCGGACAGCGCCCCGCCCGACCCGGTCGGCACGTCCACGACCACCGCGGCCGTGCCCGGCACGAGGGCGCGGGCAGCCGTCAACGGCGCGAGGATCCGCGCAAGGCGCGACACCCCGACCCCCTCGGCGAGGCGCGCCATCCGGCGCATGCCCTCGGCGAGACGCCCGACCGGCGCCCCGACCACGATCCCCGCGTCCCGGGCGCCCCTCGCGAGATCCTCGGCCGACCGGCCGACGCGCAGGCCCGGGATGCACCCGAGCTTGTCCTGGCCGCCGATCACCGCGCCCGCGGCTGCCGAGGCCAGGACGGCGACGCGCACGCCCAGTGCCGCCGCCACCGGTGCGACCGCGAGCTCGGCCGGATCACCGACGGCGCCCGTGCTGACGAAGCCCCCCGTCGCCTCCAGCCTGGCGAGCTCGAGCCGGTCGCCCGCGGCCAGCAGCAGATCGACGATCGCCGGCGTCACCGTCGGCGCCCAGCCGACGACCGAGAGCGCGGCCATCTGGGCGTCGTCGGCGCCGCCGTCGAGCCAGGCGCGGACCACGTCGACCACGTCGTCGGACGCGACCGGCGAACCGCCCGCCGCGTGCTCGAGGATCTCGACAGGGGCGCGGGGAACTCGCACAGGGCGGACGTTAGTCGAGCCCCGGGCGAGGTGACGGCTCGACACACCCGCGTGGTGGGCACGCGGGCCGCTGGTAGGGTCGCCGCCGTGTCCGGACCTCGACGAATCTCACTGCGCACCACGGTGACCGCGGCGATCGGCGCCGCCACCCTGACGATCGCCGCACCCGCGCTCGCACAGGGGCCCGCCGGCGGCGCGCAGCCAGGCGCCCCGACCGTGAGCTCCCTGAAGCTCGCCAAGGTCGTGACCGCCCAGCGCGGCCATGCGCGGTTCCTCGTCGGCGTGCGGATCTCCGAGCCGGCCAAGCTCACGGTGATCGTGAGCTCCAACCGTGACGGGCGGCCGGTGCTGACGGTCAACGCCGACGAGACCCGCAAGGCCGGCCGGGCCTACCTGCTCGTCGACGCGGTCGACGACCGCGGGTTCCAGCTCGGCGGCGGCAGCTACAAGGTGCGCGTGCAGGCGACCGACGCCGCGAACGACGTCTCCCAGCCGGTCAGCGGTGACTTCACGCTGAAGCTGACGCGGGCCCGCGGCCAGCTCGACGCGGTGACCATCCCGACCTGGCGCGCCGTGGCGCGCCCGCTCGGGATCGCGCCTGGTAGCGGGCAGCTCGTCGCCTCCGTCGCGCCCAAGGGAGCGGCCGTGCAGGCCGGGCTCCGGCGCGGCGACGTCATCACGAAGCTCAACGGTGTCGAGACGGCGACGCCGGGCGCGCTCAAGACGGCCCTTCGCGGCCTCCCGGCGGACCGGCCGGCGCGGGTCGAGTTCACCCGCAAGGCCGAGGCGCGCCTCGGCGTGATCAAGCCCAAGCCCGACTGGGAGACCCCCGCCGACTTCGCGCGGACGCTCGAGGTCGCGCGCAAGCGCCAGGGGAAGGTGCTCGCATGGGCGGTCGCCCAGGTTCGCGAGCGGATCGACGCCGGCGAGCTCGACGAGGCCGAGGAACTGCTCGACGGGTGGCCGCGCGCATGGCGCAGGACCGCGCCGGGCGAGCTCCTCAGAGGTGACATCCACCAGGCGCGAGACGAGCACAAGAAGGCCCTCGCGTCGAACTCGCGCGCGCGCAAGCGCGACGCCACGATGGCCGAGGCGTGGTTCGGGCGGGGCGTGGCCCTGGCCGGACTCAAGCAGCCGCAGCGCGCCGCCGTCGAGTTCGCCCGCGCCGCCCGCCTGGATCCGAAGGACGCCGCCGCGCCCGCGTTTCGCAGCTACGTGCTGTCCCGGGCGGAGCGCACGGACGACGCCGTCGCCGCGGCGACCGCCGCGGTCAAGCTCGACCGTCGATACGCCGACGCCCACATCCCCCTCGGGATCGCGTTGCTGGCCAAGGGCCAGCGCGGCCCCGGCATCAAGGCGCTCCGGACCGGCCTGCTGCTCCTCGACGACAACGAGCGGGCGACGCCGCTGATCGAAGAGCACCTGGACCCGACCGACCCGTAGCAGGACGGGCCCGTGGGCGGGGCATCGGCCGCCGAAGGCCTGCGCCGGGCGCCGACGACTCGGCCGGCCGTCCCACGCGGGCTCCCGGACACCTGGGACAGCCGGGGCGACGCGGCCGGGCGGCCGTGGTCCGTGGGGACGCGGACGTCGCGCCCCCGGACCGACTAGACCTCGCCGGTCAGGTCCTCGTGGTCGCGCCGCGGGCGCGTGCTCGGGCGGCGGCGCGACCCGCCACCGCGGCCGAGGTGCAGTCCGCCGCCGCCCGACATCGCCGTCACCGCGAGGATCGACACGACGCCCGCGGCGAGGCCCGCCCACATCTGCCAGGCCAGGATGGGGTTCGTCGCGAAGATGGCGAACAACAAGAGGACCGCGACGACTCCGACGAGCGCGAGCGGCCGCTGGCGCGGGGGGGCGAGATGCACCACCCACGGCGACACGAGACCGATCAACAACAGGAGCAGTCCGCTCAACCTCTTCCCCCCGGCGAGGCCGCCCACGCGGCGGCCAACCGGAGCCTAAGCCCGACCGGCGGAACTGGCAAGCTGCGCGGACTCCTCCGATGAGCGAGCACCACGATTCCCCGGCGGCCGTCGGGGTGCATCTCCAGCAGCGGGCCGCGCTCATCGGCACGGGTCGCCCGTCGGTGGTCGCGCTCGTCGGCGCCGACGCGTCGCTGCTCGACATCCGCCGCGCCGACGGCGACGCGGAGGTGCTCGCGGCGGTCCCGACCTGTACGCGGGTGTGCGTGGACGCGCCGCTGGTCGTCGCGAACGAGGAGGGCGCGCGCGACGTCGAGCGGCTGCTCGCGTGGCTCGACATCCCCATGCTCCCCAGCTCGCGCAGGCGTCTCGCGGCACTCCACGGTGGCCTCCGGGGCGAGGACCTTCGCGAGGGTCTGGCGACGCGGGCGGGGGACGTCGTCGAGGCCGTGCCCGACGCGACGCTCCGCCAGATCATGCTCGAGTCGGGCCGCGTCGACGCCTCCACGATGGAGTTCGCCGAGTACCGACGCGCATGGCTCGGGCTTCGCGCGCCGCGCTACCGGCCGAAGGGCGAGGGCAGGGCGCGTCCGTCGGGCACCCTGGCGGCGGCGGCCATCGTCGCGCGCGCCGTGGACCTCGGGGGCTGGGCGCCGCGGGCGGACGCCGACGACTGGGAGGCGATCGACGACGCCGCCGTGCTCGACGCCGTGATCTGCGCCTACACCGCGCTCCGTGCCGAAGATCCGGCGCGCGCCCTGCGTCTGGGGGCACCCGAGCGGGGCGAGGTCCTCCTCGCGGCCGACCGCGCCATGCGGATGCGGGCCGCCGTCAACCTCGCGCGCCTCCGCTCCGAGGGGCTGACCGGGATCTGACCGTCGGTCAGTGCCTTGCCCACACGCTCCCGGGGGGCGATGATCATGGCCGTTTCGGTCATTCGCCCCCCACGGCGCGATCCGTGGGGCGGCCGACAAGGAGGATCGCGATGGGAAGCGTCTACCGGATCATCGACGTCATCGGCACCAGCCCCGACAGCTGGGAGGCGGCCACGGCCGACGCCCTCGCGACCGCCGGGAAGAGCCTTCGCGACCTCAGGGTCGCGGAGGTCTCCAAGCTCGACGTGACGGTCGGTGAGGGCGGCAAGGTCGAGCTCTACCGGGCCCGCCTGCAGCTCTCGTTCAAGTACGAGGACTAGCCCGCTCGAACGGTGTGGATCCGTGGGCGCCGGGCGACGATGCCGGCGCCCACGGATGGTCAGGGGCGATGGACGACGTACGCCAGCGTGACCGGCGGCGCTGCCGCGATGGCCGCTGACAGGTCGTCAGGGCCGGTGTGGCGCCTGTCGGGGATCACGCGCGCAGCGACCGCGAGCGACACCTCGTCGGGCGCGAACGGATAGGGGTCCGCCGACGCGCGCCATGGCCCGGTGCGGCGGAGCGTGATCGTGACCCCCTCGTCGCCCGGCCACCTGGGCACGCGGGCGAGCGCCCCCTCGCGGCCCGCGGGGTGCGCGCGCCACACCAGGTAGAGACTGAGCAGGTCGAACGCCTGGAGAAGGCGATAGGCGGCCCACTCCCAGTCGGGGTCCGGGCGGAGTCGCTCGCGAAGGTCGTCCTGCAGCCGCCCTTGCGCCGCGAGGAAGGCGACGACGCCGGGGGGACGCGAGCCGGGGTCCGGTCGTGGCCCGTCGATTCCGAGCCGTCGCTCGTACAGGCCACGCCCGTGCAGGCTGACCAGCAGGCCGGCCAGGGGATCGCGGCGCACGCAGGTCGCGATCCCGTCGTCGTACAACCCGACGTGCGTCTCGCGATCGATGTCCACGAAGTCGATCGGCCGCCCGGACGAGTCCACCCCCGGTGCGGCCTCCCACGATCGCCACCCCTCGTCGTGCCAGGCGGCGGCGGCGGCGATCGGGCCCCAGGGGGCGGGCCGCGCGAACACCTCGTTGCCCCATTGTGACGCCATCTCCGCGCACTGGGCCTGATGGTCCACCTGACGGACCAGCACCAACCCCTCGGGTCGGGACGAGACGATCATGCCGGGAGCGTATCCGGTGGCCTCAGCCGTCCCGCCCGGGCATGGGACGCCGATCGGTCTCGCCCAGGGCGTAGTGGAGCGCGGCGACCCTCGGAACCGGCCAGTACGCGCCGCCCAGCACGTCGTGCGCGACCCCCCGCGGATCGAGCGCGAGTTCCCGGCCGTTGTCCAGGTTGCGGTAGACGCGGACGTCCGCGACCAGCCCCACGTACGCGAACCCCGCCGCCACCGCGTCCGGCACCACCGCGCGCAGGGGCCCGAAGTCCGGATCGACGCCACCGCTCATCGGACGGACCACTCCTCGACCAGCCCCTCCAGGTCGACGTCCAGGAACCCCTGCCCCGAGTTGATCGCCACCGCGTCGGGGCCGGTGTCCCATGCCCGGCGGGCGGCGATCGGGCGGCACAGGTAGAGCTCGTCGGCAGCCCGGGTCAGCGCGACGTAGAACAGGCGCTCCTCCTCGTCCAGGTTCCCCTCACTGACCGCCCAGCCCGACGGGAACGCGCCCGACTCGACCTGCAGGACGAACACGACCGGCCATTCGAGGCCCTTGGCCTGGTGCACCGTGGAGAGCGCGACGCGCCGGGCCGGGCCCGACACGTCCTCGTCGGCCTCGACGCGCTCGGCCAGGTGCATGTCGGCCAGGAAGCCGTCGAGGTCGCTCGCGCGCGCCGCGAGCTCGGCCAGGCGCGCGAGGTCCGCCTCGCGATCCTGCCAATTCGGATACCGGGAGACCAGCGAGTCCCTGTACCACTCGCTCCGGGCGAGCGTGAGGATGAGCTCCTCGGGGCGCTCGAGTCCGGCGAGCAGGTCGACCAGGCCGGCCGCGCGCGCCAACGGCCTCGTCCCGGCCGCCCGCAGCCGTGCGGCGACGTCCTCGATGCCGGCCGCGCCGACGGCGAGCTCGGCGGCGCGCGCCGCCGAGGCGTCGCCGACCCCCGGCAGGAGCCGCAACACGCGCACCCAGGCCAGCCCGTCGCGCAGGTTGTGCCGGACACGGCACGCCGCGAGGCCGTCCTTGACGTGGGCGCTCTCGACGAATCTCGCACCCGAGAACAGCTCGAACTCCACCCCGGCCTCGGCCAGCGCCAGCTGCAGATCCACCGAGTGATGGTGCGCGCGGTAGAGCACGGCGACATCGCCGGCGGCCCGCCCGTCGTTCATGAGGTCGGCGATCCGCTGCGCCACGAACGCCGCCTCGTCGTGTGCGTCGGCGAGGTGCGCGACCACCGGCGGCGGCCCGCCATGGGGCCGGACCGCGCGCAGGCGGCGCTCGTACCGGTTGCCGCCCGGCAGCATGCGCTGCGCCAGCGCCACCACCTCCGGCCGTGATCGGTAGTTGCGCTCCAGCTTGACCACCCGCGTGGCGGGATCCCTGGCGAAACGATCGACCACGTCGGGGTCGGCGCCGCGCCATGCGTAGATCGCCTGGTCGGGGTCCCCCACCACGAACAGCCCTCCGTCGGCTCCGGCGAGGAGCTCGGCCAGCTCCGCCTGGATCGGGTTCACGTCGTGGAGCTCGTCGACGAACACCCACCGGATCGCGCCGCGCGCGCGCGGGCCCGCCTCGCGCAGGAGGCGCCGGCCCTCGACCAGCAGGTCGGCGTAGTCCAGGGCCGCGAGGGCCCGCTTTCGGCGCGCGTACTCCGCGGCGATCTCCTCGATCTCCGCCACCCGGTCGACGAGCCGGCCGTTGCGCTCCACGACCACCTCGGCGAGCGGGGCGTCCCGTTCCGCCGAGCGCTGGATGAACCCGGCGAGCTCACCGGGGCGCGGCAGCGAGGGACGCGTGGCCCGCCCGCGCAGCACGTGGTCGCGGGCGAGCGCCACGAGATCGGCCTGGTCCTCGCCGTCCAGCACGGTGAACGGTGACGGCAGGCCGATCGCCGCGCCGTGGCGGACGAGGAGGCGCTGACAGACGGAGTGGAAGGTCCCGGCCGTCATGTCCGAGAGGTCGCTCGCGGCGATCTGCTGGGCGCGCGTTCGCATCTGCCGCGCGGCGCGGCGCGTGAAGGTCATCAGCGCGACATGGCCGGGTGGCGTCCCGGACTCGATCAGATGCGCGATGGCGCCGACGATCGTCCGCGTCTTCCCGGAGCCGGCGGCGGCCAGCACGAGGGTGCGACCGCCGAGCGCCTCGACCGCCGCCCGTTGCTCGGGGTCGAGGAGCTCCGCCAGCCGGGCCGAGACGCCCGGTGCGGCCCGCCCGGGGCCGGAGCGCGTAGACGCGCCGCCCGCCCGGATCCGCGGCGAGCGGATCACGGGGGGATGTGGCGTCGCGACTTGCCTTCTGGCGCTCGATGTGGGGCAGGGTGGCCGGCGCGGACTGCCACCGCGGGTAGCCCGGTGGCGTCACCTCGCCGTGCCGACCCGTGGGCTCACGCCCCGCCCTCGAGCTCCTTCAGCCGGTAGTAGGTCAGCGTGACGGCGACCGCGGCGAAGGGCGCGAACACGGCGCCCTGCACGATCGTCGCGATGAAGCTGGCGAGCCAGTCGGGCAACGGAGCGAGGATGAGGCCGATCACGATCCCCGCGGCGATGACGATCAGGATCGTCAGCACCAGGACGCCGAGGACCGGCAGGAAGTACCCCTTCACCAACGCCATGCTGCGGCCGAAGCTGGCCGACCAACCGGTTCGCTCGAGCACGATCGCAGGAGCGATGACGTACCAGATCGTCGCGAGGATGACGCCGGGCACGATCAGGATCAGCAGGCCGATCCCGATGGCGATGCCGGCGAGGATCCCGGCCACGAGCAGGGCGCCGAGGAACGGCACCGCCGCGGAGAGGGTCTCGCCGACGCTCAGGTCGACGCGGCCGTCGCGGACGTCGCCGACCGCGGTGACGAGCGCGCCGGTCAGCAGGAAGCTGCCGACGATCACCACGATCTGGCCGAGGAGCAGGCCGAAGAGGCCGAGGAACGAGAGGACGAGGACGATGACCGCCACGACGACGTAGACCGTCAGTCCGACGCTTGCGAAGTGACCGAAGAACCGCTTGTAGAGGTCCCAGGTCTCGCCGATGATTGCTGTTGGGCTCATGGGTCGGGCAGCCTACGGGGCGGCTCGGACGGCACTGACGACGCCCTCACGCGACCCCTGCGAGGCCGACGTCGGAACGGACGCGCTCGGCGAGCGCGGCTCGGATCTCCCGGATCCGCCTGCCCTCGGGGTCGTAGGCGCCGACCCCGACGAGCGCCGCGACCGGGACGGACTCGGTCACCGTCGAGACCACGAGCAGCCCGTCGACCTCGGCCAGGTCGCCGACGCGCGCGTCGACCTCGCGCACGCCCTCGACGCACTCGAACACGAGGCGGCGCGTGATCGAGTCGAGGATCCCGTGCGCCAGCGGCGGGAAGCGCAACTCCTCTCCCACGACCCAGCCGACCGAGAACGTCGGCCCCTCCAGCACGGCGTCGTCGTCCGCCCGTACGAGGAGCGCCTGATCGGCACCGGCGGCCGCGGCGACGCGGTTCGCCTGCATGTTGGCCGCGTAGGAGACCGTCTTGCTCGCCGACAGCAGGGGGGTGATCCGATGGGCGACGGGCGCGAGCGTCCAGGGGGCGCCGGTCGCGGGCAACGGCTCGTCGCGCAGGACGCGCTGCCCGCCGCGGGTGACGATGATGCGCACCCCCACGTCGACGTCGCCGAGTCGCGCCTCGACGGTTGCGAGATCGGCCTCGACCGCCACGCGATCGAGGTCCATGCCGATGGCGGCGGCGGAGCGCGCAAGGCGGTCCAGATGGCGCCCGGGCGTCCGGACGCGCCCCGCGTAGGCGCGGAGCCCCTCGAACACGGCGTCGCCGCGCACGAGGCCGTCGTCGAGGCGAAGGACGGCGTCCGCCGGATCGACGACGGCGCCGTCGATCATGAGAAGGCCGGTGTCGGGCATGCGAGACATGGTTGCACGGCCACATCGGCCGACGACGCCGTCGGCTGAAACGATCGTGGCGATCAGCCGGGGCGGTCCACCTCGCGGGCGAGCCGCAGCAGGCCGATCAGGGTCTTGGCGTCCTCGACGCGCGCGATCAGCGCATCGAGGTCCGCCAGCGGCCAGGGGACGATCTCGATCTCCTCCTCGGGGATCGGCTCGTGCGCGATCGGCCGCAGGTCGGTGGCCAGGTAGCAATGGATGAACTCGGTCAGGAGCCCCGGGGCGGTGTAGAAGCCCCCCAGGGAGCGCCAGGTGTCCGCCGCCCGGCCCACCTCCTCGGCGAGTTCGCGGCGCGCGCACTCGAGGGGGTCCTCGCCGGGGACGTCCAGCTTTCCGGCCGGCAGCTCGAGCATGTTCCGCTCGACCGCCTCGCGCGGCTGGCGGACCATGAGCACGTGCGCGCCCTCCACCGGGATCATCACGACCGCGCCGTCGTGGTCCATGACCTCACGGCGCACGACGGCGCCCGACGGCCGCCGGTAGCGCGAGACGCGCAGCCGGACGACCTCGCCATCGAAGATGCGCTCGGTCTCGACCGGGGGGTCGAGCGCGCCCTCTGGCGGCGGGTCCACGCTCAGCGGGCGCGCTCCAGGATGGCCAGGGTGACGTCGACCATGCGCTCGAGCGCCTCCACCGCGATGCGCTCGTCGGGCGTGTGCACCGCCTCCATGGCGTTGCACAGGTTCACCGCCGGGAACCCGTTGACGAGGAGCGCGTTCACGTCGGATCCACCGCCGCTCACGACGAAGGCGGGCGCGAGACCGAGGGCGTCGAGGGCGTCCCAGGCCATGACCACCTGGCGGTCGCGGCGCCCGAGGCGGTAGCCGACGAAGTGACGGTCGACGCGGGTCTCGAGATCGACCTCCGACTCGCTCGCCGCCCACGTGAGCGCGTCCATCATCGCCGTGAGCTGCGCCGCGTGTCGCGCCTCGTCGACGCTGCGCGCCTCGGCCGTGACGGTGCACCGATCCGCCACGACGTTCGTGGCGGTTCCGCCGGTGACCGTGCCGATGTTGGCGGTCGTCACCGGGTCGATGCGTCCGAGCGGCATCCGGGCGATCGCCCGCGCCGCGGCGGTGATGGCGCTTCGGCCCCGCTCCGGCGCGATGCCGGCGTGGGCGGCCCGGCCGACGAACGTCGCCTCGAGGCTCGACAGGGTGGGCGCGGCCTCGACGATGTCGCCGATGCGGCCGGTGTGGTCGTAGACGAAGCCGACCTCGGCCCGCAGCACCGCCGGGTCGAACGCGGCCGCCCCCCTGAGCCCGATCTCCTCACAGGGGGTGAAGACCAACTCGACCCCGGCATGGGGACGGCCCTCCGCGCGCACTCGGTCCATCGCCGTGATGACGGCGGCGACCGCGGCCTTGTCGTCGCCGCCGAGGATCGTCGGGTGGCGGTTGGTCAGGTGCCCGTCGACGAGCTCGACCTCGATGGGGCCGACGTTCGGCACGGTGTCGAGGTGGGTGATGAACGCGACCGGCGTACCGCCCGCCGCGGTCGCGGGCCAGCGCGCGACGATGTTCCCGCACCCGGCGCCGATCCTGGCGGCGGCATCGTCCTCGCTGACCTCGGCGCCGAGGGCCGCCACCTCGTCGCGCACGACGCGCGCGATGTCACCCTCGTCGCGCGACGGAGAGGGGATCTCGCACAGGCGCGCCGCGAGACGTGCGACCGACGGGAGGTCGCCGGGCAGGCCGGCGGCGCTCACGACCCCCCGGTCGCCGTCGCGATGCCGGTCTCGAGGCCCAGCGCGGCGGCTGCGGCGCCCACGAACTCGCGGAACAGCGGGCCCGGACGCGTCGGGCGGCTGGTGAACTCGGGGTGGAACTGGGATGCGACGAAGAAGGGGTGCGTCGGCAGCTCGATCACCTCGACCAGCCGTGTGTCGTGCGAGCGGCCCGAGACCAGCAGGCCGGCCTCCTCGAGCGTCGGGCGCAGCGACGGGTTGACCTCGTACCGGTGCCGGTGCCGCTCGTAGACGACCGGCGCCCCTCCGTAGGCCGCGTGGGCGCGCGTGCCCTCGACCAAGTGCACGGGGCCGCTCCCGAGCCGCATCGTGCCCCCTCGGTCCTCGATCTGACGCTGCTCGGGAAGGAGGTCGATCACCGGATACGGCGTCTCCGGATCGAACTCGGAGGAGTTCGCGCCCTCCATCCCGCACACGTTGCGCGCGAACTCCACGACGGCGATCTGCATCCCGAGGCAGATCCCCAGGTAGGGGACGCCGTTCTCGCGCGCGAAGCGGGCCGCCGTGATCTTGCCCTCGATGCCGCGACCGCCGAAGCCGCCAGGGACGAGGATGCCGTCCGCGCGCTCGAGCGCGCCCTCGAGCCCGGCCTCCTCCGCGTCGAGCCAGTCGATCTCGACCTCGACGCCAAGGTGGATGCCGGCGTGCTTGAGCGCCTCGGCCACGGAGAGGTAGGCGTCGCGGAGGGCGACGTACTTGCCGACCAGCGCGATCCGGACCCTGCCGTCGAGACCGTGGATGCGGTCGACGAGCCGGCGCCAGTCGGCCAGGTCGGAGGGCGCCGGCGAGAGGCCGAGGCGACGGCAGACGACGCGGTCGAAGCCCTCCTGGTCCAGCCGGAGCGGCACCTCGTAGATGTCGTCGGCGTCGGTCGCCGAGATCACCGCGTCCTCGGGCACGCCGCCGTAGAGGGCGATCTTCTTGCGCACGTCCTGCGTCAATGGACGGTTCGAGCGAAGCACCAGGATGTCGGGCTCGATGCCGATGCGACGCAGCTCGTTGACCGAGTGCTGGGTCGTCTTGGTCTTCAGCTCGCCGACCGAGTCGAGATAGGGCACGAGCGTGACGTGCACGAACGCGACGTGCTCGCGGCCGACGTCGTTGCGCATCTGGCGGATCGCCTCGAGGAAGGGCAACGACTCGATGTCGCCGACGGTCCCCCCGATCTCGACGATCACGACCTGGGCGCCGCTCGTCGCCGCCACCTGACGGATGCGCGCCTTGATCTCGTCCGTGACGTGCGGGATGACCTGGATGGTCGCCCCGAGGAAGTCGCCCCGGCGCTCCTTCTTGATCACCGAGTCGTAGACGGAGCCGGTCGTGACGTTGCTGATGCGCGTCAGCCGCTCGTCGGTGAACCGCTCGTAGTGGCCCAGGTCGAGGTCGGTCTCGGCCCCGTCGTCGGTGACGTAGACCTCGCCGTGCTGGTACGGGCTCATCGTGCCCGGGTCCACGTTGAGGTAGGGATCGCACTTCTGGAGCGTCACCGAGACGCCGCGCGCCTTCAGCAACGTGCCAAGGGATGCGGCGGAGATCCCCTTGCCGAGGCTGGAGACGACGCCTCCCGTCACGAAGACGTAGCGCGTCGTGGTGTCTGTCACCGGCGTCCCCGCAACCTCACGGCCGTGAGTGTACCGGCACCCGGGGTCGCCGTGCGCCCGCGGCCGGGTCGTGGTCCGCGCACGGCGCGGGGGAAACCGGGCGGGCCCGGCGAGGGTGTACAAGGGTGCACATGCGATCGACCCCACCCCCGCGCACCCCCCGGACGACAGGTGTCAGGGCATGAGCCCATCGGTCGCGAGGTCGTGCGTCGAGCACGTACGCGACCGATGGGCGATGCGGCGGACGGTCACGATCGCCCTCGTCGTCGGGACACTGCTCACGCTGATCAACCTGGGCGACAGACTGTCGGCGGGAGACGTCGACACGCTCACGCTGGGACGGATCGCCGCCAACTACGCGGTGCCGTGGGTCGTCTCGAGCCTCGGCTACATCGCCGCCCGGCGGACCGCGGTCACCCGGATCGACTGAGGGCCGGCGGCGGCGGCGTCACCCCCGCCCCGCGGCCTCCACGGCGGACTTGACCACCTCCCCGAGCGTGGGGTGCACGTGCAGGGCCCGCGCGACGGGGTCGCCGGTCCCGTCCCCCGCCTCCATCGCGACCGCCACCGGATGGATGAGATCGGCGCCGTGGTACGCGAGCACACCCGCGCCCAGCAGCCGTCCCGTCGCCCGGTCGGCCACGATCTTGACCATGCCCCGCTCCTCGCCCCATGCCCGCGCCTTCCCGCCCGAGAACGTGCCCCGGCCGACCACGACGTCGTGTCCCGCCGCTCGTGCCGCGGCCTCCGTGCTCCCGATCGTGACGAGCTCCGGATCGGTGAACACCGCCCGCGGGCCGAGGTCGCGCGGAACGTCGTGGACGTCGACGCCGAGCGCGTTCTGGGCGACGCTCACCCCCTGACGGCGTGCGATGTGGGTGAACTGACCCCAGTTGGGACCGAGCACGTCGCCCGCCGCCCAGACCGTGGGCGCGGTTGTGGCGAGCCGGGCGTCGACGTGCACGCCCCGCTCGTCGCCGGCGACGCCGGCGGCGTCGAGCCCGAGGGCGTCGACCGCCGCGGACCGGCCGGTCGCGACCAGGAGCGCGTCGCCCTCCAGCACCCGTTCGCCGTCCGCCGCGACGATCCGCATCCGCACCCCGTCGCCCGCGGGCTCGACGAGCTCGATTCGCACACCCGTGAGGATCTCGATTCCCTCCTCGGCCAGAAGCTCACCGAGTCCGTCCGTCAGCTCCCCGTCGACGTCGGGCATGAGCCGCGGCGCGACCTCGACGAGGGTCACCGACGCGCCCAGTCGGCCGAGCGCCTGACCGAGCTCGAGCGCGATCGGGCCCGCCCCGATCACGAGCAGCCTCGCGGGAAGCTCGGAGCTCGCCAGGACGTCGTCGCTCGTCATGTGCGGCGTCGAGTCGAGTCCCGGGACCGGGACGCGCGCGGGCTCCGCGCCCGTCGCCACGATCACCGCGGGCGCCGAGACGACGCGGCCGTCGACGCGCACGGTGCGCCCGTCCTCGAAGGACGCCTCGCCCAGCACCAGCTCGAGGCCCTCGAGCGACTCCAGGTATGCCCGGGCACCCGCCGAGCCCCGGTCGATGATGCCGCGGACCCGATCCATGACCGCGGCGAAGTCGACCTCGACCTCGCCCACGCGGATGCCGAACTCGCCGGCGCGCCGCGCCTCGTGCGCGACCTCGGCGCTCCGGATGAGCGCCTTCGTCGGTATGCAGCCGCGCGTCGGGCAGGTGCCGCCGACGCGCCCGCGCTCGATCAGGGTGACGCGCCGACCGGCGGCGACCGCGCGCGCGGCGGCGTTCATACCGGCCATGCCCGCCCCGATGACGATCAGATCGGTGTCGTGGCGCGGCCGTCGGCCCTCGGTCCGCGGTCGGTCCCGCGGCGGAGGATCGCCGGCGCTCATCCCTTCACGACCCGGGCGAGCGCGGCCGGCACCTGGGACGCGCGCCGGCAACTCGTCTCCGCGCCGACCCCTCCGACCAGGACGAGCGATCCGTCGTCGCGGCGGAGCACGTGCCCCTCGCGCTCCAGGTGGGCCAGGGCCTGCGTGGCCCCGGGCCGCGTGACGCTCGCGACACGGGCGAGGTCGCGGTGGCGCACCGGGCCGATGCGCACACCGTCCGTGGTCACACGGCCGTCACGCGCGGCGAGTGCCCGGAGCGCCAGCAGCACACGGTCCTCGACGCGCCGGTGGGCCAGGCGGAGCGCCGCCGCCTGGGCCTCCTCGACGCGACGCACGCTCTGCTCCAGCAGCCCCGCCAGCACCGACGGATAGCGGACCAGTTCCCGCAGGTGGGAGTGATCGAGCGGACAGACCCATGAATCGTGGACGGCGTGCATCACGACCGCGTCCTCCTCCAGCCCGCCGGGCGGACAGGTCAGGACCTCGCCGTCGGCGGCCTCGGCGAGGACGACCTCACGGCCGTCCTCGGTCGTCGCGACCATCTCGACGAGCCCCGACTTGACGAGCGACAGCCCGGCCGAGCCGGTGTGGAGCGGACCCGAGGAGCCCGCGACCCACTTCGCCATGGGGCCGCGCATGAGCACGGCCATCGCACCGTGGCGCTCGAGCGCTGAGAGCCCGGCCAGCAGATCCGTGGCCCCCAGGCGCCCGGCCACGACACCCCGTCTGCTCACGACCCCCCTCCGCCGCCGGGCGCGACCCGCGCCAACGATCCGCCGCAGTACGGGCACACCGTGCCGGCGTCGGCGCCGCGGCCGAAGGTCGCGCCACATCCGCGGCAGGCGACCGGATCGCTCGTCGCGACCGCCAGCGGCGCGGGCGCCTTCGTCACACCCGCCGCGTCGCGTGCGCACCCCTCCTCGACCGGACGCCGCCCACCGGCCCAACCGTCGGGTCTCGTCATGATCGCGCCTCCCCTTCACCGTCGCCGCGCGGGCGCTCCCGCCGGACGACCGTACGCCGACGTCCGAACCCCACCTCGGCGTATGTTCGCGCACGAACACTCTCCGGTCATCGATGACCGGAGACTGCTTTCGTCGAAAACGGTGATCAGGGCATCGGACACGGCGAGGCGGGGCGTCTCTTGCGACACGCTTAAACCTCCCCGCCGACCCGGCGTCGGACGCGCGTCCGGCACACGGCACGTGCCATCCTCGCTCTCGGTGATCGACCATGTGCTTCGCCCCGCAAAGGATGCCGTCCTGCGGCCGCTCGTGGCGGTGGTCCCCGCCGGAGTGCCGCCGCTCGCGATCACCGCGTGCGCGGCCGTCGTGGGACTCGGCGCGGCCGGCGCCGCGGCGGGCGGGTGGGTGCTCGCGGCCCTCGCCCTCTGGCTGGGCAGCCGGGTGCTGGACGGAATGGATGGGGCGCTCGCCCGTCGAGACGACACGGCATCCGATCTCGGCGGCTACCTCGACTTCTTGCTCGACGTCGTCGTCTACACCGCGATCCCCCTCGGCGTCGCGATCAACGTCGGCGGCGAGGGCATCTGGGCGGCGACGGCGCTCCTCCTGGGCGCGTTCTACGTGAACGCCGTGTCGTGGACCTACCTGTCGGCGCTGCTCGAGCGACGCGGGCGCGGCGCGAGCGCGCGCGGCGAGCAGACGGCCGTGACGATGCCACGGGGCCTGATCGAGGGCGCCGAGACGATCCTTCTCTTCGCGCTGATCCTGGCCGTTCCGGACTGGGCGATCGTGATCGTCCCGGTGATGGCGGCGCTCGTGGCGGTCTCGGCCGCGCAGCGAGCGCACTGGGCGACCCGCGAGCTGCGGGGCGCGTCGTGATCGGGGGCGAGGCGGCCGTGATCGACGCCGAGCGCGCCCGCGCCCGGCGACGCAGGTGGCAGCGCTTCGCCGTCGCCGGTGTGTGGCTTGTCATCGTCGGCGCGTTCCAGGCCTGGGCGCTCGCGCGCGGCGTCACGCCGGCGGAGGCCGCGACGGACCTGGTCGATGCGATCAAGGGCAGCACATGCGGGCGCGCTCGTCTTCATCGCGGTCTACCTCGTCCGCCCGCTGCTCTTGTTCTCGGCGGCGGTCCTCACCGTCGCGGCCGGATTCCTGTTCGGCCCGTGGTGGGGGGTGCTGGTGGTCGTCGTCGCGGCGAACGGGTCGGCGATGGTCGCGTACGCGGTCGGGCGATGGCTCGGCACCGACTCGCAGCCTGATGCCGAGAAGCGCCTGGGCCGGTACGTCGTGCGCCTTCGTGAGCGCAGCTTCGAGACGGTGGCGGTCATGCGTCTGCTGTTCCTGCCGTACGACCTGGTCAACTACCTGTGCGGGTTCCTCCGCATCCGTCCCATCCCCTTCCTCGCGGGCACCGCGATCGGCTCGGCGCCCGCGACGGTCGCCTTCGTGCTGTTCGGGGCCTCGATCGAGGACTTCGACGGCGGGGTCCCCTCGCTCGACATGACGACGCTGCTGGTCTCGGTCGGGCTGCTCTTGGCCGCCATCGGCGCCGCGGAGATCCTCCGCCGACGGGAGCGGGCGCGTGGCTGAGGTGGAGCGCTTCGACGCGGCGGTGATCGGCGCGGGCGCCGGCGGGATGACCGTCGCGGTGGGCCTCGCGGCCTTCGGCCGCCGGGTCGCCCTGATCGAGGCGGCGCGCGTCGGGGGCGACTGCACCAACGTCGGCTGCATCCCGTCCAAGCGCCTGCTCCACCTGGCGCGGGAGCCGGGCGCCCGCCACGACGCCCGATCGATCCTGGCCGACGTGCGGCGAACCCGCGACGCCCTCGAGGCGCGCGAGCGGGACGAGTTCGGGGCCATGGACGGGATCACGCTGATCGCCGGGCACGCGACGATCGTGGGTCCGCGATCGGTCAGGGTGCGGGCCGCGGACGGCGTGCGGCGGCTCCTGACGCGCGACATCGTCGTCGCGACCGGCGGTCGCCCACGTTCGCTCGACATCCCCGGGCTCAGCGATCGGGCGCTCACGAACGAGTCCCTGTTCGAGCTCGAGCAGCCGCCCGGACACCTGGTGATCGTCGGCGCCGGGGCCGTGGGCCTGGAGATGGCCGACGCGTTCGCCCGGCTGGGAAGCCGCGTCACGATCGTCGAGGCGGCCGACCGCCCGCTCGCCGTCGCCGGCGACGCGGCGGCGGCGGCCATCGCGGCGGCCCTGGCTCGCCGGGGGATCGCGCTCAGGACGGGCTCGACCGTGACCGGCTTCGACGGTGCGACGCGGACCCTCCGCCTGTCCGGGCCGCGCGGCGAGGGGATGCTCGGCGACGTCGACCGCGTGCTCGTGGCCGTCGGCCGCGTGCCGGCGACGCGAGGCCTCGGCCTCGAGCGTGTCGGTGTGCTGCCGGCCCCCGAGGGGATCCCGGTCGACGCCTGGGGCCGGACGGGCGCGGAGGGCGTGTGGGCGGTCGGTGACGTCACGCCCGGCTCGCACCAGACGCACGCGGCCAACGCGATGGGTCGGCGCATCGTCCGGCGGATCGCGCTCCCGCTCCTGCCCGCGCTCGGCGGGCCGCCACCGATCCCGTCGGCGGTGTTCACCGACCCGGAGGTCGCCTGGATCGGACCCCGGGAGCACGCGCTCGCCCGTCGCATCCACCCGGATGCGACCACGACCATCGGCATCGGGCTGCCCGACACGGACCGGGGCCTGACCGACGGCGTGACGATCGGTTTCG
Organism: Miltoncostaeaceae bacterium; assembly: GCA_963698665.1. Lineage (GTDB taxonomy): Bacteria > Actinomycetota > Thermoleophilia > Miltoncostaeales > Miltoncostaeaceae > CALNYH01. The sequence continues at coordinate 1,310,295 of CAVORO010000003.1, read as the reverse complement.
TCGAGATCACCGCGGTCCGGCTGACCGGACGCATCCTCGCCGCGACCGCCGTCGGACCGACGGCATCGGAGACGATCACCACGATCGCGCTCGCCATGCGCCGGCGCATCTCACTCCACGGGCTGCGGGGGCTCGTCGTCCCCTACCCCACGTTCTCGGGCGCGATCACCGCGATCGCGGACGAGTTCGCCCGTCGCACCCTGCCCGCCCTTCCGCGCGAGGCCGGGCGGTACGCTCGGCACCGCCTTGCCCGACCGCCCCGCCCCTGAGGCTCATGCGACGTCGCCCACCATCGCCGATCGTCTCCCTCGCAGTGGCCCTGATCGTCCTGTTGCTCGTCGCCGTCGGGTGCGGCGCCGACGGGGCCAAGGACGAGTCGCGCACCCCGCTCTCGGCCGACTGGGAGGAGGTGGCGCGCGCGGCGGAGGGCCAGACGGTGCGCTGGTGGCTGTTCGGCGGCGACGCGCGGATCAACCGCTACGTGGAGCGGGAGGTCGTGCCCGCCGCGGCCAAGGCCGGCGTCACGCTCGAGCGGGTGCCGATCGCCGACACGGCCGAGGCGGTCCAGCGCGTGCTCGCGGAGCGCCAGGCGGGACGCACCGACGGCGGCGCGGTCGATCTGATCTGGATCAACGGCGAGAACTTCGCGCTCGGGAAGGAGGCCGGTCTCTGGCTCCAGGACTGGGTGGGGTCGCTCCCCAACAGCCGTTTCGTCGACCTCGAGGACCCCGCGCTCGCGAGCGACTTCGGCGTGCCGGTGGACGGGCAGGAGGCACCCTGGAGCCGCGCCGCCTTCGTCTTCGCCCACGACCCGGAGCGGGTCCCCGATCCGCCGCGGAGCGTCGCCGAGCTCCTCGGGTACGCCCGCGCGAACCCCGGCCGGGTCACGTATCCGGCGCCGCCCGACTTCACGGGTTCCGCGTTCGTGCGCCTCGCCGTGCAGGAGCTCGGGGTCGACCGGGCGATCGAGGCCCTCGCCGACGTCGCCCCGGACCTCTTCGAGGGCGGGCGCAACTACCCGAAGACCGAGGCGGAGCTCAACCGGCTCTTCGGCGACGGCCAGGTGGACATCGCCATGAGCTACGACCCGAGCTTCGTTCGCTCGGCGGTCTCGTCGGGACGATTCCCGGACACGGCCCGGCCGTTCGCCTTCGCGCGCACGCTCCAGAACGCGAGCTTCGTGACGATCCCCGCCAACGCCGCCGCCCCGGAGGGCGCCGCGGTCGTCGCGAACCTCCTCCTGTCGCCGGACCTGCAGCGGGCCAAGGCCGACCCGGACGTGCTCGGGGTGCCGACGGTCATCGACGTCGGCCGCCTGCCGGAGGAGCTCCGGGCCGGCTTCGCGCCCCCCATGGACGACCCCCATCTCCTCGGCCCGGACGAACTCGGCAGCCCCCTCGCCGAGCTCCCCTCCGAGGAGGTCGCGCCCATCGAGCGTCGCTGGCAGCGGGAGGTGCTCCGATCGGCGGGCTCGTGATCGAGGGACTCGTCTCCCGCCCCGGAGGCGCGGGGGTGCTGCGCGGCGTCGATCTGACCATCCCCGACGCCGGCCGGCTGGCGCTGGTGGGGCCCTCGGGCGCCGGGAAGACCACGCTGCTGCGCGTCATCGCGGGCCTCGGGGTGCTCGAGGAGGGGCGCGTCGAGCTCGAGGGGCGGTCCCTGGTCGAGCTGGCGCCGCACCGCCGGCCGATCGCGATGGTCTTCCAGGAGCCGCGCCTTCTGCCGCACCTCGACGTCGTGGGGAACGTCGCGCTGCCGCTGCGCGCGTCCGGCGTGCGCCGAGCGGATCGACGACGCCGCGCGAGCGCCCTGCTCGACGAGGTCGGCCTCGGCGGCTACGCCGCGCGCGGCCCGCGGAGCCTGTCCGGCGGCGAGCAGCAGCGGGTCGCGCTCGCCCGTGCGCTCTGCGCCGAGCCCGAGCTGCTCCTGCTCGACGAGCCGCTCGCGTCGGTCGACCCGGACCGGCGCGAGAGCCTTCGCGCGCTGATCGCGCGCGTGCAGCGCGAGCGGGCGGATCACGATGCTGGTCGTGACCCACGACCAGCAGGAGGCGGCGATACTCGGCGAGCGCGTCGCCCTCATGATCGAGGGGCGGATCATCCAGTGCGACACGCCGGAGGGCATGGTGCACCGCCCGTCCACCCCGGTCGTGGCGCGGTTCTTCGGCGGCCGCAACGTGATCGCGGGCGACGTCGTGGACGGGGTCATGGCCACGCCGGCCGGGCCGATCCGCGTGGACACCCGGGACGGCCCGGCGCAGATCACCGTCCGGCCGGAACGGTGGCGGGTGGGCGACGGCCCGCTTCGCATGCAGGTCCTCGGCCGAGAGTCCCTCGGCGTCGACGTGCGTCTGCGGCTGGGCGCCGGCGCGCTCGTGGTCGAGGCGCAGGTCGACCCGGCCGACGCCCCCCAGGTGGGTGAGATCGTCGCCGCGGAGGCCCCGCGCGAGGGCGTGTGGTGCTTTCCCGACTGGCGCGACCCGACCCACGCGGGCGACCAGTTGCCCCGGTGAGGCGGCGCGGATGGCGGACGGTCGTCGGCCGGGTCCTCGCCGCCCTGGCGCTGCTGCCCGCCGCGCTGGTCCTCGTGCTCTTCGCGGGCGCCGTGCTCGGCATGGTGCGGGCGAGCCTCGGTGTCAGCGTGCTCCGCGGATGGTCGGCCGCCTCGCTCGACGCCTACCGGGACCTCGCCGCCGACCCGCTGTTCGCCGAGGCCGTGGGCTTCACGCTCTGGCTGGTCGCGGTGTCGACCCTCGCGTCCGCCGCCCTGGCGCTCGCGCTGGCCGGCGCCCTTCGCCACCGGGGCCCGGTGGCGAAGGGCCTCGCGGCGCTGCCGGTCCCCATGCCCCACCTGCTCGCGGCCTCGATCGGGGTGCTCTGGCTCGGTCCGGGCGGGATCGCCGACCGCCTGCTCGGCGCCCTCCCGGTCGACCTCGTCCGCGACCCGCTCGGGATCGGGATCATCCTCGTCTACGTCTACAAGGAGGTGCCGTTCCTGGCGCTGCTCGTGCTCGGCGCCTGGACGCAGGAGGTCGCACGTCGCGAGGAGGTCGCCGCGGTCCACGGCGCGACGCGGCGCCAGCGACTCGTGTGGGTCGTGTGGCCGGCGATCCGAGCGCCGCTCGCCACCGGATCGCTGGTGGTCGCCGCGTTCGTGCTCGGATCGTTCGAGGTCCCGCTCGTGATCGGGCCGAACGCTCCGCAGACGCTCTCGGAGTACGCGCTCGCGGCCGGCAACGCCGGCGCGCTCGACGGGCGCGCCGTCGCCAACGCGACGCTCCTGATCGCGAGCCTCGCTGCGCTGGCGATCGCGCTGCCGCTCGCCCGACTCCTCGGCCGGCGTGGCTGAGCACACCGGCGGACGGCGACTGTCGGGGGTCGCGCTCGGCGCGACCCTGACGCTCGTCGCGATCGTCCCCGTCCTCAGCCTGGTCGTCCAGGCGGCGGCGGACGAGTGGCGGGCGCCCGCGCCGTGGCCGCAGCGCCTCGGGACGAGGGGGGTCGAGATCGCCTTCTCGGACACGACCGGCGCGATCGCCGCCATCCAGGGCTCGCTCGTCGTGGGGGTCGCGACGCACGCTCATCGCGATCGCGATCGGCTGGCCGGCGGCGCGACTGATCGGCGAGCGGGGCGCCGCGCGGACACGGATCGTCTGGCTGGCGCTCGCGCTCCCGCTGCTCGTGCCGCCGTTCGCGATCGGAAGCGGCCTCGCCGAGTGGTTGATCCGCTTCGGCATCGCGGACTCGTACTCGGCGCTCGTCATCGCGCACCTCGTCCCGGTCGTCCCGTACGTCGTCCTGGTGCTCGCGAGCGCCTTCACGCCCGACCTGCGCGCGCTCGAGGAGGTCGCCGAGGTTCATGGGGCGGGCCCCCTGACGCGCATCCGCCTCGTCACGCTGCCCGCGATCGGCCCGACGCTGGCGGTGGCGTCGCTCCTCGGCTTCCTCGTGTCGTGGAGCCAGTACGGCCTCAGCCTCGCGGTCGGCGGAGGCACGCCCATGCTCCCGCTGCTGCTGGTGCCCTTCGTGGACACGGACCCGCAGGTCGCCGCCGTCCTGGCGCTGGTCTTCCTCGCTCCGACGCTGCTCGTCCTGCTCGTGACCGCGCGCGTCCTCGCCGGCGCACGGTCGGCGCGGCTCGCCGCACCGCCGATCTGAGGCGCCGGGCGACGGTACCGATCGGTCTGTCTCGCCCGTCCGGCCGACCGCCCGTGTAGCGTCGCCCCCATGGCACAGCGGTCCGATGTGAGCGCGCGGGGCCCCGCGCGCGAGCGGATCCTCGACGCCGCGGCCCGTTGCTTTGCGGCCGAGGGGATCAACCCCGTGGGCGTCGACCGCATCATCCGAGAGTCGGGCGCGGCCAAGGCGACCCTCTACAAACACTTCGCCGGCAAGGACGAGCTGATCGCGGCCTACCTCGCGGAGGCCTCGGCGGCCTGGTGGGATCGCGTCGGCGCGCGACTGACCCCGCTCGCATCTCCCGACGCACGCATCCTGGCGCTCTTCGACGACCTCGCGGAGCGCGTCGCCGACCCGGGCTACCGGGGGTGCCCCTTCATCAACGCCGCGGCCGAGCTTCCCGACCCCGAGCACCCCGCGCGTCGCATCATCGACCAGCACCGCGGATGGGTGGCGGGACTGCTGGTCGGCCTGGCCGAGGAGGGCGGGCATCCGGCGGCCGGCGCGCTCGCGTCGCAGGTCGGCGTGCTCCACGACGGCGCCATGGTCGCGGCGGGGATCGACCGAGACGGCGCCGTCCGCCTCGTCGGGGACGCCCGCGCGGCCGCCTCGAGGCTCATCTCCGGCTGAGCGCCGCCGGGCGGTCGGGGGCTCGGCACGCGACCGGCGTCGCGTCGCCTCAGCCGGCCTCGGCGACCCCGGGGGTCCGCTCGGCCGCCCGCTCGACGGCGCGCGCCCACTCCAGATGGCGCGCCAGCCCCTCGCGCAGGCCGGTCGTCGGCGACCACCCGAGATCCTCGGCGGCGCGCGAGGTGTCGGCGCCGGTGTGGCGCGCGTCGCCGGCCTGTCGCGCCCGGCGCTCGATCCTCAGGGGCCGCCCGTGCAGTTCCTCGATCATCGCGACGACCTGGTTGACGCTCGCCCGCTGGCCGCCGCCCACGTTGTAGACGCCCCCGGCACGACCGGCGAGCGCGGCGCGGTACGTGGCCGCGACGGCGTCGGCGACATACGTGAAGTCACGACTCTGCTCGCCGTCACCGTAGATCGTGATCGGCTCGTCGCGGACCGCGGCGCGCAGGAAGCGCGTGAAGGCCATGTCGGGACGCTGTCGCGGTCCGTAGACCGTGAAGAACCGGAGCGCCACGGCCGGGACCCCCCGCTCGCGCGCATACAGCCGCCCGAGCCCCTCGGCCGCGAGCTTGGTGACGCCGTAGGGCGAGACGGGACGCGGGACGGTGGCGTCCTCGACCGTCGGCAGGCGCTCGGCGTCCCCGTAGACCGACGACGAGGACGCGTGCACGAACTGGACCGGCCGCGCGCTGACGGCCTCGAGGAGTCGCTGCGTCGCGGTGACGTTGTCGTGCACATACCGATCGAAGGTCGTGCCCCAACTCGCTCGGACCCCGGGCTGGGCGGCCAGGTGGACCACCGCGTCACAGCCCTCGAGCAGCGACGCGAGATCGGTCGTCGCGACATCCGCCTCGGTGAGCGTGAACCGAGGCTCCCCTGCCAGGCCCGCCAGGTTCGCGACCTTCCGCTCGCGCGGGTAGTAGTCGGTGAAGACGTCGACGCCACGGACCCGCACGCCGTCCGCCACGAGCGCCTCGGCCAGATGTGAGCCGATGAAGCCGGCCGCTCCCGTCAGGAGCACCGTGCGGAGGGTCCCACCCACTCCTCGGACGCTACGCGGCGCGCGAGACGTGCGCCCCGCGCCGCGACAACAACTCCTCGGCGTGGCGACGCGCGCCGGCATCCTCGGGCGATGCGCCGAGCATGCGGCACAACTCGGCGAGCAGGTCGTCGCCGGCGACCGGCGCCACGCACGTGCGCGCCCTGCCCTCGTCGTCGACGTCCTTGACCAGCCGATAGTGACGGTCCGCGAGCGCCGCCACCTGGGGCAGGTGCGTGATGACGAGCACCTGGCGCCCCTCGGCGAGCCGGGCGAGCCGCCTGGCGACGGCGACCGCCGTCTCGCCACCGACGCCCGAGTCGACCTCGTCGAACACCCAGGCGCCGTCGTCGGCGACGGCGGCGAGCGAGTGCAGCGCCAGGAGCGTGCGCGAGAGCTCCCCCCGCTCGCGGCGTCGGACAGGGGCGCGGCGGGCAACCCGGGGTTCACCTGGAGCGAGATCGTGCACGTCTCGACCGGGGGGTCGGCGTCGTCGCGGGCGAGCGTGACCTCGACCCGGGCATCGGGCATCGCGAGTCCCGCGAGCTCGCCCGCCATCGCCTCGCCGAGCCGCGGGGCGGCCGCGGTCCTCAGCTCCGTGAGGCGCTCGGCGGTCTCGCGCGCGTGCGCCAGCGCCGCGGCCCGCTCGACGGCGAGCCGCTCCAACTCACCCGCGTCCGCGTCGAGCTCGGCCAGGCGCTCCTCGGCCTCCGTCGCCCGTGCGACGAGCGACGCCACGTCCGCCCCGTGTCGCCGCGCGAGGCGGGCGTACTCGTCGAGGCGCCCCTCGACGGCGTCGAGGCGGCCGGGCTCCGACTCGAGCCCGGCGGCGTACCCGCGCAGGGCGATCGCCGCCTCCTGGAGCGACGCCTCGGCGGTCGCGAGCTCGCCACGCGGCCCATCGAGTCGCGGGTCGAGCGCGATCACGTCGTCGAGGATCCGCGTCGCCTCGCCGACGGCCGCGAGCGCGCCGCCCTCCCCGGACTCCGGCGAGAGGGACTCGGCCACGGTGCCGGCCGCGGCGAGCAGGCGGCCCGCGTGCCGAAGCCGATCCCGCTCCGCGCGAAGCGCGGCCTCCTCCTCGGCGTCGGGCGCCAGGCGGCGCACCTCCTCGAGCAGGGACTCGAGGTCCGCGCGCTCCCGCGCGCGGACCTCGCCCGCGGCGCGCGCCGCGGTGATCCTCCGCGCGAGCCCGGACACCGCGCGCCGGGCGCGGGCCAGGTCCGCGGCGAGTCCCACCGCCTCGCCGCCCGCGAAGGCATCGAGTGCGGCGAGCTGGGCGGCCGGGGCCACGAGACGCCGGGACTCGGCCTGACCGACCAGGCGCAGTCTGGCGCGGACGAGCGCGGCCACCGCGTCCCGCGGCGCCGCCTGGCCGTCGACGAGGGATCGGGCACGGCCCTCCGCCGGGATTCGACGGGCGAGCACGACCTCGCGCGGATCGTCGACCAGGTCGGCGAGCGGCGCGGCGGGGTCATCGTCGGGGAGGGCGTCCCAGAAGCCGTCCGGAAGGCCGAGCGTGGCCTGGACCAGTGCCGCACGGGCCCCGGGGCGCACCTCGGCGGCGGCGGCGGGTGCGCCGAGCAGCAACCCGAACGCCTTCGCCAGCACGCTCTTTCCGGCGCCGGACTCGCCGGTGACGGCGGTCAACCCCGGTCCCGGGTCGATCTCCGCGCGGGAGATCACCACCAGGTCGCGGATCTCGATGTCGCGGATCACGGAGCCTGGCGGCCGAACTTGTCCCGGTAGCGGCGAAAGAACGACGACTCCGGAAACGTCGCCAGGTGGACCTCGGGGCCGTTGAGACCGATCGTGATCGCCCGCGCGGGCGCGAGCGAGCCGACTCGGCGGCCGTCGACGAGCACGTCGCAGTCGCCGACCAGGGCGTCGTTGGTCACGGTCAGCACCTCGCTCGCGCCGATCACCAGGGGACGCGCCTCCAGGTGGTGGGCCGCGAGGAACGAGAGCACGAAGCATCGCACCCGCCACGAGACCGCCGGCCCACCGAGCGCCAGGTTGTACGCGGTCGAGCCGACCGGGGTCGAGCAGACCATCCCGTCCGCCCGGACGGCCGCGACCGTGTCCGCGTCGACCGCGAAGCTCAGCTCGGCGATGCGGCTCTCGCCGCCGCGCAGGAGCGCCAGGTCGTTGACCGCCGGGAACTCGCCCCCGCTCCAGCTCGCGCCGAGCGACGGGAGGCTGATCACCACGTAGTCGCCCGCGAGCACCCGTCGCAGACCACGTTCCAGATCGGCCCGCTCGACCGACGCCAGGAAGCCGACCCGGCCGAAGTTGACGCCGACGATCGGGGCGCCGCTTCGCGCGTGCTCCGCCAGGGCCCGCAGGATGCTGCCGTCGCCGCCGAGCACCATCACGACGTCCTCGCCGCCCGGCGAGAGCTCGACTCCCTCGGCACTCGGGCGATCGGCCAGCACGGCGTGCTTGTCGGCCTCGCCCGCGGGCACGAGCACCTCGATGCCCGCCGCGTCCAGGATCGAGAGGACGGTGGGAAGCGCCCCCCGCAGGGCGTCAGGTGCGCGATGGGTCAGAAGGAGCGCCCGCCGAGTCGGGGCCGCTCCGATGATGTCGATGTCGCCGCGAGGCTTCTCCGGTCGCAGGGAGCTCGGCATCATGGGGCGTCCGCGGCCCGCGTGACCGCGGCCTCGTCGACGGCTCCGACGGGCCCCGCGGCGGCCGTCGCGTACAGGAACAGCTCGCGGTTGCCCTTCGGCCCCGGAAGCCCGGAGTCCGCGGCGCCCACGACGTCCGCGCCGTGCGCCGCGAGCGCGCCCGCCACACGCAGGGCGGCCTCGGCCCTGAGCGCGGGGTCACGGACGACGCCGCCGGGGCCGACGCGCTCCCTGCCGACCTCGAACTGGGGCTTGACGAGGAGGAGCCCCGACCAGCCGGACGCCAGGCATGCGTGCACCGCGGGCCAGACGAGCTCGATCGAGATGAACGAGACGTCGAGCACGACGAGGTCCGGGGGCCACGGCAGGTCGTCGGGCCTGAGCGCACGGGCGTTCAGCCGTTCGCGAACGTGCACACGCGGATCCTGGCGCAACCGCCAGTCGAGCTGCCCGTAGCCGACGTCGATCGCAACGACCTCGGCGGCGCCCCGGACGAGCAGGCAATCGGTGAAGCCGCCGGTCGAGGCCCCGACGTCGACGGCCCGTCGTCCCGCCGGGTCGACCCCGAGCGCGTCGAGCGCGTTGGCGAGCTTCGTGCCACCGCGCGAGACGTAGTCCTGCCCGGCCGCGACCTCGATGGCGTCCCCGTCGCGAACCGGGCGTCCCGGGGCGTCCGCGCGGCGGCCGGCCACCGACACCTTCCCGGCCATCACCGCGGCCTGCGCGCGCGCTCGAGAGGGAAAGAGGCCCCGATCCACGAGGGCGACGTCGAGTCGGGTGCGAACGGCCATACGCGGACGATGATAGCCGTGCGCGCGGCCCGCACCGCCCGTCGTCCCGCGGGCCGGCGCGCTCGGCGCCCTCTCGGCACGCCTCAGGCGCGTTCCGTCGCGGCCTCCGGCGCGCCGACGACCTCGGGGTCGCGCAGGTCGATGTCGTCCACCGGCACGCGGGGCTCCGGGCCCGGAAGACTGGGCTCGACACGAAGGATGCGGGCGGCCCACACCGGCAGCCACCAGTTCCAGCGGCCGAGCAGCGACACGAAGGCCGGAAGCAGCATCCCGCGGATGATCGTCGCGTCGAGGATGATCCCGACCGCGAGGGCGGTCGCGAACACCTTGACGTCGGTCTCCGGTCCTGACGCCAGGGCGACGAAGGCCCCGAAGAGGATCAGGGAGCCCGCCGTCACCAGCCGGCCGGTGCGGGCGATGCCGAGCACGACCGCGCGGTCGGTGATCCCGACCCGGTCGTACTCCTCGCGCATCCGGCTGAGGATGAAGACCTCGTAGTCCATGGACAGGCCGTACAGGAACGCGAACACCATCAGCGGGATCCACACGGTCAGCGTGCCCGTGGGCTCGATCCCGAACAGGAGCCCCGACCCGTTGCCCTGCTGCCAGAAGAAGACCAGGAAGCCCCAGACGGCGAGGATCGAGACGATGTTGAACACGACCGCCTTCAGCGGCAACAGCAGCGATCGCAGCACCCGCGCCAGCAGCACGTAGGTGACGATCAGGATCGCGAGGAGCACCCAGATGAAGTTGCCGTAGACGGCCGAGTTGAAGTCGGCGTTCGCGGGCACGGCGCCCCCGACGAGGACCTCGCCCGGCAGCGACGACGCCGCCGTTCGGACCGCGTCGACGGCGCCGGTCGCGTTCTCCTCGAACGGGAACACGTTCACGATCGCGGTGTCGGCGTCCTCCCACGACGGGCCGCCCGGCGCGAGCGCCCCGCGCACGCCGTCCGCCGCGCCGAGCGCCGCCGCCGTCTCGGCGGGATCGCCGGCGACGACGATCGTGTCGAAGGGAAGCAGCGCCGCCGACCCGATGCCGGACTCGTTGAGGTGGTCGAGGGCCGTGCGCGCCGCCCCCTCGCTGGCCAGGGCCTCCGCGTCGGGCGTCCCGGTCGAGAAGTTGATCACGGGGCCCATGAAGACCACGAGCAGGAGCAGCGCCAGACCCCCGACGATGACGCGGTGGCGCACGACGAAGCGGCCCCACGGGATCCACCCCTCCCCCGTGTCCCGGGTGCGCCGCGCCACGCCGATCCGATCGAGGCGCGGCCCGAGCGCGTCGAGGATGACGGGGAGCAGGGTGACGCCGATCAGCACGCTCACGATGGGGATCAGCATCCCGCCGTAGCCGATGCTCCGAAGGAAGGGCACCGGCAGCACGACGAGCGCCAGGAGACCGATCGCCACGGCCACACCGCTGAAGATCACGGCGCGCCCCGCGTGGTCCATGGACTCGACCACGGCCTCACGGTTCTCACGCCCGGCGGCCCGCTCCTCACGCCAGCGCATCACGATCAAGAGGGAGTAGTCGATCGCGATGCCGAGACCGATCAGCGCGACGAGGAACTGGACCACGACCGAGACCTCGGTCGCACCCGCGATCGGCCACAGCGCGAGGAAGGTGGTCGGGATCGCGATCGCGGCGATCAGGATCGGGACGAGCGCCATCGCGGACCCGAACACGAACGTCAGCACGATCAGCGCGAAGACGCCGCCGATCAGCGTCTCGATCAGGACGCTCGGGCCTTCGGATCCCTCCTCCGAGGACGAGAGCGCGTCGATGCCCGAGACGAGCACCGGCGCGCCCGCGACCGTGACGTCCGCCGCGGCCTCGCGGGCGGCCTCGAGCGACGGGCCGGCGGGGTCGAAGGCCACCTCGGCCGGGACGTACCAGATCACACCGAAGGTGGTCCGCCCGTCGTCGGACACGAACACGCGGTCGCCGGTGGTCCCGAAGTTCGCGGCCCGGGCGCCGGGCACCGCCGCGCCGATCTCCCCGAACGCCTCCTCGATCTGGCGCCGCACGCCGGGGGCGTCGACGGTCGTCCCCTCCGGAAGCTGGACCACCGGCACGATCGGCCCGTTCGCCCGCGGTCCGCCCGTCCCGTAGCGCTGCGCGATCAGGACGTTCGCGTCGGTGCTCTCACGACCGGGGAGGCTGAACTCGCTCGACAGGGCGTCCGAGGCCGGCTGCACGGCGGCGAACGCCGCGACGGCCACGACCGCCCAGACACCCGCGACCAGCCAGCGATGGTGGAGGATCCAGCGCGTGAACGCCCTCATGGGCACCGCCCCCGCCGCCATGCGGCATCGAAGATCGGGCGCGCGGCACGCGGGGCGCGCGCCACGGACAGCGGCGGACGATACTCCCCGGGACCCGCCCTACGGAGGCGAGCCGAGGGGGTGCTACGCGCTGATCACACCCGTGGCGGGCGTCCGGGCATGCACGCGAAGGGCCCTCGCCGCGATCTCGGTCGGGGTCAGGCCGACCTCGTCGAGCAGGAGCTCCCGCTTGCCGTGGTCGACGAACCGATCCGGCAGGCCGACACGGAGGATGCGGCTGGGGATGTCCTCGACGGCCTCGGCCACGGCACCTCCGAACCCGGCGATGCGGGCGTGGTCCTCGATCGTCACCACCAGGTCGTGACGGGCGGCGAGCTGGCGCATGAGGTTGCCGTCGAGAGGCTTTGCGAACCGCGCGTTGACCACCGTCGGCCGGGCCCCGAGGCCCTCCGCGACCAGATCGGCGGCCTCCCGCGCGAGCACCGCGCCGTGGCCGTACCCCACCAGCGCGATGCCCTGGCCGGTCTCGAGCACCTCCGCCTTGCCGACCTCGAGCACGCTCGGCCGCGCCGGCGGCGCCGTCCCGATCCCGGCGCCACGCGGATACCGGATCGCGACGGGACCGTCGATCCGGAGCGCCGTGTGGAGCATGTCCACCAGCTCGGCCTCGTGCATGGGCGCCATGATCGTGATGCCCGGAATCGCCCGAAGGTAGGCCAGGTCGAAGACCCCGTGGTGGGTCGGGCCGTCGTCACCGACCAGCCCGCCGCGGTCGATCGCGAAGATCACCGGCAGCTCCTGCACGCAGGCGTCGTGCACGATGGGGTCGAACGCCCGCTGCAGGAAGGTCGAGTAGATGGCGCAGACGGGCCGATAGCCGGCGATGGCGAGTCCGCAGGCGAACACGACGGCGTGCTGTTCGGCGATGCCGACGTCGTAGGTGCGAGACGGGAACCGGTCCATCATGTGCTGCATGCCCGTGCCCTTGAGCATCGCGGCCGTGATGCCCACCACCCGTGGGTCCCGTTCCGCCTCGGCGACGAGCGCCTTTCCGAACACCTCGGTGTAGCTGGCCGGTCCGGACGAGGTCTTCTTGGCCTTGCCGGAGTCGACCTCGAACGGCGTCGCCCCGTGCATCGCCTCGCCGTGCGCCTCGGCCGGGTCGTAGCCCTTGCCCTTGACCGTCTTCACATGGACGATCACCGGGCGGTCCATCACCTTCACCGAGCGGACGGCCGAGCGGACCGCGTGCAGGTCGTGGCCGTCGATCGGGCCCACGTACGCGAAGCCCAGCGCCTCGAACAGCGCGCCTGGCTCGAACCACTGGGACTTGATGGCGTCGCGAAGCGACGAGCCGAGGCCCGACGCACCCGGGACCCGGGCCAGCCCGTGCTCGATGTCCTCCCGGATCCGCGTGAGCTTGGGGTCGACGCGGACGCGCTGGAAGAGCTTCGAGAGCGCCCCGACGTTCTCCGAGATGGAGAAGCCGTTGTCGTTGAGGATCACCTTGATCGGGCTTCCGAGCGCACCGGCCTGATTGAGGCCCTCGTAGGCCATGCCACCTGTCAGTGCGCCGTCGCCGATGACGCAGAACACGGCGTCGTCGGCGGTTCCGGCCTGGCGCTGCGCCTCCGCGAGCCCCACGGCGTAGGAGATGCTGGTGGAGGCGTGCCCGGCGCCCATGATGTCGTGCTCGCTCTCGACGCGGCGCAGGAAGCCGCTGGTCCCGCCGTAGGTACGGAGCGTGTCGAAGCCCTCGAGGCGCCCGGTGAGCAGCTTGTGGCCGTAGGCCTGGTGACCGACGTCCCACAGGATGCGGTCCCGCGGTGAGTCGAGCTCCGAATGGAGCGCCACCGACAACTCGACGGTGCCGAGGCTGGCACCGAGATGGCCGCCCGTCACCGAGACGGTGTCGATGATCGCGGCGCGCACCTCGGCGCAGAGCGTCTCGAGCTCGTCGTCGCTCATGTCCCGCATGCCGCCGGGGCCGTCGAGGCTCGCGAGCAGCGGATATCGGCGGTTCAGTTCGTCCACGGGTCGGATGTTACCCACGCGAGACCCTGTTCACGTCGGGCGACGGTCGGGACGATCGACCCCGGCGGCGCACGGTGGCCCGGCCGTGCGCCACCTGATCGAGACGGCGGAGGTCAGGCGGGCGCCTGGTCCGGCACCCGCGTCAGGCCAGGAACACCACGCGGACGGGCTCCTCCGAGGCCGGATCCTCCGGCGCGGGGTCATGGAACCCGACCAGGCACGGAAGATCCGCCCGCATCTGCATGACGTCGCCGTCCTCCAGGCGCCCGCCCGCCAGGACGTAGGTCCCGAGCTCCTTGAGCAGGCGCACACCGCCCTCGATCAGCATGGTCGGGAGGTTGTGGACCGCGAGCTCCTTGTGGCCGAACGGTGCCAGGCCGATGGTCACGAGCCGGGCGCCGCGGGCGTGCGCCCGCCCCCCGAGCCATGCCATCTCGGCCAACTCGGTCATCGACCGGGGGTCCTCGCCGGTGCCGATGGCCTCGAGCTCGTCGCGGCCGGCCGCCCCCGGCGCGTTCGGGGGCTCGACGGCGACCTGCACCCTCGGGTCGAGCGGGACGTCGCTGCTCATCGCGGGTCCCGGCCGTCCGCGCCGCGAAGCGACTCGGCGATCAGCGCGCTGACCTCCGCCGCGAGGCGCGTCGCCTCCTCCGCGAGGTCGCCGAGGCGCGCATCGGCCGCGTCCCCCTCCCCGAGCGCCCGCTCGACCTCCTCCAGCCGGGCCACCGCGGCGCGCAGGGCCCCGTGCGCATCGGTCATCCCTCGGCCTCGGCGTCGCGTTCGATCCGCCCGAGGATCCCGTTCACGAGCCCCGGGGCGTCGGTCTGGCAGAACCGCTTGGCCAGGTCGACCGCCTCGTTGATCGAGACCGCGGACGGGATCTCCGGCCAGTCCAGCATCTCGTGGATCGCGACGCGCATGATGTTGCGCTCGAGCGGCGCGATGCGCTCCGGGGACCAGCCCGTGCTCGCGGCGGCCATCGTGCGATCGATGTGCCCGGTGTCGACGGACACGCCCTCGGCGAGCGCCAACGCGAACGGATCGACCGGGGCACCGGCGCGCTCGCTGTTGGCCACCAGCGTGTCGAGGTCCAGTCCGGTCACGTCACGCTGGTAGAGGAGGAACACCGCCTGGCGGCGGGCCGCGCGGCGTCCGCGCTCGCCGGGCAGCGCGCGCGCCGTCACACCGCCCCGAGCGCCGGCAGTCGTTCGACCCGCTCCACGAGATACGCCGTCGTGTACCGCCCGTCCACGAACGGCCCGTCCTCGACGATCTCTCGGAACAGCCCGAGCGTCGTGGGCACGCCCTCCACCCGCGCCTCGCCGAGCGCCCGGCCGAGCCGCTTCACGGCGCGCGCGCGGTCCGGTGCCCAGACGCACAGCTTGGCGATCATCGAGTCGTAGTACGGCGGGATCACGGACCCGGGCTCACAGTAGGTGTCGATGCGCACGCCCGGCCCACCGGGCATCTCGAAGACCTGGAGGGCGCCGGCCCCGGGGCGGAAGCCGAGCGAGGGGTCCTCGGCATTGACCCGGCACTCGATCGCGTGCCCGACGGCCTCGGCGACGCCGGTCCGCGTGAGGAGTCCGCCGTCGGCGACCCGGAGCTGCTCGGCCACGAGGTCGAGACCGGTCACGAGCTCGGTGACGGGGTGCTCCACCTGGAGCCGTGCGTTGAGCTCCAGGAAGTAGAAGTCGCCGGCCGCGTCCACCAGGAACTCGACCGTGCCGGCGCTGCGGTAGCCCCACGCCTTCGCCGCCCGCGCGCAGGTCTCGTGCATCGCGGCCCGGGTCGCGTCGGGAAGGTTCGGTGCCGGGGCCTCTTCGATCAGCTTCTGGTGGCGGCGCTGGATCGAGCACTCCCGGTCGCCGCAGATCAGGACCCCGCCCATGCCGTCGGCGAGGATCTGGACCTCGATGTGGCGCCCGCCCTCCAGCAGTCGTTCGACGTACACGCCGGGGTCCCCGAAGGCGGCGGCGGCCTCGCTCCTGGCCACGGAGAAGGCGCCGTCGAGCTCATCAGGCCCGTCCACCCGGCGCATCCCACGCCCGCCGCCGCCCGCCGCGGCCTTCAGGAGGATCGGGAAGCCCGCCCGCTCGGCGGCGGCCCGCGCCTCGGCCAGATCGTGGACGGGCCCGTCCGAGCCCTCGAGCACCGGCAGCCCGGCCTCGCGGGCCGCGATCTTGGCCTCGACCTTGTCGCCCATGCGCGCCATCACCTGCGGCGGCGGACCCACGAACACGATGCCGGCCGCGCCGCAGGCCTCGGCGAACTCCGGGTTCTCCGAGAGGAACCCGTACCCGGGGTGGACCGCGTCGCACCCGGTGATCTCGGCGGCCGCGAGCACCTGATCGATGACGAGATAGGACTCGTTGGCCGCGGCCGGGCCGATGCAGACGGCGCGGTCCGCCAGCCGGGTCGCAAGCGTCCCGGTGTCGGCGGTGGAATGCACCGCGACGGTCTCGATCCCCATCTCGCGGGCCGTCCGGATCACCCGCACGGCGATCTCGCCCCTGTTGGCGACCAGGAGTCTCATGGCTCGATCAGGAACAGGGGCTGCCCGAACTCGACCGGTTCGGCGTTCTCGACCAGGATCTCGCGCACGGTGCCGCCGGTCTCGCAGACGATCTCGTTGAAGAGCTTCATGGCCTCGATCAGGCAGACGGCCTCGCCGGGCTCGATCCGCTGTCCGATCTCCACGAACGGCGCGGACTCGGGCGACGACGCCCGGTAGAACGTGCCGACCATCGGGCTCTCGATCCGCTCGAGCCCCGAGTCGGCGGCGGCGGCGTCGCGCCCCCCGCCGGCGCGCCCGGGCTCGCCCGGGGCGGCCGCGGCGGCGGGATCGACACGGCGCACCGTGACGCGGGCACCGGCGACCTCGACGCTGACCTCGGCGCGCTGGGTGGACTCGACGACCTCGACCAGCGTGTCGAGCAGCTGGCGGTCGATCCCGTGCGACTCGACCTCGGCCCCCGCCTCGGCCCCGAGCGAGCGGCGCCGCGCGACCAGCGGCTCGACCGCCTCGCCGAACTGGGCCCAGAGCACCGAGTCCTCGTCGGAGAGCCCGGCCGGTGCGGCGTCGGCGACCGCGGCGAGATCGCGGAGCGGCGACTCGGGCGGCTCCGCCTCGCGCGCGGCCGACACCACCTCGTCGCTCGGCGTGACCCGCAGCGGACCGAGACGGCCGAGCGCCACGGCCGCCAGGACCGGCTCGATCTCGGCCCAGCGCTCACCCTCGATCACGTGGCGTGCCGCCTGGGCCACGATCGGCAGGCCGAGCGGCGACGCGAACGTGGCCCCCCCGACCTCGGCCGCGACCAAGGCGGCCTCGTCGGCGGCCTGGTGGAGGGTGCGCGACAGTCCGAGCCGGCCGAGCCGCGACACGAGCGCGGCCTCGAGGTGCGGCGGGATCGCGAGCGCAGGACCGAACACCGCGGCGGCGGCCTGCCGCAGCCGATCGGCGGCGAGCATCGGGCCGACGACGCGACCCGCGTGATCGACCGCGTCGGCGTCACATGCCAGGCGTCGCGGGCTGCCCTCGAGCGCGGCGCGAAGCGTCTCGGCCGACGGACGCGCCGCCAGCATCGCGACCGGTCCGGCGGACGCGTGCACGGCGGCCGCTCCCGCATGCACCGCGGCCGTCGCCGCGAGCGGGGCGAGCCCGCCCGGCGCCTGCACCTGGACCTCGACCGGCACGGCGATCGACGCCGAGACCGCCTTGATCATGCCGCCGAGCATGTCCGGCGCGAGGAATCCGCCCGGATCGCTGATGCACAACGCCGCCGCACCGGGAAGCGCGGCGAGCGCCTCCGCCTCGGCGACCCAGCGCGCATCGCCCGACCCGGGCGACGGGCCGATCGTGAGCGTCGGCACGAACACGGCACCGGCCTCGGCGGTCGCCCTGGCGAGCGACTCGATCGCGGCGACGTCGTTGAGCGCGTCGGCGACGCGCACCCGACGGGCGCCGCTCTCGACCGCGCAGAGCACGAACCGACGGGCGACGTCGGCCGCGACCGGCTCCTCGCCCCAGAGGGTCCGGGCGATCAGGACGATCCCGACCGGCGTCGTGCCCACCTCGCGGACGATCGCCCGCAAACGGTCCCACGGGCTCTCGCGGCGGGTCTCGACGGCCGCCCGCGCGCACCGCGGGTCCAGGGCCTCGACGACCGAGGCGCCGACGTCGGCCAGGCTGCCCGCCACGGCTGCCAGATCGTCGGTCCCGACCGTGCCGCCCCACGGAAGCGGGGCCAGGTCGCGAAGCGTCGCGTCGACGTAGGCGACGCTCGTGTCGGTGGCGCTCATACGCGTGTCACGTACTCGCGGCTGCGGGTGTCGACCCGGAGCCGGTTGCCCTGCTCGACGAACAGCGGCACCTGGATGGTGGCACCGGTCTCGAGCTCGGCGGGCTTGAAGACGTTGCTGACCGTGTCCCCGCGGACGCCGGGGTCCGTCGCCGTGACCTCGAGCTCGACGAAGGTCGGAAGCTCGACCCGCAGGGGCCGCTCGCGCACGAACAGCACCTGGACGTCGGTGTTCGGTGCGAGCAGGTCGTCGTTGTCCACGCTGGCCGCGGACACCGGGAGCTGTTCGTACGTCTGGTTGTCCATCAGGACGAGCTCATCCCCGTCGCGGTACAGGAACTGCATCGTTCGCTGCTCGGTGGTCACCCGTTCGAGCTTCTCACCGGCGCGGAAGGTGCGATCGACGACCGCCCCGCTCACGAGATTCTTCAGCTTCGTGCGGACGAACGCCCCGCCCTTGCCGGGCTTGACGTGCTGGAACTGCACGACCGACACCAGGTCGCCCTCGATGTCGAGCACGTAGCCGTTCTTCAGATCGTTGGTCGTGATCGCCATGCCCCCTCCTTCCTCGCGTCAGCCGCGAGCCGTCGTCGGCGGCTCGTCGCCCGCCCCATGTGGGAATCCGCTCATCACGCGGTGGCCGTCGTCGGTCACCAGCACGAGGTCCTCGATGCGAACGCCGCCGAGCCCCTCCAGATAGACGCCGGGCTCGACGGTGATCACCATGCCCGGTCGCAGCACCTCCGTGCCCGTGCGCCTGATGCCGGGCCGCTCGTGGATCTGGACCCCCACGCCGTGCCCGAGCCCGTGCACGAAGTGCTCCCCGAGCCCCTCTGCGGCGATGACGTCCCGGGCGATCGTGTCGAGCTCCGCCCCGCGCACCCCCGGCCGCACCGCCTCGAGCGCCAGCCGGTGTGCGCGCGCGCACGCGGCGTAGGCGGCTCGGAGCGCGTCCGGCGGCGTGCCGGTCGAGAAGGTCCTGGTCATGTCGGAGCAGTACCCGTCCACGCGCGCACCCAGGTCGAAGGTGACCAGGGTGTCTCCGGGGATCGGCTCCCGCGAGGGCACGGCGTGGGGCAGGGCGCCCCGCGGACCCGACGCGACGATGGGGTCGAAGCTCGCCCCCTGGGCCCCCTCGTCGATCATGGTCGCGACGAGGTCCATGGCGACATCCGCCTCCCGGCGACCGACGACCCCCTCCGCCAGCACGCGCTCGAGCGCCCGGTCGGCGACCCCTGCCGCGCGGCGGATGCGCGCCAGCTCGTCGTCGTCCTTGACCACGCGAAGGTCCTCGACGAGGTCCGCAACGGGGACGAGCGTGGCGTCACCCGCGACGGCGCGGAGGCGCTCGAAGCGCGCCAGCGTCACGTGCTCGGACTCGACCCCGACCCGTCCCGCGGGCGCGAGCTCGGCGATCGCGGTGCCGATCGCCTCACGAAGATCCCGCTCGCCGATCACGACCTCGGCACCGCGAACCTCCTTGCGCGCGCTGGTCGCGTATCGGCCGTCGGTCACGAGGCGGGCGCCGCGAGGCCCGATCACCGCGATGCCGTTGTCGCCCGAGTACCCGGTCAGGTACGCGAGGTTCGGATCGAAGGTGACGAGCATCGCGTCGACACCGTGCGCCGCGAGGCCGGCGACGAGCCGCTCGGCACGCGAGGCCGACCCGCTCACGCGAGCCTCCCCGACAGCAGGTCGAGCGCGTCGCGATAGCCGTCGGGGCCCCTGCCCCACACCGCGCCGGCGGCCACGTCGCGCACCACCGAGATGCGCCGGTGGGGCTCACGCGCCTCGATGTCCGAGAGATGGACCTCCACGAACGGCGCGCCGAGCAGCTCGAGCGCATCGCGGATCGACCACTGGTAGTGGGTCCAGGCGCCGGGGTTGACGACCGCCCCGTCGACGATCCCGGCCAGGCCGTGCACGTGCTGGACGAAGGCGCCGGGATCGTCGCTCTGGAAGCACCCGACCCGCATGCTGCGCTCGACCCCCCATCCCCGCACCCGGTCCTCGAGCTCGCGCAGGGTCAGGGTGCCGTAGTGCGCGCTCGGCCGGCGCCCGAGCTGGCCGAGGTTCGGCCCGTGCAGGAGCGCGATCCGCCACGTGTCGCGCGCGCCCAGGTCGCTCATGCGAGCACCTCGGCGACCGCCGCTCGGAGCATGCGGGCGGGCGGGTCGACGCCGAGCCGGACCGAGCCGGGGGCGTCGATGAGGACCATGTTCAGCGACCGGCCGTCCGACTTCTTGTCGCGGGCGGCGGCGCTCAGGACGTCGTCGACGGCCACCATGCCGTCCAGTCGCGTGGGGAGTCCATGGCGGGACAGGACCTCGGCCGTGCGGGTCCGCCAGGACGGATCCAGCCCGCAGAGCTCCTCCGAGAGGCGGAGGACCGGCATCAGGCCGACGGCGACCGCCTCGCCGTGGGTCACACCCGTGTAGCCGAGCGCCGCCTCGATGCCGTGCGCGACCGTGTGGCCGAGGTTGAGGGACGCGCGCCGCCCGTGGTCGTGCGCGTCGTCGGCGACGACGTCGACCTTGTGGGCGACGCACCGGAGGATCAGCTCCCCCAGTCGGTCCTGCGGACCGGGAAGCGCGGGCCACGACTCGACGAGCGCGAACAGGTCCGGTCCGTCGAGCAGGCCGTACTTGACGACCTCGGCGAACCCCGAGGCAAGCTCGCGGGCGGGAAGGGTCGCCAGCGTGTCCGTGTCGATGAGGACGAGGTCCGGCTGCCAGACGGCGCCCACGTAGTTCTTGCCCTCCGGGATATCGACCCCGGTCTTCCCGCCGATGGCCGAGTCGACCATCGCCAGCAGCGTCGTGGGGACGTGCGCCAGCCGGATCCCGCGCTGGTAGGACGCCGCCAGGAACCCGGCCAGATCACCGATCACGCCCCCGCCGAGCGCCACGACCCCGTCGCGGCGGCGAAGGCCCGCCGCGGCGGCGAGGCGGGCGAGGCGCTCGAGCTCCGAGAGCGACTTCGACGACTCGCCCGGCGGGACCGGCGCGGCCACGACCCGCAGTCCCGCGGCCGACAGCGATTCCCCCGCCCGCGCCGCGATCGTCTCGACGTTCTCGTCGTGCACGAGGAGCACCGCGTCGCCCGTGGCGCCGTCGGCCCAGCGTTCGCCGAGGCTCGCGAGGCCGCCGGACTCCAGGTACACGGGGTACCGATGCTCGCCGACCCGGGCCTCGACCGCCGGCGTCATCCCGAGCGTCATCCGGTGGCGCCCACGGCGTGCTGCGACGCGAACGCCAGCACGCGCTCGACGACGTCCGCGAGCGGGGCGTCCGCGTCGATCTCGATGTCGGATGCCTCGCGATACCCGGCCTCGCGTGACGCCGCGCGTCGCGCGAACCGGTCACGATCCGTGGCGAGCGGGCGGTCGGACCCGCGCACGCGGCTCCACGCGACATCCGTGCTCGGGCGAAGCCAGACGACGGCCGGACTCCTGGCGAGCAGACCCCTCGTCTTCGTGCTCTCGAGCGCCCCGCCGCCGAGGGCCAGCACACCGGGGGGCTCCTCTGCCATCAGCTCGCGCACCACCCGCTCCTCGGTGCGGCGGAACCACAGCTCGCCCTTGCGCGCGAAGATCTGCGGAATCGTCATCTCGGACCGCGCGGCGATCTCGTCGTCGAGGTCGACGAAGCGCACGCCGAGCCGCGCGGCCACGGCGGCGCCGACCGTGCTCTTGCCGGCACCCATGTAGCCGGTCACGACGAGCCACGACATCGGGTCAGTCGCGGACGGTCGCGCGGTAGGCGTCCACGGCCTCGTCGAGCTGTGCGATCGAATCGCCCCCGAACTTGTCGATGAGCGCCTGCGCCAGCACGAACGCGAGCGCGGCCTCCGCGACGACCGCCGCGGCCGGCACCGCGCAGATGTCCGCGCGCTCGCGGAACGCCTTGCGCGGCTCCTTGGTCGCCACGTCGACCGAGTCGAGCGGACGCGAGATGGTGGAGATCGGCTTCATGACGGCCCGGACGACCACCGGCATGCCATGTGTCATGCCCCCCTCGATCCCACCGGAGCGGTTCGTGCGCCGGTGGTAGCCGACCGCCTCGTCCCAGTAGATCTCGTCGTGGGCGCGGCTCCCGCGCATTCCCCCGAGCTCGAATCCGGCCCCGAGCTCGACCCCCTTGATGGCCTGGATGCCGAGCATCGCCTGACCGATGCGCCCGTCGAGTCGCAGGTCCCCGCTCACGTGTGACCCGAGCCCGGGGAGCGGATCGAACGCCCAGACCTCGAAGACCCCGCCGAGGCTGTCGTGGGACTGTCCGGCGCGCTTGATCTCGGCGACCATCGCCTCGGTCGTGGCGCGATCGAGGCACCGCGCCGGGCTGTCGTCGACGCCCTCGAAGTCGGCCAGGCGAAGGTCGGGTCGCGGCTCCGCGACGACGTCGCCGATGCGCACGACGTGGCTTCGCAACTCGGTCCCGTACCGGCGCAGGAGCGCCTTCGCGACGCCGCCCGCCGCCACCCGCGCGGCGGTCTCGCGTGCGCTCGCGCGCTCGAGGATCGGCCGCAGATCGTCGGTCCGGTACTTGAGCATCCCCGCGAGATCGGCATGCCCCGGACGCGGCAGGGTGATTGGGTCCACCTCGCGCTCCGGCGCCCAGACCGCCATCCGGTCCTCCGACCAGTTCGGGAAGTCGAGGTTCGGGATCTCCATCGTGAGCGGGCTTCCGATGGTGCGGCCGTGGCGGAGCCCGGTCATCACCTGCACCCGGTCGCGCTCGATCTTCATCCGCCCGCCGCGGCCGTAGCCGAGTTGACGCCGGGCGAGGTCGGTGTCGATGTCGTCCGGGGTGAGTTCGAGACCGGCCGGAAGGCCCTCCACCATGGCGAAGAGCGCCGGGCCGTGCGACTCCCCGGCTGTCCGGTAGGTCAAGGCCATGACCGCGGGAGTCTAGTGGAGCGCGAGCCGACCTTCGCCACGGCCCGTCGACGGATCAGCCCGCGATGGCCGCGCCCGTCGCGAGCCCGAGACCCGCCAGCGCGAGCCCGAGGAGCGCCTGGCCGAGCACGTTGGCGACCGCCGCGCGCGAGCGCCCGGCGTCGTGGAGGGCGACGGTGTCGACCATCCAGGTGGAGAACGTCGTGAACGCGCCGAGGAGGCCGGCGCCGAGCACGACCATCCAATCGCCGTCGACGCCCGCGCCCGCCATGACCCCGAGCGCGAGTCCGCCGGACAGGTTGATCAGGGCGATCCCCCTCGCCCCGCCGACCCAGGCCGCGAGCGTGACCCGCGCCATGCTCCCGAGCGCGCCGGCGACCGCCACCGCCGGCCAGAGCGCGAGCCCGCTCACCGGGTCGCCCCGAGCAGTCGGCCCGTGAGCCGGACGGCGCCGAACGCGATCAGGAGACCGGCCACGACCGACCCCGCGCCGTACGCGGCGGCCGGCCCGAGCCCGTCCTCGCCCGCCAGGCGGACGACCTCGACCTGCAGGGTCGCGAAGGTCGTGAGCGCGCCGCAGAGCCCACCGCCGACGAGGGCCGCGAGCCGCCCCCGCGGCCGGAATCGTGGGAGCGTCGCGATCAGGCAGGCGAGGATCGCGGTACCCACAAGGTTCGCGACCAGCGTGGCGACCGGCCAGCCCGGCGCGTCTCCGGCCAGGTCGTCGAGACCGACGCGGAGACTCGCGCCGATCGCACCGCCGAGACCGACGGCCAGGGTCGAGGGCACCGGCACGGCCACGCGCGCAGGCTACCCTCCAGCACAGCCGGGACGAATGCGGGACACGGGGGGCGTGATGGCCGAGGAGGACGACGCGCGAGGCGAGGGTGCGAGGCCGGCGGTCCCGCGCATCCGGGGCTCCGCGCCACGCGCCTACGTCGCGGCGCGTGCGCTTCGGTGGCGTGTCGGGAAGGCACCCCAGGGCGGCGTCCCGCACGACGAGGCGATGCGGTTCCTTCGCAACCTGACCGAGCAGATGAACGACGAGCAGGGCACCCTCGTCCGCTCCATGCTCGACGAGGGGCGCATCCACGCCCGCCGGCTCGCACCGGTCGACGGGGTGGTCTGGCGCCTGCCGGGCGCGCGGATCTTCGCCATCCAGGGGATGGCGCCGTTCCTCGTCCCGGATCCGCCGGCGCCGAGTGACACGGCCGATGCGACCGGCGCGGACGGTGCGGCCGATGCGCCGGAGTCCTCGGCCGACGGGTGATCGCCGCCGCGACGGCGGCGATCCACTCAGGGGCTCAGGACCTCGTCGAGCCGGTCGTAGCGGTCGATCGCGCAGCTGTTCTCGCGCCCGATCACGAGCTCCAGCTCGCTGCCGCCGAGGATCCCGTCGATCGTGATGGTCTCGGGACCGCCGTACACCTCGGCACAGATCTCCTCGGGGTCGGGCACGAGCGCGGGAAGGAGCCGCGCGATCTCCGCGCACAGCGCACGGTCACCGCTCGCGCAGTCGAGGGTGTAGCGGACCGCCTGGCCCGACGGCTCGTCTCGCGTGATCTCCAGGCGGTCCTGGGGCTCCTCCGACGTGCTCGCGCCGCCGCCCCCGCCGCCGCCGCACCCGGCGAGCACCAGGCACACCAGGATCGCCGGTGCCGCCGAGGAGCCGAGCGGGAGGCGCACCGCTCGACCTCTCAGGTGCCGAGCGTGACGATGGGCTGGACGTCGTCGAGCATCGCGGGGGCGTAGAGATCGACGGTCTCCACGGTGTCACCGGACACGCGCATCTCGACGCGAAGGCGCTCATGGCGATGAAGCCGCTCGTGGAACTCGCGCGCGCGGTCCACCGAGTCGAACTCGACGGTCAGATAGGTGTCGGCGGACGTGCGGACGAGCACCCCGTGGCGCATCCGGGCCTCCCCTCGATCGGACGGTGTCTCGTCCAAAGTGTCACAGACCGAACGACAAGGGCGCGCGGACAACGTCCCGTTCCGGCCACCGGCCGGGGCGTCTGGGACACTGGCGCACCACGGGCACGGCCGGAACCACGAACACGGGCGGCCGGGGTCGGCCGGGGGGTCCGAACCCCCTCGGCGGGGTGCGAGACGGCGGGGGGGCGAGATGGCGGTCGATCGCGGAGGGGCGGGTCGCTCCTGGCACGCCGAGGCGCATCGCTCGACCAGGGTCGGGTGGCTCCGTGCGGCGGTGCTCGGCGCCGACGACGGAATCATCTCGACCTCGAGCCTCGTGCTCGGCGTCGCCGCCGCCGGCTCGTCCTCCGGCGCCGTGCTGGTCGCGGGGGTCGCGGGGGTGACGGCGGGGGCGCTCTCGATGGCCGCCGGCGAATACGTCTCGGTCAGCTCCCAGCGCGACGCCGAGGAGGCGGATCTGCGCCGGGAAGGACGCGAGCTCGAGGCGCACCCGCAGGAGGAGCTCGACGAGCTCACGAGCATCTACACGGCCCGCGGGATCGACCCGGATCTGGCTCGCCAGGTGGCGGTCCAGCTGAGCGCCGCGAATGCGCTCGAGGCGCACGCGCGCGACGAGATCGGACTCGATGAGCTGACCATGGCCCGCCCGCTCCAGGCGGCGATGGCGTCGGCGGGCGCGTTCACGGTCGGGGGGCTGATCCCGCTGCTTGCGATCACGCTCGGCGACGGGCTCCGCGTCGGCCTCACCTGGGCCGTCACCCTCCTCGCGCTCGTCGGGCTCGGCGCCCTCGGCGCCTCCCTGGGCGGTGCTCCGCCCGTTCGCGCCGCGGCCAGGGTGCTCGTCCTCGGGGTCGCCGCGCTCGTCGTCAGCTCGATCATCGGGGCCATCGTGGGCCAGGCCGTGTGATCGTCGGCCGGCGCTCGGCCGTGCGCGGCGCGATACCCGGGCGGGCCGCTATCGTCGTCTGTCGGCGTCCGCGGACGGGCGCGGAGACGACGAGACGGGAGTGAGCGATGACCGACTTCGCAGAGATGAACGCGCGTGTCGTCGAGGAGTTCCGCGCCAACGCGGGCGTGGTCGGCGGCTTTTTCGAGGGGATGCCCCTCGTGCTGCTGACGACGACCGGCGCCAAGAGCGGCGAGCCCCGGCTCTCCCCGGTGGCCTGCCTCGAGGAGGACGGCGTCGTCCACGTCTTCGCCTCGAAGGCCGGGGCGCCCGACAACCCCGACTGGTACCACAACCTCAAGGCGAACCCCGAGGTCACCGTGGAGCAGGGAACCGAGACCTACACCGCCACCGCGACCGAGGTGACCGGATCGGAGCGGGACCGGATCTACGGGGCGATGGCGGCCAGGTTCAAGAACTTCGCCGAGTACGAGACGATGACCGACCGGACGATCCCGGTCATCGCGCTCACGCGCGGCTGAGCCCGGTGGCGGCCGGCGGCGCGCTCAGGCGCGCGCCGGCCGCAGGTCCACGA
The DNA here is from genome assembly GCA_963698665.1 of Miltoncostaeaceae bacterium. GTDB lineage: Bacteria > Actinomycetota > Thermoleophilia > Miltoncostaeales > Miltoncostaeaceae > CALNYH01. The sequence goes on along the minus strand of CAVORO010000003.1, from coordinate 1,284,092 downwards.
GCTTCACGCGGTAGCTCCGCTTGGCGGTCGCGTTGTAGAGCGTGATCGACTCGCCCTCGGCCAGGGTGACGGAGTCCGTGCCGTCGGGAAGCAGTCCGCCGCTGAGCTTGAGCAGCACCTCGCGGGCGCCGACGGCCTCGATGACGAACTGCTGGGTGTCGGGCGGGATCGAGTCCCCCTCGCGCGCCACCACCGGCTCGCCGGAGATGTCGAAGTCGGCCTCCATCGCCCGCGCGGGCTCCGGCGGCGCATCCGTCGACCCATCCGGCTCGCCGGAGGCCCCGTCCCCGGGCTGCGCGCCGGCCGGCGGGATGCCGACCGCGCCGGGGTCGGGGATCGGTTCGCCGCTCGCCGGGACCGCGACAAGCGGCGTGGAGTCCGCCACGTCGGGCACGCTCGGAACGACCCCGCCCGGGTCGCTCGGCGCCCCGCCCGTCCCCGGCTCGCCCACTCCCCCGTCCCCCGCGCCATCGGTGACCTGCTGCTCGAAGTGGTCCTTCGGAGTGCCGAAGGCCTCGTAGCTCTCGAGCGTCCCGGCGCCCTCGTCGGGCGCGGCGGCGGCGCTCGCCCCGAGCGAGGCGACCGCCTGGCCGGACGAGTCGCCGGCCGCGACGCCCTGGGCGGGCGGGACGGCCGCGACCGGGTCGTCGCCGGCGTCGGCGCCACCGCCGCCACCACCGCCGCCGCATCCGGCTGCCGCGACGGTCGCGGCAACGAGCACCGCCGCAAGTGCGGCACGTCGCCTGATCATTGGGTCACCCCTCCACCGTTCGGCGTGGCCGTCGTCTGCTGATCGGCGGCGCCGCCCTGCGGCGTCTCGCCACTCCCGGTCGTGCCGGCGTCGCCCGGCGGCGCGGCGGCGCTCCCGTCCCCCGCCGCACCGGCCGGGTCCCCACCGACCGTCGGGCTCTGCGTGACCGTGCCGTCGGCCCCGACCGCGGGCGCCGCGCTCTCTCCGAACGCGACCACGGTCACCGTCGCGCGCACCACGTCGTTCGGCGCGAGCTGGGTGCCGGGTGACGCGCCGCTTCCGAGTTGCGCCTCGAGGCCGATGTCCACCTTGGTCGTGGCGTACAGACGACCGTCGATGTCGGGGCTGTCGCCACGGTCGAGCTCGACCTGCGAGTGGATCCGATAGAGGAAGTCGTCCACGTTGTAGAAGCGTCCGACGATGTCGACCTCGTAGCTCGTCCCCTCGAGCGGGCCGTACGCGGTCCGCGTCGTCGTCCGGATGGCGGCGAGCTCGACGCCGGAGCGGTCGGCCAGGCGCTGGAGCTCGACCACCGCGCCGGGGGTCTGGTCGCTCACGGGCACGGCCTTGGCAAGCCAGAGGCGCTCGACGGTCTTGGCCGTGTGGCTCTCCGGCGAGGCGGACAGTCGTGCCACCTCGTCGTTGCGCTGGCCGACCTCGGCCTCCACGGCCGCCAGCTGCTCCTGCTTGGCGGAGACGTCGTCCTGCGCCGGACGGATCAGGAAGTACCAGCCGCCCGCGACCACCGCCGCTGCGAGGACGACCAGCAGCAGGATCTTGTCGCGATTCGAAAGGCTCACAGGGTCCCTCCTTGGTCACCGGCGGCCGCGGGCGCGCCCGCCGGGTCGGTGGGGCCGGGAACCGGCTCCAGCGTCGCGCGGTCCTGCGCGCGCTTGTCGATCGGCGCGTCGATCACGAACCGGACGACCTTGCGCCCGCCACGCCGCTCCACCTCGCTCGTCGTGAGCTGGGCGGGTCCGAGGCCGGGAACCACCTTCATGCGGGCGATCAGCTGGGCCACCTGGGGCTGCGTGTACGCGAACCCCTCGATGTGGAGGCCCTTGGGCGTCGTCAGCTGGCCGCCGGGTGTCGCGGCCGCCGCGGCCGCGGCGGCGTCCGGGGCTTCCGCCCGAACCGTGTCCAGCCAGACCGTGCGCGGGACGACCGCGGCCGTGCCGCGGATGACCCGCTCCCAGTTGACCCGGCCGGAGGTCAGGCTGACCACGGTGCCGCGCTTGACGTCCTGGGCCGCGTAGCGCTCACGCGCCGCGCGGTAGGCGCCCAGCTGCTGGTCGAGCTGGTCGCGCTCGGCGGTCGCCGTGGCGATCTGGGCGTCGAGGCTCGCCGACTCGCTGTGGATGCTCCACCCCCAGTAGCCGAGCCCGCCGACCAGCACCACGGCGCCGACCGCGATCAGGGGCGCCTTGCCGCCCCCGAACGGACGGCGGCCGCCACGGCCGCCGTCGGGAAGGAGGTTGACCGGCCTCATCGCCCGCTCCCTTCGTCCAGGGCCAGCCCGACGGCCACGGCCGCGCGGGCCGCGACGTCGCGCTCGACCGGGATGCCGCCGTCGATGTGGCGCATCGGGTTCCCGATCTCCACCGGCACTCCGGTCGCCTGGCGCATGTAGCGGTCGAGACCGGCGCACAGGCTGGTGCCGCCGGCGAGCACGATGCGGTCGATCGGGCGGGCGAAGGGCTGGTCCCGGAAGTAGTCGATCGAGCGCGAGACCTCGCGGACGAGCGGCCGGCATGCAAGGGCGAGCGCGTGGCGGACCTCGGCGACCGTGTCCGGGTCCCATCCCTCGAGGGGCTCGCCGAGCAGGCCACAGGCAACCTTGACCGCCTCGGCCTCGGGGATGGGGAGACCCGTGCGGTCGGAGACGGCCTTGGTCAGGTTTCCGCCCCCGAAGCCGACGAGGCGTGTGAACAGACACTTCTGTTCGACCGCGACGATCACGTTGGTGACCTCGGCGCCGACGTGCACGACCACCTGCGCCGGCAGGTCGCGTGACCCCTCGTCGACGACGGAGGGCGGTGGAAGGAGTGCCCGAAGGAGCGCGAACGCCTCCAGGTCGAGGCCCACCGGCCGGAGTCCCGCGCTTCGCAACACCGCGACGCGGTCGTCGACCATGGCGCGGTGGGCCGCGACGACGACGACCCGGTCCCGGGTGCCGTCCTCATCGTCGAAGCGCATCACCGGCTGGAAGTCGACGACGGCCTGGTCGGTCGGGATGGGGAGCTTCTCGGCCGCCTCGAACTCGACCGCGGCACGCAGTTCCTTGGGGTCGTCGAGCGCCGGCAGCTCCATCAACCGCAGCACGACCCGCTGGTTGGCGACGCCGAGGCGCACGCGCCGGCCGGAGAACCTGGCCGCGCGCCACACCCGCTTGAGCTCCGCGGCGAGCGCGTCGGGCTGCACGATCTCGCCGTCGTGGACGAGCCCGGCGGGGATCGGCTCCACCGCGGCCCTGGTCAGCGTGACGCGGTCGCGGGTCAGCTTCATCTCGACGCCGGCCACGGCGCTCGAGCCGATGTCGAGGGCGACGATGGTGCTCATCGGGGGTCACCTTGCGGGGTTGGGCACGGGGGCACGGGAGGGGCTCCTTCTAGAGGGCGAAGCTGTCGAGGTACCAGCCGATCATCGGCGGCCCCCACCAGAGGGCGACGAGGGCACCCGCCGCCATGAACGGTCCGAACGGCACGGCCATCTTTCGGGCGCGTCCGCCGAACCTGGCCAGCAGCACGACGCCGAGCAGGCCGCCGAGCGCGAACGCGACGAACAGCGCCGGGATCACCGATGCGCCGAGCACCGCCCCCATGAGGAGCGCGAGCTTCACGTCGCCGAGCCCCATTCCGCCCGGGTGGGCGATCCAGAGCACGAAGAGGAATGCCGCGGCACCGAGTGCCGAGGCGACCGCGACCCACCAGCGCGCGGGGTCGGAGGCGATCGCGGCGAACAGTCCGATCGCCGCGGCCGGAAGGACGAGGATGTCCGGGATCAGCTGATGTTCGAGATCGATCGCCACGACCGGCACGAGCACCACGGCCAGGACCGCGGCGGCGGCACCCTGCCAGGTCGCGCCGAAGGTGAGGACCGCGGCTGCGCCGAGCGCCCCGCAGGCGAGCTCGATCACCGGGTAGCGCCAGCCGATCGACGTGGCGCACGACCGGCAACGCCCCCGCTGCGCGAGAAACGAAGCGACCGGCACCAGCTCGTGCGGGCGCAGGCGGTGCTCGCAGCTCGGACAGTGGGAGCCGGGCCGAAGGAGCGACTCGCCCCGGGGCCAGCGCGAGGCCGCCACGGTCGCGAACGACCCGAAGCACAGGCCGAGCAACCCGGCGACGACGGCCCAGTACCAGGTGGGCGCCGCTGCGAGCCCGTCGATCACCGGCCGCCGCCCCGGACCACGAACCGGTCGTAGACGAACAGGCCCGACCGGCGGCTGGTCCCGTTGCCGAGTCGCTGCCGCTTGTCCTGAGGGACGTAGAGGCGCACGCGATACCTGCCCGGCGCGAGCTTCGCCCGCACGCGGACCCCGAAGCGGGTCTTCCTGGGCTTGACCTTCTTGATGGTCTCCCACCCGTCCGAGCCCAGGATCTGGATCTGGCCCGGCCGACGCGGGAAGATCGAGCCGGTCAGCTTGAGCATGCGGTTGCGCACCACGCGCTTCTTGTCGAGCTTGAGGGTGACACGCGGCGTGACGGTGACGGCGAACGGGGCCTGCCCGCGGATGCCCTCCTCGGGGGCGATCGGACGCGCCGTCGCCCGACGGACGGCCGGTGCCGACCGGGCGACGCGCACGGCCGTCTCGTTCTTGGCCTTCGGCGTCGTCTTCTTCGCGGGCTTGCGCTTGCCCTTCGCGGGGGCCTTCTTCTTGGGCTTGGGCTTGGCCTTCGTCTTCGGCTTGGGCTTGACCGCCGGACCGAGGAGGCGCTCGGTGGTCGCGTCGTCGCGCCAGACCACCCGCCAGGAGGCGCTCGAACGCATCGGCAGGCTGAATGCGAACCGGCCTCGGGCGTCGGTCCTCACCGTGCCGTAGATGCGGTGGACCGGGTCCTTGAGGAACCGCCGTTCGACCGCGAGCCGGGCCCGCTTGATCGGCCTGCCGTTTTGCTTCAGGCGGCCCGAGACGGTCAGCCGGTACCCGTACCGCAGCTTCGTCGGCACGGCGTTCATGTTGAAGTCGGGCGGGCGGATGCTCTTGAACGAACGGATCGGCGTCCACTGCCCGTACTGGCCGTCGCAGTAGTCACCGCGCACCCGCCAGTACCACGTGCCCGGCGTGTCGACGACGGCGCCCGAGGGGGTCCACGAGGTCTGGTAGGTCGCCTGGATGTCGCCGGCGGTCGGCTGCGCGGGGGGCGTCGCCGCGCCGGAGGTTCCGGCGTCCGCGGAGGGCGGCGCGATCTCGGGAGCCACCTGCTGCTCGAAGTTGCGGTCGCGACGCACCTGGACCTGGTAGGCGCAGGCCTGCGGCTCGGGCGACCACCTGAGCGTCGGCGACCCGACCACCGTCTCGCCGTCGCGCGGCGCCGCGATCTCGGGCCGAGGCCGGGTCAGGGTGAAGCTCTTGACCGGGGACCACGTCTGCCCCGTGCCGCCGCCGTCGATTGCGCGCACGCGCCAGTACCACGTCCCCTCGGGGAGGGTCTTGTCGTCCTTGAAGCCGCCCGGCGCGCCGCCCGTGCTGTAAAGCGTGGCCGAGCGCAGGGTGTCGCCGGCGAACTGCGCGTCCTTGGCCAGCTGGAGCTCGTACTTGGCGGCGCCGGGGACCTGCGTCCAGCTGATGGTCGGCTCCGTCTGGACGAGCCCCTCGGCCGACTGGGCCGGCACGATGCGGGTCTCCTTGCGGACCGTGGCGCTCGGGACCTCCTCCTCGTACAGCAGGTAGGCGGGTGAGTCGCCGTTGGCGCCGGACCCCGGAACGACGCGCCACCAGTACCCGGTCCCGGTCTGGTTGTCCGCAAGCGGCACGCGCGAGACCCACCCCGTCTGGTTGGTGTGGACCGACTCCAGGACCTGGTTGAAGTTCTGGTCCGCGGCGATGTCGACGCGGTAGACGCGGGCGCCGGCGACATGACTCCAGTTGAGCTGCGGCATGAGCGCGGTGTCGCTGTCGCCGGTCGACCCGATCTGGATGGCCGCCGGCGGCAGCGTCGACGTGTGCGGGTTCCACGTGCCCTTCTGGGGATAGCTCCAGCCGCCGAAGGCCCCGTCCACGCGGTGGCGGACGCGCCACCAGAAGTCGCCGTAGGTGAGGTTCCGGGCCTCGCGCTCCTTGTCGGTCGGCGCAAACCCGGTGCTCGACGTCTCGGTGTTGATCTTCAGGCAGTCGTCGCCCGTGAAGGTGTTGGCGCACTGGGTGATCTGGACCTGGTACTTCTCGGCGCCCGTGACCGGCTGCCAGCGCAGGAAGATGCTGTCGACCGCGGCGTTGTCCGCCGGCGCGACGAGCGTCGTGCGCTCCGACGCCTTCGTGAAGGGCGCCGAGGTGACCCACTGACCCGGGTTGTCGGCGGGGTCACGCGCCCGCACGCGCCACCGGTACACGTCGTCCGGCAGGCCGCCGCCGGCCCCCGCCGTGATGAGGGCGGTGTGCATGTGGCGCGCGAAGAAGGTCGGCGTCGCGAACTTGTCGGAGGGGGCCAGGTCGACCTCGTACTCCTTGGCGCCCGGAAGGGGGTCCCACCGCATGAACGGATTCAGGCGCATCGACGACACGGCCGGCCCGAGGGGGTCGGCGCGGGTCTGGAGCCCGGCGATCCGATTCGGCCAGGTCTTGACGAACTGGGCGGCGTCGCTCGGGAGCCCCCGCGTGCCGGCCTTGTCGATCGCGACCACCCGCCACCAGTACGTGCCGTCGGGCAGGAGCACCTCGGGGACCAGCGATGCCTGATCGGTGGTCGTGCGGTACATGATCCGGCTGAAACCCGGGTTCGAGGCGATCTCGACCTCGTAGTCCAACGCGCCGGCGACCCCCGCCCAGGTCAGCGCGACGGGCTCACGCGGGTACTCGAACGGATCCGTGACCTGGTTGGGCGTCAACGCGATCGGCTTGCTGGCGAGACGGTTCGCCCGGAACGGCGACTTGGCGTTCGTGAGCGCCGGGATCAGCGGGGTCCGGGCGTCGGTCGCGCCCTCGGGCGGCGTCTCGCCGGGCGTCGTCGCCGGGGCGCTCGGGGCCCCGACGCCCTCAGGCTGCGCCGCGATCGCGGCGGCGGGCGTCAGGCCGATGGCCAGGGCGATCACGGGCACCATCGCCCGTGAGACTAGGCGCGGGCTCGTCACGAGAGGCTGACGTCGCGCGCCGAGTTCGTCGCGGGACGACAACGGGTCACGTGCGGCAAGGGAGCTGGGCACAATCGCGTCCTTGCGTCGGGATCCGTCAACGAGGCGGCGGGCACCGCACGCCTCGTCCTATGTGTCGGCCGGCGGGCACCGCATCGTGAGGGGTGGATGCGTGATCGAGGCCGCCGAAACCGCCGATCCGGGCGTCGCGTGGCGACGCGCGATCGGACGCCGAACGACGAGGGCCCGCTTGGAAGCGGGCCCTCGAGGTCCTGCGCGTGCGGTACCCGGCTACCAGGTACAGCCCGCCCCACAGGTCCGAGTCGTGGTCGGACGTGCGGTGATGTTCTTGGTGAGGGTGAAGACCTTGCCCGAGCGGCTGGTCGACGACAGCGTGTAGCCGTTGCCGTTCGGGGTGAAGACCACCTGGTTGGACGCGGCCGCACCGGCGGCGTCGATGTCGATGTTCGGCTCGATGGATTCGACGGCGGCGGCGGTGATCGTCGCGTAGTTCTGGGTGTCGGCGTATGCCGCCTCGACCGCTGTCGAGCTGTTCCGGACGAGGGACTTGGCCGCGGCGTCATTGGCCTTGTCGCGCTGACCGAGGAACGCCGGGATGGCGATCGCGGCCAGGAGACCGATGATGATCACCACGACCAGGAGCTCGATGAGCGTGAAGCCCTTCTGCTCCCGGGCACGGCGACGGAGTCGCTGGAGCACGTGTGGCTCTCCTTGATGAGGACGATGGACGACCGCTGGACCTGGTGGCGCGGGCACCGTGGCGACCGTTGGGTCACCCCCATGTCGCGGGGTCAGGTCTTCAATCGGGACGTAGTGGGTCGACCCTTGATGCCCCTACTGCACCGTGCGTGAGGCCGCGCGCGCCGCGTCGGTCGTGCGCCCGGCCCGCGCGCCGGGCACAATGGCCGCATGGCTGATCGTTTCCGCGTCGTCACGGACGGTGCCTGCTCGGGGAACGGGACCGCCGACGCGAGGGGCGGCTGGGCGGCCATCCTCACCGCCCCGGACGGTGCCGAGGAGGTCCTGAGCGGCGGCGCGCGGGGCACGACCAACAACCGCATGGAGCTCACCGCCGCGATCGAGGGACTCGCCGCCACCCCCGAGGGCGCGGCGGTCGAGCTCGTGACGGACTCCGCCTACGTCGCCAACGCGATCCGCGAGCGCTGGTTCGACGGATGGCGCCGGCGATCGTGGCGCACGTCGTCGCGCCAGCCGGTCGCCAACCGCGACCTGTGGGAGCTCCTGATCGAGGAGCTCGGGCGGCGGGAGGTGACGCCGACACTCGTCAAGGGGCATGCCGGTCACCCCGAGAACGAGCGCGCCGACAAGCTGGCACAGGCGGCCGCGGTCGATCCCCCCGAGGGGGGCGCGGCCCCCGGCCGAGCCGACGAGCAACTCGGCTTCAGCCTGTTCGACTGACGCCCGCGCGGCGCACGGGAACGGCGCCGGCGCGACGAGAGGGCGACCCCGGCGCGCGGCCCGATCGCGTCGGATCCGGCACGCGCGACGGCCCGGCCGGACGCCGCCGGCGGGCATCGAGCCGCACGCCCCCGGCGCGAGGGCTCAGTGGTCCGGACCCGCCGCGCCCGCCAGGCCGAGCCGTCGTGCCAGCGGCCCGAGCAGCGGCCCCTGCAGCGCCGCCGAGACGATCACGACGAAGAAGACGGCGTTGAAGATCTCCTGGCTCGACGCGATGCCCTCGCTCAGGACGATCGTGGCGAGCACGATCGGGACGCCGCCGCGGAGCCCGGCCGCGCTCACGAACACCCGCTCGCGACGACCGAGGCCCATCCCGAGCGTCGAGACGGCGACCGCGAGCGGCCGGGCGACGAGGACCAGCACCGCCGCCAGCGCGAGCCCCGGCAGGGCGACCGCCGGGAGCTCCGCCGGGAAGACGAGCAACCCCAGCATGAGGAACAGCCCGAGCTCGGCCGCGAACGCGACGCCCTGGTGGAAGCCTCGCATCGCGCCCATCGCGGGCAGGTCGAGCGACCCGAAGACGATGCCGACGACGTACACCGCCAGGTACCCGGATCCGCCGAGGACGTCCGCAAGGCCGAAGGACAGGCACGCCAGGCCCACCGACGCGAGGGGTGCGTATGCGGCGAACAGGGGTCGCATGCGGGGCACCACGAACCGCACTCCCAGCCCCACGACCAGCGCGACCAGGGCCCCGACGCCGAGCTCGCGCGCGAGGATCAGGAGCATGGGCCCGACCCCCTCCGCCTCGGCGCTGATCCACCCGATCAACCCGAGCGCGAGGGCGATCGCCATCGGGTCGTTGAAGCCCGACTCGGACTCGAGCAGGCTCTTGATGCGCGTCCGGACCGAGACGAAGCGAAGCGTCGCGAACACCGCCGCCGCGTCCGTCGACGCGACGACCGCCCCGACGAGGAGCGCCTCGAGCGGATCGAGCCCGAACAGCGGCCCGGCCGCGAGCCCGGTCACGAGCGCGGTGAGCCCCACGCCGACCGTCGCGAGCGAGATGGCGGGTCCCGCGACGGGGCGGATCTCCGACCACCGCGAGCCGATGCCGCCCTCCCAGAGGATCGCCACCAGGCAGACGATCGCGATCTGCTGGGCGAGCGCCGGGTCGTCGAAGGCGATCCCACCGGGACCGTCCGAGCCCAGCAGCATGCCGAGCGCGAGGAAGGCCACGAGGGTCGGGATGCCGAGCCGGATGGAGAGCGTCGCGAGCAACGCCGCCCCGAGGCAGAGCACGCCGACGCCGAGCAGGACCTCGCCCTCGATCGCCCCTCCCGTCGCCGGTGGTGGCCTCCCGCCACCGCACCGGCGACGACCACGGCGCGAGGCCCCTCGGTCAGCCCGGTGGGCGGGCCCCAAGCGTAACCGTCACCTCCAGGACGCGGCCGCCGCGACGCAGATCCAGCACCACCCGGTCACCGACCGCGCGCCGTGACACGCGTGCGCCGAGCTCCGCGTTGCTCGCGGCGCGCGCCCCGTCGACGCTCACGACGACGTCACCCACCCGAAGGCCGGCGCCGGCAGCGGGTCCGCCCGGGCGGACCTCGGCGACGCGCACGCCGGGCTCGGGCCCCCCCGCGGTGGCGCCGGGGCCCACGTCCTGGCCGACGAAGCCCATCCACGGAAGCCCCGGGCCGTCGCCCAGTGTCGCGTCCACCACGCGCCGGACGACCCCCACCGGGATGGCGAAGGCGACACCGTCGTCCGAACCGCTCAGCGTCGAGATGGCCGTCGTGACACCGATCACGCGCCCCTCGCGATCGAGCAGCGGCCCGCCGGAGCTCCCCGGGTTCACCGAGGCGTCGGTCTGGATGACGTCGCCGACGATCGCCTCGCCGGCGGGAAGCGCGCGATGCAGGCCCGAGACGATCCCGAGCGTCACCGTGCGCTCCAATCCGAACGGGCTTCCGATCGCCACCGCGGGCGCACCGACCCGGAGCGCCCCCGCATCGCCCAGCTCGAGCGGGCGGAGCCCGTCGGGCAGTCCGCCCCCGACGCCCTCGAGGGCCACGAGCGCGAGGTCCGAGTCGGCCCGGCTCGCCACCACTCGCGCGGGCCGCGGCGGACCGCCCGGCACCGACACCCGCACCCGTCCGGCCGTGCCCACGACATGCGCGTTGGTGACGATGTGGCCCGCCGCGTCGACGACGAACCCGGAGCCCTGGCGGGCGCCGTCTCCGGCGTGGATCGTCACCACCCCCGGCGCGGCGACCCGGTACGCACGGTCGACCGGATCGACGGGCGCCTCCGCGCGGATGTCCGCGACGGCGAGCGTCGCGAGCGCCCCGAGGAGCGCCGCTCCGACGAGCCCCGCCACGATCCCGATCACATGCCGCATCCCGGCCCTCCCCTTCTCGTACCGGGAGGGATCGTCGCTCGCATCGCCACGCGCCGACACGGGCGCGAGGATGGTTCGGGCACTGGACCTTCGCGGGGGGCCGTTCCCGCCCGGCCGGGTCAGCCCGGGCGGCTCAGCCGGCGGCGGGTCGGGCGCTCGCGCGCGCCGGGGCGGGGCGCGGGCGCACCGAGGACAGGCCGCCGTCCACGCCCAGCACCTGTCCGGTGATCCACCCCGAATCGGCGCCGGCCAGGAACGCCATCGCGGCCGCGACGTCGTCGGGGGTGCCGAACCGGCCGAGCGCGTGCATGGCGAGCGACGCCGCCCGACTGGCCTCTCCACCCCGAAGTCGCTCGGTCAGGGGCGTCTCGACCAGGCCCGGCGCGACCGCGTTGACCCGGATCCCACGCGAGGCATAGCTCGCCGCCGCGGAGACGGTCAACCCGGCGACACCCGCCTTGGCCGCCGCGATCGCCTCGTGGTTGGGCATGCCGTAGCCGGCGGCCGCCGACGACACGAGCACCACGGACCCTCCGTCCGGACCGAGATGCCGCGCCCCGGCGCGGACCGCCCCGAAGGCCGATGTCAGGTTGGTGGCGACGACCTCGTCCCACTCCTCGACCGAGGTTGCATGCGCGGGCTTGAGCAGCAGCGACCCGACGCAGTCGGCGACCGCGTCCAGACGCCCGAACGCCGCCGCCGCCGCGGCGCCGGCGGCCTCGACGGCGTGCACGTCCCGGGCGTCCACGGCCACGGGGACGCCGCCGACCTCGGCCGCGAGCGCGTCGGCGCGCGCGGCGTCCCGGCCCGCGACGGCGACCCGCCAGCCGTCGCCCGCCAGGCGCCGCACCAGCGCCGCGCCGACGCCGCCGTTCGCGCCGAGGACCAGCGCCGCGGGTGACTCAGGCACGCGCGTCGGCCGGCGTCGGCGCCCCGTGCCCCCGCGTCGGCGCGGCCTCGTCCACCGCGACGGCCGCCGCCGCGATGCGCGTCAGCATCTGCCCGAAGATGAGCTGGTGGGCAGGCCAGAGGGCGTACCAGTAGGCGAGCCCACCGAGTCCGATCGGATCGAACAGGGCGGTCTGGCGGATGCTCGACCCCCCGTCCACGGGGTCGACCTCGAACTGCAGCCACGCCCGGCCGGGCAAGCGCATCTCGGCCCGGAGCCGTAGGAGGTGGTCTGGATGGAACTCCTCGACCCGCCACCAGTCGAGTGTGTCGCCCGGCACCAGATGCGACGGGTCGCGGCGCCCACGACGGAGCCCCGGGCCGCCGACGGCGAGGTCCATGAGCCCGCGCAGCCGCCAGAGCGAGTTGGCGTAGTACCACCCCGTGCGTCCGCCGATGCGTCGGATGGGCCGGAAGGCCCGGTTGGGCGACGCCGAGACCCATGTCGTGCGGGAGTCGACGAGCCGGTTCCCGAAGCGGACCCCACCGTACGAGCGCTGGTGCGCCCCGGAGCTGAGCGCGTCCGACCAGCGCGTCTGGGCGAATTCGTGGTCCTCGTTGGAGAGCGCCCTCGCGATCGCGTCCTTGATGCCCCGTGGGCGGACGTCGAACGCGCGGAGCGCGCCGTCGTCGCGCACGACCGTCTCGTTGCGAAGCCCCTCGAGCAGCTCTCGGCCGACGCGCGCGTAGACCGGCGTGACGAGCCCGAGCCACAGGCTCGACAGCCGCGGCGTGAGCACCGGCACGGGGACCATCAGCCGATGCAGCCCCCGCTGGCGGGCGTACTCGCGCATGACGTCGCCGTAGCTCACGACGTCGGGCCCGCCGATCTCGATGGTGAACGACTCGGCGCCCGGCCCCGCCCCGAGGGCGTCCCGGAGGTGCTCGGTCGGGGCGTCGATCGCGGCCACGAGGTATGCGATGACGTCCTCGATCGCGATCGGCTGGGTGCGGGTCCCGACCCATCGCGGCGTGACCATCGCGGGCAGCCGGTCGACCAGGGCCCTGACCATCTCGAACGAGAAGCTCCCCGAGCCCATCACGATCGACGCCCGGAGCTCGATCGTCTCGACCCCGCTCGAGCGGAGGATGGCGCCCACCTCCTGACGGCTCGCGAGGTGCGGGGACAGCCGCGTCCCGTCACCCAGCCCGCCCAGGTAGACGATCCGGCGCACGCCCGCGTCGCGGGCGGCGGCGGCGAAGCGCAGGGCGACCACGCGGTCGGCCGCGTACCCGTTGGCCTCGTGCATCGAATGGATCAGGAAGAACGCGGTGTCGACACCGGCCATCGCCGCCTCGAGGGCGGCCGGCTCCCGTGCGTCGCCGCCGACGATCTCCGTCGCCTCGGCGACGCGTGGACGAAGCTCGGCGGGGCGCCGGGTCAGGCATCGGACCCGGCGCCCGTCGCTCTTCGAGGCGCCGCGAGGAGGCGTCCCCCCACATAGCCGGACGAGCCCGTGACCAGGATCAGCGGCTGCTCGGTGGTGGAGGCGTCTGCGGCCATGTCGGTCGGTCCCGTTCGTTCAGGCGGCGATGCCGACCGCCGGGGCTCCGCGACGCGTGTCCCGAACCTCGAGATGGCGGTGAGAGGGACAGTAGCGGCTACCGCGCATCGGCTCGCGCCCGCACGGCTTCCCCTTGCGGTTGGCCGCCGCGCATCGAAGCAGATTCTGCCGCCCGTCGCTCACGCGCTCGGCGTCGAGCTGGTCCGCGACCTCGACCACGCCGCCTTCGATCAGGCGGAACGCCGACAGCTGGCGGTGCAACGGGAACAGGAACCGCACCTGACGAAAGAGCGCGCGCGCCGCGTAGGGGCGAAAGCGCGGGTCCATGGCCATCCGCTCCACACTGCCCTCGCATGCGTCCCGGAGCAGCCGTACCGGCCGGCCGGGGTGCCCCGGGTCGGGCATCAGCTCAGGCTTGAGGAGCCTGAACAGCCCGCGACTGTGCTCGTACATGCCCGTCTCCTCACGCGGCCTTGGGGGCCGCATCGGTGTTCTCGCCCTCGAGCGCCCGCAGGGCCGCCTGGAGGCGGTCCCATGCCCGCTCCTCCGCGACCTCGTGCGCGCGGGGATCTCCGTACAGCGCGCCGTTGCGCGACACGGCGAGGTAGTCGGATCGCGCCCGCTCGACCTCGGCCTGGAGTCCCTCGTCGACTGCCACCATGCTTCCTCCTTTGTCTAGACGATTTCTAGACACCATGTCTACATAAGTCAAGGAAGGGCCGGGAACACATGCGTCTTTTCCTCCGCGCCGCGCGCAAAAACCTTGACGACGTGTCAAACTTACGCCCGTGAACGTCGTCTCAGGCGAGAATCCACCCCCGAGCGGGCTGATCCGCATCGGAGAGCTCAGCCGGCGGGTCGGGGCGAGCCCGCACCTGCTCCGCGTGTGGGAGCGCCGCTACGGCGTGCTGCAGCCGACACGGACGTCGGGCGGCTTCCGGCTCTATTCGCTCGACGACGAGCGACGCGTGCGCCTGATGCAGCGGCTGATCGGGCAGGGCTACTCGCCCGCCGCCGCGGCGCGACTGGCCCGCTCCGACCCGGCCCCCGCGCGCCCCGCGCGTCCGGCTCCCGACCCGGCGCGCACGCCGATGGCCACCGCGCGGGCGGAGCTCGGGGACGCGCTCGAGTCCTTCGACGAGCTCGGCGGGCAGCGGGTGCTGGATCGCGTCCTGGCGGCCCACGGGATCGACATCGTGCTCCAGGAACTCGTCCTGCCGTACCTTCGCGACCTCGGTCAGCGCTGGCACGACGGCGACGCGACGATCGCGCAGGAGCACTTCGCGAGCAGCGTGATCCGCTCGCGCCTGCTCGGCCTGGCCCGGGGGTGGGACACGGGCCGCGGTCCCCGGGCGGTGCTCGCCTGCCCGTCGGGCGAGCGGCACGACATCGGGCTCATCTGCTTCGGGCTGGCGCTCCGCGCCCGCGCCTGGCGGATCACCTTCCTCGGTCCGGACACGCCGCTCGACACGATCGGGCACGTGGCCGAGGAGCTCGAGCCGGACGCGGTCGTCCTGGCCACCATGGATCCCGCCCGGCTCGCAGACCATCACGTCGAGCTCGCCGTGCTCGCGCGGCTCGCGACCCTCGTGCTGACCGGGCCCGGCGCGACCCCCGGCCTCGCGAGCGCGGTCGGCGCGACGCACCTCGAGGGCGGGCCCGTCGACGCGGCGCAGCGCGTCGCGGGGGCCCACCGGCCGAGCTGAGCCCGATGGTCGCCTGGATCGTGATCGTGGGGGCGGCGGCCACGTGGGTCATGGTCGGCATCGCGTGGTTCACCCAGGTCGTCCACTACCCCATGCTGCGGCTGAGTGCGGGCGACGGATCCGGCGACGCGGCGGTCGAGCACGCCCGCCGGACCGGCTGGATCGTCGGACCCGTCATGCTCGTCGAGGCCGCGTGCGCCATCGCGCTCCTCGTCGTGCGGCCGGATGGCGTCGCCGCCTGGTCGGTGTGGCTCGCGGCGGCGCTCCTGGCCGGCGTCTGGGCGTCCACGGCGCTCGTGCAGATGCCGCACCACGCCCGCCTGCAGCGAGGATTCGACCCGGCCGCCCACCGCGCCCTCGTGCGGTGGAGCACCCCCCGCACGCTCCTGTGGAGCGTGCGGGGGGTGGTGATGGCCGGGATCGTCGCCGCGGCGACGTAGCGGCGTCGCCGGGCGGCGAGGTCTGTCACCCTGGGTCTCGGGATGAGCGACAGCATCTATCTGGGCCGCATCGCCGGCATTCGCATCGGGATCAACTGGAGCGTCCTCGTGCTCTCCGCGCTCCTGATCTGGACGCTCGCGGTGGGCGTGTTCCCGGACACGCTCCCCGATCGGTCCCAGGCGCTCTACGTGACGCTCGGCGTCATCGCGGCGGCGCTCTTTCTCCTGTCGATCCTGCTCCACGAACTCGGCCACGCGCTCCAGGCCCGTCGCGACGGCGTCGAGATCGACGGCATCACGCTCTGGCTCCTGGGCGGCGTCGCCCGATTCAAGGGCGGCTTTCCGAGCGCGGGCGCCGAGTTGCGCATCGCGATCGCCGGGCCCGCCGTGTCGCTGGCGCTCGGGGTCGTGTTCATCGGAGCGGCGCTCGTCCCCGCGATCCCGGGCGAGGCCGACGCCGTGCTGGCCTACATCGGCTACATCAACGTCCTGCTGCTGGTCTTCAACATGCTGCCCGCCCTCCCGCTCGACGGAGGACGCGTGCTTCGGGCGCTCCTCTGGATGCGGCGCGGCGACTTCGGCCGCGCGACCGAGATCGCGGCCGGGGCGGGGCGCGTGATCGCGTTCGGCATGATCGGCCTCGGCGTCGTCGCGCTGATCTTCCTCGGGAGCTTCAGCGGTGCGTGGCTCGCCTTCATCGGCTGGTTCCTGCTGAACGCCGCGGGTTCGGAGTCGCGGGCATCGCTTGCGAGGGCCGCGCTCGCGGGCCTCCACGTCCGCGATCTCATGCTGCGCAACCCGGTCACCGCCGATGCGCACAGCACGATCGGCCGGTTCATGGACGAGCTCGTCTGGATGACCCGCCACACCGCCTACCCCGTGCTCAACGCAGGCGTCCCGGTGGGCATGGTCGCCTTCAAGCGCGTCGCCGAGGTGCCCCGCGAGCGGTGGGAGACCGACCGCGTGCTCGACCACATGGTGCCGCTGTCCGAGGTCGCGATCGCGGCGCCCGAGGAGGACCTGCTCGACGCGGTCGAGCGCATGTCGGCCACCGATCTCAACCGGGCGCTGGTCGTGTTCCGCGGCGAGCTGATCGGGATGCTCTCCCCGACCGACGTCATGCGGGTCATGGAGGTGCGGCGCGCAAAGGGCGGCGATCCCCCCGCGCCGGTCCCCTCTCAGCCCTCCAACCGGTAGACGGCACCCGCCGCCAGCAGGTTCGCCATCCGCTCGGCGCCGCGCGCCGGCGCCCATCGCCCGTCGAGCAGGCGCCGCTCGACGACCCGAAGCCCCATTCGCCGGACGAGGTCCTCGAAATCCAGCAGCGTGCAAAGGTGGATGTTCGGCGTCTCGTACCATGACAGCGGCACCACCCGGGAGCGCGGCATGCGGCCACGCAGCACGAGACGGGTGCGCAGCATCCAGTGGCCGAAGTTCGGGAACGACACGATCCCGGTCCTCCCCACCCGCGTCATCTCGCGCAACACGACGGCCGGCCGGTGGGTCGCCTGCAGCGTCTGGCTGAGCACGACGACGTCGTAGGCGTCGTCGGCGAAGTCCGGCAGGCCCAAGTCGATGTCCGCCTCCATCACTGGGATGCCCCGGGCCATGCAGGCGTGGAACGCCTCGCTCGAGACCTCCACCCCCTGCCCGACGCAGCGCTTGTGGTGGATCAGCTCGTCGAGGAGGCTCCCGTCCCCGCACCCGAGGTCGAGGACGCGCGCGCCGGTGGGCACCATGCCGGCGACCACGTCGAGGTCCGGTCTCATGCCGATGACGCGCCGCCCGTGGCCTCGTCGCGCAGCCGGGACATGAAGGTCGCCATCGTGCGGTGGTACTCGGGGACCTCGAGCAGGAAGGAGTCGTGGCCGTGCGGCGAGGCGATCTCCCGGAACGTCACGGGCAGATGCGCGGCCGAGAGCGTCCGCACGATCTCCCTGGAGTGGGCGGTGTCGAACCGCCAGTCGGTGTCGAACGACACCACGAGCGCCTTCGCGCCGGCCCGCCGCGCGCGCTCCAGGCGCTCGCCGGTGCGGGCGGTGTCGGCGAAGGCGTCGAAGTAGTCCATCACGCGGGTCAGGTACAGGTAGGAGTTGGCGTCGAAGCGGCGCAGGAACGACTCGCCCTGATGGCGCAGGTAGCTCTCGACCTGGAAGTCGACGTCGAACCCGAAGCGGGGCTCCTCCCGGTCCTGGATGCGCCGGCCGAAGCGACGGCGCATCGACTCCTCCGACAGATAGGTGATGTGGGCGATCATCCGGGCCAGGGCCAGCCCGCGGTCCGGGGTCGCATCCGACGCCGCGTAGTCGCCGCCGTGGAAGTCGGGGTCCGCCATGATCGCGTTCCGCGCGACGGCCGAGAAGGCGATGTTCTGGGCCGAGAGGCGTGACGACGCGCAGACGACCACCGCCGCCCCGAGCTCCTCGGGGGCCTCCAGCAGCCATTCGAGCGCCTGCATGCCGCCGAGGCTCCCCCCCACGACCGCCAGGACCCGTCGCACGCCGAGGTGCGCCATCAGGGCGCGCTGGACCCGCACGAGGTCCCCGACCGTGAACAGCGGGAAACGAAGGCCGTACGGGCGCCCGGTCGCCGGATCGATCGACGATGGCCCGGTCGTCCCCCGGCACCCCCCGAGCAGGTTCGCGCAGACCACGTGCAGCCGCTCGGTGTCGATCGGCTTCCCCGGGCCGATCATGTTGTCCCACCAGCCGGGGCGGGTCGCGCCCTCGTGGAGGCCCGCGGCGTGGGCGTCGCCGGTCAGCGCATGGCAGATGACCACCGTGTTGGCGGCCTCGGCGTCGAGCGTCCCATAGGTCTCGTACGCGACCTCGACCGGCGCCAGCTCCGCCCCGGAGTCCAGGCGGAGCGGGGCGGCCGTGTCGAAGAGCGTCGCGTGGCGCGTCTCGACGAGCCCGACGGATCCGGGCGTCGGGTCGGATCCGTCGGCGGTCCCAGGGGTCCTCGCCGTCGCCACTCAGGCCTTCGCGAGCGCCTGATCGATGTCGGCCAGGATGTCGTCGATGTGCTCGATGCCGACCGACAGCCGGACCATGTCCGGGGTGACGCCGGCCGATGCCAGCTCGCCCTCGTCCAGCTGGCTGTGCGTCGTCGTCGCCGGGTGGATCGCCAGCGACTTGGCGTCGCCGATGTTGGCGAGGTGGCTGAACAGCTCGAGTCCCTCGATGAACCTGCGCCCGGCGTCCTGCCCGCCCGCGATCCCGAAGGTCAGGATGGCCCCGAAGCCCCCCGACATGATCCGGGTCGCGACCTCGTGGGTCGGCGCCGACGCCAGACCGGGGTAGTCGACCCACTCGACCTTGTCGTGGCCCTGCAGGTGCTCCGCGACCGCCATCGCGTTCTGGCAGTGACGCTCCATGCGAAGCGGCAGCGTCTCGATGCCCTGAAGGAACATGAAGGCGTTGAAGGGCGACATCGCGGCGCCGGTGTTGCGAAGGAGCACGGTCCGCACGCGACCGATGTAGGCCGCCGGGCCGAGCGCGTCCGACCACACCACGCCGTGGTAGCTCGGGTCGGGCGCCGTCAGGCCCGGATAGCGGTCGGCGTGGGCCGTCCAGTCGAACCTCCCCGAATCCACGATCATGCCGCCGATCGACGTGCCGTGACCGCCGATGAACTTGGTCAGCGAGTGGACCGCGACGTCCACGCCGTGGTCGAACACCCTGCAGAGCACCGGCGTGGGGATCGTGTTGTCGACCACGAGCGGGAGTCCGAGCGCGTGTGCGGCGGCCGACCAGGCGTCGAGATCGACCACGTTGACGCGCGGGTTGCCGACGGTCTCGGCGAAGACCAGCTTCGTGCGCTCGTCGACGAGCGCCTCCAGCGCGGCGGGGTCACCCGGGTCGACGAAGCGAACCTCGACGCCGAACTGGGGCAGCGTGTGCGCGAACAGGTTGTACGTGCCGCCGTACAGCGTCGAGATCGAGACGATGTTGTCGCCGGCGCGGGCGATGTTGAGCACCGAGTACGTGACGGCCGCCTGACCCGAGGCGATCGCGCACGCCGCGACGCCGCCCTCGAGCGCCGTCACGCGCTCCTCGAGGACGTTCCACGTCGGGTTCATGATCCGCGTGTAGATGTTCCCGGGCACCGCGAGACCGAAGAGGTCGGCCGCATGCTGGGTGTCGTCGAAGGTGTACGACGTCGTCTGGTAGATCGGGACGGCGCGGGCGTTGGTCGTCGGATCGGGCGTCTGCCCGCCGTGGATCGAGATCGTCTCGGCCCGCTGGGCCGCGGCCTGGTCGGTGTCGCTCATGTGTCCTCAAGTCCCCTCGCGTCGTGACGGCGCCGGTGCGGGCCGAAAAAACCCCGCTAATCCGGCAGCAAAACCCCGGAAACGCTACGGAGGCGGGGGTCGGGTGTCAACCGGTCGTCGCGGCCGACGTCGCGGGCTCGAGCGCGACCTCGAGCACGTCCTCCAGTCGGTCCGCGAGGACGATGCGGATGTGGGTGCGCAGCTCCTCGGGCACCTCGCCGAGCTGGTCCTCGTTCTGGCGCGGCAACACGACCGTCGTGATCTCCGCGCGCCCGGCCGCGAGCACCTTCTCCTTGACCCCGCCGATCGGCAGGACCTGCCCGGTCAGGGTGATCTCGCCGGTCATGGCGACGTCGGCGGCCACCGGTCGCCGCGAGAGCGCGGACACGAGGGCGGTGGCGATCGTGATCCCCGCCGACGGTCCGTCCTTGGGGACCGCCCCGGCCGGCACGTGGACGTGGACGTCGTGGGTGGTGAAGTGGTCGTCCGCCAACTCCAGCCCGAGACGCGGCGCCTCCGCGCGCACGAACGACAGCGCCGCCTGGGCCGACTCGCGCATGACGTCGCCGAGCTGGCCGGTCACGGTCAGGCGTCCGCTCCCGGGCATGACCTGGGCCTCGACGAAGAGCACCTCGCCACCGGCGCCCGTCACCGCCAGCCCGGTGGCGACCCCCGGTGCGCTCGTGCGGCGACGGACCTCGCTGTGGACACGCTCGGGGCCGAGCAGCTCACGGGCCACGTCGGCGTCCACGACCCGGATCGCCGGGGGCTCCTCGGACTCCGCGACCTCGCGGGCGACCTTCCGGCAGACGGCTCCGAGGCGGCGCTCGAGCCCGCGAACGCCGGCTTCGCGCGTGTACTCGGAGATGACCGTCCGCAATCCGTCGTCGGTCACCTCGATGAGATCCGCGCCGAGCCCGTTCTCCTCCACCTGTCGAGGCAGGAGGAACCGTCGCGCGATGTGGAGTTTCTCCTCGTCGGTGTAGCCCGAGAGCCGGAGGACCTCCATCCGATCGAGGAGCGCCGGCGGGATCGTCTCGAGCACGTTCGCGGTGCAGATGAAGAGCACCCGGGAGAGATCGAGTGGGAGGTCGAGGTAGTGGTCCCGGTACTCGTCGTGCTGCGCGGGGTCGAGCACCTCGAGCATCGCCGACGCCGGGTCGCCGCGGAAGTCGGCGCCCATCTTGTCGATCTCGTCGATCATCAGGACGGGGTTCACCGAACCCGCATCCCGGATCGCGCGCACGATCGTGCCGGGCATCGCGCCGACATAGGTGCGCCGGTGCCCGCGGATCTCGGCCTCGTCGCGCACCCCGCCGACCGAGATCCGCGCGAACTCGCGCCCGAGCGCCCGGGCGACCGAGCGACCGAGCGAGGTCTTGCCGACGCCCGGGGGTCCGACCAGGCAGAGCACCGGTCCGGCGGCATCGCCGCGCAACCGGCCGACCGCGAGGAACTCCAGGATCCGGTCCTTCACGCGCTGGATCCCGTAGTGGTCCTCGTCGAGCACCTCGGCGGCGTGCGCGAGGTCCAGGTCGTCCTCGGTGGAGGTGGTCCAGGGGATCGTGAGGATCCAGTCGAGATAGGTCCGGATCACGCCGTGCTCGGCCGAGGCGGGCGGCAGCCGCTCGAGGCGACCGAGCTCGCGGTCGGCCGCGACCCGGACGGGATCGGGCGGATCCACCTCCGCGAGCCGCTCCCGGAGCTCGTTGACCTCGGCCTGTGCCTCGTCGGCCTCGCCGAGCTCCTCCTGGATGGCCCGGAGCTGCTGGCGCAGGAAGAACTCTCGCTGCCCCTGCTCCATGTCCTCGCGCACGTCTCGCTGGATCTTGGCCCCGAGCTCGAGCACCTCGAGCTCCCGGGTCACGAGCGCGGTCAGACGGCGCAGCCGCACCTCGACGTCGGGCTCGGCGAGCAGTTCCTGCTGCTCCTCGGTCGAGAGGCGCATCGACGAGGCCACGAGGTACGAGAGCACGCTTGGGTCGACGACGTTCGCGGCCGCGACCTGGAGCTCGTCGGGGAGGTACGGCACGAGCTCGATCACGCGACTGAACGCGCCCTGGAGGTTTCGCGCGAGCGCCGCGAGCTCCGGCGTCTCGGAGACCGCGTCCGGCAGGTCGACCACGTCGGCCTCGAGGAACGGCTCGGTGGCGACGAGCTCGTCCACCCGGACACGTCGCGCACCCTCGACAAGGACCCGCACCGTGCCGTCGGGCGCCTTGAGCATTCGCTGGATGGTGCCGACGGTCCCGATCTCGTAGAGGTCGTCGGCGTCCGGCTCCTCGACGTCGGCGTCGCGGGCCGCGACCAGCACGAGCATCCGCTCGGGCCGGTTCATGACCTCGTCGACCAGGCGCATCGACCGCGCCTGCCCGATGGAGAGGGGGGCGACCGCCTGGGGGAACACGACCGTCCCGCGGAGCGGGAGCACGGGGAGCCGGGTCTCGGTCTCCGTGTCGCCCCGGGGGCCCGCCTCGTCGTCGGGGCCGCCCGGCGCGGCCACCCCGTCGTCGTCGCGCCCGCCGCCGTTGCCGGGCGCGGATTCGCCCGGCTCGCCGCCGCTCATCCCGCGTCCTCGTCACGTCGCACCGCGATCGAGCGGCGCCTCGGCTGGGGCGCCGGCGCCAGCGGCATGCTGATCGAGAGCAGCCCACCTCGGTAGTCGGCCCGCGCGGCGTCGACGTCGACGCGGTCGGGGAGCTGGACGCGACGCTCGAAGCGTCCCCACTCGATCTCGGCGTGCTGGTAGGCGCGCCGCTCGTTGGCGGGAGGGCGTCGGACGCCGCGGATCGCCACGACGTCGCCCTCGACGACGACGTCGACCTCGTCCACGGAGATGCCGGCGAGCTCGAGCTCGACGGTGAGCACCGGGGGATCACCCGCCACGTACACGTCGACCGCCGGGCGGAACGTCGAAGGGCCGCGGCCACCACCCCACAGCTCCATCACGAGCCGGTCCATGTGGCCCTCGAGGCGGCGCAGATCGTCGCTCCGCTGCGGCATGGCCGAACGATACCCGCCCCGCGCGAACTCGGCGGGGCGGGTCCGTCCCACCCCCTACTCGCGCGCGAGCGCCTGCGCGACGTCGAGCGTCGAGACGATCCCGACGGGCTCGTCCCCGGCCGTGTCGACGACCACGAGGTGGCTCGTCTGGTACTCGGCCATGAGCTGCGCGGCGTGCTGGAGGCTGTCGCCGCTCGTGACGCGGACCACCGGGGTCGCCGCCACCTCGCGCGCCGTCCGCGCGCCGGCGCCGCCGACCGCGGCGGAGACCAGGTCGAGGTCCGACACGACGCCCCATTTGGGACCCGCGGCGTTCAGGTCGCTGACGATGACGCTGTGGATGCCGTTCTCGGCCATCGTCGCCGCGACCTGCAGGAGGGGCGCGTCGCCGGCGCACGTGAGCACCCCGGCATGCATGGCGTCGCCGACCGCGACGCTGTCGAGCACGGCGTCCGCCCTCATCGTGATGTCGCCCATGGCGGACCTCCTTGGCGTGGGGCGCCGGGCGCGCCCCTCTGCGTGAATCATCTCGCCCGCGCGGGCGCGCCGGATCCGCGCCGCCCCCGACGAGCGGGTGCGGGAGAACCCCTACGTCCGGCGGCGGGAGTGGCGCCTGGCCGTCGCGCCGGCCCCCGGCACCGGCGCCGGCGACGCGGGCCGACGGGGCGCGCCGAGGCCGTCGTCGCCCGCGGCGACGAGGCGACGGCGGCAGCCGTCGCACAGATCGCGCGGGGCGGCGTTCGTGCAGACCACGCAGGCGACCCGCGGGGTCGCGGCCGCCGGCGCGACGCGGCGCAGCCGCCCGTCCGACAACCAGCGGGCGAGGGCGCTGATGCGAAGCCCGCACGCCGCTGCGGCCTCCGGCAGTCGCGCCGAGCCTCCCTCGTACAGGTGGCGCCGAAGGCGGGCGAGCCCCGCGATGTCCTCAGGCGTGGGTTCGTCCATGACCTCGTCCGTCCGCGGCCGTGCGGGGCGCCCTTCCCGAGTATCGGCCGCCCGCGGTCCCGACCGCACCCCGACCGCCCCACACGGGTGCGATCGGGCACCTTCACGCGCCGCTAACGGAGGCGCAACCCCCCCGGAATCTGGACGGGAGAGGATGCCGCCCACATCAACGGAAGACGAACCAAGGGAGGGCGTCGATGACTCACGTGATCGGTCTCAAGCACACGGACGACGCTCCGGCGCTGAGCAACGCAGAGCGGAACCGGATCGAGGCGCTGCTCGACCGGCTCGACCCGCAGGGCCCCGTGCCGGGGGAGATCCTCCTCGCCCCGCGCGACGAGCTCGGCAGCATCGCGGCCTGACGGCGGCCGACGCCGACCCGCCGCCCGCCCACCCGCGCCGGGCGGCGGGTCGCGCCGATGCTCAGGCGGTGCGGTGCGGGCCCTTGTGCGAGTCGTCGTCCGCGTGGCGGGTCGCGGCCACCATGATCCAGACGCTGAGCACGGCGAGCGCCACCCAGATCACATAGAGGAACACCACACCGGCAAGCATCTCTCGCTCCGAGGTCGTTGACAGGCCGGACGGTAGGACCGCCGCCCGACCCGCCCATCCGGGCCGACCCGCCGGACGCTGCGGGGAACTACCGAACCCCGCCGGTTGGAAACCATCTTGTCCTCGAGGACGCGCATCGGCGAGACTCGCGTCATCCCAGTCGGTCGCACGCACCGCCGGCGCCTCCGGATCGCGCGGTGCACGAGTGCACCGGCGGTCGAGGAGGGACCTGGTGAGCGCCGCGCATCCGTGGAGTCGCACCCGTCGCATTGGCGTGGTCGCACTCGTCGTTGCGACCCTCACCGCCGCGGCGACCGCGCAGGGCGCCGACCCCGCCGCCGGGCCGGGGTCGGACGCGGGGCCCATCGAGCGCGTGGTCGCGTTTCGCGCGCAGGGTGCGATCGACGCCGGGGCGAGGGTGTCGGTCACCGGACGTGTCGCGCCGGCATCGCGGGCGCGCGTCCGACTCGAGCGGCGCGCGCCGGGCGGATCGTGGACGCCCTGGGCGACGCTGACGGCGGATTCCCGCGGGCGCTTCTCGGCGGACGTCCCGCTTCGCGCCAGCGCGTCGGTCCGGGCGCTGGTGCTCGGCTCCGGCGAGGCGTCCGCGGGCAGGGCCCGGTCCGTGACCGTTCGCCGCGCCGTGTCGGCGACCCGGGTCCACGTCGACCCCACCGAGGCGATCGCCGGACGACCGGTCCGCGTCAGCGCGATCGCGCGACCCGCCCACCCTGGCGAGCGGGTCGTGATCGAGGCGCGTCGCGCCGGCGGCGCGTGGCGCCCCCTCGCGCGCCCGGCGGCGGCGGTGGGCGGCAGGGTCACGACTCGGGTGCGACTCCCCGCCGGCGGCGCCTGGCAGGTTCGCGCGCGCGCGCCAGGCGATCGGGGCCGCGTGGCCGCCGCCGGCGCCCCCACCCGCGTCAGGCTGTTCGGGCGCAACCCACACGGCGTCCCCCGGGACGCCTCGCGCTACATCGTTCAGATGATCAACGAGATGCGCCTCTACTACTACGAGGACGGCCGGCTGCGGCGCGTCCTTCCCGTGGTGTTCGGGGCGCCGGGCACGCCGACGCCGAGCGGCCGCTACCGCGTCTACGCGAAGGGCCCCGGCCCGCGAGCGGCGTTCGGGCCCCTCGTCCTCTGGTACCACCGCGGCTACGGGATCCACGGCACGAACGAGGAGCACCTGCTGTCACGCAGTTGGCGCTATTACTCCCACGGATGCACTCGGAACTACAACGCCAACATCAGGTGGCTCTGGCCGCGGGTGCCGGTCGGGACGCCGGTGGTGAACATCCGCTGAGCGACCGCCGAGGGGATGCCACGGCCGCGCCGGACATCGCCGCGGCCGTGGCCGCGCTGGAGGCCGGTGCGCTCGTCGCCTTCCCCACCGAGACGGTCTACGGACTGGGCGCCGACGCCGAGCGGCCCGATGCCGTCGCCCGGGTCTTCGCCGCCAAGGGGCGACCCGGGTGGCATCCGCTGATCGTCCACGGGGCGGACGCGGGGTTGCTCGAGCGCTACGGGCGCACACCGGGCGCCGCCGCGACGCGGCTCGCCGCACTCTGGCCCGCGCCGCTCACGATCGTCGTCGCCCGGAGCGCGGCGGCGCCGGACATCGTCACGGGCGGACGTGACACCGTCGGGCTCCGGGTCCCCGACCAGCCGGTCGCCCTCGCGCTCCTGGCGGCGTTCGGGCGCGGCGTGGCGGCCCCGTCGGCCAATCGCTTCGGGCGGGTGAGCCCGACCAGCGCGGCCGACGTCCGGACCGAGCTGGGCGATGCGGTCTCGGTCGTGCTGGACGGCGGGCGCAGTCGCATCGGCGTCGAGTCGACGATCGTGGACTGCACCGGCCCGCGCCCCACGCTCCTTCGTCGGGGCGCCGTCACCGCGCGGATGCTCGCCGAGACGCTCGGTTTCGCGGTCGAGGACGACCTGGGGCCCGCGCGGGCGTCCGGCATGCTCGCCGCCCACTACCGTCCGGCCGCGAGGGTCGAGCTGACGACCCTCGACGAGGCCGGCCGGCGGGCGCGGGCGTTGCTCGCCGCCGGCCGGCGCGTCGCCGTCCTCGGTGCGAGCGGCGACCGAGGCCTTCCGGAGGGCGCGCTCCGATTGGCATCGCCGGTGTCCCCGGAGGACTACGCCCACGAGCTCTATG
The DNA here is from genome assembly GCA_963698665.1 of Miltoncostaeaceae bacterium. Lineage (GTDB taxonomy): Bacteria > Actinomycetota > Thermoleophilia > Miltoncostaeales > Miltoncostaeaceae > CALNYH01. The sequence goes on along the minus strand of CAVORO010000003.1, from coordinate 1,257,676 downwards.
CACAGCTGCGCGCGGCCGACGCCGCGGACGTCGACGTCGTCCTCGCGGTGCCCCCCGCACCGGGCGGGATCGGCGCCGCGGTCCTCGACCGGCTTCGACGCGCGTCCGCCGGCGCCTGAGGGCACGCCGCCAAGAGGCGATGCCGGCGGCCGTCGCTGGTAGCGTCGCGCCCCGGATGGCCGTGGCCCACACCCGACGACCGCTGGCCGTGGCCCTCGCGACGCTCGCCGTCTGCGCGGGCGCGGCGGGCGCACAGGACCCGGCGCCGTCCGACCCCGTCGCGGCGCCCGCCGGGTTGGCGCTCCGCCTGCCGGACGCCGCCTGGCTGCCGGGGCTCCAGGCCGGCCCGGCCCGCGGGATCGCCGGCCCGGCGGACCTGCTCCGCGAGATGCGCGGGGGCGGTCGCGTGGAACCGGGCGAGGGCGCCGAGCGCGCCGCGCGGCTCGGGGTCGTGGGTGGCGTCGGCACCACGTACACCGACGCCGCCGGGCGGCCTGCGGTCCGAGCCTGGGCGGCCCAGCTCTCGGCCGAGGGCGGCCCGCAGGCCGGCGTCGATCTGACCCGATGGGCGCTTCGCGCCGATGCGAGACGGCTTCGCGTGGCCGAGCTCGAGCGGCCCGCCGGCGGACTCGTGCTCATTCGCGACGCCGCCACCGGCGCGACGAGGACGGCCGCGGTGTTCGCGATCGACGACTGGCTCTACGGTGTCGAGGCATCGGCCGACCCGACGACGGATCCGGGCCGCGTGCTCGACCTCGTGGAACGCCTGGGCGCCAGGGCCCCCCGGGCCGAGGTCGCCGGCGCGCCGCGGCTTGTGGGCGTCACGCGCGGGCTCCGCGTCGCGCTGACGGACGCCCGCGCGGGCGGGTCTCGCGCACGCGGGCCCCGCGACGCCCCGGCCGCCGGGTCCGTGCTCGCCGCCTCGCACCTTGGGGTCGAATGGGCCCTCGCGGCGTTCTCCGGCCGCCGTGGCGACCTCGAGCTGTTCCGGCGGGTGTCACCCGGCCGCTGGCGCGCGATCGGCGACCCAGGCGGTCCGGGATGCCCCCGGATCCCCGCGCCCGTCCGCGCGGTGTGGGGCCTCTCTGACGCCTGCCCGACCGGCGCGTCCCCGGTCACGCGCCCCGACGACCCGGACGCGGGCGGCGCCGACCTCTCGCCCTTCCACGGACCGGGTGTGTGGGTGTGGGAGGTCGATGCCGCGGGAGGGCCCGGGCGAATCGCGGCCGACGCGGCCGCGGCCGGGGTCTCGACGGTCTTCGTGAAGTCCGGCGACGGTCTCCGCTACTGGCGCCAATTCGACGCGGCGCGGGCCACGCTGGAGGCGGCCGGCCGTCGGGTCTGCGCGTGGCAGTACGTCTACGGCCGCGCGCCGGTCCGGGAGGCGCGGGTGCTCGCCCGCGCGGCGGCGCGCGGCGCGGAGTGCCTCGTCATCGACGCGGAGGGCGAGCTCGAGGGGCGGCCGGGCATCGGCAGCGCGGGGCATCGGGCCGCGCGCCGGTACCTGCGCGAGCTGCGCCGGCGCGTCGGTCGGCGGGTCCCGATCGCGATGACCAGCTTCGCGTACGTCGACGCCCATCGCTCCTTCCCGTACTCGGCGTTCGCGGAGGGACCGGACGCCGTCGACGTCTTCATGCCGCAGGTCTACTGGCGCGACTTCGGCGTCGGGATGGCGTCGGCGCTTCGAAGGGCGATGCGCTGGAACGCCGTCTACGGGGTGCCGGTGGCCCCGATCGCCGGGACCTACCGCGGCGAGCGCCCCACCGATCTGCGCGCCTTCCGGTGCCTGGCGGCGGAGCTCGGCGCCGACGGCGTGAGCTACTGGAGCCTGCAGCACACGCGGGCCGCACAGCTTCCGGCCCTCGGGCTGCCGACCGACTGCGCGCCCGCGCGCCGGCGCGCCGCGGCCCTCGCCGAGCGCACGCTCTCGAGCCGGTACGCCCGGCTCAGCCCCGGCGCGAGCGGAGATCCCGTCGTCTGGCTGCAGTCACGGCTGCGGACGTGGGGGGCACCGGTCCCCCGGACGGGATTCTTCCGAGCGCGGACACGGGCCGCGGTGACCGCCTTCCAGCGCGCGCGAGGGCTCCCGGCGCGCGGCGTCGTCGACGGTCGCACCTGGGACCTGCTGCTCCAGCGGCCGAGGCCGCCGGAACGACCGCCGGCGCCGATCGGCGCGGACGGCGGAAACGCGGCGACTCAGACCGTGGCGGGTTGATCCTCGTGCACGCCGGTCACCGCCACCCCCGGGGGCGTCAGCACCAGGATCCCGTCGCCGCCCTGGGCCACGGCCCCTTCGCGCGCCGCGGCCAGGCCGAAGGCGAAGTCTCGGATACGCCCGGCGAGGTCGCGGTCGGCGTCGTGGAGCACCACGATCACGACCGCACCGCCCTTGAGCCGGTCGCCGATCGCCTGGGCGTCGTTGAAGCTGCGCGGGTGCGAGATCTGGACGAGCATCTGGCGCGCGAGCGGGATGACCTTCCCGTAGCGCTCCGAGTCGTCGTATGCGAGCGAGCCGCCGTTCACGTCCCCACGTTCGGCGTCGGCCCGCAGACCCCTTCTCCGGCGACGCAATCGGTGATCGGCCGATCGCGCGCCGGGGCGATGCACCCGTCGCCGACCTGAGGGGCACGCCATGGGACTGCTCAGCTGGATCCTGTTCGGGCTCGCCGCCGGCGCGCTTGCGCGCCTGGTCGTCCCCGGCGACCGCGGGCTCGGGATCCTGATGACCATCGGCCTCGGGGATCGGTGGCGCCGTCCTCGGCGGGCTGGTCGCGGCCGCGGCCGGGTGGGGCGATCTCGAGCGCTTCGACCTGCTGAGCTTCCTGATCGCCGTCGGGGGCGGTGTCGTGATCCTCGTGGCGTACCGACTCATCGTCGGCGGCGGGCGGGGGGACGAGCGCGAGGATCAGCCCTCCTCCAGGCGCACCTCGTCCACGTCGTCTCGGTGGAGGTACCCGCCTGCGCGGCCCCCGCGCGCCGGGGCCCGACCCCGGTCCCGTCAGGAGCCCTCCGGGCGCAGACGGAAGATGCGCATCCCCTCGAGCACACGCTCGTCGACGATCCGCTCACGGCGCGCGATCAGCCAGTCGGACATCTCCGACAGGCCGGGCTCGAGCGGCGTGAAGTCACGGTACGCCCCAGTGTGGAAGTCCTCGATCGGGTTCCGATAGACGACCCACACATCCTCGGCCCGCCGCTCGTCGGCGGTCGTGTCCGCGGTCGCGTCGAGTTCGACCACCTCGAACGGCGGATCGGCCCCGCTGGGCGATGCGTCCTCGAACGCCCGGCGGGTGGTCGAGCGCTGGAACACGACGAGGTCACCCGCGCCGGCCTCCGCCCCGACGACCCGCGCGGCGCCGCTCCAGTCCTCGCCGGGCTCGCGGTCGTCGAACGTGGACCGGGCCGAGACCACGGCCGCGCTCGCGACGATCACCGCCAGGGCGACGACACCGACGCGGGCGAACCCGGTCCTCGTCCATCCGGCGGCCACGAGGATCATGAACGCGGGGAGCGCGACGGCGAGATAGCGGTCGCTGTACTTGGTCGTGATCGTGAGGACGGCGACGAAGGTCGGGATCGAGGCCGCCGCGACGAGCGCCAGCATCGTGACCGCGCCGACGTCGCGGCGCCTGATCCCCCACACGACGCCGCCGGCAAGCCCGACGGTCGCGAGCACGATCGCGGGTGTCATCCAGGCGCCGGTGTCGATGCCGGCGCCGACGAGGAGGTTCCAGACGGCGCGCGGGACGGTCGCGAGCGTGGGGCCGGGGATCGAGCCCTCCGACGGCTCGCGAGTCTGCCCGAGCGCATAGGCCACCCATGCCGCCAGCGGTGCGAGGGCGAGGGCCTGCGCAGCGCTCCAGCGCCACCACAGCGGACGCCCGGGCCGCCGGACGAGCAGCACGAGCGCCTGCGCGACGGGCAGCACGAGCGCCGTGAAGTGGGTCAGGTATGCCAGCGCGGAGAGCGCGACGAACCCACCCCACCACCATGTGCCGCGCCGTCCTGACACCAGCGCCAGGAAGGCCGCCGTGACGAGCAGCGACAGCACGACCAGGAGGCCGTACGGGCGGGCGAGACGCGAGAGCAGGACGTGCAGGGGCGAGACCGCGAGCAGGAGACCGCTCCAGAGCGCCAGCCCGCGGTCCCGGAACACGACCGCCACGAACGCCACGAGGAGGCCGACCGCCAGGACGCCGAGGACGACCGAGGGGATCCGGAGCGCGGTGACGTCGTCGCCCGGGAGGACGCGGAGCATGAGGTAGTAGAGCGGGCCCTGGTTGCGCGGCTCGGCCATCGAGCGGATCGCGTCGCCCCACGGGCCGCGGGCGCGCTCCTCGGTGAGCACCTCACCCGCGCGCTCGTCCACCTGCCCGAGATCCCACGCCCTGAGGACGAGCGCCCCCACGAGAATGGCGCCGAGGGCGACCAGCGCCCAGGGGGCGCGAAGCGCGGCGAGCGCGTCCCACCGTCCCGGCCCGCGCCGGCCGGGCACCGCCGCGGCGCCCTCGACCGCCGGCCCCGACGTGCGCCCGGGTGCGTCGCGATCGATCATCGCCTCACGCGATCCGGCGCGCCGACGCCCAACGGACGCGGCCGCGACCCGTCAGTCGACGAACCGCTCGCCCCCGAAGCGCGCCTTGAGCTCGTCGTCGAGGCGATCCGCGGTGCCGGCGACCGCCGCGACCACCGCGAGGAGCTCCTCGGGGTCGAAGAACCGGCCGAGGAGTCGATGACTGACGAGCACGAGCGCCCCCTCCTCGCGCAGCTCGCACCCCAGATGGCCCACGATGTAGTCGTTCGCGTGTGTCGCGACCCACTCGTACAGCTCCGGTCCCGGTGCGGCGCCGAAGACGACCGGCGCGTCGATCGCGACCACCGCGCCGTCCGCGCCGAAGGGCCGGACGCTGATGAAGACGCGCGTCGACTCGAAGGGAAAGCTGAAGTCTCCGTCGCGGTCGACCTCCACCGGCCCGAGCTTGTCGGTCAGCACGTAGCGGACCCGCTCGCGCAGTCCGATCACATCGAGTCCGTCGCCCGGCGCCGCCATCGTCAAACCTCCGTTCGTCCGGCATCCTGCCGGATCCCGGCGGCCGCGAACAGTCGCCGTGCCCGGCGTGCGAGAATCCCGTCGGGGGCGACGGGATGTCGGGAGGGACGGGGAGGCCTGGGATGGGGTCCGATCTGCTCGGCGACGCGAAGTACATCGCGCTCGCCACGTACACGCGCGACGGCCGGCCGAAGCCGACGCCGGTCTGGTTCGTCGAGGACGACGGGCGGCTCCTGGTCGTCACCGAGGAGACCAGCTGGAAGGTCACGCGATTGCGCAACCGGCCCGACGTGCAGTTCGCGGCCTGCGACATGCGCGGCCGGGTCGCCCCGGGCACACCCGTGCACGCCGGGACGGCCAGGCTCCTCGATCCCGACGACACCGCCGACGTCGCGCGAATGATCGACGGGCGCTACGGGGTGGTGGCGACCAGGATCGTCCCCGCCATGTACGCGCTCAAGCGTTTCGTGACGCGCTCGGACAGGCCAGGGCGCGTCGGGATCGAGATCACGCCCGTGACCGATCCCTGACGATCAGGGGAGCGGGAGGGCCGCGAGCGCCTCGCCGGCCACCACCCGCCCCCGCCCCTCCGGCACGACGACGATGTGCGTGGCCGTCGCGAGGCCGCTGATGTCATGTGACGCCTGCCGCGCGGCCGGGACCAGGCCGCCGGGTGCCTCGGTGCACCGGATCAGGTCGGTCCTCGGCGTCGGCGACTCGTAGTCGGCGGCCAGGGCCCGCTCGGACCACGGGTCGGGGACGCCGAGGAGAGGCCTCCCGAACACCGCGAGGCACACGAGCGCGCTGACGGGGTTTCCCGGGAGCGCGAGGACCGGCGTCCCGGCACCGAGCGCGAGCCGGATCGGGTGCCCCGGGCGGATGCGGGCGCCGGCCACCAGCGTGCGGGCGCCCGACGCCTCGATCGCCGGACCGACGTGGTCGTGGGCACCGGCCGACACGCCGCCGACGCTCACCACGAGGTCCGCGCCCTCGAGCGCGGAGGCGACGGCCGCCTCGGTCCGGCGCCGATCGTCGGGCACGTGGACGCGGGTGACCACCTCGCGCGCCCGATGCCCGAAGGAGCGCCGGGAGCGCGTGCCCCGCGATGTCCCAGATCTGGCCGGGAGACGGATCGGCGACCACCGGCACGATCTCGTCGCCGGTCAGGAGCAGGGCGACCCGCGGTCGTCGCCGCACGTCCACGACGGCCGCGCCGGCGCCCGCCGCCACCGCCAGGTGGTGGGCGGCCAGCCGCGCACCGGCGGGCAGGACGACGGCACCGGCGCGAAGGTCCTCGCCCGCGCGGCGGACGTGAGCGCCCGCCGCCACGCGGCCGGCGTCGATCGCGCCCCCCGATTCGCCCGCGTGCTCGACCGGGACGACCGCGTCGGCGTCGGGGTGGCATCTGCGCCCCGGTCGCGATGCGGATCGCCTCCCGAGGGCGCAGCCGGCCCGCGAACGGCGCACCGGCGGCCGATTCGCCGACGACCTCGAACCGTCCCGGCGTCTCGGCGGCGCGAAGCGCCCACCCGTCCATGGCGGAGTTGTCGAATCGGGGGTGGTCGGCGCGCGCCCGCACCGGCTCGGCCAGGATCCGGCCGAGCGCGTCGTCGAGGGCGACGGTCTCGGGATCCGGCCGGACGGCGTTGGCCCGTACGATCGCGAGCAGTCGCGCGAAGGCGACGTTGCGCTCGATCATGGCCCCACCCCGTCCCGGGACGGGGTGGTCGGTGCCAGCGGGATCAGCCGGGTGCCGACGGCCTTGAACGCGGCGGTCGCGTGGTCGCCGCGCGTCACGGCGAGCCGCGCGGCCGACTCCGCGGTGATCTCGCCGACGATCGGCCCGACGGCCACGCGGACCCGATCGCCGACCGGATGGACCGACGTGACCCGTCCGCGCACCCGGTTCCGGGCCGAGCCGCGAGGATCGGCGCCCGGCGGCTCGATCGTCACCTCCCAGGGGTGCACCGCCACCGCGACGGGCCCCGTCGCCGGATCGGTGGAGTGGATCTCACCCCCCTCGTCGAGGTCCACGATCGTGAGCCCGCCCGGGACCCGGCGCGCCCACCCCCGCACCACGCTCGCCCCGGTGAGCCCTGCGACGAACGGGTCCGCGGGCGCCGCCACGAGCTCCGCCGGCGTACCGAGCTGGCGCACGGCCCCCTCCACCACGACGGCGACACGGGGCGCGAGCGCGGCCGCCTCGCCGAAGTCGTGCGTGACCACGATGCTCGGCCGCGCGCTCTGCGCGAGCACCGCCGCGAGCTCGCCGCGGACCTCGCCGCTGGTCACGGCGTCGAGCGACGCGGTCGGCTCGTCGAGCAGCAGGACGGCGGGGTCCCGGGCGAGCGCCCGCGCGAGGGCGACCCGCTGACGCTCGCCGCCCGAGAGCGCTCCCGGCCGCGCCGACGCCAGGTGCGCGATCCCGAAGCGCGCGAGCATCTCGTCCGCACGGCCGCGGGCACCGAATGCGACGTTGCCCCGCACGCTGAGGTGGGGAAAGAGCGCGAAGTCCTGGAAGAGGTAGCCGACGGATCGCTGCTCGGGACGCAGGCGCACGCCGGCCGCCGTGTCGAGCCACACCGAGGAGCCCACCGCGACGCGCCCCGCGTCGACGTCCGCGAGCCCGGCGACGGCCCGCAGGATGGTCGACTTGCCCGCACCGGAGGGGCCCACGACCGCGAGCGGGCCGGCCGTGCAGAGCGCGACGGCGAGCATGTGCCCCCTCAGCCGGCGCCTGATGTCGATCTGGAGCTCGTCCACGCCGAGAGCAGCTTGACCGATCCGAGGAGCACGATGCTCGCGATGATGAGCAGTGCGCCGATCGCGAGGGCCGTGTCGAAGTCGCGATCGAACTCCGCATAGATCGCGAGCGAGAGCGTCTGGGTCACGCCGGCGAGGCTGCCGGCGAACAGGATCGTCGCGCCGAACTCGCCGAGGCCCCGGGCGAACGCGAGCGTGGACCCCGCGCCGAGGCCCCCGGCCGCGAGCGGCAGCGCCACGCGGGCGAACACGCGCCCCGGACCTGCGCCGAGGGTCCTGGCCGCGTCGCGCAGGTCGGCGTCGACGGCCTCGAAGGCGGCGATCGCGGCGCGGACGTAGAACGGGCTCGACACGAACACGATCGCCATCACCACGGCGGTCTGCGTGAAGGGGATCCTGATCCCCGCGACCTCGAGCGCGTCTCCGAGGAGCCCCTGCGCGCCGAAGGCGGCCAGGAGCCCCACCCCGGCCACCGCGGGAGGCAGGACGAGCGGCAGCTCGAGGAGCGTGACGAGCGCCCGCCGTCCGGGGAAGCGTCGCGTGGCCAGGGTGTAGGCGCACGGCGTCCCGACCGCCAGGACGATCGCGTGCGCGACGAGGCTGGTGACGACGGTCACGCGCAGGGCGTCGAGGGCGACGGGACTCCCGAGCTGGCGGACGATCTCGAGCGGGCCCACGCGGGCGAAGATCGCGAGCACCGGAAGCACGAGGAACGCGACGGCGAGTGCCACGGACATGACCCCGGCCACGACCAGGAGGCGTCGCGTCACGGTGGGCCGAAGCCGGCGCGCGCCAGGACCGCGCGCCCCTCGGGGCCGGCGAGGCGGGCGATGTGGGCGGCGGCCGCCTCGCGGCGGGGCGAGTCCCGCAGCACGGCGACCCCGTACTCGATCGGCGGCACCGCGGCGGCCGGCAACTCGATCGCGACCACGTCGGCCGCGGCGGCGGCGTCGGTCGCATAGGCGAATCCGGCGTCGGCCTCCCCCAGCGCGACCTTCTGGGTGACGGCGCGCACGTCGGGCTCCTGACTGGCGGCCGCACCGACGAGGTCCGCGCGGCCGAGGGCGGCCAGGAGGCGGCGGGCGGAGTCCCCGGCGGGGACGCCTGCGTCCGCCATGACGAACACGACCCCGGGCCGGTCGAGATCCCCGACGCCCGCGACGCGTGCCGGATTGCCGCGCGGGACGAGCAGGACGAGGCGGTTCGTGGCGAACACCCGCGGGCGCTCGACGAGGCCCTCGTCGTGGAGCCTCCGGACGAGGCGCACGTCCGCCGTCGCGACCACGTCCGCCGGTGCCCCCTCCCTGACCTGCGCCACGAGCGTGTCGGACCCGGCGAACGAGTGCCGCGCGGCGGGGTCGACGCGGGGGAGCACGTCGACGAGCGAGGCGGCGCCCAGCACGGTCACCGGGTCGGAGCCACGCGCGCCGGCGCAGGCGGCGGCCGCGAACGCGACGACGACGAGCAGGGCCGCCGCGCCCAGCATGCTCGGTCTCACCGCGCGATCATCACCGACGTCGCCTTGACGACCGCGGTCGCGGCGTCTCCGACCGCGAGCCCCATCTCCTCGGCCGCCTCGCGGGTGATGACCGCCACGACGCGGGCCGGCGCGACCACGTCGAGCTCGACCTGCGCGAGCAGCCCGTCGACGCGGACCTCGCGCACGACGCCGGCCAGCCGATTGCGCGCGGACCCCCCGCCCGGATCGGATCCGCGCAGACGGGCGATCTCGGTGGTCGGGACGCGACGACGGTTCGCCGCGTCTCGCTCGGTCCGGATGCGACCGGCACGGTCCCATCGACGAAGCGTGTCCAGGCTGATGCCGAGGGCGCGGGCCGCCTGGCTGGCGCTGAGTGTCTCGCTATGCATTGCCTATGCGTATCACCGCGCCGTGCCGGAATCCATCCGCGACCGGCGCGGCGCCTCGGCGGCGTCGGTGATGGCGTCGATCGTCGACGGCCTCCGAGTGGCCGGAGGTCGGAGCGGCATGCGTCCGCGCACGCGAGGTCCCGCGCGGGTCGGACTCGTCGACGCCGGACCGGGTTCCGGGAGTCCGGCGAACCGACGAGCTCCGCCATCCCGGGCGGTCTGTTGCATGACGCCGGCCCCTCGACGGCCTACCCTGCTCCGAGAGCCACTCCCGGAGTGCGCATGCCCCCATCACCACCCGCCATCGAGGCCGTCGGCCTCGTCAAGACCTTCGGCGAGACCCGCGCCGTCGACGAGCTGGACCTGACCGTCGCCGCCGGGACGGTCTACGGCGTGCTCGGTCCGAACGGGGCCGGCAAGACGACGACGATCCGCATGCTCGCGACGCTCCTGCGCCCGGACGCCGGTCACGCGCGCGTGCTCGGCCACGACGTCGTGGCCGACGCCGACGCGGTGCGCGGGTCGATCGGCCTGACCGGGCAGTTCGCCTCGGTCGACGAGGACCTGACCGGGCGCGAGAACCTGGTGCTGATCGCCCGCCTGCTCGGCCACACCCGGGCGCGGGCCCGCTCGCGCGCCGACGAGCTGCTCGAGGCGTTCGACCTCGCCGAGGCCGCCGGGCGCCAGGCCAAGAACTACTCCGGGGGCATGCGGCGCCGGCTCGACATCGCGGCGAGCCTCGTGGTGACGCCGCGGCTCATGTTCCTGGACGAGCCGACGACCGGGCTCGACCCGCGCTCGCGCAACCAGGTCTGGGACATCGTCCGCGCGCTCGCGGCGGACGGGACGACGGTGCTGCTCTGCACCCAATACCTCGACGAGGCCGATCAGCTCGCCGAGCGGGTCGCCGTGATCGACAGGGGGCGCGTGATCGCCGAGGGGACGCCGAGTCGCCTGAAGGCCTCCGTGGGATCCGGCTCGCTCCACGTGCGGCTGCTCGACCCCGGCCAGCGCGCGGCGGCCGCGGACGTGCTCCGGCGCGTCGTCGGCGGACAGGTCACGCTCGACGCCGATCCCGCCGCCCTGACCGCGGGCGTCGGAGGACCGGCGGAGGCCTCGGAGGTGCTCGGCGGGCTCGCCGCGGCCGGGGTCGCGGTCGCGGAGTTCGCACTCGGCCAGCCGAGCCTCGACGAGGTGTTCCTCGCGCTGACGGGGCACTCCGCATCGCCGGACGAGGTGGCACGACGACGGCGCGACGCACGACGGAGGCGGCATGAGCACGGTGACGAGCGACACACGATCGGCGAGCGCGGAGGCCCGACGTCGCCACGCCGCGCTCGCGTCGGGTGAGCGCCCCGCGCCCGCGGGCCCGCTCCGGGCGGCGCTCACCTTCGGCTGGCGCGGCATGCTCAAGATCAAGCACGTGCCCGAGCAGCTGCTCGACGTGACCGTGACGCCGGTCCTGTTCGTCCTGATGTTCACGTTCCTGTTCGGCGGCGCGGTGGCCGGCTCCACCAGCGACTATCTGCAGTACATCCTGCCCGGGATCGTGGTCATGTCGGTCCTGTTCACCACGGTCTACTCCGGGGTGGCGCTCAACACGGACATGACCAAGGGCGTCGTCGACCGCTTCCGCGCGCTTCCGGTCTCCCGCTCCGCGCCCCTGATCGGCTCGGTGCTCGGCGACAGCGTCCGGTACACGATCGGCGGCGTCGTGGTCGTGGTCGTCGGGCTCGCGATCGGGTTCCGTCCCGATGGGGGCGCGATCGGCGTGGTCGGGGCGATCGCGCTCGTCGTGGTGTTCGCCTGCGGCCTGGCGTGGGTGTTCACGACCGTGGGCCTCCTGATGCGCTCGCCGAGCGCGGTGATGAACACCGGCTTCATGGTGCTCTTCCCGCTGACCTTCCTCAGCAACGTGTTCGTCGAGCCCGAGACGCTTCCGGGGTGGCTCGAGTCCTTCGTCGACGCGAACCCCGTGAGCCACCTCGCGACGGCGTCGCGAGACCTCATGGCCGGAACGCCGAACGGCACCGAGATCGCGCTCGTACTGGGCGCGGCGGCCGTGCTGACGGCGGTCTTCGCCCCGATCACCGTCCACCTGTACCGGACCCGGGACTGACGATCGGGCGCCCGGGCGCTCAGAGGTCGGGCCGATGGCCCGCGGCGACGCCCGCGGCCTGTGACTCGTCGACCCCCGCGGCGTCCGCGAACTCGCTCCAGCGCAGCACCGCCGAGCGCACCTGGTCGATGATCGCGTCGGCGCGTCCGCGCTTCATCGTCGCCGTCGCCGCCAGCGCACGCAGATCGTCGCGCGTGATGTCCTCGCGACGCCCGTCGACGGACATCTGGTGGCGAGCCGTCCAGACACCGGCCGGGTTGTAGGCGTAGGTCAGGTCGAAGGCGGGCGCGAGCGACCACTCGCCACGGCGGTCCATGAGGAACGCGATGTTCTTGACGTGGTCGTCCTGATTGCGCGCCATCACGTTGAAGGCGGTGCGCCGGAACTGCTCCTCGATCGCCGCCATCGCCAGCCCGAGCGCCCGGATGGTCGCGAACGCCTGCTCGTAGGAGTTGGCCATCGGATCGTTGTAGTCCAGATGCGCCAGCGCCCCGAGCGACTGCATGTGGATCCGGTCGCCGTCGTCGGCTCGGTCGAAGCGCCGGGTCATGAAGTGGCGCCGGCCGTCCTCGGCCAGCAGGCGCGTCTCGCGCATCTCGATGCCCGCGGCGCGCGCCATGCGCGAGTACGCGTACTCGACGGCACCGAAGCCCTGCGGGTCGGCGAGCACCTCCCGGTCACGGTTGCCTCGGACGCCGTCGAACTTGAGCAGCCAGTGCTCGAAGCCGGGGGGCGCCGCCGCCTGCCCCGAGCGGACCTCCTCGCTCGTCGGGTTCCACGCGATCACCGCCTTGGCCCGGGCGCCGCCCGCCGACGTCCCGACGCGGAGGATCTCGGCGAGCGCCGCGTCGCGGGACTCGCCGTCGAACGAGGTGGAGAGCTCCGCGCGGCGACTCATGACCTCGGAGGCGAGCTCGACGAGCGCTCCCAGGTGGAGGCGCTCCGCGCGACGCGAGCGCGGCCCGAGCGCGGGGGCGAACTCGAGCGCCCCCATCCCCCGGGTCCCGACGTAGCAGAGCCGCTCGAGCGCGTCGAAGCCCGATGGGTCGCGGCCCTGCTCGGCCAGCCAGAGGTCGATGAGGGAGTCGCCGAACCGGTCGGGGAGTGAGTCGGCGAGCAGGCCCGGCAGCCCGTGGAACGCCGGGGCCGGGAGGCCTGGGAAGCGATGCACGCCCGGGCCGAGCGGCATCGTGAGCGGTGCCACCTCGATCCCGCTGCGAAGGAAGGCCGGGTCGTACTCGAAGGCGGCGACCGTGTCGTCCTCACCCAGGCTCGCCACGCCGATGGTGGTCCCCCACAGGCGCACGCGGGCGATCGTGCTCACCGCCCGTCACCCCACGACCACTCCCCCGGGTCGGGCCGGGGGGGCGTGACCGGCGTCGACCCCGACGCCCGCCGGCGCCGCCGGCCCGCGAGCGCCGCCTGCTGGACCGGGCTCGGGCCCGGCCTCGGGGACGAGGACCTCGAGGCCGTCCAGCAGACCGAGGACGCGGAGGACCCGGAGGAAGTTGGCCAGCGTGGCGCCCTGCCCGGCCTCGAGTCGCTTGAGCGTGCGCTCGCCGATCCCCGCCTCCTCGGCGAGCCGAGCCTGTGTCCAGTCCCGGTCGAGGCGGGCGCGCTCGACGCGGGCGCCGATCTCCGCGAGGAGCGCATCGTCGGTGGTGAGGGAGGTGATCCGCATGGCGGGCCGCCACGGTGCCCGCCGGCGCCGGCGGCCGGTCGGGCGACGAGGGGTGCGACGGATCGTAGCGCCTCATCGCCCGCTGTTGAAGGCCGTACACGGCCTCTATATGATCCATGAGTGCCATTTCGGGCCGTTTTCGGCCTTCAACAGTGCTGCTACTGGATCTGGTCGAAGATCGAGAACATCGGGAGGTACATCGAGATCACGACCAGGCCGACGATGGCGCCCACGAAGATCATCATGACCGGCTCGATGATCGACGTGATGGCCTTGAGCTGAGTCGCCACCTCGTCCTCGTAGAAGTCGGCCAGCTTGTGGAGCATCGAGTCCATGGCGCCGGTCTCCTCGCCCACGGCGAGCATCTGGGTGAGCATGACCGGGAACACACCCGTCCTCGCCAGCGGGGCCGCGAGCGACTGCCCCTCGCGGACGCGCTCGGCGACCTCGGCCATCGGGTCGGAGATCATCCGGTTCCCCGAGGTGCGCGCGGTGATCGCGAGCGCCTGGAGGATCGGGACACCCGACGCGGTCAGCGTCCCGAGCGTCCGCGCGAACCGGGCGACCGCGATCTTGCGGATGATCGCGCCGATCTTGACCGGCAGCCGGAGCTTGAACGCGTCCCAGGCGAGCCGGCCGCGGTCCGTCCGCTTCCAGCGGACGAACACGAACCCGAGCACGACCGGCGACAGGAGGAATGCCCACCAGTAGGCCCGGAAGGCGTCCGAGACGCCGATCATGACCTTGGTCATCGTCGGGAGCTCGCCCCCGAGATCGGAGAACATGTCGGCGAAGATCGGGATGATGAAGGTGACCATCCCGATCAGCACCGCGACGGCGAAGGTTCCGATCAGGAGCGGATAGACCATCGCCGAGCGGACGGTGCGCTTGAGGCTGTCGTCCTTCTCGAACTGGACGGCGACCCGGCCGAGGACCTCCTCCAGGTTCCCGCCGGTCTCCCCCGCCTGCACCATCGCGACGAACAGGTCGTTGAAGACCCGGGGGTGCTTGCTCATCGCCTGCGAGAGCGACAGGCCGGCCTCCACGTCCTGGCGCACCTCTCCGATCGCACGACGCAGCTTGGGGGCCTCGGTCTGGTCCTCGAGGACGTACAGCGCTCGCAGGAGCGACAACCCGGACGACACCATCGTCGCGAGCTGGCGCGCCATGACGGTCATCTCGCGGCCCTTGATGGGTCGGACCTTGTCCATCAGCTCGCCCACGGTGGGCGGCGCGGAGTTGGCGTCGATGTCGAGGACGGTCAGCCCGCGCAGCCGCAGCTGCGCCGCGGCGGCGGCCTTCGACTCGCCCGCGATCTCGCCGTTCATGTGACCGCCCTGGCGGTCGAGCGCCTTGTAGGTGAAGCTCGGCATCAGGCGGCCGCCCGGGTCACGCCGAGGATCCGCCGAAGCTCCTCGGGGTTGCTCGCGCGCTCCAGGCACAGGTCCATGTCGACGACCCCCTCGCGGAAGAGGCTCGCGAGCTGCGAGTCCATCGACTGCATGCCGTGGGCCGACCCGGTCTGCAGCATCGAGTAGATCTGGTGCGTCTTGCCCTCGCGGATCAGGTTCCGGACCGCCGGGGTCGGCATCAGCACCTCGCACGCCGCCACGCGGCTCCCCGAGAGGGTCGGCAGCAGCTGTTGGGTGCAGATCCCCTGCAGTCCGTTCGCCAGCATGATCCGCACCTGCTCCTGCTGGTGCGGCGGGAACACGTCGATCACGCGATCGACCGTCTGCGGCGCGTCCGAGGTGTGGAGCGTCCCGAACACGAGGTGGCCGGTCTCCGCGGCGGTCAGCGCGATCTGGATCGTCTCCAGGTCACGCATCTCGCCGACGAGGATCACGTCCGGGTCCTGGCGCAGTGCGCTTCGGAGCGCCGCGGCGAACGAGTGCGTGTCCCCGCCGACCTCGCGCTGGTTGATCAGCGAGCGCTTGTGGCGGTGGAGGAACTCGATCGGATCCTCGACCGTCACGATGTGGCAGGCGCGCCGGCTGTTGATCTCGTCGATCAGCGCCGCGAGGGTCGTCGACTTGCCGGACCCCGTCGGACCGGTGACGAGGACGAGCCCACGCGGCTTGGTCGTCCACTCCCGGAGGATCGGCGGCAGGCGCAGCTCCTCGAGCGACCGGATCTGGCTCGGGACGACCCGGAATGCGGCGCCGAGCGATGCCCGCTGGTGGTAGGCGTTCACCCGGAACCGGACGCGGCCGGGGACCGCGTAGGAGAAGTCGATCTCGAGATCCGTCTCGAGGCGCTGGCGCTGGTCCTGGGTCAGCAGCCCGTACACGAGGTCGCGGGTCTGCTGCGCGGTGAGCGGATGCTTGCCGAGCGCGACCAGGTCGCCGTTCAGGCGCATCACGGGTGGTGCGCCGACGGACAGATGGAGGTCGCTGGCGCCGCTCGCGATGACGGTCGTGACCAGTTGGGCGAAATCGGGCTCGGGCACTCCGCGCTCTCGGGTCGAGGGGCACGCGCCGGGTGGGCGACCGGCCCTCTCTCTATCGACCCGCGGACGACTCCCCTGAAGGGCCGGCCCGGGCACCGTCGGATGGCCGGGCGGGAAGGAGCGAGTGCGGCGGGTATCCGTGTGCCTCGGCCAGCGCGTCGACGAGGCGCTGCATCCGGCCGAGGTCGCGCGCCAGGTCGTCGGGACCCGTCCGGGCCGGGGCCGGCATCGCCCCGAGCGCGTCGGCCACCCCGGCGCGCAGGCGCTCCAGCGTCGCCGTCGCCTCGCCCGCGGACATCGGCCCCGCGGCACCGGGCGCGTGGTCGTCGCCCACCTCGACACGTCCGATACGACGGAGGGTCCTGCCGAGGGCGCGGCCGTACGTGCGCGCCCAATCGGCGGCCTCGGCGGGCGGCGCGTGGACCAGCACGAGATAGACGACCGCGCCCGCCCTGCTCAACGCGAGCGGGTACGAGAGCCCGTGCGCCGGGCGGAAGTAGTCGACCACGGGAAATCGCTGGAGCTGCTCGTGCATGTCGATCAGATCGCGCTGGAGCGCCCCGACCTCGTCGCGCCCGCCGTCGCGGACCAGGAGCGCCGCACCGGCGAGCGAGTCGGCCGCGTAGTCCTGCACGCGGTGCGCGGCGGCGCCCATCCGGCCCACGATCGGATAGACGCTCAGGATGTACGTGACGGCGCAGGTGAAAAGGGCGAGCCCCGCCGCCGCCTCGACGACGATCACGATCCGCAGGATGTCGGAGCTCGCGACGATGTCGCCGAACCCCACCGTCGTCAGCGCTGACCCCGAGACATAGAGCGCCTCGGGCCAGCCGGTGGCGCCGAAGGGCACCTCGCGCTGGAACACCAGGTCGTCGATGTTGGCCGCGTAGACGAGCGCGAAGCCCAGCCAGGCACCGCCGACCCATGCCACGAAGTGCGTCGCCATCGCAAGCGGACCCGCGGCGGTCAGAAGGCGCCGCCCGCCGCCGTTTCGCACCGCCATGCCAAGCACGGCCCAGCCGGCGCGGTGGGCGCGTGACGTGAGCGGACCGCGCCTGCCGGGATGGAGCACCGTGAGCGCGGCGTCCCACGACACCAGCACCACCAGCGCGAGCCCGAGAATCGTCACGACGACCGTCACCACGTGCACACTGCGCGGCGCCCGCCGCGCGCGCAACCGGGAATCCCAACGTCCGGCGGCGAGGGCCCCGGCGAGAGGCGCGGGTCCGGGACGACCCGGACCCGCGCGGCGCGTCTCAGTCCTTCTGGAGCTCCGCCGCCAGCTCCTCCTCGTCCTCGACCGACAGCGAGGTCCGGAGGATCTCGCCGCCGAACGCCGACAGCTCGGGCAGGACGCGGTCCTCGGTGACCTTCGTGACCACCATGAACAGCGCCGCCCGACCCGGGGTCAGCAGGTCGCCGACCTTGTCCTGGAAGTCCTTCTTGATCCCCATCTGGGCGAACTTGCCCGTCAGCGCGCCGACGCCGGCCCCGATGGCCATGCCCGCGAGTGGCATGAGGAACAGGATGCCGAACAGCGCGCCCCAGAACATGCCGCCGAACGCGCCCACCCCGACGATCCCCTGGGCCGCCTCGGACTTGAGCTTGCCGTCGTTCTCGCGGTAGACGACCGCCACCTGTTCAAGCTCGATCAGATAGTCCTTCTGCAGCTCCCCGACCTTGCCCGCGGCCTGCTGGGCGGTGTCCTTGTCGGGATACCCGATCACGATCAGCTCGCTCATGCGCTCCCTCTCGACGACGTGTCGACCGGCACGCGACGGGCCGGCTCGTCCGGGATCATGCCGTGCGCATCGCCGGGTGTCACCACTGCGCGCGGCCGCTCACCCCACCGCTCGGGCGAGCTCCTCGAGCGTCGTCTCGCCCCTCAAGACCTTGAGCAGGCCGTCCTCGCGCAGGGTGCGCATGCCCTCGGCCATCGCCTGGGCGGTGATCGCGTCCGAGGTGGTCCCCTCGACCACCATGCGGGCGATGGTCTCGGACATGACGAGCATCTCGTACACGCCGACCCTCCCCGAGTACCCCGTCCCGCCACAGTTGGCGCAGCCGACGGCGTGGAAGACCGGGCAGGGGTCGGGGAGCGTCCGCGGCAGTCGACGAGGGTCGACGAGGGTCGCGAGCGTCGTGTGGTTCACCCGTCCCTCGCGCCGACAGTGGCGACACAGCCGCCGCGCGAGCCGCTGGGCCAGGATGCCGGTGACCGCGCTCG
Source organism: Miltoncostaeaceae bacterium (assembly GCA_963698665.1). Classification (GTDB taxonomy): domain Bacteria; phylum Actinomycetota; class Thermoleophilia; order Miltoncostaeales; family Miltoncostaeaceae; genus CALNYH01. The sequence continues at coordinate 1,239,518 of CAVORO010000003.1, read as the reverse complement.
CGAACAGGAACGGCTCGACGCCCATCTCGTCGAGGCGGGTGAGGGCCGCCGCGGCGTCGTTGGTGTGGAGCGTGGCGAGCACGAGGTGCCCGGTCAGCGCCGACTCGATGGCGATCTTGGCCGTCTCGGCGTCGCGGACCTCGCCGATCATCACGACGTCGGGGTCACACCGGAGGATCGAGCGCAGGCCCGCGGCGAACGACAGGCCCGCCTTCGGGTTGACCTGGACCTGGTTGATCCCGGCCAGGCGGTACTCGACCGGATCCTCGACCGTGATCACGTTGCGCTCGACCGAGTTGAGCTGATTGAGCGTGGCGTAGAGCGTGGTCGACTTGCCCGAGCCGGTCGGGCCGGTGACGAGCACGGCGCCGTGCGGGCGCGACCAGCAGGAGTGGTACCGCTCGAGCAGGTCGTTCGCGAACCCGAGGTCTGCCAGCTCCATCATCACGTTGGACTTGTCGAGCACCCGGATGACGACCTTCTCGCCGTACACCGTCGGCAGTGTCGCCACCCGCAGGTCGAGTCCCCGTCCGGAGATGCTGAGCCCGAACCGGCCGTCCTGCGGCAGACGCTTCTCGGCGATGTCGAGGTTGGCCATGACCTTGATCCGGCTGGAGACGCCGTTTGCCAGGCGGTAGGGCACCGACGCGACCGTCTTGAGCACGCCGTCCACCCGCATGCGGACCATCATCTCCTTGGCCTGCGGCTCGAAGTGCACGTCCGACGCGCGCTCGTCGACCGCTCGGGCGAGCAGCGAGTTGACGAGGCGGACGACCGGCGCATCGCTCTCGGTCGGGATGATGTCGGCGACGTCGGGCTCCGCGCCGCGGCCGCCCGCCTCGTCGGCCTGCCCGACGAGGTCGGCGACGACCTGGTCGATCCTGGTGGCGGACCCGAGCACGCGACCCAGGTCCTCCTTGGTGGCCAGGACCGGCCGGATCTCCCGGCGCGTCAGGATCCGCAGGTCGTCGAGGGCGAAGATGTTGCTCGGGTCGGTCATCGCGACGACGAGCCGGCCATCGGGGTCCTGCCGGATCGGTGCCGCCTCGTAGCGGCGCGCCGTCCGCTCGTCGATCATCGCGAGCGCGCTCGGGTCCACGCCGGCGGAGATGTCGAACGCCTCCACCCCGAGCCGTGCCGCGAGCGCGGTCTGCAGCTGCTCGGGCGTGATCACGCGGTCGGTCACGAGGACCTCGCCGAGCGGGCGCCCGAGGGCGCGCTGGCGCTCCATCGCCGCCGAGAGCTGCTCGGGGGTCACGAGGCCGAGGCGCATCAGCGACCGTCCGAGGGGCTCTCCGTCGGAACGCTGGGCCGGCCGCGGTCGGCGCGGGCTGAGCGCCGGGGGGCCGCCCCCGGCCGGTGCCGGCGACACCGGTGCCGCCGGTGGCGCGGTGCGGGGGGGCGCGTCGGTGCCGCCGGGGGCGCCGGCGCGACCGCCCGGGCGCGGGCGGCGGGCACGGGTGGGCCGGGGGACGCGACCGGCGGCGGGGCAGCGGGCGGCGCGGGCGCGGGCGGCGCCTGCTGATCGTCGTGGCGCCGGGAGAACAGGGGCACGGGCGGACCTCGGGTGGGGCACGGTGAATATCGGAGCCCGCTCGCCTCGCCTTGAGCGGCGGGGCTGCCCGACGGCCGCGTGCGTCAGCCGGCGAGCGCCGCCCGCATCGCATCGACCGGCGGCTCGCGACCCGTCCACTGGGCGAGCGCCGCCGCGCCCTGGTGCAGCAGCATTCCGAGCCCGTCGACGGTCGGGCAGCCACGCGTCGCGGCGGCGGTGAGCCACGGTGTGCCGCCGCGCCGGTAGACCACGTCGACGACGACCGTCGTCGGACCGAGGGCCGCGCGCGGAAGGTCGGCAGGAGGGTCGTCGCCGTGCAGGCCCAGGCTGGTCGCGTTGACCACGATGGCCGATTGCGATGCCGCCACCTCGAGCGCCGAACGCGTGAACGGCACGGGCGTGCCGAGTTGCGCGGCGCGGGCGGGCGAGCGGTTCGCCACCCGCACCTCCGCCCCGCGCCCGCGAAGCGCCCACACGACCGCTCGCGCCGCGCCGCCGGCCCCGATCACCAGCGCGGGCGCGCCGTCCAGGTCCAGCGGGGCCTGCTCGTCGAGGGCCCGCAGGAACCCGGCCGCGTCGGTGTTGTCCGCCCGGAACCCCCCCTGCCCATCGGGGACGAGGGTGTTCGCGGCGCCGATCGCCGCCGCGGCGTCCGACGCCGAGGACGCCGCGGCGAGCGCCGCGCCCTTGTGGGGAATCGTGACGTTGAGCCCTGCGACGCCCGCCGCCGCCAGCCCGGTGAGGGCCGTCTCGACCCGGCCGGCCTCCACGGGGAACGCGACGTAGCACCAGTCGAGCGCCATCGCCGCGAAGGCGGCGTTGTGCATCGCGGGCGAGAGCGAGTGGTCGACGGGCATGCCGATGATCCCCGCGACGCGCGTCGATCCGGAGATCGGTGGATGCGGCCCCGCCGACGAGGGCACCTACCGCTCCCCGCCGCTCTCGCGCGCACGCGCGACGTCGGCCTCGAAGTCCGCCGCGTTCGTGGAGAAGTAGTGGCGACCGGTGCCGTCGTTGCGGGCGACGTAGAAGAGGTAGTCCGTCGTCCGAGGACGCGCCGCCGCGCGGAGTGCCGCTTCGCCCGGGCTTGCGATCGGGCCCGGCGGCAGCCCGAACTCGACCCGCGTGTTGTATGGCGAGTCGACCGCGAGGTCGCTGACGGTGAGTTCCTTCTTCCACTCGCCGATCGCGAACTGCACGGTGGCGTCGATCTGCAGCGGCATCCCGACCCGCAGGCGGTTGTAGATCACGCTCGCGACCAGTTGCCCGCTCCGCCGGGATCGCGGTCTCGCGCTCGATCATGGACGCGATGATGAGCACGTCGTACTCGGTCAGGTTCTTCCGGGCGGCCGGTCGGTAGTTGATGCCGGCGCTGGCCCGTCGGTACGCCGCGACCTGCGCGTCGACCAGGATCTCAGCGGTCGTCTGCGTGCCGATGTCGTAGGTCGCCGGGAACAGGAACCCCTCGAGTGACGTGGGCCGTCCGGTGCCCGCCAGCCTGCGCCCCCGCGGACCGGGCGCGGTGGCGTCGAGATACGCCGCGCCGGTCAGTCCGGCCCCCTTGCCCGTGGCCGGGATCTGCTCGTCGATCAGCTCGGCGACGTCCTCGCGGCGCAGCCCCTCCGGAATGGTGAACGGCGTCGGCGGCGGCTCGGTCTCGGTCGGCTGGACGGCCTGCTCCTCGCGGCCGATCTGATCGCGGATGACCTGTCCGCCGAACGCCCAGCCCACCAGGACGGCGAGTCCGAGGAACGCGGCCAGCCAGAGGACCGTCCTGGCCCCGGAGGCGCGCCGGTGCGGGTGGCGGTCACGGGGCGGTCGACGCGTGCTCACCGGGCGGGCGGCCCCGTGGTCGCCGACGACAGATACGCCTCGAGCAGGACGCAGGCGGCCAGGCTGTCGACATCGGCGCGGGAGCCGGTGCCACGACGACGACGCTCGGCCTCCGCGGTCGTGAGCCGCTCGTCGTGCAGCTCGACCGTGGCACCGGTCCACTGCCGCAGGCGGGACGCGAAGCGACGGGCGATCCGCGACTGCGCACCGCGGGTCCCGTCGAGCAGGCGCGGATCGCCGACGACGATCCGCTCGGGCGCCTCGTCGGCGATGACGCGCTCGAGCGCGGCGCGGCCCGCCGGATCGTCGACCCGGCGGATCGCCGGAAGCGGCCGCACGAGCGTCCCGGTGGGGTCGCTCACCGCGACGCCCGTGCGCGCGACACCGTGGTCGAGCGCCATGACCTTCACGCGCCCCCGTTTCCCTCGAGCCCGCGGTCGATTGCCGACCGCGCGGCGATCAGCGCCTCCGGGAGCCCCTCCGGGCGCTTTCCGCCGGCCCGGGCCATCGCGGGCTTGCCGCCGCCCCCGCCGCCGACCAGCGGTGCCGCCGACCCGACGAGCGCGGACGCCGAGAGCCCGGCCGCGACGGCGGTCGGACCCAGGTTGCCGACGATCATCGCCTTCTCGTCGCCGCGCGCGCCGAGCACGATCGTCGCGCCGTCGCCCAGTCGGGCGCGCAACCGGTCGGCGATCGCCAGGAGCTCGTCCATCTCGGCGGCCTCCACCTCCCGCACCACGGCACGGATCGGGCCGACGTCCTCCGCCGCCGCGACGAGCTCGCCGATGTCGACGGTCGCCGACCGCGCGCGCTTGAGGTCCGCCTCGAGCTCGACGATCCGGGCGTCGCGAGCCGCCACGTCGGCTTCGAGCTGTTCGGCGCGACGGCGCATCCACTCGACCGCCTCGGGCCCCGTGAGCGCCTCGATGCGCCGCGCCCCTGCGCCGGTGCTCCCCTCGGAGACGATCTTGAAGGAGCCGATCTCCCCGGTGTGCGCCACGTGTGTGCCACCGCAGAGCTCACGGCTGAAGTCCCCGGTCGAGAGCACGCGCACGCGCTCGCCGTACTTCTCCTCGAAAAGGCCGATGGCGCCCTCGGCGGCCGCCCGCTCGCGCGGCATCTCGCGCCACGTGACCGCCGCGTCCTCACGGATGCGCTCGTTGACGAGGTGCTCGATGGTCGTGATCTCGTCGGCGGGAACCTTGCCCTGGTGGGTGAAGTCGAACCTGAGCTTGTCGGGGCCGACGTACGAGCCGGCCTGTCGGACGCCGTCGCCGAGTCGCGTCCGGAGCGCCCAGTTGAGGACGTGCGTGGCGGTGTGGTTGGCCTGTGTCGCCCGCCGGATCGGGGCGTCCACGTGGGCGACCACCGTCGCCCCGACCGACGGGACCGCCCCGCCCGTGACCTGGAGGACCTGGTCGTCCCCCAGTCGGTGGACCTCGACGACCTCGACCCGCCCCGCCTCGCCGTCGAGCCAGCCGCCGTCCGAGACCTGGCCACCGCCCTTCGGGTAGAACGGTGACCGGTCGACCTTGACGAGCGCCTGGCCGTCACCGATCCCGCGGACGGCGGTCACCTCGGTCTCGACGTCGAGCAGGTCGTAGCCGACGAACTCCGTCTGCGGCGCGTCGCCGGCCACCTCCGCCGCCAGGTCCCGGGTACGGTCCACCGTCTGGGCGCCCGTTCCACGCGATCGCTCGCGCTGGCCCTGCATCAGCAGCTCGAAGGCACCCACGTCGATGTCGAGGCCGGCGTCCGACGCGGCCTCCGATGTGAGGTCGAGCGGAAAGCCGTAGGTGTCGTAGAGGCGAAACGCGTCGTCGCCGGAGACGCGGCCGGCGGCGCGGCTGCGCTCGAGCACCTCCGCCAGGAGGCGGCGCCCCTGCTCGAGCGTGCGCGCGAACTGCTCGGCCTCGGCACCGACCACGTCGCGGATCTCGGCCGATCGCTCCCGCAGTCCGGGGTACGCCTCCCCCCAGCCCGCGACCACCACGTCCGTGAGGTCGGCGACCTGGTCCGGCCGGAGACCGAGCCGGCCCGCCTCGGAGACGGCGCGACGCACGATGCGGCGCATCACGTACCCGCGGCCCTCGTTTCCGGGCCGCACGCCGTCGGCGGCGAGGAAGCTCATGCCCCGCCCGTGGTCGGCCATCACGCGGAGCGCCCGGTCGGTGCGCGCGTCGGCGCCGTACCGGTGGCCGCTCGCGCCCTCCACCCACTCGATCAGCGGTCGGAAGGCGTCGGTCTCGTAGACCGACGGGACGCCCTGGAGGATGGCGGCGATGCGCTCGAGGCCGGCCCCGGTGTCGATGTTCTTCGCCGGGAGCGAGTTGAGCGTGCCGTCCTCGGCGCGGTCGTACTGCATGAACACGAGGTTCCAGAACTCGAGGAACCGATCGCCGCCGACCACGGGCCCGCCGGCGGGGCCGAACGACTCACCGCGGTCGAGGTACAGCTCGGTGTTGGGCCCGCAGGGCCCCGTCGGACCGGCCTTCCAGAAGTTGTCGGCCTCGCCGAGCGCCTGGATGCGCTCGCGCGGGACGCCGACCTCCACCCAGCGCTCGACGGCCTCGTCGTCGCCCGGCACGCCCTCCATGCCCTCGAAGACCGTGATCCAGATGTGCGCGGGGTCGAGGTTCAGGACCTCCGTCGACAGCTCCCACGCGAAGGCGATCGCGTCCTGCTTGAAGTAGTCGCCGATCGAGAAGTTGCCGAGCATCTCGAAGAAGGTGAGGTGGCGCGCCGTGTGACCGACCTGGTCGATGTCCAGTGTGCGGAAGCACTTCTGGGCACTCGTCAGTCGTGGCGCCGGCGGATCCGCCGTCCCGAGGAAGTAGGACTTGAGCGGTTGCATCCCCGCGATCGTGAGCAGGACCGTCGCGTCGTCCTCGTACGGGACGAGCGAGGACGAGGGAAGCTCCTTGTGGCCGTTCCGGACGAAATAGTCGAGGAACGCGCGCCTGATCTCGGACGTGGTCATGGGCGCGCCGATGGTACCAACGGGCGGCGTCGCGGCCGCTCGGACGGTCGCGACGCGCTCAGCCGGAGGCCCCCTCGCGCTCGACCACGTCGTAGGCCCACAGCTCGCTCGAGCGCGCGACGGGCGGGCCCGAACGGGCCTCCTTGTGCCCCCGCTGGAAGGCGTCGCTGCCGACCCACGCCTCGAAGTCCTCCGCGCTTCGCCAATGGGTGACGACGAGATAGACGTCGCGGCCGTCGGTCGGGCGCAGGAGCTCGAAGCCCTCGAAGCCGGCCATGCCGGACACCTCACCCGCACGCGCGGCGAACCGCGCCTCCAGTTGATCCGCCTTCTCTTGGTCCACCGAGATCGCGTTGATCCGGACGACGCTCATCGGTCCTCCTGGTCGGTCGGTCACGCCGCAGAGTGTGGCGGTCCGAAGGCGGCTCGGCCCGAACGCGGGTCGGGTCGGTTCGCGACGCATGGCGAGAAGACGAGCACGTTTCGAGAAACGAGGCGGGTGACTCTCCAACCGGCAGAGGTGGGCGACTCTTCAACCGGCGCCGACACCCTTCGCCTCGGGACCCTTTCCCGAACCCATCGAACTCATCCTTCGTGGTCGCGCCCGTGGTCATGTGGGCGGGCCGAAGGGCCGTCCACGGTCCGGGTGTCGGCCGACGGCCGTCCCCGGGCCGGCATGTCCATGGGCGTGTGGTTCGCGGCGCGCGTGGTGGTGCGTCGTCGGGTCTCGGCGCTCCCCGGGCGGGGCGGGCTCACGAGGCCTGGGCGCGCCGAGGGTGGCGGGGTTCTTGGGCCTCCCCGGTCACCTGGCGAGAAACAGGTGCGGGTCAATCCCAGTCGTTGCGGATCCTCGGCGAAGGCGTCCGGCGCGAGGCGCCGCACCCCTTCGCCTCGGGTCGGCGTTGCCCCTCACCCGGACGGTCCACCGGGACGCGACGACGGTGGTCGCGATCGATCGACGCGGTCTGCTCCGCGTCCCGGCGGCTGCGTCCTCTCGGCCTGATGTTCTCGAACCCGCTCCGCTCATCGCGGAGCGCGTTCTGCGAGCGGCCTCACGGTGTCCTCTCGGCCTGACTTCCGCTCGAACGTCCTCCGCTGCCGCGGAGGACGTTCTGCGCGGGACCTCACATCACATTGCTTCGAGCTCGTCCAGCAGCTCCTGGTCGCGCTCCGCGGCGGCGCGGCGACCGGCGGCGAATGCCTCGGCCAGGTGGCTCTTCAGTCGCCCGAGGTCGTGCTGGGCCTGCCCCGGCCACTCACGTGGATCGGGCGGGCAGCGGGTGATCACCCAGTAGGCCGCGGCGCCCGCGGCGGCGAGCAGCGCGAGCCTCACGAGTCCGCTCCCCCCTGTGGCGGGCCCGGAACCGTCTTCGGGATCGTCGACTCAGCGGGTCCCGCAGGCGGCGAGGCGGGCGGCTGCCGGGGTGTGTCGGCGGGTGCCGAGGCGTCGACCTTCGCCTTCCACGCCGCCTCGGCCCGGGCGGCGCCGGTCGCGCCCGGCGCGCGGTCGGCGCGATCCGCGGCCGCGCGGGCCCGGAAGGTGGCCAGCCCCTGCTGCAGTCCCGCCCCGAGCGCGGCGAGCTTGCGGACCGGCGTCGTGATGGCCCGGGACACGCCGCCGACCGCCTTCTCGGCGCCCTTCGTCGCCCCGACGGCGCTGACCATGATGTCGTCGACGTGGTCCAGCTGCTGATTGACGCCGTCGACGGTCGTCTGGGCCTTGCCGAGGATCGGGACGACCTCGTCAGTCACGCGCGTGAGCGCCGTGCCCAGGCGACCGAACACGCCGGCCAACCGGAGCAGCATGTAGCTGAGGCCGATCCCCGTCAGGACAAGGAACAGGGCAAGTGCGGCCCGTACGGCATCCGACCAGTCCACTCAGGGAACCTCCGTCTCGCTGGACCGCGGGTACTCGGCGATGCTACCGGCCGCGACAAGTCGGTCGTCGCGATACAGCGCGGCGGTCTGCCCGGGGGCCACGCCGCGCGCCGGTTCGGCGAGGTCGACGACGAGCCGGCCGGGCCCGTCGGGACGGGCGACGCCGTCGACCGATGCCCCGCGGTACCGGACCCGGATCTCGAGCGGTTCGTGCCCGATGTCCTCCCGGACGACCACCCGCTCGAGGCCGAGACGCGTCACCGCGAGCGACTCCGGCGGGCCCACCGTGACCGTGTTGTGCTCGGCGTCGATACGCGTCACGTACCGCGGCGCGGGACCGGACAGGCCGAGGCCGCGTCGCTGCCCAACCGTGAAGCGCCAGTGCCCCGAGTGCTCGCCGAGCACCGTGCCCGCCTCGTCGAGGATCGCGCCACGGCGGGCGGCCAGGCCGGCACGCTCGAGAAACGGCGCGTAGCCGTCGGCGCCGACGAAGCAGATCTCCTGGCTCTCCACAGCATCCGCCGCCGGCATCGCCGCGGCCCGCGCGCGCGCCCGCACCTCGTCCTTGGTGAGCTCGCCGAGCGGGAATCGCATCCGCGCGAGGAGCTCCGCCGGGAGGCGGGCCAGCATGTAGCTCTGGTCCTTTCCGCGGTCGCGCGCACGGGCGACCGCGGGCTCGGGTCCCGACCGGTCGATGCGCGCGTAGTGGCCGCTCGCGAGCCAGTGGGCGCCCAGCAGGGCCGCGGCGTCGGCGAGGATCGAGAATCGGGCCTCGCCGTTGCACGTGACGCACGGGTTGGGCGTGCGCCCGGCGGCGTAGCCCGAGACGAAGTCGTCGACGACGACGCGCCGGAATCGCTCGGCCACGTCGAGCGTGAGGTGCGGGACACCGATCGTGTGCGCGCTGGCCCGCGCCAGCCGCACGGTCTCGGGCGCGCAGCACGAGCGCTCGGCGAGCGTGGCCGCGGGATCGTGCCAGAGCCGCATCGTGACGCCGATCACGTCGAAGCCGGCCTCGTGCAGGAGGAGCGCCGCGACCGCGCTGTCGACCCCGCCGCTCATCGCCACGGCGACGCGTCCCGTCGCGGCGCGAGCCGGGACAGCGTCGCCGAGGCGGTCCGAGAACCACCGCTCCAGGGCCCTCGCGACGGCCTCCACGACGAGGTCGGGCCCGTGTCGGTGGGCCGGTCGCAATCCGCCGAGGGCGGCGTCGAGCGCGGCCGGCGTCAGCGACAGGGCGGCGTCGACCGGCGCGCCCGCCAGGCGGGCGCAGGCCGCCGACGCCGCGGCCGTCGCGGCGGGGCAGCCGTTCGCGCGGAATCCGATCTCCCGGATGACGCCGTCGTGCACGGACAGCTCGATGCGCACGAGGTCGCCGCACTCGGCGCCGCCCGCCTCCCCGTACGCGTCGGGGTCAGCGACACCGCCGGCGCCGACCGGGGCGGTGATGTGGGCCGTGGCGGCTGGCGGAAGCGGGGGCACGTGCTGGTGTCAGACGAAATGCGGCCCGGTGGGCGGACCCACCGGGCCGAATCGTGACCCCGCCGTGCCGTTCCGGCAGTTGACTCTGAACCTGTGTGAACAGGTGGGACGCGGTGTCACGGCGCCTCGGCGCCGTTCCGCCCGCCTCCCGAGTGTCTGGTGTTGGCTCACGCAGCTGCGCCGGTGGCGCACACGGCAGGGATGACGTGAGAGTAGCGCCACAGGGGGACGCGGGCAACGTCCTCGTCGCGCCGCACGCCTCGACGCCGCGGCCTCGCTTCGTGTTCTCGCAACATCACCTTCGCGATACCCCCCGAACGACGGTGGCAACGTGGACGCGGGTCTGGGCAGGTCGTCCATGCGCCCTCCCCCACCGGCGCCCCGCTGGCGACACAAGACGCGAGACCCACGATGAGAGGCGACGCCCGATGCTCGTTCCACCGCCCCCCCTGCCCTACACGCTGGCGCCGGACCTGACCGACATGCCCCCCGAGGACCTTGCCGGCCTCGAGCGCGCGCTCTCGACGCTGACCGGCCACTTCGACGGCGTGGTCGTCGTCGCGATCGCCGAGGCCGCCGGGGTCCGCGTGATCGAGCTGGCGACCGAGGACGGCCAGGTGATGCTCCTCGACTCGAGCACCGCGCTGCTGCGGGACTGACACGCGGTGCGCGCCCGCGGTGCGGCTAGGCTCGTGTGGTGGAGCCCCTGTCCGAGGAGCGACTCGAGATGCTGCTGGTCGTCCGCTGGCTCGACGCCGCGCGCCCCGACGACGGCGCGCTGTCGATCTCGATACCGGACGCCGCGGCTGAGCTCGGGCTCGCCGACGACCGAGCGTCGGTGCTCGAGGTGATGGGCGCGCTCGGGCGCCTCGAGGAGCGCGGGGTCGTCGACGTCTCATGGCCCGGTGGCCCCGGTGGGGATGCGCGCATCACGCTCGCGCCCGACGTCCGCCGCGACGCTCGCAGGCTGTTCGGCGCCTGACGAGCCGGGCCCGCGGCTGAGGACGTCCGCCCGCGCGGGAGTAGGCTTCGACGCGATGAGCTCGCGCGTGATCGCCCTCGTCGTTGCCGTGGCGGCGGCGCTCCCGGCCGCGGCGAGCGCGGACGTGACCCGCCACGACGTCGGCGGCGGTCGCACCGTGGCGGTCGACATGCGCGTCGAAGGAGTGCCCGCGGCGCGCTACGCCGCGATCATCGCCCGCGCGGTCCACGGCGACGAGGTCCGCCGCGTGACGATCCGGGTCCTCCCCGCGAAGGACGTCGCCCGACGGTGCGGGCGACGTGAGGCCGCCGGCTGCTACTCGGGCAACGGCCGCAGGGGCGTCATGACCGTGCCGGCCGGTCCTCGGGCCGAGGTCGCGCACACCGTGCTCCACGAGTACGGGCACCACGTCGACGCGGCGATCCGGGGACCGATCGGTGCCGGCGACGGGACGCCGCGCTGGTGGCGCGCCCGCGGCATGGCGAATCGACTCACGGCGGGCGAGGTCGCCCCCGGGTATGAGCGCGGGTGGAGCCGGTCGATCGCCGAGATCTTCGCCGAGGACTACGTGCAGCTGAACCTCCGCGCGCCATACGGGATCGAATGGCTGCGTCCGCCGTCTGGCCCCGTGCTCGCGGCCATCCGGCGGGACATCGTCGGCCGTGCCGGTCCTCGCGAGGGCGCGCCCACCGGCCGGACCTGGCGGCGGGCCGGCCGGCTGGCGCCCGGGGTCGATTCCGCGATCCCGTTCGAGACGGCCGGCCCCGGGCGCCACATCAACGCCGAGATCGTCGTCGACGGCGGTGTGGTCCATGCGACGCTCCGATGCGCGGGACGGGTCATGCAGCGGGCCGTCGGGGCGTCGTCGCGCCCGGCCCGCATCGCCCGTGGTCGCCTTCCGGTCGGCGCATGCGAGATCCAGCTGGTCAACGCCGGCAACACGACCGCGACGCTCGGCGCGACGCTTCGCCTACGCCGACCGGCGTGAGTCGGGCGTCGGCGCTCATGCGTCGACGCGCGACGCCGACAGGACGGGCGTGACGCGCGCCGCGATCGTCATCCCGCTCCATGGGCGGGCCGACCTCACCGAGCGATGCCTGTCGAGCCTGGACGCCGCCGGGGACGAGGTCGAGCTCGTGCTGGTCGACAACGCGTCGACGGACGGGACCGCCGCGCTGCTCGATCGGATGGCGCCGGACGCGCGCGTGATCCGCAACCCGACGAACCTGGGCTTCGCCACGGCGAGCAACCAGGGCGCGCTCGCGGCTGAGTCGCCGGTGGTCGTGTTCCTCAACAACGACACCGAGGTGACCCGGGGATGGCTGGACCCGATCCTCGAGGAACTCGAGGACCCCACCGTCGGCGCCGTGGGCGCACGCCTGCTCTACCCCACCGGTCGCGTCCAGCACGCCGGCATGGCGATGGCGCCGGGCGCGAGCCCGCTGCACATCCATCGCGGGGCGCCCGGGGACCATCCGGCCGTGACGCGACGGCGCGACCTCCAGATGGTCACCGCCGCCTGCATGGGCATGCGCCGCGAGCTCGTGGTCGCCCTCGGCGGCTTCGACACCGGGTATCGCAACGGATTCGAGGACACCGACCTGTGCCTGCGCGCGATCCGGATGGGTCGACGGGTGCGCTACGCGGGCGACTCGGTCGTCATGCACCACGAGAGCCAGACCTCCGGCCGCTACGAGCACACGACGCCCAACACGATCCGATTCCGCGAGCGCTGGCGCCAGTGGCCGGCGGACTTCGCGGCGGTCGTGGCCGAGGACGCCGCGGGGCCGGTGACGTGGGCCGACACGATCTGGGTCGGGCCCCTGTTCGACGGATCCGACGCGGCCGCCGCCGGTCAGCGGGCCATCGTCGCCCTCGCGCGCGAGGGCCGTCGGCCCTACGCCGTCGAGCGCCCGGTCCGCGACGGACCCGATGCCGTCGCCTGTCCGCCCGAGGTGCTCGCCGCCCTCAACCGCCTCTACGTCCCATGCGCCGACCCCCTCGTCTGGTCGGGCGAGCCGGGCGTCGGCATCGACGCGGGCGTTGCGGTGCCGGCCGACGTCGCCGAGGACGCGTTGACGACCGAGACCCCCGACGCGCATGCGCGCCAACGAATGGGCCTGGGCCGGCCACGGATCGGCGTGCGATGGATGGGTCCGCTGGCCGGCCGCTCCGAGACCGCGGCCGCGTCGAGGGCGCTCGTGCGCGCGGGGCGCGGGTCCGGGCTGTCGTTCGAGCTGATCTCACTGGACGGGACGCCGGACGGCGACGTGGGCGGGCCGGGGGACCCTGCGCGCGCGCCGATCTCGCCGACCGCGACCGTCGTGCACGCCACGGGCCGGCCCGAGGTCGCGTCATCGGCCGGCACGCGTCTCGACGGGCGACTGGTCGTCGCCCTCGCATGCGGGGACCGGGCCCCCTCCGAGCAGATGCGCTCCGCGCTTGCGATCGCCGAGCAGGTCTGGGTGCCCGGGCCGGGTGACCTGCGCACCCTGACCGCCGCCGGCATCCCGCTCGAGCGGCTCCGGCTCGTGCCGCCCCCGATCGACACGGCCCGTTTCACACCCGCGCCGGAGGAGGCCGGGCGCCGACAGGATCGCTTCCTCGCGACGTCCGCGATGGACTGGTCGCACGGGTCCGGGTGGGATCTGCTGCTGCGGGCGTGGGTCGAGGAGTTCGCGCCCGGAGAGGCGGTCACGCTGCGACTGGTGACCCGCGGCGGCGCGGGCGCCGTGCGCGCCGACGACGTCATGGCGAAGGTCACGCACCTGCTCGAGGAACTCGGTCGCGCACCCGACGCGATCCCGGACATCGAGCTGGTCGCGACCGAGATGAGCGAACGCGAGCGGATCCGGATGCTGCGCGAGGCCGACGTGTTCGTCCTGGCCGCGCGCGAGGTCGGCGGCGGCGTGGCGGTGCTCGAGGCCATGGCGGCGGGCACGCCCGTGATCGCGACCCCCGCCGGGGACCACGAGCCCCTGATGCGGCCGGAGCTGGCGCTGGTGCTCGGCGGCGCGTCGTCGGAGGCCGAGGGCGGCTCCGGGCCCGCGGTCGCGGACCTCCGCCGGGCCCTCCGCGCCCTCCGCGAGGAGCCGCTCGCCGCGGCCACCAGGGCCGCCGCGGCCCGAGCGGCCGTCCACGCCGCCCACGGCCACGAGGCCGTTGGGCGGATCCTCGTCGAGCGGGTCGAGGAACTGCTCGACGTCGGCGTGCTCTCGCCGTGAGCCTCAGCCGCCGGGCGACGCCTCCGCGGCACCGGGGGCGGTCCGGATGGCGAGCTCGCGCAGCTGGAGGGCGTCGACGGGTCCCGGGGCCCCGGTCAGGGGGTCGCCACCGGTGGCGCTCTTGGGAAAGGCGATCACGTCGCGGATCGATCGCTCTCCTCCGAGCAGCATGACCAGACGGTCGAGCCCGAGGGCGATCCCGCCGTGTGGCGGGGCCCCGAGGCGCAGCGCGCGAAGGAGGAACCCGAAGCGATCGTCGGCCTCCTCGTCGCCGACACCGATGAGCTCGAACACGCGCCGCTGGAGGTCTCGCTCGTGGATACGGATCGAGCCGCCGCCGACCTCGACGCCGTTGAGCACGACGTCGTAGGCGAGCGAGCGCACCGCGCCCGGATCGGTCTCGAGCAACGGGAGATCCTCGGGCGCCGGCGCCGTGAACGGGTGGTGCAGCGGGTCCCAGCGGCCCTCGTCCGCGTTCCAGCCGACCATCGGGAAGTCGACCACCCAGAGCGGCGCCCACTCCCGCTCGCGCGCAACGCCGTAGCGCTCCGCGTAGCGCACGCGCAGCTCGCCGAGCACGTGGGCGGCGACGTCCTCCAGGTCGGCGACCATCGCGATGAGGTCTCCGGCCGTGGCGCCGAGCTCCTCGGCGGCACCGCCCAGGAACTTCGCGACGGGCGAGCGGAGCGCGCCGTCGTCGCCGACCGCCGCCCACACCAGCCCCTTGGCCCCGAGCTCCTGCGCCTCGGCCATCAGGTCGTCGCCGTCCTTGCGCGACAACCCCTCGCCCGCACCGGGGACGACGATCGCGCGGACGACCCCGCCGGCCTCGACCGCCGCCTCGAACACCTTGAAGCCCGTCCGCGCCGCGGACTCGGACCAGTCCTGGATCTCCAGCCCGACCCGGAGATCGGGTCGGTCGGTCCCGAACCGGGCGAGCGCCTCGCCGTAGGGCATCCGTGGGAACGGCGCCGCGAGCGCGACCCCCGCCGCGGCGGCGGAGGCGACCAGCACGCGCTCGATCAGGGTGATGACGTCCTCGGACTCGACGAACGAGGCCTCCACGTCGAGCTGGGTGAACTCGGGCTGACGGTCGGCGCGCATGTCCTCGTCCCGGAAGCACCGGGCGAGCTGGTAGTAGCGCTCGACCCCTCCCACCATGAGGAGCTGCTTGAACAGCTGCGGACTCTGGGGCAGCGCGTAGAAGCTCCCGTGCCGGAACCGGCTCGGGACGAGGAAGTCGCGCGCGCCCTCGGGGGTCGACCGCGTCAGGTACGGGGTCTCGACCTCGAGGAACCCCTCGTCGTCCATGACGCGTCGCATCGCGCCGACGACCCTGCCCCGCAGCTCGAGCGCGGCCAGACGCCGCGGATCGCGCAGATCGAGGTAGCGGTGGTGGAGCCGCAGCTCCTCGTTGACCTCGACGCCCTCGTCGTCGATCGGGAACGGGAGCGGATCGGAGTCCGCGAGCCGCTCGGCGGCCTCGACGCGAAGCTCGACACGACCGGTCGGAATGCGCTCGTTGACGGTCTCCGGCGCGCGCGCGACGACCCGGCCGGTCGCGCTCACCACGTCCTCGGCCCGGAGCTCGTGCGCGAGCGCGTGGGCGGCGGGCGCGTCCTCCGGGTGGAACACCAGCTGCAGCAGGCCGCTCCGGTCGCGGAGGTCGACGAAGACGAGCCCGCCGTGGTCGCGGCGCCGGTGGACCCACCCCGCCACGCGCACCTGTGCGCCGTCCTCCTCGGCCGCGCCCAGGCAGGTGTGGGTGCGGTACCTGGCGGACCCGATCATGCGAGCGCCTCGGCGAGCGCGGCGATGCCGACCCGCCGCTCGGATCCGTCGGACATGTCGCGCACCGTCGCAACCCCCTCGTCGATCTCACGTGGGCCGATGATCACCACCTGTCGGGCGCCGAGCCCGTTGGCGTGTCGCATCATCGCCTTCATGCTGCGTCCTCGAAGATCGGTCTCGCAGCGGAGCCCCGCCGCCCGAAGCGTCGCCACGAGCGGCGCCAGGGTGATGCGAAGCTCCGGATCCGGGATCGCGACGTAGCAGTCGAGACCGGGCGGCTCGGGCGGGGTCGAGCCGAGCGCCAGCGTGATGCGCTCGACGCCGGTGCCGAAGCCGACCCCCGGCGCGGGCGGCCCCCCGATCTGCTCGACGAGGCCGTCGTAGCGCCCGCCGCCGCCGATGCCACTCTGTGCGCCGAGCGCGTCGCACGTGAACTCGAAGACCGTGTGCGTGTAGTAGTCGAGCCCTCGCACGAGCGTGTCGTCGCGGACGTAGGCGATCCCCATCGCGTCGAGGACGCGCTCGACGGTGTCGATGTGCAGGGCGGCCTCGGGGGTCAGGAAGGCCACGAGCCGCGGGGCCTCGGCCATGACGGCCGCGACCGCGGTGTCCTTGTGGTCGAACAGCCGGAGCGGGTTCTCGTCGGCACGGGCGCGCGCGTCCTCGGGCAGATCGCCCGCGTGACGGACGAGGAACGCGCCCAGCTCCTCGCGGTGGGCGGCCCTGCTGGCCGCGTCCCCGAGCGTGCCGAGCCGGAGGCGGACACCGGGAACCCCGAGCGTCTCGTACAGGCCGGCGAGCAGCGAGACGACCTCGGCGTCCAGCAGGGGGTCTTCGGAGCCGATCGCCTCCGCCCCCACCTGCCAGTGCTCGCGGTAGCGCCCGGACTGCGGCGCCTCCTGGCGGAACATGGGCGCCAGGTACCAGAGCTTCACGGGCTGGGGCAGCTTGTGCATGCCGTGCTCGACGTACGCACGGGCGACGCCCGCCGTCCCCTCGGGGCGAAGGGCGAGGCGGCGTCCGCCCTGGTCCTCCAGCACGTAC
Organism: Miltoncostaeaceae bacterium; assembly: GCA_963698665.1. Lineage (GTDB taxonomy): Bacteria > Actinomycetota > Thermoleophilia > Miltoncostaeales > Miltoncostaeaceae > CALNYH01. The sequence goes on along the minus strand of CAVORO010000003.1, from coordinate 1,222,749 downwards.
ATCTCCTTGCGGACGATGTCGGTGCTGGTGCCGACGCCCCGCACGAACAACTCGATGTCTTCGAACGTCGGAGTCGTCACGCGGCCGTAGGCATGTCTGGCGAAGCTCTCGCGCGCGGCCGCCTCGATCAGCGCCCGCACGCCGCTCTCGGCCGGGAGCACGTCACGGGTGCCCCGCGGCGCGTGGACGCGCGCGCTCATGCGCTCACTGCTGGCTCCGCTCCCAGCGGCGCATCTGCATGCGGTAGCGCAGCCGGTCGAGCGCGAGACCGAGGGGCAGCATCAGGGCTGCGGCGATCGCCGCGATGAGAAGCGACGTGGCGAGCGACTCCTGGGCGATCAGGAGCAGGTAGGCCATGAAGCCCGCGAGCACGATCGCCGCGCGGATCAGCACGCTCTTGAACGACGGCGGCGCGGGTGCGCCGCGACGCCGGTCGCGCTTCTCGGACGACTCGCTGACCTTGGTCTCGGTCCGACGTTGCGGCGCGGGAGGTGGCCCGGCCGTCGGCCGGCGACGCTTGCGCTTGGCCACGTCACCCCCTTCCGTGTGGCAGATGTGCCTCGAGCAGCTGCCCGGGGCGGAGCGCGCGCAGGCCGAGCGCGGCGGGCGTCTCGCGCGCCAGAGCGGCCCGTGGGACGAGCCCCACCAGTTCGCTCTCGCCGAGCGTGACGCTGAGCCGGGCGGCCTCCTCCCGCGCGCGGGCCATCACCTCGACGGGGCCCGCGAGCCGGGGCTGCTCCATGTTCATCGTCAGCTGGGCGACGCCCGGCTCCGGCAGCCAGACCCCGAGCGCGCGAACGCCCGGAAGCCCGCCCCCGGATTCGCGGATGCGCGCGGCGAGCGCCCTGGCCTCGGCAAGGCTCGCCTCGGGGAGCCACACGTTCCACGCGATCAGCGGCGGGCGCACGCCCACGAGCGTGGCGCCGGCGGTCGGATGCAGGCGCGGAGGGCCGACGTCCGGCTCGAGCTCGCCGTCGTCGATGCGCCGCTCGAGCTCGTCCGATCCCCCCGTGCGAAAGGCGTGCGGGCGGGCGCGTTCGGGATCGCTCGCGACGTCGCCGTAGAAGAACACGGGGATCGCGAGGTTCACGCCGATCCGCTCGGCCAGCGCCTCCGCGACCGCTCGCGCGTCGGGCGCATCCCCCGGCGCACGCACGACGATCGGCGCGACGTCGAGCGCGCCGACCCGCGGGTGCACGCCGCGCGCGCGTCGCAGGTCGATCAGGTCGAGGCTCGCCTCGGCCAGGCCGCCGAGCCCCTCCAGCAGTGCCGCCGGGCGCCCCGCCAGCGTCAGCACGGTGCGATCGTGGTCGGCGTCGGAGTGGACGTCCAGCACCCGGACGCCCGGGGCACGGGCCGCGGCCACGAGCGCCTCGATCCGATCCGGATCGCGACCCTCGCTCACGTTCGGCACCGCGACCAGCGAACGCTCGCCGGCCGACGGCCCGGCGTCGACGACCCCCGCTTGTGGGGTTCCCGGGGCTTCCCTAACGTTCACCAGTGAACTACCTTGCGCATCCTCTTCCGCCTACTCACGTTCCTGCGTCCCTACCGGACCCAGGTCGTCATCACCGCGCTTGCGGCCGCCGGACTCATGGCGTGCTCCGTCACCTTGCCATACCTGACGCGGCTGGTGATCGACGATGTCCTCGGCGACGGCCGCGAAGGGCTGCTCGTCCCGATCGCGGCGGCCTTCGTCCTGGTGGTGGCGCTGCGGTTCGGGCTCGGCTACGTCCGACGGACCCTCGCCGGCCACGTGTCGCTGAGCGTCGAAACGGATCTCCGCGCCCGGCTGTTCGCACACGTCCAGCGGCTGTCGGTCGGCTATTTCGACCGCATGCCGGTCGGCCAGCTCATGTCGCGTGCGACCAGCGACCTCCAGACGGTCCGGTTCTTCCTGGGCTACGGCCTGGTGTTCCTGTTCATGAACGCCTTCACCATGCTCCTGGTCTCGGGACTGCTCTTCTGGATCGACGTGCGACTCGCGCTGCTCAGCCTGATCGTCGGCCCGGTCCTGATCGCCGTCGCCTGGCGCTACAGCCACGTCTCGAGCCCGGTGCTGCTCGACGTCCAGCAACGGATCGGCGACGTGACGTCCATGGCCGAGGAGAGCATCGCGGGCATCCGCGTCGTGAAGGCGTTCGGGCAGGAGGTGCCGCGCGGTGAGCGCTTCGCCACGACCGCTCGCGGCGCATTCGGGCGCAGCATGGACGCCGCGTGGATCCGGGCCAGCTATCAGCCGTTCATGGGGTTCGTGCCGCTGGTCGGGCTGGCGCTGGTCCTCCTCTACGGCGGGTTCCAGACGATCGACGGCGCGATCACGCTCGGGGAGTTCGTCCAGTTCTACCTCTACCTCACCCTCCTGACCGGCCCCTTCCGCTCGCTCGGGATGCTGGTCGGCAACGCCCAGCGCGCCCTCGCGGGCGGGCGGCGGATCTTCGAGGTGCTGGACGCGGAGACCGACGTGCGCGAGCCGGAGGACCCGGTCCCGCTCCCCGACGGCGGCGGCGCGATCCGCCTGGAGGACGTGACCTTCCGCTTCGGCCCGGATGCCCGGCCGGCCCTCGACGGGGTCGACCTCGAGGTCGCGGCCGGGCGCACGATCGCCATCATCGGTCCGACCGGGTCGGGCAAGACGGCACTCACGCAACTGCTGCCGCGCTTCTACGACCCCGAGCGCGGTCGGGTCGTGATCGACGGGCAGGACGTCCGAGACGTCGGCCTGACCGATCTGCGCCGGGCGGTGGCGCTGGTGCCCCAGGAGCCGTTCCTGTTCTCCACGAGCGTCCGCGAGAACATCGCCTACGGACGACCCGACGCGAGCGACGCAGAGGTCGAGGAGGCGGCCCGGGCGGCACAGGCGGACGGGTTCGTCCGCGAGCTGCCCGAGGGGTACGAGACGCTCGTCGGCGAGCGCGGCTACACCCTGTCGGGTGGCCAGCGTCAGCGGATCGCGATCGCCCGGGCCATCCTCGCCGACCCGCGGATCCTGGTGCTCGACGAGGCGACCGCCTCGGTGGACGCCGCCACGGAGGCCGACATCCATGCGGCCCTCGGCCGGGCGACGGCGGGCCGGACGACGATCCTGATCGCGCACCGGCTCTCCACCCTGACGCTCGCGGACGAGCTCGCGGTCGTGGAGGGCGGCCGCGTGGTCGCGACGGGGACGCACGCGGAGCTCTACGAGCACAACGCGCTCTACCGCGAGATCCACGACCATGGCCTTTCACGCCCACGGCTGGCGGAGGAGGTCGCGTGAGCGCCCGCGGCGGACCGATGGGCGGCGGGCGGCCCGGGGGCAACGTGCCCTCCTGGGTCGGCGACGGCGCCCGCCCCGCCCAGCGCGGCCTGCTCCGGCGGCTCGTCCCCTACTTCCGGCCGTATCTGTGGCGCACGCTCGCGACGCTCGGCCTGATGCTCGTGGTCACGGCGGCGGGGCTGTCGGTGCCGGCGCTCGCCCAGATCGGGATCGACCACGGGATCCAGGACAAGGACAAGACCGTCCTCGCGATCGTCGTCGGGCTGTTCGTCGTGGCCGGGGCGGTCGGCTGGATCGCCGGCCTCGGACAGAGCTACCTGGCGAGCTGGGTCGGGGAGCGGGTCCTCCTCGACCTTCGCGAGGACACCTTCCGCCATCTGATGGACCTCGAGCTCGGGTACCACGAGCGAACGCCCACCGGGCGCAGCGTCAGCCGGCTCACGAGCGACATCGAGGCGCTCCTCCAGCTCGTCACCGACGGCGTGACCTCCCTCGTGGTCAACGGGCTGACCCTCGTCGGCGTCGTGGTGATCCTGTTCCTCTACGACTGGCGCCTCGCGCTGATCGCGTTCGTGATCTTCCCGCCGCTGGCGCTCGCGACGGCGGCCTTCCGCGTCTACTCGGCCCGCCGATACCGGCGTGTGCGCGAGCGGGTCGCGGATGTCCTCGCCACGCTCCAGGAGTCGCTCAGTGGGATCCGCGTGGTGCAGGGGTTCGGCCGCCAGGAGTCGACCTCCCGCCGCCTCGCCGAGGCCAACGAGCGCTACCAGCAGGCCAACTACTCGACCGTGCGGCTCTCCGGGCTGTTCTTCCCGGGCGTCGAGGCGATGGCCGGCGTCGCCACCGTGGTGATCCTCTACTTCGGCTCCCAGATGGTGCTCGACGACGCGCTCACGGTCGGCGTCATGGTGGCGTTCATCGGCTACCTGTCGAGCTTCTTCGACCCCATCCAGCAGCTCTCGCAGCTCTACAACACCTTCCAGTCGGCGATGGCCGCGCTCGAGAAGATCCTGGGCGTGCTGGAGACCGAGCCCCGGCTCGACGACACCCCCGACGCGGTCGACCTGCCGCCGATCCGCGGCGACATCGTCCTCGAGTCGGTCACGTTCGGCTACGGCGACGAGCCCGTCATCCACGACGTCGACCTCTCGATCGCCGCCGGTGAGACGCTTGCGCTCGTCGGTCCGACCGGCGCCGGCAAGTCGACGATCGCCAAGTTGATCGCCCGCTTCTACGACCCCGACGACGGCCGTGTGCTCGTCGACGGTCACGACCTGCGCCACGTGCGACAGGCCTCGCTTCGCGGTCAGATGGCGGTCGTCCCGCAGGAGGGCCACCTGTTCGCGGGGACCCTGCGCGACAACGTCAGCTTCGGACGACCCGGCGCCGACGACGACGCCGTCCGCGCGGCGCTCGCCGCGGTCGGTGCCGACTTCGTCGACGGCCTCCCCGACGGGCTCGACACCGAGCTCTCGGAGCGCGGCGCCGATCTGTCCGCGGGTCAGCGTCAGCTCGTCGCGTTCGCGCGCGCGCTGCTCACCGATCCGCGCGTCCTCGTCCTGGACGAGGCCACCTCCTCGATCGACCTCCGCACCGAGGGACGGATCGAGCAGGCGCTCGCGGAGCTCATGCAGGGGCGGACGTCGGTCGTGATCGCCCACCGGCTGTCGACCATCGTGCGCGCCGATCGGATCGCGGTCGTGGACGACGGCCGGATCGTCGAGTACGGCACGCACGACCAGCTGATCGGTGTTCCCGGCGGGCGCTATGCCCGCCTGTACGGCGCCTGGCTCGCGACGGCCGCCTGACGACGGGGCGACGTCGTCGCGGAACGTGGACGTCCGGATCTCACGCCAGAATGTGAACGTCTGGTGAACGATGAGGAGGGTCCACATGGGCAAGGACGACGACCCGGCGGCGGCCGCGCGCCTCGTCGCGGACCGGTTGATCGCCTACCGCGAGGCGAACGGTCTGAGCCGCCAGGAACTGGCGACGCGGATGGAGGTGCACCCGACCCGCATCGCACGCATCGAGCGGGCGGTGGATCCGCCGAACCTCGACACGCTCGCGAGGGTCGCGGCGCTCATCGGCGAGGAGATCACGATCTCGGTGTGCCCGCGTGGCGGCAAGTCCGAGCATCTGCGCAAGAAGGTCAGGAGCGGGGCCGTCCGGTTCACGATGCACGACGCGCGCGTGACGCTCGCCGCCGGGTAGCCGCGCGAGCATCGACACCCGCCGAACGGACACCGACGGGGCGCAGGTGCTACCTTTTCTCGCGGCTTGCGAGCCCGATGGGGGATCGTCTAGCGGTAGGACGCCGGGTTCTGGCCCCGGTAGCGGGGGTTCGAATCCTCCTCCCCCAGCCTGAGCGGCCCGCAGGTCGGTGCCGCACGTCGGGCGACCGTGGCGCATTCGTCTAGGGGCCTAGGACGCCGCCCTCTCACGGCGGTAACACGGGTTCAAATCCCGTATGCGCTACTCCACGACGGCCCCGCGCAGCGGGGCCGTCGTCGTCGCGCGAGACCCCGAGGGTGCGGATCACCCGATCGGGGGATGCACCGGGTCGGATGTCCGCCGAAACGTCGTGTGCAGGGCCCTGCGGGGCCGCGACCGGATGGGCACCCGGTCCCCTGCGAAAGCGCGCGCCATCCGGAGGGGCACCCGGATCCGCGCCGGCAATCGGAGGAGGGCCGCGGGGGCACCGCCGCCCTCCTCTTCTTCTTCGCCCCCCGGTTCAGCGCCGCGCGCGCGGCGCGACCCGCAGCACGCCGCCGACCGAGCGCCCCGCCAGGCGCACCCGGACCGAGTAGCGCCCCGCCGAGAGTCGTCGCGCGATCCGGCCGGGGACCCGGACGGTCGTCCAGCCGCGCCGGGCACCGACGGCGAAGCGCCCGACGTCGGTCGCGCGACGGAGCGTGCCCGTCGCACGGGCGGCGCGGGGCGCGCGACGGAGCGTGACCGTCCCGCGGGCCGCGCGGGTGGAGCGCACCCGAAGACGCGGGGCCCTGCCGCCGACGCGGTCGACGGGGATGCGCAGCCGGACCGTGGGGCGGGCGCGGGGCGCGGCGGGCGGGCGCACGCGCATGGACGCCTGGGTGGAGGTGCCCGCGAGACTGACGCGGACGACGTGCGTCCCCGATCGCAGCGCTCGCGCGAGCCCCGCGGGGACGCGCACGACGTTCCACCCGACCCGGGCCCTGAAGTCGAACGCGCCGAGACGGCGCGGCCCGCGGCGAACGGTCACGGTCCCCGTCCCGGCGATGGCGGAGTGGATGCGAAGGACGGGCCTGGCACCCATGCGCACGGCGGTGGGCACGCGCAGCGTGAGCGCGGAATCGGGCGGCGCGCCGGCGGGGGGCCCGGCGGGGGCGGCCGGCGGGGGCGGCGGGCCGGCGGGGGGCGGCGGGCCGGGGACGACCACCGTCACGGCCATGTCGGCGCCCGCCGTTCGGTTGCCCGCCCGGTCGACCGCGACGACGTGCCAGGTACGTCGACCGGGCGCGAGATCCACCGCCGGGCGCGCGGACGATCCGCTGCCCGCCACGGTCGCGACGGCGACTCCGTCGACGACCAGCTCGTGGCGGTCGATCCCGCTCTGCGCATCGGTGCCGGGCACCCACGCAAACGAGGGGCGCTGCTCCGTGACGTCGGTCCCCGCGCCCGGACGCACGCCTCTCGGAGGGCTCGGCGCGACGGTGTCGTGCGACGCCGCGCCCGCCTGCGCGAGCGCCCCGAGCAGGCTCAGCCGTCGCCCGCCGGACGTCGTCGACGCGAGGGTCGGCAGTGCATCCCCGCCGTCCACGATGGCGCGCGCGAGCTGCCAGGGCGCAAGGGACGGGACGCGCCCGGCCAGGACCGCCGCCACGCCGCTGACATGCGGCGCCGCCATCGACGTCCCGCTCTTGTGGGCGTACCCCGAGCCCGGCACGGTGCTGAGGATCGTGTCGCCCGGCGCGCCCACGTCGACCGACCGGGGCCCCGGTTGGAGAACCCGGCGAGGCCGTCGGCGTCGTCGGTCGCGGCGACCGAGACGAGCGAGGGCTCCGGACACGCGGCGGGCCAGGTCGGGACCACGTCGGTGTCGGCCCCGTCGTTGCCGGCCGCGACGATCGAGATGACACCGCGCTCGGCGGCCCAGGCGATGGCGTCGCAAAGCGCCGGGCTGTACGCGTCGCCCCCGAAGGACATGTTCACGACCCGCGCGTCCTCGGCGACCGCGTACTCGATCGCCGCGATGGCGTCGGACGTGAAGCCGCCGCCGGCGCCGATGAACTTGAGGGGCATGATCCGGGCGTTCGGCGCGACCCCCGCCATCCCCACCCCGTCGCCACGAGAGGCCCCGACGATCCCCGCGACGTGTGTGCCGTGTGCGTCGACGATCGGATGGTCGTCGACGCCCGCGTCGTCGCCCAGGAAGTCCCAGCCGCGCACGTCGTCCACGTACCCGTTGCCGTCGTCGTCCACGCCGTTGCCCGGTACCTCACCCGGGTTGGACCACATCCGCGGGGCCAGATCGGGGTGCGTGTACTGCATGCCGGTGTCGACCACGGCGACCACGACCTCGGGCGGATCGCCCGCCGCGTCCCAGCCGTCGACGGCGTCGATGTCGGCGCCCGGAACGCTCCCGGCCGCCGCACCGGTGTTGCGGAGCGACCACTGGTAGCCGGACGGACCCGGAGCGAACAGCGGGTCGTCCGGGATGAGCGCCGGGCGGAGGACCGGATCGGGGAGGACCCTGACCCGGCCCGGAAGCCGGTCGACCTTCCGGCGGGCCGCGCCGAGGGACGTGGGCTCGTCGAGCGCGACCGACCGCCACCCACCGGGCAGGCGCTCGACGTCGCCGCCGAGGCTCGCCGCGATCCGCGCGTCCGACGCACCGCCGGGCCCGTCCACCGCGACCAGCACGCGCTCGGCCCCCACACCTTGCGCGCACGCGATCGCGAGCCATGCGACGAGCACCATGGCGCCGACCCACCGAGCACGGGCTCGGCGGGGGCCTGTGACTGCGGGCACCACCGGGGCCTCCGGTCCATCCGTCCTGCGGGATGCCGGGCAGACATCCCCCGTCCAGGGGATGAATCGGCCTGCGGAAGGCGTTCCGTGAATGCGATTCGACGACCATGGGCTCGTGATCCGCACGTCGTCGTCCGATACATGGACCGAGCATCCACATCCGACGGGTGGAACCCGATGCCATACATCGAAGCCAAGGCCGCGATCCAGGAGGGGCTGCGTCACGCGCAGGCGCAGACCCGCGAGGTGGCGACCTTCATGGTCGCGGCGGCCGGCGGCCGCGCGGACCGGGTCGAGGGGCGGCGCGTCCCGCCCTCGGGCGAGGCCCGCGAGAGCCAGACCGGACGCGACGGCGGCCGTGCCGATCGGGAGCGCCCGCCCGAGGAGGGACGCGGCGGCCGGGTGGACCTCACCGCCTGATCGCGGCGTCCGGTCGTCGCCCCTCGCGTCCGGGGTCAGGGCGCGATCGGCAGCGAGCGTTCGTAGACGATCCGGTCCTCGCCGGGGCCGACGTACCCCGACTCCCGTCGCCCCACGAACCCCAGGCGCTCGTGGAAGGCCTGCGAGGTCGTGTTCCAGATCGGCGCCAGCGCCCGCACCCGCGTCCGCCCTCGCGCCGCCATCCGGTCGCCGAAGGCCCGGTAGAGCTGCGAACCGATCCCGGCCCGCCGGCGGGCGGGATCGACCGCGTGGAAGTGGATGTACGCGAGGTCCTCCTCGGACTCGCTGGCGAGCCCGAGGAGGAACCCGATCGGTGCGCCACCCGCCTCGATCCAGACGCCCGAGGGCCCGAGTTGGTCGAAGAAGAGTCGATGCATCACCAGGCCGACGGGCCGTCCCATCCACCGGTCCGCGACCGCACGGGCGGCGTGGAAGTCGTCCGCCCGGAGGGCCCGGACGACACGCTTCGTCGGCGGCCGTCGCATCACTCGACATCACTGCCCAGACTACCCCGGCCGCTCCCGAACGCGTCGCGCATGTCACGTCCGGCACGAGCGAGCCGATAACGTGCCGATGCCACGAAACCTCCAGGAGGTATGAGATGCGTGCTTCACGGCGCCGAGGGGCCCTCGCGGTCCTCGCAATCGGCGCGATCGCCATCGGCGCCGGGTGCGGCGGCGACTCGGGATCGGACGCGCTGAGCGCCGACGAGCTTCGGAGCCAGGCCGACGCGATCTGCGAACGCTTCGACGCGGAGTCCGAGGCGATCGCCGAGCCCACCTCCGCGGATGGGATCAAGCCCTTCCTGGAGCAGACCGCGGCGCTCCAGCAGGAGCAGCTCGACGAGCTCGAGGCGCTCGACCCCCCCGAGGAGCTCGCGGAGCCGTACGAGGAGGCCCTCGGACTGCTGCAGACCCAGATCGACACGGCGAACGAGGTCGTCGCGGACATCGATTCGGGCACGTCTCCCGAGGAGGCCGCGACCGCACTCACCGAGCTCGCGTCGAACGGTGAGCGGCTCGACGAGCTCGCTGCCGAACATCGGGCTCCAGCGCTGCGGCGGTGGAGACGACACGAGCGGTGACTCGGACACCACCACGGACCACCACGGCCGACGACACGCTGACCACGACCGACGACGCGACGACCGACTCCGCACCGCCGGACACGCCGACCGGAACGGCCGACATCCAGACCTACGTCGGGGACGTCGGCGAGGCCGCGCAGGCGCTCGTCTCGTTCGGGACCATCCTCCAGAACGTGAGCAGTCCCGAGGAGCTTCAGGCGCAGGCGGGGCAGGCGGAGGCCGAGCTCGACAAGTTCGACGCGGCGATCGCCGAGATGAGCGCGTACACGCTCGAGAACGCGCAGCTCGAGCAGCAGCGCGCCGGGCTCGTCGACACGGCGGACGAGGTGAGCTCGTCCCTGGGCGAGTTCGTCGACGCCGCCCGCGAGGGTGACACGGCCAGGATCCAGGAGCTCGTCCCCGAGGTCACGGAGGCGCTGACCAGCTTCCAGAACGCCGCGAGCGGCGGCGGCTGAGCGAGGAGCGCGTCAGGGCGCGCCGCGACGTGGGGGCGGCCGACGGCCGGCCTCACGTCGCGCGCGCTCCGCGCGCGTGGCGGCGACGATCGCGAACGTCGCCAGGAGCCCCCAGAACACGCCGTACAGGATCGCCCTGTCCTGGGGCTGGTTGAGCACCGTGACGTGGGCCACGTACAGCGCCACGACGCTCACCGGAAGCACGATGGCGATCTGGACGCCGAGCCGGAGGCGCTCCCATCGCTCCACGGGCGTCGGTCGGTCTTGGTTCGGCTCCACGGCCGCCGAGGATAGCGGGGGTCTAGCATCCTCCCCATGACGACCGACACCGCATGGGAGCGCTTCGCGCGCCTGGTGGGCCACGATCGCCGATCTCGGGGGCACGACGTCGCTGCTCGGGTGGGACCGGGAGACCGGGATGCCGGCGGGGGGCGCCGAGGGGCGCGCCGCACAACTGGGGACACTCGCCGCGATCCGCCATCGCGAGCTGACGCGTACCGACATGTCCGACGTGATCGCGCAGCTGACCGACGCCGACCTGCCACGCGAGCGGGGCGCCGCGCTCGCGCGGGCCGCGCGGGAGCGGCGGCGCGCGATGCTGGTGCCGGAGGACCTCGTGCGGGCGTCGTCCGAAGCGGGATCGCGCTGCGTGACCGCGTGGATCGAGGCACGCCCGCGGGCGGACTTCGCGGCCGTGACGCCCCACCTGGAGCGCGTCGTGGCCCTCCGCCGCCAGGAGGCCGGCGCGTTGCTCGATGCGGGCGGCGACGAGCCGTACGACGCGCTTCTCGAGGAGTTCGAGCCCGGGGGCCGCGCGCGGGTGCTCGAACCGGTCTTCGACCGTCTCGCCGGACGACTCACCCCCCTGGTCGAGCGGGCGCGCACCGATGGGCCGGACATCGGCGGGCGGCGCTGGCCGCGCGCGGCCGCAGATGGCCCTCGCCGCGAGGCTGGCCGAGCTGACCGGCTTCGACATGAACCGCGGTCGGATCGCCGAGTCCGCCCATCCGTTCACCGCGTCACCGGGTGTCGGGGATGTGCGGCTGACCACGCGCCTCGACGACGACACCCCCCTCCCCGGCGCACTCGCGACGATGCACGAGCTCGGTCACGCGCTCTACGAGCAGGGCTTCGCCGACGACCTGGCCCGCGGTCCACTGGCCGACGCCCCCTCGCTCGGCGCCCACGAGTCCCAGTCGCGTTTCTGGGAGAACCACGTCGGCAGGACCGATGCCTTCTGGGAGCGGATCGGGCCGACCCTTCGCGAGCTGTTCCCGGAGGCGATGGCGGGTCTCGCGCCCGCGACCCTCGCGCAGGCCGCGCGGGCCGTGCGCCCGTCCCTGATCCGCGTCGAGGCCGACGAGGTGACCTACAACCTCCACATCGTGCTTCGGTTCCGGCTGGAGCTCGCGTTGATCCGCGGCGACCTCGCCGTTGCCGACCTGCCCGGCGCATGGGACGAGGGCATGCAGGCCCTCCTCGGCGTCCGTCCGCCGGACGCGCGCGACGGGGCGATGCAGGACATCCACTGGCACGACGGCCTGATCGGCTACTTCCCGACCTACACCCTCGGCAACCTCTACTCCGCCCAGTTGGCGGAGGCGATGGCGGAGGACCTCGGTCCGCTGCACGACGCCATCGCCGACGGCCGCCTCGACGAGATCCTCGCCTGGATGCGCGATCGGGTGCACCGCCACGGCGCGACGATGTCCACCGCGGACCTCATGCGCGCGGCGACCGGGCGCGATCTGGACGAGGAGGCGCTCATCGCCTATCTGGAGCGCACCTACACCCGAGGATGACGGGGCCTCCACTCCGGGGCCGGGACGGCCGATACCCGGGGTGTGCCCTCTTCCTCGCGTCGTCTCGTCGCGGGCGCCCTCGCGTGCGTCGTCCTCGCCGTGGCCCCGGTCGCGTCGGCCCGTCCCGACGCCGGGGCGGACCGCGCGCGCGCGGCCGCGACGGCCGACGACCGCCTCGAGCGGGCGCAGGCGCGCCTCGCGAGCGCCAGGGCCTCGCTCGAGGAGGCCGACCGTCGTCACGCCGAGGCCGAGGCCGACCTCGAGCGCCGGCTCGTCCAGGCCTACGTGGCCCCCGCGCCGGGCGGCCTCGTCGGCCTGCTGAGCGGCGACGCGACGGACGCACTCGCGCAGATGGACCTCCTGCGCGCGACCTCCGGCGAGGACGCGGCGACGCTCGCGCGGTTCCGCGCGGCGCTCGCCGACCAGGAGGCCTCGGTCGCCCGCCTGGCCCGGGTGCGGGCACAGCGGGCGACACTCGCCCGCGTGCAGGCGTCGACGAGCGCCGGTGCGCCGGTGTCCGGCGCGGCCCGTGAGGGGGGCGTCGCGGCACCGGACGGCGACGCGGAGGACGCATCGGGAACGCCGAGCGGCGCCCCCGTCCCGAGCGCCGAGGACGAGCGCGGCGAGCTCGCGCGCCTCGTCGCCGAACGGAACCTCCCCGGACGTGCGCCACAGGACGCGACCACCGGCACCGCCATCGATCTGGAGCGCCCGCCGTCCGCCCCACCGCCCCTGGTCGCACGGCCCTACCTCGGGACGCCCGACGTCGCCCCCCGACCCGGCGCCGTCGTCGCACTGGCGGCCGCCTGGATCGGGCCGGGCTACGACGGCGCGACCACCGCGGCGGGCGAGCGCTACGACCCGAAGGCGCTCAGCGCCGCGTCGCGCACGCTGCCGTTCGGAACGCTGCTTCGGCTGGAGCGCAACGGGCGCACCGTGACCGTGCGCGTCAACGACCGCGGCCCGTTCGGGCGCGCGCAGGATCTCGCCGTCTCGGACGCCGCCGCCGTCGCCCTCGACCTGCGGGGAATCCAGCCGGTGCGCGCCCGGGTCCTGCCCCAGCCCTAGCCGTCGCCGTCGTTCAGGCGGCGCCGGAGGTCGCGAACGTCGCGTGCGCGTGCAGGGCGGCGCCGACGCAGCCCGCCTCGTTCTTGTGCTGGGCGGGAACCACCGGCGGACGCACCGCCAGATGGTCGAGCCACTTGTCGGCGTGCTTGGAGACCCCTCCGCCGAGGATGACGAGGTCGGGCCAGATCACGCGGTCGACGGTGTCGATGTACTCGTTGAGGCGCGCGGCCCACTGCTTCCAGGAGAGCCCCTTGTTCTCGCGGACGCTCGCGGCCGCACGGCGCTCGCCGGCCTTGCCACGGACCTCGATGTGCCCGAGCTCCGTGTTCGGGACGAGCTTGCCGTCCAGAAAGAGCGCGGACCCGATCCCCGTTCCGAGCGTCAGCAGCAACGTGACCCCCGGCTGATCGCGCCCCGCCCCGAATCCGATCTCGGCCAGGCCCGCGGCGTCGGCGTCGTTGAGGATGGCGCAGGGGCGCCCGATCTTCGCGGAGAACGCCTCCCTCGCGTCGACGCCCACCCAGGAGCGATCGATGTTCGCGGCCATCATCGGGACCCCGTCCACGAACGGCGCCGGAAAGCCGATCCCCACGGGATGATCCGACCCGAGGGTCGAGATGAGCTCCGCGGTCGCGGCGACGACCGCCTCGGGGGTCGACGGATGCGGCGTCTCGACGCGGATCCGCTCGCCGATCAGGGTGCCCGCGGCGGTGTCGACGAGTCCCGCCTTGATGCCGGTCCCGCCGATGTCGACCCCGATCCACCCGTCCGGGGCGCTCCGCGTCTTGGCGGTCTTGGTGCTCACACCATCTCCTCCGAGTCGAATCGCACGAGGGAGTGCACCTCGTGCGGGGCGAGCCGATCACGCCCGGGCAGAAAGCTCAGCTCGACGACGACGGCCACGCCGGCCACCGTCCCGCCCATGTCGGTGACGAGCCCGCAGAGCGCCTCGGCCGTCCCGCCGGTGGCGAGCAGGTCGTCGTGGATGAGCACCCGCTGGCCCGGGCGGATCGCCCCCGTGTGGAGCTCGAGCTGATCCTCGCCGTACTCGAGCGCGTAGCGCCGTCCGATCCGCGCACCGGGCAGCTTGCCGGGCTTTCGGGCGGTGGCGAACCCCACGCCCAGCGCATAGGCGATCGCCCCGCCGAGGATCAGCCCGCGCGCCTCCGCGCCGACCACCATGTCGATCCGGCGGGGTCGTGCCCAGGCGGTGATGTCGTCGACGCAGGCACCGAGCCCCGATGGGTCCTCGAACAGCGGCATGACGTCGAAGAACAGGACGCCCGGTCGCGGGTGGTGCGGAATCCGCCGGATGGCGCCATCGATGTCGTAGGCGCCGACGGCCACGCCGGGGTCCCGCGCGCCGGCGTCGTTCACGAGGCCACGATCCGGCGCAGCTCCGAGATCAGCATCAGGTGCCGCATGTGCGAGGCGAGTGCCGCCAGGCTCTCGAGCTGGTCGATCGCCTCCCGGCGGCGGTCGGGGTTGCGCGAGCGAAGACCCACCGCGACCAGCTGCTCCATGAGGCCCGCCTCGCGCTCGGCGGCGACCCTGAAGATGCGCAGGTGACGCGGCTCGACGCCGTACCCCGACAGCTCGAGCGCCGTCTGGACGACCTCGCGATCGGTGTCGTCGTAGCCCCCCTCGTCCCCGCCGATCAGCCCGTATTCGCCGAGGGCCCGCACGAGCGCCTGCGAGGCCCCGGTCGCGCTCTCGATCTCCTGGGCGCTGTACCGCCGGCTGGGCGCGTCGTGGGTCAGCTGCGCCCGCTTGAGCTGCTTGGCCTGGTTGGCGACCGAGAAGGCCCCGCTCGAGCTGGACTCGAGCTCCTGGCGGATCACCCGCAGCGGCAGGAACTCATCGCGCTGCAGTCGCAGGATCGTGCGGAGCCGCTCGACCTCGAGCGGGGCGAAAAGGCGATAGCCGCCGGCCGTCCGCTGCGGTGAGATCAGCTTCTGGTCCTCCAGGTAGCGCACCTTGGAGATGCTGATCGACGGGAAGTCGGCCTTCAGCAGATCGACGACCGCCCCGATCGTCAGGGCCTCGCCCTCGCCCTCCTCGTCCGTGAGGAGGCGCTCCTGCGCGTCGTCGCTCACGTGTCGATGAAGATGAGTCGGAATTTCCCGATCTGCAGCTCGTCGCCGTCACGAAGACCGGCGTACCGCTCGACTCGGCGGCGGTTCACGTAGGTGCCGTTCAGGCTGTCGAAGTCGTGCAGCTCGAACCCGTCCGCGCCGCGCACCAGCTCCGCGTGGTTGCGCGAGACCGTGACGTCGTCCAGGAAGATGTCGCAATCGGGGTTCCGACCGATCGTGATGCGCTCCGCGGTGAGCGAGAACATCGCGCCGACCGGGCCGCCGTCACCGCCGGATCGGACCGCGAGCGACGGACCGGTGAGCGCAGGGGGCTGCCCCCTGCCGTCCTCGAGATCCTCGTCGGTGATCGCGAAGGGGCCGGTCTCGGCGCTCGTGAGGCCCTCCACCTGGAGCGCGGTGCCGCATCGCATGCAGAACCGGTTGGCCGCGCTCTGGTGGAAGCCGCACTCGGGGCAGTAGATCACCTCACGGGCCCGTGGTCGCGATCAGCCGCCGTCGCCCTCGAGGCGGCTGACGTCCGGGAGACGACCGGCGAGGATCTTGCTGAGCGCGTCGACGTCCACGACCGACAGCTCACCCTCGTCGCGACCCTTGAGGCGGGTCACCAGCTCGCTCTTGAGAAGCTCGATCCGGCCGTGCAGGAGCCGGCGGCGGTACGAGACCTCGCGCTCCTCGACCGTCAGCTCCTGGATCATGTCCTTGAGCTCGGTGTCGGAGAGTCCGGACAGATCGGGGCTCGCGTCCAATTCTCACTCCTCGGTGACGGTTGTCCTCGAGCATAGCCGTTTCCAGGCGAAACCTCGACTTGGGGTCGAGACTCGCACGCCGCGGTTCACGCCCGGGAGGCGCCGCGCACCTGCGCCCGGGCGCGCCAGGCGTAGTGCACGAGCGTGGCGACGGCCACGACCACCGCCAGCCAGAAGAGCCAGTCGGCCCACGCGCCCGCGAACAGGAGCACCGCCCCGGTGGCGAACATCGTGAGCGCGGAGGAGGCCTTCCCCGCCCGATCGACTCGAAGCACGACCCCTCGCCGAAGTGCGAACAGGAACCCGCCCACGGCGAGGAGCTCGCGGGCGATGAGCAGCAGCGGACCGGCGGGGTGCAGTCGGCCGAGCAGGATCACCGCTGCCAGACCGACGAGGTTGAGCAGACGATCCGCCGCCGGGTCGGCGATCCGCCCGAAGGCGGACTCGGCGTGCAGGCGACGCGCGAGCCACCCGTCGAGCCAATCGGTCGCGGCGATGCCCCCGAACAGGAGACCGACGGTGATCGACGTGGGTCCCGAGGCCGTCGCCGCGACGACCACGAGGACGGGGATCGCGGCGAAGCGCAGCAGCGTCAGGGCGTTCGGCAGCCACCACAGACGGCCGGCACGTCCGCTCACCCTCCACCGCGCCGGCTCGGCCGGTCGTGGACTGCGCGCATGCGGGCACGTTACCCAGTGGGCGCCACGCGAACACGGGCGGCCGCGCCTCGGCCGTGGACGAGGGTGCGTCCGCGATCGTCCAGGTCCGCGCCGGCATCGCGGCGGCACGGTGGCGCACCCGCGCGGGTCACCCACGACGTGGCGACCCGCGACCCCGACGGCCCCCGTCCGACCCGGAATCGCCCAATCGCGACGCCGCGCAGCAGTCCGGGTCGCGAGCATCGACGCCGACCGCAGCGCCGATCTGCGCCCGGCTCGCCGACCTCACCGCGACGGGGCCGATCGGACGGCTACTTCGCCGAGTCGCGCACCGCCGCCTCGGCGGCGCCGAAGCCGATCTTGGAGTGGGTGCCGTCGCAAAACGGCTTGTTGGTCGAGCCGCCGCACCGGCAGAGGGCGACCGTGCGATCACCGGTGTCGTAGGCGTTTCCGTCCGCGTCCAAGAGGGTCAGCGCACCGGTCACGAGGTACGGGCCGTTCTTGGTCACCTTGATCTCAGCCATCGGATCACCTTGGGGGCTCGGGGGCGTCTGGCCAGGCTACGCCACGATCCGTCGCGCGCGGAGGGGATCGTGGCGCCCCCGGCGGGCGCACGTCGGACGGGTCTCGCCCGGACGCCGCGGGCGCCCCGCAACGAGGAACGGCCCGCATTCGCGGGCCGTTCGTCGAGTCGGGGCGAGAGGATTTGAACCTCCGACCGCCCGGCCCCCAGCCGGGTGCGCTACCAGACTGCGCCACGCCCCGTTCGGCTCGAAACGGTACCACAGGCCACGCACGCGGCCGGGCGGGTCAGGGGAGCGTCTCCCACAGCTCGCGGACCGCCGCAGCCGCCCGATCGAGCGCCACGTCGCGCCGCTCCATGCCCCGACGCACCTGCACCTCCAGCGGGCCATCCGGGAGTGTTCGGGCGCTCACGGTGAGCCGGAGCGGGCACCCGAGCAGCTCGGCCTCGACGAACTTCTCCCCCGGCTTGCGATCGGCACGGTCGTCGAGCAGCACCTCGAGGCCGAGCGCGGAGAGCTCGCCCATGAGGCGAGCGGCCAGCGCCGCCTGGGGCGAGTCCGGGGGCCCGATGAGCACGATGTGGACATCGAACGGGGCGAGCGCGCGCGGCCAGACGATCCCCGCGTCGTCGTTGCCCTGCTCGACCGCCGCGGCCGCGATGCGGGCCGGCCCGATCCCGTAGGAGCCCATCACGATCGGGTGCTCCGATCCCTCCTCATCGAGGAACGTCGCGCCCAGGGGCACGGAGTACTTCGTGCCGAGCTTGAAGATGTTCCCGACCTCGATCACCCGCTCCAGGCGGATCGGCGAGCCGTCGACGGGGCAGCCCTCCCCGGCCAGCACCTCGCGGATGTCGGCGAGGGTCGCCTGGAAGTCCCTGCCGAGCACGACGCCCCGCAGGTGGACGCCGTCGCGGTTGGCGCCGGTCACGTAGT
Organism: Miltoncostaeaceae bacterium; assembly: GCA_963698665.1. Classification (GTDB taxonomy): domain Bacteria; phylum Actinomycetota; class Thermoleophilia; order Miltoncostaeales; family Miltoncostaeaceae; genus CALNYH01. Next base: position 1,204,663 of record CAVORO010000003.1, on the reverse strand, counting down.
GGCCGCGCGCGAGCGTGGGGTCCGCGACGACGCGCACGCCCTCGACGCCGACGGGGCCGAGCGACCCGGGCGCCGCGCCGAACCAGCCGATGATCTCGTCGGGCCGGGCCGGGCGATGCGCACCCACCACGTGGGCGAGCTTGGCCTCGTTGAGCTGGTGCTCGCCCCGGACCAGCGCCAGCACCGGCCCGTCGTCGGTCACGACGACCACGCTCTTGGCGAGCCTGGCCGGCGGGAGACCCGTCAGCGCGGCGAGCTCGTCGATCGTTCCGACGCCCGGGGTGTCGAAGGGCTCGGGCGCGGCGGGCGGGTCGTCGAACTCGGGCTCGCGCGCCACCGAGGTCGCGAGCTCGACGTTCGCGGCGTAGCCGGAGTCGGCGAGGGCGATCACGTCCTCGCCGGCCGGGCTCGGCGCCATGTACTCGTGCGCGCCACTGCCCCCCATCATCCCGACATCACTCTCGACCCGGTGCCAGGCGAGACCGGAGCGGTCGAAGATGCGTCGGTAGGCGTCGGAGTGGGCCGCGTACGACGCGTCCAGCCCCGCGGCGTCACGGTCGAGCGAGTAGGAGTCCTTCATCAGGAACTCGCGCACCCGGAGGATGCCGCTCTTGGGGCGCGGCTCGTCGCGAAGCTTCGTCTGCAGCTGGTACCAGGACTGGGGCAGGTCGCGGTAGGAGCGGATCTCGCGGGCGGCGTGCCAGGTGATGATCTCCTCGTGCGTCATGCCGAGGACCATCGCCCGCCCGCCACGATCCTCGAGCCGGAACTGCTCGTCGAGGCCGTACCGCCCGGTCGCCTCCCACACCTCGGCCGGGTGCATCACGGGCATGAGGAGCTCCTGCGCCCCGATCCGGTCCATCTCCTCACGGATGATCGCCTCCACCCGGCGAACCACGCGCAGGCCGAACGGAAGGAAGGTGTAGAGGCCCGCCGCGAGCTGGCGCACGAGACCCGCCCGCACCATCAGCTTGTGACTGACCGCCTCGGCGTCGGCCGGGGCGTCGCGGAGCGTGGGCCACAGCCGCCCCGACAGGCGCAGCGACCCGCCGACCGGCGCGGCGGGGAGTGCCCACCCCTCGGGCGCCTCGGGGGTCGTCTCGTCGCTCACGGGGCGGAACCCTAGTGCCTTGCGCGCCCGTCCGCCGCGGCTATCTCGCGGAGAGCTCCGGGCGGGCGGCGGGCGGGAACCGGCGCTCCACGTACTCCTCGACCATCGCGAGGAAGTCGTCGGCCAGGGTCGGGCCCTCGAGCGTGGTGGCCTTCTCGCCGTCGACGTAGACGGGGGCGCGCGGCTGCTCCCCGGTTCCGGGCAGGCTGATGCCGATGTCGGCCGCGCGGCTCTCGCCGGGCCCGTTGACGATGCAGCCCATCACGGCGACCTTGAGCTCCGCGGCGGCCGGACGCTCCTCCCGCCAGCGCACCATGCGCGCGTCCAGCTCGCCCTCGATGCGCTGCGCGAGCTCCTGGAACAGCGTGCTCGTGGTCCGCCCGCATCCGGGACAGGCCGTGACGCTCGGCCGGAAGGAGCGCAGCTCGAGCGCCTGGAGCACCTCGAGGCACACCTGCACCTCCACCGCCCGATCACCCCCGGGCTCGGGTGTGAGGCTGCAGCGGATCGTGTCGCCGATGCCCTGCTCCAGAAGGATGCCGAGCGCCGCGGCGGTCGAGGCGACGCCCTTCGTGCCCATGCCGGCCTCGGTGAGCCCCAGATGGAGTGGGTAGTCGCAGCGGCCGGCGAGGTCGCGATAGACCGCGACCATCTCGGGAAGGCGGCTGGCCTTGCAGCTCAGGATGATCCGGTCGTGGCCGAGCCCGAGCTCCTCGGCCGCCTCGGCGGACCCCAGCGCGCTCTGGATCATGGCCTCGCGGACGACCTCGTCGGCGCCGAGGGGCTCGGGGCGGGACGCGTTGGCATCCATCAGGCCGTCCAGGAGCTCAGGGTCGAGCGACCCGGCGTTGACCCCGATCCGGACCGGCCGGTCGTACTCGCGGGCCACCTCGATCATGGTGGCGAAGTTGCGGTCGTGCCGGGCGCCGCGGCCGACGTTGCCGGGGTTGATGCGGTACTTGTCGAGCGCCTCGGCGCAGTCGGGGAACTCGCGCAGCAGCGTGTGGCCGTTGTAGTGGAAGTCGCCCACGAGGGGCACCTGCACGCCGTGCTCGTCACGCAGGCGCGTGCGGATCTCGGCCACGCGGGCGGCGGCCGCCCGATTGTTGACCGTGATCCGGACGATCTCGGACCCGGCCTCGGCCAGCTCGGCCACCTGACGGGCGGTCGCGTCCGCGTCGGCCGTGTCGGTGTTGGTCATGGACTGCACGACCACGGGCGCGCCGCCGCCCACCTGGACACCGCCGACATCGCAGCCGACGCTCGTTCGCCGCTCCACGCTCACCGGCCGGAGTCTAGAACCACGCCGCGTCCGCGGTCCGTGCGGGCCGCGCGCCGGACGCCGCTCACGGGCCGGTGCCGTTGCGGATGTCGCTGATCAGGCTCGCGTCGTTGGACAGTGCGAAGACGAACACCAGCATCAGCACGGCGAAGCCGACCATCGAGGCACGCTCGATCACGCTGCGGGCGAGCGGCTTGCCCCGGACGCGCTCGACGAGGGCGACGGCGATGTGCCCGCCGTCGAGCGGAAGGATCGGGATGAGGTTGAAGATGCCGAGCGCGAGGCTGATCAGGGCGGCGAACTGCAGCCACTGGGCGGCGCCGTCGAGCTGGGTCGACACGGCGCCGATGCCCACCACCGAGTTGACCTGCCCGCGCGCCTCGGAGTCGACGAACGACGAGCCGATCACGCGCCCGGTCTCCGTGACCACGAAGATCGTCTGGTCCCACCCGTCGACGATCCCCTCGATCGGCCCCGACCGGTCGACCGGACCCTGCTCGGCCGCGAACTGGAACCCCAACCGGCCGACCGTCTCGCCGTCGACGGTCGCCGAGTCGAGCACCACGGTCCGCGTGACCTCGGTTCCGTCCGCGTCGACGTAGGTGATCGTCGTGCGCTGGTCCGGACGTGCCTCGAGCGCGGTCCGCAGCCCCTCGGCGTCGTCGATCGGGGCGCCCTGCACCTCGACGATGCGATCGCCCTCGGCCAGGCCGATCTGCGCCGCGGGCGAGTCGGGCGCGACCGCGCCGATCTGGTTGACGACCTGGGCCGTCGGGATCCCGGCCCAGAAGACCACGACGAAGAGCACGAACGCGAGCAGGATGTTCACCGCCGGGCCGGCGAAGATCGTGGCCAGCTTCTTGCCGGTCGACTGGTTGTAGTACGCGCGCGGCTCGACCTCGGGGGGCATCTCCTCCCCCCGCACCATGCCGCTGATCTTCACGTAGCCGCCGAGGGGGATCCATCCCACGGCGTACTCGGTCTCGCCCCTGGTCACCGACCACAGCGGGCGCCCGAAGAACACCGAGAACCGCTCCGCGCGCATGCCGCACCACTTGGCGACCACCAGGTGCCCGAGCTCGTGGACGATCACGAGGACGATGAGCACCCCGACGAAGCCGAGGATCGCGAGCGGGCCCTGGAAGGGGATGCTCATCGGGCGACCCCCGCGAGCGCCGACGTGACCGCCTCACGCGCCGCGGCGTCGGCGTCCATCACGGCCTCGAGCGAATCGGCGGCCGAGGCCGGGCATTCGTCGAGGGCCGTCGCGACGAGGCGCGCGATGTCCGTGAAGCGGATCCGCTCGTCCAGGAACGCGGCCACCGCGACCTCGTTGGCCGCGTTGAGCACGGCCGGCGCGGTGCCCCCGGTGATCCCGGCGGCGCGGGCGAGCCGAAGGCAGGCGAACGCCTCCTCGTCCGGCGCCTCGAAGTCCAGGCGGCGCCCGAGCAGGTCGAGTGGCGGACGCGGCGGCGGGGGCGCCGGCCAGTTGAGCGCGTAGCCGATCGGCACGCGCATGTCGGGGGGCCCCAGGTGCGCCAGGAGGCTGCCGTCCTCGACGCGGACCATGGCGTGGATGAGCGACTGCGGGTGGACGACGACCTCGATCCGGGAGTACGGGAGCTGGAACAGGTGGTGGGCCTCGATCACCTCGAGCCCCTTGTTCATCATCGTGGCCGAGTCGATCGTGATCTTGGCGCCCATCCGCCACGTGGGATGGGCGAGCGCCGCGGAGACGTCGACGTCTTCCAGCTCGGACGCGCCGCGGCCACGGAACGGGCCGCCCGAGGCCGTCACGACGGCGGCGGCCACGCGCGCCGCCGGGACGCCCTCCAGCAGTTGCCAGAGCGCGGAGTGCTCCGAGTCGATCGGAAGGAGCGCGGCACCGGTCCGCGCGCGGACGGCGGCGACGAGGTCGCCCCCGACCACGAGGCTCTCCTTGTTGGCGAGCGCGACCGGGATGCCCCGCTCGAGCGCGGCCAGCGTCGGCCGAAGCCCGGCCGCGCCGACGATGGCGTTCACGACCAGGTCCGGCGCGCTCCGCTCGATCAGCTCGGCGAGCGCCGGATCGTGGGGCACCGAGCCGCCGCCGCGGGCGCTCGTCAGCGAGATCCCGTTGGCCGCGGCCTGGGCCTCCATCTCGGCCACCCGGGCGCCGCACGCGAGCCCGCACGCCTCGAGCTCCGGATCCGCCGCGATCACCTCGAGTGCCTGGACCCCGATGGAGCCTGTGGAGCCGAGGACGAGGACGCGCCGCACCCCTCGAGACTAGCGCGCCGCGGCCCGAGCCCCCACGAGACGGGTCACGGCCCCGGCTCTCAGACGGCGTTCACCGGACTGCAACACGCCCTCGCGCGGCGTGGAGGTGCCGACCGTGACCCGCCATCATCCCGGCGGCCGACGGGGGACTGGCGGGCGGGAGGCGGCGATGCGCGTTGAACGTCCCACCCGCCGCGGGCGATCAGTCCTCGCCGGCCCCCGGCACGAGATCGTGGGCGTGCTCGCAAAACGCCGCGGTGAGGGCGACGCAGGCGTCCAGATCGGCGGGATGGCAGGCCTCGGTGACCTGATGCACGTTGCGAAGGGGGATCGAGACACCGCCGGCGAGCGCCCCGTCACCGCCCAGCTGCAGCTCGCGCGTGTCGGTGCCGCCGCGCGGCATGATCTCCATCTGATGCGAGATCCCACGGACCTCCGCAAGATCGCGGAGCCGGTCGACGACCTGCGTGGCGGCGATCACGCTGGAGTCGGCGACCTTGATCGCCGCCCCCTCGCCCAGCACCGTCACCCGCTCGTGCTCCGCGACACCCGGTCCGTCGTTGGCGAGCGTGACGTCGAGCGCGAGTCCGATCGCGGGCCGCAGCCGCGACGCCGCGACGCGGGCGCCGCGAAGCCCGACCTCCTCCTGGACCGTCGCGACGGCGAGGAGCTCGCACCGATGCGCCGTCGCCTGCCTGAAGGCCTCGATCATCACGTACACCCCCGCGCGGTCGTCGAGCCCTGGCGACGTGAACAGCTCGCCGAGCGAGGCCGGCGCCCCGGCGCGGGTGACGTGGTCGCCGACCCGGACCCGCTCCTGGACGACGTCCGGGGGCAGGCCGAGATCGACGTAGAGGTCCTCGGTCTTGGGCGGCTGGCGGCGCTCTTTCTCGTCCATCAGGTGGACGGGCTTGGACCCGATCACGCCCGGCAGGTCCTCGCGTCCGTGCACCGTCACGTTGCGGGCGACCAGGGCCCGGGGATCGTGGCCGCCGAGCGTCACGAGCCGAAGGAACCCGCGGTCGTCGATCGAGCGCACCAGGAAGCCCAGCTCGTCCATGTGGGCGGCCATGACCAGTCGCGGGCCCGGGCCGGCGCGGCGGGCGACCAGGTTCCCGACCGGGTCGACCCAGACCTCGTCCGCGAGCGGCGCGAGCTCCGCGCGGACGACCTCGCGGATGCGATCCTCCCGCCCGGACGGCCCGGGCGCGGCGCACAGGCGGCTGAGCAGGTCGGCGTCCACGTGGCAACGGTACCCGATCGGACATCGGGGACACGGCGGTGAGCGCGGCACCCGACGACGCCCCCAGCCGATTCGGGCGCCGGCTCGGCCTGCGCGACGCGGTCGTGCTCGGCCTCGGGTCGATGCTCGGTGCCGGCGTGTTCGTCGCGATCGCGCCGGCGGCCGAGGCCGCGGGCGCCGCCCTCGTGGTCGGGATCGCGATCGCCGGCGTCGTGGCCTACTGCAACGCCACATCCTCGGCCGAGCTCGCGGCGCGACACCCCGAGGCGGGTGGCACCTACGCGTACGGCCGCAGGTGCCTCGGCGCCGGATGGGGCGCGCTCGCGGGCTGGGCATTCCTCGCCGGGAAGACCGCGAGCTGCGCCGCGATCGCGCTCACCTTCGGCGCGTACGTCGCACCCGGCGCGGAGCGGGCGGTCGCCGTGGCGGCGGCGATCGCGCTGGTCGCGGTCAACCTGGCGGGCGTCACGAAGACGGCGGCGGCCACCCGCGTCGTGGTTGCGCTCGTCCTCGCCGTCCTCGTCGCCGTGGTGGCGGTGGCGCTCGGTGGCGACCCCGCCGGCGGGGCCATCGACCCGCGCGAGGGCGACACATCGCCACGCGCGCTCCTCGAGGCTGCCGGGATCATGTTCTTCGCCTTCGCCGGCTACGCGCGGATCGCAACGCTGGGCGAGGAGGTCCGCGACCCCCGGCGCGTGATCCCGCGGGCGATCCCGGTCGCGCTTCTCATCGCCCTCGCCGTCTACGGCGTCGTCGCGGCGGCCGCGCTCGCGGTGGCGGGCCCGGCGGCGATCGCGGCGTCGTCCGCGCCCCTCGAGACGGCGGTCCGCGCCGCGGGCGCCGACGGGATGGTCCCCGTCGTGACGGCCGGCGCCGCGCTCGCGACCGCCGCCGTGCTCCTCTCGCTGCTCGCGGGCGTCGGGCGCACCGTCTTCGCGATGTCGGCCCGTGGGGACCTGCCCCGCCCCCTCGCGGCGGTCGACACGGCGCGAGGCGTGCCACGCCGGGCCGAGGTGGCGGTCGGCCTGGTCGTCACGGCGCTCGTGCTCTCGGTCGATCTTCGCGACGCGATCGCCTTCAGCGCCGTGACCGTGCTCGGCTACTACGCGATCGCGAACGCCGCCTCGCTGACCGTGCCCCGAGCCGAGCGGCGCTGGCCGCGTGTGGTACCCGCACTGGGGCTCGTCGGCTGCCTCGCGCTCGCCGGGTCGCTCGAGCGCACCGCGCTGATCGCCGGCGTGGTGGTCCTCGCGCTCGCCGCGCTCGCCGCGACGCTCCGCCACGGCCCACGCGGGTGGTGGGGCCCGGTCCCCGTCGACTGACGCGCCGCCGCGGACGTCCGCACCCCGCGTCAGTACACGAGCAGGACCGTGACGAAGTAGGCGGTGGGCACCGTGAACAGGAGTGCGTCGAATCGATCGAGGACCCCACCGTGGCCCAGCAGGATGCGTCCCGAGTCCTTGGTGCCGACGTCGCGCTTGAGCAAGGACTCGAACAGGTCCCCGAGGAACGCGGCGATGCAGATCACCACCCCGAGCAGGAGCGATTCGACCCCGGTGATCCAGTCCATGTAGAGGCCGGCGACCCAGACCGCGAACGTGCCGCCGACGAGGCCGACGAGCGTCCCCTCGAGCGTCTTGTTGGGCGAGGTGAGCGGAGCGATCGGCCGCCGCCCCCACAGGCGCCCCCCCGCGTAGGCGGCGGTGTCGAACACCCAGGTGCCAACCAGCACGTTGACGACCGCCCCGGCCCCGTCCGGGAGCTCGCGGGTGGCCACCAGCAGGGCCAGCGGGAGCCCGACGTAGAGCACCCCGAACGACGTGGTCGAGATGCGCTGGGTGACGTCGTCACGGCGGGACAGGATCAGGCCGGCGACGGCCACGAGGCCGAGCGCCGCGGTGAGGCCGATCAGCACACCGCGTTCGGCGGGCTGGAGTCCCCAGGCCAGCCCGATCGCGAGCAGCGCCGCCAGGTACCCCGCCCATCTGAGCGGCCGGGCGGCGGCGGTGAGGGCGTAGAACTCGTAGAGGGCGAACGCCGCGACCACGACCACGCAGGCCGTGAAGGCGACGCCGCCGAGGGCGATGGCGCCGATTGCGACCGCGATCCCCGGGATCGCGACGGCGAGCCGGCTCACGAGCCCCGATCCCCCACCCGGCAGACGTCGCCGCCCGGGGGGAGGATCGGGCTCAGCGGCCTCCGAACCGTCGATGTCGGCCGGCATAGTCCTCGAGCGCCGTCAGCAGGTCGTCGGGGCCGAAGTCCGGCCAGAGCTTGGCCGAGAAGTGGAGCTCCGCGTAGGCGGCCTGCCAGAGCAGGAAGTTGGACAGCCGTTGCTCACCGCTGGTCCGGATGACCAGCTCGGGGTCGCGGAGATCGGGGCCGTAGAGGAACCGCGAGAACTCGCGCTCCCCCGCCTCGGGGCCGCACTCGGCCGCGAACCGCCGCGCCGCGTCGACGATCTCCTGGCGCCCCCCGTAGTTCATCGCCACGAACAGCCGCAGGCGGTGGTCGCCGGTCGTCGCGGCCTCCGCGTCGGCGATTCGCGCCTGGAGCGCGGGGTCGAGGCCGTCGCGCCGACCGATGAAGCGGATCTGGACCCGCTCGCGAACCAGCTCGGGCACCTCGCGGTCGATCTGCTCGCAAAAGAGGGCCATCAGCTCGCCCACCTCGGAGTCCGAGCGGTTCCAGTTCTCGGTCGAGAACGAGAAGACCGTCAGGTCACGCACGCCGGCGTCACCCGCCGCACGCACCACGCGCTTGAGCGCCCGCGCACCGGCGCGGTGCCCGGCCGCGATCGGCAGCCCGCGCGAGCGGGCCCAGCGGCCGTTGCCGTCCATGATGATCGCCACGGACTCGGGCACCGCCGAGCGCGGGCCGTGGTGCGGCTCGTCGCCGACGCGCCCGAGACCGAGGGCGGTCCGGGCGGTGCGCCAGCGGGTGCGAAGGGACATGGCGGTGTGCGTCCGGCCCTCAGACCTCGAGGATCTCGGCTTCCTTGCGCGCCATCAGATCGTCGATGGCCTTCACCTCGGCGTCGGTGAGCTTCTGGATCTCGTCCTGCCCGCGACCGAGCTCGTTCTGCGACAGGTCTCCGTCCTTCTCGGCGCGCCGCATCTCGTTGATCGCGTCACGGCGCACGTTGCGCACGGCGATCCGCGCCTCCTCCGCCATCTTGTGCACGAGCTTGACGAACTCCTTGCGGCGCTCCTCGGTGAGCTCGGGCACGGAGAGCCGGATGATGTTCCCGTCGTTGGACGGCGTCAGGCCGAGCGCGGCCTCGTTGATCCCACGCTCGATCGCCTCGACCAGCGTCCGGTCGAACGGCTGCACCGTGATCAGACGCGCCTCGGGCGCGTGGATCGTCGCCACCTGGTTGAGCGGCATGCTGGTCCCGTATGCGTCGACCGTCACGCGGTCGAGCAGCGCGGTGGAGGCACGCCCGGTGCGCACCGACGCCAGCTCGCCCCCGAACGCCTTGACCGCTCCCTGCATCCGTCGTCTCGCCTCGTCGATGCGCTCTTTCACGAGGGCTCCCCCGAATCGCTTGTGACCATCGTCCCCACGTGCTCGCCCGCGAGGATGCGGCCGATGTTCGCCTCGTCCCCCATGTTGAAGACGAAGATGGGGAGGTCGTTGTCCATGCAGAGCGTGAGTGCCGTGGTGTCCATCACCTTGAGGCCGCGCTCGATGGCCTGGCGGTGGGTGATCGTCGGGATGAGCTTCGCATCCGGATCGGTCCGCGGGTCCGCGTCGAGCACGCCCTCGACCCGGTTCTTCGCCATGAGGATGCAGCCCGCACCGATCTCGAGCGCCCGGAGCGCCGCGGTGGTGTCGGTGGTGAAGAACGGGTTGCCGGTGCCTCCCGCGAAGATCACGACCCGACCCCGCTCGAGGTGGCGCATCGCGCGGCGGCGGATGTACGGCTCGCACACCTCCTGCATCTCGATGGCCGACTGCACGCGCGTGGCGAGGCCGAGCTTCTCGAGCGCGTCCTGGATCGCCAGGGCGTTCAGGACGGTGGCGATCATGCCCATGTAGTCCGCGGTCGCCCGGTCCATCCCCATCGAGGTGCCCTGCAGTCCCCGGAAGATGTTGCCGGCGCCGACGACGATGGCGACCTCGACCCCCTGGCGCACCATGCCGTCGACCTGACGAGCGGTGGCGGAGATCCGCTCGGGATCGATCCCGTAGGGCTCGTCCCCCATCAGCGCCTCCCCGGAGAGCTTCAGGACGACCCGCTCGAAGGCGGGCCCTCCCCCCGGGACGGTGGCCGTGTCGCTACTGCCCAAGCTCGAACAATGCGAAGCGTCGGATTGTGACGTTCTCCCCGAGACGGGCCGCCGTCTCGGCCCGGACGTCCTCGACGGTGCGGGCCTTCTTCTCGCTCAGGTCGCGCACCCACTCCTGATCGAGCAGCACGATCTCGCGCAGGCGCTTGGCCAGCTTGCCCTCGACGGCCTTCTCGCGGGCGTGCTCCGGGACGTCCTTGGCGTGCTCCGCGTAGACCGCTCGCTCGGCGTCCTTGAACTCCTCGGGCACCTGGTCGGTGCTGAGGTGAAGGGGCTTGAGCGCCGCCACGTGAAGCGCGAGGTCGTTCACGAACTCGATGAACACCTCGTTGCGCGCGACGAAGTCGGTCTCGCAGTTGACCTCGACGAGCACGCCGACCCGCCCACCGGGATGGATGTAGGAGTGGACAAGGCCCTCGTTGGCCGCGCGACCGGATCGCTTGGCGGCGTCCGCGAGACCCTTCTTGCGAAGCGACGTCGCGGCCTGCTCCATGTCGCCGCCGCTCTCCTCGAGCGCGCGCTTGGCGTCCATCATCCCCGCGCCGGTGCGGTCGCGGAGCGCCTTGACGTCCTTCGCGCTGATGGCCGTGCTCATTCGGACTTCGCCTCCTCGGCGTTCGGGCCGGTCACGGGATCGGCGGCGGCCGGCTCGGCGGCCGGTGCCTCGGCGGCCGGTGCCGGTGCCTCGGCGGCCGGTGCCGGTGCGGCGGCCGGTGCCGGTGCCTCGGCGGCCGGTGCCGGTGCCTCGGCGGCCGGTGCCGGTGCCTCGGCGGCCGGTGCCGGTGCCTCGGCGGCCGGTGCCGGTGCCTGCGGCCGGTGCCGGTGCCTCGGCGGCCGGTGCCGGTGCCTCGGCGGCCGGTGCCGGTGCCTCGGCGGCCGGTGCCGGTGCCTCGGCGGCCGGTGCCGGTGCGGTCGCGGCGCCGTTGGTCGCGGATGCCTCCTGGGCCTCGAGCCCGCGCCCCTCGCGGATGCCGTCGGCCAGGACGCTCAGGATCAGGTTGCACGAGCGGATGGCGTCGTCGTTGGCCGGGATGACGTAGGTCGCCTCATCCGGATCGCAGTTGGTGTCCACGAGCCCGATGACCGGGATGCCCAGGCGGTTGGCCTCGCGAACCGCGATGGCCTCCTTGTTCAGGTCGACGATCGCGACGGCGCTCGGGAGGCGCTCCATGTCGGCGACGCCGCCCAGGTTGGTCTCGAGCTTGGTCAGCTCGGCCTCGCGCGCCAGTCGCTCACGCGTCGGGAGCAGGTCGAGCTGCCCCTCCTTCTTCTGGCGGCGCAGGTCGTGGAGCCGCCGGATCCGCGTGGACATCGTGCCCCAGTTGGTGAGCAGCCCACCCAGCCAGCGGTGCGAGACGTACGGGCTGCCGGACCGCTCGGCCTGCTCGCGCACGGCGTCCTGGCACTGCTTCTTGGTCCCGACGAACAGGACCGCGCCCCGCTCCTCGGAGATCTGGCGCACCGTCTCGCGCGCCTTGTCCAGCAGCACGATCGTCTGCTGGAGGTCGATGATGTAGATGCCCCGGCGCTCGCCGAAGATGTAGCGGCGCATCTTGGGGTTCCACCGCCGGGTCTGGTGTCCGAAGTGGACGCCCGACTCGAGCAGCTGCTTCATTGTCACGGCTGACACGGGTGCTCCTGATCCTGGTTGTCGTCGTGTGCGCCGGCGGGGCGCCGATGGACCCGGGCGGACGCTCGGGCACCTCCATCGGTCGTCGATCCGCCGGGGAGGGGATCGATGGATTCGGCGGGTCGATGACCCGCGGCCGCGCATCTTAGCGCCCGGGGGGAACCCGCGGACATCGCCTGGCGCGACCCGACGCCCGGAACCCGCACCGGGGCCCGAAGTCGGGACGGCTGCGCTCAGCCTCCCGGGCCGCGCCGCCGCCGCGCCCGCGCGCCGACCGGCGCGGCTCGCGCGGCGGCGAGTGCCTTCTCGAGCTCGTCGGGCAGCGGGCTCTCGACCTCGATGCGGCCGCCGTGCTCGGGGTGCGGGAAGCTGAGCCGGGCCGCATGCAGGAACTGTCGCGCGAGGCCCAGATCGGGCGATCGCCGACCGTAGACGGGGTCGCCCACGACGGGCATGCCGACGGCCTCGAGGTGGACGCGGATCTGATGGGTGCGACCCGTCTCGAGCGTCACCTCGAGCAGCGCGAACTGGCCGATCTCCTCCAGGCGCCGCATCCGTGTCACCGCGGGGCGGCCCTCGGCCACCGCCGCCATCCGCGTCCGGCGCCTGGGGTCGCGACCGATCGGCCGGTCGATCTCCATCGCCGGAGGGGTCGGGCCGTGGACGAGCGTGAGGTAGGTCCGCGCGATCTCGCGCCGTCGCATCATCCGTCCGAGTCGCCGGTGCGCACGCTCGTTGCGCGCCACCACGAGTAGCCCGCTCGTGTCGCGATCCAGACGGTGCACGATCCCCGGACGCTCGGGGTCGCCGCCGCCCGCCACCCGGTGCGCAAGCAATCCGTGGACCAGCGTGCCGGCCCCGTGTCCGCGCGAGGGGTGTGTGACGACGCCCGCCGGCTTGTCGACGACCAGCACGTCCTCGTCCTCGTACATCACCACGAACGGGACCTCCTCGGGGACGAGCTCCGACATGGCCGGCGCCCGCGGCGACGCGCGGACCCGCTCGCCCACCGCGAGGACGTGCCGCTTGGGCCTGACCGCCCCGTCGACGAGGACCCGCCCATCGTCGATCAGGCGCTGGGCCTCGGCCCGGCTGCCGATCTCCTCGATCGCGCCGAGCACGGCGTCGAGCCGTCGGCCGGCCTCCTCGGGGCCCACCGTCAGCGCGACGGTGGGCGGGTCAGGTCTCGGGATCTCGGTCGGCATCGCGAAGCAGGCCGAACACCACGAGGGCGGCTCCGCACGTGATCCCGATGTCGGCGATGTTGAAGGCGGGCCAGCGGGTCAGATCGAGGAAGTCGGTGACCCCGCCGTGCAGCAGCCGGTCGACCAGGTTCCCCAGGCTGCCGCCGAACAGCAGACCCGCGCCCGCGGCGATCCACGTGTTGCGACCGACCAGACGCATCAGGGCGAGGGCGATCACGCCCAGCGCGACGATCGTGAGCGTCGCGATCAGCCCCTGGCGGCCCGGGAACAGCGAGAAGGCGATGCCCTCGTTGCGGACGCGCGTGATCGCGAAGACGTCCGGGATGACCGGGATGTCCTCGCCGAGGACCATCGTCGCGCGGATGATCGACTTGGTGATCTGATCCGCCACGAACACCGCGGCCGCGAGCACCGCCGCAACCTTCCACCGGTGCCTGATCTCGCGCTTCTCGCGCCGGTCGATCGCCCGTGCGACCGCGGCCCGGGGGTCGGCGTCCGGCGCGCCCTCCGTGCCCATCAGGACGCCTCGAGGGCACCGAACGCGGCGGTCAGGCGGCGTCCGAGGGCCGTGGGGTCACCGTCGATCTCGATCAGCTTGCGGGCCCCGCTCGAGCCCCGACGGAGCCGCGCCGACGAGGGACGGCACCCGGCGGCGTCGGCGAGGTACGCGCAAAGCGCGGCGTTCGAGCGCCCCTTGTGGGGCACGGCGGCGATCTGGACGCGGAGCGCGCCGGCCTGGACGCCCACGGCACGCGTCGCGCTCGCGCGCGGAACGGCCTTGACGGCCACCGTGACGCCATCCTCGCGAACCGTCAGCCACGCTGGTGCGGACGTGCTCAGAAGCTCGCCAGGATGCTCGTGACCAGCGCCCGGAGGATGAACAGCACGATCAGCGCGACGATCGGCGAGAGGTCGAACATCCCGATCGGCGGGATGATCCTGCGGAAGATGTTCAGGTACCAGTCGGTGCTCTGATGGAAGAAGTCCCAGATCGCCCGGGGCGCGGGACTGATCGGCGGGCGCGGAACCCATGACATCAGGATCCGCACGAAGATCACGATCGTGAACACCAGGAAGAGGGCGTTCACGTAGCTTGCGACGACGTCCATCCTCCGGGGGTTCTACAGCTCCGCGGCGCGGTCCGCAGCCGCCCGCACCGCATCGGCGACGTGCGAGCGGACCGCGCCGCGCTCGAGCACCGCGACGCCGGCGGCCGTGGTCCCCCCCGGCGAGGTGACCTGCTGTCGAAGGCGTGCCGGGTCCTCGCCGTCGGCGAGCAGCGCCGCGGTGCCCGCGAACACGGCGGCCGACATGGCACGCGCCGACGCTCGGGGGAGTCCGCTCGCGACCCCACCCTCCTCGAGCGCTTCGGCGATCAGCGCCAGGAGGCCCGGACCACTCCCGGCGAGTGCCGTGGCGGCGGGAAAGAGCGACTCCGGCAGGCGGACGACGGTGGCACAGGGGGCGAGCACCTCGGCCACCGAACGGGCCGCCGCGTCGTGCGCCGCCGACGAGGCGACGGCCACGAGCCCGGCGCCCTGGCGCACGGCGAGGTTGGGCATGAGCCGGACCACCGGGTGGCCGGGAGCCAGCTCGGCCAGCCGGGAGAGCGTGAGCCCCGCCACGACGCTCGCGATCGCCGCCCCGGCCGGCAACAGCGCTGCGCTCGAGGCGAGCACGGCCGGGGCGTCGCCGGGCTTGACCGCGACGACCAGCATCTGGACGTCGGCGAGCTCGGAGGGCTCGGCGACCCGGCCGCCGCTCGCGGCCGCCGCTGCCGCCGCCGCGCCCGGCACCGGATCGACGAGGAGCAGCTCCAGCGCCGATGCCCGTCGGGCCAGACCGACCGCCATCGCGGTCCCCATGGCGCCCGTCCCGAGGATCCCGATGCGGTCGGGGGCTCCCGGCGTCGGCTGGTGCTCCGCGCTCAATACTGGTTGAAGAACCCGCGCTCGAGCAGGCGCGCGCGCTCCTCGGCCGAGACCTCCACGTTGCGCGGCGTCAGCATGAACACCTTGTCGGCGACCCGCTGCATGCCGCCGTCGAGCGCGTAGGTGAGCCCGCTCGAGAAGTCGATCAGGCGCTTGGCGAGGTCGGTGTCGGCCGCCTGCAGGTTCAGGATCACCGGGACGGTGGTCTTGAACTTGTCGGCGATCTGCTGCGCGTCGTTGAAGCTCTTGGGGACGACGAGATGCACCTCGGCGGTCTGCGCGCGCGGCGGGACCGCGCGCACGCTGGTTGCGCGCTCGGATCGCCCGTCGTCCGTGAAGATGTCGTCGAAGTCGTCGCCTCGGCGACGCGGCCCGAGCCGGCGGACGTTCGGGCGCTCCTTGTACCCGCGCTCCAGATCCTGCTCGGCGGCGGCCTGACGACGACGGTCGTACTCGTCGTCGTACCCGTCGTCGAGGTCGTCGTCGTAGTCGTCGGGATCGTCCGCCATCCCGAAGTAGACGAGCGTGCGGTGCCACATGTCGGAGACGGCCATCGCTCAGCCGACCCGGGCGGGCTCGATGAGCCCGCGTCCGACGCGAACGATGGTGGCGCCCTCCTCGACGGCGACCAGGTGATCCTGACTGGTGCCCATCGAGAGGTCGGCGAAGTCGTGCCGTCCCGCCCAGCGGGTCGCGAGCCGCTCGGCCAGCTCCCGCGTGCGGGCGAAGTAGGGGCGACTGTGCGACGGGTCGGGATGCGCCGGAGGCATCGCCATCAGGCCGCCGATGATGAAATCGGGCAGAGCCGACACCTCCTCGACGAACGCGTCGAGCTTTCCGGGCAAAATACCACCTTTCGTCTCCTCTTCCGCGACGTTCAATTCGACGAGGACGCGCCTCGGCCCTCCTGCCCGCGCGACGATCTCTTGCGCGAGCCGCACCGAGTCGACGGAGTGGACCAGCCGGGCGACCGGAAGCACGTCCCGGACCTTGCGACGCTGGAGGTGACCGATGAAGTCGACCGTCACCCGGTCGCCCAGCACCGCGCGGCGCGCGACCATGTCCTGCAGTCGGTTCTCGCCGATCAGCGTCACCCCGGCCTCGGGCAGCGCGGCCGACTCCTCCGGCGTGACGTACTTGCCGGCCACGAGCAGCGCGACCGACCCCGACGGGCGGCCCGCACGCGCGGCGGCCGCGTCGATGGCCTCGTGCATCTCGCGCACCCCGCGCCGGAGTGCCTCGACGTCGATCATCCCGCCACCCCCCAGACGACACCGGCCTGACGCCCGCACGCGGCACCATCGCGGCGGAAGCTGAAGAAGCGCCCCGGGTCGGAGCTGGTGCAGGCCTCGACGGAGCTGATCGCGGAGTCCGGGATCCCGGCGCGGCGAAGGGCGATTCGCGCGGCCCCCGCCAGGTCGGCGGCGCGTCCGCGCACCGTGTCCCCCCCGAAGGTCGCCGCAAATCGCTCGCGAACCTCGGGGCCGACCTCGTAGGCATCGACGCCGATGCCCGGGCCGATGGCGGCGCCCAACGCGATCGGCGTCGCCGAGTCGAGCCACTGCGGCCGCGAGCACCCCGCCGACGAGCCCGCGCCAACCGGCATGGGCGGCCGCGACCATCGGCCGGTCCCGGCGCCACAGGAGCACCGGGAGGCAGTCCGCCCCCAGCACCACGAGGCCGAGGCCGACGCGGGCGGTCGCCAACCCGTCCCCCTCCGGCCACCCCACGAGCCCGCCCGTGAACCGCCCCGGTCGCGACGGAGCGTCCACGACGCGAACCACGGCCCCATGGACCTGGTGGCCCATCGTGACGCGGTCGGCGTCCAGACCGAGTGCGCCGCAGAGCGCCTGGCGGTTCGCGCGCACCGCGGCAGGGTCGTCGCCCGTGGTCGCGCCGAGGTTGAGCCCGGCGTGGCCACCGGTGCTGACGCCGCCGCGCCTGGTGGTGAACACCGCCCGCGCGGGCCCGTCGGTCTCGACCTCGATGAGCTCGGGGCGGTTCATCGCTCGCCCCGGCCGGCGATCCGGAGCGCGAGCGCGAGCTGCGCGTCGCGATCCGAGCGGGCCCTCGTCGAGCAACACGTCCCGGACGACGTCGAGCGCACGTCCGAGCGCCGCGACCGGACGGCACCCCGGCGCGGAGGAGGTCGTCGCCGTCGATCGCCGGGGCCACGTCGCGCAGTCCACCCCACCACCGTCGAACCGCGTCCGCACCGTGGGCCAGCGCGGCGACCGCCGTCGCGTCCGGGGCTCGTCGAAGCACGGCCGCGACCTCCGAGGGCCGCGTGGCCGACGCCAGCGCGCGCGCACACCCGGAACCGCCGCGGGCGGCGGCCGCGGTGCGCGCGAGCGGACCCGCGAGCGCGAGTCGCGGGAGGTCGTCCGGACGCACGAGCACCGAGAGGCGCATTCCCATGACCTCGACCGGCGGCGCCCCAGGCGCGGCCAGGGCGCGATCGAGGGCTCCGATCTCGTCGCGCATCGCGACACGATCGGAGCGAAGCCATGGCACCCCCCATTCCGCGAGCACCTCCGCCGCGGCCGCGGCCGCGTCCTCCCGGGCGAGGCGTCCGAGCTCGTCCGTGACGCGAGCGCTCGACGGATCCAGCGACGGCGCTGCGCGCCGCGCGGCGGCCTCCGTCGTGGGATCCGCCCGAAGCCCCAGCCGGGCGGCGTACCTGGCGGCCCGGACCAGACGGCTCGGGTCCTCGACGAAGCCGTCGGGCCGCAACAGCCGGAGCACCCCCTGCGCCAGGTCCGCCGCACCGCCGGTCGGGTCGCGCAGATCGCCGGCGCCCGGGCCGCGCAACGTCAGCGCCATCGCATTGACCGTGAAGTCGCGACGGATCAGGTCCTCCGCCAGGCCGGCCGGCCGCACGTCGGGAAGGGCCCCGGGCGACGCGTAGCGCTCCACCCGTGCCCCGACCAGATCGAGACGGCGGTCGCCCGCCATGACCACGCTCGCCGCGAGAAAGCGCGGGTGCGACTCGAGGCGGCCGCCCGCGCTTCGGGCGATCGCCTCGGCGACCGGCACCGGATCCCCCACCACGACCAGGTCGACGTCGGGACCGGTCGGACGACCGAGCAGCGCGTCCCTGACGACGCCGCCGACCGCGTAGACGTTCTCGCTCAGCGCGTCGACCACATCGACGAGGGCCGGATGGCGAAGGACGCGGGCGAGCACCCGACTAGACTCGGCGATGTGAGCTATGACCCCGTCTCCAAGAAGCTGCCCGCCTCCGCGCCGATTGCGCAGTCCCAGCTCGTCGATGCCTTCGCACGATACGAGGCGCTCACGATCACCCAGCTCCACGAGGAGTTCGAGCGGGCCACCGCGCGCTTTCGCGACTGGGTCGAGGACCCGGCCAACGAAGGGCGCCCGCTCTCGGACGCCCCCGATTATGTCGCGCGGATCGCCATCGACAGTCTGATCGAGCGCCGCACCTGGATGGAGTAGTGAGCGAGGCGGCACCCGAGCGAGGGGGGCGCCTCTCCCGGGTGCCGCGGGGCGCGAGGGGGATGCCGAGCGAGAGGCCGCGGCCGCCACGTCTCGCCCGCAGTCACCACGGCGGACACGTCTCGGGTCACGCCGCCACCGTGGGCACGACCCGGCGTCGCGCGGGGTGGTGAACCCCCCGGCGGCCACCCGGGGAGCCCCCGATGCTGCGCTCCCGCCTGACCGCGACGCTGGGGTGGCGCGGACCTGCCCAGGCCAAGAGGCGTCGCATCCCCAGGCAGCAGACACCTGTCGACCCACCGCTCGACCCCGAGGAGCCACTCGCGGACCTCCTGCGGGACCTGCGCACCACGCGCTCCGGACTCGCGGGTCGCGAGGCCGAGCGCCGCCTTCTCTCACACGGTCCGAACGAGCTCGTCCGCGCCGCCGGACCAGGCCTCGGCGCGGAAATCGTCCGTCAGGCGGTCCACCCGCTCGCGCTCCTCCTCTGGGCCGCGGCCGCGCTCTCCGCCCTCGCGGGCACCTGGCCGCTCGCGGTCGCGATCGTGATCGTCGTGATTCTGAACGCGGTCGTCGCGATCGTGCAGGAACGCCAGGCCGAGCGTGCCGTCGAGGCGCTCGGGCGCTTCCTCCCTCCGCACGCGAGTGCCATCCGCGACGGGGTCGTGACGCAGGTCGAGGCGCGCCTGATCGTCCCCGGCGACCTCGTCTTGATCGAGGAGGGGGACCGCGTCTCCGCCGACCTGCGCATCATCGGCGGCGAGGTCGAGGTCGACATGTCGACCCTGACGGGCGAGTCGGTCCCGGTCCGCCGGGCGGCCGACCTTCGGGGTGGCGGCGCGGGGCCGCTCGAGGCCCGGGACCTCCTGTTCAGCGGCACCGGCTGCACCGCCGGCCAGGCCCGCGGCCTCGTGGTTGCGACCGGCATGCGAACCGAGCTCGGCCGCATCGCCGCCCTCTCCCAGCGCGTCGCGCGCGAGGAGAGCCCCCTGGAGCGCCAGGTGCGGCGAGTCGCCTGGCTGATCGCGATCGTGGCAGTCGCGGCCGGCCTCGCCTTCGTCGCGCTCGGCACGCTGGCCGCGGCGCTGCCGCTCGGAGAAACGATCGAGTTCGCGATCGGCCTCCTGGTCGCCAACGTCCCCGAGGGACTCCTCCCCACCATCACTCTGGCGCTCGCCGTCGGCGTGCGCGCCCTGGGTCGCCGCGGAGCCCTCGTCAAGCGCCTGAGCGCCGTCGAGACACTCGGGTCGACCACGGTGATCTGCACCGACAAGACCGGCACGCTGACCGAGAACCGGATGACCCTCGCTGAGATCTGGGCGCCGGGCGCTGGTGCGCGCGTACCGGACGACCCCGCCGGCGCGCGCCTGTTGGGCGCCGCTGCGGCATGCACGACCGCCGAACCCGAAGCCCGGATGGGCGACCCCACCGAGCTCGCTTTGCTCTCCGCGGCTGCGGGTGCGGGAGTGGGCATCCCGTCGGCCGATCGGAGCGCCGGGCGGGTCCGGATCCACCACTTCGACCCAGCGCTCCGCCTCATGACGACGGTCGACACGACCGGGGACGGAACCGTGGCCCACACGAAGGGGGCGACGGAGGAGGTCCTCGCACGGAGCGTGCGGATCCGCGATAGCGGATCCGAGCGGGACCTCACCGACGACGACCGACGGACCGTCGCCCACGCGGCCGAGGAACTCGCCGGGCGCGGCCTGCGCGTCCTCGCCGTCGCGGAGCGCCCCCTGCCCGCGCCCGGCGGTCCCGCGATCCCGCGGGACGAGGACGAGACCGGCCTCACCCTGCTCGGACTCGTCGGAATGCTGGACCCGCCGCGCCCCGAGGTCGCGGATGCGGTGGCCCGCTGCCGGTCGGCCGGCGTCCGGATCATCGTGGTCACGGGTGACGACGGCGCCACCGCGGCCGCGATCGCCCGCATGGTCGGGATCGTAACCACCGCGGATCCGGTCGTCGTCACCGGCTCCGAGCTCGACGCGATGCCCGACCCGGACCTCGACTCCCTCCTCGACCGAGCGCGCGAAGTGATCTTCGCCCGCTGCACCCCGGAGGCGAAGCTCCGCATCGCGGACGCCCTGCGCGCCGAGGGGCACGTGGTCGCGATGACCGGCGACGGCGTCAACGACGCCCCAGCCCTGCGTCGTGCCGACATCGGCGTCGCAATGGGCATCGCGGGTACGGATGTCGCCCGTGAGGCAGCCACGATGATCCTGACCGACGACGATTTCGCGACGATCGTGGACGCCGTCGAGGAGGGGCGGCGCGTGTACGCGAACGTCCGCAAGTTCATCCTCTACATCTTCGCCCACGCCCCACCCGAGGTCGTCCCGTTCCTGGCCTTCGCGCTGTCGGGCGGAGCGATCCCGCTGCCGCTCACGGTGATGCAGATCCTGGCCATCGACCTCGGAACCGAGACCCTGCCCGCGCTCGCGCTCGGACGCGAGGCCGCCGAGCCCGGCCTGATGGACGAGCCCCCGCGCGGACGGGACCAGTCGGTGGTCGACCGCCGCCTTCTCGCGCGCGCATGGGGCTGGCTCGGCATGACCTCCGCGGCACTGGTGCTCGCGGCGTTCCTGGTCGTTCTCCTGAGCGGAGGGTGGAGCCCGGGCAACGACGTCACCACCGGATCGCCTCTTGCGCACCTCTACGTGCAGGCCACCACGATCTCGTTTCTCGCGATCGTCGCGTGCCAGATCGGAACCGCATTGGCTGCCCGGACCGACCACATCAGCCTGCGCAGCGCTGGGCCGCTGACCAATCGGCTGCTCCTGTGGGGCATCGCCTTCGAGCTCGCCTTCTCGGCCTTCATCGTCCTCACGCCGGGCGTCCAAGACGTGTTCCACACGGCGGTGCCAGACCTTTGGATGGTCCTGATCCTGCTTCCGTTGCCGGTGATGGTGTGGGCGGTGGACGAAGCGCGCAAGGCGGCCAAGCGGCGGCGCGGCGGCCTCGGCGCCTGCACCTAGGCGCGCACCTCGACGCCGGCCGCGGCCATCGCGGTCTTGACCTCGGCGATGGAGTAGACCCCGTCATGGAACACCGACGCGGCGAGCACGGCGTCGGCCTTCCCCTCGGCGACCGCCTGTGCGAAGTGGGCCAGCGTCCCGGCGCCGCCGGAGGCGATGACCGGGACCGGGACCGCATCGGCGACCGCGGCGAGCAGTTCCACGTCGAACCCGTCCTGGGTCCCGTCGCGGTCCATGCTGGTCAGGAGGATCTCGCCCGCGCCGCGATCCGTGGCCTCGACGGCCCACTCGACCGCCTCGCGTCCGGTCGGCAGGCGTCCGCCGTTCAGATAGACCTCCCAACCGCCCTCGGGCCTGCGCTTGGCGTCGATCGCGACGACGATGCACTGGCTGCCGAAGCGCGCCGCCGCTCGCTCGATCAGGCTCGGGTCCTTCACCGCGGCGGAGTTCAGGGACACCTTGTCGGCGCCCGCGGCGAGGACCGCCCGGATGTCCTCCTCGGTGCGAAGCCCGCCGCCGATCGTGAAGGGGATGAACACCTCCTCGGCCGTCCGCTCCGCGAGCTCGACGATCGTGCCGCGTCGCTCGTGGCTCGCGGTGATGTCGAGGAAGACCAGCTCGTCGGCGCCCTCGCGGTCGTAGCGGGCGGCCAGCTCGACCGGGTCGCCGGCGTCGCGGAGCCCGACGAAGTTGACCCCCTTCACCACTCGTCCGCGATCGACGTCGAGGCATGGGATCAGGCGGATCACCCGGCGAGCACCTCGAGGGCGTCGGGGATGGTGACCCGCCCCTCGTAGATGGCCCGCCCGACGATCACCCCGGTCAGGTTCTCGACACCCAGATCGCGGAGCCGGCGCAGGTCGTCGATCGAGCCGACGCCGCCGGAGGCGATCACGTGGAGCGGCGGGGCGGCCTGCGCGACCCGCCGGAGCGCCTTGAGGTTGGGGCCCCGCAGCATGCCGTCCCGATCGATGTCGGTGTAGAGCAGGTGGCGCACGCCGGTCCGAAGCAGCTCCTCGGCCACGTCCACGGCCTCACGATCGCTGACCTGGGTCCAGCCGTGCGTCGCGACGCGCCCGTCGCGGGCGTCCAGCGCGACCACCAGGCCGTCGCCGAGGCGGTCGATGGCCCAGCGAAGGAGCTCCTCGTCGTCGAGGGCGGCGGTGCCGACGACGAGCCGTGTCGCGCCGGCGGCGAGGGCGGTCTCGATGGCCGCCCGCGAGCGCAGGCCGCCGCCGAAGTGGACCGTTCCGCCGAACTGGGCCGCGATCGACGCCACGAGCGGGGCGTGGACCGGCTCGCCCGCGAGCGCCCCGTCCAGATCGACCACGTGCAGCGACGTGGCCCCCTGCTCCTGGAAGGTCCGCGCCTGCGCGACGGGATCCTCGCTGAAGACCGTCGACTTCTCGAAGTCCCCCTGGACGAGGCGGACCGCCCGCCCCTCCTTGATGTCGATCGCCGGGTAGAGGGTGATCATCGGTCGGCCGTCGCCGCGGGCGGAGCGGCCGCCCTGTCCGCCCGCACCGCATCCAGCCAGCGCGAGAGCACTCCGAGGCCGGCGTCGCTCGACTTCTCCGGGTGGAACTGGACCCCCGTGACCCGGCCGTGACCGACCGCGGCCACGAACTCGGTGCCGTGGATCGCGGTGCCGAGCACCATCTCCGGGGCGTCGGGTGCGCACGCGTAGCTGTGCACGAAGTAGTAGGTACGGGCGTGGGGGCCGCCGTCCGGCGGGGCCGTCGCGACACCCGGTGCCCAGGTGACCTCGCTCCAGCCGATGTGCGGCACCTTGGCGTCGGTCCGCAGCCGGCGCACGCCCCCGGGGAGGATGCCAAGGCCCCGCGACTCGGGCTCCTCCTCGCTCCACTCGAACAGCAGCTGCATCCCGAGGCAGATGCCGAGCAGCGGCACGCCGTCTGCGACCGACTCGCGCACGGGGCCGGCCAGACCGGAGGTCTCGATCCGCCGCGCCGCCTCGCCGAAGTTCCCGACACCCGGAAGCACGAGGGCGTCCGGCCGCCCGATCTCCCCGGGCGCGCGCGCCACGTGGACCTCGGCGCCCAAGGCGCTCCAGCGCCTTGACCGCACTGCGCAGGTTGCTCATCCGGTAGTCGAGCACCCCGACCCGGACGGGATCGGCGCCGCTCATCCGGCCGGAACGACCCGCGGCGCCGGGATCGACCGCTCCACGACGGTCACGCTCGCCCGAGGCGCGCGGCCGATCACAGCGCACCCTTGGTCGAGGGCACGCCGGTCTCACGGCCGTCGCGCGCGACGGCCTGGCGAAGGGCGCGGGCGGTGGCCTTGAAGGCCGCCTCGATGACGTGGTGGGGGCCGCCGTCGGCGAGCGTCCTGACGTGCAGACCGGCGCGGGCGTTGACCGCCACCGCGCGCAGGAACTCCTCGAGCAGGTCTGATTCGAACCCGCCGACGGTCGTCACCGGGAGCGGGACGTCGATCGCCGCGAAGGGCCGCCCGGAGAGGTCGACGGCCGCGAGGACGAGGACCTCGTCCATCGGCAGCGCGGCCGAGCCGTAGCGCTCGATCCCGCTCCGGTCGCCGAGCGCCTCGTCGATCGCGCCGCCGAGGACGATGCCGACGTCCTCGACGGTGTGGTGGCCGCCGGTCTCGAGGTCACCGCGCGCCTCGACCTCCAGGTCGACCAGCGCGTGCCGCCCGAGCAGGGTCAGCATGTGGTCGAAGAACCCGATGCCGGTCGACGCGCTGACGTTCCCGGTGCCGTCCAGGTCGATCCGGACCCGCACGTCGGTCTCGCCCGTGGCGCGATGACGCGCAGCCGTGCGCGACATCAGGTGCCGGGCGGGCCGGGCTCGCCCGCGAGGGCGGCGCGGCGCTCGGCCGAACGGCGGTGCAGGGTGAAACCCTCGGCGTCGGCGAGCGCGGCGAGGTGCGGCACGAGCTCGGCGACCGCCCGGTCGGACATGTCGACGACGGACATGCGCCGAGTGTACGTGGCCGGCCCGAGCGCCGAGGCGAATCGCGCCGCCCCACCGGTCGGGAGGACGTGGTTGGACCCCGCGACGTAGTCCCCGAACGCCGTGGCCCCGTTGCGGCCGACGAACACCGCACCGGCGGTCGTGACCCGCGCCACGAGCGGCTCCGGCTCCGCGACCAGGACCTCGAGGTGCTCGGGCGCCATCGCCTCGCTCAGCGCGAGCGCATCGTCCGACGAGCGGCAGTCCACGAGGATCACCTGACCGATCGGCCCCTGGCGCATCATCTGCTCGGCCACGGCGTCCAGCAGGTCGGGATCGGTGCTCGCCACGACCGCCACCGAGTCGGGCCCGTGCTCGGCCTGGGCCAGGAGGTCGAGGGCGACCGAGGTGGCGTCGGCGGCCGCGTCGGCGAGGATCATGACCTCGCTCGGGCCGGCGATGCCGTCGATGCCGACGGTGCCGACGAGCTGGCGCTTCGCCTCCTGGACCCAGGCGCTCCCCGGACCCGTGATCACGTCGACGGGCGGGATGCACTCCGTGCCGAGCGCGAGCGCGGCGACGGCGGCGGCGCCGCCGGCGACGTACACCTCGTCGATGTCGAGCAGTCCGGCGGCGGCCGCGACGGCCGGGTGGATCTCGCCGTCGGGGCCGGGGGGCGTGACCACGACGACCCGCGGAACACCCGCCGCCTGCGCGGGCACTGCGGTCATGATCAGGCTGGAGGGGTACGCGGCGCGCCCTCCCGGGACGTAGCAGCCCGCCGCGCCGACCGGCACGGTGCGCGATCGCACCGACTGCCCGTACGGCAGCGTGAGCGCGACCTCGTCGCCCATCAGGCCCTCTGCGACCAGGCGCACCTGCGACGCGGCCGTGACGATCGCGTCCCGAAGCACCTGCGGCGCCGCCCCCGCGGCCGCGCGGATCGCATCCGGCGCCACGCGGAGCGGCCCCGTGAACCCCGGGGCGTCGTATCGCGCGACGTGCTCGATGACGGCCGCGTCGCCTCGGCGGCGGACGTCGGCGATCACCTCCGCGGTCCGAGCGGACAGATCCTCACCGGGCGGAGGCCGGAACGTGGCCGCAAGCGCCACGGGATCGCCGTCCCCAAGGCGCTCGCGCCGCACGACGCTCATCGTGCGGCCCCGACCGCCCGCTCGAGCCGGCTCGACAGCGCGTCGATGTCCCCGGCGCGGAGCTTGTGGCTGACGCGGTTCGCGATCAGGCGGGCCGACGACTCGAAGATCGGCTCGCGCTCGACCAGGCCGTTCTCACGCAACGTCCTGCCGGTCGCGACGAGATCGACGATGCCGTCGGCGAGGCCCGCGAGCGGCGCCAGCTCCACCGATCCGTTGACCTTGATCACCTCGGCCTCGCGACCGGTGGACAGGAAGTGCTCGGTGGCGCAGACCGGATACTTGGTGGCGACGCGGACGGTGCCGAGGTGCTCCAGGACACCGGGCGTCGGGTCCTCACCGGCGACCGTCGCATAGACCATGCGACACCCACCGAAACCGAGGTCGACGAGCTCGTAGACGTCCGGCCGACGCTCGTTCAGCACGTCCTTGCCGACGATGCCGAGGTCGGCCGCTCCGCTCTCGACGTAGGTCGGGACGTCGCTCGGGCGGGTCGTCACGTACCTGGTGCCGTCGTCGGCGCTGACCACCAGGCGTCGCCCGGCGGCGCGCAGCGGGGCGACGTCGAGACCCGCCGTGGCCAGGGCATCCACCGACTCCTCGAACAGGGCGCCGAGCGGGACGCAGAAGGTCAGGGGCGCGATGGCAGCACCTCCTCGGGCCGGCCGCAGCTGAACCGCTCGCCGGAGCGACGATCGCGCACGCTGAATCCGGGGCCGTCGCGACGGACGACGTAGCGCCAGTCGTCCTCGTCGGCGATGGCCTCGGCGTCGGCCGGGTCGTCGCCCGCCACGGCCACGGCGATCCCGGCCGCGCGAAGGGAGCGGGCCGTGTCGGCCTCGGGCCCGAAGCCGCCGACCAGCACGGCCCCGAGACGCGGTCCGTCGGGTCGCGACTGCGGCGCCAGCGATCTGTGCAGCAGCTCGAGTCCGATCGCGAACCCGACCGCCGCGCGGTCGGTGCCGAAGCGCGCGCCGAGCCCGTCGTAGCGGCCGCCGACCGCGACCGGCTCGCTGACGCCAGGCGCGTACGCCTCGAAGACGACGCCCGAGTAGTACGGCCAGTCCCGGAGCACTCCGAGATCGACGCCCACGTCGGCGCCGCCGTCGCGGCCCGCCGCCAACTCGAGCGCGCGCGACAGGCGGGCGCACGCCGGAGCGGCCTGCGGAACGGCCTCCTCCACGCGGGAGAGCACCTCCACGCCACCGCGAAGGGTCGGGAGATCGGCGAGCAGCCGACCCTCCTCCTCACCGAGGCCGAGGGTCGCGACACCGCGGCGCCAGGCCACGAAGTTGCGCGCCGCGAGCGCACCCCGAAGCCGCCCCGCGGCCGGCGCTCCGACCCCG
Organism: Miltoncostaeaceae bacterium; assembly: GCA_963698665.1. Lineage (GTDB taxonomy): Bacteria > Actinomycetota > Thermoleophilia > Miltoncostaeales > Miltoncostaeaceae > CALNYH01. Next base: position 1,177,837 of record CAVORO010000003.1, on the reverse strand, counting down.
AGCGCCTCGAGCACCGCCGCCGTGAGCGACACGTCGGCGACCCCGATGCGGACGCCCCGGAGCCCCGCCGCCGTGAGCGCGTCCACCAGCAGGGCGATGACCTCGGCGTCGGCGTCGGGCCCCGAGGGCCCCACGAGCTCGATCCCCGCCTGGCGCTCCTCGGCCGGGCGGGGGCGCCCGGTGGGCGGTGGGCGGAAGGCGCGCGCGACATAGAAGACGCGGACGGGCCCCGTCCGCTCGGCCATGCGCGTCGCGACCAGTCGGGCGGCGGGGATCGTGAGGTCGGGGCGAAGCGTCAGCACCCGGCCGCGGTCGTCGAAGAGCCGGTACGCGGGTGCGGCGGGCCCCTCCTGGGCGCGCTCGAGCACGGCCGCCAACTCGATCACCGGCGTCATGACCTCGCGGTATCCGTGCAGCGCGAACCGCTCGCGAAGCGAGCCCTCGACGGCGCGCAGCTCCTCGGCCTCGACGGGCAACACGTCCCGGACGCCGGCCGGAAGTGCCGCCGGAGCCGACGGCGGCGCGGTGTCAGTCATCGAGGCGCTCGATCGACGCCCCGACCGCGTTCAGCCGCTCGTCGATCCGCTCGTAGCCGCGGTCGATCTGGCGCACGTTTCCGATCACGCTTCGGCCCTTGGCCGCGAGACCCGCGATCAGGAGCGCCATGCCGGCACGGATGTCGGGCGACTCCATTCGCTCCCCCCACAGCTGCGCGCGGCCGCTCACGACGGCCCGGTGGGGATCGCACAGCACGATGCGCGCGCCCATCGACACGAGCTTGTCCACGAAGAAGAGTCGGTTCTCGAACATCTTCTCGAAGATCATCACCGTGCCGTGCGTCTGGGTCGCCACCGCCGTGGCGATGCTCGTCAGGTCCGCGGGGAACGCCGGCCAGATCCCGTCGTCGATCTTGGGGATGGCGTCGCCGGCGTCCGAGACCACCTCGAGGCTCTGGTCGGGGGGGACCCTGAGCACGTCCCCCTGGATCTCGACCCGGATCCCGAGCCGCTCGAACGTCAGCAGGATCATGCGCAGATCCTCGGGGCGCACGCCCGGGATCGTCAGGTCCGATCCCGTGATCGCCCCGAGACCGATGAACGATGCGATCTCGATGTGGTCCGGCCCGATCCGGAACCGCCCTCCACGCAGACGGTCGACGCCCTGCACGATCAGACGGTTCGTCCCGATCCCCTCGATCTCGGCCCCGAGCTCGACCAGGAAGCGCGCGAGGTCCTGGACGTGGGGCTCACTGGCCGCGTTGAGGACGACGGTCTCGCCCGGCGCCAGGGCCGCGGCCATCAGGGTGTTCTCGGTGGCCGTGACCGACGCCTCGTCGAGGAAGATCTCGGCCCCGGAGAGCCGATCGGCCTCGACCGCGTAGCCGCGAGCCACCGAGACGTCCGCGCCCAGGGCACGGAAGGCCAAGAGGTGCGTGTCCACCCGCCGGCGACCGATGAAGTCGCCCCCGGAGAGCGGGAGCTCGACCCGACCGCACCGCGCGAGCAGGGGGCCGGCGAGCAGCAACGACGCCCGCAGCTTGCTGGCGAGCTCCTCGTCGAGCCGCGGCTCGCGCACCCGCTCCGCCTTGAGGGCGAGCACGTTGTGCGACTCCTCGCGGATCGACACGCCGAGGTCGTCGAGCAGGGCGAGCATCACGTGCACGTCCACGATGTCGGGCACGTTCTCGACCACGACCTCGTCGTCGGTCAACAGGCACGCGGCGAGGATCGGCAGGGCGGCGTTCTTGTTGCCGCTCGGCTCGATCACCCCCGCGAGCCGTCGATCCCCCTCGATCACGAATCGCTCGCTCACGGCGGTGACGGTATCAGCCATTCGCTGGGGCTCCCGGGGTCGTCGAGGGTGGTGTTGCGAGGCCGGCCGCGAGTCGGGCCAGGTCCTCGTGATCGGTGAAGAAGCCCGCCGAGAGGCGGAGCAGGGAAGGATGGTCGATCCATCGGATGATCACACCGCGGCGCGCGAGCGCGCGACAGACCTCGGGCGGGTCGCGGCCCTCGATCGTGAAGGCGACGAGTCCCGCGGCGCCCGGCGGCGTGACGAGGCCCACGCCGGGCACCCCGGCGAGGACCTCACGGGCCCGCGTCGCGGCCGCCGCCGTCCCGCGGTGCACCTCGCCCCAGCCGAGCGCGGCGAGCCACGCGAGCGACGCCCGCCAGGCCGGGACAAGGTCGAAGGGCGGCGTGGAGAGCTCGAGACGGCGGGCTGCGGGCCACGGGGTGAACGCGCCCCCGGGGACGTGGTCGGTCCCGCTCTCGTAGCCCGCGAAGGTCACGTCCAGCCGCTCGCGGCATCCCCCAGAGATCCACAGCCCCCCGAGCCCCTCGGGGCCGAGCAGCCACTTGTGCGCCGGGAACGCGTACGCGTCCACGCCGAGCGACGCCGGCGCGACCGGAATCGCGCCGACCGTCTGCGCGCCGTCGACGAGCGTCAGCGCCCCCACGGACCGCGCCGCGCGCGCGGCCCCCGCCACATCGAGCAACGCCCCGGTCCCGTAGGCGACGTGAGAGAGGGCGACCAGGCGCGTCCGAGGCCCCGCCAGGCGCGCGACCGCACCCGCGAGGTCGGCCTGCGCCTCCTCCGCCCCGATGACCTCCAGGTGCACACCCCGACGCCGGGCCAGGGTCGCGAGGGGCGCCGCGAGCCCCGGGTGCTCGAGCGCCGTGGTCACCACGACGTCGCCCGGGGTCCAGTCCATCCCCCACACGACCGCGTTCACGCCATGGGTGGTGTTGACGGTCACCGCGATGTGCTCGGGAACGTCACCCAGGAGCGTCGCGATGTCGGCGCGGAGCCCGGCGACCATGGCCTCCCCGAACTCGACCGCCGCGAGGGACATGCGCCCGGCCCCGAGGGACCGCTCGGCGGCGGCGTGCAGCGCTCTTGCGGCGGCGACCGTGAGCGGACCGGCGCCGCCGGTGTTGAGATAGGTCTGCCCCTCGAGCGAGGGAAGCGCGGCGCGGACGAACTCGCGGTCGAGGGGCACCCCGCCATGCTGGCAGATGGGGTGCGCCGTTCGGCCGGGCGGCGATCGGCGTCGTCGTCCCGGGCGATGGGGGAACCGGCCACGGAGGGCGTTGCGACGACCCTGTCAGGGGGGTATAACGCGCGGTGTCGGCGCCGCATCGCCGACGCGAGGTCGTCGACCTCGGACACCGCGCCGCCGGAGGCACGATGAAGCTGTTGCGCATGATGCCCGGCTACGGCGAGACGCTGATCGCCGAGGGCGATCCGCGCACGGAGTCCGAGCGGGAGCGCCTGGTGCGCGAGTTCCGGCGTCAGCTCGACGAGGGGATGTGGGCGGCCGTGCCGACATCGGACCCCGGGTCCGGACGACGCGAGGCGGTCCTGGTGACCGACTTCGACCAGGTGCCCGCGGGCGCCGAGCGTGTGCTGTTCTGGCCGCGTGCGACGGGCGGCGGGCCCGACGCATCGGCGCATCGCCGGTAGGCCCGATGGCCGGTGTCGGCGTGCTGCTCCTGCTCGCCTCGCTGGCGACGATCGCGATCGTGGTGCGCCGGATCGCCGAGGGGCGCCATGAGCACGCCCGCGTTCGCGCCCCGCGACCGGACTGGCTCGTCGAGCCCCGGGTGAGCCCGGCCGAGGCCGAGGCGCGATCCCTCGAGCTGCTTCGTTCGGTGATCAACGACGACGAATGGCAGATGTTCAGGGAGCTGGGGTTCATCTGCGTGCCCGGCCGTCGTCCCGCGCGACCCGGGCGGCCCGCTCCGCCCGGCCCGCGCTACCGGTATCTCATCTATCCCCACCTTCCCGTGGTGGCCCTTCTGCCGCGCTCGATGGCCCCCGTCCGCGAGTACTGCATCCAGTTCCCCGAGCGGCTTGCCGCGGGCGGCGGCGAAGCGCTCCCGGCCGGCGACGACGTGCTCGCCAAGTGGATGACGCTCCGCTCCGACGAGGAGCGGCTGCTCGCCTTCGCCAACGTGGCGAGCGCCGGATGCCAGGTGCCGCTCGGACGCATCGAGCGCGACCTTCGCATGCTGGATCGCTGGCAGGCACGTCGGCGTGGCGAGGCACCGCCGCCGAGGCGCTCGGCCGCGGTGCTGGGCTAGCCGGCCACCGCGAGCAGCATCAGGAGGACCGCGGCCGCCAAGAGGCCGAGCGCCACCATGCCCGCCCGACCCGGCCGCCCGTCGCGCCCGAGTCCGGGAGGGGCGATCAGCCCCGAGACACCTGCGAGGACCAGCGCGGCGCGCCCCTCGAGCCCCGGCACGCCGGCGCCGATGATCCCGGCCATGATGAGCGACACCGCGCTGATCCGGATGAACGTCGCCGTGCGAGGACCGCCGCCCGAGAGCGTCGGCATGCGGATGGCGAAGCGGCTGAAGGGGAGCCGCTCGGGCTCGGGCGGGGGCGGACGGCGCCGCGCGCGGATCTCCGAGGGCGACGCTGATCGGCTGGCGGACCGCTGGGCGCGCACGACGCTGGGATCGGCCCGGAGGGGCAGGGCTGGAGCGTCCCCGCCCGCGCGGCCTCCGCCACGTGGACCCGTCAGAAGGGGGCGCCGGCCCCCGGGGATCCCGGGGTCTCGGTCAGCTCCTCGATCCGGTGCTGCACCGCGGCCAGACGCGTACGGCAGACGACCAGCTGCGCCCGGCCCTGCTCGAACAGCGCGAGCGCCTCCTCGAGGCCCACGTCGCCGGACTCGAGGCGGGCGACGACGGCCTCGAGCGCGGCCAGCGCCTGCTCGAAGGTCGGCTGATCGTCGCGATCCTCGCTCATCGGCCCTCCTTCGAGCCGCCGGCGCCCGCGACCGCCGGCAGCTCGCCGTCGCGGAGGGCGATGCGAAGACGGGTTCCGGCGGGCGCGGCGGCGCGGTCGGCGACGACCGCGCCGTCCTCCCGGCGGACGATCGCGTACCCGCGCTGCACGGTCCGCTCCGGCCCGAGCAGGTGCAGCAGCTCATCCGAGCGCGTCACCCGCCCCTCGGCCCGCTCGAGATGTCCCCGGATCGTGCGGGCCAGCTCACGCTCGGCCGCCTCGACCCGCGGCGGTGCCGCCGCGACGCGCGCGTCGAGCGCCCGTCGGGCGCGGGCGTCGACCTCGGCGAGGCGGCGGTGTGCGTCGCGGCCGAGCGCGCCGAGCGCGCGGCCGAGCCGTGCACCCGCCGCGTCGAGACTCGCCCCGGCGTCGCGCCGGGCGCGGTCCATCGCCTTGGCCATCGCGTCCTCGGCACGCGCGAGGCCGGCGTCGAGCGAGGTCCGGTCCGGGACGACCGCCACCGCGGCGGCGGTGGGGGTGGACACACGCAGGTCGGCGACCTCGTCGCAGAGGCTTCGGTCGCCCTCATGGCCGATCGCGGACACGACCGGAACCGGGCACGCGATCACGGCGCGGCAGACGGCCTCGCTGTTGAAGGCCATGAGGTCCTCGAGCGACCCGCCGCCGCGCGTCACGACCACGACCTGCACGCCCTCCGCCGACGCCACCCTGGTCACCGCGGCGGCGATCGCGGCGGCTGCGGCATCACCCTGCACCGGCGCATGGGCCACGAGCACGTCGACGTCCGGGAAGCGGGCGACGGCGTTCACCAGGAAGTCGTGCCGGGCCTGGCCGTCGCGGCTCGTGACGAGACCGATCCGCACCGGCAATCGCGGCACCGGGCGGGCGCCGCGCTGTGCGGTCAGCACGCCTTCCGAGTGCAGTCGGGCCCGGAGCGCGGCGATCCGAGCCAGCAGGAGCCCCTCCCCCGCGGGCTCGAGCCGCGCGACCCGGAATCCGATCCGGGTCTGGCGCGACGCGAACTCCACCATGCCGAGCGCGTGGACGCGCCCGCCCTCCTCGGGTGCGGGGGCGAGTCGGTCGAAGACCACGCTCGTCATCGACGCGTCGATGCTGTGGGCATCGTCGACCAGGTTGAACCATGTGCGGCTGCCGCCCGTCCGGATGCCGCGCACGTCGGCCTCGACCCAGACCTGGTCGATCCCCTCGAAGCGCGCCGCGATGGCCCGCGAGACATCCCCGAGCGACCAGACCCGGCGGCTTCCGATCTGCTTCATTCCCGGAGCGTCGAGACGATCCGGGCGGCCTCCTCGCCGCTCGACACCGCCCCCTCGATCGACGGGTGCCGGGTCAGATCACCTGCCAGCACCAGGTTCTCGACCGCGGTTCGAGCGCCCGGCAGCTCCTCGCGCACACCGGGGGGCGTCCGGAACTGCGCGAATGGCTGCACGAAGTTCCCGATGTGCTCGGCGACCCGGCCGAAGGGGAACCCGGGCGACCAGCGCGAAACGGCCCGCTCGGTGGCCTCCTCGATGCCGTCGAGTGGGTCCCCACCGGTCGTGATGCGCATCGCGAGCACGATGTGCGGGCCCTCGACAGCGCCAGGACGCGTCACGTTCGTCGTCTGGCAGACGAGGTCGAGCCGGAATCGTGGGTCCGGGTCGGGATCGCAGTCGATGACGATCGCACGCCCGGAGTAGAGGGGCACCGACAGTGCGAACGCGGCCGTGACCGAGGAGGCCGGACGATCCGGCATCCGCCGGGCCGTCGTCGGATCGACGCCGGCCAGCAGCCGCGACGCGGCGGGCGCCTCGCACGCCAGCACGATCTGATCGGCGGGGACGAGCTCGCCGTCTGCGAGCCGGACGCCCGTCGCATGCCCCGAGGGGTCGACCTCGATGGTCGTCGCCGTCGCCCGGGGGCGCACCTGTCCTCCGTGCTGGCGCACCGAGGCGGCGGTCCATTCCGCGATCATCCCAACCCCGTCGCTCGGGATGATCGCGGGGCCTCGGGCCATCATCCCCACGAGGAAACGAAAGTAGCCGGCATCCGTGTCGAGGGAGCGGTCCTGGAAGACCACACCGAAGAAGGGACGGAAGAACCCCTCGATCGCATCGTCGCTGAAGCCCCGATCACGAAGATGGTCCTCGGTCCGCTCCTGCTCGGACACCGTGCCGAGCAGGTTCCCGGCGGGGTCGCGGATGACCTCGGCGCCGAGGAGCATCAGCCTTCGCCGATCCGCTCCCGAGAGCCCCGCGAACCGTGCCAACCCCGTCCGCGAGCCGCGCAGCTGGGTCGTGTGCGTGCCGTGGTGGAAGACGGCGCCACCGGACACCGGACGCATGTCCCTTCGCGGAATCCCGACGCGGCGAACGAGCGCCCTGGTGCGCGGATAGGCCCCGAAGACGGTCTGGAAGCCCCTGTCGACGGGCCTCCCGCGATGCCACACGGTCCGCGCGCGACCGCCCACGTCCTCCTCCGCCTCGAGGACCACGACCCGGACACCTTCTCGCGCGAGCGCGTCGGCGCAGGTCAGCCCGGCGAGCCCCCCGCCGATCACCGCGACGTCGAACCGATCCACCGCACCATTCCCGTCACTCGCCACCCGCACAGCCCCCCTCGGTGTTCGGACGAAGGATCGTAGACGCCGCCGCGGCCGTCAGGCGCGGCCGTAGACCGGCACGGCCGCCCCAGTCACCGCGCTGCTCTCGGGAGACATCAGGAACGCGATGACGGCGCCGATCTCCTCGGGCCGAACCCAGCGAGACGAGTCGGCGTCGGGCTGCGCGGCACGGTTCCCGGCAGTGTCGATGACACTCGGGAGCACGCAGTTGACGCACACCCCGTCGTGCTTGACCTCCTCCGACGCCGCCCCCACGAGCGCGATCACGGCGGCCTTGGACGCCGCATACGCCGCGGCTCCGGCGAACGGCCGCACCGCGGCCCGGGAGGACACGGCGACGACCCGCCCGCCGCCGCGGGAGACCATGCCGCCGAGGAACGCCCGCATCGCGAGCGCCGTCGTGGTCGCGTTCAGCGTCATCTGCTGCTCCCAGCCACCGACGTCCATCCCTCCCACCGGGTCACCGTCGCGGTACCCGCCGATCAGCTGGACGAGCCCCCACGGGCCCCCCTCGGCATCGAGCTCGGCGGCGAACGCCGCGCACTCGTCCGCGGAGCTGGCATCGAGTCGCCGAAGCCCGAGCTCGTCCCCGAACCGTTCACGCGCCCGATCCACCTCGCCCTCCACGACCCACGTCGCGGTCACCTCGTTCCCGGCGTCGAGGAGCGCCCCGCACACACCGAGACCGAGCGCGCCCGTCCCACCCATCACCACGATCCGACGTCCGTTCGACATCCGGCCCCCTCTCCCCGTCAGCGTCTGGGGTGAGTCTGGCAGCCCGCGCTCGGTCCACGACGCCCACCACCCCCCGCGGGACGGATCCGAAACGACCGAAGGGCCGGCAGCGCGGCTGCCGGCCCTTCGGTGCTCGATCTCAATGCAATCCCGGCGGCGACCTACTCTCCCGCGGACCTTCGTCCGGAGTACCATCGGCGCTGAGAGGCTTAACGACTCTGTTCGGAATGGGAAGAGGTGTTTCCCTCTCGCTATTACCACCGGGAACCTTCGAGGGACGTACCCTCAAAACCACATAGCGACACGTAGGGGTCTACCGTCAAGCCCTCGGCTGATTAGTACTGGTCTGCTCAACGCGTTGCCGCGCGTACACATCCAGCCTATCGACCAGATCGTCTCTCTGGAGCCTTACCCCCTCGAAGGGGTGGGAGATCTCATCTTGAGGTGGGCTTCCCGCTTAGATGCTTTCAGCGGTTATCCCGTCCAGACGTAGCTAGTCAGCAGTGCCGTTGGCACGACAACTGATACACCAGAGGTCTGTTCGTCCCGGTCCTCTCGTACTAGGGACGACTCCTCGCAAATCTCCAGCGCCCACCGCAGATAGGGACCGAACTGTCTCACGACGTTCTGAACCCAGCTCGCGTACCGCTTTAATGGGCGAACAGCCCAACCCTTGGGACCAACTCCAGCCCCAGGATGCGACGAGCCGACATCGAGGTGCCAAACCCTCCCGTCGATGTGGACTCTTGGGGAGGATAAGCCTGTTATCCCCGGAGTACCTTTTATCCGTTGAGCGACCGCAGTTCCACTCCCTACGGCCGGATCACTAAGGCCTACTTTCGTACCTGCTCGACTTGTCAGTCTCGCAGTCAAGCTCCCTTATGCCTTTACACTCTACGCACGATTTCCAACCGTGCTGAGGGAACCTTTGCGCGCCTCCGTTACATTTTAGGAGGCGACCGCCCCAGTCAAACTGCCCACCTGACACTGTCCGAGAGCCGGATCACGGCCTCCCGTTAGAAGCTCAGAACACCCAGGGTGGTATCCCAAGGGTGGCTCCACGAGGACTGACGTCCCCGTCTCACAGCCTCCCACCTATCCTGGACAAGGTGTCCCAAACCCCAATATCAAGCTGCAGTAAAGGTTCACGGGGTCTTTCCGTCTTGCGGCGGGTAAACGGCATCTTCACCGCTACTACAATTTCACCGAGTCCCTCGTTGAGACAGCGCCCAACTCGTTACGCCATTCGTGCAGGTCGGAACTTACCCGACAAGGAATTTCGCTACCTTAGGACCGTTATAGTTACGGCCGCCGTTTACCGGGGCTTGGTTTCGGGGCTTCGCCCGAAGGCTAACTCCTCCACTTGACCTTCCGGCACCGGGCAGGCGTCAGTCCCTATACGTCGTCTTACGACTTCGCAGAGACCTGTGTTTTTGGTAAACAGTCGGTTGGGCCACTTCACTGCGGCCCCCTCGGGCTCCAGGCGTAAAGCCGTTCACCCTACCGGGGCGTCCCTTCTCCCGAAGTTACGGGACCATTTTGCCGAGTTCCTTAACGAGGGTTCTCTCGATCGCCTTGGTATGCTCTACCTGCCCACCTGTGTCGGTTTTGGTACGGGCGCGTTTCCACTCCCTAGAGGCTTTTCTAGGAGGCATGGGATCGACGACTTGCCAGCAAAGCTGACCGACATCCCCTCTCAGACGCATGAGCTCCGGATTTTCCTAGAGCTCGTCCTACAGGGTTGTCCGTGGGCAACCAGCGCCACGGTTCGCCTACCCTTCCCCGTCCCCCCTTCGGTCGAACGTGGAAGACGCGGTACAGGAATATCAACCTGTTCTCCATCGCCTACGCCTTTCGGCCTCGGCTTAGGTCCCGACTAACCCTGAGCAGATTAGCTTTACTCAGGAACCCTTGGGCTTTCGGCGGAGGGGTTTCTCGCCCCTCTCTCGTTACTAATACCGGCATTCTCACTTCCCCGGCCTCCACGGCTGACTTCCGTCGCCGCTTCTCTGGCCGAGGAACGCTCTCCTACCGCGTCGCTTGCGCGACACCCACAGCTTCGGGGGCTGGCTTGAGCCCCGTTACATTATCCGCGCACGAACACTTGACCAGTGAGCTATTACGCACTCCTTAGACGAATGGCTGCCTCTAAGCCAACATCCTGGTTGTCTATGCATTCGCACAACGTTTGCCACTTAGCCAGCGCTTGGGGCCCTTAGCTGGT
>CAVORO010000003.1:0-1162500 GCA_963698665.1 Miltoncostaeaceae bacterium | reverse complement strand
TCAGGACCGCCTCACCGCGCCCCTCGGGCGCGCACACGAGGTTGGCGCACCAGTGGATCCCGTAGCTGCGGTAGACGTAGAGCCGCCCGGGGGGGCCGAACATGACCCGCGCCCGCCCGCGCGGCCCCCGATGGCTGTGCGACGCCGGGTCGTCCTGCTCGTAGCGCTCGGTCTCGACGATCTGGCCGCCGACGCCCTCGACGAGCAGGGTGCATCCCACGAGCGCCGGGGCGACCTCGGCCGCCGGTCCGGCGAAGAAGGCCTCGCCGAGCCGGGCCGGCGGCGCGAGCGTCACCACGCCGCCACGCGCTCCCGGGCCGCGCGAAGCTGCGCCGTGACCGGGCCGCGGCCGGTGCCCCCGAGGGCGCGCTTGGCCTCGATCGACGCATCGACCGAGAGGATCGCCGGGTCCACGCCCTCCACTCCCGCCGCGGCGAGATCCGCCGTCGTCGCGTCGGCCAGCCCGAGGCCCCGATCGCCGAGGGCTCGCACCAGCGCCCCCACGGCCTCGTGCGCACGCCGGAACGGCCAGCCCCTGGTGACCAGCGCGTCGGCGAGATCGGTCGCGGCGAGGAACCCGCCGTCGGTCGCGGCGCGCATTCGATCGGCGCGGAAGGTCGCGGTGGCCAGCATCCCCGACATGGCCGGAAGCAGGGTCTCGACGGTGTCGATCGCGTCGAACAGGAAGTGCTTGTCCTCCTGGAGGTCCTTGTTGTAGGCGAGCGGGAGCCCGGAGAGCACGCCCAGCAGCCCCGCCAGGTCGGCCGTGAGCCGATGCGCCTTGGCGCGCGCGAGTTCGGCCGCATCCGGGTTCTTCTTGTGGGGGAGCATCGACGAGCCCGACGCGAACGCGTCGGCCACCTCGACGAAGCCGACCTCGTCCCCTGCCCAGATCACCAGCTCGGCGCCGAGTCGCGACAGGTGGACCCCGAGCTGCGCCGCGAAATGCAGGTAGTCGACCAGTGCGTCGCGGCTGCCGACGGCGTCCATGCTGTTGGGCGTCGGCGCCGAGAAGCCGAGCCCCTCGGCCACGGCCCGCCGGTCGACCGGGAACCCGACGCCCGCGAGCGCGCCCGAGCCGAGCGGGCACTCCGCGCACGCGTCGAGGACCGCGGCGAGTCGCCGCCGGTCCCGGTCGAGCATCCACACGTAGGCGAGCAGATGGTGCGCGAGGCGGACCGGCTGCGCGTGCTGGAGATGCGTGTAGCCCGGCATGACCGTGTCGATGTTGCGCTCCGCCTGCCCGAGCAGCGCCTCCGCGAGATCGCCGAGCATCGCGGCCTGGATCCCGCACCGCTCGCGCAGGTAGAGCAGGACGTCCGTGATGACCTGGTCGTTGCGGCTGCGGGCGGTGTGGAGGCGCCGCCCCGCGTCCCCGGCGATCTCTGTCAGGCGACGCTCGACCGCGGTGTGGATGTCCTCGTCGCCCGCGAGGAAGACGAACTCGCCCGATTCCATCTCGGCGGCGATCGCGCGTCAGGCCGGCGTCGATCGCCGCCCCGTCGGCCGCCGGGATGATGCCGGTGTCGGCGAGCATCCTCGCGTGGACGCGCGAGCCCTCGATGTCCTGGCGCCACATGCGCCGATCGAGGTCGAGCGAGACGTTCAGCCGGTCGAATGCCTCGTGGGAGGCCGCGCCGAACCGACCACCCCAGAGGCGCGCCGCCGGAGCGTCGTCAGCCGACACTGGCCGTCGCGCGGACCTCCGAGAGCGAGGCCGCGAGCGCGTCGCAGACGCGATCCACCTGTGCCTCGGTCATCTCGGGGAAGAACGGGAGGGCGATCGTGGAGCTGCTGATCGCCTCGGTGATCGGCAGCTCACCCGGACGGTGGCCATGCTCTGACATGTAGAACGGCTGCAGGTGGATGCACGGCAGGTAGGGCTTGGCCTGGATGTCGCGGCGCTCGAGCGCCCCGATCACCTCGTCCCGATCGAGGTCCGCGTCGAGCCGCGGGGCGTAGACGAACCACGAGCGCCGCTGCGCGCCCTCGAACATGGGTGAGACGCCCGCGATGTCCCTCACGCGGGCCTGGTACCAGCCCGCGACCCGCGCGCGCGCCGCGAGCATCTCGTCGAGCCGCTCGAGCTGGGCCACTCCGATCGCCGCGTGCACGTCCGACAGGCGGTAGTTGAAGCCCAGGCGGGAGTGGACCAACCAGGCGCCGTCGTCGGAGCGCCCCTGATTGGAGAGGCTCTTGAGCAGGTCGGCGAGGCGGTCGTCGTCAGTGAAGACGATTCCGCCCTCGGCCGTGGTGAGCTGCTTGTTGGCGTAGAAGCCGTAGACCGCGGGATGGCCATGGGTGCCGAGCTTGCGGCCGTCGTAGTCCCCGTCGATCGTCTGACAGGCGTCCTCGACCAGCCCGAGCCCGTGGCGGCGGGCGATGTCGACGAGGGCCGGCACCTCGGCCGGGTATCCGAAGATGTCGACGATCAGGATCGCCCGCGTCCGGGGCGTGATCGCCGCCTCGACCGCGGCCGGGTCCATGTTGAACGTCTGCGGATCGACCTCGGCGAACACCGGCGTCGCCCCGGTGAAGAGGATCGCGTTGGCCGACGCCACGAACGAGAACGACGACGTGATCACCTCGTCGCCCGGCCCGATGCCGAGCGCGTGGAGGCACATGTGGAGGCCCGCGGTGCCCGACGAGCACGCGACGGCCCGCCGCACGCCGATGCGCTCGGCGAACTCGCGCTCGAACCGCTCCACCATCGGCCCGAGGGAGAGCCGGCGGGACGAGAGCGCCTCGGCGACCAGCTCCTGCTCTCGCTCCCCGATGACCGGCCGGGCGAGTGGGATCGCGTCGTGCTCGCTCACACCGTGTGCGCCGCGGCGCGCGCGAGCCGTGAGACGCCGTGCTCGAGGCTGTCGAGAAGCGCCTCCCAGGAGGCCTCGATCACGTTCTCGCTCACGCCGATCGTGCCCCACGATCCGTGTCCGTCGGTCGACTCGAGCAGGACCCGGGTCGTCGCGCCGGTGCCCTGCGACTCGTCGAGGATGCGCACCTTGAAGTTGATCAGCTCGATGTGCGCGAGCTCGGGCACGCGGCCACCGAGGGCGCTCCGGAGTGCCTGGTCCAGGGCGTGCACCGGGCCGTTGCCCTCGCCGGTGGCGACCAGCCGCTCACCGCCGTGGATCAGCTTGATGGTCGCCTCGGTCTCGACCCGGCCGTCGGCCCGCTTCTCGGTGATGACCCGGAAGCTCTCGAGCGTGAACAGCGGCTCGTGGGTGCCGAGCTCGCGCTCCACGAGCAGCTCGAACGAGCCGTCGGCGACCTCGAAGTGGTAGCCGTCGTGCTCGAGCTGCTTGAGCCGCGCCAGGACGCGCGCGACCAGCTCAGGGTCGGACTCGAGGTCGCCGACGCCGAGCTCGCGCGCCTTGGCGACGATCGTGCCCCGCCCCGAGAGCTCGCTGACCAGCATGTTGCGGTCGTTGCCGACCAGGAGCGGGTCGACGTGCTCGAACGTCCGCTCGTCGGCGAGCATGCCCGCGACGTGCATGCCGCCCTTGTGCGAGAAGGCGTTGCGCCCGACGTAGGGCGCCCACGGGTCCGGCTGCAGGTTGGCCGTCTCGGCGACGAAGTTGCTGAGGGCCGTCAGCTCGCGCATGCGCTCGGGCGGGACCGTCTCGTACTCCCGCTTGAGCGTCAGGCTCGGAATGATCGAGACCAGGTTCGCGTTGCCGCACCGCTCGCCGTAGCCGTTGATCGTCCCCTGCACCATGCGGGCGCCCTGGGCGACCGCGGCCAGGCTGTTGGCCACGGCGCACTCGGCGTCGTTGTGGGTGTGGATGCCGAGCCCGGCATCGGGCAGCGCGGCGTGGACGTCGGCGCTGATCCGCGCCACGTCGTCGGGCAACGTGGCGCCGTTGGTGTCGCAGAGGACGATCCAGGTCGCCCCGGCCGCATGCGCCGCGCGCAGGCAGTCGAGCGCGTAGTCGGCGTGCGCGAGATAGGCGTCGAAGAAGTGCTCCGCGTCGTAGACGACCTCCTTGCCCTCGCCGGCGAGGAACGTCACGGTCTCGCCGATCATCGCGAGGTTCTCCGGTCGGCCCACCTTGGTGACCTTCTCGAGGTGGAGGTCCCACGTCTTGCCGACGACGGTGACGACGGGCGCAAAGCACTCGGCGAGTCCGCGCACCGCCGGGTCCCCGTCGGCCGAGACGCCCCGTCGGCGCGTCATGCCGAACGCCGCGACCCGGGTCGCGCCGAGGTCCTCCCCGGCGAGCAGATCGAACAGCTCCCCGTACTTGGGGTTCGAGGCCGGAAAGCCCGCCTCGAGGTAGTCCACGCCGATCTCGGCGAGTCGCACCGCGATCGCGAGCTGCTCGCCCGCCGAGAGCGAGAGCCCCTCGCGCTGCATCCCGTCGCGAAGGGTCGTGTCGTAGATCGCGACGCGCTCGCTCATGCCGACCCCCCGCCGAGTGGCTGGCGGGCGGGCTGCTGCACGACGTCGAGCCAATCGCGATAGCGGGCGTCGCGACCGTGCGCGGCGTCGAAGAACCGGTCCTGGAGCATGCGCGTGACGTCGCCGGGCGGGCCGATCACGTGGTCGTCGACCTCGCGGATGGGACAGATCTCGGCGGCCGTGCCGCTGACGAACACCTCATCGGCGCCGTACAGCTCGGCGCGCGCGATCTCGCGCTCGACGACCTCGATGCCCTCGTCGGCGGCGAGCGTCAGCACGCAGGCGCGGGTGATCCCCTCGAGGATCGACGCCTGGCGGGGTGGGGTGACGATCTGCCCGTCCCGGACGAGGAAGATGTTCTCGCCGGAGCCGTCGGCGACGTACCCGGACTCGTTGAGCAGGATCGCCTCCTCGTACCCGCCGCGGTGGGTCTCCACCTTCGCGAGGATCGAGTTGAGGTACTGGCCGCCCGCCTTGGCCGTTGCCGGGATCGTGCTCGAGCCGATGCGCCGCCACGAGGCCACCTTGGCCCGGATCCCGTCGCGCAGGCCGTTCTCGCCCAGGTACGCGCCCCACACCCAGGCGGCGATGGCCACGTCGACCGGCGCGTCGAGCGGGAAGAGCCCCATCGTCCCGTAGCCCCGGAGCACGATCGGGCGGATGTAGCACGAGTCGAGGCCGTTGACGGCGATCACCTCGTGGACCGCCGCGCGCAGCTCGTCACGCGAGTACGGGATCGGCATGTAGTAGATGTCCGCCGAGCGCTGGAGGCGCAGGAGGTGGTCCTCGAGGCGGAAGACCGCCGTGCCCACCTCGGTGTGGTAGGCGCGGATCCCCTCGAACACGGACGTCCCGTAGTGCAGGCCGTGCGACAGCACGTGAACCTTCGCCTCGTGCCAGTCGACCAGCTCGCCGTTCATCCAGATCTTGTCGGCTTCCTGCATCCCGGGCCTCGTCGATCGTCGTGGTGGGCGGCCTCGCGGACGCCTCCCGCAAGGCTACCGGTGTCCATGGGCGCCGTCATCCCGCTGCGATCGCGGCGACGACGGCCTCCCCCACCTCGCTCGTCCCGGCCTCGCCCCCGAGGTCCCGGGTCCGCGGTCCGTGCGCGATCACCGCGTCGACCGCGTCCTCGATCCGGGCGGCGGCCCGCGCGGCGCCGAGCGAGTACCTGAGCATCAGGGCGGCCGAGAGGCACGTGGCGACCGGGTTGGCCGCGCCCGTGCCGGCGATGTCGGGCGCCGAGCCGTGGACGGGCTCGTAGAGGCCCGACGTCCCGTCGCCGAGGCTGGCCGAGGCCAGCAGCCCGATCGACCCCGAGATCATCGCCGCCTCGTCGCTCAGGATGTCGCCGAACATGTTCTCGGTCACGATCACGTCGAACGTCGAGGGGCGCGAGACGAGCTGCATCGCCGCGTTGTCGACCAGGACGTGGTCGAGCGCGACGTCCGGGTAGCCGCCCGCCACGTCCTCGACGACCTCCCGCCACAGGCGCGAGCTCTCGAGCACGTTGGCCTTGTCGACCGACGTCACGCGCCCCCGGCGCCCACGCGCCGCCTCGAAGGCGCGCACGGCCACGCGCTCGATCTCCGGCCGGGTGTAGACGCAGGTGTCGAAGGCCCGGTCCCCGTCGCGTCCGCTCTCGCCGAAGTAGAGCCCTCCGGTCAGCTCGCGGACCACGAGCAGGTCCGTGCCGGCGATGCGCTCCGGGCGGAGCGGGCTGGCGTCGGCGAGGGCCGGCCAGATCCGCACCGGCCTCAGGTTCGCGTAGAGGCCGAGGCCGTGGCGCAGCCCGAGCAGGCCCTGCTCCGGACGTGGCTTGGCCGGATCGGTCGTGTCCCACTTGGGCCCGCCCACGGCCCCCAGCAGCACCGCGTCGGCGGCGTGGCACGCGGCGAGGACCTCGTCGGTGAGCGCGGTGCCGTGGGCGTCGATCGAGACCCCGCCCACGACGTGCTCGTGCCAGACGATCCGAAGACCGTCGGGCTGCGCCGCGACCTCGGTCACCCGCCGCGCCTCGGCCACGACCTCCGGGCCGATGCCGTCTCCGGCAAGCACCACCACGTTCACCTCGCGCACGCCCGTCCTCCTCGATCGATCCTCCGACGACAACCCGGAACCCTCTCACGGGTCGGGAGCGTGCACCGCCGCCGGACCCCGGCCGCGCCGAACGGCTCTGTCCGATCGCACTCGTAGCGTGCGGTCATGGGCAGCGAAAGGCCGACCGGCTCGGCGGGCGTGGCCCCCGACTCCCCGCGCACCAGCGGCGTCGCCATCACGATCGCTCCGGCGACGATCCTCGTGTTCGTCGGGCTGGTCGCGCTGACGTGGAGCCTCGTGAAGGTGGGCGGCACGCTCCTGATCATCTTCGTCTCGATCTTCCTGGCGATCGTGCTGGCGCCCGTGGTCGAAGTGACGGCACGCCGGCTGAATCTCGGACGAGGGGCCGCATCGACGCTCGTCGTGCTCGGCCTGAGCGGCGTGGTCGTCCTGCTGCTGCTCATCGTCGCCGCTCCGCTCATCGACGCGGTGAGGTCGTTCGTGGACAACCTCCCGGAGCTCGCGCAGCGCATCGACGACAGCTCGATCGGGCGCCAGCTCAACATCCGCGACGACCTCTCGGGGGTGCTCGAGAAGAACGCCCCGGCCATCGCGTCGGGCGCCGGGAACATCGCGGGCGGCGTGATCGGGTTCGCGGCGTCGGCGTTCGGCGTGTTCGTGGCGGCCTTCTCGCTCGTCTTCATGACCCTCTTCCTGGTCAAGGACCTCCCCAGCTACAAGCGGGGGTTGCTCAGCCTGCTCAGCGGCCCGAGCGCGGGCCGATGGAGCGGGATCTGGGACGACATCGTCACCTCGACCTCGCGATACATGATCGGGAACATCGCGATCTCGGTCATTTGCGCGGTGACGTATGGGGTGACGGCCGTGATCCTCGGAGTGCCGTACGCGCTCGCGCTCGCCGTGATCGCCGGGGTCCTCGATCTGATCCCGAACATCGGCGCGTTCCTCGCGGGCGTCATCATCGGGGCCGTCGCCCTGACGGTCAGCACGACCGCCGTTGTCGTGTTCGTGATCGTGATTCTCGTCTACCAGCAGGTCGAGAACTACATCCTCCAGCCGACCATCATCGGCAAGGCCGCCGACCTGTCGGGCTTCCTCGTCATCGTCAGCGTGCTCTTCTGGGGTGCGATCTTCGGCGTCGTGGGTGCGATCGTGGGCGTCCCGATCACGGCCGCGATCCTGATCATCGTGCGGGCGCTGACCGCCGACCGCCGGGCCCGGATCGCCGAGGAGGCCGGCCACGACGAGGGCGCCGCGACCCCCTGAGGACCGGCCCGTTCCTCGCGCCGACGACCGGCCTGGCCGGCGCGTCAGAGGAGCACGAGGAACTGCGCCACGACGATCTTGACGAGCATCGCCGCCGGGAACACGAGGGCGTAGCCGAGCCCCACCCGCTGAAGATCCGACGAGCGCTCGCGGGCGAAGGCGAGCACCGCCGGCTGGGTCTGGGCGCCCGCCACCATGCCCGCCATCCGTGGACCTCCGACGCTCCCGACCCTCCCGAGCACGAGCATCCCGATGGCCGCCGTGGTCGTGACGACGAGGCCCGCGGCGAGGATCGCGAGCCCCTGTGGGCGCTGGACGGCCTCGACGACGTCCCCGCCGGCCCGCGATCCCGCCGCCGCGAGGAATACGAGCGCGCCCAGTTGCTGCAGGGCGCTCGAGGCCGTGTAGGGGATCGACCAGACGATGGGGCCGGTCCGGGCCGCCCGGCCGAGGAGCAGTCCCACCACGAGCGGGCCCGCCGCGACACCCATCGTGAAGCTCCCGGCGCCCGGGATCGGGATCGGGACCAGCCCGATCAGGATGCCGAGCGCCAGCCCCACGGAGAGGCCCACCGCGTTCAGGTCACCGGGACCGCGCTCGGAGTCGCCCAGGTACCGCGCGACGTCGGCGAGGCGGCCGCGAGGGGCGATGACCCGGATCCGGTCGCCCTGCTGGACGACGAGATCCGGTGTCGCCAGCAGGTCGACGTCCCCGCGGCGGACCCGGGTCGCCACGGCGCCGAACCGATCTCCGAGCCCCAGCCGCGCGACGGTGCGCCCGGACAGCCGGGAGTCCGAGATCACCATCCTGCGCATGTCGAGGTGATGGCGGTCGAGCGCCAGGTGGTCCTCGCTGTCCACGCCGACGCGCTCCCGGACCAGGCGGACCGAGTCCGGGTGGCCGATCACGGCCACGAGGTCGCCGCGCGCCAGCGGAGTGCGCTCGTCGGGGACGCTCAGCTCGTCCCCGTGCTTGCGCCGGGACACGAGCACGGGGTGCTCGGCGTCGCGGATCAACGCGCCGACCTGGGGTGCGTCCTCCCGGGTCACCTCGATGGTGACGCTCACGATCGGGTCCGCGCCGCCCGGCTCCGGACGGCGGTCGGAGACCTGCGTCGGCCGGCGGAGCGCCCACCCGGCGAGACCGAGCATGACGAGGACCCCCGCCAGGTAGGTGACGGAGTAGCCCACCGTCGGCGCGGCGGCGCCGTCGAGTTGCTCGGTCGCTGCGGCGAGTGCGGGGGTGTTGGTGAGCGCGCCCGCGTAGACACCCGCGATCTCGCCCCGCCCCAGCCCCAGTGCGGAGCCGACCACGGCCGCGACCAGACCCGCGGCCCCGAGGATCGCGCACACGCCGGCCACGATCGGGGCACCGCCGCGCAGCGCGGCGAAGAAGGCGCTGCCGGCCGAGACGCCGATGCAGTAGGCGAAGATCCCGAGGCCCAGCTCGGCGAGGATCAGCGGGAGCTCGAGGCGCGGGTCCCATGCCGAGAGCGCGAGGGCGGTGACGAGCACCGCCGCCGGGCCGATCCCGACCCCGCGGATGCGGAGCGCGCCGAGCGCCGAGCCGACCGCCAGGCACACGGCCAGCAGCAGGAGGGCGTTGTCCGCGAGGAGATCGGCCATCCGGCCGCGTGAGGTTGCCAGACGACGCGCCCGGACGCGACCGGCCCGGGGGCCAAAGTCACCGGCCCGCCGCTCGCCCCGATGGCGCGCGGCGGTCGGCTCTCACGGCGCCGGCGGGTGGACGTGCGGAGCCGAGTCGCGAGGCTCGGGGTACTCGGCCCCGCACCACTCGCAGTGGGTCTCGCCCGTGGCGTCCTCGCCGGGTGGCGTCTGCGTCGTCGCGCGCGCGCGCTCAGGCGGCGGCGCACCCCCCTCGAAGGGCGCCCCGCACCACTCGCAGTGGGTCTCGGGCGGAATCGTCGGTGTCGGCCGGTCGCTCATGACATCACCTCCCCCTGGTCGCACGATCGTCGCGCGGGACGGGTCCGGTCGCATCGGGGCGACGGCGCGGCGCGCTTCGGGAAAAGCCGGATTCGGCGACGTGCCCCCGGACGGCCACACCCGGTTACAGACATCGATTCAAGTGGCGTTCATCGATGCAATATGCTGCCGTCCGTCCATCGCCAGGAGGGATGCATGCGGGCCGCGATCATCACCGACATCCACGGCAACCTGGCCGCGCTCGACGCGACGCTCGAGGCGATCGACGCGGCCGGCGTGGATCGCATCCTCTGCGGCGGCGACCTGGTCGGGTACGGACCGAACCCGAACGAGGTGTGCGCACGAATCGCCGAACGGGAGATCCCGACGATCTACGGGAACTACGACCACGCCATCGCCCGGGACCTCGAGGACTGCGGCTGCGCCTACCGCGATCCCGCCGAGAAGGCGCTCGGCGAGCAGTCGATCGCCTGGACCCTCGCACACACCGGCCAGGCGGCGAAGGACTTCATGCGGGCGCTCCCGTTCGACCTGCGATTCGAGATGGGCGACCGACGCGTGCGACTCGTCCACGGGTCGCCGCGGAAGGTCAACGAGTACCTGTTCGAGGACAAGCCGGACTCGCTCTACGAGCGACTGGCGCGCGACGCCGGGTGCGACGTCCTCGTCTTCGGCCACACGCACAAGCCCTGGATCAGGGACCACGGCGGCGTGCGATTCGTGAACTGTGGATCGGTCGGCAAGCCCAAGGACGGCGACGCACGGGCCGCGTTCGCGATACTGGAGCTCGTGGACGGTGGAATCGACGCCCGCATCGAGCGGGTCGCATACGACGCGGCACGTGTCGCCCGTGAGGTCGCCGCGGCGGGCCTTCCCGCCGTCTACGGCGACAAGCTCCTGACGGCCGACTGACGGCCCGGTGGGACCACCCGACCTGCCGCGGCGCGTCGCCGCGGAGTCCATCGGCACGTTCTGCCTGCTCTTCGTCGGAACCGGCGCCGTGGTGGTCGGCCAGGAGTACCCGGGCAGCATCGGCCCGGGTGGCGTCGCCGCCGCCTTCGGGCTGGTCGTCGGGGCGATCATCTTCGCCATCGGGCACCTGTCCGGGGCGCACATCAACCCCGCGGTGACCGTCGCGTTCGCGCTCGGTCGCCACTTCCCGTGGCGCGAGGTTCCGGCCTACGTCGCCGCCCAGCTCGCCGGTGCGCTCGTTGCCAGCGCCGCGCTGCTCGGGATCTTCGGCGCTGCCCCGGATCTGGGCGTCACGGTCCCGAACGGCATCGGCGACCTGCCGGCGCTCGGGATCGAGATCGGGCTGACGGCCTTCCTGCTCGTGGTCGTGCTGGCGGTCGCGACCGACACCCGCGCCGCGGGTGCGCTCGCGGCCGTGGCGATCGGCGCCACGATCACGGTCCTGGCATTCGTGTTCGGCCCGGTGACCGGCGCGTCGATGAACCCCGCCCGATCGATCGGGCCCGCGGTGGTCTCGGGCGAGCTCGGCGATCTGTGGATCTACCTCGTCGGCCCGCTCGCCGGGGCGGCGCTCGGGGTCGGGCTCTACGAGTTCCTGCGCGGGACCCGCGGCGAGTCGGCCGAGCCCGACGTGGCGGCCTTCACGCCCGGCGACGGCGAGGATCCGAGCCAGCCCGCCAGCTCGTCGAGCGCCCCGGGCTCGACGTAGTAGTACGCCCACAGGCCGACCCGCTCCGAACCGACGATGCCGGCACGGCGGAGCACGTTGAGGTGGTGCGAGACGGTGGGCTGGCCGACGTCGAACAGCGGCACGAGCTCCGAGACGCACACCCGGCCGGCGTGCTTGCGGAGCACGTCCACCAGCTGGAGACGGATCGGGTCGCCGAGGGCCTTGGCGATCGTGGCCATGCGCTCGGCCTGGCGGCGGGCGACATCGGGGTAGACGACCGGCTCGCAGCACGGTGCCCCGGGGGGCCGCTTGCGCTTCGGCGACAGCTCGAGATCGACGACCATCGATCGGATGCTAGTCGATGGCCTCCGTCGGGCCTCGTGCCCCAGGGGGCCGGGAGGGACCGAGGCGCGCGTCGACCCGCCCGCTCGCGAGTGCCCTCGCCCTCCGCTCGGGAGGCGTCGGGGGCGCAGCGGGGCGGTGCCGGTCGGCCGTACCGCCGGGCCGGCGCGGCGCGAGGGGCCGCCGCGCCGGCCCGAGACGCCTCAGGCGAAGGGAAGCGTGACCGGCCCCTCGACGCGCTCGCGCTCACGCTCGTAGGCCAGCAGCTCGTCCTCGTGCTCCATCGTGATCGAGATGTCGTCCCACCCCCGGAGCAGCCGCTCGCGGGTCCCGCCCTCGAACTCGAAGGCGATCTCCCGCTCGTGCGCGTCGAGGACGACGCGCCGCTCCAGATCGACCTCGATCTCGATGTCCGGGTCCTCGATCGCCGCGGCGATGAGCGCCTCGATCTCGGCCGCCGGAAGCGTCACGGGGAGCACGCCGATCTTGGTGCAGTTCGTGCGGAAGATGTCGGCGAAGCTCTCGGCGATGATCACCCTGTAGCCGAAGTCCTGCAGCGCCCAGGGGGCGTGCTCGCGCGAGGAGCCGCAGCCGAAGTTGCGTCCCGCGACCAGGATCTCGGCGTCCTGGTGCGCGGGGTCGTGCAGGCGGTAGCCCTCGACGCCGCGCCAGTCCCAGAACAGGAACTCGCCGAAGCCGGTCCGCTCCACGCGCTTGAGGAACTGCTTGGGGATGATCTGGTCGGTGTCGACGTCGTGGAACGGCAGCGGCGCGACCTTGCTGCGGACGGTGCGAATCGGTTCCATCTCAGACCTCCGCCAACTCGGCGTCGAACGTGCGGACGTCGACGAGGTGCCCGGCGACGGCCGCCGCGGCGGCCATCTGGGGGCTGACCAGGTGCGTGCGCCCGCCCTTGCCCTGACGGCCCTCGAAGTTGCGGTTGCTGGTCGAAGCGCACCGCTCCCCGGGCTGGAGGATGTCCGGGTTCATCCCGAGGCACATCGAGCAGCCGGCATCCCGCCACTCGAAGCCGGCACCTGAGAAGACCCGGTCGAGCCCCTCCTCCTCGGCCTGTGCCTTCACGCGCATCGAGCCCGGCACGACCATGGCGCGGATGCCGTCGGCGACCCGGCGGCCCTCGACGATCGCCGCCGCCGCGCGCAGATCCTCGATCCGGCCGTTGGTGCAGGAGCCCAGGAAGACGGTGTCGATCGCGATGTCCTCGATCGCCTCGCCGCCCTGGAGCCCCATGTACTCGAGCGCCTTGCGCACCCCGGCCGCCTCGCCCGGATCGTCGAGCTCGTCCGGTGTCGGCACGCGGCCCGTGATCGGGGCCACCATCCCCGGGTTCGTCCCCCAGGTGACCTGCGGGGCCAGGCCCGCGGCGTCGACATGGACCTCGCGATCGAAGACCGCGTCCGGATCGCTCGGAAGCGCCTCCCAGCGGGCGACCGCCTCCGCGAAGTCCTCGGGCGCCGCCGGCCGCCCCTCGAGGTACTCGAACGTCGTCTGATCCGGCGCGATCATGCCCGCCCGGCCGCCGCCCTCGATCGACATGTTGCACACGGTCATGCGCCCCTCCATCGAGAGCGCCCTGATCGCGGACCCCGCGTACTCGATGACCTGCCCTGCGCCGCCGCCGACGCCGATCTGGCCGATCGTCCCGAGGATCAGGTCCTTCGCCACGACGCCGAGGCCGGGCGTGCCCTCGATGTTGATCCGCAGCGTGCGCGCGGGCTGCTGGTGCAGCGTCTGCGTGGCGAGGACGTGCTCCACCTCGCTCGTCCCGATCCCGAAGGCGAGCGCCCCGAAGGCGCCGTGGGTGGACGTGTGGCTGTCGCCGCACACGATCGTCATGCCGGGCTGGGTGAGACCCAGCTCGGGGCCGATCACGTGGACGATCCCCTGGCGCGGGCTGCGAAGCGAGAACAGCGGCACGCCGAACTCGGCGCAGTTGCGCTCGAGCGCCTCGATCTGCAGCCGTGAGAGCTCGTCCTCGATCCCGTGCTCGCGACCGATGGTGGGGACGTTGTGGTCGACGGTGGCGAGCGTCCGATCGGGCCGGCGCACGCGACGGCCCGCGAGCCGCAGGCCGTCGAACGCCTGCGGCGACGTGACCTCGTGCACGAGGTGCAGATCGATGAACAGGATCGCCGGCTCGCCGTCGACGGAGGCGCGGACCTCGTGGAGGTCCCAGAGCTTTTGGAACATGGTCTTGCCCATCTCACACCCCTCCCGCGACGACCGGCTCGTCCTGCGTGGCGTGGCGACTGGCGTCGACCGCCCGCAGGTACGCGGTCGCGCTCGCCTCGAGCACATCCGTGGAGACCGACTGCCCCGCGAACGGGCGGCCGTCGATCTCGCACACGACCCGCGCCTCGCCGAGCGCGTCCTTGCCGCTCGTGACGGCGGACACGGCGTACTCGAGCAGCGTACCGGTGGTGCCGACCGCCGCGTCGATCGCCTTCATGAGCGCGTCGACGGGCCCGTCTCCGGCGGTCTCGGCCTCGTGCACCGCGCCGTCGGCGTCGCGGATCACCACGCGGGCGACCGGCCGCTCGTCGCTGCCCCCGCGAAAGTGCATCCGATCGAGACGGAGGGCGCCGTCCGTGTCGGCGCGCATCTCGTCGCTCATGAGCGCCTCGAGGTCCGCCGCCGAGATGCGCCCCTTGCGGTCGGCGACCTCCTTGAAGCGCGCGAACACCGCGTCGAGCTCCGTGCGGTCCAGCTCGTACCCGAGCTCGGCGAGGGCGTTGACCAAGGCGTGGCGACCCGAGTGCTTTCCGAGCACGATCGAGCTCTGCGCGAGCCCGACGCTCGTGGCGTCCATGATCTCGTACGTGAGCGGGTTGGCGAGCACGCCGTGCTGGTGGATGCCGGCCTCGTGGGCGAACGCGTTCCGGCCGACGACGGCCTTGTTGGGCTGGACCACATAGCCGCTCAGACGGCTGACGAGGCGGCTGGAGCGCGTGATCTCGGTCGTCTCGATCCCGCACCAGAGGCCGCCGACGACGTCCGCGCGCGTGCGGAGCACCATCGCGAGCTCCTCGAGACTCGCGTTGCCCGCACGTTCGCCGATCCCGTTCACGCAGCACTCGACCTGCCGCGCGCCGACCTGCATGCCCGCAAGCGAGTTGGCGACCGCCAGCCCCAGGTCGTTGTGGCAGTGGACCGAGAGCGTCACGTCCCGGAGCGGCGGACAGCGCTCGTACAGCTCGACGAGGAACCGCTGGAACTCGGTCGGGAGCGTGTAGCCGACGGTGTCGGGGATGTTCACGGTGGTCGCGCCGGACTCGATGGCCGCGCCCACGACCTCGGCGACGAAGCCGATGTCGGAGCGGGTCGCGTCCTCGCAGGAGAACTCGACGTCGTCGACCATCGACCTGGCCAGCCGCACCGCGTCGACCGCCGCGGCCAGGACCTGCGGACGGTCCATGCGCAGCTTGTGCGTGAGGTGGATGTCGCTCGTGGCGATGAAGGTGTGGATCCGCGGGCGGGCGGCGGGCGCCACCGCCTCGCCGGCGCGGGTCACGTCCCGCTCGTTGGCCCGTGCGAGCCCGGCGATGACCGGGCCCTCCACCTCGCCCGCGATCGCCCGGACGCCCTCGAAGTCGCCCGGCGAGCTGATCGGGAAGCCGGCCTCGATCACGTCGACACCGAGCCGGGTGAGCTGGTGCGCGATCTCGAGCTTTTCGCGGGTGTTCAGGTGGATGCCCGGCGACTGCTCGCCGTCGCGCAGGGTGGTGTCGAAGATGAGAACGCGGTCGTCCGCGCGCCGAACGTCGTCGGCGGTCATGGCTCCTCCAGAGGTACGGATCGTCTGCCTCGGCCGTGGCCCGTCATTCACAGACAGGCGTGGATGTTCGCACGCTCCCCCTACCGGGGGAGGAGCGTCAGGCCGAGGAGGTACGGGCCGGCCGGGGGGCTGGTCTCGACGACTGGCAGTGCGGCGGCGTCCGTCCTCATCTCCCCGGAGGATACCCTGCCCCGATCGACCGCTCAAACGACACCGATCTCGCCGCCCGGACGGCCGGCGGCCGCGAGTGGCAGGACCCGTCCCACGCGGAGGCCTACCGCGGGGCGGCGCCGGGCATTCCGCACTGGGTCGAGAGCGAGGCGGCCGTGCGCGAGTGTCTGCCCGAGCGGGTCGCCCGCGTGCTCGATCTGGGGACCGGCGACGGTCGCCTGATCGCGCTCGTGCGCGAGGCGCGACCCGGATGCGCGGCGGTCGGCGTCGACTTCTCCGAGCCGATGCTCGGTGCCGCCCGGGCGCGCTTCGCGGGCGCCCCGGGGGTCGAGCTGGTCACGCACGACCTGGCCGTGCCGCTCCCGGACCTCGGCCGGTTCGACCTGGTCGTGTCGGGATTCGCGATCCACCATCTCGAGGATCCGCGAAAGCGCGCGATCTACGGGGAGGCCCATGCCGCCCTCCTCCCCGGCGGGCGCTTCCTCAACCTGGAACACGTCGCGTCGCGCACCCGCGCGCTCCACGCGGAGTTCCTCGCGGCGATCGCCCACGTGGAGCCCGGAGAGGACCCGTCCAACCGGCTCGCCCCGGTCGAGGACCAGCTGCGCTGGCTGGAAGCCGCCGGGTTCGAGGACGTCGACTGCCATTGGAAATGGCGCGAGCTGGCGCTGCTCGCCGCCCGCAGGCCGGCCGACCGCCGGCCCTAGTCGCCCAGGTCGACGAACCAGGCGGCGGCGAACCCGTCGAGTGCGGCGATCCTGTCCGCCACGGCCTGGGGGACCGGTGAGTCCACCGTGACGCCCATCACGGCGTCGCCCTCGACGCTCGACCGAGACACGGCCGCCGTACCGATGTTCACGTTCGCCTCACCCAGGATGCTCCCCACACGTCCGATCTGACCGGGCACGTCCCGGTAGCGGAACAGCCCGATGTGCGGCGCCATCTCGATCTCGATCTCCTGGTCGAACGCCTCGACCAGGCGCGGACGCGAGGTGGTCCCGATCGTGGTGCCCGACAGGCTGACCCCGTTCGCGCGCACGCTCAGCCGGTTGGTGTAGTCGCGCGCCCTGGGCGACGACGTCTCACGCCAGACGATGCCGCGATCCTCTGCCAGCGACGCGGCGTTGACGAGGTTCACCGGCCCGTCGACGTGCCCCTGGAGAAGGCCGGTGAGCACCGAGGAGGTGAGCAGGCGGGTGTCGAGGTTGGCGAGCTGGCCCTCGTATGAGATCTCGAGCTCCCCCAGGTGCCCCTCGGCGAGGGCGGCGATCAGTCGGCCCATCTTCCCCGCGAGCGGCAGGAACGGGCCGAGCACGTCAAGGGCCTCGGGCGCGATGGCGGGAACGTTCACGGCCAGGGTGACCAGCCCGCCGTCGAGCGCCGCCGCGACCTGCTCGGCGACGACGAGCCCCGCGCGGTCCTGCGCCTCGGACGTCGAGGCGCCGAGGTGCGGCGTGACGACCACGCCGGGAAGGCCGAAGAGCGGGCTCTCGGTGGTCGGCTCCTCGGGGAAGACGTCGATCGCGGCGCCGGCGATCCGCCCCGTCTCCAGGGCCTCGACCAGTGCCTCGGTGTCGATGATGTCGCCACGGGCGTCGTTGACGATCCGGGCCGTGGGCTTCATGGCTGCGAACGCCTCGCGTCCGACGAAGCCGCGGGTCTCGGGCGAGGAGGCCAGGTGCAGCGAGAGGAAGTCGCTCTGGGAGTAGAGCTCCTCGGGCGTCTCGGCGCGCTCGACCCCGAGCTCGCGGACGCGCGCCTCGGCGACGAAGGGGTCGTAGGCGACCACGTGCATGCCGAGGCCCTTGGCCCGCTCGGCGACGAGCTGGCCGATGCGGCCGAAGCCCAGGACGCCGAGCGTCTTGCCGGTGACCTCGATGCCGCCGTACTTGGAGCGCTCCCACCGGCCCTGGACGAGGCTGGAGTGGGCCTGCGGGATGTTGCGCGCCTGGGCGAGCAGCAGCGCGATCGCGTGCTCGGCCGCCGAGATGGCGTTGGAGCCGGCCGCGTTGCAGACCACGATGCCCCGCCGCGTGGCCGCCGCGACGTCGACGTTGTCCACGCCGGTGCCGGCTCTCCCCACCACCCGAAGGCGCTCGGCGCGGTCGATCATCTCGGCGGTCACCTTGGTCGCCGAGCGCACGACCAGCGCGTCGTACTCCGCGACGCGCGACATCAGCGTGTCGAGGTCCCAGTCGAGCCCGAGGTCGACGTCGAACCGCTCCTCGAGGAGCGCCACGCCCGCGTCGGCGATCTTCTCGCACACGAGGACCCGCGCCCGTTGGACGGACGCGCCGGAATCGGTCGTCATTCGCTTGCTCCCCCCGCCCGCGCGGCGATGATGGTCAGCCCTCGTCGAACTCTGTGTCGATCCAGCTCATCATGCCCCGCAGCTTCCGGCCGACCTGCTCGATCTGCTGCTCGGAGCCACGCTTGGCGAGGGCGTTGAACTGCGGGCGGCCGACCTGGTTCTCGAGCAGCCACTCCTTGGCGAACTCGCCGCTTTGGATCTCGGCCAGGATCTTGCGCATCTCGGCGCGGGTGCGCTCGTCGACGATCCGCGGGCCACGGGTGAGGTCGCCGTACTCCGCGGTGTTCGAGATCGAGTAGCGCATCCCGGTGATGCCCTTCTCGTACATGAGGTCCACGATCAGCTTCAGCTCGTGGAGACACTCGAAGTAGGCCAGCTCGGGCTGGTAGCCGGCGTCGACCAGCGTCTCGAACCCTGCCTGGACGAGGGCCGTCGCCCCACCGCACAGGACGGCCTGCTCACCGAAGAGGTCGGTCTCGGTCTCCTCGGCGAACGTGGTCTCGATCACGCCCGCCCGGGTGCACGCGATGCCCTTCATGTAGGCGAGACCGATCGTCCGGGCGCTCCCGGTCGCGTCCTGACCGACCGCGAGGAGGCCGGGGGTGCCGGCACCGTCGACGTAGGTCCGCCGCACGAGGTGTCCCGGGCCCTTGGGCGCGGCCATGATGACGTCCACGTCCGGCGGCGGGACCACCTGGCCGAAGTGGATCGCGAAGCCGTGCGCGAAAAGGAGCGCGTTGCCCGCCTCGAGGCCGGGGGCGATCTCGCTCAGGTACAGCGACCCCATCAGCTCGTCGGGCACGAGCATCATCACGAGGTCGCCCCCGGCGGCCGCCTCGGCCGGCGGGAGCACCTCCAGCCCGTGCTGGCGGGCGTTCTCCTCCGAGCGGCTGCCGGGACGCAGGCCGACCACGACCGAGACGCCCGAGTCGCGCAGGTTCAGGGCGTGCGCATGGCCCTGGCTGCCGAATCCGATGACCGCGACGGTCTTGCCGTCGAGTGCGCCGAGGTCGGCGTCGTCGTCATAGAGCATGGGGATCCCCCGGTCGGTCCCGCGCGCGAGACGGCGCGCGGAGGGTTCAGGTCAGGGAGCCGCCGCGCGCGAGCGCGACGACCCCGGTCTTGACGAGCTCGAGCAGTCCGTACGGCCGTACGAGCTCCTCGAAGTCGATCAGACTGCGGGTCTCGCCGGTCACCTGGATGGTCAGGGACTCGGCGGTGACGTCGACGATCCTCGCGTCGAACAGCTCGCACAGCTGGATGACCTCGCCGCGCATCGACGCGTCGGCCTTGACCTTCACGAGCGCGAGCTCGCGGGCGACCATGTTGGCCGGGTCGAGGTCGCGGATCTTGATCACGTTGACCAGCTTGTCCAGCTGCTTGGTGATCTGCTCGATCGGGAACCGCGACGCGTCCACCGTGATGGTCATGCGGGAGAAGTCCTCCCGCTCGGTCGGGCTGACCGCGAGCGAGTCGATGTTGTAGCCGCGCCGGGTGAACAGACCCGCGACGCGGGAGAGCACGCCGGGCCTGTTCTCGACGAGGACTGAGAGGGTGTGGTTCACGGCCGGGCAGCATACCCGTCTGGCGCCGACGAGGGCGGTCCCCGGCGGGCGGACCCTGGGAACGCTCCCCCGGCGGGGGGCGCACGCCCGCCGCGGGCCTGGCTACCCTGGCAGGCATGGAGGGGCGACTCCTGGTCGTGGAGGACGACCCACAGGTCCGTGGGATGCTGGTCCGCGCCCTGCGGTACGAGGGGTTCGAGGTCGAGGCGGCCGAGGACCTGGCCGGGGCGAGCGCCGCGCTTCGGGCGAGCCGCCCCGACCTCGTGCTGCTCGACCTGCTCCTGCCGGACGAGGACGGCCTCGAGCTCTGTCGCAGGGCACGCTCCTCGGGCGACCCGACCCCGATCCTGATCGTCACCGCCCGTGACGAGGTCGCCGATCGGGTCGAGGGACTCGATGCCGGCGCCGACGACTACATCGTCAAGCCGTTCTCGACCGCCGAGCTCGTGGCGAGGGTCCGCTCACTCCTGCGGCGCGCCCGCGGCGGGCCGCCCGGCGGCCCCCTCCGCTTCGCCGACCTGGCGCTCGACGCGGAGTCGCGCGAGGTGACCCGCGCCGGAGCGCCGATCGAGCTGACCCGGCGCGAGTTCGAGCTGCTCGAGCAGTTCCTGCGCGCGCCGGACCGGGTTCTGACCCGCGAGGAGTTGCTGACCGAGGCCTGGGGCTATGCGTCGACCGTCGAGACCAACGCCGTCGACGTCTACGTCGGATACCTGCGGCGAAAGCTCGAGGAGCACGGTGAGGACCGACTGATCTGGACGGTGCGCGGCGTCGGCTACGTGCTGCGCGAGGCGGGGGGCTGACCCGGGTGCGCACGCCGGGCCTCGCCACGCGGGCGGCGCTCGCGGCGGCGCTCTCGGTGTGCGCGGCGTTCGCGGCCTTCTCGATCGCGGCCTACGTGCTGGTCCGGGAGCGGGCGCTCGACGAGACGGACCGCGCGCTCGTCGAGACGGCGACGAGGGTCGCCGACGACCTGGCGCAGGCCGATCCCGACGATCCCGACTTCGCAGAGATCCCGGCCCCGGGTTCGCCGGTGATCCCCGCCCGCTCGGATCTGGTGGTCCCCCCGGGCACGCGCGTCAGGATCGACCCCGAGGGGCGTACGCCGCCGGCGCCGCCGCGCACGGTGGCGATCGACGGCGAGCCCTACCGACTGATGGTCCGCGAGCTACCGCCCTCGAGCGACGGTCAGCCGCGAACGGTCGTGGTCGCGCGCCCGCTCGCGGACGTGGAGCGGACGCTCGACCAGGTCGCGATCGCGCTCGCCATCGTCGGAGTGATCGCCGCGATCGCGGCGAGCATCATGACCTTCGTGATCGTCCGAGGAGCGCTGCGCCCCCTTCGGAGCGCCCGCTCGGCCGCGGAGCGGATCGCCGACAGCGAGGACCTGTCGCTGCGCGTCCCCGAGGGGCGCCGCGACGAGGTCGGCGTCCTCGCCCACTCGATGAACCGGATGCTCGAGCGACTCGAGGCCGCGCAGGCCGGGCTGCGGCGCGCGCTCGACGAGCAGCGCCGCTTCGCCGCGGACGCGTCACACGAGCTGCGGACACCCCTGACGGCGATCCGCGGCGACCTCGACCTGCTGCAACGCCACGACCTGCCGGACACCGAACGCGCGGCGATCACCGAGGAGATGCGCGCCGCGTCGGACCGCATGGATCGACTCGTACGAGGGTTGCTGCGCCTGGCACGCCTCGACGGGCGGGAGGCGGATCGGCCGGAGACGATCGTGCTGTCCGAGTTCCTCGCCGGACGGCTGGACGAGGCCGAGGAGCTGCGCGTCGCCGACGACGCCGGTGATCTCTCGGTCGTCGCGGACCGCGAGACGCTGATCGCGATCGTGGTCAACCTTGTCGAGAACGCCCGGCGTCACGGCACCTCGGTCTGCGTGACGCTGGAGCGACGCGGCGACGCGGCGCTGATCGCCGTGGAGGACGACGGACCCGGCGTCGCTCCCGAGGACCGCGAGCGGATCTTCGACCGCTTCTACCGGGCACCGGGGCAGCGCCGCGTCCCGGGCACCGGACTGGGCCTCCCGATCGCCCGCGCCGCGGCCGCCCGCCTCGGAGGCGAGCTCCGGCTCGCCGACACCGCGCGCGGCGCCCGGTTCGAGGCGGAACTCCCACTCAGCCCCCCGCACGCCCCGTGAGCGTGCGCGAAGAACACGCTCGGCGGAGCGGAGCGGGTTCGAGACATCAGCGCGAGAGGACCCGTGAGCGCGCGCGCAGCACGTCCTCCGCGACGAGCGGAGCGCGTTCGAGCGCATCGGCGCGAGAGGACGCAGCCGCCGGGACGCGGGCAGAACCCCTCGACGAACACGACCACCTTGGTCGCGTCCCGGTGGACCGTCCGGCTTGGGGCACACCCACCCGAGGCGAAGGGGTGCGGCGCCTCGCGCCGGACGCCTTCGCCGAGGATCCGCAGCGATTGGGATTGACTCGCGCTGTTCTCGCCAGGTGACGGGCAGGCCCCAGGAGCCCGCCACCGCGCGCCCCGAGCCGGAGCCCGCCCGTCCAGGGGCGCCGAGACCCGACGACGCACCGCCACGCGCACCGCGAATCAGACGCCCATGGACATGCCGGCCCGGGGACGGCCTCGGCCGACACCCGAACCGTGGACGGCCCTCCGGCCCGCCCACATGACCACGGGCGCAGCCACGGAGGACGAGTTGATGGATTTCCCAGGACGGGGAGAAGCAACCCCGCCCGACTCCCCGTGCGACCGTGAGGCCGTTCGCAGAACGCGCTCCGCGGTAGCGGAGCGGGTTCGAGAACACGGGCCGAGAGGACGCAGCCGCCGGGACGCGGGCAGAACCCCTCGACGAACACGACCACCGGTCGCGTCCCGGTGGACCGTCCGGTAGGGCAATCCGACCCGAGGCGAAGGGGTGCGGCCCCGGGCCGACTCTTGCGCCGAGGATCCGCAACGATTGGGATTGGTAGCGCTGTTTCTCGCCACGTGACCGGGCAGGCCCAGAACCCGCCAGCCCGAACGCCCCCGAGGACGCACGACGCGCCGACACCGGCGACGCGTCCGATTCCTACTACGCGGCGCGCTCCCGGACGATCTCCCCCACCCGTCCCGGGTCGGCGCGTCCGCCCGTGGCCTTCATCGCCTGCCCGACGAAGTAGCCGACCAGCTTGTCCTTGCCCGCCCGCAGCTGCGCGAGCTGGTCGGGGTTCTCGGCGAAGACCCGATCGACCAGGGCGACCAGCTCCCCGTCGTCGGAGACCTGCTCGAGCCCCTTCGCGGCGACGATCTCGGTCGGCGATCCGCCACCGGCGATCAGGTCGGCGAGGACCTCCTTGGCCGCCGGCTGGTTGATCGTCCTCGCCGCCACCAGGCCGATCAGCTCGGCCATCGCCTCGGGCGTGACGTTGCTCTCGTGGGGTTCCGTGCCGTGCTCGCGCAGCTGGGCGCGCAGCTCGCCCCGGATCCAGTTCGCCGCCAGCTGGGGATCCGCGAGCGCGGCCGTGCGCGCGAAGTAGTCGGCGAGCGCCGGCGAGGAGGCCAGCACCTCCGCGTCCTCGAACCCGATGCCGAGCTCGGCCACCCAGCGGACCCGCATCTGACCCGGGAGCTCCGGCAGGCTCGCGCGCAGATCGTCGACCCAGCCCGCATCGGGCGCGACGGGCACGAGATCGGGCTCCGGGAAGTAGCGGTAGTCGTGCGAGTCCTCCTTGCTTCGCAGCGAGTGGAGCTCGCCCGAGTCCACGTCGTAGTGGAGGGTCTCCTGGACGACGCGCTCGCCCCCGCGCACGAGCGCCATCTGGCGGGCGATCTCGGCCTCCATGCCGCGCTCCAGGAAGCGGAACGAGTTCATGTTCTTGAGCTCGGTCTTCGTCCCGAGCACGTCCGAGCCGACGGGGCGCACGCTCACGTTGGCGTCGGCCCGCATCGACCCCTCCTCCATGTTGCAGTCGCTGACCCCGAGGTGGCGGAGCGCGGCCCGCATCTGGCGGAGGAACTCCGCGGCGGCGCTCGCGGAGCGGAAGTCGGGCTCGGTCACGATCTCCACCAGCGGCGTGCCGCCCCGATTGAAGTCGACGACGGTGGCCTCGGCCCCGGCGCGGCGGCCGCTGTCACCGACGTGGACGAGCTTGGCGGCGTCCTCCTCGAGGTGGGCGCGGGTGATGCGGATCTCGGTGACCCCGTCCTCCCCCACGACCGAGAAGCGCCCGTCGCGCGACAGCGGCTCGTCGAACTGGGAGATCTGGTACGCCTTCGGAAGGTCCGGGTAGAAGTAGTTCTTGCGATGGAAGACGGCCTTCGGGGCGATCTCGCACCCGAGCGCGAGCCCCGCGAGGACCGCCAGCCTGACCGCCTCGCCGTTCAGGGTCGGAAGGGCACCGGGATGGCCGAGGCACACCGGACACGTGTGGCTGTTGATCGGCGCGGCGAAGCTGAGCGGGCAGCCGCAGAACAGCTTCGTCCTCGTGGCGAGCTGGACGTGGATCTCCAGCCCGATGACCGGCTCGAGCGCGACGTCCGGGCTCATGGTCGGCCGTCGCCCCCGGTCGGGGCACCGATGGGCCCGATCGCCTGCTCGAGCGCGTGGGCGACCCCGAGGAGCATGTTCTCGCTGAAGGCCGGCCCGGCGATCTGGAGTCCGACGGGAAGCCCGTCCGCCAGGCCACACGGGATCGACAGCGCCGGGAGCCCGGCGAGCGAGGTGGGGATCGTGCAGACGTCGGACAGGTACATCGAGTAGGGGTCGTCGAGCCGCTCGCCGAACCGGAAGGCCGTGGTCGGGGATGTGGGCGACATGACGACGTCGACCTCCGCGAAGGCGCGCTCGAAGTCGCGGACGATCAGCGTGCGGACCTTCTGCGCGCGCAGGTAGTACGCGTCGTAGTAGCCGGACGCCAGCGCGAACGTGCCGAGCATGATCCGCCGCTTCACCTCGGGCCCGAAGCCCTCGTCACGCGTGCGCTCGTAGTGGTCGAGCAGTGTGTGGGCGTCGGCGGCGGCCACGCCGAAGCGGATGCCGTCGAAGCGCGCGAGGTTGGCCGAGCACTCGGCGGGCGCGATCAGGTAGTAGGTGCTGAGGCCCTGGCCGGTTGTGGGAAGGCTGATCTCCTCGACGTGCCCGCCGAGCGCCTCGACGGTCGCGAGCGCCGCCTCGACGGATGCGCGCACACCGGGCTCGATGCCCTCCTCCATGAGCTCGCGCACGACCCCGACCCGGACCCCGTCGAGGCGCTCGCGGTCGGGCAACACGATCGGCTCGGGCCAATCGAGCGACGTCGCGTCCATCGGGTCACGCCCGACCATCGCCGAGAGGGCGAGCGCCCCGTCGCGGACGGTGCGCGAGAAGGGACCCACCTGATCGAGCGAGGACGCGAACGCGATCAGCCCGTACCGCGAGATCGCGCCGTACGTGGGCTTGATCCCCACGCAGCCGCAGAGTGCCGCGGGCTGGCGGATCGATCCGCCGGTGTCGCTCCCGAGCGAGAGCGAAACCTGCCGGGCGGCCACGCACGCGGCCGATCCGCCGCTGGAGCCGCCCGGAACGCGCTCGAGGTCCCAGGGATTGCGCGTCGGACCGTAGGCGGAGTTCTCCGTGCTCGAGCCCATCGCGAACTCGTCCATGTTCGTCTTGCCGACGACGATCGCCCCCGCCCGCTCGAGGCGCTCCACGCAGGTCGCCGTGTAGACGGGCCGGAACCCCTCCAGGATTCGCGAGCCGGCCGTCGTGACCAGGTCGCGTGTGGAGAGGGCGTCCTTGATCGCGACGGGGATCCCCGCGAACGGCGGGGCCTCCGGCATCGCATCGATCTCACGGGCTCGCGCGCGCGCGCCCTCGGCGTCGACCTCGAGGAACGACCCCCACGGATCGTCCTCGGCGCGCGCGATCGCCGCCTCCACCAGTTCGGCCGCGGTCGTCTCACCGGCGCGCACGGCGTCGATCGCCGCCTCGGCGCTCAAGGTGTGGAGCGACACCGCTCAGTCCATCCGGGGGACGAGGAACCCGCCCTCACGCGTGGCGGGCGCCTCGCGAAGCGCCGTGTCGCGATCGAGGCAGGGCCGCACCTCGTCGTCGCGGACGACGTTCTCGATGTGCACCACATGGGTCGTCGGCGGCACGTCGTCCAGCTCGAGGCCCTGGATCTGCTCGACGTGGTCGAGGATGCCGGACAGCTCGCGCTGCATCCGCACCTGCTCGTCCGGGTCGAGGCCCAGGCGCGCAAGGCGGGCGACGTGCCGAACCGTGTCGGCGTCGATCACGGCGGGGAGCGTACCGGACGGCCGCGTCCCGGAGTCGCCATCTCAGGATGGCGGGAGCACGGCGACCATCACCGCGACCGCGGCCATGACGGCGCCCGCGAGCGCGAGCTCGGCCGTGACGCTCGTGCGAAGGGCGACCGCGGCCCCGCCGTCCCCATCCCGAAGGCCGAGCGCTGCCCGCTCCAGGCGTGGGTGGAGCACGAGCCGGTTGTAGCCGCCGGTGACCAGCAGCACCGCGAACAGGGCGAGCTTGACCGAGAGCGCCACGCCGTAGGCGGTGTCGAGCAGGTCGGCGGGTGCGCCGAGCTCGGCCAGCGCCCGATAGGTGCCGGTGACCACGAGTACCACGACGGCGCCGATCGCGAGCGTCGAGAACCGCACGACCACCCCCGCCGCGACCGGGACCCGGTCGTGCTCGGGCAGCCGCGCGAGCCATGGCGCGACGAGGACGAGCAGTCCGACGAGCCCCCCGATCCAGGCGGCGGTCGCCCAGCTGTGGAGCAGGTCGGCGCCGACCGCCACGGTCCGGTCCGGCTCGACCCATGCGTGCCCGGAGGCGGAGATCGCCGCGAGGGCGGCCGCGGGCGGAAGGCCGAGCGCGAGCGCCCAGCCGCGCCCCACGGGCCGACGGCCGACGGCGACCGCCATGAGCGCCGCCAGGCCGAGCGCGAGCGCCTGGACCACGAGGGCCGCGCCCGGGCGCACGGCAAGGAGCGTCGCGAGGTCCCAGGAGCGCAGTCGCCACGCGAGCGCGAACACGACCCCGAGCACCCCCACCCCTCCGACCGCGAGCGCCGACCACCACGCCGTCCACCAGGCGCCGCCGGCGGCCGCCAGGGCGTCCGCGGCCACCACCCCCCTGCCCGCCCCCTGCCGGGGCGGCCGGATGCCGCCGTCCCGGGCCACCGGCGCCACGACCCACCAGCGCAGGAGGACCAGACCGAGGGCGACGATGGGCCCGAGCGAGGGCCAACCCGCGCGCGAGCGCGAGCAGCGTGACACCCCGTCTGATGGGCGGCGCGACCGACGGTGGCGGCGCGCTCGCGCCGGGGACGGAGTACGCGAACGTCCCGCCGACCACCGATCCGTCGAGGCCGAGGCCCCTCCATCGGACGGCGTGCCCGCCGGCCACGCGCCTGCGGATCGGCGCGAGGATCGCCTGCGGATCGCGCGCGTCGAGGCGGGCCGGCCCCGTCACGGTCGCCCCGCCGGGGCCGACGGCCTCCAGCAGAAGGAAGGCATCGCTCAAGGGGACCGCCGTCGCGACCCGGACCACGGCCGGGGCGTCGGTGGCGCCTGGCGAGGGGTCGGACTCGACGAACCCGACCGCGTGCGCCGACGCCGGGAGGACGAACAGCGCGACCGCGATGAGGAGGGCGCTCCGAAGACGCGGCGTCACCGCCGCGACGCTAGCAGCGGCGGGGCGCGGCGGGACCCGCGGTCAGCGGAGCAGGACGTGCAGCACGACGATCAAGAGGGCGGTGATCACGAACGACGAGGCAGCCGCTCGAAGGGCTGCACGCTGCACGAGCATGTCCGGCTCCGGGTATGTCGGCGGGGGTGCTCCCTGCATCGGCCGAGCGGTCCCGTCACGTGAGCCGCGACGCCCGGACCGCTCGCGCGGGACGAACGTCCGCTCGCGCGGGCGCGCCACGCGCGGTGCCAGCGAATACGATCGCCCGTGTGCGCGTGCTCCCCCGCAGCGTCAGCCGGCCCTCCGCCCGGGCCGTCCGGGCGACGACGATCGTCTCGCTGGTCGGCCTGTGGATCATCGTGCCGAGCGGTGCGGCGGTCCGACTGACCGGGTCGGGCCTCGGCTGCCCGGACTGGCCGACCTGTTCGGGCGATCAGGTGCTCCCCGCCACCTCGGCCCATGCGCTCATCGAGGCGGGCAACCGACTGCTCTCGGCCCTCGTCGCCCTGGCCGCGGTCGCCGCCTTCGTGGCCGCATGGCGGTCGCGGGCGGCCACGCGCGGCGTGCGCCGGGCGACGGGTGCGGCCGCGCTTTGCACCGTGGGGCAGGTCCCGCTCGGCGCCGTCACGGTGTTCAGCGGGCTGCACCCGATGGCCGTCGGAGCCCACTTCCTGTTGTCGATGGTGGCGCTCGCCTTCGGGACCGTCGCCGTGGTGGCGGCCTTCGACATGGTCGACGACAGGCGCAGGGCGTGGAACCGGCGTCAGGGCCCGATGGCGCTGATCGTGCTCGGCGCCGCGGCGGGGACGCTGTTCACCGGCGTGCTCGTCACCGCCGCCGGACCGCATTCGGGTGACGACGACGTCCTTCGGCGCTTCGGCGACCTGCCCGAGGCGGCCCGCATCCATGTCCGGATCGCGATCGGCTTCGTCCTGCTCGCACTGCTCCTGGTGGCATGGCTCTGGCGAGAGCGAGTGGGCGGGCAGCTCGCCCGGCGGCTCGCGATCGTCTTCGTGCCGCTGATGCTCGTCCAGGTCGGCGTGGGCGAGTACCAGTACCGCAACGGCCTGCCGGAGGAGGTCGTCGGCGTCCACGTCTCGCTCGCGGCGCTCGTCTGGACCGTCGCGGTCGCGATCACGTGGGCCGTGGCGCGGCCCGCGGCGAGCGCACCGCCCGCACAGGATCCACCCGCGCCCTCGACGCGGGAACGGACGCCGACGCCCGCCTAGGCGCCGCGCTCGATCCGCGTCTGGCAGGCGACGCACCGGACCGCGTCCGGCCGAATGCGCAGCCGCCCCTCGGGGATCGCCGCGCCGCAGTCGACGCAGACGCCGTAGGTGCCGTCGCGCACCGCCCGCTCGGCGGCCTCGAGTTGCTCCTGACGTCGGCGCCAGCGCATCTGCTCCGACAGCTCGCGCTCGCGAAGGTCGGCATCGGTCGCGGCCTCCGCCGGATGGTGGTGAGCGTCGCCGCGCTCGTCACCGTCGGCGGCGAGGTCGTACCGGTCGAGCGCGTCGGCGGTCGCCCGGCGGAGCTCCGCCAGCCGCTCCGACGCCTGGTCTGCGGTGTCGTCGCTCATCCACCCAATCGTACGAGACCGTCGACGACGGTGGGAGTCCCGCCCGGTCCAGGTCGCGCTACGGTCCGTCGGTCGGGGAGCGAGCGGAGGTGGCGGGTGGGGGCGGCGGTCAAGACGGAGGGCCTCATCCGGCGGTTCCGGGGCGACGTCCTCGCCGTCGCCGGGGTCGACCTGGAGGTCCCCGAGGGCCAGGTCTACGGGTTCCTCGGTCCCAACGGGGCCGGCAAGAGCACGATGGTCCGAATGCTCACGACCCTGCTGCGACCGAGCGCGGGGGTGGCATTCGTCGCAGGCCACGACGTGGTCCACGACGCCGGTGCCGTCCGGCGGTCGATCGGCGTGGCGCTCCAGGACGCGTCGATCGACCCGTTCATGACCGGCCGGGAACTGCTCCGGCTGCAGGCGACCCTTCACGGCATCCCGCGCCGGGACGGACACGCGCGGGCCGAGGCGCTGCTCGACCGGGTCGGGCTGGTCGACGCGGCGGATCGGCGGGTCGGCACCTACTCCGGCGGCATGCGCCGCCGCCTCGACCTGGCGATGGCGCTCGTGCACCGGCCCGTGGTCCTGTTCCTCGACGAGCCCACGACCGGCCTCGACCCCGTCTCCCGGCTCACCCTCTGGGACGAGGTGCGCCGGCTCAACGAGGAGGGCACCACCGTCTTCCTCACGACGCAGTACCTGGAGGAGGCCGACCAGCTGGCGGATCGGGTCGGGATCATCGACGGAGGCCGGATCGTCGCCGAGGGCACGCCGAAGTCCCTCAAGGCCGAGGTCGGCGATCCGACGCTCACGATCACCGTCGGGAGCTCCGCGGACCGTCAGGCGGCCTTCGACGCGCTGGCGCGGTTCGGGCCCTCGGTGCCGACGCGCGAGGGCTGCATCGCCGTGCGCCTTCCCGAGGGCGCCGCCGCGGTCGCGGACGTCGTCCGGGCGCTCGACATGGCGTCGGTGGAGCCGCAGGAGATCGACCTCGCCATGCCCACGCTCGACGACGTCTTCGTCGCCAAGACCGGCCGCCGCCTCGAGGGCGAGGGCGCCGAGGCACCGGTCGCCGTCGCCGAGCCATGAGCCGGCGGC
Organism: Miltoncostaeaceae bacterium; assembly: GCA_963698665.1. GTDB lineage: Bacteria > Actinomycetota > Thermoleophilia > Miltoncostaeales > Miltoncostaeaceae > CALNYH01. The sequence goes on along the minus strand of CAVORO010000003.1, from coordinate 1,132,694 downwards.
TGGCGGTCCGCCAGACGGGCGCGCTCGCCCGTCGGTCGGTCCTCGACACGCTTCGACTCCCCCAGGCGTGGGTCCCCTCCATCTTCTTCCCGCTGACGCTGATGGCGATCTTCACGGGCTCGTTCGCGGACACGTTCTCGCGCGTGCCCGGCTTTCCCGACGTGCCGAGCTTCCTGGACTTCGCCATCGCGGGCGCGATCGTGCAGGGCATCCTGATCGGCGGGACGTCCGCGGGCGCCGCCTTCGCCACCGACATCGAGGGCGGCTTCTTCGACCGACTCGTGGCGTCGCCGGTCAGCCGCGCCGCCATCCTCCTCGGGCCGCCTCGGCGGAAGCGTCGTCGCTCGGCGTCGGGCAGGCGATCCTGTTCATCGGCATCGCGATGGTCTTCGGCGCCCGCGTCGAGGGCGGCGTCGCCGGCGTCGTGATCGTCCTGGTGCTGGCGGCCGTGTTGGCCGTGGCGGTGGGAGGGCTCGGGCGTCTACCTGGCCCTTCGGAGCGGGTCCGCCGAGGCCGTGCAGGGGACCTTCCCGCTGTTCTTTGCGCTCATGTTCTTCTCGTCGGCCTTCTTCCCGCGCGAGACCATGGACGGCTGGTTCCGCGTCGTGGCCGATCTCAACCCCATCTCGTATCTGGTCGAGGGCATGCGCGACCAGATCATCGTGGGGGTCGAGCCGAGGCCGACGCTGATCGGCTTCGGCGTGGCGCTCGTGCTCGCCGTCGCCGCCGTCGGCGCGAGCGCGCTCGCGTTCCGGCGCCGGCTCGGCGACGGATGATCGTGCGCGCGATCACCGTGTCGGGTGGGCTCGCCGTGCGGAACCTGCTGCTCGTCCGGCGGATGCCGTCGGTCTTCCTGCCCGCCCTGATCATGCCGGTCTTCATCCTCGTGGCGACCGGCGGGCGCCTTCCGGCGGCATCGGCGCCATCCCCCAACTCGAGGGCGCCTCATACCTGGCCTTCACGGTCCCGCTGGCGACGGTCATGGGCGGCGGATTCGCCGGGATCAACGCGGGCATGACGCTGGCCCGCGACATCGAGGGGGGCTTCGTCGACCGGCTTGTCGCGAGCCCCGCCCCACGGGTCGTGTTGGTCCTCGGGCCGCTCATCGCGGCCTGTGCGCGCAGCCTCGTCACGACCACCGCCGTCCTCGCGGCGGCCGCGCTCGGAGGCGTCTTCCCGCCCGGTGTCGTGGGGACGACGGTCATCTACCTGATGGCGGCCCTGTTCGCGGCCGCGACCGGGTGCTGGGCGATGGGGGTCGCGCTGCAGACCCGGAGCGTCCAATCGATCCCCCTGATGCAGATCGTGATCTTCCTGTCGGTCTTCCTCTCGGTGGCCTACGTGCCGCGGGAGGTGCAGACGGGCTGGCTCCGCACGGCGGCCGACCTCAACCCCGTGACCCGGATCCTCGAGGCCTCGCGCGCGACCGAGTTCGAGGGGGTCTCCTGGAGCACGCTCGGGCCGGGTCTCGCGGCGTCCGCCCTCCTGATCGCCGGGCTCGGTCTGTTCGCGCTCGCGGGACTCCGCAGCCTGGGGCGTCAGGTAGGGATGGCGCTCGAGCGACTCGACGCTGACGGGAACGCTCGTCGAGTACCTCGATCGGGCGACACCGGTGCCCACGCACATCGCGGCCCGCTACCGGGCCCACGCCGACCACCCGACGCCCGAGATGATGACGCACCCCGAGCTCGGCCGGCTGCTGATGGTGCTCACGCGCGCGACCGGGGGCCGGCGGGTGCTCGAGATCGGGACCTTCGTCGGCATCTCGGCGGCGTGGATCGCCGAGGGCCTCGCCGGCGAGGGGCGCCTCGACACCCTCGAGATCGACCCCGCCCGGGCCGCGGACGCCGGCCGGTGGCTGGGGGAGGTCGCCGCCGGGCGCGTCACCGTCCACGCCGGGCCCGCGCTCGACACGCTGCCGCTGCTCGAGGACGGCGCCTACGACCTCTGCTACATCGACGCCGACAAGACCGGCTACCCCGCGCAACTCGTCCACGCGTCGCGGCTCGTGCGAACCGGCGGCCTGATCCTGGCCGACAACGTGCTGGCCCAGGGACGGGTGGCCGATCCCGCCGCGAAAGACCCCGCCGTCGTGGCGATCCGCGCGTTCACGGAGGCGGCCCTCGCCGACGACGGCCTGGCCACGGTCGTCGCCGGAATCGGGGACGGCGTGACCGTGAGCGTCCGCCTCTGACATCCCGTTGCGGCCGCGAGACACGTGCGACATCTCCACGACCGGCACTCCGCCGTTTCGCGAACCGACCGCGGGTCCCTAAACTCGCCGCCGTGCGCCTGAGGATCCTCGCCGCAGTCGGCATCGCCGCCCTGGTCGCGACCGCGGGCGCCACCGGCGCAGCCGCCCCGGCCGGCGGAAGCGACGCGGCGGCGGCGGCATCGCTGGTCGAGGTCGTCCCGGCGCCGCCGCCCGCGACCACATCGAACCCGGCGCCCGAACGCATCCGGCCGCCCGCACCGGCGGTCGTCGCAGCGTCCACGGTGGCCCCGACGAGCGAGCCCGTGGCGGCGGCTCCGCCACCGGCGCCCGTCACCCCCTCCCCGGTGTCCCGGTCCAGCCCCAACGCCGCCCTGACATGTGTCGCGCCGACGGACGCCACCGCGATCGACGCGGTGCTCGAGGCGGCGGGCAGTCCCCTCGCCGGTGACGGGGCGACGTTCGTCCAGGCGGCGACGGCGGCCGACCTCGACCCGCGCGCGCTCGTCGCGATCGCGGCGCACGAGACGATCCTGGCGACCTACGGCCCCTCGCAGGGGATCCGGAACCCGTTCGGCCTCGGACCGGGCATGTCGTTCTCGACATACGCGGACGCGATCCGGTTCGCGGCCTCCACGCTTCGCACCGGGTACCTCGACGAGGGCCGGTTGACGCTCGGGCCCATCGGGGCGAAGTGGGCGCCGATCGGCGCGAGCAACGATCCGACCGACCTGAACTCGGCATGGGAGGGCGGTGTGGGCGGGTACTACGCGGACCTCGGCGGCGATCCGGCCCAGCCGGTCCTCCTGTCGGTCCAGGGCGCCGGGGACCTGTGCGACGCCTCGGGCACGGCGGCCACCGCCCCGCCGGCCCCGGCAGCCCCCGAGCCCGACGAGGCGGCTGCAGCCGCCGCGCCCGCCGGACCGCCGGTCGTGCGGGCATGGGACGGGAGCCGACCCGACGCCGGGGCGACCGCCGCCGAGGGCGCCGGTGCCGACGGCGCCCCCGCGGTGATCGACGGCTTCGTCTTCCCCCTGGCGCTCCCGGTCGAGGCCGACCTCGCCTACTCCGACGGGTTCCGCGAGCCCGGCGCGCCCGGGTGTCACGGGCAGGCCTGGCGGTGCGCGACCGCGATCGAGCCCCCGGTGGGCACGCCGGTGGTGGCCGCGGCGCCCGGCCTCCTCGAGGCGGCGGCGCCCGCCGAGGCCGAGGCGGGCATCACCTTCTGGATCCGCACCGGCACCGGCGAGCGGATCGGCTACGGACCGCTCGCCGCCTACGCCGACGGCGTCGGTCCGGGGGCAGTTGTCGCCGCGGGGCAGGTGCTCGGCGCGGCCGGCCCGCGGCTGACGTTCGCCTGGGAGCGCGACGGCGCGCGCATCAACCCGCATCCGCTGCTCATGGCGACGCGCCCGAGCACTCCCGCCTGACGCCGGGGGGCGGCCATACTCCGCCCATGGCGGCGGAGGCTGGATGACGATGTCGGCGGGCTCGTGCTCCAGATGGCTGCGCCGCGTCGTCGCCGAACGGATCGTCCGCGGCCGCGACGACCCGGGCGAGCGCACCGAGCGGATCGCCGCCGCGCTCGAGGAGGACCCGGCAACGCGCCCCGTCCTGGCGGACGCCGCGGACACGCGGCGCCGGCGCGACCCCTACGGGATCGGCGCCGAGGAGCGGAGCCCGCGACGAGACCGGATCGCGCGATGCTGGGAGGTCCATCTGGCCGCGGACGCCCTGGTGCTGTCACGGGGCCTCGTCCTCGACGGCGCGGACCGAGTGCTGCTGCCGGGGTTCGGACCCGCGACCTGGCGGGCGATCGGGATCCTGCGCGCCGGCCGCGCGGGCGCCGAGGGCGCCTGGGCGCGTGCGGTGGCCGGCGTCGCCCTCGCCAACCTGGGGCCCGCGACACCACCCGGGCTGGCCGCGCGGGCCATGGACATGCGTCTCCAGGCGCCCGCCGAGCGCGTCCACCTGCTGGAGGGCGCCCGGCAGGATCTTCGCCACGCCCTCCTGATGAGCGACGCCGCGATCGGCGTCGCCGTCGACCGGGGCAACGCGGCCGGCGCCGACGTCCTCCGCGCCGACTGCGCCGAGCGCGAGGCCCAGATCGCGCAGGTCGACCTGATGATCGTCGAGGCCTGGGACGCCGGGCGAGCGAGGCGGCGATCCGCTACGCTCCCGCCGCGTGAGAGAGGACCTGTTCGCGGCGCTCAGCGAGGCGCACGCCCCGCCCGGACACGAGTCCGCCGTCCGCGAGATCGTCCGCCCCGAGCTCGAGCGCCTGTGCGACCGCGTGGTCGAGGATCCGCTCGGCGGCATCGCGGGTGTCCGCGAGGGCCACGGGCCGCGGCTGATGCTCGCGGCGCACATGGACGAGATCGGTCTGATGGTGCGGCACATCGACGACTCCGGGTTCCTGCGCGTGATGCCCCTCGGTGGCTGGGACGCCCGCACCCTCGTCAGCCAGCGGGTCGTCGTCCACGGGCGTGAGCCGCTGCCGGGCGTGGTCTCGACGACCCCCGTGCACCTGCTGGACGCCGACAAGCGCGGCGCCCCGGTGAAGGTCGAGGACCTGTCCATCGACGTCGGCCTCCCGGCCGACCGCGCCCGCGAGCTCGTCCGCGCCGGCGACGTCGTCACGCGCGACCAGCCGTTTCGACGGGTCGGCGATCTGGTCACCGGCAAGGCGATCGACGACCGAGTCGGTGTGCTCGTGATGCTCGAGGCGCTCGCCGCGGCACCGCGCTCGGGCGCGGAGCTCTGGGCGACCGCGACCGTGCAGGAGGAGGTCGGGCTGCGCGGCGCCCGCGTCGCCACCAGCCGCATCCGGCCCGACGTCGGCGTGGCCATCGACACCTGCCCGGCCGCCGACGGCCCGGGCGGCTCGGGCGGTCGCGCGACCGCCAAGCTCGGTGCGGGAGCGGCGATCCGTGTCATGGACGCCAGCGCGATCGTCCCGCAGGCGATCGTCGATCTGATGGTCCGCATCGCCGAGGAGCGGGAGATCCCCCACCAGATGCACTGTCCGACCGGGGCGGCACCGACACGGGCGAGCTGCAGCGCTCCGGCCTGGGGGCGCTGGCGGGATGCGTCTCGATCCCGGCGAGATACGGGCATTCGAGCGTCGAGGCCTGCCACCCCGACGACGTCGACGCGGCGATCGCGCTCGTCGCGGGAGTGATCGAGCGGGTCGGCGAACTCGAGTCGTCGGGCGGGGGCCGGTCCGGCTGACGTTTCGCGCCCCGGGGGGGCCGGGTAGAGGCACCGCAACCCACCCGAAGGAGCGGACGATGCTGACACTCACCCCCACCGCGAACGACGCGATCGCGGAGATCCTCGAGTCCAGCCCGATCGTCGGCGGCGGCGTACGGATCGCGGCGGGCGGCCAGGGTCACGACGACCTCTCCCTCATGCTGGTCGCCGAGCCCGAGCGAGGGGACCGTGAGCTCGCGGACACCGACGTGCCGGTCTACGTCGATCCCGACCTCGCCGGCCGGCTCGCCGGGCGCGCGCTGCACGCGGAGGTGGACCGGGAGGAGGGTCGCGTCGCCTTCGTGCTCATCCCCGCCGAGGAGGCATGAGACCGCGAGGGACCGCGGGACGTCCGGTCAGACGGCGGCGAACGAGACGGCGATCGCGCCCGCCGTCAGCACGGCCATGGAGGTCGCGATCACCGGCGTGATCTGGCCGTAGGCGATGCTCCCCTTCCCGAATCCGCTCAGCACGAACGCCGCGGCCGCGCCGCCCACGATGCCGCCCAGGTGGCCGCCGATCGAGATGCCCGGCAGCACGAACGTGATGCCGAGATTCAGGAGCAGCAGGATGCCCACCTGGCTTTGCATGAGACCCATCCCGCGCTGACGTTCGAGCAGGAAGATCGCCGCCATCAGGCCGAACACGCCGCCCGAGGCGCCGACCGTGATCGCGTTGGGCGAGAGGACGAGGGCGCCGGCGGCCCCCCAGAGCACCGCCGTGAACCAGACCGCCAGGAAGCGGTCGGTCCCGGCATAGCCCTCGAGCGCCGACCCGAGAAGCCAGAGCAGGTACATGTTGAAGCCCAGGTGGATCAGGCCCGCGTGGAGGAACGAGCTCGTGACCAGCCGCCACCATTCGCCCTCGGCCACGGCCGGGCCGAAGAGCGCGCCGTCGGCGACGAGGCTCGAGCCCGAGATGCCGCTGACGCCGACCCCTTGGGCGAGCTCGGCCAGGAACACGACGACGCAGACGCCGATGATGACCATGGTCCCCGTGTTGCCCCCGCCCGGACTGCGGACCCGACGTGGGCGGTCGCGGCGGCCGCCGGGGAGCAGCCGGTCCCGCCAGCGCCCCCGCTCGCCGGGCTGCTCGTCGCCCTCGAGCGCGAGGAGTCGCGGACGGACCATGCGGGCAATCGTAGTGGACCCCGGGGTGATCTCGGTCGCGGACGGTCTCAGGCGGCGCGGCGAAACGGGTCCCACGCGCCGGCCCGGTCGCCCGGCGGGCGAGCGGCCCGGCGGCGGCGGCGCATGAGCGCGATCCCGCAAAAGAGTGCGACGCCGACCAGGCCGGCGATCGTCCGGCCGGGTGAGACGTACCAGCACAGGCCGAGCACGAGCGCCGCGGCGAGGAGCATCGCCACCCAGGCCCAGCGGGGTGCTCGGCCCGAGCGCTCGGGCGGACGCGCCGGGGTGCGTTTGGCGGCCTGCACCCGCGCGATCGCCGTCGCCTCCTTCAGCGTGCGCGGAGGATGACGCTCCGGGGGTGCGCGGAAGTCACTCCATCCCTCACGCCGGGCCACGTCGACCGCGAGCCGCACGTCGTCCTGGGAGACCACCTGTGACACGTGCCATTCCTCGGCCGGCCGGCGGCGGGCTGGAGCGTTCGCGCCCGTCGCGACCCGCTCGGCCGCACCGCGTGGTCCCGTGCCGACGGCCGCCGCGACGACCGGCCCCGAGGCCGGCACCCGCGGCGATGGGGGGATCGAGAGCCGTCGGCGCACGTGCCGCCCGGCACGGCGAGCCCGCGCGCGCCCGGTGCGACCACCTCGAGCGCGGCGGGACGGGTCCGCGGGCATCGGCGTCGCCACCCGCTCCGATCCCCGCCATGCGTCCTCTACCCTCAGGGCGATGGCAGCCGCGCCCTCCGACGCGATCATCGATCGCCCCGTCGGGCCGACGGTCCAGGTCACGGGCGGCCAGGACCACGGCGCACGGCTCGTCGTGGCGCGCGCCACGCGCCGAGATCGGACGCGGGCCCGGCGCCGACCTGATGCTCACCGACCCGTCCGCGGCCGCGCGTCACATCCTGCTGCATCGACGCGGCGACCATCTCGAGATCGAGGACCTCGTCGGAGACGCCTGCGTGAACGGCGCGCCGGTGCCCTATCCGCTCCGACTCGTCCCCGGCGACCGGGTGACGCTCGCCGGAACGGAACTGACGCTGCTTCCCGGTGCGCCCCCCGCCGCCGCCCGTGCCCGGCGGCCCGGTCCCCGGCCCGCCACCCCCGGCGCCCGGGAGCACCCGCGCCGCGCCCTCCATCGGCCCCGGCGACCTCCTCCGGGTCGCGCTCGCGCTCATCGCCCTGACGCTGGCCGCGGCGATGCTCATCGCCCCCTTCGCCCCCGTGGCGCGCGACGCGGCCGGCGATGCGCTGACGATCTGGATGCTCGAGCCCTCCGCCCTGCTGGCGCAGGCGGTGGTCGTGGGATGGCTGGCCGCCGCCGCGGCACTGGTCGCCGCCGCGGCGGCGCGTACCGGCGCCGGGGACCGCCTGCGGGCCGCCGTGCCGCCGGTGCTGGCGCTCGCGGGCGGCCTCGGCGCCGGTCTCCCCCTCGCGCTGATCGCATTGCGCGTCGGGTCCGGTCCGAGCGTCGGCGTCGCCGCGCTGCTCCTCGTCGCCGTCGCGCTGGTCGGATGCGGCGTCGCGTTCGCGATGCTCGCCCGGCCGCGCGCGCCCGATCCGCCGTCGACCTCGGTGACGGCGGCGACGGTCGTCTGCGCCGGCGCCGCGGCGCTCCTGGTCGTGAGCGGGCCGCTCCCCTGGGTCGCGGGCGGGGCGGTCGCGCTCCGCGGCACCGACGACGCGCTTCGGGTCGGGTGGGGGGCGATCGCATGCGGCCTCGTGCTCGCGTTGGCGACCCTCGGCGTGATCGCGGGCCTCAGGCGCAGCCGCCGCGCGGCCGCGGCCGGCGGGGCGGCGCTCCTCGGAGCGGCGGGGGCGAGCCTTGCGTTCACGGTGGCCGCGGCCACCCGGCTGGCACCTCTCGACGCGCGCGCGGGACTCGTGCTGGCCCTCGGCGCGGCGGCCTGCGCCACCGCGGCCGCGGGCACGGCCGCCGCGCGATTGGCGTGGATCTCGGCCCGCGCCGAGGGCGACCCCGGATCCGGGCGGGAGGCATGGCCGACCACGTCATGATCCAGGCCGCCGGCCGGGAGGTCCGTCTGTCCAACCCGGACAAGGTCTACTTCCCGGCGGCGGGACTCACCAAGCGCGACCTCTGCGACTACTACCTCGGGGTGGCGGATGCGGCGCTCGTGCACCTGCGCGAACGGCCGACGACGCTCAAACGCTACGTCGACGGGATCGCGGGCGAGCCCTTCTTCCAGAAGCGCGTCCCCGAGACGCGGCCGGACTGGCTCCAGACGGCCGAGGTCCACTTCCCGAGCGGACGCTCGGCCCGCGAGCTGGTCGCGGCCGACGCGGCGCACCTCGTCTGGGCGGTCAACCTCGGCGTGATCGACTTCAACCCGTGGCCGGTGCGACGCGCCGACCTCGATCGGCCGGACGAGTTGCGCATCGACCTCGACCCGACCCCCGGGGTGCCGTTCGCCCAGGTGCGAGAGGTCGCGCTGCTCGTCCGCGACGTGCTCGCCGACCACGGGCTCGGCGGGGTCCCCAAGACGTCGGGGTCCCGGGGCATCCACGTGCTCGTCCGGATCGTGCCGGACGAAGGGTTCGACGAGGTGCGCCGTGCCGCCCTGGCCCTCGCGCGTGAGGTCGAGCGCCGCGCGCCGGCGCTCGCCACGAGCAAATGGTGGAAGGAGGAGCGCCACGGCGTGTTCATCGACTACAACCAGAACGCCCGCGACCGCACGGTGGCCTCGGCCTACTCGGTGCGTCCCGTCCCCTCGGCGCGGGTGTCCTGCCCGCTGACCTGGGACGAGGTGCCGGACGTCGATCCGGACGAGCTTCGTATCGACACCGTGCCGGCGCGGCTTCGCACCGTCGGCGATCCGGCCGCCGCGATCGACGACGCCCCGGGGACCCTCGACGCGCTGCTCGCGCTGGCCGACGAGGACGAGGCCAGGGGCGTGGGCGACGCACCGTGGCCGCCGCACTTCCGAAAGCGACGCGGGGAGCCGCGTCGGGTGCGGCCGAGCAGGGCGCGCGACGACGAGTCCCGGGGGGACCCCGTGAGCGAGACGGACGACGCGACCGCCGACGGAGGCCAGGCGTCCGACGAGCGCCGCGCCCTTTGGCCGGTGGCCGTCAGTCCAGCTGGGTGACCAGGCACTCCCCCGGCGCCCGGTCGGGGCGGAACCGCACGAGCCGCGCACCGTGACGGATCCGTCCGTTCGACGAGTGGTCGTAGCGGACCTCGGCCACGAGCTCGGGCCGAAGCGCCACCCACTCGCTCTCGCGCCCGGCCGACCAGCGGCTCGGGTCACCGGCGCCGCGCTCGCCCGTCTCGAGCGGCGCCAACAGCTCGCGCAGCTCCCGCTTGCGCGTGCGGGTGAAGCTCGCCGCGTGCCCGACCGGCCGAAGCGACCCGTCCGTCTCGTACGCCCCGAGGATCAACGAGCCGACCGTCTCGGGCTCCGTTCCGGGCCGCCACCCCATGACCACGCAGTCCATCGTCCGGACCCGCTTGACCTTCCACATGCCCGCGCGCTCGCCGGGGCGATACGGGGCGTCCGCGTCCTTGGCGATCACGCCCTCCGACGCGGTGAGCCAATGCGCCGCGGCGTCGGCGTCGTCGACGGACGGGACCACCTCGATCGGCGCGGTGACGGCAAGGCGCTCGAGCATCTCGCGGCGCTCGGCGAAGGGGCGGTCGATCAGGGGCGCTCCGTCGAGCTCCAGCAGGTCGAACGCGAGCAGCCGGGCGGGATGCGCGTCGGCGAGCATCGCGACACGCGACGCCGCGGGGTGGATGCGCCCGCCCAGCAGCTCGAAGTCGTCGCCGTCCGGGCCCGCGACGAGCAGCTCGCCGTCGAGCACGCAGTCCGCGACCGGGAGGACGACCTCCGGGAAATAGCGCGTCAGCGGCTTGCGACCTCGGGACCAGAGCTCCCTGCGCTCGCGCCCGCAGGCGCAGATCGCGCGGAACCCGTCGAGCTTGGGCTCGTAGCGCATGTCCGGGCGGCGTGGAAGCTCCTTCGCGCTCCGCGCGAGCTGCGGCGCGAGCGGAAGGGCCAGCCGGCTCACTCGGTCGCCTCGGCCGACTCCGCCACCTGCTCCCACTCGCGCAGGAGCCATGCGATCTCCTCCTGGAGCTCGCCGTGGCGCCGGCCTCCGGCGCCGACCCGCTCGGGGTCGGCCGCGACCTCGGGCCGCGCCAGGTCGTCCTCGACCGCCGCCAGCTCGCCCTCGAGGGCCGCGATCCGCTCCTCGAGGCGCCTGGCCTCCTTGCGGGCGCGCGTGGCGCCGCGGTCGCGGCGCGCGGGCCGCTCGGCGGGGGGACGCCGCGCGGGCTCGGTGGGCGTGGGCTCCGACGGCGCGAGCGTGGCGCGCGCGGCCACGAGCGCCCCGTACCCACCCGCGCGCGACACCAGCACCCCGTCCTCGATCGACAGCGTGCGGGTCGCGACGGCGTCGATCAGGGCACGGTCGTGCGAGATCAGGACGACCGTGCCCTCGTAGGCCTCGAGCGCCGCCTCGAGCGCCTCGCGGCTCTCGGCGTCGAAGTGGTTGGTCGGCTCGTCGAGGGCCAGCACGTTGCCCCCGCCGGCCACGAGACAGGCCAGCGCCAACCGGCGGCGCTCACCTCCGCTCAGGTTGTCGAGCGACCCCTCCGCCGCCTCGCCCGGGAAGAGGAACCCGCCGAGCAGGGTCCGTGCCTGGGTCCGGTTGAGCGTCGACGCGGCCAGAAGGGCCTCGATCGGCGTCCGCCCGGGCGGGAGCTCGTCGGCGTGCTGGGTGAAATGGGCGATCTGCACGCGGTGCCCGACCGACACCCGTCCGCGTCCGGGCGCGCGGATGCCGAGCAGCGTCTCCAGCAGGCTGGTCTTGCCCGCGCCGTTCGGTCCGACGAGCGCGACCCGCTCGCCCCGCTCCACCACCACGTCCGCGCCCTCGAGCAGCGCGTTGTCGCCCGCCATCACCGTCAACCCGCTCGCCTCGATGACCACCTTCGCCGAGCGTTCGGCCTTGGGGAATCCGAACGCGAGCGCGCGGTCGCCGCGAGGCGCGTCGATCCGCTCGACCTTCGCGAGTCGCTTCGCCCGCGAGCGCGCCTGGCGCGCCTTGGTCCCCGCCCTCCATCGCTCGACGAACCGCTCGAGTCGCGCGATCTCGGCCTGCTGGCGGGCGGCCTGCACCCCCAGGCGCGCAGCCTCGGCGGCGCGTTCGCGGCGAAAGCGCGAGTACCCCATGGGCCAGAGCCGGGCGTTACCCCGATCCAACTCGAGCACGGCGGTCGCCACCGACTCGAGGAACCAGCGGTCGTGGGAGACCACGATCACCGTCGCGCCGAGGTCCGGGAGCGCACGCTCGAGCCACTCCGCGCTCTGGATGTCGAGGTGGTTCGTCGGCTCGTCGAGCATCAGGACGTCCGGTCGCGATGCGAGCGCCCGCGCCAGGCTCGCACGTGTCAGCTCGCCACCTGACAGCTGCTCGAGCGGCTCGGCCGCGCGCGCGGCGTCGATGCCAAGGCCGCGCATGGTGCGCTCCACCCCGGCCCGCCAGTCGTATCCGCCGACGCGATCCAGCCGGGCCTCGGCGGCGGCATAGGCGGCGAGCACGTCGGCCCCCGCGTCGCCGCCGGCCATCCGCTCGCCGAGCCGCGCCAGCTCGTCCTCGGCGTCGCGCGCGTCGGCGAGCCCCTCCGCGACATAGTCGCCGACGCTGATCCCCGCCACCCGGGGAGGGCGCTGATCGTGCAGTGCGATCCGAGCGCCCTTGCCCGCGGCCACCGTGCCGCCGTCGGCCGGGATCTGTCCCGCGAGCACGCGCAGCAGCGTGGTCTTGCCTCCGCCGTTTCGCCCGACGATCGCAAGCCGCGACCCCGGCTCGACCTTGAAGGACACCCCGTCGAGGAGCGTCCGGGCCCCGAAGGACTTGGTGATGCTGATCGCCTGCACGGCGGAGTAGGGTAGCTGCCGATGCCGTCGGACCTGATCGTGGACGCCGCCGGGGTGGACGAGTTGGTCCGGCGCGCGCACCGTGCCGGCCGCATCGCGGTCGACCTCGAGTTCCTCTGGGAGCGGACGTACGCCCCCATCGCCTGCCTCGCCCAGGTCGCGGTGGACGACGAGGTCGCCCTCGTCGACCCGATCGCGGGCGCGCCGCTCGGCCCCGTGGCGGACCTGGTGGCCGACCCGTCCATCGACGTCGTCATGCACGCGCCGTCGGCCGACCTCACCCTGCTCGGACTCGCGTTCGACACGCGGCCCGAGTCGCTGTTCGACGTCCAGATCGCCGCGGGGTTCGTCGGGCTCGGGTCGGGGCAGGGGCTCGGCGCGCTGCTCGAGCGCGCGCTCGGGGTCTCCCTCGACAAGAGCGAGCGCTACACCGACTGGAGCCGGCGCCCGCTCTCGGCACGGCAGGTCGACTACGCGGCCGCCGACGTCGCGCATCTCCTGGAGCTGGCGGACGAGATCATGGCGCGGGCCGAGGAGATGGGGCGCACCGAGTGGGTGCTCGAGGAGCACGCCCGCCGCTACGGCGCCTCGGCCCGCTTCGTGCCGGAGCCCGCGGAGACATGGCGGCGGATCAAGGGGCAGGGGCGTCTCAGCGGTCGCGAGCGCGCCGTCCTCGCGGAGCTCGCGGCGTGGCGCGAGCGGGAGGCCCGGCACAGGGACCGGCCGGCCTCGTGGCTCGTCCCCGATCGGGTCGTGCTCGAGCTGGCCCGGCGGCGGCCGGCGACGCGGGAGGCGCTCGCCAAGGAGCGGGGCATGCCCGAGCGCGCGCGCGGCGAGGACCTCGACGGCATCCTGGCGGCCATCGCTCGCGGTCTCGAGGCACCCGAGATCACACTCGACGGACGCACGCCGCCGCGACTCGCGACCCGGATCGACGCGATCACGCCGCTCGCGGCCGTGCTGGTGGCATCGCGCGCCGCGGCCCAGGAGCTCGCGCCGACGCTCGTCGCGACGAGAGACGACATCCAGACGTTCCTGGTCTCCGCCCTCGCCGGGTCGCCTCCGAAGGGCCCGCTCGCGGAGGGCTGGCGCCATGACCTCGTGGGTCGCGCCCTGACCGACCTGGCCGAGGGGCGCCTGGGGCTCACCGGCGCCGCCGACGCCCCGTTCGTCGTCGAGGTGCCCTCCGCCGACGGCGCCGGCGCCGCGGACCCGGCGTGAGCGCGTAACCTGACGACATGGATCGGCCCGAGCGCTACTCGCACATCGCCTGCTGCGTCGACGGCACCGACGCCGGCGGGCTCACGGTTGGCCGAGGCCCGGCGCCTGCGTGACCTGGCCGAGCGGATCAGCGTCGTCCACGTCGTGGCGCCGCCGTCCCTCCCGGTGACCCTCGCCGCGAGCCTCGGCGGGGCGGCGCCGATCGACCTGAGCAACGAGCTCGCCGCGGCCGAGGCCTGGCTCACGGGCGTCGCCACGGGGCTCCCGGGCGCCGAGCCGGTCCTCCTGGAGGGACATCCGGCGAGCACGGTCTGCGAGTGGGCCGAGGCCAACGGGTGCGAGCTGCTCATCGCCGCCAGCCACAGCGGCATGGTGGAGCGCGCGCTCCTCGGGAGCTTCTCGGGCTACCTCGCCCACCATGCGCCGTGCCCGGTCCTGCTCGTGCGTCCGGATGCCCTCGATGGCGGCCCGGACGCCTGAGCCCACGCAGGGCTCCCGCTCAGCCCGCCGGTGTGTCGGCGATCACGACGAGGGCGGCGAGGTCGGCCATCGCGATCACCAGCTCCGCGCGCGCGGCCGACGGGGTCTCGCGGGTGAGGGGCACGACCTGCCAGGCCGTGCGCTCCAGGTAGGTCTGGACCCAGGCCACGTGCCGTGGGCCGGTCCGCGCGAGCAGCGCCTCCTGGCTTCGAAGGTTGTCGATGCGGTCCGCGACCTTCAGCAGCCGCGCCGGCTCCGGGGCGTGCCTGGCGAGCCGCGCGTAGTAGGCGCGTTCGTCGGTGCGACCGGTCGGGCAGGTCAGCCAGCCGACGATGTCGGCGACGTCGTCGCCGAACCCGGCCGAGAGCTCTTCGACGGTGGTCTCGGTGTCCTCGACCGCGTCGTGGAGGAGCGCCCCCTGGAGCAGCGGGCTCTCCGCCCGCCCCCATCGGACGAGCGTCATCGCCACGCGCAGAAGATGCACCCAATACGGGGCGTCACCGCCGCGACGGCGCTGGTCGCCGTGCCGGGCCCGGGCGAACGCGAGCGCACGCTGCAGATCGATTCGATCCGGGCGGTCCATCTCGCTCACGAGCGCCAACCACGCCCGCTCGACGACGGGCGGGTCGTCGAACGCCGCCGGCCACGTCCCGAGCGCCGGCCCGCGACCGGGCTCGGAGTCCCAAATGGCGGGCGGATCGAGGAGAGCTCCCATCCTCGTTCCTAGGGTAGCGGGCGAGTCGGACCATGCCGAGTCACATCGTCTGGCGGTTGTGGACTGCGGATCGAACACCTTCCGGCTGGTCGTGTTCGAGTACCGCCACGGCGGGCCGTTCCGGCTCGTGGACGAGGTTCGCGAGGCCGTGCGCATCTCGGCCGGCGAACGCGACGGGGTCCTGGCCGAGCCCGCCCTCGAGCGGGCCGAGCGGGCCGCGCGTCTGTTCGCGGCCGCAATCCGCGGGTCGCGCGCCGACGAGGTGGTCGCCGTCGCCACCAGCGCGATCCGCGACGCCCGCAACCGGGACGAGGCGCTCGGGCGCCTGGCCGACGCTGGACTGCCCGTCCGGGTCATCGACGAGCGCACGGAGACCCGCGCGGGGTACCTCGGGGCGGTCAACTCGACCACGCTGCGCGACGGCGGGGTGCTCGACATCGGCGGCGGCAGCCTGCAGATCGCCGAGGTCCGCAACCGGCGCCTGGGCGAGGGGATCAGCCGGCCGCTCGGCGCCGTTCGGATGACCGAGCGGTTCCTCACGGACGCGCCGACGACGCGTCGTCAGGTCAAGGCCCTGCAGCGTCACGTCGCGGAGGTCCTCGCGGACGCGCCGTGGCTGGAGGGCCTGGGAGGGCGATTCGTCGGGATCGGAGGGGCGATCCGGACCCTGGCGCGGATCGATCAGAAGCGCATCGGGTATCCGCTCGACGAATTGCACGGCTACGTGCTCACGACGGACGCGCTCGACGAGGTCGCGGAGCTGATCAGGACCCGCTCGAGCGCCGAGCGCAGGCGGCTCCCGGGACTCAAGAGCGACCGGTCGGACATCATGCTCGCCGGGGCGGTCGTCGCCCGCGAAGCACTTCGGATCGCGGACGTCGACCGGATCGAGGTGTGTGGCCAGGGGCTTCGCGAGGGCCTCTTCTACGAGCGCCTGCTCGCCCCCGAGGACCCGCCGCTGATCGGCGACGTCCGTCGCGCGAGCGTCCGGAACCTGGCCGCGCTCTACGGCTACGACCGACCCCACGCGGAACACGTGGCCGCGCTCGCGTCGACCCTGCACGCCGCCATCGCCCGGCTCGACCTCGTGTCCGACGACCAGTGGGAGCGGGAGATGCTCTGGGCGGCCGGCATCCTCCACGACACCGGGACGCTCGTCGACTACAACGACCACCACAAGCACGGGCACTACCTGGTCATGGGCGCGGGACTTCCCGGCTTCGACCACCGCGAGCTCGCGATCGTGGCGCTGCTCGTGCGTTCGCACCGCAAGCGCATGCGCGCGCCCGGCGCGCTCGGCGCGCTTCTGGTCGCCGACGACAAGGGACGGCTCGCGCGGATGGCGGCATGTCTTCGGCTCGCGGAGGCGCTCGAGCGGACCCGGGACCAGGGGGTCCGGGACGTCTCGGCGGAGCGGGACGGGCGCGGCGTCGCGCTGGTCCTCCAGGTCGACGGCGACCCGGAGCTCCCGGTCTGGGCCGCGGCAGACGACGCCAGGGTCCTCGGTCGCACGCTGGGGGTCGAGGTGCGGCTGCGGGGCGAGCCCGCCCCGGCCGCGGCGCGAGCGATCGCGCCCGCGCTCAGCCGCCCGCGCGCTTGACCCGATAGCGCCCCTCGAGCGCCGCCACGACCGTGTCGCGGTGGTCGCCCTGGATCTCGACCCCGTCCTCGCGCACCGCGCCGCCCGCGCCGCACCGGCGCCGGAGCTCCCGGGCCACATCCGCCCGCTCCGCCGACGGGATCCCGGTCACCAGCGTGACCGTCTTGCCCTTGCGCCCCGCCCGCGTCCGGCTGACCCGCACGACGCCGTCGCCGGGGTCGGGCGGCGGCCCCGCCTCGGGTGCGTCGCGGATGCGCCCGACGTCGCTCGAGTAGACGCGGCGACTATTTCCATCGCTTATCGGTGACATATGGTTTTCCGACTCCCTCTGGTAGCCTGCCGCCGCATGCAGACCCTGCCACTCGCGCCCGGGGACGTCACCGCCCTCGCAGACGAGTTCGAGGGCCGGTCGGCCGAGGACCTGCTGATCTGGGCCGCCGAGCGGTTCCCGGGACGGATTGTGCTGACCTGCTCGTGGCAGCGCCAGTCGTCGGTGCTCGTCCACATGCTCGCCGAGCTCGGTCTCGACATCCGAATCGTCGAGCTCGACACAGGCCTCTTGTTCCCCGAGACCTACGCGACCCGGGACCGCCTCGTGGCGCGCTACGGCATCGAGGTCGAGCGGATCACGCCCCGCCGGAGCGTCGAGGAGCAGGCGCGCGACGAGGGGCCCGAGCTCTGGCGCGCCGACCCCGACCGCTGCTGCGCGCTTCGCAAGGTCGAGCCGTTCTCGCGTGCGCTGACCGGCATGGAGGCGTGGATCACCGGCATCCGCCGCCAGCAGTCGGTCAGCCGGGCGGACGCGAAGAAGATCGAGTGGGACGCCGGCCGGGGCATGGCCAAGATCCAGCCGCTGGTCGACTGGAGCGACGAGGACGTCCAGGGCTACCTCTACGCCCGGGACATCCCGTACAACCGGCTCCACGACGAGGGGTACCCTTCCATCGGCTGCACGCCGTGCACGCGGGCCGTCCGGCCGGGCGAGGACCCGCGGGCGGGTCGATGGGCAGGGCAGGACAAGAACGAGTGCGGCCTGCACGCCGCCCCCGCGCCGACGGGTCGCGGGTAGAGCAAATCGAGCGGGGCCTGCGCGCCCCGGGAGGGGGTGGCGCGTGAGCGATCGCGGCGGCTTCACCGTGTGGTTCACCGGTCTGTCCGGAGCGGGCAAGACGACGATCGCCGACATCGTCGGCCCCGAGCTCGAGCGCCGGGGTGGCCTGGTCGAGTACCTCGACGGTGACGTCGTGCGGACGCATCTGTCCAAGGGGCTCGGCTTCTCGAAGGAGGACCGGGACACCAACATCGAGCGCATCGGGTGGGTGGCGAGCCGCTTCACGCGCGCCGGCGCATGGACCCTCGTCTCGGCGATCTCGCCGTACCGCGAGACGCGCGCGCACGCGCGCGGCATGGTCGAGGAGTTCGGCCCCTTCGTCGAGGTGTTCGTCGACACGTCCGTGGACGAGTGTGCGCGACGCGACGTCAAGGGCCTCTACGCCAAGGCCTTCTCCGGCGAGATCAAGGAGTTCACGGGGGTCAGCGACCCGTACGAGGCGCCCGAGTCGCCCGAGGTCCACATCCGGACCGAGGGCATGCCGCCCGAGGAGAGCGCGCAGGTCGTGGTCCGCGCCCTCGAGGAGCGCGGGCTGCTGCGCGTCGACGCGCGCGCCTGACGCAGGGGGGCGGTCCGATCGAGGACCTTCACTGCCACAGCACCGCCTCCGACGGTGACCTCTCCCCGTCGGAGGTCGTCGCGCGAGCGGCGGCGGCCGGCGTGCGGACGCTCGCGCTCACCGACCACGACACGTTCGACGGCATCGAGGAGGCGCGCGAGCGCGCCGCGGCCGACGGCCTGCGACTGGTCCGCGGTGTCGAGGTCACGACGCGGGCCGTGGCGGGCTCGGCCCATGTCATCGCCCTCTTCCCCGCCGCACCGCCCGAGTCCGTGCCTCGGGCGCTGGCCGACCTGCGCCGCGCCCGGGACGAGCGCGCGCGCGTGATGGTCGAGCGCCTCGCGGCGATCGGCGCGCGAATCGACTTCGACGACGTCGCCGCGCGCGCGCGCGGCGCCATCGGGCGGCCCCATGTCGCGGACGCGCTGGTCGCGGCCGGCCACGCGAGCGATCGCACCGACGCCTTCGCGCGCCTCATCGGCCACGACGGTCCGGGGTACGTGCCCCACTCGGGCCTTGCGACCCGGGACGCCGTCGCCCTGATCACGGCCGCGGGCGGGGCGGCGGTGCTCGCCCACCCGGGCACGCTCCGACTCGGACCGCGCCACCTGGACTCGGTGGTCGCGTCGCTCGCGTCCGCGGGCCTCGCCGGCATCGAGGTGCACCGCCCCGAACACACCCCCGACCAGCGGGCGGCCTACGCCGAGCTCGCGCGGCGCCACCACCTGATCGCGGCGGGCGGGTCCGACTTCCACCGCCCCGGGGACGGGCTCGAGCCGGGGCACACGGGCGACCCTCCGCTTCCCGCCGGAACGGCCGACCGGCTGCTGGCGGTGGCGGGTCGTGAGCCGGCGGCGCTCCGCTAGTGTCGATCGGGTGAGCGAGGCGACGAGCACCGAGGGGCCCAACGCGGCCGGGGTCCACTGGGACCTCGCCCCGATCGTCGCCGACGCCGCGTCTGCCCGGGCGCGCATGGACGCGGCGCTCGAGGGCGCGCACGGCTTCGCGCGACGCTGGCGCGGACGCCTGGCCGACGTGACGGCGGCCGACCTCGCCGAGGCCCTCGCGGAGCTGGCCGAGCTGGAGAACGAGCTCTCGCGCGTCTCGTCGTACGCCCACCTGCGCGAGGCGGTCGACGTGTCCGCCACCGAGAACCGCGACCTGTCGGCGGCCACGGATCGCGCCATGGTCGAGGCCGCGAACGCGCTTCGGTTCTTCGAGCTCGAGTGGAACGGGTTGCCCGCGGCGCGGGCCGAGGCGCTCGCCGACGCCCCCGAGGTGGCCGCCGACCGCCACCACCTGCGCGCGATGCGCCGCTTCGCCCCCCACATGCGCGCAGAGGACGAGGAGCGCATGCTGGCCGAGCGGGCCCCGGCGGCGGCGGGTGCTTGGCACACGCTGTTCGGCCGCGTGACGAGCACGCTCGAGGTCGTGTTCGACGCGGGAGACGGCCCGGAGCCGCACACCATCGACCGGCTGCTCGCGCACGTGCGCGACCCCCGTCGCGACATCCGACAGGGCGCGATGGAGGCCCTCTACGCCGGACTCGAGCCACACGTCGACACGCTCGCGCATTGCTACGACACGCTCGTCGCGGACCGGCTCGCCATGGATCGGCTGCGCGGCTACGAGCACCCCATGGAGCCGACGCACCTGCGCAACGAGCTGCCCGGGGCGGTCGTCGACACGATGCTGGACGCCGTCGGGGACGGGTATCCGCTGGCCCAGCGCTGGTTCCGACACAAGGCAGAGCTGCTCGGGCTGACGAGACTGGCCCTCTGGGACCAGTACGCGCCGCTCGGCGAGCCGCGGGGGGTCGCCTATCCCGAGGCGTGCGAGATCGTGGACGGGGCGTTCGGGCGCTTCTCGCCCAGGATCGCGGCCATCGCCGAGGGCTTCTGGCGGGAGTCGCGCATCGACGCGGAGCCGCGGCCGGGCAAGCGCGGCGGCGCGTTCTGCGCGCCGGTCGCGACCGACGTCTCCCCGTACGTGCTGCTGAACTACACGGATCGCATGGACGACGTGATGACGATGGCCCACGAGCTGGGGCACGGCATGCACTTCGCACTCTCGTTCGAGCACCAGACGGCGCTCTCGGCGCACACGGGAATCGCACTCGCGGAGGTCCCGTCCACCTTCGCCGAGCTCCTGGCCTTCGACCACATCATGGCGAGCGAGTCCGACGCGACCACTCGCCGGGCGCTCGTCTCCGAGCGCGTCGAGGGGTCGTTCGCGACCGTCTTCCGACAGACGGTGCTGACCCGCTACGAGCAGCGGGCCTACGCCATGCGCGCCGAGGGACAGACGCTCACCGCGGAGCGCCTCTCGGACATCTGGTTCGAGGAGAACGCCAAGTACTACGGCGACGCCGTCGAGATGCCGGACGGCTATCGCATGGGCTGGGCGTACATCCCCCACTTCATCTCGACCCGCTTCTACACCTACGCCTACGTCTTCGCGCACCTGGTGACGCTCGCGCTCCACGCGGGCTACCGCGAGCGGGGCGAGGACTTCGTCCAGCCCTACATCGACTTCCTGGCGGCGGGTGGCTCGGCCGCGCCCGCGGAGCTGCTGGGGGCCCTCGGTCTGGACCTGGACGCGGGCGGCGTCTGGGCGATCGGCCTCGGTGAGATGGGGCGGATGGTCGAGCTCGCCGAGCGCGCCCCGACCGCCTGATCAGCGCCGGCGGGCCTCCGCCGCGCTCGGCAGCGGATCGGTGGAGGCCGAACGAGGTGCGGCGAGGCTTCGCGCGATCCGGGATCTCGCGTCGTCCGCGCAGGCGGTCGCAGTTGGCCATCGCGCGGTCGAAGCCGACGACCCCCGGGTCCATCAGGGCGCGGATGCGCCAGAGCCGGTACTCGGCGAAGTGGCCCGCGCTGACACCGAGCACGGTCGCCAGCCGCTCCATCTGCTCGGCGGTCGGCTGCGCCCCCTGGCCCGACGCGAGCTGGTGGAGCCGGGTCCGGCTGATGGTCAGCCCCTCGGCGCGAAGGAGCGACCCGACGCCCGCGAGCGTCAGCCCGCGATGACGCATCAGCTCCGCGAGCGCCTCGGGGAGGGGCTCCTCGCTCGGCATCGGCGGTGCCCCATCGGATCCACCGGGGGTCGTGGTGTGGGGCGACGACATGCGGACGGAGAACACTACGACACCGGCTCGCGTTCCGAAACCCGCAGAACAGCCGATTCGGTGCGTGACGGATAGCCTCCGGTCGATGGACGACACGGGCTCCGGACCGCACCTCGTGGACGACCGCGTTCGCATCGGCGGGCACGACTACGCGTTCCGGCGGCCGCCCTCGGCCGAGGCGCTGATCGACGAGCGCGAGTACGAACGCGACGAGCGCCTGCCCTACTGGGCAGAGCTCTGGCCCAGCGGGATCGTCCTCGCGGAGCTGATCGCGGGCATGGATCTGGCGGGGCGCCGCGTCATCGAGCTCGGATGCGGCCTCGCGCTGCCGTCGCTGGTCGCGCTGCGCGCCGGGGCGGACGTGCTCGCGACCGACTGGTACCCGGAGGCCCTGCGGCTCGCGGCGGAGAACGCCCGCTCTGCGGTGGGCGCCGAGCTCGCGACGATGCTCGTCGACTGGCGCGATCCGCCGCCCGGGCTGCTCGGGCGGCGCGCCGACCTGGTGCTCGGCGCGGACGTGCTCTACGAGGCCCGAAACGGCGTCGCGCTCGCCTCGCTCCTCCCCCGCCTCGTCGCACAGGACGGCACCGTGGTGATCGCCGATCCGAGACGCCCCGACGCCCGCCATCTGCTCGACGCGCTCGCCGACGCCGGGTGGAGCGAGGAGTGCGAGGAGGTCCACCACCGGGCGCGCATCGACGAATCGGGCGCGATCGTCAGGGTCCACCGGCTGCGGCCACCGGGGGCTTCAGCCGCGCCCGGGACGTCCGATACACTCGAACGCGACGATCCTCGGTAGCTCAACGGTAGAGCATCCGGCTGTTAACCGGAGGGTTGCAGGTTCGAATCCTGCCCGAGGAGCTTCAGGAAGCCCCGCTCAGGCGGGGTTTTTCTTTGCCCTCGATCGGGTCGCCACGCCCGAATCGGCCGCTGTGGCCCCGCCGTGGTCCCGACTGGACGTCGCGGCCCCTTTTGCCGCGAGCGTGTCAAGCGTCTCGCCGAACCCGTCGAAGGCGTCCGGCATGAGGTGCCCGTAGGTGTCGTACGCCAGCTGGATCGAGGCGTGACCGATCACCACTGACGACTGCTTGGCGTTGAGTTCCTCATGGGCGATGAGAAGGCTCACCGCTGTAGAGCGGAGCGAGTGAAGGGCATCCGACGGAGTCCAGCATCTCGCAGGACCCGACACCACGCTTTGGCCAGGTTGTTCGGATCGATCGGCCTCTGTGTTGACGCAGCGACCGCCAGGCTGATCCGGCACCGGGCCTCACGCAAGGGTTCGCGGTCGCGCTCGTCCGCATCACCCCGATCTGGAAGGCTTGTGGCGAGTACCGCGCTGCAATCGGCCCAGGTCCTCACCCGCCGCGGGCCGCTCCCGGGGATCCGGGACCGCGACGGAACACGACCCGCGGCGGCAGCGCAAGCCAGACCGCGCTCGCCAGGAACAGGACTATCGCGAGCGGCGGGAAGAGGAGCGAAGCGGCGACCGCGGCGATGTAGGAGCCGATGCTGGGGGCGATCCTCTCGGAGATCTCGGCCGCCTCCTCGTCGGTCACGTCGTCGCGGAGCAGTCGCCGCCGGCGCGCCGCCCAACGCCACAGGAAGAACAAGGTCACGTTCGTCGCGAGCAGCGTGAGCGCGTAGACGGTGATCGCCGTGCGCTCGGCGTCGGCCTCGGTGAGGTACGCGGCCACGAGACGGGTCGGGAAGGGGATGAACGAGACGAGGGCCAGGAACAGGATGTTCAGCCGAAGCACCGCCCCGTCCGCGAACTCGAGGAGCCCCGTGATGCTGCTGTGGGCGATCCACAGCACGCCGATCGTGCCGACGCTGATCACGTAGGCGAGATACGACGGCCAGAGATCGAGGACGGCGCGGAGAAGATCGCCACCGGAGCCCTCAGGGACGTCGATCTCGAGCACGAGGAGGGTGATCGCGATCGCGAACACGCCGTCGCTGAACGCCTCCAGGCGCTCGAGTCGCTTTCCAGAGATGATCCGCTTGGCGGTCGAAGTCATCTTTCCTCCGGAGATGCCTCGTTCGGTTGGCATCGGGCCGGAGCGAGACGCTACCCCATCGCCGCGCCGTCCTCGCCCGGCGCTGGGCGTGGCGACCGGCGCAGTGGCGAAGACGCACCGCCACCGTTCGCGCTCACCCTGATGAATCTCCGCCCATCGAACCGCGGTGCGCCCCCGGCCGAAGGCGATCCTGGCCATCCCACCCGCATCCGTGCGGGTGGGGCTGTTCGCCGGAGGGCTGCAGGTTCGAATCCTGCCCGAGGAGTTCATTGGAACCCCTGTTCGCGCGGGGCTTTCGTCGTACTGGGCCGAGCGCCAACCCGGCCCGTGGCACCGACGTGACGACCGACCGTGCCCATAGCGCGCGAGAAGTGGGGTCGCGGTCGAGATGCCCCCTCGGGCGTTCCGCGGTCGAGCGCGATGGGCCCGGGAGCGTCGCCGCTTCCGGGTCGCCGGATAGGTTCCGTTGAATCCGCACGAGACACCGCTGGGGGGCGAAGCATGACCACGACGAGCAGACGAGCGAACTGGGCCGTCGCCGGCGGGGCCGCGCTGATCGCGCTCGGGGCGGTGGCGAGCGCTGACGGTGCCCCGGTCAGGACCTCCACCTACTCGGTGACCGAGATCAGGCAGGTGTCGATCCTGAAGGCCATCGTCGACAACCCGACCGCGGGCGACTTCGACTATCAGGTCCGCACGAGCTTCCGGCTCGCCGGCCGGCCCGGCGCCAACCGGTTCACCGTCGCCAACACGGGCCGGGCGACCACGACCGGCATCACGCGCCGCGCCCAGCGCGGCGAGCGCACGGGGTCGATGGAGTTCCTCTCGAACCGCTCCCCGGAGGGCACCGAGCCCTTCACCTGCGGGTTCCGGAGCCGGGCCATCCCGCCTCGGGAACGGTCGGTGAGCCTCCTGGTGGTGCCCCCCGCGCGCAACACGACGAGGCGCCCGAAGAAGCTCCAGATCAACGTCCAGGGGCCGAACGCGATCGAGGAGATCAGCAAGGCGGTGCGAGTCGGCCGCTGTCGCACGCCGATCCTCTCGGCCGAGCGCACGCTCGGGCGTGGCCGGCAACTGCCGCTCGAGTTCTTCTCGTTCACGGTCGCCCCGGACAAGCTGGCGCAGCGGTTCCGCGGCACTCGCCGCAACGTGGTGATGCGCGGCAAGCGCACGAGCGTCGTGCAGGCGGGCAGGACCCCGATCGGCACGATCACGGTGACGACCACGGTCCGCCTGAAGCTCCTGGGCTCGACCTGAGCCCTCGGCGACCACGTTCGCGCGCCCGGAGCGCGCCACCGGCGCCACCCGGCGAGGCCGGGCCAACCCGACCGAGCCCACGGAGCCGACGGACTGCGACAGGAGCGGGCGCGGGCACTTGACGTCTCGGACGAGCCCACGCAGGCCGGGGCGCCCGGCCCGACTCCCCGTGCTCGGGCAGGACACCCGCGCCGAGGCCGTGACGATGGGGCTCTACCTCGCGATCGTGCTCCTCGCCGAGTCCATCCCGCTCCAGGCCTACTCGCCGGGCGCCGCCGAGATCGTCGCGACCTATGCCGGCACCGCGATCGGTCTCGCCATCGCGCACGTCTTCGCGTTCACGCTCTCGGCGCGACTGCTCTCCGGCGGCCACGTGCGCCCCGGGGCATGGCGAAGCGCCGGCGCACAGCTCATCGCCGCGGCACTGGTCGCCCTGATCGCGACGCTCCCGTTCCTGCTCGATGACGAGGAGGTGGCGTTCGACGTCTCGGGTGCGATCCTCGCGCTCTTCATCGGGGCGTCGGGTTTCGAGTCCTCCAGGGTCCGCGGGGCGTCCGTCCGGCGGTCGCTCGGGGCCGGTGCGGTCGTCCTCCTCATCGCGGCCGTCGTCGTGGTCCTCAAGGCGGCGCTCACGCACTGACGCGCGCGGCGCCGACCTGCGAGCGGTCCCGCGACATGCCCCACGCCCTTCCGGCGGCCCGCCGGAGGGGCGTCACAACGCTCCGGCGCGGCGCGCGACCCCACCGGCGTCGCACCCGCACATGCATCCGCCTCCCGAACCGCGGGGGCACGTCCGCCGATGCGGGACTAGGTCGGGATCGCGACCCCTCGGAAGTCGCACGTCCTCGCGGTGGCGTCGCTCATGATCGCGACGAAGACGCTCACGGTGCGCGTCGGCGTCATGAACAGGACGCTGGCCCGAGAGCGGCGGAACTCGCCGACGGGGGCCGAGATCACTCCGACGACCTGCCCCTGCCCTGCCGGGGCGGTCGAGGAGAAGTTGCTCGACTCGGTCGCGGTCGGGTTGTCCGGGTCGACTCCCCGGTCCTCCGTCGACGTGCCCATCACCGTGAGCGGCTCGGTGGTGTCGGTCTCGATGCGAAGAGTGGTCCCGCCTCCGTCGGCCTCGCAGCGGACGCGCATCGCGAAGCCAGGAAGGTCGAGCACCGAGCCCACCGGACCGCCCTCCGGAGCGGAGAAGTCCACCCGCACGGCCCCGGGCACGTTCCCCGAGGCGGGCGGCTGCGCGCCGGGGCCGGGTGGGCCGGCGGGGCCGGGTGGGCCGCGGCCGCCGGACCGGCGGGGCCGGGTGGGCCGGCGGCCGTCCCCACGCCGCCCGTCGTGGCGGTGAGCGCGTCGAGGCGTTCGTTCGCACGGTTGGCACGCCGGACTCCGGCCTGCGAGATGCGCTGATTGATGCGAAGCTGCTGGACGCTCAGCTCGAACGCGGCCGCCTCGCCCCGCGCGTCAGCCGAGACCGCGGCGCGGTCGAGCGCGACCGTCGCGGCGACGGCGACGAGCGTTGCGATCGGAACGCCGAACCACCACCGCCTGCCGACGGATGTCTCCACGGGCTCTCCTTCGTCGTTGGCCGAAATCGCGCGACCGGGGTTCGGCACGTCGATCGGGACGCCACGGGCATCGCGTGAGCAATCACACCCGACGGTCGCTCGCCGGTCGGGGACGTTGCAACCGAAACGCGCACCCGTCCCGCCCTCCGACACGCACGATGCGCGCAGGCGCCGTACCGACGGCCGTCCGCGGGGAGGACGATCGGCCCCCACGGCACCGGCCGCCGCAACGCCGCGACGAAACGGTGTTGAAAGCGCCGTGCCGCGAAGGACCCCGGCGCCGCGGCACGTACGGATCCACACAATTTCCCAACAAAGTGAGTTCCGGTGGCACTTCGAAGGGGTTTCCCCGCGGTCGGGACCGACATGCGGACCGGCGTCGAGGCGGACGAGCGGCCCCTCGCGCGGATACGGTGGGGTCTGGTCGCGGTCTGGGCGGCGCTCGGCGTCGCCTGCATCTCGTTCTGGGTGGTCGTCGCGATCATCGCGATGCGTCTGCCGTGAGGGGCTGCGTGGCCGAGGGCATCCGATCGGCCGTCGGGTGATCGGGCGGGGGGACGACATGGACCGGGGCGCACGACGCCCGTTCACGCGCCGGACGTTCCTCCTCGGCGCCGCGGCGGTCGGTGCCGCCGCCGCCACGCCGTGGTGGTCGCGGGCGCGTGCGGCGACGAGCACCGCCTCGTCACGGCAGCTTCGCGACCTGGCACGGTCGGTTCGCGGGCCGGTCGTCATGCGGAACGACCCGGGCCTCCCGGTCGCAGCCCAGCTTTGGAACTCACGGTTCGACCGCGTGCGCCCCAAGGCGGTCGTCTACGCGATCGACGAGCGGGACGTCCAGCAGACGGTCCGATGGGCCGCCCGGACCGGGACACGTCTGGCGACCCGGGCGGGCGGACACTCCTACGAGGGCTACTCGACGACGACCTCGGGGGTCATCCTCGACATCAGCGACCTTTCACGGATCCAGGTCAACGCCCGCGAGCGCAAGGCCTCGATCGGCGGCGGGGCGCAGCTGGTCAACGTGTACAACACACTTGCCAACGACGGGCAGACGATCCCGGGCGGCAGCTGTCCGACCGTGGGGATCGCGGGCCTGACGCTGGGCGGCGGCCTCGGGTTCGCGGGACGGCGCTGGGGCACGACCTCGGACAACCTGCTCGCGGCGCGGATCGTGACCCCCGACGGACGCATCCGCACGATCGACCGGACCCGCGACGAGGACCTCTACTGGGCCTGCCGCGGTGGTGGGGGTGGCAACTTCGGCGTGGTGACCGCGTTCCTGTTTCGGACCTACCCGGCTGACCCGGCCACACTGTTCCAGATCGCGTACGCGTGGGAGGACATGCCGGCGGTGCTCGACGCCTGGCAGCGGTGGGCCCCGTTCGCCACACCGGACGTCTTCTCGCTCTGCACGATGGGCACGAAGGCGGGCGAGCCCCGGGTGGAGATCTCCGGTCAGTACTTCGGCCCGGCGGCGGACGTGCCGGCGCTCGTCCGGCCGGTGACGGCCGTGGCCACGCCGACGGCATTCAACATGGAGACCAAGCAGTACATCGAGGCGGTCAAGTACTGGGCGCAGTGCACCGAGTTCACCGCCGAGCAGTGCCTTCGCGCCAAGGAGAACCCCGACGGGCGCATCGGGCGGCCGTCCTTCGGCGCCAAGTCCGACTACGTGCGCCGCCCGCTCCCGGCGGCCGGGATCGCCACGATCAAGCGGTGGATCGAGATCCGCCAGGCGCAACGGGAGACCGTCGGCCCCGGGAACGTCATCTGCGACGCCTACGGCGGTGCGATCAACGAGGTCTCCCCCACCGCGACGGCCTTCGCCCACCGCGACATGCACTACTCGATCCAGTACGACGCGGAGTGGACCGTCCCGGAGGGGCAGCGCCCGACGCTCGACTGGCTCGGCGGCGTGCACGGCGCGATGCGGCCGCACGTGACCGGCTCGGCATACGTGAACTACATCGACAGCCGCCAGCCCGACTGGCAGCGTGCCTACTACGGACGGAACTTCGCCCGCCTGGTGGACGTGAAGGGCCGCTACGACCCGGACGACGTCTTCCGATTCGCCCAGAGCATCCCGCTGCCAGGGACACGGGGCGCCCGGCCGGGCTGATCGCCCATGGGCGGGCGCCTCACGCGGCCGCCAGTGCGCGCTCCAGCGCGTCCAGGATCAGCTCCAGGCCGAACTCGAACTCGTCGCCGAAGTCGTAGCCCGGCTGCAGGACATGCTCGACGGTCATCTCGGCGAGATGCGGGTAGGCGTCAGCCGGAAGCTCGGAGAGGATCTGCTCGGCGACCGCCGCGACCTCGTCCGGGCCGTCGAACGGCAGCGCCGCCTCCTGGATCGCGAACCCGAAGACGTAGCTGTCGAGGAGCGCATAGGCGTGGGCCGTGTGCGCGACCGAGAACCCGCCCCGGCGAAGCGTGCCGATCACGGCGTCGTGCTGGCGGAGCGTCGCCGGACCGGGGCTGGTGCGTGAGTCCATGAGCGCCGTCGCCCAGGGGTGGCGGCGAAGGACGGCCCGAGCCGACACCGCGCGCACGCGGATCGCGTCCCGCCAGGGGAGCTCGGCGGGCGGCATCTCGATCCGCGCGAAGACCTCGTCGACGATGCCGTCGAGGATCTCCTCCTTCCCGGCGACGTGGTGATAGACGGCCATCGGCTTGACCCCGAGTTGTGCCGCCAGCGCCCGCATCGTGAGGGCGCCCACGCCGTCGCGGTCCGCCACTGCCATCGCACCCTCGACCACCCTGGCCCGGGTCAGCGGCACTCGCGCAGGACCGTCCGCGTTCGTCGAGGTGGCCATCCACAGATCCCTTCGGCGTGGTCCGCTGTTTGACAACCGGCGACGGCGCGGATACCGTCGTCGAACGTAACCGTACTAAGTACGTTTCGTCTTTTCCAGTCGTCCGATGCCACCGAGACCCAGCCGCCAGGAGACACCGATGCCCTCGAGCGACGCCCCCCACATCGCCCCCGACGCGCAGACGCACCGGGCCATGCCGACGACGATGCGCGCGATCACGCAGGACGCCTATGGGTCCGCCGACGTCCTGCGCCTCGACCGGATCCCCGTGCCGGCGCCGAAGGAGGGCGACGTGTTGGTCCAGGTGGACGCGGCGGGTGTCGATCGCGGCACGGCGCACCTCATGCGAGGAACGCCCTACCTCATCCGCGCGCTCGGCTTCGGCCTGCGCGCGCCGAAGCAGCCGGTGCCGGGGCTCGACCTCTCCGGCACCGTCATCGCGGTCGGGCGGGGCGTGACCCGGTTCGCCGCCGGAGACGCGGTGTTCGGAATCGGCCGCGGGACGCTCGCCGAGTACGCCCTCGCCCGCGAGGACAAGCTCGCCCCGGCACCCGCGGGACTCGATCCGGCGCGGGCTGCGGTGACGGCCGTGTCGGGGCTGACCGCGCTCCAGGCCCTCACCGACGTCGGAGGCGTGCGGCCGGGGCAGGGCGTCCTGATCGTGGGTGCATCGGGGGGCGTCGGGACGTTCGCCGTCCAGATCGCCAAGGACCTCGGCGCCGAAGTCACCGGCGTCTGCAGCGCCGCCAAGGCGGAAATGGTCCGTGAGCTCGGCGCGACGAACGTGATCGACTATGCGCGAGAGGATTTCGCCGACGGCCGCCGGACGTACGACCTCGTCCTCGACATCGGCGGCAACTCCCCCATTCGGCGCCTTCGGCGGGCGCTCGCCCCTCGTGGGACGCTCGTCATCGTCGGGGGCGAGGAGGGCGGCAGGCTGCTCGGCGGGATCGACCGCCAACTCCGAGCGCTCGCGCTGTCGCCGTTCGTCGGGCAGCGACTGACCACGTTCGTCTCGAAGGAGCGCCACGAGGACCTCGAGCGGCTGCGGGAGATGATCGACGAGGGGCGCGTGACCCCGGTCGTCGACCGGACCTTCCCCCTCGACGCCGCCGCGGACGGCATCCGCCACCTGGAGTCGGGGCGCGCCCGCGGGAAGGTCGCGATCATCGCCTGAGCGACGAGCGCGTCGATGGTCGCCCGGCCGGGTCACGCTCGGGGCGGCGCGGCGGCTGGCTCGAGGGGGCTCGAGCCGGCCGGAGCGGGTCGCCGGTCGGCCCCTCGCCGCGCCGGGCCTCGCCCCCTCGATCAGACGATCTTCGTGACCTTGTTGAGGGGGAGGTCCCAGCCGTCGCGCCCCAGGTAGAAGTCCCGCTCAGGAATGCCGAGACGACATGAGTCCGTGTAGGAGGTCTTCGCGCTGAAGGGGGGCGTGCACGGGGCGCTCGGCGTCTTGAAGAGGACGTCCTTTCCGGCGGGGAGCCCCTGGCCCGGCGACTTCTTGAATCCGTCGGGCTGCTTGTTGGCGGTCTTCTTCCCGCGTCCGACCCAGTAGGCCTCGCCCCCGTCGTCCTTGGTACGCACCCACGGGTCGACCGGCGTGTCGAAGAAGATCGACTCGATGTTGATGAACTCGGGGACGCAGTTGTCGGTGAAGAGGAGCCCCGTCTTGACCGAACCCTCGCAGTACGAGCTGTTCCAGAGCGCCTTCGTGAACGTCTGCCAGTAGAAGACGTTGCTCTGACGCCACATGGTCTGGGTCACCGCGGGGCCGGCGGGGAGGCGGGCGTCGTCGACGGCCAGCATCAGCCCGTACTCGCGCGGGATGTAGGTCTCGTTGGCCGTGTTGGCCTCGATCGCCTTCTGGCGCATCGTCCCCAGCTTTCGCGCGAGCGCGTCCTGCGTGGTGAGCGCCTCGTTGAGCTCGACCTTCGTCGACTGCCCCTTGCTCTCGAAGAACTTGAACGTGAAGCCGAGCCCGCCGTTGACCGCCGCGGCCGTCACCTCGGCCGCGATGGCACCCTCGGGCTCGACCGCCACGCCCACCGCGGTGACGACGGCCTCGAGCCACGGCAGGATCTCGCTCGCCACGCTCTGGGACTTCTTGGGCAGGAAGTAGGGCGAGATCGCCTCGATGCCCATGCTGGAGCCGCCGTAGGTGTTCGTGATCACCTGCTGCATCCCGTTCGGCCCCACATGCCAGTTGCGAACACGCCGCGCGGCGGTCAGCTCCCCCGAGATCTGGGTCGAGACGGTCTTCCACGCCGTCGCGGTGACGCCGGCGGGCCTGGTCGACGGGACCGACAGGCTCGACAGGCTGATCGACGGATCGCCGTACGCGACGCGGAGATCGGTGCCCTGCAGGATGTCCTCGTTCGCCGTGGCGATGGCGTCGTAGGCGGCGCACTCGGCCCCGGTGAACTCCGGGAACGGTGCGGCGCTCGACACGAGGCTTCCGTCCGAGTAGCGAAAGGTCCGCACGCCGTACTGGTCGCGGCCGACGACCTCGTCCTTGCCGTCGCCGTCGACGTCCCCCAGCCGGAACGAGCGGTAGTCGGACGCCTCGCTCCATGCGCTCTGCACGAGCGGCGCCGAGGAGTGGACCGTCCACGGGATCGGCGCCACGCCGCCCACCGGCGTCGGCGGGACGTCCTCGTAGGAGATCACGTTCAAGAGCGCCTCCCCGCGCACGAAGACCTCGTCGGCGCCGTCGCCGTCGACATCACCGACGCGAAGCGACTCGTAGTACTGGGGCAGGTCCCAGCCGCCGATGTCCGAGAGCACCGGGCTCGTCCGCATCGCGACCCACGAGAAGGTGACGGGGTCCAGGCGCGCCGCCACCAGCCCGTTCTCGGATCGCACGAGCAGCTCCTGGACACCGCGCGGGTCGCCGTCCAGGTCCGCCAGCCGCACCGTCTCGTAGTACTGAGGCTTGCCCCAGTCGGTCGCGCCGCTCGGCCATGCGGGGAGCGAACCGCTCCCGAGGCTGCTCCACGTGTCGGTGGTCGGGTCGTAGCTCCAGACGGGAAAACCGGGACCGGCATCGAGGGCCACGAGCTCGACGCCCGGCTGACCGTCGACGTCGCCGAAGCGGATCGTCGAGGAGAAGCGGCTCTTGTTCCAGCCCGCCGCGTCGGAGAGCTCCGGGCCGGGGTTCAGCGGGATCCAGGCGCTCGAGGCGGCGTCGAACCTGGCCGCGATGATGCCGCGACTCGCACGGGCGACGAGCTCGTCGACCTGGTCGCCGTCGAGGTCGACGAGCTGGAGCGTCTCGTAGTGGGTCGACTCGGACCAGTCGGTGCCCTTGTCGTCCCAGGCGGGCGTCGAGGTGGCCGGAAGCTGAGTCCATGCGCCGCTCGTCGCGTCGCGAAGGAAGGTCACGATCTTCCCGTCGCCGTCCAGGCCGATGATCTCCGCCTGACCGTCGCCGCTGATGTCGCCGCTTCGGATCGACAGCGCGAAGCGGTCCTTGTCCCAGCCTGCGGCGTCCGAGAGCGGCGGTCCGTCGGGGAGGGCGCTGAACACACCGGTCGCGTTCGACATCTGGGACAGCTCGACACCGTCCGCGCCCCGGCCGAGCACCTCGTCGGCGCCGTCACCGGTGACGTCCGCGAGCTGGATCGTCCCGTACTGGTCGCGCGCGTCCCAGCCGGCCAGGTCGCTCCACGCCGGCAGGGTGAAGATGGAGTACGGGCTCGGCTGCGGTGGGATGGCGCAGGTCGCGGCGGTGGCCAGCGAGAGGTCGTCGGCCATCGCGTCGAGGCGCTCCGAGCGCTGTTCGAGCGCCGTGGCGGCGATCACATCCTGGCGCTCGGCGCTCGTCCGGGCGGCTGCGGCGGCCGACGGGGCAAGGCGCTCTGCGCGGGCGCGGAGCAGCGTCGCCGAGCGCGTCGCGCGCGCGGCGCGGTCGGCCGCCCGGTTGGCGCGGCCGAGGTTCGCCCGGGCGCTCGTCAGATCCGGTGCGCCGAGACCGATCGCCCGGCGCGCCTCGGTGCGAAGGCGCTGCTTGGCGGGCGTCAGCGACTGGGGTCCGAGGGGCTGCAACACCCCGCCTTGCCGTGTGTACTCGGCGGGCCAGGGGTCCTCTGCGGCCGCCACCCCGCCGAACACGGCACACGCGAGGAGCGTGGCGACGCCGGCGATCAGTCCGCTTGCTCGATGCACGGCGTGCCCCCCGCTCACCCATCGCGCCGGTACGGGCGCAACACGACGCTAACATCTCGGCGCTCGGCGCACTCGCGCGAGTGCAGACCGCGGCCGACGTCGCGCTACAGTCCGGGCGTGGACGCGATGGTCGCACCGACGTCCGTCCCCGACGCGCTCGCCGCCGTCGTGGACGCCCCCACCGCGCTTCTCGCGCTGGGGATGCCCGGGTGCGCGGCGTGCATGCTGCTTCCGGCGTCGCTCGGCGAGCTCGCGCGGGCACGGCCCGATCTCGCGATCGCCATGGGCGAGTTCACGAGCCCCGCCGACTGGCGTCGGCGCGAGGACCTCCTCTGGCCCCGGGGCGTGCACGTGAGCCGGTCGTCGATGCCGACGCTGACGCTCCTGGCCGACGGCGTCGCGGTGGCCAGCCGCCCGGGCGGTGGCCCGGCGATGGAGATCGACGCATGGCTCGAGACACACCTGGGGCCCGCGGCGAATCCGCTCGGCGACCTCCCCAGTGCCGCCGAGACCGCCGCCCTCGAGGGGCTGTCGGCGCGGATCGGCCGGCAGGCCTACGTGAAGGGCCGCGGAGGGTGACTCGGCCTCCCGTTGGCGCGTCGCCCGCGGGCGACGCGTCAACGGGAGGCCGACCCCGATGGATCCTCACGACATCTAGTCGATCGAGAACCAGGCCCTGACCTGCGCCTCATGGTCGATGTACCGCTCGCCGGACACATCGACGACCACCTTGTCGATGGTGCCGCCCGCGAACGTGAAGGGGGCCTCGTACTCGGGCGTGACGGCCGAGAGACTGTCGCGGCCGACGCACGTGCCGTCCCCCGTGAGGCAGAAGTAGCCGGGCTGGGTGATGATCTCGCTCGAGCCGACCTCGCGGTCGTCCACGTAGAGCGTGAGCGTCCCGGCGCACCCCGGCATCGCGGGGTCCTCACTTCGCCCCGCTGCGGCGAACTCGGCGGTGTAGACGTGTGGTCCGGGCGCGATCTCCTCACCGGCGACCACGTCCTGGAGTATCGTCCCGACCCAGTTGAAGGTGTATCTGAGTCGGCGGTCCTTGATGTAGAGGCTGTGCCCGCCCGGAACGCCTCCGGTGGCCCAGATGACGCCCTCCGCATCGGCGGTGTCGACCCGCACCCCCGCGGCGATCGTGTAGGAGCGGCCCGTGATCACAGGTCCAGCAGACTCGGGCACATCCGCACAACCGGGGTAGAACGTGTACCGGTCGCGCGGGGGGGCTGCCCGCGGCCGTTCCGCCAGCACCTGCTCGATCGCCGACCGGTCGTCGAGCGGAAGCCCGTTGTACCGACCGGCGTTGTAGAACCACAACCCCTTCAGCATCTCGAGTCGCTCTGGCTCCGCATCGGCGAGGTCCGTCGACTGCGATCGGTCCTCGTCCAGGTGGTACAGCTCCCAGACGTCCTTCTCGAACGCACCCCACCCACTGAGCGGCGGGTGCACCGTGCACGCGAGCCAGCCCTCGTGGTAGATCGAGCGCTGCCCGAGCATCGCGTAGAACTGGGTCGACTTGGCGGGCGCGCCGGCATCGGTCAGGGCCGCCGCGAAGCTCTCGCCCTCGATGGCGTTTTGCATGTAGCCCTTCAGCACCTCGGGGGGCTCGATGTCGAGCAGCTCGTAGAGCGTCGGAACGACGTCGACCGCATGTACGTACTGGTGGCGGGCATCCCGCTGCGCGGGGATCCTCGCGGGCCACGAGACGAGGCACATGTCCGCCGTGCCCCCTTCGTATCCCGCCCAGCGCTTCCAGTACGGGAACGGCGTGTCGAACGCCCACGCCCATCCCGTGTTGTAGTGGTTGTTGGATGCCGGTGTGCCCAGTTCGTCGATGTGCGGAAGCGTGGACTCGGCGGTGTCCGGCACCCCGTTGAAGAAGCGCCACTCGTTGAAGCTGCCGTTCGGACCGCCCTCGCCGCTCGCGCCGTTGTCGGAGACGACGACGATGATCGTGTTGTCGAGCTCGCCCGACTCCTCCAGGAAGTCCAGGATGCGGCCGAGGCGGTCGTCGTAGTAGGAGATGTAGCCGGCGTAGACCTCGGCCATCCTGGCGAACAGGCGCTTCTCGTCGTCCGTGAGCGAGTCCCACGGTCGCACCGTGTCGAGCATCGGCCACGGTTGTCCGTCCGGTCCCGTGGTGGCCGGCTCGCCATGCGGGTTGATCGGCGAGAGCTGGGTGTCCTCGGGGAGGAGTCCGAGCTCCTTCTGGCGGGCGAGGATGCCCGCGCGGATCGCCTCGTAGCCCTCGTCGAAGCGGCCCTTGTACCGATCCGCCCACTCCGCCGGAGCGAGGTGCGGCGCGTGGCCGGCCTGGGGAGCGAAATACATGAAAAAGGGCTTGTCCGGGTCGATCACCTTGGCGTCCCGGATGAACTCGATGGCCCGGTCGGACAGGTCGTCCGCGAGGTGGTACCCGTCCTCGGGTCGGGCCGGAGGCTCGATCGGGTGGTTGTCGTGGACGAGGTCGGGGTAGTAGGAGTTCGTCTCCCCGCCGAGCCAGCCGTAGAAGCGCTCGAAGCCGCGACCGAGCGGCCAGCGCCCCTTGAACGCCGCGACGTTGCACTCCTCGCCAGGGGTCAGGTGCCACTTGCCGACGCAGTACGTGTTGTAGCCTCGCTCCGCGAGCACCTCGGAGACGAAGCCGCTCTCGAACGGGATGCGCGTCGAGATGCCGGGGAACCCCGACGCGAACTCGGCGATCGTCGCCATGCCGTTCGTCGTCGCGTTGCGCCCGGTCAGGAGCGACGAGCGGGTCGGGGAGCAGAGCGCGGTGGTGTGGAAGTTCGCGAAACGCACACCACGGTCGGCGACCCGCTGCATGCTCGGCGTCGCGACCGGACCCCCGAAGACGTCCATCGTGCCGTAGCCGACGTCGTCCCAGGCGATGAGGAGGACGTTGGGCGCCCCCTCCGGCGCCTTCGGCGCGAGATAGGGCGCCCAGTCCGGCTCGGAATCACGGACGTCGAGGGCGATCCTGCCGTTGAAGCGAGTCATGTCGTCCTTTCACCGTTCGTGTGGAAGACCCGTCGAGGCACCTGAGTTCGGCCCTCGTTTGCCGGGGGGTCAGCGCTCACCGATCGATCAGACCGAGCCCGATCCCCCGCTCGACCGCCTCGCTCCGTGATCGGACGCCGAGCTTTCGGTAGATCGACATCGCCTGGCTCTTGACGGTGAAGCGGGAGACGTGGATCTGCTCTGCGATACCCCGGAACGTCAGGTGCGTGGGCAGGAACCGCAGGATGCGCAGCTCCGCCGACGTCAGGGAGCCCGGACTCGAGACATCGCCCCGCGGGAGACGTCTGCGCGCCTGCTGGACGGCCTCGATCTCCCGAATGAGCAGAGGGGCGTCCGCCACGGCAGGAAGCAGGGGACGGCACTCCGCGAGCATCGCGAAGCACGTCGGCTCATCGGCCAGCCTCAGGCTGGCCTTGGCCAGCACGAGCCGCACCGTGACGGCGAAGAAGGGCGCCACGTCGCCGATGATGGCGAGAAGGCGACGAGCGTGGGCCTGGTGCCGCCGCGCGTCCGCGGCGGCCCCCGCGTGTGCACTGGTCAATGCGGCGAGCGCGTGGCCGATGGACGAGGACCCGTACTCCTCGAGGCTGGCCCCGGCGATGATGTCGATCGCGCGATCAGCCAGCGATGCGGCGGCCGACCAGTCGCCGTCGAGCGACGCCGCGAAGCCGAGCCAGGCCGCGGAGATGACCGCGATCGTGGGAACCGCGGGCCATGCGCGCCTGAGCGCCTCCTCCAGACGCACGCGTCCGGCGGGGTCATCCTGAAGGTGAAGCGCCGCCCCCTCGAGCAGACACGCCATCGACATGAAGGGGCTGTCCTCGACCAGGAGGGCGCGTGCCACGGAAGCGTGGCGCCCCGCCGAGGCGACCCCTTCCGACGCGATCGTCGCGCGCAGGACCGCGAGCATTGCCTCGACCGGGTTGCCATCCGACAGCGGCCCCTCGTGCCGGGTGACTTCCACGACATCAGCCCACTCGGCGACGAGGTCGCTCCGGGTCTCCACGTTGACGAACGCGTTCGTCAGTGCGAGGTGCACGTCGGCGCGCTGTTCTTGGGGCTCGAAGAGCGCCAACCAGCGGGTGAGCGTGGCGGCCTTCCCCTGCGAGAGACCAGCGGGGCTGAAGCGCCAGATGATCGACGCGGCGGCGCCACGGTCGCCGGCGCGCAGGGCGTGGTGGATCGCCGATTCACCATCGCCGCGCGCCAGAGCGAGGGCGCTCGCCCGACGGTTCAGCTCGCGCATGCGATCGGGAGAGCGGCGCGAGAGCTCGGCGACGAGCGCGTCCCGAAAGAGCGTGTGGTAGCGAAACCACTCGTCCCGGGCATCGAGCGGAATGACGAAGAGGTTCTCGTCGAGGACCTGACGGAGCATGGGTCCGCTGTCGTCGGCGCGGCGGAGCGCATCGCAGAGCTCGGCGGAGAAGCGCTCGAGCACGGACGTGGCCAGGAGGAAGTCCACTATCGCGGACGGCCGATCGCGGAGCACCTCCTCGCGAATGTACCTCGAGACCAGGCGGTGGTCGCCGCGGGGCGTCACGGGGTGCCGCACGGCGCCGTCGCGGGCGACGACCCGCGCCGCGATGGCGACCCCGGCAGCCCATCCCTCGCTCGCCAGGACGATCTCGTGGAGCGACGCGGGCCCCAGATCGAGGCCCGCCCCGCGCAGCATCGCGGACGCCTCGTGCTCGTTCAGCGCGAGGTCGGCGACGTCGATCCGCACCATGGCCCCCCGGGCCTCCAGGTCCGCGGTGAGGAAGGGTGCCTCGCCTCGGGTGCAGACCGCGATCACGGCCTCGGGTCCCAGGTTCGCCACGATCGCCCGGATGACCTCGAGAGCGGCCGCCGCGCGGACGAGCTGGACGTCGTCGAGGACCAGCACGAAGGAGTGCCTGACGGCCCTGAGTGCCCGAGTCAGCCGCGGAATGACCCGGGTCATGATCGGGGGTCGCGGCGATGCCAGCATGCCCGCGAGGTCTGGCGAGAACGTCACCACCTCAGCGATCGCGGCGACGACGTCCTCGATCAGCACCACCGGGTCGTCGTGGATGGCGCCCAGTTCCACCCATGCGAACGGCCGTCCGTCGACCGCCGCCCACTGCGCCAGGAGAGTGGACTTGCCGTAGCCGGCCGGTGCCGACACCAGGACCACCGACGCATCCCGCGCGCCGACGAGGGGATCGACGAGGCGCGGCCTCGACACCGACCGCCGGGTCGGAATCCGCGGTGCGAACGCCCGCGCCTCGGATCCTCCCGGGACCCCGACGACCCTATGAATCACGGGCTCCTCGCATCGGAGTCGCGCACGGTTTGACGGGAAAAATAGCACTCTGCGATCGCCGCCCGAGCAGATTCCGGGCCGGTCGCTCGCCGACGATGGGGACCGGCGTCGCGGTGCGACGATCATCCCCTCGGGACGATGCCCCGCACGGGCGACGGCGGTTGACTCGAGTCCGGCTTCCACGATGGTGACGATCGGGGCCGGATCTGGAGGCGCCTGATGAACGGCATCGCAGCGCAGGAACGACCCGGGGACGACCCCGCGACACCGGATCGTCGGCCCGAATCGTGACGAGCACGGCCCCGACCGAGCACGGGAGTTGATGCCCATGTCGAACATGCGCGAGGAGGCCGCGGCGACGATGCGCGGCCTCGCCGAAGGTGATGCCCACGTACTGGCCGGGCTCTTCGGCCACGAGGTGGAGGGCCTCTCCGAGTCAGGGCTGGACCCCTCTCTCCACGCCCTCGCGCGCTTCGCCGCGCTCGTGGCCGTCTCGGCCCCGCCGACCGAGTTCCGCATCAGCGTGGCGACGGCGCAGGAGGTCGGGGTGACGCTCGAGCAGTTGCTCGGGGTCGTGATCGCGGTCGCCCCCATCATCGGGACGTCCCGACTGATCGTGGCCGCGCAGGAGTTGATGCTCGCGGTCGAGGACGGCCGGTCGCGCCCCGGCCCGCCCGGCGCTCGCTGATCGTGATCGAGCGCCGGGCGCGCTGGCGGGCTGACGAAGGCACGACGGAGCCGACGGTCGATCGCGCGCCGGGAGCAGCGCCCCGAAGGCCCAGAGGACCGGCGCGACCACTCAGAGGACGAAGCGCACGCATCTGCCCTTGAATGAAGGTCGAGATGCCGAGGGAGTAGAGAAGTGCGAGCCAGAGGACGCCGACGACCAGCCCCAGTCCGAGTGCCATCATCCCTCCGCCAGATGTCGTTGCGAGGCGCGCGCCGCGCGGGCCCCGGGGATCCCATCACCCGCCCGACGTCGGACACATCACCCCGATCGGATGAACCTTCTGGACGGTTGGCCATCGCCCGTTCGACTTCGCGAGACGGAATCGATGCTCGCCGGCCGTCTTCTGTGATCCATCCACATCCATCCGGTCCGGTCGCCCGCGGCGATCCGGGTCCGGCAGCGTTCGTCAACGACCAGAGGCGGGCTCATGAGCACCATGGCGCAGGACGATCGACGGGTTCCGGTTCGACGCTCCGTCGAGCACCCGAGCGTGGCCGACCGTGTCGACCTGGGTCGGTCCGCCCGAGGTCGCGTCCCCCGTTCGAGCCTCGCGGACATCGGAGCTGAGGGCGGCCGCCCGGATCCGATCGCCCTGCTCGAGCGCCAGGCCGAGACCAGGGTGCCGGAGCTCGTCCCGATCCGCTACGGGCGGATGACCCAATCCCCCTTCACGTTCTATCGGGGTGCCGCGCTCGTCATGGCGAGCGATCTGTCTGCGACGCCGAACACCGGCCTTCGCGTCCAACTGTGCGGAGACGCGCACCTGTCGAACTTCGGTGCCTTCGGAACCCCAGAGCGCCGCCTGGTCTTCGACATCAACGACTTCGACGAGACACTTCCGGGGCCCTTCGAGTGGGACGTCAAGCGCCTTGCCGCGAGCCTCGAGGTGGCAGGAAGGGACCGGGGCTTCACGCCCGACGAGCGGGGCACGGTCGTGCGTGCGGGAGTGGAGTCCTACTGCTCGGCCATGACGGCGTTCGCCGCCATGGGCAACCTCGAGGTCTTCTACGCGCGCCTGGACATCGACGAGGCGCTCGCCGCTTTTCAGGCCTCGGTCCCCAAGAAGCTCGTGCGGCGGGCCGACAAGGCCGTCGCCAAGGCCCGCACCAAGGACAGCCATCAGGCCCTGTCCAAGCTCACCCGTAGGGTCGACGGCGAGTCACGCATCGTCGCCGATCCACCGCTGATCGTCCCGTTGCGCGACCTGGCCCCCGCCGAGCGGGTAGACGAGTTCATGGGGTGGGTCCGCAGCCAGATGCGCGTCTACCGCCGCACACTCGCGGTCGATCGCCGCCAACTATTGGAGCGGTATCGGCTCGTCGACCTCGCGCGGAAGGTGGTCGGTGTCGGGAGCGTGGGGAGCCGTGCCTACATCGCGCTGTTGGTCGGCCGCGACGGGCAGGACCCGCTGTTCCTCCAGTTCAAGGAGGCCCAACCGTCGGTGCTGGAGGAGTTCGCCGGGCGCAGCGACTACCGCAACGCGGGGCATCGCGTCGTGTCGGGACAGCGGCTCATGCAGGCCGCCGGCGACATCTTCCTCGGGTGGCTCAAGGTCACCGACGGTCCCGACCCCGGCGAGCACCACTACTACGTCCGACAACTGCGGGACTGGAAGGGATCGGCCGAGCTGGAGGCGATGGTCCCGAGGGGGATGGCGATCTACGCCGGGATGTGCGGATGGACGCTGGCCCGCGCGCACGCCCGCTCAGGTGACGCGGTCGCGATCGCCGCCTACCTCGGGAAGGGCGACGCGTTTGCTCGCGCCCTGTCGGAATACGCGCGCGCGTATGCCGAGCGCAACGAGCGCGATCATGCGCGCCTGGAGCGGGCGATCGGCGAGGGGCGGATCGAGGCGCTGACCGGCATCTGACCACCTGACCGGGGGGCGTCGCGGTCGCCTTTCATCCCGTTCGGCCGATGCCCATGCGTCCGCGCCCGAACAGGCTGATGTCGAGGGCGGCTCGGCGAACCACGTGCCGGCCCGTGCTGGTCGCAATCGGAGGCACGGTTCGTAATTGTGGATGCCGTCCACGGCTGGATATGACATCGACGAGGGGGATGGATGATGGCTCGCGAAGACGACACGTTTCTTCTGATCGGCGCGTACTCGGACGAGGCGGACGCCCAGGCCGACTACGACGTGGTCAAGGCGCTCCATGCGGAGAAGGTCATCGGTGGCTTCGACGCGGCGGTGATCACGAAGGATGCGGACGGCAAGGTCCGGGTCAAGAAGGACGAGACATCCACTCGGAAGGGTGCGTGGGGCGGTCTCGGTGTCGGAGCGGTCCTCGGGATCCTCTTCCCGCCCTCCCTCATCGCGAGCGCCGCGGTCGGCGCCGCCGTGGGCGGGGTCGGCGGTCACCTCTGGAACGGGATGTCCCGCGGGGACATGAAAGACCTCGGTGAGGTGCTGGACGAGGGGACGGCGGCGCTCGTGGTGATCGGGGACTGGCGACTCGAGGAGCGGATCGAGGAGTTGCTCACGCACGCCGTGCGGCGCG
The DNA here is from genome assembly GCA_963698665.1 of Miltoncostaeaceae bacterium. Taxonomy (GTDB): domain Bacteria; phylum Actinomycetota; class Thermoleophilia; order Miltoncostaeales; family Miltoncostaeaceae; genus CALNYH01. The sequence goes on along the minus strand of CAVORO010000003.1, from coordinate 1,091,023 downwards.
AGGCAAAGGAGCTCCGGGACCTCGACAAGGCCGAGACGGAGCGTCAGATCTCCGCGCTCATGTCGGGTCAGGGCGCGTGATCCGGATGGATGCGATGTGGCCGACGGCGGGCCTCGGGGGGGCGTCGTGAGAACCGGGTACGTGCGCCTCCTCCTCGCCCTCCTTCTCGTGATCGTCGTCGCCGGCGCGGCGGCGTGCGGGGGCGACGAGTCGAGCGACACCACGACCGCCGCCACGACGGGAGGCGACAGCGCGTTCTGCGCCGCCGTCTCGGAACTCGAGTCTGATGTCGAGACGTTGAAGGGGCTCGGCTCGGGCGCCTCGGTCGCCGACGTCGCGGGGGCACTCGCCGGCATCCGGACGGGTCTCGGTGACCTGCGAAGTGCGGCATCCTCGGATCCGGACCTGACCCAGGAAGTCGACGACGTCTCCTCATCGGTCGACGCCCTGGAGGGGGCGGCGACCGACATCGCCGGCCAGCCGATCCAGGACACGCTCGCATCCCTGGGCTCGTCGCTGACCGGCGTCTCCGATTCGCTCGGTGAGCTGAAGGACGCAGCCCGCTGCGAATGAGTCGTTGAGGGGAGGCGGCGGCGGGCGGGGGAGTGCCTCGGCCGCCGTCGCCCCGGACGGTACGACTCCTTCCGTGGGTGCACCGCTCAGGCCGCGGGGCGTCACCGTCGCCGACCACTAGGATGGCCGCATGGACGGGGTGGACCCCTGCTGCACGCCGGGACGCCAGGGGGCGCCCGCATCCGCCGAGGAGTCGAGACCCTCGGATGCCGGACGGCGGCCGGCCGGCACAGCCGTCGTCGTCCCCGCGGGCGCTTTCAGGATGGGTGCCGACGACCCGGATGGGTTCCCGGCCGACGGCGAGGGGCCCGTCCGCACGGTGGTGCTCTCCGCCTACCTGATCGACAGCGTGGCCGTCAGCAACGCCCGCTTCGCCGATTTCGTCGCCGACACCGGGCGCGTGACGGATGCCGAGCGCTATGGCTGGTCGTTCGTGTTCGCGGGTCTGCTCCCCGACGACGCCCCCGACACACGCGCCGTTGTGGGGGCCCCCTGGTGGCGACAGGTCCATGGGGCGACCTGGCGCGAGCCCGAGGGCCCCGGCTCCTCGATCGCCGGCCGGGCCGACCATCCGGTGGTGCACGTGTCATGGGCCGACGCGCGCGCCTTCTGCCGGTGGGCGGGCGGTCGCCTGCCCACCGAGGCCGAGTGGGAGCGGGCCGCGCGCGGCGGCCTCGACGGCCGGCGCTTTCCCTGGGGGGACGAGCTCGTGCCGGACGGGGTGCACCTGTGCAACGTCTGGCAGGGGGACTTTCCCACGCACAACACCTTGGCGGACGGCCATCTCGGGACAGCTCCCGTCGACGCCTATCCGGCCAACGGCCTTGGTCTTCACAACGTCAGCGGAAATGTGTGGGAATGGTGTGGCGACTGGATGGAGCGCACACATCCGCCCGGACCCCAGACAGACCCGCGCGGGCCTCGCCGCGGTCGCCAGAAGGTCATGCGCGGTGGGTCGTACCTCTGCCACGCGTCCTACTGCAATCGGTACCGCGTCGCGGCGCGGACCGCGAGCGAACCGGACTCCAGCACCGGGAACACCGGATTCCGCTGCGCCTGGGACGCATGAGCACACCCACCCCACCCCTCGGTTGATCGCGGACCGGGGGGTGGGATGGGGACCGCGATCAGCGTCGGCGGGCGACGCGACGCGACGTGCGCCGGGCGACTCTTCGGCTCCCCATCATCCGCTCACCTCCGTTTCGCTCGGCATGGTCTGTCCGACTCCTGCATCAGCCGGCGGTACCGGCCGCCTCGAGGGCATGGAGTTCCGCGGCTTCCTCGGCCGAGACGAGGCCGATCGCCACGAGGTCCAGCGGGCTGATGAAGCCGTCGGAGATGCGAAAACCACCCGCCCTCGCGATCGCGTCCCGCAATGGGACCGCCCAGTGGTGCTCGATCAGGATCAGGGCCGCCGCCGAGTCGTTCGGGATGTCCTCGATCACGTCCCACGCATCGTCCTCGTCGAAGACGTCGATGCCGTCCGCCGCCGCCTCGGCACCGACCAGGGCGCCCTCCACCATGCCCTCCTCGCCCTCGATCCCGAGACCGATCAGGGCGCCGACCTTGCTGCCGAGCTCGACCGCCTCGTCGCGGCTGAGATTGCTGAGGTGAACCACCTCGATCTCTCCGGCGGCGTCCTTGTGGACGGCGAGCGCATCGATCACACGAACCGTTTCGTTTTCACGGAGCCGTTCGAGTTCGTCGATGATCTCGCCCTGGAACTCCGGGTGCTCGAAGCCGAGCACGAGGAGCTGTACCGGTCCGATCGCCATTTTCCGTCTCCTTCTCGTCCGGGTGCGCGACTACGCGGCTGGTGCCGCGAGCGCCTTCGCCTTCATCGCCTCGAACTCGTCCTTGGTGATCGTCCCGTCATCGAGGAGTCGCTTCGCGCGCTCGATCTCCGCGGTTGGGCTTCCCGACCCCGCGGCGGAGCGCACGTAGGCGTCCATCTGGGCCTTCGCCTCATCGGCCCTGCGCTCGTTGCGTTCCGCCATGCCGCCGCCCTGCGAGATCAGGTAGACGAACGCGCCGATGAACGGCAGGACGACGATGAAGAGCGTCCAGAGGACCTTGCCACCGGCGCCGACGTCATGACGCCGGAAGAGGTCCGAGAAGACGGTGATCAGGAGCCAGAACCAGACCACCCAGGCGAAGAAGATGCAGATCGTCCAGAAGACGTCCAAGAATGACCAGTCCAACGTCGTCCCTTCGTTGTGATCGCTGCCGGCGCGGGTCGTTCGTGCCCCTGGGCACATGGTTCGCCGCGCCGCCCTCGACATCAGCCTGTTCGGTCGCGGACGCATGGGCATCGGCCGAACGGGATGAAAGACGACCGCGACGACCCCGGGTCAGGTGCTCAGATGCCGGTCAGCGCCTCGATCCGCCCCTCGCCGATCGCCCGGCCGAGCGGGCTGCCACACTACGGTTGGACCGCGGGCGACGAGCGGGGACCGACGAGATGGCCGAGGCGCGAGGTGGGGATCCGATCGAGACCGCCAAGGAGGCGGGTCTCATGGTCTCCGACGCCGTGCTCGAGCGACTCGCCCGGATCGTGGACGTGCCGCGCGCCGTAACGGTGGCGGGCCCGTCGGGCCCGGGACACGCACCACCGGTTCAGCGTGCGAACGTTCCGATCGAGCGAGTCGAGGCGGCTGCGTCGAGGTCGATCGACGCCGTCTCATCGCTGGCGGGCGCGGCCGCCGGGCGGCTGGTTCCCGCGGTACTCGACCTGATCGACGTGAACGCCCTCCTCGACCAGGTCGACGTCAACCGGCTGATCTCGCGAATCGACGTCGATGCAGTCGTCGACCGCGTGGACGTCCAGGCGGTGGTCAGCCGGGTCGACGTGGACGAGATCATCGACGGCGTCGACGTCGACCACCTGCTCGATCGCGTGGACGTCCAGGCCGTGGTGAGCCGGGTCGACGTCGGCGAACTCGCGGCCGAGGCGCTCGATGCTGTGGACATCGGGGATGTCATCACGGAGTCGACCGCCAGCCTCGGAACCGAAGCCATCGAGGAGTTCCGCCAGCAGGCCATGGGGGCGGACGCGTTGGTGACACGCATCGCCGACGCGCTCTTGTTTCGCCGCGGACGGCCGCGGGACGATGTCCTCGGGGGCGGCGACCGATGACGCGCCCGGCGGTCGATCCGAAGGTGCGGGCCCGCCAACGACGGCGCGCCGGGATCGTCTCGCGCACCCTCGCCGACCTCATCGATCTGCTCGTGGTGCTCGGAATCGCCTGGTTGATCGCCGGGGCGAGCGCGCTGATACGCGCGGTGCTCGGTGGGAGGCTCGAGGTCGTCCTGCCCGACCCGTCGGGAAGGGTGTTCTTCATGCTCGTCCTGCTCGTCGCCTACCTGACCTACGGCTGGGGACTGAACGGGCGCACACTCGGAAAGCTCATCATCGGGCTGCGCGTCGTCCGCGACGACGGATCGGACCTGCCCTTCGGGCGCGCGTTCTGGCGGGCCGTGCTCTACAGCCTGTTTCCGATCGGCCTGCTGTGGGCGCGTCGTCAGCCGCAAGGACGCGTCGGTGCAGGACCTGCTGTTGCGCACCGCGGTCATCTACGACTGGGGGGTGATCGCCGAGCCGACCCACGTCCACGCCAGGTCGACGCTGCAGCGCGGCGATGCGGCCGGGGCCCCCGGGGGCCCCGGCGCGATCACTCAGGTCGGTGGAGGCGGCGGCGGCGCGTCCGAGTCGGAGCGCAGCCGGTAGGTGATCCGGCCCCGCGTCAGGTCGTAGGGCGAGAGCTCGACACGCACGCGGTCGCCGGGGTTCACCCGGATGCGACGGCGACGCATCTTGCCGGCGAGCTTGGCGAGGACCTCATGGCCCTCGGCGACCTCGACCCGGAAGAAGGTGTTGGGAAGCGCCTGTGTGACGTCTCCCTCGACCTCGATCCCCTCTTCCTTCTCGGCCCCTCCCCCGGGCTGCGGGGTACGAGGCCCTCCGGATGACGACCGTCTGCGGCGTCGCGCCCCCATCAGCCGGCGTCGACCGCGGTCACGCCCGACGCCTGCGGACCCTTCTGGCCTTCCTTCTCCTCGAAGCTCACCCGCTGCCCCTCATCGAGGGTCTTGTAGCCGGACCCCTGGATCTCCGAGAAGTGGACGAACAGATCCTTGCCCCCGCCGTCGGGGGTGATGAAGCCGTACCCCTTCTCCGACGAGAACCACTTGACGACGCCTTCGGGCATCGCGCTCCCCTATCGCTCGTGCGCGGACTCCGGCGCACGTACCGGGCGGTCGCCCGAGATGTCACCAGCGACCCTCGCGGTCACGCCCGCCTGTCGTGCGGGCACCTCCCCGGAACGGTAGCGGATGTGGTGGGACGTGGCAGGCGCTACGGTCGAGCGCTCGTCCGATGCGCTCGGGCACCACGCGGACAAGGAGCCCGGATGGCCATCGGTACGGCCCACGCGATGGGCGCCCCCTCGGTGGATCCGCGGCCGCCGCGTCTGCGAGGCATGGTCCACGCGGCGTCCCTTCCGCTCGTCGTCGCCGCGGCCGTCGTCCTCACGGTGCTGGCGCCGGGCGCGGGCGCGCGCGCGTCCGTCGCCGTCTACGGGGTGTGCGCGGTGGCGCTGTTCGCGGCGAGCAGCGCCCATCACCTGCTCTCGTCCGCCGGGCGACCGTCCCGGCTCGCGCAGCGCGCCGACCACGCGGCGATCTTTCTCATCATCGCCGGCACGTACACGCCGTTCGTGATCCTCGGGCTCGACGGCGCCACGCGGGCGGCGGTCCTCGCGTCGGTCTGGATCGCCGCGGTCGGCGGCGCGACGGTGCGACTGCTCGCCCGACCCGCCCCGACGTGGCTGTTCGTCGTGCTCTACCTGGCGCTCGGCTGGACGGCCGTGTCGGTGCTCCCGGCCCTCCTCGGCGGCGCCGGGCCCCCGGCGGTGGTGCTCGCCCTCGTCGGGGGCGGCCTCTACAGCCTGGGGGCCCTCGTCTACGTCTGGCGCCGGCCGAACCCCGCCCCACGCGTGCTGGGGTTCCACGAGGTCTTCCACATCCTCACCGTGATCGCCTTCGCGACCCAGAACGTGGGGGTGTGGCTCCTCGTGTACGGGGTCGGCTGACCTCGTTTCAGCCCTGGGGCGGCGCGCTCCGCCGTGCGACGCGGTTGCCCCGGTTCTGCGGCGCGGCCGGGACGGGACGTGATCGCGCCGGAGGGGCGCCGCCCCCGCGGCGTCGACGGCGGGTCGTGTGGACGACCCGGGGAGCCGCCATGCTGAGCCCGGCGGCGCGGTACTCGTCCTCGAGCCCGCAGACCGCGGCGAGGCGCGAGACGTCGGCCTCCTCGGACGACATCACCATCGTGATGCAGGTCCCCGCGCGGCCGGCCCGGCCGGTGCGGCCCGAGCGGTGGACGAAGTCCTCGCGCGTCGTGGGCGCGTCGTAGTGGATCACGTGCGTGACGTCGTCGAGATCGATGCCGCGCGCGGCGACGTCGGTCGCGACGAGGACGTCCACGTCACCGCGGCCGAAGGCGGCGAGCGCCTTCTGGCGCGCCGGCTGGGTCATGTCGCCGTGGAGGGCCGCCGCGTTCACGCCGCGCTGCTCGAGACGACGCTTCAGTCGCTTCGCGCCGTGGCGCGTGCGCGAGAACACCAGCGCCAGATCACGATCCTCCGAGGCGAGGATCTCCATCAGGACGTCCAGCTTGGCGCCGGAGTCCGGCACCGGGGCGAAGGTGTGGGCCACCTCGCCGACGTCCTCGCTGAGCGCCCCGGCCTCGAGGCGCGCCGGGTCGTGCGTGTACGAGCGCGCGAGGTCTCCCACCGCGCCGTCGAGCGTCGCCGAGAACAGCATCGTCTGGCGGTCCTTGGGCAGCCGGGCCACGATGCGGTCGGTCTGCGGGCGAAAGCCCATGTCGAGCATCCGGTCGGCCTCGTCGAGGACGAGGATCTCGACCGCCGAGATGTCGAGGGCCCGTCGACCGATCAGGTCGATCAGGCGGCCGGGCGTCGCGACCACGATGTGCGCGCCGCGGATCGAGCGCACCTGCTTGTCGATCGGCGTTCCGCCGAGCACCACCTGCGTGCGAAGACCGACGGCCTTCGCGAGCGGAGCGGCCTGCTCCTGGATCTGGCTCGCGAGCTCGCGGGTCGGCGCGAGGATCAGCGCCGAGGGCGTCGCCGGGACCTCGGCGAGCGCGTCGAGCATCGGGAGGAGGAACGCCAGCGTCTTGCCCGACCCGGTCGGGCTCTTGGCGAGGACGTCCTCGCCCGCCGTGGCGGCGGGGATGACGAGGGACTGGATGGGAAACGGTGTCGTGACGCCCTGCGCGTCGAGCGCACGGACGAGGGGCGCGGAGACCTGGAGCTCCGCGAAGCTTTCATGCGATGTGATTGTGATGCCTTCCTCCGGCCGTTCGGTGGCCGGCGTCGTCGGGGTCCTCGCTCCGGCCGACGCGGTTCACGCACTGGGCGGTGGGAGGGTCGACGGCGATCGTTCGCCGTCGAGGCACTCCGCCCCGCCCATGGTAGCCGCATTTCGCGCGCGCGGCGTTTCCGCCGGGCCGCTCACCGCACGATCACCACCGGTGTGCCCGGGGGTGCGAGGTGCGCGACGCGGCGGATCACGGGGTCGGCGACGCGCACGCAGCCGTGCGAGACGGCCTGGCCGAGCAGCTCCGGGGAGCGCGTCCCGTGGATGCCGACGATGCCGCCGCCCGGCCAGTCGGAGAGGCGCGAGTAGGCGCTCGTCTCGATCGCCCAGCGACCGAGGACGGGTGCGGTCGGGCGGAAGGAGGCCGTGACGTGGAACCGCCCGAGCGGCGTCTCCGCACCCGGCTTGCCGACGGCGACGCGCGTCCGGAGCACGCGCCGGCCGTCGATTCGCACCTCGAGCCGGCGCGCGCCGCGACGGACGATCACGACCGCACGCGGGCGTGTCCGCAGTCGCAGCGCCTCGGCCCGGACGAAGCCGCTACGGCCGTTGGGCCGCCCCGGCAACGCGACCCGGTACCAGGTCCCCCCGGCCCGATCGCCGCTTCGCCCGAGCACGCGGACGATGCGCAGCCGGAAGTCGGGCCGCAGGTCGCGAAGGCGCCCGACCACCCGGGCGCGCTCGCTCGGGCGGGCACGCACCGTCGTCGCATCGACGGTCAGGTGCGCGACGGTCGGCGGCGGCGGCGCGGCGGCCGCGGGGGCGCCCGACCCGGCGAGCATGGCCAGGGCCACGACGCCGACGCCGGACACGCCCACGCGGCGCGCGACGCTACCCCGTGAGCGCGCCACCACCGGCACTCGCCGCGGCGACCCCCATTCGGACCCGACAGCTGAACGCCTCCGGCGCCCTGAGCACGACCACACCCGTGCGGGTCGGCCGCATCGTCAGGACCGCCGCGCCCTTGTTGTTGGTCCGGGCCGAGTCGGAGTCACCGGCGCCCCGGACGAGCACGCGCGCACCGCGGACGGCACGGCCGTTGCTCCGAAGCGACACCCGGATCCGGTCTCGGACGCCGACGGTCAGGGACCGCGGGGTCACCCTGATGTCCCGGCAGACCTGCGTCCGCACGGCCACGATGCGCTTCGCGGTGCCACAGTTGCCCGCCGACACGATGAACCTGGACCCGGGCTTGCGCGCGGTGACCGTGATCGTCGCCCGCCCCTGTCGGTTCGTCACCGTCGACCTGCGACGCGTGGACCCGCTCGAGTCGGTGATCACGACCCGCTGGTTCGGGATCGCGACGCCGCCCTTGCCGGTCACGCGGATCCTGATCCTGGTCGGCACGCCGACCCTCAGGTTCCGCGGCGTGGCGACGACGCGGCCACCGTCGATGCACGCCGCCGCGACCAGCGCGCCGCCGCCCTCGTCGACCGTCTCGAAGGTCGGGCCGATCGTGATCGGCTTGTCCGTCTCCTTCGAGGTGATCTCGGCGTTGTTGACGATCTGCGTGCTGTCGGGCACGTCCGCGTCGACGATCGCGGTGTAGCGCACGACGATCGCCGGGGTGCCCGGCGAGACGTCGCCCGCCAGCCACCTGATCGCGGTCACCGCCGCCGGGTCGGCCGGCTCGGTGGACGACCATTGGGCGTCGTCGTCGACGTTCGGCGAGGCCGCGCGTCGTGAACTCGCGCTGCACGCCGCCGGGCTCGGTCGCCGAGCGGGCCTTGTAGCGCGTCCGTGCCGGGATGCGATCGAGGATCCGGACGTCGCGGGCGATCTCGTCGCCCGTGTTGCGGTACCCGATCGCGTACTTGATCGTCCCGCCCGGGACCACCGGCTGACCGGGTCCGGGGAGCGATGACTTGACGGAGGTGTTCCACTCGGGCGACGCGCTGACGATGAGCTCTCCCGTGTCGGTCACCTCGTTGGGGATCTCCTTCGAGGTCACCGATGCCTCGTTGATCAGCACGGTGCCGTCGTCCTGGGGCGAGTTCACGCGCACCGGAACCGAGATCAGGATGCGCTCGCCGGGCGCGAGCGACGAGATCGTCCAGACGACGTTCGGCAATCCGGAGGCGTCCTCGCCCATCGCGACGGGCGTGTTGTCGTCGGGGTCGCCCGCCCTGGCGGTGCCCGGCGTGTAGGTCACACCGGCCGGGAACGTGTCGCGGATGACGAGATCCCGGGCGGGGACGACGCCCGTGTTCCGGATGGTGATCCGGTACACGGCCTGGTCGCCCGCGTCGACCTGGAGGCCGTCCGGTGTCTTGTCGAGCTCGAGGATCGGGACCTCGAGAATGGTCTGGGCGGTGGCGGGGCCCGCCGCGTACGGACCGCCGGAGCTGCCGCTCGCGCCGAGCGCGTCCTCCGCGGTCGTGCGCGCCGAGTTGATGTGCGGGTTGGTCGTCCCCGTCCCCGGATTCGACCCCGCGGCGACGTCCGGTGTCGCACGGAAGGTCACCCTGAGCGACGCGCCGGGACCGAGGTCCTTGAGGTTCGCCCAGGTCAGCACGACCCCCGGCACCGCGGAGCCGCCGACGATCGGGTCGGCGAGCGGCGCGCCGTCGAGCCCGGCGCTCCCCGGGACATAGCTCCAGTTGGGGGGCAGCGTGTCGATCAGGTCGACGCCGAAGGCGGTCGCCACGGATGCGGTGTTCCCGATGTCGACCGCCCAGGTGACCGGCTGTCCGACCTCGGCGGGCGGCGGCGTCTGGAGCGACTTGGCGATCGCCAGGTCGGGCAGCGAGATCGTGATCGACGACTTCGCGGTCGCCGAGTAGCCCGGGCACGCCGAGCGCGGCCGCCGTGGCCGCCGTCCGCTCGCCCGGCACCGCGCCGGCGAGGCTCGTCACCGTGGCCGTCGCGGTGTTCTGCAGGACGAGTCCCTGGCTGAGCGCGCTCGACGGACCGACGGTCGTCGAATAGGTGAACGCGACCGACGCGCCCGGGTCGAGCTTGCCCGCGTTCCAGGTGATCGTCCTGGTGGGCGCGTCGTAGAGCCCGCCACCGGAGATCGCCGTCGGCGCCGTGACACCGCTCGGGAGCACGTCCCTGACCACCAGGTCGTGCGCCACGGAGACGTTCGGGCCGTTCGGGTTGCTCGCCGTCACCGTGAAGTCGACGGCGCCGCCCGGCTGCAGGGGACCGGCCGCGGAGTTCCCCTTGCCGATCGCGACGTTCGGCTCGACGATCGGGGTCGAGACGTTCGCGTTCTTCGTGCGCTTCGCGCCGCCCGCCTCGACGAACCAGGTCAGCGATGTGGCGTTGGGCACCGCGGAGCCACCGCGCACGTTCGCCGCCTCGTCATCGACCGTGGCGCTGAAGGTGATCGTGATGAGCTGGTCGGTGGGATCGGTGTTCGCGTAGGACGTGGGGTTCTGCAGCAGGATGACGCCGCCTGCCGTCGAGAGCGTCCACCCCTCCGCGCTTCCCGCGTCCCCGCTGATCGTCGTGCCCGAGGGCAGCGTGACCTCGGCCGAGCCGGCCACGTACGTGTTGCGCGCGCTGAGCGCGTCGCGGATCTCGGGGACGAACAGCGTCGTGTTGGCCGGGACGGTGGTCGTCAGCGTGTAGTCGATCCGCTCGCCGATCGTGGCCTGCGTGATCGAGTTGCCGGGCTCGACGATCGACGTCGTCCGCGACTTGGCGATCTTCGCGCGGACGAGCCGCACGCGGGACGGGTCCTTGATCGGGACCGTGTTCGCGCTCGGGTTCAGGCTCGGGTCGATGTTCATCGAGGGGATGAAGTCGATGGCCGTGCCGGTGTTGGAGGTCTCGCGGTACTGCCGCACACCTGCGGTGTTGTCGAGGTTGGTGCCCGACCCGAGCCCCTCGGGGATCAGCACGTCGTACCGGAGCTTCTTCGGAGTTCCGGGCGGAACCGAGAGGCCCGGCGGCGCCGAGGCGGGGTTCCACTCGATGCGGTTCGGCGTCACGGACGCGTTGCACACGCCCGAGTCGCTGATCACGCCGACCTGGCCACACCCGATCTGCGGCGGCAGCACGTCCCAGACCTGCACCGCCTCGGCGGTCTTGCCGCCGGTGGCCGTGAGGTCGATCTCGTACGTGACGACGTCGCCCGGCTCGACGAGCTTGTTGTCCTGCGGCGGCGGGTAGCCCCCGACCGGACTGCCGTTGATCAGGGCGACGCCCTTGACGATCTCGAGCGGCGACGACCAGGTGAGGAAGACCTGGTCGCGCTTCGTGAACGCCTGGCCGCCCGAGTTGACGTTCGCGTACTTCATGAGGTTCCCGAGCTGGAGGCCGGCCGCGGCGGCGTCGGGCTGCGCGTCGAGCTGCGCGCCGATCGTGATGTCGAACACGCCGCCCTTGTCCACGGTGCCCGCCGGGGCGCCGGCCGAGGACACGTTCCAGAGCAGGTCGGTCGCCCCGTCGACGTTCCCGGCGGTGTCGGTGATGGTCACCGTGTTCGCGGCGGTCGGCCGCTGCGACGCGGCCACGAACCCCGAGATCGTCGGAAGGAAGTCGGCCACCGGAAGCTCGACGGCGGGCGAGACCGCCGGTGGGCCGAGCTCCTGGCCGGTGAAGACCGAGGCGGGGAAGTTGACCGTGAGCCGGTAGCAGACCAGGTCGGAGGGACCGAAGTTGAGCGGGCCGGCGCCGTAGGTGGCGTTCGCCGGGTCGCACCGGTCCGCCGGGTCGGCCCCGGGCGCCAGGCCGGGCGTCCCGATCTGCTTGTCGATGGTCGGACCGGGCGCGCTCTGGCCTGCGCTCGAGGAGTCGGACACGGCCGCGGTGGGGCTCGGTCCGCCGTCGATCTCGGACCCGCCCGCGCAGTCGGTGGGGCCGGTGCCACCGGTGCAGATGTTGTTGGTGGTGCCGGTCAGCGCGACCGAGTTCGACCAGCTGTCGTTCGCGAGGATCGGCGCGTCGTCGGCGAAGTCCTCCTGGTAGAAGTCGCGCGTGTAGGTCCGAAGCGTGATCGTCGTCGTGCCGGACGGGCCGATCTGGGCGAGCGCGGGTGTGCTCGCCTGGTTCCAGGTGACCGTCCACGACCCGTCCGCGGCCTCGGTCGCGCTCGCGTACGGGTCGGGGGGCGGCCCCGCATCGGGGCACCGCGCGCCGACGCCGACCGGGCACAGCCCGTCCGGGACGGTGTCGGTGACCGTCAGCCCGGTCGAGAACCGGTACTCGCTCGTGTCGATCTTGAGGGTCCAGTCCGAGAGCCGGTCACCCGCGATCCCGCCACCGTCGACGCTCTTGCGGATGCGCAGGTCTTCGGCGACCCGGGTGTTCGACGCGTCGTCGGAGAACGGGTTGGCGCCGGACCCGATCGGACCCTGGTAGTCGCCGGTCAGGGTGCCCGCGACCGGAAGCGACACCTCTGCCCCGCCGGCGCCCTCGGCGGTGACAGGGCCGTCGTTGTTGTCCAGGTTCGACGCCTGGAGCCCCGAGGCCGCGGTCGGCGCGCCGCCCGTCGTCGTCCAGGTGAGCGTGTTCTCGCGGAGCGGAACGGCGGCCACCACCTGGTACGAGCGCGTCTCGCCGATCCCCAGGTCGGCGATGCCGCTGAAGACCACCTTGGTGTAGACACCCGCGGGCGGGGGCCCCGGCGGGTCGACCGACACGGTCTCGACACTCGCGATCGACGGGCACGCCGCCGGCGCGAATCCGCCGGGCGCGTTGCCCGGGTTGATCGCGCCGGAGCCCGGGTACTCCTCGGTGCTGCCCGGATTGGTCGGTGCGTCGGTGGTGTTGTCGCCGGTGGCGCACCCGAGGAACTCGAGACCGGCGGGGAACCACGCTTCGAGGCCGACGTTCGTCGTCGTCGCCACGGCGTTGTTCTCGAGCGTGAGCGTGTAGACCGTCTGATGGTCGTGGAGGCCGCGAAGGAGCTCGCCCTCGGGGCTCGGCTCGGAGATGGTCAGCTCGAACGGGGCGATGTCCGTGGCCGCGGTGTCGCCGCCCGACTGGGTGAAGTTGGACGGGACGCCGGCGCCCGAGAACGTGGGCTCCACGCGCGGGTCGGTGTTGACGTAGACGTCGGCCGAGTTGGTGTAGCTGTCGCCGACCTCGAGGACCGCCGGGTCGTGCGACACCGAGTAGCCGAGCGAGAGCGTCGAGGCGGGCGAGATGTCTCCGACGTTGACCCAGAGGAGCGTCGTCTGGCCGGCGGAGGGCTGGTTGGCGAGGATCGTGGGGTTGCCGACGGCGGCGCCCGCGGACCCGGGCACGTAGCTCACGCCGGCGGGGAGCACGTCGCGGACGGAGACGTTGAACCCGAACTGGTCGCCGGTGTTGGTCGCCTGCACGGTGACCGCCGAGTCCTTCCCGGCGAGCACCTGCCCCGACGTCGACTTGGTCACGTCGATGACCGGCGCGGCGGTGGCGGTCCCGACGAGTGCGAGGACCAGCGCGGCCACCAGGCCGATCCACACGAGCGGGCGCAGACGGGAGTTCATGGGCATCTCACGGTCGTTTGGTTCCGGCAGCATGCCAGCGCCCCACGCGGTGTGTCATCCCAAAGCTGGCGATTCCACCGTTGCGAAACGGTCTCGGCACGATCGGCCGAGTCTCCGTCGGCGCGGACGGCGGCGGCTTGAGCCGCGACGGCCGGTGCGGGCCCGACCAGGGGCGCGGGAGCGGCAGGGCGGGCCCGTCACGGCGCCCAGGGCGCCGCTCAGGCGTCCAGGCGGAAGCCGACCCCTCGGATCGTCCGCAGGCGCGCCGGGCGCCTGGGGTCCGACTCGATCTTGCGGCGAAGATTCGAGACGTGGACGTCGAGGAGGTGGTCGTCGTGGGCCAGGTCGGCCCCCCACACGCCGGCGAAGAGGACCCTGCGGGTCACGGCGTCGCCACCCGCGAGCGCCACGCGCCGCAGCAGCTCGAACTCGATCCGCGTGAGGTCGACCTCGTCCCCGCCGAGCGTCACGCGCCGGGCACGGGTGAACACCGCCAGATCCCCGAACACGAGCGCGCCGTCGGCGCCCCCGTTGCGCCGCGGACGCCGCATCACCGCCTCGACCCGGGCGACGAGCTCCCTGTGGGAGACGGGCTTGGTGAGGTAGTCGTCCGCGCCCGCGCGAAGCGCGTCGATCTTCGACTGCTCCCCGTCGCGACGGCTGACGACCAGCACGTAGGCGTCGCTGAACGCGCGGATCCGACGGAGCACGTCGACTCCGTCGATGTCGGGGAGCATCAGGTCGAGGAGGACGAGGTCCGGGCTTCGCTCTCGGACATGGTCGACCGCCGCCGCCCCCTCGGAGGTCGACGCCGCGCTCCATCCCTCAGCGGCCAGGATCCCCACGAGCTCGGCCGCGAAGTCGTGGTCGTCCTCGACGACGAGCGCCTCGTGGCTCGTCAGGGGGCTGTCAGGCAACGACTCGACACTACCCCATCCCGCCGGCGGGCCTGGAAGGTGGGCGCCACCTGACGGCGAACGGAGGCCACGTCCCCGTGCGTCAGGGAGGCGTCTGCATGGAGATCGACCTCAGGACGGTGGCGGTCGTCGCCACGCTCGCGGTCCTCGCGATCGTCGCGACGATCGTGATCGGGCGCGTCTCTCGTCGCGTGGAGCGGCACATGGAGGGCGGCCAGGCGGCCCTCTCGACCAAGCGCGCCAAGACGATCACCGGCGTGCTGCGCGTCAGCGCGGTGATCACCGTGTGGATCGTGCTCGGCCTCACCGCCCTGGCCGAGGCCGGCGTCGCCGTCGGGCCGTTGCTGGCGGCGGCGGGTGTCGGCGGGATCGTGCTCGGCCTCGGGGCCCAGTCGCTCGTCCGCGACCTGATCGCGGGCCTGTTCATCCTGGCCGAGCGGCAATACGACGTCGGCGACGTGATCGAACTGCATGGGCCGAGCAGTCTGGTGCTGTCGGGCGAGGTGGAGGGCATCGCGCTCCGCACGACGACCCTCCGGGCGCTCGACGCGACCCGCCACGTGATCCCGAACGGCCAGATCTACGCCTCCAGCAACATGACCCGCGACCGGTCCCGCTACCTGCTGGATCTGCCGATCCCCTACGAGACCGATCCCGAGGCGGCGTCGCGCCTGGCGGAACGGACCGGTGAGCGGATGCGCGGCGATGCGCGCTGGCGCGCGCACATGCTCACCCCGGTGCAGGTGCTCGGAGTCGACGCGTTCGCCGACTCCGCCGTGATGCTCCGCGTCTACCTGGAGACCACGCCGGGCCACCAGTGGGAGGTGGGGCGCGAGTTCCGCCGCCGGGTCCTGGCCGACTTCGGTGCCGAGGGCATCGAGATCCCGTTCCCGCAGCGCTCGGTCACCATCCGCGAGGAGCCCGCGACCGGCTGATCGCGTCGGCGGCCCGCCGCGCGACCGCGGGTGGGCCGTCAGCCCCACACCCTTGGGCACCTTCCCTCGCTCGCATGCCGCGCCGCGCTACCGCTCGCGGCGCTCGGCGGCGCGCGGTCCGGCGACGCCGCCTCGGGGCCTGACGGATGACACCGGTCGCACGCAGGTCCCCGCGAGGTGTCAGCCCGGTTACAAGGTCGACCCCCCCGGGCGACGAAACTGGGGATCGACGCGGTGGCGAGCGACGGGGGCGATGATGGTCGAGCGATTCCGGTGGGCGCTGGGCGGATCCGCCCTTCACGGTCCGCCACATGACGGACCGGGGGGAACGGCCACCGCTCGGCCGCCGCTCGGCTCGCGCGCGCGGCGGCGCCTCGGCGAGACCCCGCCGAGCGCCCCGCCCGACGGCGACGGTGATCTCCTGCTCGGGCAGGCGCGCACGGTGTTCGTGTCCGACGTCCACATGGGCGCCCGCGCCGCCAAGTGCAGCGAGCTGCTGCGGATCCTCAACCGGATCGAGCCGGCGACGCTGTTCCTCGTGGGCGACATGATCGACCTGTGGCGCATGCGCCAGCGCGTCCACTGGCCGCGTGACGCGAACCGGGTCGTCCGCCGCATCCTCGCGCTGGCCGAGTCCGGCACCCGCGTGGTCTACATCCCGGGCAACCACGACGACCTCATGCGCGACTACGTCGGGAGCTCGTTCGCCGGGGTCGCGATCGAGCGCTCGGCGACCCACGTCACCGCCGCGGGCGAGCGCCTCTGGATCCTCCACGGCGACGAGTACGACCTGGCGATCCGGCACAGCCGCATGGCCGCGATGGTCGGATCGACCGCGTACGAGACGCTCGTCGAGGTGGACCTGGCCTACAAGCGCATCCGGCGCATGCTCGGCATGCGACCGACCTCGCTCGCGCACGCCGTCAAGATGGGCAGCAAGCGCGTGGCGACGTCGCTCAGCAACTTCGAGCGGACCCTGCAACGCGAGGGGGCCGCCCACGGCTTCGACGGCGTCGTGTGCGGCCACGTCCACATCCCCGCGATCGTGCCGGCACCCGCCCCCGGGGGCACGACCTACTACAACACCGGCGACTGGCGTGAGTCGTGCACCGCGCTCCTCGAGGACCGCGACGGGCGGATGCGGCTGGTGCGGGACGTCGAGGGGCGCCTTCGGACGATGGCGCAGGGGCCGGCGCGCGCACGCGACCGCGCGCACCTCGCGGCCGCGGTCTGACTACCCGAGCGCCTCGACTGAGACGTCGAAGGAGGCGCCGCTCCCGGGTGTGACCTCGACGACGTAGGGCCCGTCGCCCGACGGGGCGGTCCACTCCCCCTCGTCGTCCGTGTCGAAGGTGAAGCCGTCGACCTGCTCCCGCCCGGCGTAGACGCGCACCTCGACCGACGACGACCGAAAGAAGGAGTCGTCGCCACCGCGGTAGGCGATGCGCCACTCGTCGTCGACGAACAACTGGGGGGTGCTCGTCGCGTCGTCGCCGCGAAGCCGGTAGACCTCCCGCCACTCCAGGTCCGCGGCCCGCGCGATCGTGAGGGTGACCTCGGTCCGCTGCTCCACCGTCGCGCCCGGCGCCGGGTCCTGCCCGATCACCCGGCCCGGCCGGGCCCGATCGGTCTCCTCCTCGACCACACGCGCCTCGAGCCCGGCGGCCTCGATCTCGCGGAGGGCGGCGTCGAGGTCGAGGTCGCCGAGCGCGGGGACCGACGTCGTCGGCACCCCGGACGACACCCTGACGACGACGGTCGCGGGGCGGTCCACGGTCGCTCCGGCGTCGGGATCCGTTCCGATCACGGCGCCGGCGGGGACGTCGAAGCTCGGCTCGTCCACCACGCGGACGCGGAGATCTCGCGCCTTGACGGCCCTGATCGCCGTCGCGGGGGCGCCGCCCGGGTCGACCGCCGGGATGGTCGTTGTCGGGCTGCCCCGGCTGATCACGAGCGAGACGACACCGCCGGAGCGGACGTCGCGACCGGCGGCGGGCTTTTGCGCCGCGACGCGCCCCCCGGCGACGCGAGCCGAGTAGCGGCGCTCCGCGATCCGGACGCTCGGGGCGTCCGCGCCGGCCGAGGACGCCGCCTCCGCCAGACGCTCCTCGGCGACCTCGGGCGGCAGGCCACGGACGACCGGGGCGACGAACGTCGTGGCGGACCCGCCGCCGACGAACCCGCCGACGCCGAGACCGACGGCGGTGGCGACCCCCCCGAGGACGGCCGCCGCGAGCACGGCCATCGCGGGCGCACCCGCGCGGCGGCGGCGCCGGCTGGCACTTGGCCGGCGGCCGGCCAGCCGCGTGACCGCGGTCCGACCGCGTGACCCGACCGACGGGGCGGACGAGCGCGCGAGGACACGGGTCGGGGCGGCGGAGATCTCGGCCGCGGTGGGTCGCTCGGCGGGGTCCTTCGCGCACATCCGCTCGACGAGCGCCGCGAGTTCCGGAGCCTCGGCCCGCACCCCGTCGGGGACGGCCGGGCGCGGTGCGGTGACATGCAGCATCCCCACCCGCAGAGGGTTCGACCCCGAGTACGGCGGGTGCCCGGTGAGCGCGTGGAACGCCACGCACCCGAGCGAATAGACGTCGGCGGCGGGACCGACGCGCGACTCGCCCATCACCTCCGGCGCCCAGTACTCGGGCGTGCCGAGGACGACGCCGGTCCGGGTGATGGCCGTCTCGCCGCTCGCGGCGGCGACGCCGAAGTCGCCGACCATCCATCCGTCCTGGCCGCGCAACACGTTGCCGGGGGTGAGATCGCGGTGGACGATGCCGGCCGCGTGGATCGCGGCCAGCGCGGCGGCCACCTCGGTGACGAGCGCGCGGACCTCGGGCGGCGACATGGGGCCCTCGGCCAGGCGGTCGGCCAGGGAGCCGCCGGGGCACAGCTCCATCACGAGCCAGGGGCGCTCCCCGTCCGCGCCGACGTCGTAGATGCCGACGACGCCCGGGTGCCCGACGCGCCCGAGCGCGTGGGCCTCGCGGACGAAGCGTGCCCGCAGGTCGGGGTCGGCCGCCACGTGGGGAGCGACGAGCTTCATGGCCACCGTCCGCCCGAGCTGGAGGTCGCGGGCACGGTGCACGACGCCCATGGCGCCGTGGCCGATCTCGTCAAGGATCTCGTAGCGGTCGGCGATCATCGGAACCGCCGGAGGGTACCCCGGCGGGGCGGAATCACCGACGGAGCCGGGTCGCGGCCACCCTCGCGTCAGGGGCCGGTGCGCGCCCCGGCCGGCGTGACCCCCGAGAGCGCGTCGAGGACCCCCTTGCTGAAGTCGTCGACCGCGGCGCCGGGGTCCCCCTCCGCCGCGTCGGCCAATCGGATCAACTCGCTCGCGATCACGACCCCGTCGGCCATCGCCCCGATCGCGGCGGCATGGTCGGGCGTGCGGACCCCGAATCCGACCGCGAGGGGCATGGCGACGATGCGTCGGGCGCGCGCCAGGAAGTCCGTGAGCGCGGCGTCGACCCTGACCTCCCCGCCGGTCACGCCGGTCACCGACACGCAGTAGAGGAACCCCTCGCCGCGACGGTCGATCAGCGCCAGCCGGGCATCCGAGGTCGTCGGCGCGGCGAGGGGCACGATCGCCACGCCCGCGCGCGCGGCGTGGGCGCGCAGGGACTCCCCCTCGTCGATCGGGAGGTCCGGGACGATGACGCCGGCCACCCCGGCCCGGGCGGCGCGCTCACAAAAGGCCCGCTCCCCGGCGGCGAGGATGATGTTGACATACGTCATCAGCACGACCGGCGGGCCGCCGGCGAGGCCCTCGGCGATCTCGATCACGTCCTCGGGGCGCGTCCCGCCCTCGAGCGCCCGCTGGCCCGCCGCCTGGATCGTCGGCCCGTCGGCGAGGGGGTCGGAGAACGGGATGCCGAGCTCGAGCACGTCCGCATGGGCGGCGAGGCGGCCCGCCCGCTCGGCGCTCGTCGCGAGGTCGGGATAGCCCCCCATCACGTACGGGACGTACAGCGGCCGGCCCGCGTCGCGGAACGCCCGCTCGAGTCGGCTCGGTCCCTCAGCCATCGAGACCCAGCGCGGCGCCGGCCGCCTCGACGTCCTTGTCGCCCCGGCCGGACAGGCAGATCAGCACGGGGCCGCGGGCCGCGAGCGCCGCCCCCTCGTCCGCGAGGAGCGCCAGCGCATGGGCCGTCTCGAGCGCCGGGATGATCCCCTCCCGTCGGGCGAGCAACGAGAACGCCTCCAGCGCGCTCGTGTCGTCGACGGCCGTGTAGCGGACGCGGCCCGTGTCGCGAAGGTGGCTGTGCTCGGGACCGACGCCGGGGTAGTCGAGACCCGCCGAGATCGAGTGGGGCTCGATCACCTGTCCGTCCGGGTCCTGCAACAGGTACGAGAGCGAACCGTGGAGCACGCCCGGCGTGCCCCTGACGAGCGACGCCGAATGGCGGCCGCTGTCGAGCCCCTCGCCCGCCGCCTCCACGCCCACCAGCTCGACCTCGGCGTCGCCGACGAAGGCCCGGAAGATGCCGATCGCGTTCGAGCCACCGCCCACGCAGGCGACCACGGCGCCCGGCAGCCGGTCCTCCTCGGCGAGGATCTGCGCACGCGCCTCGACGCCGATGACGCTCTGGAGGTCGGCGACGATCTCGGGGTAGGGCGCCGGCCCCACGGCCGACCCGATCACGTAGTGGGTCGACTCGACGTTCGTGACCCAGTCGCGGATGGCCTCGCTCGTGGCGTCCTTGAGGGTCGCGCTCCCCGAGTCGACCGGGTGCACCTCGGCGCCCAGCGTGCGCATGCGCACGACGTTCAGGCGCTGGCGGGCCATGTCCGTGCGCCCCATGTAGACGCGGCACTCGAGCCCCATGAGGGCCGCAGCGGTCGCGGTCGCGACCCCGTGCTGTCCGGCGCCGGTCTCGGCGATGATCCGTCGCTTGCCCATCCGCGAGGCCAAGCAGCACCTGCCCGAGGGCGTTGTTGATCTTGTGCGCGCCCGTGTGGCAGAGGTCCTCGCGCTTGAGGTAGATCGGACCCGCCCCATGCTCGGCCTCGAGTCCGCGGGCGCGGTAGAGGGGCGTCGGTCGCCCGGCGAAACGCTCCGAGAGCCCGGTCAGCTCCGCCGTGAAGGCGACGTCGTCGTGGTGGCGCTCGTACGCATCGGCAAGCTCGTCGAGCGCCGAGATCACCGTCTCCGGCACGTAGCGGCCGCCATAGGCCCCGAACCTGGTCCGGATCTCGCTCACGCGGGCGTCCCGACCGCCACCGCGGCGGCGATGAACGCGTCGATCATGCGGTGGTCCTTGACGCCGGGCGCGGACTCGACGCCGCTCGAGACGTCGACGTACGCCGGGCGTACGCGGGCGACGGCCTCGGCCACGTTTGCGGGCGTGAGGCCCCCGGCGAGCCCGAACGGCCGCGCCGGACGCCTGCGGGCGACCAGCTCCCAGTCGATCATCCGTCCGGTGCCGCCGCGCCCGCCGGGACCGGCCGCATCGAGGAGGACGTATGCCGCGGGCGACGCCTCCGCGCGGGCGAGTGAGGGCTCCCCGGCGACGCCGACCGCCTCGATCACGGGAACGCCCGCCGCGCTCACGAGCGCCGCGACCTCACGGGGCGTCGTCGCCGCGTGCACCTGGACGTGGGTCAGCCTGAGCGCGGCGACCGCGCCGACCACCTCGTCCACATCCGGCGCCACGAAGACGCCGACCCGGCGTGCGCCCTCGGGCAGTGCGGCGAGCACCGCCGAGGCACGCGACGTGTCGAGCGAGCGCGGGCCCCCGGGGCTCAGCACGACGCCGATCGCCCAGGCCCCCGCCGACCAGGCGCGGACCGCGTCCTCCGGTCGCGTCACACCGCAGACCTTGACCCCCGGTTCACTCGTCAACGACCGTGTCCTCCAACGATTCCGGCGGATTCCACGGCGGCAGGAACACCGACACCGTCGTCCCCTCGCCGGGCGTGCTCTCGACGCTGAACGAGCCGCCCAGCAGCCGGGCCCGGTCCTCCATGCCGCGCAACCCGTGGCGCGCGGAGGGCGCGCGCTCCCGGTCCCGCATGATCGTACCGGGATCGAAGCCCTCGCCATCGTCGGACACGACCAGACGCGTGCCCCGGGCATCGGACTCGAGGTCCACGACGACTCCCGAGGCGTGGCCGTGGCGATGGGCGTTCGCGAGGGCCTCCTGCAGGATCCGGTAGAAGGTGATGCGCTGGGAGACGCTCACGCCGTTGACCTGGAACTCACCGCGGATGCGGCGCTCCACGGGGATGTCCGAGCGCGCCTCGAACCCGCCGATCGCGTCTCCGAGGATGTCGTCGAGCGCGCGGTCCTTGAACTGGGCCGGGCGCAGATGGCCGATCAACTCGCGCATCTCGTGCAACGCGCCGCCGAGCGTCTCGTAGATGCGCCCGAGGCCGGCGCGCAGACCCTCGGGCCACCCCCCCGCGGGCTCGTCGGCGTCCTCGATCTCGGCCTCGAGGAGCTGGACCTCGAGGAGGGCGACCGACAGCTGCTGCGTCGGTCCGTCATGGATGTCGAGGCCCATCCGCCCGAGCATCCGCTCGTCGTCCTCGAGCACCTGCCCCATCGCCCGCTCCAGACCGTCGCGAAGCCGGGCGTTCTCGAGTGCCCACCCCACCGCCGCGGCCGCGATCGAGAGCGCCGGCTCGGCGGCCCCACCCGGACCCGGGCGCGTCCAGAGCACCGCGTGCACCCCGGCCGGCCCCGCCACGGCGCGCGCGTCCCAGCCCCGGGCGTGGGCCGAGGCGCCCGGCGCGGCGAGCGCCGCGCGGCAGGCGTCGGCTGGGGTCTCGGCCTCGGGCGGGTGTCGCCCCTCCGGCACGAGCGACCCGGTCGGGTCGATCCGGTCGAGCCCGGCCTCCGCGCCACCGACCGCCGCGCACAGGCGCTCGAGGAGGTCGGCGAGCGCCCCGTCGATCGGCCCGCGCGACATCTCGGACGGGCCGAGGGACGCGAGCGCCTCGACGGCGGCACCCGCTCCGGTCGTCGAGCCAGACTCCACGGCGGCATCGTAGTCGAGCGATGCGAGCGACGTGGAGGAACCGACCGGCGATTCCCGAAGGTTCTGCGGGCGCGGTCGCTTCACCTATACCTCTCCCTGACGGAACTACCAAGGCGTCTAGGGTCCTCCTGACGCCGAACGCCATAGTGTTGTGAACAGCGCTGGACGCGCGCCCTCCGCACGGATGCACGATCTGACCCATGAAGGAGCCTCCCGGTCACATGGTTCGGGTTCTGCTCGTCGATGACAACACACGCTTTCGCGCACTGCTGCGCCGGCTGCTCGAACGCGACGGAGAGATCGAGGTCGTCGGCGAAGCCGGCGACGGAGAGGAGGCGATCCTCGAAGCCGATCTCCACTCCCCCGACGTGGTCCTGATGGACGTGTCGATGCCGGGACTCTCGGGCTTCGAGACGACCTACGCGTTGACCGAGCGTCATCCTGAGACCGCGGTCCTCATGCTGTCCATCCAGGACAAGGACGTCGACCTGGCCGCGGCGATGGCCAACGGCGCCTCCGAGTACCTGATCAAGGACATGCCGGCGGTCGAGATCGCCGCCGCGATCAAGCGCCACGGACCGGCCGGCTAGCGCTCCACCGCCGGGACCCCTGGCCCCCGAGTCGGTCTCGCGCCATACTGTTGGGGAATCGCGCTCAAGCGCGCCTCGACGGATGTCGATATGCGCTGCGTGACGACGACCCCAGTGTCCGAGACCGTCTCGACTACGAAGCAGCCCCTCAGGGTGGCCATCGCCGACGATCATCGCCTGATGCTCGACGGGATCAAGCGTGCGCTCGAGACCGCCCCCGACATCCGCGTCGTCGGCGAGGCCATGAGCGGCGACGAGATGCTCACGATCGTCCCGAAGGTCAATCCGGACGTCGTGATCCTCGACCTGCGGATGCCGCGCGGCGACGGGCTCTCGACCCTCGGCAAGCTGCGCAAGGACTACCCGGACCTCAAGGTGATCGTCCTCTCGATGTTCGAGGACTCCGAGCACATCGACCAGGCGCTGAGCCAGGGCGCGGCCGGGTACGTGGTGAAGTCGATCAACCCGCTTGACCTGCCGTCGACGATCCGCCAGGTGGTCGAGGGCACGGTCTACCACCCCACGGGACGCGGCGGTGGCGGCGACGGTGGCGGCGCCACACCGACCCCCACGCCGGGCGGCCTGACCGAGCGCGAGCTCGCGATCCTGCGTCTGGTCGCCGAGGGGATGTCGAATCTCGACATCGCCAGCAAGCTCTACGTGACCGAGCAGACCGTGAAGTTCCACCTCTCGAACATCTACCGCAAGCTCGGCGTGGCCAACCGCACCGAGGCGACGCGATACGCCTACCGGAACGGCCTGATCGACTAGCCAGTGAGCGGCCCCGCCGTGAGCCGCCCCGGAGGGAATCAGCGGCGAGAGGGCGGAGTCGCCGTCGGGGCCGTTGTCGACACGGACCGGTCGTGCCGGTCCGGCGCACTCCGTAACCCGAACGGTGAAGGCACCCGGTCAAGGGGCAACGTGCGACCCGCGCCCTGTGAGCCGCCCCGGAGGGAATCGGCGGCGAGAGGGCGGAGTCGCCGTCGGGGTCGATGTCCGACACGGACCGGTCGTGCCGGTCCGCCGCACTCCGTACCCCGACGGTGAATCACCCGGTCGAGGGGCAACGTGCGACCCAGCCTTCCGTCCGCGCCACCCGACCACGGTCCGCCGGTCGCGCACCGACGGCGACGTTCCCACACCACGCCGCGACGGAACGCCCGGCTGCGAGGAGCGGCCCCGGACGCGCCCGGGGCGCACGGGGCGTGCCGCCCCCCTAGAATCGATCGCGGATGCCGAGGCCACGCCACAACCCGTCGACGGGCCGATGAGCACGTCCGGCGGCGCGGGCGCCGGCCGACACGACATCATGTGGGCGCCGTGGCGCATGCGCTACATCGAGCGCGAGCACGCTGACGGGTACGTCGGGGGCGGCTGTGTCTTCTGCGACCTCCCGGCGGCCGATGACGACCCCGCCACCTACATCCTCGCCCGCGGCAGCCGCGCCTACGTGATCCTCAACCTCTACCCGTACAACAACGGCCACCTGATGATCGTCCCGTACGAGCACGTCGACTCGTTGGGGAGCTTGGACACCGAGACGATGACGGAGATGATGTCGTTGACCCAGCGGTCGCAGCGCGTGATCGAGGAGCGGATGCACCCACACGGATTCAACCTCGGAATGAATCAGGGGCGGGCGGCGGGAGCCGGCATCGCCGACCATCTCCACCTCCACGTCGTCCCACGCTGGGTCGGCGACACGAACTTCATGCCAGCGACCGGGGACGTCCGCGTCATGCCGCAGAACCTGGACGAGACGTACGGCGTGCTCGCGCCGGGGTTCGGCCGATGAACCTCGACTCCGCGGTCTTCAAGGCCTACGACATCCGCGGCCTCTACCCCGCCCAGCTGGACGAGGAGGCGGCGGAGCGCATCGGTGCGGCGTTCGTCGCCGTCACCGGCGCCACGCGGGTTGCGGTGGGCCACGACGTGCGCCTGAGTTCCCCCGCGATCGCCGACCGCTTCGCGGCCGGGGTCGCGGCGGCGGGGGCCGACGTCGTCGAGTTCGGGCTTGCGGCGACCGAGATGATCTACTTCGCCGTCGCCGACGGCGGGTTCGAGGCCGGCGCGATCATCACGGCCAGCCACAACCCCCCCGAGTACACGGGGATGAAGCTCGTCCTCGCGGGCGCGCTGCCGCTCTCGGGCGACACCGGCATCGGCGAGGTGGGGCGCGTCGCGATGGGCGCGGCACCGGTGCCGGCGGCCGACCCCGGCACGAGGACGCGCGACGAGGGGCTCCTCCCACGCTTCGTCGATCACTGCCTGGGCATGGTCGACACCGATTCCATCTCGGGACTGCGGGTGACGCTGGACGCGGCGAACGGCATGGCGGGCGTATACCTGCCGCCCGTGCTCGACCGCCTCGAGATCGACGCCGTCCCCTACTTCCTCGACCCCGACGGCCGCTTCCCCAACCACGAGCCGAATCCGCTCCTGCCGGAGAACCGTGAGTTCATCGAGCGGGTCACGAAAGAGGACCGCGCCGACCTCGGCATGGCGTGGGACGGGGACGCCGACCGGTGCTTTTTCATCGACGACACCGGTGCATTCGTCCCCGGCGACTTCCTGACCGCCCTGCTCGCCGAGCATCTGCTGCGACGGCGCGGCCCGGCGCCGATCGTCTACGACCTGCGCGCGTCGTGGGCCGTCCGCGACACGATCCTCGCCGCCGGCGGGACGCCGCTCGAGAACCGCGTCGGACACGCCTTCATCAAGCGCCGCATGCGTGAGGAGGACGCCCTTTTCGCGGGCGAGGTGAGCGGCCACTACTACTTCAAGGACTTCTCCTACGCCGACACGGGCCTCATCCCGGCGCTCCTCGTCCTGGAGATGCTCTGCGAGCGCGGAGTGTCGCTCGCCGAGTTGATCGCCGGGTATCGCGAGCGGTACCACATCTCGGGCGAGATCAACTCGACGGTGGACGATCCCGGCGCCGCGATCGAGCGTCTGCGGGCGCGGTACGCCGACGGGACGCAGACCGAGATGGACGGCCTGTCGGTGGGGTACGACGACTGGCACTTCAACGTGCGCCCCTCCAACACCGAGCCGCTCCTGCGACTCAACCTCGAGTCGCTGGTCTCCGAGGACGACATGGCCCGGCGTCGCGACGAGGTCCTCGAGATCATCCGCGCGTGAGAGGCCCCCGCTGAGCGAGGCCGCGGGGAGCGCGCCGCTCGAGGCCCGCGCGCTCGAGGTCAGGTACGAGGGCGGAGCGCAACCCGCGGTCGCGGGCCTCGACCTGACGATCGCGCCGGGCGACGGCCTCGTGCTGGCGGGGCCGAGCGGCGCCGGCAAGACGACGGCGCTACGGGGGCTGCTGGGGCTGGTGCCGGCCGGCGGTCACATCCGCGTGCTCGGCGCACCCGCCGGAGATCCCCGTGCGCTTCGGGCCGTCGGCTACGCGCCCCAGGGGCGGCCGATCGCGGCGACGCTCACGTGCGAGGAGGTGCTCGGGGCGGTCGTCGCACTCCGCGGCGGGCGCGCGGGTGAGGTCGCCGCGGCCCTCCGTCGTGCGGGCCTCGGGGCAGGATCGGCGGGCGTCCGCACGGAGCGCCTGGACGTGGAGGGCGCGCGGCGCCTCGGCCTCGCGATGGCGATCGCCGCCACGCCGCGCCTCATCGTGCTGGACGATCCGTGGGAGTTCCCGGAGACCATGCGCCAGATCGCGGACGCACGCGCCCGCGGGGCGGGCGTCCTGGTCGCGACCGACGAGCCCGCGGGGTTCCCCGCCGCCGTCGGTCCGGTCGTCATGCTGACCGCCGACGGAACCCCCGAATGACGCCGGCACACGACGTCGTGCGACTGGCGCGGCTCGACCTGCGGGTGCTCGGGCGCAGTCGCTGGAGCTGGGCGGCGCTCGCGCTCGGCCCCGCCGCCACGATCGCGATCATCATCGCCGCCCTGGGGTCGGACGCGGGGATCGAGCGACAGGACACCTACCGCGCGGGGGCGGCGAGCCTGCTCCTGCTCGGCGGGCTCGTCGTGGCGCTGACGCTCGGGGCGACACCCGTGCGCGCCGGCATCGACTCGGGGCGCTTCGGCGTCCTGCTGGGGGCCGGCGCCGGCCGCACGCGGCTCGCGCTGGGATTGGTGGCCGCCCGCGGCCTCACCCTGATGGGCGTGCTGGCGGTCTGGCTGGTCGTGCTCCAGCTCGGGAGCCTCCTCGTCGGAGAGGGGCTCGACGGGCCTCTCGCGGTCCACGTCGCTGCCGGGTACGAGACGCTTCTCGTCTCCATGCTGGCGGCCCTGATGGCCGCGACGTCGGTCGGGCCGGTGGCCGCCTGGGTCTTCGGGCTGTTCGTGAACGTGCTCGCCCAGGCGGCGGTCAATCTGAAGGCCGCGGCGGACGCGGGCGCCCTCGGCACCGCGGACGCCTTGGCGAGCGCGTTCTACTTCATCTGGCCCCGGGCGATCACGAGCCCCATGATCGCGGAGCTGCAGGCGCGCGACGCCGCGGGCCCGGCCGCCCCGCAGATCGACATCAACCAGAACATCGTCACGGTCCCGGCGAGCGAGTGGGACACCATCGCCTGGACGCTCGTCTGGTGCGGTGTGATCGCATGGATCGTGGTCGTCGGCATGCGCCGACGCGGCGTGCGCTGACCTGCCCGCCCAGGTGCGCGCGCAGGTGGGCGGGTGCCCCCGGCGGCGCACGGAGCACGGCGCCCACGAGGTCGGTGCCCGGCCGAACGGCGTTCGCGTCGGCGACCGACCGGGGGTGGCCGGAGACGGTGCGGACGCTGGCGGTGACCGGAACGTCAGCCTCGACGGGCGTCATCGAGACGGTCGGCGACTGGTTCGATCCGGCCGGCGAGCACGGCGACCGGGCCGACGTCGAGGCGGTCTCGCGGGAGCAGGCGGCGCGGTCGGACGCCGTCCTGTTCGGTCGCACAACGTTCGAGGCGATGCGCGGGGATTGGTCTTGCAGGACGACGACCCGACGGGTGTTGCCGCGCACCTCGGGACGACGCACAAGCACGTCGTCGCATCAACGCTCACCGATCCCGACTGGCGGAACGGCACGATCCTTCGAGGCCCGATCGCCGACGACGTGTCCGCGCTCGAGTCCGGCGAGGGTGAGCACATCGTGGTCACCGGCTCGATCCAGCTCACCCATGCGCTGATCGCCGCAGGGCTGGTCGACGAGTACCGCCTGTTCGTCTACCCCACGGTGGCCGGTCGCGGGCGCCGTCTGTCCCCGGAGGGAACGGAGCTCCCACGGCTCACGCTCGAAGAACAGACGCCGTTGAGGAGTGGCGTCGTTCTTCTCACCGACACCGCGAGGGTGACCGCGCGGGTCGCCGGTCATCGGTCGAGGCCCGCCCGCACGCTCGACGCCGCTCGCGCGAGCCGGCCCGCGCGCAGGTACCTCCGCCCCCGCGGGCCGACCCGGCCGTACTCAGGCCGCGACGGCCCCGCGGTCGACCGGGTTGTAGAGCGTGTCGCGCTCCTGTGAGACGCGTCCGCCGGCGTCGATCAGGTTGCGCATCCGCGACTGCGAGAGGCCCAGCGGCGTCTCGACGGTGGTCGCGTGCGCGATCCGCTCTTCGGTGAGCGTGCCCGAGAGATCGTCGAGGCCGTACGAGAGCGCCTCGGAGGTGATCTCCTCGCCGAGCATGACCCAGTGGCCCTTGATGTGCGGGAAGTTGTCCAGGAAGAGCCGCGAGACGGCGATCGTGCGGAGCTTCTCCTCGCGCGTCGGGCCCGGCAGGTAGGCGAACTCGGTGTTGCCCGGAAGGAAGGGGAGCGGGATGAAGGCCTGGAACCCACCGGTCTCGTCCTGCAGATCGCGCAGCCGGCTCATGTGGTCCACCTGCTCGGCCTGCGTCTCGAAGTGGCCGAAGAGCAGGGTCGCGTTGGTCCGGTAGTCGATGGCGTGCGCCTGGCGGTGCACCTCGAGCCAGACGTCGGCCGGAACCTTGCGATCGGCGATGATCTTGCGCACGCGCGGGCTGAAGACCTCCGCGCCACCACCCGGCATCGTGTCGTGCCCGACCGCGCGCAGGCGCTCCAGCACCTCGCGGTGGCTGAGCTTGTCGACCCGTGCCACGAAGTCGATCTCGACGGCGGTGAGCGCCGTCAGCGCGACATGCGGGAGCGTCGCCTTGAGCTCGCGGAAGAGCTCCTCGTAGTAGGCGAGGTCGTACTCCTTGGTCATCCCGCCCACGATGTGGAGTTCCGTGATGCCGAGCTCCGCGAGCTGGCAGGCCCGGTCGACGAGCTGCTCGACGCTGTACGCGTAGGCCCGCTCGTCGGTGTCCGTCCAGACGGCGAAGGCGCAGAACCCGCACCCCACGACGCAGATGTTCGTCGGGTTCAGGTGGGCATTGACGTTGTAGGTGACGACCTCGCCGGTCCTGCGCCGGGTCACCGCGTCTGCCGCCGCACCCAGGTCTTCGAGAGGTGCGCCCTCGAAGATGGTGACGGCCTCGTCGGGCGTGATGCGCTCGCCGTCGGCGGCGCGGGAGAGGATCTCATCGATCATGGGTGGTGAGACTATCAAGCGCCCCCGATCGACCCGGCCCCGACGGACCATGACGATCGCCCCCGACGCGCGCATCCGGGGGCGGCTCACATGCGGACGGGGGCGCTACCCTTGCCGGGATGCCGGAGCACGCACTCAAGGAGTGGGCGGTCACGATCGAGGCGCTTCTGGCGGGCGACCAGGTCGTGATCCTTCGAAAGGGCGGGATCGGGGAGAAGCGGTTCGAGCTCCCGCATCGGGAGTTCTTCCTGTTCCCCACGTACCTTCACCAGCGGCCGGAGCTCGTGGTCGATCAGGCACGCACGCGATACGCGACGATCCTGCGGCCGAGGTCCGAGGAGCCCGACGAGTTGCCCCTTCGTGCGTGGGCGCGGCTCCACGAGGCGTTCCCGATCGAGGGCCCCGAGGGCCTCGAGGCGATGCGGGACCTCCACATCCTGGCGCCCGCGTACGCCGTCGAGCGCCTCCGCTGGCGCCGGACGCAACCACTCTGGGCCGCGGTGCTGCGCGTGTCCCGGATCGCGGACCCCCCGATGCTCCGGGTCCTGCCCGAGCACGGCGGCTGTGTGAGCTGGGTCGCGACGCCCGACGGGATGGCCCCCGGGACGCGGACCCCGGTGCTCGACGACGCCGCCTTCAACACCGCGGCGGAACGGGTCGGGGACGCGCTGGCGGGCGTCGGTGCGGGTCGCTAGCCTGGCCGTCGTGACGCACGCGGAGTCCTTCGACGCCCTCATGGCGGAACAGCCCGGGGACTGGTCCTTCTTCGAGGTGTTCGTGACCCTGGACGACGCGGTGCGCCTGGCGGAGGCGCGCGTGGCCCTCGCACGCGCCAACGCCCGCCCGGTCAAGGGCCCGGGCGAGGTCGACTTCGAGATCACGGTGGCCAACACGTGGGGGCGCGGCGCCCGCGTGGGCGTCGTCCGGTCCGCGCTTCGCGTCCTCGACGAGCTCGGGATCACCGGCAGGACCTGGGGCGGGCGCACGACGACCGCCGTGCGCCCCCACCCGGCGCACCGGTACGGACCCTAGGGGCCGTGTACCGCGACCAGGCGGATCTCGAACTCCTCGCCGAGCTCGCCGGGGTCCTCGACCAGACGGTGACCGCGGCGGGGCTCAGCGCGGGGCAGTACCTCGTGCTCCGAGAGCTCGCCGGCGACGGGGAGCCGCGCGCGGTGACCGACCTCGCGCGGGCGATGAACGCCTCGCCGGAGGAGGTCGCGGACGTGTCGGGGCGCCTGGTGAGCGCGGGGCTGGCCGAGGTGCGACCCGCGGGGGTGGCGGCGACCGAGGCCGGCGTTGCGCGGGCCGGCACGCTGGACCAGGAGGCCAACGAGGCCATGCGCGAGTACGTCCTGGAGCGACCCCATACCGCCACCGTCTACGGTCTCGTGGCGTCGATGCAGTCCGGGCGGTTCACCGTCGAGGACCTGATCGAGTTCATCAACGAGAGCGACGAGGAGGCCGTCGGGGGCTGACGAGCGTGTCGTCCGCCGTCCGTGCGTCGCCCCGCCGACGGACCCGCGATCGGTCGCTCCCGCCGCGTGGCGGCGCCATGGGCACCTTCGTCATGATCCAAGAGGCGGTATGCGCCCCCTGGGGGTGGCACCTCGTCGCCGGGGGCTCGCCGAGCACGGACACGACGCATGGCGCCGGCGCTCCCGTCCGACGACGACGCCCGCGGGGTTCGACGAGTACGCGGACGCGGTCGCCGGCGCGGGGCGACTCGACGGCACGCCGGTCGTCGTCGTCGGGCACTCGATGGGGAGCCAGACGGCGGCCCTCGTCGCGGAACGGATCCCGACGTCGCTCCTCGTGCTGGTCGCCCCGATGATCCCGCCCACCGGAGAGCGCGCGGGCGAGTGGTGGGATGCCGTCGGACAGGAGGAGCATCGCCGCCACGCCGCGGTGCGATCCGGACTCGCCTCGGCGTGGAACCCGACGTGCTGCCCGGAGGGCACATGGCGCTCCTCAGCCGTCCCGACGCGCCGGCGGCGCGCCTCGTCGGCCTCGCCTGAGGGCCGCCCCGCCCCGGTCAGCCGCGGGTCGCGGGCGCGACACCGGGCCCGCTCGTGCCGAGCGCCTCCCAGACGTCGAGCTTGGTCCGCAGACGTTTGACGACCTCGTCGGTGAACTCGTCGGTGACGCAGTGGCCCCCGAGGTCGGCGGTCCGCATCCCCTCGGCCACGGCCTCGAGCGCCGACTCGTAGATGCCCCGCGAGACGAGCGCCGCCCGGGGCTCGTCGGCGTAGGGGAGCACCGACGCCGCCGCGAGGATCATCGCGAGCGGGTTCGCGACGTTCTTGCCCGCGAGCGTGGGCGCCGTGCCGTGCGGGGCCTCGGCCATGGCCACGGTGACCCGGAGATCATCGTCGAGCGCCAGCAGGAGCGACTCGGCCCCGGCGATCGACCCGAAGAGCTGGAGGACCATGTCCGAGAGCAGGTCGCCGTCGCGGTTGAGCGACGGCACGACCAGCGCGTCGCCGGTGTGGGCGATCAGCATCGCGTAGGTCGCGTCGATCAGCATCGGGCGGTACCGCACGTCGGGATGCCGCGCCGCGGCCGTGTCGAGCTCCTCCTTGAACATGCCCTCGTAGACCGGCGAGACGGTCCACTTGGGACCCCCGGTCACGGTCGCCCCGAGCCGGCGCGCCTGCGAGAAGGCGACGTCGGCGACGGCCCGGCAGGTGCGGCGCGAGATGTGCTCGAGGCGCCAGGCGGTCTCGTCGTCCCCCTCGCCCTCCCGGTGCTCTCGTGCGTTGTAGGCGTCGTCGACGGCCATCCGGACGACCGAGATCGGCGCGTGGATGCCGCCGATCGGCCGCACACCGGACAGGCGCCGGCCGGTCCGGATGATCACCTTTCCGCCGATCGCCTCGCGCAGCAGGGCGTTCGGGCTGCCGACATCGTCGGACGCCTCCGGCGTGACGGTCGCCGCCTTCAGGCCGACGCCGTGCTCGACCATGGCCTGCGCGGCCTCGAACACGACCGCGTTCCCGGTCTCGCGCCGGTTGGCCAGGGAGAGGTCGTACCGCTCGACGCGAAGCGGCAGTCCGGTCACGTCGGGGTCGATGACCCGAAGCGACTCCTCGAGGAGCTCCTGTCCGGTCTCGTCGCCCTCCATGACGACAAGCGTCATCGGATCCACGCGTCGATGATATCCGACCGCGGCGGGACGACGATCAGCCGGGGACCTGTTCCTCCATCGTGTATCGCCGGACCCTGACCGGACGCTCGGCGGCCACGCCGATGCGCTCGAGCTCCCGGGCGACCGCGGGGCTCGTGGAGAACTCGCGCGCGTCGGCGGCGGCGTCCCATTCGGCGAGGCAGCCGTACTCGCCCCGCTCGGCGTCCACGAAGAGCACGTGGCGGCGGCACCCGGCGGCGGCGAGGGCGAGGCGCGCGGCGATCGCCCGCGCCTCGCCGAGCGTGCCGGGCCCGAGGCGGAAGGAGATCTCGGTGCCATGACGTTCGGCCATCGCGATGGAGCGTAGCGGCGTCGGAACCCGGCGGCGGCGCTAGTCTGCGCTCGACCCGGAACGCGCCAGGAGACCGAGCCGTATGCGCTATCGCACGCTTCCAGGAACCGACATCGACGTCTCGGAGGTCGGCTTCGGCGTTTGGACCCTCTCCACCGGATGGTGGGGCGACCGGAGCGACGACGAGGCCGTGGCGCTCTTGCGAGCGGCCCTCGATCGAGGCGTCACGACCTTCGACACGGCCGACTCCTACGGCAACGGCCGCGGCGAGACCCTGCTCGCCAAGGCCTTCGCCGGGCGCCGCGACCAGGTCGTGTACGCGACCAAGTTCGGCTACGACTTCTACAACCACGACCGCCCGCGGGGTCAGCGCGAGCTGCCCCACGACTGGTCTGCGGCGCACATCCGCTTCGCCTGCGAGGAGAGCCTGCGCCGTCTGGAGACGGACACGATCGACGTCTACCAGCTCCACAACCCGCGCATGAACGCGATCCGTGACGACGAGCTGTTCGGCACCCTCGACGATCTGCGCGCCGAGGGGAAGATCCGCGCCTACGGTGTCGCGCTCGGCCCCGCCATCGGGTGGCGCGAGGAGGGCGTCGCGGCCATGCGCGATCGCGACGTCGCGATGCTCCAGGTCATCCACAACATGCTCGAGCAGGACCCCGGCCGCGACTTCCTGCCCGTGGCCGACGAGACCGGCACCGGCCTGTTCGTGCGCGTGCCGCACTCGTCGGGGATGCTGGAGGGCAAGTACACGCCCGAGACCACCTTCCCGCCCAACGACCACCGCAGCCACCGCCCGCGCTCGTGGCTCGTCGAGGGGCTCCAGAAGATCGAGTCCCTCCGGTTCCTGACCGACGAGCGCCCCCACACGCTCGCCCAGGCGGCGCTCAAGTGGCTGCTCGCCGAGCCGTCGGTGATGGTCACCCTGCCCAACATCTACTCGCAGGAGCAACTCGTCGAGTTCGCGGCGGCGCCGGATCTCCCCGACCTCACGCCGGAGGACCTCGGTCGCATCTCCGACCTCTACGCGCGCAACTTCGACGTGACGCCGGTCGAGGCGTAGACCGCCGACGCCGCCCGCCGCTCCGGGCGGGCGGCGTCGGCTAGAGGTCGTCGTCACGTAGCTGCGTGACGTGGCCGGCCACGATCTCGTCCGCCGCCGCGTCACACCCGCTCATGGCCTGGGCGAGGACGTCGGTCAGCGGGAGGGGCGCACCCGCCTTCGCACCCGCCTCCTCGACCGCCCGGAGCGCCGACAGCACCTGCTCGTCCAGGCCGTCCTGGGCGTCGGCCAGCGGCTGCGTGGCGACGACGTACCGTCGCCAGGCCCTGAGCAGCAGGGCCTGCAGGGCGACCGCCTCGTCGAGCGCCGGCACCGAGGCGATCGCGCGCTCCGGAGCATCCGACCAACTCGCCAGGTCGAGGGCCCGCTGGGCGACGTCGGCGAGCGCGTCGGTGACGTCGGGGGGATCGTCGATCCCGACCGAGAGGGCGCGGCCGACCGCCGTGGCGAGCGCGCGGAGCGGGTCCCCGGCCACCGAGGACTCGGCGTGCTCGGCGAGCAGGCCGGCGCTGGCCGTCTCGCGCGCGCGACGTCCGCTCCGCTCCGGGGCGAGCGTCGCGTCGAGACAGAGGAACCGGGGGCCGGGGAACGCCACCAGGTAGCCGCGGCGGCCCGGGACGACCTCGACCGCTCGCACGCCGAGCGGGGCGTCACCGGCGATCGCCTCGGCGCGATCGCGGGCCGACCCGAGTGCCTCGACCAGCGCCTCGAGGTGCGCGGATTCCGTCGACGGGGGCTCGGCCACGGCGGGAGCGTAGCTCGCGGCGGCGCCGGAGCCGCCGCCGACCGTCAGGCCGCGCGGCACCCCGTACACTCGTCCGCCAGAATGCCTCGCCGTGTCGCCCGACAGCTGTCCACGGCCCAGATCGCGCCGCCGATCCGGCGGGCGCTCGCGGCGCGCACGCCGCTCCTGCTCCCGGACGTCGGGCGGCGGGCCGCGGTCCTCGTCCTGCTCCACGACCTGGACGGCACCGCCCACCTGACGCTCACCAAGCGCTCCGAGCAGCTCGCGCTGCACGGCGGGCAGATCTCGCTGCCGGGCGGTCGCCGCGAGGCGCACGACGTCGACCTGGCGGCGACGGCGCTCCGCGAGACCTCCGAGGAGGTCGGCGTCGCCGCCGCGGACGTCGAGTTGCTCGGACGCCTCGACGACGTCGAGACGATGGCCTCGGGCTACCGGGTGTCGCCATATGTCGGGCGCATCGTCGGCGACGCCCGCCCATCGGTGCGAGATCGCTTCGAGGTCGCGCGCGTGATGGAGATCCCCCTGTCCGCCCTGGTGGACGCCGACGCGCTCGTGCCCCGCGACGCGGGCGTGCGGACGCTCCGGTACCCGCTCGACGGCGAGGACGTCTGGGGCGCGACCGCGCGGATCCTCAGAGACTTCGTGGACGTCGTGCGCCGGGCGCTCCCGGCCGACCGGGACGGGCGCGCGGACGAGTACTAGTTGTGCGGGATCGGGGGTCCGCTGTCGTCGTCGACCGGCGCGCCGAGACGCGAGAGCGAGGCGCGCGGCGGGAGGTCGGACCTCGGGATGCCCCCGGTCTCCCCGCCACCGCCGATCGCCTCGAGGTGGGCGATGTGGCGCTGGAGCTCCGGCTGACGCGGATGATCCGGCGGCAACGTGCGCGCGAAGCCGGCGACGCGCCCGAGGATCTGGTGCGAGAAGTGGGGTGTCGCCGCGCCGACGAGCTGTGCGAGCTCGTCCTCGTCGGGGACCCCGTAGTCGTGCTCGAACACCGGCACGCGCGGGAGGGTAGCAGCCGCGTTCCCCGCGCCGGACACCCGCTCGCGCGAAGGCGTCGCCGCCCGCCGACGTCACCGTGTTCGCGACGCCGATGCGCTCCGAGCGGCCATCGCGCGCGCCGGAGCCGCGCTCGCCGAGGGGTGCTGCTCTATCATCGGTGGGCGCCAAACCACGCGCCCGGAGCTTCGTTCGAATGGCCATGAGGGATGACGACAAGCTGGTCCGCCAGCTCTCGCTGATCGCGTTCCTGATGGCGCAACAGCGCCCCGTGACCGCCGACGAGATCCACGAGGCCGTCGAGGGGTACGGCGGGATGAGCGAGCAGGCGTTCCTGCGACGCTTCTACGCCGATCGCGCGGAGATCGAGTCGAAGGGGATCTCGCTCGCGGTCGAGCGCCCCAGCGACGACCCGTTCCAGGGCGACCTCTACGCCCTGCCGCCCGAGAACTACTACCTGCCCGCGCTCGACTTCGACGAGGCCGAGCTGTCGGCGCTGCAGACGTGCCTGTACCTCCTGGAAGGTCAGTTCGCCTACGCGGAGCCCCTTCGGCTGGCCCTGCAGCACCTGACCCTCGGCCGGCCCAGCCCGCTCGACGACCACGCGGCGCGGACGGTGTCGGTGAACCTCCTGGGGGGTGACTACTCACCCGACGTCGCGGCCCACCTGACCAAGATCGAGTCGGCGATCAGCCGCCGCAAGACGGTGCGCTTCACCTACTACTCGATCGGTCGGGACGAGACGGCCGACCGAGAGGTGGACCCCTACAGCCTGATCTACTCGGGCGGGAGCTGGTACGTCGTGGGCTACGCGCACGAGCGCGAGGACGCCCGCCTCTTTCGTCTCTCGCGCATCAAGGGCCGTGTCACGTTCAAGACGCGTGCCGAACACGACTTCCAGCCACCGCAGGAGCTGGACCTGTCACGGTATCGGGACCGGGCGCCGTGGCAGCTCGACGACCCGGTCGGCTCCGCCACCATCGCGCTCAGCCCGACGATCGCGTGGTGGGTCGAGCAGATGTTCGGCACCTACGGCGACGTCGAGATCGCCGCCGACGGCTCGGCGCGCTTCACGACGCCGTATGCGAACGGGTCTCAGCTCGTCGCGTGGGTGCTGAGCCTGGGCGCCGAGGCGGAGGTCGTCGACCCGCCCGAGGTGCGCACCGCCGTGGTCGACGCCCTGCGCCTGGCCCGGGCGCGTCACCGCGGAGAGGGCGTCGTCGAGACGCCGGCGCCACCGGCGACGGCCGAGCCCCCGGCGCACCCGTCGGCGGACGCGGACGACGACGAGCGACCCGCGCGCGGATCCGGCCAGTCGTCCGAGCCCTTCGTGCCCGTGGATCGCTTCACCCGCCTGCTCGCGCTGATGACGCGACTGCTCGCGGCGTGCGGCGAGTCGGCGGAGGCACACGTCCCGGTCACCGAGCTTCGACGCGAGCTCAACGTCAGCAAGAAGACCCTCGAGGAGGATCTGGGGCTCCTGAACCTGATCAACTTCGGGGGAGGGTGCTACGCGCTCTACGCCCAGATCGAGGACGACACCGTCCTCGTCCAGCGCGACGCCTACGGGGACGGGTTCGCGCGTCCGGCGCGACTCTCGCCGCTCGAGGCGAAGGCGCTCTCGTGGGCGGTGGAGTTCGTGCGCGACCGGCTTCCGAGCGAGGCGTCCCAGGCGCTCCGCTCCGCCGACTCGAAGATCGAGGCGGCGATCGGCGAGCAGCGTCCGACCGTGGAGCTCAACCGCGTCCAGGTCGCCAACGAGGCCGTGACCGAGGCCGTCAGCCGGGCGATCCGGGAGGACCGGGTGCTGGAGATCCAGTACTGGACCGAGTCCCGCGGCACGATCACCCAGCGCGCGATCGAGCCGCACCTGCTCGCGAACGCGCGCGACGCCTGGTACGTGGACGCGTTCTGCCGCAGAGCCGAGGCACGCCGGACCTTCCGTCTCGATCGGATCCGGTCCGCGACGCTCACCGAGGAGCACTTCACC
Organism: Miltoncostaeaceae bacterium; assembly: GCA_963698665.1. GTDB lineage: Bacteria > Actinomycetota > Thermoleophilia > Miltoncostaeales > Miltoncostaeaceae > CALNYH01. The sequence continues at coordinate 1,053,423 of CAVORO010000003.1, read as the reverse complement.
CGCAGGAGCGGCGTCGCGAACCCGGGTCCGTACCTTCCCTTCGGCGAGCGCGGCGCGCGCGGAACGGTCGCGCAGACGGCGTCGGTCTGGTGCTCGCCGCAGCTCGCCCGGTGGATGGTCGAGGAGCACCGCTCGCAGGAGCGCTACGCCGACGGCTCGGCCCTGGTCGAGATCCCGTACGCGAGCGAGGAATGGCTCGTCAAGGAACTCCTCAAGCATCAGGGGGAGGCGGTGTTGTTCGAGCCGGTCGCGCTTCGTCGGGTCGTGGCGGAGCGCGCCGAGCACGTGCTGGCCCGGTACGGCGCGCATCCGCCGCCGACCTCGCTGAGCCGGGCTCGCACGGGCTGAGCCGGCGGGATCCGACCGACGGGGCCGCCCAGTAGCGCTGCCCCTCCCCGCGCAGGACCCGCCCCTCGAGCTCGAGCACGGCGAGCTCGGTGGCGATCTCGGAGGCCGTGCGTCCGAGCGTCTCGGCCAGCTCGTCCGCCCGCGCGGGGGACCGCGCCAGCTCGTCGACGATCGCCGACTCCCCCGCCTCGTCGGACGCCGCCGACCGCGCCTGGATACGCTCGGCCGACCACGCGCCCGACGGGACCTCGGCCACGACGTCGTCGACCCCCTCGCAGAGAATCGCGCCGGTGCGGAGCAGCTCGTTGCACCCGCGTGCGGACGCGAGCCACGGCGCCCCGGGCACGGCGAGCACGGACCGGCCCAGCTCGAGCGCGAAGTCGGCGGTGATCAGCGCCCCCGAGCGCTCCCCCGCCTCGACCACCACCACGGCGTCGGCCAGGGCAGCGACGATCCGGTTGCGGGCCGGGAAACGCCAGGGTGCCGCCGGCGTGCCCGGCCAGTACTCGGACACGACGACGTTGCCCGCGTCGAGCATGCGCGTCGCGAGGGCCGCGTTCCGACGCGGCGTCGGATCGTCGACCCCGCCGCCGAGCACGGCGACGGTCGTGCCGCCGACCTGAAGCGCCCCCTCGTGTGCGGCGGCGTCCACGCCGAGGGCGAGGCCGCTCACCACGACCGCACCGCGCCCCGCGAGCGCACCGCAGAGCGCGCGTGTGAAGGCGAGGGCGGCCGAACCGGCCCGTCGTGCACCGACGACCGCGACCACCGGGCGGCGCGCGAGGGCGTCGAGCACGGGCGCGAGGGCGCCCCGCGCGAACAGCACCGGCGGCGGATCGTCGAGGTCGCCGAGACCCCGCGGGGCGCCGGCGCCGCTCGTGGCGATCACGTGCACGCCCATCGCGTCGAGCTCACCACGGACCGCGGCGGATCGAAATGCGGACCGCGCCCGCGCCACGCGCCCGGGATCGGCGTCGAGTCCCACGAGACGCGCGACGCGTCGGGAGGGTGCGCGCCAGAGCGCCTCGGCCCCGCCCGCCAGCCGTGCGGCACGGGCCGGGTCTCGTCCGAGCCGCACGCCGAGCCACGCGACCCCGAGGGCCGCGTCCGACGGGGCGGTCATCGCCCCACCCGGACGGATTCGGCGCGATAGGCGAGGGCCTCGGCCAGATGCGCCGGCGCCACACGTCCGGAGCCGGCCAGATCGGCGATCGTCCGCGCGACGCGAAGTGTGCGGTCGTAGCCGCGCCCGCTGAGACCGAGGCGCTCCACCGCCCGCGCCAGCAGGGCACGCCCGGCGGCGTCCAGGTCCACCTGGCGGCGGATCGCCGAGGCGCCGAGAAGCGCGTTCGGCACCTCCTGGCGGCGCGCGATGCGAACCGCCTCGGCGGCGGCCACACGCGCCCGGACCGGGGCCGACGCCTCCGCCGGCTCGCGCTGCATCAGCTCGTCACGACTGAGCCGCGTCAGACGGACGTGGATGTCGATGCGGTCGGCCACCGGGCCCCTGATGCGCGCCCGATAGGCCTCCGCCCGCCCCGGTCCGCAGGTGCACCGCGCATCGGGCTCGCCGTCGAACCCGCAGGGACACGGGTTGCCGGCGCAGACGAGCACGGGCCCGGCCGGGAAGACGGCCGACGCCATGGCCCGCGCGACGAGGACCCGCCCCTCCTCGAGCGGCTGGCGGAGCCCGTCGAGCGCGGACGGGGCGAACGCGCAGACCTCGTCGAGGAACAGGACCCCGCGGTGGGCGAGCGACACCTCGCCCGGGCGCGGGAGGCGCCCGCCCCCGATCAGACCGGAGGTGGACACGGTGTGGTGCGGCGCGCGAAAGGGGCGCTCGGTCACGAGCGACGCACCCGGCTCGAGGAGGCCGGCGACCGAATGCACCCTCGTCACCTCGATCGCCTCGTCGACCGTGAGGGGCGGCAACAGCCCCACGAGGCGGCGCGCGAGCATCGTCTTCCCCGCGCCCGGGGGGCCGAGCATGAGGATCGAGTGGCGGCCGGCGGCCGCGATCTCGAGCGCTCGCCGCGCGGAGGCCTGCCCCCGCACGTCGGCCAGGTCGGGGAGCGGTCCGCGAGCGGCCGCCGCCAGGAGGCGCTCGGCGTCGCTCTCGCAGACCGGCACCTCGACGCGCCCCTCCAGCACGTCGACCGCGTGGCGGAGCGATCGAACCCCCACCGAGCGCAGACCGCCGACGAGTGCCGCCTCGCGGACGTTCTCCTCGGGCACGAGCAGCTGCGACCACCCACGGCGGCGCGCGTGCTCCGCGAGGGCGAGCACCCCCGCCACCGGCCGCAGCGCGCCGTCGAGCGCGAGCTCCCCGACGGCCGCGACGCCCCCGCCGGCCCCGAGCTGTCCGGACGCCCGAAGGAGCGCCAGCGCCATCGGCAGGTCGTACTGGGGCCCGGCCTTCCTGAGGTCCGCCGGCGCGAGGTTCACCACGACCCGCCGGGGCGGGATCGCGAACCCCTGGTTCGCGAGCGCCGAGCGCACGCGCTCGCGCGACTCCTGCACCGCCGCGTCCGGCAGTCCCACGACGGCGAACGCCGGGAGGCCGGCCCGCAGGTCGACCTCGACCCTGACCGTCGAGGTCTCGAGGCCGAGGACGGCCGGGGCGAGGATCGATGCGACCACGGGAGCGATGATGGGCGGTGCGGCGTGGCGGATCACCGCGGAACCGTGCCGTGAGTGCATCTCCGGGAGCACATCCGTCGCGGCCCCGGATCCGTGCCCGGTCGATGTGCGACGCTCCCCGCCATGCCCGACCACTACGACCGGCTCGCCGCCCTTCCGCTTCGCATCGAGCGCTACGGGCTCCGGCGGCTCGAGCTTCCCATGGACGACGACTTCGTGCGCGTGACGACCCTGATCGAGCTGCACGGCGGCGGCGCCGAGGGGGTCGGCGAGGACGTGACGTACGAGGCGGACGACCACGACCACCTCCAGGAGGCCGGCGCCGTCCACGACCTCACGCGCGTCCGGACCCTGGGCGATCTCGGCGAGATGCTCGACGGCCTCGACCTCTTCCCGGCCCCGCCCGGGATGGAGGTGTTCCGCAACTATCGCCGCTGGGCCTTCGAGAGCGCCGGACTCGATCTGGCGCTCCGCCAGGCCGGCTCGTCGCTCGCGGAGGCGCTCGGCATCGTGCCCCGCCCCGTGCGCTTCGTCGCGTCCATGCGCTTTCCCGAGCCGCCCGACGCCGCACGGATGCTCCACATGCTGCGGATGCTCCCGGAGATGGAGGCCAAGCTGGACCCGACCCCGGATTGGGACGACGACTTCGTCGAGGTCGTCGCGCGCACCGGAGCCGTCCGCATCCTCGACCTCAAGGGCGCCTACGAGGGGACCATCGTCGACCGAGGGGCGGACCCCGCCCTCTACTCGCGCGTCGCGACGCACTTCCCGGATGCGATCCTCGAGGACCCGCGCCTCAACGACGAGACCCGGGCGGCCCTCGGCGAGGGCGTCCGGCGCCTGAGCTGGGACGCGCCGATCCACTCACTCGACGACGTCGCGGCGCTCGACCGGACGCCCGCGGCGATCAACGTCAAGCCGTCGCGCGTCGGTGGACTGCGGCGACTGCTCGAGCTCTATCGGGGACTCGCCGCGGCCGGCATCCCGGCGTACGGCGGCGGCCAGACCGAGCTGGGGGTCGGGCGGGGGCAGATCCAGTACCTCGCCGCGCTCTTCCACCCGGACGGACCGAACGACGTGGCCCCGCGTGCGTACAACCTGCCGCGGCCACCGAACGATCTCCCGGCCAGCCCGTTGCGCCCGCAGCAGGCGGCGACCGGCTTCCGCTGGGGGCGCTGAGCACCGGACGGCACACACTCGCGACGCGCTTTGCACCGACCGCGCGCCATCGGTGCGCCGCGGGGCGGGACGCTCCGCCCGTGGACTCGCTCGGGAGACTGGGAGAAGACGCCGCCGCCCGCCACCTGCGCCGGCGGGGCTGGCGCATCGTCGCCCGCCGGTGGCGCTGCGCGTCCGGCGAGATCGACATCGCGGCGTTGCGTGGAGGTGTGCTCGCCCTCTGCGAGGTCAAGACACGTCGGTCGGCGGCGGCGCTTGCGGACCCGATCCCGTCGGCGCAGCGTCCTCGGCTGCTCCGGACGGCCGAGGCGTTCCACGCCCGTCACGCCGCGCCCGAGATCCGCTGCGTGCGTCTTGATCTGATCCTCGTCAGGCCTGGCCGGCTGGGGTGGATGCGCGTGCGCCGGATCGAGGCGATCGACCTCGGCCCGCCACCATGGGCACGGCCGGGGCGGGCCCCGTCACCCCTCCGGCGATGACGGACGGCTGCTCGGGCGCTCGAGGCCACCGGTGGCCCCGCCGCCCACCCACGGATACGAGGGCGAGCGGAAGGAGCGTCTGTGCATCGTCGACGGACCGACGCGCAGGATCGCCTCGCGATGATCCGCCGTCGCGTAGCCGACGTTGCGCTCGAACCCGTAGTCCGGATGGGCCTCGGCGACGGGTCCCGCCATGAGCCGGTCCCGTGTCGTCTTGGCGATGATCGACGCGGCGGCGATGGCCGCGCTCCGGCGATCCCCGCCCGGCACGGCACGGTGCGCCGGCGCGGACGGGCCCAGCCGGAAGCCGTCGACCAGCGCGACGTCCGGACACGGGTCGAGCGCCGCGAGCGCCTCGCCCAGGAGGCGCAGGTTCGTCACGTGCAGTCCGTCTCGGTCGATGGTGGCGGGCGATGCCACCCGCACGACGACCTGCGGCGCGTGGGCGAGAAGGACGTCGGCCAGGCGCGCCCGTGCGGGGGCGTCGAGGCGCTTGGAGTCGTCCAGGTCGTACAGCAGGCGACGGGGCCGCCCCCGGAGCGCGGCGAGGTCCAGACAGACGGCCGCGCACACGAGCGGGCCCGCCAGGCACCCGCGCCCGGCCTCGTCCGCGCCGGCCACCGTCCGGACCTCGAGCGCCCGGTCGAACGCGAACAGCCGGGCGGTCCGGCGACGGAGCGCGCGAGCCCGTGCGCTCGGCCGCGACCGCCGGGAGGGGACGGCCGACGTCACCGACGTCCGTGGCCGGCGCCGCGGCCGCCCACGCGACGCCGCATGGGCGTCAGCCGCGCTGCTTCTCGCGGATCCGCGCCTTCTTGCCGACCTTGCCGCGCAGGTAGTAGAGCTTGGCCCGGTTGACGTCACCCTCCATCAGGCGCTCGATGCGCTCGATCTTGGGCGAGTGCACCGGGAACGTCCGCTCGACGCCGACGCCGAAGCTCTGCTTGCGGACCGTGAAGGTCTCGCGCGCGCCGCCGCCCTGGCGCTTGAGCACGGTGCCCTCGAAGGCCTGCACGCGCTGGCGCGTGCCCTCGATCACCTTGAAGTGGACCCGAACCGTGTCCCCCGGTGAGAAGGCGGGGATGCCCTCGCGAAGCTGCTCGCGCTCGATGCCCTCGATGACGCTCATGATGGACTCCCAGATCCGCCCGAAACCGACCGCGGAGGATAGCAGGACGGCGGGCGTCCGCCCGGGGTCGCCCGCGGTGCAGGGGATCCCCGACCCGGCGGACCGCAACGGCCCCGGCGCCCCCGGCGGGAACCGCTCACGCGGCGCGCCGATACGCGCGGGGGAGCGGGTGCCGGTGCCGGTACGGGACCGCTCACGAGGGCGGTCCCGGCCGCCGCGCGCCGCCGGCGGGGGGGTCGCTCCGATCGGCCGGTGGGCCCGCGTTGGCGATCCGCCAACGCTCCACGGCCCCATGGTCGCCGGAGCGGAGCACCTCCGGCACCGCCCAGCCGCGGAACTCCGGCGGCCGGGTGTAGTGCGGGTGCTCCGTCCCCCCCGCGAGCGCCTCGGAGAACGATTCGCGGTCCAGGCTCGCGGCGTTGCCGAGCGCCCCGGGAAGCCGCCTGGTGACGGCGTCGACGACCACCATCGCCGCCACCTCGCCACCCGCGAGCACGTACGGGCCGATCGAGATCGCGTCGCTCGCGAGGTGATCGTGCACGCGCTCGTCGAAGCCCTCGTAGCGGCCGCACAGCAGCACGATCCCCTCGTCCTCGGCGAGCTCCCGGGCGACCGCGTCGCTGAGCGACCGCCCGCGCGGCGTCAGGACGCACACGCGACGGTCCTCGCGCACGCGCTCGGCGGAGACGCCGAACACGCCCTCGAGCGCCGCGGCGACCACGTCGACGCGGATCACCATCCCGGGGCCTCCCCCGTACGGCGCATCGTCCACATGGCCGGCCCGGAGCGGGGTGTGGGCGCGCATGTCGTGGCACCGGAGCTCGAGCTCCACGCTCTCGGCCGCGTTGACGACGTGCCGGGCCTCGCGCATCCAGTCGAACCACGACGGGAAGAGCGTGAAGACGTCGAACCTCATCGCCGCTCGAGCACCCAGGCCCGGACGTGGAGGACACCCGACCCGGGCTCGACCGATGCCACCGCGTCGGCGACGAAGGGGACCATCACCTGCTCCCCGTCGTCCAGGGCGACGACGATGACGTCGTTGGCCGGCATGTCGAGCACGTCGGCGACCCGCCCGACGGCCCGGTCGTCCACTCTGACCTCGAGCCCGACGAGGTCCCGGACGTAGAACCTGTCCTCGCCGAGCCGCGGGAGCGCGGACTCGGCGATCTCGATCGTGGCGCGGGCGAGTCGGGCGGCCGCGTCGCGGTCCTCGACCCCCTCGACGCGGGCGAGCAGGCGGGGCGCGTCACCTCGCAGGGACACGATCGTGCGCTCGCCGTCGACCGGCGGCCCCAGGCGGACGCGCACGGGGGGCGAGAGCCCCGGAAGGGTCGGGCCGGTCGCCCGGACGCGAAGCTCACCGCCCAGGCCGTGCGGTCGCTCGATCGCCCCGATGACGACGTGCCGCTCGGCCTCGGGCGAGGGGCTCAGTCCACGATCTCCAGCGACATGCGCTCCCCGCGGGCGCCCGCGGCGGCGCGCACGAGGGTGCGAAAGGCGTGCGCGATGCGACCGCCGCGGCCGATCACGCGCCCGAGGTCGTCGTCTGCGACGTACAGGCACAGGACCGTCGTGGCGCCCTCGTCCTCCGCGACGACACGGACCTGGTCGGGCTGCGAGGCGAGGCCGCGGGCGAGCTCGGCGACCATCTCGCCGATCGCCGTGTCCGCGCCGGGGGTCAGCGTGCGGCCTCGGCGATCTTGATCAGCTTGCGCACCGCCGGGGTCGGCTGGGCACCGGTGCCGATCCAGTGGTTGACCCGCTCGAGATCGATCTCGACGAACGACGGGTCGGGCTGGGGGTTGTACCGGCCGACGGTCTCGATGTTGCGACCGTCGCGCGGCGAGCGCGAGTCGGCGACGACGACGCGGTAGATGGGGTTCTTCTTTGCGCCCACGCGGGCGAGGCGGATCTTGACCATGTGACTCCCTCGAGACTGCTGCCGCCGGACGGTCGTCCGGCGCGGATGGACCTGCGTTTACGTGCCGAGGACCGACGGGATCCGGCCCTGCCCGATCTGCTTCATCAGCTTTCGCATCTGCCTGAACTGCGCGAGGAGCTGGTTGACCTCCTGGACGGAGGTGCCGCTCCCGACCGCGATCCGACGGCGCCGGCTGCCGTTGATGATCTCGGGTCGGCGGCGCTCGTCGGGGGTCATGCTCTGGATGATCGCCTCGACGCGGTTGAGCCGCCCCTCGTCGACGTCCAGTTCCTTGCCCTTGGTGATCTTGTTGAGTCCGGGCACCATGCCGAGGATCTGCCCGACGGGGCCCATCTTGCGGACCTGGCGCATCTGCTGGAGGAAGTCCTCCAGCGTGAGCGACCCGGCCTTCATGCGCTCCTCGATGCGCTTGGCGTCGTCTTCGTCGACGGTCTCCTGCGCCTTCTCGATCAGGCTGAGCACGTCGCCCATACCGAGGATGCGCGAGGCCATGCGGTCTGGATGGAACGGCTCGAGCGCCTCGAGCTTCTCTCCGGTCCCGATGAACATGATCGGTGTCCCGGTCACGGCCCGCACCGACAGCGCGGCGCCCCCCCTGGCGTCGCCGTCGAGCTTGGTGAGCACCACGCCGTCGAAGGCCACCGCGTCCGAGAAGGCCTTCGCGACGTCGACCGCGGTCTGGCCGGTCATCGCGTCCACCACGAGCAGCACGCTCGTCGGCTGGACCGCGTCGCGGATCGCGACGAGCTCGTCCATCATCTCGGTGTCGAGCGTCGTCCGACCCGCCGTGTCGACGATCACCACGTCGCGGGCGGTCCGCGCGCCCGCCGCGACGCCGTTTCGCGCGATCGCCACCGGATCCGTGCCGTCCTCACGGTGGACCGGCACCTCGATCTGGGCCCCGAGCACGGCGAGCTGATCGGCGGCGGCGGGACGGTGGACGTCACACGCCACGAGCAACGGTGCGCGACCCTTGGCGGCGAGATGGCGCGCGAGCTTGGCCGCGTGCGTGGTCTTGCCCGACCCCTGGAGACCGGCCATCAGGATGATCGTCGGGGGTTGCGGGGCCATGGAGAGCCCCACGTTCTCCTCGCCCATCAGCGTCGCGAGCTCCTCGCTCACGATCTTGATGACCTGCTGATCGGGCGTGAGCGAGGACATGACCTCCTCGCCCCTGGCCCGCTCGGCGATCGCGCTCGTGACCTGCTTGACCACGGGCAGGCTGACGTCGGCCTCGAGCAGCGAGAGCCGGATCGCCCGCATCGCCTTGTCGATGTCGGACTCGGTGAGCTTCCCGCGGCCCTTGAGGCCCGAGAAGACGCCGTTCAGTCTGTCGGAGAGCGCATCGAACATGAGAGTCGCCGGAGCGACCGCCTATCGTAGCCGGGTGGGTGGGCTCGCGCAGCGCGGGCGGTGCGGGGCCCGGCCGGGGGCGTCGCGTCAGGCGGCGAAGATCGCCTGGGCGAACGCGCGCGCGTCGAAGGGCTGGAGGTCCTCGACGCGCTCGCCGGTGCCGATCAGCTTCACCGGGAGGCCGAGCTCGGCGTTGATGGCCAGGGCGACCCCGCCCTTCGCCGCGCCGTCCAGCTTGGTGAGGACGATCCCCGTGAGCGGGACGGCCTCACCGAACAGCCGGGCCTGGCTGATCCCGTTCTGCCCCGTGGTGGCGTCGAGCACGAGCAGCGTCTCGTGCGGCGCCGCGGGGTCGACCTTCCCCATCACCGCCATCACCTTCCGGAGCTCCTCCATGAGGTTGTGCTGGGTCTGCAGGCGACCGGCCGTGTCCACGAGGACGACGTCCGCGGATCGCGCGACGCCCGCCGCGACGGCGTCGTAGGCGACCGCCCCCGGATCGGCGCCCGGGGACTGGCGGACGAGCTGGGCGCCCGCCCGATCCGCCCACGTGGCGAGCTGCTCGACCGCGGCGGCACGGAACGTGTCGGCCGCGCCGATGACGACGGTCTGGTCGAGCTCCGCGAGCCGATGGGCGATCTTTCCCACCGTGGTGGTCTTCCCGCTCCCGTTCACGCCGCAGATGGCGATCACCGTGGGCGTCGCGTCGAGGGGCAGCCGCGGCGGCTCCGGCGCCATGCGGCGGGCGACGGCGTCCCACAGCCCGCGCGCGAGGCTCGCCCCGTCGATGATGCGACCCTCGGCGGCCTCGCCGCGGAGTTCCTCGACGAGGGCGAGTGACGTCTCCATGCCGCAGTCGGCCGAGATCAGCGCCTCCTCGAGCGACTCCCAGTCCTCCTCGGTCACGAGCTTGCCCGCGAAGATCCCGGCGAGCTGGGGCGAGACGGTCTGTCGAGGCTTGCTGAGGCTCTCGCGCAGGCGGCCGAGGAGCCCCCTCCGCCGGGGCTCCGCGTCCTCCTCCGGAGGTGGTGGCCGAAGACCGAACAGCTCGGCCCACGCGGCGCGCGCGTCACCCGCCTCGCTCATCCCTCGCCCCCGCCCGCGACCGCGCGCAGCCTGCGCCGGACGAAGGGGCGGGCCGGACCCTCGACCCGTCCGTCGAGCCGGCGCGACACGAGCTGCGAGACCCCGTCGCGCATGGTCACGCCGTAGATGGCGTCGGCGATCTCGACGGTCGGCTGCTGATGGGTGATGAGAACGAACTGGGTCCCCGCCGACAGGGAGCGCACGAGGTCCAGGAAGCGACGGAGGTTGACGTCGTCGAGCGCCGCCTCGACCTCGTCCAGCAGGTACACCGGCGCGGGGCGGGTCTGAGCGAGGGCCAGGCAGAAGGCCAGCGCGACGAGCGAGCGCTCGCCGCCGGACAGGAGCGCCAGGCCCCGGGGCCGTTTGCCCGCCGGGACGACCTCGATCACGACGCCGGGCTCTCCGTCGTCGTCGACCTGCCGGAGGACTCCCCGGCCGCCCGGGAAGAGCGTGCCGATCGACTCGGAGAAGCGCTCGGCCAGGGCGTCGAACGTGGCGCCGAAGCCGTCGGCGACCGCCGCCTCGAGCGCGGCCAGGCGCGCGTCCAGGGACACCGCGGCCGCCTCCAGATCCGCCACCTGCTGGGCGATCTCGGACTCACGCGCCGCGAGCTCCTCGCGCTCGGACTCCGCGAGCTCGTTGACCGCGCCGATCGCGGCCCGACTCCGTTCGAGCTGCTCGAGCCGCGCGACGGTCTCGGTCGTGGACTCGCCCGGGCGCACCGCGGCGGTCGCGTCGCGGACGATGTCCTCGGGGTCGCCGCCGATGGCCACGTACCGTTCGACCGCCGCCCCGGCGAGCGCGTCCGCGCCGGCGGCCGACGCGGCGGCCTCCGACTCGGCGTCACGCGCGCGCCCGGCGGCGGCGTCCGACGACCTCGCGCGCTCGGCGGCGGTGCCCGCCGCCCGGCGCCGCTCCTCGAGCGCGCGGCCGAGGGCGGACGCGCGGGCGCCGAGCGTGGCCGCGATCCGGGACAGGACGGCGCCGGCGCGCTCGACGTCGCCCAGCGCGACCTGCGGCGCGGACTCGGCCAGACCGCGCGCGCGGGCCAGGCGCGAGGCCGCCTCCTCCGCCGCCGCCCGCGCCGCGGTCGCCGCCGACCACGCCTCCCGGGCGGCGCTCCGGGCGGCCCCGGCGGCCGCCGCCGCGCCCTCGAGGCGCCGCTCGGTGTCGGCGGCGGCGCGCGCCAGGGGCTCCGCCGCGCCCGAGGCGTCGGGAATCCCCCGCGCGAGCGTGGCCTCGAGGTCCGCCACCTCGCCTCGCAGCGCGTCGGCGCGCGTCGCGCGCTCGGCGGCGTCGCGCGCGCGTCGCGCCGCCGTGGCCCGTACCGCCTCGAGCGCCGCGGCCGCACGCGCTGCGGCGCGCTCGGCGGCGCGGCGGCGCGCGCCCGCGGCCACGTGCGCCGCCTCGCACACCCGGACCGCCTCGCGGTCGCCGTCCGCAACCCTCCGCGCCTGCTCGGCCTCCGCGCGCAGGCGGGCGTGCCGGGCACGAAGCGCCCACTCCTCCCCCACCCGCGCGACCGAGCCGTCCGCGCCGCGGAAGGCGATCCCGTCCCGCGTGACGTAGGTCCCCACCACGCCGGCCGGCACCTCGGCCAGATCGTCGACGATGCGAACCCCGCCGAGCACCGTGCGAAGCAGCTCGGCGTGCGCCTCAGGGCAGGCCCGGACCACCGACCACGCCGGCACGCCGGGCGCGCCCTCGTCGCCGGGCGGGTTCCCGGGGACGGCGGCGGTCGGCGCGCCGTCGGCCAGCGCACGGACCGCGCCCCGCAGATCGCCGACCGGACGCGCCTCGGCGAGCACGCCGAGCGCCGCCGCGACCGCCGCCTCCGCACCCTCGTCCACCTCGAGCCCGGACCCGAGGGCCAGGTCGTCTCCTCGGGCGGGCGGGCGGATCGCCGCCGCCCGCGCCGCCGCGGCGCGGGCGCGCTCGGCGGTCGCCTCGGCCTGGGCGCGCGCCTCGTCGACCCGGGCCGCCGCGTCGCGTTCGTGTCCGCGGTGGCGCTCCGCGCGCGCCGCCGCCACCTCCTCGCGACGCGCGTGCCGCTCCAGATCCGGTGGTGGCGGCCCGCCCTCGGCGGCGGCCTCCAGCCGCGCCAGCTCGGCCCGTGCGGCGTCGAGCCGGCGGACGTTCGCACGCCGGTCGCGCTCGTCGGCGGCGCGCGCCCGCGCATCGGCCTCCACCGCGTCCCGAGCCGCGGTGGCCGCGGCGTTCGCGTCGGCGACCTCGCGCTCGCGGGCCTCGCGTGTGCGCTCCGCGAGATCGGCGGATGCATCCGCCGCGGCGGCGGCCTCGGCCGCGCGTCGATCCGCCGCCTCGAGCGCCTCGCAGGTGCCCACGTGCCCGCTCGGCCCGCTCGGCCGCCTGACGCACGGTGTCGAGGCGCTCGGCCACGACCTCGGCCCGGGTGCCCACCCGCTCGGCGGCGCGACGCATCCGCTCGAGGGCGGCGTTCGCCCCCTCGATTCCCGACGTCGCCGCCTCCGCCGCGCGAGCGGCGTCCGCGGCGGACGCGTCGGCCTCGGCGCGCGCCGCACGCGCGGTCGCGAGCGCGTCGGCCCGCGCGCGCCGAGTGCGCTCGGACGCGCGGGCGTCATCGAGCGCGTCCAGCATCCTGGCGTGCTCCAACTCGACCCGCGCGGCGCGGATGGCCTCGTCCAGCTCGGCCGCACGGCCCGCCGCGCGCGCCTGGCGCTCCAAGCGCCGCGTCTGCGTCCGCAGCTCCTGGTGGATGTCCTCGGCGCGGGCGATGCGCTCGCGTGTCTGCCCCAGGCGCCGGAGCGCCCGGCGGCGGCGGCGCTTCGCGCCCGCGATGCCCGCGGCCTCGTCGACCACGGCGCGAAGGTCCGACGGGCGCGCGGTGCAGACCGACTCGACCTGCCCCTGCCGGACGATCGCGAGGGCGTCCGGGCCGAGGCCCCGGGCGGCGAGCGCCTCCTGCACGTCCATCAGCCGGCACGCGGCGCCGGAGAGCTTGTACCGGGACTCGCCGTCGGCCGTCAGCCGCCGGGTGGTCTCGATCTCCGCCCCGCCCTCACCGACCGCCGCGAGGGTCAGGCTCACCTGGGCGAGTGCCGCCGGGCCGCGCCCCGCACCACCGGAGAACAGGACATCGCCCATCGCGCCCGCGCGAAGCCGCGTCGCGCGCTGCTCGCCGAGCGCCCAGAGGACCGCCTCGACGACGTTGCTCTTTCCCGATCCATTGGGACCGACGACGACGTTGACGCCGGGGACCAGGTCGATCACGACCGGCTCGGCGAACGACTTGAAGCCGCGGACGGCGATCCTGCTCAGCACGGCGCGTCCTCCAGCGCGGCGAGCGCGGCCTGCGCTGCCGACTGCTCGGCCGCCTGCTTCGAGCTGCCCCTGCCCCGTCCGCGCTCGGCGCCGTCGAGGAGCGCCCGGCTGACGAATCGCCGGTCCTGGGGCGGCCCCTCCTCGGCGAGGAGCTCGTACGCGAGCGGCGCACGACGCTCCGCGGCGAGCTCCTGCAGCCTGGACTTGGCATCCCTGTGCCCCGGCGCGACGGCATCGAGCTCCGCCGCGAACGCCTCGCGGACGGCGCCACGGGTCGCCTCGGGACCCAGGTCGAGCCATGCGGCCCCGATCACCGATTCGGTGAGGGCGGCCGCGACCGCCTCCGACGCGACCTGCGCGGCGAGCTCGCTCCCCTGACGGGGGGACTGCTCGGCCATCCTGGCCGGAAGGTCACACGCGCGGGCGACCCGCGCGCACGAGGCGCGCGAGACGACCGCCTGACGCATGAAGGTGACCTGACCCTCGTCCGCGTCGGGGTGACGTGACAGGAGCTCCTCGGTCGCGACGAGGTCGAGCACCGCATCACCGAGCAACTCGAGTCGCTCGTACGACGGCCGACCTGGTCGCGCCCAGGAACGGTGGGTCAGCGCCTCACGACGCCGGTCGCGCCCGAGCTGCTCCAGCAGCTGTCGCAACGCGGGCCGCGCGCCCCGTCACTCGGAGTTCTGCAGCACGAAGTCGACCGCCTGGCCGACCGTGGAGATCTTCTCCGCTTCCTCGTCGGGGATCTTGACCTTGAAGCGGTCCTCCATCTCCATGATCAACTCCACGAGATCGAGCGAGTCGGCGTTGAGGTCCTCCTGGAAGGAGGCGTTCTCGCTGACGTCGCCCGGGTCGACCCCGAGCTGCTCGACCAGGATCGCGCGCACTTCATCGACGGCCTGCTGACGTTCCAATACAGCCCCCCAGAGTGATCGCGCCGACGCGATCGGTTCAGGACGTCGGCGACACTACATGTGCCTTCGGACGCGCAGCGCCCGCGTGCCGGGATCCTACGCGGACGGCGCGCGCTCGGCACCCAGCGCGGCCGCGAAATGCGTGACGAGGTCCTCGCGGGCCCCTTGCGCGGCGAGCCGGACGGCGTTCGCGATACCCTCGCCGCTGGAGTTCCCGTGCCCGATGACGGCGAGCCCGCGGACGCCCAGAAGGTACGCGCCACCGTAGTTCTCCGGGTCGACGTGCTGGCGCATCCGCCGAAGCGACGGACGGACCAGGAGCGCCCCGACCCGACCGGGCAGGGTGCGTGTGACGGCCGAGCGCATCTCGGTCATGAGGTACCAGGCGGCCCCCTCGAGGGCCTTGAGGACCACGTTGCCGGTGAACCCGTCCGTGACCACGACGTCGGACAGGCCCCGGTTGATGTCGCGCCCCTCCACGTTGCCGACGAAACCCGGCGTGTCACGGAGCAGTGCATAGGCGGCCTGGACGGTCTCGTTGCCCCGGCCCTCCTCCTCGCCGATCGACAGCAGCCCCACCCGGGGCTCGGGGATGCCGAGGACGTCCTGGGCGAACAGCCGGCCCATCATCGCGTACTGCGGGTAGTGCTCCGGCCGGGCCTCGGCGCTCGCCCCCGCGTCGAGCAGCACGACCTGGCCGCGGACGGACGGGATGACGACCGCGATCGCGGGGCGGATCACCCCCGGCACGCGCCGCATGTAGAGCGTCGCCGCGGCGAGCATCGCCCCGGTGTGGCCGGCCGAGACGGCCGCCTGGGCGCGCCCCTCGCCGACGAGCCGGCATGCGAGGGCGACCGACGAGTCGGGCTTCGCGCGCACGGCCCGGGCACCGTCCTCCTCGGAGGCGATGCGCTCGGCGGCGTGCACGATCTCGATCGACGCGGGGACGGAACCGGCCTGGCGGACCACCTCGGCCTCGATCTGCGCGGCGTCGCCGACGAGGAGCACCGACAGCTCGGGTCCGGACGCAAGCAGCGCGCCCCGGACCGGCTCGAGCGGCGCGGCGTCGCCACCCATCGCGTCCAGCGCGACGGCGACCCGATTCGACTCACGTCCCACCGTGGCGGCGCCCCGGTCGGCTCGCGCGGGGGCGGCTAGGCCTCGATCTCGACGCGCTGGCGTCCGCGGTAGTGCCCACACACCCCGCAGACGTGGTGCGGGCGCGTCGGCGCCGTGCAGTTCGGGCAGCGGGTCAGGGCGACGGGCTGGGCGACATGCGTCGAACGACGCGTGTCGCGCCGCTGTCGGGATGTCTTTCGCTTGGGAACGGCCATGTGGAATCCTCGCTCGTGCGCCTGGCCGCAGAAAGGTAGCAGGCACGGACGCCGATGCGGCCGCGTCAGTCGCCCTCGCGCGCCCGAAGCTCGTCCGCGAGCCGCGCGAGCGGGGCCCAACGCGGGTCGTCGACCGTCGTCTCCTCGGCGTCCGCCGGGTCCGCGACGAACGCGGCGCACGCGTCGTCGGGGTGGATCAGGCGGGGTGGGAGCGCCTCCGCGATGGCGTCGCGGGCCCACTGCGCGACGTCGAGCACCTCGCCCTCGACGTAGTCGCTCGCCATCTCGTCGTCGGGCTCGCCGTCGGCCGCGCCCCGGCCGGCGAACTCGCGTGCGTCGATCGGCACGTCGATGCGAACCGGTTCGAGACACCGCCAGCAGGGCCCCTCGAGCTCGATCCGCCCCCGCACGCGCAGGCTCTTCCCGCCGGCCGAGCGCGTGATCTCGACCGAGAGCTCCGGCGCCCGCGGGATCACCCGGTACTCCTGGCCGGCCAGCGTGAAGTCCTCGACCGGGACGTGCAGCCGAAGTGTCGTTGTCGCCCCGGCCCGGAGGTCGAGGCTCCCGAGGTCGAGGTGCATGCCCGGCGGCTCGCCGGCCGTCAGGACTCGATCGGCTCGGGGACGACCTCGTCGCCCTCGTCGAGTTCGTCGCCGCGACCCTGCAGCCGCTCCCGCCCGCGCTGGACCGCGGACAGGAACTTGCCCAGGTTCACCTCGAGCGTTCCGAGGACCTCGTCGGCGTAGTCCTCCGCCCCGAGCCGGACCTCGCGCTCGCGCTGGCGGGCCTGCTCGAGGACCTGTGCCGCCTCGCGCTCGGCGCGCTTGACGACCTCCTGCTGTGAGGACTCGTGCGCGGCCTGCTCACGGGCCTCGGCCAGGATCCGCTCGGACTCCCGCTTGGCCTCGGCGAGCATCTCCTGGCGCTCCTTGACGATCCACCGGGCCTGCTTGACCTCTTCGGGGATCGTCGAGCGCATCTCGTCGAGCAGCTCGTAGATCGCGTCGCGGTCGATGCGGACCTGATCGGTGAGCGGGACCGCCTTCGCGTTGTGCACGAGGTCGTCCAGCTTGTCGATCAACTCCAGTACGTCCACAACCCCTCCTCAGCCTGTCGACCGGTCGAGCCGGGCGCCCCGGCCGCGAAGCGCCTCCGCGACGTGCGGGGGAACCCACCCGTCCACGTTACCGCCCCACGCTGCAATTTCCCGAACACCGCTCGAACTGATGAAGCTGTACTGCGGCGAGGCGGGAATGTAGACCGTCTCGATCTCGGCGGCGAGATGCCGGTTGATCTGGGCCATCTGGAACTCGTAGTCGAAGTCCGAGATCGCGCGCAGTCCCTTGACCATCACGACCGCGCCCACGGCGCGGGCATGCTCGGTGACGAGGCTATTCAAGCTCGCGACCCGGACGTTGTCCAGGTGGCGGACGGCGCGCTCGCAGAGGGCGATCCGCTCGTCCGCGTCGAACAACGGGACCTTCTTGACCGATGGCCCGGTCACCGACACGACGACGGCGTCGAACACGCGCGCCGCACGCTCGATGATGTCGAGATGCCCATAGGTGATGGGATCGTAGGTCCCTGGGCAGACCGCCGTGATGTGGCGGCACTCCTCGCGGCTCAACACCCCTCCCCACGCAGGACGGTCACGGCGGTGTCGCCATAGGTGCGACGTTCGGCCGTCGCGACCGCGAGGCCCTCAAGACTGCACGCGATGCCCGCGTCGTGCTCGATCACCACCGTCGCTCCCGGAGCGAGGAGGGGCGCGAGGGCGGCCCCGAGGCGCCCCGCGATGCGGGGCAGGAGGGTATACGGGGGGTCCAGCAGGCACAAGCCGACGCCCGGCGGGCACGCCTGCGCCCCCGACGCGCGCGCGCGCTCGCGGGTCAGCAGGCGCAACGCGTGTTGCCAGTCCGCGCGGATCAGGCGCGTGCGTTCCTCCAGCCCGAGCGCCGCGACGTTCGCGCGGGCCGCGGCGAGCGCCGCGGCCGAACGGTCGACGAGCGTCGCCCGGGCGGCGCCGCGCGAGAGCGCCTCGAGCGCCAGGGCGCCGGAGCCCGCGAACAGGTCGAGCACCTCGGCACCCTCGACCGGGCCGATCACCGCGAACATCGACTCCCGGACCCGATCGGCGGTCGGACGCGTGTCCGTGCCCCGCGGGGCCCGCAGCCGGCGGCCTCCGAACTCGCCGGCGACGATCCGCATCAGGCGTCCAGCAGCCTCGGGATGTCCGCGAACCGCTCGAGCACCGCCGCGCGGAGCGGCCCGTGGCGGGCCTCCGACAGCCGGTGGTCCTCGCGGAGGGCGCGCCGGGCGATCTGCCGTGCCTGGGCCAGCTCGCGGCGGTCGCGCGCCAGGCGGGCGAAGCGCAGATCGGTGGGCCCGGACTGGCGCAGGCCCATCACGCTGCCCTCGCCCCTGATCTCGAGGTCGAGCTCGGCCAGCCGGAAGCCGTCCGAGACCTGCGTCAGCGCCTCGAGGCGGCGCGCGCCCTCCGGCGTCGGCGGCTCGCCGAACACGATGCAGGATCCGGGGGCCTCGCCACGCCCGACACGGCCGCGGAGCTGATGGAGCTGGGCCAGGCCGAACCGGTCGGCGTCCTCGACGAGCATCACGGTGGCGTTCGGGACGTCGATCCCCACCTCGACGACGGTCGTGGCGACGAGGACGTCGACGGCGCCGGCGCCGAACTCCGCCATGACCCGCCTGCGCTCGTCCCCGCCCTGGGCGCCGTGGGCGAGCCCGACGCGAAGCGCCGCGAACGGACCCGCCGCCAGACGCTCGGCCTCCTGGACCGCGGCCCGCCCCGCGCCCTCCTCCCCCTCGCTCACGCGCGGGCAGATCACGTAGGCCTGGCGTCCCGCGCGCACCTCGGCCCGGACCAGGTCGTAGGCGTCCTCGCGCTCGTCCTCGCGGACCCACCGCGTCTCGACGGGCGCCCGCCCCGGCGGGCGGCCGCGGATCGACGACACCGAGAGGTCCCCGAAGGCGGTGAGGGCGAGCGTGCGCGGGATCGGCGTCGCCGTCATGTAGAGCAGGTGGGCGGCGCCACCCTCGGCCCGCTCCGCGAGCCGACTGCGCTGCTCGACGCCGAACCGGTGCTGCTCGTCGACGACGACCAGGCCGAGACGGCGGAAGGTCACGCCCTCGGTCAGGAGCGCCTGGGTGCCGACGGCCACGGCCGCGGTCCCGCTCGAGAGCGCGAGCAGGCGCCGCTCACGCTCGGCGCGCGGAACACGCCCCGTGAGCAGGACCGGGGTGATCCCGGCCGGCGCGAGGAGCGCATCCAGGCTTCGCAGGTGCTGCTCGGCCAACGTCTCGGTCGGGACGAGCAGGGCGGCCTGGACGTCCGCCTCGACCGCTCGACAGATCGCGAGCGCCGCGACCACCGTCTTGCCCGCCCCGACCTCCCCCTGGAGGAGCCGCCGCATGGGCAGCGTCCCCGACAGGTCGCGTCCGATCTCGGCGAGGGTGCGCTCCTGCTCGTCGGTGAGCGTGAACGGAAGGGCCGCGCGCACCGCACCGGCCAGCGTGCCGTCGCCGCGCAGCGACGGCGCCTCGGCGCGCTCCTGCTCGCGGCGGCGGAGCGCGAGCAGGCCGATCTGGAGCACGATCAGCTCCTCGAGCACGAGACGCCGCCGGCCGGCCCGCGCCTCGTCGCGCGAGCGGGGGAACTGCGCGGCGGCGATCGCGTCGGAACGGGTCGGCAGGCCCAGCCGGGCGCGCGCCCAGAGGGGGAGCGGATCTCGGAGCGCCCGCGCATAGGGCGCCGCGAGCGCGACGAGCTCACGGATGCGACGGGGTGTCAGGGCCTCGCCGGCCGGATGGACCGGCACGAGACCCCGCGTGTGGATGCCGTCGGACGGCCCGGCGCCGATCACCTCGTGCGTGCCGACGACCATCTCCGGCGGGGCACCCGCCTTGACCCGGCCGCGCGAGCAGGAGCCGATCGCCGGGCGTGAGCGTCCTGGCGAGGTAGTCGCGGTTGAACCAGACCGCCGTCAGCGGCCCCGTCGCGTCGCGCACGCGCGCCCGGACGAGCCGCAGGCCGCGCCGGCGGGTGGGGATCACCGCGATCGAGACCAGGTCGACCTCGACGGTGGCGTCGCCGCCGACCGGAAGGTCTCGGACCGCCAGGACCCCGTCGGCGAAGTCCTCGTAGCGGTTGGGGAGCCGAAGGAGCAGCTCCTCGATGCTGGTGATCCCGAGTTGCGCGGCGCGATCGCCGGTCGCGGCGCCGACCCCGGGCAGGGCGGCGATGGACGCGGCGAGTCGGCCGGGGCCTGGCGCGGGCGGCGGCGGCCGGTGCGGCCAGGGGTCGCGGGCGGCGCCGCCGAAGGGCGGCCCGGGCGGCGGGGCGGGCCCGGGGCCCGCCGAGGCCCGGGCCGCCGTGGCCATCAGCTGAGGTCCGCCCGGAGGTTGGCGAGGACGACCGCCGCGTCCGCCGCGTCGGCGCCTGCGTTTCCGACCGCGCCGCCCGAGCGGGCGAGCGCCTGGTCGACCGTGTTCGTGGTCAACAGGCCGAGCGCGCAGGGCACGCGGGTGTCGAGCGAGACCCGCGAGAGGCCCATGACCGCGGCGTTGCTCACCAGGTCGAAGTGGGCGGTCTCGCCCCTGATGACCGCGCCGAGGGCGATGATCGCGGCGACCCGGCCGCCGCGGGCGAGCAGCTCGGCGGCGAGCGGCAGCTCGAAGGCGCCCGGGACGCGATGGACGTCGACACGGCCCTCGTCCATGCCGGCCTCGGCCAGACGGGCCCTGGCGCCCACCAGGAGCCGGTCCGCGATCTCGCCGTGGAACTCGGCGACCACGATGGCGATCCGGACCGCCGCGTGCTCCATGCGCGGTGCCGGACGGGCGGCGTCGGTGCGCGACATCAGCGCCCCTCCTCGGTGTCCCTGCGCGGGACGGTCTCGGCGAAGGCCTCGAGATCGCCGTGGCTCAGCATGTGGCCGAGCTTGTCGCGCTTGGTCTGCAGATAGCCGCGGTTCTCGCCCTTGGGCGCCACCTCGATCGGCACGCGTGCGGTCACGGTGAGCCCGTGCCCCTCGATGCCGACGATCTTGCGGGGGTTGTTGGTCAGCAGGCGGATCGAGCTCAGCCCGAGGTCGACCAGGATCTGGGCCCCGATGCCGTACTCGCGCAGATCCGCGGGGAAGCCCAGCTCGACGTTCGCCTCGACGGTGTCGCGGCCCGCGTCCTGGAGCTCGTAGGCCAGGAGCTTGTTGAGCAGGCCGATGCCCCGCCCCTCCTGGGCCATGTAGAGGAGCACCCCGGACCCCTCGGCGGCCATCATCCGGAGGGCCGCGTCCAGCTGCTCACCGCAGTCGCAGCGCAGCGAGCCGAGGGCGTCGCCGGTCAGGCACTCGGAATGGACCCGCACCAGCACGTCGGAGCGGTCGGCCACGTCGACCTCGCACGAGGGCCAGGTGGTGCTTGCCGTCGACGATCGAGCGGTAGGCGATGGCGCGGAAGGGACCGTGCGCCGTCTCGAGCACGGTCTCCTGGCCGCGCTCGATCAGGCGCTCGTGGCGGCGGCGGTGCTCGATGAGGTCGGTGATCGTGATCATGATGAGCCCGTGCTCGCGAGCGTACGGGACGAGGTCCCCCACGCGCGCCATCGTGCCGTCGGAGCGCTGGATCTCGCAGATGACCCCCGCCGGGAGCAACCCCGCGAGCCGAGCCAGGTCGACGGCGGCCTCGGTGTGGCCCGCGCGCTCGAGCACGCCGCCCGAGCGCGCCCGAAGCGGGAACACGTGCCCCGGCTTGACGAGCGCGGCGGGGTCGGAGTCGGGGTCGATCGCGACCTGGATCGTGCGCGAGCGATCGGGCGCCGAGATCCCGGTCGTGACGCCGACCCTGGCCTCGATCGACTCGGTGAACGCCGTCCCGTGCGATGCCTCGTTGCGCCGCACCATCGGCCGCAGGCCGAGACGGTCGCAGCGCTCCTCGGTCATCGACAGGCAGATGAGCCCGCGGGCGTGGACGGCCATGAAGTTGACCGCCTCCGGGGTCGCGAACTGCGCCGCGAGCACCAGGTCGCCCTCGTTCTCGCGATCCTCGGAGTCGCAGACGATGACCATCCGCCCCGCGCGGATCTCCTCGATCGCGCGCTCGATCGGCGCGAACACCGGTGGATCGCTCATGCAGCCCCGGCGGGCGCCACGAGCGCCTCGACGTACTTGGCGATGAGGTCCACCTCGATGTTGACCCGTCGCCCGAGCGCCGTGGGTCCGAGCGTCGTCACGGCCATCGTGTGCGGGATCAGGGCCACCTGGAGACCCCGCTCGTCGCGGCGCGCGACCGTGAGGCTGATGCCGTCGACGGTGACGCTCCCCTTCTCCACGACGTAGCGCATGATCTCGGGAGGCGCGTCGATGCGGAGCATGACGCCGTCGCCCTCCGGGATCGCGGCCGCGACCACCCCGACGCCGTCGACGTGCCCCTGGACGAGGTGGCCGCCGAGACGCGCGTCGGCGCGGACCGCGCGCTCCAGGTTGACGGCATCGCCCGCGACGCGGTCCCCGAGCGCGGTCCTGCGAAGGGTCTCCGCCACGCAGTCCACGGCGAACCCGTCGGGGCGGAGCTCGACCACGGTGAGGCATGCGCCGTCGACCGCGACCGAGTCGCCGACGGCCAAGCCGTCGCGCACGCCGACGGCGACGAGCGCGAGCCGTGCCCCGGCGGCGTCCGTCTCGAGCGACGCGACCCGCCCGACCTCCTCGATCAGTCCGGTGAACATCACCTGGAGGTTACGCCACCGCTCGGCGCGGAACCGGTCAGCCGACGGCGGCGCCGAGCGGGCGCAGGCGACCGGACACGACGACGTCGTCGCCGATCGCCTCGACGCGCCGGTCGATCAGCCGCGGGGCGTCGGCCAGCGCCGCGACGCCCGGGTCGGCGATCGCCCCCGGCGCATCGCGACCGCCGATCAGGATCGGGGCCAGGAACCAGACGACCCGATCCACCACACCCGCGCGGAGCATCGCCGCGGCCAACGTGGGCCCGCCCTCGACGAGCACGGACTGGGCCTCGCGCGCGCCGAGCTCGTCGAGCGCGGCCTCGATCCGCGCGGACGGGCCCCCGGGAAGGGCGATCACGTCCGCCCCACCGCGTCGCAGGGCGTCGACGCGGCCGCGCTCGGCCCCCGAGGCCGCCACCACGACGACCTGGCTCGCCGCCGCCGAGGACATGAGCCGCCCGTCGGACGGGAGCCGGGCCCCGGCGTCGAAGACCACCCGGGCCGGCTGGCGGACCGGACCGGTCACCTTGCGGGCGGTGAGGTCGGGGTCGTCGGCGAGCGCCGTGCCGATGCCGATCGCCACCGCGTCCGCGTCGGCGCGCATGCGATGGACGAGGGCGCGGGCGCGGGCGCCCGTGATCCAGCGGGTCTCGCCGCGCTCGGTGGCGACCTTGCCGTCGAGGCTCGTCGCCATCTTCAGCGTGACCTCCGGCCGGCCCGTGAGCGCCCAGGTCAGGAAGGGGCTGATCAGCTCGCGACACCCGGCCGCGGTCTCGCCGGTCGCGACCGAGACGTGGACACCGGCCGCGGCCAGCGTCGACGCGCCACGCGCGCGCCCACGCTCGAGCGGGTCCAGCGCGCCGACCACCACGCGCGACACGCCGGCCGCCAGCAGGGCGTCGGTGCACGGCGGCGTGCGGCCGTGGTGGGAGCAGGGCTCGAGCGTGCACACGACGGTGGCCCCGCGGGCGGCGTCCCCCGCCTGGGCGAGGGCCATCACCTCGGCGTGGTCCGTGCCCGGCCCGTCGTGCCACCCCTCGCCGATCACCACCCCGTCGCGCACGACGAGCGCCCCGACCAGGGGGTTCGGGCTGACCCGCCCCCGCCCGTTGAGGGCGATCTCACGCGCCCGGTCGAGAAGCTCGAGCTCCGCCTGGACCGGCGAGGGGAAGGCGGGGGCGGTCGTCATGCGGGCCGTGCGAGCCGCGCCAGCTCCGAGTACGCGGCCGTGTGATCGGAGCGCCCGAAGATCGCGGAGGCGGAGACGAACAGCGCCGCGCCGGCGTCGCGCGCCGCGGGCAGCGTGTCCGCGTCGATCCCGCCGTCGACCTCGATCACGACCCCGGCCGGGGCCATGGCCGCGATCCGGGCGATCCGTTCGGGACTGCGCGCGATGAACCGCTGCCCCGCAAAGCCCGGATCGACCGACAGCACGTTGACGTAGTCGAGATCGCCGAGCAGGTCGCCCGCCGCCTCGACCGGCGTGCCGGGGTTGAGCGCCAGGCCGGCGCGGCACCCGTGCTCGCGGATCTGCGCCAGCAGCCGGTGTGGGTGGGGATCGGCCTCGACGTGGATGCTGACGGCGTCGGCGCTCTGGCCGAAGACGTCCACCATCGCGCCCGGCCGATCGACCATGAGGTGGACGTCGACCAGGGCGCCCGACGGCCGGACGAGCGCCGCCAGCTCGGCGGCGAAGTTCGACCCGAGGGTCAGGTTCGGCACGAAGCGGGCGTCCATGACGTCGACGTGGAACACGCGGGCGCCGGCGGCGAGCAGCGCCTCGACCTGCGCACCGACGCGCATCATGTCGGCGGACATCACCGAGGGGGCGACGGCGGGCGTGGGAATCGGCGGCGCGGGCACGGCGGCAATGTAGCGGCTCGCCGCGCGGGGACGTCAGGCGGCGGCGAGCCAGCGCGCCGCCTGCTCGCGCCGGCGCTCCAGGTCGTCCAGGGTCGCCTCGTCGATCCGGCCGATGCCGACCCGGCGATTGAGCTCCGCGTTGACCTGGGCGTGCGAGAGGCCCGTGATGCGCGCGATCTGGCGCGCCAGACCGGCGTTGGCGTCGCGAAGCTCACGGCGTCGCCGTCGTGGCGGCCCGGGGGACGGGTCGTCGGGGTCGATCGGGCCGGACCCCGACCGCCGGGGGGCCGGGGCGAGCTCGAGCACGAGCTCGGGATCGTCGTCCGCCGGGGGCGGCGGGGGCTCGGGCGAGGTGTCCGGCGGTGCGGGCGCGTCGCCCTCGGCGACGGGGACGGCGGAGATCGCGGCGAACAGCGACAGCTGATCGTCGGGCCGGGGCGGCACCTCGTCCGGCCGGCGCGTCCTCGTCGGGCTCGCCCTCGCGCCGCGCCCGGAGCGAGTGGCGCCGCTGCTCGGCGATCTTGAACGCATGCGCGCGCAGACGGGGATCGTCGGGGATGAACATGTGGCTCGGCTGGGCGCCGAGCCCGGGTGTCCAGCGCACCAGGCGTCCCACCGCCTGGCGGAAGAACAACTCGGTGGTCGTGGTCGTCGCATAGACCCCGACCCGAAGCCGCGGGATGTCGACCCCTTCCGAGATCATGCGCACCGCGACGATCCACGGGTCGGTCCCGCGGGCGTAGGCGGTGATCCGCGCGGCGGCGGCCGGGTCCTCGGACACGACGACGGGCGGTTCGACCCCGAGGTCGCGTCGCATGAGCGCGGCCACGCCCCGCGCGTGCTCCGTGTCGATCGCGATCACCATGCCGCCGGCGCCCGGATGCCCCCTCCGGACCTCGCGCAGACGCGCGTCCGCGCGACGGAGCACGTCGGGAAGCCACTCGCCGGCGACCGACAGCGCGGTCCGGAGACGCTGCCCCGAGGCGACCCGGTCGAGGCGATCCTGGAACGTGGCCGTGGCGTACCCGCCGTCGGCCCCCACCCACTCCATCCGCCCGTCGGTGCGCGGAAAGCGGACCGGCCGGACGACGCGCCCGTCGGTGAGGGCGTCGCCGTACCCGTACTCCAGATCCGGTGTGGCGAGACCGTCGGCGTCGTAGTCGACGAAGGGGATCGCGCGGGTGTCGGAGCGGAAGGGCGTCCCCGACAGGCACAACCGGACCGCCGCCCCGGAGAAGGCGCGCCGGACCCCCTCGCCCCACGCCCGCTCGTCGCCGGCGTGGTGCACCTCGTCGAGCACGACGAAGCCGGCGGCGGCGATCCGCGCGAGCGCCCCCGCGCTGCCGGCGACCTGCTGGTAGGTGCTCACGACCCCGTGCACGTCGTC
Organism: Miltoncostaeaceae bacterium; assembly: GCA_963698665.1. Taxonomy (GTDB): domain Bacteria; phylum Actinomycetota; class Thermoleophilia; order Miltoncostaeales; family Miltoncostaeaceae; genus CALNYH01. The sequence goes on along the minus strand of CAVORO010000003.1, from coordinate 1,027,715 downwards.
CGGAAGGCGCCCGTCGGACGAGGACCACGACGGCTCGAGGTGGAGATCGAGCACCTCGGCGGCGTCGGCCCATTGCTGCTTGAGCGCCTGGGTGGGCGCCACCACGACCACCCGGCGCTCCGGGTGGCGGACGAGGTCCTGGCGGATGGCCGCGAGCGCGAACGTGGTCTTCCCCGCCCCCGGGGTCGCGACCGCGAGGAAGTCCGCGCCCGGGCGGGCCTGGAATGCGTCGAGGGCGGCCTTCTGCCACCTGCGGAGTCGGATCGAGCGCGCCATCTGCGGCCGACGAGGTTAGCCGACCGGCGCCGCGCGCCACGCGCGCACGGCCTCGACGCCGCACCGGGCGAACGCCGTCGCGAGCATCGCGCGCCGGAGGGCGCCCGCCAGGTCAGGGAGCGCGGTCGCCCCGGGCGCGGCGGCGCGCGCGGGGCGGCGGGCGGCCCGCCTCAGGCGATGACGCGGGCGACGAAGAAGCCGTCGGTCCCATGCCGGTGGGGCAGGACCAGGAGGGCGCCGGTCGCCCGCGGATGCGCGAGCGCCGGCCACTCCTCGGCGAGCGTCGGGTCGATCCGCAGGCCGAGACCCGCGAGAAGCCGCTCGTTCTCCTCGGGAAGGAGGGTGCAGGTGGAGTAGACGAGCCGGCCACCGGGCCGAAGGAGCCCCATCGCCCGCACGACGAGCTCGCGCTGCAACGCCACGAGCGGCTCGATCGCCTCCTCGCGGCGGCGCCACCGTGCGTCGGGACGCGCTGCGAGCACGCCGAGGCCCGTGCAGGGCGGGTCGAGCAGGACGGCGTCGGCACCGCCGCCGAGCGGCACGGTGCGCGCGTCCCCCTCGACCACCTCCATGACGGCCCCCATGCGATGGGCCAGGCGACGGAGGCCGGCCGCCCGCGACGCGTGCAGCTCCACGGCGACCAGGCGGCACGCGTTGCGCGCCAGCGCCGCCAGGTGGGTCGCCTTGGCGCCGGGTGCCGCGCACATGTCGATGACGTGCTCACCGGCGCGCGGCGCCACCGCATGGGCGGGGAGCATCGACGCGCGGCTCTGCCCCATCGCCCGCCCCCGCGCCCAGGCGGTCGAGTCCTCGAGCCCGAAGGGCGCATCGAGCACGTACGCCTCGTCCGGGAACGCGCCGCGGTGGTGTGCGGGCAGCTCGGCCTCGAGGGTGGCCCGCGGGCCGCGGAGCGGGTTCCACCGGATCGCCGACTCCGCGGCGACGTTCGCGGCCGCCATCACGCCCTCGGCGTCCTCCGGGCCGAGCGCCGCGACCAGTCGGCGCGCGATCCAATCGGGCATCGAATGGCGAAGGCCCGCGGTGCTGGGGTCGCCCGCGGCGAGACCGGCACGGACCGTCGGCGCATCCGCGGCGAGCCGGCGAAGCGAGGCGTTCACGACCCCGGCGCGCGCCGAGCCGCGCGCGGCGGAGCCGCGGAGCGCCCGCGCCTGGCGCACCGACTCGTCGACCGCGGCGGCAGCCGGGACGCCGTCGAGGAAGACCAACTGGTAGGCGCCGAGCCGCAGGATGTCGCGGACCGCGGGCTCGAGGGCCGCCGGCCGGTCGACCGACTCGTCGATCAGATGGTCGAGGGTCCGGGTGCGCTGGACGACCCCGTAGGCCAGCCGCATCGCGAGCGCGCGATCCTCGGGCGAGAGGTCGGCCTTGCGGGCCTCGCCGGCGAACGCCCGGTCCGCGTAGGCGCCGCCGTCCACCCTTCGCAGCACCCGGAACGCGACCTCGCGTGCGGGCGCCGCCCGCCCCGGACGGCTCATCCGTCCGCCAGCGCGACGGTTCCGCGGCGGCCGCGCAGGAAGTCGGCGCCGGACATCCGCGCCTTACCCGCCGGTTGCACCTCGACGAGCTCCAGGGCGCCCTCGGGCGTGGCGAGCAGCAGGCGGCCGTCGGCGTCGGCGATCGGCGCCGGAGGCCGCTCCTCGACCGCACGGGCGTCCCAGACGATCACGCGCCCGACGTCCGCCAGCTCGAGCGTCGCCCCCACATGCGGGCTGAGCGCCCGGACCCGGTCGGCGAGCCGTGCGGCGGGCTCGGTCGGGTCGAGTGGGCGGTCGGCGGCGGTGATCCGGGGGGCGATGCTCACGCCGTCGGCCGACTGGGGCACCTCGAGCAGGCGTCCGGCCTCCAGGTCGGCGAGGGCCGCGAGCAGCATCGGCGCACCGACGTCCGCCATCCGGGCGGTGAGGGTGCCCGTGTCGTCGTCGGGGGCGATCGGGACCCGGCGCGCGGAGATGATCGGGCCGGTGTCCATCCCCGGGTCCATGCGCATGATCGTCACGCCCGTCTCGGTGCGGCCGTCGAGGATCGCGCGCTCGACGGGTGCGGCGCCGCGGTAGGCGGGAAGCAGCGAGAAGTGGACGTTCAGGCACGGGAACAGGTCGAGCACGGCGGGACGCAGGATCTGCCCGTAGGCGACCACGCACAGCGCCCGGGCGCCGGATGCGCCGAGCCGCTCGACCTCCTCGGGCGCGCTCACGTTGGCCGGCGTCACGACCGGGAGCCCGAGTGCCCCGGCGGCCTCGGCGACGGGCGTGGGTGCGGGGCGCCGGGATCGCCCGCGGGGGCGCTCGGGCTGGGTCACCACCACCGCGACGTCGTGCGCGTCGGCGAGTGCACGAAGTGAGGGCAGCGCCGCCGCGGGGCTGCCCGCGAAGGCCAGTCGCACGGCGGTGCTAGCGCGACTCGCGCAGAGCGCGCAGGGCCGCGCGCCGGGACTCGGGCGTGGCCCGGTCCAGGATGAGGACGCCGTCGAGGTGGTCGATCTCGTGCTGCAGCACCCGCGCCGCGAACCCCTCTGCGTGGATCTCGACCTCGTTGCCCTCGGGATCCTGCGCCTCGACCCGGACGCTCACGGCGCGGGGAACCTCCGCGGTCACCTCCCAGATCGAGAGGCACCCCTCGACGTCGGCCTCCTCGTCGTCGGAGCGCCAGGCGACGACCGGGTTGCAGAGCGCCACCACGTGCTCGTCGCGCTCGGGCCGGGCCACGAGCAGCCGCCGGAGCGATCCGACCTGGGGGGCGGCGAGGCCGACGCCGTCTGCCGCCTCCATGATCTGGATCATGCGCGAGATCTCCTCGTCGAGCGCCTCGTCGAAGTCCTGCACCGGGATCGACGGCGTGCGCAGGATCGGATCGCCGATCTGGCGGATCTGACGCATCGCGGCCTCGCGGCGCGCCTCGCGATCGGTGGTCTGGGTGCTCATCGGGAACTCAGGCTAGCACCGCCTAGCGGCGCGGCGGGAGCGTCTCCCGGGCCATCCCGCGGGTCCAGCTCCTCGCTCCGAGCCAGTCCTCGTCGGAGGCCACGTCGAGCACCTTCCAGCCGTCCTCGCCATCGGTGGTCCCGGGGCCGTCGGCGTCGGTCCGGAGGCGCACGTGGAGTGCGCCGTCGCGCAACACCACCTGCGCGCCCGGGGTCCCGGTGCGCGGATACGTCACGGTCGCCTCGGCCGGGCCCTGGGTCTGGACCATGGGCGCGTTCGACATGTCGTTGAGCACGAAGAAGATCGACGCCAGCGCCGGCCGGAGCTCGGGGCCGACGAGCGGCATGAGCGACTCGAGACGGTAGAGCTCGGCCACGCGCGGCGTCAGGAAGTACTCGGCCTCGCGGAGGAGCAGCAGGTCCACCCCCTGCGCGTTCCCGCGCTCGGGGCGCTCCTGCACCCAGTCGCGGATCCGGAGCCAGCTGCGATGCCGGATGTCGCGGCGCCCACCGTCCTGCGCCTCGATGACCGCCGGGGGTGGCTTTCGGTCGGGGCTCACGAACACGAGGATCGTCTTGTCGGCGACCTGGTCGAGCGCGTCCCAGGTCTCGGCGAGGCGCTCGGCCTCGGAGCCGTCGAACGCGAGCGTCGACTGCACGGCGAAGGTCCAGCCGGCCCCCCGGGCGACGACATCGGCGATCAGGTGGTCGTCGCCCTTGCCGAGCGGCTTTTGCTCGCGCACCAGCATGGCGTCGGCCTCCGGGAGCTCCTCTCCCGTGATCTCCTCGACGAGCGCGGTGCGGGTCTGGGGCCCGGCGAGCCCGAGCAGCGTCGCGAGGACGTGGACCCAGTGCTCGCGAGGGTCGAACTGGGCCTCGAAGATGCGTGGCACCGGCATGGGAGACGGCTCCTTCGCCGTGGACGTTGACCGCGAAATGCTACCTGACGGGGCCGGGCCGACCGGTGCACGGCGCCGGCCCGGACGATCACGTGTCCTGGGGATCGACGTCCACCGCCACCCGGATCCCCGCGGCGCGCATGCGCTCGAAAACGTGTTCGATCGCGAGCGCCAGCGCGTCGGCGGCCGGGCCCGCCCGCTCGGCGCGCACGAGCAGGGCACGCCGCCAGCGCCCCCGAAGCCGGTGCAGTGGCGCGGGGCCGAGGACGTGCACCTCCCCCGCCGCACGGATCGTGTCCGCGACCGCCCGCGCGGCGGCGGCGACCGGCCCCTGCTCGGGGCCGTCCAGGACCGCCCGCACGAGATGGGCGTAGGGCGGATACCCGTGCGCTCGCCGGCGCGCGAGCTCACCCTCCATGAACCCCTCGACGTCGAGCGCAGCGGCGAGCCGGACGGCCCGGGCGGCGGGCTCCCACGCCTGGACGATCACGCGGCCGGGCGCGCCGCGCCGGCCCGCGCGGCCCGCCGCCTGGACGATGAGCGAGAAGGCACGCTCCTCGGCCCGGAAGTCCGGCCGCGAGAGCGGCGCGTCGGCGTCGAGCACCGCCGCGAGACCGACGTTGGCGAGGTCGTGACCCTTCGCGACCATCTGGGTGCCGAGCAGGACCGCCGGTCCGGGTCGGCGGAAGTCGGCGAGGATCCCCGGCACGCCGCCCGTCGCGGCGGTCGTGCTCGCGTCGAGTCGGACGAGCCGCAGATCGGGGAGCACCGACGCGAGCGCCCGCTCGAGCCCCTCGGTGCCGGTGCCCTGGCGGGCGAGGTCCGTGGCACCGCAGCTCGGGCACAGCGACGGCGCCCGGTGCGCCGCGCCGCAGTGGTGACACTCGAGGCGCGGCGGCGACCCGTGCAGGACGAGCGTCACGTCACAGTCCTGGCATCGCGCGACCCATCCGCACGAGCGACAGAGCGCCATCAGGGCCAGACCGCGGCGATTGAGGAGGACGATGGCCTTCTCGCCGCGCGAGGTCACCTCGTCGAGCGCCCGCAGGAGCGGGCGCGAGATCGGCCCGGCCCGCTGCTGGCGCATGTCGACGACCTCGACCGGGGGGTGAGGCGCGCCGTCGGCGCGCGCCGGGAGCCGGACGCGCCGGAGCGCCGCCCAGGTCTCGGGCCTCGGCGTGGCGGAGCCGTAGACCAGTGCCGCGCCGAGGGCCGCCGCGCGGCGCCATGCGACCTGGCGCGCGTCGTAGCGGGGCGTGGCGTCCTGCTTGTACGACGCGTCGTGCTCCTCGTCCACGATCACCAGGCCGAGGTTCGCGACCGGGGCGAACACGGCCGAGCGCGCGCCCACGACGACGTCGGCCTCGCCGGCGCGGATGCGGCGGTCCTCCGCCGAGCGCTCGGACCGACCGAGGCCCGAGTGCCAGATGGCGACTCCGTTGCCCAGGCGCCCGCGAAGACGGGCGAGCATCTGCGGCGTGAGCGCGATCTCCGGCACGAGGACGAGGCTCCCGCGCCCGCGCGCGCGGGCGGCGGCGATGGCCCGCAGATAGACCTCGGTCTTGCCGGAGCCGGTGACGCCGTGGATGAGGAGCGCGCGCGCCTCGACGGCGAGGCCCTCCGCCATCGCCCGCTCGACGGCGGCGAGCGCCTCCCGCTGGGCGTCGGTGAGGTCGGGCTGGGGGGCGTCCTCCCCCGGCGTCGCCCAGAGCCCCGACGGGTCGGGCGGCGCGCCCGGCGAGATTGCCAGGACGCCCGCCTCCGCCATTCGCCGGAGCGTCGCCATCGTCGTGCCCGCCTCGCGGCAGAGCGCCGCCGCGGAGATCCGCCCGCCGGCGGCGGCCACCACGTCACGCACGGCGCGCCGACGCGGCGACCCGGGAGCGCCGTCCCCCAGGCGGACCTCGAGCGGCCGCGCACCGCTCGGCGGACGGCCGAGCAGCCACGTCCCGTCGCGACCGCGGCGGAGCGTGGTCTCCGCGCCCGGAGGAAGCGCGAGCCGCAGGCAGGACGCGAGCGGCGCCCGGTAGTAGCGCGCCGTCCAGGCGACCAGGTCCATCAACTCGGCCGTCACCGGCGGCGCGTCCACGACCCCGGCGAGCGAAGCGAGGGCGCCGGAGAAGGTCGCCGGCGCGCGCCCGAGCACGACGCCGAGCACCCGTCGCGGCCCGAGGGGGCACGCGACGAGCGCGCCCACGACCGCCCGGTCCGCCATCTCCGGTGGAACGGCGTAGTCGAGTGGACGATCGAGGGCCCGGGCCGTGACGAGCGGCTGGACCTGTGCCGCGCCCCCGGGGGCGGTCGACGGACCGCTCACCGGGGCCACGGGCCCGGCGGGCTCAGCGAGCCGCGCCGCGGCTCCGGGCGCCCGACGACGCCATGGCCATGACGACGAGCCCGATCACCAGCGTCATGAAGACGATCCGCTGCATGGTTCCCCCTCGTCGATCGATACGGACGCGGGAGCAACACTAGGGGCGCCACCCGACGGACCACGCCGCCGGGGACGCCCCGGGTCGCCTACTCGATGTCCGTGCTCTCCCACGTGAAGTCCGGGTCGCGCCGGCCGAAGTGGCCGTAGGCGGCGGTCTTCTCGTAGATCGGCCTCCGCAGGTCGAGACGCTCCACGATCGCCGCGGGACGCAGGTCGAACGTGTCGCGGACCCACGACTCGATCGTCGCGGGCGCCGTGGTCTCGGTTCCGAAGGTCTCGACCATGATCGAGACGGGGTGCGCGACCCCGATCGCGTAGGCGATCTGCACCTCGCACCGGTCGGCCATGCCGGCGGCGACGACGTTCTTGGCCACCCACCGGGCCGCGTACGCCGCCGAGCGGTCGACCTTCGACGGGTCCTTCCCGCTGAAGGCGCCGCCACCGTGACGCGCCATGCCGCCGTAGGTGTCGACGATGATCTTGCGCCCCGTGAGGCCGGCGTCGCCGAGGGGCCCGCCCACGACGAAGATGCCCGTCGGGTTCACGTAGAACTTGATCCCGTCCCGCCACATCCCGAAATCCTTGAGGATGGGCCGGATGACCTGGCCGACGACCTCGTCCTCGAGGAGGTCGGCGGGAACGTCCGGTGCGTGCTGGGTCGACACCACGACGGCGGTGACCTCGCGCGGCACCCCGTCCTGGTAGCGAACCGTGACCTGCGACTTGCCGTCGGGGCGGAGGTAGTTGAGCGTCTCGCGGCGCATGACCGCCAGGCGCTCCGAGATGCGGTGCGCCAGCATGATCGGGAGCGGCATCAGCTCGGGGGTCTCCCCGCTCGCGTAGCCGAACATGAGGCCCTGGTCACCCGCGCCCTGCGCGTCGAGCGGATCGTGCACGCCCCCGCCGCGGGCCTCGAAGGCGGTGTCGACACCGGCCGCGATGTCGGGGCTCTGCTTGTCGAGCGCCACCGAGACACCACAGGTGTCCGCGTCGAACCCCCCGTGGGAGTCGACGTAGCCGATCCGCCGGACCGTGTCCCGGACGATCGTCGGGATCTCGACGTAGGTGTCGGTCGAGATCTCGCCGGCGATCATGACCTGGCCGGTCGTGACCAGCGTCTCGCAGGCGACCCGCGCAGTGGGATCCCCCGTCAGGACGGCGTCGAGGACGGCATCCGAGATCTGGTCGGCCATCTTGTCCGGATGGCCTTCGGTCACGGACTCTGAAGTGAAGAGGTACTCGCGCATGCGCCCCCGCGGATCGTTGCCGAACGTCGCGGCAGGATAACAATCGGCGCCGAAGGCGCCGTCGCACGGCCCGTCGGGCCAGGATGAGCGCGCTCACCCCGCCCGACCCGATGGGCCGGGCGGGGTGACGAGCGGACTACTCGATGCGGAGGAACGCCTCGAAGGTCGGCGTGTCGGTCCCCGACGACCAGAACACGATGTTCTGCAGCGGACGCAGGCTCTCGCGTGCGTCGGGCTGGCCGGCGAACTGACCGCTCCGGTCGGCCAGCTCGACCGCCCCCGCGATGTCGAACCACATCAGCCCGGACAGCGGCGAGGGTGCGCCGGCGATGGCCTCGGAGAACTGTGCGTTCGAGGCCAGCGGCTGCTGGGGCGCGAGGGCCTGTGCGACGGCTCGCGGCGAGGCGCCGATCACGGCGAGGTCACCGTCGACCGCGTAGGTGATGCTGATCCCGTCCTCGAGCGGCAGCTGCCATCCCGTGACGCCGGGGGCCACGGGGACCTGGCGCCAGTCGGGGAGGTCGGCGGCCGACGCGCCCAGGGTGCTGAGCAGCCCCGGCACGCCGTTTCGAAGGGCGTCGAGCGTCGACTGGGCTCGCTGGCCGTCCTCGACCTTGAGGACGAGGGCACCGGTGACCGGCACGTCCACGCTCGCTCCGCCGGGCGTGACGATGATGGCGTGCTCACCCGTGGTGAGCGCGATCAGGTCGTCGACGGAGATGCCGAGCAGCCCCTGCAGCTGCCCGGACACCGCCTCGAGCTGCTGGCGGGTCTCATCGCCGTTCTCGGCCGCGGTCAGGCCCTGTTCGAGCGCCGTCCGCACCTGCTCGGCGAGGTCCGAGAACCCGAAGTACAGGAGCGTGTCGGCCGGCGCGTTCTCGGTGAGCGTCGGATCGAACTGCGGCTGGTCCTCGACCACGGCGCCGACGACGGCGCCCTTGACCCGGAAGCCGTCCTCCTCGGCAGCGACCGACGCGCCGAAGGCGGCGTTGGCCACGTTCTCGACCCCCAGCTGCTCGAGCTGCGCCTGGTTCTCGGCGGTCTGACGGACGAGCTCGCCGAGGTCGACGTAGACCTGCCCGATCACCTCGGGCGGAAGCGTCTCGAGGGTCTGGTTGAACTTGTCCTGCCCGGCGAGGGTCGCCTCGCCGCCCGCGGCATGGGCGTCGATCGAGGCGAAGAGGTCCTCCTCCGTGGAGGACAGCACGAGCCCGCCGTCCCAGACGGCCGCGTGGGTGTCGCCGTCGACGTAGTACGGGACGCCGCCGTGCTCGCCGGCGGAGGCGCCGGACTCCTCCTCGAGCAGCGCGCGCGCGGCCTCCTCGTCGTCGATCTGCGCGACGACGAGGACCCGGTCCTGGTCGTCGGCCACGCCGCCGAGCCCGTCGGGCGAGATCGTGCCCGACAACGCGTCGTCCACGCCGCCCGTGTCGATGGACGGCACCGCGAGCGCGACCGTGTCGCCGAGGACCGGCTTGACGTCGGCCTCGTAGTCGACGTCGGTGTCGCTGAGCGCGTCGCTCAGCAACTCGTCGACCGAGCCGCCCGGCCAGTCCGGGAACTTCGCCGCGAGCGCGGAGGCCGCCTGCCACTGCTCGCTGGTGGTGTCGGAGTCGACCTCGAGGTAGATCGGCGCGGACGCCGGGACGAACCCGGCGGTGGCGCCGGCGGTGGCGCCGGAGTCGTCGTCGCCGCCGCAGCCCGCGGCGATCAGGGTGGCACCGACCGCGACCACTGAGAGCGCGATCATCGGCCGCCGCGTGAGCCGCCGTGCGCGTGGGGGCGTGCGCTGCAAGGGTCGAACCTCCGTTCGGGAAACCGATCGATAACCGACGTTACCAGCGTCTCGGGCGTCCATCGCCCGGTACGTGTGACCGGGATCGGCGACGGGCGTCACACGTGCATCTTCGGGCGAATCACGCTCCGGGCATGAGCATTCGGGCCGCGGCGCCACGCGCGGCCCTCATTCCTCGACGCGCGGGGCACGGGCCATGAGGTCGCGCAGGCACTCCTCGGGCGGCTTTCCGGCGAGAGCGGCCCGCACCTCCGCACTGATGGGGAGCTCGACCCCGACCCCGTCGGCCAGTGACAGCAGGCTCGTGGCGGTCCACACCCCCTCGACGACCTGCCCGAGCTCGGCCTCGAGGCGGTCCCCGGGCACCCCTTGCGCGAGCAGCGCGCCCGCCCGGCGGTTGCGGCTGTGGCGCCCCGTGCAGGTCGCGACGAGGTCACCGACGCCGGCGAGTCCCCGGAAGGTCGTGGCCCTGGCACCGCTCGCGAGCCCGAGCCGGGTCATCTCGGCGAGCCCGCGCGTGATCACGCTCGCCTTCGTGTTGTCGCCGTACCCGAGCCCCTCGGTCATGCCCGCCGCGATGGCGATGACGTTCTTGGCGGCACCGCACAACTCGATCCCGAGCAGGTCGTCGTTGACGTACGGCCGGAAGCGATCGCCGGTCAGGCGCTCCTGGATCCGGTGGGCCAGCCCGGGATCGCCCGCCACCACCGCCGCGGTCGGTTGACGGTCGGCGATCTCCTCCGCGTGGTTGGGCCCGCTCAGCACGCAGAACGGCCGGGCCGGGCCGAGCGCCGCCCGCCACACCGAGGACAGCCGTCCACCGGTGGCGGGATCGAGACCCTTCGTCAGCGAGAGCACGCCGGCGCCGGGCGGGATCCGGTCGGCGAGGGCGTCGGCCGTCGCGGCCGCCGCGTGGCTCGGAACCGCCACGGCGACCAGATCGGCCCCGTCGAGCGCGCCCGGGGCGTCGGTCGCATCGACCTCGAGTGCGGGCGGCAGCTCCAGCCAGGGCAGGTAGCGGGGGTTGCGGCCGGTCCGGGCGGCGGTGAGGGCCGCCGACGGATCGCGGAACAGGAGCCGCGTGGGCCCCGCCTCGGCCGCGAGACAGGCGAACGCCGTGCCCCACGACCCCCCGCCGACGACGACGATCCTCAATCGTTCCGTCCGCGGACGTCGATCAGGAGCGGCACGCCCTCCAGGTCGAACCGGCGGCGCAGCCGGTTCTCGAGCCACAGGCCGTAGTCACGCGTCAGGAGCGACCTGTCGTTGACCTCGAGCCGGAACCGGGGCGGGGCGCTTCCCGTCTGCACGAGGTAGCGGAGCGAGAGTCGCCGGCCTCGGCGCATGGACCCCGGGCGCTCCTCGGCGAGCTCGCGGAGCGCCTCGTTGAGACGATGGGTGGGGATCCTGGCCCGGTACCGGTCGTAGAGACGGAGCGCGGCTGGGATGAGCCGGTGCAGCCCCTCGCCGGTCTCCGCCGAGCACACCTCGACGGGCGGACGCTGGCGGCTCTTGGAGCGGGCCTTGCCCAGGATGTCCTCGAGCGCGGGCTGGGCCAGATCCCACTTGTTGACCACGAGCAGCGTCGCGCAGCCGGCGCGCGCCGCCCGGTCGACGGCCGCCAGGTCGGTGTCGGTCAGCCCCTCGGGGGCCGAGCAGACGACCATCGCCACGTCGCTCCGCTCGGCGGCGTCCAGGGCGCGCATCTGGCTGTACCGCTCGACGTCCTCGGAGGTCCGCCCCCGGCGCCTGAGCCCGGCGGTGTCGATCAACACCACCTCGCGGCCGTCGACCTCGAGCAGGGTGTCGATCGGATCGCGCGTCGTCCCCGGGCGATCGTGGACGACCGCCCGGTCCTCATCCAGCAGCGCGTTCAGGATCGAGCTCTTGCCGACGTTCGGGCGACCGAGGATGCAGATGGCGGGCCGGGCGGCCTCGGCCGGCTCGGCCGGAGGCTCCTCCTCGTCCGGGACGACCGGTGCCGGGAGGGCGTCGACGATCGCGTCGAGCAGGTCGCCCGAACCGCGCCCGTGCTGTGCCGAGACCGGCACGACGTCACCGAGCCCGAGGCCCCACAGCGACCCCGCGGCCGCCTCGAGCGAAGCGTTGTCGGCCTTGTTGGCGACGACGATCACCGGCGCGCGGGCGCTTCGCAGCCGATCGACGACCTCCATGTCCCCGGCCGTGACGTCGGTCCGGACGTCGATCACCAGGAGGATCACGTCGGCGGCCTCGATCGCGCGATCGGCCTGGGCCGCCACCTGGCGCGAGATGGGGTTCTGATCGGCGGCGTCGATGCCACCGGTGTCGAGCAGTTGGAAGGCGCGTCCCCGCCAGTCGGTGCCGCCCTGCCGGCGGTCCCGGGTGACGCCCGCGATCGGATCGACGACCGCGTCGCGACGTCCCGTCAGGCGGTTGAACAGCGTCGACTTCCCGACGTTCGGATACCCGACGATCGCGACGACCGGCTCGCGTCCCGAGACCGTGCTGCCCGCCGGGCCGGCATCGCGGCGGGCGCGCTCACGTCGCTCACGGCCCTCACCCATCGGACACCGCGGGCGAGGGCACGTGCTGGACCGGGCCGCCGACGGTCGGGACGAGCTTGGCGATGTGGACCATCATCCGGTGTGCGGCGCGGCGGGCGCGGGCCCCTCGCGACCCCTCCGTCAGATCCGACATGTCGATCGGCGGCCCGAACGCGACCCGGACCGGCCCGAAGCGCCGCTGCGCGCCCCAGACCGCGGCCGGGACCACCGTCACCCCCTCCAGCAGGGCCAGCGTGCCGGCCCCGGGTTGCGGGGGGTGCATCACGCCGCCCGAGCGCGTGCCCTCGGGGAACATCAGCAGGGTGTCGCCGCGGCCGAGGATCTCCCGCGAGATGCGCATCGCCGAGCGGTCGGCGTTGCCGCGATCGACCGGGAACGCGCCCTGGGACCTGATCGCCGGGGTCAGCACGGGCACGCGGAAGAGCTCCGCCTTGGCCATGAAGTACGTGATCCGCGGCAGCGCCGCGGTCGCGACCAGCAGCGGATCGAGGTTCGCCACGTGGTTGGCGACGATCAGGACACCGCCCTCGGCCGGGATGTGCTCGTCGCCGCGCCTGCGCAGGCGAAGCAGCCCGTACGACCACGGGATCGCGATGACACGACCGGCGAGGTGGGCCCCACGCCGCACGACCGGCGCCTGGTCGGCCGCCGTCACGGGCTGGCCGGGCCCTCCGCCCGGACGCCCCCGTCGGCCGCGCGGCCGCGACCATCCGCGCGAGGCGGGCCACGACCTGGTCCGGGTCCATCCCCGTCGTGTCGAGCGTCGTCGCACCGTCGGCCACCCGCAGGGGGCTCTCGGCGCGTCCGCTGTCGAAGTCGTCGCGGCGGGCGACCTCGTCACGCACGGCCGCCACCGACACCGGCCGGCCACCCTGACCGAGCTCGCGGGCCCGCCGCCGGGCCCGCTCGTCGAGGCCGGCGGTGAGAAAGACCTTGACGTCCGCCGAGGGTGCCACGACGGTGCCCACGTCGCGGCCGTCGGCGACCCAGTCGCCCTCGGCCATCAGCACGCGCTGGGCGGCCACCATCGCCGAGCGGACCCCTCGGTGGGCCGAGACCTGCGACACGGCCGCGGTCACCTCGGCATCGCGGATCCGCTCGGTGACGTCCTCGCCCGCGATGTGGACCCTGACCCCGTCGGGAACCGGCGCCAGCGTGACGAGATTCGTCTCCGCGAGCTCGGCGAGGGCCCCGTCGTCGTCGGGGTCCACCCCGCGCGCGAGCGCCAGCCACGCCAGCGCCCGGTACATCGCGCCGGTGTCGAGGTAGGCGGCGCCGATGCGCCGCGCGAGCGCACGCGCCACCGTGCTCTTGCCCGCACCCGCCGGCCCGTCGATCGCGACGATCATCGCCCCACCGCGCCGAGGGCACCGAGATCCCGCGCGAACCCGGGGTAGGACACCTCGACCGCCTCGAATCCGTCGATGCGCACGCCGTCCGAGCTCGCGAGGCCCGCGACGGCCCCGAGCATGGCCATGCGATGGTCGCCGCGCGAGGCCACCTCGCCGCCGGCGACGCGCGGCGCACCGGTCACCTCGAAGCCGTCCTCGCGCTCCACGGCGTGGACCCCGAGCCGGCGCAGCGAGTCGACGACCGCGGCGATCCGGTCGGTCTCCTTCACGCGCAGCTCCGCGGCGCCCCGCACCCGGGTCGTCCCGGTCGCGAAGGCCGCGAGCAGGCCCACGAGGGGCAGCTCGTCGATCATCGACGGCACCTCCTGGGCCGCGACGTCCGTGCACTCCAGACGGTCGGCGCGCCCGACGACGACATCGCCGCAGGGCTCGCCCGCGACGTCTGCCGCGGGCTCGATGCGGACCGGCACCCCCATGCGCTCCATCACGTGGAACAGGCCGATGCGACCCGGGTTGAGGTTGACGCCGAGCAGCCGGACCTCCGGGTCGGCACGGAGGGCCGCCGCCACGGCCAGCGGCGCCGCCGAGCTGGGATCGCCCGGAACCTCGACGTCCGGAAGCGCGAGCCCCGCGACCGGCCCGGACACCCCCACTGCTCCGTCCGCCGAGATCAGGTCGACGCCCGACGCCCTGAGCAGCCGCTCGGTGTGATCGCGAGAGGCCCCTGGCTCGCGCACCGTGGTGACGCCGTCCGCGAACAACCCCGCGAGCAGGAGGCAGCTCTTGACCTGCGCCGATGCGACCGGCAGATCGTGCTCGATGCCCCGGAGCGGGGCGCCACCCGACACGACGATCGGCGGCGTGCCGCCCGGCGCGGTCCAGATCGACGCGCCCATGGCGCGCAGCGGCGTCGCGATCCGGCCCATCGGCCGCATGCGCAACGACTCGTCGCCGTCGAGGACGATCCGGTCGCCCTCCTGCCCCACGAGCAGCCCGGTCAGGAGCCGCATCAGCGTCCCCGCGTTCACGCAGTCGACGGCGGGCGCGGGCCGCAGTCCCCGCAGGCCGACTCCGTCGATGCGAAGCTCGCCCCCGAGCTCGCCGGCGACCGTCACCCCGCAGGCCTCGACCGCCCCGAGCGTGGCCGCCGTGTCGGCGGACTCGAGCGTGCGCCCGACCCGCACGGCGCGGTCGGACACCGCGGCGAGCAGGATCGCGCGGTGGGTGAGCGACTTGTCCGCGGGCACGCGGATCTCGCCCCGAAGGCCCTTGGCTGGATCGACTCGGAGCACCCCCATCGCGCGGAGACTAGTGGAGCGGGATTGGCGCGCCGGGCGGGGCGTCAGCCCGACGACGTCATCCCGGAGGGGAGCGAGCGCGCGACGCGCAGCGCCGTCTCGACCGGATCGGACACCCCGCGCACCTGCAGCCCGAAGGCGCGACCGGGCGTCTCCCACACCAGCAGGACGATTCCACGCGCGTTCATGAGCCCGGGCCGCCCGCCGACATCCACCGTGCGGGCACGCGGGCCGCCCCGCTCGGGTTGGGCCAGCGGCGCGGGGGCCTGGCGCAACAGCACCCGTGCGGGGTCCTCGCCCCGCCACACCGAGACCACGGCCGGCGGCGCGCTCGGGTAGGCGACGTCCGGCTCGACCCGGGGCGGACCGGGCTCCAGCCCGGGCGGGATCCAGCCCGGGAAGCACGGGGGCGTACCCCGCCTCGAGCGCGGCCTCGTCGAGATCGCGGAGCCACCGGCCCGCCCCGACCCCGGCCGCCATGCCATGCGACGCCCCGAGGCGCCCGGTCAGCCGACCGCCGTCGAGCTCGAGCGCCCCGACCCCGGCGCGCGCGAGCCGCCCGATCGCCTCGCCGCGGACATCGATCGCATCGACGCCGACGACCTGCGCGCCGGAGGGCGATCCGGACCAGCGCGAGCCCGTCGCCACCCGCCGGGGCCGGCGGCGGCTGCTCGTCGGCCGGCGCGGCCACGGCGACCCGCGCCGCATGGGCCTCCGGCGCGAGCACCGCGATCACGACCTGGTCCCGCACACCGCCGGGCAGGCGCACGGCGAGCGCGTCGGCCACGACCGGGCGGGCACGGCTCGGCGTCCCCCCGGACGCCGCGACGCGGGCGAGCACCTCGCCGTCCGGCGCGATCCAGGCGACGCGTGCGCGCGCCGGCCGGCCGATCGTGGACCCCGCGACCAGCGGCAGGCCGTCGGCGGCGTCGAGCACGACCGACACCGGGTGCCCGAGCGCGCCCTCGGCGCGTGCCCGCTCGTCCTCCATCACGGGATGACAGCAGACCGCGGGGCACCCCACCAGCGGCGCCGGACCCACTAGGGTGCCGCCCGTGCCGGTCGACCGACGTGAGATCGCGGCGGACTCCGAACCCTTCGAGATCACCCGGGACGGTGTCGTCCTCGCGGGCGAGCGGGTGGGGTCCGGGCCGCCGGTCCTGCTGCTGCACGGGCTGACCGCCACCCGCAGGTACGTCGTGCACGGCTCGCGGGCGCTGGAGCGGGGCGGCCACACGGTGATCGCCTACGACGCGCGGGGGCACGGCGAGTCGACGGCCGGCCGCGCGTACGACTACGACGCCCTGATCGATGACGCGATCGCCGTGCTCGACGGGCTCGGGATCCGGCGGGCGGCGATCGTCGGCCAGTCGATGGGCGCGGCGACGGCCGCCGGGCTCGCGCTCGCCCACCCGGAACGCGTGTCGGCACTCGTGCTGGTCACGCCCGCGCACCTGGGCGCCCCGAGCGCCGACCTGGAGCGATGGGACCGCCTCGCCACCGGTCTGGAGCGCGGCGGGCCGGCCGGGTTCCTGGAGGCGCTCGGCCCGCTCGGCGTGCCGGAGCGCTGGGAGACCGCGGTGCGCACGGTGATCCAGCAGCGACTCGAGCGCCACCGCGACCCCGCGGCCGTCGCGACGGCGTTGCGGGCGATCCCGCGCACCCGCGCCTTCGATCAGGTCGAGGCGCTCGCGGCGATCTCCGTGCCGACCCTCGTCGTCGGCAGCCGTGACCGGGTCGACCCGGACCACCCGCTCGCCATCGCCGAGCGCTATGCCGGCGTGATCCCGGACGCGCGCCTGATCACCGAGGGCGCGTCGGAGTCCCCGATCGCCTGGCGGGGCGGATCCCTGTCGGCGGCGATCCTCGAGCACCTGGCGGGCGTCGACGCCTGAGCGGCCTCGCGGCCGGCCGGCGGCCCGCTCAGCGGCCGACGCCCGCCCGGCGCTCCGATCCGAGGCGCGCACCGGTGCCGACGGCCGCGCGCAGGCGCTCGAGCACGTCGCCCGCGATCTCGCGGGCCCGGTCGGCGCCCCCGGCGAGGATGCGCTCGAGCTCACCTCGATCGGCCATCAGCCGTTCGTAGACACCGCGAGGCTCCTCCAGCGACGCCTCGATCCGGGCGGCGAGGTCCTTCTTGACGTCGCCGTAGCCGATCCCGCCCTCGAGGTACCGGTCGCGGAGGACCGCGACGTCCGGCTCGGGGGCCACCGCACGGTAGATCCGAAACAGCGTGTCGGTCTCCGGGTCCTTGGGGTCCTCGGGACGCCGGGAGTCGGTCACGATGCGCATGATCCGTTTGCGCATCTCGTTCGGCGGGGCGAAGACGGGCAGCGTGTTCCCGTAGCTCTTGCTCATCTTGCGCCCGTCGGTCCCCGGGATCGTCTCGGCCGTCTCGCGGATCAGCGCCGCGGGCGGCTTGAGCACCGGGCCGTAGGCCAGGTTGACCGCGTCGACGAGATCGCGGGCGATCTCGATGTGCTGCTTCTGGTCGAGGCCGACCGGCACGACGTCGGCGTCGAAGGCGACGATGTCGGCCGCCATCAGGACCGGGATAGTTGAACAGGCCCATCGAGACGCCGTCGTCGGTCGTCCGCCCGGACGCCTGGTTGGCGTCGACCGCGGCCTTGTAGGCGTGCGCCCGGTTGAGAAGCCCCTTCGGCGCGAAGCAGCTGAGGATCCAGGTGACCTCGAACACCTCGGGCACGTCGGACTGGCGGTACAGGAGCGACTCGAACGGATCGAGCCCGAGCGCGATCCAGGTGGCCGTGATCTCGTACGTCAGCTCCCGCAGCTCGTCGCCGTCGTGGACGGTGGTGAGGGCGTGGTAGTCGGCGATGAAGTAGAGCGCCCGGTGATCGCGCGTCAGCTCGACCGCCGGACGGATCGCTCCGAGCCAGTTGCCGAGGGTCGGCGAGCCGGTCGGCTTGATGCCGGTGAGGGCGACCGGGGGTGTCGCGCCGGGCGGGGACACGGGCGTCACCCTAGCTCCTCGCCGCCGGTCGGCGCGTCGAGCTCGAAGCCGCGCGCGGCCAGCACGACCCGGGCGTTCGCGGCGGCGGA
Organism: Miltoncostaeaceae bacterium; assembly: GCA_963698665.1. GTDB lineage: Bacteria > Actinomycetota > Thermoleophilia > Miltoncostaeales > Miltoncostaeaceae > CALNYH01. Next base: position 1,009,864 of record CAVORO010000003.1, on the reverse strand, counting down.
CTCCCCGGCCAGCACGAGCCGGACGACGCCGACGCCGCCGGGCGGCCCGGGACGGAGGGCGAGGTCCTCGATGTTGATGTGCGCGTGCCCGAGCGCGGTCGCGATCGCCGACAGCGCCCCGGGGCGGTCCGGGACCGCGACGGTGAGCACGGCGCTCGGTGTGTCCGGATCGAGGGGCGCCCGGAGGCGCTCGTTCGCGGCGCGGCCGCGCGTGAGCACCTCGACGAGGGCGTCGCGATCGCCCCGCGCGAGCGACGCCTCGACGTCCTCGAGGCCACGGCGGAACTCCGAGGACGCGTCGAGGACCGCCGCCCGGTTGTCCAGGAGGATGTCCGCCCACAGCTCGGGGTTGGAGCCCGCCACGCGGGTCAGGTCGCGAAACGAGGGCCCGGCCGAGCGCAGGGCCTCGCGCCCCTCGGGGGCGCTGTCGGCCGCGTGGTTGACCAGTGCCGTCGCGAGGACGTGCGGCAGGTGCGAGACCACCGCCATGAGGCGGTCGTGGACGTCGGCGCCGATCGCCGTCGGGAGCGCGCCGACGGCCCCGACGAGCCGGTGCAGGCGTTCGTAGAGATCGGCGCGCGCCTCAGCGCCCGGGGTCAGGAACCAGGTCGCGCCGACGAACAGATCGGCGCGCGCCGCGCCCGGGCCCGAGTGCTCGCCCCCGCAGACCGGGTGGCCGCCGATGAACCGCCGCCTGGCGGGTGCGCCGACCGCGCCCATCAGGCGCTCCTTGGTGGACCCGAGATCCGTCACCAGGGTCGTCTCGTCCGAGGCGGCCAGCACCTCGGCGGCGAGCGCCGGGAGCATGGTCACCGGCGCCGCGAGGACGACACACCCCGCCCCCGACACCGCCTCCGCGAGCGGGGCGGTGTCGGTCACGGCGCCGCGGCGCCGGGCGTGCGCGAGCGTGGCCTGATCCGGGTCGACCCCGATCACCGTCTCGACGTCCGTCCGCTCGCGGAGGGCCAGGCCGAGCGACGCGCCCATCAGGCCCACGCCGATGAGCGCGACCGGGGTGGGCGCGCTCATCGTGATCCGGTCACGATCGTCGGGCGCGCCCCCGCCGCCGCGACGGCAGCTGCGCCGGCGGGCACCCCGGCTGCGCTACGCGCCGACCGCGACCGGCGTGCCGCCGGACATGGTCTTGCCCATGAGGTCGACGACCCTCCGGACGTCGGCCACCCACTCGCCGAACGTCTCCGTGTGGAGCGCCTGGGGGCCGTCGCAGAGCGCGGTCTCCGGCGACGGGTGGACCTCGACGATCAGGCCGTCGGCGCCCGCGGCGACCGCCGCCCGGGCCATCGGAAGGATCAGATCGCGCTTCCCGGCGGCGTGCGAGGGGTCGACGATGATCGGCAGGCTCGAGAGCCCCTTGACCACGGGCACCGCCGAGATGTCGAGGGTCGAGCGCGTGGCCGTCTCGAAGGTGCGGATGCCGCGCTCGCAGAGCACGATCCGCTCGTTGCCCTCGCGGGCGATGTACTCGGCCGAGAGCAGCCATTCCTCGATCGTGGTGGCCATGCCCCGCTTGAGGAGGACCGCGCGGTCCGTCCGCCCCACCTCGCGAAGCAGGTCGAAGTTCTGCACGTTGCGGGCGCCGATCTGGATGACGTCGGCGACCTCGAGCACCTCCTCGAGCTGGCCGACGTTCATCAGCTCCGTGACGATCGGCAGACCGGTCTCCTCGCGCGCCTCGCGCAGGATCTCGAGACCCGGCTGTCCCAGCCCCTGGAACGCGTACGGCGACGTGCGCGGCTTGTAGGCGCCGCCGCGCAGGAGCGTCGCCCCCGCCGCCTTGACCGCGTGGGCGCTCGCGAGCGTCTGCGCCCGGGACTCGACCGCACAGGGACCGGCGATCAGGCCGAAGTGCCCGCCGCCGATCCGCCGACCCGAGACCTCGACGACGCCGTCGGTGCCGCGGAAGTCCGACGAGACGAGCTTGTACGGCTTGAGGATGGGGACGACCTTCTCGACGCCGGGCTCACCCTCGAGCGCCAGCGAGGCGACGAGCTCGCGGTCGTCGCCGATCGCGCCGATCACCGTGACGAACTCACCCCGCGAGAGGTGGGCCTTGGCACCCGCCGACTCGATCCGGTCGATCAGATGCTGGATCTGCTCCTCGCTGGCCCCACCCTGCATCACGATCATCATCGCTGGCGCTCGCTCTCTCTCGGCTCGTCGGACGATCCGCCGAGGACACCCGTGAGGGCCTCGAGGAACGCCGTGTTCTCGTCCGGTGTCCCGACGGAGACGCGGAGTCGTCCCGGGCAACCCAACGCCGCGCCGTCTCGTACGATGACACCACGGCGCAGCAGTTGCTCATGGACGGAGCGACCGTCGGGGTCCGGGCGGTCGCCCGGGGACACCAGGATAAAGTTGCCCTGGCTGGGCGTAAAGGCGATCCCGGCATCCGCGAGCGCGCGCTCCATGCGCTCGCGCTCCGCGACCACCGCGCGCACGCGCCGGACGAGCTCCGCGTCGTGGCGAAGGCTCTCGACCGCCGCCGCCTGTGCGAGCACCCCGGTGTTGAACGGCTGGCGCACGCGGTCGATCGCCGCGACCCACTCCCGACCGCCCACGCCGTACCCGACCCGCAGCCCGCACAGGCCGTGCGCCTTGCTGAAGGTGCGCGTCACGAGCAGGTTCGGACGGGTCCGGGCCATCGACATCACGCGGCCGGCGTCGATCGCCGTCACGAAGTCGAAGTAGGCCTCGTCGACGAGGACCGGCAGATCCTCGGGAAGGGCGTCGAGCATCCGCTCGATCTCGTCCGCGCCCCGGTAGCGACCGGTGGGGTTGTTCGGGTTGCAGACGACCATCAGGCGGGTCCGCTCGTCCACCATCGCCGCCATCGTCTCGAGGTCGTGCCCGCCGTCGTCGGCCAGCGGCACCGCGATCGACTCGGCCCCGGCGGCGGCGGCCAGATGCGGGTACAGGGCGAACGACGGCGTCGCGTGGATCACGGTGGTGCCCGGATCGAGCAGCGCCTCGCCGGCCAGCAGGATGAGCTCGCACGAGCCGTTGCCGACCACGACCTGGTCCGCGTCCACGCCGTGGCGGTCCGCGAGCGACGAACGAAGCACGCGAGCGGCCCCGTCGGGATAGCGGTTGAGCGTCCCGAGCGCCCCCTCGATCACGGCCGCGACCTCGGGGATCGGCGGGAACGGGCTCTCGTTCGAGGAGAGCTTGACCGCCTCGCGCAGCCCGTGGCGGGCGAGGACCTCGGCCGTGGTGAGGCCCGGCTCGTAGCGTGGCATTGCCGCGACGCGCGGCGAGACCGTCAGGCCCACGGTGACGCGACCTCCGCCGTCGTGCTCAGCGCTCGATGTGGACGATCAGGAACGGCATGAGCGGCGTGCGCGCGAGCGGCGCCATCGCACGCGTCCCGGTCGATGCGAGCATCGCCCGCGTCGGCGGGACCAGGACGCGCCCCCACAGATGCGTGCGGCTGCGCGCGAACACGAACGCGCCCGCCTGCGAGAGCGGGCGGATCGACCGGCAGCCGGCCTCGTCGACGAACAGCCGGCGCATGTCGTCGAACGAGAGGGTGAAGCGCTCCTTCGGCGAGTGCCACCGCAGCCCGAATCGGTCCGTGCCGTGGAAGAAGTCGATCGGGAAGAGCCGGTTCGGCGTGCTCAGCACGATCGCGCCGCCGGGCCGCGTGACGCGGGCCAGCTCGCGCGCGAAGGCGGCGCGCGCCTCCCACACGTCATCGTGGACGCGCACCGAGTCGCCCACGGCGCCCACGTGCTCGATCACCCCGTAGGAGGTCGCGGCGTCGAAGCGCGCGTCCGCGAACGGGAGCGCGCGGCCGTCGGCGCTCCGCAGCCGGTCGGGGTGGCGCCGTCGCGCCCAGGCCTCGGACCGATAGCCGGGCTCGATGCCATGCGCGTCCCAGCCGAGATCCGTCAAGCACGTCGACGTCGATCCCCACCCCGCATCCGGCGGAGAGCACCGATCCACCGGCGGACGGCGGCCCGATCAGGCGCGCCAGGAGCGGTGCCGTGTACTGCCGGGTGAAGCGGACGTTGTCGCGCTCCTCCCAGGCGATGGTCGCGGCGCGCTTGTCGGGCGACGCGACCGTGGCGTCGGTCACGCCGGGCTAGACCTTGTCGCCGCGGGCACGGATCTCCGCGAGGACGCGCTCGATGCCGACGCGGTCGATGCGCTTGAGCCCGCGTGCGCTCACGGTCAGGTGAACGAACCGGTTCTCGCTCGGCACCCAGAACCGGCGGCGCTGGATGTTGGGCATGAAGCGACGCTTCGTCGCGACCATCGAATGCGAGCGGTTGTTCCCCGCCTTGGGGCGGCGACCGGTCACCTGGCACACCTTGGACACGCTGAGACCTCCGATTCGGCCGGGGCAGGTTAGCGGACCGGCGACCGCCTCGCGAGCCCGGACGGCGCCGGGTCGGCTAACCTAGATGGTCGGACCGGAAAGGGAGCGTCATGGGAAAGCAAGGACCACGCAACGCCATCCGCCTCGAGTCGAGCGCGGGCACGGGCCACGTCTACGTGACCAGCAAGAGCAAGCGCAACACCCCGGACCGACTCGAGGTCAAGAAGTACGACCCGGTCGCCCGCAAGCACGTCCCCTACAAGGAGAGCCGCTGACGGCCTCCGGCGGCTGAGGCGGCCGGCGCGGCGCGAAACGCCCGCCGGCCGGCCGGAACCCGCGCGGGCTCAGCGCCCGCGCGCGCTCGCCGTCCTGTTCCGCTTGGGATCCACCCCGACCAGGTGCGTGTAGGGGTTGATGATCCGTCCGCCGCGCAGGCGGATCTCGAAGTGCAGGTGGTGGACGCCGTAGCGGGCGTCGCCGGTGTTGCCGTTGGTGCCGATCACCCGGCCCGGCCACACCTCGGTGCCCTCCTGCAGGCCCGCGGCGATCGTGTCCAGGTGGGCGTAGTAGTACTCGTTGCCCTGCGGATCGACGATCCAGATCCAGAGTCCGCCGAGCCCGGTCTCGACCCGGGTCAGGCGCTGGATCCGCCCGTGGGTGGCCGAGAGGATCGGTGCGCCGCGCGGCGCGATGATGTCGTTGCCCTGGTGACCGCCCTGGGCCCGCGCCGCGCCGAAGTCGTTCGAGAAGCTGTAGTTGGTCCCGCCCATGGGGAACGCCTTCAGGTATCGCCCGTTGCCGGTGACGCTCGGTGCGGGCGACGTCGTGGCCGGGGCGCTCGTGATGCCGAGCCGGCGCATGAAGCGGGTCGTCGCGACGCCGGTGACGCGCATCCTCATGCGCTTTTGCAGCTTGCGCACGGCGGCCTTGGTCCCGGCGCCGAACTCGCCGTCGACGGTGACCCGGTAGCCACGGCGCCTGAGCTGGCGCTGGAGCGCCATCACCTGGGAGCCGCTCGCGCCGACCGACAGCGACCGGAGGGGCGCGGTGCCCGTCTGCGCTCCCGACGAGGGTGGTGGTGCGCCCCCCTTGAGCGACCCGGGAGTGGGTCGAGTGGGGAGCGGTGCCGCCGCGGCGACCGTTGCGGTCAGCAGCGCGAACAGGCTTGCGATGGCGATCAGAGCCGTGAGACTCCGACCGCGGCGTGCAGTGCGGACGATGAGGTGACCCCCCTTGGCGTCCCGTTCCTGCGTGACGGCGCGGAAAACTAAAGGGTCACCCGGACGTCCGTCAACCCCCGGGGGCCGAATGGACCGGCCGGGACGGTCCTCGGCGGGGCCCGTCGGGCGGGACCTGCGGCGCCGGATATCATTCCGCCGTCCCCCGACGAAGGAGGCGCGATGCCGGTGTCCGAGCAGGTTGCCGCGGCGCTCAACGCCCAGGTCGGGCGCGAGCTCGAGGCCCACCTCCAGTACCTGTCGATCTCGAGCCACTTCGACGCCGAGGCGCTTCCGTCGTTGACCGCGTTCTTCGCGGCGCAGGCCGACGAGGAGCACGTGCACGCGATGAAGTTCGTGCGCTACGTCCAGGACGTCGGCGCCCATCTGGCGATTCCGGCCCTGGCGGCGCCCCGGAACCGCTTCGAGAGCGCCGAGGAGGCCGTGGCGCTCAGCCTGGAGTGGGAGACCGAGGTCACCCGCAGGATCGACGACATCGTCACCCTGGCGCGCGAGACGGGCGACCACGCGACGTTCTCCTTCCTGCAGTGGTTCGTGGACGAGCAGGTCGAGGAGGTCTCGACGATGAGCGACCTCCTCGCTCTCGTTCGCCGGGCGGGTGAGGGGAACCTGCTCGACGTCGAGGCGCTCGTCGCCCGCGGGGCCATCGGCGGCGAGGGCTGAGGGCCTACTCGGGAAGGTCCGTCCGGAGCTGGCGGGCGTCGCGAAGGTAGACGTGGCGGATGGTCCGGTCGGCCGGGGCGTAGCAGTGCACGAGCACCCGGACGCAGCGCGGGAGGGACCCGACGACCGGGATCTCGCGCGTGCAAAGGAGCGGCACCGCCGAGAGCCCCATCTCGCGGGCGGCCACCGCCGGGAAGTCGGCCGCGAGGTCCTCGGTGGACGTGAACACGATCGAGACGAGGTCGTCGATCTCGAGGGCGTTGCGGTCGATGACGGCCGAGAGCAGCTCGGCGGTGGCGGTCCGGATCGCCTCGCTCGTGTCCTCGTCGACCGAGATCGCCCCGCGGACGGCCCGCACGCGCTCGTTCACGCCCCACCCCCGGCACGCGCGGTGAGCTTCGAGATCTCGTCCCGCGTCAGGGGGCGCCACTGTCCGGTGCGGAGGCCGCGGAGGCCGATGCCCGCGTAGCGGACGCGATGGAGCCGCCGCACCGGGTGGCCCACCGCGCTCGCCATGCGCTTGACCTGCCGGTTGCGCCCCTCGGTCAGCTCGATCGTCAGCCACGTGCACCCCGGGTGGGCGCGGCGCATGACCTCCACGCGGGCCGGCAGCGTCGGGCCGTCCTCGAGATCGACGCCGTGTCGCAGCCGCCGGACGCTCGCCGCGGAGACACGCCCCTCGACCAGCACCTCGTAGGTCTTCGGCACCTTCGCGCGCGGATGCATCAGCCCGTTCGCGAGCTCGCCGTCGTTGGTGATGAGCAGCGCCCCGGTCGTGTCGATGTCGAGCCGGCCGACGGGGTAGAGCCGCACGGTCTCGGGAAAGGCCTCGACGACCGTCGGCCGCCCCTGCGGGTCCCTCGCGGTCGACACCGTGCCGGCCGCCTTGTTGAGGAGATAGACCCGGGCGGGCTCGGGCGAGGTCAGGCGGCCGTCGACCGTGACGTCGTCCTCGGGGGCGACGATCTGGCCGGTCACCGCCGTCGTGCCGTTCACGAGCACGCGACCCTCGCGCGACGAGTCGCTCCGCGGCGCGGCGGCTCGCGACGCCCGCGTGGGCGACGGCCTTGTGCACGCGCATGGGCTCGGTCCGCGTCATCCCTCTCCCCCGTCGGCCTGGTCGTCCTGGTCCGGGGTCCGGCCCATCGACGCCAGGCGCGCGCGGATGCCCTCGGCCTCGGGCCCGGTGAGCTCGAAGCGCTCGATCGGGGGCAGCGCCGCGCGATCCGCGAGCCCGAACCGACGGAGGAACTCCGGCGTGGTCCGGTACCGCGACGCCGCGCCCGGCGTGCGGGCGCCGGGGGCGACCGCCTCGACGAGCCCGCGCTCGAGCAGCGAGCCGAGGGCGGAGTCGGGCGCCACACCGCGAAGGCGCGCGATCTCGCGCCGCGTGACGGGCTCCAGGTAGGCGACCACGGCCAGGGTCTCGAGGGCCGCCGGGGAGAGCCGCTCCTCGGGTGGGCGACCGCGCAGTCGGTCCGCCACGACCGCGAGGTCCGGCCGGGTGCGAAGCACCCATCCGCCCCCCACCTCGGCCACCTCGAGCGCGCGGTCCCGGTCGTGGCGTGCCCCGAGCGCGGCGAGGGCCCGCTGGACCGGGCCGGGGGCCTCCTCGGTCAGCTCGCAGAGCCGCTCGAGCGGGAGCGGTTCCGGGCTGAGGAACAACAGGGCCTCGACCGCCCGCGTCACCTCGGGCCGGGTGGCGTCATCGGGGGCGCTCACGCGGTGTGCCGGAGGTCGCGGGTCGAGGCGGCGCCCGTCGGGCGACGTCCGACGGTGACGGCCGCCCGGGGCGCCGGGTGCACGCCGCGTCCGCCGGCGAAGATGCCCGCACGACGGCCCCCGCTCATCGCGGAGGACGTTCTGCGGACGCGCTGACCGTGATGTCGGCGAACGGGCGCTCCTGAGCCAGATCCGCCTCGCCCCGGCGCGCGAGCTCGAGACAGGCGAGGAGGGTCATGCCCTCCTCCAGGCGGTCGGCTCCCGCCACCACCGCCTCGAAGCTGACCGGGCGACGGCGACCGAGCAGACCGCGCACGCGGCGGACGAGGCCCGGCAGATCGACGCGACGCGGCGTGAGATGCGCCAGCGACGGCGACGGGCGCGCACGCGCCACCCGCTCGAGGGCCTCCCGAAGGCGGGCGGGGTCCTCGAGCGGGGTCGCGACCGGCGGCGCGAGCGCGACGCGTCGGTACCGCGCCCCGGCATGGGTCTCCGCGCGCGCCGCCAGCCACTCCCCGCAGCGGCTGAACGGGGCGTAGGCGATCACCCGGGCCGCGAGTCGCTCGGCGGCCTCGACCGCGTCCTCGTCGGGCTCCTCGTCGTCGGGCTCTCCCAGCATGCGCCGGGACTTGAGCTCGGCGAGCGCCGCCATCAGGAGGGCGAGCTCGGACGCGGCGTCGCACCCGAAGCGCTCGTGGGCGTCCGCCGCGAAGGCGGCGTCCACGAGCTCGGCCACGGAGAGCTCGAGCAGCTCCACCTCCTCCCGGAGGACGAGGGTGAGCAGCAGGTCGAGCGGCCCCTCGAAGAGCTCGAGGTCGAGCGGCTGGCGCAGTGCGGAGGTCCCGCTCACCGGCGGACCTCCGCCCCCGGGACGATCGGAGACGGCACCCCCGCAAACTAGACGACGAGGCGGCCGGCCGGAGGCGGGCCGATCGCGGCGAGCCGATCGCGGCGGGTGCGCGGTCCCGCCCTGTCATGATCGGGGCGTGGGAACGATCGAGGCCGACGCCCCCAGCGGACCGACGACGGCCTCGCCGGCCAACTGGTGGCGGATCCTCAGCCCGATCGGGGCGACCGTCGCCGGACTCGCGATGGCGATCGTGACGATCGGCCTGCTGACGCCGACCTCGCTCAGCGAGGAGGCGACCGGATCGGTCGCGACCGTCGTCGGGTCGGCGTCGCTGCTCGTGTTCGGCCTCGCGCTCTGGCGGGGGCTGCCGCGCCACGAGCGGCGACTGGCGCTCGCCACCAAGGGGCGCGCCGCACCGGCCGTCGGGATCGGCGTCCTGGCCGGGCTCGGCACGATGGTCGTGGCGGCGCCGCTGTTCCTCGTCGGGGAGTGGCTGGATCCCTCCGTCGGGCGGCGCCTCGACGATCTCGCGGACGAGACCCAGCTGTCCGGGATCGTCTGGGCCGACCTGCTCGTGGTCGTCGCGCTGGTCGCCCTGGCGCCCCTCGGCGAGGAGCTGCTGGATCGCGCGCTGCTCCTTCGCGGACTCGCGCGCGTCGTCTCGTTCCTGCCCGCCGCCGTCATCAGCTCGGTCGTCTTCTCGCTGTCGCATCTCGACGCGTGGATCCTGTTCCTGTGGCCGCGGGCGATCTGGCTCGTGGTGGCCGGCCTCGTGTTCGCCTGGGTCTACCGCGAGCGCGGGTACGTCTGCGCCGTGACGGCCCACGCCACCGTCAACGGCGTCGCGGCGATCGCGCTGGTGGCGTCCTCGTGAACGGCGACCGCGGGGGCGCCTCGACCGCCCAGCCCGACATGCGAGACCTGGAGCTGTTCGGTGACGTGCCGTCCGAGGTCGTCGAGCGGGCGCTCTCGGGGCTTCCCGGCCACCGCCTGGACAAGAACGCGGAGATCGACCTCGCGTCGGTCGCGGCCGCCTGCTGCGTCGTCTCGCGCGGGCGACTCGCCCTGCAGGTCGCCGCACCGGACGGGCGCGCGCGCATCATCGGCCTGGTCGAGGAGGGCGACGTCCTCGTGCCCCCCACCGACACCTGGGCCGCGGTCGGCCCCCGGCCACGCCCCGTGGCGATCGAGGACTCCGCCCTCGTCCTGGTGTCGGCGGACCGCCTGGCCGACTGGCTCCACGAGCCGGCGCTCGCCCGCAACGTGGTGCGGATCCTCTCGAGGCAGGTCGCGGACCGGGAGCTCGCGGTCGCGATCGCGCTGGAGCCGCGCGTCGAGCGCCGGCTCCTGCTCAAGCTGGGCCAGCTCGCCGAGCGGTTCGGGCGCGTCACGCCCGACGGCATACGGCTCGACCTGAGGCTGACACACCGTGAGCTCGCGCAGATGGTCGGCACCGCGCGCGAGTCCGTCACGCTGGCCCTCGGCCGCCTGGCGGACGCCGGCGAGATCGAGGTCAGGAACCGCAGCCTGCTCGTCCGGTCGGGACCGGCCGCTCCCGGGCGGGCGTCCCCGCCTGGCCCCTAGCGCTCCCCGCCGGGCGGCCCCACCCCGTCGGCCGCCGTCGATCCGGGTCCGATGAGCCACACCGGTGGCCGGCGTGTCACCGGGAGCCCCCTCGGCCCGCTCGCGGCGACACGCTCCCGGTAGAGATCCCGGCCCCGCACCCGGCGCATGCCGGGGAGCGGGACGAGCCCGACGAGCCACGCGGGCCTCGCGAGGACCCTCCGCCCGGACCGTCGCTCGGACGCGCGGACGACGATCAGCGCTCCGACGTCGTCGAGGGCCAGCGCGGCCAGCACACCCGCGGGGGCCAGCACGAGGACGGGCACCGCCGCGGCCGCAAGCACCGCCGTCTCGGCGGCGAGGACGACCGCCGGCGTCGACTGGAGGAGCGCCCGCGTGCGGGTGCGTGCGACGGGCTCGCGGCATGCGTCGGCCGGCGCGTCGAGCATGGTCCGGACGACCCGGCGGGGCCGGGCGGGATCACCCGGACGCAGCGTGGCGGCGAGGCAGAGCACGAGGGCCGCCAACCCGACGGCGATTCCGCCCGGCCCGGCCGTCCCGGCCACCAGCGCCGCAAGCGCCCCCGCCGCCAGCCCGATCGGCGCGGCGCGCCACCGGAGCGCCGTCGCCATCGACGAAAGCGCGATCCCCTGTCGCACGGAGGTCACCCTTCCGGGATCGGCCGGCGCACCCGGTCGGGCCACCCGCACGGTGCGGGTGGCCGCGGCCCGGTCCCGGTTCGCCCCGGCGCGGGCGGCGGCTATCATGGCGCGTCGCGATGCCGGATGGACCCGCCAGCCGCAATCTGACACGGCGCGTGCTCATCGCCGGTGCCGCCGCGATCCTCGTCCTGCTGGGGCTGGCCGCGGCGACGGCCGCATTCGACGGATCATCGGAGACGGCCCCGGCGCGGGTGTCCATCGCGGGGGTCGATGTCAGCGGACTCTCGGCGGCCGAGGTGCGGGCCGCCGCCCGCCACCGCGCGGAGGAGTTGCTGGCTCCGCCGCTCGTGATCACGAGTCCCGACAAGCCGGGGTTCGGCGTGAGCGTTCCCCGGAGTTCGCTCGGCGCGATTCCCCGCGTGGACGCCGCGGTCGACGAGGCGCTCGCGCCGCGGGGGCCGATGGAGCGGACGCTCGGACGGCTCGGGCTGCTGGCCGAGCGCGAGGTCCCGCTCGAGTTCGCCCTGGCCGCCCCGAAGGTGGACGCGCTCGTGGCCAGGGCGACCGATCAGCTCAACCGTCCCGGAGTCGACGCGACCGTGCGACGGGAGGGGCGCCGCTTCGTCGCCGTCCCGGGTGCGGAGGAGGGCTTCGGGGTCGATCCGGCGGTGCTCCGGGCGCGCATCGAGGCCCTGCCCCCGGGGGAGATCTCGCTTCCGCTCGGCCCGTACCCGCCCGCGGTCGACGACGCGGACGCGGAGCGCGCCGCCGAGACGGCGGAGCGCGCGGTCTCGCGGGCGGTCACGGTGACGCAGGGCCCCTACGGGGTCGAGCTCCCGGCAGCGCTCATCCGCAAGGCCATACGCTTCCAGCCGACCGACGGCGCCCTCGCGGTCCGGCTGGCCCCCGCCGTCCTGGCCCCCGAGCTCCGGCCGGCGTTCGCCTCCCGCGAGCGACGCGCGCGCAATGCGCGCTTCGGCGTCGTCGGCACGAAGGTGCGCGTCGTCCCGTCGCGGGAGGGCGTCCGACTGGACCTCGACGCGATCGGGGCGGCCATCGTGCAGCGCCCCGAGGGAACCGACTCCGTCAAGGCGCGCTACGAGCGCATCCGGCCCAAGCGGACGACCGCGGCGGCCGAACGACTGGGGATCACCGACGTCGTCTCCGAGTTCACGACCCAGTACTCGTGCTGCGAGCCCCGCACCACCAACATCCAACGCGCCGCCGAGATCCTCGACGAGGTCGTCGTGCCCGCCGGCGGCACCTTCTCGCTCAACGACGCGCTCGGGCGACGCACCGAGGCGCGCGGCTTCGTCCCGGCGCCGCAGATCGAGGCCGGCCGGCTCAAGGACGACGTCGGCGGCGGCGTGAGCCAGGTCGCGACGACGCTCTACAACGCCGCCTTCTTCGCGGGCCTCGAGATCGTGAGCCACCGCCCGCACCAGTTCTACATCTCGCGCTACCCGGAGGGACGCGAGGCGACGGTCTCGTGGGGCGGTCCGGAGCTGATCGTGCGAAACGACTGGCCCGCCCCGCTGGTGATCCAGGTCCAGGCGACGGACACGTCGATCACGGTCCGCATGCTGTCGCGCCCGCTCGGACGGCGGGTGGAGACCGAGACCGGGGAGCGGCGAAACCCGACCGAGCCCGAGGAGCTCGAGGTCTTCAACCCCGATCTGGAGCCCGGGGCCCGGGTCGCGGCGCAATCCTCGGGCTCGTCCGGCTTCACGGTCGACTACACGCGCAAGGTCTTCCGCGGGGACGCGCTCACACGTGACGAGCGGTACACCTGGACCTACTCGCCGCAGAACGCCTTCGTCGAGATCGGCCCGAGCGCCACCCCGCCCCCGGAGGAGGAGGGGCCGGAGGCTCCGGCCCCCGAGACGGCGCCCACCGACGAAACGGCACCCGATGCGCCGGCCGCCGAGGAGCCGGCGGCCGGGGATCCCGCCGTCACGGGCTGAGGCGCCGGGGGAGCCCCAGGAACCGGCCGAGCGCCGCGAGCGTCTCGTGGGGTCGCTCCTCGGCCGGGAAGTGGCCGCAGTCGACCGGAGCGGCCGTCACGTCGTCGGCGACCTCGCGCCAGACCGCGGCCACGTCGTAGCTTCGCCCGACGCGCCCGCGGCGCCCCCAGAGGGCGAGCAGGGGCTGGGCGACGCGCCGGCCCGCGGCGACGTCGGCGTCGTCGTGGACGAGGTCGATCGTGGCGGCCGCGCGGTAGTCCTCGCAGCTCGCGTGGATCACCTCGGGATCCCTGAACCGGCGGACGTACTCGTCCAGCGCGGCGGGGTCGATCGAATCGGGGCGAGCCGCCCAGCGCTCGTGGAGCCAGCGGACCCACGCGTCGGGGTCGGCGCCGATCATCCGCTCGGGGACGCCGTCGGGCTGGATCAGGAAGAACCAGTGGAAGTAGGCCGTCGCCATCCCCTGCTCGATGGCGCGGAAGACGTGGCGGGTGGGGACGATGTCGAGCACGGCCAGGCGCTCGACCCGCGCGGGGTGGTCGAGGGCCATGCGGTGCGCGACGCGGGCGCCCCGATCGTGGCCCACGACCGCGAAGCCGCCGTGGCCGAGCGCGTCCATGACGGCGACGAGATCACGGGCCATCGCGCGCTTGGAGTAGCCCGCGTGGTCGTCGCCGCTCGGAGGCCGGTCGCTCTCGCCGTACCCCCGCAGGTCGACCGCCACGACGGAGCGGTGCGCGGCGAGAGCGGGCGCGATCCGGTGCCACATCGCCTGAGACTGCGGGTATCCGTGCACGAGCAGCACCGGGGGTCCCTCGCCGGCGGTCGCGACGGCGAGGTCCGCGCCCTCCCCCGGCAGTCGCCGACGTGAGAAACCGGGCAGGAACGGGCTCGCCGGGAGCGATCGCGCGACCGCCCGCCCGGACGCCCGTTCGGACGGGCCGCGCGTGGGTCGGACAGGACCTCCGACCGGGTGATTTGCAGGCATGTCGAGATAGCCTTGGAGAGGTTTTCGCGCCACGACCGAGCGTCGCGTCGGCGCGGAGGCACCCGCACCGACATGATGCCGAGCCTCGACACCCTGAGCCCCGTCGGAACCCGAAGCGTCGGCGCGGCCCGTGCGGCGCTTCGCACGGTCGTGGCCGGATTCCGGGGACCGGATCGCCCGCGCGACCCCGCCGCCCCCCGCCGGGGCCCGGTCGACGCGAGGCCGCCGACCGACGACGCGGCGCCGATCGAGATCCTGGCCTGGGCCGCGGCATCGGGGGACGCGACGCGCCTCGGGGCCGGACTGGCCGAGGCCGCCGCGGCCGCGACGGGCGCGGCCGGGGCGGCGACCCTCCGTCCGGACGGCGACGGCGCGCTCGTCGAGCTCGGGCGCTGGCGGTCGGACGGCCCATCGCGCCCGCCCGCGGGGATCGACGTCGCGGCCCGCCGGGCGGCCGCGCGCCTCGGGATGGATCCCGGTCCGGGACTCGCGTGCGATGGCGCGCTCGTGGCGCCGGTGCGCATCCGCGGGACCCACTGGGTGACGATCGCGTGCTGGGGCGTCGCCGACGCGCATCGGGCGCTCGATCGGCTCGCGAGCCTCCTGACCGCGGCCGAGCCGAGCATCGGCGGTGCGCTCGAGCGGATCGCGCTCTCGGAGCGCGCGAGCGAGGAGGCCGCGCTTCGCCGCATCGCGACGGCGGTCGCGGCCGGCCGGCCACTCCCGGAGATCGATGCGATGGTCGTGGAAGAGGCGGTCGCGCTGCTCGGGGCGGACGGCGGCGCGATCGTGCTGGTCCCCCGACCGGACGCCCGGGGCCACGCCCATCGGGCGGCCGCGCGCGCGATCCGCGACGCCCGGGCGGCCAGATCGGGGCCGTCGCGCCCGGACGCCGACCGCGCATGCGGGGCGGCGGTCCCGATCCGCGTCGGAGGCGTCGTGCGAGGGGCCCTGGCCGTCGAGCGGGCGGCGGGCGGCCCCCTCCCGTCGGCGACCGAGCGGCGCCTGGCGGCCTTCGCGGAGCTGGCGGCGATCGCACTCGCCAACGCGGAGCGCGGCCGGGCGCTCTCGGCGGAGGCCCGCGAGGACGAGCTCACCGGCATCGGCAATCGCCGGGCGTTCACAGAGCGGCTGACGGGCGAGGTCGAGCGGGCCCGCCGGTATGCGGGGCCCCTCAGCCTCGTGCTGATCGACCTGGACCGGTTCAAGCGTGTCAACGACACGCTCGGGCATCAGGTCGGCGACGCCGTCCTGGTCGAGACCACCCGCCGCCTGACGGCGCTCGTGCGAGGCGGGGAGCTGGTCGCGCGGATCGGTGGCGACGAGCTCGCGTGGCTCCTCCCCGAAACCGGCGTCGGGGGGGCCGTGCGCGCCGCCGAGCGCGCGCTCGAGGCGATCGGGACGGGAACCTTCGGCGCCGCGGGCAGTATCACGGCTTCGGCCGGGGTGGCCGGACTCCGGCCGGGCGACGGCCCCTCAGAGCTCGTCGGCCGCGCCGACGGCGCGCTCCTTCGGGCCAAGGCCGACGGCGCGGGTGCGGTGCGATGCGCCGACGCGCCCGACCAGACCGAGTCGCCGCCCTCCGGTCGTTACGAGAGTCCGGCCAGATAGCCCCGGTAGGCATCGGCGTCCATCAGCTCGTCCAGCTCCGAGGGGTCGGCCAGGCGCACCTTGATGAGCCACCCCTCGCCGTACGGATCCTCGTTGACCAGCTCCGGGCGGGCGCCGACCGCGTCGTTGACGGCGACCACCTCGCCCGCCGCCGGGGCGTAGATGTCGGAGACGGCCTTGACGGACTCGAGCTCGCCATAGGCGCCGTCCTTGGCGACCGTCGCGCCGACGTCGGGAGCGTCGTAGTAGACGACCTCGCCCAGCGCGTCCTGCGCGTACCACGTGATCCCGAAGACGGCCACGTCGCCCTCCATCCGGACCCAGTCGTGCTCGCGGTGGTATCGGAGGTCTGCGGGGTAGTTCTCCTCGGACAAGTCCTCAGCCTTTCGTGCGGTTCGGGGAGGTGTCGACCAGGGGTCGCCTGGCCGTCCGGGCGGTCTTCCGCTTGCCACGGACGTCGATCTCGATGTCGGTGCCGGGCGCGGACAGGTCGCGCTCGACGTACGCCATGCCGATCCCGTGCTCGAGGACGGGCGAGAGGGTGCCGCTGGTCACCGTCCCGACACGTCGGTCGCCGAGCATGACGTCCTGCCCGGGCCGGGGGATCCCCCGCTCGGTCAGCGTGAAGGCGACGAGCCGCTCGGGCGTCCCGGCCTGCGCCTGGGCGACGCAGACGCCCGCGCCGGCAAAGTGCGCCCCCTCGAGGTCACAGGCCCATCCGAGGCCCGCCTCGATCGGGGTGCGGCTGCGGGTGAGCTCCTGGCCGTAGAGCGGATAGCCCATCTCGACGCGCAGCGTGTCGCGCGCAACCAGGCCCGCCGGCACCGCCGGCGTCGCACCGCTCACGAGCGCGTCCCAGACGGCCGGCGCCCGGTCGGCGTCGCACATGATCTCGATGCCGGGCTCGCCCGTGTATCCGGTCCGCGCCAACAGCGCGTCGACCCCGGCGACGCGTCCCTCGACGATCTCGAAGTACGCCGCGTGGAGCACGGCGTCGTCCCCGAGCAGTGGCCCGACGACCTCGGCCCACAGGGGCCCCTGCAGCGCGAGCATGGCGGTCTCGGGCGAGCGGTCGACCAGCTCCGCGCCACCGGGCAGGCGGGCCTGCAGCCGCTCGCGGCACGCGGCGATGTTCGAGGCGTTGACCACGAGCAGATGGCGGTCGGCGAGCCGGTAGGCGATGAGGTCGTCGATCACCCCGCCGTCGTCTTCGAGCATCAGGGTGTACTGGCCCTGCCCCGCCGACAGCCGGGAGGCGTCGTTGGTGAGCGCCCGGCGCAGGTAGTCCCCCGCGCCCGCCCCGCGGAGCTCGAGCTGCCCCATGTGGGAGACGTCGAACAGACCCGCGTGGGTGCGGACGGCCATGTGCTCGTCCCGGGGCGACCCGTAGGAGAGCGGCATGTCCCACCCGGCGAAGGGACCGATCTTGGCACCGAGCGCGGCGTGGCGGTCGAACAGCGTGGTGCGCGAGGCCGTCGTCACCGCGCGGACGCTACCACGGCCCCGACTGCGATCCGGTCGCCGTGACATCCCCGCGTGTCGCGCGGGCCACCGAGGTCGAGGAGCCGGCCCGCGGGGCGGGCCACGCCCCGGCCGGACACACGTCCGACACGCCCGCCGCCGGCCGGCGGCGGGGGGCCGTCGCGACGCTCGCTAGCGGCTCTTCAGGAAGTCCGGGATGTCGAGCGCGTCGTCGGGGATGTCGAGCGAGTCCCGGTCGGTACGCGAGAGCGTCATGCCCGGCTCCGCAGGGGCGGACGGTGCCGCGGCCACCGCGGCGGGCTCGTCGGCGCCGGCGTCGCTCGCGCCCTCGCCCGTGCCCCCCGCCGAGTCGGCGTCGAACCCGGTCGCGATCACGGTGACCCGCAAGGAGTCCCCGTTGCCCTCGTCGATGACCGCGCCGAAGATGACGTTGCACTCGTCATGGGCGGCGGTCCGGATGATGCCGGCCGCCTCGTCGATCTCGAACAGCCCAAGATCGTCTCCGCCGGTGATGTTGAGAAGCACACCCGTCGCGCCGGAGATCGTGGTCTCGAGCAGCGGGGAGCTGATCGCCGCGCGCGCCGCCTCGGCGGCGCGGTTCTCGCCGGAGGCGCTGCCGATCCCCATGAGCGATGCGCCCGCGTCCTGCATGATCGTGCGCACGTCGGCGAAGTCCAGGTTGATCAGGCCGGGCACCGTGATGAGGTCGGTGATGCCCTGCACGCCCTGGCGAAGGACGTCGTCGGCCATCCGGAACGCGTCGATGATCGACGTCCGCCGCTCGACGACCTCGATCAGGCGCTCGTTCGGGATGACGATCAGCGAGTCGACCTGTCCGGAGAGCTCGTCGATCCCCTCGTCGGCGCGCCGTCCCCGCTGCTTGCCCTCGAAGGCGAACGGACGGGTCACGACGCCCACCGTGAGGGCGCCCTGCTCCCGGGCGATCTGCGCGAGCACCGGTGCCGCGCCGGTTCCCGTCCCGCCGCCTTCGCCGGCGGTCACGAAGACCATGTCCGCACCCCGGACGGCCTCCTTGAGCTCCTCGCGGCTCTCCTCCGCGGCGTCGCGTCCGATCTTCGGGTCGGCACCCGCGCCGAGCCCCTTGGTGATCGTCCCGCCGATGTGGATCTTCACGTCTGCGTCGCACATCGAGAGCGCCTGGGCGTCGGTGTTCACGGCGATGAACTCCACGCCGCGAACGCCCGCGTCGATCATCCGGTTGACGGCGTTCGTGCCGCCACCGCCGACCCCGCAGACCTTGATGACCGCCAGGTAGTTGTTGGTCTCCACTCTGGGCCCCTCCTCGCGCGGCCACGGCCGGGAACTCGCGTCTGCGCTGACCCGCATCATCCTGAAGCTGAGGCCGGTCCCGACAACCATCGAGTAGTGATCGAGGCTGGATCGGGGCCGATTCGGCGCTCAGGCGACCGCGTCAGGCACTAAAAATCCACATTGACCCTAGGTGCCGACGACTGGGGTGTCAAGACAACACTCAGGTGAGAGTGGAGACATTGCACGCGTGGTTGCGGCAGACCCTCGATCATCACTCAAGGCCCTCCTCGTCGGGCGGCGGGGCGACCGCGATGCCGCCCACGGCCGGCCGCTCCGGGACCGAGAGGTCGATGTAGGTCGCCTGTCGCTCCTCGTCGGCGCTCAGGTGGTCGAGCAGCGCGGCGAGCGCGGCGCCCTTGGCGACCAGACGATCCGGGGCGCCGAGGCGGAGCTTGGGTCCGTCCGCGAGCGCCCCCTGGAGCTGCCCGCCCCGGACGCCGAGTCCGCGGACACGCTCCGCGATCTCCGGGCGGGTCGCCGACAGGAGGCCGATCGCCGCCGTCGCGCCGCGTGGAAGCTGCGCGCCCGGATCGGGCGCGGGCTTGAGGAGGCGGATCGACGGGAGGCCGGCCGCGCTCCCGGCGCGCTCCAGCACTCGCCCGCGGTCGTCGACCAGGAGCGGCGGACGCCGCGGCGAGCGGACGACCGCGACCGCCTCGGCCGGCGTGACGCGCACCCTCAGCCCTCGCGGCAGATCGCGGCGCACCTGGACCGATTCGACCCACGGAAATGCGTCGGCGGCCTCGCGGACGTCCGCGACAGGCGGGCGGATCGCGGTCCCGCTCGCCGCCGCGACGGCGATCGCCGCCTCCAGCTCGGCGCGGTCCGGTCGGTCGTACCCGGAGACGGCGACCGAGTCGACGGCGAGCAGGGGCCCGGTGACCAGGAACCAGCCACCCAGCACCACGATCGCCACCACCATCGTGCCGAGCAACAGGGAGCGGCGGCGGCGCGTGTGCGAGCGCTCCACGCGTCGCCTGCGCGCGGCGACCGCCGGGTGGGCCGGTGTGCGGGGCGCGCTCACGCGGGCGGGAGCGGCGGTGCGACGATCCCCCGCTCGGGATCCAGGTACCGCACCTCCGGCCACAGGACGGGACCGCCGCCGGCCGCGACCCGCCGGCGCCCCTCCTGCATGAGCGCGAGCACGTCGCCGGCGCTGCACCCGGGCGACGCCTCGATGAAGTTGGCGTGCACTGGGGAAAAGCGCGCGTTCCCCACGGCCAGACCGCGACATCCGGCGGCGTCGAGCAGGCGGCCGGCGGAGTCGCCCGCGGGGTTCGTGAAGACGCTTCCGAAGGTCCGGACGCCCTGCGGCTGGGTCCGTCGGCGATGGCCGCGGAACTCGGTCATGCGCGCCGCGATCGTGTCGGCGTCGTCGCCCACGAGTCGGAACCCGACCGACGCCACGATCTCGTCGGTCTCGAGCGCGGACCGGCGGTAGCCGAGCTCCAGCGCCTCGGGGCGCACGAGGCGCCGGCCGCGGGCCGAGCAGACGACCGCCCAGTCGAGGACCGCCGCCAGATCGGAGCCGTGCGCGCCGGCGTTCATCGCCACCGCACCGCCGACGGTGCCGGGGATGCTCGCACCCCACTCGAGACCGGTCAGACCGTGCGCCGCGGCCCGTTGGACCGCGCGCGGCAGCGAGGCGCCGCCGCCGCACCACATCGCCGACCGGCGCGCTGAGATGTGGGCCAGCGCCCCGCCGAGGCGGACGGCCAGGCCCCGGAAGCCCTGGTCGGCGACGATGAGGTTGGAGCCACGCCCCACGACCGCGACGGGCACACCCCGCTCGGCGGCCCATGCGAGCGCGACGACCGCGGCTCGGGTCGTGCGGACCTCGGTCAGCCAGTCGGCGGTCCCGCCCACGCGGATCGTCGTGAGGCCGTCGAGCGGCGCGTCACGGATCAGGTCAGGGGACGCGCTCGGGGTCGGGGTCGTCAGGGTCGCCTCCATCGCGGTATCTCGTTCCGAGCGCGTCGACCAACTCCTGCCCGAGTCGGGTCACGTCGCCCGCGCCCATCGTGATGATCATGTCGCCGGGGCGCGATTCCTCCACGGCCACCCGTCCCGCCGATGACAGATCGGCGACGAACCGCGCCGCCGTGGGCCCGGGCACGGCGGCGGCGACGGCGGCACCGCTGACGGCCGGGTCCGGCCGCTCGCGGGCCAGGTAGACGTCGGTCACGACGACGCGGTCGGCCGCGCCGAGCGCCAGGCCGAGCTCGGCCCAGAGCGCGCGGGTCCGGCTGACGAGATGCGGCTGGAAGATGGCGATCAGCCGGCCGTCCCCCACACGCTCGCGTGCCGCCGCCAGCGTCGCCGCGACCTCCGTCGGGTGGTGGGCGTAGTCGTCGACGACCGTCACCCCGCCGGCCCTCCCGCGAACCTCGAAGCGCCGCCCGACACCGGTGAACCGGGCGATCGCCGCGGCCGCGTCGGCGAGCGGCGTCCCACACCACCATGCGAGCGCCGCGGCGCAGGCCGCGTTCTCGACGTTGTGGCGACCCGGCACGGCCGGCGCGAGCGCCACCTCGTCGTCGCCCGCGACCAGGCGCACGCCGCCCGCCCCGTCGATGATCCGCACGTCGGCGTCGGGCTCGGCCCCGACCCGGACGACCGGGCACGGCGCGGTTGCGGCGACCCGGCGGGCGCCCGCATCCGGGCCGACCACGAGGCAGCCGTCTGTCGGCAACAGCGCGACGAAGGACCGGAACACCTCCTCGACGTCCTCGAGCGAGGCGAACGTCGCGTGGTGGTCGTGGTCCACGTTGAGGAGGATCGCCGCCTCGGGCCGAAGCTCGAGGAGCGAGCGATCGCTCTCGTCGGCCTCGGCGACGAACCAGCGCCCGTCCCCCCACCGCGCACCCGTGCCGCCCCCGCCGGCCACGGTCGCCCCGATGCAGCAGGACGCATCGCCGAGTGCCATCGCGAGCATCGCCGACGTCGTCGACTTGCCGTGGGCCCCCGCGACGGCCAGGCCCCGATGTCCCGCCATCAGGCGCGCGAGCAGCTCGACGCGATGGTGGACCGGGATGCCACGGGCACGCGCCGCGACGAGCTCGGGGTTGTCGGCGGGCACGGCGGTGGACACGACGACCGCGGCCGTGTCGTCCGGGAGCGCGTCGGCCGAGTGCCCGACGTGCACGTCGGCGCCGAGCTCGGCGAGGGCCCTGAGGACGGGCGAGTCGTCGCGGTCCGTCCCGCTGACCCGGTCGCCGCGGAGCAGGGCCAGGCGTGCGAGCGCGCTCATCCCGGCCCCGCCGACTCCGACGAGGTGGATCGGACCGGGGGTCACCGCGAGCGGCGGCGGCGCGGCAGGCGAAGGCGCGGCCGACGAAGGCGCGGCAGGCGGGGGCGGCGGATGCGCAGCCGACGACGGCGCTCGGCCCGTCTGGGCTTCGCGATCCGGATCGCCTCGTCCGCGACCGCGTCCGCCGCGTCCGGCCGCCCGACGCTCGCCGACGCGACACCCATGGCGTCCAGACGCTGTCGATCGGCCAGCAGCGCCCCGACCAGCTCCCGAAGACGCGGCCCCGTGCATTCCGCGTCGGTCAGGACGACGGCGCCACCGGCCTCGGCCAACCAGCGGGCGTTCTTGGCCTGGTGGTCGCCCGCGGCGTGCGGATAGGGCACGAGGATCGCCGGACGCCCGATCGCCGCGAGCTCGAAGACCGACCCGCCGGAGCGACAGACGACCAGATCGGCCGCCGCGATCGCCGAGGGCAGATCGTCGAGGAACCCCTCCAGCCGGTAGCGCGGGCCGGCGTCGCGGCGTGCGAGGAGCCGCCGCACCTCGTCGAGCTGCCCGGGGCCGGCGACGTGGATCAGGTCGAAGGGCGGGGCGTCGCCGAACGCCTCGACCGCCGCCAGGTTGAGGGACCGCGCGCCCTGGCTGCCGCCGAAGACGAGCACGGTCGTCGCGTCCGGCGCGATGCCGAGCCTGCGACGCCCCCCGGTCCGGGTCGCCTCCCGCACCGCGCGGCGCACCGGTCGACCGGTCACGACGTAGCGCGGCCCCACGCGTCCGACGAGCGGGAACGCGAGGGCGACACGCGTGGCGAGCGGGGCGGCGACGCGGTTCGCGACCCCCAGGTGGGAGTCCGCCTCGGTCAGGAGGACGGGTCGACGGCGCAGCCGTGCCGCGAGCGCGGCCGGCGCGGCCATGTACCCCCCGCCGCCGATGACGACGTCCGCGCGGCGGCGCCGGATGATGCGCCGCGCCCGCGGCACGGCGAGGACCGCCTGGACGAGCGTGCGCACGTTCCGCAGGCTCGGCCTGCGGTCGAGCCCGCGGAGCGGGATCGTGTCCTCGGGGTACCCGTTGCGGGCCGCGAGCCCGGCCGCGCCGGACCCCCGCGGCGCGATGAAGCTGACCTCAGCCCCGCGCGCGGACAGCGCCTCCGCGACGGCGAGCGCCGGTATCACGTGCCCGCCGGTCCCGCTGGCCGCGATCAGCACCCGAGGCCCCGCCGCCGACGGCGCGGAGGCCCTGCTGTCGGGAGTTGCGTCCGATGTTGACAAGGAGGCCGGCTGACGCGAGAAGGATGATCAGGCTGCTTCCGCCGAACGAGACGAACGGCAGCGGAACCCCGGTGACCGGCACGAGACCCATCACCGCGCCGGCGTTCACGGCGGTCTGCAGAACCACCAGGGAGGTCAACCCGGCCGCGATGGCCTGTCGATGCGGATCGGGCGCGGCGAGCGCGATCCGAAAGCCCGCCCACGCGAAGACCACGAATGCGGCGAGCAATCCGACCACGCCGACGAGACCCAGTTCCTCCCCGACCGTCGCGAGGATCATATCCGTGTGGGCCTCCGGCAAGTAGAACGCCTTCTGGAGACCCTGCCCGAGGCCGACGCCGGTGATCCCCCCGCTCCCGAGCGCGACCTCGGCCTGCACCACCTGGAACCCGGCGCCCTCGGGATCGCTCCACGGGTCCATGAAGGCCAGCAGGCGCTCCCGGCGGTAGGGCACCGCCGCGATCGAGAGCGCCGCGATCCCGGCCGCGCCGACCGCCACGACGGCGAGCTGGC
The DNA here is from genome assembly GCA_963698665.1 of Miltoncostaeaceae bacterium. GTDB lineage: Bacteria > Actinomycetota > Thermoleophilia > Miltoncostaeales > Miltoncostaeaceae > CALNYH01. Next base: position 986,416 of record CAVORO010000003.1, on the reverse strand, counting down.
GTAGGCGGGCGCCCGCGGCGACCAGGGTGGCCAGCGCGGCGCCGCCGACCAGCACCGCTGTGCCGAGGTCGGGCTCGATCAGGATGAGGCCGCCCATCAGACCCGTGACCAGGATGAAGGGCGCGAGGCTCGACCACTCGCCCAGCCGCTTGCCACGCTGGGCGGCGAGGGCCGCGATCCAGAGGACGAGCGCGAGCTTTGCGGGCTCGGAGGGCTGGATCTGCGCGATCCCGCCGAGCACCAGCCATCGACGGGAGCCGTTGACCTCGGTGCCGACGCCCGGGATCAGCACGATGGCGAGCAGGAACAGCGTGAGCACGAGCGCCGGGGCCGCGATGCGGCGCATCGTCGCCGCCGACGTGCGGGAGGCCACGATGAAGGCCGCCCCGCCGAGCGCCGCGTACACGACCTGGCGCACGACGGTCCCGAGCGGGTCCCCGTCGGAGAGCAGCGCCGTCGCGCTTGACGCCGAATAGACCATCACCAGGCCGAAGGCCACGAGACCGATCGCAGCCATCACCACGACGTGCTCGGGCGCCGGCGTGCGGGTGCGCTGCGAGGAGGTCCGGGGCGGCATGCGTCGAGGGGGGTTCGTCGGCGACGGGCCCGCCCCTGCCCCCGCCCGGCGACCTGCAACCCGTCGTGCCGATCTCGGCTCAGCCCGGGCCGAGGGCCGCCACCGCGGCCCGGAAGGCGTCGCCGCGCTGCTCGTAGTCACGGAACTGATCGAAGCTCGCGCACGCCGGTGCCAGGAGCACGAACTCGCCCGGTCGCGCCGCCGCCGCCGCCGCCCGGACCGCGCTTCGCGAGGTCGCCGCACGGCTCGTTGGGCACCCGGGCCGCGTCGAGCGCCGCACCGATGGCCGTGGCGGAGTCCCCGATGAGATACGCCCGGACGACCGAGCCCTGCGCGGCCTCGGCGAGCGGCGCGAAGGAGGTGCCCTTCCCGCTCCCCCCTGCGATCAGGTGCACGCCCCGGTCGTAGGCGTCGAGGGCCGCCGCGGCCGCATCGGGGTTGGTCGCCTTGGAGTCGTTGACGTAGACGACCGCCGCGCGCTCGCGAATCCGCTCCAGCCGATGCGCGACCCCCGGGAAGCGCTCGAGCCCGCGCGCCAGGCCCGCGGCGTCCGCGCCGGCGCGTGCGGCGAGCGCCGTCGCCACCATCGCGTTGCACCGGTTGTGCCGCCCCCGCAGGGAGATCGCCCCCCACTCGGCGACGAGCCCCAGGCCCGCGACCTGCAACCCGCCCTCCGACCACGCGATCGCGCCGTCCTCGACCGGGCCGTCGACGACGAACGTCGGCAGGGAGCGGCCGGGGACCCTCATGCCCTGGGGGCAGATCGCGAGGTCCCCGGGGCCCATCCGCGCGAAGAGCCGCAGCTTGGCCTCGCGGTAGGCGGCGAACGTGCCGTGGCGGTCAAGGTGGTCGGGTGAGATGTTGAGGAGCGCCGCCGCCCGAGGGCGGAGTTCGTCCACGTCCTCGAGCTGGAAGCTCGAGCATTCGACCACGAGCCACTCGGCGGGGTCGATCCGGTCCACGAGGCCGCTCAGCGGGGTGCCCTGGTTGCCGCAGGCGGTGGCGGGGATCCCCGACTCGCGCAGCAGATGCGCGGTGAGCTCGGTCGTCGTCGTCTTGCCGTTGGTCCCGGTGATGCAGATGAGCGGGTTCGGGAGCTCCCGCGCGGCGAGCTCGATCTCGCTCCACACCGGGACGCCCGCGGCCCTCGCCGCGGCCACCGGGGGCGCGTCCCCCGGCACGCCGGGGCTCTTGACCAGGAGGTCGATCTCCCCGACCTCGCCGTCGAACGGGGCGCGGACCCGGATCCCCGCCGCGACGAGCTCGTCGGCGTCGACCGGGCTCGAGTCGAGCGCCGTCACCTCCCATCCGCGCCGCGCGAGCAGGAGCGCCGCCGAGCGACCGGAGCGGGCCAGGCCGACGACCGCCGCCCGGCTCATGGGCGCCCGGCGGCGGCCGATGCCGCCGTTGCGCCCGACCGAGGACCGGTCACAGGGTCCGCCGAGGCGCGGGGCGCCCAGATCCCGCCTCGCCCTTCGACCGGGCGCCGTCGTCGGCCGGGAAGGGCGCGGGTCGCACGTTGCTTCTCGACCGGGTGATTCACCGTCGGGGCAGTGAGTGCGGCGGACCGACGACGCCGGTCCGTGCGGACATCGACCCCGACGGCGACTCCACCCTCTCGCCGCTTGATCCCCCCGGGGCGGCTCACGGAGGCGCGGGTCGCACGTTGCCCCTCAACCGGGTGATTCACCGTTCGGGGAGGGATTGCCGTGGACGAGCGGTGCTCGTCCGTACGACGACGGACCCGAACGGCGACTCCACCCTCTCGCCGCTGATTCCCTCCGGGGCGGCTCACGGCGGGGCGGCTCACGACGTGAAGTCCCGGAAGAACAGCGTGAAGCCGGTGGCCGCGAACATGGCGGCGATCAGCCAGATGCGGAAGATGATCTTGGTCTCGCTCCAGCCCGCCATCTCGAAGTGGTGGTGCAGCGGGGTCATGAGGAACACCCGTCGGCCGGTGCGCTTGAAGACGATCACCTGGATGATGACCGAGAGCGCCTCGATGACGAACACCGCCCCGATGACGATCAGCAGGATCTCGGTCTTGGTCATCACCGCCATCGCCGCGATCGCGCCACCGAGGGCGTAGGAGCCGGTGTCGCCCATGAAGACCTGCGCCGGATGCGAGTTGAACCAGAGGAAGCCGATGCACCCTCCGACGAGGGTCGCCCCCAGGATCGCCAGATCCGTCTGACCGCTCACGAAGGCGATGCCGGTGTAGGCGAACAGGACGATGGCCGCGACCCCGCCCGCGAGCCCGTCGAGCCCGTCGGTCAGGTTGACCGCGTTGGTCGACGCCGCCACGACGAGGTAGACGATCACGAAGTAGAGCCACGGCCCCACGTCGAGCGACTCGTTCGCGACCGGGATGGTCAGCGTCGTGGGCAGCCCGACGACCTGGATCGCCACCGTCGTGAGCACCGCGGCGATCCCGACGAGCCCCAGCAGCCGCAGCCGTCCCGACAGCCCGAGCGAGCGTTTGCGCACGATCTTGCGCCAGTCGTCGAGGAAGCCGAGCGCACCGCACGCGAGCGCCGTGAAGAGCACGAGCATGGCCTCCGTGCTCCGGCTGGAGAGGATCACGAACGGCACGAGCGTGCCGAACAGGATCAGGAGCCCGCCCATCGTCGGCGTGCCCTGCTTTTGCGCATGGGCGGCCGGGATGAGGCCCGGGGGGCGGACGAACTGGCCGACCTCGTTCGCCCGGAGCCACGCGATGAACTTGGGGCCGATCAGCAGCGCGAGCATCGCCGCCGTGATGGCGGCGATCAGGACGCGGGGCACGAGGCCTCCGGTTCGGCGCGGAGCGCCGCCACGACGCGCTCGAGGGCCATGGAGCGCGAGCCCTTGACGAGCACCACGTCCCCGGGCGCGAGGAGCGCCTCGAGCCCCTCGGCCGCGGCGGCGGCATCGGGGAAGGCGTGTACCGGGACGCCGGCGGCGCCCTCCGCGTACCCGACGGCCAGGCGGCCCACCGTCACCAGCAGGTCGATGCCGAGCGACTCGACGAGCGCGCCGGTCTCCCGATGGAACCTCGCCTCGTCGGGCCCGAGCTCGGCCATGTCGCCGAGCACCGCGACCCTCCGCCCGGGGCGCCCGGCGAGATCGGTCAGGGCCGCCCGCATGGCGATCGGGTTGGCGTTGTAGCAGTCCTCGATCAGCGTCCCGCCCTCCGGGAGCGGCCACTCCTGCCCGCGCATCGCCGAGAGCTCCGGGTCGATCACCGCACCCGCGGGCGGCTCGTGCCCGAGCGCCCGGCACACGAGAAGCGCCGCGGCGGCGTTTCGGCGCTGCCAGGCCTTTGCCAGGCGCAGGTCGAGCGCCGCGTCCGGCTCGTCGCCGAACTCGAGGACGTGGACGCCGCCCGGGAGCGCGGCGACGTGGGGCGCAAGAAGCGGCTCCCCGGCGGGGACGACGGCCGCCCCGCCGGGGCGCAGGGCGGCGATCAGCTCCGCCTTCGCGGCGGCGATGCGCTCGACGGTGCCGAGCAGCTCGAGGTGCACGGGGCCGACGCTCGTGATGCACGCGACGTCCGGCGGGGCGAGCGTCGCGAGCAGGGCGATCTGCCCGGGACCGCGCATCCCCATCTCGACGACGGCGACGTCGAGGCCGTCGGGCAGCGCCAGGAGCGAGAGCGGCACGCCGATCTCGGTGTTGCGATTGCCCGGCGTCCCCTCCGTCCGGGCGCCGGCCACGCGGAGCATGGCGACCAGGATGTCCTTGGTCGTGGTCTTGCCGGTCGAGCCGGTGATCGCCGCGACCGCGGCGCCCGAGCGCCCGAGCGCGCCCCGCCCCGCCGCCTGCAGCGCCGCCAGCGGATCGGGCGCCACGAGGGTCGGCACGCCGCCCTCGCGAAGGCGTCCGCCCACGTCGTCCCACGCCGACGTGCCGACCAGCACGGCGCCGGCGCCCGCCGCCGCCGCCTGGGGCGCGAACCGGCCACCGTCGAGGTGCTCGCCCGGCAACCCCACGAACAGCGCGCCGGGGGTGAGCGCGCGCGAGTCGATCGCCGCGCCGTCGACGACCGCGTCGGCCGACCCGACGGCGATCCGGGCACCCGACCACGCGGCGAGCGCGCCCAGCGTCAGCCGCATGCCGGCCCGACGCCCAGGATCTCGCGTGCCACGTCTCGGTCGTCGAAGGGGGTCACCACGCCCGCGACCTCCTGCCCCTGCTCGTGGCCCTTCCCCGCGATCAGCACGAGGTCGCCCGGCCGGGCGCCGTCGACGGCCATGGCGATGGCGCCACGACGGTCGGCCTCGACCAGGAGCTCGGCCGGGCCGCGGTCGGCGCCGGCGACGATCTCGGCGATGATGGCGTCGGGGTCCTCGCCGCGCGGGTTGTCCGAGGTCACGATCGCGACGTCGGCCAGCGCCCGGGCGGCGGCACCCATCTGCGCGCGCTTCCCTCGGTCCCGATCGCCACCGCAGCCGAAGACGACCAGCACCCGGCCGCCGCCCACGAGGGTGCGGGCGGTCCGCAGGACGTTCTCGAGCGAGTCGGGCGTGTGGGCGTAGTCGACGATCACCTGCACCGGGCCGCCCTCGTCGACCGCCTCGAAGCGGCCCGGGACTCCGCGGACGCCCTCGATGCCGCGCACCACGTCCTCCTGGACGAGCCCGAGCACCTCGCCGGCCGCGACGACGCCGGCGACGTTGCTCGCGTTGAATCTGCCCCGGAGCCGACTCTCGACCTCGACTCGACCTCGAGGTGTCTGAATGACGAGGCGCGTTCCGGTGCCGCTCGGAACGAGGTCCCGCACGAGCACCGCGGCGTCCCGGGCGTCGAGCCCGAAGCCGATCGCGTCGGCCTCGGCGGCCAACCGGCGACCGTGGGCGTCGTCGAGGTTGACGGCGGCCCCGGGGTTCGCGCCCTCGCCGTCGGGGCGGAGGAACAGGCGACGCTTGGCGGCGTAGTAGGACTCCATGTCGCCGTGGTAGTCGAGGTGGTCGCGGGTCAGGTTCGTGAAGACCGCCACGTCGACGTCGACCCCCGCCGCCCGGCGCTGGACCAGCGCGTGCGAGGAGACCTCCATCGCGCAGGCCCGGTCGCCCGCATCGACCATGTCCCTCAGCAACGCCTGCATGTCGACGCTCTCCGGTGTCGTCCGGGCGACCGCCACCGGCCGTCCGCCGACGCGCGCCTCGACCGTCCCGATCAGCCCGCACGACCGGCCGGCCGCCTCGAGCACCGCCCGCAGCAGGTAGGCGGTCGTCGTCTTGCCGTTCGTCCCCGTGACCGCCGCCACCACGAGGTCGCGCGAGGGGTGCCCGGCGAGCGCCGCGGCCGCGAGCGCCGTCGCGAGCCGGGCGTCGGGTGCGACGATCTGCGCCACCGGGAGCGGCAGCGCCCGCTCGCAGATGAGGCCGCGTGCGCCGCGGGCGACGGCGACCTCCGCGAAGTCGTGCCCGTCGGCCCGCGCCCCGGGCAGACAGGCGAACACGGCGTCGGCGGTGGCGGCGTCGGCCCGGTAGACGATGCGCCCGACGGGGCCGTCACCGGGGGGCGCTCCATCGGGCCGGACGAGCCGGCCGCCGGGCACGGCGGCGCAGAGCTCTCGGAGGGTCATGCGGGCGGGAACCCTACCACAGCGCGTCCGGTTTCCTTACGGTGCGATTCCCAGGTATTGCAGGGAAAATCGTCCGATCTGCTCGAATGCGGGCGCCGCGACCGCCCCGCCGTAGTACGCCCCCGAGGGCTCGTCGACGACCACCGCCACCAGCAGCTCCGGCTTGTCGGCGGGCACGTAGCCCACGAACGACGCGACGTAGCGGGCGTCGTACTCGCCGGTGTTCGGGTCGATCTTGTTCGCGGTCCCGGTCTTCCCGGCGACCTCGTAGCCCTCGATCTTGGCGGCCTCGCCCGTCCCGTCGGGCGAGACGACCTTGCGGAGCATGCGGTCGACCTCGCTTGCGGTCTGCGCGGTGAGCACGCGTGGCGCCGCGCGTTGGCCGGTGTCGCGGTCGCCGACCCGCGACACGAGATGGGGCGTGACGAGCCGTCCGCCGTTGGCGATCACCGCGTAGGCGCGCACGAGCTGGGTGAGCGTGACGCCCACGCCCTGACCGATGGGGATGTTGAGGATCGAGACGCCGGACCACTCGCTCGCTCGGCAGCACGATGCCGGGCACCTCGCCCGGGTAGTCGATCCCCGTGGACTCGCCGAAGCCGAACCGCGAGATCCACTTCTGCAGTCCCGCCTGCCCCAGCCGCTGGCCGATCTTGACGGTGCCGACGTTGCTCGACTGCTCGAGGATCTCCGTCGTGGTGAGGTTCGTGTCGTAGTCGCGGTGCGACTCGCCGAGCTCACGGTCGTAGAGCGTGAGCGTCGCCGGCAGGTCGAACCTGGTCTCGGGCTGCACCACCCCCTCCTCGAGCGCCCCGGCCACCGTGACGATCTTGAACGTCGAACCCGGCTCGAACGTGTCCGTGACGGCCTTGTTGCGCCAGAGCTCCGGCGAGTAGGTCGTGCGCCGGGCGGGGTTCGGCCGGGGGACGCTGGCCATCGCGAGGATGGCGCCGTCGTCGGGACGCATGACGACGGCCATGGCGGACTTCGCACCGAACTCCTCGCGGGTCTCCGCGAGGATCCGCTCCGTCCGGTCCTGGATGACGCCGTCGAGCGTGAGCCGGACCTGCTCGCCGGGGACCGGCTCCTCGTCGACGATCGTGTCGAGCCGTCGCCCGAAGGGATCGCGCGCCTCGACCCGCGAGCCCGGGGTCCCGGTGAGCGCGTCGTCGAGCGAGGCCTCGAGCCCCGCCGCGCCCGTCCGCTCCTCGTTGGTCAGCCCGACGATCTGCGCCGCGACCGACCCGCGCGGGAGCACGCGCTCGTACGTGTCGGAGAAGTGGATGCCGGGGATGTCGAGATCCGCGACCTCGGCCGCCTTGTCGGGGGCGATCGCCCGCGCGAGGCGCGCGTACCCGCCGTTGCCGTCGAGCTTGTCCGCCAGGACCTCCTGGTCGACCCCGAGCAGCGGCGCGAGCCGGGCGGCGGTCCCGCGCGCGTCGGGCACGAGGGCGGGCGTGCCGGTGACCTCCACGGCCAGCTGGTCGCGGGCCAGATCGTGGCCGTCGCGCGTCACGATCGCGCCGCGTGGCGCGAGGGCTTCGGTCGCGCTTTGCTGCTGCCCCACGGCGCGGTCCGACAGCTCCCCGCCGCGCACGACGCCGAGATAGCCGGCCCGCAGCCCGAGGCCCGCGACCAGGACGACCGCCACGAGCGCGAGCACGCGGATGCGCCGCGCCCGCTCACGCGCGCCCGCGCCGGGTGTCGCCGGCGGGCGGCGGCGTCGGGGTGTCGGCGCCGGACGACGGCGCTGGCGGTCGCTCGGCGCCACCGGCTACGGGCGCTGCGCCTGCAGATATGTGACGGACTCGCCGGAGGAGGGCGCCATGCCGAGCTCGACGCGCGCCCGGTCGACGACCGCGGAGTCGCGACGTTCGAGGCGGGCCTCCAGGCGGAGCGTCTGCGCCTCGACCGCCCGGGAGCGCTCGACGACGGCGCCGGTCTCGGCCGTGAGCCCCAGCTTGGCCACGTTGATCCAGACGAGCCCGAGGAGGAGCACCGTCACGAGCGGGATGGCGATCAGCGCCACCCGAGACAGCCCGGGGCGGGCGGATGCCGGGCGCCGGGCGGCGGCCGGGCGCCGAGCGGGCGCGGGACGCGGACGAGGACGCGGCGACGGCCGCGGGCGCGCGCGGGCGCGGGCGCGGCGCTCACCTGCCGGGAGCGGCCGGGACGGGCGCTCATGGCGCCGCCCGACGAAGGCCCCGAAGACGCGCCGAGCGGGAGCGCGGGTTCGCGTCCTGCTCGGCCTTGCGCGGCCGGATCGCCTTGGTGGTCAGGAGCGCGGCACGGGCGGGCGGCATCTCCGAGGCGCGCAGCGGGACGTCCGGCGGTGGCGCGTCCGCCTCGACCTCGGCGCGGAACGCCCGCTTGACCATGCGGTCCTCGAGCGAGTGGAAGGAGATCACGACCAGCCGGCCCCCGGGCGCGAGCAGCTCGAGTGCGGCCCCGAGCCCGCGCTCGAGGCTTCCGAGCTCGTCGTTGACGGCGATGCGGAGCGCCTGGAAGACCCGCTTGGCGGGGTGCCCGCCGGCAAAGAGCGCCGGGGTCGGCACGGCCGAGCGCACGACGTCGACGAGGTCCGCGGTCGTGCGGATCGGTTCCCGCTCGCGTCGCTCGACGATCCGGCGGGCGATCGGCCCGGCGTAGCGCTCCTCGCCGTAGCGCCGGAAGAGCTTCGCCAGGTCGGACGCGCTCGCGCTCGCGACCAGGTCCGCCGCGGATTCCGGCTGGTCCGGGTCCATGCGCATGTCGAGCGGCGCCTCCCGCGCGTACGAGAACCCCCGCTCCGGGCGATCGACCTGCATCGAGCTGACGCCCAGATCCATCAGGACGACGTCCGCCCGGCACCCCTCCGCCACGAGGTCCCGAAGGACGTCGGCGAAGTCGCCGCGCACCATCCGGGCGCCGCAGACCACGTCGTCGGCGAACTCGTCGAACCAGCCGCCGGCCTCGGGGTCGCGGTCGATCGCGATGTACCGGCCGCCGGCGCCGAGCGCCGGAGCCAGGCGTCGCGCGTGCCCACCGGCGCCGAACGTGCAGTCGACGACGGTCTCGTCGGGCCGCGGCTCGGCGAGACGGGCGACCTCCTCGGCCATGACCGGCACGTGGCCGGCAGGACGGCTAGGAGACTCGATCGGCAAGACGCTTCGCACGTGCCGACACACCTTCCTCGCGGAGCGCCGCGAACCGTGACGTCAGGCGTCCGGGGTCCCAGAGCTCGAGGTAGTCGCCGGCGCCGACGACCTTGGCCTTCCCGTCGATGCCCGCGTGCTCGCGCAGCTCCGTCGGAAGCAGCACCCGCCCCTGGCGGTCGAGGTCCTGCTCGAACGCCCCCGCCATCAGGAACCGGCTGAGCTCACGCTGGTCGTCGTCGAGGAGGCTCATCTGTCCGAACGTGCGCTCCATCAGCGTCGGCCACTCCGTCCGGGGGACGACCACGAGGCACTCGTCGATCCACCACCCGACGACCGCCCCGCCCACGAAGGGATCCCGCACCCGGGCGGGAATTGCGACGCGGTGCCGGTTGTCGAGGCTGCACTCATAGGTCCCGGATAGCAGCCGACGGTGCATACGCCCCACGCTACCCCACCACTCCCCACATGACAACGCACATGCCCCCGCTCGCGACGTCCGTTCCCCACCCGGCCGCCGCCGCGCGCGGCGGCGCGCCGCCGCACCCCTGGGCGTTCTCCACCGACGGCCCGGCACGAGATCGCCATGGACTGCGGGTCGCGCAACACGGATTGCACCGAGGGTGGAGGAACACTTGTTCGCGTCCGAGGCGCGAACTACCGTTCCCCCCATGCCCGCATCCCCCGCACCGCTCCAGCAGCCCGCGCCGGCACCCCACCGGCGCCCCCGGTTGCACGCAGTCCCGCCGCCCGCGCGCAGGCGCGCCCTGCGCGTCGACGACATCAGGCACTACGCGGTCGGTCTGCTGATCGGATTCCTGCTCGCCGCCGCCGCCACCACCCCGGGCGGCCTGCTCGCGGCCCTCCCCCTGGCCGGGGCCGGCCTGAGCGCCGTCGTCATCGGCCTCGCGACGCTCCGCATGCGGGCGACCGCGCGACGGACGCCTCCGTCGGCGGTGGTCCCCATCCAGCACTCGCGCTGACGCCGTCCCGCGCCCGCGACGGGCGACCTGACCGATCGGCACGGGCGCCCGCCGAGGGCCCCGGGCCGCCCCGCCGGGCGCCGACCGTCCGGGATGCGCGCGAGGGCGGAATGTGATCTTCTTGTGAACGTGTCCGGGGGGACCTCGCCTACGTCGCTCGCCCGTATGCCGTCGGCGCACGGGCCGCGCAGGGCGTCGGTTCCAGGTGACCGCCTGACCGGTCGGGCGAGGGGCTGATGGAGATGGCGACGCGGCCCCCGGCCGACCCGGCGCTCGCCCACTGGGGGCTTCGCGAGGCGCCGTTCATGCTGGACGCGGACCCGCGCTTCGTCTTCGAGCGCGAGGATCACCGCGAGGGGCTCGCCAGGATCCTGTTCGGGGTGACCCAGATCGGCGGGATCGTGCTGGTCACCGGTGAGATCGGCTGCGGGAAGACGATGCTCACCTCGACGCTGGTGCGGTTGCTCGACGGCAGCGGCCTGCGCGTGGCGCGCGTCTCCAACCCGCCCCGCACCGGCGCCGCGCTGCTCGGCGAGATCGTCGACACGCTCGATGTGGCGGCGCCCGGCCGGACGGCCGCCAGTCGCGCCGCGGCGCTCCGCATCGCGATGACCGAGGGGCGCGCGCGCGGCGAGCGCCTGGTCCTCGTCGTCGACGAGGCGCAGCGACTCGACCGGCGCGCGCTCGACGAGCTTCGGATGATGACCAACCCCGACGACGGCCCGGGGGCGCCGGTCGTCCTGCTCGGCCAGCCGGAGCTGGCGGATCGGGTCGGGGCGCTCGCCCAGGTCGATCAACGCGTCGCGGTCCGCTACCACATGGCGGGGATGGCACCCGACGAGGTGGACGCCTACATCGGCCACCGCACGCGCATCGCGGGTGCCGACCAGCCCATCTTCTCGGAGCGGGCGAGCGTCGCGGTGCACGAGGTCACCGGCGGCGTGCCACGACTGGTGAACCTGACGTGCGCGAACGCCCTGTTCGTGGCGGCCGGTCGCGGCGAGCGGCTCGTCTCGGCCGACACCGTGCGCGATGTCGCCGAGGATCGCGCGCGAGCGGCGGGTGGCGGATGACGCGGCGGATCAGCTACCAGTCGATCCTGCCCGACCGCGCCGCGGGGGCCGCGGGGACCCGGTACGTCCCGCTCGCCGCCGACGCCATCGCGACGCGGCGACGCGATGCCTCGGTCGGCATCGAGGTGCGGGTCTCCAAGGCACAGCGGCGGTGGCTGCGCGAGGTACGCGAGGTCTCCGACGAGTCGATCGACGAGTCGGCGATCATCCGGGCGCTGATCGACCTCGGCCGAGCGCTCCCGATCGACTGGCCGCTCGTCTCGGGCGGCGGGACGCTCCGCCGCGCGGTCCGCGAGAGCGTCGCGATCAGGGCGGACGACTCCCCCAAGGACGGGTAGCAACCGTGGCGAAGGCCTGGCCGGTTCCCGGGCTCACGCGGCGGATGCGGTTCCGCGACGCCGCGGGCCGGGTGATCCTCACCCGCTGGCACGAGATGATGAGCTACGAGCAGGGGACGCTCCTCGGCGAGGACATCGAGGAGCTCCATGCGATGCGGGTCTCGTCGCGGCGCCTGCGCTCGGCACTCGACGCGTTCGAGGGCGCGTTCCCGCCCAAGCGGTTCCGCCCCTACGTGCGGCAGGTCAAGCGCATCACGGACGTGCTGGGCGACGCGCGCGACCTCGATGTCGCGATCGAGCGCCTGCAGGCGATGGCGGGCGACGTGGCGCCCGACGAGCGGCCCGGGCTGTACGGACTGATCGACCGCTCCCACCGCGAGCGTCGACTCCAGGATCCGGTGATCGCCGAGCTGTTCGAGGATCTCCACCGGCGAGGGTTCCCGCGCGAGTTCGAGCGGTTCGTCGCCAAGCACACGGGTGTCCGCCGGAAGGATCTCGCGCTCGCCGAGGGACCGGACAGCGCCTGATGGCCAAGCCGCGACCGGTCCCCGGCATCGACCCCTCCGGCAGGCTCACGCCCAACGCGCGGCGGATCCTCACCGTGCGCATCGGCGAGGTCTACGCCAACGAGTGGGCGATCACCGATCCGGCGCGGGTCGCCGAGCTCCATGACATGCGGATCGCGTGCAAGCGGCTCAGGTATCTGCTCGAGATCTTCGACGTCGCCTTCACCGCCGACTTGACGCCGCACGTCGAGACGATCCGGGACCTGCAGGACCTGCTCGGCGACATCCACGACTGCGACGTCCAGGTGCCGATGCTCCGAGGGCACCTGGCGTGGCTCGAGGAGCGCGAGACCGAGGCGCTCTCGGCCCTCGCCGAGGCGCGCCCGCCCGAGCCCCGGATCGCCGGCGACGCCGCCCGGGTCGAGGCCGCGTTCGACGCGTTCCGGGGGTCGCTCGACGCGGCGCGGCGCGGCGACGAGCGCATCGGCATCCACGCGCTGATCGCCCGCCGCGAGCGCGAGCGCGTGGAGCTGTACGAGCGCTTCCTCGACACCTGGCGACGGCTCAAGGTCGAGCGCTTCCGCCATCGGCTGGAGTCGGATGTCGGCCTCCGCTGACGTCTCGGCCCCGGACGGGACGGGCCTGGCGCTCGTCGGCGACGTGCACGGCAACCTGGCGGCGCTGGAGTCGGTGCTCGGCGCGGTCGCGCAGACGGGGCTGACGCGGGGCGTCCTGACCGGCGATCTCGTGATGCGGGGTCCGGACCCGGCAGGGGTGATCGCCCGCGTCCGGACACTCGGATGGCCCGCCGTCGCCGGGAACACGGACATCAAGGTCGCCGGGAACCTGGCGCTCGAACGTCACGAGATCCCGCCCCGGCCGAAGAAGCACCCCGCCTCCAGTCGCGTGGGGTCCCGATCGTGGACGATCCGCACCCTCGACCGGGCGGATCTCGGGTTCCTGGCCGAACTCCCGATCGCGATGTGCACGACGCTCGGGACCGCGAGGATCGCCGTCCTCCATGGGAGCCCGCGCGATCCGAGCGAGCCGATCGGCCCCGCGACCCCCGAGAAGCGCCTGCGGGCGATCATCTCCGAGCTCGGTGCGGACTGCATCGTGACCGGGCACACCCATCGCCAGCACGCCTTCCGGCTCGACGACGTGCTGTTCGTCAATCCCGGCGCCGTGGGCGAGGGACGCGACGGCGAGCGGCGGCCGCGCTGGGGGTGGCTCGAGGCCACCGGCGACGGGATCGTGGCGCACCTGCGGCGGACCGACCGGCCGCTCGCAAGCGTGCGCGGCGTGGACTGAGACCGGGCGCGGCCGCCCGCGGCCGGCGCGGCCGACGACATCGCGCGCGTCACGGAGGCCGGCACGCGGGACACGGTCGGGGGGTCGGGTCGGGGTCGGGGTCGAGCCGGGGGTCGGGTCGGGGTCGAGCCGGGGGTCGGGTCGGGGTCGAGCCGGGGGTCGGGTCGGGGTCGAGCCGGGGGTCGGGTCGGGGTCGAGCTGGGGGTCGGGTCAGACGCCGGCGCCGCGCGGCGTCGATGCCGCGGCCGGGCGATGCATCGCCATCGGTCCGCCCGGGCTCCACGCGCCGTCCCCGCCGATGGGCGCGACGGTCGTCCGGCGACGCGCGGGCCGCGCCGGCGCGGACGGGCCCCACCCGACGGCGAGGACGGCCGCGGTGGCCTCGACCGCGTCGACCCGCGACCGGACGGCGGCGCGGCCGCATCGAGCGACGGGACGAACGTGCGAGGGGGTCCGCACCCGGTGCCCCGGCCGAGGTGCGCCACGCACGACGGCGCGCCGTCTCGGCACCTGGCAAACCCCGCGCGCGCGTGCCCGGGTGGGGATCGATCTGGGCATCTGGGCGCCCACGCGGTGCACGGAGCCGGTCGGTCCGGGCGCCGAGCCTCATGCCGCCCACCGCGGCAACGGCACGCGCGGACGCGGTGCCCGTGGACGCGACGGCCCGGGTCGAGGCGCCGCGCGCGGGCGAGACGGCGTCGCGCGTGGCGGTGGAGGGCGCTCGAGGTGCTCGCGCAGCTCGTCGACCGCCGGAATCGGCGCCCGGCGCGAGGGCGCGCACGACCCGACGGCGAGCAGCCCCGCGACGAGAACCGCCACCACCGTCACGATTCCCACCGCCTCGAGGCCAGCGGCGCCCCTCGCGCGTCCTCGGACCCGTGACCGGCGGCGGCGATCGAGCGCATCGCTCACGGCGCCCCCAGCACCGCGCCGACCTCACGTGACAATGCGATCGCAAAACCACCGACGATCAGCATGAGCGCCGCGGGCACCATCACGACCGCCACGACGAGCTGGATCCGCGGACCGGCACGGGCGGCCCGCTCCAGCGCGTGCCGGCGGGCCGCCTCACGTGTGGCGTCCGCCTGGGCGGCCAGGGTCGCCGACAGCGGGGTTCCGAGCTCCTCCGCCTGGAGCAATGCGCCGACCGCGCCGGTGACCTCGGCGACGCCGCAGCGCGTCGCCAGATCGGCGTACGCGGACGGCCGCGGTCGTCCGAGCGCGATGTCGCCGAGCGCGGTCCGAAGCTCCTCGCCCAGGGGGCCGGGGACGTGACTGCTCGCGACCGCGAGTGCCGGATCGAGGGCCATCCCGCCCTCGACGCAGATCGCAAGGAGATCGAGCACGTCCGGAAGGTCGGCCTGGACGCGCCGGCGGCGGCGGCCGGCACGACGGGCCAGGGCGTGCTCGGGCGCAAGCGCACCGAGCGCCGCGCACACCGGAGCGAGCACGACGGCCCCCGCGAAGAACGGGACGGCGATGACGCCCGCGAACCCGCCGAGCACGGCCCCGAGGACCCTCGCCCGCGCCAGGTCGTCCGGCGTCGCCACCGCGTCGACCCCGGCCGCGACGAGCCGCGTCGCGGCGTCGGACGGACGGGCCCACGCCAGGCTCGCGCGTCCGATCGGGACCCGGGCCACCACGCGCAGCCAGGCCGGGCCCGCCCCGCCGGGCCGCCGGCGCCCGCGCACCGCGAGGCACAGGCAGGCGAGCGCGGCGACCAGGAGCGATGCGAGCGCGACGGTCACGTCTCGACCCGGGCGATCCCGATGACCGCGACGATCGCGATCGTGAAGAGGATCGTCGCGACCGCGCCGAGGACCATTCCCGGCCCGGAGCCGAAGATGCCGAGCAGCGTCCCCGGTGCCGCCAGCTCGACGGCGAGCGCACCGACGACCGGGATCGCGGCGACGATCCATGCGGTCGCCCGGGCCTGCGCCGTGGCCGCCCGAACCTCCGCCACCAGGCGTCGTCGTCCCCGGAGGCGGTCCGCCAGCTCGTCGAGGGCCCGCACGAGGCTCCCGCCGGCCCGCCGCTGCACGTCGATCGTCGCGGTGACGGCGGCGAGCTCCCGGATCGGCACCCTGGCGGTCGCGTCCCGAAGGGCGTCCTCGACGCGGGCGCCGAGCGCCAGGTCCCCGGCCAGGACGCGGAGCTCGGTCCGCGCCGGCTCGGGCGCCTCGCCCGCCGCGCGCTCGAGCGCGGCACGCAGAGAGCGCCCCGCGCGGATCGCCGACGACATCCGCTCGCACAGCAACGGGACATGCGCGGCGACCCCGTCGAGGCGTCGGGTCGCGCGTGCGCGGAGGGCGATGCCGATGACCCCGGCGGCCAGGAGGGCCCCGGCCGACGCCGCGACGGACCCCTCCGAGCACCCCACCCACCAGCGCGGTGAACGACGGCCCGAGGGCCGCGGTCGCGATCAGCGCACGCGGTCCGCCCGGCCACGCCGAGCGCCCCGCCCAGGACACCGCGACCCTCCACGCCCGGGACGCCGCCGCCCGGACGATGAGCCGTCCGTCGGTGACACCCCGCTCCAGCACGCCTCGGGGTCGGAGACGGCGAAGCGACTCCCCCGCGGCGACGAGCGCGCCGGCGAGCAAGACGGTCGCAAGCACGCTCACGCCGGCCCCTGCGGCGCGCCCCGCGCGACCAACTCGACGATCTCGCCGCCACGCCCGACGCGTACGACCGCGGCCACCCGGCGCCCGCCGTCCGGACGCCGCTCGCAGTGGGCGATCACGTCCACCGCGCTCGCCACGTGCTCGGCGACCGCCGCGTACGGCAGGTCGAGGCCGCCCATCATGGCCATCAGCCGGAGCCGTCGCAGCGCGTCGTCCGGCGACGAGGCGTGCAGGGTCGAGAGCGAGCCCTCGTGCCCCGTGGTCATCGCGGCGAGCATGTCGATCGCCTCGCCGCCGCGCACCTCCCCGACGATGATGCGGTCGGGTCGCATCCGGAGTGCGTTCCGCACCAGGTCCCGGATCGTGACCGCGCCCGCCCCCTCGAGCGACGGCGGGCGGGCCTCCAGGCGCACGACGTGAGGCAGCGGCAGCGCGAGCTCGGCGGCGTCCTCGATCGTGACCACGCGCTCGTGCTCGGGGATCGCCTCGCAGATGGCCGCCAGGAGGGTCGTCTTGCCGCTGCCGGTGCCTCCGCTCACCAGCACGTTGCGCCTGGCCCGGACCGCCCCACGAAGGGCCTCCATGGTCCGCCCGTCGAGCGCGCCGCCCGCCACCAGGTCGTCCGACGTGCGCCGGACCCGTCCGAATCGTCTGATGGTGAGCGCGGGTCCGTCCACCGCGAGGGGCGGGACGACGACGTTGACGCGCGATCCGTCGGGAAGGCGCGCGTCGGCCATCGGTGTCGACTCGTCGACCCTGCGCCCGAGCGGCGCGAGGATGCGGTCGATCACGTGGAGCAGGTGACGCTCGTCGGCGAAGAGCCGCGCAACCGCCTCGATGCGGCCGCCTCGCTCGACATAGGCGCGCGACGGCCCGCAGACCATGACCTCGGTGACCGCCGGGTCGCGGAACACGGGCTCGAGCGGTCCGAGGCCGAGCGCCGCGTCCACGACCGCCTGGATCAGGGCCTCGCGCTCCGCGGACGGCAGGATCGCCCGATCCTCGTCGAGCGCCCGCCCGGCGGCGACCGAGATGTCGTGCGGCGACGGGTCGGCGCCGGACCTGGCCCAGGCGCGGGCCGCGCGGGCGCGAAGCTCCTCGACGCGCGTCGGGTCGGGTGGCGTCCACGGCGCGCTCATGCGCCCGTCCCGGGCGGTGGAATCGGACCGCCGCACCGAGGCCGCACGCGGTCCCGGCCGACGTGGCTTCGCGGGTCGTCGCCGGCGCCACGCGCCCGGGCGGGCCGGTGGTGGCCCCTCACGGGGTGATCCCGTCGGAGATCGCGGTGAGCGCGTGCGCGAGCCGCGAACGGCGCCCCGTCGGCCAGCGGCCGGCGGTCAGCTCGCCCGCCTCCGCCGGACACGGGGGGATCGCCCCGGCCACGCGCAGGCCGGACGCACGGGCGAAGGCCTTCGTTCCGAGCTCGGAACGGCCCGGCGTCACGCCCACCACGACCACCACCTCGTCCTCGATCGACGCGGCCGTGCTCGACGCGCGCCGTGCCCCTGCGACGGTCGGGGGCGCGACGAGGACGACCGTCGCGCCCGCGTCGGCCGCCCCGCGAAGGCGTGCCGAGGCGCCGGATCCGAGATCCGCGACGACCGCCGCCGACCGGGACGCCGTGGTCAGGAGGCGCGCCGTGGCGCTCGCCTCCCATTCGTCTCCCGGCGCCCCGGCGAGAAGCTCGACCCCGCAGCGGTGCGCGAGGGCGACGCCATCGAGGTGGTCGTCCGCCAGCTCGTCGATGACCGGTCGCAGGTCCGCCAGCGTCCGGTCGGGCGGGACCCCCAGCCCGCCGGCGAGATCGCCGCCCGTGGCGAGGTCGACGAGTCGCGTCCGCGCGGGCCGACGGGCCGAGGCGAGCGCGAGGCCCAGCGCAAGCAGCGACGTGCCACACCCGCCGCAGGCGCCCACCACGACGCGGGGCGGTGCGCCGCCCGCGATCACGGCGCCGGCGCGTCGGCGCCGACGCGAAGCTCGGACCCGATCTCGAGCGCCGGCCGGACGAGCAGGCGGACGTCGCGCGCGAAGTTGGTCGCCGCCGTCAGGCGGAGCGCCTCCGCGGCGCGGACCCGAAGCACGACCGAGGGCTCGCCGACCGCCGGGTCGCCACCGGTGTCGACCGCCAGGACCTCCGCGTCGGCGACGACGACGCGGCTACGCCCGCTCGCGCCCTCGCCGGTCGAGGCCACGACGTCCACCCGGGCGCCGGGCACCAGCCCCGCGCCCGCGGCCGCATGGCTCGCAAGCGGGACGGGGGCCGCCCGCTCTCCCGGCGCGAGCGGGCGGGGCCCGGACCCGGGCCCACCACCGAGCGACGCGAGCGTGAGCGGCTCACCGACGGCGATGCCCGCCACGGTGCGTCGTCCGAGGGCCACGTCGGCGGAGGTGAGAAGGCCGGCGAGCGGCAGGTCGGACGGGATCTCCACCCGGCCGACCTGCTCGTCGAGGAATGCCTCGTCGATCAGCGTCCCGGGTGCGATCGGACCGGTCGCCACGAGCACGGACGCCGACTCGCGATCGTCCCCCCGCGCCAACGCGAGCAGGAGCGCGGCCGTCGCGAGCACGACGGCGCTCGCGAGCCACCCGGCCCCCCGCCGCCGCCGGAGCCCGTCGACGAGGCTCACGCGGCGACCTCGATTCCGCCGCATCCGGCGCACCGGCCGGCCGCGCCGCCACCCGCCGCGCACCAGGCGCAGGCATGCCAGCGCACCGCCATCAACCGGCCGAGCGCGCGCCACCCGAGACGCGTGTCCAGCACGTCTGCGTCGCAGACGGGGGCCAGCGCCGCGCACGCCTGGATGCGACGGAGAAGACCCGGTTCGCCCGCGCGTGCCCATCGGCGCGCCAGCGCGACGGTCCAGAGGGCGCGAAGCCGCTCGGCCGGGAGCAGGACCACCGCCTGCCGTCTGCCACGGGCGAGGGCCACGAGGGCCACCGCCCCGGGGTCGTCGGAGGGCGCCGGCGCCAGGACGATGGCTTTCGCGCCGCCACGATCGAGCGCGTCGAGGACGGCCTCGACAGCGAGCGGGCGCCAGGAGTCCCGCCGCCGCGAGCGGGAGCGGGGCACCACGGCGAGACCCGGGTCCGCCGGATCGATGGCGTGCGAGGCCTCGACCACGAGCACCGTGGCGCCCTCAGCCATCGTCGGGCAGGAGGCGGTAGCCGACACCCCACACGTTGGCCACGTAGCGCTCACCGGCGCCACTCGCCGCGAGCTTTCGCCGAAGCCGGCTGGCGTGGGAGTCCACCGTGCGGGTCCGGGCGTTCCCGATGTAGCCCCAGACGTCTCGGAGCAGCTCCCGCTTGGTGACGACGCGCCCCGGGTCCTTCGAGAGGGCGGCCAGGAGGGCGAACTCCTTGGCCGAGAGCTCCACCCGCCGGCCGTGCACCGAGACGCGCCGCGCGTGCCGGTCGACGAGGAGGGGACCGACCCGAAGCTGCGCGCTGACGGCGGCGCCCCTCGCCCGGCGGATGGCGGCCTGGAGCCGCGCGACCAGCTCCGGGTAGTGGAACGGCTTGGCGAGGTAGTCGTCCGCCCCCCGCTCGATGCCGCGCACGACCGCGTGGGGCGAGGGGTTGCGCGATGTCAGGAGCACGGGCACACCCGAATCCCAGGGCTCGTCGGCGCCCGCGTCGCGGATCTGGGCGAGCAGGTCGAGCCCGCTCCGCCCGGGCAGGTCGACGTCGACCACCACGACGTCCGGCGCATCCGCGCGGAGCGCCGCGACCGCCTCGTCGGCGGAGCGGACCGCCGTGGGGGTGAAGTGGTCGTGGGCCAGGTTCTCGGCCAGGAAGCCGAGCGCCCCGGCGTCCCCGTCGACGACGAGCACGCCGATGACCGCTCGCCCGAGTTCCGTCGTCATCGCCTACCTCCGATCCGATGGCCCCCCGTGGGGCCCGTACGTGTCAGAGGTGCCGGGCCCGGACGAATCACCCCCCTGGGCGCTGCGGGCGTCGCGGCGCACGCGCGGGCCCGAGGCGAAGGACGTCGCCGACGCCCACATCCGCGAGCGCGCCGGGCGCGCACTCGAGGGCCGAGCGGGCGCCCGCGGCGCCGAACGTCCGCCAGGGCGGCAGCGGGTCGCGCACGGCCAGCACGACGCCGTCGCCGTCGAGCAGGGCGCAGGCGATCGGCATCCGCATGGCCAACGTGTGGACCCCACGGCACGGCGTGAGCCAGACGCCGTCGCCGGAGTCGAGGGTCGTCGTCCCGAGCAGCCCGATCAGGCGCGTGAGCGGCGTGGCGGCGACACGGCACCGCGCCACGACGACGCGGCCGTCATCACGCGTCACGACGCCGCCCGGCCGGTCGCGGGGGTGGTGGCCCATCCGAGGATCCTCGCCGGCGCCTCCGGCCGAGGCCGTTGCTACCGTCAGGTCGTCGCGCCCACGGAACGCGGACGGCACACGGATGACACTTCCCGCCGAGCTTTGCCCCACCTACCGCACCGGTGACGACTTCGTGGTCGCGTCCGGTCCGGTCCGGTTCGCCTTCAGCGAATCGGACTTCTCGGCGCGGGTCGTGGCCGCGGCGTCCCGGCTCGGGTTCGTCCACGCGGCCGAACTGGACGAGGACGATCGCGACGACCTGGTGGCACTCGCCGCCCATGGTCGGATCGATCGCGACGAAAGCCGGCTCGCGGCCCACATCGACACCTTCGCGGCGCAGCTGATCGGGGGCGACCGCGATCTGGTCCAGTGGCTGCGGCGGCTCACGGTTCGCGACGCCTGGGTGGACGGCCGGGCGCTCGACGCCGGGGCGGCGCCGGCCGGTCGTGCACCGACCCGCGGAACGGACGTCCTGCTCGCGGGCGAGCCCCTTCCCGACCTCTCGGAGCTCGCGTTCACGGGGGCGGCAGGATGAGCGGGATGTCCGACCCACGCGAGGTGCTGTCGGCGGTCAGACGCATGGAGTCGGAGATGGCCCGCGTCCAGGCGGAGGGACTCGTCGCGCCCCCGCCGACGGCGCTCGACACGCTCCGCGCGGAGCTGGCCGACGAGGCCGCCGGGGAGCGGCGTGCGCTCGTGGAGGACATGGAACTGCTGCTCGACGTCATGGAGGCGGGCTGGCGCCGCACGCACGACGAGCTGGCGCGGGTGACGGCCCAGCTCGAGGATCTCCGGACGCGGATGGACGAGACCCGCGACGCGGTCTCCGGGGCCACGTTCGAGTTGCGGCTGCGGCCGGCCAACGGCCTCCACCGCGACGCCGAGGTCCAGACGGACCCCTAGGGACTCGGGCGGAGGGCTCCCTGGAGCGCGGCCATCGCGCGGGCGAACATGATGCCCATCGCGTCGGCGGCCTCATCGGGCGTGGCCTGCGGCTGGAGCGTCCCGAGACCCGCCGCGGCGAGCGCCGTGGCCTGCTGGATCACCTGCCAGCGGTCGACCGCGGCGAGCTGACCGCCGGACTCGGCCTGCATCTCCTCGAAGGCCTCGCGCTGCGCGCGCATCAGTTCCTTGAGCCGCTCCTTGAACTCCTCGCCGGCCCCCTCGCCGAACGCGAAGTTGAAGGGGAAATCGCTGTCGTCGCTCATGTCGAGAGGGTGACAGATGGGGGCCGGGGCATGCAATCGAACGGTGATCCCGCCCGCCGCGCGCGGTGCGGCCCCTACTTTGCGACCCAGTGCCACTCCGCCGGCGCGCCGGCGGCGAGGGCCTCGGTCATCTGGAGGACCTCGCGCATGAACGCGACGTCGTGGACCCGGAAGATCGACGCGCCCTGCAGGCGGCTCCACGCCAGCCCGGCCGCCGTGCCCGCGATGCGCTCCTTCGGAAGGGCGCCCGTCACGGCGCCGATGACCTTCTTGTTGGAGATCGGGACGAACACCGGGCGGCCGACTCCCACGACGACCTCGCGCAACCTGTGGAGCAGATCGAGGTCCTGCTCGGGGGACTTGCCCAGCCCCACGCCGGGGTCGACCACGATGCGCTCGGGGTCGACGCCCGCCGCGACGGCGTCCTCGATCGCCCGCAGCGCCCAGTCCACGACGGCGACCGGGACGTCGACGTCGGGGAAGCTGGTGGGCCGGACCTTCGGGAGGCCGAAGTAGTGGCTGAGCACGACGCCCACACGGCCCGCCGCGGCGACCTCGGCCATGCCCGGCTCGCGCAGACCGGTCGGGTCGTTGAGGATGCTCGCGCCGGCGGCGATGGCGGCCTCGGCCACGCGTGGCTTGAAGGTGTCGACGGCGACCGGGACGTCGAGCTCGCGGGCGAGGCGTTCGATGACGGGCGCGACGCGGGCGATCTCGACCTCGGGATCGATGGCGGGCTTGTAGCGGAGCGACTCGCCCCCCACCTCGACGATGTCGGCGCCCGCCGCCGCCTGCTCGTGGCCACGCGCGACGGAGGCCTCGGTGCCGAAGTGCGCCCCCTGGTCCGTGAACGAGTCCGGTGTCGCGTTCACGATCCCGATCAGGCGGCCACGCGTGCAGTCGATCTCGCCGCGCGCGTGCCGCCAGACCGCGGCCATCAGCCGATCGCCCGGGCCAGGCTGTGCTCCTCGTCGCCGAGCCAGCGGGCACGGACCCCGGCCGGGGTCGGTCGGCAGACGCGCGTGCGGGCCGAGACCCCGGCGGCCCCGAGCAGGTCCTCGGCCGCGGCGGCGACACCGGCCGCGTCCTCGGCGCGTGCCCAGAGCAGCGTCGTCGGCCCCGAGCCCGAGATCGTGACCCCGAGGCACCCGTCGCGACCCGCCATGTCCCGAAGCGCGTCGAGGCCCGGACAGAGCGGCCCGCGGTGCGGCTCGTGCAGCTCGTCCTCGAGCACCGGCGGGAGGTCGTCGAGGCGCCCCTGGGCCAGGGCGAGCGCGAGGGCGATGCCCCGGGCCACCGAATCGGCCGCCGTGCGAAAGGGCACCGTGACCGGCAGGGCCCTGCGCGCGGCGTCGGTCGAGGTGCGCGCCTCCGGGATGACCGCGACCATCGCGAGCCCCTCGGGCACGCCGAGCTGCAGCGCGGAGACCCCCGGCGCCACGGCGACGACACCGCCGAACAGGCACGCCGCCGCGTTGTCGGCGTGACCCTCGATGCGCGCCGCGTGCGCCAGCAGATCGTCCGGGGACCACCGCCGAAGCCCCAGCGCGTTGGCCGCGACGAGGCCGGCGCAGGCGGCGGCGGCCGAGGATCCGAGGCCCCGGCCGAGAGGGATGCGGTTGCGGCACTCGATCCGGAGGTCGTCCAGGTCGTCGAGCCCGGTCGAGAGCGCCCGGCAGACGAGGTTGTCGGCGTCCAGGGGAAGCTCACCCTCGCCCTCGCCCACCACGACGACCTCGAGCGGGCCGGGCCGGCGCGTGATGCGAACCGTGTTCGACAGGTCGAGCGCGATCGCGAGCGCGTCGAACCCGGGACCCAGGTTCGCCGACGTTGCGGGGGCGCTCACCGACAGGGTCTCAGCCAAGGATCGCCCTCTCGACCGCGTCGTACGACGCCGGCAGGCGGGTCACCTCGGCGCCGGCGATCGCCGACTCCGGATCCTTGAGGCCGTGGCCGGTCAGGACGCAGACGACCCGCTCGCCACCGCGCAGATCGCCCGACTCCGCACGCTTGATCGCACCCGCGACCGACGCCGCCGAGGCGGGCTCACAGAAGAGCCCCTCCTCGCGGGCCAGCAGCCGGTAGGCGTCGAGGATCTCGGCGTCGGTCACGGCCGCCACGCCCCCGCCGGAGTCGCTCATCGCCTCCATGGCACGCGCCCCGGTGGCCGGGTTGCCGATCCGGATCGCGGTCGCGATGGTCTCGGGCTTGGCGACCGGCGCCCCGTTGACGAGCGGCGCCGCACCGGCCGCCTGGAATCCGTAGCAGCGGGGCAGTCGGCCGATCAGCTCGCGCTCGCGGTACTCGCGAAAGCCCATCCAGTAGGCGGTGACGTTGCCGGCGTTGCCCACCGGGATGCAGAGTGCGTCCGGCGCGTCGCCGAGCTCGTCGCAGACCTCGAAGGCGCCGGTCTTCTGCCCCTCGAGGCGGAGCGGATTGACCGAGTTGACCAGCGCGATCCGGTGGCGGGCGACCAGGTCCCGGACCAGGACGAGCGCATCGTCGAAGCTCCCGTCGATGGCGATCACCCGCGCACCGTGGACGATCGCCTGCGCCAGCTTGCCGGTCGCGATCTTGCCCTGGGGGATCAGCACCGCGGCGCGCAGGCCCGCCCTGGCCGCGTAGGCGGCGGCAGACGCCGAGGTGTTGCCGGTGGAGGCGCAGACGACGGCCGCGGCGCCGTCTTGCACCGCGCGCGAGACGGCCACGGTCATGCCCCGGTCCTTGAAGCTGCCGGTGGGGTTGGCCCCCTCGAACTTGGCGTGGAGCTCGATCCCGAGGCGCTCCGACAGGCGCGGCAGCGGAACGAGCGGCGTGGCGCCCTCGCCCAGGCTGATCACCGGGGTGTCGTCGTCGACCGGCAGAAGGTCGCGGTACCGTTCGATCAGCCCGCTCATGGCTCGCGACCGCCCGCCCCGGAGCCGATCACGCGGAGCGTCACGGGGGGCTCACGCACCTCCGCCAGCGCGGCGATCCCCGCCAGCGCCCTCCCCATCCGCTCGTCGTCGCCCTCGTGGAGGATCATGACCAGGCGAGCGCCCTCCCCCGTGCCGTCCTGGGCCACGGTACGGATCGACAGGTCGGCGTCCGCGAGCACCGAGGCCACGCGTGCCAGGACCCCCGGGCGGTCGGCGACCTCGAGGCGCACGTAGTAGGCGGTCGGCACGGCGGTGGGGGGCGCCGTCGGGCGCCCCGCATCGGCCAGCGCGTTGTGGAGGAACGAGCCCGTGTGGGTCCCCAGGATCGACAGGACGTCGGCGACCACCGCCGACGCCGTCTCGACACCGCCGGCGCCGGGGCCGACCAGCATGATCTCGCGGACGGTGCTCGATTCCAGGAGGACCGCGTTGTCGGGCCCGGTCACGGCGGCCAGCCGGTGCCCGACCGGGACGAGCGCCGGGAAGACCCGGACGCTGACGGCGCCCGCCACCAGGCGGGCGACCCCGAGCAGCTTGACCGTGAACCCGAGCTCGCCGGCCAGCTCGATGTCCTCGGCGTCCAGGCGGTCGATGCCCTCGAACGGCACCTCGTCGATGCCCACCCGGGTGTGGAAGGCGATCGAGGCGAGGATGGCCATCTTCGCCGCCGCGTCGGCGCCGCCGACGTCGTCGGTGGGATCCGCCTCCGCATAGCCGAGCTCCTGCGCGCGTGCCAGGGCGTCGGCGTAGGTGAGCCCCGAGCGGCGCATCTCGGTGAGGATGAAGTTCGTGGTGCCGTTCACGATCCCGGTGACCGCGGAGATCTCGGCCGCGAGCAACGACTCCCGGAGCACCTTGATGACGGGGATCGCGGCGCACACCGACGCCTCGAATCGCAGCTCGGTCCCGGTCTCGGCGGCCAGCTCGAGGAGCCCGGGGCCCTCGCGGGAGAGGAGCTGCTTGTTGGCGGTGACGACGGACTTGCCCGCGCGGAGCGCGCGCCTGAGCAGATCACCGGTCGGGTCGAGGCCGCCCATCACCTCGACGACGACGCGGACGTCGGGCGCCTCGACCACGTCCGCCGGATCGACGGTCAGGAGCGCGCGGTCCACCCCGGGACGCGCGCGGGCCAGATCGCGCACGAGCACGGGACCGATCTCCAGGCGGTGTCCGGACGCGCGCTCGATCGTGGCCCCGCCCTCTGCGATCTGGCGCACGACGGCGCCGCCGACCGTGCCGCAACCGAGCAGGCCGATGCGCACCGGGGCGCTCACGAGGTGGACACCGGCTCGTCCCGCGCGATCAGGTCCGCGTAGGTCTCGCGGCGCGTCACGACCCGCGCGGCACCCTGGTCCACGAACACGACGGCCGGCCGCGTCACCCCGTTGTAGTTGGAGGCCATCGAGACACCGTAGGCCCCGGTCGCGGGGATGCAGACCAGATCGCCGCTGCGCGGCCGCGGCAGCCGGGCCGACTGGACCAGGACGTCGCCGCTCTCGCAGTGCTTGCCCACGATGCGGACGGTCGCGTCGGCGGGGTCCTCGACCCGGTTGGCCAGCAGCGCCTCGTAGGTCGCGCCGTAGAGCATCGGCCTGATGAGATCGCTCATGCCCCCGTCGACCGCCGCGTCCACCCAGGACGCCTGCTCCTTGAGCGCGCCGACGCGGTAGACGGTCACGCCCGCACGGCCGACCATCGCGCGGCCGGGCTCGATCAGGACCCGGGGCGTGGGCAATCCGACGCGGCGCCATTCGCCGTGGACCGCCTCCGCCACCTGACGGCAGAAGTCACCGACGGCGGGTGGCCACTGATCACGGGTGTAGGCGATGCCGAGCCCGCCGCCCATGTTGATCACGCGCAGGTCGGTGCCCTCGACCTCGGCCGCGAAGTCCGCCAGCAGCCGGGCGGCCTCGGGCTGCTCGGACAGGTCGAGCAGCTGCGAGCCGATGTGGGCGTGCAGTCCGACCAGTTCGAGGTGCGGCGCCCGCCGGGCCTCGGCCACGGCGTTGGCGGCGGCCCCGCCGGCGATCGAGAACCCGAACTTCGAGTCGTCGTGCCCGGTCCGGATGTAGCTGTGCGTGTCGGCGTCCACTCCGGGCGTCACGCGCACGAGCACGCGCTGGCGCCGCCCTCGCTCGGCCGCCGCCCGCTCCAGGAAGGCGATCTCGGTGAAGTTGTCGAGGATGACCGTGCCGACGCCCGCGTCGAGCAGCTCGCCGACCTCGCGGTCGTCCTTGTTGTTTCCGTGCATGTAGATGCGCTCGGGCACGATCCCCGCCGCGAGCGCGGAGTGGAGCTCGCCGCCCGAGGCCACGTCGACCGAGAGGCCCTCCTCGCCCGCCAGGCGCAGCATCGCGAGCCCCCAGTAGGCCTTGCTCGCGTAGACGACCTCGGAGTCCGGTGCGGCGGCGGCGAGCGTGGCGAGGAACTCGCGCGCGGTGGCGCGGAGCAGCCCCTCGTCGTAGATCACGAGCGGGGTGCCGAAGCGGCTCGCGAGCTCGACGACATCGCACCCGCCGATCGCGAGATGCCCGTCGGGGGTGAGCTCCGCGGAGGGCGGAAGGACCTGCGGGAACGGCGTCATCGGCCGGCGGACGGTACCAGAGAGCGGATACCGTGGCCGCGATGACCGCCGTCGCGACCGAGGTCCACGCCCCCGACGGAACCGTGCTCGCCGCCCTGCTGACGAGCGCCCCCGCCGAGGCGCCGGGCGTGGTGGTGGTACACGGGCTCGGCAGCCGCAAGGAGAACCACACCGATTTCGCCGAGCGGGTCGCCGGGCTCGGGATGGCGGCCCTGGCGATCGACCTGCGGGGCCACGGCCGGAGCGCGGGCGAGATCGGTCCGGGCATGCTGGACGACGTGGTCGCGGCCCTCGATGCGCTCGCCGCACGCGGTCACCGGCCGCTCGGCGTCCGGGGGTCCTCGCTCGGCGGCTTCCTCGCGCTGCACGCCGGCGCGCGCCACGCGGCGGTGCGCGCGGTGGTCGCGATCTGCCCCGCCACACCCGAGGGCCTCGCGGCGCGGACCGGGGACCCGTGGCCACACGAGCATCCGCTCGCGCCGACGATCCGAGCCGGCGACGGCGTCACGCGGACGATCTGGCACGCGACCGGCGACGACGTCGTGCCCTGGCGGGCCAGCGCGGCACTGGCCGCCCTGGCGCCCGCCGACACGCACCTGCGGCTGGTCGCGGGCGGCGGCCACCGGACGCTGCAGCACGACCCGGGCGTCCTCGACGAGAGCGCCGCATTCCTGGCGGACCGGTTGGGCGCCCGCACGTGAGCGCCCGGTCGGCGGCCCTCGGCGCGCTCCGCGACGAGGTCGTCGCGTGCCGCATGTGCCCGCGTCTCGTGGCGTGGCGCGAGGAGGTGGCCGCGACCCCGCGTCGGGCGTACGCGGGTGAGGTGTACTGGGGCCGGCCGATCCCCGGGTTCGGCGACCCGGACCCGTGGCTCGTGCTCGTCGGACTGGCGCCGGCCGCACACGGCGCCAACCGCACCGGGCGGGTGTTCACGGGCGACAGGAGCGGCGACTTCCTGTTCGCCGCACTCCACCGGGCCGGGCTCGCGAGCATCCCGACGAGCACACGGGCCGACGACGGTCTCGAGTTGCGCGGGTGCCGGGTGACGGCCGCGGTCCGATGCGCGCCGCCGGCCAACCGGCCCACACCCGAGGAGTCGGCCAGGTGCCTCCCCTACCTTCGGCGCGAGCTCGACCTGTGCGCTCGGGCGCCCGTCGTGTTGGCCCTCGGTGCGCTCGCCTGGCAGGCGATCCTCCGGGCGCTCGATCCGCCGCGGCCCTGGCCCCGGTTCGGCCACGGTGCCCACGCGCCCGTCGGCGACCGCACGATGATCGCCTCCTACCACCCGAGCCAGCAGAACACCTTCACCGGCCGCCTGACGGCGGAGATGCTCGACGAGGTCCTCGAACGCGCCCGCGTCCTCGCGGGCGGCGCGGCGGCTGGTCCCTAGAGGTAGCCCATCGGGTTCACGGCGCCGCCGTTGACGCGGACCTCGAAGTGCAGGTGCGGACCGGTCGAGTTGCCGGTCGATCCGACGGCGCCGAGCGCCTGCCCCTGGCCGACGGCCTGGCCCACGCTCACGCTGATCGCCGACTGGTGGGCGTAGGCGGTGCTGATGCCGCCGCCGTGGTCCACGACGACGAGCTGCCCGTACCCCCCCTGCCATCCGGCGAGGATGACCGTGCCCGCGGCGGCGGCGGCGATCGGCGTGCCGGTCGAGGCCGAGATGTCGATGCCCTCGTGCATCCGCCCCCAGCGGGGACCGAAGCCCGAGGTGATCGGGCCGCCGACCGGGAAGACGAACCCGGACGCCGAGGCCGAGCCGGTGGCCACGGGACCGCTCGGGGCCGAGGGGGCCGGCGCGCCCGGCGCCGCCGGGACCGCGCTCGCCTGCTGTGCGGCGACGATACGGGCGCCGAGGGCCGACGAGCGCTGGCGAAGGTTCTGCGCCTCGGCCTCGATCGTCTCGCGATCGCCGCGCACGTTGCCAAGAAGCACCCGGCGCCCGTCGAGGAGGCGATCGACAGCGACGCGCTTGCGCTCGAGCTCGTCGGTCGCGGCGCGGGCCTCGGCCGCCGCCTCGGCGGCGCGGCGCTCGGCCACGGCCACCTCGGCGCGAACCTCGGTGATCCGATCTCGCGTGCGGCGGACCTCGTTGCGGCGCTCGCGGACCGAGCCCACGAGGTCGCGGTCGGCGTCGACCACCCGCTCCAGCGTCGCCACCGTGTCGATGGCGCCCGAGACGGAGTCCGACTCGAGGAGGACCAGCAGCGGATCCGGCTCGCCGCGCGTGTAGACGTCGACGAGGCGCTCGGAGAGGATTCGACGCCGCTCGTCGAGCGTGTCCTGGGTCCGCGCGAGACGGACGCGCTCGATGGACAGTCGCTCGGTCAGGTCGTCGAGCCGCGCCCGGAGCGCCGCCTCCTCGGCCTCGAGCGCCTCGGCGCGACGGCGAAGCGGCGCGAGGCGCGCCTCGAGCTCCCGGATGTCGGCGCTGAAGGCGGCCACCTGGCTCGTCAGCACCTGCTCGCGGGCCTGGGCGCTCCGCAGGCGCGACTCGGCCTGGGCGAGCTTGGCGTCGACGTCCGCCTTCTCGTCGGATGCCGACGGTGCGGAGCCCGCCACTCCTGCGAGCGCAAGCGCCAGCGCGACGGCGCCGGTGGCGGCTGCGGCGGTCAGTCGACGGCGTGTCGGCGGGTCCGGGATGGGTCGTCTCGTCTCGTCGGGGCGGCGCGCGGCGATTGCGACCGGCGTGATACTACGTCGGCGCCCGGCCGCGCTGTCAGGAGTTCGTTCCGGCTCGACCCGTCCCTGCCCGGCGCTCGTCACCGGATTCCGCCGCCGTGCTCGTCCCGTCGATCGCGTCGATGCGGCGCATGATCTCCACCGCCCGCTGGCGCTCGTCGCGATCGAGCGTCTCGAAGTCCTCGTCCGAGAGCGCGCCGGAGCGGTGGTCCTGTGCGATCTCGTGGATCGCCTCGACCGCCCGCTCGAGGTCGTCCTCGAGGGCCTTCCGGCGCCTGGCGAGCGCATCGGGGGCCTCCGCCGGCGCCTCCGGCCGGGCGAGCAGCGGCCAGGCCACCCCGACGACGATCGCCACCGCCGCGATCACCACGACCACGGCCGCGACCCACACGACGCCTACCCCGACCTCGCGCCCGCGCGCACGCTCGCGTCCTCGGACGCCGCCACGGCCCTGCGGCCGGCCGCGGGCGGCCAGGCGGCGAACACACCGCCGACGAAGATGATCAGGCCGGCGGCCCACAGCCACGTCACCAGCGGGTTGACGAAGACCGAGAACCGCGCCAGTCCCGACTCGTCCAGTCCGGCGAGGACGACATAGACGTCGCGCGAGGCGCTCGAGTCGATCGCGACCTCGGTCGAGCGCTGCTCCTGGGCGAAGTAGAAGTTGACGGCCGGCTCCATCGTCGTGACGCGGTCGCCGTCCTTGAACACGCCGAGCGCGACGCCGACGCTTCCCACGTGCTCGTCGCGCGCGCGCTGCGCGTTCTCGTAGACGAACGTGTAGCCGCCCACCTCGCCGCGCTCACCTGCGCGAAGCGCGAAGTCCGCCTGGCTCACGTAGGCCGACGAGGCGGCCAGGCCGACGAAGAGCACGGCGACCCCGATGTGGACCAGATAGCCGCCGTGGCGGCGGCGGTTGCGCATGATCGGCTGCGTCACCGCCCCCGCCCAGGAGACGTCCCCGAGCGCGTGGCGCGTGCGCGCCGCCCGCCAGACCTCGCCGGAGATGCAGGCGACGACGAAGGCGGCGGCCGCGATGGTGCCCGCGGCGGCCGGGTTGGACCACGCGTCGGTCAGGACCAGGAGCGCGAGCGCCGCCGCGATGCCCACGCCCACGGGCGCCACGAACCGCGAAGCGAGCCGTCGCAGCGACGCCTTGCGCCACGGGACGAGCGGCCCGACGCCCGTCAGGATCAGGAGGGCGATCCCGATCGGCACCGCGATCTGGTCGTAGTAGCCCTGGCCGACGGTGATCTCCTGGCCGCGGACCGCCTCGGAGATGATCGGGAAGACCGTGCCCCAGAAGACCGCGAACGCGAGGCCCACCAGCAGCAGGTTGTTGAACAGGAAGATCGCCTCGCGGCTGATGTAGCTCTCGAGCGAGTGCCGGCTTCGGAGCATCGGGATGCGCATCACCAGCAGCGCGGTCGAGCCGATCACGATCACCGCGATGAAGCCCAGGAACCACGTGCCGAGCGTCGACTCGCCGAACGCGTGCACCGACGCGATGATCCCGGAGCGGGTCAGGAACGTCCCGAATATCGCCATCGTGAACGTCAGGATGATCAGGGCCATGTTCCAGACCCGGAGCATGCCGCGCCGCTCCTGCACCATCACCGAGTGGAGGAACGCCGTGGCCACGAGCCACGGCATGAAGGCCGCGTTCTCGACCGGGTCCCAGGCCCAGTAGCCGCCCCAGCCGAGCTCCTCGTACGCCCAGCGCGAGCCCAGGATGATCCCCATGGCGAGAAACAGCCACGCGACGATCGTGTACCTGCGCGTGGCGGCGATCCACGACGAGTCGAGCTTGCCGGAGGCGAGCGCCCCGATCGCGAACGCGAACGGGACCGCGAGGCCCACGTACCCGAGGTACAGGAGCGGCGGATGGCTCACCATGTAGGGGTTCTGGAGCAGCGGGTTGAGCCCCCGGCCCTCGTCCGGGACCATGGCGAGGGTCTCGAACGGGCTCGTCACGAAGCTCAGGAGGAACGTGAAGAAGATGCCGATGCCGCCGAGGACGGCGATCACGTACGGCATGATCTCGCGGTTCTTGCGGCGGTTCAGGTAGACGACGAGCGCCGCGTAGCCCGAGAGCACCCAGACCCACAGAAGGAGCGACCCCTCCTGGCTGGCCCACATCGAGGTCAGCTTGTAGTGCAGGGGAAGCGTCTCGGACGTGTACTCGGTCACCAGCCGCAGGTCCCACTGGCCGGTCGCGAGCGCCACGAGCAGTGTCGCGCTCGCCATGGTCACCAGCGCGAAGAACGCATAGATCGCCCGCTCGGAGCTCTCGCGCAAGCCACGTCGCTTGGGTGAGCGACTCGCGAGCGCGGAGACGACCGCGTACACGGCCACGGCGAACGCCAGCAGCAGGATCGCGCGACCGACGATGCTCATCGCGTCGCCCCCGCCCCGCGGGGCGTCATTGGGGAATGCTCTCGGGGTGCTGCGTCTGCTCGGGGTCGTCCGTGAACTTCGACGGACACAGTGCGACCAGTGAGTTGCGCTCGGCGACGAAGCGGTCGCCCTCGAGCCGCCCGGTCACCACGACCTCGCGACCGTCCTTGAAGGTGTCGGGGACCGAACCGCGATACTCGACCATGATTCTGGAGCCGGGCGTCTCCTTGTCGTCCACCGCGAAGACGAGCCCCTCGGCGCTCTGCGCGCGGGCCGCCGCGTCGGGCGGCGAGCCCGGAGCGACGAGGCCGTTCAGGCGGTAGGTCGTCCCCTCGGCCAGCTCGTCCGGGCCGGCGTACGTCTCGAGTGCGCCGCCGAAGCTGGTCCAGGCGAGCCATCCGCCCAGGACGACGGCCAGGCTGATCGCCACGATGAAGCGGGCTCGGGAGCGCATCGGAATCGACACTACCAGCGTCTCCGGGCGCGGTCAGCAGCCTCGGGCACCGATCCTGACGGTCGGCCCAGCGACCGTGATCCCCCTTGACACATGCTGCTACATTCTTGTCATCCCAAGCGTAGATACGCAGGGTGGCCACATGCTCGAGGAGCACGGGGGCGACGCCCCGAATCGCGGTGCTCCGGCGGCGGTCCGCGTCGTGGCGGACCGTCGTCGCGGCCGGTTCGCGGTCGAACCGGCCGCCTCGCCTCACCGCCGCGGAACGTCACCCTCACCGGTGTGCGAGTGATCCGAACCGCAGGCCTGGTCGTCGCCGTCGTCACCCTGGCACTGCTGCTGAGCGCGTGCTCGTTCCGGAGCGACGACGGGACCGCCGACGACACCCCGTCGACCCCCGACGGACGCGGGCTCGACATCTCGTTCGAGGGGTGGGAGACGGATTTCTCGATCCACAGCGTGCCGCTGGCGGAGTTCCAGTCCGGCGGTCCGCCACGCGACGGCATCCCCCCGATCGACGAGCCGGAGTTCGTTGGGTTCGGGGACCAGCCGATCCCGCCGCGCGAGCCCGTGATCGCTCTTCGCATCGGCGATGACGCCCGGGCGTACCCGCTGCGCATCATGATCTGGCACGAGATCGTCAACGACACGGTCGACGGGACGCCGGTCGCGGTGACGTTCTGCCCGCTGTGCAACACCGCGGTGGTGTTCGACCGGCGAATCGCGGGCCGGACGCTCGACTTCGGGACGACCGGCAACCTCCGCCTGAGCGACCTGGTGATGTGGGACCGCCAGACGGAGAGCTGGTGGCAGCAGTTCACGGGCGAGGCGATCGTCGGCGAGCTGACGGGCGCCGAGCTCGAGCCCGTGCCGGCCAGGATCATGAGCGCTGCCGCTTTCGCCGAGGAGTTTCCGGACGGCAGGGTGCTCTCGACCGACACGGGCCACTCCCGCCCCTACGGACGGAACCCCTACGCGGGGTACGACGACGTCGACTCGCCGCCGTTCCTCCTGCGCGACCGCGAGCCGGACGGGCGGCTGCCTCCCAAGGAGCGCGTGGTGACGGTGGACGTCGACGAGGAGATGGTCGTCTATCCCCTGCCGCTCCTCGAGGAGCGCAGGTTGGTCGAGGACGAGGTCGGAGACGTGCCGGTCCTCGTCTGGTGGGAGGACGGCACGGCGTCCGCACTCGACTCGGAGGCCATCGCCCAGGGGCGCGACGTCGGCGCCGCGACGGTGCTGGACCGCCGACTCGACGGGCGGACGCTGACGTTCGAGGCCGCCGGCGAGCGCATCCGCGACACCGAGACCGGCTCGACCTGGAACCGCGACGGACTCGCCCTGGGCGGGCCGCTGGCGGGCGAACGCCTGGCCCAGGTGGTCCACGACACGCCCTTCTGGTTCGCGGTCGCCGCCTTCCGCCCGGACGCCCGGATCCACCCGTGAGCGCGCGCGCAGAACGTCCTCCGCGATGAGCGGAGGACGTTCGAGCGCATCGGGCGCGAGAGGACGCAGCCGCCGGGACGCGGAGCAGACCGAGGGACGAATACGAACACCTCGGTCGCGTCCCGGTGGACCGTCCGGCTTGGGGCAATGCCCACCCGAGGCGAAGGGGTGCGGCGCCTCGCGCCGGACTCCTTCGCCGAGGATCCGCAACGAGTGGGATTGACCCGCCCTGTTTCTCGCCACGTGACCGGGCAGGCCCCAGAACCCCGCCAGTCTCGGCACACCCCGAGCGACTCGCGAGCCCGCCGCCAACCGCAGGACGCCGAGACCCGACGACCCACCACCACGCGCACCGCGACCACACGCCCATGGACATGCCGGCCGGGACGGCCGTCGGCTGACACCCGGACCCTCGGCCCGCCCACATGACCATGGGCGCGACCACTGAAGGAGAGTCATGGATTCCGGGGACGCCCCGGAGGCTCGGCCGCGACGCCCGCTCCCCCGTCGAGGCCGGGGCCGATCCGGTCCGAGGACGGACCGGTCCCGTCCATCGTCCCCGACCCACCCCCGACCGTCGCTGTGGCCACGACGAGACGCCAGGAGACGACGATGGTGCGCGCGACATGGAACGACGAGGTCATCGCCGAGAGCGACGGGACCGTGACGCTCGAGGGCAACCACTACTTCCCGCCCGACTCGGTGCGCTGGGAGCTGCTCCGTGACGCCTCCAAGCAGAGCGTCTGCCCGTGGAAGGGCACCGCGGGCTACTACGACGTCGTCGTGGGCGACGAGGTCGCGGCGGGCGCCGCGTGGACGTACCCCACGCCCCTGCCCGCCGCCGAGCGCATCACGGGGCACGTGGCGTTCTGGAAGGGCGTCGCGGTTTCGGAGGGCTGATCGCGCGCTGGACCCGGGGGCACCACGCCGCCAGGATCGGCCGATGCGGTTCCCCGTGCTCGACATGCCCGCGCCCGCGCTCTCGGTGTCCGAGATGCGCGAGGTCGACCGGCGGATGGAGGACGACCTCGGCATCGACCTGACCCGGATGATGGAGAACGCCGGGCGGGCCCTCGCCCTCGTGGCGAGGGACGTGCACCTGGGCGGCGCCGCCCGCGGGCGGCGCGTGCTCGCCGTGGCCGGGGGTGGCGGCAACGGCGGCGGCGCGCTCGTGGCGGCGCGGCGGCTCCACGGATGGGGGGCCGAGGTCTCGGTCGTCGCGGTCGCCGATCCGGCGCGCACGGGGGCGGTGACCGCCAGTCAGCGCGCGATCCTCGAGCGGTCGGGGGTCCCGGTGGTCCCCGAGCCGACCGTGCCCGCCGGAACGGAGCTCCTGCTCGACGGCCTGATCGGCTACGGGCTGACGGGCGCGCCGACGGGGCGGGTCGCCGACGCGATCGCCGCCGTCGCGGCGGCGGCATGCCCGGTCGTCTCGCTCGACGTTCCGTCGGGCATCGACGCCACCGGCGGGAACGCGCCCGGAGCACATGTCACCGCCGACACGACGGTGACGCTCGCTCTCGTGAAGACCGGGCTCCTGACCGCGCACGGTCGCCGCGCCGCGGGGACGCTGCTGCTCGCCGACATCGGCGTGCCGCCGCCGCTCTACGCCACGATGGGCCGCCCCGACGCCGCCGTTCCGGTCTTCGGGCGTGCCGACATCGTGGTGGTTCCGCCGGGGGCGGTCCACCCGGGCGAGCACCGCGGCGCTGAGCCGGCGGCGGCCTCAGCGCGTCGCGCGGCCCTCGGCGAGCTCGGCGGCGAGACGCCGGTTCTGGTCCGGGTCGTACACCGCATGCTGGACGCAGGCCGGCACGACACGCCCCTCCTCCGGGTGGGCCATCGCGTACGAACAGGCGCGAAGGCGCTCCTGCGCGGCCGCGACCTCGGGGTCCTCGCTGACCTCGCCCCGCTCGAGCCCGTCCCAGGCGGGCCGCACCACGCCCGCGTCCATGAAGCTGTGGACGACGATCGTCATCGCGACCGGCCGGTTGCGCAGCATCGGGACCGGGCCGCCCATCCTCCCGACGATGCGCCCGGCGGCGCCGGCGAGGCGTGGGACGACCCGTGGGTGGCGTGCGACGGCGCGAGCAAGGCGTGGCGCCAGCCGGTGGAGCGGCCCCGCGAAGCTCATGCCCCCGAACGAGGCCAGGAAGCTCTCGAGCGCCCGCAGATCGCGTGGGTCGTCGTCGTCCAGGAGCGTCCAGTAGCGGTCGCCGACGAAGCCGCCGTACGCGGTCCGATTGCAGCGCGGGTCGCCGTAGCGAAGTGAGCGGTGGTGGAGGCGCGCGCCCACCCCGGCCTCGATCCGCGCCCAGACGTCGTCCTGCGAGACCCCGCGGTATCCCTCGCCCCAGCGGACGGGGTTCCCGACGTATGCCGCAGGCTGGAAGCTCAGCATGCGAAAGCCGAGTCGCCGGGCGACGTCGGCGACCTCGGGGACCTGGTCGAGGTTCTCGGGCGTGACGGTCATGTTGTGCGCGAGATAGCTCGTGACCCCGTGCTCGCGCCGAAGCCTGGCGAACATGCCGACGAACGCGGCGCGCGCGTCGTGGAGATCGGACTCGCGTCGCGGCCGGCCGGCGCCCCGGCGGCCGCGCATGGTCGTGTCGAAGTGGCCCGCGAAGGCCAGGTGGCGGAACCGCGGCCGCCCGGTCACGGGGTCGAGCGCGAGCGCCCGCAGGTACTCCTCGTCGAAGTCGCCGTGGCTGAACGACATGGGGATCCGGTCCTCGTCGAGCATCGCCCTGAGCGCGGCGGCGTGGTGCTCGGGGCCCAGGAGCGTCACCTCGCCCCCGATCAGCTGTGCGGGCTGGCCCGGCCCGCGAAGGCGGTTGAGCAGGCGCATCTGGGCGCGGACCTCGCGCAGGGTGTGGGCGCCGTCGACCGGGATCCGGTTCGCGTCGCGGGAGTGGTAGCAGGGCGAGCAGGCCAGGTTGCACCGCGGAAAGACGCCCTGGGTGCCCTCGCATCCCGACACCCGGCGCCCGAGCATCTGCCCTGGGCCGCGGACCCCCTCGGGGAGCTCCGCCCACCGGCGCGCCAGCGCGGCCGAGAGCGTGGCGGGCTCGGGCCGGGTGCTCGCGTCGAGTGCGGCGGCCGCGTCGGCGAGGCACGATCGGAGCCGGCCGAGGTGTGCCCTCGTCACGGGCCGACAGTAGCCGAGCCACACCCGGCCGCACCGGACCCGGTTCACACACCGACCTCGTCACGTCGCGCGGTGCGCAGGTACATCGCGCGCGAACCGGGGTACGGTCTCAGGCGGCGACGGCGACGCGGTCAGGGGGGTGGGGTGAGCGATACCGGAACGGCGATCAGCGAGGGCGCGCGCGAGCTCGCCGAGCTGGTCCGGCGCCGCGACATCGACGGCATACAGCGCGCCCTTGCGGGGACGCAGGCGTACGTGATCGCCGAGGAGCTGGCGCGCCTGGACGAGGAGGAGCGTGCGCTCCCGTTCCGCCTCCTGCCCAAGACCCGCGCGATGCGGGTCTTCGAGATGCTCGATCCGCCGATCCAGGAGGAGCTCCTGGATGCGCTCCGCGGCGACCGCCGCGCGCACGAGGTCGTCGAGGGGCTGGATCCGGACGACCGGGCCCGCCTGCTCGACGAGGTCCCGGCCGCGGTGGCCAAGCGCCTGCTCGCGGGCCTCAGCCCCGAGGAGCGGGCCGCGACGGCCGAGCTCCTCGGCTACCCGGAGGACTCCGCGGGGCGGGTGATGTCGCCGGAGGTGCTCCACCTCGAGGCGCCCGACACGGTCGCGCGCGCGCTCGAGCGGGTGCGCGCCACGGGAGCCGAGGCCGAGACCGTCTACACGCTTCCGGTCACCGACGAGGAGCGACGCCTCGTCGGCGTCACGTCGCTTCGTGATCTCGTCCTCGCCCAACCGGCGCAGCGCGTCGCCGACCTGATGGACACGCGGCTGATCTCGGTCACCGCGGACACCGACCGCGAGCGCGCGGCGCGCGTGATCCAGGAGGCGGACCTCCTGGCGCTCCCGGTGACCGACCGCGAAGGCCGGCTCCTCGGGCTGATCACGGTCGACGATGCGATGGAGGTGCTCGAGGAGGAGCAGAGCGAGGACCTCGCGCTCGGCGCGGCCGCCAGCCCCCTGGATCGACCCTACCTGGCGAGCTCGGTGCTTCGGATCGTGCGCACGCGGCTCCCCTGGCTCGCGCTCCTGATCCTGCCCGCGACGCTGACGGCCGTCGTGCTCGCGGGCTTCGAGGTGACGCTGGAGGAGGTGACCAAGCTCGCGTGGTTCATCCCCCTCCTCATCGGCACCGGCGGCAACGCGGGCGCGCAGGCCGCCACGACGATCGTGCGCGCCATGGCGGTCGACCAGGTGCGCTTCTCGGACTTCCTCCGCGTCATCGCCCGCGAGCTCCAGACCGGTGCCGTCCTCGGGGTGGGTCTGGCGATACTCGGCTTCGTGCCGGCGGCGATCTTCGCGGGCTGGGACATCGCGCTCGTCCTGTGCCTGTCCGTGTTCGCGATCGTCACCTGGGCGACGGTCACCGCGGCGGGCCTACCGATCGTGGCGCGGCGCATCGGGCTCGACCCGGCGGTCGTGAGCACGCCGCTCATGAGCACCTTCGTCGACGCCACCGGCCTGGTGATCTACTTCTCGATCGCACAGGTCGTGCTCGACCTCTGACCGCTCAGGCGGGGCCCACGCCCCAGAGCGTGCCGACGAGATCCCGCGCACCGGCCGCGTCGCGGTGCTCCAGCAGGTAGATCCCCTGCCAGGTGCCGAGCGCCGGTCGACCACCCGCGATGGGGATCGTGAGCGAGGGCCCCGTCAGCACCGACTTGACGTGCGCCGGCATGTCGTCGGGCCCCTCCAGGCGGTGTGCGAAGTACGGGGTGTCGTCCGGCACGGCGCGATCAAGCCACGCGGCGAGGTCCGTGCGCACGTCCGGGCTCGCGTTCTCGTTGAGGGCGAGCGACGCGGAGGTGTGCTGGATCAGGAGATGCAGCAGCCCGGTCTGGACG
The DNA here is from genome assembly GCA_963698665.1 of Miltoncostaeaceae bacterium. Lineage (GTDB taxonomy): Bacteria > Actinomycetota > Thermoleophilia > Miltoncostaeales > Miltoncostaeaceae > CALNYH01. Next base: position 947,285 of record CAVORO010000003.1, on the reverse strand, counting down.
TCCGCGATCGAGGGCATGGCGGCGAGGACCTCCCCGGTCACCAGGTGCACGCCGCGGGCACGCGGCGCCAGCCGGATGCGCCGCTGATCCCAACGGGCGCCGGGCGCCGCGGGCGCGCTCAGGGACCGAAGCGGTCGAGGACACCCGCCATGTGGGCCAGCACCAGCCCGACCACGATCGCCACGGCGGCCAGGTACCAGGCCCAGGCGGGGTCGCGACGGGGGGTCTCGCGCTGGGGCGACGGCATGCGGTGAATGCTTGCGGTTCGCGCCCCCGTCGCGCAAGCGGTGCGCGCGCCGGGGCGCGGGCGGCTAGCGTGGGGGTCGACCGTGGCGACCCGGAATCAGCCATCGGCCGGCGCCCGATCGCGGGGATCGGTGGGGCGCCTGGCTCCGCGAGCGCCCACGGGCGCCATGCTCGTCCGACGGGTGATCCTGCTCGCGCTGGCGGGCGTGCTCCTCTACCTGCTCGCGCCGCGGATCGGCGAGGTCCTGGCGTCGTGGCCGCGCCTCGTGACCCTGGACCCCTGGTGGGTGACCGCGATGATCGGCCTCCAGGCGCTCAGCATCGCGTCCATGTGGGTGCTCCAGCGCATGGCGATCCGAACCAATCGCTGGGGACCGATCGTGACGTCGCAGCTCGCCGGGAACGCGTTCAGTCGCATCGTGCCCGGCGGGGCCGCGGCGGGGGCCGCCCTCCAGTTCCGGATGCTCGTCCGCTCCGGCTTTCGGGGCGGGGCGGTGGCGTCCGGGCTCACGACGTCCTCGCTGCTCAACGTCGCGGTGCTGCTGGCGCTCCCGGTGTTCACGCTGCCGGCGATCCTCACAGGGACACGGGTCAACGAGGACCTCATCCGCGCGGCGCTCGTCGGGGCCGGGGCGCTCGTCCTGCTGTTCGCCCTCGGCGCGCTGTTCCTGTTCACGAACCGCGCGCTGTGGATGACCGCCGTGACGATCGAGCGGAGCTACAACCGCGTCCGCCCCCGGCGGTTCAAGGGCATCAACTACCTCCCCCAACGGCTCCTGCGCGAGCGCAACATGATTCGCAAGTCCTTCGGGGAGCGCTGGTGGCAGGCGCTCATGGCGAGCGGCGGACGATGGGCCTTCGACTACCTGTGCCTGCTGGCGGCGATCGAGGCCGTCGGCGTGAACCCCGACCCATCGCTCGTGCTGCTCTCGTTCTGCGTCGCCCAGATCCTCGGCATGGTGCCGATCACGCCAGGCGGGCTCGGCCTGGTCGAGGCCGGCCTGAGCGCCACGCTGGTCCTGGCCGGGGTCCCCGCCGGAGAGGCGTTTCTCGCCACCCTCGCCTACCGGCTGGCCTCCTTCTGGTTGCCCCTGCCCGCCGGCCTGCTCGCGGCGATCGTCCACCGCCACCTCTTCGAGCCGCCCCGGCCGCCGGCCGGAGAGACGCCCGCCGCCTAGCTCGTCGGAGGCGGCCCGGACGGCGTCGCGCCGATCACCCGGGCCGGTCCGGCCCGCCTCCGCGGTGGCGGCCCGCAGCCAGTCCGCGAGGCGATCGTCGAGCGCACCCGGTGCGAGCCGCCACGCCCAGTTCCCGTCGGCGGTCCCCGGGGTGTTGAACCTCGCCTCGGCGCCGAGCCCGAGGAGGTCCTGCACGGGGACGATCGAGAGCGCCGCGCGCGAGCCGAGGGCCAGCCGGACGAGCCGCAGATGCGGCTGCTCCTCGTCGACCCCGGCGGCCGCGGCCGCGGCCTCGACCGCGGCTCGCGCGGCGGCGTCGATCCCCTCCCACCACTCGCGGATGGTCGGGTTGTCGTGCGTCCCGGTGTAGACGACGGCGTCGTGGACGTGGTTCTCCAGGCGGTGCGGGTTCGCGCGCCCGCCGGAGAAGCCGAACTGGAGCACGCGCATCCCGGGGAGCCCGAGTCGGGCCCGAAGCGCCTCGACGGCCGGCGTGATCAGCCCGAGATCCTCGGCGATCAGCGCGAGCGGACCGAACCGCGCCGGCGGCGGCGCGAAGCGGCGCCCCTCCGGGCCCCCGGCGCCAGCGCCCCGAGACGGCGTCCGGGGCACCCGCCGGCACGGCCCAGTAGGACACCAGCCCTCGGAAGTGGTCGATCCGGGCCGCGTCGACCAGCTCCAGCGTGCGGCCGATGCGCTCGACCCACCAGCGGTACCCGTCGGCCGCGTGGGCGCGCCAGTCGTGGAGCGGGTTGCCCCACAGCTGCCCCACCGCCGAGTAGTCGTCGGGCGGGGCGCCTGCGATCTCACCGTCCGTGAACAGGGTCGGCCACGACTCCACGTCGGCGCTCCGGGGGGCGACGTACAGGGGCACGTCTCCGAGCAGGCGGACCCCGCGGGCCGTCGCGTACGCACGAAGGGCCGACCACTCGCGGGCGAACCGCACCTGGTCGGCGAGGGCGCCGGGCCCCGCGAACCGCTCCCACCCGTCCGCCCAGAACGCGTGACGGACGCGAAAGGCGGCGATCTCCTCGTCCGAGACGGCGGCGTCGGGGATGCTCGAGCAACGCGGGGGACGCGGCGAAGGCCGAGCGAGCCGCGTACGGGGAGCGGTGCTCGTCCGGCGGTCCGAGCGGCAGCACCTGCCACCAGCGCTGGCCGGCCACCGCCAGCCAGTCGACGAAGGCGCGCGCCGAGGCCCCGAGGCGCCCGTCGGGGAGCGCGGTCGGATGGAGCAGCAGCCCCGAGGCGCGCGTCGTCGAGCAGCGCCGGATCCACGAGCGGGTCGTCGGGTGCCGGCGGCGTCGCGTCCACCGCGTGATGGTGCCCGCTCGCGCGCGCGACCGCCAGTCGGTGGTGGCCCCGCCGCAGGTTGCACACCGAGCGGGAACGGGAAACCTCCTCCCAGCTAGCATCGACGCCTCGTCCCGACCCCGGAGGTCCCGGCCGTGCGCCCGCCCACGCACCCGCCCGCGCGAATCAGGCTGGCTCGACCCGCACCGCTCGTCGACTGCGGTCGCCACCCGGTCAAGCGCACCGTCGGTGACGACGTCGAGATCGCCGTCGACGTGCTGCGCGACGGCCACGAGCAGCTTCGGGCGGTCCTCGCGCACCGGGGGCCGGGTGAGCGCTCCTGGCGCGAGACGCCGATGGCACCGGCGGGCCCCGACCGCCACGTCGGCGTGTGCGAGCTCGACGCGCCCGGACGTCACGAGTTCGACGTCGTCGCGTGGGTCGACCGGTTCGCGTCGTGGCGGGACGAGCTGGCGCGAAAGCAGGGCGGCGGTCAGGACGACCTCTCCAGCGAGCTCGCGGAGGGGGCCGCCCTCGTCGCGGACGAGCTCGCCACCCTGCCGGGTGCGGCGCGCGAGGTGGCGGGCGCCGCCCTCGCGGTGATCGAGGACCCCGCGGCGGGGGACGGCGCCCGCGCCGAGGCGGCCCTGTCGCCCTCCCTGGCACGCGCGATGGAGGCGAGCACGACGCGCGCCGAGGAGGCGCGCCTCGCACAGCCGATCGTCGTCGACGTCGACGTCGTGCGGGCGCGCTTCGGCACCTGGTACGAGCTCTTCCCGCGCTCGTTCGGTGGCCTGGTGGGCGTCACCGCCCAGCTTCCCCGCCTGGCCGAGCTGGGGGTGGACGTGCTGTATCTCCCCCCGATCCACCCCATCGGCACGACCCACCGCAAGGGACCCAACAACGCGCCGACGGCGGGACCGGACGATCCCGGAAGCCCGTGGGCGATCGGCGGGCCGGAGGGCGGGCACACGGCCGTCCATCCCGCGCTCGGCGACCTGGACGACTTCGCCCGCCTCGTCGGCGCCGCGCGCGAGGTCGGCATCGAGATCGCGCTGGACATCGCGATCCAGTGCTCGCCCGACCACCCCTGGCTGGCCGCGCACCCGGACTGGTTCCACCGCCGCCCGGACGGGACGCTCAAGTACGCCGAGAACCCACCCAAGCGCTACCAGGACATCTACAACGTCAACTTCGACTCACCGTCGTGGCGGGAGCTGTGGAGCGCGCTCCGGGACGTCTTCCAGACCTGGATCGACCGCGGCGTGCGCGTGTTCCGGGTCGACAACCCCCACACCAAGCCGTTCGCCTTCTGGGAGTGGTGCATCGCGGATCTGCGCCGCACCAGCCCGGACGTCGTCTTCCTGGCCGAGGCGTTCACGCGCCCCGCCCCGATGGGCGAGCTCGCCAAGCTCGGGTTCAGCCAGTCCTACACGTACTTCACGTGGAAGAACTCCAAGGCCGAGCTGACCGAGTACCTGACCGAGCTCTCGGGTCCCATGGCGGAGTGGTTCAGACCGAACTTCTTCGCCAACACGCCTGACATCCTCCACGCCCACCTGCAGACCGGCGGGCCCGCGGCGTTCGCCTCGCGGCTCGTGCTGGCCGCCACGCTGTCGCCCTCGTACGGGATCTACTCCGGCTTCGAGCACTACGAGGCCACGCCGGTGCGCGAGGGCAGCGAGGAGTACCTCGACTCCGAGAAGTACGAGGTCAAGGCCCGCTCCCTCGACGGTCCGCTGCTCGATCTCTTCGGGCGGCTCAACGCCATCCGGCGAACCCACCCCCCGCTCCAGCACATCGGTCCGCTCCGGTTCCTCGAGACCCGCAACGACCAGCTGCTCGCCTACCTGAAGGGGCGGGGCCCGGGGGCGATCCTCACCTGCGTGGACCTCGATCCCCACGCCGCGCACGAGGGGGTCGTCGAGATCCCCGCCGACGCGGGCTTGGCGGAACGCATGCGCGCCCGCGACCTCCTGACCGACGAGGAGTACACATGGCAGGTGGGCGAGAACTACGTCCGGCTCGGACCGGACCGCGGCATGGCCCACGTGATGGAGCTGACGTGGTGATGACGCCCGCGGACGCACCGGCCGACGACGTGGCGCGGCTCGTGGCCGGCGAGCATGCCGAGCCGCACCGGCTGCTCGGGGCGCACCCGACCCCCCGGGGCGTTGACGTCCGCGTCTGGGCGCCCGGTGCCGTCGGCGTGGTCGTGCACCCGGCCGACGGGCCGCCCGTCGCGACCGAGCGAGTGCACGAGGCGGGGGTCTTCGGATGCACGCTCGCCGACCGCGAGCTTCCGATCGCGTACGAGGTCGAGACCGACTGGGGCGGCGCGACGACCAGGTCCCCCGACCCGTACGCCTTCACCCCGACGCTCGGCGACATGGACCTCCACCTGATCGCGGAAGGGCGCCACTTGGACCTCGGGCGTGCGCTCGGCGGCCGGGCGATGCGCCATCAGGGCGTCGAGGGCGTCGCCATGCGGGTCTGGGCGCCGTCGGCCCGGGCGGTGAGCGTCGTGGGCGACTTCAACGCGTGGGACCCCCGCCGCCACCCGATGCGCACCATGGGCGCGAGCGGCGTCTGGGAGCTGTTCCTGCCGGGACTCGGCGCGGGCGAGCGCTACAAGTTCATGATCCGGGGGCCGGCGGGGGATCGCGAGCACGCCGATCCGCTCGCGCTCGCCGCGGAGGTGCCGCCGCGCACGGCCTCGGTGGTCCACACACCCCGGCACGTGTGGCGCGACGAGGAGTGGATGGCCGCGCGCGCGTCGGGCGAACCCCACCGTGCACCCGTCTCGATCTACGAGGTGCACGCCCCGTCGTGGCGCCGCGTCCCGGAGGACGGCGACCGCCCCCTCGACTACCACGAGCTCGGGCGGCAGATCGGCGACCATGCGGTCGACCTCGGCTTCACGCACGTCGAGCTCATGCCCATCATGGCTCACCCGTTCGCGGGCTCCTGGGGGTACCAGGTCACCTCGCAGTTCGCACCGATGCCGGCGCTCGGGAGCCCGGACGACCTGCGGGCGATGGTCGACGCGCTGCACGCACGCGGCCTCGGCGTGATCCTCGACTGGGTGCCCGCGCACTTCCCGAGCGACGAATGGGCGCTGGCGCGCTTCGACGGCACGGCCCTCTACGAGCACGACGACCCGCGGCGGGGCCTCCACCCCGACTGGGGGACGCTCGTGTTCAACTTCGGCCGGACCGAGGTGCGCAACTTCCTCGTCGCGAGCGCCCTCCACTGGATCGAGCACTTCCACGCCGACGGCCTCCGCGTCGACGCCGTGGCGTCGATGCTCTACCGCGACTACTCGCGCGAGTCCGGGGAGTGGGTGCCCAACGAGCACGGCGGGCGCGAGGACCTGGAGGCGGTGGCCTTCCTTCGTGAGGTCAACGAGGTCGTGCACGCGCGCAACCCGGGCGTCATCGTGGCGGCCGAGGAGTCGACCGCGTGGCCCGCGGTGTCGCGCCCGACCGACCAGGGCGGGCTGGGCTTCGACCTCAAGTGGAACATGGGCTGGATGCACGACACGCTCGCCTACTTCGCGCGCGACCCCGTCCATCGATCCTGGCACCACGACGAGCTGACCTTCAGCCTGGTCTACGCCTTCAGCGAGCAGTACGTGCTGCCGCTCTCCCACGACGAGGTCGTGCACGGCAAGGGCTCGCTGGTGCACAAGATGCCGGGCGACGAGTGGCAGCAGACCGCCAACCTGCGCGCCCTCTACGGCTACATGTGGGCACACCCGGGCAAGAACCTGCTGTTCATGGGCGGCGAGTTCGCACAGACCGCCGAGTGGTCGCACGAGCGGAGCCTCGACTGGCACCTGCTCCAGCACGAGCGCCACCGGGGCGTCCAGCGCCTGGTGCGGGACCTCAACGGCGCGTACCGGACGCGCCCGGCGCTCTGGCAGCGCGACGCGGTCCCGGAGGGCTTCGCGTGGCTGCTCGGGGGGGCGGCCGGCGACAACGTGATCGCGTTCGCCCGCTTCGGCGACGACGGCGTCCCGCCGCTGGTCTCGATCTCGAACCTCGCCCCGGTCCCCCGGTACGACTACCGCGTCCCGCTCCCGGCCGGCGGCGGCTGGCGCGAGGTCCTCAACACCGACGCGGCCGCCTACTGGGGCGGGGACGTCGGCAACGCCGGCCACGTCCGCGCCGACGGCGGGCCGATGCACGGCCACCCCGCCTCCGCCTCGATCACGCTCCCGCCCCTCGCGACCGTATGGCTGGAGCCGGATGACGGCTGAGGCCCCGGACGGACGCCTGCCGTTCGAGCTCCCGCTCGGCGCCCGACCGGTCGACGCGGACACGTTCGAGGTCAGGGTGTGGGCCCCGCACGCGGACCGGGTCGACGTCCGCATCGCCGGGGGCGACCGGGCGCTCGCGCCGACCGGGCTCGGCACCTTCGCGGGCAGGCTCGCCGCCCACGCGGGGGAGGACTACCTGTTGGTGCTCGACGGAACGCCGTGGCCCGATCCGTGCTCCCGGGACCAGCCGGAGGGGGTCCGCGGGCCGTCGCGGCTGGTCGATCCCTCGGCGTACGCGTGGCGGGACGCGGCATGGGCGGGGATCGACGCGGCGGAGATGGTGATCTACGAGCTCCACGTCGGCACGTTCACGGCCGAGGGCACCTTCGACGCGGCGGCGGCCCGGTTCGAGGACCTCGCGCGGATCGGCGTCACGGCGGTCGAGCTCCTGCCGGTCGCGACCTTCCCCGGAACCCGGAACTGGGGCTACGACGGGCTCTACACGTGGGCGCCGGCCGCCGTGTACGGCGGGCCGGACGGTCTCCGGCGGCTCGTCGACGCCGCCCACGCCCATGGGCTCGCCGTCCTCCTCGACGTCGTGTACAACCACGTCGGCCCCGGCAACGAGGCGCTGACGGCGTTCGGGCCGTACTTCTCGACGCGATACGTGACCCCCTGGGGCGGCGCGATGAACTTCGACGACCGCCGATGCGGCGGGGTCCGGGAGTGGGCGATCCAAAACGCCTGCATGTGGGTCGACGAGTACCACGTGGACGGGCTTCGACTCGACGCGGTGCACGCCATCGTCGACGTCGGGCCCCGGCATCTGGCCGCGGAGCTCACGGAGCGGGTCCGCCGGAGCGCGGCGCCACGCCGGCCGGTGCTCCACGCCGAGTCCGACGCGAACGACCCGGCGCTGGTGCGACCGGCGCAGGAGGGCGGACGCGGCTTCGACGGGGTCTGGGCGGACGACTTCCACCACGCCCTCCACGCCCTGCTCACCGGAGAGCGCGAGAGCTACTACGCCGACTATGGGCGTGTCGCCGACCTGGCCGCCGCGTTTCGCACGCCGTTCACGTTCGACGGCCGCTATTCGCCCTTTCGCGAGAAGCGCCACGGCGCGCCCGCGGAGGATCCACGTCCGGGCGGCTTCGTCGTCTGCGCCCAGAACCACGACCAGGTGGGGAACCGCGCCCACGGGGACCGGTTGCCGCCGGACGCCGCCCGCCTCGCGATGCTCTGCGTGCTGATGTCACCCTGGACGCCGCTCGTGTTCATGGGCGAGGAGTACGGCGAGCGGCGCCCCTTCCAGTTCTTCACGGACCACATCGACCCGAGGATCGCCGAGGCGACCCGCGAAGGCCGGCGGCGCGAGCACGCCCACGACCCGGGCGGTGACGACGTCCCCGACCCGCAGGACCCGGCGACGTTCGCACGGTCCACGCTGGACCGTGAGGCCGGCGACCCGGACACGCTGCGGCTGTTCGCGGAGCTCGTCCGCGTGCGGCGCACGCTCCCGCCCGGGCCCGCCGACGACGCGGCGGCCGACGACGCGAACGGCACGCTGCGCGTGCGACGGGGCGCGGTCGAGATGCACGCGTGTTTCGCGCGGGAATCGCGCACGGCGACCACCGCGACGAGCAGGGTGCTCGCCCAGACCGGCGGGGTGACCCTCGAGGACGGGCGCGTGCATCTGCCGGCGATGAGCGGGGCGGTGCTCGCATGACGCGCGTCTGGCCGGGTCGCCCCCTCCCCCTCGGCGCCGACTGGGACGGCGAGGGCACCAACTTCTCGCTGTTCTCGGAAGACGCCGAGCGGGTGGAGCTCTGCCTGTTCGACGACGCCGACCGCGAGACGCGCATCGCGCTCGAGTGCCGGACCGGGAGCCACTGGCACGCCTATCTCCCGGAGGTCGGGCCCGGGCAGCGGTACGCCTACCGGGTCTCCGGCCCCTGGGATCCCGCCCAGGGGCGTCGGTTCAACCCCGACAAGCTGCTGATCGACCCCTACGCGCTCGCGATCGAGGGTCCGGTGCAGTTCGACGTGGCGAGCGTCCTTCCCTACGAGCCCGTCGGGCCCGACCCCGACCTCGTGCGCGACACGGTCGACGACGCCGACGCGATCCCGAAGTGCGTGGTCGTCGACCGGCGCTTCGACTGGGAGGACGACCGACCGCCCGGGACCCCGTGGGAGGACACGATCGTCTACGAGGCGCATGTCCGGGGGTTCACGATGCGCCACCCGGGTGTCCGCGAGGACCTTCGCGGCACCTACGCCGGGCTGGCCTCGGACGAGGCGGTGTCCCATCTGACCGGACTCGGCGTGACGGCGGTGGAACTCCTCCCGGTGCACCACTTCGCGGACGAGATGCACCTGGTCGAGAACGGGCTGACCAACTACTGGGGCTACAGCAGCATCGGCTTCTTCGCGCCCCACGCCATGTACGCCGCCACCGGGCGGCGCGGCGAGCAGGTCCGCGAGTTCAAGGGCATGGTCAAGGCCCTCCACGCCGCCGGGATCGAGGTGATCCTGGACGTGGTCTACAACCACACCGCCGAGGGCAACCACCTGGGCCCGATGCTCGCGTTCAAGGGGCTCGACAGCCGGGCCTACTACCGGATCTCGCCGGACGACCCCCGCCACTATCTGGACGTCACCGGGACGGGCGCCACGGTCGACCTCACCCACCCCGAGGTCCTCCGGATGGTCATGGACAGCCTCCGCCACTGGGTGCTCGAGATGCACGTCGACGGCTTCCGGTTCGACCTGGCACCCGCGCTGGCCCGCGACCCTCTGGAGGTCAACCCGCGCGCCGCGTTCCTGAAGGCGGTGGCGCAGGATCCGGTGCTCTCGCGCGTCAAGCTGGTCGCGGAGCCGTGGGACGTCGGCCTGGGCGGCTATGCGCTCGGACGCTTCCCCGTCGAATGGTCGGAATGGAACGGGCGCTACCGGGACTACATCCGCGACTACTGGCGCGGCCACGCCGGCGGCGTCTCGGAGCTCGCCTCTCGGCTGACCGGCTCGAGCGACGTGTTCCAGCCGTCGGGGCGCCGCCCCCAGGCGTCGGTCAACTTCGTGACCGCCCACGACGGGTTCACGCTGGCCGACCTCGTCGCCTACGACGACAAGCACAACGAGGCCAACGGCGAGGCCAACCGGGACGGCACGACCGACAACCGCAGCTGGAACATGGGCGTCGAGGGGCCGACCGAGGACCGGCGCATCAACGTCGCGCGGGCACGCCAACGTCGCAACCTCCTGTTCACCCTTCTTCTCTCCCAGGGCGTCCCGATGCTCCTCGGCGGTGACGAGATGGGCCGCACCCAGCACGGCAACAACAACGCCTACTGCCAGGACAACGAGATCAGCTGGCTGGACTGGGACCTGGACGGGCCCCAATCCGAGCTGCTGGAGTTCACGCGCCGGCTGATCGAGATCCGCCGCGCCCACCCGGTCTTTCGCCGGCGCGACTTCTTCGACGGGCGCCACGTCGGCGATTCCGGACTGCGCGACGTCTGGTGGTTCCGGCCGGACGGTCGCGAGATGTCGCGCCGCGACTGGGACCGCGAGGACACACGGCGGCTCGGCATGTTCCTCAACGGCGAGGAGATCCCCGGGGCGAACGCCCACGGCGACCTGCTGATCGACCACGCGTTCGTGCTGCTGTTCAACGCCGACGCGGACGACGCCACCTTCCGCCTCCCGGCGCGGCGCTACGGCAACCGGTGGAGGTTCATCATCTCGACCAGCGACCCCGAGGCCCCCGAGGGCGCGACCCACCACTCGGCCCGGGCGCTCGTCCCGGTGCCCGGTCGCTCGTGCACGCTCCTGCGCCGCGCCTGGTGAGGCCGACGGGGCGTCGGCCGCCCGGAATCGTCGCCGCGTACCGGCTGCAGCTGGGCCCCTCGCTCGATCTGGACGGCGTTCGCGAGCTGGTCCCCTACCTCGAGTCGCTCGGCGTGAGTCACGTCTACCTCTCACCGGTCATGCGGGCGCGGGCGGGCTCGACTCACGGGTACGACGTCATCGACCCACGGCTGGTCTCGCCAGCGCTCGGGGGCGAGGAGGCGCTCGCCAGGCTCGCCGCGACGGGGATCGGGATCCTGCTCGACATCGTGCCGAACCACATGGCGGCCGACGACGCGAACCCGTTCTGGGCGGATCCGGCCGTGCGGGAGACCTTCTTCGACATCGACCCGGCGACCGGGCGCCACCGACGATTCTTCGACGTCGACCACCTCGCCGGCGTGCGGGTCGAGGACCCCGAGGTGTTCGCGACGACCCATGCGACGCCGGCTCGGTTGATCGACGAGGGCGTGGTCGCCGGGCTGCGGGTCGACCATGTCGACGGCCTGAGCGACCCCGCCGAGTACCTCGCGCGGCTGGCCGGGCTGGGCGCGCCGGTCTGGGTCGAGAAGATCCTCGCGGACGGCGAGCCGCTCCCGGCGTGGCCGATCGAGGGCACGACCGGGTACGAGGTGCTCGCCGCCGCGACCTCCGTGTTCGTCGACCCCGACACCGAGCCCGTGTTCTCGGAGCTGTGGCGCGAGATCTCCGGCGACGACGCCCCGTTCTCCTCGGTCGCGCACGACGCCCGACTCGAGCAGGCCCGCGGTCCGCTGGCGGAGGACGTGCGACGGGTGGAGCGAAGCGGCGGCGGACTCGACCTCGACGAGGCCGTCGCGTCGCTCGCGGTCTATCGCACCTACGTCGTCCCGGCGCGGGGTGAGTGCTCGCCGGCCGATCGTCGCGCGATCGACGCGGCGACCATGCCGGAGGAGCTGCGGCGGGCGCTCCTGTCGCGAGCGACGGGCGCGAGGAGCTGGTCCGCCGGTACCAGCAGACGACACCCGCGATCACCGCGAAGGGTGTCGAGGACACGGCCCACTACCGCTATCTGCGTCTCGTCGCGCTCAACGACGTGGGGATGGACCCCGGCGAGTTCGGCGCCACCGTCGAGGAGACGCATCGGCGCCTCGGGGCGATCGCGGCCCGGCATCCCGGGACACTCGCGACGACGACCACGCACGACACGAAGCGAAGCGCCGACGTCCGTGCCCGTGTCGCCGCCCTCACCACGATCCCCGACCGGTGGGCGCGGACGGTCCGGGCGTGGCGGCGGGACAACGCCGATCTGCGGGGGCGACGCGGGGGGCCCGACCCGGTCGAGGAGTACCTCGTCTACCAGACGCTCGTCGGCACGTGGCCGATCGAGTCCACGCGGCTCGAGGAGTACCTGCGAAAGGCGCTCCGTGAGGCCAAGCGCACGACGTCATGGCTCGAGCCCGACGAGGGCTGGGAGGACGAGGTGGCGGCGTTCGCCCGTGGGCTCCTCGCCCGGCCCGGGTTCGTCGCCCGGCTCGAGGACGTGATCGCCGCGAGCGCGGGCGCCGCGCGCGCCGCCGCGCTCGGGCAGGCGCTGATCCGCCTCACGGCCGCCGGCGTCCCCGACGTCTACCAGGGCGACGAGGACGACCTCCTCACGCTCGTCGACCCCGACAACCGCCGGCCGGTCGACTGGCGCCGGCTCTGGGCGCGCCGCGCGGAACTGCCCGCGGACGGGCCGCCGCCGCCCGGGCTGGAGAAGCTCTGCCTCGTCACCCGGGCGCTCGGGCTGCGGCGCCGGCGCCCCGAGGTGTTCGCCGCCACGTCCTACGAGCCGCTCGCGGCGGGGCCGGACGTGCTCGCCTTCGCACGAGGCGGGTGCGTCGTCGCCGTGATCCCGGTGCGACCCGCCGGGCGGCGGGCGAGGCTCGTGACACCCGTCGGGCTCGAGGGCGCCTGGGTCAACCTGCTGAGCGGGGCGTCCCTCGGCCTGGAGGGCGCGACACCCGTCGCGGGGATCCTCGGGGGCCTGCCGGTCGCCCTCCTGGAGCGGACCGCCCCGGGCTGATCCCGGCCGGAGTGTCGCCTCGGGCCGGTGGGTAGTACCATCGCGCCAAGGGCCGCGACCGCGGAGGATCCATGCCCTTCGATTTCAGCCCCGTCCAACTGCTCCTGGTGCTCGCGATCGTGCTGCTCGTGTTCGGCGCCCGGCGACTGCCGGAGATCGCGCGCAACCTCGGCTCGAGCGCGCGGGAGTTCAAGGAGGGCGTCACGGGCGCCGCCGACCCGCACGAGGACCCACCCGCGCCGCGCGCGGAGCAGGAGTCGCCCCGGGTCGACCCCGCAAGCCTCCCGCCGCAGGCCGAGTCCGCGGCCGAGACGCGCGCGGGCGAGCACGTGGAGCCACCCCGCCAGTCCTGAGGGGACCTGCGCGGCGGGCATCGCCCGATCCGATCGCCGGCACCACCTCTCGCGGTCAGCGCGAGGCGCCCACCTCGCGCAGGATGCCGCGAAGCGGGATCCCGACCCACTCCGGTCGGCTGTTGAGCTCGTAGCCCAGCTCGTAGGTCGCCTTCTCGACCACGAACGCGCGCAGCAGCGCCTCCAGCGACTCGTCGTCGCCGGGGAGCAGGCCGTCCGGGACCGCGCCCAGGTACCCGCGCAGGAAGGCCGACTCCGCCCAGCCGCGCCAGCGGCGACCCCAGACGCCGAGCGCCTCATGGGCGTCGCCGTTGGCCTCGACCGCGCCCCGGCGGACCTGGTCCTCGCGCGCGATCGCCTGCGCGTAGTCGAACGAGCGGAGCATGCCCGCGACGTCGCGAAGCGGTGAGCGCTTGAGCCGGCGATCCGCGATCGACCGGGCGGGCTCGCCCTCGAAGTCGATGATCACGAAGTCCTTGCCGGTGAAGAGCACCTGTCCGAGGTGCAGGTCGCCGTGGCAGCGGATGCGACGCGCCTGGGGCTTGCCGGCGAGCACCTCGCGCAGGCGCTCGACGACCACGTCCTCGCACTCGAGGGCCCGCTCGGCCCATGCGCGCTCGCGCGGGGGCAGATCGTCGCGCATCCGGCGGAGCAGCCGGAGGTTTCGCACCGCGAGGTTGCGCATCGACTGGTAGACGGAGCGCTGGTCGAGCGGCGTCACCGGCTCCGGGGCGAACGCGGCGTCGTCGCCGGCCGCGAGCGCGCCGTGCATCTCGGCGACGCGCCGGCCGAGCAGCTCGGCGGCGTCCAGGAAGTTGCCCGCGAGCTCGCGCGCGTCGTCGTCCGGGAGGGCCCGCGCCGCCTCGAGGCGTCCGGAGGTCACCGGCTCGACGGCCTCGTCGCCGTGGCTGACGCGCTCGGTGAGGATCCGCTCGTAGAACAACCCGAGGCCGTCGAGCGTGTACTCCCACGCATCGCCCTCGTTGACCACGAGCTCGTGCAGCACCGCGATCGTCGCCGGCTCACCCGTCGCGGCGCGGTACTCCAGGCTGCCCAGCACGGCCGGCGAGTTGGAGAAGCCCCTGCTCGTCGAGAGGAAGGTCCCAAGCTCGACGTCCGGGTGGACACCGGCCTCGACCCGTCGGAACAGCTTCATGATCGCCTGCGACCCGAAGACCACCGAGCTGTTGCTCTGCTCGGCCCGGAAGACCCCCGCCTCGGGGGCCGGCGCGCCCGGGGGGAGGACCGATCGCAGGCGCCGCGTCGGCCGACCGACGAGCTCACCCGAGCCGCCGCGAAGACGCCGGCGCCGGCGCACGGCGTCGAGAAGCGCGGCCGCGGCCCGCTCGTCGATCATCGCGTCACAGAGCGCGGCCGGGCCGTCGTCGCGCTCCAGCCAGGCGACGATCGCCTGGGGGCTGTCGGACTCGATCCGCGCCGCCCGCTCGCCGCCGATGACCACGAGCGGCACGGCGTACGTCTCGGGCTCGCCCTCGGCGTACTCGACCGCGAGCATGACGATGCCGGCGTCGGTCCCGTCGGCGGCCCGGAGCTCGATCGCGTCGCGCACGGCCATGCCGCGAACCTTGCGCGCCTTGCCGGCGAACCAGCGCCGACGCGGGACGTACTCCAGCAGCGCCCGCTCGATCGCCGTCGCCGCGCGCCCCCGGAGCAGCTCGCCGAACCCGCCCTCCACCCGGATGCGCGGCGGCGCCGCCGGGCCGAGCGCGCCACCCACCTCCGCTCGCGCCGCCTCCAGCGCGAACCAGTGGAAGTCGTGGGGACCCAGGGTCAAGAGGTACGGAAGGTCGCCGATCGGCGGGAACGCGGTCTGGCCGACCATCTCGACCGGGACGGCGCCCTTGTGCGCCGAGAGATCCAGCTCGACGAACTGCGAGAAGCGCGAGAGGTTGGCCACCACGAGCACCCGCTCCTCGCCGAGCGTGCGCACGTAGGCCAGGACCCTCCGGTTCTCGGGGTGGAGGAACTCGAGCTCGCCGCGGCCGAACACCGGCGAGCGCCGACGCAGCCACAGGAGCCGTCGCACGTACCACAGGAGGGAGTGCGGGTTGTCGAGCTGCGTCTCGACGTTGATCGTCTCGTAGTGGAACTCCGGGTCGATGATCGGTGGCAGGTAGAGCCGCTGGGGGTTCGCGCGCGAGAAGCCCGCGTTTCGGTCGCCGCTCCACTGCATCGGGGTCCGCACGCCGTCGCGGTCGCCGAGGAAGATGTTGTCCCCCATCCCGAGCTCGTCGCCGTAGTAGAGGACCGGCGTGCCGGGGAGCGAGAGCAGCAGCCCGTGCATGAGCTCGATCTTGCGCCGGTTGTTGCCGAGCAGCGGCGCCAGCCTGCGCCGGATGCCCAGGTTGATGCGCGCCTCGCGATCGTTCGCGTAGGCGCGGTACATGTAGTCGCGCTCCTCGTCGGTGACCATCTCGAGCGTCAGCTCGTCGTGGTTGCGAAGGAACAGCGCCCACTGCGCGCCCTCGGGCAGCGGCGGCGTCTGCTGGAGGATGTCGATGATGGGGTAGCGGTCCTCCATCTGGATCGACATGAACATCCGGGGCATCAGGGGGAAGTGGAACGCCAGATGGCACTCGTCGCCGTCGCCGAAGTACTCCGCCGCGTCCTCGGGCCACTGATTCGCCTCGGCCAGCAGCATCCGGCCGGGGTGGCGCTCGTCGACGTGCCGGCGCAGGTCGCGCAGGACCGCGTGGGTCTCCTCGAGGTTCTCGCAGGTCGTGCCCTCGCGCTCGAACAGATACGGCACGGCGTCCAGGCGGAGCCCGTCGACCCCGAGGTCCAGCCAGAAGTCGAGCACCCGCGTGACGGCCCGGCGGACGTCGGGGCTCTCGAAGTTGAGGTCCGGCTGGTGGGAGTAGAAGCGATGCCAGTAGTAGGCGCCCGCCACCGAGTCCCAGCTCCAGTTGGAGGTCTCGAAGTCCTGGAAGATGATGCGCGCGTCCCGGTAGCGCTCCGGCGTGTCGCTCCAGACGTAGAAGTTGCGCCACCGGCTTCCGGCGGGCGCGCGCCGAGCGCGCTGGAACCACGGGTGCTGGTCGGAGGTGTGGTTGAGCACCAGCTCGGTGATCACCCGCAGATCGCGCTTGTGGGCCTCGCGGACGAGGCGGCGGAAATCGCGCATGTCGCCGTAGCGCGGGTTGATCGTCGTGTAGTCCGAGATGTCGTACCCGTCGTCCCGGAGCGGCGACGGGTAGAACGGCAGCACCCAGACGGCCGTGACCCCGAGGTCGCGCAGGTAGTCGAGCCGGTCGGTCAGCCCGCGCAGATCGCCGACGCCGTCGCCGACGCTGTCCGCGAACGCCCGGACGTGGACCTCGTAGACGATCGCGTCGCGGTACCAGTCCAGCGGTCCGACGACGGTCTCCGGGATCGTGCCGCGTCGTCGGCCGCGTCACCCCGCACCTCCCTGCCCTCGGCGCTCACCGGCCCGGCGGCGAGGATAGCCGCCGCGGGCCCGGCGGTGTCGTGGCCGGCCCGTCACTCGGCCGGGGGCGTCGACGCCGGGCAGCCGCCGGCGCGGCGGGCACCGGCTCGACGGGTTCCGTGGCGGCCGGGGGCGGGGCGGCGGGCGGCGGCGCCGTCGACGCGCCCTCGGGCGGGGTCGTCGTGGTGGCCTCCGGTGCCGGCTCGGTCGTCGTCGTGGCCTCGGTGGACGCCGGCGCGGTCGTCTCGCCGGGCGCGGTGGTCGTCCCGGCCGCCGGGGTCGACGGCTCGGACGCCCCGCCCGACCCCCGGTCGAAGAACGTCGTCTGGCGGTCGGTCGTCAGCGAGCTGCCGGTGATCAGCTCGGGGATCGTGATCACCGACACCGCGATCGCCGTCGCGAGCACGGCGGTCGCGACGAGCCATCGCAGGCCGCCGCGCGGGCGCGGGCGGCCGTCCGACCCGGACGGCCGCCGATCGCGCCGCGCGCGCGCGTCCGCGGTCCGGGGCGGAACCCTGACCGCCCGCTCGATCGCGGCCTCCGTCGGGCCACGGCTGAGCTCCTTGACGACCAGGAAGACCACCGGCCCGAGCGCCGCGCCGACCAGGCTCCCCGCCGCGCCGAAGTACGAGAGGACGAGCGCCGCCGCCACTCCGCCGAGCGCCGACGGGACGATGCTCCCGACGGTGATGTCTCGTGTCTTGGCCACCGTGGCAACGTAGGACGGGATCACCGGGCCGGTGGCCGCACCACGTTCCGACGGCACGCCCGGCGCGAGCGGACCGCCGACGCCGGCCCGGCCACGGCTCAGGCGGCCCGAGGCTCGCTAGGCTCGTCGCACACGCCGACGAGGAGGCCCGATGAGCACCGAGCACGAGGAGCCGATCCTCGCCCCGACCACCGACTGGGTCGCGGATCACGTCCACCGGTACGTCGCCACCGACGGCGAGGACGGCGGAACATGGCGCAAGGGGACGTCGATCCTGTTGCTCATCACGCGCGGGCGCAAGAGCGGGTCGCTGCGACGGATGCCGCTGATCTTCGGCCGCGACGGCGAGTCCTACGTCGTGGTCGCCAGCAAGGGCGGCACCCCGAACCACCCCGACTGGTACCTCAACCTCTTGGCCGAGCCGAACGTCTCCGTGCAGGTGATGGACGAGGTGATGCCCGCCGTGGCGCGGACGGCGACGGCCGAGGAGCGCGAGCGCCTCTGGCCGGAGATGGTCGCCATCTGGCCGGACTACGAGGAGTACCAGCAGCGCACCGACCGGGAGATCCCGATCGTCCTGCTCACCCCCACCGGATGATCAGGCGGTCAGCCCCAGGGCGATCAGGCCCGCGCCGATCGCCAAGAAGCACGCCGCGAACAGGACCATGACCGCGACGCTCGGCGGCACGAGGCGGCGGCGGGTCAACGGCAGCGTCACGCTCGTCGCGCCCATCGCCACCGCGCGGCGGGTGAGCCAGGCGAGATAGGCGGCGAAGACCGCGACGCCGATCGACAGGACCCCGGCGGCCACGGTCACGATCGCGAACACGAGCGTGCGCATCCACGCAACGGTACGTCGTGCGAACGCGGCGCGCCTTGCCGGGGGGTGGGACGGACCCACCACCCCCCGGCGCGCGGTGGGTGATCGCAGGGCACGCCTGGCGGCGTGCAGCCCCGCACGGACGTGCGAGACCTGGCCGTCGGCGGCCGGATCCGTGGCGGACCCCCAGCCCGGGCCCGCCACGGTCGGCGACCAAACCGCCCGTCGAACGTACGACGGGCACTCCCGCCGGTCAACGCCCGACGAGCGACTTTCGGATGATCATGTTCCGGCCACCTCGCGCCGACCGTCCGGGCGGCACGGCACGAAGAGCACGACGCCGCCGTCCCGATCGACGGCGGCGGTTCCGCCGTGCGCCTCCGCGACCGCGCGGACGATCGGAAGCCCGAGGCCCGCACCGGCGCCGGGACCACGCCCGCCGCCCCGGCTGAAGCGCTCGAAGGCGCGCTCGCCGAGCTCGTCGGGGATGCCTCCGCCCTCGTCGTGGACCACGATCCGGAGCCCCGCCCCGTCCGCCGACGCGACGAGGGACACCCGCCCTGTGCCATGGCGCAGGGCGTTGTCGAGCAGGTTCACGAGCGCCTGCTCCATCCGGTCCGGGTCGAGGTCGACGACGAGCTCGGGGTCCGCCGAGACCACGACCGACCGCGACCCGGAGGTCGCCGCGAGACGCGTCCGGCAGCGCTCGAGGAGCCGGAGGACCGGGGTGGGTTCGCGGCGCACCGGAAGGCCGCCGCGCTCCGCGCGCGAGATGACCAGCAGGTCGTCGGCCAGACGACTGAGCCGGTCCGTCTCCTCCTCGGCCGAGGCGAGCGCGGCGCGCAGCTCGCCCGGCGGGCGCGGACCAGTCGAGGGCGAGCTCGAGCTCGGCCTTCAGGATCGCGAGCGGCGTCCGGAGCTCGTGGCCCGCGTCGGCGACGAAGTCCCGCTCCCGTGCGATGCCCGCGTCCACCCGGTCGAGCATCGCGTTGAGGGTCTCGGCGAGCCGACGCAGCTCGTCGCGGGCCGGTGGGACCGGCAGCCGGCCCTCGGCCGCCGCCCCCGACATGATCTCGGCCCGGTGCCGCATCGCCTCGACCGGTCGGAGCGCCGCGCCGGCCAGGAGGTACCCTCCGGCCGAGGCCAGGATCAGCGCGATGGGACCGAGCAGGACGAGCAACCGGGTCAGTCCCGAGATCGCCTCCGCCCTCGGCTCGAGCGACGTGCCGACGACGACGACGAGCGGCTCGGGCCCGCCGACCGCGGGACGCGCCAGAAGGCGCGAATCCGCATCGACGTCGGCGACGGGACCGATCTCGGTCGCGACGGTGCCACGCGCGGCCGCCGCGAGCAGGCGCGGGTCGAGCAGCGGCGCGTCCAGTCCCGAGGAGGAGGCCGCGACGACACGACCGCGTGCGTCGATGATCTGCGTGAACCCGTCCTCGGTCTCGGCGGCGAGACGCCCGGCGTCGAGGGCCGGGTCGCCGTCGTCGAGCAGCGCCGCGACGTCGTCGGCGCGCGCGGCCAGCGACGAGTCGATGCCCTCGTCGATCTGACCGGCGAGGCTCACGCGCAGGACGAGGCCGAGCACGATCAGGAGCAGGGCCATCGCGACGGCGAAGGCGAGCGCCAGTCGCAGACGGATCGGGATCCGGTCGATCACCCGCCGTCCGGACGCAGGCGGTACCCCGCCCCGCGCACGGTCTCGAGCGCGTGCCGCCCGAACGGGCGGTCGATCTTCTCCCGCAGGTACCGGACGTAGACGTCGACCACGTTCGAGCGGTTCTCGTACTCGTGCCCCCACCCCGCCTCGAGAAGGTCCAGCCGGTCCAGCACGCGCCCCGGGCGGCGCATGAAGGCCTCGAGCAGCGCGAGCTCGGTCCGGGACAGCGGGATCTCCTCGTCGCCCCGCCACGCCCGTCGCTCCGCCGGGTCGAGCCGCAGGTCCCCCACCTCGACCACGGCCGGCCGCGGCCGGCGCCCGCGCCGCGCCAGCGCGCGCAGGCGGGCGCCGAGCTCCGCCAGCGCGAAGGGCTTGCGCAGGTAGTCGTCGGCCCCGCAGTCGAGGCCCTCGACGCGGTCCTCGACCTCGCCTCGCGCCGTGAGCATGAGGACCGGTGTCCAGTCGGCCCCCGCCCGGAGGCGGCGGCAGCACTCGAAGCCGTCGATCCCGGGAAGGACCACGTCGAGCACGACCGCGTCGTAGTCGTGCGCGCCGCACATCCAGAGCGCGTCCTCACCCCGGTCGACCACGTCGACGACCGCCCCCTGGGCGACGAGGCCGCGTCGCACGACGTCCGCCATCTTCGGTTCGTCCTCCACGACGAGGATGCGCACGCCGGCTCCTTGCGGGGTCGCTCTCGCCCGACATGTGAGCGCACGAAGATGAGCGGCGGATGAGCGGCACGTCCGGCGTTCCGGGCCCTCATCATCCTCTCATCGGGACCGGATCCACTTCGGGCATGCCGCCCGAGGAGGCGGACCGACGAGAAGGAGGGACCAATGCGACGAGGGACGAGGCGCACGGCGGTGGCGGCGACCGCGGTCGTGCTGGTGGCCGGAGGCTCGGTCTTCGGTGTGGCGGCCGCGTCCGGCGGCGACCGGGACGAGGCGATCACCGGGCCGGCGCTTGAGCGCGCGAGCGCGGCCGCGCTCGCGTCCACCGGTGGCGGCACGGTCACCGAGACCGAGGTGGGCGACGAGGAGTCCCGCTACGAGGTCGAGGTGACGCTGGCCGACGGGCGCCAGGTCGACGTGCAGCTCGACGAGGGGTTCACGGTCGTGGGCTCGGCGCCGGACACCGAGGACCACGGGCGAGGGGGGCGGCGGAGGCTGAGCACCGGCGCCACCCGGCCCCTGATCGAGATCAGCGCGCCTCGCTGATCTCGATCAGGTTGCCGTCGGGATCCCGGAAGAAGCAGCGGACCTCGGCGCCCCGGTCGAGCGGCGGGGTCAGGAAGGCCGCGCCGCGATCGCGGAGGGTCTCGTACGCGTCCCGGCAGTCGGGCACCCGGATGGTCCACGCGCGCGAGACGCTCGTCGGATCCGCGGGCGGGGCCATCGACACGTCGGGCTTGTCCTCCGTCGGGCCGCCGCCGGTGACGAGCAGGATCCATCCGCCGAGGAAACTCAGGACGACCGACGTCCCCCCGTACTCGCGAAAGAGCGTCGCCCCGAGGACGTCGACGTAGAAGGCGCGGGCGCGGGCCAGATCCGCCACGACGATGATCTCCGTGCGCGCCATCTCATCGGTCGGAAAGCTCATGTGCGTGCTCCTCGTCGAGTTCGCCGCGGATCCGCGGGCGGTGGCCGCACCCCACTCGGCCGGGGTCGCTCAAGTCCGGCCCCCCTCGGCCGACCCACATCGTATGGCGACGCACGCGTCGACCGATGAGGCGCCCCTTCCCGCGACCGGCACGCCGGTGTCGATCGAGGGCGCGCGCGCGGAGGTCCTGGCATCGCTCGTCGCCGCGCAGGAGGGGAGGCGGTTGGGCCTCGACCGGCCGCGACTCGGCGGACGCCCGATCACGATCCGCGTCGGCCAGCACGCCCAGATCACGTTTCGCGCCCGGCGGGTGCCGTGCGCGTTCAGGGTGGTCGCGACGGACGCGCCCCGCGGGCGGGGCGACGACGAGATCTGGTTCGAGCAGACCGGGCCGGTCGAGCGGCATCAGCGCCGCATGGAGTTCCGCGTGGACGACGCGCTCCAGGCGCGCCTGTGGCGCGCCGACGCCGATGAGGACGACGAGCCGATCCCGGCCGTGACCGAGAACCTCTCGGCGTCCGGGGTGCTCCTTCGGGCCGAGACCCGTCTCGAGGTGGCCGACTCCGTCCAGATCGTGCTCCAGCTGCCGGAGCACGGGGCGCTCGACGCTCGAAGGGCGCGTGGTCCGCGTCGGGCCGCGCTCGACGCGAGACCGGTGAGCGGCCCATCGCGCTGACGTTCACCGACGGTCCCGACGATGCGGAGCGGTTGCTGCGCTCGCACGTGCTCGAGCGCCAGCGGGCGATCCGCCGGCGCGAGCTGGGCCTGGCGTAGGTGGCGCGGCACCGCCCGGCCGCCGAGGCGGCCGGGGGCACGGCCTGCGGGCTCAGGCGGTCGCGCGGACCGTCACGGTCCCGATCGGAATGCCCTCCTCGAAGAGGTCCACGCCGAACGTGTCGTTCATGGCGATCGCGGCCTCGGCCGAGAGGGTCGTGCTGATGCCCTCGAGGACGATGGTGCCCATGTCGTCGCTGCGCTCCAGCGCGGTCAGGTCGACGGCGAGCAGCGGGATCTCGTCGCCACCGGCGGTCGCGGTCAGCGTGCCGTCGGTCGTGTTGATCACGAAGTCCGTGACCTCGAGCTCGGTGCCGCCGGCCGAGAAGACCAGGCCGCCGCTGTGCTCGATGGTGCCGGCGAGCGACTCCGCCTCGACGGTGCCACCGGTGATCGGGAAGGCGATCCCGTCGTCACCCGCGGTCGCGGGGTCCACCGGGGCGACCTCGACGCCGTTGTCGGTGAGGATCGTCGCCGTGTCGGCGTCGAGCGCGAGCGTCGTGGACTCACCGGTCAGCACGAGCTCCGTGGCCTCGGCCTCGGTCGTGGCAGCCGCATCGTCGTCGTCATCGTCGCCGCAGGCGACGGCACCGAGCGCGAGTGCGAGCACAAGCACCAGGAGCAGTGGGATTCGCAACAGTCGTGACACGTGTGTGGCTCCTTGATCGTCGAATCCGTTTTGCACTGATCCGAGACCAACGGCCCCGACCGGTTCGGCCACCCGGACACTGGGCCCGCCCCGCGCACCCAGCGCTGGGCACGGGCGCGGCGCGGGGTCCGGTCGATCGTCGTTCACCGGCCGGCCGGTGGGAGGTGGTCGCGCCCATCGACGACCGCCTCCGATCGCCCAGGAGCGCTCGTCGCCCCGCCGCCTGGGTCGTTCGGCGAGGCGACCTCGGTGGGCCCGGCGCCGCCTCCGGTCGCGACGTCACACGTCACCGCGCACGCTCAGACCGGGCCGGACCGGGCGCCGGCGCACCGTCCTACCGGCTGACCGGCACCACCTGCCCGTACGCGCTGACGCGATCACGACCGCCCTGCTTGGCCGCATAGAGTGCCGCGTCCGCGCACCGGATCAGCTCGACGGCGCTCCCGATCTCCCCGAGCTCGCACACCCCCGCGGAGATGGTCAGACGACCGACCTCGGGAAAGGGAGCTCGCGCCACAGACGCACGCGCGCGCTCAGCCGCGGACTGCGCGCCGGCGGCGTCCGTCTCGGGAAGCAGCCATGCGAACTCCTCGCCCCCGACCCTCGCCAACACCTCGGACTCGCGGACCGACTCCCCCAGCCGCCTCGCGACCGCGGCGAGCACACGATCCCCCACCGGATGGCCGTACTCGTCGTTGACGGCCTTGAAGTGATCGAGGTCGATCGCGATCAGGCTCAAGGAACGGTCGTGACGGCGCGCCCGCGCGACCTCGTCGTCGAGCCGCGCGCGGAAGACGCGATGGTTGGCGAGGCCCGTCAGGTCGTCCGTCGCGGCGAGGCTCTCGAGCGCTTCCCGGGCCCGCGCACCGGCCACCGCGAGCCCGACGAGTTCGGCGAAGCGCTCGATCCGCGCCTCGGAGTCGCGGGTGAGCGTACCCGTGCCGCGCGACGCAACGGCGATCGCCCCCCAAACCCGCCCGCCCTCGCGGACCGGCGACGCCACCTCCAGGCACCGGGCCGCGACGTCGGCGTCACCGCCGGGGGCGGGGTCCCGCCGCCAGATGCTGGTCGTCCGTCGGCGCGCGAGCGCGCGCGCGGCGGCGTTCGACACGACGCCCGCGGCGTCGGGGTCCGCCATGCGCCCACGGCCACGCAAGGAAGCGCACTGTCGTGACCAGACCCCGACCACCGTCGGGTTCCGATCCTCGTCGTACCGGACCACCTCTCCCGCCTCCCCGCCAAGCGCGCGGGCGGCCTGCTCGGCCGCGACCGCGAACACGGCCGATGGCGAGGCCTCGCCCGCCGCCAGGTGGCGACCCGCGTCAGCGCGGCCTTCTCAGCCGCATCCGCCGCAGCGGTCATCTCCCCCTCGCGGCGTTCGGTGACGTCAGTGAACGTCGTGATGACCATCCCGCCGTCAACGCCGGGCGTCGCCGCGAGGGGTTGGCTCGCGATCGAGATCCACCGCTCCGAGCCGTCCGCTCGCCGCACGCCCATGATCACGTCACGAAGCGGACGCCCGGTCTTCAGGGTGACGATCGCCGGGTGCTCATCTCCGGGGAACGGAGAGCCGTCCTCCCTGATCGAGCGCCACCGCGGATCGAGCGAGGTCCGGCCGATCATCTGATCCATGGTCGTGCCGAGGATCTGCTCGGCTGCCGGATTGCAGGAGACGATTCCCCCATCTTCTCGTTGGAGGACGACCCCCTCCGCCATGCCCTCGAACAGCGCCCGAAAACGTCGCTCGGAGTCCCGCATGCGCTCGTAGGCCGCCTGGCGGTCCGCGACGGCCCACCTGAGCTCGAGCTCGGTGGTCGCCGCGGCGGCGAGATCGCCGAGCAACGTGAGGTCCTCGCTGCTACGCTCGCGGCGAGGAGTCGATGGCGCAAAGGAGCCGACGCACTCGCCGCCGACCTCGAGCGGGACGCCCGCATAGGCGACGACGCCGAGGTCGGGAACGGCGAGGTTCTCGCGCACGAGCGCCTCGCCGCGGGCGTCGGCGATGACCAAGGGCTCGCCGGAGGTGACGGCGTGCTGGCAGAACGAGTGCGTAGCGGCGTCTCGCCGCGCGTCGCCCGGGCTCCGAGAGCCCAGCCTGGCTCGCGAAGACCTGCCGGTCCTCGCGGACGATCGAGACAAGCGACACGGGCGCGCCGAGGAGGCGACTCGCGAGTCGTGTCAGGCGATCAAGCGACTCGCTCGTCCCATGCGCTCCGTCCCCGAATCCGATCTGATCGATTCGGTTCAGCCGATTGGGATCGTCGAGGCGGTTTGCGGGCGGGGTCACGGGCATCTCGATCCGGTCGCCGGGTCGGCGGTCGTGCACGACCGAGCGGTGCCCCATCGTCGGATCGGCGCCCGAGCTTGAGGCGCGGCGTCCTCGGATCGGTGCGACCAGCGCTGCGAGCCCGCCGCCAGTCATGGCGCGGATGGCTCGGACAGCGCGCGACGGGTGCCCGCGCGGGAGTACGCGAACCAGGTCGCCAGGCCGAGGAGCATCCACAGCCCGACTCGCACCAGCGCTCCGGGCGGGAGCAGGACGAGGCGTTGACGGTCGCCGACTCGCCCGCCCCCCGAAGGAGGAGCGCCCCCGCGGCGAGCACGCGCAAACCGCGTAGAGGCTCACGACGCCGGGGTCGTCCTGGAACGGCCGGGCGCGGAGATCCTGCGGCATTCACAGGCCGAGGGCGTCCAGGCCGTCCGCGGCGCAGCCGCTCCACCCGATCGCCATGACGCTGGCGCCGACCAGGTACTCGACGATCAGCGCGTAGCCGACGAACCACCCGATCAGCGCACCGTGGACGGTGTCGGCGAATGCGAACGCTCCGCCCGACACGGGGATCGCCGTCGCGAGCTCGGCGACGCAGAGCGTGGCGAAGAGCGCCACGAACCCCGCGAGGACGAAGCGGAGAACGACCGCCGGTGCGGCGAACCGGGCCGCGGCCGGTCCCGAGAGCACGAAGATGCCCGAGCCGATTACGGCGGCGAGGCCGATCGCCGTCAGCTGGACGGTTCCGAGCGTGCGCTCGAGACCCGTCACCTCGGTGACGTGGGCCGGCCGGCGATCGAGGCCGGTGGATGCGGAGGCGCGTGCGGGCCGCTCGGACTGGTGGGGAGCCTGTCAGCTCGCGCGGACGGCGACCCGACGGCCTCTACCGTGGTCGCGTGCGCATCGGACTGCACCTGCCCCAGTTCCGCGAGGCGGTCGACGCCGGGCTGGTCCGCGAGGTCGCGACCATGGCCGAGGAGGCCGGGATCGACGACCTCTGGGTCTCCGATCACGTGATCCTGCCGGTCGGCAGCACGCGTCCGCCCGAGTCCTTCCACGACGCCCTCACCGTGCTGGCGTTCGCCGCCGCGACGACCCGGCGCATCGGGCTCGGAACCAGCGTGATGGTGGCGCCCTATCGGCATCCGGTCGTCCTCGCACGGGCCGTCGCGACGCTCGACGCGCTCGCCGGCGGACGCGTCGTGCTCGGCGTGGCGTCGGGATGGCTGGCGTCGGAGTTCGCGGCGCTTGGGGGTCCCGTTCGCGCGCCGTGGCGCCCTGACGGACGAGACGATCGACGTCTGCCGGGCGCTCTGGTCGGGTGCCGCGGACTTCGCGGGGCCGACCGTCCGCCTGGACGGCATGCGCCTCGCGCCCGGGCCGGGACGCGCCGGCGGGCCGCCGATCTGGATCGGCGGGAACTCACCGGCGGGCATTCGCCGCGCCGTCGTGCGCGGCGACGCCTGGCACACCACTGATCTCCGACCCCGACGAGCTCGCCCGTCGGCTGGAGCGGCTCCGCGCCGAGTGCGTCGCGGCCGACCGCCCCCCCGAGAGCCTGCCGGTGTCGGTTCGGGTTCGCGCCGACGCCGACCAGGTCGCGACGCTGGCGCTCCGGCTCGCCCCCCTGGGCGTGTCGCATCTGCTCGTCGACCTGCGCGGGACCGACCCGGGTCGGTTCGCCGCGGAGACGGCGGCGCTTCGCGCCGTGGGCGACGCCGTCTGAGATCGCCGGAGCGGGGCGTCCGTCGCCCGGCCGGCGTCGCGCCGGCGCGGTCGGCGCCTGCGGTCGCTCGACCGCGGCCAGGCGCCCCGACCCCTTCAGCACGACGGTCGGCTTCCCGTCGCCGACACCAGACCGCTCGCCGCGTCGACGAAGAGGACCAGCCCGAGGATGGCACCCGTCACGATCTGGCGCGCCGCCCGGGCGACGCGCGATGCGATGCGGCCGAACGCCCATGGCGGGACCGCTCCCGGTCGCCGCCCGCGCCCCGAAGGGCGGCGAGGGCGGACGACGCATGGCTCGGGCCCCGGACCGTCGCTCATCGATCGGCGCCCGCTCGGCGGCCGCGCGCGCCTCCGCTTGCGCCGCTCCCGTAACCATCGGGTTTCAGGCTCGCGACCTTCCCCGAGCGAGCTGCTCATGTTCGCTCGGTGTTCGCCCAGCGTTCGCCCGGACCGCACATCGGGGGCCGACCCTGGTCCGCAGGCGGGCCCCCTCGACCTGGCCCGCCGGAGCCGGCCATTCCGCAAGCAGCGAGGGCAGGACGCGAGCCTGCGACCTCTGGGTCAAGCGCCGCCTGGGCGAAAGGGGGCGCCGACGAGTCCGAGGAACCCGTCGTTGTCTTGAATCCACTCCCACACCGCGCGCAGGCTCGTCGCGGTGCCCGCCGTCCCGCACGGTCGGAGGGCCCCGCGTGCGCCCCGGCCTCGGCCCCTCCCGGCACGGCGCCGGCACGGTCCGCGATGCTCCGGCACGGTCCCGGCATGGTCCGAGACGTCTCAACCGCGATTGACAGCGAACCGCCCCGGAACGACGAACCCCCGCTACGAGCGCGGGGTTTCGAGCAAGCGGACGACGGGGATCGAACCCGCGACCTTCGGCTTGGGAAGCCGACGCTCTGCCAGCTGAGCTACGTCCGCGCGGGACGTGAACGGTACCAGCCGTCCGCGTGGACCAGCGGATCGCTTCCAGGGAGTCGTGGTCCCTTTGTGAGCATTGCGTTCTGATCGCCGCGATCGCGGGCGCAGGAAGCCGATCCATGGGGAGAATCCCCAGCGAAATCCGCCGAAATCGAGGAACCGTGATCCGTCGAACAGTCGTCACCGCAGCGCTCGTGGTCCCGTTGGCCCTGACGCCGGTCCTGTCGGCCACCCCCGGCGACCGGTCCGACCGCGGACCCGGCGTCGAGCGTGGGCCGCTCAAGCAGACAGCCGCGGGCCGAGCGCGACACCCCGCCGCGCGAGGTCGTGCGCTACGTCCTGCGGGGCACGCTCACCGCCGACGCGACGGCGACGACCGTCCCGGTGCGGGTACGCGGTGCCAACGCGGCGATGCGGGAGGCGATCGGCGAGACGAGCGAGTTCACGGCCGCCATCGATTCGGCGACGATCATCCGCCGCGCGCACCGCGGCAAGCGGGAGATGCGGCGCGGCGGCGACCGGCGGGGGAAGCGGGCGGGAACCTACGAGGACCTGACCGCCGGCGACCGGGTCACGATCGCCGTCCGCGCGGCTCCCGGCACGACGGCGGCCGATCTCCCGCCCGCGAAGATGATCGTCGACCACGGGCCGCCGAAGCCGGTCACCTACCGCCTGCGCGGCGTCGTCGTGGCCCCCGCGACGCGACCTCGGTCTCGATCGACGTGCGAAGCGCGAACCGGCACATGCGCCGCGCCCTCGACGGCGCATCACCCTTCACGGCGAAGATCGGCGAGGCGACGCGGATCAAGCTCGCCGGGAGGGCGCGTCCGGACGGTCGACGGGCCGCCGGGACCTTCGGCGACCTCGTGGTCGGCGACCGGGTCATCGTGAAGCTTCGCGCGCCGCGCGGACTCGATGCCGACGCGCTCCCCGCCGCACGACGGATCATCGACATCGGCCCCGCGCCGGTCCCCGGTGCGGACTGACGGGCGCGCGCAGGTCGCTCCGGCCCGCTCGCGCCCGGCACCTGCGCGGGCGGGCCGCGGGCGGGCTACATGCGCTCGGGGGCGGCGACGCCGAGCAGGTCCAGGCCCGTCGCGGCGGTGTCCCGCGTCGCGAGCACGAGGTCGCGGCGGAAGGCGAGCACCTCCGGCGCCTCGCCCCGCACGCGGCAGCGGTGGTAGAAGCCGTGGAAGTCGCGCGCGAGGTCGATCAGGTAGGCGGCGACCCCATGCGGGGCCCTGCGCGTCGACGCCTCGCGGACCACGCTCGGCCACTCGGCCAGGCGCAGCGTGAGCCGGCGCTCGTCGGCGCCGATCTCATCGGGCGGCGGGGAGTGCGCCTCGTCGGCGCCCCCGACCTCGGCCAGGATGCTGCAGCACCGCGCGTGGGCGTACTGCACGTAGTAGACGGGGTTCTCCTGGCTTTGCTCGCGGGCCAGGTCGAGGTCCAGCTCCATCGCGGTCTCGTGGCTTCGCTGGACCAGGAAGAACCTCGCCACGTCCACGCCGACGTCCGCCACGAGCTCGCGCAGGGTCACGATCGTTCCCGCGCGCTTGCTCATCCTGGCCGCCTCGCCGCGCTCGAGCAGGCTGACGAGCTGGATGATCGCGACCTCGAGCCGGTCGGGGTCCTCTCCCTCGGCCGCCAGCACGGCGCGGAGCCGCGCGATGTACCCGTGGTGGTCTGCGCCCAGCACGTCGATCAGTCGGTCGTGCCCCCGCCGCGCCTTGTCCAGGTGGTAGGCGACGTCGGACGCCAGGTAGGTCTCCTCGCCGCTCGAGCGCACGAGCACGCGGTCCTTCTCGTCCCCGTAGGCGCTCGTGCGAAACCAGACCGCCCCGTCGTGGTGGTACGCGTCGCCCGCGCCCTCCAGCGTGTGGATCGCCGCGGCGACGCGCCCCTCGTGGTGGAGGGTCGACTCCCGGAAGAAGTCGTCGAAGGTCGTGCGGAACTCGGCCAGCTCGGCGATCACCTCGTCGAGCATGAGCCCGCCGCCGCGCCCGGCGAAGAAGGCGAGCGGACCGGGCGCCGTCGGACCGTCGCGCACGATCTCGTCGACGTGGACGTCGCCGACCTCCTCGCGCAGCCGCCCGGCCAGCTCGATCACGTACTCGCCCCGGTAGCCGTCCTCCGGCACGGGGACGTCATGGCCCGCGAGCTGCGCGTACCGTGCCGCCAGCGACGCGCCGAAGGTGCGGATCTGCCGACCGTGGTCGTTGACGTAGTACTCCCGCGAGACCCGGTGACCCGCGAACGCGAGGATCCGGGCCAGCGAGTCGCCGTAGGCGGCGTTTCGGGCGTGCCCGACGTGCGGCGGCCCGGTCGGATTCGCGGACACGTACTCCAGCAGGATCGCCTCGTGCCGCGGCGCGGCCCCCGCGCCACGCTCCCGGCCCGCGATCCGCATGTGCGCGGCGGTCTCGCTGAACCACCTCTGGCTCAACTCGAGGTTGAGGAAGCCGGGTCCCGCGACCTCGACGCCCGCAAGCCACGGCCCGGACGCCTCGTCACCGCGCAGATCCGCGGCGATCTGCTCCGCGATCTCGCGGGGCGCCCGGCGCGCCGAGCGGGCGAGGCCCATCGCCACGGGGCTCGCGAGGTCGCCCTGCCCCGCGTGCTTGGGCGGCGAGAGGACGATCTCGTCCGGCGCCCTGCCCACGGCCGCGGTCGCGTGGCGGCCGATGGCCGCCTCGATCGGCGTGAATGGTCCGAACTCGGTCACGGCGAGTGAGCGTACCCTCACCGGGGATAGGGGTGCCCGGAACGGATGCAGACCGCCCGGTAGAGCTGCTCGAGCAGCACCACGCGCGCCAGCTGGTGGGGCAGCGTGAGCGGCCCGAGCGACAGGCGCTCCTCGCACTCCCGCCGGAGGCCCGGCTCGATGCCGTCGGCCCCGCCGATGACGATCGAGATCGGCCGCGCCGCCTCGATTCGCAAGGCCAGCCAGTCGGCGAGCGCCTCGCTGGAGGCGGGCGGGCGGCACTCCGGCGTCAGCGCGACGCGCCAGGCGCGGTCCTGGATGCGCCCGCGCAGACGCTCGCCCTCCTGGCGCATCGCGCGGCCCCGATCCCTGCTCGCGGGCTCGGGGGCGACCTCGTCGACGCGGACGTCGAGCCCCGGGCCGAGCCGGCGCAGGTAGAGGTCGGCCACCCCGGCGAACGGGTCGCGCAGCCGGCCGACCGCCACGATCTGCAGCCGGGTGCTCATCGTCCCTCGGCGGCGTCCTCGGCCGCGCGTCGCGCCTGGAGCGCCAGCCCGATCCGCTCGAGCGTCGTCGGATGCGACCCGAACCAGACCCGCACGGCGACGGGCGGGTCCGGAACGGCCAGGCTTCGCTCGGCCAGGCCCCGCTGCAGCGCGATCTGGGCGTCGGGATCCTCGGTCAGACCGAGGGCGACCCAATCGGCCTCGACCTCGTAGGCCCGGCTCACCCAGTTGCCGATCGGCGCCGAGAGCGTGGCGATGCAGGCGGCGGCGGCGCCCGCCACCGCGACCCGCCGCACGACGAGGGCCGCGCCGTCGCGGTCGCGACCGGCCGGGGCGAAGCCGGTCCGCCACCCCACCGCCGCGCCGACCAGGAGGGCGGCCGGAAGCGCCAGGGCCGCCGCCCAGGCCGACCCCTTGACCACGTGGTCGCGTGCGACGTGCGCGAGTTCATGGGCGACCACCGCGCGCACCTCGTCGGGCGCGGCGTCGCGGATCAGGGTGTCGTAGAGCACGATCCGACGGCTCGCGCCGATCCCCGAGACGTAGGCGTTGCTCGCGTTGGTGCGCGTGCTCGCGTCGTTCACGAGCACCTCGCGCGCAGGGACGCCGGCGCGCTCGGCCATCGCCAGCACGTCGGCCCGAAGCGCCGGGTCCTCGAGCGGTCGCGTGCGCTGGAAGAGCGGCTCGATCACGATGGGCGCGGCGGCGCTGACCACGAACACGAGCGCGGCGAGCGCGCCGGCGAGCGCCACCGGCCAGGCGCGCGGCAACCGGGCCACGAGCACGGCCAGCACTCCCCCGACCACCCCGAGGAGCACGGCCTCGACGGCGAGCCCCTTGGCGACGTCGACGAGCCAGGCCGCGGTGTCCTGGGTGATGATCCCGAACTCCCGGCCCCAGGCGAGTCGCACGACCCGGAGCGGGAGCAGCACGAGTGTCGTCGCGACGGCGAGCCCGGCGCCGACCAGCACACCGGCGATCCACACGCGGCCGCGGGTGAGGCGAACGATCGCGGGAGCCATCCGCCACGCGACGACCGCCCAACCGATCGCGGCGAGGGGCGCCAGCACGGCGCCCACGGCCGCCATGGTCCAGACACCCGCGCGATACCGCTCGGCGCGGGCGAGGGCGTCGGGGTCGAACCAGTCGATGAGCGGCGGCGCCTCGGGCGCGGGAACGCCGGCCCCGGACCAGAGCCTCCAGCGGAGCAGGGCCGCGATCCCGCCGGCGAGCGCCACCGCGCCCGCGGCGAGGAGGGCGGCCCGCCGCCCGGAGTCGAGACGCCCGCGCGCAAGCCGTCGCACGCCACTATCGTAGCCCTCGACCCAGCCCCGCCAACCGAGGTCAGGCATCACGCCGCCGGTCGCGGTCCTCAGCGACATCCACGCCAATCGTCAGGCCCTCGATGCCGTCCTGCGCGCCGCGCGCGAGGCGGGGGCGCGCGAGTGGTGGTGCCTCGGCGACCTCGTGGGCTACGGCGCGGATCCGACCCACTGCCTGCACACCTGCACCGCGGGTGCGGCGCGCTGCCTGGCGGGCAACCACGACCTCGGTGCGGCCGAGCGGATCCCGATCGGGAGCTTCAGCGACATCGCGGGCGTGGCGCTCGAGTGGACCCGGACGACCCTCGGCCCGGTGGGACGCAACCGCCTGAACCGGCTCTCCCCCGCCGACGCGGACGCCGACGTCCCGCTGTTCCACGCGAGCCCCCGCGACCCCGTGTGGGAGTACGTCACGACGGTCGCGCAGGCGCGCGACGCCCTCGAGGCCCGCCGCGTGCGCCTCACGATGGTGGGCCACACCCACGTCGCGGTCGGATGGCACCTGCGCCCGGACGGAGCGATGGAGGAGATCAGGGGCCGCGCGGGAACCGTGCTCCGTCTCGACGATGGGCGCTGGCTGGTCAACCCCGGCTCGGTCGGTCAGCCACGCGACGGCGACGCCCGCGCCGCCTGGGCGCTCCTCGATCCGGAGGCGGGCACGCTCGAGTTCCGCCGCACGCCGTACGACGTGGCGGCGGCCCAGTCGGCGATCCTGCGGGCGGGCCTGCCCACGCCGCTCGCGACACGACTCAGCGAGGGCTGGTGAGGGTGGCGGCCACCGACGTCGTCGCCTATCTCGACCACGCCTCCGGCCCGCGACTCGACCCGCGCGTCGCCGGGGCGATCACCGCCGCGCTCGCCTGGCCGGGATCGCCCGCCGGCGTGCACGAGGCCGCGCGCGCGCCCGCGGAGGCGCTCGAGGAGGCCCGCGCAGCGCTCGCCGTCCTCCTGGGCGCGGACGATCCGGACGAGGTGATCCTGACGGCGGGCGCGACCGAATCGCGCAACCTCGCCGTCAAGGGGCTGCTCAGCGCCAACGCGGACATCGGCGACGGCGTCCTCGCGACGGCGCTGGAGCACCCCGCCACCCTGGCGGCCGCCGCGAGCGCGGGGCGCATCGTGCCGGCCGCCGTCGGCGGCGATGGCCGGCTCGACGCCGCGCTCCTCGCGCGCGCCCTCGCCGACGACGGGGTGGCCGTCGTCTGCCTGCACCACGGGCAGGAGGAGATCGGGACCCTCCAGGACGTCGCGACGCTCGTCGCCGCCGTGCGCGCCGCCCGCCCGGAGGCACGCATCGTGCTCGACGCCGCCGCGACGGCCGGACTGCTCGCGCTCGACGTCACGGCCATGGACGTCGACGCCCTCGTCGTCGGGGGGCCGTCGCTCGGAGCACCCCCCTGGACCGGCGCGCTCTGGGTCCGGCCGGGCGCGCGGCTCCACCCGCTGATCGAGGGCGGGCTGCAGGAGGGCGGCAAGCGTGCGGGGGCGGAAGCGGTTCCCGCGATCGCCGGACTCGGGACGGCCGCCCGGATCGCGCACGCCGAGCGCGACGATCGCGCTCGGCGGATGGCCGCCCTCGGGGCGCGGCTCGCGAGCGGGCTCGGCTCCGTGCCCGGCCTCGAGCGGACCGGACCGGCCGACGCCCGCGTGCCGGGCCATCTCCACGTCACGGTCGCCGGGCTGAGCGGCGACACCCTGGCCGCGTCGCTCGGCGCGCGCGGCGTGTGCGTGGCGCCGGGCTCCACGTGCACCGCCGTCGCCGGGCGCCCGAGCCCGGCCCTCGAGGCGATCGGGGTCGCGCCGGGGCGGATGCGCGGCGCCGTCCTGATGACCCTCGGCCCCGACACCCGGGACGAGGAGATCGACGCCGGCGTGGCCGCCTTCGGCGAGGAGGCGGCGCGGCTGCGGGCGCTGGCGCCCAGGTGAGACGGGTCGTGGACGCGCTCGGGACGCGCTGCCCGGTTCCGGTCGGCCTCGCCGCCCGCACCGCGCGGCGGCTCGCCCCCGGCGACGAGATCGAGCTGCTCGCCGACGACCCGCTCGTCACGGTCGACCTTCCCGCCTGGTGCCACGACCACGGGCACGTCCTGATCGAGCTCCGGCGCGAACGCGGCGGCTACGTCGGCCTGATCCGCGTGGGCGCCGAGGCGGCGCCGCCCGCCTAGCGGACCCCGTACTGCGCGGTCCACACGGCCGCGCCGGCGTTGCCGAGGAACCTGGCGCGGGGCCGGACGTCCACACCCACGTCACGCCACTTCGGCGACAGGGTGTTCCGGCGGTGCCCCGGCGAGCGCATCCACGCGCGATGGATCGCGGCGGGGGTCCCGAGCCGGCCCGTGCCCCACGCGATGTTCTCGCCGACCGAGCGACCGCGATACCTGGCCTGCTTGAACGTGCTCGTGAACGACCGGCCGCAGGCGGTGTGCGAGAAGTCGCCGCAGCGCAGCATGTCGCGGTTCTTGGCCGCCGCGCTCCGGGCGAGCCGCGGGTTGCTTCGCACCGGCGCGAGATCGCGCTTGGTGCGCTCGCGGTTGATCAGGCAGATCATGGCCCGCTCCTGGGCCGCGGGGCCGAGGTTGGCCCGCGTCGCGGCCGCGCAGGCGCCGGAGGGGGCGGCCGACCCGGCGGGCGCCTGCGCAACGGTGAGCGCCAAGGCGACGACGAGGGCGCCGCCGATGGCGTGAGGACGGGGCACTGGCCTCACACCCACACCATCGACGACCCGCCGCCGAATCAGGAGGGTGGATCGGCCGACAGTCTGTGAGAACTCCGTTATCCGGTGGCGGAATCCACGGTTCTGACGGGTTCCGACGGATCGTCCACGACGCCGACTCGGCCGCGCTCAGGCGGCTCCGACGATTGCGGCGAACGAATCGGGGTCCAGGCTCGCCCCACCGACGAGCGCGCCGTCGACATCGGCCTCGCCGAGCAGTTCCTCTGCGTTGTCGGGCGTGACCGATCCGCCGTAGAGGATCCGGAGCCGGTCGGCGTCGCAGAAACCGCCGGCGATCGCGCGCACGTGCGCGCAGGCGTCCTGGGCGATGTCCGGGGTGGCCGTCCGACCCGTGCCGATCGCCCAGATCGGCTCGTAGGCGATCGCGAGTCGGTCGACGGGGATCTCGTCGAGCCCCCGGAGCGCCGCATCCACCTGGCCGGCCAGCCACCGCTCGGTGTGGCCCGCCTCCCGCTGCTCGAGCGACTCGCCGATGCAGAGGATCATGTCGAGGCCGGCATCCAGCCCCGCTCGCAGGCGGGCAGCGACCAGGACGTCGTCCTCACCGGCCGCGCGCCGCTCGCTGTGCCCGACAAGCGCCCCGGTGGCCCCGGCGGCCAGGACCATCCCGGCCGAGATCTCCCCCGTGTGGGCGCCCTTGGCCGCCTCGTGCACGGCCTGCGCGAGCACCGCCACGCCGGATCCCGAAAGCGCGGCGGCCGTCGCCGCGAGCGCGGTGAAGGGCGGGCAGACGGCGACGTCGACACCCTCGGGCGGCGTCGGCATGGTGGCGCCGCAGCCCCCGTGCGTACTCCTCGGCCTCGGCGCCGGTCTTGTTCATCTTCCAGTTCCCCGCGATCAGCGGGCGCCGGCTGCTCATGCGCTCGGCAGCGCGAGCACGCCTGGGAGCGCGCGCCCCTCGAGCATCTCGAGCGCCGCGCCGCCGCCGGTGGAGATGTGCGTCAGGCCGCCCTCGATCCCGAGCAGGGACAGGGCCGCGGCCGAGTCACCGCCACCCGCGACCGTCACGGCGTCGGAGTCGGCCATCGCCTGGGCCACGACCCGGGTGCCGGCGGCGAACGGCGGGATCTCGAAGGCCCCCATCGGGCCGTTCCAGAAGATGGCCGCGGCCTCCTCGATCGCCTCGCCGTACTGGGCGGCGGTACGGGGCCCGATGTCGACGCCCATCCAGCCGGACGGGATCGCGTCGGTCGGGACGACCTGGAGCGTCGCGTCCGCGTCGAATCGGTCGGCGATCACGACGTCGACCGGCAACTGCAGGGCGTGATTGACGTTGGTCGCCTTGTCGAGCAGCCGGAGTGCCATCTGCTGCTCCTCGGGCCCCTCGTGGAGCGACGCCCCGACGGGGTCGCCGAGTGCCGCGATGAAGGTGAAGCACATGGCCCCGCCGACCAGCACGCGATCGCAGCGCTCGAGGAGCGAGTCGATCAGTGGCAGCTTGTCGCTCACCTTGGCCCCGCCGAGCACCGCGTAGAAGGGCCGCGGCGGATTCGCGAGCAGGCCCCCGATCTGCGAGACCTCCGCCGCGAGGAGCAGCCCCGCCCGCGAGGGCAGCCGGCGTGCGACGGCCTCGGTCGATGCATGTGCACGGTGCGCGGCCCCGAAGGCGTCGTTGACGTAGTGCGTGAAGCCGGTCGCGAGCGCGTCGGCGAAGGCCGAGTCGTTGGCCTCCTCCTCGGGGTGGAAGCGCAGGTTCTCGAGCAGGATGAGGTCGCCGGGGGCGAGTCCCTCGACCCGGGCCGCGACCTCCGGTCCGACGCAGTCGTCCTCGAGCTCGACGCGGCGGTGGAGCAGCTTGCCGAGCCGCTCGGCGACGGGCGCGAGCGACAGGTCGGGGCGCACCTCGCCCTTCGGCCGCCCGAGGTGCGAGCAGACGGCGACCGCCGCGCCACGCGAAAGGAGCGCCCGGATCGTCGGGAGCGAGGCCTGGATGCGCCCGTCGTCGGTGATCCGCCCGTCATCGAGCGGGACGTTCAGGTCCGAGCGGAGCAGGACCCGGGCGCCGTTCCAGTCGACGCCGGGGTCATCGATCGTCAGAAGCCGCGACATGTGGCGTGCGCGCCCGGGATCAGGCGAGCACGCGGCCGGCGAGCTCGACCAGGCGACACGAGTAGCCCCACTCGTTGTCGTACCAGGAGACGAGCTTGACCGTGCGGCCGCTCACCATCGTCAGTCCCGCGTCGAGCAGCGACGAGCGGTCGTCGCCAACGATGTCGGCCGAGACGATCGGCTCCTCGGTGTAGCCGAGGATGCCGGCCAGCGGACCGCTCTCGCTCGCGGCCTTGAAGGCCGCGTTGACCTCGTCGGCGGTCGTCTCGCGCCCGACCTCGGCGGTCAGGTCGACGACCGAGCCGTCGGGGGTCGGCACGCGCAGGGCGATCCCGTCGAGCTTGCCCTTGAGCTCCGGCATGACCTCGCCGATGGCGCGCGCTGCGCCGGTGGAGGTCGGGATGATCGAGAGCGCGGCCGCCCGGGCTCGGCGCAGGTCCTTGTGCGGCAGGTCGAGGATCTTCTGGTCGTTCGTGTACGCGTGGCAGGTGGTCATGAAGCCGCGCTCCAGCCCGAACTGGTCGCGCAGCACCTTGGCGAGGGGCGCGAGGCAGTTGGTCGTGCACGAGGCGTTCGAGATCACGTGGTGCGCCTCGGGGTCGTACGCGTCGTCGTTGACGCCGAGCACCACCGTCAGGTCCGGACCCTTGGCCGGCGCCGAGATGATGACCTTCTTGGCACCGCCGTCGAGGTGGGCCGCCGCCTTGGCGCGCTCGGTGAACAGGCCCGTGCTCTCGATCACGACGTCGACGCCCAGGTCGCCCCACGGGAGCTTGGCGGGGTCGCGCTCCGCCATCACCTTCACCGGGCTGCCGTCGACGTCGATCCCGTCGCCGTCGACCGCGATCTCGCCGGGGAACTTCCCGAAGACCGAGTCGTACTTGAGCAGATGGGCGAGGGTGGCCGGATCCGTGATGTCGTTGACCGCGACGATCTCGACGTCGTCGGAGCGACTCTGCGCCGCCCGGAACACGTTGCGCCCGATGCGCCCGAACCCGTTGATCCCCACGCGTACGCTCATCGCACTCCCCGGTGTCGTCGCTCGTCCGGTGGCGAGCCTAACACGCGCAGACGGGGGCGCTCCGGGCCCGAAACGACACCGGGGGCCGGTCCCCGTGATGGGAACCGACCCCCGGCATGTCGAACCCGAATCCGGGTCCGAGGCAACCCGCGCTAGGCGGCGGCCTCGGCCGACTTCGGCTTGGGGGTGATCGCGGCGGCGACCTTGCCGGACACGATGCCCAGGATCAGACCGCAGACCAGGGTGACGAAGGTGTTGAACCACACCCACGGCCACGGCGTGTTGATGAGACCGAGCGCGGCACCGGTACCTGCAGGGGTGCCCTCGGCGAGAAGCGCGGCCTGCTCGCTCTTGCTGGCGGCGTTGCCCGACACGGTGTCCGGGACCCAGCCGTCGAGGCCGGTCGCGATCCACCAGAGGAACACGGCCGCGAAACAGGGGAAGGTTCCGGCGACGTAGTACCAGTCACCGGCGATCAGGATCGCGACCAGGACGAACGCGAAGACGCCGACCCAGAGGGCGATGCCCCAGAAGTCGGGGATCTCGGCGGTCTGGAAGGCCAGCGGCATGGTGACCAGGGCGGCCACGGTGCCGAAGCAGATCGCGAGGAAGATCTTGCCGAAGGCGGCGTTGTCGCCACCGGCGGCGAAGAACAGACCCCAGGAGATGAATGCGGTCGGGAGGATCAGATGAAAGTTCTCGGGAACACCCAGCCCGGCGAGGACGTTGTCCTCGACGGTCACCCAGTGGAACGTGAAGTTCAGGGAGAACTCCGTCCAGAGGAAACTGAGGATCCCGATCACGATTGCGAGCGGCAGAATTGCCTGTGCTCGTGCAGCCATGAGGGACTCGACTCCTTGTGATGAGAGAACGGGTGGCGGACGCCCGAAGGGCTCCGCCTGCGGCCACGGCGTCGACGACGTCGTCGGCGGCGACAGTCTATGGCCGGGACTTCGTTCGTTGCAACCGTTGCGAAGTCCTTTCGCCTCGGCTGCGGAACGATCAGCCCCTGATCGCCGCCGGCGTGCGGAGGAGTCCCATCAGAAGGGCCGCCAGGCGTTCGGGGCGATGGCGCACCAGGCTGCCGGAATCCGCCACGTCGCCGGCGACCACGGCCACCCCGAGCGCCTCCAGCCGATCGCGCCGCGCCCGCACCGGATCCTGGCCGGAGCGTGCGTAGACGTCCGCGGCGTCGCCGTCGAGCGCACCCTCGTGCACGACGACCGCGTCGATCACCCCGGGTGCCGCGGCCAGCACGGCCTCCACGTGGGCGACGGCGTCGAAGCCGTCCGTCTCGCCGGGCTGGGTCATGACGTTGCACACGTACACGCGAAGCGCGCGCGTGCCGCGCAGGGCGTCGACCAGGTCCGGGACGGAGAGGTGCGGGAGGACGCTCGTGAAAAGGCTGCCCGGGCCGAGCACGACCAGATCGGCGCGCGCGATCTCCCGAAGCGCCGCCGGGTGGGCGTCGGGCTCCGGCTCGAGCCAGACCCGGCGGCACGGGCCGGGTCCACCCGCGATCCGCGTCTCGCCGCAGACGTGCTCGCCGTCGGCGCGCTCGGCCCAGAGGCGCGCGTGGGCGAGCGTCGAGGGAAGGACGCGGCCGCGGATCTTGAGCACACGCGAACACTCGGCGATCGCCTGGTCGAACTCGCCCGTGACCTCGGTCAGGGCCGCGAGGAACAGGTTCCCGAACGGATGCCCGGACAGGTCGCCGTCGGCGAAGCGATGCTGGAACAGCCGTCCCATGAGCGACTCGTCGTCGGCCAGTGCGACCAGGCAGTTGCGGATGTCGCCCGGGGGCAGGATCCCGAGCTCGCGGCGCAGCCGCCCCGACGAGCCGCCGTCGTCGGCCACGGTGACGATGGCGGTCAGATCCGTGTGCTCCCGCTTGAGGCCGCGAAGGAGGGAGGCGAGCCCCGTGCCGCCGCCGAGGGCCGCGATCCGCGCCCGTCTGCCGGTGGCGGCCATCAGTCCCCCGCCACTGGTGTCGAGGCGCCCTCGCGGACCGGGGCCGCGGGCGGGCTGTGGGGCCGTCGCACGTGGCGGTGCGAGACGCTCACCCGGTAGCCCTGGTCGCGGTAGCGACGCGCCATGAGCTCGGTCAGGACGACGCTCCGGTGGCGACCGCCGGTACAGCCGAAGGCCACGACGACGCGGCTCTTGCCCTCGTCGCGGTAGGCGGGCAGGAGCAGGTCGAGCAGGGGCACGAGCCGCGCGATGAACTCGGGGAAGGCGGGGTCGTCGCCGACGTGCGCGGCGACGGCGGCGTCCATGCCGGTCAGCGGCGCCAGCTCGGGCACGTAGTGGGGGTTGCGGAGGAACCGCACGTCGAAGACCAGGTCGGCGTCGTGGGGCAGGCCGTGCTTGTAGCCGAACGAGACCAGGTCGACCTGGAGGCTCGGTCGCCCGCCGTCGAGCGCGAGCGCCTCGAAGACGGCGCGGCGCAGATCCCAGATCGTGAGGTGGCTCGAGTCGATGACGACGTCCGCGCGGGCCCGCATCGCGGCGAGCGCCCGGCGTTCCTGCTCGATCGCCTCGGGCAGCGTCCGCCCGCCCGCCAGCGGGTGCGCGCGGCGGGTCTCGCTGTAGCGGCGCACCAGCACGTCGTCGCCGGCCTCCAGATAGAGCGTGCGCACCCTCACCCCTCGCGCGCCGAGCGTGTCGAGGACGGCGGACAGATCCGCGAACCAGGCGCCGCCGCGGACGTCGCAGACGACGGCGGCCCGCTCGACGGGCGCGCCCGCGTCGTCGCTCAGCTCCGCGAACGCCGGGAGCAGGCGCGGCGGCAGGTTGTCGACGCAGAACCAGCCGGCGTCCTCGAAGGCCCCCATCGCCTGGCTCTTGCCGGCACCGCTCATGCCCGTGATCACCGTGAGCTCCATCAGCCCTCCCGCCGCCCGGCGCCGGTCAGCTCGCCCGGCTCGGCGGTCCGGTGCAAACGCTCCCACACGCTGCGGGCGACCTTCGGCGGCAGGCCGGGCACGGCCGCGAGCTCCTCGGGGCTGGCGGCGAGGAAGCGGTCCGGCGAGCCGAAGTGGCGCAGGATCGCGCGGCGTCGGACCGGACCCACGCCGGGCAGGTCGTCGAGCACGCTGGTGGTCATGCCGCGCTCACGCCTGCCGCGATGGTGGCGCAGGGCGAAGCGATGGGCCTCGTCGCGGACCTGCTGGAGCAGCCGCAGCCCCGCGGAGCCCTCGGGCAGCAGCAGCGGGTCCGAGCGGCCCGGCAGGAACACCTCCTCCTGGCGCTTGGCCAGGCCCACCATGGGGACGCCCTCGACCCCCGCGTCGGCCATCCCGGCGAGCGCCGCGCCCAACTGCCCCTTGCCGCCGTCGATCACGACGAGCCCCGGCCGCGACGAGAACGAGGGGTCCGGCTCGGGATCGGGCCGCGCGAGGCGCGCGAAGCGACGGCCGAGCGCCTCGCGCATGCGCGCGAAGTCGTTCGGCCCCCCGTCGAAGCGCATCGTGAACGTGCGGTAGTGGGCGCGCACCGACACGCCACCCTCGAAGACCACCATGGAGGCCACCGCGTGCGTGTCGCCGAGGTTCGAGATGTCGTAGCACTCGATCCGCACGGGCGGCGCCGCCAGGCCGAGCGCGTGCTGGAGCTCGGCGAGTGACTCCCGCCGCGCGGTGCGCTGGCGCTCGTGGCGACGCCGGTCCTGGTCGAGCGCGTGCCGTGCGTTGCGCTCGGCCATCTCGCCCAGCCGTCGCTTGTCGCCCCGCTCGGCGGCCCTGACCTCGACGCCGGTCCCCCGGCGCGCCGAGAGGAGGGCCTCGACGGCGTTCGACTCCAGCCCCCGTGGCACGACCACCAGGGGCGGGATCGCCATCGCAAGGGCGTAGTACTCCCGCGCGAACTCACGGAAGACGACCTCGGGCGAGGCGGTGCCCGCGGTGTCCAGGAAGAAGGACTGACGGTCCTGCCAGCACGCCGTCGCGAACCTGCAGGACCTGGACGTTGGCGACATCGCCGTCGCCCGCGAGCCCGATCACGTCGAGCGTCTCGGACGAGGCCCCCTTGGCGAGCTGGCGCTCCATCAGGTGGCGCACCGCCGCGAGGCGGTTGCGAAAGACGGCCGCCGCCTCGAACTCCT
Organism: Miltoncostaeaceae bacterium; assembly: GCA_963698665.1. GTDB lineage: Bacteria > Actinomycetota > Thermoleophilia > Miltoncostaeales > Miltoncostaeaceae > CALNYH01. The sequence continues at coordinate 905,046 of CAVORO010000003.1, read as the reverse complement.
GGCGATCGGCGGCGGCACGCATCTTGCGCTCCAGGTCGTGCTCGAGGCCGCGATACCGCCCGGACAGGAAGGCGATGATCTGGTCGATCAGCGCCCGGTAGTCCGCCCGGGAGATGTAGCCCACGCACGGCGCCAGGCAGCGCTTGATGTGGTAATCGAGACACGGGACCCCCGAGGGGCGCCCGGGCTCGCGACCCTCACAGGGGCGGCTGGGGAAGATCTTGTTGATCAGGCTGAGGGTCTCGCGCACCTTCGACGCGCTCGAGAACGGGCCGAAGTAGACCCGGTCGCGCCGGTGGCGCTCGCGGGTGAAGTAGACCCGGGGGTACTCCTCGTCGAGGCTGATCCCGATGTAGGGGTAGCTCTTGTCGTCGCGCAGCCGGACGTTGAACGGCGGCCGATGGCGCCGCACCAGGTTGGCCTCGAGGATGAGGGCCTCGCTCTCGGACCCGGTCACGACCGTCTCCACCCGGACGATGCGCTCGACGAGGTCACGCACCTTCGGGTGGGCGCCGTCGCGGGCCTGCATCGGGCGGTCGTCCGCGGCCCCCGCGGCGGGTGCCTGGAGCGGGGCCTGGAAGTAGCTCAGCACGCGCTTTCTCAGCGACTTGGCCTTGCCGACGTAGAGCACGCGATCGGCGGCGTCGCGGTAGACGTAGACCCCGGGATCGGACGGGAGTCCGGCGAGTTGCTCGCGCAGGAGGTCGCGGCGTGTGTCCGGATGCTGCGCCATCCGACCGAGTATAGGTCGACCCATCGCGCGCGCCGCGACGGCCGGACCCCGCCGCCGTGCGCGTCGGCACGTGGCCCCTCGGGCGTCACACGAACCCGTCGCCGCGGCGGAGCAGCACGACGCCCCCGCCGCCGACGGCGCCCCCGCCCGCGAGCGCCAGGACCCGGGCCACGTAGCCCTGCGTCTCGGGGTACGGCGGGATGCCGCCGTGGCGGCGGACGGCGCCCGCGCCGGCGTTGTAGGCGGCCAGCGCGAGCGGCAGCGATCCGAGGTCGCGCAGATGGCCCGCGAGGAGGGCCGCGGCGGCCGGGATCGCCTGCGACGGGTCGAACGGATCCGCCAGCCCGACCCCGGCGGCGGTCGCGGGCATGAACTGGGCGATCCCCTGGGCCCCGGCCGGGCTGACGGCCCGCGGATCGAACCCCGACTCGGCGCGGAGCAGTGCCGCCAGCACCGACGGCTGCAGCCCCTGCGCGGCCGCGGCCGCGCGGACCGGGTGGCGGTACTCCGCGGGGACCCAGGCCGGCACCGCGAGCGCGGCCCCGCCGACCGCGGCGTCGTCCGCACCGGTCCCGGCCCCGCACCCCGGCAGGTAGCCCCAGTGCCAGGGTTCCCACGAGTAGCGCTGGGTGAAGCCGAAGCGACCGGCGTTGGCCTGGAGCCACGGCACCGAGCCCCCGGCCTGCGAGAGGTCGAGCTCGGTCGCGTCGCGGTGGCGGCTGCGCCCCGGGGGCGCGACCCATCGGGGGTCGGGGTTGCGCGCGAAGAGCACGGCCTGCTCGGCGTCCGAGCGGAACCCGCTGACGACCACCAGATCGACGCCGTCGACGCGCGCTGCGACGTCCATCAGGTCGTACGCGGCGGCCACCGCCGGACACATCGGCCGACCGTCGCGATGGACGAGCGGCCCCGAGTAGCCGCCACCGCGCGCCCGGACCGTGGGGCCGGCGGGTGCCGCCCCGGGGAGCAGGCCGGCGCGCGCCACGGCCGTGAGGCGCGTGCCGAGCGGTCCGGCCACCTCGACCCGGACGTCCACGGCGGTGGCGGGGTGGGCGGGGATCGACACCTGCACGAGCCGCCCGCCGGACCCCTCGGTCACCTCGGCCGCCAGACGACGCACGCGCTCCGGGACCCCGTCGGCGGCGGCGACCGCCGGGAGGCCGCGGGCCGCGGACACGGCCGCGAGGTCGGCGACCGTCTGCGCGCGCGCCGCCGCGAGGTGCACGCGGCCGAGCGCGAAGACGGCCACGACGCCGAGGAACAGCACGAGCCATGCCCCGACGATCAGCGGCAGCGCCTGGCCTCGGCTCACGGGGCGGGCACCGCCACCGCACCCCGAACGGTGAGCCGCGGGAACGACGGCGGGGTGGCGACCGGGCGTCCCGCACGGATGATCGTCGTGCCACCCCGGGACGGAGTGGCCTCGGCCGCGACGAGCCGCTCGAGACCGCGGCGGCGGAGGTCCTCCTGCACGTCGATCGCGGCGACGACCGCCGCGGCCGCGTACCAGCCCATGAGGGCGACGACCACGAACGCCGGGACCGCCGCGACGACCTCGATCGACGCCGAACCCCGGTGGTTGCGGCTCCTCACCGGGGTCCTCGCGCGACCGCGATCTCGACGGGCCCGAGCCCGGGGACCAGCCGGGCGCGGACCCGGGCCCGGATCACCCCGTCCCCGTCGACCTCGGCCCGGACGCGCCCTGATCGCACGGCCGCCTCGGCGGCCGGGGACGCCGGCGCACCCACCTCGGCCGCCCGCGCGCCGGCACGGGCGGCCCCGGCGGCGTCGATCCATGCGAGCGCCGCGGCGAGGCCGAGCCACGTCGACGACGACCAGGACCGCGAGCGCCGGGAGGACCGCGAGCAGCTCGACGCTCGACTGCCCTCGATGGCGGGGGCCGTTTCTCCCCCACGTCCGCAACACCCGAATCGGCATGCACCGACGCTACGTCCGCCCCACGCACGAGGGGCCCGCCGAGCGTGCCGCATGCGTCCCGCCACCGTGCCGCCCGCGTGACGCGCCGGCGCGAGGCGGTGCGGACGTCAGCCCACAGTGTCGGCCAGCGCGGCGTAGAGGGGGATGCCCACCGCCAGGTTGAACGGGAAGGTGATCGCGAGCGAGGCGGTCAGATAGAGGGCCGGGCTCGCCTCCGGCAGGGTCTGGCGGACCGCCGCCGTCGCCGCGATGTACGAGGCGCTCGCGGCCATGATCCCGAGGATCGCCGCGCCCCCGGACGACAGCCCGGACGCCGTGCCGAGCAGGACTCCGACGGTGCCGCCCACCAGCGGCATCACCAGCGCGAACGCCACGAGACGCACGCCGCCGACGCGTAGGTCACGCGCCCGGCGCGCGGCGATCAGGCCCAGGTCGAGCAGGAAGACGGTCAGCACCCCGAAGAAGAGCCCCTCGAAGAAGGGGCTCACCTGCGCCGCGCCGGTGTCCGAGGCCAGCGCGCCGATCACCAGGCCGCCGACCAGGAGGACGATCCCCTTGCCGGTCACCGTCTCGCGGATCACGCGCCCGAGCCGGACCCCGCCGCCCGCCCCGGCGAGCGCCAGCGCGATGACGATCCCCGGCACCTCGAGGAGCGCCAGAAGCGTCGCCATGAAGCCCTCCGGCGAGTCGCCGCGGGCGTCCAGGAAGGTCAGGCCGGCGGCGAACGTGACCGCCGACACGGACCCGTAGTGGGCGGCGATCGCGGCGGCGTCGATGCGCTCGAAGCGCAACGTGCGAAGCGCGGCGAAGGCCACGAAGGGCGTCGTCACGCCGAGGGCGAGGGTGACGAGCGCGGGCAGCCAGATCTCGCCGAGCGACGCCTCGGCGAGGGCCTGGCCGCCCTTCCAGCCGATCGCGAGGAGCAGATAGGCCGAGAGGCCGTCGGTCAGGCCCTTCGGGAACGCCAGGTCGCTCCGGAACGCGGCCGCCAACGCCCCGAGCGCGAATGCCAGCACCATCGGCGAGGTGAGGTTGTCGACGACGAGGTCGAGGCTCACGCGGCGCGACCGCCGCCGCGCTGACCGGCGAATGACATCAATAACGCGATTTCTCTGACGCGACCGATTCGGCCATTATGCAGTTCGGCGCGGCCGCCGGGGCCGCCAGGTTCCCGATCCCGCGGCGCGCGTCAGCGCCAGCGGCGGCTCTCGCGGACGATCCAGACGATCAGCAGCACGAGCGCCGCGATGAGCGCGATCGCCCCGAGCGGGGTGAGGACCGACGTGATCCACGGAAAGCCGATCACGATGGCCGCGATGCCGATGGCGGCGGCGATGATCGCCACGCGCTGCCAGGGCTTGAGGATGAGCCATGCCAGGCGGTTCTGGCGGAAGTAGTTGATGCCGAAGGCCGCCATCGCGAACACGAAGATGACCAGGATGATCAGGCTGGCGGCGCTCGCGATGGCGGAGAACCCCTCCTGCCACACGACCGCGAGCGCGGCGATGCCGGCGATGATCGCGCCGTTTCGCACGCCGACCCAGTTCACGTTCATCGCGGGGACTCTCGCATACGCGGCCGCGCCGGGGTCACTCCGCCCGACCCCGCGCATGGCCGGCGCACCTGCGCACGGGCAGGCCCGGGTACCGCGGATAGGCGGGGTCGGTACGGCTCCGCCCACAGAGGACGTAGACGGCGCGGCGGGTGGGCACGGGACGGGCGTGCGCGCAGGTGGCGCACAGTCCCGCGCCGGGGGGGAGCACGGTCGCCGGGCCGGACGGGCGGCTCAGGCCCGCGCCCGCGCCACGAGCAGGTCCACGACGTCGCCCACCGGCATCGTGCCCTCGTCTGCGCCGTGGCGACCGCGGAGCGCCGCGGCGTCGCCGGCCTGCTCCTTGTCGCCGACCACCAGCAGGTAGGGGATCTTCGCGAGCTCGCCGTCACGGATCCGCTTTCCCACCGACTCGGCGCGCGCGTCGACCTCGGCCCGCAGCCCGGCCGCGACCAGCGCGTCGCGCACCCCCTCGGCATGATCCGCGTGGCGGTCGGCGATCGGCAGCACGCGCGCCTGGACCGGCGCGAGCCACAGCGGGAAGTCCCCGCCCGTGTCCTCGATCAGGATGCCGAGGAACCGCTCGATCGACCCCGTGATCGCACGGTGGATCAGCACGGGGCGCGCCTGGGTGTCCTCGGCGGTCTGGTACGAGAGGTCGAACCGCTCGGGCATGAAGAAGTCGAGCTGGCAGGTCCCGAGCTGCCAGAGGCGGCCCATCGTGTCGGTGACCTGGAAGTCGATCTTCGGTCCGTAGAAGGCCCCGTCCCCCTCCTTGACGACGTACTCGCGGTCGCCGAGCGCGGCGCGGAGCGCCGCCTCGGCGTGCTCCCAGGTGGCCGCGTCGCCGGTGGCCTTCTCCGGGCGGGTCGCCAGCCCGAGCAGGACCCGGTCGAAGCCGAACCGCGCGTAGAACCGGTCGATCATCTCGAGGATCGCGACGACCTCGTCCTGGATCTGGTCCGGCCGGCAGAAGACGTGCGCGTCGTCCTGGGTGAACGCCCGGACGCGGAACAGCCCGTGCAGGACGCCCGACAGCTCGTGGCGGTGCACGTGGCCGAACTCGGCGAGTCGCAGCGGGCAGCTCGCGGTAGCTGCGGCGGGTGCTCCGGTAGACGAGGCAGGCGCCGGGGCAGTTCATCGGCTTGACCGCGAACCCCTGGCCGTCGACCTCGGTGAGGTACATGTTCTCGCGGTAGTGGTCCCAGTGACCGCTCTTTCGCCACAGCTCGTCGGAGAGGATCGTCGGCGTCGCGATCTCCTCGTAGCCCATCCGCTCGAGCTCCTCCCGAACGGCGCCCTCGACCTCTCGGATGATGCGCATGCCCTTGGGCAGGAAGAACGGAAACCCCGGTCCCGCGTCGTCGAAGTGGAAGAGCTCCATGTCGCGACCCAGCCTGCGGTGGTCGCGCGCCCGCGCCTGCTCGAGCCGCTCGAGATGGGCGTCGAGCTCCTTGCTCGTCGGGAACGCGGTCGCGTAGAGCCGCGTGAGCTGCGGGTTGCGCTCGTCCCCGCGCCAGTAGGCGCCCGCCAGCGAGGTCAGCTTGACCGCCCCGATCTCGCCGGTGTGGTGCACGTGCCCGCCGCGGCACAGGTCCACGAAGTCGTTCTGGCGGTAGATCGAGACCTCGACCTCGCCCTGGCGTCCGAGCTCCTCGACCTGATCGACCTTGTACTCGTCGCCCCGGTCGCCGAAGAACCGCCCGGGCCTCGTCGATCGACATGACGGTCCGCTCGAAGGGCGCCTTCTCGGACACGATCCGCCGGATCTCCGCCTCGATCGCCGGGAAGTCCTCGTCGGTCAGCGGCCGGGGAAGGTCGAAGTCGTAGTAGAAGCCGTCCGCGATGGGCGGTCCGAAGCCCAGCTTGGCGCCCGGGACGATCGCCTGCACGGCCTCCGCCAGCACGTGCGCGGCCGAGTGGCGCATCACCCAGAGGTAGTCGTCGCCGCTCTTTCTCGTGATGATCTGGATCGCCTCGCCGTCGCCGAGCGGCCGCGCCAGGTCGCGGATCTCGTCGCCCGCCCTGATGGCGAGCGCCGCCTTGGCCAGGCCTGGGCCGATCGCCGCGGCCGCGTCGGCGCCGGTCGCGCCGGCGGGAAGCTCGAGGGCCGCCCCGTCGGGAAGGGTCACGCTGATCGCGCGGTCGGTCTCGGACGAGGACATCCCCTCGATCCTACCGCCTGGGACCAACGCCCCTTGTGAGCGAACCCCCGGGCGGAGGAAGATCGACAGGGCATGCTCGAGCGGTTCCTCTACATGCCGGACGGGCGGATCCGGACGCGCCGCATGACGGCGGTCGTGATCACGCTGGTCGCGCTCGCCCTGTTCGGCAGCTTCCTGATCACGATCACGCCGGCGATCAGCCACAGCGGGGTGCAGGCGCTCTGGGTGCTGTTCGCGGTCTTCCTCCTCAAGCTCCCGCTGGTCGGCCTGCTGTTCTGGCTGATCGTCCGCAACAAGGAGTGGCCGATGCGCCGCCCCCGCTGGAGCGACCGCGAGACGGGCGAGATCCTCGACTACATCTCCGCCGAGGCCGACCGTGTCGCGGACTTCCCCGACGCGGACCGCCGCCTGGCGTACCTGGTCGGCGAGGCGTGGCACGTGGCCGACCGCGCCGAGGGCGAGCGCAAGGCCGACGCCGTCACGGTCGCCCTGACGCTCGATGCGCGCCGTCAGCGGCGCGGCACGCACCGCCGCTCGGGCCGCTGAGCGCCGTCCGGACCGGGTCCGGTCAGACCACGACCTCGTCGGCGACGCACCGGCGCCACGACTCCCCGGCTCGATCGAGCGCGCGATCGGATGCCCCGTCGTGAAAGTGGGCGGTGGCGTGGCGGTTCGCGGACGAGTCGCAGCATCCGTCTACGGGACACGGCGGGTCACGCGAAGGTCGGGGAGCAACCGCCCGATCGGCCTCCGGTGCCGCGCGACGAACCCGTAGAGCGACTGGACGCGGGCGGCGCGGAGCACCCTTCCGCCGGGGAGCTCGCCGAGGATGCGGGCGATCGCCACGTCCGCGCTCGCCACATCGCCCCCTCGGGCCGCGTGCACGGAGCGAAAGCGCGACTCCTCGGGCACGGCGGCGGCGAGACGTCGCGCCTCGGGGTCCGCGAACGGGAGGATCGTGAGGCGCCGGCGTCGATCCCACGCCGCCATCGCCGCGGCGGACGCCCGGCAGAAGCGGCAGGCGCCGTCGTAGAGCACCGTGACCCCGGGGTCAGGCATCGAAGTGCGCACGCAACCGCGACGCCCGCGCGCGCAGGTCGCCGACCTCGAGCGGGTCCAGCCGGTCGAGTCCGGCGACGGCGCGCGACATGCGCGGGTCGCGGCGAAAGCGCTCCCGGTGGCGGGCGATGAAGTCCCAGTAGAGGACCGTGAAGGGGCACGCGCGCGCGCCGGTGCGCTCGGTGGGCCGGTACTCGCAGCCGCCACAGTGGTCGGACATCCGCTGGACGTAGCGCCCGCCGGCCGCGTAGGGCTTGGTCATCATGCGGCCGCCGTCGGCGTGGAGGGCCATCCCGAGCACGTTCGGAGCCATCACCCAGTCGAAGGCGTCGATGAAGACGGAACGGAACCACTCGAGCGCCGCGTCGGGCCGGACGCCGAGCAGCAGCATCAGATTGCCGAACAGCATGAGCCGCTCGATGTGATGCGCGTACGCCGTCCGTGCGACGCCGTCGAGCGCGTCCGAGAGACAGGCCATCCGCGTGCTGCCCGCGCCGGTGAACGGCGCGGGCAGCGGCGCGTCGGCGCCGAGGGCGTTCAGGCCCTCCCAGTCGAGGGCGTGCCAGAGGCCGTGGACGTACTCACGCCACCCGATGATCTGCCGCACGAAGCCCTCGACGGCCGCGAGCGGCGCGGCGCCCTCCGCGAACGCCCGCTCGGCCCGCCGGACGCATGCCAGGGGATCGAGCACCCCCACGTTGAGCGCCGCCGAGATGCACGCGTGCCACATCGTCCGCTCCCCGGCCAGCATCGCGTCCTGGTAGCGACCGAAGTCGGGCAGGCGGCGGGTGGCGAAGTCCTCGAGCATGGCCTCGGACTCCTCGGGGGTCGCAGGCCACCGCCTCGGGCCGTCGAGCCCGAAGGTCGCCAGACCCATCGCGTCCAGATCCCGGCGCACCTCGGCGTCGAGGTCGCCCTCCTCGGGCCGACGGGGCGCCGGCGGCCGGCGGTCGCGCGGGGGCGGCTCGCGGTTGTCGGCATCGAGGTTCCACCGTCCGCCGATCGGCCGGTCGCCGTCCATGAGCACGTCCAGGCGCACCCGCTGGCGCCGGTAGAAGTCCTCCATGACCAGGCGCGAGCGGCCGTCGAGCCACGCCGAGAACTCGGCCTCGTCCGTCAGGAAGAGGGTTCCGGGGACGAGCTCGACCGCGGGGAGGGCGCCGAGGGAGCGCGCGGCCTCGTGACCCGTCGGCGTGAGCAGCCGCACGACGTCGGGCCGGTGCTCGCGCACGTGGGCCGCCAGCCCCGTGCGCATGTCCGGCGCGGCCCGGTGGTCGACGACCGCTCCGGCCGCCTCCATGCGCCGCGAGAAGGCGCGCATGGCGACGAGCTGGTGGTGGAGCTTTTGCCGGTGGTACGGCCGGCGCGACAGGGCCGCACGCGACTCGACGACCAGGACGCGGTCCGCGCCGGCCAGCACGGGGTTGCCCGACGAGAGCTGCTCGCCGAGCACCCATGCGCTCACACCGCCCGTGGTCTCAGACCCCGCGGCGGGGCCGCGTCAGCGCCGGCCGCCCGCGCGCGCCGGATCCTCGAGCAGCTCGGTCAGCCCGACGAGGCCGAGCAGGTCGCGGGCCGGTCCCCGCTCGGCACGGACGACCACCTGGCCGTCCCGCGCACGGGCACGCTCACGGGCGCCGATCAGCACCGCGAGCGCCACCGAGTCCATGAACGTCACGTCGTCCAACTCGAACACGATCCGCTCGCCGCCGGCGGCCTCGGCCTGGCGGACCACCGACGCGACGTCGTCGGCCGAGCGGATGTCGAAGTCGCCGACCACGCGGACCGCGGACTCGTCGTCCGAGCGCGGCTCCAGGAACGCCTTCCATGTCGTCTGCATCACACCCTCCAAGGGTGTCGGGTCATCCCCCAGGGGTGACGGTAGCGCGACTCCGCCGTGGTGACGACCCGGGATGCGCGACGTGTCATGCGGCCGTGAGACGCCCCATGTAGTCGTCCAGGGACGCGGGGCGCCCCTCGGCGTTCCACACGACCTCGCAGAGCACCGCCAGGCGCTCGCGCTCGCGCTCGGCCTGGGCCTTGGACTTGCGACGCCGCCGGCCGGCGGCGTCGACGACCTGGTCGTTGTGCAGTTCGGCGCGGGTCTGCTCGATCATCCAGTTGACCGTGTCGATCGGGTCGTAGGCGGTGCGCACGGGGCTCTCCTCGAGGCGACGCGTGGGTGGGCTCACGCGCGAGGTTCGACGTCGGGCGCCGCCCCCCTTCTCCCACGACCTCCCGGCGATGTCACCGCCGGGAGGTCGTGGGCGCGGACCGCTAGAAGCCGGGGCCGACGACCACCGTCTCGTCCTCCGCGTCCAGGCGCGGGAACGGGTTGCCCATGGTGTCCTCGTAGTCGAGCGTGGCCTCGTTGCGAAGCGTGGAGAACGGCTCCGCGTCGCCCGAGACGGTCACGCGCACCTGGATCTCGCCCGACTCGCCGGCGCCGACGGGCTCGTCGAGGCGCGCCCGCACGAGGCCGCCCTCGAGGGCGCAGCTCCCGCTGAAGGGTGCCGCGATCTCGCAGGTGCCGAACGTCGTGGCCGCCGGCAGGCGGTCCTCGATCACGACCGCGGCCGCCGCGCCCGCGTCCGCGCCCGAGGCCCGGTTCTCGAACGAGAGGGTGTAGGTCGAGGGGTCGCCGGGCGCGATCTCCTCCAGGTCGTCGGTCTTGTCGAAGGCCATGTCGGGGACGGCCGGATCGTCCTCGATCAGCTCGCCCTCCGAGATGTACTGGTTGTGGTCGTCGGTGCAGACCACCATCCGCCACCAGCCGGTCTCGGGGTTGTCGAACCGGTCGCCGACACGCAGGTCGCGCCCCGCGCCCCTGCCGTTCCAGCTGTTGTTGCCGGACATCTGGGGGAACGGGTGGTTGCTCGGGTTGCGACCGGGGGTCGAGGCCTCCGGATCGAACGCGTCATTCGGCCCGTAGTAGGAGAGCCGGAGCTGATCCTCGGTCCCGGGACGGACCACGCCCGGGTTGCCGCGATCCATGTCGAAGCTGTGCCAGGTGAGCGACCCCGCCCCCGGCGGCGCGTACTTGGAGAACGTGTGGCACTGGCCGGTGTCCACCTCGTGCTGGAACGCGAGACGCTCGATCTCGTACGTCGGCTCGTCGCCGCTTGCGGGCACGCGGTCGGGGTCGTCGTAGCCGGCCGGCGGCGCGTTGGTGGGATCCGCGTCGTCGTCGGCGCCCAGTCGCAGGCGCCAGCTGTTCTCGTCGTCCTTCTGGGTGGCGACGCGCATCAGGTACTGCCCGCACGGCTCCGGATCGTCGATCGTGGCGAAGCGGACCCAGCCCTCGGCCTTTCGGGTGGGCTTGTAGACCTTCCGGAGCATCGACCCCTCGGCCCTCGGGCCCGGCTGTTTCGGACCGGTCCGCTCGGTCCCCGCCTCGTAGAGCTCGAAGTAGGTCTTGTCGCGCCACTTGCCGCGCTTCTCGTCGTGCCGCTTGGCGTCGCGCGAGGAGTAGTTCATCTCCGGGCTGTAGAGGTCCACGTGCAGCGGCGTGTCCTCGGGCCACTCGCACGCGGCGATCAGCTTGACGTAGTGGTAACCGCCGCCCTCCGAGTTGACCCGGCTCGTGTACCAGTCGCCGTGCTGGATCGGCGACCTGGGGCCGTTGGTCTGCACGAAGATCTCGCCGTGGCCGGGGAGCTCGACGGCAGACGCCGTCGAGGCGATCGCGCCGGTCGCCAGGCAGGCGCCTGCGATGGCGGCAGTGCGGGTGAGTCGACGCATCACGATTCCTTTTGGGACGACGCGGGCACGTCGGGCCCCGTGGGCAGGGGCTCCGTCACCCCTTGCGTCGGCCGCGGCGCGCCCCGCCGAGACGCGCACGATGCGTGAGGCGGGCGGGGGGCGCGAGAAACGCGGACCGAGGGGCCTCGTGGTCCGGACGGTCGCGCGGGCGCCCCCGCGTCGGGCACGCCCGGTCGACGACGAGCGCCCGCGCGACGGAATCTGGGATGCTGGCGCGGTGCCGGGCGCGGGGACCATCCCGAGGTGGGACGGCACGTGCATCACCGATCGCGAGTCGGCCCGGCGCACCCACCGACCGCCTCGCGATCGGCCCCGTCGAGACACCGATCGAGGACGACGACATGGACACCCCAACGACCGACGCGACGCGCAGGGGTCGGACCCGGACGGGGACGCGCACGAGCTCCTCGCCATGAGCGCCGCCGACCACGAACCGGTGCAGGTGAGGGCGTCGACGCCCTCACCCTTCCCGCCCATCGCCGAGTACGCGTTCCTGTCGGACTGCCACACGGGCGCGCTGATCGCGCCGGACGGGTCCGTGGACTGGCTGTGCGTGCCGCGCTTCGATGCGCCGAGCATCTTCGGGAGCCTGCTCGACCGCCAGGCCGGGTTCTTCCGCGTGGCCCCGTTCGGGATCAACCACCCGACCGCACGCGCCTACGAGCCCGGGACGAACGTGCTGGTGACGACCTGGAAGTCGTCCTCGGGCTGGGTCGTGGTGCGGGATGCGCTCACGATGGGCCCGGGCGACCGCGAGGACCTGATCACCCCGCACACGCGCCCGCCCGCCGACGACGACGCCGAGCACGTGCTCGTCAGGACCGTCGAGTGCATCGAGGGCGAGGTGGAGATCGATCTGGTCTGCGAGCCCGTGTTCGACTACGGGCGGACCGACGCCACCTGGGCGCTCGTCGGCGAGCACCGCCACGCGGCCGACGCGAGCGGCGCGGGCCAGACGGTGCGCCTGTGCTCGGACCTCGCGCTCGGGATCGAGGGCGGGCGCGTGCGGGCGCGCCACGTGCTGCGCCCCGGCGAGCGCGCGTTTTGCGCGCTCTCGTGGGCGAGCGAGCTGGTCGCGCCGCAGAACGTGGCGGGCGCGGACGCGCAGATCGAGGCCACGATCCGCTTCTGGCGCACGTGGCTGGATCGGGCCAGGATCCCCGACCACCGCTTTCGCGATCCGATCCAGCGCTCGGCGCTCGCGATCAAGGGCATGACGTACATGCCCACCGGGGCCACGGTCGCCGCGCTCACGACGTCGCTCCCCGAGACCCCCGGCGGCGAGCGCAACTGGGACTACCGCTACACGTGGATGCGCGACGCCACCTTCACCTTGCAGGCGCTCCACTGGCTCAATCTCGACTGGGAGGCCGACGAGTTCATGCAGTTCGTCGCCGATCTGGAGCCGACCGCGGACGGGTCGCTGCAGATCATGTACGGCATCGACGGGCGCACGGACCTGACCGAGACGACCCGCGACGATCTGACCGGCTACGCCGGGCGCCCGGCCGGTCCGGATCGGAAACGGCGCGTTCGACCAGCGCCAAAACGACGTCTACGGCGCGGTGCTCGACTCGATCCTGCTCCACACCCGCCGAAGCGAGCGCCTGCCGCGCCGCCTGTGGCCGATCGTCGAGACCCAGGCCGAGTGCGCCACCAACGTGTGGCGCCAGCCCGACCAGGGCATCTGGGAGGCCCGCGGGGAGCCCCAGCACTACGTCTCGTCCAAGCTCATGTGCTGGGTCGCGCTCGATCGGGCCGCCAAGCTGGCCGCGATCCGTGGCGACCCGGCCCGCGAGGCCGCCTGGCGGGCCACCGCCGACGAGATCAGCGCCGACATCCTCGAACACGGCGCCGCGGGCGGAGTGCTTCGCCAGCACTACGCCACCGAGGCCCTCGACGCCTCGACGCTGCTTGCGGCCATCTTCGGCTTCCTGCCCGGGACCGACGACCGGCTCCGGGCCACCGTGCGGGCGATCGGCGACGGGCTCACCGACAACGGCTTCGTCCTTCGCTACCGCACCGCCGAGACCGACGACGGGCTCTCGGGCGAGGAGGGCACGTTCCTCATCTGCTCGTTCTGGCTCGTCTCGGCGCTGTCGGTCGTCGGCGACCACCACGCGGCCCGCGACCTGATGGAGCGACTGCTTCGCATCTCCTCGCCGCTCGGGCTCTACGCCGAGGAGTACGACACCGCAAGCGCACACCACCTCGGCAACTTCCCGCAGGCCTTCTCGCACCTGGCCCTGATCGAGGCCGCGGGGCGCATCATCCTGGCGGAGCGCGTGGCCGAGCTCACGTGAGCACGCGAGCGCTGCCGGACCGCGACGCGCCAGGAGCACCGACGGGGTCGTCGCGGCACGGACGCGGGATGGACGCGCGGCACGGCCGCGGAATGACGTCCGACGGTCCGCGCCCGGGCGGTCGTCGGCTCCATGAGATCGAGGATACGACGCTGGCGGCCGACCTCGGCCTCCCCGGGGCGGCGGGCCCGTGCCCCGTGCGGACGACGGCTCCACACGTCGCGAGGCCCCGCGGTCCAGTGGCGGTCCGGCGGGGCCTCGTCGAGGAATGGGCGCTACTGGGCTCGAACCAGTGACCCCCAGCTTGTCGAGCTGGTGCTCTCCCAACTGAGCTAAGCGCCCTGCGGGCGAGGAGGTTACCAGCACCGGCGCGCCGCCTGCACCGCGGCGGGCGCCCGCGCATCCGATACCGTCAGGGGGTGGCGACGACGGCATCCGATGCGCGGGCGGACGTGGGCATCGCCGGCGCCGGCCAGCTGGCGCGCATGACGTGCCTCGCGGCGTGGCCCATGGGCGTCAAGGTCGCGATCCTCGGCCGGCCCGACGAGCCCTCCGCGCCGATGGCCGCGGCCCTCGTCGAGGGCGACTGGCACGACGCCGAGGACGTCGCCGCACTCGGCCGGGCCGCGCGCGTTCTCACGCTGGAGAACGAGTTCGTCGACGCGGACGCGCTGGCGGCGGTCGAGGCGGCCGGGACCCCGGTCCGCCCCCTCCCCTCGGCGCTCGCGACGGTCCAGGACAAGGCGCTCCAAAAGCGCCTGCTCGCCGACGCCGGCCTGCCGGTTCCGCGTTTCCTCGTGGCGGAGTCGGCGGACGATCTCCCGGCCGCCGGCCGGGATCTCGGGTGGCCGCTCATGCTGAAGGCCCGAAAGCTCGGCTACGACGGCCGCGGCAACGCCACCTGCCGCACGCCCGATGAGGCCGCCGAGGCCTTCGCCCGGCTCGACGCCGGCGAGGGCGTGCTCGTCGAGGAGATGATCGGCTTCGAGCGCGAGCTGGCGGTGATGGTCGCCCGATCGACCGGCGAGGAGCGCGTCGTGTACCCGGTGGTCGAGACCGTGCAGCGCGACCACGTCTGCCATGAGGTGCGCGCGCCCGCCGTGATCGACGAGGCGATCGCCCACACCGCGGCGGACATCGCAGCGGGCGCCGTCGACGCGGCCGAGGGGCTCGGCGTGACCGGCGTCGAGTTGTTCCTCGTCGACGACCGCGTGGTGATCAACGAACTCGCGCCCCGCCCGCACAACTCCGGTCACTACACGATCGAGGCCTGCGAGACGTCGCAGTTCGAGAACCACCTTCGGGGCATCCTGGGGCTCCCGCTCGGCTCGGCCGAGATGCGTGTCCCGGCGGCGGTGATGATCAACCTGCTGGGCTCGCGCACCGCGCCCGCGCGGCCGCGGATCGGCCCCGCCCTCGCCGTGCGCGGGGCGCACCTGCACCTGTACGACAAGACCGAGGTGCGCCCTGGCCGCAAGATGGGCCACGTGACCTGCCTCGGACAGGACCTCTCGATCGCCCACTCGCGCGCCGAGCGCGCCGCCCAGGAGGTGGGACTGTGACGCCGCCCGCACCGTTGGTCGGCATCGTGATGGGGTCCGACTCGGACCTGCCCGTGATGACGGCCGCCGCCGAGGCGCTCGGCGAGCTGGAGGTCCCACACGAGGTGCGGGTGGTCTCGGCGCACCGCACGCCCGACGACATGCTCGCCTACGGCCATGCGGCGGCCGGGCGAGGCCTTCGGGTGATCGTGGCGGGCGCCGGGGGCGCGGCTCATTTGCCGGGCATGCTCGCGGCGGTGACCGCGCTTCCGGTGATCGGCGTCCCGGTCCGGACGTCGGCGCTCGACGGAATGGACTCGCTTCTTTCGATCGTGCAGATGCCGCGCGGCGTGCCGGTGGCGACGGTGGCGATCGACGGCGCGCGCAACGCGGGGCTGCTCGCGGCCCGCATCCTCGCCCTCGGCGACGAAGCGCTCACGGCGCGCGTCAGCGCAGCGCAGCGAGCGATGGCCGACACCGCCAGGGCCGCGGACGCCCGGGTCCGCGAGGCCGGCACCGCCTAGCCGTGGACCACGACTGGCCGGGGCGCGTTGAGCGGCCCGGCGCTCGTCGCTAGACTGCCGGTCCCTCGCGGATGTAGCTCAGTTGGCTAGAGCGTCTGCTTGCCATGCAGAAGGTCGAGGGTTCGAGTCCCTTCATCCGCTTTCGACGACGCCCCCGCATCGCGCGGGGGCGTCGTCGTTGCGGGGCTCGGCGCCACTCGGACGACGCGCGACCCGTTGCAGGTGAGACGGCGTCACGCGCACGGATCTGCCCCCCGGTATGGTTCCGCCGATGGGAACGATCGACCGAGAGGTGACCGCGGCGGACGCCGCAGACATGTGGCGGAGCGCCTGGCGGTTCCTCGTGGGCACCGGCGTGCTTCTGGCGCTGCTCGGGATCGCGGCGATCGTCTACCCCGCGGTCGCCACGGCCACGGTCAACATCCTCGCCGGCGTTCTTCTCGTCATCGCCGGCGTCCTGCTGTTCGGCTTCGCGTTCGCGGCCCGCGACGAGGGCGGCGTGATCACCTGGATCGTGGTCGGGGCGCTCGCGGCGATCGTGGGCATCATGTTCCTCAGCGCCCCCGAGATCGGCACCGTGACGCTGACCGTCGTGCTGGCCGTCTGGTTCATCCTGAGCGGGCTGGCCAAGATCGTGGCCGCATTCGAGCAGCGGGGGCGTACCGACACCGTGCTCGTGGCCGTCAACGGCGTGATCTCGCTCCTGCTCGGCGTGCTGATCGCCTTCGAGCTGCCGGGTTCCGCCGACTGGGCCATCGGGCTGCTGCTCGGGATCATGTTCCTGCTCGACGGGATCGTCATGATCGTCGTCGGCTGGTCGATGCGCCGGGCCGGCCGGCTCGTTCCGGACGCGCGCGGATAGGGCGCGGCGGCCCGATCGTCCGCCGCCCATCGCCGCGGGCGTCCACCTGCCGCGGGGTCGCGGCGCCCCCGCCTGACCCGACGCCGGATCGCGTCGGATGAACTCATCCCAGTACGTCGGCACCGGGATTCGTCGTCGTGGTGCTCGTGGGTGCCGACGTCTCTCGCAGCCGCACCTGGCACCGCGGTCCGCAGCGGTTCTGGACGCTTCCCATCATCGCGTCGGTCGGGCTGATCGTCGCGGCCCCGGCCGGCGAGGTCGTGAGCCCCGCAGGGGTGGGCCTCCTCGTCGTCGGGGCCGCCGTCGGACCGGCCCTCGGGACGTTTCGCGGCGGCGCCCGCTCCACGACGGTCAGAGTGGATCCGGACGCGAAGATCGCGTACCGACCGAGCATGCTCGGGCATCGTCGCGCTCCTCGCCGTCTTCGGCCTCCACTACCTGGCGAACCTGCTGGCCGACAGCGTGACGGCGCTCCAGTTCGTGCTCACGGTGCTGCTCTCGCTCGGCGTCGGCGAGACCTTCGGGTGGCACGTCGCGGTCTTCCGACGCTGGAGGCGCATGCGCCACGAGGGACGGACCGAGCCGGCGGCGGGCTGACCCGGAGCGGCCCCCGCGACCGCCGCCCTCACCTGGCGCCGGCCACATCGCCGCGCCGTCAGCCCGCCCCCTGGCCCCGTGGCGGAGCCGGGTCGACCGATCGGCGCCCGGGCCGTTGCGCTCAGGATGCTGCGCGGCGCTCCGCACCGCGCAGCATCCTGAGCGCGCCGACCGGCTCCAGACCCCGCTCCCGAAGACCGTCGATGATCGCGGGAAGGGCGGAGGCGGTGCCGTCGAGCAGGTGCAGCACGGTGATCGAGCCCGGCCGGGCGTCGCGCACGACGCGCCGGGCGATCGTGTCGGGCGACGGACGAAGGTAGTCGCCCGGGTCGACGTCCCAGAGCAGGATGTGCGAGTAGCCGAGCTCTCCGGCGGCCCGCCGGAGTCCCGGGCTCAGGCGTCCGAACGGCGGACGGTAGAGCGGCCGCGAGGTCGCCCCGAGCATCCGGTCCACGGCGACGTTTCGCGCGAGGTCCGCGCGCGCCTCGGCATGGGTGGTGTGCGTCCCGGTGCGATGGCCGTGGCCGTGGCTGCAGTTCTCGATCGTGCCGTCGCGAACCGCCGCCCGGAGCGTGCGGCGAAGGCCCTCGTCCCAGCGATTCGCCGCATACCCGTTCAGGCAGAAGGTGGCCGAGGCGCCCTTTCGCGCAAGCGTCGCGACGATGCGTCGCATCGCCCCGGCGTCGATCCCGTCGTCGAAGACGAGCGCGACGCGGGGCCCGGATCCGTCGACGTGGGAGACGGTCCGCGCCCGGACCGGTGCGGGCGGCCGCGCGATGAGCAGCATCGGGCCGGGGGGGCCGGCATCCGCTCCAGCCCGGGTCTGGACGCGGACGCGGGCCGGACCACCGTCGAGCAGTCGCGGCGGGACCCGCACCGTCGCGGTCCGCCCCGACGGGATCCAGCCGGAGATCGCCGTGCGCCGGTCACGGTCGTCGAGGGCAACCGCGCGCGCGCCCGAGCCATCGGGGCCGCCCCGGACGGTGATGCGAACGCCCGGCCGACCGCCGTCCCGGACGACGCGGGCGTCCACGTCGAGGGGCGGCCGGTGGGTGCTCCGCGCCGCCGCGGGCGATGGCGCCGCCACGACGGTCGACCCGCCGAATCGCTCCGCCGGCCCACGGGCGCCGGCCTCCACCGACCCGAACGGGCCGAGGCCGGCGACGTGCGTCGTTCCCGCCACGACGATCGCGACGGCCGCGAGGGCGGCGAGTGCCGCCCGTCGCCGGCGCCGGGTCCGCCGACGCACGCGCAGACGCCGAGCGGCGCGCTCCTCCTCGCGCAACCTCCCCACGGACGGGGCTCAGGCGGCCTTGACGCTCGTCACCTCGCTCGTATCGGCACGCCGGCGGCCGCTGCGTCGATGCCGGGGCCGCACCGCCGCGCGGCCGCCCGTCATGGCGTCAGGGGGCCACGATCTCCAACTCGGTCGTGATGTCGAGCGCGGCACCGAGCGAGCGCGCGACCCCGCAGGCCGGGACGTGGTGCCGGTGGGCGCGTTCGGCGGCCTCCCTCTTGTCGTCGGGCGCGACGAGTCGGTACCGGACGCGGACGTCGTGCATGATCATCACGCCGTCCGGATCGATCTCGATGTCGCCCTCGGCCACGGCGGTGAGGCGATCGCCCTCGGGATCGATGCCCCGGACGCTGAGCGCCTTGCCGAGCGTGCCCGTCAGGCACGACGCAAGGGCTCCGACGACGTGGTCGAACGTGCTCGCGTGCTCCTGGTGGGGCCCCTCGTCCGGCATCCCGTAGAACTCGGCCTGAAAGGTCGGGACGCCGTAGTTCGCGGTCTCCCCCGTCACCTCGAAGGCGGCCGTGCGCACCGGCGGCCGCTCGCGCGCGACGTTGACGCGGACCGTGCCGATCTGCGTGTTGGACGTCGTTGCCATACCGGGCCTCCACCGGAGACATCGTTTTCGCGAATGTACCAACGCGCGCCGCGCCGGGCGAGCGCGTGAGCGCGCACCCCGCTCGCTGGTACAGTCGGTCGGGTCGTGCGGGCACGCTCGGTGCCGCACCGACCCACGCGGCGACGTGGCGAAGTTGGTCTAACGCGGCGGTCTGCAAAACCGCTATTCGCCGGTTCGAATCCGGCCGTCGCCTTGTTCTCGGCAACGTCCGCGCCAATGCGCAAGCCCCATAGCCAAGCGGCTCACGGGCCCCGTCAGCACCACGCGGTGGGGCCCGTGTCATGGGGGCTGGGGACCGCTGCAAGCTGGCGCGCGGGGCGCGCAGACGGGCGCACGCCACGAACCGGGGCGCGTCAGGGGGCGATGGGAACGGGCGGGCACAATGAGCCCGGGCGGCCGGGTGAAACCCCTCGATCGCATGAGCGCGCCGGCAGTCCCGAGGTCGATCCGGGGCGCGTTCCGTCAGGGTTGCATCGGCACCGGCCGCTCGACCCCCTTCGCCGTCAAGGGTGCCCCGGCCGGCCCCTCGCAGGCACACCGTCAGCCGCCCCCTGACCCCCGGGGTGGCCCCGACAGGCGCTCACGTCGCCGCGAAGGGCCCTGAGCAGACGCAGGTGGAGCCGCACGGGTGGAGATGGGCGGGATCACGGGATCGCTGAGGCCCCACCGCCCTGGACCGTGGGCGTCTGCATACGACGCCGGGGGCGCGCGAGGGCGCTCACCCCTGCAAGGCGGCCACATCAGCGGTCTACGTGACCGGCGTTGTGGCCGCGTCCGATCGACCGAGCCCGGCCCCGCGGGCGCCGTCGCACCCGTCTCGCGGGGGGCCGCCGAGCGGTCCTCTCGTCCTTCGGGCGCACAGGACCCTCGCAGCCTCACGTGTACCGGATCGCGTCCCCGGGCTTGAAGCGCACGGCCCGGTGGATTGGGGCCAGCATGACGAGGACCGCCAGCACGACCGTCCCGACGAGCGCGATCAGCAGGTACCGGAGCGGGAAGACGAAGGCGATGTCGAGCCCGACCGCCTCGCCCGCCGCCCAGACGAGCGCGCGCGCGAGCACCCAGCCGAGCGGGATCCCGATCAGCCAGCCGAGGATCGCGACCGCGATCCCCTCGGTGGCGAAGATGCCCCGGACGTCGCGCGAACGGGCACCCACGCTTCGGAGCATCCCGATCTCGCGTGTCCGCTCCAGGACCGACATCGTGATCGTGTTGATCAGCGCCACCATGCTGATGGCGACGATCAGCATGCCGAGCACCGTGATCGCGGTGGTGATCTGGCCGTTCGCGGCGATCTGCTGCTCTCGGATGTCGTACGAGACGAGCGTGGCGACCTGGAAGCCGTTCGCGGCGAGCGCGTCCTCGACGCGTGTCGTCGTGCGGTCGATCGCGCCGTGGTCGTCGGAGGTCGTGGCGACCCAGTAGCTGTTGACCGTGCCCGGAGCGCCGAGGACCTCCTGGAGCGTGTCGACGGGCATGAACACGACGTCCCCGTTGTTGGCCTGGTTCTTCGAGATCCCGATCACCTCGAGCGTCACCGGTCCACCCCCGGTGCGCACGGTGACCTCGTCGCCGACGCCGACGCCCTTCGCATCCGCGATCGTCGCGCCGAGCACGGCGACCTTGGCCCGCGCGGCGACCTCGGCGTCCGAGTACCAGCGCCCGTCGGCGACGCGTGTGTTCATGAGGGGGTCGACCGGCAGCCCCCATGCCTGTGCATCGCGCCCGGCGACCCGGACCTGGTTCTGAAGCCATGGCTGCACCTCGGCGACGCCCTCGGTCGACGCCACGATGCGCTCGGCATCGGGTCCGAAGGGCGCGCTCGCGACCGACTGGATCCAGACGTCGAACCGGTTGTCGTCGAACCAGGCCGCGGTCGTCTTCCCCACGCCGGCCCCGACCGAGAGCAGCGCGAGCAGCGTCGCGACGGCCAGCGACACCTGGAGCGCGGTGGCCATCGTCCGACGCTTGCGCCGCCCGAGTCCCCGAAGACCGATCTGCGCGCTTCGGGGGAGGATGCGGACCCGCCGAAGGAGTGCGTCGACCCGACCCTGGCCACCGATCGCGGACCCGGTCGGGCGCAGCGCCTCGTTGAGCGGCAGCCGGGCCGCGCGGCGGACGGCCGGGAGCGCGGCGAGCGGCGGTCCGGCCAGACCGACGACGAGGCTCGCGACGAGGACGGGGACCGACACGCCGAACCCGGCGTCGATGCCGAAGAAGAGCGACGCGAAGAACCTCACGATGAGGTTCGCGAGGAGCACGCCGAGCAGCGCACCGACGACCGCGCCCACCACGCCGAGCATGAGCGCGGTGCGCAGGTACACGCGCCGGATGTCTCTGCGCCGGGCGCCGATCGCCTTCATGGTCGCGATCTCGCCGGTCTGCTCGCCGATCAGCGTGGTCATCGTGTTGGAGACGAGCACGAGCGCCGACGAGCAGCGCCAGCACCGTGATGACGTTGAGCAGTCCGGCCAGGCTCTCGAACCCGTCCTTGCCCGGATAGCCACCGGGCTCCTGGATGACGGGGAGGTCGTCGAAGGCGGCGAACGCCGTCGTCTCCCGAAGCCGGTCGCGCACCGCGGCCACGGTCTGCTCGGCGGCCTCGCGGCTGTTGTCCGCCAGGCGGAAGCCGATCGTCGTGTATCCCGGTTCCCCGCGAAGCTCGGCGACGGTCTCCGGCGTCGCGTAGAGGGTGATCCAGTCGTTGCTGAGATCGGCCTCGCCGTTGGTCAGGTTGCGCCCGACACCGCTCACCGTCAGAGGGGTCGCGGTCCCGTCGGCGGCGATCACCCGCACGGAGTCGCCCTCGGCGACGTCCAACCCCTTGGCGTCGGCGTTGTTGCGATCGGTGAGGACAGCGCCCGCGGAGGGCGCCGAGCCGGACTCGACCGTCACGACGTCGACGCGCTGGCGCGCGTAGTCCGGCACGCCGACGACGAGCGCCCGCTCGCGCCGCTCGCCGACCCAGACCCGCGTCGCGAGGAGGCTCCGGGGCTCGGCGTCCGTCACGTTCGGGAGCCGGGCGAGGTCGGCCGTCTGGGCGTCGGTCAGCTCGAGCGGCGCCATCGAGACCGTGAGGTCCGGAAGGCGGTTCGCCGCCACCTCGCGGTCCATCGCCTGCTGCATGAGCGCCGGGACGGCGAAGATGCCCACGCTCGCGACCGCGAGTGCGAGCGTCAGGAGCGTGAAGAAGGTGCGCCCCTTGCGACGCGTCAGGTCGGAGAGGGACTTGCGGGTGGCGGCGGTGACGGACACGGCATCACTCCGCCACGACGCCGTCGCGGATCGTGACCGTGCGATCGGCGCGCGCGGCGAGCTCGCGATCGTGCGTGACGTACATCACCGTCGACCCCTCCGCGTTGAGGCGCCTGAGCAGGTCGAACATCTCCGCCGCGGTCTGCGTGTCGAGGTTGCCGGTCGGCTCGTCGCCGATGAGCAGCGGCGGGTCCGCGGCGAGGGCACGTGCGATCGCGACGCGCTGCTGCTGGCCGCCGGAGAGCTCGGCGGGGAGGTTGTCCGCCTTGTCCGCGAGGCCGACCATCTCGAGGTTGCGCATCGCGACCACCGGGCGCTCGCGCTTGGGGACGCTCCGCGAGAAGTCGAGCGGGAGCATCGCGTTCTCGAGCGCCGTCAGCGTCGGAAGGAGCTGGAAGAACTGGAACACGACTCCCACGCGCGCGCCCCGCCAGACCGCGAGCTCCTCTTCGCTCATCAGATCGATGCGATTGCCGTCGACCATGACCGACCCGGCCGTCGGGCGGTCGATGCCGGTGATCATGTTCATGATCGTCGACTTCCCGCTGCCGGACGGGCCGACGATCGCGACCATGTCACCTTCGTCGATCTCCAGGTCGACGCCGCGCAGCGCCCGATACTCGACACGGCCGGAGCGGTAGGTCTTCTCGACCGAGTCGAGTCGGATCAGCGGCGGTCGGACCGCATCGACGACGGGTGCGACGCCGGTCTGCAGCTCGCCCATGTCGGACACCCCTCCCGTCGCGTGCGTCGTGGCGACAGCCTCTGCGAAGGCGCCGCGAGACGACATCCGGGATCGCGCGGGGCTCGCATTGGGGTCTACTACGGGTGCGGACGGCCGCTGCCGGGGCCCGCGGGTAGAGTCCGACGACCGTCCCCGCACGCGACAGAATCCTCATCGCAATGCTCGCCGACGCGCACGCAGAACCAGACCCCTGGGTCATCCGCGAGTCCGCGCTCGATCTGTCCCGGCTCGGGTTCAGCGAGTCGGTCTTCGCGCTCTCCAACGGGCATCTCGGGCTTCGCGGCAACCTCGACGAGGGTGAGCCGCGCGCGATCGCGGGCACGTACCTCAACGGCTTCTACGAGACGGTCGCGCTCCGGTACGGCGAGGGCGGCTACGGCTATCCCGAGGACGGGCAGGCGATCGTCAACGTCACCGACGGCAAGCTCATCCGCCTGCTGGTCGAGGACGAGCCGCTCGACGTGCACGGCGGACGCCTGCTCGCGCACGAGCGCACGCTCGACATGCGAACGCGGCATCCTCGAGCGCACGGTCGTCTGGGGCTCGCGATCCGGGCGCTCGGTGCGCGTCACGAGCAGGCGGCTGGTGTCGTTCCGCGATCGGAGCATCGCGGCCATCAGCTACGAGGTCGAGGCCCTCGAGGGTCCCGTCCGCGATCGCGCTGCAGTCGAACCTGCTGGCCAACCGGGTCGACGGCGCGGAGCGGCAACGACCCCCGCCAGGCGGTCCCGATGGGCGCGGCGCTCGTTCCGCGGCTGTCCGTGCACGACGGCATGCGGGTGGTGCTCGCCCACTACGACCCGGCGAAGCGGCCTGTCGCTCGCGACGGGCATGGAGCACACGGTCGAGGCGGAGAGCCCCCCGCTCACGAGGACCGAGTGCGAGCCGGACCTCGGCCGGGTGACCGTCTCGGCCCATCTCGACCCCGGGCGCCCCGTCCGGATGGTCAAGCTGCTCTCGTACCACTGGTCCTCACGCCAGTCGATCGAGTGGCTGCGCGACCAGGTCGACGCCAGCCTGCAGAACGCCCTGGCGGAGGGCTTCGACGGCCTGGCCGCCGCGCAGCGCGCCCACCTCGACGCGTACTGGGCCAGCGCGAAGGTGGAGCTCGACGGCGATCCGGAGATCCAGCAGGCGCTCAGGTTCGCGCAGTTCCAGCTCCTGCAGGCCGCGACCCACGCCGAGACGCGCGCGATCCCGGCCAAGGGGCTCACCGGCCCGGGCTACGACGGGCACGCCTTCTGGGACACGGAGGGCTACGTGCTGCCGGCCCTGGTCTTCTCCCAGCCGGCGCTCGCGCGCGACGCGCTGGTCTGGCGCCATTCGACGCTGGAGCTCGCCAAGGAGCGTGCGCGCCAGCTGGGGCTGCGGGGGGCCACGTTCCCGTGGCGGACGATCCACGGCGAGGAGTGCTCCGGCTACTGGCCGGCCGGCACGGCCGCGTTCCACGTGAACGCCGACATCGCGCGCGCGGTGCAGCTCTACGTCGACGTGACCGCCGACGGCGACTTCGAGCGCGACGCCGGCGTCGAGTTGCTCTGCGAAACGGCGCGGCTGTGGGAGAGCTTCGGCTACCACGCGGCGGACGGGCGCTTTCGCATCGACGGCGTCACGGGCCCCGACGAGTACTCCGCGCTCGCCGACAACAACCTCTACACCAACCTGATGGCGCGCGACAACCTGCGATACGCCGCCGCCGCCGCCGAGCGCCACACCGCGACGGCGGACCGCCTCGGCATCACCGCGGAGGAGATCGCGGCATGGCGGCGGGCGGCGGATGCGATCGCGATCCCGTACGACGCGCGCGTCGGTGTGCACCAGCAGAACGAGGGCTTCACCGACAACGAGCGCTGGGACTTCGCGGGCACCGGCGAGGGCGAGTACCCGCTGCTCCTGCACCACCACTACCTCAACCTCTACCGCAAGCAGGTCGTCAAGCAGGCGGACCTCGTGATGGCGATGTTCACCTGCGGCGACGCGTTCGACGACGATCAGAAGCGTCGGAACTTCGACTACTACGAAGGCCTGACCGTGCGGGACTCGTCACTGTCGGCATGCATCCAGGCGGTGATGGCGGCCGAGGTCGGGCACCGCGACCTGGCCTACGACTACCTGGCCGAGGCGGCCCTCACCGACCTGCACGACCTCAAGGGCAACGTGCGCGACGGCCTCCACATCGCCTCACTCGCGGGCGCGCTGCTCGCGACGGTCGCGGGCTTCGGGGGGCTGCGGCGAGACGGAGGGCGGCTCTCGTTCCGGCCGTGTCTCCCAGCCGGTCTCGACCGGCTGGCCTTCCCGCTCAACTTCCGGGGGCGCCGCCTGCACGTCGAGGTCCGCCCCGACGCCGCCACCTATTCGCTCGACGCCGAGAACGCCCCCCTTCCGATCGTCCACTGGGGTGAGGAGGCCGTCGTCGAGCGATCCGTCACGCTGGCGATCCCACCGGCGCCCGACATCGCGCGCCCGTCGCAGCCCGAGGGGCGCGCCCCCAGGCGCCGGGCCCGGGACGTCGCCGGGGCCGAGGGGGCCGCCGGTCGGGAGTGATCGCCGGCGCGCCGATCGGTGGGTGAGCGAGCGTCGAGACGCCCGCGGTGGGCTCGATCGGCTCGCCGCTCAAGAGAGACGGGCCGAGCGGCAGGTGGCCCTCGAAGCGCGTCCCGTCCCGCTGCGCGGCCTGCGCGAGCTCGATCGCGCGGCGCCGGTGCGGCGGGAAGGGCATCACCTCGCGCACGAGCTCGGCCTCGCCTCTGGATCGCCCGAGACCGCCGAGGAGCCCTCCCGGCGGGATCACGACCCGCCGTCGGGGCCGGTCGGACTACCCGGTGACGCCACCACCGACGTCCACCGAGATCCCGTCGTGCTCGAAGCACACGTGGCCCCGGCCGGCCAGCATCTCGCCGAGCGGATCCTCGTACGACCAGGCGGCGTCGACGAGCACGTCGTCGCCGACGCGTACCGACCACCACGAGGCGACACCCTTGTACGGGCACACGCTGGTCGTGGCGCTCGCGACGAGCGTGCCGAGGACGTCCTCGCGGGGCACGTACGCCCTGACGGGGAGGCCCGTCTCGAACACCATCACCGGGCGCGTCGTCTCGGCGACCGCCACGCCCGCCGCCGTCACCCGCACGTGGCGAGCGCTCCGACGGGCGTCGACCCGGTGGTACGGGTCGCGCAGGTGGCCGAGCACCTCCTCGTCCTCGTCGAGCCACAGGTCCATGGCGTCGGCCTCGATCGACGCGAGCCCCCGCAGCCACTCGGCCGAGGCGATCGGCTCCGGGTAGTGCCAGACGGCGTTCTCGGCCACCCGATCGCCCACGCGGACCGAGTGGTAGGCGGCGTCGCCCTTGAAGGGGCAGTGGGTCGTGAGATCGGTGGCCTCGAGCACGTCGGGGTCGATGTCGGCGATCGGCACGTAGAGCCGCGGCAGGATCGCCGACTCGTGCAGGAGCCCGCCCGCCGTCGTGTCGAGCACCGTGACGCCTGCGAACTGCGCGCGGACCCGGTGCGGGAACGGCTCCAGGAGCAGCTTGTGGGCCGGGCCGTCCAGGGAGTAGTTGCGCTCGGCGACCGGCCGATGGGCGAGCGGGCCGTGCGAGAGAGTCAGCGTCATGTCGTCTCCACTGACGATCGGTGAGCCGGGAGCGCTCGAGGGTCGCAGACGCCGACCGTCCGCAACACCGCCGCGGGCGCTTGCCGCTCGCGGGCGGATCGGGGATATTCGGTGAATGGCGCGCCAAATCGTCCGCATGCTCACCATCGCGGTCCTCTTGGCCGCGTTCCCGCTCACCGCGTCCGGCCAGCAGCCCGAGACGCGGGGCAGCACCTTGACCAACCCGGCCAACGCCGGCTTCGGCTGCGAGTCCGTGGTGGAGCAGGACTTCTTCTCGTTCGGCTACTTCATGAGCCCACAGGGGCTGCCGAGCTGTACGTGGTGGGGCTCGCAGCCGCTGACCGCGCCGGTCACCAGCCCGCAGTCGTCGGGGGTGCCCGGATCGGGCGTGGTCACGAACGTCCGCGTGCGTTCCGGTCCGAACCCGGCGCCGCTTCGCGTCAGCATCCTGCGCTCGGTCGGATCCGCGACTCCGCGGACCGGCGAGACCGGCGGGGGCTGCTGCTTCGGCGTCCGCCAGAGCGAGCAGTTCCAGCCGACGCCGAACGCCGTGACCCAGGTCGCGGTGAACCTCCCGGTCGAGAGCATCGCCGACCCCGGGTCCGGGACGCGCTCGTACGACATCGTGGCGGTCTCGGCCGTCGCCAACGGCGGCACGCTCCCGATCTTCGACGCGGGGCCGGCCGCGCACTCGCTGGCCGCGCTCCAGGCGGGCGGACCGCTCTCGACGATGACGGCACCGCAGTTCGCCCCCGACAACGCGCCGCGGCTCAACTTCCGGACGGCCCCGGGGTGGGAGGTCCTCCTGCAGTACGACTTCGTCCCGGTGGGTGGCAACACGCCCGTCCCCGGGCCGGCCGCCGGCCCGCTCCCGGGGTCGTCGCTCCCCGGATCCAGCGGTTCGGGCGTCACCCGGCGCGGGAGCGCGGGCCCCGACCGCCTGCGCGGGACGAGCGGACCCGACCGGCTCAGCGGTCGCGCGGGCAACGACGTCCTCCGCGGCCTCGGCGGTCCCGACGTGCTCGACGGCGGGCCAGGGAACGATCGTCTCGTCGGCGGCCCCGGCCGCGATCGGCTGCTCGGGGGACCGGGCCGCGACGTGCTGGTTGCGACCGACGGCGTGCGGGACGTCGTGCGGTGCGGACCGGGTCGTGATCGGGCCGTCGTCGACCGGCGCGACCGTCCGGTCGGGTGCGAGTCGGTCAGCCGCCGGGGTGACGGGCTCCGACGCGTCCTCGGCGGTGCACACGGCCGCCTGAACCGCGCCGCGTTCGACCAGCCGGTACATCGCCTCGACGGCCTGCCACCAGAACTGCGTCCCCGCGCCGCGCCCGAGCTCGGCGAGCGCGGCCTCCTCCGTCAGCGCCTCGCGATACGGCCGCGAGGCGGTCATCACGTCCCATGCGTCCGCGACGGCGAGGATCCGCGCACCCTGGGGGATCTCCTCGCCGGCGACGCCGTCGGGGTAGCCGCCGCCGTCCCAGCGCTCGTGGTGGCGGCGGACCCACTCGGTCTGCTCGGCGTCGAGGGCTTCCGCCACGATCCGCGCCCCGAGCTCGGCGTGCGGCTTGACCTTCTCGTACTCGGCGGGGTCCAGCGGGCCCGGCTTGAACAGGATCTCGTCCGGCACGGCGATCTTGCCGACGTCGTGCACAAGCCCGGCCTCGCGGAGACGTGACGCGTCGTCCGGCGCCCAGCCGAGCTCGCGTGCGATCAGCGCGGCGGTCGCGGCGACCCGCTCGGAGTGCTCACGGGTGCTCGGGTCCTTGACGTCGACGGCCCGGGCGAGCGACCGGACGCTCAGGAGCGTCTGGCGACGGCTGAGCATCTCGGCGTGCTCGGCGTCCGAGAGCGGCTCGACGACCTCGGGCGTGTAGCGGAAGGTGCAGTCCCGGCCGTGGTGCTTCGACCAGTACAGGGCGCCGTCGGCGAGCCGCAGCATGGCGTCCTCGGAGTCCGCGTGCTCGAGGTCGCAGACGCCGCACGAGACGGTCACCGGCGCGTCGCCGCCGAGCCCCGCCGAGCGGACCCGCTCGCGCAGGCGCTCCGCGGATCGCCACGCGTCGAGCGCGCTCGCCTCGGGCATCAGCCACGCGAACTCGTCGCCACCGGTCCGGGCGACGACGTCCTCGTTGCGTGCCTCGACGCGCAGGATCTCGCCGATGCCGCGAAGGACCTCGTCCCCGGTCAGATGCCCGCCCGCGTCGTTGACGCGCTTGAAGCGGTCGACGTCGATCGCGATCAGGGCCAGTGGGCGGCCGTGGCGGCGGGCGCGGCGCGTCTCGACGGCGATGCGCTCCATGAACGCGCGATGGTTGACCAGGCCGGTGAGCCCGTCGGTGGCGGCCTGGTGCTCCAGCGCCGCCCGCGCCTCGATGCTCGAGATCGCGATGCCAAGGACATGGGCGAGCCGGGCGAGGTCGTCCCGCGCGTCCGCCCGGATGCCCCCGGCCGAGTGCGCGGCCACCGCGACGACGCCCCACGCCCGCGTGCCGGACGACACGGCGGCGGCGGCCGAGCTGTGGAGATGCTGGTCGACGAGCGCGCGGGCCCACGCGACCCCCGGACCCTCGGGCGGCGTCGTGCCCGCGGCGGCGCCGGCCTCGAGCGCCCGGGAGAGCAGGCCGTCCGCGAGCGGGAACACCTCGGTGGTCGGGGCGAGCGGTGAGACGACGTGGATACCGGCCACCTCGACGCGCCCGTCGACGACGCGGGCGACCATCCCGAGCTCGGCGTCCGCGAGCGCCGCCGCCTCGGCGGCGACCAGCCGTTGCAGAGCGCCCGCGTCGGCGCCGTCGACCGCGGCGCGAGAAAGACGCTCCAGGGCCGCGTGCCCGGCGTTCGAGCGCAGGAGGCGCGCGTTGGCGCCCGAGAGCAGGACCCGCTCGTCCTCGAGCTCCCGGTTGCGGTCCGCCAGCTCCTCGCCGGCCCGGGCGAGCTCTCCGGCCGTCTGGCGCTGCTCCCCGAGCGCCGCGGCGACGCGGCCGAGCGCCACGCGCTCCCGCCGGCCGGAGAGCAGGAGCAGGATGGCGACCGCTCCGGCGATGGCGAGCCCCACGACGGCCACGAGCGCGGGGACGAACGACGACACCGCGTCCTCGCGCGTCAGGAGGACCCAGTCGGGACCGGGAACCTCGACCGGTATCGAGCGAACGGCGTCCGAATCCAGCGTGCCCGCGAGCGTGGTGCCGTCCGCGCTCTGGACCCGGTAGTCGCCCGGCGGGATCGCCGAGAACGCGGGCAGGTCGCCGACGCGCATCAGCCCGACCACGAACCCGGCGAGCGCCGAGCGCCGGTCGGCGACGGCGTCGAGCCGGGCGCCCTCGGCGTAGACCGGCTGGACGACGAGGACCGCCAACCCGATGCCGGGGTACGTGAGCGGCGGGTTGATCGCGGCCGTGCCGGTGTCGCGCGCGGTCGCGAGGGTCGACCAGGTCAGCGGCGTGGAGCGGAAGTCGAACCCGAGGACGGACGGGGTGACGGGTGCGATCTGCGCGGCGGGGTAGTACTCCCCCCGCCGCGCCGCCGGTCGCATGTCGAAGCTCAGGAACTCCGTCTCGCGGATGGGGGCGCCGACGGCGCGCTCGATCGCCGCGCGCCCCGCGTCGCCGCGGACCCGCGGCGCCCAGACGAGGCCCCGGACGCCGCGCCTGCTTCGGAGGGCCACCCCGAGACGGTCGAAGCCGCGGACGAAGCCGGTCGACGACGACGCGCCGAGGATGAGCGGCGCGGCGGTGTCGAGCGACTGCGCGAACCCGCGGACATCGGCCACCAGCGCGTCGTCGATGCGCTCCGCGCGCCCCGCGGACGAGGATTCGGCCGCGCGCTCCTCGGCGCGCTGCGCGAGGACCGCGGCCGCCAGGGTTCCGGTGATCAGGAGCACGATCGCCCCGGCGCCCGCGACCGGGCGCCGGCGGGCGCGCAGCCACCCACGGATCCAGAACCATCGCCGAGCAACCGTCACGCGCACTCCCAAGCGTCGGCGACCGCCGATCCCCCGCCGCGACGACACGCGCGCGCGGCGGGACTCGGTCACGACATCGGCCTCGCGGTGGGGGCGACTTGAGCACCCGGCGCCGGACCGTCCGTCACGGGTAGTCTCGCCGCGTGCGACGCCCACCTCGCCCATGACCTCCGAGCATCGCGCTCAGCGTCGCGCGCGCCGAGCTGCCGCCGGCCGCCCGGCGATGGCTGGACCGGGCGCTTCCGGAGTCGCACGAGGCCACGCAGGGCGTTGAGCTTCGCGAGCGGGGCGAGTTCCTGGTGGGCGAGCGCTGGCTCCCGTGGCGGGGCACGCACCTGATCTGGCAGGACGACGTCGGGTTCGAGTGGACGGCCCGCATGCGCGTGTTCAAGGTGCTCCCGCTCCGTCTGCGCGACGGGTGCGGGCCCGCGGACGGGTGGGGCACGGGCAAGCTGCTCGGCGTGCTGCGCGTGCGCCGGGCGAAGGGCCTCGAGGTCGTGCGCTCCCAGCTCGTGCGGCACCTCGCCGAGCTGCCCCTGGCCCCGGCTGCCGCGGCGCTCAACCCGGCCCTCGAGTGGATCGACGAGGGCCCCGACCGCGTGGCCGTGCACGCCCGGATCGGTGACCAGGAGGCGACGGTCCACCTCGACGTCGACGAGCACGGCGACGTCGTCCGCTCGCACGCGCCCGACCGGCCGCGGGACCTCCCGGACCGGACCTTCACCGACACGCCCTTCCAGTACAGCCTCGCCGATCACGCCGAGGTCGGGGGCGTCCGGATCCCGACCCGCCTGGAGGCCGCGTTCGACTACGGGTCGGGACCCGAGCCGTACCTTCGCATCGGCGTCCTCGGGAGCCAGCCGGTCGAGTCCTGACCGGCCGGGCCGGCCGTCAGTCGGTTCTCGGCGGCACCGTCGGGTCGTCCTCGGCGCGGCTGTCGAACGAGGGCTCGATCGTGAGCGGCGGCAGGATCCGGTCGAGCCAGCGCGGGATCCACCACATCCGCTCGCCCAGCACCTGCATCACGGCGGGCACGAGCGTCAGCCGCACGATGAACGCGTCGATCAGGATCGAGACCCCGAGCGCGAGCCCGAACTGCTTGACGAGGCTGGAGTCGCTCAGGAGGAACGAGAGGAAGACGCTGGTCATGATGAGCGCGGCGGCGACGACGACCTTGCCGATGCGCGCCACCCCCTGCGTGATGGCGTCCGGCGCCGACGCGCCCCGCACGAACTCCTCCCTGATGCGGCTGACGAGGAACACCTCGTAGTCCATCGAGAGACCGAAGAGGATCGCGAAGACGATGGGCGGGAGATACGACGTGATCGGGCCGGTCTGGTCCAGGCCGATCAGCTCGAGCCCCCATCCGAACTGGAACACCGCGATGAGCACCCCGAACGAGGCCGCCGCGGAGAGCAGCATCGTCGCGAAGGCCTTGACCCCGACGGACAGGGACCGGAACGCGGTGGTCATGATCAACAGGACGATCCCGCCCGCGAGCAGCACGAACCAGACGAGGCGGTCGCCGATCCGGGTGGCGATGTCGTCGAACGCCGCGGTGGTGCCGCCGACGTAGGCGGTCGCGTCGGCGCCGCCGATCGCGCCGGGGATCACATCGTCGCGAAGGGTGTCGACCAGATCCACCGTGTCGCGGGACTGAGGCGACGACGTGGGGATCACCGAGAGCACGGCGGTGGTCCCCTGCTGGTTGACGACCGGCGCCTGCACGGTCGCGACGCCGTCGGTGCCCTGGATCGCGCTCGCGATCCGGTCCGTCACCTGGGGGTCGGCGGACTGGTTGATCGAGACGACGAGCGGCCCGTTGAACCCTGGGCCGAACGCGGTCGAGATCTGGTCGTAGGCGGTGCGCTCCGTCTGCCCCTTCGGATACGTCCCGGCGTCGGACGCCCCGAGTTGGACCCAGAACACGGGAAGCGCCAGGACGAGGAGGACCACGAGCGCGAGCGGCCCGAAGATCAGGGAGCGACGGGTGACGAGGCGCCCCCAGGCGCCGATCGCCCCGCCGTCGTCGTCCTCGCGAGGATGGCGGAAGTGGGGCAGGCGCAGGCTGTTGACGTGGTGCCCGAGGATCGAGAGCGCCGCGGGGACGAGCGAGTTCGCCGCGATCACCGCGGTCACGACGGTGACCGCGGCGCCCACGCCGATCAGGGTCATCCAGGAGAGCCCGAAGACGACGAGCGAGGCGACCGAGAGCACGACCATCGTCCCGGCGAAGATGACCGCCCGTCCGCCGGTGGCGGTCGCGATCGCGACGGCGTCGGCGACCTCGCGCCCCGCCGCGAGCTCCTGGCGGTACCGCGTGATGAGAAAGAGCGAGTAGTCGATCCCGACGCCGAGCCCGAGCATGATCGCGAGCGTCGGGGTGATCGTGTTGAGGTTGACGAAGTCGGCCTCGAGGTAGACGAGCGACAGGCCCGCCACGAGCGCGACCATCGCCATCGCGATCGGGACGATCGCGGCGACGGCGCTCCCCAGCATGATCAGGAGGATCACCAGCGCCACGGTCAGGCCGATGATCTCGCTGAGCGAGTCGTCCGGCGTGATGTTGTTCGTGATCACGGCGCCGGTGAAGTTGACCTCGACCGGGGTCCCGGCGACGGCCGCGTTCGCCTCGGACTCCAGCGCGTCGATGGCGCTCTGGGGGACGTCGAAGGACTGCTGCGCGAACTGGACGTTCGAGAAGGCGACGGTCTGCGCCTCGTTGATCAGGCCGCCCTGCTGCTGATACGGGTTGCCGACCGAGACCACCCCGTCGATGTCACCCGCGCCCTGGAGCGCCGCCTGCACCGCCTGCTGGGACGCGGGGTCGACGAGCGTCCCGGTGCGGGCCGCGAAGACCAGGGTGGCGGCGTTGCCCGCCACCTGCGGGAAGGTCTCGTCGAGGAGGTCCTGCCCCCGCTGCGAGTCGGTGCCTGGGATCTCGACCGCGTTCGAGAGCGTCCCGCCGAACAGCGACGCCGACGTCGCGAGCACGGCGATGACCACGATCCACACCCCGACGACCGGCCAGCGGTGGCGAAAGCAGAACCGCCCCCATCGCCCGAGCGCGCCGAGCGCACCCAGATCCGCCGGGGCGGGTCCCTGCTTGCCGCCGTCGCTCACGCCGGGCCCCGTCTCTGCTCGCCGATCGATGCGGCGCGACTCTACCCGGTCGGCGCCGCCTCGGGCGGGCGCCGCCCGCGGACCGCGCCTAGCCCAGCCCCGCCCGCGTGTCGTCGATGTTCTCGAGCGCCCGCTCGACGATCTGGACCATCTCGTTGGGCGCCCCGACGCCGTCGAAGCGGAAGTCCGGCGAGTCCTCGCCGGCGGTCGAGAAGTCGATGTCGCCGACGTTGAGCACCCGGGCGAGCGCCGACTGGCTGATGTCGATCGACTGCAGCCGGCCGATGCTGGCGGACTGATTCCGCCGCGACAGGATGCCGCGGCGGATGCGGATGCGCCGCGTGGTCACCTGGTAGAGCGTGGCGAACCGGCGGAGCGCATCGACGGCCAGCACGACGAGCGCGAGCGCCGCCGTGACGAGCAGCCACTGCCACACCGGGAGCCCCGTTCCCGCGCCGTTCGCCGCGAGGATGAGCGACAGCACGAGGGGAATGGCCGCCAGCGCGAGGAATCCCACCAGTCGCATGAACTGCGCCCGCCACGTGGGATGCCCCTGCCAGACAAGGTCCTCGTCGTCCAGAAGCTTCACGTCCGCGACGCTACCACCCGCACGGGCGGGCCGTCGCGGCCCGTCATCCGACCTGCCATGGATCGGTGTCGACCGCGGCGAAGCGGGTCTCGACGCCCTCGTCGGCGAGCACCCGCTCGAGGCCGCGCGCCCATCGTTTCAGCACCGCGCGCTCGACCGACGCGTGGGGCAGGTCGACCAGCGGCATCCCCGCCGCGCGATCGGCGTCGTGGTACTTGAGGTCGCTGGTCACGTAGACGTCCGCCCCGCCCGTCCGGGCCTCGGCGAGCAGCGAGGCGCCCGAGCCGGTGCAGCAGGCGGCGCGGCGCACGCGCCCGAACGGGTCGCCGCAGAAGACCGCCCTGGTCTCGAAGGCCGCGCCCGCGCGGGCCGCGACGTCCTGGACGGTCGTCTCGGCCACCTCGCCGATGCGGCCGAGCCCGGCGCCCGGATCGGCGCCGGACTGCACGAGCGGCGACGTCCCCGACATGCCGATCGCCTCGGCCATGAGGTCGTTGAGCCCGCCGCGGGCCGCGTCGAGGTTGGTGTGGGCCGCGACGACCGCCACGCGCCCCTCGGCCGCCCGCAGGACGAGCTCACCGGGAACGGCGTGGTCGCTCACGGTGGTGAGGCTCGGGAAGATCGGCGGGTGGTGCGTGACCACGGCCTCGCACGCGAGGTCGCGCGCCTCGTCCAGGACCTCGTCCCGGAGCTCGAGCGCCACGAGGACCCGGCGCACCGGGTGATTGTGGCGCCCGACGGCGAGACCGACGTTGTCCCACTCCTCGGCGAGCTCCGGCGGCGCGAGCCGGTGGACGGCGGCGATCAGCTGGGCGACGAGCACGGACCGGAGGGTACTCCGGCGGTGGGGGCGGGCGGTGTCGGAGGACGCGGGTAGGCTTCCCCTCGTGTCGACCGACGAGTCCCCCAGGCAGGCCTCGCGCGATGAGCGCGACGCGCAGATCGACGCCCTCTGGCGCCGCTACCGCGCGGGCGACGAGGTCGCCAAGGAGCGGCTGATCCTCACCTACGCTCCCGTGGTCAAGTGGGTCGCCGGACGGATGCGCAGCGCCCTGCCCCCGCACGTCGAGGAGGCCGACCTCATCTCGTACGGCCTCGAGGGCCTGATCGCGGCGATCGAGCGCTACGACCCGGGCCGCGAGGTCCGCTTCGAGACGTTCGCGGCCACCCGGGTCAAGGGCGCGATCATCGACGAGTTGCGCGCGCTCGACTGGGTGCCCCGATCGGTTCGGTCCCGCGCCAGGGAGGTCGAGCGCACGGCGACCGAGCTCGAGCACAAGCTCAAGCGCGCGCCGACCGAGGAGGAGCTCGCCGCGGCGATGCAGCTCGACCTCGAGGAGTTCCGGGCGCTCATCAGCCAGATCGCCAACTCGTCGATCATCGCGCTCGACGACGGCTGGAACATGGCCCCCGGCGAGACGCCCCACCTGATGGAGACGATCTCCGACGAGCGCGCGGTCGATCCGGCCTCGCTCGCGGACACCGGCGACCTGCGCGAGGATCTCGCGGAGGCGATCTCCCGGCTGCCCGAACGCGAGAAGGCGGTCGTGGCGCTCTACTACTACGACAACCTCACCCTCCGCGAGATCGGCGACGTGCTCGGAGTCACCGAGAGCCGCGTCAGCCAACTCCACACCAAGGCGATCCTGCGACTCAAGGGCAGCCTTCGGGAGGCCGTGCGCGGCTAGCGCGAGCCCGGTCCGAGGCGGATCATGATGACCGCGTCGACGGCCGCGAGCACGGAGAGGATCGCCACCAGCGCAACCGCGCCGTCGGTCCCCAGATCGTCCCGGCTCCAGAAGACGGCCGTGATCACCACGAAGCCCACGAACCAGATGGCGGCGCGGGTCCTGCGCCCGATGTACAGGTGCCCGAGCCCGGGAACCACGAGGCTCAGCAGCACGGCCAGGATGTAGGCGCGGCGACCACGCGGTTGCGGACGCCGAAGGCCTATGCCGCCACCTCGCTGCCCTGCGCGGCGAAGGCGACCGGACCGTCGAACTCCGCGCGCGCGGCGCGGACGGCGGCGTCACGATCGTGCTCGGGATAGCAGTGCGTCAGGAGGAGCGCACCGGCGCCGGCCCGCGCCGCGATCCGGCCCGCACCCATGGCGTCGAGGTGCGCGGGGCCGGGCGGTGCGGGCTCGGCGCCGAACGAGCACTCGCACACCAGCAGGTCGCACCCGGTCGCGAGGTCGATCAGCGCGTCCGACACGATGCCGTCGGCGCCGTAGACGAGGCTGCGCCCGCCCGCCTCGATGCGCACGGCATGGGTCGGCGCGACGTGCGGCACCTCGCGCTGGACGACGCGGACGTCGCCGACCGAGGTCTCGCCACCGCCGCGCGCGAGCACCTCGTCGCGCATCCATCCCCAGCCGTCGGGCCCCGCGAAGGCGACCAGCCGCTCCTTGAGCCCCTCCGGCAGCAGCGTGCGGATGCTCGCCCCCGCCCCGGGCCCGTACGCCATCAGCACGCGCAGCGCGAACAGGTCCGCGCAGTGGTCGGGGTGGGCATGGGACACGACCAGAAGGTCGAGCCGCGCGGGGTCGCAGACCGACTGCAGGCGGTTGAGCGCGCCCGCGCCGAGGTCGAGGAGGATCTCGGCCCCGTCCGCGCGGACCAGGTACGCGCTCTGCACCTCACCTTCGCGCGCATACGCGGTCCCCACGCCGATCGGGACCAGCGACAGCGCTGAGGGGTCGGGCATCCGGCGCATGCTATACCGGCCGTCATGCGCCTTCCGCCCAAGGTGACGACGGCCGCGCTGTCCGTCGGATCCATCGTGCTGATCGCCGGCTGTGGTGGTGGTGGTGACGGCGGCGGTGGTGGCGGCGCCGACAACACGGAGGGCCTCGCACCCGCGGAGATCCTCGACCGGTCGGCCGATGCGCTGGCCGAAGCCGGCCCCTACCGCATCGGCCTTGAGGGCACGGTGCTCGCCGGCGAGCTCGCGCCGTCGAGCTTCCTCTCCGGTGCCCTCGGCATCGACGGCGAGGGCGTGGTCGTGCCGCCGACCGGCTTCTCGGTCGACGTGGGCGTCGACGCCGGCCTTCCGGTCGAGGTCAACCTGACGCGGGTCGACGACGCCCTCTACGCGGGGGTCCTCGGGCGGGATCTGGATCTCGGGCTCCCGCCCGCGCAGGTGGCGCAGCTCGATCCGGGGTCCATCATCACGGAGCTGCCGACGCTCGTGGAGGACCCGGTCGAGGTCGGTCGCGAGGAGTTCGACGGTGTGCAGGTCGTGCGGATCGAGGGTGTCCTCGACGCGGAGCGGGCGCAGGCCGCCCTCGCGCCGGTGCTCGGGGCGCTCGGCCCGGCGGCGGACGTCCCGCTCGAGGACGGCCGCGTGAGCATCCTCGTCGGCGTCGACGACCTGCGTCCGCGCCGGGTGCGCCTCGCCGTGGGCGACGTCGACGCCGACGGCGGGCCCGCGGTCGACGTGGCCGTCGACCCGTCGGACTTCGGGGCCGACCTCACGGTCACGCCCCCCGACGACCCGCAACCCCTCGGCGCGGGCGGGCTCGGCGGCCTGCTGGGCGGCTGACCGGCGCAACGTGCCGCGGAAGCGGCTTGGCGTGGTGGCGCCCGGCGGGCAGTCTTCCGGCATGGGGAGCCCCGAGGCGATCGACACCGTCCGCGATCGCGCCCGGCCCGAGTTGCTCTGGTACATGCGCCACGCCGCGGCCCTGGCCAGGTGGCCGGTGATCGACGAGGAGTGGGCGACGACGATCGAGCGCCGCCGGCTGGCCGCGACCGAGGGCCGCGACATCGCCTACCTGCACGGGGCGGGCCGCTAGGCGGACTCGGCCGGATCGCCCGCGCCGCCCGGGTCGATCGCCTCGACGTGGGCGACGTTGCGATGGTCGAAGTCGTCCTCTCCGTCGTCACCCGCGAGGAACGCGGAGAGGATCTCCCGGCCGAGGGTCGGGGTCGTCGCCCGCATCGAGAGCGCGAGCACGTTCGCGTGGTTGTAGCGACGCGCCAGGCGAGCCGTCTCGGCGTCCGCGCAGAGCGCGGCGCGTGCGCCTGCGACCTTGTTCGCGGCGATCGCGACGCCGGTCCCGCTCCAACAGCACACGACCGCCCGCTCCGCCGCGCCGCCCGTGACCGCGCGCCCGACGGCCTCACCCACCTCGGCCCACTCCTCGCCGGTGCCGGCCGGCGGACCGATCAGCTCGACGTCGTGGCCGAGCGCGCGCGCCTCGGCGACGAGCGCGTCGACCAGCGCGCCGGTGTCGTCCGCGCCGATGACGATCCGCACGGTCGCCCTACCAGCGAAGCTCGGCGGCGACGGCCACGTCGGCCAGTCGCTCCGCGGCGGGGCCGTCGGGGACCATGACCTCGGCGTCCGTGGTGAGGGCGCGGGCCGCCATCACGTCGTGCAGCGACGGAACGGGTGCCGCATCGTCGACGGGTGCGGCGAGGGGGCGCCCGTCCGGGGCGCGCCAGCCGGGCGCATCGCCCCCCGGGGCGAGCAGGAGGCGAGCGACCCGGCCCTCCGCGAGCGCGGGGAGCACCGCGTCGAGCCCCACCGCCCCGTGACCGCCCGCGGCCGCGGCCTCGAGCGCCCGGTCCACGGCCTCGAGCGCCCATGCCGCCCGGGCCTCGGCGATCGGCCCCGCGAGGCCGTCGGCCTGGCGGCCCGCCGACTCGCCGACGAGGTCGGAATGGACGACCGTGCAGCCGTCGACCCCGCCCGCCCGCAGGCCCTCGGCGACCTCCTCCGCCACCCCGGGATCACCGGCGACGATCACGCGCGCCCAGTCGGCGTCGCCCGCCAGCCCGGCGGCGCGCTCCACGAGCGATGCCATCGCGCGCCGGCGCTGATCCGCGATGTGGGCCTCATGGCGCTCGACGTGCGTGACCGACTGCTGCGCGCGGCCCGGGTTCGCGCTCGCCGGCCCTCGGCGGTCGCGTCCCTCCGAGAGGCCACCGACCTCCCACACCCCGCGTCGCTCGGCGACGCCCATGGCGACCGACGTCACCTCCAGCCGCTCCGCGGAGACGAGGACCACCCCGATCGCCCGGTGGACGGTGCGTGCACGCACCAGCGGGCCGAGCCGGGCCAACGGCGCCAGCGAGGCCCCCGCGGGCATCGCGCACTGGGTGGCCATCGCCCTGGGCGCACCGTCGCCGAGGGGGAGGAACACGGCCCGGCCCCGGCCGGCGCCCGCATCGGCCCGCGTCACGGCGTCGATCGCGTCGCCGTGGCGGGCGAGCACGTCGGCGAGCGCCGTGCGGAGCTCACGGGGACCCTCGTCGTGCAGGCGCCGCGTCAGTGCGGCGAGGTCGTTCCGGATCGCGATCCGGGACTCGTCACCGGACCCACCCGCCCCGGCGTCGCCGAGCACGCTGAGGACGCCGCCCTCCGGCGTCCAGCGTGCGAGGGCGGCGAGTGCCCGACCCGGTGGGCTCGACCACCTCGGCCCCCTCGGCCAGCTCCCGCGCATCCGGGTGTGTCGTCGCCGTCTCGCCCATGACCCCTCCCGACTTGACCCCACAAGGCTAACGGCACCTGGCGGCGGGTTCACCGCGGTCGTGGCACCGCCCACACCCTCCTAGACTGTCCGCGAAGCCCGCGTCAGGGGAGGACGAGTGATCATCCGTGGCGGCACCTTCGGTCCGGTCGCGACCAACAGCTATGTCGTGGCCGACCGCCAGGGCGGGACGGCGATCGTCGTCGATCCCGCCCTCGGCAGCGAGCGCTGGCTGACCGAGACGATCTCGCGGCTCGGGGCGACGCCGATCGCGGTCCTCGACACGCACGGGCACTGGGACCACGTGGTCGAGAACCACCTGTGGGCCGAGAAGGGCCTGCCGGTCTGGGTCCACGGCGCCGACGCCGACTGGGTCGCCGCCCCGGCGCCGTTCAACCCCGCGCTGTTCGGCAGCCCGCCGCCGACCCCGGGAGTGACCGCGGCCCGGCTGCTCACGGAGGGCGACGTGATCGAGGTCGGCGACCTCCGCCTCGACGTCATCGAGACGCCCGGTCACTCGCCCGGGTGCATCGTCGCGCACGACCCCGGCTCCGGCCAGGCGATCGTCGGCGACCTGATCTTCGCGCAGGGGATCGGTCGGACCGACTTCCCGCGCTCGGACCCGGCCGCGATGATGACGAGCCTCGAGCGCGCGCTCGCGCTGCCGCCCGAGACGCTGATCTACCCCGGGCACGGGCCCTGGGGCGGGACGATCGCCGAGGCCGCCCCCTTCGCACGGATGTTCATGTGAGCACCGGGGTCGACGCGCCGCTCGCCGACCGCGTCTGGGAGGCGCTCCGGGCGGTCGAGGATCCCGAGCTGCGTCGGAGCGTCGTCGCCCTCGGGATGATCGGTGCGGTCGAGATCGACGGCGGGACGGTCGCCGTCGAGGTCAAGCTCACGGTCGCCGGCTGCCCGCTGAAGGCCGAGATCCAGCGGCGGGTGAGCCACGCGCTCGAGCCGCTCGCGGGCGTCGAGGTCGTCCGCGTGACCCTCGACGCCATGAGCGACGAGGAACGGGGTGCGCTTCGCTCCGGGGTCGCCGGCGGCATCGCGCGCCCGTCGCCGTTCGCCGACGACGAGAGCGCCACGACCGTGATCGCGATCGCCTCCGGCAAGGGGGGCGTCGGCAAGTCGAGCGTGACGTGCAACCTGGCCGTGGCGCTCGCGGCCCGCGGCCACACGGTGGGGCTGCTCGACGCCGACGTCTACGGCTACTCGATCCCACGCATGATGGGGATCCAGCGCCCCGCGGTGATGGTCGACGACCTGATGATCCCGGTCGAGGCCCACGGCGTGCGGCTGATGTCGATCGGCTTCCTGGCCGAGGAGGACAGCCCGGTCATCTGGCGCGGACCGATGCTCCACAAGGCGCTCACGAGCTTCGTGAGCGACACGTTCTGGGACGACCCCGAGTACCTCCTGGTGGACCTCCCGCCCGGGACCGGCGACGTCTCCCTCTCGATCGCCCAGCTCCTTCCACGGGCATCCGTGATCGTCGTCACGACCCCGCAGCTGACCGCCCAGCGGGTCGCCCGCCGCGCCGCGGCGATGGCCGCGCGGGTCGACCTGCCCGTGGTCGGCGTCGTGGAGAACATGAGCTACTTCGTGGCCCCCGACACCGGCGTGCGCCACGAGGTCTTCGGGGCCGGCGGCGGGGAGCGCCTCGCGCGCGAGATCGACCGGCCGCTGCTCGGGCGGATCCCGCTGGAGGCCGACGTCGCGCGCGCCGGCGACGACGGCACGCCGGTCGTGGCGGCCGCGCCCGACTCACCCGCCGCGCGGGCGCTCATGTCCACCGCGGACGCGCTCCTCGAGCGCGTCGCCGCCGGGGTCTGATCGGCCCGGGGCGCCGGGCCGAACGCCACGTCCGCGCGCCCGCCGCGCGCTACCACGGGGTGCGGTCTGCTGGTATGAATGGCGGTTCCGACGGCGACCGCGCCGTCGGTGTCTCCAACCGCCACCGGAGGTCGGCCGCATGGCCTACGTGATCGCCGAGCCGTGCATCGGCACCAAGGACACGTCCTGCGCGGACGTGTGTCCTGTGGACTGCATCCACCCCGCGCCCGGCGAGGAGAACTACGAGCAGGCCACGATGCTCTACATCGACCCGAACGAGTGCATCGACTGCGATGCGTGTGTCGAGGCGTGCCCGGTCGACGCGACGCTCGCCGAGGACGACGTGCCGGAGCAGTGGGACCTGTTCAAGGAGATCAACCGGGTCTACTTCGAGGACGGCCACGAGGCCGGCGAGAAGATGGTCGCCGAGTACCTGGAGCGCAAGGCCTGAGTCGCCCCGCCCGGCCGCGCGAGACGCGCGCCGGGCCCGACGCCCCGCCGCTCAGCGCGGCGCCGGTTCGAGCAGCACGGCCTGTGCGCGCTGCGACGCCGCGCGGACGAGGGCCTGCACGACCTTGCGGCGCGCCCGCGCCGGGGCGTCGTCGCCCCGCACGCCGTGGAGCCGGACGAGCGTGGCCGCCTCCTCGAGAAGGGGGGCGCACGCCGACCCGTCCGCGGCGCGGGCGGCCTGCGCGAGCAGCGGCGCCGCGACCGGGTCCCGGCGCACGAGCGCCATCTCCGCCTGCGCGCCGAGGGTCGTGACGCGAAGCGCGGCGGCGCGGTCCATCAGCCGAGCAGCCGGGTCAGGTTGCCGCCCATCACCGCGGCCGACTCCTCGTCGCTCCACCCCGCGATGCGCGCCGCCACACCGACCAGCGCCAGTGCCGTCGCGTGCTCGCCGTAGGGGCGATCGGAG
Source organism: Miltoncostaeaceae bacterium (assembly GCA_963698665.1). Classification (GTDB taxonomy): domain Bacteria; phylum Actinomycetota; class Thermoleophilia; order Miltoncostaeales; family Miltoncostaeaceae; genus CALNYH01. The sequence continues at coordinate 862,577 of CAVORO010000003.1, read as the reverse complement.
CCGAACACGAGTCGCTCGGGGGCGAGCGCGACGACGTCCGCGAGCGCCGCGAGCGAGGTGTCGAACACGACACCCCCACGGCCCTCCGTCGCGCGATGGAGGGCCACCGCGTCACCCCGGCCCGCGTGGGCCAGGATGAGCCGGGCGTCGGGGACCGCATCGGCCAGCGCGGCGATCGGGCGCGCGAGCCGACGCGCGCCGAAGCCCGCGTGGATCAGCACCGGCCACCCCCGATCGCACGCGTCGCGCACGACGGCGAGCGACCCCGCGCCCTCGGGGCGAAAGGCCTGCGCCACGGGGTGCAGCTTCAGCCCCATCGCGCCGCCGGCGTGCGCCCGCGCCATCGCGCCGGCGGCGCCCGGCGAGCCCGGATCGACCCTGCAAAAGGGGACGATCCGGCCGGGGTGGCGGCGAGACGCGGAGAGGACCGCGGCATTGGCCGCCGCGAACTGCCCGTCCGGACCCGGGTCGTTCGGCGGGAAGCAGACCGCGTCCTCGATGCCGTGGGCATCGAGATCGGCGATCAGCGCGTCGGCGTCGAGCGTGTGCCCGTCGCGATCCCGGCCGAGATGGACGTGGGCGTCGCGCCGGGGCCCGAGGGCGCGACCGGGCGCGTCGGCCAGGACGAGGCGCTCGAGCGAGGCGAGGGCGGCGGGGTCGCACCCGGCGAGCGCGAGCGCCCGACCGTCCTCGCCGAGCACCCGCGATGTCACGCGGGGGGATCCAGTGATCGGAGGGCGTCGGCGACCGGCTGGGGCATCGGCGACGGGCGGATGACGTCGGGGCGCACGCCGACGAGCACGACGCGGGCGTCCAGCACGTGCCTCGGCCCCTCAGCCTCGAGCGCGTCGATCCGCGCCACGAGGGTGTGGCTGGCCCGCCCCACCTCCGCGGCGCGCACGTGGATCTCCAGCAGGTCGTCGAACCGGGCGGGCGAGCGATAGTCGATCTCGAGCCGCCGGACCATGAACATGTGGTCCTCGGGGCCCATCAGCGGAATCCCGACCTGTCGCCGGAAGGCGAGCACCGCATGGTCGAGGATGCGCGCGTAGTTGCCGTAGTAGACGACTCCCCCGAGGTCGGTGTCGGCGATCTCGACGCGGATCCTGGCCGCGAACCCGAAGCCCGCGATCCGACTGCTCGGGCCGGCGCCGACCGACTCGCTCACGCGGCCCGCCCGGTCATCAGGATGCGGCCGCCCGACAACTCGACGACCGCGACGTCGCCGAGGCCGGCATCGCGGATCCAGCCCGCGATGGCCTCGGAGTCGTGGGTGTCGCCCTCCTCGGTCGACAGGAGCATCCCCACGGCGAACAGGCGCCCGTGCGGGCTGAGATCCCGGACCACGCCGAGCACGCCGAGCACTCCGTCCGGCGCGAGCCCGGCGACCGCGCGGGCGACGAGCGCCCGCGCCTCGTCCGGTCCGAGCAGCTGGAGCACGTTCGCGATGAGGACGGCGTCCCATGGCCCGGGCGGCACGCGCTCGGTGGCGTCGCCCGCGAGCGCGCGCACGCCCTCCTCTGCCAGCCGCTCGCCCGAGACGGCGAGCACCTCCGGGAGGTCGAGCACCGTGACGTCCCATCCGGCCCCCGCGAGGGCCGCGGCGTCGACGCCGGGACCGCCGCCGATGTCGAGGAGCCGCGCGCCGTCGCGGGGGCGGATGAGTGCCGCGACGAGCTCGTCGACCCGCTCGCCGGCGGTCGCGCGCATCGCCGCGGTGAACTCGGCGAGCCCCCGGTCCCCTCGCCACGGCGGGACCGGTGCCGCGCCGAGCAGCGCGTCGGCGAGGCGGCCGTGCTGGGCGATCAGGCGGGCGGTCACGTGGATCCGCGCGGCGGCGTCGCGCTCCTCACCCCGCTCGTCGATGAGCCCGAGCGTCGCCGGCGCCGCGGCGAGGGCGTCGGCCCCGGCGGGCGCCAGGTACCCGAGGTCGGCCAGCGCGAGCGCCGTGATTCGCGTCGCCCGGGGGTCGAGGTCGAGCCGATCGGCAACGGCCGCCGGCGACGCCGGCGTCAGGAACGCCGCGAGGAGGCCGGTCCGAAGCGCCGCCTCGACGATGAGGACCTCACGCCAGTCCTGGGGCGGTGTGCTCGCCACGGGCCGGGAGGCTACCGCCTGGCGACGTGCGCGCGCGCCGCGGGCCCTGAGGCGGGTACCGTCGGCGGATGGGACTCGCGGTGCTCATCCTGGCCGTGCTGGTGTGGACGGTGTACGACCGCCCGCTCGTCGCGGTCGGTCTGGTCGCGCTCGCCCTCGTCGCCGCGATCCTGGTCGATCGCGCGCTGATCCGGGGTCGGCGGTAGCTGGTACCCTTCTCGGCCGTGGCGAAGTCGAAGACCACCGCGAAGCGCAAGCGCAAGGGGGGCGGCGGGCGCCGCGCCAACTACGCGCCGACGCGGGGCGAGACCGGCGTCTGGCAGTACCTCCCGATCAGCTGGGCGAACTGGCTCGGCTTCGCGCTGTTCGCCTTCCTGACGCTCGCGCTCGTCGCCCAGACGATCGCGACGCTCGCCGACACCGCGCGCTACGGCAACGACTGGGTGCCGTCGCTGTTCATGACCGCTGCCTTTGCGACCATGACGTACCTCTTCGCCACCACGCGGACGAAGGACTACTAGCCGGCCGAGGCGATCCGGGCGTCGAGTTCCTCGGCGCGGGTCTCCTGGACGCTCGCCGCGCAGGCGTCGTCCCCGAGCGCGCGAGTCGTGGTCGTGGTGAGCCGTGCGGCCGGGACGAACGCGGCCAGGATCCCCTTCCAGATCGCCCGGTCCAGGCCGCAGATGCGCTCGGGGTCCTGGAAGGCGAGGTCCTCGAACGGGCAGGCGCAGGCCGTGATGCCGCCATCGTCGTCGCTCGTCGCGGCGAACCCGAGACGCGACAGGACCCCCGCCACCTCGCGGGCGGCGGTCTGGGCCGCCTCGCTCGGCGATCGGGCCCCCGCCGCGGCCTCCGCGAGGCCGACCTGCAGGCCGAACTCGAAGCCGACGCGCTCGATCACCGCCGACGTCGGCGCGCCGGACTCGTCTGCGGCGACCTTGAGCAGCAGCGACGCCAGCACGTCGTAGTGGCGCTCGGGGAGGTCGACGTGGACCTCGGTGTCGGCGCTCGAGTAGAGCTTGGCGGGACGACCCGCACCCGGTCCGGTGCGCCCGGTCCTGCGCCGGAACTCGGCGCGCAGGAACCCCTGGTCGACGAGCTTGTCCAGATGGAATCCCGCCAGGCGCCGGTCGATGCCGAGCGCCCCGGCCACGTGGTCCTTGCTCTGCGGCTCGCTCGAGGCGCGGACGTGGAAGAAGGCGCTTCGGCGGGTCGGGTCTCCGAGCGCGGCGACGAGCCGCGAGATCTCGTCCTCGAGCGGCTCCGGCCTTCGGGCATCGTCGTGGCTGCGCGGCACGTGGGCTCCCGCTGGTCGTCGCGAAGGCCTCGCCCGGTAGGGTTCCGCCGCTGCGATCGACGATCAGTATACCGCTTCACTGATAGCGGCAACCTGGTTATCCTTTAGACAGGACGCCGATGCGCGGGGCATCCGGCGCGGTGCCAGGATCGAGTACGGGCCCGGGACGACGACCGACGGGGGAACGACGTGTCCACGACCAAGCCACCGGACATCGACATCGGCCAGTACAAGTTCGGCTGGCACGACGAGCGCCAGTCGGTCTTCACGCCCAAGAAGGGCCTGAGCCCGGACGTGGTCCGCGAGATCTCGGCGCTCAAGAACGAGCCCGAGTGGATGACCAAGTTCCGGCTCCGCGCGCTCGAGATCTTCGACCGCAAGCCCATGCCGGACTGGGGCGGCGATCTCGACGACCTCGACTTCCAGGACATCTACTACTTCATCCGCGCGTCGGAAAAGCAGGGCAAGGACTGGGACGAGGTTCCGGCCGACATCAAGAACACGTTCGACCGGCTGGGCATCCCCGAGGCGGAGCAGAAGTACCTCTCGGGTGTGAGCGCCCAGTACGAGAGCGAGGTCGTCTACCACTCGATCCGCGAGGACCTCGAGCGCAAGGGCGTCGTCTTCTGCGACACCGACACGGCCCTGCGCGAGCACGAGGAGCTCTTCCGCGAGCACTGGGCCACCGTGATCCCCCCGGGCGACAACAAGATGGCCGCCCTCAACTCGGCCGTCTGGTCCGGAGGCTCGTTCATCTGGGTGCCCGAGGGCGTCGAGGTGGAGATCCCGCTGCAGGCGTACTTCCGGATCAACCAGGAGAACATGGGCCAGTTCGAGCGGACGCTCATCATCTGCGAGCCGGGCTCGTTCGTGCACTACGTCGAGGGCTGCACCGCGCCGACGTACTCCTCGGACTCCCTCCACTCGGCGGTCGTCGAGATCATCGTCAAGGAGGGCGCGCGCTGCCGGTACACGACCATCCAGAACTGGTCGACGAACGTCTACAACCTGGTCACCAAGCGCGCGGTCGCCCGTGAGAACGCGACCATGGAGTGGGTCGACGGCAACCTCGGCTCGCGGCTGACGATGAAGTACCCGGCCGTCTGGATGACCGGGCGCGGGGCGCGGGGCGAGGTGCTGTCGGTCGCCTTCGCGAGCGAGGGCATGCACCAGGACGCCGGCGCCAAGATGGTGCACGCGGCGCCCGACACGTCGAGCACGATCGTGTCGAAGTCGATCTCCAAGGGCGGCGGTCGGACCAGCTACCGCGGCCTGGTGAAGGTCGAGCCGGGGGCGCTCCGGACGAAGGCGAGCGTCGTCTGCGACGCGCTGCTGCTCGACGACGACAGCCGCTCGGACACCTACCCGTACATGGACATCCAGGAGGAGGACACCTCGATCGGCCACGAGGCCACGGTGTCCAAGGTGGGCGACGACCAGCTCTTCTACCTCATGAGCCGTGGGCTCTCCGAGGAGGAGGCGATGGCGATGGTCGTGCGCGGGTTCATCGAGCCGATCGCCAAGGAGCTGCCGATGGAGTACGCGGTGGAGCTCAACCGGCTGATCGAGCTGCAGATGGAGGGTTCGATTGGCTAGCACGAGCTGGGCCGCCGAGCGGCGCGCCGACGCCGAGCGGCGGATCGCCGACCTGCCCGTACTCGCGGGCAGAGAGGAGTGGCGCTTCACGCGTCCGCGCGACCTGTTCCTCGAGGACGCGGAGCCGACGGCCCCCGGCCCGGCCGGCGCGCTCGACGTGCCCGCCGCGGGCGAGCGGTCCGCCCGGCTCACGCTGCCGGACGGCCGGCCCGGCGGCGTCGAGGTGGGCACCCTGCCCGACGGCGTGGTCGTGGGCGAGCTGTCCGCCGCACTCGAGACGCACGAGTCGCTCATCCGGGACCGGCTGCAGGGCCTCGTCGGAACCGACGACCGCGCCGCGGCGTCGAACGCCGCCCTCTGGGAGGGCGGCACGTTCCTCTTCGTCCCGCGCGGGGTCCACCTCGAGCTGCCGGTCGAGACGGTCACGACGGCGACCGGCGCCGCCGGGCGCGTGACCACGCGAACGCTCGTCGTGGTCGAGGAGGGCGCCTCGGCGACGGTGATCGACCGCTACCTGTCGCCCGATCTCGACGGGAGGGTCCAGGCGTCCTCGGCGGTCGAGATCTACGCCGCGCAGGGCGCCGACGTCGAGCACGTCGCGGTCGTGGACTGGGGCGCGGGCATGCGCCACCACCTGATCGTCCAGGCGCACACCGGCAAGGACGCCAACGTCCGCTCGGTGGTCGTCACCCTGGGCGGGGACGTCGTCCGTGTCGAGCCCACGATGATCTGCGCCGGCGAGGGCGCCGACGCGCGCGCGCTCGGGCTGTTCTTCGCCTCCGGCAGGCAGCACTTCGAGCACCGGGTCGTCTCGCGCCACGAGGCGCCGCGCGCGTACTCGAACCTGCTCTACAAGGGCGCGCTCAAGGACCGGGCACACACGGTGTTCTTCGGGAACCTGATCGTGCCGCCCGGGGCGCCCGGCACAGACGCGTACCAGACCAACCGCAACCTGGTGCTCAACGAGGGCGCCCGCGCGGACACGATCCCGTTCCTCGAGATCGAGACCGCCGAGGTGCGCTGCTCGCACGCGGGCGCCGTCGGGCGGGTGGACGACGAGCACCTGTTCTATCTGATGTCGCGCGGGGTTCCCGAGGCGACCGCGAAGCGGCTGATCGTGCTGGGCTTCCTCCAGGAGGTCCTGGAGCACGTGGCGCTGGAGGAGCTGCGCGCCGAGCTCGAAGCGGCCCTGGAGCGGAAGCTCGCCTAGTGGCCGACCTCATCGACATCGCCGCCGTCGACGACCTCGAGACCGGCCACCCCAAGCTCGTCACGGTGGGTGACGCGCCGGTGTGCGTGGTCCGCCTGGCCGACGGGACCATCCACGCCGTGCACGACATGTGCACGCATGCCGAGGAGTCCCTCTCGGAGGGCTGGGTCGAGGGCGAGCGCATCGAGTGCCCCCGCCACGGCGCCTTCTTCTCCCTGATCGACGGCGCCCCGACCACCCCGCCGGCGACGCTGCCGGTGCCCGTGTTCCGGGTCGAGGTGCGCGACGGACGCGTCCTCGTGGATCCCGAGCCCGACCGACCCCATCCCCTGCTCGACGACGACCAGACCGACTGACGAGACGAGAACGAGGAGCAACGTGTCGCAAGCCATCCTGAAGATCACCGGTCTCGAAGTCGCCGTCGAGGGGACGCCGATCCTCAAGGGCGTCGACCTCGAGATCCCGCAGGGCGAGGTGCACGCGCTCATGGGACCCAACGGTTCCGGCAAGAGCACGCTGGCCTACGCCCTCGCCGGGCACCCCCGCTATGAGATCACCGGTGGCACGGCGTTGTTCGACGGGCAGGACATCGCCGAGATGGAGGCCGACGAGCGGGCCAAGATCGGCCTGTTCCTGGCCATGCAGTACCCGGTCGAGGTGCCCGGCGTGTCGGTGATGAACTTCCTGCGCACCGCGCTGACCTCGGTGCGCGGCGAGGAGGTGCCGCCGCGCGAGTTCATCAAGGAGTTCGACGAGGCGTCCAAGCTCCTCAGCTTCGACCGGAGCTTCGCGGACCGCTATCTGAACGAGGGCTTTTCCGGCGGCGAGAAGAAGCGGCACGAGATCCTCCAGATGGCGATGCTCAAGCCGCGCTTCGCCGTGCTCGACGAGACCGACTCGGGCCTCGACGTGGACGCTCTGCGGATCGTCAGCGAGGGCGTCAACACGATGCGCGGTCCCGGTCTCGGCGTCCTGATCATCACCCACTACACGCGCATCCTGCGCTACATCCGCCCCGACGTGGTCCACGTGATGTTCGACGGCCGGATCGCCCGCACGGGTGGACCGGAGCTGGCCGAGGAGCTCGAGGAGCGCGGCTACGCGGAGTTCGGCTCGAAGGAGCCGGCCGCGACGCCGGGCGGCTGACGCGGATGTCCCGTCCGGCGCTCGGGGTCACCGCGCTCGACCCCGAGGCCGTGCGGGGCGACTTCCCCCTGCTGGCGGACGGGGCCCACGGCCGGCCGCCGCTCGTCTACCTGGACTCGGCGGCCACCTCGCAGACCCCCGAGCCCGTCCTCGCGGCCATGGACGCCTACTACCGAGAGGCGCGCGCCAACGTGCATCGCGGCGTCTACGGCCTGAGCGTGGACGCGACCGACCGGTACGAGGGCGCACGGGGGGCCGTCGCCCGCTTCATCGGTGCCGCGCCCGCCGACGTCGTGTTCACGCGCAACGCGACCGAGGCGATCAACCTCGTCGCCTGGGCGTGGGGCATGCGCGAGCTGGGTCCCGGCGACGAGATCGTCCTGACCGAGATGGAGCACCACTCCAACATGGTCCCCTGGCAGCTCGTCGCGACCGCGACCGGCGCAACGGTCAGGTACGCGCCCGTGACCGACGAGGGCGAGATCGACCGCGACGCGCTCTCGGCGTTGATGGGGCCGCGGACGCGGATGCTGGCGGTCGTGCACGTGTCGAACGCACTCGGCACCGTCAACCCCGTCGCAGAGCTGGCCGAGGAGGCGCACCGGCACGGTGCTCTCTGCCTGGTCGACGGCGCGCAGAGCGTTCCGCACATGCCCGTGGACCTCGCCGAGCTCGGATGCGACCTGCTGGCGTTCACCGGGCACAAGATGCTCGGCCCGACCGGCATCGGGGTGCTCGCCGCCCGGCCCGGCCTGCTCGAGACGATCGAGCCCTTCATGGGCGGCGGCGAGATGATCGCCGACGTCACGACCGACGGCTCGACCTGGCGGGAGCCCCCCTGGCGCTTCGAGGCGGGGACCCCGGCGATCGCCGAGGCGATCGGGCTGGGGGCCGCGGTCGAGTACCTCGAGGCGATCGGGATGGCCGAGGTCCGCGTGCACGAGCGCAGGCTCACCGCGTCCCTGCTCGACGCGCTCGCGGCCGTGCCCGGACTCCGCGTGCTCGGACCGCTCGACGCCGACCGGCGCGGCGGCGCGGTCAGCTTCGTGCTCGACGACGTCCATCCCCACGACCTCGCGCAACTCCTCGACGCGCACGGGATCTGCGTCCGTGCCGGACACCACTGCACCCGGCCCCTGATGCGGCGCTTCGGCGTGCCCGCCACGGCCCGCGCCAGCGTGGGGATCTACAATCGGGATCAGGACGTGGCGGCTCTCGTCGCCGGCATCGAGGCGACGCGGGCCTACTTCGACGGACAGGGATAGCGCGCGTGCCGGGCGTCGACGACCTCTATCAGCAGCTCATCCTCGACCACTACCGCAACCCGCGCGGCGGGGGGCGACTGGCGGCCGCCAGCGCGACGGCCGAGGAGCACAACCCCATGTGCGGCGACGAGGTCACGCTCGACGTCCTGCTCGAGGACGGGCGCCTCACGGCGATCGCCCACGTCGGCGAGGGCTGCTCGATCTCGCGGGCCTCCGCGTCGATGCTGGCGGACACGCTGCCGGGGCGCGACGCGGACGAGGCCCTCGCCCTGATCGAGCGCTTCCGACTGGTCATGCACGGGGACGCCGACGTGCCGGACGAGCTCGGCGACGCCGTCGCGCTCGAGGGTGTCGCCAGGTTCCCCGCGCGGGTCAAGTGCGCGCTCATGTCGTGGCTCGCGGCGCGCTCGGCGATCGAGGCGGCGCTCCTTGACAACCAGACGGGATCGGAGGTGGCGGATGGTCAGCGAGGATGAGGTCCGGTCGGCAATGAAGCAGGTCGAGGACCCGGAGCTCGGCGTCAACGTGGTCGACCTCGGGCTCGTGTACAACGTGAACACGGACGACGCCGGAAACGTCGTGATCGACATGACGCTCACCTCGATGGGCTGCCCGCTCACCGAGAAGATCCTGGAGGACGCCCGCGCCGCGGTCGGGCCGCTCGAGGGGGTCGAGAACGTCGAGATCAACTGGGTCTGGGATCCGCCGTGGTCGCCCGACTCGATGACCGAGGAGGGGAAGTTCCTGATGAAGGTGATGGGCTTTGGCTGAGACCACCACCCTCGCGGGGGACACGACCGCGGCGCCGGCCACGGACCGTCAGCTCACGCTCGAGGAGAAGAAGGCCGCCGCCCGCGCGCGCGCCAAGGCGGCCCGTGCCGCGCAGCAGGCGGGCGAGGCGTTCGTGACGATCTCGCCGGCGGCGGCCGAGTACATCCGTGCTCGCGCCGCCGACCAGGGGCGGCCGGAGGGCGTGCGGCTGCGCATCCTCGCCGGAGGCTGCTCCGGTCTCGAGTACAAGCTCGATCTGCTCGCCCCGGACGAGACCGCCGGCGACGGAGATCGTGAGATCACGAGCAACGGCGTGCGGATGCTGCTGGACGTCAAGTCCGCGATCCACGTGACGGGGTCCGTGATCGACTACGAGACGTCGCTGCTTCGACGCGGGTTTCGGATCAACAACCCGAACGCGACCGGCACCTGCTCCTGCGGGGACAGCTTCAGCTCCTGACCCGGGGGCGGCGGCCCGTAAGGGTCCGTTCAGACCGGCCGCCTAGCATCCCGCGCCGATGGGTCCGCTCCTTTGCGCCGCGTTCGTCATCGGGGTCCTCACGGCGCTGACGCCGTGCGTGCTGCCCGTGCTCCCGGTCGTCCTGGCCGTCGGCCCCACGGGGGGCCGACGCCGGCCGATCGCGATCGTGGTCGGACTCGTCCTCAGCTTCACGCTGTTCACGCTCTTTTGGACGGCGATCCTGGACGCGCTCCCGATCCCGCCCGACCTGCTTCGAAACCTCGCGATCGCGGTCATCGCGGTGACCGCCGTCTCGCTGATCGTCCCGGCGGTGGGGTCGGCGGCGGCGCGTGCGCTCACCCCCCTCGCGCGGATCGCGCCGCGCGCCGACGGGAACGGGCTCGTCCTCGGAATGGCCCTCGGGCTCGTGTTCACCCCGTGCGCGGGACTGCTGATGGGCTCCGTGGCGTCGGCGGCCGCCACCCAGGAGTACTCGCTGCGACTGCTCCTCGTGGTCGCCGCCTACGGCCTCGGCGTCGGCGTCGCGCTCCTTTCGATCATGCTGGCCGCTCGCCGGGGACTCGCGATGGCGCCGGTGCGGCGGGCGGCGCCGAGGATCCAGCAGGCGCTCGGCGTGCTGGCACTCGCCGCGGTCGTGGTCATGGTGCTCGGGCTCGATGCGCGGCTGGCGGCCCACGTGCCCGCCGCGCTCGAGGGCCCGCTCGCGATCCAGGAGGCGGCGCCGGTGGCCCGCGAGCTGGACCGCCTCGCGGCCCCCGGGGGCGCCGGCGTCGCGGCGGCCGGCGCGCCGGGCGCGAGTGCGGCGGCCGACGCGGGAGGCGACGACCCCGCGGCGCTCGGACGGCTGGCCGAGACACTCCCCGACTACGGCCTCCCGCCCGAGCTCACCGGCATCCAGGCGTGGATCAACGCCGAGGCGACGACGCTCGCCGACCTGCGCGGGAAGGTCGTCGTGGTCGACTTCTGGACCTACTCGTGCGTCAACTGCATCCGGACCCTCCCCCACCTGCGCCGCTGGCACGACACCTACGGCGACGACCTCGTCGTGATCGGCGTGCACACCCCCGAGTTCGCGTTCGAGGCCGATCGCGACAACGTGGCCCGCGCGGTCCGCGACCTGGACGTGCCGTGGCCGGTCGCCCTGGACTCGCGGTACTCGACCTGGTCGGCCTGGGGAAATCGCTACTGGCCCGCCAAGTACGTCCTCGGACGCGACGGACACGTGCGCTACGCCCACTTCGGCGAGGGTGCCTACGCGGAGAGCGAGCGGGTCATCCGCGCCCTCCTGGCCGAGGGGGCGCCGGCGGACACGCTGCCCGCGCCGGGGACGGCCGACGTCGACGAGGCGCCGTTCCACCGGCCCCAGACGCCCGAGATCTACCTCGGGCACCTCCGCGCCCAGCACTACGCGACGGCGATCCGGCGCGGCGAGCGGTCGCGCTACACGCGTTCCACCGATCCCGGCCCGGACCGGGTCGGCCTGGGCGGCGAGTGGACGGTGCGCGGCGAGCGGGCCGTGGCGGGCCGGGACGCGCGGTTGCGCCTCCACTTCAGGGGCGCCGGCGTCCACCTCGTGCTCGGGCCCGACGCGCGCGGCGGCGGCGAGGTGGTGGTCCGCCTGGACGGCGGACCACCCCGGACGGTCCGCATCCGCGAGCACCGCCTCCACACGCTCGCGCGCCTGGACGACGGCGACGCCCATCGCCTCGACGTCGCCCTCTCCCCGGGCGTCTCCGGGTACGCGTTCACCTTCGGGGGACTCGGCTGAACGCCTGACGCGCGCCGTCGCCGGCGCGATCCGGGCGCGAGTGGGACGGGACCCGGTCCCGAACGCGTTCCGCACGTCGAACGAGGGGGTCCGGGGCGGCGACGGGGCCGCGGAAACGGCGGCGGACCGGGTCGCGGAGCCGGGCCGGGGGTGGCGCGTCAGCGGGCCGAGACCGCCAGGCCGTCGCCGGTCTCGGGCTCGACGTCCCGGGCGGGCTCCGCGGAGACCAGGACCGCGCCGGTCGCGGGCGCGGGGGCGCTGCCGCCGACCGACTCCGCCACCCGGAACGCGCGCGCCACCGGCGCACCCCGCTGCCAGGCGATCAGATAGGGGTAGGGATTCACGCTGTCGCCGCCGCCGGGGTGGATCTCGAAGTGCAGGTGGGGCGGCGTGGTGATCGCCTGCCCCGTGTTGCCCACGAAGCCGATCACCTCGCCGGCGCGGACCCGCGCCCCGTTCACGGCGCCGGGGGCGTAGCCGGACATGTGCGCGTAGTAGAACTGGTTTCCGGCGCCGTCGGTCAGCCACAGCCGGTTTCCGCCGAGGGTGTTGACGCCGACGCGTCCGAGCGTCCCGTCGGTCACCGCCAGGAGCGGGGTGCCGGTGTCGGCGAAGAGGTCGTTGCCGTGGTGCCAGCCCGTGACCGCGCGCGGGGCGCCGTAGTCGTCCGTGAACGACACGTCCCCGAGCACCGGGAAGACGTAGCCGTCACTCGTCGGCGTGATGCTCGGCGTGGCCCCCTGCGCCGGCGGCGAGGGCTGCGGGACCAGCTGCGGGACCCCGACCCCCGGGGCGGGCGCCGGCCTGACCGGCGCGGGGGCGGGCGCGACGCCGGGTGCCGCAGGTGCCGGTGCGACGGGCGGGGACGGGGCGGGCGGCGCGGGGCGCGGGTCGGGGGTCGCCGGGGCGGGTGCGGGCTCGGGCGCCGCGGGAGGGTCCGGCGCGGCCTCGGCCACCGCCGTCGCGTCGAGGTGGCCGACCACGAGGGCGGCGGACGTGGGCGTGCCGGCCCCGGGCTCGGCCAGCTCGATCCGAAGTGCGTTCGCGCGCACCGAACCGGTGCCGTCACCGACCTGCTCGAACACGACGAGCGCCCCCACGCCGGCGATCTCGATCCGCTCGCCCGGCGTGCCGGTGAACGGCACGCCGTCGACGGTGAGCCCGGATGCGACGGCCTCGGTGACCCGGGCCGCGCCGCTCGCCTCGGCCCGGACGGCCATCACCAGCTCGGCGACCGTCACGCGCCCGCCAAGGAGGAGGAGATCTCGCGCGCGCACGCGGCCCTCGGCGACGCCCGGCGCGCCGGTCGCCGTGAGGGTGACGACCACCTCGCCCACGTCGCCGAGCGGACCCCTGATGGCCGCGGCGCGCGCGCGACGTCGCTCCACCCCGCCGGAGACCGCCGTGGCGGCGGCGCGGTTGCCGTCGGCGACGAGCGCCCCGACCCCGTGCGCCCGGGCCGCATCGGCCGCGCTCGCCGACGCCGCCCCGAGCGCAATGCATGCCGCGGCCGCGCCGGTCGCGGCGATCATGCGAAACGCGGATGAGCGGCGACGGTTCGTCATCGAGGAGATTGAATCGGGCGCGCGAGCGCACCGCAATCATGGCCGATAAGCGTCGCAAGACACGCACGCCACCGTTACGAGCGTGCCCACGGCACTTCTTCGCAACGAGCGACACTGGTAGCGTGGCCCGCCTCGTGCCCGTCCACATGCGAAATCTCACGCGCCCACACCCCCTCGCGCTGCTGGTCGTCGCGGTCGGCGTCCTGTTGATGGCCGTCGCGGTCGCCCGCACCGAGCCCGCGCCGATCGAGTCGAAACGGGCCCAGGTGGCACAGCTCCAGGCCGAGCTCGCGGAGATCGACGGCCGCGTCGGCGCCGCCGCCGAGCGGTACAACGGCGCGCGCTACCGACTGGATCAGGTCAAGGGCCGGATCGAGACCAACCGGCGGGTGCTTGCCGAGAACAGGACCGCCCTGGCGGAGGCCCGGCGCCGGCTCGCCGCCCGGCTGGACGCGATCTACCGCCAGCCGGAACCCTCGATCGTGGACGTGATCGTGTCGTCGGGAAGCCTGACCGACGCGGTCGACCAGGTCGAGATGCTCGACCGGGCGGGCGAGGCGGACAGCCGCGTGGTCGGCAGCATCCGCGAGAGCAGACGGCGGCTCGAGGCCGCCCGGGCCCGACTGCGCGAGGACCGCGTCGAGGTGGAACGTCAGGTGGCAGAGGCCGAGCGCGAGCGCGCCCGCGTGCAGGCGCTGCTCGACGAGCGTCGCGCCGTCCTGCAGCGGGCCGAGGGCGAGCTCGGCCAGCTGCTCGCCGAGCAGCGCGAGCGTGAGCGGCGCGAGGCCGCCCGCCGCGAGGCCGAGGCGCGCGCGGCCGTCGCCGAGGCCAGGGCCCGCTCGCGCACCCAGGCCGCGACCGCCACGGCCACGCCCACGCAGCCCACAGCCGCCCAGGCCGGCGGCCCCGCACCGGTCACGCCGGCCCTGCCCGAGGCCGACGGGGCGAACGGGCGTGCCGCCCAGATCGCCCTCGGCTATCTCGGGGTCCCGTACGTGTGGGGCGGGGCGTCGCCGTCGGGATTCGACTGCAGCGGACTCGCCTCGTACTCGTACGCGCAGGTCGGCAAGAGCGTGCCGCACTACACCGGCGCGATCTGGGCCGCGTTCCCGCGGGTCCCGAGCGACCAGCTCCAGGCCGGCGACATGGTCTTCTTCCGGGCGGACCTCGGCCACATGGGGATCTACATCGGCGGTGGGAACTACGTCCACGCGCCGCGCACCGGCGACGTCGTGAAGATCTCAGCCATCTCCGAGCGCTCGGACTTCGTGGGGGCCGTCCGGCCGTAGGGCGCGCCCGACCCGGGCCCGTGCACGACTCCCCATTCGTCGCATTGAGTACCGGTGGGCGCTGCCAATAGGCTGGCGCGCGGCCGAGGCCGGGAGCGGAGATGGCAGGGGCGGGCGACAAGACGATCATCGGCGGGGGGCCCCGTGAGGAGCCGCCGGGCCGTGGCGCGGGCGGGGCGGGCGACCTCACCGATGCCCTCGAGCGGACATCGGTCTGGGAGGACCGCATGGTGGCCGACGCGGGCATCCCGCTGGAGGACGTGCCGCTCGTCAGCGTGGGCGGCGGACTCGGCTCGCTCGCGCTGATCGACACCCTGCGGATCGCTGGCGTCCCGACCGACGAGATCCGGGTGATCACCGACCTGTCCAGGCCGACGGAGACCTACGAGTACCTCGCGGCCAACTCGCAGATCCCGCCGGGCGAGCGCCTTCGCTCGGACGCCGGGTCCGTGATGGACAACATCTGGGGCTTTCCCAGCTACGCCATCCGCGAGGCATGGGAGGACCGCTCGCTCGCCCAGGTCTGGCGGGTGCTGACCGAGCCGGTCCTCTCCGAGTACTTCACACCCAAGGCGGGGCAGGTCTACCGCTCGGTCGCCCGCGAGACCGCCAGGATCGGGTGGGAGCGGATGGTGCGGCGGGGATACGCGCGCATGGTGCGAAAGCGCGCCGGCGGCGGCTACTTCGTCCTCACCACGCCCCCGGCGGGCACGTCCGCCACGAAGCGGGTCGCCTTTCGCACGTCTTACGTCCATCTGGCGGTCGGCTATCCGGGCGTCAAGTTCCTCGACGACCTGCAGGACTACCGGGAGCGCCACGAGGACTACCAGCGCGTCGTCAACGCCTACGAGCCGCACGAGCACGTCTACCAGGAGGCCCTTCGCCGTCCGGTGACGGTGCTCGTCCGCGGCAACGGGATCGTCGCGTCGCGCGTGCTGCAGCGACTGCTCGACGACCGCGAGCGAAACGGCGCCCAGACCACGGTCCTGCATCTGTTCCGCAACTACGTGGGCGGACCGCAGGGTACGCGGGCGACCTTCCGACGGCCCGGCGGGATGGGCTTCGCCTACCAGGCCTTCAACTACCCCAAGGCGGCGTGGGGCGGCCAGTTGCGAGAGACGCTGGAGGCGCTCGAGGGCGACGAGCGCCGGCGGCTGATCGACACGATGGGCGGGACCAACACCGCGCCGCGCGCCGACTGGCGCCACCAGCTCGAGCGGGGGCTGAGCGACGGCCACTACCGCCAGATGGTCGGCACCGTGGTCGGCGTCGTCCCGTCCGCGGACCGGCGGGCGGTGCTCACCCAGGTGCGCCAGTCCGACGGCATCCAGTCCGACGTGGCGGCCGAGTTCGTGATCGACGCGACGGGCCTCGAGGCCGACCTGTCCGAGCACCGCCTGATGGGCGATCTGCTCTCCCACACCGGCGCCGGGCGGAACCCGAAGAACCGCCTCGATGTCGAGCCCCATTTCGAGGTCCGGGGCACGCGCAGCGGCGAGGGGCGCCTGTACGCCTCCGGGGCCATGACGCTCGGCGGCTACTACGCCGGCGTCGACTCCTTCCTCGGCCTGCAGTACGCGGCGCTCAAGATCGCGGACGACCTGGCCGGCCGGGGATTCGGGCGGCGGATCGGGCCGGGGCGCTCGATCGCGCAGTGGTGGCGCTGGGCGAGGAACGTCGCCCCATGACGCCGACGCTGGCCGGACGCATCCAGACGCGGGTGTTCCTGGTGCTCGTGATCGGCGTGCCCTGGACGCTCTTGATCGGGCCGGCGCTACCCCGCCCGGCGGGGGCGAGCCTCGGCGACGCCTACGTCGTGCTGCTCGGCGCGGTCGTGCTCGTCGCGGTCCTCGGCATCGGCTGGGAGCTCCTCTACCAGGCGCTGCAGCAGCTTCGCTGGGAGAAGGACTGGCCGACGCTCTTCGGCCTCGTGACCGGCGTGCCGGAGGGCCTCCTCACGTACGGCGTGCTGCGGGGCCTCGGCGCGGACGTGGACGGAGCGGCCTTCGTGATCCAGTTCACGACGCTCTGGCTGTTGGTGTGGCTGGCGGCCAACGGACCGATGCGGGTCGTGTTCGTGCGCTGGCGCTATCGGGGCGGCCGACTGCTGTGACGAGGCCCCCCCTCGACGTCGAGGGTCTCATCGGGCGCGCGGCGGCCGACCGGAAGGCGACGAACAGGCGGCGCGCGCGGGCCGCGCTCGGAGTGTCGTTCGGGGTCCTGCTCGTCTGGGCGGTGACCGTGACGGCCACCGGGCAGTGGGGGCGCGTGGCCGACAACTGGATCGCGGCCGTGACGATGGTGTTCGGCAGCTTCGTCGCCGGCTCGACCCCGCAGGGCGGGGGCGCGGTGGCGTTCCCCGTGTTCACCAAGCTGCTGGAGGTGCCGGCTGAGGTGGCGCGCTCGTTCTCGCTGTTCATCCAGTCGGTCGGCATGACGTGCGCGTCGCTCTCGATCATCATCAACCGGCGCGCGGTCGAGTGGCGAAGCATCGCCGTCGGCGCGGTGTTCGCCGCGATCGGCTTCCTCGTCGGCCTCTTCGCCCTGGGCGACCCGGACGCGCCGTTCTGGCCGTCGACCCTCGAGGGCGCATACGTCAAGGTCACGTTCACGCTGATCGTCGTCGCCATGGCCTTCGTGGTCTGGCTGAACTACCGCCAGCAGCTCATCGAGCGCATCAACCGGGTCCAGGCGTACTCGGTGCGGATCTACGTCGCGCTGGCCGTCTTCGGCGTCCTCGGCGGCGTCGCGTCGTCGCTCGTCGGGTCCGGCGCCGACGTGCTGGTCTACATCGTCCTCGTGATCCTGATCGGGATCGTGCCGCGGGTCGGGGTGCCGTCGAGCGTCGTGATAATGGCCATCACCTCGCTGCTCGGCCTGATCGTCCTGGGCGTCGTCGACGGCCAGATCATGATCGGGCTGAACGGCAACGGCGACGTCACCACGCTCGGCGGCCAGGACGTCGGCGTCGGACCGGGCGGGGCGGCCGCCTTCGGCGAGGGCCTCCCGCCACTGGAGGGGTCACGATTCGACCTCCTGGGCCTCTGGCTGGCAGCGGCGCCGGTCGTCGCGTTCGGCGCCCCGCTCGGCGCCTACGTGTCGTCCAAGATCACCGACCGCCAGCTCGTCGTCTTCGTCCTGGCGCTCGCGGCCGCCGAGGCGCTCTCGACCATGCTGTTCCTCAAGGACCTCCGCACCGACCCCGTGCTCGCCGCCTACGCGGTGCTCGGGCTGGTCGCGATCGTCGTGACGCTGACCACGCTGGTCCGATTCCGCCGCCGCATCCTGGGGCTCGGGAACGTGGACACGGACGAGACCTTCACCCGCACTCGCCTCGACGTCGGCCCGAAGTACCGCGAGCAGCTCGAGCGGCGGATGCGCGAGACTACGGACGAGACGCGTCCACCGGAGGAGGACGGGACGTGACGGACCTCGACGGCATCGCCGACTACGACTTCATCGAGGAGCTCGGCGCCGGGAACCACGGGCGCTACTACCTGGCGGACGCGCCGGCCCGGCTGGGGCTCGGCGAGGCGCGCGTGGCCGTCAAGGTCCTCGACCGTCGCGCCGGCGAGTCGGAGTTCCGCCGCGTGGCGAACGAGCTGCGCATCTTCCACGCGGTGCGATCCGACCACCTCGTCCGGATCCACGACGCGGGTTACGCCGACGGCGTGCTCTTCCTCGCGATGCAACACCACCCCGACGGCTCGCTGGCGGACCCCGCCCGCCCGCTCGACGAGACGGCCCGCGCACGGCTGGTCGCGGACGCCGCCCGCGGCGCGCACGACCTGCACGAGGTGGGCGTGGTGCACCGCGACATCAAGCCCGCGAACATCCTGATCGACGACGGCCGGGGGGTGCTGACCGACCTCGGGCTCGCGCGGCTGCTCTCTCCCGGGATGACCAGCACCGGTGTCGGGCCGGTCGGCTCGATCGAGTTCATGTCGCCCGGCGCCATCCTCGGCGAGCGCGCCTCGCGCGCCACCGACCTCTGGGCGCTCGGCGTCACGCTGCACGCGACGCTCGCGGGCGAGGGGGTCTACGGGCGGATCCCCGATTCCAACGTGATGGAGGCGTTCACGCACGTCCTCGGAACCGCGCCGGCGGTGAGCCCGCGCCTTCCGGAGGCCTACCGCCCGCTCGTCGAGCGGTGCCTCGGGCGCGGAGACCCGATCGCCACGGCGGCCGACCTCGCCGACGCGATCGACGCGATCGTGGTGGCGCGATGACGGCGTTCCGGGTCGCGGTGACCTCGGGGACCGGTCTGGTCCGCCGCACCCGCGAGGTCGTCGTGGTGGTGCTCGATCCGGCACGCGCGCCGGCGTTGACCGGCCGCCTCCTCGCCGCGGTCGACGACACCCCGCCCGAGCGGCTCTTCCGGGCCCTCGGCCGCATCGTGATCGACGCCGACACGGCGCCCGCGTTCGGCGTGCTCGTCGGAGGCGTCGAGGAGCCGTCCGTCTTCCTGCACGGAGACATCGGTTTCACGGCGCTCGTCGGCGGGAGCGAGATCGGCGGCCGTGGCGGCGACTCGGCCACCTGGCTCGAGCGCTCGATCCCCGGGCCCGTGACCCGCCTCGGGGTGGGCGGCGACCTGACGGCGCCGGCCGACGAGCCGTGGACCGACCTGCGCGAGGGCACCGCGCCGGGGTCCGCCGCGTGGCTCATGACCGCGGCGGCGCCCTCGACCGAGGCCTCGCCGGCCACGCCGGTCCCGAGCGGCGCCGAGGCGCCGGTCGCCGGGCCGCCGGCGCCACACCCCCCACCGCCACCGCCACCGCCACCCCCGCCGGCGCCGGTCGCGGCGGAGGCGACCGACGAGCGGGTGTCGGCGATCCACGTGGATCTGACCGCCGACCCGGCCCTGCTCGCCGAGCGGACCCCCCTGCCCCCCGAGGGGGCGCCGGGCCCGCCGACGCCCGACGACGGCCCGGCCCCCGCGACCGTCAAGGGCATCAGGTGCCCCGTCGACCACCACAACAGTCCCGCCGCCTCGTACTGCTCGTCGTGCGGGCGAAAGCTCGGCATCTCACGAAGCCTGGTGCTCGTGGACGGACCGCGACCGCCCCTCGGCGTGCTCATCCTCGACGACGGCTCGACGGTCCCGGTCCAGTTCGACCTGGTGATCGGTCGCGACCCCGACGGAGACGACCTCGTGCTGGAGGGATCCGCGCTCCCGGTCGGCGTCGCGGACGCGAGCCAATCGGTCTCGCGAAGCCACCTGCACATCCAGCTCGAGCAGTGGGACGTGATCGTCTCGGATCGTGGCTCGTCCAACGGCACCTTCGTCTGGGACGAGGCCGCGGACGACTGGCGGCGCCTGCGCGACGCGGAGCGCCTTCGCATCGAGGGCGGGACGCGGCTGCTCATGGGGCAGCGCGAGGTGATGTTCGACCAGCACCACGTGCGCGCGCCCTGACCGGGCGCGCGCACCGAGCGCTCAGCCCAGGGCGCGCTGGCTGAAGTCGTCGAAGCGCACGACCGCGGCGGGGGCCTGGAAGGTCTGCATGAACAAACCCGACTCGCCGAAGCTCAGCGCGTCGTCCTCGACCGAGTCGATCTCGCGGCCGTTGACCTCGAGCGTGAGCCGCTCCCCGTCACAGGTTCCGGTGACCTTGTAGAGCGGCGCGTCCTCGGGGACCTGGGGGGAACGCGTCCACTGCCCGCCGCCCGTGAGCACGGTCGACTCGTCGTTGAGCCAGCGCACGATGGCGTAGAACCCGTCGCGTCCGGCACCGAGCAGGTAGTAGTTGTCGTCGTCGACGAACCTGCAGACGACGCCGAAGGCGGCGTCGCGGGCCGCGCTCGGATTGCGGATCACGGCGCTGACCTCCATGTCCGCGACGGGCGGCTTGCCCGACTCGGCGACGGCCACGAACTGCGGCCTGGTCAGCCGGATCTCGAACTCGCCGTCGCGGTAGCGCGCCGCGCCGGACTGCTCCTGGAACGTCTCGAAGCCCGACGTGGGGTCGCCGAACGTGTCCACGACGATCGGCGGCGCCACGATCGTCTCGGTCGTCTCGGTCGTCGTCTCGGTCGTCTCGGTCGTCGCGTCGGTCCTCGCGACGGTCGTCTCACCGGAGCCGTCGTCCCCGGAGAACACGCCGCCCACGGCGAGGCCGACCCCGGTGGCGACGAGCACCGCGACGGCGGCGATCGCACCGATCAGGAGTGCCTTGCGCCGCCCGCCGTCGTCCGACGTGCCCGCGGGCCCATCCGGGCCGCCATCGGGGGGGCCCGCCGGGGGCGGGGGCGGGGGCGGTGGGGACCCGGCCGTCGGATCGCCCACCTCGGTCGGGGCGCCCGCGGGCGTCGGCGGGCCGACGGCGACGATGCGCGTGGCCGTGGGGTCCACCGGCGTGGCCGGCCCCTCGTCCCCGGGCGCCGCCCCGACCGAGGTGGGCGCGGGCAGCTCGTCGGGCACGATGTGGGCCGAGCGGCGAAGCGCCTCGCCCATCTCGGATGCGGACGCGAACCGGTCGGCGGGGTCCTTGGCCAGCGCGCGCATGATGATCGCCGCCGCCTCGGCCGGGAGCCCCGGCGTGACGGTCCGCGGGTCGGGCACCGGCTGGGTCAGGTGGGCCAGCGCGGCGGCGATGCCGCCCTCCTCGGACACGAACGGCTGGCGGCCGGTGGCCGCGTTGAAGAGCACCGCTCCCAGGCTGTAGATGTCGCTCGCGGGCGTGGCCGCCTCGCCGCGCGCCTGCTCGGGCGCCATGTAGGCGGGCGTGCCGAGCGACTCCCCGCCGCGGGTCATGGTCACATCGCCTTGGAGCCGCGCGATGCCGAAGTCGGCGACCCGGACGCTTCCGTTGGGCTCGACCAGGATGTTGCTCGGCTTGATGTCTCGGTGCACGATGCCGGCCTCGTGCGCGGCGGCGAGCGCGCCCGAGACCTGGACGCCGATCTCGGCGCACCGACGCCACGGCAGGCCGTCGGCGTCGATCTCGGCCTCGAGCGAGCGGCCGGGCACGAACTCGAGCACGATCGCGAGGCGGTCGCCGTCCACCGGGAGCATGTCGTAGACCGCGATGATGCCGGGGTCCCGGATGCGCGCGAGCACGCGGGCCTCGCGCCGGAAGCGCTGGAGGAGCGCCTCGTCGCGGGCCAGGTGCGCGAGGAGCGCCTTGATGGCGACCTCGCGCTCGAGCACGCGGTCGCGGGCCCGGAACACCTCGCCCATCCCGCCGGCGCCGATGCGCTCCTCGAGCACGTAGCGGTCCCCGACGACATCCCCGACGCTCAGGCCCATGTTCGCTCCATCCGTTTCTCCCTCGGGTCATTCTGCCCCACACGCGGGCGCGGTGGGAGCAGCCGGGGCCGCATCGGCGCATCAAGGGGGGGTCCGATGGGGCCGATCTCAGAGGTGATGGCCGTCCGCCCGGTGCCCACGGGGGCGGGGGCCCGCCGCCTGCGCGCGTGCGCGATCGCCCTCGCCCTGACCCTTCTGCCCATCGCCGGCGCCCTCGCGCCGGCGCTCTCGGCCGCGCCCGGCTCCGTGGCGCGAGGACCCGACACGTCGCTGCAGCACGCGCTCGACGACACGCGCGAGCGCCTCGAGCGGGTCTCGATCGAGCTCGCGACGGCCAGGGCCGAGTCGCGCGTGGCCGGGGCCGAGGAGGGCGCCGAGGCCGCCCGGCGGGAACGCCGGCTGCTGCTTCGAAAGGACCGGCTGATGGAGCGCGAGCGCATCCTGATGCGCCTGGCGACCCGCGAGGAGACGGCCCTCGCCCAGGCCGAGCGCGGCGGGCGACGCGCCGCGGATGCGGAGGTCGAGGGGGCCCGAGCCCCCGGGGGCGCCGCCACCCCGGCCGCCCCGCCGGCGGCGGCCCCCGTCCCGACGGTGGCACCGGTGCCCGGCACCACCGCCCCGACCGGCGACATGTCGGCACGAATCGACGCCTATCTGGCGTCCAAGGCCTCGCCGCTCACCGGGCTCGGCGCGGTGTTCGTCACCGAGGCGGCCCGGGTCGGGCTCGATCCGCGCTTCGTCGTCGCGATCTCGGGTGCGGAGACCTCGTTCGGCACCTACGGGCCCGCGATCGAGATCAGGAACCCGTTCGGGCTCGGTCCGCACATCCGGTTCCCGTCCTGGGAGGCCTCCATCGCCTCCGCGGCCCGCAATCTGGCCGGAGGCTTCTACGTCGGCGAGGGACGGTTCACGATCGCGGCGATCCAGGCACGCTGGGCCCCGGGGGGCGCGGCGAACGACCCGACCGGCCTCAACTCCCACTGGACGCGCAACGTGAGCCTCTACTACGCCGAGCAGGGTGGCGATCCGAGCGCGCCGGTGTTCACGGCCGAGGTGATGGCCGGCCGGCCGCCGGCACCGGTGCCCCTGCCGGTCGCGGGCGGCGTGCTCGCCCCGGGCGGAACCATCGCGCCCGTCGTCGGGAACTCCGACGCTGGGCCGGCCGCGGCGCGCGCGGCGGCCGGGTTCCTCGGCCGCCCGACCGCGGCGGCGCGGCCGGACGGCATGGGCCCGGCGCGCCTGGTGCGCCGGGCCTACCGGAGCGCCGGGCTCGCCGTGGCGGGCGACGCGGCGGCGCTCGCGGACCTCGGCCGGCCGGTCCGGCCGTCCGAGCTGCGCGCGGGTGACGTGCTCGTGTTCGCCGCGGCGGGACGACCGGTCGCCACGCTCGGCGTCTACCTCGGCGACGGCGCGTTCGTCCACGCGCCGGGCGACGCGCCCGACGTCGCGATCGCGAGCCTCTACGAGCCGAGGTTCACCGCGGCCTACGCGGGCGCCCGCCGCTACTGACGCGACGGGCCGCCCCGGCCGCCGGTCACGGCACCGGGAGCAACCCGTGCTCGGTCACCACCTGCGCGAGGGCGGCCGCGAACCGGGCGTGCCCGGCGCGGCTGGGGTGGATGCCGGTGTCGGCGCTGATGATCCAGAACTCGTCCGAGCCGCAGAAGCTGAACGCGTCGAGCACCGAGAGCTCGTCCTGGGTCACGTCGGACTGACGACTCGCGCCGTCCACGGGCGTCCCGAGCGAGGTCCGCGTGCAGATCGCGTCGCCCGGCGGCACGCCGACCGGAAACAGGGGCGGCGACATCAGGAACACCCTGGTGCCGAACTCCGGGCGCGCCCGGGCGGCCTCCGCGACGGCGCCGTTGAGCAGCTCGCCCATGATGCGAAGCGACGGCACGCTGAAGACCGACGAGGCGGGGATCGCCTGGTGGTACCGGGAGACGACGACGTGGTTCGTCGGCGCCTCGAGCAGCTGCCCGATCACGGACTCGAGTCGCGGGACGAGCCGGTACTCCTCGATGAACCCCTCCACGCAGGCGCGAAACCGCGCCTCGTCGAGCGTGAGCTCGCAGCGAAGGCCGCCCCCGAACAGGAACGAGTCGAGGAGGGGGTTGGCGCCGAGCGTCATGACCGTCAGGTCCGGCTGGTCGGCGACGATGCCCGCGAGCGTCGGCGAAAGCGTCCCGCCGGTGTCCCAGTTCCCCGGCGTGGAGCCCGAGACGGCGAGGTTCTGGAATGCGGTCGCCCCCTCGAGACCCGCGCCGATCGCGAACTGCGCGGGCCAGGCGACGCCGTTCGAGAGGCCGAAGTCGGGAAGGTACGCGGGTGTGCCGCCGGTCCCCGGTCCGTTGGGGGAGTTGGAGGAGCAGCGGTCGTTGAGCGGGGCCCCCGGGAAGCACTCGGGAAGCTCGAGCACGGACATCTCGGTCCCGTCCCCGAGGAACCCGAAGCCGGCCGTGACCGAGTCGCCGAGCGCGCGCATGACCGGCCCCCGCACCGCCACCGCGCGCGTGGTCGTCGTGACGCCGCCCGGGCCGCTCGCGCGGAGCGTGAGGCGATCCGTGCCAGTGCGATCGGGGGCCCGATAGTCGATCAGCGCGCGCCCGTCCCGCACGGAGCGCAGGCGGGCCGTTCCCGACCCCGGGCCCCGGGCGAGCGTCAGGCGGGTGGCCCCCTGGCACCGGACCGCGATGCGGACCACGCCGCCGACCGGTGCCCGGCTGCGCGTGCGCTCGCATGCGGGGGCGCGGGGCGTCGCGGGCGCGGTCGGCCAGGACGCACGGGCCGGCAGGGGGAGCGTCCGCCGCCCCACGGCGGTGGCGCGGGGCCGCGACGCGCCGTCGCGGTGCAGTCGGCTGGCCGCGACCACGCGGACGTCGACCCCGGTCGAGCGCGCGGCGAGCGCGCGGACGCGAGCGGCCGCGCGGCCGCGCAGACGGATGCGCTGGGTCACGGTGACCCGCCCCCCGGGCGCGCCGAGCAACGCGCCCGTCCGTGCCCCGCCGCGCGCCACGACACCGCCCCCGGGCCCCTCGAGCACGACGCGGAGCACCGCGACGTGCGCGGCCGCCTCGCGATGGATCCGGCCGGGCGCATCGCCCGAGAGCGCCGGGTGCGCGACCCGGACGTCGAGGACGACGTCGCCGCCCGCGCCCTCGGCGACGGCGAGGCGCTCGACCCGGGGCGCGCCGGCCAGGAGGTCCGGCGTGCTCGCGCTCGCGAGCGCCGGCAGGGCGAGCGCAACCGCCAGCCCGCCGACCACCACCGCGAGCCCGGGTCGTCCGCTCAGGTGGCGCCCCCCTCGTCGGGCGTCCGCGACGCGCCCGGCACCCAGGTGACGTCGCCGCCCGCGTCGGCGTTGGCGCGACGCGCGAGGATGAAGAGCAGATCGGAGAGCCGGTTCACGTAGGCGAGCGCCTGGTCGTTGACGGGCTCCGCGTCCGACAGCGCGACGATGGCGCGCTCGGCCCGGCGGCTGATCGCCCGCGCCAGGTGGAGCGACGCCGCCGCGGGCGTCCCGCCCGGAAGGACGAAGCTCTCGAGCGCGGGGAGTTCCGCGTTGGCCTCGTCACACCAGCGCTCGAGGCGTGCCACCTGCGCGGCGACGATGCGCAGCCGCCCGTCGTCGCCCCCCGGCACGGCGAGGTCCGCCCCGACGTCGAACAGGTCGTTCTGGACCACGCCGAGCCACCCGTCCATCCAGGGCGCCAGCCCCAGGGCGCGCGCCACGCCGATCGCGCTGTTGGCCTCGTCCACCTCGCCGTAGGCCTCGACCCGTCCGCTCGTCTTGCGCACGCGGCTCATGTCCCCGAGGTGCGTGTCGCCGCCGTCGCCCTGGCGTGTGTAGATCCGCGTCAGCTTGACCATGGGGGCGAGCCTAGCGGGGCGGGCGGCTCCGCATCCCCGGGATCGCGCGGGGCGGCACCTCACCGGCCAGGTGGCGGCGCGCGAACTCGATCGCGCCGTCTCGGTCGCGGACCGCCCCCACGACGATCTCCTCCTCGAGGTCGTGCATCACGGGGCCGAGCCACGGGCCGGGCGGCGTTCCGAGCGCAGCGGCGATCTGGTCGCCGGTGGCGGGCCTCGCGACGGGCCCGCGCGCCTCGAGCTCCAGGTGCACCCGCATCACCTCCCGCGCCAGTGCGAGATGGCGCTCGATCTGGGCCGGCGTCGTGCGCGGCCCGGCGGTGGCGATGCGATCCGCCGCCGACAGGACGACGACCTCGCCCGCGTAGGGCGCGGTGGCGCGAAGGTAGCGGTGGATGCGCCGAAGCGAGAGCGGCGCCTGGTGCACCGCGAACCCGAGCGGCAGATGGAACCGGACGAGATGGGTGGTGAACCCGCGAAGGCGCGTCGAGACCCGCAGGCGCAGGCAGAGCTCGTCCGCCATCTCCGCGCCGAGGCGGTCGTGGCCCATGAAGGTCACCCGCCCGTCGGGCGTGACGTCGCGGGTCGCGGGCTTGGCCATGTCGTGGAGGAGCGCGGCGAAAAGCAGCGCCTGGCCGTGCGTCAGACCGTCCGCGAGCGGGCGGGCGAGCAGCGCCCCGACGCCCGGGGCCTGCGCGCGGAAGACCGGCGACGGATCGCCCGCGAGCTCGCCGGCGATCCGGACCACCTCGAGCGTGTGCCCGAGCACGTCGCGGTCGTGGTACTCGCTCTGGTCGACGCCGCGCGCCTCCTCGAGCGCCGGCACGAGCGCACCCAGGATCCCGAGCTCGTCCATGCGGGCGACCGCCCGCGGCG
Organism: Miltoncostaeaceae bacterium; assembly: GCA_963698665.1. Taxonomy (GTDB): domain Bacteria; phylum Actinomycetota; class Thermoleophilia; order Miltoncostaeales; family Miltoncostaeaceae; genus CALNYH01. The sequence continues at coordinate 836,094 of CAVORO010000003.1, read as the reverse complement.
CGTCGGGAAGGCACAGTGTTCTCACCAGTTCGTCGCGAAGCCGCTCGCCAGGCGTGTCCCACACCCGTCGGGCGTCGGCGCGAGCCGTGCGCGCGGTCGTGGCGTCGACCTCGAAGCCGAGTTGCTGCGCCAGCCGCGCGAGACGGAGCAGGCGGACCGGATCGGCCGCGAACGCCCCCGGGCCGACCATGCGCAGCCGCCCGGCCGCCAGGTCGGCGATCCCCCCGTGCGGGTCCACCGGGGCGTCCCCCGACAGCGGGGCGGCGATGGCGTTGACCGTGAGATCGCGGCGGGCCAGGTCCTCCTCGATCGTGGCGCCCTGAAGCGGTGTCACGTCCACCCCGAACGCGAGCCCGCCGCCCTGGATGCGCCACGAGCCGAAGTCGGACGAGAGCCGGAAGCGCGTGGCGCCGGGGTTCGCCCGGGCCAGCCGTGCGGCCGCGGCCGCCGCGTCGCCCGCGATCGCGACGTCGACGTCGGCCACCGGCCGCCCGAGCAGCGCGTCGCGGACGCCGCCGCCGACCATCCACGCGTCGCCGCCCAGCGGGACCAGCGGCTCGATCAGGGCGGCGAGCGCCGCCCCGCTCATCGGACGACGCGCGGGACCCGTGCGCCCACGGAGCAGGTGACCTCGTAGGAGATGGTGCCGAGCAACCCGGCGAGCTCCTCCGCCGACACGCGCTCGTCACCTCGCGCGCCCATCAGCACCACCTCGTCGCCGACCTCGCCCGGGCCCTCCGGCCCGAGGTCGAGCGTGAGCTGATCCATCGAGACGGTGCCGACGACCGGCACCGGCCGGCCGGCGACCAGCGCGCGCGCGCGGTTCGAGAGCGTGCGCGCGTATCCGTCCGCGTAGCCCACCGGCACCAGGCCGATGCGGGTGCCGCGGGCGGCTCGGTGGGTCCTGCCGTAGCCGACGCTCTCGCGAGAGCGGATGGTCTTCACGGAGGCCAGCCAGCTCACCCACTCCATCGCCGGACGAAGGCCGTGCGCGGCGGGGTCGCCCATGAACGGCGAGCACCCGTAGAGCGCGATACCGCACCGGACGAGGTCGCGATGGGTCCGGGCGTCACGAAGCGTGGCGGCGGAGTTGGCGGTGTGGAGCAGGGCGTCCGGGAACCGCGGCGCGAGGGCGGTGGCCGCCTGGGTGAACCGGAGCGACTGCTCGCGCATGAACCCGGCGTTCTCGCCCTCGGTCTCGTCGGCACAGGCGAAGTGGGTCATCAGGCCGACGACGGCGACCCCCGGGCGGTCGGCGGCGTCGGCGAGCGGCGCGGCGTCCTCGGCGCGCACCCCGAGCCGCCCCATGCCGGTGTCGAGCTCGAGGTGCACGCGAACCGGGCGGTCGGTCGTTCCGAGCGACGCCGCCCAGCCGGCCGCCTCCGGGGTCCAGAGGGTCGGCTCGCCGTCGGCGGCGACGACCCGCGCGAACTCGGCGCGGGTGAGCGGCCCGAAGACCTGGACCACCGCCCGGATGCCCGCGTCGCGCAGGTGCTCGAGCTCCGCCGCCGTGGCGACCGCCAAGCGGTCGGCGCCGCCCTCGAGCGCGGCCTCCGCGACCGGGACGGCGCCGTGCCCGTACCCGTCCGCCTTCACGACCGCCATGAGGCGCGCGCCCGACGCCGCGCGCGCCAGCACACCCGCGTTGTGGCGCACCGCATCGAGGTCGACGACCGCCCGCGCGCGGTCGTGGCTCATTCGGGCCCCCGGCGGCCGAGCGCCGACGGGAGCGCCGCCAGGACGTCGCCCGCCACCGTCCCGTCGCCGTTTCCGGCCGCTCGCCCGGCCACGCCGTGGAGCACGGCGGCGAGCGCCGCGGCACGCGAGGCCGGGTGGACGCCGCGCGCCAGCATCGCCGCCACGACGCCGGTCAGGACGTCGCCGGAGCCCGCGGTCGAGAGCGCCGGCGTCCCGGTCGTGGTGATGATCGGCGTCTCGCCCGGGCCCAGGACGATCGTGTCGGGCCCCTTGAGCAGCACCGTGGCGCCCGTGCGCTCGACCAGGGTGGCGGACGCGGCCATCCGCCGCGCCTCGACCTCCTCGCGGGTCCACCCGAGCAGGCGCGCCGCCTCACCGGCGTGGGGGGTGAGCACCCGCGGCGCACCCGGTCCCGGCACCCGGCCGATCGCCTCGCCCAGATGCCACAGTCCGTCCGCGTCGACGACCACCGGCAGGTCGGTCTCCTCGAGCACGGCGTTCACGAGGTCGGTGGTCCCCCGGGCGCGACCGAGTCCCGGCCCGATCGCAAGCGCCGTGACGCGCCCGGCCTGCGACCTGACGACGTCGATCGCCTCGGGTGCGAGCCCGCCGTCGCGCTCGGGCGCGGGCATGGGCATCACCTCGGTCAGGTGCCCCGCGACGACCGGCTGCGCGGAGGCCGTGGTCACGACCACGGTCAGCCCGGCGCCGGCCCTGAGCGTGGCCCCGGACGAGAGCACGGCGGCACCGGTGAGCCCCTTGGAGCCCGCGACCACGAGCACCGCGCCGGCCTGGTACTTCTCCCCGCCGGCGCCCTTTCGCGGGAGCGCGTCGAGCGCCCGGGCGTCCGCGCGCCACGCGCTCGGCGCCGCCCGGACATCGGACGGGATGCCGATGTCGACGACGACGACCTCCCCCGCCCGCCCGAGGCCGGGCAAGGACCGCGAGGCCCACCTTGTGCCCGGCGTAGGTCGCCGTCAGCGCCGCCGTCACGGCCGCGCCGGCGACCTCGCCGGTGTCGGCGTCGACGCCGGTCGGGACGTCGCACGCGACGACGGGCGCATCCGTGGCGTCCGCCCAGGCGATCGCATCGGCGATCGCGCCGCGGGGCGCCCCCCGGGCGCCGGTGCCGAGCATGGCGTCGACGATCAGATCGGGTGGCGGCGCGGCCGTGTCGAGATCGTCGACCCGGATCCCGAGCGTGCGCGCGACCGCCGTCATGGCCGCGCCGTCGGGGGTGGCGGGGGCGTCGCCCGGCGCCATGACCCGGACCAGCCACCCCGCCTCGCGAAGATGGCGGGCGACGACCATCCCGTCGCCGCCGTTGTTCCCGCTCCCGACGAGGACCACCACCGACCCCGGCACCGGGAACCGGGCGAGCGCGGCCTCGGCGGTGGCGAGCCCCGCGCGTTCCATCAGGACGATCGAGGGCATCGCGTGGTCGTCCTGCGCGGCACGGTCCGCGGCGCGCATCGCCTCGGCGCCGTAGAGGGGCACGGCACCCGGGAGCGGCGGCGCGACGGTCGGGATGGCGGTCGGCATCTGCGCGAGCCTACCCGGCCCGGGGGGCGCCCCCGGTCCCCGCCTCCGCCACGGCGAAGGCGATCGCCGAGTGCTTTCCGTGGGTCAGCGACACGTGCACCCGTGTGATGCCGAGATGCTCGGCCCGAACGGCGTAGATCCCGGTGAGGGAGATCGTCGGCGCACCCCGGCCGCGCACGACCTCGCAGTCGCGCCAGCGGGTCATCCCGGTCCCGAGCGCCTTGCCCACCGCCTCCTTGGCGGCGAACCGCGCCGCGAAGTGCTGTGGCGGGAACGGCTTGGCCAGGCAGTAGGCCCGCTCGGCGTCGGTGAAGCAGCGCTCCGCGAGGCGAGGTCGGCGGGCGAGGGCGTCCGCGAACCGCCCGATCTCCATGACGTCCACGCCGACACCGGTGATCATCGCACTGTCCGCCGGTTTCTCAACCTCTACTCGACGGTGACGGTCTTCGCCAGGTTGCGCGGTTGATCGACGTTCAGACCCCGTTCGCGAGCGATGTGGTACGCGAACAGCTGGAGCGGGACGATCGCCGCGACCGGGGTGAGCAGCGGCAGCGTCCGCGGCGCCCAGAGGACGTCGTCGGCGTGGTCGGCGATCACGGGGTTGCCCTCGGTCGCGACCGCGACGACCCTGGCGCCGCGGGCCTTGACCTCCTGGAGGTTCGAGACGACCTTGTCGAACACGTGGCCGTCGGTGGCCACGCACACCACCGGCGACCCCTCGTCGAGCAGCGCGATCGGCCCGTGCTTCATCTCCCCCGCCGGATAGGCCTCGGTCGGCACGTAGCTGATCTCCTTCAGCTTGAGCGCGCCCTCGAAGCAGATCGGGACGCCGACGTGGCGACCGAGGTAGAGGAAGAAGTCGTTGCGGGCATAGGTGCGGGCCACGTCCGCGACGCGCGCCGCCTCGGGCGAGGCCAGGTACGCCTCGACGGCGTCCGGGACCGCGCGCAACTCCTCCGCCAGGTCGACGGCGCCGCCCTCGGTCAGCGCCCATCGAAGCCGTCCGAGCTTGAGCGCGAGGAGCGCGAGGGCGATCACCTGGGCGGTGTGGGTCTTCGTCGCCGCCACGCCGATCTCGAGACCGGCCCGGGTGTAGAGGACCCCGTCGGCGTCGCGTGTGGCCTGCGAGCCCATCACGTTCGTGAGCGCGACCACGTGCGCGCCGCGCTCCCGCGCGACGCGCATGGCCGCGAGGGTGTCGGCCGTCTCGCCGCTCTGGGTGATGCCGATGACCAGATCGCCGGGGCCCGCCAGGCAGGTGCGGTAGCGATACTCGGAGGCCACCTCGACGTGGACCGGCACCCGCGCCCAGTCCTCGATCAGGTACCGGCCCACGAGCCCCGCGTGATACGAGGTGCCGCAGGCCACGAGGTGCACTCGCTCCACCCGCGCCAGGGTGGCGTCATCGAGCCCGAACTCCTCGAGCTCCACGTGCCCGCCCGGCCGCAGGCGATCGCCCAACGTGTCCCAGAGGGCCGCTGGCTGCTCGTGGATCTCCTTGAGCATGAAGGTCTCGTAGCCGGCCTTCTCGGCGGCGTCCTCGTCCCACTCGACGCGCTCCGGTGCGCGCGTGTCCGCCGCTCCGGCGCCGTTCCAAAGACGCACGCCGTCCGCGCGGATGGCCGCGACCTCGCCGTCGTCGATCAGCACCACGTCCCGTGTCTCGGACAGGAACGCCGGGATCGCCGACGCGACGAAGTGCTCGCCGTCCCCCACGCCGATGACCAGCGGGCACTCGTGCCGGGCGGCCACGAGGACGTCGGGCTCGTCGATGCAGGAGGCCACGAACGCGTAGTGGCCCTGGATCCGGCCGAGGATCTCCCTGACCGCCGTGACCAGGTCGCCCCGGTAGGCACGGGCGATCAGGTGGGGCAGGACCTCGGTGTCGGTGTCGGATGCGAGCACGACGCCGTCGTCCTGGAGCTCCCGGCGCAACTCGACGTAGTTCTCGATGATCCCGTTCATCACGACCGCGACCCGACCGTCCGCGCTCATGTGCGGGTGGGCGTTGTCGACCGTGACGCGGCCGTGCGTGGCCCAGCGCGTGTGCCCCACGCCGCAGACGGCCGCGGAGTCGGGGAGCTCGGACGCCGCCGCGCGAAGCTGCGAGAGGTTGCCGACCGCGCGCAGCCGCGCGAGGTCCTCCCCCCCGTGCTCCACCAGCGCGAATCCGGCCGAGTCGTACCCGCGGTACTCGAGGCGCTCGAGCCCTGCCAGGATCAGCTCACGGCAGGGTCGCGCACCCACGTATCCAATGATGCCGCACACGGCCTAGTGTCCCGGGTCTGGAGTTCGTTGAGGGTTTGCGGCGCGAATTCCGAGCGAGGCGCGGACGCAGACCTTCCCGTACATCGGTGAATGTCCGGGAAGTCGAGGACAACGCATCGCGACGGAATGCAGCCCCGGAAATGGCGATGAACTCCGGATCCGGGACACTATCCCGATCGCCCCGAGCTCGCGCCCCGCGATGGCGACGATCTCCCCGCACCACCGGTCGCACTCCGCGTCGGTCGGCGCCTCGACCATGACGCGCACCAGGGGCTCGGTGCCCGACGCCCGCACGACGACGCGCCCGTCGTCGCCGAGGGCGGCCTCGCAGGCGTGGACCGCCTCCCAGACCGGTGCGGCGCCCGCGAGATCGCCCTTGCGGGCCACGGGGATGCTGACCAGTCGCTGTGGCATGCGCTCCATGACCGCGGCCGCGGTGGCCAGGTCGACGCCGTCCGCCCGGAGCGCCGCGAGGAGGGCCAGGGCCGTCGCGAGACCGTCGCCGCTCGGGCCGTGGTCGAGGTCGATCACGTGTCCGCTCTGCTCACCCCCGAGGGAGTAGCCGCCGCGTCGCATCTCCTCGAGGACGTACCGATCGCCCACGTCCGTCCAGCGCACCTCGACCCCCTCGGCGGCCATCGCGCGACGAAACCCGAGGTTGGTCATGGTGGTGGTCACGACCGCGTCACCCGCCAGCCGCCCAGCGCGGCGCTTGGCGAGTGCGCAGACGGCCAGGATCTGGTCGCCGTCGACCGGCGTCCCGCCGGCGTCGACCGCGAGCACGCGGTCGCCGTCACCGTCGAACGCCACACCCAGGTCGTACCGGCCCGCCACGACCGCGGCCGACAGGGCGGCCAGATCGGTCGAGCCGCAGCCGGCGTTGATGTTCACGCCGTCGGGCGCGCCACCGAGGACCTCGACCGTCGCCCCGAGGCGCCCGAGGACGTCCGGCGCGGTCCCGGCGGTCGCGCCGTGGGCGCAGTCGACCACGATCCGCATGCCGGCGAGATCGACCGATCGGCGCTCGATGAGGGATCGGACGTAGCGCTCACGCATCTCGGGCGCCGGCGCGACCGCGCCGACGTCGGCCCCCTCCGGACGCGCGCCGGCGCCCTCGTCGTCCAAGGTACGCTCGATCTCGGCCTCGTCGGCGTCCGCCAGCTTGAAGCCGTCGGCGCCGAAGAGCTTGATCCCGTTGTCGGGGAACGGGTTGTGCGACGCGCTGATCACGGCACCGGCCGCGGCGCCCGATGCGGGGACCGCCTCGGCGACGGCCGGCGTCGGGAGCACACCGGCCAGCGCGACGTCCGCGCCCGCGCTCGCGATCCCGGCGGCGAGCGCCGACTCGAGCATGGTCCCGGATCTCCGCGTGTCGCGACCCACCACGACCAACGCCCCGGCGGGAAGCCGGAGCCCGAGCGCCCGTCCGATGCCGAGCGCGAGCTCCGGAGTCAGATCGCGGTTGGCGACCCCGCGGACGCCGTCCGTTCCGAACAGCGTCCGCGCGGGCGTGCTGAGCTGCGCCACCGGCGGCGCGACCGCTATCGCTTGGAGAACTGCGGCCGCTTGCGCGCGCCCTTGAGGCCGGCCTTCTTGCGCTCCTTGATGCGCGCGTCCCGGACGAGGAAGCCCTCGCTCTTGAGCTGAGGACGCAGGTTCTCGTCGGCGGCGACGAGCGCCCGGGCGATGCCGTGGCGCAGCGCGCCCGCCTGGCCGGAGACGCCACCGCCGCTCAGGCGCGCGATGACGTCGTACTGGCTGGCGGTACCGCTCTCGGCGAGGGGCCGACGCGCGTCGACGACGAGCGCCTTCCGGCCGAAGTACTCGTGGATCGGCTTGCCGTTGCAGATGATGCGGCCCTCGCCCGGAACGAGCGAGACGCGGGCGATGGAGGTCTTGCGCTTGCCCGTGCCGCGGTGGCGCTGTGTGACGTCGGTGCTCATCGATCGACCTCCGCGACGCGTGTGAGCCGAAGTGGCTTGGGCTCCTGTGCCTCATGGGGGTGCTCGGGCCCCGCGTAGAGCTTGAGCTTGAGGAGCTGCTTGCGGCCGAGGCTGTTCTTGGGGAGCATCCCACGAACCGCCTTGCGGAGGACCTCCTCGGGACGCCGGGCCAGCTGCTCGGCCAGCGTGCGGCTCCGGATGCCGCCCGGGTAACCCGAGTGGCGCCAGTAGCGCTTCTCGCGCATCTTGTTCCCGGTCACGGCGATCTTCTCGGCGTTGACCACCACCACGAAGTCACCGGTGTCGGCGTGCGGGGTGTACCAGGCCGAGCGCTTGCCGCGGAGTGTGTCCGCGATCACGCTCGCCAGGCGGCCGAGGTTCTGGCCCTCGGCGTCAACGATCCACCACTGCCGCTCGACGGTGCCCGCCTTTGCGCTCTGCGTCCTCACGCGACCTCGAATCCCACTCGTGTTCGACCACGCCGCGACGACCTCGGCCGCGGACCGACGACGAACAGTAGGAAAGCCGCCGCCCCCGCGCAAGGTGGCGCGGGCTTCGGCCACGTCTCGATTCGACGGCTGCTGCTACCTTTTCGTCTTCGCACTCGTTTCCCACTTCACGACCTCGCCAGGTGCGACGTGAACAGGTGCATCGCGATCGCGGCCCACGGGCGCCGCTGCCAGCAGACCTCCCACGGTGCGAGCGACTTCTGTTGGCACCACGGACACGCTGAGCGGGGGGCGGGTCGCGCGAGCGCGGTCACGGGCACCCGCCCGCCCGAGACGCGGCTGGCGACCCTGCTCGGCCCCGAGGGCACCGCGCGACTCGTCGCGTTCCTGGAGAGCGGCAAGGCCGGACGGGTCCGCCTGCCCGCCGGTCCTGAGCGGGCCGGCGTCGAGGTGCGCCGCGACCCGGGCCCGGGGCGATCGACGGGGCTGGCGCAGGAGGGCTGACGCGGCGCCCGGCGGGCCGCCGTGCATGCGGGTCCCCCGGCGGCGGGCTTGCCGTGCGGGGGCCGAGGGTGTGGACTCGGGGCGATGCACGCGCTCGCCCGCCCGCGGCCCGGCGCGGCCCCGACGCGGGACGCCGGGCCGAGCGGATCCGTCGACCTTCTGTGGCTGCCGCTCGGCGCGGGCGGCCACTTCGTCCGGTTGAACGGGCGCGTCTTCGAGGCGGGGGCGGCGACGCTCGCGCGACGGCCGCGCTTGGACCTCTACCACTCGGCGCTCGACGTCCGGCTCGACGGAATCGGCACGGTCATCGAGATGACGCCGGTCCCCGACGCGGGTGGGGCGCGCCGCGGGGTCGTGGCCGAGGGTCCCGTGGGCGCCCGGTGGGCGGGCCGCTTGCGCATCTTCCGGTACGAGGTGCGCCGATGGCGGGGCGGGGTCATCCCGGACGCGGGCGAGGCGGTCGGTCCGCCGCGCCGGCTGACGGACGACCGCGCGATCGCCGCGCGGGTGCTCGAGTTGGTCCCGCTGGTCCCGACGCCGGTCTGGGGCCGCGACGAGCTCGGAACCGGGGAGATGTGGAACTCCAACTCGCTGATCTCGTGGCTCGTCGTCGGCGCGGGACTCGACATCGACGCCGCCCGGCCGCCACGCGGCGGCCGGGCGCCGGGGTGGGACGCCGGCGTCGCGGTCGCCCGACGGGCGGCCGCCGGGGGCCCCGCCGCCTGAGCGCCGGGCGGGTGTCGCTCGCGCCGCGCGCCGCCCGGCGAGCGGCTCAGCCGGTCGCGCCGACGCCCGCTCGCGCCACGCCCGGGGCGCGCGTCCTGCGGCCTACTCCCACTCGATCGTCCCCGGGGGCTTGCTCGTGAGGTCGAGCACGACGCGGTTCACCCCGTCCACCTCGTTGATGATGCGATTGGAGATGCGCTCCAGCAGGTCGTGCGGCAGGCGGGCCCAGTCGGCGGTCATGGCGTCGTCCGAGGTCACCGCCCGGATGACGATCGGATAGGCGTACGTGCGCTCGTCGCCCATGACCCCGACGCTCTTGACCGCCGGAAGGACGGCGAAGCTCTGCCAGAGGTCGCGATAGAGCCCCGCCCGCCGGATCTCCTCCTGCAGGACGTGGTCGGCGCGGCGGAGGATGTCGAGCCGCTCCCGCGTGACGTCGCCGATGATGCGGATGGCGAGCCCGGGCCCCGGGAAGGGCTGGCGCCAGACCATGCGCTCGGGCAGGCCCAGCTCCTCGCCGACCATGCGGACCTCGTCCTTGAACAGCTGGCGCAACGGCTCGATCAGCTCGACCGCCATGTCCTCGGGCAGCCCGCCCACGTTGTGGTGGCTCTTGATCTTGGAGGCGACGCGCGAGCCCGACTCGATGACGTCGGAGTAGAGCGTCCCCTGGACCAGGAAGCGGGCGCCGTCGATCTGGTCCGCCTCCCGCTCGAAGGCCCGGATGAACTCCCGCCCGATGATGCGCCGCTTCTCCTCGGGCTCGGTGACCCCCGCCAGGGCGTCGATGAAGATGTCCTGGGCGCGAACGTGGACGAGCGGCACGCCGAAGTGGTGCCCGAAGGCCTGCTCGACCTGGCGCCCCTCGTCCAGGCGGAGGAGGCCGTGGTCGACGAACACGCAGGTGAGCCGGTCGCCGATCGCCCGGTGGACGATGAGCGCGGCGACCGCGCTGTCGACGCCGCCCGAGAGCGCGCAGATCGCCCGGCCGTCGCCCACCTGGGCGCGGACGCGCTCGACCTGCTCCTCGATGACGTGGGTCGCGGTCCAGCTCGGCGCGCAGTCGCAGACGTCGAACAGGAACCACTTGAGCAGGTCGTTCCCGAACGGGGTGTGCTTGACCTCGGGATGGAACTGGACCCCGAACAGGCGCCGCGCCGGGTCCTCCATCGCGGCGACCGGGCTCCCGTCGGTCCGCGCGCTCACGCGAAAGCCCGGGGGCGGAGTGACCACGGCGTCGCGGTGGCTCATCCAGCACGTGTCCGCCGGGAGGTCGCCGAACATCCCCTCACGGGCCTCCACCCGCAGGGCCGTCTTGCCGAACTCCCCGGCCCCGGTCTGGGCGACCTCGCCGCCCAGCGCCTGCGCGATCGACTGCATGCCGTAACAGATCCCGAGCACCGGGATTCCGAGCTCCAGGAGTCGGCGGTCGAGCACCGGCGCTCCCTCGGCCCAGACCGACGCCGGGCCGCCGGACAGCACGAGGCCGGCCGGCCGGAGCGCCGCCAGTTCCGCGGGATCGGCGTCGTGGGGGACGATCGCCGAGAACACCCGGCACTCACGGATGCGCCGGGCGATGAGCTGGCTGTACTGGGCGCCGAAGTCGACGACGAGCACGCCGCCGGGCGCGGCGTTGGCGAGCGCCGGGTCGACCGGCGCGGCCGTCGCCGCGGTGACCCCCTCCGTCGTCGTCACGGCGACGCCGGCCGAGCGACGCCGGCCGAGCACGGGCGCCGCGTCGTCGTCGTCGGCGCCTCCCCCCGCGGCGGGGCCTCACCCCATCCCCACGGACTGGTCCTGCTGCAGGCGCTTGCCCTCGGTCTTGAGCGCCGGGGCGATCATGACCTCGCACTTCTGGAAGCTCTGGATGGAGTCGTAGCCGCTCGTCGCCATCGCCGTGCGCAGCCCGCCCATGAGGTTGAGCGAGCCGTCGTTCTCGTCGGCGGGGCCGGCGAGGATCTGCTCGAGCGTGCCGATGGTCGAGGTCTTGACCCGGGTGCCGCGGGGAAGCTCCGGGTGGAAGGTGGCCATGCCCCAGTGGTAGCCCCGGCCGGGCGCCTCGCTCGCCTTCGCGAGCGGCGATCCGATCATGCAGGCGTCAGCGCCGCACGCGACGGCCTTGGCGAGATCGCCCGCGTAGGCCATGCCGCCGTCGGCGATGACGTTCACGTACCGGCCCGTCTCCAGCAGGTGCTGCATGCGGGCCCCGGCCGCGTCGGCGATCGCGGTCGCCTGAGGGACGCCGACGCCGATGACCTGGCGCGTGGTGCACGCCGCGCCCGGGCCGACCCCGACGAGGACCCCGACGGCGCCGGTGCGCATCAGGTGGAGCGCCGTCTGGTACGAGGCGCAGCCCCCCACGATGGTCGGGACCGGAAGCTCCGATATGAAGCGCTTGAGGTTGAGCGGCTCGGCCACACTGGACACGTGCTCCGCCGAGACGACCGTGCCCTGGATGACCATGATGTCGAGGCCCGCCTCGATCGCGACGTCGGTGTAGGTGCGGACGCGCTGCGGCGTCAGGGAGCCCGCCACGACGACGCCCTGGTCCTTGACCTCCTTGATCCGGGCCGCGATCAGCTCCGGCTTGATCGGCTCGCGGTAGATCTCCTGCAGTCCGCGGGTGGCCTCGGCGGGGGGCATCTGGGCGATCCGCTCGAGCTCGGCGTCGGCCTCCTCGTAGCGGACCTGGATCCCCTCCAGGTTGAGCACCGCGAGCCCGCCGAGCCTGCCGACGATCCCGGCGGTGCGGGAGTCGACCACGCCGTCCATCGCCGACGCCAGCAGGGGGAGATCGAAGGTGTGACCGTCGAGCTTCCACGCGAGGTCGACATCAGCCGGGTCGCGCGTGCGCCGGCTGGGCACGATCGCGATCTCGTCGAGGCCGTACGCCCGCCGGCCCCGCTTGCCCCGCCCGATTTCGATCTCCATGCGCGTCCCGCCCCCCGAATCGACCGTTCGCCCCGCCCGCGTCCGCGCCCGCCGGACCCCTCGGGTGAACCGTCGCCGGCAGGCGTGGGGCACCCGATCCGAGGAGCGTCGACCACGGAGATTGGCGGGGGATGTTAGCGATGCGACCGGACGCCCGTCGGCCTGGTCCGACAGGGTGTCGGACCCCCTCGGCCCGCCGCTCACCCGATCGGCGTGATCTCCACCTGGCGCATGTAGGCCTCGACGTCTGCGGGGTCGAGATTCCCGGCCCCGAGCCGCTGCGTGTTCGCCGCTCCGCAGGCGATCGCGAGCGCGAGCGTGTCCTCCGGGTCGCGCTTGCGGTACACGCCGCAGACGAACCCGGCGAGGAACGCGTCCCCCGAGCCGACGGTCGACACGACCTCGGGCAGCGACAGCCGGCCCCGGAGCACGCGCCCGCCCTTGCGCCCGTTGGACTCGAAGGCGGCCACGCACCCGTCGCTGCGGTGGATGAGCGCGGCGCGCGGGCCCATCTCGGCCAGCGCCCGGACGCCGGAGGCCAGATCGTCCTCGTCGTGGAACTCGTGCCCCACGATCTCCTCGGCCTCGCGCTCGTTCGGGCTCACCACGTCCGGCTCGCCCGCGAGCCCCGCCCGCAGCTCGGGACCGTGCGCGTCGAGCGCGCTCACGAGGCCCGCGCCGCGAAGCTCACGAAGGAGCGCCGCGTAGAAGTCGCTGGGGACGCCGGGCGGAAGCGACCCGGCGAGCACGAACACGTCGGCGCCCCGCGAGAGGTAGCGGACCTTGTCGATGAGCACCTCGAGCTCGGCCGGCTGCACCTCGGGCCCGAGCTCGTTGATCTCGGTCTGCTGACCGTTCGTCGAGTCGATCACCGCGGTCGAGGTGCGCGACTCCGCCTTGATGCGGACGAAGTCGTTGAGGATCCCCTCGGACGTGAGCTCCTCGATGATGTACGTCCCGACACGCCCGCCGGCCAGGCCGGTGGCGATCACGGGCTGGTTCATGCGCTTGAGCGCGCGCGCCACGTTGACGCCCTTGCCGCCCGGCTGGCGGAGGGACGACGTCGCACGACTCCGGTTCCCGACCTGGAAGTTCGGGACGGTGACCGTGCGGTCGAGGGCCGCGTTGAGGGTGACGGTGACGATCACGGGATGAGCTCGTCCCAGCCCGAGCGGACCCGGTCCCACAGGGTCGGCGCACCGGCGCCGCCCGCGAGGACCACCGGCGCCCGCGCCAGCTCGCGACCCGATTGAAGGTACACGACCTCGCCCACGCGCTCGCCGGCCGTGACCGGCGGATCGATGCGCGGCGGCACGCGCACGCGCTGCTCGATCCCCTCGTCGAGGCGCACGGTCGCCTCGAGGGGCCGCGCCGTCCGCAGCCCGATCACGCGACCCGGCCGCCCCGTGACCGCGACCTCGCCGAGCTCGTCGCCGGGAGCGACCAGCGTCGGCCGGGCGAACTGGGCGAAGCCCCAGTCGAGGAGCGCCTCGGCGTCGGCCGCCCGCTCGAGGCGGCCGGGCGACCCGAGGATGGCCACGTAGAGCTCCTTGTCCAGCTGCGGCCGCGTCGCGTGGGCGACCAGCACGTACCCGGCGTCCGACGTCATGCCGGTCTTCACCCCGTCGGCCTCCGCGTCCAGGTCGAGCAGGTCGTTCTGCGACTCGAGCCCCCGCGTGCCGACCCCGCCGGGCCCGGGGATGCTCGCCGTGCGCTCGCCGACCAGGTCGGCCAGGAACGGGTCGTCCATGACCTCCTGGCCGATCGCGACGAGGTCCGCGGCGCTGGAGCGGTGGCCCGGGGCGTCCAGGCCGTGGGGGTTCGCGAAACGCGTGGCCGACAGCTCGGCGTTGCGGGCGCGCGCGTTCATCAGCGCCACGAAGCGCCGCTCGGATCCGGCGACGTGCTCGGCGAGCGCCACGGCGGCGCGGTTGTCGCTGCCGACCAGGAGGCTCGCCAGCAGATCGCGCACCGCCAGCCGCTCGCCGGGCACGAGCGTCGGGACGACATCGTCGTCGAGGTCGGTGTCGGGGATGGTGACGAGCTCGCCGAGGTCGGTGCGGTCCCGCACCAGCAGGGCCGTCATCATCTTGGTGGGACTCGCCATCGGCAGGGCCCTGTCGGGCGATTCCGCGGCCAGCGTCTCACCCGTCGCCGGGTCCACCAGGGCATACGCCGACGCGCGCGGCTCGGGCGGCGGGCCGAACACCGCGGCGGCCGGCCCCGGCGCCAGGGCGATGATCGTGGCGATGACGGCCACGAGCCCGATCGCCGTCCGGAGTGCTGACACCGGTGCGATCGTACCAGCGGCGCGGCCGCGCCCGGATGCGAATGCGGTCGCTCAGCCCGTGATCAGGGCGTCGCCGCTCGCGCGGGCGAGAGCGTCCCCGGCGTCGGCGACCGTGCGGTCGCGACCCGCCTCCTTGGCGGCGTCGAGGACGCGGTCGGCGCGGGCGATCAACTCGTCGGCCGACTCGTCGGCGTCGACCGGGGACGCGACCCCCGCCGACACGCTCACGGCGCCGACGGGGTCGACCCGACGACTCGCGACCGCCCGCCGCGCCCGCTCCGCGGCGCGGAACGCCGCCCCCACCCCCGCGCCGGCCAGGATCCGGGCGAACTCCTCGCCGCCCACGCGGGCGACCATCTCCCCGTCGCGGGTCGTCTGCCCGCGGCCTCGGCACGGCCGTCGGCCCGCGCCTGCTGGCGCTCGAACGCCAGGACGGCGCCCGCGGCGGTGACGCCCGCGAGCGCGAGGACGATGGGCGCCCGTACCGGCGCCCATCGTCGTCCGGTCGCCACCCGTCGGCACCGTCCACGCCGTCCGTCACCACGGCGTGGTGGTCGGCGGTTCCGCGCCCACCGATGAGCGGCCGCGCCCGCGCGCGCCGCGCGCGGGCGCGGCCGGCTCGGCTAGAGCGTGGTCTCGCCGCCCGGGTAGCAGAACGAGGCCCGCGGGGCGTAGAAGCCCCAGGTCACGTTGAGCGGGTCCGCGGGGCGGAGCGCGTACACCGAGTGGTCGGGCGCCAGGAACTCGAGCTTGGTGACCTCGAAGGGCGCGACCGGCTCGGAGATGAACGGGTAGTTGCCCGAGACCATGTCGGACCCGACCTTCGTGATGTACCGCAGCATTCCGCGCGCCGCGACGCCGGCGACGTCGCCCACGGTGGCGGTCGTGCGGATGACGGGGACGCCGTCCGACTCGGTCGTCGCGACGAGCGTGTCGCCGCTGATCTCGAGCGTGGTCGACCCGACGGTCGCGGGGACGCCGCGCTCGCTCGCGTACTCGCGCATGAGCGCGCTGGAGTTGAAGTAGTTGGTCCACCAGCGACCCGGGAAGGCACCCCCCGGCGCGTCGAGCCCCTCGAGGTCGGCGCCGATGTACGTCAGGGAGTACGCGCCGAAGTGCGAGGTCTGGTCCTCGTCGTCGACCACGTACTGGTTCATGAAGACCGACCCGTCCGGGTTCGGCCGAAGGCCGGCGGGCACGAGGGCCTTCACGGCGTCGGGGTCCGCGGGAATCCATCCGAAATAGAGCATGCGGCTGTTGATCACCAGCTGCGGTGCGTCGAGTCCACTGGCCATGTCGCGCCTCCCCCCGCCCCGACGAACGCGTCGGTGACGGTGTTGTGAAACGATTCAAGTCATCTCAGGCACACTAGACCCGGACATGGCCGCCGACAACCCCGCCGATCGCGCCACGGACGCCGGCCCCCCCGGCGCCGGGCGCGCGACCGCCCGTGACGTCGCGCGCGCGGCGGGCGTGTCGGAGGCGCTGGTCTCCTACGCCTTCAACCGCCCCGATCGCGTCGCGGCGGCGACGCGCGAGCGGGTGCTGGCCACCGCGGCGACGATCGGGTATCGCGGACCCGACGCCGGGGCCCGTGCGCTCCGGCTCGGGCGGCGGCGACTGCTCGGACTGCACGGGACCGGCGGCATCGAGGGCCTGTTGGCCGACCCCGCGGGGTCCGAGGTGGCCCGGGGCATCGCCCGTGCCTGCGACGCCACGGGCCTGGCCCTCGTGCTTGCCGACGAGGACGGACCGGTGCTCCCGGTCGACGCGGTGGTGCTGTGGCGGGGCGCGTCGACCGGCTGGAGCGGCGCTGCGGCCGCGATCGCGGTGGATCCCGCCACGCCGGTCGACCTCCCGCACATCGGCGCCGAGGTGGAGGGTGCGGCGGGGGCGGCCGGGGCGCATCTGGCGGCGACCGGATGCGAGCGCCTCGCGATCCTCACCTGGCCCGAGGCGGGCGCACGCCTCGACGGCGCCAGGCGGGGCTGGGGGGACGCGGGCCCGGTCCGCGCCTACGAGGTCGCCGACGCGACCCGCACGGCCGGTGAGGTCGCCGCGCGCGCGGCCCTTCGCGCCACGCCTCGCCCCGACGCGATCCTCGGCCTCTGCGACGAGCTGGCGCTCGGCGCGCTCGACGCCGTGCGCCATGCGGGCGCGCGCGTCCCGGAGGAGGTGGCGGTGGCGGGCGTCGACGATCTCCCGGGCGCGGGCGCGGCCGGCCTCACCTCGGTGTTCGTCCCCTATCTCCCCTTCGGCGAGCTCGCGGCGCGGACGGCGCTCGCGCTCATCAGGGGCGATCCGCCGCCCGACGGCGCGCCGCTCCCGACCAGCCTCGCGATCAGGGCGTCGACGACGGGGCCACCGCCCGCCACGTCGCCCAGAGCTCGCGCCTGAGCCCCGCGGCCGCGGCCGCGGGGTCGGCGGCGCGTGCGATCCCGCGGCTCACGGGGACCAGCACACCGGCCGCGCGACCGCCGAACGCCGGACCCAGCTGGTCGACGGTCCCCCCCTGGGCGCCGACGCCCGGCATGAGCAGCACCTGGTCGGGCATGGCCTCCCGGAGCGCGGTCACGCGCTCGGGAACGGTGGCGCCGACCACGGCGCCGAGCGACGACAGCCCGGACGCGCCGACGCTCGGCGCGCCGAGGCTCGCCACCATCTCGGCCACCGCGATGTGCCAGGCCCGGCCGTCGGCCAGGCGAAGGTCCTGCAGGTCCGCCGCCCCGGGGTTCGACGTCCGCACGAGCGCGAACAGGCCGCGCCCGCCCTCGACGGCCGTCCGGAGCATCGGGGCCATGGCGTCGCCGCCGAGCATCGGGTTCACCGTCATGGCGTCGATCGGGGCGCGAAGGAACGCCGCCGCGTAGGCGGCGGCGCTGACGTCGACGTCGCCGCGCTTCGCGTCGGCGATCACGATCAGCCCGTCCGCCGCCGCGCGTGCCGCGACGGTCTCGAACGCCTGCCAGCCCGCGGCGCCCGCGCGCTCGAAGCACGCGAGCTGGAGCTTCACGCCCACGCAGGACGGTCCGGCGGCGTCGATCAGCTCCCCGCACCAGGATGCGAGCCGGCCCTCGGCGGCGACCGCCGCCGGGGGATCGAGCCCGAGGAGCACCTGGCTCTCCCGTGCCGCCACGACGGCGGCGATCCGATCACCGAAGCCGCTCACGTCATCAGCGCCCGGAGCACGGGGAGGGTGATGGTCGCGAGCAGCGTCGTCGCGAGCACCGCGCCCGCGATCACGTCGGCGCGCAGGCCGTGTTTGGTCCCGAGCACGAGCGACATCATGGCGGTCGGCATGGCCGCCATGATGACGACCGTGTGCAGCACGTCGCCCCGCAGGCCGAGCGCCAGCCCGATGGCGAGGCCGAGCGCGGCGGCGACCACCAGCCGGACGAACGTCGTCGCCGCGACCTCGACCCAGGCCCGCCGCATGCCGCGGGGGTGCATCACGACGCCCGCGTAGATCATCACGAGCGGCAGGGTGGCCGCGCCCAGGATCTCGAAGGGGCGGCGCACCGCGTCGGACGGGTCCGCGCCCGCCAGGTTGAGCACCAGCCCCGCCCCGAGCGCCCACATCGGCGGCAGGGCGAGGGCGCGGCCGATCCCGCGCGTCAGCTCGCGGCGGGTCATCCCCTCGCCGCCGAACATGCTGGCCACCATGACCGTCGACGTCCAGGTGATGAACGAGGTGGCCAGGGCGTCGTACATCACCGCCGCCGCGAGCGAGAAGCCGGCACCCGAGGCCGCGATCAGGGGGAGGCCGAAGAACCCCGTGTTGCCGACGGCGCCCGCCACCATGATCGCCCCGGTCGTCGGGTCGTCGCGACCCGAGAGCCGCGCGCCGGCAAAGCAGACGACCAGGAGCACGGCGTGGATCAGGTACGCCGCGACCGGAACGAGCAGGAGCGTGGCGGTGAGCTCGGCGTCCAGCAGGATGTCGACGATCAGCGCCGGGAGCGCGAGGTAGAGCACGACGTCGACGAGCACGCGGGCGTCGTCGACGCGCAGGATGCCGACCCGGCGAAGGAGTGCGCCGAGGGCGATCAGAAGGAGCGCCGTGACGGCGGTCGCGGTCATGGCGCGAGCGCCCTGGCGGCGTCGGGTTGCCCGCCGGGGCGGACGAGGTGTCGGCGTGAGGTGATCGCGCCGTGAAGGTTAGTCCGGCGACGGGCGGCACCCGCGGGGGTCGCGGGGTCGCGGCGGCCCACCTGCCGCCCCGGGGGCGGGCTCCGCCCGTCGGCGGCGCCGGTGCGGACCGTCGGACGGGCACCGATCGCGCCCGCCCCGCGGAACGGCTACGCGCCCGGCGCGGCGACCTCCCGCCAGTAGCGGGTGCTCCAGGCGCCCTCGAGGACGGGGTAGAAGGGCGGGCGCAACCGCTGGAGCGTCTCGTCGTACTCGTACTCGCGCTCCTGGAACATGGATGCGTATCCGCCCTCGCGCGTGGCCTGGGCGCCGATGTAGTGCATGCGCCCGTGCGGGTTGGGGTTCCGCGGCGAGCCGCGGTTGGTGCGCCAGCGCCCGTTCTGCGCGAGCGACGCCGCCCGCCACGTCAGGTCCAGCGGGACGTACTCGGCGATGATGATCTCGCGCCCGGAGATCAGCCCCAGGACGTCGTCGCCCTCGGCGGCGTAGGCGATGTCGCCGCCGACGTAGAGGTTCTGATCGCTCGAGGTGGCCACCGTGACGCGCCCGTTGACGACCGACGGCCGCGGGCCGACCCCGCCGCAGTCGTCGCTGAGGCTCGATCCGTCGCCGACCACGACCGACTGCTCGAAGTACATCGCGCCGTTGGTCGGCATGCCGACGGTCTCGGGGCACGACAACCGCGTGATCCGCCGGCCCAGGTCGCCGTCGGTCGCGAGCACCCGCCAGATCCGGATCGTGGCGTCGGCCCGGAACTGGATCATCCATCCCTCGACCGACGGATCGTTGCGATAGACGCCGGTCGCGGCCGCCGCGTCCTTGAGGTCCAGACGCGACTGCGTGAAGTGGCCGAAGTCGATCGGGGTCGGGAACTTGTCGCGAAACGACGGCGTGGTGGTCACGTCGTAGGCGCCGCCCTGGTAGACCGACGGCGACGGGTTCGACCCCGTGCACACGCTGCCCCCGGCCCCCGCGCAGACGAAGTGCTGGGCGTAGGCGGGCGCGCGGGCCGTCCCGGAGTGGCGGATGTCGTCGGCCGAGTAGAGCTTGCCGGTGGTCGTCGCGCTCGAGCCGTAGACGATCGACTGGTCCGAGATCATCTGGAAGTCGGCGATCGACGTCGGGTAGATCTGGCTCTGGATCGAGCGGCGCACGCCCGGGGTGCCGGCGAGGGCCACCTCCGCCGTCGACTGCACCGTGACGACGTCGTCGCCGAGCCCCGGCGGCGTGATCCGAAGCGAGTACCGGGCCTTCCCGAAGCGCGCGTCCTGGACCTCGGTCCACGTCTCCGGCGTCGGACCGTAGGTCCACGGCGTCCCCGCCACCCACGTGCTGCCGGGTGCGTGGACCACGCCGCCCGGGTCGATGCGCGGATCCTCGGCCGGATCGACGAAGTGGTCGTAGTAGCGCGGGTCCTCGACGAGCCGCGAGATGTACTGGTTGACACCGGCGTCGGCGGCCTGGACCGCCACGCCCTCGCGCCCCTCGCGCCCGGACGAGCTGTCGCTCGACTGGGCGACCGAGAGACTCACGACGACCGTCAGCGCCATGATCGCCGTGAGCATGATCGCGGCGATCAGGCTGGAGCCCGACTGGGGGCCGCCCGGCCGGCGGCGGGCGTCAGAGCGTGATGACGTTGCGCAGCGCGACATCTGTGGTCAGCTCCGTTGGTTGCGAGAGGTCGTTGCCGTTGGCGCCGGCGACGCGGATGCGGATCCCGACCTGCGCGATGTCGCGCGAGAAGGGGGGGTTCACGGTCGCCGGCATCGCGACCCCCTGGGTCGTGACCGCCGTGAAGACCGGCACCGCCCCGTTGACGAGCCCCTCCAGGAGGACCTCCTCGGGGCCGTATGCGCCGTATGTGTAGGGGGCGGTCGCACCGATCGGGGTGGCCTGCTCGCGCAGGAGGCGGTCGCCGTCGACCCGGTAGCGGACACGGAAGGGACGAGGGTCGTAGGCAGAGGCGTCGCGGGTGGAATCGACGTACATCACGATCTGGGCCGGACCGAGGGACTCGATCGGGACCGTCAGGCCCGCGTCCGCGCTGACGGCCTGGCGCACGTCGCGGCTGAAGCGATCGAGCGTCGTCCGGCCGTCGGCCTGCGCCCTGGCCTGCGACTCGTGGCCGCGACTCATCTCGACCGTCGCGATGAAGGCCCCGTAGAGGGCGAGCGAGAACGACGCGGTGATCGCGATCGTCATGAGCAGCTCGACGAACGTGAAGCCCGCCTGCCCTCGTCGGCGGCGGCGGTGCATGCGGACGAGACGCATCACGGGACCGAGTAGACGCGGTTCTGGCCGGCCACGGCCTGGACGACCTTGCCGGGGCTCCACACCGGGGCTCCGTCGCTGAAGCCGGTCGCGATGTAGGCGATGTAGTCGCCGGGGGCGAGGTTGCGAAAGCGCGCCCGGCTGGTCGAGCTCGTGAGCTGGTTGGCGTCGTACGTCCCGACCAGCGCACGGATCCGGACGAGCTGGTTCGGGCCCGGCGCGACGAGCTCGATGTCACCGGTGGCGCCGCGGATGAGCTGGATCCGGATCGGCGTCTGCTGCCCCTCCTGGACGACCGCCAGCAGGCTGCCGTCGCCATGACCGGGCGCGGTCGCCGAGACCACGTAGGGCGTCGCACCCGACGGCTCGATGCAGTAGCGGACCGAGCCCGTCGCGGGGTCCACCTGGCGGATCCGCGGCGCGATGCCCTGGGTCCCGCCGGACACCTGCACCTGCGCGTTCGGGATCGGCTGGTCGTTCTGGTCGACGACCGTGGCCACCAGCGTCCCGCCCGCGATCGGCTCCATGGTCAGGTCGAAGGTCGCCGTCGTGTTGGTCGGATACCCCGGACCCGGGACCGGTCCGGACGCCGATGCCTCGCGGTAGCACTCCGCGGTCGCCCGCACGTCGAAGTCCGAGGTCGACGGCTGGATCGGCTGACCCGAGATCGTGTCGAAGATCGTGGTCCCGGAGGTGTCGATCCGCTGCTCGGTGCGGACGTCAGGGGCGGGGGTCGACACCGTCACGTTCGCGCGCTCGACCACCGGGTCGCCGGTGTTCGCGTCCAGGAGGTTGACGACGATCCGCGAGGGCCGGAACACCTGGATCGTGGTCTCCCACGTCTGGCCCGCCGTCAGGTGCTGACGCTTGTTGTCCGGCCCGTCCGCGGCCGTCGTGAGGTACCCGTCGGGCGTCGCGGTGAGCCGGTACTCGTGCTTGGGGTCGGCCGGGTCGATGGCGCTCGGCTCGAGGCCGGCGAAGACCACCTTCCCGGTGGCGTCGGTGGTGTCGGTGCGCGGAGCCGACGTGCTCATGTCGATCGTGACCGGGGCGTTTGCGAGCGGCTCGTCGGTGAACGCGTCGACCACGGTGACCACGGCCGCGGACTTGCCCGAGATGGCGGAGATCGCCGGCGGGGCGATCAGCGTGCTCTCGGTGACGGGCTTGGCGCCGTCCGTCTGCGGGGTCACCGTCACGCGCACGCGCTTGTAGTTGACGAACGTCTGCGGCTGGCCGAGCGCCGGGTCGTCCACGTAGTCGACGTCCACCGCGACCTCGTAGTCGATGCTCCGCACCGTCTCGGTCCGCGTCGCCGGGATCGTGCCGGGCGGGTTGCCGCCGGGCGTGCCGATCTCGCCGTACGGCATGCGGTGCGCCTCGTCGGCCTGGGCCGCCGCGAGCTTGCTGGCCACCGTGTCGACGCGGGAGTCGCCGATCCGGTCCGAGGCGAGCGCGAGCCCCTGCGCGATGCCCCCGGCGACGATGGCGAGCAGCGCGATGCCGACGAGGATCTCGATGTACGAGAACCCGCCGTTGCGGGACCTTCGGGCTGGACGCACGCTCCCCTCCAGTCTCTGGGGTGCGAGACGCCGTGGGCACGGGCGTTCGCGGATGGGCACCGGGGAGGCAGTCCCGGTATCGGCCCCCGTCGGACGGCCCTTGACGGTCGGGCGGGCGCCGAATCGCCAGATCTCCGGTGCCCGCGCGCCGCCTCCGGGGCGGCCGTCACGCGACGTCGCGCGGTCGGCGGGGCGTCGGTCCCACCCCGCTCCGCGTGCCGGGCCCCGGTCGGCACCCGGGCGGGCCGGGTCGAGGCGACGGCGGCGTTCCGCGACCCTGGGGTGGCGGTCGCGGACGAGGGTGTCGTCCCGCCCCGGCGCGCGCGGTCAGGGCGGCGGGGGCCGCGTCGTCGTGGCGGACCACACCGAAGGGGGTGCGGGGCGCCGTCGCCGTGATCGAGGTGCGCGCCGAGGAGGTCGCGCTCGCGTGGGCGGCGAGGCTGTCGAACCCCGATGGGGACGCGTCAGGTGCGGGCGATCGTGGACGGGCCGGCGAGCGCACGTGCGGGGACGTGCGCCGCCCGTCGGCGCCTGGTGACCGGGTCGCTCGGAGGGGCGGCCCCCGCTACTCGACCGGGGGCCAGCGGTCCTCGGGGCGGGCGGGGGCGCCGGCGGGCACCATCCGCTGACGGCCGGGGTCCATGGCCTCGTACGGGCGCACGACAGGCGCCCGCCAGGTCTCGTAGCTCTGACAGGCGGCGTCCGCGTCGTCTGGGTTCTGCAGCACCGCCTGGGCCAGCGCCTGCGCGTCGCCGAGGCCGATGCCCGAGCTGATGCCCGTCTCCGGCCCGAAGAAGTGCGCGGAGTCGCCGATCAGCAGCACACCCGGTGACCACCACTTGGGGCAGCTCAGGAGGCGCGGTTCGCCGTAGCGGATCTGTTCCAACGACGTGACGCCCGCGATGCCCGTCTCGCACTCCGGAAGGAGGCGCACCCACATCTCCTTGATCGCGTCGAGCCCGGGCGCGAGCGCCGCCTCCTCGCCGACCTTCTCGATGCTCCGCCAGCCCGCCGAGCCCTGGGGCCACCCCAGGGTCCCGATGTGGCCCCCGTCCGACAGATAGGCCATCGCGAACGACACCCCGCCGGGCTCCGGGCCCATCCAGGCGAGGGTCGCGTCCGCCAACGGCGCGAAGTCGGCCTGGAAGCCGGCCATCTCCCGGACCGGCGAGTTGATCCCGTCGCACGCCACGACGAGGTCGGACGCGATCTCACGCCGGCCGTCCGGGCCCTCGACCTCGACACCCACGACACGGCCGTCCTCGCCGTGCACGAGGCCGACGACGCTGTGCTCGTACATCACGTCGAGATCGCGCGCGAGCGCGTGGAGCACCTTGCCGACCTCGACCGCCACGGCGACCGCCGATCCGTCCTCGCGCGGCGCGATGTCCCAGCCCTCGCGCCGGATCTCGTCGAGCACGCCGATCTCCTGCAGGGGGTCGTACCCCTGGAAGCCGAGCATGTAGCCCCGCGGGACGTAGGCGTCCCTTGGCATGCGCTCGATCACGGTGGACTCGATGCCTCGCAGCTGCAGCAGCTGCGAGAGCGTGAGGCCGACCATTCCCCCGCCGGCGATGACGATCTTCATCGGAGCCCCCCGGTCCACGTCGGTGCGTTCAGGGATGATTCTGGCACCGGACGGGCGTGTTGGCCACGCCCGGGGGACGGAGCCCGGGCGGCCCGGTCCGGGCCGCCCGGGACGGGGTCAGGAGTTGACCCGCATCCGCTCGAGCTCACGGTCGACCTGCGCGTCGCTGATCTCGGAGCGGTGGAACGTGGCCCACGCCTGGGACGCCACCCCGATGCCCCAGAAGAAGGTCACGTAGGCGGGCCACGGGATCCCTCCGTCGAGACCCGCGCCGCCGACCGCCCAGACCACCCACAGGACGGCGTTGACGACGACGTAGACGGCGGCGTGGGCGAGGAACCCACGGCGCTGCCTGATCCGCGTGACCGCCTGCGCGCGCAGCTCGTCCTGGTCGGTGCTCGCGGTGTCCATTGCGCCTCCAGCGTCGCGATCGGCCGTCCGCGCGCACGCGGTCCGGGGGTCCGGAGTTGAGATCGGCGCGCCGGCCCCGCGCTTGAAGGGCTGACGGATCCGGAAACGACGACGGGGGCCGGGCCATGTCGGCCCGACCCCCGCGAGAACGGCGTCGATTCGAGCGCGGTCGCCGACGCTTCGCCGGCGACGCACGTCTCGGATCGGCTACATCATCCCGCCGCCCATGCCCATGCCGCCCATGTTCGGGCTCATCTGCATGCCGCCGCCTCCGGCCGGGCCCGGCTCCTCGGGCTTGTCGGCCACGACGGCCTCGGTGGTGAGGATGTTCTTGGCGATCGACGCGGCGTTTTGGAGCGCCGAGCGGGTGACCATGGCCGGGTCGATGATGCCCTTGTCGACCAGGTCCAGGTACTCGCCGGTGTCGACGTCGATGCCCTGGCCGTGGGGGAGCTCGGCGACCTTGCCGACCACGACCGAGCCCTCCATGCCCGCGTTCTCTGCCAGCTGGCGAAGGGGCTCCTCCAAGGAGCGGCGCACGATGCGCGCCCCGGTGGCCTCGTCACCGTCCAGGGTGAGCGCGTCGACCGCGTGGGCGGCGTTCAAGAGTGCCACCCCGCCGCCGGGGACGATGCCCTCCTCGAGCGCCGCGCGAGTGGCCTGCAGGGCGTCCTCGACACGGTGCTTCTTTTCCTTCATCTCGGTCTCGGTGGCGGCGCCGACCTTGACCACCGCGACACCGCCGGCGAGCTTTGCCAGCCGCTCCTGGAGCTTCTCGCGGTCGAAGTCCGAGTCGGAGGTCTCGATCTCCGACTTGATCTGGGCGATGCGGCCCTTGATCTCGTCGGTGTCACCGGAGCCGTCGATGATGGTCGTGTCCTCCTTGGCGACCACCACCTTGCGCGCCTTGCCCAGCTGCCCGATCTGGGCGTTGGCCAGCTTGAGGCCCATCTCCTCGGAGATCACCTCGCCGCCGGTGAGGATCGCGATGTCCTCGAGCATGCGCTTGCGGCGGTCCCCGAAGCCCGGCGCCTTGACGGCGATGCCGGTGAAGGTGCCCCGCAGCTTGTTGACGATCAGGGTCGCAAGGGCCTCGCCCTCGACGTCCTCGGCCAGGATCAACAGCGGCCGCCCGGACTGGATGACCTGCTCGAGCAGGGGCAACACGTCCTGGACCGAGGAGATCTTGCCGCCGTGGATGAGGATGTAGGGATCCTCGAGCACGGCCTCCATGCGGTCCTGGTCGGTGACCATGTAGGGGCTCATGTAGCCGCGGTCGAACTGCATGCCCTCGGTGAACTCGAGCTCCATGCCGAAGGTCTGGCCCTCTTCGACGTTGACCACGCCGTCTTTTCCGACCTTCTCGATGGCGTCGGAGATGACGTTGCCGATCGAGCGGTCACGGGCCGAGATGGTCGCCACCCGCGCGATGTCCTCGCGGCCGGAGATCTCCTTGGACTGGCCCTGGATGTGCTCGACCACGGCGTCGACGGCCTGCTCGATGCCGCGCTTGAGGCCCATCGGGTTGGCACCGGCGGCCACGTTGCGAAGGCCCTCGCGGACGATCGCCTGCGCGAGCAGGGTCGCCGTGGTGGTGCCGTCGCCGGCCACGTCGTTGGTGGCCGTGGCGACCTCGCGCACAAGCTGCGCGCCCTGGTTCTCGAAGACGTCCTCGAGCTCGATCTCACGGGCGATGGTGACGCCGTCGTTGGTGATCGTCGGTGCGCCGAACTTCTTGTCGAGCACCACGTAGCGGCCCTTGGGGCCGAGGGTCACCTTCACGGCGTCGGCGAGGGTGTTGACACCCCGCTCGAGGGCCCGGCGGGCGTCCTCGTTGAACTTCAGTTCCTTGGCCATGTGGCCTTTCCTCTCCTTCCGTCGGGCAGCGCGGGCGGCTCAGGCGTGATCAGCCGGAGACCTTCGCGAGGATGTCGTGCTCGGACAGGATCAGGAGCTCGTCACCGTCGACGCGCACCTCGGTCCCGCCGTACTTGGAGTAGATGACCTCGTCGCCCTCGGCGACCTCGAGCGCCACGCGCTCGCCGTCGACGTAGCGACCGTCGCCCACGGCCAGCACCCTGCCGCGCTGGGGCTTCTCCTTCGCCGTGTCGGGCAGCACGATCCCGCCGGCGGTGACCTCCTCCTGCTCGATCGCCTGAACGATGACGCGATCTCCCAGTGGCTTAAGATTCATCGACTCTCCCGGATCGCTTTGCCTCGGCCCCGTCCGGGGCGGGGGGCCGCCGTCGGCCCCGCTGGGCTCTGGCACTCAACTGGTGAGAGTGCCAACCGGGCGGGAGCGTAGCGGGGCCGGCGACCGGATTCCACCGCCGTCCGCGCGCGGGCGCGGAGCATGTGACACCCGCGCGCCCGGTGTCCGCGGCCTCAGTCCTCGATGAGCTCCAGGAGCGCGGCGCCCGCCGCCGCGTCGTCGGGCGCCAGGACGAACACCCACCAGCGGTAGAAGTCCTCCCGCACGTCGGAGGTGACGGCCATCACGCGGCCGCGCGGCACCGCAGGCGTCAGACGAAAGAGCGCCTGCGCGAGCGCGGGGGCCGGGGCGTCGGGCAGGCCGAGCTGCGAGAGCGCCGCCGCGACGCCGCCGACGGGATCCTCGCCGCCGCCGCGAACGAGCGCGCCGCAGCCCGGGCAGGCGCCCGGCGCGGGCTCCGCGCCGCGCGCGACGTCGGCCCGGCAGAGCGGACAGTCGAGGCGCACCGCCGCCACCGTCAGCGTGCGGCGAGCGGCAACGCGATGGCGAGCACCGCGACCCCGAAGGCGACGATCGCGACGACCGGTGCGCCTCGGCTGCCCGCGACACGCCATGCGGCGAGCCCGACCACCGCGCCGCACACGCCCGCCACCGCGGCGAGCGCGACCTGGCCGGGCACGAAGAGGCCACGCGAGATCCCCAGACCCGCGAGCACCGCCGTGAGCGCCGCCCCGAGGGGGATCGAATCGAGGTCCTCGCCGTCCATCCGCCACGCACGCTGAGCGACGTCTCCGCACCAAAGCGCGAACAGGACGTTCCAGCCGCCGAGCACCAGCGGCGTCACACCCCGGTCGTCGGGGGTCGTGCCGATCCAGTCGCCGAGCTCGACCGCGCCGATCAGGAGCGCCGAGAGCGCGAGCGCCGCGAGCGCGAACGCCGCGATCCGGAGGGTCTCCCGCTGGTCCTCGCTCAGCCGGCCGGGTCCCGGAACCGCCTGGGCCACCCGGGCGGGCTCCTGGCCACGGACGCGTCGTACGATCGCGAGGCCCGCGAGGTAGAGGACGACGCCCGCTGTGCCGCCGATCACGAGCGCGGGCCACGCCGCCTGGTCCGGCTCGTCGCCCTGGATGCGGAGAACGCTGTAGACGACGGCCCACCCGATGACGGCCGCGGCCACCGTGCGGCCCGCGATCCGCGACAGGCCGCCCTGCCCCGCCACGCTCACGCGCCCGTCCCGAGGATGCCCGCGAGCCGGCGCGCGGCGCGCCCCCGATGGGAGATCGCCGCCTTCTCCTCGCCGGTCATCTCGGCCATCGAGCGTGCCTGCCCCTCCGGGACGAAGACCGGGTCGTAGCCGAAGCCGCGGGTCCCACGCATCGCGGTGCCGATGTGGCCCGCGCAGACCCCCGACGCGACGAGCATGGCGTCCGCGCCGCGCAGCCCCACGAGCACGCAGACGAACGCCGCCGCTCGCGCCTCGCTGCCCTCGAGCTCCTCGAGCAGGCGCCGGCAGTTGTCCTCGTACGTGGCGTCGGGCCCCGCGTAGCGGGAGCTGAAGACCCCAGGGCGCCCGCCGAGCGAGTGGACGACAAGGCCGGAGTCGTCCGCGACCACGGTCGTGTCAGACGGCACCTGGGCGCGGAGCGCCTGCGCCTTGATCAGGGCGTTCTGAAAGAGCGTGGTGCCGGTCTCCTCGGGATCGAATCCGTCGGGGGCGACCTCCAGGTCCACCCCGGGGAACATGGGCCTGAGCTCGGTGACCTTGTCGCGGTTCCCGGTGGCGAGCGCGACCCTCACGAGGCGCCCGCCGCCTCGAGCTGCAGCTCGCGCAGTCGGGCGATCCCCTCGCCGGCCAGGTCGAGCATGGCGTCGAGCTCCGCCCGGGTGTAGGTGGCGCCCTCGCCCGTCGCCTGCACCTCGATCAGGGCGCCGGAGCCGGCCATGACGATGTTGCAGTCGACCTCGGCGCGGGAGTCCTCGGTGTACGCCAGGTCGAGCAGCGGCACCCCGTCGACGATCCCCACGCTCACGGCGGAGACGGGCTCGACGAGGGGCTCGCCGGGGAGTCCGCCGTCCGCCCGCACGCGCGCGAGCGCGCGCGCCAGCGCGACCCAGGCCCCGCAGATCGAGGCGCACCGCGTGCCGCCGTCGGCCTGCAACACGTCGCAGTCGAGCCAGACCGTGCGCGGGCCGAGGGCCGCCATGTCGACGACGGCGCGCACCGACCGGCCGATCAGGCGCTGGATCTCGGTCGTCCGTCCGTCGGGGCGCCCGCGGCTCACGTCCCGCTGGCGGCGCTGCCCCGTCGAGGCGGGGAGCATGCCGTACTCGGCGGTCACCCAGCCGAGCCCCTGCTCGCGCCGCCAACGCGGCACGTCGTCTTCGACCGACGCGGTGCAGAGCACCCGCGTCGCGCCCATCACGACCAGCGCCGACCCGGCGGCCGCCTCCAGGTAGTCGGGGACGATCTCGACGGGTCGCAGGTCGCCTTCCGTCCGGCCGTCCTCGCGCACGAGCGGCAGGATAGACCTTCCGGGCGGCGGTAACCTCACCGCGTGGCCGACTCCCCCGCCGACCTGGCCCGGATGCTCGCCGACGCCGAGCACGCGGTCGTGCTCACGGGCGCCGGCGTCTCGACCGAGAGCGGCGTCCCCGACTTCCGCTCCGCGGGCGGCCTGTGGGAGGAGTACGACCCGTTCGAGGTCGCCTCGATGTCGGTGTTCCTGGCCGAGCCGGAGCGCTTCTGGCGCTTCCACCGCCCGCGCATCGACCTGCTCGCGGGGGTCGACCCCAACCCCGCCCATCACGCCCTGGCCGAGCTCGAGCGCCGCGGGATCGTCCGCGCGCTCATCACCCAGAACATCGACCGGCTGCACGCCCGGGCGGGCTCCGGCGAGCTGATCGAGGTGCACGGCGCGCTCGACCGGGGCGTGTGTCTGCGGTGCGAACGGCGGGTGGAGATCGACGAGCTGGTCGTCCTCGCCGACGCCGCGGGAGACGGGGTCCCACGCTGCGAGGCCTGCGGCTTCCAGATGAAGAGCGGCGTCGTGATGTTCGGCGAGGGGCTCCCCGCCGAGGCGATCGAGGCCGCATACGCCCAGGCCGAGCGGGCCGACGTGATGCTCGTGATCGGCTCATCGCTCTCGGTCTCGCCCGTCAGCGAGCTGCCGGGGGTCGTCCTGGCGGGCGGCGGGCGGCTGGCGATCCTCAACGCCGCCGAGACACCGTACGACGACCGGGCGCACCTGCGCCTGGCCGGCCCCGCGGCCGTGCAGATGGCCGAGGTGCTCGCCATGCTCGACTGAGCCGGGCGCGCGCGCACCGACGCGGGCGCGGCACCTCCCATCCCGCCCGCGACCGCCGATCCGACCCCGTGCGCACCCCTCACGCCGTGCGCGCGGCGATCGCGCTCGTGTCGCTCGCCGTCGCCGCTCCCGCGCTCGCCGCCGACGACACCGGACCCTCCCGGGCCCGATATGCGCTCGATCTCAGTGTCGCGGCGCCGGGCACCCTGGACGGCCGGGCACGGGTCTCGTTCGTGAACGCCGGACCCCGGCCGCTGGCGCGGGCCTGGTTTCGCCTGTGGGCGAACGGGCCCGGCGGCTGCGGGGCTCGCGCGATCGACGTCCGGGTCCTCGAGGGAGGCCGAGCGGAGTCCCTTCGTGTCGGCTGCACCGCGCTCGCCGTGCGGCTGGACGCGCCGCTTGCGCCCGGCGCCCGCGGCGGCGTCACGGTCGGGTTCCACGTCTCGGCACCCCGCGCGAACGCGCGATTCGGCACGTCGGGAGGGCAGGCGCGCTTTGGCAACGCGATCCCGATCCTCGCGGCACATCGCGGCGGTCGCCCCGACCTCGACCCCTACATCGCGCTGGGCGACCCGTTCTTCTCCCGCACCTCCCGCTGGTCGGCCCGGATTCGGGTCCCCCATGGCTGGGACATCGCCACGACCGGGCACCGGACGGGCGATCGGCGGACCCGGTCCGGGCGCCACCTCACCGTGCTCGCGCCCCGCGCGAGGGACTTCGCGATCGTCGCCGGCCGCTTTCGCACGATCGCCGCCACGGTCGGGGGCGTGCGCGTCCGCCACCTCTCGGCTCCCGGTGCCCCTCGCCCGCGCGCACGACGGATGCTCTCCGCGGCCACGCGGTCGCTCGCGGCGTTCGGGCGCCGATACGGGCCGTATCGGGCACGCGAGCTGGAGGTGGTCGAGACACCCGGGCTCGAGTCCGAGGGGATGGAGTACCCGGGGCTCGTGCTGTCCGAGGCCACCGCCGAGACGGTCGTGCACGAGGTGGCCCACCAGTGGTGGTCCTCGCAGGTCGGAAGCGACGGATGGCGCGCGCCCTGGCTCGACGAGACGCTCACGACGTATGTCCAGCTGCGCCTGCTCGGAGGTCTCGAGCGCTGCGACGTCCGCGCGCCGCTCGCCGGATACGGGTCGGCCCGCCTCACCTGGACGCTCGGCCGGTTCGCGCGTGCGCCGGCCGACTACGGCGCGGTGTACGACGGCGGGGCGTGTGCCCTGGAGTCGCTTCGGCGCGCCTGGGGATCGCGCGCGATCGACCGGATGCTGCGCCGCTACTCGGACGACCACATGTACGGCGTCGCGACCACCGACGACCTGGTCGGCGCGATCGCGCGCGCCGCGCCGCCGGGCTTCGACGGCGAGGCGTTCCTTCGGCGCGCCCGGATCGACGCGCGCTGGCCGGTCACCGGCTGACCAGCGGGTCGAGCCAGGCCGCCACGGCCTCGACCAACTGGCGGTCGCGCCCGCTGAAGACGTGGTCCGCCCCGTCGATCGTCTCGAGCTCCACTGCGGGCGCCGATCCCTGCCGCGCGATCGCCGCGAGCTCCGGGCCCTCCGTCGGACCGACCAGGTCGTCGCGGCCCGCCTGGAACAGCGCGATCGGGACCGTCACCGAGCCGATGCGCAGTCGGGAGTCGGCATGCTGGGCCTCGGGTCCGCGCGAGAACCACCAGGTCTTGTAGGTCCAGATCTCGGCGTCGATGGGCGCGTCGCTGGTTCCGGTGGCCCGGCGCACGACGAAGATCCGATCGTTCTCGGAGGCCTCGGGGTCCGGCGCCAGGCGCGCACGCGCCTCGGCCGTGACCTCGGCATAGGACGGTGTCGCCCCGAAACGCTCCCACCGGCCCCGGAGCGCCTCGGGGAGCGAGCGCGGGTGCGCCAGCGTCGCGACGCCGACGACGTCGTCGGGTCGACGGAGCGCCTGGTAGTTGGTCACCATGGCCGACCCCATGCTGAAGCCGCACAGCACGATCCGCTGGAAGCCGAGGCGGCGAAGCAGCGCGAGCGCCGCGTCGATGTCGAGCGGGGTCCTGTGCATCAGGCCACCGCCGAAGAAGACGCCGTAGTTGGCCATGCGCGTGTTGATCGAGAGGACCGTGAACCCGGCCCCGGCGAGACCGAAACCCACCCGTCGCGGAAGGCCGGTCAGGTAGTTGCCGACCGAGCCGTGGACGACCACGACGGCCAGTCGATGGCGTGCGGGGGGCCCGGTCCGGGGTCGGAACAGCACGGCGTCCCAGTGCTTGCCGTCCTCGGTGTCGAGCATGAGCAGCCGCACCTGGATCGCGCGGTCGTCGCGGCCGAACAGCACCCTGGGGCCCATGGCGCCCGGCATCACCGGGGTCACGGGCTCAGGCCTTCCGTCGAAGCCACGGGATGATCGCGTCGAGCGTCAGGATCTCGCACCCCTTGAACTCGTGACGTGCACCGGGGATCACGGCGATCTCGACGTCCAGGTTGCCGGAGCGGCGGGCCACCGCGGCCAGCCCCTCCGTCTCCTCGAGGTCGACGATCTCGTCGTCGTCGCCCTGGACGAGGAGGATCGGCGCCCACACCCCGCCGATCTGGCGGAAGGTCATCGCCGCGGTGGCGTTCGGCCCCCGGCTCTCCCACCAGGTCCGGTAGGTGTAGACCTCGCTGTCGTGGGGCTGGCGGGTCGGTCCCCGGCTGCGCTCGATGGTGAACAGTCGGTCCTTCGTCGGGTCGCGCGGGTCGGCGCCGATCGCGCGCCGGATGCGGTAGACGACGTCGTCGAACGCCGGATCCGACCCGTACTGGAGCGAACGCCCCTCCATCGACTGGGGCAGCCCCCACGGGGTCCCGATCCCGATCAGGCCACGCAGGTTCGTCAGGTGGCGAAGCGACGCGTACCGCGCTGCGATCACCGCGCCGCTCGAGTAGCCGGACAGGATGATGTGGTCGAAGCCCTCCTCGGCGAGGTACTCGACCCCCGCGTCGATGTCGAGCATCGCGTCGCTCAGGATGGCCTGCCCGAACAGCTGGCCGACGTTGCTCATGCGCGTCTCGAGCACGAGCACCGGGAAGCCCGCGCGGGCGAGCGGCCCGGGGAGGAACCGCAACGTGCCGACGAGGAAGTTGCCCATGACGCCGTGGCAGTGGAGGACCGCGGTCCTCCGACCGCTCACCCGCTCGCGCACGCGCGCCGCGCGCTCGTCGATCTCGAGCAGGGCGTCGTGCAGCTCGCCGTCGGCGGCGGTCAGCGTCACCAGTCGGCGCTCGACGGGCACGGGCGGTCCGTCCTAGCGGCTGGGCGCGAGGGTCGGGGCGGGATCGACCATCCGCACCTCGCCCGAGGGGCATCTGCAGGAACCGCGAGCCGACCGACCGGAACAGCGCCGGGTCGCCGCTGCACGCGAACCGGTACGCCCCCTCGCGGTGCCCGGTGCGCAGCATGTCGCGGCGACGCAAGGCCGTCCCGCACCTCCCGGGCGATCTCCTCGCCGCTCTTGACGAGCGTGACGCCCGGCAGCATGCGCCGCAGGAGCCGCTCCACCATCGGGTAGTGGGTGCAGCCGAGGATCGCGGTGTCGACGTCGGCCTCGCGCAGGGGCGCGGTGTAGTCGCGCACCATCGCGACGATCTCGTCGTCGTACGGGTCGTGGCGCTGGATCGCCGGCGCCAGCCGCGGGCAGGCGACCGAGACCACGCGGGCGCCGGCGTCGTTGGCGAGGATCATGCGCTCGTACGAGCCCGAGCGCACCGTGGCCTCGGTCGCGAGCAGCCCGATCCGCCGATTGCGGGTGGTCTGGGCGGCGGCATGGGACTCGGGCGCCATCACCCCGATGACCGGGACCTCGAGCGCGGTCTGGAGTGCGGTCAGCGCCGCCGCGGACGCGGTGTTGCAGGCGACGACCACCATCTTGGCGCCCTCGCCGGTCAGCCAGCGCCCGATCGCGAGCGACCGCTCGCGCAGCTCCGCGTCGCCGCGCTCCCCGTACGGGAACCAGGCGGTGTCGCCGAAGTAGACGAAGTCCTCGGCCGGCAGGCTCGCGAGGCACTCGTCCAGGACGGTGAGGCCGCCGACACCCGAGTCGAAGACCCCGATCGGCCGCTCGGCGGGCAGGCTCACGTCACTCCGCTCCCCTCAGGATGCCCTCGGACGCGCGTACGATAGCGACGTGCCCCCGCGCGTCCCCGTGACGTACCTGTTCAGCCGCTCGTGCCCGTCCCACGAGGAGGGGCGTCGCCTGCTCGACGGACGCCGCGGACGCGGCCGGCGTGACGCTGTCCGTCGACGCCGTCGAGATCACGAGCGACGCCGAGGCCGCCGAGCGCGCGTTCCCCGGTTCGCCGACCTACCTGGTCGACGGCCGGGACGTGGCCGCCCGCGATCCGCGGATGCCGCACCGCATGGACACCTGTCGCGCCTACACCCGCGCCGGGGGGGCGATCGGGCCACTCCCCGACCGCGCGCTCCTGGTCGATGCGCTGGTGGCGGCACGAAACCGAATCGAGGAGGCCGCATGACCCTGGCGCTCGGAGACCCGCTGCCCCCGTTCGCCCTCCCGGGCGTCGACGGGTCGGAGGCGACGACGGAGGGACTCGAGGGTCCCGTGGTCGTGGCGTTCTGGTGCAACCACTGCCCGTACGTGCGGGCGTGGGAGGACCGGCTGAACGCGATCGCCGCCGACTACGCCGGCCGGGTCGACGGTCATCGCGGTGAACGCCAACGACGCCGACGCCTACCCCGCGGACGGCTTCCCCGAGATGCGCGAGCGGGCGCGCGAGAAGGCCTTCGGCTTCGCGTACGCCCACGACGAGTCGCAGGCGCTCGCGCGCCGGTTCGGTGCGGAGCGCACGCCCGAGGTGTTCCTGTTCGACGGCGACGGCGCGCTCCGCTACCACGGCGCGATCGACGACTCCACCGACGCCGCGGGCGTCCGGGCGACCTACCTGCGCGACGCGCTCGACGCGGTGTCGGCCGGCGCGGCGCCGGACGTGGCGACGACGCCGGCGGTCGGGTGCACGATCAAGTGGCGGCGCGGGTCGGGCTGACCGCCCGTCCGCGGCTCAGCCCGAGCCGTCGAGTCCGTGGTAGCCGCGGTCGGCGTAGAGGAGCTGATCCGCGTGCGTGTGCTCGGCCGCGACCACGCGGCCCACGAGGATCGTGTGGTCCCCGCCGGGGAGCGCCGCCTCGTGGGCGCACGCCAGACGCGCGGCGCCGAGCGGAAGGAGCGGCGCCTCGAACGGGCCGGGCTCGTGGGGGACCAGGTCGAACTTCTCGGCGCCGGGCCGGGCGAAGGCCTGCGACAGGTCCGCCTGGTCGCGCGACAGGATGTGGACCGCGAACCCCGCCGCGCCGACCAGCGGGTCGTGCGCGCTCGCCGTCGTGGCGACGCAGACGAGCACGAGCGGTGGATCGAGCGAGAGCGACGAGAACGACGAGGCGGTCATGCCGACCGGGCCGGACGTCGCGCCGTCGGTGCAGGTGACGACCGTGACGCCGCTGGCCCAGCGCGCGAGCGTGGCGCGGAAGACCTCGGGGTCGACCCCGTCGACCGCGGGCGCGGACCGCCAGGCACGCGACGATGCGTCGGGTGGCATGGAACGAGGGTAGCGGGGCGAGGGGTCGAGACCTCCCGACCCCGCCGGCTCACCCGCGGCCGGGAATCCGCTCGCGGACGACGGTGGACCGGGCCGGGACGCGCGACAGGCCCGCGTAGCCGCCGCGCCAGCCGGTCGCCCGGCGGAACTCGATGATGGCCCAGGTCGCGACGCCCCGGCTGACGACGGGCGCCGACTGGAACAGGCGCTGACCCCGGACGTCGATCCGTCGCTCCACCACGCGCCGGTCGGTGCGAAGCGCCCGTGACGATCGGATGCTGTCGGTGAAGCGGCCGCCCTTTCGGAGCCGCTCACGCCAGACGCCGAGGCCGCCGGACAGGTCGGGGGCGGGCACCGCGGGCGGCTCGAGCGCCAGCCGCGGAGGCGCCGCGCGGGCCACGCGCAGGCGCCGCTTGGTCCCCCGGGCCAGGTCGCGCGCCGTGATCCAGACGCGGCGGTCGCCCTCGCGCGTGAGCGAGTAGGTGAACCAGCGGTTCGAGAGCGCGGCGCCCGCGACGCGCACCGGGCCCGAGGTCCGCACCAGCTCGCGGAGCACGCCGCCGGCGCTTCGCAGGCGCACGCGGTCCTCCCCCGCCCCGTACCCGTACTGGGCGCCGCGGAGCCGTTCGCGGAAGGCGACCCGCCCGCTCGGGCTGATCCAGACCCCCGTGAGCTCGATCGCCCCGGAGGAGAGCGCGCGTTCGTGGACGACGGTGGGGGCGTCGCGGCGCAGATCGAGCGCCACGACCTGGGCGACCCGGTCGGCCGGGGCGCCGACGACCTGGATCCACGCCACCCGGCGCCCGCCCGAGGCCGCATCGACCAGCTCGAGCCCGCCGGGAGCGACCGACGAGGCGACGATCGTGCGCCGCGTGCCGCCGCGCAGCGGGACCGCGACGAGCTCGCGCCCGCCGCGGACCGGAAGGTCCACGATGAGGCGGCCGCCCGCGATGCCGACGAGCCGCTGCGGCTCGCAGGCGCCGCCGCGACCCAGCCCGGCCACCCGGCGCGGCGGCTTCGTCCCCCGCGCGGCCCAGACGTCGGTCGGCCCCCTGCGCCCACGACAGCGGGTCCACGCGGTGTATCCGTCGCCCTGGACGACCTGGCGGATCATGCCCGGCTGCGCCGCCAGGACCGTCGGGCGCCGACCGTGCCGGTGCGGGCGCGAGCGAGGAGGCCCCGACGAGGAGGACGGCCGCGGACGCGGCCCCGAGGAAGAACAGCCGTGTGGGCATGGTGCGGGAGCCTAGTGACATGCTTGCGAGCCATGCGACGCACTCGGTTCTCCCTCCGCCTGACCGCCCTCGCCGCCGTGCTGGCGATGCTCGCCGATGGGCCTCGTCGCCTGCGGGGACGACGACGACTCGGGCGCGACCACCGAGCGGTCCGCCACCGCGGCGGTGATCGACGGCTGCGAGATCGGACCCGGCGCCGACTGCACCGGCGCCGATCTGTCAGGCGCGCAGCTGACCGGCGTCAACCTGGCCGGTGCGAACCTGACCGAGGCGGACCTGAGCGACGCCGACCTGACCGACGCCGACCTGGCGGGCGCGGACCTCACCCGGGCGAACCTGACCGGCGCGACGCTCGACGGCACCGACCTGAACGGCGCGGTGCGCTGCGGCACGATCCGCACCGACGGCACCGTCGACGACGCCGACTGCCCGCCGAGCGGCGGGACGACGACGTCGGCGACCACGACCGAGGCGACGACCACCGATGCGACGACGACCACGGCGCCGCCCGGTGGGACCCCGATCATCGAGCCTTCACCGTCCCCGGCACGGCGATGTGCGCGTCCGGCGAGGACACGACCGAGATCGAGGTCAGCTGGGCGGCGACCGGGGCCGACGGCGTCGAGCTGAGCGTCGACGGCCAGGCGCCGGGGGCGAGTGCCGGCTACGGCGCCGATGGAACCGCGAATCTTCCCGTGCCGTGCGACGGCGACAGCCACGAGATCGGCCTGACGGCGTTCAACACGGCCGGCGACACGACGAGCACCACGCGCGAGGTCACGACCTCCTGACGGCCTCCGCCGCGACGGCGCGGCCGATCGCCTCGAGGACCACGACCGACGCGCCACCGGGGCCGGCCCGCACCCCGGCACGGGCCATGCCGGCGCGCTCGGCGACGCGGATCGAGTCGACGTTGTCGGGCTCGGCGGTGACGCGCGCCACGCGCACGCCGGGCCTCGCCAGCGCGATCGCCACGACGAGGCGGAGCGCGGCCGTCGCGAACCCCTGCCCGCGGGCCTCCGGGTAGAGCGAGTACCCGATCTCCACGGCGGCGTCCTCGCCGGAGGGACCCCCGAGGCCGATCACCCCCCGCGCCCGCGCCGGGTCGCCGGCGACGATCGCCCAGTTCCACCACCCCGAGCCGGGCCCCTCGATCGCGAGACGGTCGGCGAGGAACGCGAGGTGCTCGCCGACGAGCGGCGGCGCCACGAGCGGCCGCGGCCACGCGGCGCCGGTGAGGCGATCGGCCGCGTCGCCGTCGCCCGCGTCGACCGCGCGCAGCGCCGCCGGCGCCAGCGGGACGAGCCGAACCCGCCCGTCGTCGGCGCCGGGGAATCCGGGCCCGGGAATCGCGTCCGCCACTTGCCCCCTCCCCTCCGGCTTGCCACCGTTCGGACCCGTCGGCCACGGCCGACCGCGGGGCGTGTAGCTCAGCTGGTCAGAGCACGGGACTCATAATCCCAGAGACCCAGGTTCGAATCCTGGCGCGCCCACTAGAGAAGTACCTGCAAAGAAGCATACTCATCGGTCGACAGAGGCGTGAGCGGGCGGCGGTGTGCGTACCAGGCGCGTACGAAACGCGAACGCCCCGCCCCGGCAGGCCCGACGTGGGCGCCGCCGATGAGCATGTACGCCTCGCTCAGCCGACTGGGGCCTGGGCGGAATTGGCCGCCCTCCAAGGCGCGCGGGCGTGGTCGAGTCAGTCGTCTCGCCCCCTTGACGTGCGCGTCTTCCGATCACTCTTGGAGGTGCAGCCCTGGAAGGACGCTCCTCTTCTTCGTCTCGATCAGGTGCCAAACGACAAGACGGGGGTTGAAGCTGATCGATGTCAACGTCGACCACTTCTGGCACCTGGCCAGCCAGTGTCCATCCCCCGGGATCCCGTCGCGACACAAGGGCTGGTTAGAGCGAGGAGTCTCTCGCGCGCGAGCGGGTTTCGGCTCCTACCGCGACTGGTGGGCGGACGAACAGCAACGACTCGAGTACCTCGATCCGTCCAAGGTCGACATGCCGCGCGCGCTCCGCTGGACCCTCACAGGAAGGCCCCAGGACGAGAAGACGTGGGCCATGGCGAGCGAGAGCTTTCGGCGCGCCCATCCCGAGTTGAAGCCGGGATGGACGTCGCCAAGCGCGAGGCCGGGACAGCCGACGAACCGAGTCGTACGTTGAGGCAGGTGTGTTCAGGGGCGTGAGTTGAGGGGAGCGGGCACTCCCATGTTCACAACGGGCCACGCTGGGCTCCTGAATCCTCCTGAGCCCCGCAAGAACCACTTTCTACCTATGGGTGCTGGGGGATCGTCGCGTTCTCGTTTCAAGCTCTTGCAGAGGGACTCTCCAGGAGGCGATGGGGTTTCTCGCGCGAATGGACGGGGTCCTGACCACCTGTAGATCAACATCGGAAGTGGGTGATGCAGTTGAGAGAAGGGCTCGGGTCGATGTCATCCATGCGAATCGCGGCCTGGAATTCTGAATGGGCCCCGCCACGCAGTCGCCGTGGTCGGGCAATCGCGGCGCATCTTGAAGAACTCGGTGGGGACCTCATCTGCCTCACGGAGGGCAAGGCCGATCTTCTCCCGCGCGATGGACATGTCATCGACTCCGATCCCGACTACGGCTATCCCATCGAGGAAGGACGCCGGAAGGTGCTTCTTTGGAGCCGCACGCCCTGGCGCGAAGTCGATCGCGTCGGTGATCCGGCGCTCCCCTCGGGCCGCTTTGTGAGTGGGATTGCCGACACCCCAATCGGGCCGATCCGGGCGCTCGGGATGTGCATTCCATGGTCAATGGCGCACGTCACAAGCGGACGGCGGGACCGTTCCCCGTGGGAAGATCACCTTGCCTACCTCGGGGGGCTCCGGCAGATCCTCGCCATGTCGTCGAGAGAGCCCGCGATCGTCGTCGCGGGCGACTTCAACCAGCGCATCCCGGCTCAACGAGGACGCCCCCTGCCCGCGTGGCCGAGTCGCTCGCGCAGTCGCTCGCGACATTCGACATCGCGACGGCAGGCTCGATCTCCGGGCTTGATGGGCCGCTCATCGATCACATCGCGCTCGGACCCGGAATTCGTTCAGTTCGGGCGACAGGGTGGCCCGCGACCCTGGACGGGGTTCGTCTTTCAGACCATGCGGGCGTTGTTGTCGAGGCACGGGTGAGCCTGTAGCCCGCGGAGCCCGAGTCGTCCTGGGCCTGGCGTCCTTCGTCGCCATCTCGCCCTCGCGAGGAGGCAGAGAACCTTCCAGGCCCGTGCCCTAACCGAGGCGCGCGCTCCCGATCGATCCGGGCCGGAACTGGGACTCGGTGAGCCCCTGGGGGATCCGGTCGTTGACGCGGTTGGCGATGCGGATCGCCTGCTGGCTTCGCCGCTGGGTCCGACGAAGCTGCGCCGCGCTCACGGTGATCCTGCCCGCCGGAGGGAGCGTTCCGATCCGAAGCGGGGTGGCCGGCGACTCGGCGGAGGCGGGAAGCGGCCCAGTGGTGGCAAGACCCGGCCAGAGTGGGCGGCCGGTGAGCTTCGCGCCCTGGGCCAGGTTTCCACCGGTGAGGGTCTGGATTCGGGCTTCGGTGGCCCTGGCCCGGGCAAAGAGCGCCCGCGAGATGGTGTCGTTGATCCGAACCTGGCGGCGGGAGACGGTGAAGTTGGCCGGGCGCTTCTTCTTTTTGATGATGCGTAGTGCCCTGGGGCTTGGGGGGGTGGTGTCAACAGGAGCGCCTCCCACCCAGTTGATTCCGGCCTGAAAGGCACCTGGCCCAAACGACCCGGCACACAGATCGGTCGGGACGATCCCCTGGTTGATCCAGACGTTGGCCGCATTCAGCCGGCGAAGGGCGGCGGCATCGATCCGCTGCTGGATGGCGAGCGCCTGTGGGCTGAGGCGAATGGTGCCCTTCTTTCCTGGTGTCCGGGTGGGGGCCGGATTGCAGACCGAGTTGGCCTGGGTCGGGGCAGGCGGCGGGCTCACCGGTGCAGGTGGCGGCGCTGGCACGGTCCCGGTGCCGGCGAGCGCCACGCTGGTGGGCCTATTCGAATCGTTGGAGGGGACCTCGAGGCTCGCGCTCTTTGCGCCCGGGCTCGTCGGATCAAAGCTCACCCCGATCGTGCAGCGATCGCCGGGCAGGAGGGTGGTGCCCGCACACGCGTCGGAGGTGATCGCGAACTCACCCGGGCTCTGGCCGGCAAGCGTTGCCGCGCCGGCGATCAGGTTGCCGGTGCCGGTGCTCTCGATCCGGACCGTCTCGTTCCCGCTCGGGCCGGCCCCGACATCGCGATTTCCGAAGTCGACCTGGGCGCGGTCGGGCGTGGCGGCGATGGTTGGGGTGATGGCGATGCCCTCGGGTGCGAGCCCAAGCGCGATCGGGGTTCCCGCACTCCCCGTGGCGAGGTCGATCGGCGTGACCGCGGGGCCGAGGAGATTCGTAACGTAGGCGGTGGTGCCGTCGGGGGTAATGGCAATCGACCAGGGGGAATCCCCGGCCGCGATTGGCGTGCCGACGCTGTTGGAGGTCAGGTCGATGGGCGTGACCTCCCCGGGGGCACCGAATCCGTTGGCGAACGGAACGGTCACGTAGGCGGTGGTGCCGTCGGGGGTGATGGCGATGCTCCGGGCCGCCCCGTCCTTCAGCGCAATCGGCGTTCCGGGTGTGTTGGTGTCCACTGCGATCGGAGTGACCTCGTCCGACACGAGGTTCACCACGTAGGCGGTGGCGCCGTTCGGGGTGATCGCGATGCCGTTCGGGCTCTCCCCGACCGGGATCGGCGTGCCGGCGGTGTTGGTGGCGAGATCGATTGGCGTGACGTCGCCCGAATCGGAATTGGCCACATAGGCGGTCGCGCCGTCTGGGGTGATGGCGATGCCCTCTGGTTGGTCGCCGACGGCAATGGGAGTGCCCGGGGTGTTGGAAGCGAGATCGATCGGCGTGACCGTGTTCGCTCCCACGTTCGTGACGTAGGCACTCTTCCCGTCGGGGGTGATTGCGATTCTGCGAGGCGAGTCCACCGGGATCGGGGTCCCAGCGGTGTTGGTGTCGAGGTCGATCGGCGTGACGTCGTCCGAGTCGAAATTGGCGACATAGGCAGTCGCGCCGCTTGGGGTGATGGCGATGCCCGCCGGACTGCCCCCGACCGGGATCGCCGTGCCCGCAGCGTTTGTGGACACGTCGATCGGGGCGACGTTGTCGGAGGCGCTGTCGGTGACGTAGGCGGTTGGCGCGGCCGACGCGCTCGCCGCGAGCAACCCGAACAAGAGAGCGCAAAGGCCGATCGCCACCGACATGGGCGGACCAAGAAGGCGTTCGATCATCTGGCGGCTTAGAAATGTGCCAATCACGTCGTCCCCATCGCCATCGCGGGTAGCGGCGCCAGTGGGAGGCGAATCCTACCCAGTGAGGGGATCCTCAGTTGCCAGCCCTGCCGCGCCGATGCGAGATGGCCGCGCTCGGTCCGCCTCGGAGGGTCGACTCTGCCGTGTGGGTCCTGCGCGTACCGTGCGCGTACGGGGTCGCCTCCACCCGCTGCATCTAGGCGCAGTCCGGTGCAGTCAAGAACCCCCATGACTGCTGGGTTATGCAGTTCAGCGCAGTCAGGCGCAACGGCCCAGATCGGACTCATAATCCCAGACACCCAGGTTCGAATCCTGGCGCGCCCATCATTTGCTTCCTGCACGTGGCGACTTCGTGGAGGACGTCTCACCGACCTCGTGCGAATGCCCGTACGAGAGTCGTACGGCTCCGCCTCCACGATCCGTTCGGGCTCTGGCGTGCGGGCAACCGACTGGCCAGGCTGGGCGGCACTGTGGCGGCAAGGCCGTCTCGCGCGTTCCGAAGGTCGAGGCCCTCGACATGACCTTTCAGGAACTCGTGCCACGACTTCCGCTTGTGCCAGAGGTGGCAGCCTGGGCACGAGAAAAGCACGATCTCCCTTGGGCAACCCGGGGGGCCTTATGGCATCTTCGAAGCCCAGCAGCACTGATGCCGACTCATCGAGTAGCCGTGCAGAAGTCCGCTCCGCTGGCGAACCCGAAGGGCCCCGCCCGCGAGACCAGGCGCGGCCCAGAAGCGCCACTTCACGTAGTTGGAGCCCCGGCGTGCGGTGTAGCGGTCGCTCGGGCCGCGCAAGTCACCCCTGACCGTCCAACCCCGCCAACGATAGATCCGAATGCCGCCGTCGCTTGGGGGCAGCCTGAGAGCTGCTCGGTGGGCACCGCGGGCAACACGACGAGCAGTCGGGCAGCGGTAGCCGCATGCGCTGATCAGGCTGAGTAGCACGCCGGCGCAGTGTGACCTCGGGTAGGGGTTTCGGATCGACGTGCAGCGACGCACCCGTCCGGCTGATGGCAGGGCTGTCCCGCCCGCGGCCTTCACGCGGAGCGAGTAGAAGCTGCTCGCGACGAGGACCGACGGCGAATCGACCGCTCCGCCGTCGAGAACCACCGAGTAGGCGCAAGACCGCCATGTCCGGCGTTGGCCTTGCCCCAGGCTGGGCGAAGTGTGCGCGAGCCGTCCACCAGGGTGCGCCCGCCGGTCTCAAGCGAACATCACTGCTTTGGGGGCCGCCGACGAGCAAAACCATCGCGCGGGGGAGTCTCCCCACTCTTCTGAACTCGCAGGGCATGGAGTGGCCGCCTTGTCGACGCGACGAAGAGCTCAGCTGCCTTGTCGACGCCGCTTGGATCGCTCGCCGCCGGCCCAGGACACGCCCCTGTCGCCATCGGGAGTGCTGATGGGGAGGGGCGTTCGCGGGCTCCGGCTCAGAGCGGGCGAGCGGTGAGGGCAGGACGATCGACAGCATCGGCCTGGGATCGATTTCCTTCGCGCTTCCCCGCTAAGGAGCTCGCTTCGCTGGCCCTGGATCGCCATGCGACACCTAGCCCTGGCCAGAGTTCCACCATGCGACGGAGAGCGCTGCCGACGAGGGTCTCGCAACCTCTTCCCGACGGTCTTGGAGGCCGTCGTCAGGGGCGCACCGCCGATCCCGACCGAGAGCCCCGCGACTGGCGTGAGTTCAAGCGGCGAACCGAAGGGCGGCCAGGAGATGAACATGACGTGTTGGGGCCGCTGGAGCCGAACGGTCACCAGTCATGGCGGGGAAACACTGCACGGCGCCCCGCAAGCAACGCTCTCGCCATGCGGTTCTTGGTCTGCGACACCCCCGCCGCTGCGTAACCCCGCTGCACGCACCTGCAGACAAATCGGCCGGGGGAGTCCTGCTCCCAGGGGGCGACCCCGGAGAGCAGGACTGGACCGCCCAGGTCGGGCCTCCTCACCGTCGGCCCAGTCGATGACCTCGCGCTCGAACCGATGGGGCGATGGGGCGATGGGGCGATGGCGGATCACGCTAGCCGCCCTCGGGCCTCTCCTTGAGCATCGGGTCTGCGGAGGGCCCGGACTCAGGCTGCGCCTGGCACCTGGTTGAACTGCCAGCCTTGCTCCGCGAGGCAGAGGCCAGCCAGGAACACGTTTCCTTCGGTCCGACCAAACTCGACGGCGATGATCCGCTCCCCCTGAACGAGGCGGCGCAGGTTGTAGGAGCCCATGGCGTTCTGGCGGATGTTGTGCGCTCGAGCCATGGACGAGTGTGACGTGACGAGGCCGGCCTGGCAGCCGTTCAGCATGACTGTGTCCCGCCGGAGCGCATTCACGTTGGCCCTGACCTGGCCCATCGCCTTTCGGTGTGCCGTCTTGGCCCGCCGTTCACGCGCGCTTCCCGGACGTGCGTCGAGCCAGCGATCCACCGCCCGATCAGCGCGCGTGAGTGCGGACTCCTGCTTTTGCTGGTACGCCGAGATGTAGTTGAAGAAAGACGCTCCGTCGGGCGCGGCGGGACTCGGCGCGCTAATCGGACCGCTTGCCATCGCAGGACCGGTGGCCGCAAGCGCGGCGACGGTTGCCGCTATCGCGATTCTCATCGCTGCCTCCCCCTTTGGGACAGGGCGGGCACGGCGATCGCCCATGCGCGTACGGCCTGCAACTGAACTCGCGGGCGCTTGCCCGCCCCTCTCGCGCCCCAGAGTCTCACGAAGTCGTTTTCCCTGTAAAGCTCGGCTTTCGTCGGCCGACGCCGCGGAGGCCCTCGGCAGCACCCTGGGAGTTCACCAACGTCCTCCCCGGCCGCCTCACGTCGGCTGCACGGCCCGGCGACGAGGGTTGGCCAGGCGCCGCGGTCGGCGGCTACCCGGCACCCAGCGTCGTCGCCCGTTCCACGTCCCGGCGGCTGTCGGGGTCGCCCCCATGTCCGCGGGACCAGGTTCCCTCGATTGGGAGGGGCGCGCGATCGTTGTGGTCGCTCTGGTCGGCCTCGACAGTCTGATCTGGGTGGCGCACATGACCCTGACGACCGGATCGCGTCGCTCACG
This sequence comes from Miltoncostaeaceae bacterium, assembly GCA_963698665.1. GTDB lineage: Bacteria > Actinomycetota > Thermoleophilia > Miltoncostaeales > Miltoncostaeaceae > CALNYH01. The sequence goes on along the minus strand of CAVORO010000003.1, from coordinate 791,098 downwards.
CGGCCCCTTCAGGGAATGGCCTTACATCGACCGACCGGCGGGGCTTCCTTCTCCCCCGCCGGGAACTGGTCCGGTGCGGTGCACCCTCCGTATCCCCAGGTGGCGGGCAGGAAACACACGGCCGGAGCGATCTCGTCGCACGACGAGCGATCTACGGAACCGGAGTCCGCAAGACGCGCCGGCGACGACGCACCCGACAGTGCATGCCGGAGTCCCGGCCTACGCGACCGCGGCGGCCAGTTTCGCCGCCTTGTCGGTGAAGTCCCGGTAGCGCACGACCTTGCCGTCCCGAAAGTCCCAGACGTGGACGAAGTGCGGGTCACCGAGGTCGCCGCCACCTCGGGCGCGACCGTGGTAGTGGCCGATGACCACGATCTGATCGCCCGCGTCGATGAACTCCTCGGCCTCGGCCCGGAAATCCTCGTAGTGCGGAGGGAAGTCCTCGGCGAAGAAGCGCATGACCGCGTCGTGCCCCCGCCTCGTCCCCCCGTACGGGAGCTCGTCCGGCTCCCACCACTCGACGGACTCGTCGGCGACGGCAAGGACGGAGGGGATATCACCGCTCGCGACCGCCGCGTAGAGCCTCCTTGCCGTCTCCAGGTTGGCACCCACAGCTCACACTCCTCAGTTGGCCGACGCGCCGAGATCCACTTGAAGCCAGGTCATCCAGTCGCCGTGGTGCCAGACCTCGACGATGCGCCCGTCCTCGAAGCGCGCGACGAGGGTCCCGGTCGCCGCACTGGGCTTCCCGGTGGGCTTCATGGGGACAGCGGGTGACTCACCCGAGAAGGTCGCGCTGCAGTGCCACAGCCACGAGACGAGGTCGCCTTCGGCGATCGTCTCGTCGACGAACACGTCGAAGTCGGGAAATGCCTGCCGGAAGCCGCTGACGAACTCGCTCATGCCCGCCAGATCGAAATCGCCGATCGGCGGCATGTGGTACTTCACATCAGCCGTCATCAGCTCGCTGACCCCCGAGAAGTCGCCCCTCGCCCATGCGTCGCGAATCTGGCCGAAGGCTCGATCGGTCTCCGCCGTCCTCGCCATGGTGCCCCCTCGGTCGACCGGCCCGGATGAAGTGAATGTGTGCGCGGCTGGTGCCGGCGTCATCCGCGTTCGCACCTACGCGAGAGCGCGGCTTTCCCGCGCCCTGACCGGGGAGCGCGGGTCGCGACGCCTGGACGGTCGGCCCCCGTGTGCGACCCCGGCCTTCGCACAGGCATCGGACCGTTCGCGTCGCGACTCCCAGAGCCCTGTCCGGCCGGCGCTCCAAACGTGGCGTGGTTCAGGCCGCGGCGAAACCCCGCAGACCCGGTGCGCGGATGCGCGGATGCCGCGGCGGTGCACCGGTCTGCCACCCTCGGCCGAGCGCCCAATCGAGCGAGGGAGACAGCGCATGCGCGCGGACGAAGTGATCCTCGGCGCACTCGACGCCTTCAACTCCGCTGATCGCGGGGCCTGGGAGGCGTCGCTGATCGCACGACTGCGTCTACTGGGAGCCATGCTCGAACCGGCGCGTCGAAGGCCGGACCGAGGTGACCGATCTCGTCTTCATGTGGAGGACGTCCTGGCCGAACCTGCGCCACACCGAGACCCGGACGATCGGCGGCGGCGGGCCCGACGGCGACGTCGCGGTCGAGACGGTGTGGCTCGGCACGCAGACCGGGCCGCTCCACACGCCCGACGGGCAGACCTTCCCGGCCACCGACAAGCAGACGGTCAATCCCGGCCGCGATCATCGCGACGGTGCGGGATGGCAGGGTCGCCTCGATCCACCACTACTTCGACCTCGCGAACCTCATGCGCCTGCTCGGTCTCGCCGAGTAGGCCGGACCCCGCCCCGCCAGCGCGTCCGGCGCGACGCATCCGGAGCCGCGCCGCTCGTGCACGGATCAGACGGAGAACCGCGCCGGGTAGGGAAACGAGGTCGTGCGGTCGATCCGGCTCAGCCTCCCCGGTGTGACGTAGGCGAGAAGGGGCTGCCCGTGGACGACGTCCGCGTCGTCGCGATCGTGGGCGCGCAGCGCGAGCGGGCCGGCGTAGGCGGCGACGATGCGCCCGATGAGAAGGCTCGCGTCGTCCATCCCGTCGACGATGCGCTCGAGGCGGCACTCGAGCGCGGCGTGCGCGCCGCCGACCAGCACTCCGTCGACCTCCGATGCCGGGATGGTCTCGAGCGCCGCCAGCTCACGCCGCGCCCCGTCCGGCGAGCGCTCGGCGGCGGCCTGCCCCACCAGCACCGCCTGGTCCGGGGTCGGATAGCTGACCGTGAACACGCCCGAGCGCTCCGCGTTCACGTGCGTGCCGTGCCGAGGGGTGCAGGCGAAGCAGTAGCGGTCGGACCAGCCGATGGGCATCGCCATGTGCTTCGGCGCGAGGTTCGGTGTCCCGTCGGCGTCGGTGGTCCCCACGAGGACAAGGGCGGCGACGGTGAAGACCGCGTCGAACAGGCGCACGCCCGCATCCAGTCGCCGGAGCCCCCCCTTCGGGCTGTCGTCCCTCGTGCTCACCTTTCGCTCCCACGTCGACCTCCGTCGAGTATCGCGCGCACGTTCCTCGCGGATATCCGTGTTGACTACGGAGCGCCAATCGGGTTCTGCCCACCGCCAGGCGAGGAATGACCGGTCATCATCATGTGATGGGAGCCCTTGCGACGTCTGACGCGCGCGCGGTGGCCGGCTGGCTGGCGGCGCGCGAGGACGAGATGGTCGAGACGCTCTCGAGGCTCGCGTCGGTCGAATCGCCGTCGGGCTGGCGTCCAGGGCTCGAGGAGGCCGCGGTCGTCGTCTCGGACGAGCTGGCGGCGAGCGGTCTCCGGCCGCGGACCGGAGGTGGTGATGCGACCGTGTGGGTGCTCGGACGGCCCAACCGCGGCGCCCGCCCGCGCTCGTATCAGCTCGTGCTCGGACACCTCGACACCGTCTGGCCGGTCGGAACGCTCGAGCGCATGCCCGTCCGACGCGACGGGGGCCACCTGTACGGCCCCGGCGTGTTCGACATGAAGGGCGGCATCGTGCAGCTGGTCTACGCGCTCCGGGCGCTCGACGCCTGTGGTCTCGCTCCGAGTGCAGCGCCGGTCGTGCTGCTCACCGGTGACGAGGAGGTCGGGAGCCATCAATCGCGGGGGCTGATCACCCGGCTCGCAGGGCTCGCGTGCCGTGCGTTCGTGCTGGAGCCGTCGTTCGGATCGCATGGCGCGCTGAAGGTCGCGCGAAAGGGCGTCGGGCGCTTCGAGGTGAGGATCAAGGGTCGCGCCGCGCATGCCGGGATCGACCCCGGGCAGGGCGTGAGCGCGATCCTCGAGGCCTCGCACCAGATCCAGTCGATCGACGCGCTGAACGATCCCGAGCGTGGGGTGACCGTGAACGTCGGGACGGTCGAGGGGGGGATGCGTCCCAACGTCGTCGCGCCCGAGGCGTCGGTCGTCGTGGAGGCGCGCACGCGACGTCTCGAGGATGCCCGCGCCGTGGAGCGCGCCCTTCGCGCGCTCACGCCCGCGCTGGACGGAACGACGATCGAGGTGCGCGGGGGCTTCGGGCGCCCCCCGATGGAGCAGACGCCCGGGGGTGCACGCCTGCTCGCGCTCGCGAAGGAGGCCGGGCACCTCCTGGGATCGCATATCGAAGGCGCGTCCGTCGGGGGCGCGTCGGACGGCAACCTGATCTCCGGCTTGGTGCCGGTGCTCGACGGCCTCGGCGCGGTCGGCGACGGCGCGCACGCGGACCACGAGCACGTCGTCGTCTCGGCGCTTCCGGAGCGCGCCGCCCTTCTCGCGATGCTCCTCGCAGCCCCGCTCGGCACGCCGCGGCCCGCCGGCGAGCCGCCGGAGCCTCCGCGATGACGACAACGATCATCTGGTCGAGCCTGACGCGCGTGATCAGGCACGAGGGGCGCGACGTCGACTGGCGACCGCGTGAGCGGGGTGCGTGGGCCGAGGGCGACCTCATCGCGGCCGAAGCCGAGAGCGCCGGCGGGGTCATCGAGGCGCCGGACGGCCACTACGTCCGCGTCGAGACGGGCGACGTGGTGATGGGCGCGCTCGGCACGAGGCGGGCGACGCTCGAGATCGTCGGGGGCTGGCGGGACGTGCGCGAGGACGGACGCATCCAGTCCCTGACCCGCGGCGGCGTTCTCGGCCGCATCACGTCCGCGGCGACCGAGCTCACCCCCTACGTCATCGACCTGAGCTATCTCGGGCATGTTCGCCTCGATGGCGAGCCGACCAGGCTCCGCGACTGGATGCTCGCGCCCGCGGGTCCGCCGCGCCATCCACGGACGCCCACGATCGCGCTGATCGGGACGTCGATGTCGAGCGGCAAGACCACCGCCGCCCGCATGCTGATCCGGCGACTCACGTCGATGGGCCTGAGGGTGGTGGGTGCCAAGCTCGCGGGAGTCGCCCGCTTCGCCGACGTGCTGTCGATGCGCGATTCAGGAGCCGAGGCGGTCTTCGACTTCGTCGACGGTGGGCTGCCCTCGACGGCGATGCCACGGGACGTCGTCGTCGAGTCGACTCGGCGGGTGCTGGCCGCCGTGGACGCACTCGGCGCGGACGTGCTCGTCGCCGAGGCCGGCGCGTCGCCGCTCGAGCCCTACCAGGGTGCCGCCGTCCTGCGCGAGCTCGAGCCGCGCCTGCGCATGACCGTCCTCTGCGCCTCGGACCCGTACGCGGCGGTCGGCGCGGAGCGGGCCTTCGGTCTACGTCCGGACTTCGTGGCGGGCCGTGCTGCCGCGACCTCGGCCGCCGTCGCGCTGGTCTCCAAACTGAGCGACCTCGAGGCGATCGACGTCACCGACCCCGCCTGCAGGCCGCGTATCGACGCGATGCTCGCCGGTGCGCTCGGCATTCCGCGCGCGCCGCGCCCGGAAGGGAATCCTCGCGGCGCGCGGGGTTGACGGCCGACGCGAGGGGCCGCCGCGACGCTCCCGGGCCGCTCCAGCCGCCGTCGGCGACGACGGCGTACGCGATCCCCTCGGCGATCCGTTCGCCCACGGCCAACACGCGATCCGGGACCGACCGCGAGGACGGCGGGCTCGATCGACCGGCGGTGATCGGCGGCCGACCGCCAGAGCGCCGACGGTCGCCGCGGCTCGCCGAGGGTGGTCGCACGCGCCCCGGTAGAGTCGTCCGCTCCGACACCCGAAGGTGGAACGAGGAGCCCGTGTCGTCGCACGTTCACAAGAGCCACGAGTCGGTCGCGAGCGGATTCACCGAGACCGCCGCCGACTACGACGACGCCGTCCGCTTCAACATCGAGGGGGCGCAGCGCCTCGCCCTCACGATCCCGCCCGGCCGCTACGACGACGTGCTGGACGTGGGCTGCGGGACCGGCTGGGCGACCCAGGCCGTGATCGACCGGTTCCGGCCGGCCAGGATCACGGGCGTCGACCCGGCGGAAGGGATGCTGGAGCAGTTCGCGGCGAAGCTCGGAAGCATCGAGGGCGTCGAGATCACGCTCGCGCAGGCCGACGTGGAGCACATGCCGGTCGCCGACGGCGCGTTCGACCTCGTCGTCTGCTCGATGGCGTACCACTGGTTCCCGCGCAAGTGGGCGGCCGCCGCAGGCGATGGCGCGCGCGCTCAAGCCCGGCGGCGTGATCGCGATCCTGATGTCCGGCCGCGGCGGCGAGCAGGCCTACCGCGACGTGATCGCCAACATCGAGCCGATCAACTACCGGTGGCTCGGCGCCTTCGACGGCAACCTGCGAAGCGTGCCCGAGATGGAGGACTACCTCGTGCAGGCCGGACTCGAGCCGATCGACATCTGGATGGAGACCAGGGTGCGCCACACCACCGTCGAGGCGTACATGGAGCGCATGCGGGTCGTGGCCGGCCACATGATCGGCGACCAGTCCGAAGCCGAGGTGGCCGACTACGTCGGGAAGATCGAGGCGAAGCTGCGCGAGCTGTCTGGGCCGCGCGGCTGGCGGTACGAGTTCGCCAAGCTCTTCGCGATCGCCCGCAAGCCGGCCTGACCGCCGGGCCGGGGGCGCCGGGCGGAGGCGAGGCGTCCAGCGCTCGGGCCGACCCCGGCACGGAACCGGGTGGTCCCCACGGTCACCCTACGGGGTCGTGGCCGGGCACCGAACGGCGGCCTCGTCGCGTGCACGCGTGACCCGGGCACGCAACGGCCGACGCGGCCGGCGCGGCCGACGCTAGGCTCCCGCCCGGCGGGACCGCGCGCCGCGGCCGCTGGACCGAACGAAAGGACAGCGCGGGTGGCGCGCATGCCGGGACAGGAGGGCCTCCCCGAGGCGGCGGTCGCCGGCGCTCAGCGGCGCCGGCGGCTGCGGCGGGCGCGTGCGTAACCTCCCCCGCGCCGTCCGGTCCTCGATCGAACGGCTCCGGTACCGCGGGAGAGACGATCCGGCAGGCGGTCCCCGCGGCGGACCTCGTCTGGGAGCTCGCGGTGCGCTTCCGGCGCAACAACGGCGCCGTCCTCGCCGGCTTCCTGGCCTACCGGATGTTCATCTGGTTCGTGCCCCTCGCGCTGGTGCTGGTCGCCGGGCGTGGGCTTCTCGACCGCGACGAACCTCGACATGGTGCGCTTCGCGACCGAGTACGGCGTCTCCGGCACGACCGCCGCCGACGCGGTCGATCAGGCCCAGCGGGGCCGCGTGGCGGCACTCGCGATCGGCCTGGCCGCCCTGGCCTGGACGACCATCGGCCTGATCAGAGGCGTCCACTACGCCTTCGCCCAGGCGTGGGGGATGGAGATCACCCCGCGCCGGGGACTCATCCGCCACGCGGGCTTCTTCATGGTCACGGCGATCGTCCTCGTCATCCTGTTCGCCGCCGTGGGAGCGCTCCAGCGCCAGGGGCCGATGTTCGCGCTGCTCGGGCACCGCCGGCTCGTTCACGCTCGTCGGCGCGTCGCTGTTCGCCGTCTGCTGGACGATGCCCCGCCGCACGACGCGCTGGCTCGACCTCGTGCCCGGGGTCGCTCGTCGGCACGCTGGCGACCGCCGGTGTCCAGACGTTCGCCGCGATCTACTTCCCGCAGCGGATCGCGAGCGCCTCCGCGCGTCTACGGGGGCCTCGGCGTCGCGATCGCCATCCTCTTCTACATGTTCCTCATCGGATACATGCTCGTCGGGACCGCGTTCGTCAACAGCGTCTGGACCGACCGCGCCGAGATCATCGCCGGCAGGCCATGGGTCCTCGATCCCGACGGCCTTCCGCGCTGGCTGCGACGTCCCGCCCGCTGGGCCTCGCGCGCGCCAGGATCGCGGCCCCGGGCCGACGATCCCGCCGCATCGGCGCCCGCCGATGGCGAACCCGAGGGGATGGTCCCCGAACGACATAGGCTGCGCGACGGAGTCGCACAGCATCGAGACGGGTGCGCGGTCGGCCGGACGGATCGCGGCCCGACGGCCCACCGCGGCCGCCGCGGCCCGGGTCCGAACTCCACCGCCAGCGCCACGAGCGAGGACGACCGCATCATGCGCCCCCAACGTCGCGCGACGCGCGCGATCTCGATCAGCCCGGCCCAACGGCGCTTCGCGTCGTGGATGACCGACGTGCTCGTCTACACCGTCGTCCTCAACCTGTTCGTCGAGTTCGTGCCCGGTGTCGAGATCGACTCGTTCGCGATCTCCGTCCTGACGGCCGTGCTTCTCAAGGCGATGCTCGGCGCCATCCTCGGACTGGAGGATCGCGTGGCCGCGTGGTTCCGCAGGCGGAAGGGCCTCGTCTTTCGCCTGCTCGGACTCGCCTCGACCTTCCTGATCCTGTTCCTCTCGAAGTTCGTGATCCTCGAGGTCGTCGACATCGTCTTCGGTGACGAGGTCGACCTGGGGCACCTGATCGAGATCGTCCTCCTGATCGTCGCCATGATGCTGGCGAGACGGCTCGTCGACGCCATCTACGATCGCCTCGGCGAAGGAGCGCCCGGCGAGCCAGGGCGTCGCTGAGCCTCAGCGGTCGACGGGCCTCGGCCGGCGCTATCCTCGCCCGGGCACGGGCACCAACGACGAGCAGACGGAGGCGTTCCGTGGCGACGACGAGCGGATCGCCGACCTGGTACTCGATGGAGGCCGCCGACGCGGCGGCCGCGCTCGGGGTGACATCCGACGAGGGGCTCTCGGCCTCCGAGGCCCGGGCGCGCCTGGCACGGCACGGGCCGAACTCGCTCCCGCAGGAGCCGCCGCCGAGCCTTTGGAGCGTCGTCCGCGGGCAGGTCGCGGACCCGATGAACATCATGCTGCTCGCCGTCGCCATCGCGAGCATCGCCATCGGCCAGGGGTCGACCGGCATCCTCGTCGGCCTGCTCGTCGCGCTGAACGTCGGGCTCGGCGCGAACCAGGAGCGCAAGGCCCAGGCGAGCGTGGAGGCGCTGGCGCAGCTCCAGGTGCCCTCGGCGCGCGTGCTCCGAGACGGCCGCCTCGCCGAGATCGCCGCCCTGGACGTGGTGCAGGGCGACATCGTCACGGTCGAGGCCGGCGATCTGGTGCCCGCCGACGGCCGGCTCCTCTCGAGCGCGACGCTCGAGGTGCAGGAGTCCGCGCTCACGGGCGAGAGCGCACCGGTCGCCAAGGACGTCGAGGCGCTGGCCGACGACGTCGCGCTCGGCGACCGCACCGCGATGGTGTTCCAGAACACCTCGGTCACGCGCGGCACCGGCACGTTCGTGGTGACCGCGACCGGTGCGACGACCGAGATGGGCAAGATCGCGGGGCTGCTCCGGTCGGTGTCGCGGACCCGCTCGCCGCTCCAGCGCGAGTTGGCCGGGCTCACCAAGTGGCTCGGCGCGGTGGCCTGGGGGGCGGTCGCGATCATCTTCGTGATCGGCCTCGTGCGCGGACTCGAGCTCGAGGATCTCATCCTGCTGGCCGTCGCGACCGCGATCGCCGCGATCCCGACGGGGATGCCGACCTTCGTCCAGGCGATGCTCTCGTCGGGCGCCCGGAGGCTGGCCGACGCGAAGGCCGTCATCAAGAACCTGAGCGACGTCGAGACGCTCGGGGCGACGAGCGCCATCAACAGCGACAAGACCGGCACGCTCACGCTCAACCAGATGACCTCGCGGCGCATGCTGGCCGCCGGCCGCTGGTACTCGATCGAGGGGAGCGGCTACGACAAGCGCGGCGCGGTACTTCCGCGGCGCCGACGAGGCCGCGCCGCCCGACCTGACGCCGCTCGCGTACGGGCTCACCCTCTGCGCCGACGCGACCGTCTCGGACGACGGGACCGTGGTCGGCGACCCGACCGAGGCGGCGCTCATCGTGCTGGCGGCCAAGATCGGCGCCGACGCCGAGACGACCCGCCGCGAGCACCCGCGGATCGCCGAGGTGCCCTTCGACTCGGCGTACAAGTTCATGGCGACCTTCCACGACGCGCCGCGCCAGCCGGACACGTTCCTCGGCCTCGTCAAGGGCGCGCCGGACGTCGTGCTCGAACGGTGCTCGACGCGCGCTCTGGAACGGCGAGGAGGTCGCCGTCGAGACCGTCCGCGACGAGATCGTGGCGGCCAACCGCGAGCTGTCCGAGACCGGGCTCCGGGTGCTCTCGTTCGCCTTCCGGCGCTTTCCCGATTCGGCCCGAGCGGAGGTGACCGCGGACCCGATGGACCACGTCGAGGACCTCGTCTTCGTCGCGCTCGTCGGGATCATCGACCCGCTCCGCCCGAGCGCGAAGGCGGCCGTCGCGACCGCGCTCGAGGCGGGCATCGACGTGCGCATGATCACGGGCGACCATGCGATCACGGCCAAGGCGATCGCGAACGATCTGGGCCTCGGACCCGGTGTCATCACCGGACCCGAGTTCCAGCGTCTGAGCGACGACGAGATCGACGCCCGGATCGATGACCTGCACGTGTTCGGGCGCGTCGCCCCGGAGGACAAGCTGCGCCTGGTGTCGCGCATGCAGGACGACGGTCTGATCGTCGCCATGACCGGCGACGCGGTCAACGACGCCGCCGCCCTCAAGCAGGCCGACATCGGCGTCGCGATGGGCTCCGGCAGCGAGGTCACCAAGCAGGCGGCCAAGATGGTGCTCACCGACGACAACTTCGCCACCCTCGTCAAGGCGGTCGAGCTCGGGCGGGACATCTACGAGAAGATCACGTCCTACATCCGCTACCAGCTCTCCGGACTCTTCGGTGTCCTGGCGCTGATGCTCCTGGCGACGGCGTTCGACATCAACGACGGCATCGCGCTGCGCCCGGCCATGCTGCTCTACGTGAACTTCGTCGTCGCCCTGTTCCCGGTGCTGGCCATCATCTCTGACGCGGTCGACCCGACGGCGATGCGACGCCCGCCGCGAGATCCGGCGGCGCGCATCTTCAACGCGACCACCGGTCCGCGGTGGCTGGTCGTGGGCGTGATCCTCGCCCTGACCGCGCTGGTGCCGCTGGTGTGGGGACCCGATGCGCCGCGCACCGACGGTCCGTCGATCTCGATGACCATGACCTTCGGCGTCGCGGCCTTCGCGACCCTGGGCCTCGGCCTCGTCATGCGACGGGACCCCGCCCCAGCGTGGCAGGGGCCCTACCACCCCTACCTCACATGGCTCGCCGTCGGCGCGCTCCTGACCTGGTGCTCGGTCGAGCTGTCGCTGCTCCAGCGGTGGCTCGGCACCGAGAGCCTCAGCGGGTGGCAGTGGCTGGGAGTGCTCGGCCTGGCCCTCGTCACGCCGCTCGCCGTCGAGGCGGACAAGGCGTTTCGGCGCTGGCGAGGACGGCGCGACTTCGGGCCGGAGGACCGGCCGGGCACCCCCTGACGCGATCCGTCGTCGGTCGTCGTCGAGCACGGGAGCGCACCCCTGCGGAGGGCACCCAGGGACCCGGGCGAACCTCGTAGAGTGCGTGCCGGGGGCACCGAGGGCCCCCGGCCCCGGTGCCTCGCGCCCGAAGGGAGGTGGGCCGTCCGAGCACTACGGATCCACTCGTACGGGGCGTCGCCGCGCCTGGACGACGTCGAGCCCCCCATGCGCCGGGTCCCGGAGAGGTCACCATCGACGTGTCCGCGGTCGGCGTCGGCGCATGGGATGTCGGGGTCGTGTCCGGTCGGCTGTCGCGGTTGGTGCCGCCGGAGCGGTTGCCGGCCATCCTCGGCGCGGAGTTCGCCGGGCGCGTGCGCGCCGTCGGCTCGGGAGTCGAGGATCTCGTCGTCGGCGACCGCGTCATGGGGAACCCCGGCCTCACGGGGGCATGGGCCGAGCGGCTCACGGTACGCGCGACCGCCTGCGGCCGCGCACCCCGCAGCGCGGACGACGTCCATGCGGCGGCCTTGCCCGTGAGCTTCCTCACGGCATGGCAGGCCCTCGACCTGCTCGATCTCCGCCCCGGCGCGGACCTCCTGGTCCTGGGGGCCGGCGGCGGCGTGGGAGCCGCGGTGCTGCAGATGGCGCAGATCCGTGGGATCGCGGGCTTCGCGACCGCACGTGGGGTGGACCTCGAGCGGATCCGAGGCCTTGGGGCAGCCGGTGCGGCCGAATCGGCGGAGGAGCTCGGCGTGGAGGTCGACGCCGTCCTCGACCTCATGGGTGGGGAGTCGCTTCGGCGCGCCTTCCCGTTCCTGCGAGCACCGGGACGCGTCGTGTCGACGCTCGCGGACCAGGACGTGACCGACGCGCCGCCGGGGACCACCGTGGAGTTCCTGCGGATGCGGAGCGACACCGCGACGCTGGAGGCCATCGCGTCCCTGGTCGACGAGGGACGCCTCTCGCAGCCCGTCGAGACCGTCTACCGGTTCGAGGACGCCGGGAACGCGCTCGCGGTGCTCAGTGAGGGGAGCCCACCGGGGAAGCTGGTCCTCCGAGTCGACTGAGGCTCGCCCGCGTCGCATCGCGCACGCCTGGCGCCCCGGGACGACCGAGCGCGATTCCGGCCGGCCCCGGCCGCACCGTCGCGACGTGATCGCCGAGCGGAGCGGGGGGCGCACCTGTCGTCGCGCCCCCCGCACCGCCCGGACTCAGCCCTGCGGCGGCGTCCAGTTGCGCGCCATCATGTCGACGTCGAAGTGCATGCGCTCCTCGACGATCTTGCCGTCGACGACCCGATAGATCGAGACGCCGGGCAGCTCCACGTCCTCGCCCTGCGCGGCCCATCCGCCCCAGGCACCGGTATGGGTGGCGCGGACGACCCACTCGAGGATGGCGCCGTCGTCGGTCTCGACGAGGACCGGGGTGTCCACGACGAGGTCGGGGACGGCGTCCATGAACGCCTTGACGCCGCCGGCGATCTCCTCGTGGCCCTCGAACCGGGTCGGACCGCCGATCAGCGGGTTCATGACGACCCGCCAGTGACGGACGCCGTCGTCCGCGAAGTGCTCGGCGGCGGCCTCGGGATCGTGTGCGTTCCAGGCCGAGATGTACGAGCGGACGATCTCGGTGTTCGACATGCGAACCCCCTTTCCGGGACGCATCGCGCGCCCGGTCGCTTCCGTCGCCGAAGGATTCCGCCGATCCCGTCGCCGGTCATCCGTACCCGGGCACCAGATCGACCGTAGTCGACACGCCGAGGCCGTGGTTAATCCGAACATGTGTTCCAGATCCGAGAGGTGCCCAGCTCCGGATCGACGCGCGCTCCGAATTGCGCTCGCGGCCGGGCCGAGGCCCACCCGGGCCGATGGCCGACCCGCCATGATCGCGAACCGCGGGTTCACCGCGCGCCGGAATCGCGGGAATCACCGATGCGCGCCCCGGGTCCCCGGAGCACCATCGATCTGATGATCATCCGTCTCCTCACATGGTGTGGCGGTCTGCGCGTCGGCCCTCGCGCTCGCCGGCAGCGGTGGTCGGCTGCGGCGAGGCCGACGAGGCCTCGGTCGAGACGGTCACGGTCACGACCGAGACACCCGCGCCGAGTGCCGGGACGACCGCGCCCGACGACGACACGCTGACGACGGTGCCGTCGTCGACGGTCTCGACGACCCCGGCGGAGACGACCCCGTCGCCCGGCGACGCGCCCGTCGATCGTCCGCCCGACTTCCCGAACGGCGGCGAGGCGTTCGTGATGTCGCATCTGTCGACCGGCATCGACGACAGCATGTGCACTCGCGAGCCGGAGGACGCACTGACGGACACCGCCGTCGCGGGGGTCATCTGCGAGCTCGAGTCCACCGACGGGGTCACCGCCTACTACGACCTCTTCGCCTCCGCGGCGGCGATGACGAGGGCCTACGCGTCGATCAGGTCGTCGCAGGGACTGACGCCCAACTCGGCGACGGTGCGTCCCGCCGCGGACGCGTGGCGAGACGACCTGGACATGGGACGACACCGGCGAGCGCGGCAGGATCGCCTGCTTTCGCAAGAACGGGCAGTCGTGGCTGGTGTGGTCGCAGCCCGCGACGAGGTCCATCGGGTTCGCCCGCGGCGAACGGATCCGGGACATCTACGCCTACTGGCGCGCGCACGGACTGCTTCGCGACACCTCCGACGCGGACCGTCCCGCGACCGGCGGCCCGGCGCTCGGGGGCTGAGAGCGCGCCGCGGCGTCGGACGGGAATCGTCGTCGGCGCAGGTCGCTCAGGCCCCCGGCCCGGGCCTCGACGTGGACGCCCTCGTCGTCCAGACGGATCCGGGCGGGCAGGCGCGGGCGATCGAGCAGCGGGACGAGGGCGCTCCGCCCCTTCGAGCTGCGTGCGTCGCGCACGGCCTTCGGGAGGCCGCGACCGCCCCGGAGGTCGCGGGTCCTCGACGACGACGACGCTCGCGCGACCCTCCGGCCCCTGCAGGTCCCACACCCACCCCTTGCCCTGAAGCGGAGCGGCCTTGGTCGGTGCGCCGAGCGGGATCCACCTGCGGCTCGGTCTGCAGTCCGTCGTCGGTCAGCCGGACCGCGCGCGGGCGGGTTCTCCGCCGGCGAGGTAGCGCAGCACGGCCGACAGGCCTCGCCGTCCCGGGGGGTCCGCCAGCGACTCCGCGACCCCGGACCCCTCCGGCGCCAGCTCCTCGAGCCCCTCCAGATCGGCCAGCCAGGTGACCTCGATCCGGTGCGTGCGGCCACCGGACCAACTGATCAGCGTCCACTCGGAGCGACGCGTCCCCGGCGGCGCGTCGTCGCGCTCGCCACCGTCGTCGATCCGCCAGAGGTCCTCGGCCATCACGACACCGCCCCTCGCCGGGTTCGCCGCGAGCGGCGCCGCCCGGGACGATACCGTGGCCGGGTGCGCCGGACGTCGCGTTCGCGCCGCCCGCAGACCCGACCGAGGGGGATCCATGACCGAGCCGCCCGACACGTCCCCCGACGCACCCGAGACGCCGCCGCTCGGCGCGTTCTCGATCAGCCTCGCGGTCGCCGACCTGCCCGCCTCACGCGCATTCTACGAGGCGCTCGGATTCGTCCGCGCTCGGCGGCGAGCCGGAGGAGGGGTGGCTGATCCTCCGAAACGGCGACGCCGTGATCGGGCTCTTCTCCGGTCACGTCGAGCGCAACACGATCACGTTCAACCCCCGCATGGACACGCGCATGGGGTCGCACCCGGAATGGCCCGACGTCCGCGAGATCCAGGCCCGGCTGGAGGCGGCCGGCCTGGTGCTCGACGCCCGGACCGACCCCGACGGCACCGGCCCCGGGCACATCCTGCTCACCGATCCGGACGGGAACCCGGTCCTGATCGACCAGTTCTGAGACCCGCGGCGGCGGACGCGACGCGCCCGGGGCGCGCGCCCCGGTCCTCGCCGGTGGTCGGACCGATGTGCCGGACGCCGGCCGGAGCTCGGGCGCGGCGCGGCGCGGCCTACGCCGACCCCCCCCGCGACGGCCGGACCAGGTGCAGGTTGGACGGGGCGCTGTACGCGAGCTCGCCCGCGAAGCTTCCGAGCTCACGGCGCTCGTCGGGGCCACGGTGGGCGCCCGCGATGATCAGGTCGACCCCCTCGGCGGCGGCCCAGGCGCAGACGGCCTCGACCGGACGGCCCTCGAGGAGCACCGGCTCGGCGCCCTTGATCCGCCTGCACTGCGCCTCGAGCCACCGCCTGCCGACGACGTTCTCGGCCAGCTCGACCTCCTGGCGGACGCCGGGGACGTCCCGGTAGGCGTCCGGAGGCTCGACCACGTGCACGAGCGACAGCCGCCCCTTCCCGAGCTGGCGAAGGTGCTCCGCCTCGGCCAGGATGCCGTCGAGCGCCGGGGACGTCTCGATACAGCAGGCGATGTGGGCATAGGGCGTACGCATTTGGGCGGGGCTCCTCTGGTCGCGGTACGTCGGCGAATGCCGCGTGCAACGCAAGGAAATCATCCGGCGCCGTCGGGCGCCGGATCGGCGCGCCGTCCGAGGTCGGCGGCGCCGCGTCCTCGCCGGCGTCGGTAGCGTTGCGTCCGTGCGCGCGGAGATGTGGCTCGACGACTTCGAGGTCGGGCAGGTGTTCGAGAGCCCGTCGATGCTCGTCGACGAGGCGACGATGATCGAGTTCGCGCGCCGATACGACCCACAGCCCTTCCACGTCGATCCCGCCGCCGCCGCCGAGTCGGTCTTCGGCGGGCTGGTCGCGAGCGGCTGGCACACGACGGCACTCACGATGCGCCTGCTCGTCGACCACGGCCCACGACCGGTCGGCGGCCTGGTGGGGCTCGCCGTCGACGAGCTTCGCTGGGAGGCGCTCCGCCCGGGGTCGCGCATCCGCATTCGGGCGGAGGTGACCGAGGTGCGGCGCTCGACGCGCACCCCCGCCCGGGGAACGGTTCGGCTCCGCCTCCTGACCCTCGATCAGGAGGATCGCCAGGTGCAGCACGCGGCGCCGCTCATCCTCGTCCCCGCGCGCCCCGACGCCCGGAGCTGAGGCCGAAACTCGCCGGAAGCACGGTTCACGGCACACGGAGCCCTTGTCCGCGATCGCACGTGCTGTCACCGTCTTCGGCTCCATCGGAGGGGGGGCGATGTTCTCCGACGTGGCATCACCGCTCAGCATCAGGAGCGACGGTGACGAGACCGAGGTCGTCGTCGCGCTCGCAGGGGAGCTCGACGCCGGCGGACGCGATCAGGCGGACAGGGCGCTGATCCTGGCCGAGGACCGCAGGCCGCCGCGCCTCGTCATCGACCTTCGCGACCTGACGTACATCGACTCCGCCGGGATCACGTGCGTCCTTCGCGCCCGCGCGCGCGCCGGCGTGAGCCGTCGCGAACTGCGGGTGCTGGCCCGGCGGGACGGCCAACCGGCGATGGTCTTCGAGCTCTGCGGACTGCGCTCACTGGTCGAGACGGTCTCGCAACCCGACGACGACCCACGGGTTCACGCGTAGACGGAGAACCCGCGGCCCCGAAGCCCGCGGTCGCCGGGCTCGATGTCGGTGAAGGCGGGCAGGCCGGTGAAGAGCAGCGCCAGGGCGGACTGCTCGACCGCGAAGACCATGCCACCCGGGGGGGCGGGCGGCGGCGGCCGGTGGATCGGCTCGGTCGTCACGCCGACGGGCACGCGCCCGGGTGCCGCCGGCACCACCCACATGTCGCGAGTCGGCGTCGCCACGCCGACCGCCGCGAGCGCGGCGCTCATGGGCGCGTCCCGGTGCCCGTACGCCGATCACGGGCGTCGGACATGCGGGCCTCGGACACGTGGGCTCCCCCGTCGGTTGCCGTCGGGGGCGCTCCCCCCGTACCGACGTTGTCGACGCGGCCACGACGCCACCGATCCGCCACGATGCGCGATCGATGCGCGAGGGAGCCGAGCGGCGGCTCGCGCAGCTCGGGCGGGCCCTCAGACCTCAGGTCGCGGGCTGTGGCGCGGTCCGCGGCAGCTCGCGCGCCGGAGCGGACTCGCACGGGATCCTGCACCTCGGCGGGGACGCCGTGGAGTGAGACCTCGAGCGCCGCGCAGGCGACCTCGAGTTCCTCCTTGCGCGGCTCGGCGGTCGTGAGCCACTGGGCCGCCATCCCCGGCCAGCTCAGGAACCGCCAGGGGCCGTCGGAGACGCGGGCCGCCTGACGCTGCAGCTCGAAGGCGATCGCCGTGACGATCGGTGCTCCGATGAGGCGCGTGAGGATCAGGGCGGGGTAGGTGAACACCCCGGTGACGGCGAGCACGGCGCCGTAGACGCCGATCGACACGAGCGCGGACACCACCAGGAACGACGTCCCGCAGCGCGGATGGAAGCGGCTGAAGCGCGCGGCCGATTCCGCGGTCAGCGGCTGCCCCGCCTCCAGCGCCGCGATCGCCTTGTGCTCGGCGCCGTGGTAGGCGAGCAGGCGCCGGAAGGGCTTGAGGCGGCTGATCACCAGCAGGGTCCCGATCAACAGGAAGAGCCGGATCATGGCGTCGGCGACGATGAACGCCCCTCCCGTCAGACCGACCTCCTTCGCGATCACGATCGGGCCGATCCGGAAGGCCGCGATCTGGATCCCCGCGCCCAGCAGCGCCGCGGCGACGATGGCGGCCTTGCCCCAGAAGCCGAGGTCCAGCTCCTCCTCATCCTCGTCCTCACCGCTCCACCGCAGCCGCTCCCCCACCCCCATCGCGCGCTTGCCGGTCGAGAGCGCGGTGCTCATCGCGACCACGCCGCGGGCGAGGGGCCACTTGGCCCAGGCGCGGCGGGGGCCCTCGACCTCGAACGTCTCCGTGAGGATCTCGCCGCTGTCCTCGTTTCGCACCGCCACCCCGACACGGGCCGGCGTGCGCATCATCACCCCACCCGGAAGCGCGCTCCCGCCGACCAGGAACGACGGCGCGACGGCGCAGCCGGGCGCGGGCGGCTCGGATGATCCTGGGGTGGCGGGCACCCCCCCATCATCGGCCGTCACCCCCCCGAGGCAAAGGGGGTGTGTCGTCCCGAGGGCCAACCTAGCCCTCGTCGAGTCGCACGGAGAGCTCGATCAGCTGGCCGTCGACCCCCGCCCAGTTGAGGGATTCCTTCGCCAGCCGGCCGCCGTCGCGCGCCGCGTCGGACATCTTGCCGCTCGCCACGCCGATCGCGAACGTCGCGCCGAGCACGTCGTCATCGGCGGTGGCGTCCCCGAGGCGGCGCACGCTCGGGAGGTCGTCGAGCGCCCGCGCGAGCTGCTCGACGACGGTTCCCTCGAGGCGCTCGGGCGCCCGGGCGCGAAAGTGGACGTGGTAGGTGCTCACGGCGGCTGGCGTCCCCATGAGCCTAGCCGCTCCCGGTCCCCATGGGGTCGCGCTCCCACACCTCGAGCGCGGAGGGGTCCGTGGCCGCGACGAGGGCGTCGAGGGCCGCGACCCGCTCCGCCTCGACGATCTCGGCGACGGCGAGCCACCGCCACGCGAGCCGGTCGGGGTCGATCGGCGTGACGACGCCGACCCGCTGCGCGCCGCTGGGCTCACCCATCGCGACCCGCCACGCGTCGTCGCCCGGATGGGGCCCGACGGCCAACGTGAGCCGCCCGTCGGCGTCGAGGAGATGCGGTCCGGCGCCCTCGGTCAGCAGCACCGGAAGCGCGATCCGCACGAGCGCCCGGGACCGGTCGTCGAGCGCGTCGAGGATCGGCGTCGCCGCGGATGCCTCGGGGCCGGTCAGGCCCGGGAACATCACCTCGCCGGAGCGCGCGCGAAGGCCGTGACGTCGGGTGGGGTCCGGTCGGCCGAGCGGCGCATCGGGTGCGGGAACCGGCTCGAGCACCGCTCAGCGCGCTCCAGGCCGGACGGTCGCGCCCGGCGCCTCGCATACGATCCACCGATGCGCGCGGCCGTGCTCGAGCATCCGGCCCCGGCGTCCACCGGGCCCCTTCGGATCACGAACCGACCCGACCCCCGCCCCGGCCCCGGCGAGGTCGTGCTCGGGGTCGACGCCTGCGCGGTGTGCCGGACCGACCTGCAGCTGGCGGAGGGCGACCTGGTGGCGCGGCGCCTGCCGATCGTTCCGGGGCACCAGGCGGTCGGGCGCATCATCGAGGTGGGGGCGGGCGTTCCGGCGGCGCACGTCGGCCGGCGCGTCGGCGCGGACTGGCTCGCGTCCACGTGCGAGGTGTGCCGGTTCTGCCGATCCGGACGGGAGAACCTCTGCGTCGCCGCCGAGTTCCACGGGTGGGACCGCGACGGCGGCTTCGCAGAGCGGATGGTCGTGCGCGCCGACCATCTCGTCCCCATCCCGGACGGCCTCGACGACCGCTCGGCGGCGCCACTTCTGTGCGGGGGCGTGATCGGGTACCGCTCGCTCCGTGTGAGCGGCATCCAGGCGGGGGGGCGCCTCGGCCTGTACGGGTTCGGCGCGTCGGCGATCTGCGCCATCCAGGTCGCCCGGCACTGGGGCTGCGAGGTCGCGGTCGTCACGCGAGGCGCCGCCGAGCGGCGCCGGGCCGTGGAACTCGGGGCCGCGTGGACGGGCGACCTGGGGACCAGTCCTCCGTGGCCGCTCGATGCCGCGATCACCTTCGCGCCGGTCGGATCCGTGGTCGTGGACGCGCTGCGGGCGCTCGATCGCGGCGGCACCGTCGCCGTCAACGCGATCCACCTCGACCGCATCCCGGAGTTCTCCTACGACCACCTGTGGCTGGAGCGGTCGATCCGAAGCGTCGCGAACGTGACGCGCGCGGACGCCGCCGAGTTCATGCAGGTGGCGGCCGAGATCCCGGTCCGCACCGCGACCGAGGCGCATCCCCTGGACGACGCCGGGGTCGCGCTCGATCGTTTGGCGCGCGGCGCCGTGAACGGCGCTGCCGTGCTGATCATCGAAGGGTCGACTCAAGCCTGAGCCTTGCGGGGGTGGCGGGTCATCGCCGCGACGGCGGCACGCCATCCGACCAGCAGCGCCGCCAGGACCAGCACGGTGACGAGCACGAACGAGGGCGCGACACCGCCGCCGACCGCCCACCGCACGGCCAGGCCCACCACGGCCGTCACGGCCCAGACGGCCGCCCCGGTCGCCACCGCGTCCGGCCGGCGCCATGCCCGGACGACGACCCAGGCGACACCGAGACCCACCAGGAACGGGGCGGCCGTGGCGGCGAGGCCCACCGGATCGAGCCCCTCCGCGTGGCTTGCGCGCCCAAGGGCGACGAAGGCGACGACACAGCCGGCGTCGGCCAGCAACGCGCGTGCGGGGACAGGCAGCGGCACGGCTCGATGGTAGCCCCGGGGCGCCCGCGAGGGCGCGGCGGCGGGCGAGGTCGCGGCGCGCACCCCTTGCGCAACGGCGTGTGCCGGCCGATTCATTGACAAGACCCGCCGGACGCGATTCGAGGCCCATGCCGAACCCGACGTCACGCACGACCTCCCGCCGACGAGGCGCCGCCGCGATCCTCGTGGCCGACCACGGCCGGTGGCTGGCGCGGGCCGGGCGAGGTCACCGGGCGGCGACCGGACGGCACGCCCTGCGCGCGAGCGACCTGTCGTCGGCCGACCTGCGGCGCGCCGACCTGAGCGGTGAGGACCTTCGCGACGCCGACCTTCGGGGCGCCGACCTTCGCCGGGCCGGCCTTCGCGGCGCGGATCTGAGCGGCGCGCGCCTCGACGGCGCCCGCCTGCGCGCCGCGAACCTCGCCGAGGCGCTGCTGGACCGGGCCAGCCTGACCGACGCCGACCTTCGCGACGCGCGCCTCGACGGGGCGGTGCTGCGCGGAGCCGACCTCACGGGCGCGCGGCTCGCCGGCGCGGCGATCGACGACGTCGACCTGGCCGGCGCGAACCTGGCGAGCACCGACTGGGGCGACGGACCGCCGCGCCCGCCCACCGAGCCCCTCGAGCGGGACCACCGCCTCTCCGGCGCCGTCCTGCGGCATGCCGACCTGACCGGCTTTCGGCTGCGTGGTGCCGACCTGGCCGACTGCGACCTGGAGCGCGCCCTCCTGGCGGACGCCGACCTGCGTGAGGCCGTGCTCTTTCGGGCCCGCCTGCGCCGCGCCGACCTTCGTGGGACCCGGCTCGCGCACGCCGATCTGTGCGAGGCGGATCTCCGACGCGCCGACCTGCGCGACGCGGACCTTCGCGGCGCGGATCTCTCGGGCTGTCGCCTCGACATGGCGGATCTGCGTGGGGCGCGCCTCGACGGGGGTGGCCGGGGCCCGCCTGCATCGCGCCGACCTGCGGGGCTTCAACGCCGATCGCGCGCAGGGTCCGGCGGCCCTCGGGGCGGCGGCGGACCTGCGCGGGGCGCGCCTGAACGATGCGTACCTCGTGGGGTTCGACCTGCGCGGCGCGGACCTTCGGGGCGCCGCGCTCGGGCGTGCGGAGATGGCGGGGGCGGACCTGCGGGGCGCGGCGCTCGACGGCGCCCGACTCGACGGCGCGGACCTCTCTGGCGCGCGGCTGGCGGGCGCCCGGCTCGACTCGGTCAGCTTCCTCGCGGCGGTGCTGGTCGACGCCGACCTCCGTGGCGCGCGGCTGTCGCGGTGCGACTTCACGGGAGCGGACTGCGCCGGAGCCGTCCTCGACGAGCCGACGACGTCGGCCCAGGACGGCGGTGTCGCGGCCGCGGCCGCCGGCACGGGCTCGGCCTGACGCCCGGCCCGACGCCGGGGGCCGCCCGGCGCCGGGCCGACCCGACGGCTCACCCCTTCCCGAACTCACCGGTGAGCTGGTCGATCCCGTCCTGGACCGCGCCCTTGAGGCCCTTCCCGACGTCGCCGCCCCACTGCTTGGCGGCCACCGCCATCGCGCTCATCAGCAGGGTCACCATGACGACCACGCCGACGTACTCGATCGTTCCCTGTCCACGTCGATCGCGCAGTCGGTCCGCAAGGCCCATCGCGACGACCTGCGCCTTCACCGCCACCGGTAGCAGCATCGGCTCCACCTTCCGCTCGGAGACATCGTCCGGCCGGATCCTCGCCGGACGCTCCCGCGCGGCTCCACGCCCGGGCGTGACGGGAGGCGACCGCCTCACGGACGATCCTCACGCGACCGCGGAGGTTGCCCCCGCCCGCGTTCGGCGCGCTCGCGCAGGATCTCCCCCGCCCGCCGCTTGGCGAGCGCCTTCGCCCTGCCGATGACGATCTCCGCGGTCAGGCCGCCGAGATCCCCGCCCACGCGACGGGCGGACGCCCGCGGGTCGTCCTCCGTGTAGACGCCCACGATGTAGTCGCGCACCGCGCGCACCTGGCCGCCCACGTGCGTGTAGGAGGCGGGATCCCTGGGATCGACGAGCACCGTGGCGCCCACCGCGACGACGTCGATCACCTCGCCGGCGGGATCGCGGAGCACCGCCATCACCTCCTCGCCGGTCGTCCTCGCGACGTTCTGGGCGAAGGCCCACGCGAAGGCGTCGCCGTTGTCCAGGAAGATCCGGCGGTGCTGCCGCCCGAACGACAGGATCGCCCGCGGGCCGGAGGTTCGCCCAGCGGGGGCGGGAAGTGGCCAGGGCTGGACACCGACCGCCGGGTCGAGCACGAACCCGATCTCGCCGGTGCGCTGCACGGGGGCCGCGACGGCCTCGACCAGCGGGGGCGGATGACGCGGCGGCCGGACGTCGGCGGTCAGCCAGGCGGCGGTCGCCGCCAGCAACGCGACGACGACGGAGACGACCCCCGCGAACTCGACGCTCGCGCTGCCTCGCTCGACCGTGCGACACGCCATGGCGACAACGCTCGACGCGTCGACCACCCCCGTGTGGGCACGAGCGCGCCGGGACATGAACGCGAATGCGCCGACGCCGTCACGCGGGCCGGCCGCGCGCGCCGGGCGTGGGGGTACACTCGACGTGGATCACGCACCGTCGGCGAAAGGACGTTCATGTCGGTGATCGAGAGCATCACCAGCCAGGCCGGACGCCTCGTCGAGGACGTCCAGGGATCGCTCAAGCGGGCCCGCATCGAGGGGGAGCGACGCCTGCTCCAGCGCCAGCACCGCACGGCCCTGGAGGCGCTCGGCGAGCGCACGTACGAACTCGTGCGCGCGGAGCGACTGGACGGCACGGAGCTCTCGCCGGAGCTCGCGGCCGTCGAGTCGAAGCTGATGGAGATCGAGGCGAAGGTCACGGAACTCGACGAGATCCGGACCTCCGGCGACGATGACACGGGGGTCGGTCAAGACGCGGAGACATCGCCCGCGGACCCCGCGGCGACGGCGTTCCCGATGGTGGATGCGCCGTCCCGGCCCGACACCGGCAAGACCGGGTGGGAGGGCGCCGACCGCTTCTTCGCCTCGGACTCCGACCCGACGGATGCGCCCAAGTGACAGATGGGGCGCCCGCGCGGCCTTTCGCCGCGGGGCGCCTCGGGTGTAGTATCCGGAGCCCGCACGGAGCGACTTCCGTCTTCGAAGGAGTAGGGCACTGAGGGCCGAGTCAGACCTCGAGGGTCCCGACCGGGGCCCGCACCGTTCTCAGACGAACGGGTGCGGGCACTGCGGTCTTCCCCTGGCACCCGAGGTGGAGTTCTGCCCCTACTGCGAGCGGTGGCAGGACGAGAGCGCGATCCCGCGTCTGCTCGCCGGCCGCTCCGGGCGCCCCGGCCGCAAGATCGCCGGCGTCTCCGAGCGGGTGCTGTTGGTAGTCGGGGCGACGCTGTTCGCGCTCATCGCCGCGGCCAGCATCGCCGCCGCACTCGCGACCTGAGTCAGACGGCACCGCGCGAACGATCGATTCGGGCCGGCCGTGGGCCGGGCCCGGTGGAGGACGAATGGCCGAGACGAGTCAGGTCCGCGAGGACGACCGATACGAGGTGGGCGACGAGGTGCGGGGGCGGTTCCGCTGCGCGAGCTGCGACCTGCTGATCACCTCGCCCGACGAGAACGACGGCATCCTGGTGCTTCCCGTCTGCAGCCTGTGCGGCTCCGACGAGTGGCGGCGGGTGCGCTAGTCAGGCCTCGGGGTCCGAGGCCATGTCGTCGAGGCTCTCGATGAGGTCCTCCACCGGGATCGCGGCGAGCGTCCTGAGGGCGGCGCTTCCGCGCGACGCCACCTCGACGGCGATCTGCGCGATCGTCGCCGCGTCCGGCGCCTCGACGACGGTCAGGAAGTCGTAGGGCCCGAGCAGCGCCCATTGGCGGATCACCTGGCCGCCCAGGTGCTCGATCTCACGATTGACCTCGTGGACCCGCTCGGGTGTCGCCAGCAGGTTGCGCACGCCCTGGGGCGTGAGGCTGGCGAACAGGAGGTAGGTCGGCACTAGGCCGCGATCCCCGCCGGCGCGCCGCGGCGCGACGCTCGCGGGCCGGCCAGCATGCCCGCGAGCGCCTCCGCGCCCTCCACGAGCCCCGGGCCGGGACGACTGAGGAGCCGGCCCGCGTCGATGGCGACGACCGAGGGCGAGAGGCCGTGGCGCTCGAGCCGTTCCGCCAGCCCGATCCGCTCCGCCTCACGCCACGCGCCCGCCGCGTCGAGGCCGCACGGCGCGAGCACGACGGTCTGCGGATCGGCGCCGACGAGGTCCTCGTCCGTGATCTCCACCGAGCGATCCCCCGGTCGCCCGAGCAGGTCGTGCCCACCGGCCGCGGCCACGACGTCGGGGATCCAGTGCCCGGCCAGAAAGAGCGGGTCGAGCCATTCGAGGCACACGACCCGGCGGGGCGGGGCACCGCCGTGCGCGCGCCCGGACACGCTCGAGCCGGCCGTGCAGGCCGCGGACGAGGGTGCGTCCGGCAGGCTCGGCCCCGGCGGCGTGCGCGAGGCGCACGATGTCGTCGAGCACGTCCGCCAGCCGCCGCGGCGACAGCTCGAGGATCCGGGGAGCATGGCCGGATCCAGCGACGGCCTCCCGGACCGCCTCCGGCCCGACCGCGCACACGCCACAGAGCCCCTGGACCACGACGAGGTCCGGCTCGACGGGCGCGAAGCGCCCGAGCATCGAGCAGATCCATCGCGGACCCCGCGGCGGCGGCGGCGCGAACCGCGCGGTCGATCACGTCGCCGGCCGCGTCCGGCGGCGGCCCGAGCGGGCGCGTCAGCGGCGGGACGGCCGCGACGGCGGGGTGGTCGCACTCGTGACTCCGACCGACGACGGCCCCGGCGAGCCCCATGGCGACGAGGGCGTCGGTGGCGCCCGGGACGAGCGAGACGATCCTGGTCGGCGTCGAGGGCACGTGGTGAGCCTACCGCCCGCGCCGGGCGCGTGAATCCCCGCACCCGCCGTCGCTACACTCCGAGGCCGTCGATGAAGAGGTGACCGTGCGCGACAGCGACCCGACCCCGAACGACCTCCAGAAGGCCCTCCTCGGATATGAACCGAGCGATCTGGAGACGGCGCTGATCGACTGGACCCGCGAGAACTGGCCGACCGCCGCGCGCGGCATGGTCTACGCCCGCAAGGAGGCGGCCGACACGGTCGCCGGCGTGAGCCAGGTGCGCGACCACGATCTCAAGGTCGTGCTCGAGGTGGCCGCCCGCGTCTCGATCTCCGAGCGCGAGCTGCTGATCCGGGGGCTCGCCACGCTCCTCCCGGAGTGGCTCGAGCGCCGGTACGGGCTCACCCCGGTGGAGTAGTCCGGGCGTGGGGCGGTCAGCCGGGCTTCGGCTCGACCGGCCTGCCCGTCTCGACCCAGCCCGCCCACCCTCCCGCGACGACCCCGACGCGCGAGCGACCGTTGTCGAACGCCCAGAGCGCGATCTTGTAGCTGGTCGCCTCGCCGGGCCGGTCGCAGTAGAAGACGAGCTCCTTGCCCTCCGGGAGGGTCGGGATCTCGCGCTCGAACTCCATGGGGTCGATCCGGACCGCGCCCTTGATCTGCTCGGTCGCCTCGCGGTACCCGAGGTCCCGCACGTCGACCGGGAGCACCGGATCACCCATGCGGAACGCGGCGACGAGGTCGCCGGCCTGCCAACGCGTGACGTCATCCCAGGCCATCTGGGGCTCCTCTCGGGTGGGGGCAGCGGACGCTACCAAGCGGCGCTCGGCCTCCTCCAGCGTCCGCGCCCCGGCGAGGGCGAGGAGGGCCCGGGCATAGGCGGGCGTGCGCGGCGTCGCGATGCCCGCGCGCAGCGCGCCGCGCAGGTACGCCACGCCGTTGCGCTCGCCGGCGCCGACGCTGTCGCGGGCCGCGCCGGCGAGGGCCTCGGGGGTCATGCGGTCCGGCGTCAGGTTTCGCGGGAGCGACGCGCAGAGGGCGATCAGATCGCCGTCCCCGGGGACCCGCACCTGGCGGATGCCGGCGGGACGGCATCCCTCCCGCCGCGCGAGCACGTCGACCGCCTCGCCCAGGGCGACGCCGTCGGCGAGCACGAGCAGGGCACCCTCGACCGCGCCGCCGTCCGGGTGCGGGACGAGGACCGGTCCACCGTTCCAGCGCCTCGACCTCCGTCCGTACTCGACCGGGAACGGCGTCCGGCAGCGTCGCCGCGACACGATCCGCTCGGCGAGCTCGTCCCCGGGCGTGTGCAGGAGCGACCCGTACGCGAGGACGGCGATCCGCCGCTCGGCGGACGACGTCATGCGGGTGTCGCCAGGAGGCGCGCGCAGGCCAACGCGGCCGCGAGGATCGCGCACGCGGCGACGGAGAGCACCGCCAGGAACGGGAGGCCGAGGCTGGCGACCCCGCCGAACACCGGGCCGACGAGGTAGCCGGTCGCGAAGACGAACACGAGCAGCGCACCGCCGAGGCCGTACGCCCCGCCGAGGTCGGCCTCGTCCACGCCCTGGGAGACCAACGCACCGGTCGGGCCGATCGCCGCCCCCAGGCCGAAGCCGACCACCGCGAAGGCGAGCACCGGCACCCAGACCGGGCCGAGGGCCATGAACGGCAGCGCCACGGCCGTGCCGAGCAATCCCACGACCAGCGGGCCGCGGCGCCCGCGGCGGTCGGAGACACGGCCCATGATCGGGGCGCCGACGAGATAGGCCCCGGAGCCCACCGCGAACACCAGGCCGATGCCCGTCGCCGAGAGCCCGAGGCGTTCGTCGAGGTCGAGCGGGAGCAGCGGCTCGAGGAGGGCCAGCACCCCGCCCACCACGATCGTCGCGACCACGCCGGCGCGGGCGGCCGGCCGCTCGAGCACGGCGATGATCCCCCGGGCGCTGACGGCCACCCGTCCCCCGACGTCGCGCATCATCCAGACGGGGACGAGCGCGAGCGTCGCGAGCCCGGCCGCCGCCAGGAACGTCGCCTGCAGGCCGATGCGGTCGAGCGCCACCCCGCCGATCACGGGCGCCACCAGCCCCGAGCCGCCCGCCGCCGACTCGAGTGCGGCCAGACGCACGCCCCGCTGCTCCGCCGGGAACGCTCCGGCGACGGTACCGATCGCCGCGGTCCACGCCAGACCGCCCCCCGCGCCCTGCACCGCGCGCGCCACGAGCAGCCCGAGCGCGCTCGGCGCGAGCGCGAAGGCGACGGTCGCCACGACCAGGAGGCCCCCGCCCAGCAGCATCGCCGTCCGGCCGCCGACGCGCTCGACGAGACCCGCACCGCCCACCGCCGCCACGAGCATCGCCGCGGGGAAGGCCGCGAAGATGAATGCGACCTCCGCGTCGGAGAGGTCGTGGCGCTCGGCCAGTCGCGGGACGGCGGGCGCGATCAGGCTGAACAGGAGGCCGTCCACCCCCACGACGGCGAGCGACCCGATGAAGATGCGACGCCGCGCGATGGTCGTTCCGGCCAAGGGGCGGATGATGGCACGCGCGCGGACGGGTCGGTGGCGGCCCCGTGCGCTCGGCGCGCGGTCAGGCGGGGGCGAGCGCTCCCAGCACGGACGCGGCGTGGCCCTTCGGCCTGACCTTGTAGAGGGCCTCCTCGACGAGACCGTCCGGGCCGATCACGAACGTGCTGCGCTCGACGCCCATGTAGGTGTTGCCGTACATCTTCTTCTCGACCCACACGCCATAGGACTCCGCGACCGCGTGATCGCCGTCCGACAGGAGCGTGAACGACAGGTCGTGCTTGTCGCGGAACCGGACCAGCTTCGCGACCGGATCCGGGCTGATGCCGATCACGCGCGCGCCCCTGGCGTCGAAGTCGGGCTTGGCGTCGCGGAACTCGCAGGCCTCGGTCGTGCAGCCCGATGTGTCGGCCTTCGGGTAGAAGTAGAGGACGACGCGGCCACCGCGGAGATCCGACAGCGTGAGGTCCGTGCCGTCGTCGGCCGCGAGGGTGAAGTCCGGCGCGAGCGTGCCGGGCGCGAGTCGTGCCACGTCGTCTCCGATCGTCGAGGGCAGCCGCAAGGCTAGCGTCGCCGAGGCGCCGCGCGGGCGGGGTCCGCGTAGGATCGCGGGCCGTGGAGATCCGCCCGGCACTTGCCAGCGACACGTCGACGATCGCGGGGATCCTGGCCGAGGGGCTCGGCGACAAGTACGGGCCCGCGTTCGGCCGCCACGCCGTGCGCGCGCTCACGGCGATCGTCCGCGCATCGGCCGGCGCGTGGCCGGGGGGCTACCGGGTGGCGGTCGACGACGACGGTCGGGCGGTCGGCGTCGCGTTCCTCGGGCTGGACGGGGCGGGCGCGCCGGTGTTCGGACCGATCTCCCGGGAGGTCGGAGTCGTCACGGCCATCAGGGCCTCGGTGGTCCTCCTCGCATTCGCCAAGGGGCGCGTGGAGGCCGACGAGGCGCACATCGACGAGCTGGCCGTGGCCCCGGACGCCCGTCGGCGCGGTGTGGCGTCCGCACTCCTGGTGGAGTGCTGCGAGGCGGCCGAGGCGGCCGGGATGCGCCGCGTGTCGCTCTGGGTCACCGGCGACAACACCGCCGCGCGTGCCCTCTACTCGGGCGCGGGGTTCCGGGTGGTGGGGCGCCGGCGCTGGTGGATCGGACGGCTGCTGTTCGGCGCGCGCGGGGCGCTGCTCATGGAGCGACGACTCGGTGCGCCTCCGACGCCGGGGTGGCGCTGAGGCCGTCCGGCCTCGCGGCCGTCCCCTCGTGCGCCTCGACGGCGGGTCGCGCGGCGGGCAGCTCCACGGCGACCGTGCCCTTCGTGCCCTCGGTGACGATCAGGCGCCCACCCGCTCGCGTCGCCAGGGCGGCGGCGCTCGCGAGCCCGAGGCCTGCGCCGGGTCGCGCGGCGGCGGCGGCGCCGCGGACGAACGGCTCGGTGGCGGTCCTGGCCTCGGCGGGATCGAACCCGGGGCCGCTGTCGTGGACCTCGATCCTGACGGCCGCCTCCTCGGGGCGCGCGGACAGGGCGATCGTGCCGCCGCCCGGCGTGAAGTCGGCGGCGTTTCGCATCAGCGCGCCGAGGATGTCGTCGAGGGCGCCGCGGTCGACGAGCACGGCCGGCGTGCCGGGGGCGACGTCGACCTCGACCCGGACGTGGCGGCCGACGAGCCGCCGATCCCACTCGCGCGCGAGGCTCCAGAGCGCACCGCTCACACCGATCCGGCGCGGGCGCTCGCGCCGGCGGCGAGGATCGGCGTCCCCGCCACGGGTCATCGCGTCGACGAGCTGCTCGGCGCGGTCGATCGCGGCGAGGGCGCGGGCAGCGTCGTCGGCGGCGGGCTTGGGCGCGCTGACGAGCACGCGCGTGGCCGCCGAGCGCGCCTCGGCGAGCGGCGCCCCCAGGCGGGCTCCGGCGCCACCGGCGATCGTGCGCCGAAGCTCCGCCAGCCGCCGTTCCTCGAGCCGGTCGTCGAGCGCGGCCATGCGCCCACCGGGGACGGACCAGGCCTCGATCTCCAGATGGCGCCCGTCGGAGGTGTCGAGCGAGCGCGCGACCGGACCCGAGGATGCGAGCGCGACGGCGACCAGTTCCTCGAGCCGGGCCCGGTCGTGTGGCGGGAGACCGTGCGCGAGGCGCTCGAGGGCGTCGTTTCGCACCGTGCGTCCGTCCGACGTGCGCGAGACGACGGGCTGGCGAAGTGGTGCGACCGAGGCATCGAGGAGCCCGATCCCCGCCTCGGCGGCGCGGCGGGCGTCCGCCAGCGCCCCTTCGGCGTGCGCGAGGGCGGCGGCGGTCGCGGCCGACTCGCGTTCGCGGCGCTGGCGGCGGCGGGCGGCGAGCAGTCCGGCGAGCGCACCGAGGGCGAGCGCGCCCCCGATCGCCACGAGCACCGCCACGAGGCTCGGCGTGATCCAGCCGGCCATCGCCTGGCGCGCCACGAGGACGCCGCCGCCCGGCACGGGCGCGACGACCTGGACCGCTGGTCCCTGCACCGACCAGCCCGGCCCGGACGGGGGCGCCGGTCGGAGCGCGACCGGGGCGGGCGCGGCGACCGCCGGCGCGTCGGCGCGAGCGGTGGCGCCCGCGGCGCGGCTCAGGCGACGGGCCTCGGCGAGGGGACGCCCCTCGAGCGATGTCGCGAGCGTCGCCGTGCGTGCGGCGAGCGAGTCGCCCTGGGCGCCGACCGACACCCTCGCCGCGGCGGCGAACGTGGCGGCGAGGACGAGCACGAGGATGAGCGCGGTCGCGCCGCCGACGATCAGGCCGCGCCGCACGGCGCCGGAGCGGGTGGGGTCCATGTGAGGGGGTTCGCCCACGGGCGGCGGCATCCTTCCGGGTGCCCGACCGGGGTCGGCGACGGCCGATCGCCTGTCTAGTATCGATGTCGGTGGCTACCGATCCTCCGACCGATCCCGCCCGGACCACCCGCCAGGCGGCGCCCCCTCGCCGCCCGCGTGGCGAGCGGACGCTCACCGCGAGCGAGGCGGCGAGCCTGATCGGCGTCAGCATCGCGACCGTGCGTGGATGGGCCGACGCCGGCCTCCTCCCCTCCCATCGCACCGTCGGCGGGCACCGGCGTTTCGACCCGAGCGAGCTCAAGGACTGGTTGCGAAAGCGCGGCGCGAACGCGGCGGATCGTGGCAGGCGACCGGCGGCCACCGTCGCGATCCCGCCGTGCCCGTTGCTCGCCCGTCAGTTGAACCTGCGCATCGACGACGTCGTCGCCCGGGTGCTCGAGCCGCTACCACCCCGACGTGCCGACCCCCGCGCGCGACGAGGACGCGGCGCTGGCGCGCGCCACCGGACGATTCGTCCGCGCCATCACCGGCGCCCTGGAGGTCGGCTCGCCGCAGGTGTTCGCCGGTCGCATCGAGCTCGTCGGCGTGCAGGCCTCGCTCGAGCCGGGTGGTCCCGGCGCGGCGGTGGCCCAGCACGCGCGCCTCGTCGCGGCCCTCACCGCCGAGGCCGATGCGCTGACCGGATCGGGGGCCGACGTCGAGCCCGAGGGCGAGGCGTGCCTGTTCGCGGTGATCGACCACGCCGGGGCGGCGCTCGCGCGGGGCCTCGACGCCGGCACACCCGCCTCGCGGTCCCGCACCTCCACCTGAGCCCCGGAATGCCGAAGGCCCGCACGGGGCGGGCCTTCGGGACAGCAGGCCGTAAGCCGGATTCTGTCGTGGGCAACCATCCATCTGGGACGCCAGTCACCTGACGCCTCATGCGGCCTACCTGGAGCTGGGCGAGCAACCCGTCGCGCTCACGTTTGGCCTTGCACCGGGTGGGGTTTACCCAGCCGATCTGTCACCAGACCGCTGGTGCGCTCTTACCGCACCTTTTCACCGTTGCCCCGGCTGACGCCGAGGCTGTGTCGTTTCTGTGGCACTTTCCCTGGGGTTTCCCCCGCTGGCCGTTAACCAGCACCCTGCTCTGCGGTGTCCGGACTTTCCTCGAATCGACCTCGGCCGACCCGCGGCTGCCTGGCCTGCCCCACGATCATAGTGGTGTCGTCGCGCGGCACCACGCGGCGCGCCGTTCAGAGCGAGCGAAGCACCCCGACGACACGGCCGACGACGACCGTCGCATCCGAGCGGATCGGTTCGTAGGCGGGGTTCTCCGGGTGCAGCTCGGCCATGCCGTCGCGGAAGCGCAACCGCTTGACGGTGGCCTCGTCGTCGATCATCGCGACGACGATCTGCCCGTCCTCGGCGGACTGCTGGCGACGCACCGCCACGAGATCGCCGTCCAGGATCCCGGCCAGCTCCATGGAGTCGCCGGTCACCCGCAGCAGGAAGTCGGCACCGAAGGGCGTCTCGACCCACTCCTCGACGTCCTCCTCGGCCAGTCGCGGCACGCCCGCGGCGACCGAGCCGAGGACCGGCAGCCCTCGGGGCGGGGCCTCCTGATGCGGGGGTGCCGTCTGCGCGCCGCCGGGGAGGCGCACGAGCATCGCCCGCGGCTTGGTCGGGTCGCGGCGGATGTGCCCCGCGGACTCCAGCTTGGCGAGGTGGGCGTGCACGGTGGACGGCGAGGCGAGGCCGACCGCCGCGCCGATCTCGCGCACCGTCGGCGGATAGCCGTTGCACTCGCAGTGGTCGTGGATGAAGCGGAGGATCTCCGCTTGCCGGTCGGTCAGGCCCATCGCGTCACGCCTCGCCTCTCGATCGTCGAACGGCGCCCGGTCGGTGCGCCGCGTGCGAACAGACGTTCCGCGCGAGAAGGTAGCAGACCGCCGCGCCACCCGGCGGTCGCGTCGGGCCGACTCGTCCCACTGGGGCCGCGCGGCCCAGCCGCTCACGCTAGACTGCGCCGGACGCCGCGCGGCTGTGGCGGAACTGGTAGACGCGCAAGGTTGAGGGCCTTGTGTCCCGTATGGGACGTGGAGGTTCAAATCCTCTCAGCCGCATCAGCGAGGGCCCCGCGACGCGGGGCCCTCGTCGTCTCGGCGGGCGGCGACGCCTCGCCGCCGGCGGGACGCGTCCGAGGCGCGCCGACGCGCTGCCGCGCCGGCGTCGACACGACATCGGGTCGGCCCGCGTCGAGGGGCGCGCACCACCCCGGCGGGGCGGGCGGGCGCCGGCGCGACGGCCGGTGTGGGGAGACGGGTGGGGGCGGGTCGGCTAGGTGAAGATGATCCCGATGAGATCGACGACCCACGCGATCGCGTAGACCGAGATCACCCCACCGAGATAGATGACCGCCATCGCGATGGCCACGAAGACCGCCGCGCCGACGTACTTGCCCGTCCAGAGGACCGCTGGGTTCACGTTCACGGCGGGAACCCTACCCCGCGGCGACGCGGTCGGAAAGGGTCAGATGCCGGCCCTGAACAGGAAGTATGTCGTCGCGAAGAACAGCAGCGACGCGACGACCGTGACCCGGTCCAGGTTGCGCTCGACGATGGCGGTCGAGCCGCCGTAGCTGCCGCTCGTGGAACCGACGCCGAACGCGCCGGACAGCCCCGCGTCGCGGCCGCTGTGCATCAGGACGAGCACGACGACGAGCACCGCGAAGAGCGAGTGGAGGACGACGAGCAGCGCGGTCACGGCGGTCACGGTAGCAAAGTGCGTGCCCGCGCCGATCGCGAGGCGGGGCTCAACGCGGAGGCCCCTCGCGCCGATCCAAGAACCGATGGCGACCTCGCGACCTCCGCGCCCCGGCGCCGGCGAACCCGGCGCCCCCGCGCGCCCCGCCCGGCGCCCGCGCGGCGCGGCGTCGCCCCCCCACGGCCCGCCGGCACCGACGCCGGTCGCGCCGCCGGTGCCCCCCGAGGCGCTCGCGCGCCTCGAGGCGGCGGCCCGCCAGCGGGCCACGGGGGGGCGGCGGATCAGTCCCGACGCCAGACGGGCGCTCTGCGAGGCCTGCGGGCGCCCGGAGGTCGAGTGGGGCTCGCTCTGCGGCGACTGCCGGGACCGGCTCGCGGGCCGGCGGCGCCCGGCGGCCGCCGCCGGCCCGCCCGGGCAGCCCACCCTGGGTCCGTCCGCCGTGCGCGAGGCCCCGGCACGGCCGCGGCGGCGCACGCGACGGGCCGCGGAGGACGTCGGGCCGGCGATGCCGACGCGCTCGATCATCCCCGGGTCCATGGCCGGGCTCCGCCAGTTGGCGCCCGCCCCCGGCCCGTCGCGGCCGGTGTCGCGACCCGACCCGATCACGGTCGACGCGCTCCTGTCGGGGCTCCCGGGCGCCGTGTACCGGTGCGTCGCCGATCCCGGTCGACCGATCGTGTTCCTCGCGGGCAGCGTCGTCGAGGTGCTCGGGTCGGACGGCCCACCCCCACGGGGGTCCTCGCTCGACGGGCTGATCCATCCCGACGACCGGGGGGAGGTCGCGCGCACCCTGGCGGACGTCGTGGCCGACGCGCCGTTCAGCCTCGAGTACCGGATCCGCCGCGGCGACGGCGACGAGCGATGGGTGCTCGACCGCGGGCGCGCCGCACGTGCCGACGGGCGATTGTGGCTCGAGGGCGTGCTGATCGACGCGACCCCCGAGCGCAGGATGCGTGAGGAGCTGGCGCGGATGGCCCTGCACGACGCGCTGACGGGCCTGCCCAACCGCCGGGCCCTCATCGGCCGCGCCGCCCGCGAGGTCGCGCTCGCCGCGTCGGGCGGCACCGCGGTGTCGCTGGTGATGCTGGACGTCGACCACTTCAAGCGCGTCAACGACACCTTCGGCCACGGGGTCGGGGACAGGGTCCTGGTGGAGCTCGCGAGCGCGCTTCGCGAGCGGATCCCGGCGGGGGGGCTGGTCGGGCGCCTCGGCGGCGAGGAGTTCGCCCTCCTCGCGCCGGGGGTCGGTGCCGAGACGCTCGCCGAGGCAGGCGAGCGCATCCGCGCCGCCGGCGAGCGCGTGGTCGTCGGCACCGGCCCGATCACCCTCTCCGCCGGTGGCGCGGCGCTGGCGGACGGCGAGGACCACGAGTCGCTGATCGCCCGCGCCGACGCGGCGCTCTACCGGGCCAAGGAGTCCGGCAGGGACCGCCTCGTCCTGGACTGATCCCGAAGCCGGCAGCGCCCCGTCTGGTTGAATCCCGGCATGGAGGTCCGCGCCCGCGACGACGCCGAGCCGTTCACGACGCTCGACGGCAGCACGATCCGCTCCCTGCTCGACCGCACGAACGCCCCGGTCGCGCACCAGAGCCTCGCCGAGGCCACGTTGCCCGCGGGCGCCGGCACGACCCGCCATCACCACAAGGAGATGGAGGAGATCTACTTCGTGCTCGAGGGGCGCGGGACCATGGAGCTCGACGGGGCCCGCCGCGAGGTCGGGTCCGGGCGACGCCGTCCTGATCCCACCGGGCGCGCGCCATCAGATCAGCGCGAGCGACGCCGGGGAGCTGCGCTTTCTTTGCACCTGCGCGCCGCCGTACCGGCACGAGGACACCTACCTCGACTGATCCGGCGATCCGCCCCGCCCGCGCGCCGTAGCATCACCACGACCACACTTCGAACAGGGGGCCGCGTGACGGACCGCCTCATCCGGGTCGGGCACAGCCCGGATCCCGACGACGCATTCATGTTCTACGCGCTCGCGGAGGGGTTGATCCCCACGCCGGGCTTCCGCTTCGAGCACGTCCTGCGGGACATCCAGACGCTCAACGAGTGGGCCCGCGAGGGCCGGCTCGAGGTCACCGCGATCTCGGTCCACGCGTACGCGTACCTCGCCGACCGCTACCGCCTCCTGCCCCACGGCGCCTCGATGGGCGAGGGCTACGGCCCGATGGTCGTCGCCCGCGAGGCCGTCGACCCGGCGCGACTGCCCGAGATGCGCGTCGCCGTCCCGGGGCTCTTGACGAGCGCCTTCCTCGAGCTGGAGCTTGCGGTCGGGCGCATCGCCGACCCGATCGTGGTCGAGTTCGACCGCATCCTGGACGTGGTGGAGGCCGGCGAGGCCGACGCGGGGCTCGTGATCCACGAGGGGCAGCTCACGTACGAGCGGCAGGGGCTCGTGAGCATCATCAACCTCGGCGAGTGGTGGCACGACCTGACCGGTGGCCTCCCGCTGCCGCTCGGCGCCAACGCGATACGCCGCGACCTCGACGAGGGCGGCGTGGCGGAGCGGGTCTCGGCGCTGCTTCGTCAGAGCATCGCCTACTCGCTCGATCACCGTGCGCCCGCGCTCGCGCACGCGGAGCAGTACGGCCGCGGACTCGACACGGGCCTGGCCGACCGGTTCGTCGGGATGTACGTCAACGACCGGACGCTGGACTACGGCGAGGACGGGCGACGCGCGGTCGCCGAGCTGCTCCGGCGCGCCCACGAGGCGGGGCTCATCCCGGCGCCGGTCGCCGTCGACTTCGTTCCGGAGTGAGCCCGCCCCAGGGCCCGCCGCCGGACGACGCGCGACTGGGTGGCCGAGATCGACCGGTGGACCGAACGCTTCCGCACGCTGGAGGGCCCGCCCCCCGTCTTCGCGCGGGCCCTCCGGGACGGGTGGGACGACGACGAGCGCGAGATCCTCGCGATCGAGGCGGCCGAGTACGCCCGGACGACCGCCGCCTACGTCGAGCAGCTGCGGACGGCCGGGGTCGATCTGGTGCGTCTCGACTGCCGCCTCGGCACCTGCGGCGTCTGCGCCAAGTACGACGGGAAGGCGTACTCGCTGCTGGGCGAGACCCCCGACCTGCCCCCGCCGCCGCCTCTGCCGATCTGTCCGGCCTGCAGGCACACCCTGAACATGTTGACCCCGTTCTTCATGCAGCGGACGGGGGTCGAGCCCGAGGACCTGGTCGCCGATGCGCAGCCGTTCGACGAGGACGACCTGCCCCGACCCGGCTGACGCGCCCCGGGCCCGGGCTCAGTCGATCTGCACGGCGGATGCGGCCTTGGGGGGGACCTCGACGGGGGCGCCGTCCTCGACGCGCATCCGGATCGGGCCGCCGAACGGCGCGCGGCCGACCACCGTGACGCGCCGGCCGGGCGTGAGCCCGAGCTCGGCCAAGAACCGGAGCAGCGCCGGATCGTGGTCGCTCACGCTCACGACGACGCCCGCGACCCCGTCGTCCACGTCGGAGAGCCGCCGCGCGCGCGTGGCCGGGATGGCGCCGCTCGCCGAGGGGATCGGATGACCATGGGGGTCGCGCTCCGGATGGCCGAGCTCTTCCGCGATGCGCGCCTCGAGCGTCTCGGAGATGTGGTGCTCGAGCACCTCGGCCTCCCGGTGCACCTCGTCCCAGGAGAGCCCCAGGCGGTCCACGAGGAAGGTCTCGAGCAGCCGGTGGTGGCGCACGACCTCGAGCGCGGCCATGCGGCCGGAGTCGGTCAGGACGACGCCATGGCGCTTGACCTGGGCCACGTACCCGAGCTGATCGAGCCGCGCCAGCATGTTGCTCGCCGACGCCGCGGTCACGCCGAGCGCCTCCGCGACCTGCGACGTGGTCACCGGGCCGTCGGCGTCCGCATCGTCCTCGCGCACCGTGTAGATCGCCTTCAGGTAGTCCTGCACGGCGGGGCTGGGGCGGTCCACCGTCGTCCTTTCTCCGGGAGGATCATCGTATCCGCGCCCGGGGCATCGATCCCCGGCGCCGAGATCCTTCGATAAGACATCTTGTGCCGGTTCTTAGAACCGCATAACACGCCGATGCCATGGTCCTCCGCATGGCTACGCTTCTGCAGGAGATCACGGAGTCGCGGGTCCCGCTGGCGTCGGTGACGCCGCTCAGGGGTCGACCCAGCCTCTCCCAGATGGACCTCTTCGCCGGGCTCCCGGACCGCGACATGGCGCTGCTCGACAGCCGCCTTCCCGTCGTCCGCTGGCCGCGCGGGGCATCGATGCCCGAACCGCTCTCGCGGCCGGACCACCTCTACCTGGTGCGCGAGGGTCGGCTCGCGCTGTACGAGCGCACCGCCCCGGGGCACGAGATCATGATCTCGATCCTCGAGGCCGGGTCGATCTACTCGACCCTCGGTGCATCACCGCCCGCGAGCGTCGGCGCACTCGACGACTCGGCGGTCACGCCGCTGTCTGGGCGGGCGATCGAGGGCCTCATGGCGCGGTATCCGCGCCTCGGGCGCAACCTCGCGGAACTGCTCTCCGATCGTGTTGCGATGCTGCGCGAGACGGTGGCGCTCGTGAGCGAGATGCGGGTGGAGGACCGCCTGCGAGCACGTCTGCACCAGCTGGCGGACCGGTTCGGCGTGGCGACCCGGCACGGGGTCGAGCTGCGGCTCGATCTGACCCACGCGCAGTGGGCGAGCCTCGTCGGCGCGTCGCGCGAGGCCGTCACGACCGCGTTCAGCAAGCTCAAGGGCAGCGGATCGGTGGAGGTCGAGGGTCGCTCGATCACGATCCCCTGGGAGGTCGTCCGGGCCCGCGAGGACGCCCTCGCCGCGGCGGCGGCGCGACGACCTCTAGCAGCTGACACACCGGCGGGGGCCCGCCTCCCAGAGGTTCCCCGCCGGCATGTCACCCCCGTTGCCCGGACGTCGGTCCGGGCGGGGGCTCGGTGTCCTCGTCGTTTCCGGGGACGAGCTTGGGCAGCGCCACCAGCACGAGCGCGACGCCGGCGAGCACGAGCGCGGCGGCCGTGAACAGCCACTCCGTCTGTCGGTCGTCGCCGGCGGCCGTCATCACCGCCACGCGGACCGCGAGCGCACCCCCGGCCATGAGCAGGGCGAGCCCCGCCGGCGGCGGCGAGGCGGCGGCGCAGACGCCCCACGGGCGCGTCGGCCGGGGTGCCGGCCCCGCCGGTCGCGCTGGCGGATGCGGCCGGGCTCACCGTGCGGGCACCGCCAGCATCGCCTCACCCGCCCGCGCGTCCCATGCATCGAGATCGCGGCGCGAGTGCACGCCGTGCTTTCGGAGGATCGACTGGGCGTGCGTTCGGACCGTGTGCCAGGAGAGCCCCAGGCGCTGGGCGATCTCCTTGTACGTCAGGTGCTGGCGCATGAGCCGCAGGACGACGCGCTCCTGGTCGGTCAGGTCGACCTGGGGCTCGCCCTGGCGGCGCGCCATGTCGGCGAGCGAGCGGACCACGTCGAGGTCGAAGCGGCTGATCCCACGCAGCGCGTCCCGGACCGCGTCGAGGACCGCCTCGCGGGTCCAGGTCGGCAGGATGCAGCCGCTCGCGCCGGCGGTCAGCGCCTCGATCTGCGACTGGCTCCGCGCCGACTCGCTCGCCAGGAGGATCTTCGCGCCCGGCAGTGCGCGACGGATCTCGGCGGCGAGCTCGGCCCCCGCCCCGTCCGCGAGCCATCGGTCGATGATCGCGAGCGCCGGCCGCCGCTCCCCGGCCCGCTCGAGGGCGGCGTCGATCGAGTAGACGACGAGCGGCTCGAGCGGGGGCTGGTCGAGGAAGTCAGCGAGCCCCGCGGCGTACGCGGGGTTCTGGCTCGCGATGAGGACGGCGACGGGCGGCTGCTGGGGTGCGCTTCGCATGAGCACTCCCACCTGGGGTCTTCGGGGCACTGGTCGCGCGGGGCACGCGACGTTCCTTGGATCGGCGCGACCTCCCCCACCCTCAACCTCGGCCGGGCCGGCCCATGAGGTTCTGGCGGTTCGCCGGATCAGGCGGTCGGGGCCGTCCCGAGTCGGCGCCGCAGCGCGTCGACCGCGGTCTGGTACTCGGCGGCGGCGACGGCGAGCCGCACCGGCCGGCCGGCCTCGGCCTCGGCCACGACCTGGCGCATCGCCGTGACGACGGCCGCGTACTCGGCGGCGGCCGCGGCCCGCTGGGCCTCCAGGCGCGTGTCCGCGAGCCGGGCGCCGGCGAGGCGCTGGGCGACGAGCTCGGCCCGCGCGAGGGCCTCGTCGAGCGCCGGCGCCGCCGCGCGCGTCTGGTCGGCCGTCGGACGGGGCCCGAGGGAGTCGAGCGTCGCGCCGAAGTCGCGCGTCGCCTCGGCCCCCGCGACCGTGTCCGCCAGGTAGCGCTGCGGGCTGAGCTCGACGCCCTGCGCCACGGTCCCCGCCGGGGGATCGAGCGACTCGCCGCCGCAGCCCGCCGAGGGCCGCCGCGGCGATCAGGACGAGGGCGAGGCTGCCGCGACGTCGGATGGGAGTCTCCGCATCAGGAGGACGAGGGAGGGGGCCTGGGCCCGGACGGTGGCCCGGTCCCCGCGCGCGAGGGGGTCCACGAGCCGGCGCATGACGCCGACGATCGCGGCCTGGCGGGTCACGAGCGCGTCGCGCTGGGCGCGCAGGCCCGGGTCCTCGATCGGGGCGTCGACGAGGCGCTCGCGCGCGCGCTCGGCGTCGGCGACGATGCGATCGAGCGCCATCCGCTCAGGCGCGGCGGGCGGCCGTGGCCCGCCCTGGCGTCCCACGATGGCCGTCATCCGCGACGGGCCCTGGAGCGCCTCCTGCGCGAGATCGACATAGGCCCCGGGTGTCACGGGCGGCTCGCCCGCACCCGGGCCGCCGCCGCACGCGGCCGTCGAGAGCACGGCGAGCGCGAGCACTGGGATGCCGACGCGGCTGAGCATCGGTCGATGCTAGCCGCCGACACGGCGTCGGGCGTGCGGCGATGTCGCGGTGGACGATGCGCGCCCTACTCGGGTTCGGCGATCGTGTCGAGACGGTCGGCCTGGCGCAGCTCCCACGCCGCCTCCTCGCTTCGGCCCACCCCCTCGAGCGCCTCGGCGAGCGCATGCCGGAGCTGGCTGCGGATCGGATCGCGCTCGATGGCGTCGCGAAGGAGCGCCACCGCGTCGATCCCCCGCCCGGACGCCATCCTGATCGCGGCCCGCGCGAGCGAGGCGTCGCCGGCGACCTCGAGCGGGCCCACGCGCTCCGCCTGGACGAGGGCCGTCTCGGCGTCGTCGGTGCGACCGAGCTCCGCGAGGCCCAGGCCCCAGTCGCGGAGGGCGTAGGCGTCGTCGGGGTCGGCGTCGATCTCGGCCGAGAAGCATGCGACCGCCTCCTCCGTGCGGCCGAGCTCGCGCAGCAGGTTGCCCCGGGCCCAGTCGTAGCCGTCGCCCGGAGCCAGCTCGGCCGCCTCGGCGAGCCTGGCGAGCGCCTCCTCGTGACGGCCGCCGTCCTCGAGCAGGTCGGCCAGCAGGCCGAGCGGCACCGCACGCTCGTCGGGCGCCGCCACCGACGCCGCGAGCGCCTCGAGCTCGGCGAGGGCCTCGTCGACGCGACCGAGACGCGCGAGAGCGAACGCCGGCTGGGCGCGGACCAGCACGTCGGCCTCGGGGCCCGCGAGCTCGACGGCCCGCCGAGCGGCCACGAGCGCCTCCTCGCCGCGGCCGAGATGCGACAAGGCGTGCTCCATCACCATGGCGAGCTCGGGGTCGTCGGGGCGCCGCTCCGCGATCCAGGCGAGCTCGGCCAGCTCCTCGCGGTGGAGGTGCAAGCCGCCGAGCGATGCGGCGAGCGCGAGGCGGGCGTCCGGCGACTCCGGCGACATGCCGACGGCCCGCGCCGCGTGCACCGCGGCCCGCACCAGCTGCCCGTCCACCGCGCCGTCACCCTCGCCGCCCGAGTCGGCGAGCGCGGCGGCGAGCTCGAGGAGCGCGTTGGCCAGTCGCGTGCGCGCGACGGGGTCCTCGGGGGACGCCTCGACCGCGCGCTCCAGCTCGGCCGCGCTCGTGATCAGCTGCTCGACGTCGCCGCCGTCGGCGTCCTGGCTCATGACCTCTCCCCGGATCTCCCTCGACACACGAGAGCCTGCCCGATCCGGGGCGCCGCCGCCGGATCTCGGTGACACGGCGCACCCGCGACGGCGCCGGGTCGGCGCCGACCGCGACGGCCCGCGCTATCCTCGGCGACGTGCGCAACGGCGACGGGATTCCGCTGGCGCTCTCGTACGACGACGTGATGCTCGTCCCGCGCCGCAGCGGGATCCGATCGCGCTCGGACGTCGAGACGTCCACCCGCTTCACGCGTGGGATCACGCTGGCGATGCCGATGGTGTCGGCCAACATGGACACCATCACCGGCGCGGAGATGGCGATCGCCATGGCGCGGGTCGGGGCGATCGGCGTGATCCACCGGTTCCTGTCGGTCGAGGACCAGGTCCGCGAGATCACACGGGTCAAGCGGGCCGAGGCGGTCGTGATCGAGGACCCGCACGGCGTCGGGCCGGACGCGACGCTCGGACAGGTGCGCGACGAGGCCGCCCGCCACGGCGTGACGGGGCTCCTCGTCGTCGACGGACGGCGGCGGCTGCTCGGGATCGTCACATCGCGCGACATGCGGCTGCGCGACGACCCGTCGATGCCGGTCACCGCCCTCATGACCCCGCGCGAGCGCCTGGTGGTCGGCACCCCCACCACCGGCGGCGCCGAGGCGACCGACCTCCTGCGCGACGCCCGGGTCGAGAAGCTCCCGCTCGTGGACGAGGACGACGTGGTGGTCGGGCTCGTGACGCTCCGCGACCTGATGCAGCGGGCGGACCGGCCCGGCGCGACGCTCGACGCCCGCGGCCACCTCGCGGTCGCCGCGGCGATCGGCGTGCGGGGCGACCATCTGGAGCGCGCCCGGGCACTGGTCGACGCCGGCGCCGACGCGCTCGTGCTCGACATCGCGCACGGGCACGCCGACCACGCGATCGAGGCGCTGGAGGCGGTCCGTGAGACCGTCGGCGGCGACTGCGACCTGGTCGCGGGCAACGTCGCCACCGCCGAGGGCGCACGGGACCTGGTCGCGGCCGGGGCCGATGCCGTCAAGGTCGGCGTCGGACCCGGGTCGGTCTGCACGACGCGCGTCGTCGCCGGCGTCGGCGTTCCGCAGCTGTCGGCCGTGCTCGAGTGCGCCGAGGTGTGCCGCGAGCACGGGGTCCCGGTGATCGCCGACGGCGGCATCCGCTCGGGCGGCGACGTCGCCAAGGCGATCGGCGCCGGCGCCGAGACCGTGATGGTCGGCAACCTCCTTGCGGGCACACCCGAGAGCCCCGGCGAGGTCGTGACGCGCGACGGCGTGCGCCTGAAGGTGTTCCGGGGAATGGCCTCGGGGTCGGCCGCGGCCGCCCGGCGGGCCGCCGAGGGCGAGGACGAGACCGAGTTCACGCCCATCGTCCCCGAGGGCGTGGAGGCGGTGGCCCCGCTTCGTGACTCCGCCGGACAGGTCGTGCACGAGCTCGTCGGCGGGCTGCGCTCCGGGATGAGCTACAGCGACGCGCGCACGATTCGCGAGATGAACGAGAAGGCCCGTTTCGTCCGCATCACCGCCGGCGGCCTGCGCGAGAGCCACCCGCACGACGTCACATTGTGAACGCGGGGCCGCGCCGGCTGAATCCCGCGGCTGCCCGTGCCGATAGCATCGGCGTCGACCCGCCCCCCAACCGCGCGAGGTGACCGTTGTCGACGACCTTGGCGCCCCCCGAACTGTGCGTGACCACCGTCCGCACGCTCTCCATCGACGGGGTCCAGAAGGCAGACAGTGGCCACCCGGGCGGGCCGATGGGCCTCGCCCCGATCGGCTGGACGCTGTTCACGCGCCACATGCGCCACGCACCGGCCGATCCGCTCTGGCCGAACCGGGACCGCTTCGTCCTGTCGAACGGCCACGCCTCGATGCTCCTGTACTCGTTGCTCCACCTGACCGGCTACGCGCTGCCGCTGACCGAGCTCGAGCGCTTCCGTCAGATCGAGTCGGCGACACCCGGCCACCCGGAGCGGGGTGACACCCCGGGCGTCGAGGTCACGACCGGGCCGCTCGGCCAGGGGATCGGGAACGCCGTCGGCTTCGCGATCGCCGAGCGCATGCTCGCCGCGCGCTACAACCGCGAGGGGCACGCGATCGTCGATCACCGGACGTGGTTCATCTGCTCCGACGGCGACATGATGGAGGGG
The DNA here is from genome assembly GCA_963698665.1 of Miltoncostaeaceae bacterium. Classification (GTDB taxonomy): domain Bacteria; phylum Actinomycetota; class Thermoleophilia; order Miltoncostaeales; family Miltoncostaeaceae; genus CALNYH01. Next base: position 748,027 of record CAVORO010000003.1, on the reverse strand, counting down.
ATCTCGCACGAGGCCGCCTCGATCGCCGGGCACCTGGGGCTGGAACGCCTGGTCGGGGTCTACGACGACAACCACGTGAGCCTCGACGGGCCCACCGACCTCAGCTTCAACGAGGACGTTCCCGCGCGTTTTGCGGCCTACGGCTGGCGGGTCCTCCACATCCGCGACGCCAACGACCTCGACGAGGTCGACGCCACCCTGACGGCCGCCTCGGAGCCGGACGGCCGGCCCACGCTGATCGCGGCCCGCACCCACATCGGCTGGGGCTCACCGAACAAGCAGGACACGTCGGCCGCGCACGGCTCCCCCCTCGGCCCCGACGAGGTGACCGCCACCAAGGAGTTCTACGGGTGGCCGACCGAGCCCCCGTTCCTCATCCCGCCGGAGGTCGAGCGCTGGAAGGGCGAGATGATCGAGCGAGGGGACGCGCACCGCGAGGCATGGGGCGCCACGCTCGACGCCTACCGGGCGGCCTTCCCGGCCCTCGCCGCCGAGTTCGAGCGCACGATGGACGGACGCCTCCCGGACGACTGGGAGTCGTCGGTCCCGGTCTTCCCCGCCGGAGAGAAGGTGGCGACCCGCAAGGCCGGCGGCGCCGCCATGAACGCGATCGCGCACGCGGTGCCCGAGTTGATCCAGGGCGCGGCGGACCTGTCGGTGAGCACCGGCACCGACCTCGACGAGATGGGGCGCGTCCAGGCGAGCGACTTCGCCGGGCGCAACCTCTACTACGGGGTGCGCGAGCACGCCATGGGCGCGATCACCAACGGCATCGCCGCGCACGGCGGGCTGCGGCCGGTCTGCTCGACCTTCTTCCAGTTCTACGACTACATGAAGAACACCGTGCGCCTCGCCGCGCTCATGCGCCTGCCCTCGATCTTCGTCTACACGCACGACTCGATCGGGCTGGGCGAGGACGGACCGACCCACCAGCCGATCGAGCACCTGGCGGCGGCCCGGGCGGTGCCCGGCCTCGTGACCATCCGCCCCGCGGACGCGAACGAGACGGCGGCCGCCTGGCGGGTCGCCATCGAGCGCACCCACGGGCCGACGGTGATCGTGCTGAGCCGCCAGGGTCTGCCGGACCTGGGCGGCGAGGCGGCCGTCGCGCGCGGCGCCTACGTGCTCGCCGACGGCGACGACCGAATCCTGATCGGGACCGGGTCCGAGGTGCAGGTCGCCCTCGAGGCGCGGGAGATCCTCGCCGGCGAGGGCATCTCCGCCCGCGTCGTGAGCATGCCGAGCTTCGAGCTCTTCCGCGCGCAGGAGCAGGCCTACCGGGACTCGGTCCTCCCACCCGCGATCACCCGCCGGGTGTCGGTCGAGGCGGCCTCGGCGTTCGGCTGGCACGAGTGGGTCGGATCCGACGGCGCCTGCATCGGACTCGACCGTTTCGGCGCGTCGGCTCCGGGCCCACAGGTGATGGCGGCGCTCGGGATCACCGCCGAGGCCGTCGCGGCGGCGGCCCGCTGATGCCGGCGGGGACGGTCGCCGAGGCCGGCGGCGCACGGTGAGCGCCGTGCAGACGCTCGAGCTCGACCGGGGGTCGCGCCTCGTGCGCGCGCCGGCTCCGGCCGCGGTCGTCATCTTCGGCGCGTCCGGAGACCTGACGCGGCGCAAGCTCATGCCCGCGCTGTTCAGCCTGGCCCAGCAGGGGCTGCTGCCGCCGGAGACCGCGATCGTCGGCGTCGCCCGCACCCGCTGGAGCGCGGACGAGTTCCGGGATCGGATGCACGAGGGCGTCACGACGCTCGGGCACCACGAGGTCGATCCGGACGTCTGGAGCGGGTTCGCGCGACGGCTGAGCTACATCTCGGGGTCGTTCACCGACGAGCAGGCCTTCGTCGAGTTGCGCGAGACCCTCCGCGAGCTCGACGAGAGCCGCGGGACGCGCGGCAACCGGCTCTTCTACCTGGCGACCGCACCGGAGTTCTTCCCCGAGATCGCGGAGCGGCTCGGCGGCGTGGGCCTCGCGGCGGAAGGGGAGGTGGTCGACGGCGCGTCGAGCTTCGCCCGGGTCGTGATCGAGAAGCCCTTCGGCGAGGACCTCGCCTCGGCCCGCGAGCTGAACCAGCGCGTGAGCGCCGTCTTCCACGAGTCCCAGGTCTACCGGATCGATCACTACCTCGGGAAGGAGACCGTCCAGAACCTGCTCGTGCTGCGGTTCGGGAACGCGATCTTCGAGCCCATCTGGAACCGGCGCTACGTCGACCACGTCCAGATCACCGTGGCCGAGGATCTCGGCGTCGGGACGCGCGGCGGGTACTACGACCAGTCCGGAGCGCTCCGCGACATCGTCCAGAACCACGTCATGCAGGTGCTCTCGATCGTCGCGATGGAGCCGCCGGCGCGGTTCGAGAGCCGCGAGGTCCGCGACGAGAAGGTCAAGGTCCTGCGCGCGATCCCCGCGATCGACCGGCGCGATCTGCCCGTGCACGCCGTCCGCGGCCAGTACGGGCCGGGATGGGTGGCGGGTGACCGCGTCGCGGGCTACCGCGAGGAGGAGGGCGTCGACCCGCGCTCCAACACCGACACGTTCGTGGCCATGAAGCTCCGCGTCGACAACTGGCGGTGGTCGGGGACCCCGTTCTACGTGCGCACCGGCAAGCGACTGCCGCGGAGGGCGACCGAGGTGTCGATCCACTTCCGCCCCGTCCCCCACCTGCCGTTCCCCACGACCGTGGACGCGATCCAGCCCAACCTGCTGGTGCTCAAGGTGCAGCCCGACGAGGGCGCGTCGCTCAAGTTCGTCGCGAAGACGCCCGGCCCCCAGGTCGAGCTTCGCGGCGTCAGCATGGACTTCGCCTACGGCAACTCGTTCCTGCGGGCGTCGCCCGAGGCCTACGAGCGGCTGCTGCTCGACTGCCTGCTCGGGGACTCGACGCTCTTTGCGCGCTGGGACGAGGTCGAGCGCGCCTGGGAGATCATGGACCCGGTCATCGAGGCGTGGAGCGGCACCGAGGGGCCCTTCCCCAACTACGAGGCCGGGAGCTGGGGGCCGCTCGCGGCGCACGAGATGCTCGCTCGGGACGGACGCGAGTGGCGACGCCTCTAGCCACCCCCGGCCGGGAGCAGGCGAACTGGTTCGGCAGCGATGTCGGGGTCAGGGACGTCATCGCCCAGATGGCGGAGCTCCGCGCGCGGACCTCGCACGGCCCGGCACCGCTCGCCGTGTCCAGCGTGCTCAACCTGGTCGCCATCGCGCCGACGGACGACGAGCTCAACGAGATCGAGGACACGATCGGCGATCTCGCCGAGCACCAGCCCTCTCGGGCCGTCGTCGTGTCGGAGGGCCAGGAGGGCGACGACACCGGGATCGACGCCAACGTGAACGTGAGCTGCCTGATGGGCGACGGCGACCGGCAGGTATGCGTCGAGCAGGTGACGCTCACGGTCCGGGGGGCCGCGCGGGGCGGCGTGGCGAGCGCGGTCGAGCCGTTGCTTCGCAACGACCTGCCGACCTTCGTCTGGTGGCCCGGCCCGCCCGAGGTCGCCCACGACGTGCTCGATGCGGTCTGCTCGCTCGCCGACCGGCTGGTCACCGAGGGCTCGCGCTCCGACGACCCCGCGGCGGCGCTTGCGGGCCTCCACGCACGGATCGCCGCGGGGGGACCCGCGGTGACCGACCTGGCCTGGGCCGCGATCACCCCCTGGCGGCAGATGCTCTCGCAGATGCTGGGCCCGTCCGAGCTCGAGCGGCTGGCCGCGGGCCCGGCGGTGCTCCACATCGCGAGCCGCGGGCGCACCCCGTCGCTCGACGCGCACCTGCTGGCCGGCTGGCTCGGCCACGCCCTCGGCGACCGCCTGGCCGTCGAGCACTCGCCCCGGCCGAAGGCCGACGAGGGGATCGTCGCGGTGGAGCTCGAGAGCGCGAGCGGGCGGCGACTCGCGGTCGAGCGCATCGAGGGTCGCGCGGCGGCGGCCGTCAGCGTGTCCTCACCGGCCGGACGCCCCCGCCGGCGCGTGCTCCCGATGCCGGTCCCGGTCCGATCCCGCCTGCTCGCCGGCGAGCTCGAGTACATCGAGCGCGACGACGCCTTCGAGCACGCGGTCAACGCAGCGATGGAGCTGATCCCATGAGCCGAACCGACGTCCAGGTCGTCTCCGACGGCGCGGCCCTCGCCGACGTGGCGGCCGCCCACATCGAGCGCGTGCTCCAGGGCGCGAGCGAGGCGACGCCCGCCACGGTGGCGCTCGCGGGCGGCCACACCCCGCGCGCGACCTATCAGCACCTGGCCGCGCGCCCCGCCCGGTGGCGCCACGTCGAGTTCTTCTTCGGCGACGAGCGGTGCGTTCCGCCGGATGACGACGGCTCCAACTACCTGATGGCCCATCAGGCGCTGTTCGCGCGCGTGCCCCTGACCGGCGACCAGGTCCACCGGATCCCGGGCGAGCTGGCGCCCGAGCAGGCCGCCTTCGCCGCCGAGGAGGACCTGCGGCGCGCGTTCCCGGGCGACGGACCTCCGGCGCTCGACCTCATCCTCCTGGGCCTCGGTCCGGAGGGGCACACGGCCTCGCTGTTCCCGGAGGCGCCCGAACTCGAGATCACCGACCGGCTGATGGTCCCCGTCAACCGGCCCGACCTGCCCCAGCCGTGGCGCGTGTCGATGACGCTTCCGGTCCTCAACGCCGCCAGGCACGTGATGTTCCTCGTCGACGGCGCCGAGAAGGCCCCGGTCGTCGCGCGGGCGATCGCCGGTGACGACGCGCTGCCGGCGGGCAGGATCCGCCCCGCGGGGGACCTGACCTGGCTCGTGACCGAGGCGGCGGCGGCGGACCTCGACAGCATCGGCTGACGGAGCCGACGGCGCGCGGACTCAGGCGGCGGGAAGCGGGCCGAGATCCCGCAGCGTGCGACACGGCAGCGCCACGTCCGTACGCATGGTGCGACAGGTGCACGTCCGGCCACCCGGCGGCGAACCACCAGGTGCCGTCGGCGCCGACGGGCCCGCGGGGGATCGGCGCGGTGCGACAGCGGGCCACGAGGCGCCCGGTCGCCGCCGACCGGACCTCGACCACGTGGTCACCCCGGACCACGAGCATCGTGCCGTCGTCCGCGGCGATCGCCGCCGCGCGATCCGCGAGGTCCCGAGGCCGGCCGCGCCGGGTCGCGACCGTGCGCCCGCCCGGAAGGGCGATCTCGCGGAGCTCGGCGCCGAGTGGCGCACGTGTCGGCGGCCGTCCGGTCCGCACCAGGAGGCGGCCGCCCTCCTTGGCCGCCGTCGGCCCGGCCACCACGTCGTCGAACCGGAGGTCCGCCTGGGATCGGCCGTCGAGGGCCGACCGGACGACCGTGCGGGGGTCGGGCGCCGCGGACCAGAGCGACCCGAGGCGAGCGCGATCTCGCGGGCGTCCCATCCCCTCCGGGGCGGCTCCACGTCGATGATGCGACGCGTGCGCAGCCGCTCGGGGTCGAGCAGATGGACGCGGGTCCCGCGGCCCACCGCGATGAGCCCCTCGCCGGCGGCGAGCGCATCCGGAGCGGGCCCGCCGCGCCCGGGTCGAAAGAGCACGCGCGCGACTCCCGGTGAAGCCGTCGGGGCCGAAGCGGCCGACCCACCCGTCGCGGACCACGACGGCGCCGCCGCCGGCGAGCGGCGCGACACGCACCGGGTCCACTCGTGTCGCAGCACGGACCACCGCCCGCGTCGCGCAGTGCGACATCGATCGCCACCACCTCCGAACGTGGCCGCCAGGATGGCGAGGAGCACGGCGCCCCGATCAGGTGGTCGCGCGTCAGCCGCACCGACGGGCGCCGGGGCGGATGGGTCGCATCGTCGGCCGTGCGGCCGGCTCAGCCCGGGCTGGGGTCGGGCCCGGGACGGGCGCCGTACGAGTCGGTGACCAGGTCGACCGCGGCCTCGACGTCCGGGACCAGCCGGACGAGGCCCATGTCGCGGTCGTCGACGACGAGCAGGTGCGCGATCTGCGGGGCCAGCGCGGCCCAGCGCGGCCCGACGAGCACGAGCGGACGGGCCTCCGCCGGCCAGTTCTGGTGCAGGTTCCACGCGAGCGCCACCTCGGCCAGGGTCCCCATGCCACCCGCGAGCGCGATCCAGGCGTCGGCCTCGACCAGGCGACGCACGCGTGCGAACAGATCCTCGGTCTCCCGCTCCTCGAGCACCCACCGATTCGGCGCCTTCGTCCCCCGAAAGCTCTGCAGCGTGACGCCGACCACGTGCCCGCCCGCCGCGTGGGCGCCGCTCGAGACCGCCCCCATGACCCCGTCGTAGCCGCCGGTCTGGACGGTCCAACCCACGCCGGCCAGCAACCCGCCGAGCCGGACCGCCTCCCGGTACTCCGGCTCGCCGGGCGCCAGCCGGGCGCTCCCGAACACGGCCGCGACCGGCCGGCCGGGCCAGGGGCTCACGCGGTGGCCCGGGGCACGATCCCCTCGACCAGCGCGCGTGCCATCGGGTCGTCGGCCATTGCGCCGAGCAGGGCCACCGTCGCCACGACATGCGGGTCGCCGGGCCCGAGCGACGCGGCCAGCGCGCGCAGGCGCGTGGCCGGCGCGCACCGCTCGCCGCCGGCGCCCGTGGTCACGATCGCGATGTCGAGCAGTCGACCGACGCGCGCGAGGTCGCCGAGCGGCGGGGCGAACTCGTCGCCGAGCGGGTCCAGACCGCGCCTGCCGCACTCGACCAGGGCGCCCCCCGAGTAGGCGACGATCGATGCGAGCCCCTCGTGTCCCGCACGGCGGAGCGCGCGGGCCGCCGCGAGCTGAGGAAGCGGCGCCGGGCCGACCGCGTGGAGCCAGGCGGCCGCGAGAAGGCGCGCCCGGTCTGCACGGACCAGGCGGGTCGGAATCGCGAGCCGAGCGGCCTGCTGTGCAACGCCGCGGGTGCGCTCGTAGGCCCCACGGTCGAGGTGCCGTTCCGCGAGCGCATGCGCGGCCACCGGCTCCTCGGCCCGACCCCAGTCCGCCCGATCGTCCATCGCCGTCAGATGAGGACGATCTTCGCCTCGTCGATGACCCGATCGCCCTCCAGGTCGGCGCGGGCGCGCTCCCCGGCGGGGACCTCGGGCTCGGTGTCGTCGAGCAGTCGGCGCGACATCGTGTGTCCGGTCCGCTCCTCGGCGGCGTGGTGCCAGTCGTCGGGGACCTCGTCCGGCACTGGGATGCCCGCGAGCTCCGAGAAGAGCATCGCCCAGGCCCGCGGCACGATGTCGTCGGCGTACCCGCCACCGCCGAGCGCCACCCACCTGCCTCCCGGCGGCGGAGTCGGCCAGGTCGTGCAGGGCCGAGTACAGGCGCGGGAAGGTCGGCATCGTCACGGTGAGGTGGGCGAGCGGATCGATGTGGTGCGGGTCGGCGCCGTCCTGGGTGACGATCACGTCCGGTCGGAACGCGTTCACCGCCGGGCAGATCACCTCCTCGATCGCCCGCAGATAGGGACGATCGCCCGCGTAGGGCGGGAGCGGGATGTTGATCGCCGTGCCGAGCGCCTCCCCCACTCCGCGCTCGCCGATGCCGCCGGTCCCGGGAAAGAGGTATCGCCCACTCTCGTGGACGGAGGCGGTGAGGACCCGCGGGTCCTCGTAGAACAGCCACTGCGTCCCATCGCCGTGGTGGACGTCCACGTCCACGTAGGCGACGCGCTCGGCGCCCGCGTCGAGCAGCGCCCGGATCGCGACCGCGGGGTCGTTGTAGACGCAGAACCCGTGCGCGCGGTTGCCCATCGCGTGGTGGAGGCCGCCGCCGACGTGGAACGCGCGGCGCGCCCGACCGCTCCAGACCGCCTCGGCGGCGGCGATCGACCCGCCGCAGACGGCCGCGGCCGCCTCGTGCATGCCCGGGAACGCGGGGGTGTCACCGATCCGGTTGAGCCCCCAGATGACCGCGTTCGGGTCGTCGGCGCCGTCGGGGCGCGCACCGAGGCGCTTGACCGCCTCGACGTAGTCGGTCGCATGCACGGCGGTGATCTGGTCGTCGCCGGCCGGCGCGGCCTCGATCGTCTCGACGCTCGGGGCGTCGGCGAGCCCGTAGGCGCGGATGAGCTCGAGCGCCAGGTGCCGGCGGAGTGGATCCATCGGGTGCCCCTCGCCGAGATCGTAGGCGGTCGGGGACGCGGAGACGACGAGCGCGACGGGATCGGGCATGGCAGAAAGCCTAGGCGAGACCGTGGGCCGAGCGCGAGCGATCGCGCGAGCCGTCAGTGCACGTGGGCGTGTCCGCCTCCCAGGTCCGCGGGGGCGACCTGGGTCGCCAGATAGGCCGCGATCGCGGTGGTCACCGGTGCCGCCGCGATGAGGCCGATCGACCCCACGAGGGTCGCGACGATCTCCGCGGCCACCACCTCGCTCGTGGCCGCGTCGAGGAACGAGGTGTCGACGATCCCGAACACGAGCAGCGTCGGCAGCGCCGCGCCGACGTACGCCAGGACCAGGGTGTTGACGGTCGAGACGACGTGGTCGTGCCCGACCGACATGCCGCGTCGAAAGAGCTCACGGGTCCCGAGCGCCGGGGTTCGCCGCCCGAAGGGCCATGACCGTGGACGCCTGGCTGACCGTCAGGTCGTCCAGGACGCCCAGCGCCGCGATCACCACCCCGGCGATCAGCACCCCCCGAAGCGAGACGTCCGCGCCGCTCGCGCGAAGCAGCGTCGCGTCGTCGGACGCGAAGCCCGTCAGCTGGGCGGCCGAGGTCATGATCGCGGCGAGGGTCAGCGTCAGCACCAGGGCCGCCGCGGTGCCGACCATGGCGGCGAGCGACCGCGGCCCGAGCCCGTGGGCGATCGGGATCGTCCCGAACATGATCGCCAGCGCACCGACGAAGGCGACCGCGACCGCGGGTCGGCCGTCGAGGATCGCGGGGACGACGAAGCCGATCACCACGAGCAGGCTGATCCCGAGGCCCACGAGCGCGCGCAGCCCCTTCCAGCCGGCGGTCGCGACCACCAGCAGGGCGAACCCGGCGGCGAGCCACGCGATCGGTGTGCCCCGCTCGAAGTCGGCGAAGCCATAGCGGTCGATCTCGGCCCCGCCGATCGCGGCCCCCTCGGGGATCTCGGCCCTCGTGACGCGGACGCCGTCGCCGACGTCGACGACCACGTCGATCACGTCGAACGCCGCGGTCTGGCCACGGTCGGGCCCCTCGCGGAGCCGCACGGTCACCCGTCGGCACTCGGGCGCCGCCTCGCCCGGGAGGGCCTGGGATCGGCAGCCCATGGCATCGACCGCGACGACCTCGGCGCCCAGCGTGTCCAGTTGGGGCGGGCTCGTCGTCCCGGCGTCGCCTCCCGGGCGCAGATCGATCAGCCCGATGATCGCGACGAGTGCCAGGACCGTCACGATCGCGGCCAGCACGATCGCGCCCGGGCGCGTGTAGGGCCAGCGCAGACGTGGCACGACGCCAGTCTGCCAGCCCCCGGCGTCACTCCATCACGCGCAGTGACGCCGGCACGTCCATCCGGCGGATGCGCGGAAGCGTCAGCAGCGGTGCCAGCGTCACCGCGACCACGCCGGCGAGCGCGGCCTGGAGCAGCGTCCCGCCCGAGAGGACGACGCGCGCGCCCACCTCGGGGAGCACATCCGGGAACTGCACGTGCACGATCCACGAGAGCACGAGCACGCCGAGCCCGAGTCCGATCGCGGTCCCGACCAGACCCACGATCAGGCTCTCCTTCATCGCGATCGCGATCGGCGTCCGGGGGCGCAGCCCGAACGCGAACATCGTCGCGTTCTCGCGGGTGCGCTCGTCGGCGCCGATGGTGCTGGAGTTGAACGCGATCAGGAGGGCGAGGACCATGCCGACGACGATCGGGATCAGGAGGATCGCCTGGTACTCGTCGATCGCCTCCCGAAGGGCGGTCGTGGAGGCCGACGCCGGTTCCGCCGTCGCGACACCCGTGGTGGCGACGAGCGCGCGCACGACCTCGTCGGGGTCCGCCCCGGGTGCCGGGAGGACGTCGACCGAGTTCGCGACGCCGGTGAGTCCCAGCCGGCTCGCGGCGGCGGAGTCCATGTAGGCGAGCGCACGGAACGGGTCGGCATGGGTCCCGACGACCTCGACTCGGGCGCTGGAGAGCCCGATCGCGCCCCCGGCACCGGGGCGCGGGTAGGTCAGGGACACCTCGTCACCGACGCCCACGCCGAGGTCGTCGGCGGCGACCTCGGCGATCAGGAGCCCCTCCGACCCGGAGCCGAGCGATCCCGAGCTCGCATTCGGGCGCCAGATCCCCGTCTCGGACCCCGGGATGCCGAGCAGGAGATCGATTGGCTCGTCACCAGCGGAGCGGGCCACGGCCGCCGGAACCCTGAGCCAGGGCTCGGCCTCGGCGACGGCGGGGTTCGAGGCGATCGCCCGAACCGGCGCGCCGTCCGCCGCGACCACGCCGTCGAGGGTGGCGATGACCCGCGTCGGGGCGTCTGCCACGGTCTCGCGCTCACTGCGGTCGATCATGTCCGTGAAGGCGTCCAGCGTGCCGAGAAGGGCGACCACGACGGCGATCACCGCGCCCAGGCCGACCGCGGTCACGAGCGAGCGCCGCGGGGCGCGCAGGACGCTTCGCACCGGCATCTGCGCAACGCTGCCGCCCGGCAGCCGCAGCCGCTTGGCGAGCGTCACCGCGCCGGCGCGGCTGGCGGACAGGGCGCTGGTGCGGATCGCCTTGATGGGGGGAACTCGCACACCACGCCAGACCGGAACGAGCGTGGCGAGGACGATCACCGCGAGGCCGACGAGCGCGCCACGCACGAAGACCGAAAGCTGGAAGGGTGTCTCGATCACGGGCAACCCGGGCAGGGCGTCGGCGAGGACGCCGGCGAGCAGCGCCTGGACCACGAGGCCGACGATCACGCCCATCACCACACCCAGGATCGCGATCTCGAGCCCGAGCAGCATCGGCCGGATGGCGACCCGCACGGTCGACGCGCCGAGCGCCCTCCCGATGCCGATCTCGCGACGCTGCGAGTCCACGATCCGGCTGATGAGATTGAGGGCCGCGAGCGCGGCTCCGGCGAGCACGAGCGCCGCGAAGACGTTCATCAGCTCCTGGTCGCCCTGCGCATCCCGGTAGAGGAGCCGGTATGCACCGATCTCCTCGGTCGGTGGCCACGGTGGTCCCGACGTCGGGCAACGCCGCCTGGAGTCCCTGCTCCAGCCGGGCTGCGGCGAGGTCGCGATCCACGCCGGGTGCCAGGCGCAGCACGAGGTCGTTCACCTGCCCCGGGCGGTCGGCCAGATCACCGGCGACGTCGAGCGGCGCATAGACGAATGCGAACCCGCCCGGCAGCACGAAGCCGCCCTCACCCTCGGTCAGGTAGAACTGCTCAGGGGTCCGCGCGTGTCCGACGTACTCGACGGCGCGCCCGCCGACCCGCACGGGTCCGCTCGGGGGCAACCCCATCTCCTGGGCGAAGCCGGTCTCGATCATGACCCGACCGAGGGCCGCGTCCTCGGGCCCGGACAGGCGACCCGCGGACGCGTCGATCGCGTCGACCGTCAGCTCATTCGTGACGGTGCCGGCCCCTACAATTCTGCCGGGTACGAGCACGTCGCCGTCGGCCGTGGCGACGTCGATCTGGGTTGGGACGACGAGACGCTCCTCGAGCGCCTCGACCTCGCCGCCGACCGATGTCTCGGCCACCGCGGCCTCGAGGCGGCCGCGCTCGACGTACGCGCCATCGGGCAACTCCACGCGGAGGTCGTGGACGCGAAGCAGCGCGAAGCTCGCGTCGTTGGAGGCGACGCGCCAGGCCTCCATGCTCCCGAGCCCGGTGAACAGGCCGGTCCCGAGCGCGATGAGAAGCGCGATCGCGCCGACCTGCACCCACCTCCGACGCAGGTCGCGCAGCGACCAGCGGGTCGCGAGCGCGACGCGGCGGCCGCGCTCGCTCACCACTGCAGCTCGGAGATCGGCGCCGGGCCGCCCTCGTTGGGCGCATCCGAGACCACGCTGCCGCTCGAGAGCTCGATCACGCGATCCGCGACGCGGGCGATCTCGCGATTGTGCGTCACGACGATCACCGCCATCCCCATCTCGTGCGTCTGGTCGTGGAGCAGCTGGAGGATCTGCACGCCGGTACGAAAATCGAGCTCTCCGGTCGGCTCGTCCGCGAGCAGGATCGGATTGCCCGAGGCGAGCCCGCGCGCGACGGCCACCCGTTGCTGCTCGCCGCCCGAGAGCTCGTGCGGGAAGTGCTCGACCCGCTCGCCCAGACCGACTCGCTCGAGCGTCTCGCGCGCCACCTCGCGCGCGGCGGGCCGACGGCTCACATCCGCGCCGAACTCGACGTTCTCGAGCGCCGTGAGCTGCGGGAAGAGGTTGAAGGTCTGGAAGATGAAGCTGACCGCGCCACGCCGAAACCGCGCCAGCTCGCGCGAGCTGGCGCGCGTGATGTCCTGCCCCGCGATCACGACGCTGCCGCTGGTCGGGCTGTCGAGCGCGCCGATCACGTTCAGGAGCGTCGACTTGCCGCTCCCGGAGGGGCCCAGCACGACGACGAACTCGCCGCTGGTGATGTCGAGGTCGACCGCCCGGAGCGCGATGACCTCGGATGCCCCGACCGTGTACCGACGCCCGACGCCGCGCAACGTGACGAGCGCACCGCCGCTCGTGCGGGCGTCGGCCGCGTCCGTGTGGCCCGCGCTGGTGCCGTCCATGGCATCGATTCACGCATCTCCGTCGAGCCGGCGCATCGGGTCCGACCGGCGTCGGCGTGCGGGTGTTCCGCAGATCACGACCCGGGGCGGGCATCCGTGCCCGCCCCGCTGGACGTCCCGCCCCGCGTCGACCCTCCTCAGGGGACGATCGGGAAGATCCGCTCGTTCACCCCCGGCGCGTAGGGCGTCCCGTCGGCGCCGACGCTCCCGACGCTCGCCAGGTACTCGGCGAGCGCGGTCTGGGTCGGGGCCCCGAGGTTGACCTGCGGCTTGTCCGGGAGCACCGGGTACTGGTCACCGCCACCGGCGTTGAAGTTGTTGATGGCGACGTTGACCGACGGGGCGCCCGCGACGGGCACGCCGCCGACGACGAGCGGCGTGCCGTCGTCGAGCGTGACGTCGAGGATCGGCGAGCCCGGGCTCGTGACGTTGCCGTCGGCGTCGAACATGCGCTCTGGCGAGGCCGGGTCGTCGGTGAACTGAAGCCCGCCACCTGGGCGCACCGTCCGGTGCCGGCGCCCTGACGCAGGACCGAGCCGTCGGGCTGGAGCACCACCTCGGGGACGGCGTTCTCCAGCACCTCCTTGAGCCCGCTGGGGGGCGCTTTGGAGTCGGAAGTCGCGATCGCCGACTCGTCGAGATCTCACGATCTCGCCGCGCGTCGAACTTCACGACCAGACGCCAGATAGTCGTAGCGCCGGTGCCGTCACGACCGGGATATCTGCCGGCCTTGTCCTTGCGATGATGGGTACGGCGCTCGTTCGGACGTCGCCTCGAGCAACTCGTCACCGCGTCGCCAGCAGCTCGTCGCCGCCGCCGCGACCGCGATGTCGATGCCCTGGAGCATCGGGATCAGCGCGAGATCCTCGTCCACGCCCTGCAGGTGGCTCGAGAGGATGATCTTCGTCACGCCCTTCGCCTTCAGAGCGTCGATCTCACGCTGACCGCGCCCACCACGTCGATGTCGACCATCACGTGGCGCGTGGTGGTGATGAACGGCAGGTTCGGGGTGGTCGCACCGATGATGCCGATCTTGTATCCGCGACCGGTGCTTGGTGGGTGTCGCGCAGCGGGCCGAGACGCAGGAAGCGCGACTCGTGCTCGCCGCCGTCGTTGTCGACGTTGCCCCAGACGTCGCCGTGCGCGTGATCGCGAGCCCCTCGAGCTTCTCGAAGGGCCGAACTCCTCCACGACCTCCTGGTAGAGAGTCTTCTCGATCACCTTGCCGGCCGCGTCCTCGGCGTGGTGCCCTCGGCAGGGGCTTCCGTCGTGGCTCGACACCGTCGAGCGTGAACTCGTTGATCTTCTTGACCTCGGCCGCGCCGCCGACCTGCTGTCGCGCTCGATGACGAGGAACCGGTCGCGCCGACGTTGACGATCTCGGAGAGGCCCACTAGCCTCGCCACCGGCCGTCGAGCGGGTAGAGGAAGAAGTCCAGGTACCGGCTCGAGGTCGTACCGCGCGATGCGGTGTGACGCTTGCGCCGACGTCGCGTCGTCGCGAGTCCGCTATCAGCAGCGCGTTGTCGGGCACGCCCCACAGGGTGCGCGCCGAGCGGGTGTCCCCGGCCAGTCCGGAGACGGCCGACCACGGGGTCCGGATCCGCTTGGATCGGACCTCGGGGCGGTCCTCCGTACCGCGGTACAGGTACGGGACTCCGGTGAAGATCGGCAGGTCGCCCGTACCCTCGCTGGAGGTCACGACCAGGCCGCGCTCGGGCAGCGAAAGGATTCCCTCCGGGCTCACGCGCGTCGGAAGCAGCTGGACGAGCTTGGGCTTGGCGCCGCCCTTTCGCAGCTTGTCGACGGCCAGGAAGGATCCCCGCTCGGAGCCGACGAATGCGAACTCGGTGTCGCCTGGGCGACGAGTCGACTCGATGCCCTTGGCGTCGGAGCGCCCGTCGGGGTACTGACCCGCCTTGACCGCAGCACGCTCGAGCGCGCCGCCGTCCTCCCAGACCAGCTTCCCGTTGCGCGAGCGGATGCTCCATCCGCGCCCGCCGGTGAAGTCGAACTCACCCTCGTCCGCCGACAGCACGTACTTGCCGTTCGCGGAGTAGCTGATGCGTCGGGGAAGCGAAGGCCCGCAAACGGCTCGTCGCGACGTCCTTCGGGTACGTGTCCGTGAAGGAGATCGTCTCGTCGTCGGCCAGATCCGCGCTGCGGTTCTTGGCCTTGCCGGCGCTGAACGTGCGGCGCACCGCGTCGGCGCCCTTGCCCATGAGGGCGCGCCGGACGTCGAGGATCGCGTAGGCGTTGTTCTCCTGCAGGCTCACTGCGGCGCGGATCCCGCTCAGGTCACGACTCCGGCTGGGGTCGTCGCGACTACGCGCTGGCGCTCACGATCTCGGCGACGCCGCCGTCGGGCACGTTGAACGAGGACAGCGGGGCGAACGACTTTCACAGCGGCGGCGCCGAACGCGGCGCCGGGCACGGCGGCGATGGCAAGCGACGCGGCCAGTGCGGCGGCGACGTTGCGGCGGCGGATCGGACGGGCGCTCACGCGCATCCTCCCGGGACTGAGAGCCTCAGCATGGGGCACACCTCTCGGCTCGTTGGGCACGGCCCGTCCACCGGGCCGGCGGCGGGCCGCGTCACGCTATGGCGCGGGCCGTGACGTACCTGTGAAGGCGACGAGTCCTCGGATGTCACCGGCGGCACGACGGGGCGTGTCCGGCGCGATGTATCCCTCGGGGCGGTTCGACCGTCCAATAGGTGCAACGCCGAAACCACGACGGACGGAGGACCCTACGATGCCCCACAACATGCGAACCGCAGACCGCGTCGTCCGCACGCTCCTGATCGCCCCGGCGGCGGTCATCGCCGGGGTCCTCCTTGGACCGGCCGGAGTCCTGTCCCTGGTCCTCTACGCCGTGGCGGCGGTGATGGTGGCGACCTCCGCGATCGGGTTCTGCCCGCTGTACGTGCTGATGGGCGGCTCGCGGTGCCCCCTGGCCAAGCCCCACGAGGCGACCCGCTGAGACCCCGCATGGGCTCCGGCGATGCACGCGGTACCGACCCTGTCCTTCGCGGCAGGCCCTTCGAGGTCGTGGTCGACGCGCACGCGCCGGAGCTCTACCGGATGGCGCGAACGCTCACCCGATCCGCGGCCGACGCCGAGGACCTCGTCCAGGAGACGTTCCTTCGGGCCTGGGAGCACGGCGGGCGCTTCCGGGGCGAGGCGTCGATCGGGACCTGGCTGCATCGCGTGCTCCACAACCTCGCGGTGGACCAGCAGCGCCGGTCGGGCCGCGAGCTCATCGTCGCCGACGTGGAGGAGCGCTGGCGAAGCGACGAGTACACGGTCGACGCGGCCGCGGTCGCGGAGCGCGCGGAGGACCGCGAGGCCGTCGAGGACGCCCTCGTGAGGCTGCCCTTCATCTACCGGTCGGTCCTCCTCCTCCACGACGTGCTGCAGCTCACGAACGCCGAGATCGCGGACCGGTTGGAGGCGTCGCTTCCGGCGATCAAGCAGCGGCTGCGGCGCGGCCGGATGATGCTGGTCACCGCGCTCGCGTCCGGCGCCGAGCGCCGCGAGGCGCTCGAGGGCGTTCCCCTCCGCTGCTGGGACGCGCGGCGATGGGTGTCCGACCTCTTGGACGGGACGCTCCCGGCCGAGCGCGTCCGCGCGGTCGAGGCGCACCTCGCCGTGTGCCCGACCTGCCCGCCGCTCTACGCGGGGCTCGTCGGATCGCGGGAGGCGCTCGGACGGCTCCGGGACCCGGACTCGGTGGCGCCTCCCGATCTCGCCGCGCGCATCAACGCACTCCTCGACGAGCGGCGCGGCGAGGGCCTCAGGCCCTGACCACCACCGTCCAGGGCTCGATCCGCATCGCCGTGACGAGGCCCGCCCGGACATAGGGATCGTCGGCGGTCATGCGCTCGGCCTCCTCCACCGGGACCGACAAGCACGATGGCGGCGCCGCTCGGCGGATCGCCGATCGCGCCCGCGGCGATCAGGCGCCCCTCGTCGGCCCAGGCACGAAGCCTCGCGAGGTGGTCGTCGCGGTGGGGGGCCCGGCGCTCGAGGATGTCGGGGACGTACTCGTAGAGGACGAGCGTCCGCGTGGGGGCGGATTCGCTCACGAGGCGCGCGTCACCTGGACGCGAAGCGCATAGGAGCCGCCGCCCCGGCGCGCGAAGGCGTTCAGGTAGTGGCGCCCGGAGCGCTCGGCCGTGAAGGTGACGACCTGGCGGCGCCCGCGCTTGCGTCCGCTGTAGTCGGCGAGGTTGGCCTCGAGGTTGGCCTGCCCGGTCAGCCGCACGGTGCGCGTCGTCGGCTTCCAGAGGTACAGGTCCACCTGGCCCCCGGCCTTCGGGTGGTCGAGTTGCGCCCGGACCCGGTCGCCCTTTCGCAGCACGACGCCGTACACGTCGTCAGGGTCCTCCGTCTGGTCGATCACGGCGGTGATGGTGCGCGAACGGGCCCGCTCCGCGGCGGGCCTGGCCGAGGACACGAACTTGATGTCGTCGTTGACCTCGCCCGTGTCGTCGCCCGGGACGGGCAGGGTCACCGCCGCCAGCGGATTGACGATCCCGGCCCCGCTGCGGGTGTCGCGTCCGCGCGGGCCGACGTCGGTCGCCGTGTTCGTGATCTGGCGATGGACCTGGAACGGGCTCAGCGTGTCCGGGTTGTTCGCCATCACGAGCGCGGCGACGCCCGCCACCATCGGCGTCGCCATGGACGTGCCGTCCTTGACGCCGTACCCGGGCGTGACGACGCCCTCGCGGACGTCGCGCGGAATCGTCGAGATGATCGACACGCCGGGCGCGATGACGTCCACGCTGCGGTTCCGGTTGCTGAAGGTCGCGATGCCGTAGGGCGTCGGACAGTCCGCCGACCGCTCACCGTCGCACTCGGCGCCCACGCCGAGCACCCTCGGGTATGCGGCCGGGTAGTTGAGGCCGTTCTCCTCACCGCCCTCGTTCCCGACCGACGCCACGACGATCGCGCCGCGCTGCGTCGCCCAGAGGATCGTGTCCTGGAACGCACGCGAGTAGCCGGGGCCGCCCGCGGAGATGTTGATCACCTTGGCGCCGTTTCGCACCGCCCAGCGGATGCCCCGCATCATGGTGTCGTCCGTGCTGCGGCCGGCCCGGTCGGCGATCTGGACGGGGATGACCTCACCGCCCCGAGCGCGCGCGGGGGCGGCGCCCACGACCCCGACGCCGTCGATCGGGGCGGCGGCGATGCCCGCCACGTGCGTGCCGTGCCCGGTGATGCTGTGATCGTCGGCCTCACGGACCCCGCGCAGGCTGCTGAACGGTGCCACGAGCAGGCCCGGGGCACGCCACTCGGGATGGTCTCGGTCGACGCCGCTGTCGAGGACCGCCAGCCGCGGACGGGGACGCTGCGCGAGCGCCGTGGACCATGTCCCCCGGAACAGGCCCCACTGCAGGTCGGGCCGATGGAGAGGGTCTCCGACCGGCGCCGGCTCGCCGATGTCGAAGGGCTTGCGCGGTGCGGCGGCGACCGTCCGCGTGCGGGACCACTCGGCGGCGACGACACCCTGGCGCCGGGTGGCGCGCGAGGGGGTGAGCGCAACGCCGCGCAGGCTCCAGATCCCGGCCTCCGGGACGACCGTGCGGACCTCGCCGAGCCCGTCGAGGCGGCGGAGCACGTCCGCCCGCGCGGGGCGGTCGCCGAAGGTCACGATCAGTACGGGAGCGCCGGTCGAGAACGCCGCCTTCGGGGCGCCGGCCTGACCCGCGGCGGGATTCGGCTTGGCCGCACCCTCGGGGATCTGCGCGGCCGCCGCGCCCGTCGCCGCCACGCCCGCGACGAGCGCCGCGGCCGCCAGCGCCCGCCAGGTCATGGCGCACCCTCCGACAGCCGGACGGTGATGGGCATGCGCCGGTCCTTGCCGAGCGCCCGCGGCGTGATCTTGATGCCGACCGGCCCCTGGCGGCGCTTGTACTCGGCCCGGTCGACCAGCCGCACGACGCGATCGACGACCTCGGGGTCGTGGCCCGCCGCGGCGAGCTCAGCCGGCGTCATGTCGCGCTCCACGTACCCCTCGAGGATGGGATCGAGGTCCGCGTACGGCGGGAGGCTGTCGGTGTCGAGCTGGTCGGGACGGAGTTCCGCGGTGGGGGCCCGGTCGATGACGCGCCTCGGAATCAGCTCGCGACCCTCCTCGATGTTGCGCCACTCGGCGAGACGGTACACCCAGGTCTTGGAGACATCGCGGAGAGGTGCGAAACCCCCCACCATGTCGCCGTAGAGCGTGCTGTAGCCGACGGACATCTCGCTCTTGTTGCCGGTCGCGAGGACCAGGTGCCCGAGCGCGTTCGAGATCGCCATGAGGAGCGTGCCGCGCGCGCGCGCCTGCAGGTTCTCCTCGGTCACCCCGCGCTCGGCGCCCGCGATGACCTCGGCGACGGCCTCCCCGAGCGCATCGACCGGCGCGGAGATCGGGATCTCCACGAGCCGCACCCCGAGCGACTCGGCCTGCGTCCGGGCGCCCTCGCCGCTCTCGGGGCTCGTGAAGCGCGAGGGAAGCGCGACGGCCATGACCCGATCCGGGCCGATGGCGTCGACCGCCAGCGCCAGCGTGACGGCGGAGTCGATCCCGCCGGACACGCCGACCACCGCCCCGGGGAACCGGTTCTTGGTCAGGTAGTCCCGGAGGCCGACGCGAAGCGCGGCCCAGACCTCGGCGTCGGGCCCGAGCGGGGGGACGACCCCCGCCGCGGGGAGGGGCGCGGGCGCGGGCGCGGTGGCGGGCACCGGCGTCGGCGTCGTCGGACGCTCGCCGTCGAGCGCCCGGGCGAGCGGCTCGCGCAGCCGCCGTCGGTGGGTGGCGGAGGTCTCGACGTCGGCGACCACCAGGTCCTCGACGAACTGCCCACCGCGGGCCACGACCTCACCGCCCGCGTCGAACAGCGCCGAGCGCCCGTCG
The DNA here is from genome assembly GCA_963698665.1 of Miltoncostaeaceae bacterium. Taxonomy (GTDB): domain Bacteria; phylum Actinomycetota; class Thermoleophilia; order Miltoncostaeales; family Miltoncostaeaceae; genus CALNYH01. Next base: position 728,519 of record CAVORO010000003.1, on the reverse strand, counting down.
AAGACCAGCTCGTCCTGGCCGCCCACCTGGTTGCAAAAGGCCAGCGCGGCACCGATGTCGGCCGCACGTGTGGCGAGCATCCCCTCGCGCCGGTCGCCCTTGCCGCGGTGGTAGGGCGACGCCGAGATCACGGCGAGCAGGTCGGGCCGGGCCGCCATCAGGTCGAGCGCCGCGGAGGTCGGGTACCAGACGTCCTCACAGATCGCGAGCGCGACGCGGACCCCCAGCACCTCGACCATGACCGTCTCTCGCCCGCGCTGGAAGTACCGGGCCTCGTCGAACACGCCGTAGTTCGGCAGGAATCGTTTGCGGTAGACGGCCCGCACCCGCCCGTCGGCGACGACCGCCGCGCTGTTGAAGCAGTCCCCGGCCCACTCCGCGAAGCCGATGACGGCCGCCCCGTGGGTGACGCCGGCCGCGACCTCGTGCAGCGCGGCCTCGGACGCACGCGAGAAGCCCGGGCGCAGCAGCAGGTCCTCCGGCGGGTAGCCCGTCAGCGCGAGTTCCGGCACGAGCGTGAGGCCCGCGCCCGCCTCCGCGCCGCGCGCGATCGCGTCCGCCACCTTGGCGGCGTTCGCGTCGATGTCCCCGACCACCGGGTTCAACTGTGCCAACGCAACGCGCACGCGCGCACCCCTCGCTCGTCGACGGCGCCTGGTCGCGGCTGCGTCGCCCGCGGCGCTTCACTACTCTTGACCCGTCGAGGATACGCCCGGTCCGCGGCCGCACGCCGGGGACGCGGGCCAGACCCGAGGGAAATCATGAGCTCGCTTCCACCGCAGCGCCGCGCCGGCCCGGTCGCCGGCCCCGGGCAGGGCCCCGGTCGCGGGGCGCCGAAGCTGTCGCCCCGTGAGGGGGCGGAGCAGGCCGAGGCTCGCCTCGGCCTTCCCTGCTTCCACGCCGGCCAGAAGGTCCAGGGCGTCTTCAGCTGCGTCGCGGACCAGTTCCAGATCAACAACCGCGGCGTGCTGCCCGCCTGCCCCCAGTGCGGGGAGATCGTCTGGGCGTATACGGGCGGCGGGCCACGACCGGTGCCCGAGGGCGAGGAGGCGGCGGCGCCCGGACCCGCCGAGCGCGGCGCTCCCGCCAAGGTCGAGGAGGGCGTCAAGCTCGACGCCCCGCCCGCCCCGAAGGTCCAGGAGAACGTCAAGCTCGAGCCCTGATCGGGGCCGGACTCACAGAAATCCAACGAATACCGCACCCGGCGATCACCGCGTCGGGTGGGCGTTGATCGACGAAAACGTCATGATTTCGCCGAGGCCGGTCAGGCCTCGCTCACATGCGAATCGCGCTCTCACTCACCATCATGGCGGTCGTCCTCCTCGCCACCGCCGCGTCGTCCCTCGGCGCGCAGCAGCTTCCGCGTTCCGCGGTGAAGCTGCTCAACCAGGCACCCGGCGGGGACTCCGCCCAGCTCGAGCTGAGCGGCGTCGGCAAGCTGCAGCTCAACGGTCGCTTCGTCGTCTACGGCCAGATCGAGCGGGCCCGATGGATCAGCGTCGTCGACTCGGCACGCGACGCCCGCCTCCTGATCGACGGGAAGAGCATCCGCTTCAAGCGGGGCCGCGCGAAGGTCAGAAAGCCGGAGGGCCGTTTCTACCTGCAGGGGAGCAAGGTGCGGGTGACGCTGAGCACCGCCGAGATGAGCATCGCGCTCGCCGGCATCGGGAAGGCGCGATTGGACGGCGTCGGCAGCCTCCGGATGAACGGTGGAACGACGCTGCCCTGGGTCAAGCGATGGTTCCAGGTCAGGCCCGGCGGGTCGCCGCCGCGCATCCGCCGCTCGCGCGTGATCCGTCGGCGCGCCAAGGCCCAGGCGGCCGTGACCGCGGCGCCGGCCGCGCCGGTCACGATCGCCCAGCAGGCTCCGCCGCCGGTCCGGGATCCCCGGCCGGCGGCGTCGGCGCCGGTCGTCGTGGCGACCCCGCTGCCCGCGCCGATCGTCGTGCCCGCGGCGGTCGCGCCCGACAGCTCGCGATCGGTCGCAGCCGCGGGTCGGAGCGTCGCGCGTCCGTGAGCATGCCGCAACGGCCCGTCGTGGACGGACGCCGGGGTCGCGACTAGCATCGGTGCCCATGGAGCAGGGGCCGGGTCGCAAGCGCGTCCTCGTGATCGAGGACGAGCCCAACATCGCCTCGTTCGCCCGCATGTACCTCGAGGCGGCGGGCTTCGAGGTCGAGGTCAGCACGCGCGGCGACGACGGCCTCGAGCGGGCGCTGAGCGCGCCCCCGGACCTCGTCGTGCTGGACCTCATGCTGCCCGGGGCGGACGGCTACGAGGTGACGCGGCGACTGCGCGGCGAGAGCCGCATGCCGATCATCATGCTGACCGCCCGCGACGACCCGGTCGATCGGGTGGTCGGGCTCGAGCTCGGGGCCGACGACTACGTCACCAAGCCGTTCAACCCGCGCGAGCTCGTCGCTCGGGTGCGGGCCGTGCTCCGGCGCGCCGAGGGCGGCGGCGCCAACGGCGGCGGGGCCGCCCAGGCGCCCGCCACACTCGTCCTCGAGACCCTGCGCGTCGACGTCGGCGGCCGCGAGGCCTTCGTGGCGGACGCCCAGGTGTCGCTCACGCCCAAGGAGTTCGACCTGCTGGTGACGCTGCTCGAGAATCGCGGCCTCGTCATGACCCGCGAGCAGTTGCTCGAGCAGGTGTGGGGGTACACGTTCCTCGGCGACAGCCGCACGATCGACGTGCACGTGCGGCAACTGCGACGCAAGCTTGGCGACGCGTGCCCGATCCAGACCGTGTGGGGCACCGGATACAAGGTGCCGGGCCAGCGCTGAGGTCACGCCCCAACCCGCTGCAGACGCTCCGGGGGCGCGTCGCCCTGGGCTCGCTGGTGGGCGTCCTGACGGCGGCGAGCGTGTTCGCGCTGGTCTCGTCGAACCTGATCCGGTCCGAGACCGCCAAGGCGACGCGCATCGAGCTGGACCGCCAGTCGGTCGCACTGGCACAGCTCGTGAGTGACCGGGCGGAGCGAGACGCCGAGGCCGGGCGCGAGTTCCGCTTCTTCCGGCCCGCGAACCTGCAACGGCTCGTCGGTCCGGGAAGTCGCATCTACTTCACCGGGCTGGGCCTCTCCCCGGGTGCGGAGCGGCCGAACGACCGGCTGCCCGCGGTCGCGGCCGAGCAGCTCTCATACGAGTCCCTCGCCGAGGCCGGGGTCCAGCGGATCGACTTCACGTTCCCCGACACCGGCGCGTCGGCCGAGGCCGCGGCGGCCCCCGTGCGCCTGGGCGGTGAGACCGTCGGCGCCATCCTCCTGGCGCGTCCGCCGAGCGACTTCGAGGCCTCGTGGGCGGACGTGTGGCAACGCGTCGGCCTCGCCAGCCTCATCGGGGTGGCGGCCGCGGTGATCGTGTCGCTGTTCGTCGCCGACCGCGTCACCCGCCCGCTCCGCGCCATGCAGGAGGCCACCCGCAGGGTGGCGGGCGGCGACCTGGGGACCCGCCTGGAGCCCGCCGGGACCCAGGAGCTGGACGAGGTCGCCGGCGCGTTCAACTCGATGGTCGCCCGCCTGGCCGAACGCGACGAGGGCGCGCGACAGTTCCTCATGAAGGTCACCCACGACCTGCGGACCCCGCTGACGGCGATCCGCGGGCACGCCGCGGCGCTGTCGGACGGGATCGTCCCGGCGGATCAGATCCCGCGTTCGCTCACGGCGATCGAGGGCGAGGCGGCGCGGCTCGAGACGATGGTCGCCGACCTCCTGGATCTCGCCCGGCTCGAGGCGCACCGCTTCCGCGTCGAGACCGGGGTCGTCGACCCGACCGAGCTGCTGCGCGAGGCGGCCTCGACGCTTGACGCGGAGGCCGCCCGGGCCCAGGTCCGGGTCGAGCAGCGGCTGGGGCGAATGCCCGAGATGGAGACCGACGGCGCGCGGGTCCGCCAGATCGTGACGAACCTGCTCCACAACGCCATCCGGTGGACGCCGCCGGGATCGACCGTGAGCCTCGAAGGGCGCGCGACCCGGGACGTGCTGATCATCGCGGTGTGCGACGAGGGGCCGGGCGTGCCCCCCGCGGAGCGCGAGCGCATCTTCGAGCCCTTCGAGGCCCACGAGGCACCCAACGGCAGCCAGGGCACGGGTCTCGGACTCGCGATCAGCAGGGAGCTCGCGCGCGCGCTCGGCGGGGAGCTCGGGATGGAGCCACGGACGGGCGGCGGAAGCCGATTCGTGCTGCGTCTGCCGCTCGGGCCCGTGACCGGCGACACACCGGGCGGGGTCGCCTCGCTCGCCTCCCGCGCGGTGGGCTAGGGTTCAACGGATGCGGATCGATGAGATTCTCGCCGGACGGGACGCGCCCGTCCTCTCGTTCGAGTTCTTCCCGCCCCGGACCGACGAGGGTGAGCGAAAGCTCGGACAGGCCGTCGAGCGGCTCGCCGCCCTCGAGCCGGACTTCTTCTCGGTCACCTGGGGTGCCGGCGGCTCGACCAGCGAGCGCACCGTCTCGCTCACGGCGGAGTTGCAGGAGCACTTCGGGCCGCGGGGGATGGCGCACCTGACCTGCGTCGGCGCCAGCGTCGACTCGCTGCACGCGTCGGTGCGGGCGATCCGGGACGCCGGGATCGACAACGTCCTCGCCCTCCGCGGCGATCCGCCCGCGGGCGAGGAGGCGTTCGTCAAGCGCGACGACGGCCTCGCGCACGCCTCGGAGCTCGCGAAGCTCGTCTCCGACGACTACGACCTGTTCGTCGCCGGCGCCTGCTATCCCGAGACCCATCAGGAGGCGCCCGACGCGGTCACGGACGTCCAGCACCTGCGACGCAAGGTGGACGCGGGCGCCGGCGTGCTGATCACGCAGCTGTTCTACGACAACCGCGACTACTTCGCGCTCGTCGAGGCCGCCCGCGATCACGGCATCGACGTGCCGATCATCCCGGGCATCCTGCCCGCGACCGACCAGGGCCGCCTCGAGCGGATCACCGGCCTGTGCGGGGCACGGATCCCCGAGCCGCTCCATGCCCAGATGGAGGCCTGCGACGGGCCGGAGTCGGTGCGCGAGCTCGGGATCGCCTACGCCGCACAGCAGTGCGCCGAGCTTCTCGCCGCGGGCGCGCCGGGCATCCACTTCTACACGATCAACGACGCCGGCCCGACGGCCGCGATCGTCGGCGCGCTCCGCGCGGCGCGTCCGTGGGAGCGGGCGTGGGACAGCCGACAGCTCGCGATGCGAAGCCGCTAGGGCGTCCCGCGCCCATGGCCAGCGTCTTCAGCCGGATCATCGCCGGCGAGCTCCCCGGGCGATTCGTGCACGAGGACGCGCACACGGTGGCGTTCCTTTCGATCGAGCCGCTCCAGCCCGGCCACACGCTCGTGGTCCCGCGCGCGGAGATCGACCACTGGCTCGATCTGCCACCCGACCTCCTCGACGCCCTCATGCGCTCGTCACAGCGCGTCGGCGCCGGCATCCAACGGGCGTTTCGTCCGACCAAGGTCGGCATGATGCTCGCCGGACTCGAGGTTCCCCACGTGCACGTGCACCTGGTGCCGATCGCGACGGTCCGGGACATGGACTTCGCGAACGCCGACCGGGCGCCCGACCCGGCGGCCCTCGACGATGCGGCGGCGCGCATCCGGGCGGCGCTTGGCGGCGAGACGCCGCCGGGCTGATGCCGACACGGGTCGATTGCCCCGCCTGCGGGGCGCCGAACCGACTGGCGCCGAACCCGAGGGGCCGGCCCCGCTGCAGCGCATGCCGGGCGGCCCTCCCGTGGATCGTCGATGCGACATCGACGGACTTCGACGCCGAGGTCGACTCCGCCCTCCCGGTGGTGGTCGACCTCTGGGCGCCGTGGTGCGGTCCGTGCCGCACGGTCGGCCCGGCGCTCGAGCGCATCGCCCGCGACAACGCCGGGAGCATCAAGCTCGTGAAGGTCGACGTCGACACGGCGCCCGACATCGCGGCCCGCTTCGATGCGCGCAGCATCCCGACGATGCTCGTGATGCGCCGCGGGGAGGTGCTCGAGCGCCTGGTGGGCGCGCTGCCGCCTCCCGAGCTCACCCGGCGGATCACCGCCCACCTCTCGCGCCCGCGGCCGACGGCGCCACCATCCTCGTCTCGCGGCGGCGCGACGCCCTGACGACGATCGAGGGCCGGGGCCCGCGTGCTGCGGTGCCCCGGCCCTCGGCCGTCATCCGATGGAGACCGCGTCTACGCGGTGGCCTCCTCGGGGTGCGGCGCCAGGACCACCGGCCCACGCTCCCCGGTACGCACCCTGATCGCCTCTTCCACGTTCACGACGAAGATCTTTCCGTCCCCCGGGTCACCCGTGTGGGCGTGCTCCAGGATCGCGTCGAGCGCGCGGTCGACGTCTGCGTCGTCGACGATCAGCTCCAGCTTGAGCTTGGGGCGGAGGAAGATCGTCGTCTTCGACCCCCGGTAGCTCTCGGTGTAGCCCTTCTGGCGGCCGGAGCCCTTGACCTCACTGATCGTCATGGACGGAAGGCCCATGTGCGCCAGCTGGTCACGGATGCTCTCGAGCGCCTCGTGCCTGATGAAGGCTTCGATTTTCTTCACGACCGTTCTCCCTCAGCCTGTCGTGGCCGGGTTGGTGCTCGCGGCCCCCGCGGGTGCCGGAGCGTGACCGGACGGGATCTCCTCCGGCGTGGCACCCGGAACGTCGATGAACCGCTCGGGGTAACCGAACATGCCGTGCTCGGAGATGTCCAGACCGCGGAGCTCCTGCTCCTCCGTGACCCGGAGGCCGACGGTGTACTTGATCGCCAGGAACAGCACGGCACAGGCGACGCCGGTGAAGCCGACGGTGGCGGCGATGCCGTAGAACTGGACCCACAGCTGCTCGCCGCTGCCGCCGTAGAAGATGCCGTCCACGCCGGCCCGGGCCTCGGTTGCGAACAGTCCGATCGCGAGCGTCCCCCAGATGCCGGCGATGCCGTGCACCGGGATGGCGCCGATCGGGTCGTCGATCTTCATGCGCTCGACGGCGACGACGAGCGGCGGGACGATGACACCGGCGATGACACCGATGATGACCGCGGCCCAAGCGTCGACGAACGCACACCCGGCGCGTGATGCCCACCAGCGCGGCGATCATGCCGTTGCCCATCTGCGAGACGTCGAGCGTCTTGAACATGATGAGCGAGCCGATGGTGGCGCCGATGACGCCGGCGGCGGCCGCGAGGTACGTGTTGGTGATGATGTCGCCGAAGTTGTTGCCGACGGCGCCGAGCGTGGAGCCGCCGTTGAAGCCGGCCCAGCCGAGGAACAGGATCAGCACACCCAGAAGGGCGAGCGGGATCGAGTGGCCCGGGATCGGGACGGCCTTGCCGTTGCGGAACTTGCCGATCCGCGGCCCGAGGATGATCGCACCCACGAACGCGCCGAGCGCACCCTGGAGGTGGACGATCGAGGAGCCGGCGAAGTCGAGGAAGCCGTCCCCGGCGAGCCAGCCGCCACCCCAGGTCCAGTGGGCGACGATCGGGTAGATGAGGCCGGTGAAGACCACACCGAAGACGACGTACGCGATGAACTTGGTCCGGTCCAGCATGGAGCCGAAGACGATCGCGAGCGACACCGCGGCGAACGCGGCCTGGAAGAGGAACAGGCCCTCGATCGGCACCGACAGGTAGTCGGCGAACGCGCCGAAGGTCCCGGCCGGGTCGTCGTTGGGGACGAACCACCCGGTGGCGCCGGCGAAGTCGTTGCCGTCACCGAACGCGAGCCCGAAGCCCACGGCCCAGAACATCAGCAACGCGATCGACATGTTGATGAAGATCTTGGCCATGACGGCTCCCGCGTTCTTCATTCGCGAGAGACCGACCTCGAGCATTGCGAATCCAGCCTGCATGAAGAGGACGAGAACCGCTGCAAGCACAACCCAGATGGAGTTGACCGCATCGGTCAGCGGAATGAGCGGGTCCTCCTCCTGGGCCGCAGCGAGCGCGGGCACGAGCAGCAGCAAGATCGCCGCAAGCGCCGGCACCAGCCGATACGCCCTGAATCGCATAGACGACTCCTTGTCGAGATGAGTTCCACGGGCCCGTTCAGCGGGCCGACCGCGACTGAGGCTACGGCCGGGCCGGTGGCGCGATCTTTGGCCGTCCGGCGAAGCCTGGCGAGCGGCGATTGTGCATATGGCCAACGCCGCCACGCCGAGGAGGAGCGGCGCGCCGATTCCCCCGCGGGCGGGACGGCCGCGGGCGAGGCGGGTGCTCGGACCGACCCGAACGTCGTCGCCGCGTTCCTTCCGGCGCCCGTCGACCCGTGCGAGCGGTGGCCGCCGTGGAGCGGATCGCAGCGGCCTCGGCCATCGCCCTCGGCGATCGCACCGCGGGCGCTCGGCGCCGCCCGCGGGCGCGCACCGCGGCGCGCCCGCGGCGGCCGCCGGGACCCGGCTACGGGCGGGCCAGCCTCGGAAGCAGGTCGACGAGCGTCTCGCCCACGAGGTCGAGGCTCGTGGGCGACACCTTGTCCAGGGTGTCCCTCGGCGTGTGCCACGGCGGATACGTGAAGTCGATGATGTCGATCGCGGGGATGCCCGCCTCGGTGAACGACGTGTGGTCGTCGAGGATCTCGGAGCGCGTGCGGGCCGGGAACACGCCGGCCGCGCCCACGCGGGCGGCGGAGCGGCGAAGCCAGGTCCACATCCGCACATTCGATCCCGCCTCGCGGGGGATCGACAGATCGGCGTCGCCCACCATGTCCACGATGATCGCCCGCTGGACCTGATCGCCGTGGCGCGCGACGTACGCCCGGCTCCCGCGCAGCCCGTCGCGCAGGAAGTTCGTGGAACCGGCGGGGCTCTCCTCGGCGTCGAAGAGCACGAAACGGATCTCCCGGGCACCCCGCACACGTGTGGGACGAAGGGCGCGGGCCAGCTCGACGACCACCGCGACCCCCGACGCGCCGTCGTTGGCGCCCACGTTGCGGCGGATGTCCTTGGTGTCGTAGTGGGCGCCGACGACGATCGCCGGACGCCGACCCGGAAGGCGGCCGACCACGTTCCGCACGCCGTCCGGGCCCCGCTCCACGCGGCCACCGGGGAGCAGGCGGGCCATCCGGGTCGCCAGCCGCCGGGCGGGCGCGGAGCCGCTCGGCCGAGGGCCGAGCGCGACCTGCCACCGAAGCAGGCGCATCGCCCGCGCTTCGTCGAACCGGTCGACACGGAGCGCCGTCGTGCGCTCGGCCGCGACCGCCCCCGCGGCGGGCGCGCCGTCCGGGCCGTCGGACCCGCACCCGGCTCCGAGCGCCAGCGCGACGCAGGCGGCCGCGGCGAGGACGGATCGACGCGGGGCGGACATGGCCGGATGATCGCACCGCCCGACCGATTTAAGGTTCCGCCGGGGTGCGGGCGTCCGCCGGGCGAACTAGTTTCACCACATGCCGACCCCCCGCACGACACTCCGCCGCGCCGCCATCGCCGGCGCCTGCGTGATCTCGATCGGCCTCGTCGCAGCCGCCTGCGGCGACGACGACGAGGCGGCAGACGCCACGACCGAGGCCGCGCCCGTCACGACGGAGGCGCCCCCGACGACCGAGGCGCCCCCGACGACCGAGGCGACGCCCCCGGCGACCACCGAGGCCGCCGCCGAGCCCGAGCCCGGACTCCCCCCGTATACGGCCGGCTACCAGGACTGGCTGCGCCTGAACGCCGAACCCATCCCACCGAACGTCGGTGCCCCGCACGGGGACATCAAGAACGTCTACGTGAGCCCCACGCGTGCCGAGATCACGCAGGGCGGTGAGCAGCGGTTCCCCTATCCCGACGGGGCGGTCGTCCTGAAGGCGGGGTCGCGGGGTGGCGACGATGCCGCCATCATCGCCGTGATGCGGAAGGTGGCGGGCGTCGACCCCGCGCACGGGGACTGGGAGTACATCGAATGGTCCCGCAGCTCGGCCGACTCCGAGTACACCGTGCTCGCCCGCGACGAGGTGTGCTGGACCTGCCACGCGGGGGCGGAGCAGACGGACTGGGTGTTCACCGCGCTGGAGTAGGTGACGTCAGCGGCGCTCGCGCCGCTCGACACCGCGGCCCGGATGCCACGAGGTGACGACGAGGTGGTCCGGCGGGTCGCCGAGGTCCACGACGACGAGCTCGTCGACGTCCAGGCGGAAGAGCTCCATCGCGGCGAGCGAGGCGGCGTCGCCCTCGGGCGCGGACGAGGCGCGGGCGACCGCCCGCTTCGCCTCGGCCTCGTGGACCTCCTCCGCCCGGCCGGCCACCTTGGCGTCACCGGTCCAGCCGGGGGGGTCCTCGGACCCGGAGTGCAGGGCGTAGCGCGGGTCCCGGCGGAGGTCCCGGGCCTTGACGGACCCGGGCATGCTCCCGATCCAGAGGTCGCCGTCCACGACCACCACCTCGATCCCGCTGATGCGCGGCGCCCCCGAGCGGCGGAGCGTGGCGATCGTCTTGTGTGTCCGGGCGCCGAGAAGGGCCTCGGCCCGCTCGACCAGGTCCGGCGCCTCCGTCGCGACCGTGCGCCACGAGGCCACGTCGCCGCTCTCCGCCGATCCGAGGGCCGTGCGCGTCACAGCTCGGCTCGGCGCAGGCGCATCGCCGCCCCGGCCATGGGCGCGCCGACCCACGCGAGCGCCACCAGGATCGCCACCCAGACCGGCCCGTACCCACCCGAGCCCTCGAGCACGAACTGCGCGTTGCCGAGCGGCACGGCCTCGAGCGGCGACCACAGGAGCTGAAGCGCCGAGAGCGCGGGCGCACCGATCAGCGCGACCGCGAGCGCCACCGCGATCCCGGCACCCGTGGATCCGAGGAGCGCCCCGATCCCGACTCCGAGCCCCGTCCAGAGCACTGCCGCGACCACGACACTCCACGTCGCCGACCCGACGTCGCCCGCCGACAACCCGTCGCCGGTCTCGGCCGGGAGGACCGCCGACGCGCCGACGCCCACGACGAGCGCCGGCAACAGGGCCGCGAACGCCACGAGGCATGCGGCGGGAAGCCGGACGCCGAGCAGGGCCGCCCGCGGCGTCCCGAGCATGGCCCAGTAGCGGATCACCTGCGTCTCCTGGTCGAATGCGCCCGCGCGGGCGCCGATGAGGCTCCCGATGACGAGCGCCAGCCCCGCCAGGACGGCGGCCGTCGCGTCCATGCCGGACCCGCCTCCGACCGAGGGGTTGGCGGCCTCGTCCTGGACGTGGAGCGCGTACGAGATCACAAAGAGCGCCAGGACCGCCGCGAGCGCGACGCCGGCGCACGAGAGCAGCATCGCCCGGCGGCGCATGACCTTCACGACCTCGACCCGGAGCAGCCCGCCCATCACGCGGCCCGCGGCGGGGGCGGAGGGGGAGCGCGGGTGTGGCGACGAGGGGGCCGCCGCCGCGTCGCCCATGAGCTCCAGGAACCGCTCCTCGAGCGATGCGCCGACCGGCTGCACCGCGTCGACGGCGACACCCGCCTCGACGAGCACCCGCACGACCGTGGCGCGGGATGCGGGATCGGCGGGGCCGCCGATCACGAGGCCGGAGCCGTCCAGCTCGATCTCACCGAGGCCGCCCCGGTCCTGGAGGAGCTGCGCCGCGCGACCCGGGTCGTCGCACCCGATCCGCACGCCGCCGCGCCCGGCCGCGACGACCTCGGCGACCGGCCCCTGGGCGATGACCCGCCCCTCGCGCACGATCGCCACGTGATCGCAGATCTTCTGGATCTCATCGAGGAGGTGTGACGAGATGAACACGGTCCGGCCCTCGTCGACGAAGCTGCGGATGAGGGCACGGAACTCCGCGATCCCCTCTGGGTCGAGGCCGTTGGACGGTTCGTCGAGCACCAGGACCTCGGGATCGGACAGGAGCGCGCGGGCGACGCCGAGCCGCTGCCGCATCCCCATGGAGTATCGCCCCACCCGCTCGTCGGCGCGGTCGGCGAGGGCGACTCGCTCGAGCGTGCCGGGCACGCGGCCGATCGCGGCCGGACCCATCACGCGCGCCCAGAGGACGAGGTTCTCGCGGCCCGAGAGGTAGGGGTAGAACCGAGGCTCCTCGACGATTCCACCCACGCGCGCCATCGCGCGGCGGGCCTCGAGCGGGACCTCGTGCCCGCGGACCACGACGGCACCCGAGGTGGCTCGCATGAGCCCCAGCACGATTCGGATCAACGTCGTCTTGCCCGCGCCGTTGGGCCCCAGGAAGCCGAAGCAGGTGCCCGCGGGGACGTCGAGCGTGACCCCGTCGAGGGCCCGCCGTCCGCCGCGGAACACCTTGGTCACGTCACGGACGGCGATGACCGAGGGCTGTTCGATGATCGGAGTGGTGGCCATCGGTCCTCCCAGATCGGCGCCGACCCCGCACGACTGAAGGTCGCCGCGCCGGCGTGGGCCCGTCGCACCCGCCCGGTAGTGTGCCACCGATGGTCGCGACGACCGCGACACATCCACGACGCCCATGGCACCGATTCGATGGACCACCGCACTCGCCGTCCTGGCGGGCATGACCGTCGTCGCCGGGCTCGCGGGCTGCTCGTCCGACGCCGGCACCGGTGCCGGGACCACCGCGCCGGTGCCCGAGACCCGCACCTGGGACAATGTCGACGGAACGACCGTGGTGATCCCGGCAGAGCCGGAGCGCATCGTGCTCGTCGACCCCGACCCGGCCACCGCGGCCGTCGCCCGGACGACGGCGGGCGACCGGGTCGTCGGGGTCTCGGTGCCCGCCGATCGCGACGCCGAGATCGAACGCCCCGACGGCTGGACCGAGCTCTCGCCGGGACGGGCGCCCACGTCGGCGTCGGTGGCCGAGGTGCGCCCCGATCTGATCGTCTCCCACCCCGACGTCGCGGCCAACGGCCGCCTCGGCGAGATCGCGCCCGTCGCCCTCCTCCCGCGCGAGGACGGCGATCGGTGGCGGCGCGCCTCGGTCCGCGCGGGCCGTCTTCTCGGCACGCAGGTGGCCGTGACGTCGCGCATCCGAGACGCCGACGACAGGATCGCGAGACTCCGCGCCCAGATCGCCCCGATCACGACGCTGACCCCGCTCGAGGTGCGCCCCGACGGAATGGTGGCGCGGCGCGGCGCCCACCCCGAGCCCCTGCTCGACGAGCTCGGCATCCGCCTCCCCGCCGCCCTCCGGCGCGCCGGTGGCACCGACTGCTGCGTCCCGGTGGACGTCGACGCGCTGGATCGCTTCGACGCCGACTACGTGTTCGTCGCGGTCGACCCGGTCCCCGCGGCCGAGGAGCGCTACGCGGAGCTCACCGCCGACCCCCAGTGGCGCGCGCTCGGCGCCGCCCAGCGGGAGGACCTCCACCGCGTGAACGCCCGTGCGTGGGCGCAGGCGACCCTTCCCGGCGTCGAGACGGCCCTCGACGACGTCGAACGGTACGTGGTCGCCGCGCAGGGAGGCTGACCCCCGCTCAGCCGCCCGCGTCGAGGCCGGCGGCGACGAGCGCCAGCTCGCGGTACGTGAGCCCGCGGGCGTCGCCGAGGGCGGCCCGGACCGCCGGGGCGAGCCGGTCCTCCACCGCCGCGAGGGCGAGCCGGGCGGCGGCGAGGTCCCGCTCGCCGAGCGGCTCGGGCGCGGCGTCACCCACGCTCGCCAGCGCGGCCAGGACCTGCAGCGGATCCCGGGAGTCCCCACCCCCGATCGCCGTGTCCTCGACCACGCGCCCATCGCGGAGGGCGATCCGACGGGGTGCCTCCGCCGCGAGCCCCCGGTCGTGCGTGACGAGCACCACCGTGCGACCGTCCTCCCCCGCGAACGAGCGGAGCAGATCGAGCACGCTTCGGCCGGTCGCCGAGTCGAGGTTCCCGGTCGGCTCATCGGCCAACAGCATGCGCGGCCGGTTCGAGAGGGCGCGCGCGATCGCGACGCGCTGCTGCTCGCCACCCGACAGCCGCGACGGGAGCTGTCCGGCACGCGCCGACAGGCCGACCGCATCGAGCAGCTCGAGTGCCCGGCGGCGGCGCTCCGGTCCCGGCACGTCGGTCGGGGCCATCGCCGCCTCGACGTTCTCGGCGGCCGTGAGCGTGGGGATCAGGTTGAACTGCTGGAAGACGAAGCCGACCGACTCGCGACGGAGCCGGGCGAGCGCATCGTCGCCCATGTCGCCGACCGGACGGCCGGCGATCTCCAGCGTCCCGTCCGTCGGACGGTCGAGGGCGCCCAGCAACTGCAGCAGGGTGGTCTTGCCCGATCCGCTGGGTCCGACGATCGCGACCATCTCGCCCTCGTCGACATCGAGGTCGACCCCCCCGAGCGCGGTGACGGCCGCCGACCCGGCGCCGTAGACCCGCTCGAGGCCGCGGGCATGGACGACCGCGCTCACTCGAGCGACCGCAGCGCATCGGCGGGACGCAGGCGCGCCGCCCGAAGGCCGCCCACGAACCCCGCGACCAGCCCGCCGCCGATCGCCAGCCCGATCGCCAGCAGCACGAGCGGCAGATCGACCGGCGCGCCGAGCGTGATCTCCTCTGCCCCGCCGACCGCCCCGGCACCGAACCCGAAGGCATCCGCCGCGCCGCCGTCGGCCCCCTCGACCGAGGCGGTCAGCGTCGGGCCGAGTGCGGTCACGACGGCCGCGGCGGCCACCCCGAGCCCGGCCCCGACCAGCCCGCCGATCACCCCGGTGGCCAGCGACTCCCCCGTGACCTGGCGGACGACCCGGCGGCGTGTCCAGCCGATCGCCCGGAGCGTCCCGAGCTCCCGCGTGCGCTTCGCGACCGACGCCAGCGTCAGGAGCGTGGCGATGAGCACCGCACCGACCATGGCGACGACCGCGAGCACCGTGCCGAGCGAGTCGGCCAGGTCGCTCGCGCTGACCAGGGAGCCGCCCACCCGGGCCGCGAGTTGTTCGGCGGTCACGACCTCGCTGCCAGGGAAGGCCGCCTCGATCCCCGCGGCCACGGCCCCGACGTCGGCCGACGACTCCGCCCGCACGCGAAGGACGTTGATGCGGCCCTCGCGCCGCGCGACCTCCTGCAGCTTGCCGAGCTCGAGGTAGACGTCGCTCGCCTCGCCACCGAGCGGCGGCTCGGCGATGCCGACGACCTCGAACCGCTCGTCCCCGATGGCCAGTCGCTCCCCCACGGCGACGCCCTGACGCGCCGCGTAGTCGCGCGCGAGCACGACCTCGTCGCGGGCGATCACGGGCCGGCCCTCCGTGAACCAGTCGCCCTCGACGATCTGGCCCGGGGTCACGAACGCGAGGTCGGGCTCGGCCACGTCGACGCCCGCGACCGCGGCCGGCTCGAAGTCGATGTCGGCCCGAAGCGCGGTCCGAGGACCGAGCACGTCGCCGTCGGGGCCCGGCACCGGCTCCGGCACGGTTCCCTCGAGGTAGAGGGCGCTCAGCGTGAGCCCCCCCGCGACGCCCGCGACGCCTTCGACGTCACGGACGCGAGCGAGCTCCGCCTCCGGGAACGTCAGGCGCGTCGATGTGACGAAGACGACGGTCTCGAAGGGGTCGCCGGGGTCGCCCAGCTCGTCCAGGCTGACCTGCGCGGCGCTGTTCTCCTCGACCAGGCGGTCACGCTCGGCGGCGGACAGGTTCACGCCGCCGGGACCCGGGTCGAAGCCCTCGCCCCCCTCGTCGGCCCGGAGCGGACGCGACACCGTCATGTCCGAGCCGATCCCGGTCAGGGGCTCGAGCACCTGGGCCTGCGCGTCATCGAGCCCCCGGGAGAGCGCGGTCACCGCCGCCACCAGCGCGACGCCGACCGCGAGCCCGAGTGCGGTCAGGATCGTGCGCCCGAGCCGGCGGCGAAGCTCGGCCGAGAGATAGCGGATCGAGAACATCGCTCCGCAGGGTAGGCCCCCAGGGGTGCGCCGTGCGGACGACCGGGCCCGGGACGGCCGTTCGTCAGCCGCCGCAACGATCCCGGCGCCTGGATCGCCCGCCCCGTCGCACGCGAGCACCCGCCGACGACGAACCCGCAGCGTCGCGGCACAGGAGCATCGTCGCGCCGCAGATCTCGGCCGCCGTGCCGTATCGCTCCAGCGGGAGACGTCCTCGAGCGCGCTGGAAGTCGCGCCCCCGGTCCTTGGAGAACCGGTGCCAGACGCGCCACGTGGACCACGTCGACGCGCGTCCCGCTCGGCGCGCCGCTTCCCCGAACGGTGACGGAGGCGACGACAGCCCGCCTAAGGGTGGGCGACAGTGCGGTGCGCCCGCGCCGCGACAGACGCGCATCATGTCGCGCACGTGCCCGTGCACGTGCGCGACATGATCCGGCGCGTCAGGCGGTTGCGAACCTGCCGAGCGTCGCGGAGACGTCGACGCCCTCGAGGTTGTCCCGCCACATGCGGTAGTAGGCGAGCTCCTCCTTCGTGCGGATGCCGAGCGCACCGCCGAGCTCCGCGCCGAGCTCGGCGTCGGTGATCTCCGACGCGAGCGCGTCGGTCAGCACGTCGGCCGCACCGCTGCCGTCGCCGAACTGGGACTTCTGGCGCCAGAGGAGGTCCTCGGGCAGCCAGCCGGCGAACGCCTCGCGCAGCAGGCGCTTCTCCATCTCACCCGGCGCGGCCACCTTCCACTCGGCGGGGAGGCTGACGCCGAAGCCGATCACCTCGCGATCGAGAAACGGCACGCGCGCCTCGAGCCCGTGCGCCATCGTGACGCGGTCGCATCGCTGCAGGTTCAGGTTGTGCAACCCCTCGATCGTCCGCACGACCTCTGCATGGAGCTCGTCGGGGTCGGCGATCTCGCGCTGGTACTCGTACCCGGCGAAGATCTCGTCGGCGCCCTCGCCGGTCAGCACGACCTTGACGTGGCGAGACGCCAGCCTGGCCAGCATGTGGTTGGGGACGGCGCTCCGCACGAGCGACGCGTCGAAATGCTCGATCACGCGCACGACCTCGGCGACGCTCGTGAGCGCGTCCTCGGCCGTGTACACCCACTCGTGATGGTCGGTGTCCAGGTACCGCGCCGCGCGCCGCGCGGCGACGAGGTCGGGGCTCCCGGCCGTGCCGACCGCGAAGGTCTGCAACCGCTGTCCGCGGGCGCGAAGCCAGCGGGCGGCGATGGCCGCGACCAGGCTGCTGTCGAGTCCGCCGGACAGAAAGACGCCGACGGGCACGTCGCCCATCATCTGGGACTCGACCGCGCCGATCAGCACGTCGCGCGTCTCGGCGAGCACGCTCGCCGGATACGTGCCGCCGTTGGGCACGATGGGACCCGTCCCGTTGGGGACGGCCTGCGCGAAACGAACCAAACCGGCGTCGGGGGACCAGTAGTGGCCCGGCGGGAACGCTGCCACCGACGGGAGCCACTCGGGGTCGAACGCCTGCATCTCCGAGGCGAACCTGACCGACCCGTTGCGGCGCGCCCAGTAGAGCGGCTTGATGCCGACGGGATCGCGGGCCGCCACGAACCGTCCGTCCGCACCCGCGGCCACGAACGCGAACATGCCCGAGAGCGCGCCGAGCGCACTGGGTCCGCGGTCCTGGATCAACTGGAGCGCGGCCTCGTTGTCGGAGCGCGTCTCGAACTCCGACGAGCCGATCGACCTGCGGACGTCCGCGTGGTTGTAGATCTCCCCGTTGCCGACCAGCCACAGCTCGCCGTCGTGCGTCCGGAGTGGCTGGTCACCACCCTCGAGATCGACGATCGCGAGGCGCCGGTGGCCGAGCCACGAGCTCCCCACGGCGGCACTTCCCTCACCATCGGGCCCGCGATGGGTCAGACGGCGCAACATCCTGGCCCCGGCGAGCGAGTCGCGCTCACCGAGTTCGGCAACGATTCCGCACACGCGGTCGGGTACTCCTTGTCAGACGGTGGCGAGCCTGTCGTCCGCATCCCCCGAGCGCCCGCCTGGCATCGGGGTGGCCGCTGCGATCGGCAGCCGGTGCGCGTCGTAGGCGGCCGGCCGGCGGTCTCCGAGGTGGGAGATCGACCGACGCAGCTCCGGCAGCGCGTTCAGATCGGCGACCGCCCGGGCCACGCCCGAGCGTGAACTCGTCCGCGCGAGGACTCGGCCCTCGGGGTCGACGACCTTGGAGTTGCCAAGGAATCGCAGGCCTCCAAATGTACCGGTCTGGTTCGCCGAGACCCAAACGACCTGGTTCTCCGCGGCGCGCGCCTGGTCGAGCACGTTGAACGCCGCCGTCTGCCGGTCGCGGCGCACGAACCGGGAGGGGCGCTCTTTCGAGATCGACCACGCCGACAGGGCGGCGATCACGTCCGCGCCGTCGAGCGCCAGCGCCCTGGCGGCCTCGGGGAAGCACTTGTCGTAGCAGATCAGCATGCCCATCCTGCCGACCGGCGTGTCGAAGGCGGCGAACCCCTCGCCCTCGAGGAACTGGCCCTTCTCCCCCGGCGGGAGGTGGACCTTGCGGTGGTGGCCGAGCACACCGTCGCCGCTCACGCACACGGCGCTGGAGAAACGCCCCCCCGGGCCGGCCTCCGTGTAGCCGGCGCAGACGACCGTCGGTCCCGCCAGGCGGACGAGGCGCGCGATCTCGGGGCCGTCCGGCGAGAGCTCGGGGGGGCCCGGGGTGCGGTTCGGAACGGGGTCGACATAGCCGCCGAGGGAGCATTCGGGGAAGACCACGAGGCGGGCGCCCCGGGCGCGGGCGATCCGCACGGTCAGCTCGATCTGCGAGAGCGACTCGTCGAGGCTGCGTCCGAACGGCGCCGACACCGCAGCGATACCCACCCTCGCCATCCCGCCTCCCGTCCGCGTTCGCCCGTCTGCGCAGGCATCATCGGCACCGGCCGGCGTGCGATGTATCGCCCCAGGGCCAAGAATCCGGCGGTTCGGTCTGGCCGCCGCGGCAGATCGCCGCGGGTCGCTCGCCCGGGTGGCGCGAGCCCACCGCCCGAGGTCCAGCCCCGAGGGCGCAACGTTGGCCCGGCGTCCAAGGAGCGCGATCTGCCCGTCGTCCAGACTTGGCTCCGCGGGTCGGACTGAGTCGACACCACCGGTCACATCCGAGCCGCGGGGATCCAACGGCGCGGCGCCCCGCGTGGCCCCGGCTGGGTGGAGAGGCCTATCCGCCCGACTCGCCGGTGTCCGCGGGCGCCGCTCCTCCCCCCCGCACGACCTCCTGGACGAACCGCGCGATGACGCCGCTGGCGGGGTCGGCCTCGGGATGCCATTGGACGCCGAGGAGGAACCCCCCGTCGGCCCCCTCGAGCGCCTCCACCAGCCCGTCCTCGGCGCGGGCGCTGACCACGAGCCCGTCCCCGAGGCGGTCCACGCCCTGATGGTGGTGGGAGCGCACCTCGACCGCGCCACCGCCCGTCGCCTCGGCGGCGAGCGTCCCAGGGGCGACCTCGACCCGATGCGCGACGCCCTCGAAGGTGCCCACACGCCTGCGGTGCTCGTCGTGGCCGACGAGGTCGGGAAGGTGCTGGCACAACGTGCCCCCCGCGGCGACGTTGATGACCTGCATCCCGCGACAGATGCCGAGGACCGGGAGTCCACGCCGGCGCGCCTCGACGAGCAACGCGAGCTCGACCCGGTCGCGGGCGGCGTCGGTCGCCTCGAGCGAGGGGTCGGGGTCCTGGCCGTAGACCGACGGATCGAGGTCGGCGCCGCCGAGGAGCATGAGCCCGCCGGCGCCCGCAAGCGCGACGTCGGGTCGCGCGCCGACGATCTCGAGCGGCGGCACCAGCACCGGGACCGCGCCCGCGGCGGCGGCGGCGTCCAGGTAGTTCCGTGCCACGACCGCGGCCGGCATCCGCCAGACGGCCCAGGAGGCCATCTCCATCGGCGCGGCGACCGCCACGACGGGCGGCGTCGCGATCAGGCCAGCCACTCCCGCGTGGCGCGGGGCACGGCGGCGCCGAGCGGGACGAACCCGGGCCCGGGCCGTGACCGCGTCTCGACCCGCTCGCGCAGCACCTCGAACGCCACGCGCCCGAGCTGGAAGCGCTCGCCCGCGCTCGGATCGGTCGGGACGCGATCGGGGTGGTTGCGAAGCGCGAAGCGACGCCAGGCCTGACGAAGCTCGGACGCGTCCGGAGGCCCGCTCAGGCCGAGGACGCGTTGGGCGACACCTGGGGTCATGCGGATGAGAATAGGGGCGGCCCCGGTCGGGCGCGCCCCCCCTCGGCGGAGTCCGGATCCCCCTCGCGCGGTGTGTCCACCCCCCTCGTGCGGACGGATACGGCCCCCGGCACCCCCCGAAGCGCTCGACTAGGATCGTGGCGTGTACGCGACCGCCTACAGCATCGTCGGAGTCCTGCTCGTCGGCGGCCTCGCGCTCGGAGTGGGACTGGGCATCGGTCTCTGGCTGGCGGTTCGCGCCGTCCGGCCGGAGTTGATGGAGCGCCCGGACCCCACCCCGAACGACCGTCCGTGAGCCACGGTCACGACCACGGCCTGCGCGCGGCGGGCACGTCTCCCGAGGAGCGTCGCGGACGCCAGCGCGCGCTCGCGATCGTCCTCGCGATGCTCCTCGTCTTCGCCGTCGTCGAGGTTGTGGGCGGCATCGTCTCGGGAAGCCTGGCGCTCATCGCCGACGCCGGGCACATGCTCTCGGACGCGCTGGCCGTCGGGCTGGCGCTCGGCGCCGGCTGGCTCGCCGGACGCCCCGCCGGACGGCGGACCAGCTACGGCATGGGCCGCGCCGAGATCCTCGCCGCACTCATCAACGGGGCGACCCTGATCGGGATCTCCGTCTGGGTGCTGATCGAGGGGATCGGCCGCCTGGTCGAGCCCACCGAGGTCGAGGGCGGCATCGTCCTCGTCGTCGGCGCGATCGGTGCGCTCGTCAACGTCGTCGCCGCCGTCGTCCTCGCCCGGGCGGGGACGGAGAGCCTCAACATGCGCGCGGCCTTCCTGCACGTGATCGGTGACCTGGCGGGGTCCGTGGCCGTGCTCGTGTCGGCGGCGATCGTCCTGACGACGGGGTTCGAGCGCGCGGACGCCATCGTGGCGATCGTGATCTCGATCCTGATCGCCGCAAGCGCCGTGCCCACCCTGCGCGCGGCGGCGAGCGTCCTGCTGGAGTCCGCCCCGCCCGATCTCGACGTCGACCGCGTCGGCGGCGCCATCGCCGCGGTGCCCGGTGTGCGCGAGGTGCACGACGTCCACGTCTGGACGATCACATCGGGGTTCCCGGCGCTCACGGCGCACGTCCTGGTCGCCCCCGAGGTCGACTGCCACGACGCCCGGCGCAGGGTCGAGGCCGTGCTGCACGACGACTTCGCGCTCGAGCACACCACGCTTCAGGTCGACCACGGCGCCGGCGCCAGGGCGTTCGTGCCGATCGCCGAGGTCACCCGGCGCGACGCCGACGACGTCCCGCGGTCGTGACGCCGGGTCAGTGCCGGGGGTGGCGGGTGCCCGACAGAAGGTCGACCAGCGCCCGCCTGGCCCGCGCGGTCCGCGCGCGGTCGCGGGCGAACCGCCGCTCGGCGCGGGCGCGACGACTGGGCCTGGAGGCGTACCGGCGATGCGCCCATGGCGAGCCCGGCTTCGCGAGCCGGACAGCGCCGACGAGGCTCACGACCGGGATGAACACGCCGACGACGCCGGTTGCGAGCTTGCCCTTGAGCAGCGTGACCGAGATCATCAGCAGGTTGAGCGCGATCGCCCCGGACGCGATCGCGAGGCCGGTGCGGCTCTGGTCCTGCAGGTCGTCGACCCCGAGCGGCGAGGTGCCCATGAACAGGAGCACCATGAACAGCCCCACGAGGACGACCGCGTCGATCGACTGACGGCCCTCGCTGCTCCAGTAGACGTCGCTCAGGTGCAGCCACAGGGCGAACTCGTCGAACGTGAGCGCCGCGCCGCACCCGAAGAGCATGGCGAGGAGGACGGTGGCCACGCCGTCCGGGTCGGCGCCGAACTCGAGGATCCCGGCGGCCAGCATCATGAAGATGCCGAAGACCAGGTGGTGCACGTGGACGCCGCCGGTCTGGATGTTGCCGGGCCACCAGCGGACCTGGCGGCGGATCATGTGGACGCTCAGGCGGATGAAGCCGAACGTGACGATGAAGGTCGCCACCATCCAGAAGAGCGGCGCCTTGCCGGGCTCGAGGATCAGGCGGTCGTAGGTGTCGACGATGGCGCTCACCACGGATCCTCATCGGCGTCGCACATCCGTCGGTGAGCGGGTGCGTCCGTCACGCGCTCGCGGCGGCTCCCGCGATCCTGGCGAGGCACACCGCGAGCCCGTCGGTCGCCGCGATCGCGCGGCCGGCCCGCCGGGGTCCGCGGGGACGCGCACGATCTCGCCGCCGGCACGCTCACAGGCGATCGCGGGCATCAGGTTCTCGGCCCGGCCGAAGTCCTCGACGAGGAGGCCGTCCGGGTCACGGAGGACCCCGTGCCGGTCCGGGGCGGCACCGACGCCGTCGCGGATCCGTTCCGCGGCGTCCCGCAGGTCCGCCGAGTACGCGAGGACGGGGCGCCCGCGGGCGGCGACGTAGCCGAGCTCGAACACCGTCCCGGGATCGGCCCCGGGTCCGCGGAAGGGGGTCAGGTTGGCGATGAGCAGATCGCAGGCGTCGAGCAGCGCGAGGTTCCCGGCGTAGATCCCGGCCGCCAGATCGGATGCGTCACGGGCCCGCCCGTCCTGCTCGTCGACCGGGAGCAACGGCGCCAACCCTGCCGCGCGGACCATCGCCGCCTTCCGGGCGAGCACCGCCGCGGCGTCCGGAAGGAAGACCTCCGGCCCCGCCAGGTAGACGCGCGGCGGCGGTGACACGGCGGCGCGCATCCCGATCGCCCGCGCGTCAGGCGCCGGCGGCGACCTCGGCGTACGCCCAGTCGAGCCATGGGACGAGCGCCTCGAGATCGGACGTCTCGACCGTCGCGCCGCACCAGATCCGAAGTCCCGGGGGGGCATCGCGGTAGGCACCGACGTCCAGCGCCACGCCTTCGGCGGCGAGGAGCTTGGTCATCGCCTTGGGGACGTCCTCGCCGGCGTCGAGGGCGAGGCAGACGGATGTGTTGGATCGCGTCTCCGGCCGGACGGCCAGGTTCCGCACCCACGGCGTCCGATCCACCCACGCGTCGATCACGGCCGCGTTGGCGTCGGCACGTGCCCGGAGCGCGGCGAGTCCGCCGATGCCGCGCGCCCACTCGAGCGCCCCGATGCAGTCCTCGACGCAGAGCATCGACGGCGTGTTGATCGTCTCGCCCTCGAAGATCCCGCGGATCAGCGAGCCGCCCTTGGTCAGCCGGAAGACCTTCGGCATGGGCCAGCCCGGCGCGTGGGCCTCGAGGCGCTCGACCGCGCGCGGCCCGAGGACGAGCACACCGTGGGCGCCCTCGCCGCCGAGGACCTTCTGCCACGAGAACGTCACCACGTCGAGCTTGGTGAAGTCGAGGTCCTGGGCGAAGACGGCCGATGTCGCGTCGCAGATGGTGAGCCCGGCGCGGTTGGCCGGGATCCACTCCGCGTCGGGGACCCGCACCCCGGACGTGGTTCCGTTCCACGTGAAGACGACGTCGCGATCGAAGTCGACCTGCGTCAGGTCGGGCAGCTCCCCGTACCCGGCCCGCAGGGTGCGGACGTCATCGAGGCCGAGCTGCTTGACCACGTCGGTGACCCAGCCCTCGCCGAAGCTCTCCCACGCCAGCACGTCGACCCCCCGCGGCCCGAGCAGCGACCAGAGCGCCATCTCGACCGCCCCCGTGTCCGAGGCCGGCACGATCCCGATCAGGTGCTCGTCGGGGACCTCCAGGACCTCGCGCGTGAGGTCGATCGTCCGCTTGAGCCGGGACTTTCCCTCGGCGGAGCGGTGCGAGCGACCGACGACGGCCGCCTCGAGGCGGGCCGGCGACCAGCCCGGGTACTTGGCGCAGGGACCGGACGAGAAGTGCGGGACGGCGGGGCGGACCGACGGCCGCGGCCGGGTCGCGTCGCCGTGGGGAGGTGTCGTCGACATGCGCCGGATGGTGTCAGACGGCGACGTGGCCCGGGCGGCGTGCCCTGGCCCGTGCGGCCGCGGGCGGCGGACGCCGCACGGCGCCGTCGTCCGACGTCGCTCGCGCGGACGAGGACGGCATCAGGCGGAGGCGGGCGCCGTCCCGGTCGCCCGCCGCGATTCGACCGGAAGCAGCGCAGCCCCGACGAAGAAGCAGACCGCCCCGACGAAGGTCCCGAGGTTGACGAGGGCGATGTTCGCGGGCTCGCCGGTGGTCGGAAGGTACCTCGACGC
Source organism: Miltoncostaeaceae bacterium (assembly GCA_963698665.1). Taxonomy (GTDB): domain Bacteria; phylum Actinomycetota; class Thermoleophilia; order Miltoncostaeales; family Miltoncostaeaceae; genus CALNYH01. Next base: position 704,486 of record CAVORO010000003.1, on the reverse strand, counting down.
GACGGCGGCGGCGCCGAACGCGACCGACCCCGCCAGGTTGAGGGCCGCGATGCGCCACTCGACCGTCGGCCGGAGGCGGGACCGAAGGCGCGGGACGACCTCCGAGTAGGCGAGCCAGCTGGCGACGAGGAAGCAGATCGACCCGTAGACGTCTGGCGCCCAGATCAGCCGTTTCTCCTGATCGAGCGAGAGATCGCTCCGCGTGGCGGCGAAGGTCGTCACGTTGAAGAACACCGTTCCGACCAGCTGAATCAGCGTCGCCCACCATCCGATGCGGCGCGGGCGCCACCCGATCAGCGCCCGCAGGCCCCGGCGCGGAGGCGTGCGGGCCTCCAGGTCGGCCGACGGACCCCCGCTCTCGCGGAACTGCAGGTACCCGGCACATGTGAAGAAGATCGACCCGATGAAGAACGTGGCCCCCACGCGGTCCGGGTCCACGTTGTCGAAGTAGACCGGGAGCGAGCCGAGCGCGAAGCAGGCGGACCCGATCATGAACAGCGCACCGATGACGAGGCTCATCGCGCTCGGCCGGCGCCCATCGGGGTCCACGGGCCGCGCCGACGGGTCGCCGGCGAGCCGGCGGGCCGGACCCGAACGCTTGCGGTGTCTGCGAGAGCTCAGCTCGGTCGTCGCCCCGTCGGGACCGCGAACGACGACGTGCGTGACGAAGCCGTAGTGCCCACGCGTCTGCACGACGTCCCATCCGGGGGGCACCTCCAGCCAGTCGGGGCCTGTGCCCCGACCGGCTGGCCGGCGCCGGGTCACCGCCTCGCGCTCGAGCGCCGCTTGCCGTCGGCGGCCGCCTGCTCGGGTGCGGTCCAGAGATCGGCGCGCGACCGCCCGCACGCTCCACGGGCTGCTCCTTGGCGAGATCCTCCCATGCGTGGACCAGGTCGTTGAGGAGCACGTCGATCATCTGACGGCTGAGGTCGAGGCGCACGACGACCCGCATGAGATGCACGTCCTGCGCATCCGGCGGCAGGTTGTAGGCGGGCACGATCCAGCCGTGCTCGCGGAGCCGCGCCGACAGGTGGTAGACGTCGAAGCCCGGGTCGGGGCCCTTCATCTTGAATGTCACCACCGGCTCCGACAGCCCGGGGTTGAGGATCTCGAACTTGCCGCTCGCCTCCAGCCGTTCGTTCAGGTGGCGGGCGTTGGCGAGCATGTTCGCCACGATCGCCTCGTAGCCGGAGCGACCGAGGCGCAGGAAGTTGTACATCTGCGCCTGGATCATCGCGGAGCCACGCGAGAAGTTGAACGTGTAGGTGGGCTGCGCCCCGCCCAGGTAGTTCACGTTGAACACGAGGTCCTCGGGCAGCTTGCTCCGGTCGCGGAACACCAGCCAGCCGACGCCGGGGTAGACGAGGCCGTACTTGTGCCCCGATGCGTTGATCGAGGCGACCTGCTCGAGCCGGAAGTCGAACTTGAAGTCGGGCTCGGAGAAGGGGGCGATGAACCCGCCGCTCGCGCCGTCGACGTGGATGGGGACGTCCCAGCCCTTGTCGCGCTTGATCCGGACCATCAGGTCGTTGATCTCCTCGATGGGATCCGCCTCGCCGATGTGCGTGGTGCCGAGCACCACTCCGACCGCGATCGTCCGCTCGTCGACGAGCGGCTCGACGTCGTCGGGGCTGCAGGATGTAGCGGTCCGGCTTCATCGGGATCTTGCGCGGCTCGACGTCGAAGTACTCGGCGAACTTGTCCCAGACGACGTGGGTCTCGGCGCCGAACACGAGGTTCGGGCGGTCGTCCGGCAGCCCGGCGGCCCGGCGGCGATCGCGCCAGGCGCGCTTGTGCGCGAGGAGCCCGAGCATGATCGCCTCCGACGAGCCGATCGTCCCCACCCCGACGACGTCCTCGACGTCGGGCGCGTTGAAGAGGTCCCCGAGCATGTGGACGCAGTCCTCCTCGATCATCGAGGCGGCCGGGTACTCCTCGTGGTCGATGTGGTTCTTGTGGAGCGCGTCGTGGATGAGGGCCTCGGCCTGCGGCTCCATCCAGGTCGTGACGAACGACGCCAGGTTGAGCGTGGCGCGCCCGTCGAGCATCAGCGCCGTCTTGAGGATCGCGTGGACCGCATCCGGATCCATGCCGCGATCCGGGAAGTGGTGCGGGTCGATGTGGTCGCGAAACGCCTTCAGCGCGTGGATGGGCGGCGGGGCGAAGTCGTCGGACTCCTTGGCCATTTCGGGCTCCCTTTCGCGATGTCGTCGATCGAGACGGCTCGTTCGGGACACCCTAGGCCGCCGTGACGACGCGCAGCATCCGGGACGGGCACCGCGTCACACCGGTCGCCACCAGGGGAACGGTCCGCGCCCCGGTGCGAACCGCGTCGGTCCGGGATGAGCGCGTTCGTGCGGCGCCCTCGCGCGAGTGGAGCCCCCGGGCGTGCGGCCGACGGAGGGCCGATGCGAGTGCGGCCGTCCTCGAGCGCGTCGGCGCGACTCGGCCCACCCCTCGCGGCCGCCCCATGCGCGCCCGCGCCCCGGCCGGATGCCCAGCCGCCGTGCAAGACGCCGGGGGCATGCAGCGCGATCGCGTCGAGTCCTGGCTCGTCGATTACTTCCCCGGCGAGATGCTCGCGGCCTACGCCGTCGGCGGCCCCGCCAACGGCGACGACCCGACGTCGTACTCCCGCTCACTCCACCCGGCACACCTCCAGAGCGTGATCGAGGCCCGCGCCCTCGACCGCGACCGACGGATCGGCCTTGGCCACCGAAACCGCGTCGTCGTCCTGACGGACCACCGGCTCGCGGTCGTCTCCGTGGGCGGCGCCTTCCGGGTGCGGCCGAAGGAGCTGCTCCGACACGGCGCCCCCCGACGCCGTCACCTGCGAATGGTGGGACAACGAGGAATCGGGGCGGCCGTTCAATGCCTTCCGCAACCTCATCCTGCGATTCGACGACGGCCGGTGGGCCGGCGTCGGCGTCCCCGTCAAGCTGCTCGGCAAGACCGTGAAGGGCGCCGAGCTCGGGCCGGGGCTCGTCGCGGCGCTCGGGGACGCGGCCACCGAGATCGGCTGGCGCGACGCCTCGCCGCGATGCCCGGACGCCCCTGCGTCCCGGGCGATGGAGGATGACGGGTTCGAACCGACGACCTCCTGCTTGCAAAGCAGGCGCTCTCCCAGCTGAGCTAATCCCCCGGAGCGCCGGTCAGGGTACCACCGGGTCTACACTCTCGAAATGGCGACGGCTGAGGGGCCCGGTCGGCCGCTGGACGAGGCGGCGGCGCTCGCATGGATGCGCGAGCACGGGGAACTGCTGCGCCGGTTCGTCGACGAGGAGACCCGTGACGAGGACGACGCGCCGGCCTCGGACGGCGCGATCCGGGCGCACCTGCGGTTCGCGGCGGCAGCCGTCGAGGCGACCGCGGCCGCGCCGATCGCGGCGGCGCTCGCCGGACTCGACGAGGACCTTCCCCTGCGGTTCGCCCTCGGTGAGGACCTCTACGAGCGCCACGTCGAGACCGGCGCCGGCGCGATCGCGCTCGAGGAGCACCTCCAGCACGGGACGAGCCCGGGGCGCGACCCGTCGCTGGACGCGGCGCTCGAGCGGCGGGTGCGGATCTCGGGGTGGATCCAGCTCTTTCTCGTGCAGGTCGAGGAGCGGCTCGGGCCGTCCGGGGACGGGATCGCCGCCGCGGTGACCGGCGAGATGGACCGGCGCCACCGCGATCTGACGCGGCTGGTCTACTCGCTCGACAACCGGGCCAAGCGCACGCTGGCCGAGCGCGTACCGGGTGCGCCGAGTGCCGCGGTGGTCGACGAGATCGGACAGGCGGCGACGGTGCAGGCCCACGTACGCCTGCTCGTCGAGGCGCTCGCCACCGCCCTCGCCGACGCGCGCGCGGCGTCGCCGGGCGAACCGCGCGCGGAGTAGCATCGCGCGACGCGATTCGGGGGCACGCAATGGCCGATGACGACAGTCCGCAGCGCGACGAGGGTTTCGCCCTCCTCGACCGGCTGCTCGACGAGCTCATGGTCAAGCACCTCGAGATGGCGAGCCTGGTCGGCGAGTACCGCGACCTGATCGAGGAGGCGCGCGAGCGCCCGTGGGACCGCGAGCGGCGCGACCTCGTCCGAAACCTTCCGGGCGCCAGGTACCACGTGAGCGCGACCTTCACGCGCGAGCAGGCGCTCCGGATCGAGGGCGAGCTGCGAAAGCTCTTCGGGGACTGAGCACCGCGACTCGCCCCCCGTGACCGGCGCCGCGCCCGCCCGGCGATCGGTGGCGGCGGCCGGTGAGGACTGCTTCGATCGAGCGGTGATCGAGGATCGAGAGCGGTGCGCGCGGATCGTCGCCTCGCGGGATGCGCGCTTCGACGGCTGGCTGTTCGTCGGCGTGACCTCGAGCCGGATCTACTGCCGACCGAGCTGCCCCGCACGGGCGCCACGACTGGAGCACATGCGCGTTTTCGCGGCGGCGGTGGTCGACGCGATGGAGGCGGCGGCCAGGGTCGTCGTCGGGCACGGTCGCGGGGGCGCGCGCCGTCCTGGCGCGGATCGCGGCGGCGCATGGCGCGCCCCTCGACGCGGTCGACGGCGGGCTCGTGCGACGGTTTCCGTCGCACGACGCGCTCGCGGCCTGCGACCCCGACCTGCTGCCGCTTCCCCGTGTCCGCGCTCGGGCGCTCGTCGCGCTCGCCGGCGCGATCGCCCGCGGCGATCCGCATCTCGATCCGGGCGCCGCGCCGGACGACGCGCGGGCCATGCTTCGGGCGATCCCGGGCATCGGGCCCTGGTCGGCGGAGATGATCGCGATGCGCGCCCTCGGCGACCCGGACGCGTTCCCCGCGAGCGACCTGGGGTTGCGGCGTGCCGCGGCCGTGCGGGGACTTCGGGCCGTCGATCGCCGCGCGCGCTCGTGGCGGCCCTGGCGCGCGTACGCGGCCCAGCTGCTGTGGGACGCCGACTCGGTGTCCGAAACCCGCCGGTCCACGGGCGCGGGCGCTGCAAGGATGACGGCGTGAGCGTGGTCGCCTCCCAGCCCACCCCCTTCGGGCCGCTCACGGTCGTCGTCGACGAGCGAGGCCTCGTCGTCGCGAGCGGCCTCGCCCCACTCGATGCGCTGCTCGCGCCACACGAGGGGCCCCCGCCCATGCCGGGGCCGCTCCCCGACGCCGTCGCCGATCCGATCGAGCGATACCTGTCCGGCGAACGCGACGCGCTCGCCACGGTGCCCCTCGAGATTCCGGGCACGGGCTTTCGCCGCGCCGCATGGATCGCCCTCCACGCCGTTCCGGCCGGCACCACGGTCTCCTACGCGGAGCTCGCCGCACGGGCGGGGGCGCCCGCGGCGGCCCGCGCCGCCGGGACGGCCTGCGCGCGCAACCCACTGGCCCCCTTCGTCCCCTGCCACCGGGTCGTCCGCACCGACGGCTCACTCGGCGGCTACGGCTTCGGCCTCGACGTCAAGCGGCTGCTCCTGGCCCACGAGGCGGCGGGGTCCGGCTGACGGCCGCTCAGTCGGGTGTGAGCGCCACCAGGAGCCCGCCGTCGGCGTCGTAGGCGGGGAAGAAGTCGGCGTGGGCGGGACGGTCCGTCTCGACGCCGTTGGGCCGGAAGGTGCACGGCACCTCGAGCTGGCGGACGCCCCACTCGAGCGCCGTCGCGGCCGGATCGCCGTTCGGGAACCCGCCCATCCCGAGGCGCGCGAGCACCTCGTGCCCCAGCATGTCGCGCTCCTGGAACCCCGTGATCGCGGTCGCCGCATGACCCGCGGCGATGATACGCCGGTCCTGGTTGCACACCACCAGCGCGGTCTTGGGGCCGGCGTAGTAGTCCTCGAGGAGCTCGAACAGGAACCCGAAGCCGCACCGGCTGCACCCCCGCGGCTGCCCGTGGACCTGTCGATCGCCCCGCTCGCGGTTGGCGCACTTGGGGCAGATGAACGAGGGCATGCATAGGCAGTGTAGCCCGCGCATGCCGGGGCGGGCGCGGGCACGGCGAAGGCTCGCGGCGCGCGCCGATCCACCGTTCAGCGCGGATCGGTCGCAGTCGATACCTGTCTGGCATCCACCTCCACGGACGGAGGGTCGCCATCCCACGGCGCTGCGGCGGAGTCCGCGTTTCGATCATCCTCGGGGGCACGATCGCCCTCGCCCTCGCGGCGGGCACGGCCACCGGCGGTGCCGCGGCGTGGGTCGACCCCGCCCTCGCCCAGCGGGTCGAGCAGCGGCCCGGTGCACGCGTTCCCGTCGTGGTGGCAATGCGGGCGGAGGTGGACGCGCGTGGACGGTCGCGGCCTGCCCTGATCCGCGCGCTCCGCCGGACCGCGGCGAGGACGCAGGCCCGCGCGGTGCGCCACGTGCACGGCGACGTGCGGCGGTTCTGGCTGGTCAACGCGTTCGCGGCGCGGGTGGGCGCCGGCGAGGTCCGCCGCATCGCGGCCGACCCGGCCGTCGCGTCGGTGCGGCTCGACCGGACGGTTGGCGTGCGGCCTCCCCGTGCCGGGCGGATCTCGTCGGCCGAACCCGGTCGAGGGCGACCTGTGGGGGCTCGCCGGCGTCGGCGCCCCCGCCGTGCACGCGCGTGGGCTGACCGGCGCGGGCGTGACGGTCGGCATCATCGACACCGGCGTGGACGCGGGCCACCCCGCGCTCGCCGGACGCGTCGTCGCCTGGCGGGACTTCGTGCGCGGTGCGCCCGAGCCCTACGACGACCACGGCCACGGCACGCACACGCTCGGCACGATCGTGGGCGGCCCGTCGATCGGCGTGGCACCGGGCGCGCGGGCGGTCGTCGCCAAGGCCATGGGCTCCAACGGCGTGGGGACCGGAAGCGCGCTCCTTGCCGCAGCCCAGTGGATGACCGATCCGGACGGCGATCCGCGCACCGCCGACCAGCCCGACATCGTGAACAACTCATGGTCGGCCGGGAGCGCCGGAGATCCCTGGTTCGCCGACATGGCACGCCGGTGGACGGAGCTCGGGATCCTCCCGGTGTTCGCCGCCGGCAACACGGGTCCGTCGCCGGGGTCGATCGGGAGCCCCGCCAGCTACCCCGAGGTGCTCTCCGTCGGAGCGGTGGACCGCTCGGACTCCGCCCCGCAGTTCTCCGCCCGGGGGCGCGTCGGCGAGCGGCTTCGTCAAGCCCGACCTGGCGGGCCCGGGCGTCGGGATCACGTCGAGCGTGCGTGACGGATACGCGGCGTACTCCGGCACCTCGATGGCCGCTCCCCATGTCAGCGGCACCGCCGCGCTCGTGCTGGAGGCCAACCCGGCCATCCGCGGACGGGCGCTCGCCGACCTGCTCCGCGCAAGCGCACGCGACGTCGGCACGCCGGGGCCGGATCCCGAGACCGGGTTCGGTGTCGTCGACGCCGACGCCGCGGTCGCCGCGGCCGGGAACGCGGGACCCGAGACCACGTTGGTGCGGACCCCGCCGCCCGCCACACGGGCGCGATCGGTGCTCTACGGCGTCGCCGTGCGCGACGCCGCCGGCTACCGGGTCCGGGTCGACGGTGGCGAATGGGGGCCGGTGCGGACCGACCCACGCCTTCGGCTCGCGCTTCGCACGGGACGCAACCGGGTCGAGGTGGCGGCGGTCCGTGCCGACGGCGTGGTCGACGCGACACCGGCGACGAACACGCTCGTGGTGGATCGGCGAAAGCCCCGCATCAGCTTCGGCTGGCGCAGGCAGGGCGGCCATCTCCGGCTGGTGGCCCGCGCGCGCGACGGCATGACGGGCATCGCCGCGAACGGCTACCGCTGGGACCTCAGGGGCCGGGGCACCGTCAGAGGCCGCCGGGCGCTCCTGCGCGTGGAGTCCGCCGCCCCGGGACGACTGCGCGCGCGCCTGGCCAGGGCGGACGGTGGCGGGCGCACCGTCTCCCGGGCCCTCGCCCGCGCCCCGGCCGTGCGCGGCGGGGTGGTGGTCCGGCTGCGCGTGCGCGACCGCGCCGGCAACGTGGCGACCGCCACACGACGCGTGCCCGCGCCCCGGGCGTGACGCCGCACGGCGACTCAGCGGTCCTCGGCCGCCAGGTCGCGATCGGGCACGTAGCTGCCCTCCCAGGGCGGGCGGTCGGGCTCGGGGTCGCCCGGGAGCCGGTAGTCCCAGGCCGGGTGCAGGGTCCCGCCGCTCCACCCGTGGAGGGCGCTCGTCAGCGTGACCAGGTCCATGGGGACGTCGAGCGCCTCCGGGCGCAGGATCTGCGAGGAGAAGGCGAGCACGCGCCCCTGACCGACGGGGCGGAGGACGGCCGCGGGCTGGCCGTCGACGAACCTGGCGACGACCCGGGCATCCGGGGGCACCGACGCGAAGGCGTGCGTCCTGCGGCCGAGGACCGGCACGGCGAGGTCGTCCGCGGGGACACCCGGGGCGATCGCGTCCGTGTCGAACTCGATGAGCTGTGAGCGCCTCGGCTCCGCGAGCGGCGCGCCGATGAGCGCGTCGCGCACGTCGGTCAGCGGCGACCCGTCGGGTGCGATCGAGAAGGCCTCCGGGTCGGTCACGATCAGGGTCCCGCCGCCGCGGACCCAGTCGCGGACCCGCTCGGCGAAGCCGCGCTCGAGCACGTCGCCACGCGGCAGCCAGAGCGTGCGCGCCGCCGCGAGCCGCTCCGGGCTGCGCTCGATCCTCGCGTCGGCCTCGAAGCTGAAGGCGCCGCCGCCGAGCTCCCCGAGCAGGGCGTAGGCGGCGTAGAGCTCGTCGCCGGTCGTCTTGTAGCGCGTGCCGCCGTTTCTGTGCGGCTGGGCCTGGCCCTCGGCGGTCGTCGAGTAGAGGACGAGGGTGGCGGGGTCGACCGGCGCGTCCGGCAGGCGCGCGCCGCGGAGCGCCGACGAGACCCGGAGCATGCCGCCGTAAAAGCGCGGCCGCGTGACCTTCGGGTTGTCGGAGGCGAAGAACGAGAGGTCGCTCGCGCCGGCGCGGAGCGCCTGCGCCGCCCAGGTCCAGAGGTCGCCGACCTCGGGCTCGTAGCCGGAGTAGTCGAACGCCTGCAGGATGATGCGCGTGCGCTTCCCGCTCAGGTCGGACATGAACTTCGCGCCGAACCCGGGGTTGTACCGACCGCGGCCGGGCGTGACCCGCTCGGCGAAGCTCACGTAGGGGTCCGCTTCCGCGATGTCGGCGAACTCGGCCAGGCGCGTGTAGTCCCAGGGCAGGAAGCCGTCGATGAACGCGTAGTCGTTGGGGCTGATCACGGCGCCGGGGTCGAGTCGGCGGATCAGCCGCGCCTGCTCCTTCTTGATCGCGAAGAAGCGGTCGCTCACGTGGTCGGAGTAGGCCACCCACTTGAGTCGCTCCGCCTGCGCGCGTGTCCGAGGGGCGTTCCAGCGCGGCGGCGGCGTCCCGTACTCGCGCCGCATGTCGCGGGTGAGACGCTTGGCGTAGGAGGAGCGCACGGCCGTCCTGCCCGAGGGGAGGAAGACGATCGGCTCGTCGCTCCCCGCGTAGAAGTTGACGTATGGCCGCCCGCGGTACCGCGGGGCGAGGCGGCGGATCTCTCTGAGGGCCTGCCGGCGATACTCGGGGTGCAGCAGCGACAGCCGGCGTGTGTGCGCCTCCGTGCGCGGGTTGGTCGGCCTGACCCGCTCCAAGGCGTTGCGGGCGGCCCAGACCTCGTAGGCGACGTCCCACCGAAGGCCGGTGGCGCGGTGCTGGCGGAGGAGGTTGGCGTGCGTCCGCCATCCGGTCGGCTCGGCCGGGCGCGAGCGGCAGCGGCGGCAGCGGGAGCGCGCTCGGGCCCGTGAACCCCATGCCGGCACGGCCCGCGCGCCGGAGCGTCCGATTGACGGTCGCGTACCACCGCGGGGGGGCGATCAACGGCCGGGCCTGGCCCGGCTTCCATTGGGGCAGCTCGTTCTGGTTGAGCTCGTGGCCCCAGGACGACGCACCCCCGGCCGGCCGGTCGGCGAGCGCGGTGCTCGCCCCGCTCGAGAGGCCGGCGACCAGTGCGATCGGGATGAGGATGCGGCGGCGCACGCCGCGGCATCATGCCCGCTCGCGGCGCGGGGGTCCATGCCGGCGGGTCCGGCCGTCCGCGCCCGTCAGTCCCGGTCGGGGTCCTTCGCGTCGTGGCCTCGGAGCGATCCGGCATGGGCGCGCGCGGTCGGGTCCCGGCGGACCTTCGCGACGCTCGCGACCGTCGTCACCGCCAGCACGATCGCGATGACGACCAGCGACTGCACGGTCGTGATCGTCGGGGAACCGCCGCCGTCGAGCTCGTGCAGGTAGTGCAGGACGAGCTTGACCCCGATGAAGGCGAGGATGATCGCAAGGCCCGTCGACAGGAACACGAGCCGGTCCAGCAGGCCCGACACCAGGAAGTAGAGCGCCCGCAGGCCGAGCAGGGCGAACGCGTTGGCGACGAACACGATGTACGCCTCCTGGGTCACGCCGAACACCGCGGGGATCGAGTCGAGCGCGAAGAGCACGTCCGTGCTGCCGATCGCGAGCAGCACCAGGAGCATCGGGGTGAGCAGCAGGCGGCCGTCCACGCGCGTGCTGAGCCGCCCTCCGTCGTAGCGGTCGGTGAACGGCAGGCGGCGGCGCGCGAACGTCGACCAGCCGGTTGTCCTCGATGTCGGGGTCCTCGTCGCGGTGCCGGAAGAGCTGGATCGCCGTGACGATCAGGAACAGCCCGAACACCGCGAACATGAACGAGAAGTACGCGAGGAGCGCCGCCCCGAGGGCGATGAAGACCGCGCGGAGCGCGAGCGCGAGCAGGATCCCGAAGGTCAGGATCCGGTGCTGGTACGCCGTCGGGGACGGCGAAGGTGGTCATGATGATGACGAAGACGAACAGGTTGTCGACCGAGAGGCTCTTCTCGACGACGTAGCCGGCGAAGAACTCCGCGCCGGGGCCCCATCCGGCGACGATCCCGAAGCCGATCCCGAAGACCACCGCCGTCGCGATGTAGAAGACCGACCAGAACACGGCCTCGCGGAATCCGACGACGTGCTCGCCGCGACCCGAGACGAGCAGATCGAACGCGAACAGGCCGACGATCCCGGCGACGGTGGCCGTCCACACGAGCAGGGAGACGTCGAGCACGGGAGGATGATGCCCGGTTCGCGGCGCGATGCGGCCAGGGGCGGCCGCGACGCGACGCCGACCCGATCCACCGGAATCGCGTCCCCGATTGACACGATCGGCACAAGGCAGGAGGCTGGCCGACAACGCCCACTTCCCGGGAGGCGACCATGACCGAGACCATGCGCGCGGCGGTGTATCGCGGGCCGCGCGACATCAGATCGAGGAGGTCGCGCGCCCGTCCTGCGGCCCGACCGACGCGATCGTCCGGATGACGACCACGACGATCTGCGGGACCGACTCGCACATCTGGCGGGCCGAGTACCCGGTGGCCGAGGGGCGCATCGTGGGCCACGAGCCGGCCGGCGTGATCGAGGAGCTCGGCGAGGCCGTCCGCGGCTACTCGGTCGGCGACCGCGTCGTCGTCGGGGCGATCACCCCGTGCGGCGCCTGCTACTTCTGCCAGCACGGCGACTTCGCCCAGTGCGCGGGCTACGACGAGCAGTGGGGCATGATCGGCGGCTGGCGGCTCGGCAACTCGGCCGACGGCGTCCAGGCCGACTACTTCCGCGTCCCCTACGCCCAGGCGAACCTGGCCCGGATCCCGGACGAGCTCTCCGACGAGGAGGTGCTGTTCGTCACCGACATCGCCTCGACCGGCATCGCGGCGGCGGAGACGGCGAACGTCCGGATCGGCGACTCGGTCGTGGTCTACGCACAGGGTCCGATCGGCCTGTCGGCGACCGCCGGTGCCCGGCTGATGGGCGCGGCGCTCGTGATCGGCGTCGACTCGAACCACACACGCCTCGACATGGCGCAGCGGATGGGCGCGGATGTCGTGATCGACCACACCCAGGAGGATCCGGTCGCCCGCGTCAAGGAGCTGACCGACGGGCGCGGCGCGGACGTCGCGATCGAGGCGCTCGGCATCCAGGAGACCTTCGAGAACTGCCTGAAATCCGTGCGCCCCGCGGGCGTCGTCTCGTCGCTCGGCGTCTACGGGGACAAGGTCTCGATCCCGCTCGAGAGCTTCGTCTACGGGATCGGGGACATCGACATCCGCAGCACCCTCTGCCCCGGCGGGAAGGAGCGGATGCGCGCGCTGATGCAGATGGTCGCCAACGGCCGGCTCGACCTGGCCCAGCTGGTCACGCACCGGTTCGACCTCGACCAGATCGAGGAGGCCTACCCCCTGTTCTCGAACCAGGAGGACGACGTCATCAAGGTCGCGATCACCCCCTGATGCCGACCTATGCGCTCACATGTGACGGCTGCGGGCTGTCGTTCGAGGTCGTCCTGCAGCGGTTCCTCCGCGACGGGGACCGCGTGTGCCCCGGCTGCGGCGGCACGGCGTGCACGCAGGCCCTCGGCGGGTTCGTGACCGCCCGGGCGCGGCGCGACGATCCGACCCCGCGCGTGACCGGGTTCGCCGGCCGGGGCTGCGGGTGCGCCCCGGGCCGTCACGCCCACTGACCGAGGCGACGGCCCGGACGGACGTGCGGGGCGGGGCGCCGGATCGGCACCGCACCCCGCACCCGTCCGCGCGACCGTCGCCTCAGTCGGCGGTGTAGGCCTCGATCAGGATCTTGGCCACCTCGGGACGGGTGAACTCGACGGGCGGGATCTCCCCGCGCGAGAGCATCTCCCGCACCTTGGTGCCGGACAGGAACACGCGCTCCTCCGGCCCCGAGGGCGAGGTCTTGGTCGTCGCCATGCCGCCGGTCCGAAGGCACCAGAACGAGTGCTCGAACATCATCGGCGTGATCGCGAGCGCATCGCTCGTGACACCGTCGAAGATGCGCTGGGCGTCGTAGGTGCCGTAGTAGCTGCCGACGCCGGCGTGGTCGCGTCCCACGATGAAATGCGTGCACCCGTAGTTCTGGCGCATGATCGCGTGGAGGATCGCCTCCTTGGGACCCGCGTAGCGCATGGCCGCGGGGAGCACGCCGAGCTGCACCCGGTCCGCGACGTAGTACCCCTCGATCAGGGTCTCGTAGCAGCGCATCCGCACGTCGGCCGGGATGTCGTCGCTCTTGGTCTCCCCGACCAGCGGGTGGATGAACAGCCCGTCGACCAGCTCGAGCGCGACCTTGGTGATGTACTCGTGCGCCCGGTGGATCGGGTTGCGGGTCTGGAAGCCGACGACCGTCCCCCAGCCGAGCTCGTCGAAGCGGGCGCGGCTGTCGGCAGGATCCAGGCGATGCCGTTCGGATGCCTCGTCCAGCGGAAGCCGCGCGGCGACCCGCACCGGGCCCGCCAGGCAGACCGCACCCTGCGCGTGGACGGCGGCCACGCCGGGGTGCTCGAGGTCCTCGGTGCCGTAGACGAGCCGCGCCTCGCGGGCGGGATCGACGTCGAACACCTCCTCGAGCTCGAGCAGGCCGAGGAACCGGTCCTCCTCGTCGGTCAGCGCCACCGCGTCGGCGCCGCGCACCGTGTCGGCGACCTCGCGTGAGACCGCGAGCGTGATCGGGACGGACCAGGCGAGGCCGTTCGGGAGCCGCATGTCCTGGACGACCGACTCGTAGGCCTCCTTGCCCATGAAGCCCTCGAGGGGCGACAGGGCGCCGACCCCGATGAGGTCCAGGTCCGCCTGCTGGCGCAGGGTGAGCGCGACGCGGGGCCTGCGTGCGTCGTCGGACAGGGTGGTGTCGCGGCGGTCGATCAGCCGGCCCCCGTGGGGGGCGATGGGTCCGGGCGTCATATGCCGGCCCCGTCGACGTTGTCGCCCGCGGTGGGGTCGACCAGCGTGTCGGCGCGGAGGCCGAGTCGGAGCGTCTCCAGTGGGATCACCTCGTCCGGTGGGATGTTGCCGAGATTGACGTTCGGGCCGAACTTACGGATGAACCAGACCTGCTGCGCCTTCTGCGGGGCCTCGAACAGCAGGCGGTTGGCGTCGACGCGGTGCACGATCTCGTCGATGAGGCCCATTCGGACCTCGCCGTCGGGCCGGAAGACCCCGGCCGTCCCGCTCTCACGCGCCTCGGTGATGACCTTCCAGGCCCCCGCGCGAAGCTCGGCCTCGATCATCTCGACCCAGCGGTACGGCGCGATCACGGTGTCGAGGTCCTTGCTTCCGACCTCGCTCAGCACGGTGAACTCCTGCGCCAGGTCCGCGATCGTCTCGAGCTTGACCTCGTGCGGCAGGCTGATCGTGCCGTCGGACACCTCGACGTAGCGCAGGCCCAGGTCCGAGACCCAGCGCCGCCACTCGGCGCCCTTGCCCTGGACGTGACAGGCCTCCCAGAAGGTGCCGCCGAGGACGACCGGGACGTCGTGGCGCTCGTACAGATCGAGCTTGGCCCGCAGATTGCGGGCGATGTAGCTCGTCCCCCATCCCAGCTTGACCACGTCGATCAGGCCGTCGGCGGCCTCGAACATGCCCTCGACCTCGGCGAGCGACAGGCCCTTGTCGATGACGTGCGTGATGCCCACCTGGCGCGGGCGGGGCGGACGCCCCGGCAGCTCCAGGAAGTCGGGGCGGCCGGTCGGGCCGGCCTCGCGGTCCTGGGCGGCCCTCATCGGGCACCCATGGCGGCCGCGGCGGCGGCGGCGCCCGCGCGCCTGCCGAAGACGACGGTGTCGAGCAAGGAGTTCCCCATCAGTCGATTCGTTCCGTGCACGCCGCCCGCGATCTCGCCGGCGGCGAACACGCCGGGCAGCGTGGTGGCGCCGTCGGCGTCGATCACGAGCCCCCCGTTGCGGTAGTGGAGCACCGGATAGACGAGCACGCGCTCCCGGGTGATGTCCACCCCCGCCTTCATGTAGCGGTTGTGGACGTATGCCAGCCGCTCGGCCGTGAAGCCCGCGCCGTTGACCCGGTCGATCGCCGTGGTGTCGAGCCACACCCCCGATCGACCGTCGGGCGTGGACGCTCCGCGCCCGTCGGCGACCACCGCCTCGATGCCGGCCGAGACCTGGTCGCGGGGCGCCATCTCGTCGACGAACCGCTCGTCGTGGCGGTCGTGGAGGGTCGCGCCGTAGGCGCGCGCCGTCTCGGGCAGCGCGTACCCGGCGAGCTGTTGGGGCCAGAGGGAGCCGGTCGGGTGGCGTTGCCAGCTGTCCAGGTCGACCGCCGCCGCCCCGAGGCCCACGGCGAGGCGCAGGACCTCGGGGGTCGCGTCGGGGTGGTTCGTCGATGCGAGACCGCGCGCCTCCGCCTCGCCGCGCAGCCCTCCCCCGGCGGCAAGGACAACGGCGCCGGCCTGGACGGTCCGCCGCTCGCCGTTGCCCCCGGGGGCGAGCAGCGCCCGCCATCCGGTCCCGGCGCGCTCCAACTCGACGAGCGGCGTGGACTCCCAGACCTCGGCGCCACTCGAGCGCACCGCCGCGCGGAGCGCCTTGACCATCTCGGCCCCCGTGCGCTCGCCCGCCTGCAGGAGGCGCGGACGGCTCGCGCCGCCGCAGCGGAGGATGCGCAGCTCCCCGTCGTCGCGCGAGAACGGGACGCCGAGGTCCGCCAGCCAGGCGATCGCATCGGGGCCGCCGCCCGTGAGCGTGCGGACCAGATCGACGTCGCCGTCGCGATGCCCGGCCGCGAACGTGTCCTCGAAGTGGGAATCGGTCGAGTCGTCGGCACCGACGGCGGCCTGGATGCCGCCCTGCGCCCGACCGGTGTTCGACGCGCCGAGCGCCGACTTGGTCGCGATCAGCACCGAGGCGCCCGTGGCGCGGGCGCTCAGGGCGGCGCTCATCCCCGCGCCACCCGATCCCACCACGAGCACGTCGACGACGGTGTCCGGGCCGTTCACGCGGCCATGCTACCCGGCCGCGCTCATCGGTCCGGCGCCGGGCCGCGGACGGGGTCGAGCCGCGCCCGGACGAACTCGAGGAACGCCGTCGTCGCCCGCCGGGGGGTGCGGTTGGCGGGCATGACCCAGTGGAAGTCACGCGACAGGCCGTCGCCGGCGATCGGGACCACCGCGACGGCCCCGTCCTCGACCTCGCGGGCGACCGCCAGCCGCGAGATCACCGTCACGCCCAGGCCGTCGAGCACCGCGGTCTTGACCGACTGCTGCAGCCCGAGCTCCATCTCGACCGGGTGCTCGCGCACGCCGACCGCCCGAAACGCCTCGGTGAGCACCGACCGCACCCCGGAGCCCGGCTGCTGCATGATGAGCGGCGTCGCGGCGAGCTCGTCGATGTCGATGCTGCCGCGATCGGCCAGGGGATGGCCCGGCGGCGCGATCAGGACGAGCTCGTCGCGCATGAAGACCTCGAACTCGAGGCCCCGCTGGGCGCGCTCGGCGCCGACGACCCCGAGCTCGAGCGCCCCCGCCAGCACGCGCTCGCAGACCGCCTGGGTGTCGTGGACCTCCAGCCGGACGGCGACATCGGGATGGGCGGCGCGAAACGCGCCGCACAACCCTGGCAGGACGAGCTCCCCCGGGCCGGTCGACGAGCCGACGACCAGACGCCCCGCCACCCGGCTGTCCACCTGGTCGAGCGCTCGGACCATCTCGTCCTCCAGCTCGAGCAGCCGGCGGGCGTACTCGTCGAGCAGCGCACCGGGCTCGGTCAGGGTGACCTTGCGCCCGCGCCGGTCGAGCAAGCGCTGGCCCAGCCGCTCCTCGAGTGAGCGGATCTGGAACGAGACCGCCGGCTGTGAGATCTCGAGCGCATCGGCGGCCGCCGAGAAGGAGCCCCGCTCGACGACGGTCCGGAAGATCAGGAGGTGGCGGAGGTCCATCGCCGGAGCATCCCACGCGGCGCCGATGGACGCGTCGCGCTCAGCCGTCGTCCGGCATGATCCGCTCCGCCAGCCCGCCGGGCACGTTCGCGGCGAACGCGTCGTAGAGGGCGTCGGGGAACGGCGCCTCCCCGAGCGAGCACGACGCGCCGCCGTCGACGACGAGCGTGGTCCCGGTCATGAACGACCCGGCGTCCGAGCACAGAAGGAGCAGCGGGCCGACGAGCTCCTTCGGGTCGCCGAGCCGGTCGAGCGCCGTCTGGTCGCGGAGGCGCTGGTTGAAGGCCGGGATGCCGATCACGACGTCGGTCATCTCGCTGGGGAACCAGCCGGGGGCGAGCGCGTTCACTCGGATCCCGCGGTCGCCCCAGCGGAGCGCCAGGTGCTGGGTCAGGTTGATGATCGCGGCCTTTGCGCTCCCGTAGGCGCCCGGCACCTCGTAGTGGGCGCCCATGCCGGCGACCGACGCGAGCGTCACCATGACGCCGCGGCCCGCGGGGAGCATGTGCCGGGCGGCGGCCTGGCAGGTGTTGAAGGTGCCGACCACGTTGACCCGGAGCGACTGCTCGAACAGGTCCGGTGGCATCTTCTCCGGGACGGTGCCGCCCTCGGCGACGACGCCGGCGTTCGCCACGACCACGTCGATCCCGCCGAAGCGTGCGACGGCCGCATCCATGAGCGCCGTGGTCGACTCGGCATCGGTCACGTCGCACTCGACCGCGAGCGCCGTCCCTCCACTCGCGCCGATGCGGGCCGCGACCTCCTCGAGCCGCGAGACCCGCCGCGCGGCGATGACGACGTTCGCGCCGGCCTCGGCCAGCGCCTCGGCGAACACCACGCCGAGGCCGGACGAGGCGCCGGTCACCACGACGGTGCGGTCGGTCATGTCGAAGAGCGTGTGCGACGGTGCCACGGCGAGACCTCCAGACGAGTGCGGACGCCGGACACGCTATCCCCGATCAGTCCTGCGTGACGCCTCCCGGCGTGTTCGCCGCGACGGGCCGCACCGCGATCTCGAGCAGCGAACCGGTCGCGACGTCGAGCACCATGCCCCGGACGCTCCCGGTCACGAACGGCGAGACCATGAGCCGCCCGACCGAGTCCCGGATCTCGTCCATCGGATCCCGGAAGGCCCGGGCCGACCACGGCGGCCGCACACCGGTGTCGGCCTCGATCGCACGCCCGAAGTCCTCCGAGGCGAAGGTGGTCATCCCGCAGTCGGTGTGCTGGATCACGACGGTGTGACGCGTGCCGAGGACGCGCTGCGAGACGGCGATCGAGCGGATCACGTCGTCGGTCACCACGCCGCCCGCGTTGCGGATGACATGCGCGTCGCCCTGCTCGAGCGCAAGGAGGGAGAACACGTCGATGCGCGGGTCCATGCAGGTGAGGATCGCGAGCCCACGGCTGGGCGCACGCGTGCCGCGGGCTGGGCTGCGGTCTCCGTCGCGGCCGATCCGGGCTGGCACCCGGGGGATGATGCCCTGCCGACGCGCCGCTCGCCCGTCGGGTCGACGGTTCGGGGTTGCGCGCTCCGGTTACCTCGCGTAACCTCGCCAGCGGTTATGAGAGGTAACCACGACACCCCTCCCCCGTGGCCGGAGCAGACATGAGCCAGAGTGAGACGGCACCGCGCCTTCCCGTGCTTCCCCTGGACGACGCCGTCGTCCTGCCGGGCATGAGCGTGACGTTCCCCGTGAGCGACGACGAGCAGGCCGCCGCACTCGACGCGGCGGTCGAGAACCGGGTCGTCCTGGTACCGCGGCTCGAGGGTGCGTTCGCGCCCATCGGCACGGTCGCCGAGGTCGTCGGCGACATGGCGCTCCCGGACGGGACGCGGGGCGTGGCCCTCGAGGCCGTGCACCGCGCCCGGCTCGGTCCGGCCGAGGTGGGCGCGCCGGGCCTGGTGGTCGAGGTCGACGAGGTGATCGACCCCTCCGACCCGGCGCCCGAGGCCGACGAGCTCGCCCGCGAGTACCGGGCGGTGGTGCAGGAGGTCGCGGAGATGCGCGGGGACGGCGTGCGGGTCGCGCAGTTCCTGGCCGGCATCGAGCGGCCGGGGCGGCTGGCCGACACGGCGGGCTACGCGCCCGAGATCCCGGTCGGACGCAAGCTTCGCATCCTCGAGACGATCGACGTGGTCGACCGGCTCCGCGAGGCGCTGGACGCCCAGCGGGAGCGACTCGCCGACGTGTCGCTGCGCCGCCGCATCCGTCAGGACGTGAGCGAGGGCATGGAGCAGTCCCAGCGCGAGATGCTGCTGCGCCGCCAGATGGACTCGATCCGTCGCGAGCTCGGCGACGAGGCCGACGACGGGGACGACTGGCGCCTTCGCTTCGACGAGGCGGGGCTCCCCGATGCCGCCCGGGCGGAGGCGGAGCGCGAGCTCGGGCGGCTCGAGCGCAACCCCGAGGGCCCCGAGGCCGGGATGATCCGCACCTACCTCGAGTGGATGGTCGCGCTGCCGTGGGCGACGCGCTCGGACGAGCACCTGGACGTGGAGACCTCGCGCCGGGTCCTCGACGAGGACCACGCCGGCCTGGAGAAGGTCAAGGAGCGGATCCTCGAGTACCTCGCGGTCCGCAAGCTCCGCCGTGAGCGCGAGCTCGACGACGCGCGCACCGGCGTGATCCTCACCCTGGTCGGTCCACCCGGAACCGGGAAGACCTCACTCGGCCAGTCCGTGGCGCGCGCCCTGGGGCGGGAGTTCGCCCGCATCAGCCTGGGCGGCATCCGCGACGAGGCCGAGATCCGTGGGCACCGGCGCACGTACGTCGGCGCCCTGCCGGGCCGCATGGTCCGCGCGCTGCGCGAGGCGGGCACGAAGAACCCCGTGATCCTGCTCGACGAGGTCGACAAGGTCGGGGCGGACTGGCGCGGCGACCCCTCGTCGGCCCTGCTCGAGGTGCTCGACCCGGCGCAGAACCACACCTTCCGGGACCACTACCTGGACGTCGAGCTGGACCTGTCCGAGGTGCTGTTCATCGCGACGGCGAACGTCGCCGACACGATCCCGCGCGCGCTCCTGGACCGCATGGAGGTCATCGAGCTGGACGGGTACACCGAACAGGAGAAGCTCGCGATCGCGCGCGGGTACCTCCTGCCGCGGCAGATCGAGCGCAACGGGCTCCGCCCGGACGAGCTCGAGGTCGACGACGCGGCCATCTCGACCGTCATCGCCGAGTACACGCGCGAGGCCGGCGTGCGCGGTCTGGAGCGCGAGCTCGGGACCGTGGCTCGCAAGAGCGCGACGCAGGTGGCCGAAGCCGCGACGACACCGATCGTCGTCGGACCGGGCGAGCTGCGGACGCTGCTCGGTCGGCCGCGCTTCCACGACGAGGCCGCGGAGCGCACGGCGCTTCCGGGGGTCGCCACCGGCCTGGCCGTGACCGGGGTGGGCGGCGACGTGCTCTTCGTCGAGGCGGCCGCCATGCCGGGCGAGGGGCGCGGCGAGGGGCTCGTGATCACCGGCCAGCTCGGCGACGTCATGCGTGAGTCGGCGCGGATCGCCGTCTCGTGGGTGCGCTCGCACGCGGCGCGCGTGGGGCTGGACACGGATGTGCTCAACGGACGCGACATCCACCTGCACGTCCCCGCGGGGGCCGTGCCGAAGGACGGCCCGTCCGCCGGCGTCACGATGGTGACGGCGCTCACGTCGCTCCTGACCGGACGCACCGTGCGTCCCAACGTGGGCATGACCGGGGAGGTCACGCTCCAGGGCAGGGTGCTCCCGATCGGCGGCGTCAAGCAGAAGGTGCTCGCGGCCCACCGGGCCGGGCTCACGGACGTCGTCATCCCGGAGCGCAACCGGGGCGACATGGACGACGTGCCCGAGGAGGTCCGCAAGGCCATCACCGTCCACCCCGTCCTCACCGTCGAGGAGGTCCTCGACGTGGCCCTCGAGCCCGCGACGCGGACCGCCGAGGTCGGCGCCTAGCGGGGGTCGAGGGAGCGGGGCGGCGGGCATGGGACGCTGCGGCCACCGGCCCCCGGTGTGTGCGCGCTACCAGCACGCGGCCGAGCTGCTCGGCCGCCGCTGGAGCGCGGCGGTCATCAGGGTCGCCCTGGACGGACCGGTGCGGTTCACCGAGATCAGGGCCTCGGTCGACGGGCTGTCCGCCCGGCTCCTGTCCGAACGGTTGCGCGAGCTGGAGGCCGCCGGCCTGATCGAGCGACGCGAGCTCGGCGGCGGGGCGGTCGAGTACCGGCTGACCGCCAAGGGGCGGGCGCTCGCGCCAGTCGTGCGGGAGATCGAGGCGTGGGTGGAGCGGTGGGAGTCGGCGCAGCCGAAGGAGCGCTCGCGCACCTGACCACCGGCCACGATCTGGCCGACGCGAGCGGAGGCCGGCAGATCCCCGCAACGCCCGGCGGGCTCCGGGTGCCGCTCCCGGCTGCTCGAGCCGAGGCCCGGCACCGGTCCCGGTCCCGGATCTCGTCGACGCCCGGCGCCGCGAGGGGCGACGCCCGCCGTCGCGGGCGCCGGGGGTCAGCGGGTGGTGAAGTGGTGCGCGCCGCGCGCGCACCAGTAGACGAGGCGCTCGTCCTCGTCACGCGCGACGCAGGCCGCCTCGCCGCCGTGCTCGGGACAGCGTCGCGCCACCCTCGAGAGCAAACCGTCCTCGCGAACCGGGGTCGCGCCCTCGGGAAGCCGGTCGGCGGGAATCGTGGCGGTCGTCATCAGGTGGCGCGCTCCTCGATCGGTGACGTGACGTCGGTTTCGCGCTCGTCGGCGGAAGACCTGCCGCCGAGCGTGTCCCACAGTGCGACCGCGAGATCGTCGCGGCGTCCGTCGGCGATGATGCGTGACAGTCGGTCCAGGCCGGCGCGAAGGCCGTCCTCGTCGATCGTGGGACGGGTCACGCGTCGCACCTTGCCGTAGCGGGTGGGCGTGACCTGCTCGTCGACGTTGAACAACTCCTCGTGCAGCTTCTCCCCCGGCCGGATGCCGACGACGCGGATCTCCACGTCCTCGTCGGGTCGCTTGCCGGAGAGCTCGACCATTCGCCGGGCCAGGTCGACGATACGGACCGGCTCGCCCATGTCGAGCACGAAGACGTCGCCCCCGTCGGCGATCGCCGCGTCGCCTCGATGACCAGCTGGACGGCCTCGGGGATGGTCATGAAAAAGCGCGTCATGTCAGGGTGGGTGACCGTGACCGGCCCTCCCGCCGCGATCTGGCGGCGGAAGATCGGGAGCACGCGACCCGGAGCTTCCGAGCACGTTCCCGAAGCGGACGGCGGCGAAGCGCGTCCCGCCGCTGGCGCCGTGCATCTCGATGATCCGCTCGGCGAGCGCCTTGGTCGCGCCCATGACGGTCTTGGGCTCGACGGCCTTGTCGGTCGAGATCAGGCAGAAGCGCTCGACGCCGTGCCTGGCGGCCAGCCCCGCGAGGACCTCGGTCGCCAACGCGTTGTTGGCGACCGCCTGCAGGGGGTTGGCCTCCATCATCGGCACGTGCTTGTACGCCGCCGCGTGGAAGATGATCTGGGGCCGGTGCTCGGCCAGGATGCGGTCCATGCCGGCGGCGTCCTTCACGTCGCCGACCACCGGGATCAGGCCGCTCTCGCGACGCTCACGCAGCGCGAGGTCGATCTCGAAGAGATTGTTCTCGGAGTGGTCGACCATCACGAGCGACCGCACGCCGAGGGCCACGACCTGCCGGCACAGCTCCGACCCGATCGAGCCGCCGGCCCCGGTCACCAGCACGGTCCGGCCGTTGAGGTACCGGGCGACCCGGGCAAGGTCGATCTCGATCGGGGCCCGGCCGAGCACGTCCTCGACGCGCACCTCGCGAAGACGCGACACCGTCACGTCGCCGCTGATCAGCTCGGGGAGCGAGGGCAACGTCGCGCAGCGCACGCCGGCCTCACGACAGCGGTCGACGATCTCCTGGCGGGCGGAGCCGGGCGCCGACGGCATGGCGATGACCACCTCGTGCACGACCCGGTCGCGAAGGATGCGGGGCAGGTCCGACCGCGTCCCGAGGACGCGCACGCCGTTGACGCGCATCCCGCGCTTGCGCCGGTCGTCGTCGATCAGCCCGACCGGGTGGTACCCGGAGGCGTGGTTGCGGCGCATGTCGCGCAGCAGCGTGGTGCCGGCGTTCCCGGCGCCCACGATCAGGACGCCGCGACCGCTTCGGATCAGCTGCCCCCGCGGCGGGCGCTCGACGACGCTTCGTACCAGGAACCGCACGCCGCCGATCAGCACCAGCGTGAGGAGCAGGTCCGCCACGAGCACGCCCCGCGGGACCGACGGCAGGTCGCCCGGGCGCCACTGGGACAGGACCGCGGTCACCAGCAGGCTGGAGGCGACCGTCGCCAGCACGATCGCCTGGAGGTCTCGCACGGACGTGAACCGCCACCACTTGGTGTAGAAGCGGGCGGCGAAGAAGACGAGCAGCGTGAGCCCGACGACCGGCACCACCGTGCTCGCGAACAGCTCCTCGTAGCGACGGGGGACGTCGCCGTCGAAGCGCAGGATGTACGAAAGCCAGTAGGCGGCCGCCACGAGCACGGCGTCGACCGTGATCTGGCCGAGCCGGTGGACGGCGGCCCGCCAGCTGACCATGGCCGCGGGAAGCCTCATCGGCCGTCGAGTTTCACGGCGGCGGCGTCCAAGATCAAGTCGATCAGCTCGTCGGGGTCGCGCAGCGACGGCGTGTCGCCGGTCGATCGCTTGACCAGGGGGATCTGCGCCGGGTCCTCGAGGCGACGCAGGCGCCCTTGCGCGATCAGCGCGCGGTCGACCGCGCCCAGGCGGGCCGCGAACGGGGTGTAGGCGGGGACGCCGAGCGCCGCCGCCTCACGATTCATCGTCCCGCCGGCGCTCACCACCAGGTCCGAGAGCGCGACCAGGCTGGGGCCGTCGACCGGACGCTCGGGAACGATCGCGCCGCCGCCGCGAAGCGCCTCGCGCTGCGAATCGGTGCGCGGCAGCACGACCGTCTGGATGCCGGGCTCGTCCAGCAGCCGTGCGAGGGTCGCGGCGAACGCATCGTCGCGCGCGCCCCGGTAGTAGAGCGTGACCTCGGGCGGCGGCCGCAGGACCGCGATCACCCGGTCCTGGTCGAGGTCGAGCTCGGCCGCCACCGCGCCGATGTCGAGGGCGTGGTCGGCCAGGTAGTACTCCTCCTTGAGACCGCGGTAGCGGACGAGCCGCGGAGGGCGGACGCCGTAGCGACGGAGCGCCGACTCGGGGATCGCCCGCGGGACGAGCACGCGCGCGGCGAGTCGGCAGTTCCAGTGGTGCATCGCCGCCGCGTACTCGTAGTCGAACATCGTGACCTGCGGGATGCCGGCGGCGCGGGCCGCGAGCGGCTGGTCCGTGCTGCCGTGCGCGACCGCGAGATCGAACCGCTCGCGGCGGGCGAAGGCCGTCAGCGCACCACTGCGCCCGGCCATGGCCCGCGCCTTGCCGACGCGTCCACCGCCGCCGTGCGCTCCGACGACGGCGTGCGGGATGCCGAACCGCTCGAGCAGGCCGAGCGTCTGCGCGAACGCCCGCGCAGTGACGGTCACCTCGTGCCCGCGCGCCTCCAGGCGGGCGATCAGCGGTCGGAAGATGACGACGTGGGGCGAGTTGGTGATGTCCACCCAGACGCGCACGGATCGGCCTCCCAGGGGGCTCAGACGCGAGCTGGAAGCGCAGCGCAGGCGGCGCGCAGCGCTTCGACCACCTCGTCCACGCCCTGCGCGGAGAGGTGGGGATGCATCGGGATCGCGAGGCCCGGTGCGGGCCGACTCCTCGGCGACGGGCAGGTCGCCCTCGTGGTAGCCGAGGCCGGCGAAGACGGGCTGCAGGTGGAGCGGGATCCCGTAGTAGACCGCCGCCGAGACGCCCCGCTCGTTGAGGGCGGCGCGTAGCGCGTCGCGGTCGGGGTGACGGATGACGTAGAGGTGGTAGACGTGCCGGGCCCCGGTGCGCTCGGCCGGGCGCTCGACGCCGCGCGGCACGTCGGCGGCGGCGTAGGCGGCCGCCGCGGCACGTCGCCCGTCGTTCCACGCGTCGAGATGCGGCAGGAACACGCGGATCACCGCCGCCTGCAGCTCGTCGAGGCGGGAGTTGTAGCCCACCTCCTCGAAGGTGACCTTGTCCTTGGACCCGTGGAACCGGAGGCGCCGCACGTGCTCGGCCGTCTCCTCGTCGCGGCAGATCACCATGCCGCCGTCGCCGATTCCCGGCAGGTTCTTGGTCGGGAAGAAGCTGACCGTCGCAAGATCGCCGAGCGCCCCGACGGGCGTCCCCCGGTCGGCGGCGCCCATCGCCTGGGCGGCGTCCTCGATCAGGGGAAGCGCGTGCGCGTCGGCCAGGTCGCGGAGCCGGGACGCGTCGGCCGGGTGGCCGAAGATGTGCACGGGGAGGATCGCCTTGGTGCGATCGGTGATCCGCCTCGCGGCGTCGTCCGGATCGATGCACAGATCGACCGGGTCGACGTCGGCGAACACCGGGGTCGCCCCCAGCCGCGCGACGGCCTCCGCCGTGGCGTAGAAGGTGTAGGGGCTCGTGACGACCTCGTCGCCGGGTCCGACCCCCACCGCCTGGAGGGCGATCGCGAGGGCGTCGGTGCCGTTCGCGACCCCGACGCATGGACGCCCGTCCGCGCGCTCGGACATCTCGGCCTCGAGCGCCGCGACGTTCGGCCCCAGGATGAAGCGCCCGCTGTCGAGCACGCCGGCGATGGCGGCGTCGATCTCGCTGCGAAGGGGCCCGTACTGGGCCGCGATGTCCATGAGGGCGACGGGCATGATCGCGATCCGCCGACCGGGCCGGCGCGCTGGCGTCAGCGCGGGCGCGGGCGAACGGGCGGGGACGCTATCAGAGCCCGGCGGCGTCGCCGCGAAGCGGCGCCTCGCGCATCCGTTCCGCCCGCCCCTGGTCCCCCTCGGGCCCCTCGGCGTCGGTCGCCTCGAGCGGGAGGTGCACCGTCACGGTGGTCCCGAAGCCCTCGCGCGAGGTCGCGGTCGCCCGTCCACCGAAACGCTCGGAGATGTGCTTGACGATCGAGAGCCCGAGCCCGGTGCCGCCGAGCCGCTTCGAGCGGGAGGGGTCGGCGCGATAGAACCGCTCGAAGATGTGCGGGAGCTGGCGCTCCGGGATCCCCGCCCCGTCGTCGGTCACCCGCAGCTCGACGAACCCGTCCTCGATGCGGACGACCGTGTCCGTCCGCGCGCCGGCGCCGGCGTACTTGATCGCGTTCTCGACCAGGTTGCGGACGACGATCCGGGCCATCCGCTCGGTGAGCGGCGTCCATGCGTCGTGTTGGGTGTCGAAGGACAGTGCCACCCCGTGCTCGTCGGCGACCGGCCGCAGCTCCTCGACGGTGACCTCGACGGCGGCCGCGAGATCGCTCCGCCCGTCCGAGGGCAGCCCCTCGGTCGCCTCCAGCTCCGAAAGGAAGAGGATGTCGCCGATCAACGCCTCGAGCCGCTCGGACTCATGCGCGGCGCGAACGATGAAGCGCTGTCGCGTCGCGGCGTCCATGTCGGGGTCGTCGAGGGCCTCGAGCAGGCCCCGCAGGCCTGTGAGCGGCGTCCTGAGCTCGTGCGAGACGTTGGAGACGAACTGGGAGCGGAGCTCCTGATAGGCCACCGCCTCGGTCGTGTCGGTGAGGGCGATGAGTGCCTCGGCGTCGGATCCGGTCCGGTAGGGCTCGATGACGACCCTGTAGGTGCGGCGCCCGTCGGCGAAGAGCCTGACCTCGAACTCGTCGGTGGCCTGCCCGGCCAGCGCCGCCGTGACCCGCCCGGCGAGCTCGTGCTCGCTGAACGCCTCCAGGACGCCCATGCCCGGCCGCAGGAAGTCGAACCGCTCGCGGGCACGACGGTTGGCCTCGAGCAACCTGCCGTCGGCGTCGACGCGCAGGGCGACGATCGGAAGGACCTCGAAGGACCCCTGGATCCGCTGCTCGAAGGTCCGGGCGCGCGCGTCGGCCGCGGCGGCGCGTCGGCCGGCGGCGGCGCCGTCGCGGCGTGCGCGCCAGGCGAGCGCGGCGCCGGCGAGCGCGGCGATCAGACCGAGCACGGCGATGCTCCAGGCGAGAGCGACCATTCCGTCAGTGTCGCATCCGGGGTCGGCGGCATGCGAGCGCGAGACGGCGCCGAGGTCGCGAACGGCGTTCCTGTGTCAGACGTGTGTCCGGTCCGCTTCGCGCCAGGGCGTCGGTCTGGTTGGGTGGCCGCCGTGCGCGGACTGCTCACACTCGGACTCCTCCTGGCCCTCCCCGGCCCGGTCCTCGCGGCGGCCGAGGCGCTTCCCGAACCCCAGCCCGCGCGGAGCGCGGTCGTCCCCGGCGCGCAGTACGAGCGGCGCGCGCTCGGCGCCGACCAGGTCCTGCACGTGATCCGGGCGCGCGCCTCCGCGCGCCTGCGCCTGGAGCCGATCACGACCGGCCCGAACGTGCGGGTGCGCGGGCAACTCGCCGACGCGGTGACGCGCCGGCTCTCCGCGGGCGTGGTGGCGGGCATCAACGGGGACTTCTTCAGCTTCACGGGCGGCCATCCGAGCGGGGTGCTCCTGCGTGGCTCGCGGATCGAGAGCGACCCCGAGCCCGGCCGATCGGCGCTCGTGGTCCCGCCCCCGGGGGGGCGGATCGCCGTGACGCGCCTGGCGATGGCGGCCGCGTGGCAGCGACTGGACGACCCGCCCGAGGGGGCGCCGGCGCCCCGCACGATCCAGGCGGTGAACCGCCCCAGGGCGCGATCGAGCGAGACGATCCTCTTCACGCCCGCCGCGGGCGCCCGGACGCCGAGCGGCGACTCGCTGTTCGAGGTGCGCGTCCGCCAGGAGACGCCCGCTCCACCCCTGGTCGGTGTGCCGACCACCGGGACGGTCGTCGCGCGGACATCCGGCGGGGACACCCCGATCGAAACGGGGCACGTCGTGCTGAGCGGTGTCGGCTCGGCCGGGCGCAGGCTCGCGGACACGCTGCCCCTCGGCGCCCGGGTGGCGGTCACGACCACGTTGGAGGGGCTTCCCGAGGGGGCGACCGACGCGATCGGCGGCGGACCGGCGTTGGTCAGCGGCGGACGGCCGATCCTCGCCTCCGGCGAGTCGTTCTCGTCGTCGCAGCTCGGCGGCCGGACCTCCCGGTCGGCGGTCGGCCAGACCGCGGACGGGACCGTGTTGCTCGTCGCGGCCGACGGCCCGCTCCAGGGCAGCCGCGGGCTGTCGGCTCCTGAGCTGGCGACCGCGCTGGCCGGACTGGGGGCCACGGAGGCCGTCGCCATGGACGCCGGCGGCAGCACCCAGCTGCAGTTGTGGAACCGTCCGCTCGTCGCCTGGGACTCCCCGCGCGCGATCGCGACCGCGCTGACCCTCGGCTACTCCGGTGTGCAACTCCAACCGCTCCCCGGGCGACTGACGCCCAATGCCGACGGGGTCACGGAGCGCGTCTCGGCCATCGTCCGCTCGCCCGTGCCGGGGACGGCCACCGTGACCGCCCGCCGCAGGGGCGGCGGTGGCGCGGTCCGGCTCGGCGAGGTGCGCCTGGACACCGGCGTCGCCCGCCTCAACCTCGACCCGCGGCGGCTGCGGATGCGCGACGGCGTATGGGACGTCCGGGCGCGGCTCGTGCCCGACGACGGGTCGCGACCGACCGCGCAACGCCGCCGCGTGCTCGTCGACCGCACCCTCGGCGGCCTGACCGCCACGCGGGTTCGCCGCACGATCGGCGGCGAGCGCGTCCCCGTGATCCGGATCGGCTTCCGCCTGCGCCAGGACGCCCGGGTGACCGTGCGCGCCCGGACCGCCCGGGGGACCGAAACCGTCATCTCGGGTCGACGCCTCGGCACCGGGCGGCGGGCGATCATCTGGGACCGCACCGTCGCCGGGAGCGAGGTGGCCGGCACCGCCGCGATCGAGGTCACGGCCATCGGCCGCCTCGGACGGACCGGCCTGACGCGGACGGTGAAACTCCCGCCGACGGGGGCGAAGGTCCGCCCGTAGGTCACTTACTCAGCCTCTTGTCGAGGGTGAGGGTATGCCCCGGGCGCGCCTTCTTGGTCATGCGGGGTCGATTCGCTGGGGTGCGGGTGCTCGGCGCGCCTGCCCGTCAGGATGGCGAGAAACGGGTGGGTCAATCCCGGGCCTCGGATCCCGGCTCAGGCGTCCGGCGCAGGACGACCCCTTGCCTCGGGCGGGATCCCAATCCCCTTGATTGGCGCCTTCACCGTCGGGACGGATCCTCGGACGAGCAGAGCTCGTCCGGCGACGAGGCGACCGCGACTCCACCCTTCGCCGTCGGGCCCTCCGGGTGTGCCCCAAGCCGGACGGTCCACCGGAACGCGACCGAGGTGGTCGTGTTCATCGAGGCGGTTCACTCCGCGTCCCGGCGGCTGCGTCCTCTCGGCCCAGGCGCTCGAACCCGCTCCGCGACCGCGGAGCGCGTTCTGCGCGCGCGCCTCACGGTCGCACGGGGAGTCGGGCTGGGGTTGTCTTCTCCCCGTCCTGGTTTCGAATCGATCAACTCATGTTTCGTGGTCGCGCCCGTGGGTCATCGTGGTCGGGCCGACGGGCCGTCCACGGTCCGGGTGTCGGCCGGAGGCCGTCCCCGGGCCGGCATGTCCATGGGCGTGTGGTTCGCGGAGCGCGTGGTGGTGCGTCGTCGGGTCTCGGCGCGCCCTGGACGGGGCGGCCTGCGAGTCCTCGGGCGCGCTCAAGGTGGCGGGGTTCTGTGGGCCTGCCCGGTCACGTGGCGAGAAACGGCGCGGGTCAATCCCACTCGTTGCGGATCCTCGGCGAAAGCGTCCGGCGCGGGGGGCCGCACCCCTTCGCCTCGGGTGGGTTGCCCCAAACCGGACGGTCCACCGGGACGCGACGGCGGTGGTCGTGTTCGTCGAGCGGTTCTGCCCGCGTCCCGGCGGCTGCGTCCTCTCGCGCCCATGCGCTCGAACCCGCTCCGCTACCGCGGAGCGCGTTCTGCGCGCGCGCTCACGGCCTCACTCCATCTCGGCGCGCAGGCCTCGCATCTCCCCGACCAGACGGTCGATCTCGGCGTCCAGGCCGCCCTCGCCGGAGCGCTGACGGTAGACGACGTGGCCCAGCTCCTGCGCGACGCCGTCGAGCTTGCGCTTGAGCATCACCTGCTGCGACTTGTCCTTGACGTCGTCGACGCCCTTCTTGGCGACGTCCCCCGCCTTCGTCGCCGCGTCCTTCGCCTTGTCGAGCCATTCGTTGCCCATCATCGTCCTCCCGCTCGCGCCTGACCCGAGGCGAGTCTATGCCACCCCGCGCGTGTCCGGCTCAGCGCTCCTCGCGCCAGACCCATGCCGACGCGGCCACGGCCACCACGGCGAAGATCACCGCGAGGAAGATCCCCCACGCGCGGCCGCCGTCGCCGTCGATTGCGATGGCGATCGTCACGACGGCCAGGATCGAGGTGGCCCAGGCGGCGAGCGGGACGCCGGGGAGCCCCATGGGAAGCTCGTAGTCCATCGCCTCGGACACTGCCGCGAGGGCGGCGACGACGCCGATCACGAGGAACAACCATGCCGACGGGACGACGTCCCATCCGCTGATGGTCTCGTCGACGCCGGCAAGCTGGGCCGCGGCGTCCGGGATGTCGAGTCCGAGGTCGTACCACGGGAAGAACAGGCTGATGACCCACAGGGCGCTTGCGCCGGCTGCGGCGAAGAGCTTCTGCTCGCGTGTGATCGAGGACAGGTCCATCGTGTGACTCCTCCGGGGTGGGCTGGCGCGGCGCTCGTCGGCCTGTTCGACGCGAGCGAGGGCGGTCCTACTCCAGTGTTATCGGCGCGTAGTGGCCCGGGACCACGATGTGCGGGTCCTCGGCGCGGATCCGGCGATACGCCGCCAGGTGGGCGTCGCGCTCGGGGAGGTCGGCGGGGGGGTCGTCCTCGGCGAACCAGCGCGGATCGGGGCCGAGCGTGTCTCCGGCCACGACGACCCGCCCCTCGAGGGCGTCGACGACGAACGCCACGTGACCGGGCGCGTGACCCGGGGTGTGAAACCACCGCACGCCGGGCGGGACGACGCCCTCGTCGCCGCGGAGCACCCGGACGTCGACCAGGTCGAGCAGCCCCGACTGGACGGCGGCGTACGGCGTGTCGAGCTCCGCCTCGTGCACCCACAGCGGCACCCGCCCCAGCTGGCGGACCGCACCCAGGTGGTCGCGATGGAGGTGGGTCATCAGCACGCCGTCGAGCGCGTCGGGTGTGAGCCCCTTGGATGCGAGGGCCGCGGCCAGCATGTCGCCCTGCGTCTGATAGCCCGGATCGATCACGAACGTCGCCGGACCGCGAAGGAGCATCGTGTTCGGCCAGGCGATCATGCCGTGGACCGCGTCCGGCAGCCGGCGATAGGCGGCGAAGGTGGCCACCGGGTCGCCGGCCGACAGCTGGACGACCCTGTCACCCTCCAGCGCGAGCACGATCCGATGGGCCGGGACCAGGACCTCGACCTGCCACCGGCCCGTGGGGCTCATCCGCGCCGTTTCGCCGGATCGGACTGGCAGGGCGCCCCGCGAAACGGCGCCTCGGGATCCCTGCCCGCACGCCCGACGAGGTCGCGTGCCAGTCGCGTGAGGCGCGGTGTCGCGATCAGCCCGGCGACGCCGCCGGCGACGAGCCAGCGCCGGGCCCGTCCGTTGGACGTCACTTCAGGGTGGAGAGGAACTCATCGACCGGGATCGCCGCCATCGTCTGGATGTGGAGCGTCCCGCGGGCGGCCAGCTCGATGGAGACCCTGGCGATGGTGCGCTCGTCCGGCGCCTCGACGATGTTCACGAAGTCGTACGGGCCGAGCACCGCCCACTGCGACACGACGCGCGCGCCCATCTGCTCGATCTCGTCGTTGACCTCGCGAAGCCTCGTGGGGTTCGCCTTCAGCGTGCCCACGCCGTGGGGGCTGAGGGTGCTGAGGAGGATGTAGGTCGGCAACCTGAACTCCCGGTTTCTGCAGGCCGGAACGTGGTTGAGACTACCACCGGCGAGTGCGGCCCCCGGTGGTCATGCGTCGGTCCACCCGGACAGGTCACGATCGATCCGGCGGCCGAGCAGGGCCACGTCGTCGGCGAAGTACGCGCGCAGCTCGTCGAGGAACTCCGGACGTGGCGGCGGACGCTCCTCGACGCTTCGGTTGCGGTCGCGGATTCGCTGAAGGACTCCCAACCGCTCGACACGGGCGATCCGCTTGGTGTGCGCGGCGACCTTGACGAGCGCGCGGGGAGGGCGCTGCGTGAAGCGCGCCACGGCGCCCGTGCGGTGCACCTTGTTGGCGTTGACCCGGGGGAACTCGCTTCGGCCGTCGTCGGGGACGCCCAGGAACTCGAGCACCCGGGTGTACGTCGTCCGTGGATCGCGCCGCATGTCGTCGAGGACGATGACCATCAGCTGCCCCCGGGGGACGACCGACTGGAGCCGCTCGATCTGGGCGCCCAGCCGGCAGGCGTCGCCGTACTGGAGGAACGCGGGCACGCGGCAACCGGCCGGGATCGCCGCGCCCGCGGCGCGCGCGCCCTGAAGCCGCCACGCGGCCTCGAGGTCGGGCACGTCCTCATCGCCCGCGTACCGCATCTGGCTGTGCAGCGACGGCACCATCTCGACCGGATTTCGCACCATCGCCACGATTCGCGCAGCCGGGTCGAACTCGAGGATCGCGGGCGCCGCTCGTGACGAGTAGAGGTACCAGACCGACGCCTCACCGACCGCCGTGTGCTCGTCGCCCGCCGCGTCGTAGAGCCGCAGGTAGTGGTCGAGGGTGCGCTCGCCCGGCCGGTAGTAGTAGTCGAAGTCGTCGCAGAAGTAGTGCGGCTCCTTCGGCGTCGACATGAAGACGGCCGGGTGCCCGCGCAGGTACTCGCTGAGCGCGGTGGTCCCGCACTTGGGTGCCCCCACGATGAAGAAGTCGGGCCGTCGCACGCCACCCCCGGGTCCGGTTCGACGGCCGAGAAGCATAGTCGACGTCCGGGGACCGCCGGCGCACCGCGCACTAGGCTGTGACCGTGTCCCCGACCCGCGCGCACATCCGCTGATCCGCATCGGCAACATCGCCGCCGGCGCCGTGGTTCCCGGCGCCGCCTGCGTCGCGGCGGCGGCTGTGGCGGCGAGCCCGTTCCTGCCCTGGTTCGCGACCGACATCGGTCCGCCCTTCGCCGCGTCGTCGAGCAGCGGGTGGGAGGCGACGGGCATCGCCCGGATCGTGCTGGTCCTCGGGGTGCTCGTGTTCGCGGCGAACGCCGTGCTCGTCCTCGACGCGCTCGAGCGGATCGTGCTGGAGGACCGGACGGCGCTCGTCCTGGCATGGGCGGCCACCGTGCTCGCGTGCGTGGCCGTGCTCCTGGTCGCCTATCGGCTGGTCGTCCTGCCCGAGCCCGCCGAGTTCCTGTCCCGGGACATCGGGCTCTACGTCGCCGTGGTCGCGGCGGTCGCCTCGGCCGCCCTCTCGGCTGCGGGGATTCTGGCTCGGGCTCCGGTGGTGCCGCGCCGATAGGGGTGTATGCCGGACTACTGGCAGAACCTGGTCTTCGACCGCGACGCCCTCGTCGACGACCGGCGCCGGGTCGAAGCGATCACCGACGACTACCTCGGCCTGCGCGACGAGGAGGACCGGCGGCGGGGGGACGACGCGGCGGAGGTGCTCACGCGCATCATGCGTGTCGAGGCGGCCGAGGCCACGCGCCGCCTGGCCGAATGGCAGGCGGCCCCGCTCGAGATCGATGCCGTGCCGGTGCCGCCGGGGATCGTCGCGCGCGAACGCGTCCGGCGCGACACGCGCCCCGGCCACGGGGGCCAGCCGGCACTCCGGCGCCAGCGGATCGCCGTGGCGGCGGGCGAGCAAACGTCCTGGGTGGCCTACTGGTCCGCGCCCGAGCCCGTCACCGCGGCGCACGAGCGGCCGTGGCAGCGGGCGATCGCACGCCTGTCGGGCGCTGACGACGATCGCGGCGGCTGGTCGGCCTGAGCGGATTCCCCGCTCGGTGAGCAGACCTCGTCGGCCGGCGAGGACGTCTCCGCGACGACGGAGCAGACGAGCGCCTCGACGAGGAGATCGCCGGCGGCGCGGAACAGCCGGCGCGCCCGGCGGAGACGCTCGAGCCGAGCGTCGCCCGCGTCCGGCTCGAGCGAGACTCCGCCGCGCCGGCCGACCCCCCGGGCCCCCGGCGCCCGTTCAGTCCACGGCGACCCCGTCGACCTCGGGCTCGACGTCCCGGTCGACGCGGAAGCCGATCTCGCCGTCGATGAGGTCGACGTCCACGAGGTCGCCCGCCCGGACGTCGCCTTCGAGCATCCGCATCGCCAGCGGATCCTGGACGCGGCGCTGCACCACGCGCTTGAGGGGACGGGCCCCGTACGCGGGGTCGAAGCCCTCGTCCGCCAGACGGTCCGCGGCGGCCGCGCTCAGCCGCAGCTCCACGTCGCGGTCGGCGAGGCGGCGGCGAAGCGCCTCCACCTGGAACTCCACGATCTGGCGGAGCTGCTCCGGCCGCAGCTGGTGGAACATCACGATCTCGTCGACCCGGTTCAGGAACTCCGGACGGAAGTGCTCGCGCAGGGCGCCCATCACCCGCTCGCGCGCGACCTCCTCGCCGACCCCCTCGGTCAGGTACTGGCTTCCGATGTTGCTGGTCATGATCACGACCGTGTTCTTGAAGTCGACGACGCGCCCCTGACCGTCGGTCAGGCGCCCGTCGTCCAGCAGCTGCAGGAGGACGTTGAACACGTCGGCGTGCGCCTTCTCGATCTCGTCGAGCAGGAGCACCGAGTAGGGGCGCCGGCGCACCGCCTCGGTCAACTGTCCGCCCTCCTCGTACCCGACGTAGCCGGGGGGCGCCCCGATGAGCCGCGCGACGGTGTGCTTTTCCATGTACTCGCTCATGTCGACCCGGACCATGGCCCGCTCGTCGTCGAACATGAACTCCGCGAGCGCCCGCGCGAGCTCGGTCTTCCCCACGCCGGTCGGCCCGAGGAAGATGAACGAGCCGATCGGCCGGTTCGGGTCCGACAGGCCCGCGCGCGCGCGGCGCAGGGCGTTCGCCACCGCGCTCACGGCCTCGTCCTGACCGACGACCCGCTCGTGGAGGCGCGCCTCCATCTGGAGCAGCTTCTGGACCTCGCCCTCCATCAGGCGGCTCACCGGCACGCCGGTCCAGCTCGCGACGACCGCGGCGATGTCCTCCTCGTCCACCTCCTCCTTGAGCATCCGCCGGGTCTCCTGCTGGGCCGCGAGCTCGTCGTTGGCGTGCTCGAGCGCGCGATCGAGGTCCGGCAACGTCCCGAACTTGAGTCGTGCCGCGCCCTCGAGGTCCGCCTCCCGCTCGGCGCGCTCGAGCTCCGCCCGCGCCTGCTCGATCTGCTCCTTGACCTCGCGGATGTTCGTGATGCTCGACTTCTCCTGGTCCCAGTGGGCCCGCATCGCCGTCGCCTCCTCGCGCAGCTCGGCGATCTCGCGCCCGATCGCGTCCCGGCGGTCGATCGACCCCTGGTCGGTCTCCTCGGCGAGCGCCTGCTCCTCGATCTCGAGCTGGACGATCCGCCGCTCGACGACGTCGAGCTCGGCGGGGACGGAGTCGATCTCGATGCGCAGGCGACTGGCCGACTCGTCGATCAGGTCGATTGCCTTGTCCGGGAGGAACCGGTCGGTGATGTAGCGGTCGGACAGCCGGGCGGCGGCCACGAGGGCCGCGTCCTGGATGCGCACGCCGTGGTGGACCTCGTAGCGCTCCTTGAGCCCGCGGAGGATGCCGATCGTCGCCTCGACGGACGGCTCGCCGACGACGACCGGCTGGAAGCGGCGCTCGAGCGCGGCGTCCTTCTCGATGTGCTTGCGGTACTCGTCGAGCGTCGTGGCGCCCACCGCGCGCAACTGCCCCCGGGCGAGCATGGGCTTGAGCAGGTTGGCGGCGTCGACGGCCCCCTCGGCGGCACCGGCGCCGACGATCGTGTGCAGCTCGTCGATGAACAGGATGACCCGGCCCTCGGCGTCCTCGATCTCCTTGAGCACGGCCTTCAGGCGGTCCTCGAACTCACCGCGGTACTTCGCCCCGGCGAGCAGCGCCCCCAGATCGAGCGCGACGACGCGCTTCTCGCGGAGCGAGTCGGGCACGTCGCCCGCGACGATCCGCTGGGCGAGCCCCTCGACGATCGCGGTCTTCCCCACGCCCGGCTCGCCGATCAGGACCGGGTTGTTCTTCGTGCGCCGGGACAGCACCTGGATGACCCGTCGCACCTCCTCGTCGCGGCCGATCACCGGATCGAGCTTTCCTCGCTCGGCGATCTCGGTCAGGTCGCGGCCGTACTGCTCGAGCGCCTGGTACTTGCCCTCGGGGTTCGCGTCGGTCACCCGGGCCGATCCGCGGATCTGCTGCAGGGCGCCGAGCAATCCGTCGCGGGTGACGGCGCCCCGGAGGAGGGCCTCCCTGGCGGGCGATGCCTCCTCGACCAGCGCGAGCAGCAGGTGCTCGGTGGAGATGTACTCGTCCCCGAGCGCCTCCGCCTCCTGCCCCGCCCGTCGGAGCACGGCGCGAAACGACCCCGACAGCTGGGGCCCGGTCGCCGCGCTCGCGCCCCTGACCTCGGGGAGCCGGCCGAGCGCGGCCTCCACGCCCGCCTGGACCCCGGCGAGGTCCGCGCCGGCGCGTTCGAGGACCGGCCCGACGATTCCGTCGCGCTCTGCGAGGAGTGCCGCGAGCAGGTGCACCGGCTCGATGACCTGGTTGCCGCGCTCGTCTGCGATGCGCGCCGCCGAGGACATCGCCTCCTGGGCGCGCTCGGTTGGCTTGTCGACTGCCATCGTCCCGTCCTCTCTTCGATTCTCCGTCGTCTAGTGGTCGTCGGGCCGGTATCGGACGAGCGCCGTCCGCGTCCGGGTCACGTGGACCAGGTCGGCGCGCCCCGCACGCCGCTCGGCGGCGATCGCGGCCGCGTGCTCGGCCCGCTCGGTCGAGATCCGCTCCTCGAGGCTCGAGACCTGGGCACGCAGCGTCGCGACCTCGCCCTCGAGCGCGAGCACGCGCTCGATTCCGGCCAGGTTCATGCCCGCCTCCGAGAGCGCCTGGATGCGGCGCAACCTCGCGACGTCGGCCGCGCGGTAGCGGCGCGTGTTGCGCGCGTCGCGGATCGGTGCGAGCAACCCGCGCCGCTCGTAGAGCCGGAGCGTCTGGGGGTGCATCCCCGCCCGCTTGGCGGCGATGCCGATCAGGAACGTCGTGGTGTCGTCCGGGTCCGTCATGAGAAGAGCGTCTCGCGCGGGTCGCGCGCGTCGAGCTCGGCGAAGCGCTCGAGCGCGGCCCGCTGGTCGTCGGAGAGCTCACGCGGGACCTGCACCCGAAGCCGTGCGATCAGGTCCCCGCGCCCACCGCCGTTGAGCTTCGGCGCACCCTGACCGTCGATCCTGAGCGCACGACCGTCGGAGCTCCCCGGTGGGACCCGCAGCCTGATCCGCCCCTCCGGGCCGGGCACGGTGATCTCCGCGCCGAGGGCGGCCTCGGCGAAGGTGACCGGAACCTGGATCTCGAGGTCGTCGCCCTTTCGCGAGTAGAGCCGGCTGGCGCCGACCCGGGTGATGACGATCAGGTCTCCCGCGGGCCCGCCGCGCTGGCCGCCCTGTCCGCGACCGCGAAGGCGCACCTTCGTGCCGTCCTTCGCACCGGCCGGGATCTTGACGTTGTACCGGCGCCGGGCGCTCGTCGTCCCGGTGCCCTCACAGGTCGTGCACGGGTCGTCCACGACCGTTCCGACGCCGCCGCACCGTGGGCATGGTCCGCTGACGCCGAACCCGCCCGCGTCCCGCCCGACCACGCCGCGGCCCCGGCACTCCGGGCACAGGCGCGGGCTCGTGCCGGTCTTCGCGCCGCTCCCGGAACATGTCGCGCACGCCTCGCGCTTGTCGACGGTGACCGGGACCTGCGCCCCTCGGAGCGCCTGGTCGAACGAGAGGCTGACCTCGACCTCGACGTCGCCGCCCCGGCGCGCGGCGCGCGGATCACCCGGCTCGCCGGGCCCCTTCTTGAAGATCGAGCCGAACAGGTCGGCGAAGTCGCCGAAGCCTCCGAAGCCGCCGTCGCCGCCCGGCCTCGGCCCGCCCGGTCCGGACGGGCCGCCCGGACGAGGCCGGGCGCCGCCGAAGGCGCTGCGCGCCGCGTCGTACTCGCGTCGCTTGCCCGCGTCCGACAGCACGTCGTATGCGTGCGAGATCTCCTTGAACCGGTCCTCCGCGGAGGGGTCGTCGGGGTTGGCGTCCGGATGATGCTTGCGCGCCAACGCGCGATAGGCGGACCGGATCTCGTCCTCGGACGCGCCGGGGGCGACGCCGAGTGTCGCGTAGAGGTCGGCCATCGACCCGCCCGGGGCTAGGCCGGGCGCTCGGCCACGACGACGCGGCTCGGCCGGATCACGGCGTCACCGTGCGTGTAGCCCTTCTCGACGACGTGCATCACCGTCCCCTCGGCGTGCTCGCTCGTCGGGTGCGTCGCGACCGCCTCGTGGATCTGCGGATCGAACGCGTGGCCGTGCGCCTCGATCTCGGCGACGCCGCGCGCGGTCAGGAGCTCGGCCAACTGCACGCGCACCATGTCGATGCCCGTGACGATCTGGGCGCCCTCCTCGCCGAGCGAGGCGACCGCGCGCTCGAGGTTGTCGACCACCGGGAGCAGATCGCGGACCAGCTCGTTGGTCGCGGCCTGCGCCGCCGCCTGTCGATCGCGCTCGCTGCGCCGGCGGTAGTTGTCGAACTCCGCCTTCACGCGCTGCAGCGTGGCCAGGTATTCGTCTCGCTCGCGACACGCCTCGGCGTAGCCCTCGTCCGGGCTCGGCTCACCGACGTCGGTGGGGCCGTCGAACGGTCCCTCGCCGATCGGGGGCGGCCCCGGGGCGGCCTCCTCCGCCGCCCCGGGGCCGCCGACGCCCGCCGCGCCCGGCCCCTGATCCGGTGTCCCCACCTACGAGGCCCCGGTTCCGGTTCCGACCGCGATCCGTCGCGGCTTGACCTCGTCGGCCTTGGGGACCCGCACGCGGAGCACGCCGCCGTCGAAGTCGGCGGAGATCTCGTCGGCCTTGACGCCCTGGGGAAGCGTGACGCTGCGGGAGAACTGGCCGTAGGCCCGCTCCAGCCGGTAGTAGCGACCGTCCTCGACGGCGTCCTCGAAGCGGCGCTCGCCCTTGACCGTCAGGACGTTGTCGTCGATCTCGATCTCGATGTCGTCGGCCGTCAGCCCGGGAAGCTCGGCCGTCAGCTCGACCGCGTCCTGGCGGTCGAAGATGTCCATCGCCGGCGTCCAGGCCGATCCGCCGGCGGTCTCGCCGATCGAGCGGCTGAACATCCGGTTCATCTCGTCCCGGATCGCGGTGATGTCGCGGTAGGGGTCCCATCGCACGACTGCTGGCATCGTCGTTCTCCTTCCTGTCTCGTCGTCTGGGATCGCCCGGCGCGTCAGTTGCGCGCCTGGGCGTCCTCGTCGATCACCTCGTACTCGGCGTCCTCGACCGTGTCGTCGTCCGACCCGCCGCCGGCGTCACCGCCGGCCGCCCCCTGGCTCTCGGCCGCCGCTCGCTGGTAGACCTGCTCCGAGAGCTTGTGAAGCGCCTCGGTCAGGCTCGCCGTCTTGGCCTCGATGTCGTCGGCGTCCTCACCCTCGGACGCCTTGCGCGCCGCCTCGACGGCGCCCTCGACGTCGCGGCGGACCGACTCGTCGACCTTGGACCCGTTCTCCTCGAGCTGGCGCGCGGCCTCGTGCACGCGGGCCTCGGCCGTGTTGCGCGCGTCCGCGAGCGCACGGAGCCGCTTGTCGTCCTCGGCGTGCGACTCGGCGTCGCGCACCATGTTGTCGATCTCGTCGTCCGAGAGGCCGCTCGAGGCCTTGATCTCGATCTTCTGCTCGTTCTGCGTGCCGAGATCCTTCGCCGACACGTTGACGATGCCGTTCGCGTCGATGTCGAAGGTGACCTCGATCTGCGGCACGCCACGCGGCGCCGGGGGGATCCCGACGAGGTTGAACTTTCCGAGCGTGCGGTTGTAGGTCGCCATCTCGCGCTCGCCCTGCAGGACGTGGATCTCGACCTGGTTCTGGTTGTCGTCCGCCGTCGAGAAGACCTCGCTCTTCTTGGTCGGGATGGTCGTGTTGCGCTCGATGAGCTTGGTGAACACGCCGCCCTTGGTCTCGATGCCGAGCGACAGGGGGGTCACGTCGAGCAGCAGGACGTCCTTGACCTCTCCGGCGAGCACGCCCGCCTGGATGGCGGCCCCGACGGCGACGACCTCGTCCGGGTTGACGCCCTTGTGGGGCTCCTTGCCGGTCAGCGCGCGCACGCGCTCCTGGACTGCCGGCATGCGCGTCATGCCGCCGACCAGCACGATGTGGTCGATCGTGCCCTCGCCGGCGTCCTTGAGCGCCTGCTTGGTGGGTCCGACCAGCCGCTCGAGCAGGTCGTGCACGAGCTCCTCGAACTTGGCCCGCGTGAGGGTCAGGTCCAGGTGCTTGGGGCCCGACTGGTCCGCGGTGACGAACGGCAGGTTGATCTGCGCCGACGTCGTCGTCGAGAGCTCGATCTTGGCCTTCTCGGCCGCCTCGTAGAGCCGCTGCAGCGCCATCTTGTCGGCGCCCAGGTCGATCCCCTGCTCGCGCTTGAACTCGGCGGCCATCCAGTCGACGATCGCCTTGTCGAAGTTGTCGCCGCCGAGGTGGTTGTCACCCGCGGTGGACTTGACCTCGAACACGCCGTCGCCGATCTCGAGCACGGACACGTCGAACGTGCCGCCCCCGAGGTCGAACACGAGGATCGTCTGGTCGTGCTCCTTGTCGAGTCCGTACGCGAGTGCCGCGGCGGTCGGCTCGTTGATGATGCGCTTGACCTCGAGGCCGGCGATCTTGCCGGCGTCCTTCGTGGCCTGGCGCTGCGCGTCGTTGAAGTAGGCCGGCACGGTGATCACCGCACCGTCGACGGTCTCGCCGAGAAACGCCTCCGCGTCCGTCTTGATCTTCTGGAGGATCATCGCGCTGACCTCGGGTGGGCTGTACTCCTTGCCCTCCACCATGATCCGGACGTCCCCGTTCGCTCCGCGGACGACCTCGTACGGAACGATGGTCATCTCCTCGTCCACCTCGGCGAACTTGCGTCCCATGAAGCGCTTGACGCTGAACACCGTGTTCTGCGGGTTGGTGACGGCCTGACGGCGCGCGACCGCCCCGACGAGTCGCTCGCCCGACTTGGAGAAGCCGACCACCGACGGGGTCGTGCGACCGCCCTCGGCGTTCGGGATCACCTCGGGCTCGCCACCCGTCAGGACCGCCATGGCCGAGTTGGTCGTGCCCAGGTCGATCCCGATCGTTCGTCCCATCCGCGCTTGCCTCCCTGGCCGGGCGCGTCGCCCATGCCGTTCTCATGCGTTTCGAAAGAACTCCGACGCCGATGATGGACATTGAGTCTGTTCGTGTCAAGTGCGTGTGCGATGACTGAGTGCGTATCGACTCAATGCAGGCCTCGGTCGCCCGGGCGGCCGAGGCCTGCGATCATCACCGCCGGTGCACCACGGCCTCGCCACCACCGCCCGCGGCTCGGGGCCGCCGGTCCTCCTCGTGCATGGCTTCGCCGGCTTCAAGGAGTCGTGGGGGGCCCTCCCCGACGCGATCGCCTCCGGCGGGCGCACCGCGGTCGCCGTTGATCTTCCGGGGTGGGGCGAGAGCCCCGCGCCACGCCGCGCCCCGCACTCCGCCGGGTGGTACGCGACCGCGCTGGCGCCGCTGCTCGACGATCTCGGGCCGGCGATCGTGGTCGGTCACTCGCTCGGCGCGCAGCCCGCGGTCCAGATCGCGGCCCGGCGCCCGGACCTCGTGCGAGGCCTCCTGCTCGTCTCGCCGCAGGTGGTCCGGCGGGCCCAGACCGGATGGCGGCCGCGCGTCCCGTCGGACTGGGCGGCGCTGCCGGTGGTCGGCCCGCTCGCGATCCGGCTGCTGGTCGGCGTGCTCGCCCGCGACGACGCCCGCCTCGTCCGGGGGTTCACGGTGACGGTCGCGGACCCGGACCGCTGGCGGGACGATCCCGTGGCGCTCGAGCTCCTCGCCGATGCGGCCCGCCGGTTCCGGGCCACGGACGCACGCGTGTGGTCGAGGGCGCTCCACCGCGGGCTTCGGACCGACCTGCGCCGCGCGGCCCGGAAGCTCCGCGTCCCCACCACGATCCTGACGGGCGAACAGGACCGGATCACGAAGCCGCCGACCGCGGACCTCCTCGCCGCCGCGATCCCCGGCGCACGCATCGTCCGCCTCCCGGGAGTGGGACACCTGCCCCAGCTCGAGGCGCCGGGTCGCGTCGGCGAGGCCATCGACGACCTGGCTCGGCATGGCGTGCCACCACCGGCCGGAGCCGACGACGCAGGTCGTGCTGGTCGGACCCGGCGACCACCGGAGCGGTGAGACGGACGGCGATGGGCACGAGGATGCCCGGATGCCCGATGGCAACTCCGCGCGCGCGACGACGCCTCGCCCCACCGCGGCGCGGCGAGCCGTCGAGGAGCCTGACGGCGAGTGACGCGTCCCTCAGGCGAGGAAGGGCACGAGCGCCGCGTAGGCGATCAGGAGCAACGCCCCCTCCCAGCGCACGACCCGCGAGCCGGTGACCATCACGAGGAACGCGAACGCGCCGAGCACGAGCATCGCGATCATGCCGAGGCCGGTGATCGAGCTCACGACCGGTCCGGGGGCGATGAGGATCGCGATCCCCGCGATGCCCAGCGCGTTGAAGATGTTGCTCCCGAGGATGTTTCCGACCACGAGATCCGGCTCGCGCTGACGAGCGGCCTGGATCGCGGTGAACAGCTCCGGCAGCGACGTCCCCACCGCGACGATCGTGAGGCCGACGAAGCCCTCGCTGAGCCCGGCCCGGTCGGCGATTCCCGATGCGCCGACCACGACGAGCTGGGCACCCGCGAGCGTCCCGGCCAGGCCGATGGCCGCGCGGAGGACCTCAATGCGCGGCCGATGGACGGGGTCGCCGTCGAGCGCCTCCTCCACCTCCGCGCCGAGCGGATCGGGTGCATCGGCCGAGCCGCCGCGAATGATCACGAGCACGGCGACCGCGAGCCCCGCCATGAGGAGCAGGCCTCCGGTGCGCGGGTTGTCGAGGACGAGCACGACCCCGAGCGCGGCCATCGCCGCGAGCATGATCGGGGCCTCGCGCTTGATCGTGCCCGACGTCACGACCAGCGGCGTGATCACCGCGGCGACCCCGAGTACCAAGGTGAGGTTGGCAATGTTGGAGCCGACGACGTTGCCGAGGGCGATGTCGCGCGCACCGCCGGCGGCCGCGACGGTGC
Source organism: Miltoncostaeaceae bacterium (assembly GCA_963698665.1). GTDB lineage: Bacteria > Actinomycetota > Thermoleophilia > Miltoncostaeales > Miltoncostaeaceae > CALNYH01. The sequence continues at coordinate 661,556 of CAVORO010000003.1, read as the reverse complement.
TGACGAGCAGCTCCGGCAGGGAGGTGCCGAAGCCGATCACCACCGCCCCGATCACCACCGGCGCGATGCGAAGCGCCGTTGCGATCCTCGCCGCGCCGACGACGAACTGCTCGGAGAACACGGTGAGCAGGACGAGACCGGCGACGAGGGCGGCGACCAGCGCGATGATCATGCTGCAGCATCGTGGGGTCGTGGCGGCCAGGCGCCGGGATGGTGGCGCCGTCCCGCGGTCCTGCGAGCGCCGGCCGAGTGAGACCGGGCCGCGCCGACGATCGTTCACGCGAGGAAGGGCACGAGCGCCGCGTAGGCGATCAGGAGCAACGCCCCCTCCCAGCGCACGACCCGCGAGCCGGTGACCATCACGAGGAACGCGAACGCGCCGAGCACGAGCATCGCGATCATGCCGAGGCCGGTGATCGAGCTCGCGACCGGTCCGGGGGCGATGAGGATCGCGATCCCCGCGATGCCCAGCGAGTTGAAGATGTTGCTGCCGAGCACGTTGCCGACGACGAGGTCGGTCTCGCCCCTTCGCCCCGCCTGGAAGGCGGTGAACAGCTCCGGCAGGGAGGTCCCGAGCGCGACGATCGTCAGACCGACGAATCCCTCGCTGAGCCCCGCCCGGTCGGCGATCCCCTCGGCGCCCGTCACGACCAGCTGCGCCCCCGCAAGCGTCCCGACGAGACCGATGAGCGCCCTGGTGATCTCGACGCCCGTGCGGTGGTCCGCGCCGTCCAGCGCCTCGGCGGTCTCCGCACCGAGCGGGTCGTCCGGGTCCTCGGACCCGGCGTACACGATCAGCCCGAGCACGATCACGAGGCTCGCCAGCAGCACGAGCCCGCCGATCCGCGGGTTGTCGAGCACGAGCACGATGCCGAGGCCGAGCATCGCGGCCAGGGCGAGCGGCGCCTCGCGCTTGATGACCGACGACCTGACCACGATGGGCGTCAGAACCGCCGCGGCACCGAGGACCAGCGTCATGTTGGCGATGTTGGAGCCCACGACGTTGCCGAGCGCGATGTCGGGAGCCCCGCCGATCGCCGCGACGACGCTCACGAGGAGCTCCGGCAGCGACGTGCCGAAGCCGATGACCACGGCGCCGATCACGATCGCCGACATGCGGAGCGCCTTCGCGATGCGCGCGGCACCGACGACGAACTGCTCCGAGAAGACGGTCAGGAGGACCAGGCCGCCGACCAGCGCGGCGGCGAGGGCGAAGATCACGGACGCACTCCGGGTGGCGTGGGGGCGCCCGGGCCTGGGCGCGACGGCGCCACATCATGCCGCTCGCCGACGCCGCCCGCAGGATCGACCCCGCATCGGCGAGGGCACCCGTCCCCGCGTCGGCGCGAAGCCGGCGCGGGGACGGGTGGTCTCACTCGGCCAGCGGGGGCTTTCCGTCAGGCCCCGCGAGCTCCGGGTGCCAGCGGTCGAAGTGGTTCTCGTGCTGGCCCGTGATCGCGCCCGGCGGGTAGAACTCCTCGTAGAAGTCCGGGTCCAGATGCTGCGCCTGGACGGTCAGCCGCTGGTACATCGGGTCGATGTAGACGGGGAACCGGCCGAAGGTGTCGATGCAGTACTGGCAGTACTGCTTGACCAGCTGCACCGTGTCCTCGTGCGGACGCGGGATCGCGTTCACGACGCCCTCGGGGTTCTTGTACGGCTTGGCCACCTCGGGCTCGAACGCCGACCACTTGAGCTCCATGAAGGCGTCGACCGCCGCGTGCATGTCCGCGTAGTACGGCGGGACGAAGGCCTCGAAGTGGCCGTCGAGGCCCACCGGGTAGCTCGGGCCGACCTTGGCGTCCTGATAGCGGAAGCCAAGGCCCGGGACGTCGCCGCCGCCCATGACGTACCGGGGCAGGAACCCGGTGAAGGTCCACCCACCGAGGCCGAGCGCCTGCGTCGCGAGGTTGATGTTCTGGCAGATGAAGGCCTGCTCGACGACCAGGGCCGAGAGCGCCCGCTGCTCCATCTCGACGATGCCCATCTGGCGGGCCGCCTCCACGCGGCCCGACGCCAGTGCGTCGTCGAGCCCCGCGGAGCGGTAGCCGTTCTGCTCGTCCACCATCGAGAACCGATAGCTCCGCGCCAGGTAGATGAACAGCAGGTTGATGTACTCGAGCGTGATGTTCGTCACCGGGATGAACAGCGTCGTGCCCGGCTTGTTGGCGTTCCACTGGTTGAAGTCGAACAGCCCCGGGAGCTTGTCGGGCAGCGGCGCCCGGTGCGGATAGATCTCCGTCTTGGCCCGCCGGTACAGCTCCACGATGTAGTCCACCTGGCGCTCGACCGGCTTGTGGGAGATCGTCGCGATCTCCTCGGCCTCGGGCACCAACCCGAACATGTTGAGGAGGTAGGTGCCGTCGTCGTTGGTGAAGAACAGCTCGGTGCCATGGTTCGAGCAGGCGCTCGGCCAGGTCCGGTTGGTCCACTGGACGAGCGTGCTCATCCCCTTGGCGGGGTCGAGGTCACCGAGGTTGAGACCGGACAGACCCGTCGCCGCCATGCACAGCAGCGCCTCCTCCAGCTCGCCGAGCGGGACGGGGGCGTAGGGACTCTGGTAGTCGAACGCCTCCGACTCGACGTGCATCCCCAGTCCGACCCGACGGCTCTTTCGGTCGAAGACGGTCTGGAAGAACGGATAGGAGAGCGCATCCATCAGTCCGGGTGGGGCCGACGCAAGTGCGGATGCGCGGGGATCCTGAGTGGTGGACATTCGGTCTCTCCTCGGTTTCCTCGGTCGTTGTCGCGCGCTAGCGCTTGATCTTGACGCCGGCGGCCTCGCGGTCCCAGGTGTCGTCGGTGATGCCGGCCTCGCGCAGCTTGACCTTCTGGACGCGCTCGGTCGGGGTCTTGGGCAGGGAGTCCACAAAGCGGATGTAGCGCGGCACCATGAAGTAGGGCATGCGCTCGGCCAGCCAGTGGGTCAGCTCGGCCGAGTCGGGAGGGCCGTCCTTGGCGGGGATGCACACGACCATGATCTCGTCCTCGGAGGAGGCACCCTCGCCGGCCTTGACGCCGATGGCGGCCGCCTCTTGGACCTGCGGGTGGCTCGAGACGATCTTCTCGACCTCCATCGAGGAGACGTTCTCGCCGCGGCGGCGGATGTAGTCCTTGACGCGGTCCATGAAAAAGACGTAGCCGTCCTCGTCCATGCGCCCGAGGTCGCCCGTGTGCAGCTTGAGGTTGCGAAAGTCCTCGGCGGTCTTTTCGGGCATGCCGTAGTAGGCGCGCATGACGATGTTGGGGATCTTCATGTCGACGACGATCTCGCCCGGGGTGTCGGGCGGCAGGGGCCGGTCGGTGCCCGGCTCCACGATCGTGACCTCATAGCCCGGGTTGGCCTTGCCGCACGATCCGGGGATCGGGGGCTTGGTGGGGTCCATGTAGGTGGCCATGCCGGTCTCGGTCAGCCCGTAGCCCTCGATGAACTTGACCCCAAAGCGCGCCTCGAACTCGTGGTAGATGTCCTTGGGGGCCGGGGCGGCAAAGACGGTGTGGACCGTGTGGGCCTTGTCGAGCTCGGACTCGGGGATGTTCCAGATGAAGTAGCTGACGGCGCCGATCGAGTTGAAGATCGTGGCCTCGGCGTCGATGACCTGCTGCCAGAACTGCGAGCTGGAAAAGCGCTCGGTGTAGGCCACGCGGGCACCCGCCACCAGCGCCGGGTAGCCCGAGAGCACCTGGGCGTTGGAGTGAAACAGCGGCAGGCACGAAAAGAACGTGTCGTTCTCGAGGTCCTCGACCGAGGTGCCCTTCATCACCGACAGGCCCTCGAGCAGGCCGCGGGCAGAGAAGTAGTCGGCGGCGTTTTGCTTGATGACGCCCTTGGAGCGGCCGGTGGTGCCCGAGGTGAACATGATCCGGGCGTCATCGGTCCAGGAGTACTCGACGCCCGGCTCGGCGTCGGTGCCCGACATGAGCTCGGCGAGCGTCTCGTTCGTGAGCGAGGGGGCCGGGCCCTCGGGGGCGCCGGACTCCCACACGATCACGTGCTCGAGCTTTGGCAGCTCGCCCTTGATCAGGTCCAGCCGGTCCAGGTACTGGTCGGAGATGATCAGCTTTTTGGCCTCGACCAGGTTGATCGTCCACGACAGGAAGTCGCCCTTGTAGGCGGTGTTGATCGAGCTCATCACCGCGCCGGCCTTCAAGATCCCGAACCACACGGGAAGGAACGGCTCGCAGTTGGGCATCATCACGCTGACCGACTCGCCCGGCTCGACCCCGCGGGCGATCAGGCCGTTGGCGACCCTGGTTGGCCTGGGCGTTGACCTGCCCGTAGCTGACCCACGGGTTGTCGCCGAACTTGAGCAGGTCACGGTCCGGGTGGCGCTCGGCGCGCTCGCGCAGGATCTCGGCCAGCACCCACTTGGTCGGGTCCTGCTTGGTGTACCAGTCGCTCCACTCGGACATTCGTGGCCCCCCTGCGTCCTCGGACGTCGTAGTTTGTCACCTTTGCGTCGAAGCTATCACGTGACACGTGACAGACGCAACGAATGTCATGTGTTCTGGATCGTGCCAGGGGATCCGCCATCAGGCTCGCCGGACGGCGGCCCGTCCTGCTCGATCGCCGCCGACTCGAGCCCCTGTGCGACGAGCGCCAGGATCGTGCCGACCCACAGGACGTCCTCCGCCGGGTCGTCGGGCGGCGGGCCGGCCGTGAGCGCGTCGAGCGCCGTCCGGGTGGCCGGACCGCCGGCCGACAGGGCCGCGAGCGCGTCCCGCGCCCAGGTGCGGACCTCGACGTCGCCGGTCGCCCGCGCGAGTGTCGCCACCGACGTGTCGGACGCGTCATCGACATAGTCCGCGATCTCGGCGGCGAAGTCGTCGGGGTCCAGCTCGAGGAGGTCCACGACCGTCTCCCCGGCGGCCCGTCCGAGCGCGATGGCGGCGTCGTGGTCGGTGTCCGCGAGCACCTCCTCGAGCGGGGCGAGGCGCAGCTGGGCGCGCGCGTAGGCGGCCGCGAGCTCGGTGCCCGCCCGAAGCGCCAGCGCGCGGGCCAGCGGGTTGCCCGGGTCGTCCATCTCGGCCATGGCCGCGGCGAGCTCGAACGCCTCACGCTCCGAGGGGTCCGCGCGGGAGGCGGCGCGCGCGATGGCGGCCCCGATCGCGGCGTGCAGCTCCGCCCAGTGGGCGACGGCGACGGCGTCGAGCCGGGCGGTCAGATCCTCGGGGCGGGCGTCCGTGGCCAGGGTCTGCGCCAGCGCGGTCGCCTCGCCGCCGAGGACCCCGCGCGGGAATGCGACGCCCGTCAGCCGGAGGACGTGCTGGACCGCGGCGAGCCGGGATGCTGCGCTCTCGCTCATGGTGGGAGACTAGTGCGTGGGCGGCGACGTTCCTGGGTGCGGAGCCGCCCGTGGCTCGGTTCGTGTCCGGCGTACGCCTGACGGGTGGACACACGCTGGCGGCCGGGCGCCAGTCGGCGTGGCCTGGACCCCGTGCGTGTTGGGCGCCTGGTGGTGGTGCGCTCGGGCTGCCGCCGTTCGAGCGTCGAGTCGTCGGGGCGCGCTCGAGGTGGCGGCGTTCTTCGGCCTCCCGGTCACCGATTCTCGCGATCGCTTCCGCGTCCGCCGGCCACTCCTCGGCCGGCGCGGCGTCCCACCACTGTCCCGTGACCTCGTAGTGCGCCGCGCCACCTGCCTGCGACCAGAGAAAGACCCAGCGCGGCTGGCTCGCGACCCAGAAGAAGCCCTTGGAGCGGATGACGCCGGCCCAATCGCCGGTTCGCATCATCTGGAGGAACCTCGCCGGATGGAACGGCAGGCGCGCCCGGTAGACGAAACTGCGGATCCCGTACTCCTCCGTCTCGGGCGTGTGCTCTCCCTGCAGCTCCTTGATCCACGCCGCCGATCCCTGTGCGGCGTCCATGTCGAAGCGCCCGGTGTCGAGGATCTCGGACAGGTCGACCCGCCCGTGGTCGGCACGGATGATCCGGGCGCTCGGATTGAGCGCGCGGATCGTGCCCTCGACCGCCAGCGTGGCCTCTTCGCCCGCGAGGTCGGCCTTGGACACCACCACGACGTCGGCGAACTCCACCTGCTCGACGAGCAGATCGGCGATCGTGCGCTGATCCGCGTCGTCGGTCGCGAGCCCGCGGCTCGCGAGGTCCTCGGCTTCGCTGTAGTCGCTGTCGAAGCCCGCCGCGTCGACCACGGTGACCATCGTGTCCAGACGGGCGAGGTCCGCGAGGGTTCGGCCCTCCTCGTCCGTGAAGGTGAAGGTCTGTGCCACCGGCAGCGGTTCGGAGATCCCGGTCGATTCGATCAGCAGGTAGTCGAAGCGGTCCTCCCGGGCGAGCCGCGCGACCTCCTGCAGGAGGTCGTCCCGCAGGGTGCAGCAGATGCACCCGTTCGTCATCTCGACGAGGCGCTCCTCGACGCGATCGAGGTGCGCGTCCCCGTTGCGCACGAGATCCGCGTCGATGTTCACCTCGCTCATGTCGTTCACGATCACCGCGACTCGCCGGCCCTCGCGGTTCGCGAGCACGTGACTGAGGAGCGTCGTCTTGCCCGCCCCCAGGAATCCCGAGAGCACGGTCACCGGCAGTCGCTTCATGACGTCCTTCCGCGTTCGTTGATGAGAACCGCTCGCATTTATACATGAGAAGCGTTCTCATCCCAGAAGGTGTCACCGCGGGCTCGGTCGGCCGAGAGGTTCCTCCCGGTCCGGCACGTCCGAGAGCGGTGGTTCGCGGAGCGCGTGGTGTGCGTCCTGCGATCTCGGCGCCCTGAGGCGGGGCGGGCCCGCGCGTCCTCGATCGGCTCGAGGGTGGCGGGGGTGTTGGGGCCTACCCGGTCACGTGGCGAGAAACGGGTGGGGTCGATCCCACTCGTTGCGGATCCTCGGCGAAAGCAGTCGGCCCGGGGGGCCGACTCCCTTCGCCTCGGGTGGGTGTGCCCCAAACCGGACGGTCCACCGGAACGCGACGATGCTGGTCATGTTCGTCGAGGGGTTCTGCCCGCGTCCCGGCGGCTGCGTCCTCTCGGCCCAGTGTTCTCGAACCCGCTCCGCTACCGCGGAGCGCGTTCTGCGAACGGCCTCACGGTCGCACGGGGTGTCGGGGTGGCCGTGCTTTCTCCCCGTCCTGGTCGAAATCCATCAACTCGTCCTCCGTGGTCGCGCCCGTGGTCATGTGGTCGGGCCGGAGGGCCGTCCCCGGGCCGGCATGTCCATGGGCGTGTGGTTCGCGGCGCGCGTGGTGGTGGGTCGTCGGGGCTCGGCGCTCCCCGGACGGGTGGGGCAGCCTGTTCTCGGTCGCGCTGAGGGTGGCGGGGCTCTTGGGGCCTCCCCGTCACGTGGCGAGAAACAGCGCTACCTGTCCCACTCGTTTCGGATCCTCGGCGCAAGGCTCGGCGCGAGGCGCCGCACCCCTTCGCCTCGGGTGGGATTGCCCCAAGCCGGACGGTCCACCGGGACGCGACGAAGGTGGTCGTGATCGTCGACGAGGCCGCTCCGCGTCCCGGCGGCTGCGTCCTCTCGCGCTAACGCGCTCGAACCCGCTCCGCTACCGCGCAGCGCGTTCTGCGCGCGCGCTCACGTCACCGTGTGGGCGATGGAGCCGAGGCGGTCGATCTCGATCCGGATGTGCTCGCCGGGTGCCAGCGCGCGGGGTGGGTCCATGCCGGCGCCGACGCCGGCCGGCGTGCCGGTGGCGATCAGATCGCCGGGATGGAGCGTCAACTGCGACGAGAGCCACGCGATCAGGTCCGCGACGGGGAACACCATCGCCGCGGTCGTGCCGTCCTGGCGAAGCTCGCCGTCGACCCACGTGCGAATGCGCAGGTCCTGCGGGTCGGGCACCTCGTCGGCGGTCGTGACCCAGGGGCCGATCGGCGCGAACCCGTCCCCGCCCTTGGCCCGGAGCCATTGCGGCTCGTCGCGCTGGCGGTCCCGCGCGCTCACGTCGTTGATGATCGTGTAGCCGAACACGACGTCGAGCGCGCGGTCCGCGGGGACGTTCCGCGCGCGGCGGCCGATCAGGACCGCGAGCTCCCCCTCGTAGTCGAGCGCGTCCGTGTACTCCGGCACCGGCAGATCGGCGAAGGGCGGCGCGACCGCGCCCGCCGCCTTCAGGAAGACCCGGGGGTGCCGCGGCGGCGTGGTGTCCATCTCCTCGGCGTGGGCCCGGTAGTTGTGGCCGACCCCGAAGATCGTGCGGGGCCGGATGGGCGGCTGCAACACCACGTCCGCAAGACGCACGAGTGGGTCCGACGTCGTCCGTGGGGCGCCCGCGAGGACGTCGCGCACGTCCGCGCCGCGCAACGGGAGGATCCGGTCACCGGTCACCGCGCCGAGGCGGGTTCGGCCGTCCGAGGAGAACGCGCACAGGCGCACGCGGCTATCCTAGTGCGGGTCGCCGCCCCGGCGCGCGCCCGTGCCTCGGCCCCCGAGCGGAGCGTTCCGGTCACGTCAGTTCCCGATCAGCGCCACAAGGGTGGCGTCGTGGTCCGGTCACTCGACCGGGCCGGGTTCACGCCCAACGCGCTGACATTCGTCGGCTTCGGCGGCGTCTGCGTCTCGGCGGCGCTCCTCCTGGCGGAGCAATGGGTGCTCGGCGCCCTGGTCTTCATCGGCTTCGCCCTGTTCGACCCCCTCGACGGGCACCTTGCCCGCTACCAGGGCTCGGTGACCAAGTTCGGGGCCTGGCTGGACTCCTTCCTCGATCGTGCCGCGGAAGCGGTCGTGTTCGGAGCGATCGGCGTGGTCTTCGCGCGCGACGGGAACGAGATCGCGGTGGCGGCATGCTTCGCCGCGCTCGGAGGATCGTTTCTCGTCTCGTACGCGCGTGCGCGCGCGGAGGGACTCGGCATCCCCGGGGGAAGCGGCGGCCTGATGGGACGCCCGGAGCGCCTGGTGCTGCTGGGCGCGGGACTGTTCCTCGGCGGCGTCGGCGATCTGCTCGAGGTGACCGTGATCATCCTGGGCGCGCTTGCGTTGGTGACGGCGGTCGAGCGGATGGTGATCGTCCGCAAGGAGTCCGCCGCGGCCGAACGCGAGCACACACCGGCGTGACGACGGGGGGCGCAGCCGCGGACGCGCTGCGCGTCGCGGTGGTGTGCCCGCACGCCTGGCCGCCGCGCGACGACGTGGCCCGCCACGTCCGGGCCGAGGCGGAGGCCCTCGCGCGCCGGGGCATGCGTGTGACCGTCCTGGCGCCGAGCGCGGACCGAGCGCTGATCGCCGAGGGGCGGGCGTGCCTGCGGCGTCTGGCGACCGAGGGGCCCGGGGCGCTCGCGGCGGCGGCGGGCGCGCCACGAGAGGTGGTGGTGGCGCGCGCGCTGCCCGCCGGGCGTCGCCGGGTCGGAGGGCCGCTCGACCTCGCGGACGCCCTTCGCACCGCGCTCGGCGCCGGCGGCTTCGACGTGGTCCACCTGCACGAACCGCTCGCGCCGACCCCCGCCCTGGCCGCCCTGCGGACGGCGGGGTGCGCGACGGTCGCGACGCTGCACCGACCCGAGTCGATGGCGGGCGCGGCGTTCCTGCGGCCCCTGGTCCAGCGCGCGTTCGATCGGCTGTCCCTTCGGATCGCCACCGGCGAGACGGTGCTCCGTGCGGCGCGAGAGGTGCTTCCGGGCGAGTACTCGCTCGTGCGGCCCGGCGTCGACCCCACCCGCTTCGGCGACGACCCCCCGGCGGCGGACGGTCCGCCCGGCATCGTCATCGTCGCCCGGTCGAGAGAGCGCGCGGGTCTGCGCTTCGCCCTCGCCGCGATTCGCGTCATGGGCGTCGACGCGCTCGGGCCGATCACCGTGATCGGACCGGGCGACGCCCTCTGGCGCACGCAGCGGATCGTGCCGAAGGCGCTGCGGCCCTTCGTGTCCGTCGTCGCGGACGACGGCGAGGACGCTCGGGCGAGCGCACTCCGCGCCGCGGGCGTGGCCCTCTTCCCAACGCCGGACGAGGTCGTCGGCCCGGTCCTCGGCGAGGCCATGGCGGCCGGCGTGGCCGTGCTGGCACCCCGATGCGCCGAGGTGGAGGGCGTGCTCTCCCACGGCCGCGACGGGCTGGTGCTGCCCCCCTTCGCGCGCACCGACTGGCAGTCGGCCCTGGGAGAGATGGCGGCCGACCCCGGGCGGCGTGACCGACTCGGGGCCGCGGCGCGCGCGCGGCGCCGGACCTGGGACGCCGTCGCGGAAGACCTGGAGTCCCTCTACGCGATCGCGATCGATCGGCGAACGCGACGGCCGGACACCGTTCCCACGCCGGTCGTCGCGGACCTTCGGGTCAGGCCACCCGGCGTGATCGACGTCGGCGCATGGGTGCGAGCCTGCCGGTCCGTCGGGCTCTCCGTCGTCGCCGTCGCATCGCCCGCCGGCCTCGCGCCGGCGCTCGCGATCGCCGCCGCCGCCCCCGACGACCTGGCCGTGGTCGTGGGTCAGGAGATCGCGACCGACGACGGCGCGATCGTGGGGCTCTTCCTCTCCCGCGAGGTCGCGAGCCCGACGTCGCTGACGGACGCCATCGCCGAGGTCCGGGCCCAGGGCGGTGTCGTGGTCGTCCCGCACCCCGACAGCCTGACGATCCCGCCCGCCGAAGCGCTCCGGCGACACGCCGACGACATCGACTGCTGGGAGGGGCTCGGGCCGGGAGCGGGTCGCTCCGGCCAGCTTGCGGCCGATCTCGGCCGTCGCTTCGGTGCGCTCGTCATCGCCGGAAGCGGCGCGACCGCGCCGGACCTCGTCGGCACGGCCTGGACGGAGCTCGCGCCGTTTCAGGGGCCGGCGGACTTCCTCGACATGGTGGCGCAGGCGCGCCTGCACGATCGGCCGCAACGCCGACGCGCCCGCGCACGGGCGCACGCGGCAACGGAGCGCGGTGACTGAAACGCGCGTTGGCAGGAAGAGTGCGCCGCCCGCGAAAGAGAGGGGCTGCCCATGAGCCCCGACAACGCCCAGCACGCGCGACGGACATCCCCCGACGACTCGGCGGTCGGTGAGATCGAGGACGCGTACCTACGCCGGGCCGTGGCCGAGATGGGGGCACTCAACGACGAGATCGCCTCCGTCGGCCGCGATCCGGACGGCATGCTGCCGGTGATGGGCTCGGGGTCGCCGAGGGCTGAGATCGCCATGGTGAAGTGGTCCGCAACCCCCGCCGAGCGCCAGGAGGGGGTCGCGTTCTTCGGGCGATCCGGATCGGCGGTGCTCAAGAGCGTCCAGCGACTCGACATCGACCCCCTGCGGTTGTTCGGAACGCTCGTGGTCAAACACGCCCCCGGCGACCGGAGCCCCTCCCAGCGCGATCTCACGTGGCTTCGGCGCGAGCTCCAGATCGTCGACCCGAGGATCATCGTGGCGATGGGGTCACCGGTCGCGACCGCGCTCGCCGGACTCGGGGTCCCGATGGCGGAACCGGTCGCCGACACGCACGGAATCGTGCAGCGCTGGACGCCGTCGACCGAGGTGCTGGTTGTGCCGGACATCGACGCCTCGCTCGACGAGCAGGCGGCCAAGCGGGCGTTCTGGGCGGCGTTCCGGAACCTCGGCGACTGGTACGGGGAGCAACCTCCCTACTGAGCGACCGGCGGTGTCCGCGCGGGCACCGCACCCCCTTCCCTTCCGGCGCCGACCCTGCTTGCATGCCCGGTTTGTGCTGGCCCCGACCGGGCTCACGGCACTCGCTCGCTCCGCCGCGGCCCCGCTCCCGTCCCGGGATCACTGGCCGCGCCGCGGTGGAGGAAAGACCGAACGGGAGGCTCTCCTGACCGCTCGTACAATCGCGCTGCGCGCCGGCATCGCCGTCGCATCCATCTCCGCCGTCGGCATCCTCGCCGGGGTCGGAGGTACCGCGGGATTCGCCGTCGGCACGACACCCAGACGGCGACCGCGACGCAAGAGGCACACGAGAACCGGCTGCGGGCCCAGATCAGGCGCGAACGCGCCCGCCACGATCGTGTCCTCACCACGACCGTCCGACGCGAGCGCGCCAAGCGCAGGACCGCCGTCCGCCGTGCGCTCCGGGCCGGCGGCGCGACCGGCAGCGTCGACCACGCCATCCGGGTCGGAGCGGCAGCGTACGGCGTGTCACCAAACCGCCTCCGCGCGGTCGCCCACTGCGAGTCCACGCTCAACCCCGGCGCGACGAACGGCCCCTACGCGGGTCTCTTCCAGTTCGGCACGCCGCTCTGGAGCAAGACGCCGGTGCGCGATTTCTCTCGGACCGACCCCTACGCCGCTGCGCTGGCGGCCGGCTGGGCCTTTTCGCGCGGCATGTCGAGCCATTGGCCGCACTGCGGCCGTTGACACGTCACGCGCAGGACGTCGCCACGTCCCTCCGGACCGCCGAGACGAGGTCGCCTGACCGATCGTCGAACCGGGCGCAGTGACCGGCGGGGTCTCGTGGCCCCCCGCCGATCCCGGTTGCGCCCCATCGTCGCGGCGGACTCGACCGCATCGACCCAGGGGTCGACCGCCGCGGCCGCATCGGGCACTTGGCGGCCGGGGGTCGTGGACACGGCCGGCCGGCGGCCGGGGGCCCGTCGACGAGGAACCGGGCGACGCGGGCGTGACGCGGGCGAGCGCGTCGACCGCCTGATCGACCGGCGCGGGCGCGCCGCGAAGCCCGGCGCCTCCCGTTCCCTGACGAGGTCGCGTCGGTGGATCGTCCTCGGGAACGGCAGGCGCCCGGGTCCTCCGGTGCTCAGCGAACGAAGCGGGCGACGGCCTCGATGTGCGGGGTCTGGGGGAACATGTCCACCGGCCTGACCCACTCCAGGCGGTAGCCCCCCGCGATCAGCCGCGCGGCGTTGTCGGCGAACGTCGCGGGCTGGCAGGAGACGTACACGAGCACCGGTGGCGCGAGCTCGAGCAGGCGCCGGACGGCGCGTCCGGACAGGCCCGCCCGTGGCGGATCGACGATTGCGACGTCGGGGGGCGGGATGTCGCCGCGCAGCCGCCGGAGCGCTCGTCCGACGTCGCCGCACACCGAGAGATGGTTCGCCAACCCGTTTCGCCGGGCGTTGCCCTCGGCGTCGAGTGCCGCCTCCGGCGCGAGCTCGATCGCGACGACCTGCGCCGCATCGCGGGCGAGCACGACGCCGATCGAGCCCACACCGGAGTACAGGTCGTAGACCACCTGGCCACCGTCGAGTCCCGCCGCCTCGCCCGCCCGCGCGTACAGACGACCGGTCATGGTGGTGTTGGTCTGGAAGAAGGCGGTCGCCGAAAGGCGAAGCGTGACGCCCGCGACCCGCTCCTCGAACCAGTCCCGCCCCCGCACGATCCGCGTCGGCAGACCGGCGGTCGCCTGACCGACGCCGTCGCTGACCGAGTGGAGCAGGCCGACCGCCCCGGGGTGCGCGGCCCACAGCCTGTCGGCGAGGGCGTCGACCGCGCCCTCGTACCCGCTCGTGGTCACGACCGTGACGACGAGCTGGCCCGTCGCGGTCCCCTCGCGGGCGATGAGGTTCCGAAGTCCCTCACCGCCGCCGGCGGGGTCGATCGCGGGCAACCCGACCTCCCTGGCCCAGGCCCGCACGGTCTCGCGCACGCGATCGACCTCCTCGCCCGCGATGAGGCACCGCCGCACGTCGACGACCTCGTCCCATCGCCCCGCGCGGTGCAGGCCGAGGACCGGCGCGCCGTCCGGGCCGGGTGCCGCCGAGTACTCCATCTTGTTCCGGTACCCGAACTCGACCGTGGCGGGATCCGGCTCCAGGACCGGCGGATCGTGCACCCCCCCGATGCGGCGAAGATGCTCCGCGACCTGGCGGCCCTTCGCCTCGAGCTGGGCCGAGTAGGTCAGATGCTGGAGCTTGCAGCCGCCGCATTCGGGCACGAGCGGGCAGGGCGGCGAGATGCGATCGGGCCCGGCCTGCAGCAGGCGCACGAGATCCGCGTCGGCGTGACGCCGACGCGACCGGCGCACCCTGACCCGCGCCCGGTCCGCGGGCGCCGTGTGGGGCACGAAGACGACGAACCCGTCCTGGCGGCCGACGCCGGCGCCGCCGAACGCCAGGTCGTCGACCGTGACGTCGAACTCGTCGCCGGGTTTCGGCTTGGGCATCGGACGAGGATACGCCCCGCCCGGTGCGAGAGCTCAGCCGGCCCGCCCCGCACGGACGCCACGAAGGACGGCCCGCAACGAGGGGCGCACGCGGCGGGTGCCGACGACGGCCCGGCCGAGGGGTGACGACACGCCCCTGCCGACCGAGGCGATCCGATGTCCACGCTCGTCGACCACCATCAGCCTGAGACCGGCACGATCGAGGACCGTCGCGCCGGAGCGCAGCGCGGCACGGGAGGCGGGACGCCCTCGAAACGACGCGAGGCGCAACTCGAGATCGGCACCTCGTCCGAGGAGCCGGCCCCGTAGGCCCGGCCCCTCGACGGACAGGTCGGCGGCGACGGTGAGCGTGGACGGCGGGCGATCGCCCGCCGTCCGGCGCTCCACCTCAGCTCCCCGACTCGGCGGTGCTGATCGCGACGGTGCCGTTGAGCTTCCACGTGGCACGTGGGGCGTCGGCGCCGGTCGCCTTCGGGACCTCGACGACGAGATCCTCCAGGGAGTACTTGATCGTCGTGCCGCGCCCCGTGAGGCGCTCGTAGAGCGACTCTGCGAAGTCCGGCCAGGTCGTGTCGGGTGTGGAAGTCGCCATCGTGAGATCCTCCGTTCGTATGGTGTGCAGGCATTTCAGGTGTTCGTCCGGGGCGGCACCGCGGCTGCCGACGGGGCTCCCGGCCGGGCGGGAGTCGCGGGACGCGTCGCGGCGCCCCTCTTGCACCTCGAGCTTGGCGCGACGCCCGTCCATGACGGCGCCGAGCACGACGAGCGCGAGTGCCCCCGCGACGAGCAGCGTCACGAAGGATCCGATGAGGAAGATGCCCGCGTTGCTCATCGCGCGCTCCTCGGGAGGAGGAAGGCGCCGAGCGCCAGGATGGACGGCACCCACACGCCGACGAAGATCCCCTCCATCTCGCTCCCGGTGAACCAGAGCGACACCGAGAGGATGAACGAGACGAACGCTGCGAAGAGCACGAGTCCGCGCGCGAGGTCGGCGTGGTACGCGCTCAGCGCGAACCGCTGCGCGACCGGCGCCTCGCTTGTGGTCTCTACCGTTCGGGACCCCATCTTCTGCCTCCTTCGCCTTGCGCCGATCCATCCGGCGCGGCGATCGTTGATTGCTGGAGGCAGTCTGCACGTCGTGTCTAGGTTATGTCAATGCCTATCGGGACATTTTTTCGTCACGATGGCCCTTTATGCCCGCGTATTGCTGCGCTAGCACCGGTTCGGGCCCACATGTGTTCATATTTTGTCTAGTTATGTGGCCCGCCGCGGCCGGACGCGTTGCGGGGCGTCGCAGACGGGAACAGATCTGGGCGGCGATGTTCCAGCGCCGGCATCCGCCTCCGGATGTCCTCCTGATACGCGAGGTCGAGATCGGCGATCCCGACGCCCTCCCCGACGCCGACCCGGGTGAGGACCGTGCCCCACGGGTCGACGATCATGCTGTGTCCGTGACTCACGCTGCCGTCCGCATGCCGGCCGACCTGCCCCGGCGCGAGCACGAAGCACTGGTTCTCGATGGCGCGCGCGCGAAGCAACGACTCCCAGTGCGCCGGCCCGGTCGTCGCGGTGAAGGCCGCGGGCACCGTCAGGATCCTCGCCCCGGCGCCGACCAGCGCGCGGTAGAGCTCCGGGAAGCGCAGGTCGTAACAGATCGACAGCCCGACGCCGACACCGTCGAGCAGGCCGAGCACCGGCGCGTCCCCCGCGCGCGCGCCGTCGGACTCGCGGTACGCGCGCCCGCCGACCTCGACGTCGAACAGATGGAGCTTGCGATAGGTGGCGCGGAACTCGCCGTCCGGCCCGATGAGCACGCTGGTGTTCGCCGGCGGGCCCCCGTCGTCGACCCGCTCGACCACGGACCCGGCCAAGATCGCCACGCCGTGCGTGCGTGCCCAGCCGGCGGCGGCCCTGAGCGACGGTCCGTCCATGGGCTCGGCCGCCTCGGCGGCCCGCGCCGGCGCGTCGATGTGGTGCCACTTCTCCGGCAACGCGATCAGGTCGGCGCCGAGATCGGCCGCGCGGGCGACGTGCGCGCGGGCCCGGTCGATGTTGGCGGCGGTGTCCGCGCCGCTGGTCATCTGCACGACGGCCGCTCGGAGCACGCTCCGGACGCTACCATCGGGCCAGATCATCACCCTTCGAAAGGATGGCGGATGTCCGCTGACCTCGTTGTGCGGGTCGAGGAGGTGCTCGACCGGATCCGTCCGGCGCTGCACACCGACGGGGGCGACGTCGAGCTCGTCGAGATCGACGAGGAGGGCTTCGTCTACCTCAACATGATGGGCGCGTGCGGTGGCTGCCCGATGTCGACCGCGACGCTGACGCTCGGGATCGAGAACGAGCTCCGGAGCTCGGTCCCCGAGGTCGAGGGCGTGGTCACGGTCTGATCGCGTGACGGCACGTCCATGCCGTCGGATGACCGACGGCATGGACGTGGGCATCGGGCTGCCCGGATTCGAACCGGGGACCTCTCCGACCCGAACGGAGCGCGCTACCAAGCTGCGCCACAGCCCGCGAGCGTGGGAATGGTAGCCGACGGAGACACCGTGCATCCACCGGCCACGGCCGGTGGTCCCGTCGTGCCCGAGAACGGCGGTTTCGTCGGACCGAGCGGATACGCTCGTTGACATCTCGTCCGACGCTGTCGATAAGAAGGGTCCATCGATCCGCCGCGGGCGGACGGGCACCGCCCACCGGGTCGCCCGACCACCGCAGCGGGAACATGACCCCATCGGTCGAGGAGGACGGGATGCCGAACCACCTCACGCCCCCCGAGCTCGCACGCCAGCTCGGCATCGAGTCGCGACAGGTCGTGCGGCTCTGCCGACGCCATGCGGTTCCGATCTACCAGGGCAGGATCGACAAGACCCTGTTCGTGCGAAGCGTCACGGCCGGCGGCAAGCGCCTGCCGCCGGAGGCGTCGCAGGCCATGCTCGCGGAGGCCTGAGGACCCGACTCGTCGCGCTCGGGTCGGTCGCCGCGCTTGTCGCGGTGCCGGCCCAGGCGTCGTCGGCCGGGCAGGTACAGGCGGCGCTCACGCGCTGGGCCGACGACCGCCCGGGGACGAGCGCGCTCGTCTGGCGACTCGACGACCCACTCCCCGTCGCGGTGGCGGCGACCACGCCCGACGAACCGCGCATCCCGGCCTCGACGATGAAGCTGGTCACGAGCGCGGGGGCGCTCCTGGCGCTCGGCCCCGGCCACCGCTTCACGACCTCGGTGTTCGCCGGCCCCGCCACGATCCGCCGTGGCAGAGCCGTGATCGGGCCGGTCTACCTGCGTGGCGGCGGCGATCCCGTGCTCTCGACCACGGCGTACGCACGCGCCAACTTCGACGGGCGGGGGGCGCGCCTCGACGACCTGGGGCGGGCACTCAGGCGGGCCGGCGTCCGTCGGATCGACGGGCCCATCGTCGCGGACGGCGGGGTCTTCGATTCGCGCCGGACCGGGCCGCGATGGCGCTCCTACTACACCCGCTACTCCTCGCCGCTGTCGGGGCTCACCACCAACCGCAACCAGACCGCGTCCGGCGCGGACGCGGCCCGGCCCGAGATCACCGCGGGCAGGCGTTTCCGCGCGACGCTTCGCGGCCTCGGCGTGCGCCAGCGAGGGGGTGTGGTCCGGGGGACGACGCCGGCCGCGGGCGCGACGCTGCTCGCCGAGGTGTCGTCCCCGCCCCTTCGCGCCATCCTGCCGCTCGTGAACAAGCCGAGCGACAACTTCCTGGCCGAGACCCTCGCCAAGGACGTCGCGATGGGGACCGGGGAGCCCGCCTCCACCGCCGCCGGCACGGCGCGTACGGCTCGACTCCTGGGCGAACGCGCGATCCTGGGACGACGCGACCGACTGGTCGACGGCTCGGGGCTGTCACGGGCCAACCGGCTGACGGCGACGACGCTGGTCAGGCTCATCGCCGCCGCCGACGCCAACCCCTCGTGGGGTCGCCACCTCCTGGCCTCGCTCCCGAAGGGCGGAGAGGGAACGCTCTCGTCGCGCCTCCGCGGCGTCGGGCCGCGCGTCCGCGCCAAGACCGGCACGCTGAACGGCGCGACCAGCCTCGCGGGGCGCGTGGTGAGTCGCCGCGGCCAGCGCTACGCGTTCGCCCTCCTCATGAACACGCCCGACACCACCACCGGGCGTTCGGTCCAGGACCGCGTCGTGGGCCTGCTCGCGGCCGGGGTCGAGGACCGCCCCGTGTCGGTGGCCGCCCGGCGGCGCTGACGCGTCAGGCCGCGTTCGGGGCGGGTCGCCAGCGTGAGCGCGAACCGCCCGTCGCGATCCTCGTGCCACTCGAGCACGCGAAGGCCCGCCGCCGCGCACGTCTCGGTCACGCCGGCGCGCGTGAACTTGCAGGAGATCTCGGTGAGCAGTTCCTCGCCGTCCGCGAACTCGACGTCCATGTCGATCGCCTCGTAGCGGACCCGTTGAGGACGGGTCGCGCGCAGTCGCATCTCGACCCTGTGTCGCGCGTGGTCGTAGCGTGCGACGTGGCGGAACCCGTCGACGTCGGCGTCACCCCCGAGCTCACGGTTGAGGACGTGGAGGACGTTGCGGTTGAACTCCGCGGTGACCCCCTCGGCGTCGTCGTACGCGACCCGGATGCGCTCCGCGTCACCCTGCAGGTCGGTGCCGAGCAGGAGCAGGTCGCCCGGCGCGAGGAGCCTCCCCATCCGGCGCATGAACGCGGACCGCTCGTCGTCGTCGAGGTTGCCGACGGTGCCGCCGAGGAACGCGACCATCCGCCGCCCGGCCGGCGCGGGAACCCGGTCCATGTGCAGGTTGAAGTCGCCCGCCACGCCGTGCAGGTCGAGTCCCCGGAACCGGTCGACCAGGCGCTCGCCGGCCGACAGGAGCATCTCGGCGCAGACGTCGAACGGCAGGTACCGCACCCCGCCGCGCCCCGCCATCGCCTCGAGGATCGCCTCCGTCTTGCGCGAGGACCCGGAGCCGATCTCGACCAGCTCCTCGGGCCGATGCCGCCGGATCAGCCCACCGGAGACGCGGGCCAGGATCTCCGCCTCGGCACGGGCCTGGTAGTACTCGGGAAGCTCGGTGATCCGCTCGTAGAGCTCCGATCCGCGCGCGTCGTAGAAGTACTTGGGCGGCAGGACCTTCGGGCGGGCGGACAGCCCCACCCGCACGTCCGCGACCATCTCCCGGGCCGCCGCGCCGGGGTGCACGTCCAACCTGAACGGCGGGGGCGCCGGCGGCGCTGCGCGGCTCACGCGGGCGCGCCCGTGTCGTCCCAGGCGAGCCGCAGGCCCGAGAAGATCTGCCGGCGCTGGGGGAGGTCCCAGTTCCGGAACGCGATCGAGACCGCGACCGACTGGGTCGCCCAGGAGCCGCCTCGCAGCACCCGATGGCCGCCGCCGAAGAACACCTCCGCGTACTCGCGGTACGGGAAGGCCCGAAACCCCGGATACCCATCGAAGTCCGAGGACGTCCACTCCCAGACGTCCCCGATCATTCCCGCGCAGGCCGAGTCGGGGCCGGGGGAGCCGAGCCCGGGACCGACGCCCGACTGGTCGATACGTCCAGGTCGCTCGTCCGCGCGCGACCAGCGGGCGGCGGCCTCCCACTCCGCCTCGCTCGGAAGGCGCGCACCGGCCCAGCGTGCGAAGGCATCGGCCTCGTGCGCGCTCACGTGGCAGACGGCGCGGGCGTCCGAGGGGGGCGCCGAGCACTCGAAGCGCCGGACGGTCCAGCCGCCCTCGCCGTCCCGGGACCAGTACGCGGGCGCTTCCGCGCCGGTCGCGTCCCGCCACCGCGATCCGGCCGCGCTCCACAGCCCCGGCCGCGCGTACCCCCGGTCGCGAACGAACTCGAGCCACTCGGCCTCGGTGACGGCATGGCGCGCGATCAGGAAGGGCGCAAGCCCTTGTCGGTGCGCGGGCCGCTCGCAGTCGTAGGCGAAGCCATCCGCGCCGTCGGTGCCGATCTCGTGGACGCCCCCCGGGACGCGCAGACGGCTCGGCGCGGTGCGCTCGGGCCGGGGCGGATCGGAGGACGCACCACGGAGCGGCACGTATCCGCCCGCGGGCAGCATCTGCAGACCCTGGAGCACCGTCTCGGTGTGCTGTGCCTCGTGGACGGCCACCATGTCGAACACGAAGCCCCCGGCCGTGAGCGGCGGGGCGTCGTCGGCGAGCTCGGCTCGATCCAGGGCGTCCAGGGCGCGCGCGCGGACCGTGTCGAGGAAGCGCCTGCATTCGGGCTCCGGCAGGATCTCGACGTCGGCCCGTACCGCGCGAGGCGTCTCGAATGCGTCGTAGGCCGCATCGAGTTCCGGGTGCAACGCCTCGCCGCCCGTGAGCCGCCTGACGAGCCACAGCTCCTCGTAGGCGCCGATGTGGCCGAGGTCCCAGACCGGCGGGCTCATGATCGGATCGGGCGCCCGTGACAGGGCGTCCTCGTCGAGCGGGGCGTAGAGGGCGAGCGTGCGCTGCCGCGTACCCTCCAGGCGCTCGGCGAGCGCTGCCACGGTCGCGGCCACCGACCGATCGTTGCGCCGATCCCCCCGCCTCGCAGTGAGGTGCCTCACATTGTGAGAACGCTCACCGTCGGTCAGCGGAGTCGCGACGCCACGCCCACGACGATCAGCGAGCCGCCGGCGCATGCGACGACGACGGGCGCGGTGGGGTCCACCGCGAGCAGCTCCGACGCCAGCGCCCCCGCGAGCGCCGACTGACCCGACACTCCGGCGAGCCACTCGGCGACCGGCCTGGCGACCCACGCGACCGCGAACGGGATCGCCGACACGACGAGCAGGCCCACCCCGAGCGCGGTGGCCGCCGAGGCCCTCCGGCGGGCCACCAGCAACCCCGCCGCGCCGGCGCCGAGCGCCAGCAGGATCGCCGCGGCCCACGCCTCCGGACGCCCGGCCGCGTATCCGAGACGACCGATCCACCGGACCGGCGGCCCCTCCGCGAGCGTGAGGCTGCCGAATTCGCCCTCGGCGGACAGAAGGCCGGCCAGCCGCGGATCGATCGCCGCGACCCGGGCCGTCAGCGGGGCGGCGACGGCGTCGAGCGAGACGGTGACCGTGTCGCTCGGATCCGGCGCCACGACGGCTCGGTGGGACGCGCGGGCGCCCGCTTCGACCCCCTCGGCGAACACGGGCTCGTCCGCCGCGGCGTCGACGGCGGGGCCGATGACCGGCGCGACCGCGCCCTCGGGGAGGCCGGTCGAGGCCGCGATCTCGGCGGTCAGATCGTTCGCCAGAGCGGCGCGCCCGTCCGCCGACACCACGGCCCTGGCCGTCGCGGCGGCGAATTCGTCGGCATCGGTCAGGTTCCGCCCGGGCGTCACCAGCAGGAGCGCCACGGCCGTCCCGACGAGTGCCACGAACAGGAGCAGGGGCGAGACGATGCCGAGCAGCGATCTCATCCAGGCGGGGGGACGCGCCCCTCGAGGATCGCCCGAAACGCCTCCTCATCGAGGACGGGGAGCCCGAGCGACTCGGCCTTCGCCAGCTTCGTGCCGGGGTCGCGCCCTGCCACGACGAACGCGGTGGCGCCCGTGACCGACGACGTGGCCTTCCCCCCGGCCGCGACGACGGCGCGCTTGGCCTCGTCGCGGCTGAAGCCCTCGAGCCCACCGGTGATGACGACCGAACGACCGGCGAGCGGGCCGTCGGGCGCGCGCGCCGCGGCGGGTGCGCCCACCATCGTCACGCCCGCGGCGGCAAGGCGATCGAGGACGGCGCGATTCTGGGCGGACCCGAGCCAATCTCGGATCGCGCCGGCGACCACCGGGCCGACGCCCTCGGCGGACTCCAGCACCCCGGGAGCATCGTCGTCGTCGTCGGCGGCCTCGATCAGCGTCTCGACGGAGGGCGCGACCCCGGCCACCGCCTGCGCGGTGATCTCGCCGACGTGACGGATCCCGAGCGCGTAGAGCACACGTTCCCAGGGGCGCGCCTTGGACCGCTCGATCGACGCGAGCAGGTTGTCGACCGAGGTCGCCTGGAAGCCCTCCAGCGCGATCAACTCGTCGCGGTGCTCGTCGAGGCGGTAGATGTCCGCGAGGTCCCTGACCAGCCCCTCGTCGAACAGGCGCGCGACGGTCTTCTCCCCCAGCCCCTCGATGTCCATCGCCCCACGTGAGGCGAAGTGGAAGAGGCTCTGCTGGATCTGGGCCGGACAGGCGGTGACGTTCGGGCACCGGATCTGGACCTCGCCCGGCGGCTGGACGACCGGCGTCCCGCAGGCCGGGCACTCGGTGGGCATCGCGAACCGCTGCTCGGAGCCGTCGCGGTCCTGCGTCAGGGGCGCGACCACCTGGGGGATGACGTCCCCGGCCCGCTGGACGATCACCCGGTCGCCGATCATGAGGTCCTTGCGGGCGAGGTCGTCCTGGTTGTGCAGGGTGGCGAGCCGGACCGTCGCCCCGCCGACCGAGACCGGCGCGAGCACCGCGAACGGCACCAGGGCACCGGTGCGGCCGACGCTCACCTGGATGTCGTCGAGGCGCGTCGTGGCCGTCGTGGGCGCGAACTTGTAGGCGACCGCCCACCTGGGCGCGCGCCCGACCGACCCGAGACGACGCTGCAGATCGAGGTCGTCGACCTTCACGACCGCGCCGTCGATGTCGAAGTCGAGTCGAGGACGGCGCTCCTCCCAGGCCCGGCATGCGCGCGCCACGTCTCCGATGTCGTCGTGGCGGGCCACGTCGGGGCTCACGCGGAAACCGTGCGCCCGGAGCCACTCGAGCGCATCGGAATGGGTCGGGAGGTCCAGCCCCTCCGAGTACCCGATTCCGTAGCACCAGATCGCGAGGGGGCGCTCCGCGGCGTCGCGTGGGTCGAGTTGACGCACGCTCCCCGCCGCGGAGTTGCGCGGGTTCGCGAACGTGGGAAGCCCGGCCGCCGCCCGTGACGCGTTCAGGTCGGCGAACGCGGCGAGCGGAAGGTAGACCTCGCCGCGCACCTCGACGAGCGCCGGCGGCGCCTCGCCGGGCGCGACTCGCAGGCGCATCGGGATGGAGCGGATCGTCCGGAGGTTCTGGGTGATGTCCTCCCCGGTGACCCCGTCACCCCGGGTGGCCCCGGTCTCCAGGAGGCCGTCGCGGTACGTCAGCGAGACCGCGAGGCCGTCGATCTTGGGTTCGACCACCATCGCGACGCCACCCTCGCCGAGCCCCTCCTCCGCCAGGATCGCGGTCGCCCGCCGGTGCCAGTCCCGAAGCTCGTCCTCGCCCCTGGCGTTGGCGAGGCTCAGCATCTGGAGGCGATGCGCGACCGGCGCAAAGCGTGTGGCGGGGGCCGCGCCCACCCGCGTCGTCGGCGAATCCGGGACGACCAACTCGGGGTGGTCGCGCTCCAGCTCCTGGAGCTCACGCAGCCAGTCGTCGTAGACGGCATCGTCGACCGACGGCTGATCGAGCACGTAGTAGCGGTGGTTGGCGTCGTCGATCATGCGCCGAAGCTCGGCCGCCCGAGCGACGCGTGTCGACGCGCCGCGGCTCATGCCCCGAGGACGATCGCCTCGAGCTCCGCAACCGTGTCGACCAGGTGATCCGGGTGCTCGGGGATCAGCTGCGCGCGATCGAAGAAGCCCCAGGTGACGCCGATCGTGGCGACTCCGGCGCTCCTGCCCGCGCGCAGGTCGAACGGCGCGTCGCCGACGAAGACGGCGGACGACGCCGATGCCCCGAGCTGGCTGAGCGCGGTGAGCACGGGCTCCGGGTCCGGCTTGTGCCGGCGGGAGTCGTCGGCGGTGATGACGACGTCGAACAACCCCCGGAGCGGGAGCACGTCCCAGGCGAGGGCGACCGTGTGCGCACGCTTCGACGTCACGATCCCGAGGCGCGCCCCGGCGTCGCGCATGCGCGCGAGCGCCCCGTCCATCTGGTCGTATGCCTGGAGGAGCCGCGCGGTGTTGGCCGCGTTCCACTCCTGATAGACGGCGAGGAGCCGGTCGGCGTGCTCCTCGCTGAAGTGACGCATCTGCTCGGTGAGCGGGCGACCGACGTTCACCACGAGCTCCTCGTCGGACATCTCGACGCCGAGGACGTGACGCACCGCGTGACGATGCGACTCGCGGATGAGGTCCACGGAGTCGATCACGGTCCCGTCCAGGTCCAGCAGGACGGTGGCGTACCGGGTCACGACTCGGCGGTCTGCGCCGTCAGCAGGCTCGCGAGCACGAGACCCTCCAGCCGGTCCATCTCGCGCACGTCCGTCAGATCGAAGTGCATCGGCGTGACCGACACCGCGCCCTCCTCGATGGCGTCGAAGTCGGAGCCGGGCTCCGGATGCCACGAGGGGTTGCGTCCGTAGATGGCGTAGCGGCGCCGGCCGCCCTCCTCGGACTCCAGGGTGAGCTGATCGTCGTAGATGCGCCGCCCCAGGCGGGTCACGCGGGCCTCGCTGATCTGGTCGGCCGGCCGGCCCGGCCCGTTGACATTGAGGATCACGTGGTTGGGGAAGTCGTCCCTGGCGACGATCGGCACCAGCTTGGCGACGAAGGCGGCGACGGCGCGAAAGTCGTACACGTCCTGCTCGCGCGTGGCGCCGGGGATGCACCGGTCGGCCGACGCCGCGATCGACGGCACACCGAGCAACGTGCCCTCCAGCGCGGCCGCGACGGTGCCCGAGTAGGTGACGTCGTCACCGAGGTTCAGACCCAGGTTGATGCCGCTCACGATCACGTCCGGCGGATCGTCGAACAGTCCGAGCGCGGCGAAGCGGACGCAGTCGACGGGGGTGCCGTCCGTGGCGAGCGCGGGCCGCCCGTCGGTCAGCCCCACCTCCTCGACATGCAGCGGCGAGTGGATCGTGATCCCACGTCCGATGCCGCTCCGGTTCCGGTCCGGTGCGATCACGGACAGCCGCCCGAGCGGCGCGAGCACCGTCGCGAGCGCCGCGAGGCCGGGCGAGGAGACCCCGTCGTCATTGGTCAGAAGGATGTGTCGCATCGCCGAATGGGAAGGGTACTCCGTGAGCGCGCGCGCAGAACCCGCTCCGCGGTGGCGGAGCGGGTTCGAGCGCATCAGCGCGAGAGGACACCGCGAGGCCCCGCGCAGAACGTCCTCCGCGTCAGCGGAGGACGTTCGAGCGGAATAAGGCCGAGAGGACGCAGCCGCCGGGACGCGGGCAGAACCCATCGACGAACACGAACACCTTGGTCGCGTCCCGGTGGACCGTCCGGGTGAGGGGCAATCCCACCCGAGGCGAAGGGGTGCGGCGCCTCGCGCCGGACTCCTGAGCCGAGGATCCGAAACGACTGGGATTGACCCGCCCTGTTTCCCGCCACGTGACCGGGTAGGCCCCAGAACCCCGCCACCTTGAGTGCGATCGAGGCCACGTGAGCCCACCTCGCCTAAGGGGCGCCGACGCCCGATGCCGCACCACCACGCGCACCGCGAACCACACGCCCATGGACATGCCGGCCCGGGGACGGCCGTCGGCCGACACCCGGACCGTGGACGGCCCTTCGGCCCGACCACATGACCACGGGCGCGACCACGAATCAGGAGTGATCGATTCGAATCAGGACGGGGAGGAGACAATCCCAGCCCGACTCCCCGTGCGACCGTGAGCGCGCGCGCAGAACGCGCTCCGCGACAAGCGGAGCGGGTTCGAGCGCATCGGCGCGAGAGGACGCAGCCGCCGGGACGCGGGCAGAACCCCTCGACGAACACGACCACCTTGGTCGCGTCCCGGTGGACCGTCCGGGTGAGGGGCAATCCCACCCGAGGCGAAGGGGTGCGGCGCCTCGCGCCGGACGCCTGAGCCGAGGATCCGCAGCGATTGGGATTGACTCGCGCTGTTTCTCGCTAGGTGACCGGGCAGCCCCCAAGAGCCCCGCCACCCTCAGCGCGTTCGAGGACTCGACACCCGCCCCGTCTGAGGAGCGCCGAGACCCGACGACACACCACGACGAGCCCCACGAACTGCGCGCCCACCGACGGGGAGCGGGCCGACGTCATCGCCGGGCCCGGGCTCCTGAACCGCGGACCGCGCCAACCGATCCCGCTGGCATCCCGGGCACGGACGCGCGACGCTCGTGGGTGTGAGCAGGACACACCCACACGGCCCGGCGCGTGCGATCCCCGCGACGCCCTGGGAGGTCGACGGCCGAGGCCTTCGCCCGGGCACGTTCGCCGACCAGCTCGGCCACCCCGACGGCGATCTGGTGGTCTTCCTCCGGCATGCGGGGTGTTGCTTTTGCGGAGAGATGATCGCCGACGTCCACGCCGCCGCGAGGACGCCGGGCTTCCCGTCGCCGCTCTTCGTCCACCAGGGCGACCGAATCCAGGGTGAGGATCTTCTCGCCGCCCTCCCCGGGGCCCGTGCAATCGCGGACCCGGAGCGGCGGCTGTACACGGCGTTCGGCGTCGAGCGCGGCGGCGCGGCCGAGATGTTCGGGCCCGCGGTCTGGCGATGCGGGATCCGGGCGCTCGGAAAGGGCCACGGCATCGGCCCCAGGGTGGGCGACGGCTGGACGCTTCCGACGCTCGTGCTGGTCCACGACCGGCGGGTCGTCTGGGAGCACCGGGGGCGCCATGCGGGGGACCATCCCGACCTGACCGAACTCCTCCCCGAGGCGCGCACGCCGGCGTGAGCGAGCCCGTCAACCTGCTCGCGGTGCACGGCAACGGCGGCGGGGCGATCCGCTTCACGCGGCTCGTCCGCCGCATGCCGCCCGGCGTTGCCCTTCGGACGGTCACGGTTCCGGGCTTCGGCGGCGTGCCCGCCGATCCGCGACTCCGCACGATGGACGACTACGGCGCGTGGATCGCACGGGAGATCGGCGCCATGCCGCATCCGCGCGCGCTCCTCGGCCACGGCATCGGCGGCAGCTGGGCGCTCGCGATGCTGCAGCGGCCCGTCGAGCTCGACGCCCTCATCCTGCACGCGCCGGTCGGCGCCCATCTCGACACACGCCGGCTTCCACGGGCGATGCGGCTTCCCGGCGCCCCCGAGTTGACGCGGCGCGTGATCGCGGCGCGCGTGGTGCGGCCGCTGCTACGCCGCCGGGTGTTCGACACCAACGTCCCTCGCGAGCTCAGCGACCGGTTCTTCGAGGGGTACTCGGACGCCGAGGCGTTCGCCCAGATGTTCCGCATCATCACGCCGGAGTGGTTCGACGGCCTCCGCCCGATCGAGGTCCCGACGGCGCTCCTCTGGGGAGAACGCGATCAGGTGCTCGGCGCCGGGCAGATCGACGAGGTGCGCCGGGTCGTTCCCGGCGCGATCGAGCGAGTGATCGCCGGATGGGGTCACTTTCCGATGATCGATCGCCCCACCGCCTACGCGAAGGTCGTCACCGACCTGCTCCGAGCGCTCATCGACGCCCCCGAGCCGGCCACGACACCGGGTCAGTGATCGAGCCCGAGGCGCCGATGGCGCTGGGCGGCGGACGCGTCGCCGCGAGCGGCGTCGGGCCGAAGGCGGCACTGCTCGATCGTGCCATGGCGGCGGGACTCCCGGTGCCTCCCGGCGTGGTCGTGCCGGATGAGCTGCTCGGGCCGGGCACCGCCCCGCCGCCGCTTCCCGCCGCGCTTCGACGGGGCCGCGTCGCCGTGCGCTCGGCCTTCTCTGCAGAGGACGGCCGGACGGGGGCGCAGGCCGGACGATTCCTGTCGTTGCTGGACGTGCCGGGCGACGATCCGGCGCGGCTCGCGACGGCGCTCGCGCGCGTGCGCGCATCGGGCGACGAACACGGCACGCCACCCGGCCGTCGCGACATCCTGGTCATGCGGATGGTGCGCGCCGAGCGCGCGGGGGTGGCCTTCACGCAGCGCGACTTCGAGGACGACCTCGTGGAGCACGTCGCGGGGACCGCCGACGCGCTCGTCGCGGGCCGCGCACGAGGCGAGCGCGCACGACTCCCGAAGCTCCGCCGCCTCGAGCGAGTGCCGGCCGGCTGGCACGGCCGTCTCGCGATGCTCTTGCGCGGCGTGCGCGAGACCGTCGGGCGTGCCGACTGGGACGTCGAGTGGGCGGACGACGGTGTGCGGTGCTGGCTGATCCAGCTCCGGCCGATCACCGCGGCGCCGCGGCGCGACGAGGCGTTCACGCTGGCCAACCACCGGGAGATCCTCCCACCGCTCCCCTCACGGCTGATGACCGGCGTCATCGCGGGGAACGGACCGCGCCTGTTCGCGTGGTTCCGCGCCTTCGACCCGGAACTGCCCGCGGGGCGCCCGATGGTCGAGGCCGTGCTCGGCCGACCCATGATCAACCTGTCGTTGCTGATCGACATGACGCGTATCTGGGGCCTCCCGAGTCGACTCGTCACCGACTCGCTGGGCGGCGGTGAGCCGTCGCGTCTCGATGGCCGGCCGGTGGCGCCGCGTCGCCTGGTCCGAAAGGCGCCGGTCCTGCTACGCGTCGCCCGTGCCCAGCGGCGAGACGCCGCCCGCACCAGCGCGGTCGCGCGCGCCCTCGTGGCCCACGCGCGCGACGCGCCGCCGGGGGCCGGTGGTGCGCTCGACGCACTGAGCGAGGTGCACGCCCGGCTCGTCGTCCAGATGTCGGCGCTCACGAGCGCGATGAGCGTCCCGATCGCGCTCCTTCGTCGCCTCGGAACCCTGGAGGAACATGCTGCGCGCGAGCGCACCGCCGCGACGGCGATGATCGACGACCTCGCCCCGCTTCGGGCGGCCGCCGCCAGGGACCCCGGCCTCGTCGCACGACTGGCCGCGGGCGAACTGCCGACGGAGGGTCCGCCGGCGGACGCGCTCCGAACATGGCTGGAGCGTCACGGACCGCGGGGGGTCTACGAGAGCGACGTGGCACGCCCCCGTTACGGCGAGGACCCCGGGTCCGCCGTCGCCACCCTCCTCGGCGCGCCCGCGCGGCGGACGCCGTTGCCCCCGAGGACGCCCGCCGGTTTGCTCACCCTCCCGCTGTGGCTGGTCGCGCGGGGACCGCTTCGTTCCCGCGAGCGCCTTCGCGCCACGTCGATGGTCGCCTTCGCGGAGGTGCGGCGCCGCCTGCTCGACGAAGCCGACGCGGCCGTCGCGGACGGACGCCTGTCGTCGGTCGACGACATCTGGTTGCTCGACCCGGACGAGACGCGGGCGCTCGATCACGGGTGGCGCCCGCCGGCCGATCTGCTCGATGCGCGACGTGATGAACGCGAGCGACTCGAGTCGCTCGTGCTGCCGCCGATCGTGCATCGCCTCGACGACCCGGAGCGGTTCGCACCGGGTGCGCGGCGCACCGGCACCGCGCAGGCGCTCCGCGGGGTGAGCCTGACCCGGGGCGAGGTCACCGGACGGGCCTGGCGGTGCGCGGAGCCCGGGGAGCCCGCGCCCGAATGGAGCGAGCCGACGATCCTCGTCGCGCCCGCGGTCGACCCCGGCTGGATCACCGTCTTCGCGCTCGTGGACGGCGTCGTGGTCGAGACCGGCGGGGACCTGTCCCACGGCTCGATCCTGCTGCGCGAGATCGGGCTCCCCGCCGTGACCGATGTGGACGGGGCGCTCGCGGCGATCGGCACCGGGCGGCGGATCCGCCTTCGTGCGGGGTCAGGGGTCGTGGACCTCCTCGACTGAGGCCCGCCGGCCGCCGCGCCGACGGGCTCCGCGGTCGCGGGCGAGGGAATCGAGACGCCGGGCCAGGAGTCATCGAGGCGCGATGCCGGCTGCGACCTCGGCCGGCGGTGCCGCTACTCGCGCCCCGTGCCGTCCGCGCAGATGCGCGGCC
The DNA here is from genome assembly GCA_963698665.1 of Miltoncostaeaceae bacterium. Classification (GTDB taxonomy): domain Bacteria; phylum Actinomycetota; class Thermoleophilia; order Miltoncostaeales; family Miltoncostaeaceae; genus CALNYH01. The sequence continues at coordinate 631,891 of CAVORO010000003.1, read as the reverse complement.
GGGCCGCGAAGCCGCCGGACGGCGCTCACGACGGCGGACGCCAGGGCTCGGGAACGGTCTCGGCGGTGGACTCCGACGGCTGCGCACGACGAAGCCGGCGACGCTCCCGCATGACGGCCAACTGCTCGTTGACCTCGGCGCCCACGAGCGTGATCGTTCCCGCGAGAAAGAGCGAGACCATGTAGATCACGACCGCCCCGAGGCTGCCGTAGACGCGGTTGTACGAGTCGAAGCCGTCGACGTAGGCGGCCAGGGCCCGGATCGCCATCACGCCGATGCCCACCGCGCACACCGCCCCCGGCAACTCGTCGCGCAGGCGGCGCGTGGGCGCGTTCGGGCCGTGCAGGTAGAGAGCGAGCGTGAACACGAGCAGCGCCGCGCCGCCGATCGGGTAGACGATTCGCGTCTCGGCCTCCGGGAACGTGTCGCCCAGGCCGACGACGTCGATCGCCCAGTTGACCAGCCGCGGGCCCCCGACGAGCGACACCGACGTCACGAGCACCATGAGGCTCGCCAGGCCGGCGAAGCCGAGCGCGACGAGCTTGCCGAGCAGCCACGGCCGATGGCGGACGCCCCGGACCCTGTCGATCCCGCCGATGAGGGCGCCCATCATGTTCGCCGAGACGTACAGCGCACCCGCGATACCGACGACCAGGAAGAGGGCCGCCTGCTCGGCGTTGCGGCTGGCGGTCTCGAGGATCGTGGTCAGGAGCCCCTGGAGCTCGTCCGGGATCGCCTCCTGGTTCCGCTCGACGAGCCTCGCGTACTGGCCGGGGTTCCCGAAGACACCCGCCGCCGAGAGCACCACGAACAGGAACGGCACCGTCGCGAGGAAGGCGTTGTAGGCGAACTGACTCGCCACGCCGGTCACGTCGTCGCGGGCGGAGCGTCGCGCGGTTCCGGACGCGACGGCCCAGAACCACCTCGCGACAGCGGTGCCCATCGTCAAAGGAGCGCGCACGATCTTGACGATTCCCCGTCCTATGGCGTTCTCCTCGTCCCCGGTGAGGTGATGGCATGACGACGCAAGCGCGATTCGCCGGTGGCCCGCCGCCCTCCGGCATGGCCGTGGGCGGGCGTTGCGACCGAGCGCCGCACGGAATCCGGCCCCGAAGGTCTACCCCGCGCGGATCGGCACGACAAGCCCGGTGCCCGCCGGCGCCGACCCCGACGGGTCGTACTCGACGTCCACGAGCGTGAGCGGGTGCGCGGGTGCGGTCGGGCCGGAGGCCGAGCGGGGGGCGCCCTCCAGGAGCCCGAGGAATCGCTCGGCCGTCCAGGTGCCCCGTCCGACGAGCAGCAGCGTGCCCACGAGGACGCGGACCATGTGGCGCAGGAAGGCGTCCGCGCGGATCCGGAGGACCAACTCGTCCTCACGCGCGTGCCAGGCGCACTCCATGATCGTGCGATTGAAGTGTCGGTGCACCGTGCGCGTCGGGGTGAACGCCTGGAAGTCGTGCACGCCGACGACCCCTGCGGTCGCCGCCGCCATGGCATCCGTGTCGAGCGCCCCGCGCACGTGCAGCACCCGGCCGCGGCGAAGCGGCGACGCGGCCCCCCGGAGCAACCGGTACTCGTAGGTCCGCGAGCGCGCGTCGCGACGTGCGTCGAATCCCGGGGGCATCTCGGTGACCCGACGCACCGCGACGTCGCGCGGCAGCAGTCCCCCGAGCGCCCGGGCGAGACTCATCGGCGCGATTGGCGCCTCGGTCGCGAGGCCTGCCACCTGCCCGGTGGCGTGCACCCCGGCGTCGGTGCGCCCCGCCACCCGAAGCTCGTAGGGCGAGCGCACGACGAGATCGAGGGCACCCCGAAGGGCGCCCTCGATCGTCCGCCTGCCGGGCTGGACCGCCCACCCGGCGAACCCGCCACCGTCGTACTCCATGTCCAGCCGGAGCGCGCGCACGCGACCCGGCCGCGACTCAGGTCCCCTGGGCGGCCGGGACCTCGATCTCGCGCGAGAGCTCGAGCAGCACCATCTGCGCGCCGTCCCCTTGGCGCGGACCGAGCTTGAGGACCCGCGTGTACCCGCCCGGGACGTCGGCGAACGCGGGGGCCACCGTGTCGAACAGACGGTAGGTGACCTCCTTGTTCTGAAGGAGCGCGATCGCCTGCCTGCGCGCGTGCAGCGTGTCGCGCTTGCCGAGCGTGATCGCCTTCTCGGCGACACGCCGCGCCGCACGGGCCTTGGCCTCGGTCGTCTGGATGCGACCGTGCGTCAAGAGCGCCGTCGCGAGGTTGGCGACGGTCGCCTTTCGGTGGGCGCTCGATCGGTTGAGCTTGGGTCCCTGTCGACGGTGGCGCACGGCGGTCTCCGGTCGGTGGTCAGTCGTCGTCGTTGCGAAGTGCGAGCCCGTGGGCGGCCAGGTTCTCCTTGACCTCCTCGATGCTCTTCTTCCCGAAGTTCGGGATGGCCGACAGCTCGGCCTCCGTCTTCGAGATGAGGTCGCCGATCGTCTCGACGCCCACCCGCTTGAGGCAATTGTAGGAGCGCACGCCGAGCTCGAGCTCCTCGATCATGATGTCGTGCATGCCGCCGCCGGGGGGCGGGGCCTCCTCCTGCTCCTGGCCGAGGAGCCGGGTGCTCTCCGGGTCCGCGAACAGTGTCAGGCGCTCGATCAGGATCTCGGCGGCCTCCGACAGGGCCTTGCGCGGTTCGATCGACCCGTCCGTCTCGATCTCGAGCGTGAGCTTGTCGTAGTCGGTCCGCTGGCCCACGCGCGCCGAGGCGACGTCGTAGCGCACGCGTCGGATCGGCGAGAAGTTCGAGTCGACGGGCACGACGCCGATCGTCGCGGTCGGGCCCTTGTTGCCCTCCGCGGCGACGTAGCCGCGCCCACGCGCGATCGTGAGAACCATGTCCAGGCGGGCACCGGGCAGCAGGTTCGCGAGCACGAGGTCGGGGTTCAGGATCTCGAGGTCGGCCGGTGCGGAGATGTCACCCGCCGTGACGGGACCGGGCCCCGTCTTCGAGAGCTCGACCTCGATCTCGGCGAGGTCGCCGTGCAGCCGGCACACGAGCTCCCTGAGGCTCAGGATGATGTCGGTGACATCCTCCTTGACGCCCTCGACGGTGCTGAACTCGTGCTGCACACCCTCGATGCGGATGGAGGTGACGGCCGCGCCCTCGAGCGAGCTGAGCAGCACGCGACGGAGCGAGTTGCCGAAGGTGTGACCGAAGCCACGGTCGAGCGGCTCGACCTCGAAGGTCCCCAGCGTGTCGGTGCTGGGGTCGTAGGTCATGCGCGGCGACTGGATGTCGAGCATGCGGTGGTTCTCCTCGTGTCCGGCGTCGGCCGGAGGTCCTTCCGACGCGATCAGGGCCCGCTGCATCGGCCTCCGTCCGCGCGTCACGGAGGGGGCCATCGCGTGCGGTCCCGGGATTGCTACTTCGAGTACAGCTCCACGATCAGCTGCTCTTGGACCGGCGTGTCGATCTCGGACCGGTCCGGCGGACGCAGCACCTTGCCGTTGAGGCCGTCGTGATCGGCCTGCAGCCACGGGGCGACGACCTGGATGCTCTCGGTCGCGGCCCGGATCAGCGGCTCGGCGCCGGACTCGGGCTTGACCGTGATCACGTCGTCGGCGCGGACCTGGAAGCTCGGGATGTCCACGCGCCGGCCGTTGACCTGGAAGTGGCCGTGGTTGACGAACTGGCGCGACTGGCGACGCGTCGACGCGAAGCCGAGGCGGAAGACCACGTTGTCGAGCCGCATCTCGAGCAGGCGCAGGAGGTTCTCGCCGGTGATGCCCGGCTGGCGGCTCGCCTTGGCGTAGTAGCGCCGGAACTGCTTTTCGAGCACGCCGTAGAACCGCCGCGTCTTCTGCTTCTCGCGGAGCTGCAGCAGGTACTCGCTCTGGCGGATGCGCCCGCGCCCGTGCTGTCCGGGCGGGTAGCCACGGCGCTCGAGGTACTTGACGCACTTGCTCGTCAGGGCCTCACCCTCGCGGCGCGAGAGCTTGACCTGCGGTCCCGTGTACCTGGCCATCGCTAGACCCTCCGCCGCTTGCGAGGACGGCAGCCGTTGTGGGGCACCGGGGTCACGTCCGTGACCGAGGTGACCTCCAGGCCGGCGGCCTGGAGCGAGCGGATCGCGGTCTCGCGTCCGGAGCCGGGGCCCTTGACGTAGACGTCGACCTTTTGCAGACCTTGCTCCATGCCCTTCTTCGCCGCCGAGTCGGCGGTGATCTGGGCCGCATAGGGCGTGCTCTTGCGCGAGCCCTTGAAGCCCGCCGAACCCGCCGTCTCCCACGCGATCACGTTCCCGACCTTGTCGGTCAGGGTCACGATCGTGTTGTTGAACGAGGTCTTGATGTGGGCGTGGCCCACGGCGATGTTCTTGCGCGCCTTGCGCCGTACGCGGCCGCGCGTGACCTTCTGACGTCCCATATCCCCCGCCTACTTCTTGCGCTGCTTGCCGACGGTCTTCTTCGGGCCCTTGCGGGTGCGCGCGTTGGTCTTGGTGCGCTGCCCGTGGGCCGGCAGACCGCGCCGGTGACGAAGGCCCCGGTAGCAGCCGATCTCCATCAGGCGCTTGACGTTGTTCGAGCGCTCGCGGCGCAGGTCGCCCTCGACCACGAGCCGCTTCTCGATGACGTCGCGGAGGCGCCCGACCTCCTCCTCGGTGAGGTCGCGCACGTATGTGTCGCGGTTGATCCCCGTCTGCTCCAGCACCTTGTTCGCGGTCGAGCGACCGATCCCGAAGATGTAGGTGAGCCCCACCTCGACCCGCTTCTCGCGGGGCACGTTCACGCCGGCGATCCGGGCCATCAGCCCTGGACCTGCTTGTGGCGGACGTTGGGGCAGATCACCAGGAGCTTGCCGTGCCGCTTGATCACGCGGCACTTCTCACAGATCGGCTTCACCGAGGCACGTACCTTCACGCTGAGCTTCCTCCATCAGATCCGGGGCCGATGCTGCGGGCGGGCGCTCGCCCGGTCGGCGCACGACGAGGGAGGTTAGCACCTGTGAGCCGCCCCTTGTGAGCCGCCCCGGAGGGAATCGGCGGCGAGAGGGTGGAGTCGCCTCGTGAGCGGCCCCGGACGGAAATCGCCGCGAGAGGGTGGAGTCACCGTCGGGGTCGATTTCCGCACGGACCGGCGGTGCCGGTCCGCCGCAGTCCGTCCCCCGACGGTGAAGGCACCCGGTTGGGGGCCAGCGTGCGACCCGCACCCTCCTCGGCGCGTTCGCCATCAGTCGGCAGTACGCCGGACAGCGAATCACCCGCCCGAGGAGCAGCACGCGACGGGGCCGACCGTTGACGCGGCCCGGAGGGGGAGTCGACCAGCCGATGCGATCCGTGACGCGGCGGCGGCCCGGCCTTCCGCGGGCGGGTCCGCTCGTCGACGACACGGGTCGGGCCGACGTGCCCGTGCTCGGTGGACGCCGGGAGACCGAGTGCCCCGGCAGGCCTACACGGGGGGGAGGGTCAGGATGCGCGGCCCGGTGGCGGTCACCGCGACCGTGTGCTCGAAGTGCGCCGAGCGGCTGCCGTCGCGCGTTGTGACGGTCCAGCCGTCCTCGGTCAGGCCGACGTCGGGACCGCCCACGTTGACCATCGGCTCGATCGCGATCACGACACCCTCGTCGAGCACGACCCCCGTCCCCGCGGCGCCGAAGTTCGGGACCTGAGGCTCCTCGTGCATCGAGCGGCCGACGCCGTGCCCGACCAGGGAGCGGATGACGGCGAACCCCGCAGCCTCGACGACCCCCTGGACCGCCTCACCGATGTCCCCGACGTGGCCACCCGGTCGCACCGCGGCGATGCCGGCCTCGAGCGACGCCCGGGTGGCGCCGAGCAGTCTCGTCGACTCGTCCGAGATCTCCCCGATGGCCACGGTCCGCGCGGTGTCGGCGACCCAGCCGTCGAGCACGACGCCGATGTCGATCGCGATGATGTCGCCCTCGGCCAGGACGTAGGGACCCGGGATCCCGTGGACGACCTCGTCGTTGACCGACGCGCAGATCGTCCCCGGAAACGGCCTGACCCCGCCGCCCGGCTGATAGCCCTTGAAGGCCGGGATACCGCCGCCCGCCCGGAGGGCCTCCTCGGCCATCTCGTCGAGCTCGGCGGTCGTCACGCCCGGCGCGGCGGCACGGCTGATCGCCTCGAGGGTCCCAGCGAGCAGCGCGCCCGAAGCGGCCATCGCGTCGATCTCCGCGGGCGTCTTTCGCACGGGTCCGCGCGGGCGCTGGCGCGCCGGCGCCGCCTTATGCCTGCGAGAGGCCGAGCGCTGACGTGATCTCGCCATACACCGCGTCCATTGCGCGCTCACCGTCGACCTCGCACAACAGGTCGTGGCCGCGGTAGTAGGCGATGAGCGGCGCGGTCTGGGTCTCGTAGACCTCGAGCCGGCGCTCGATCGTCTCGCGAGTGTCGTCGGCGCGCCCGCGCCCGAGCAGCCGTGCGATCAACTCGTCGCGCGAGACGGCGAGCAGGACGACGGCGTCGAGCGGCGTGCCGAGCTCGCCGAGGAGCGCGTCCAGTGCCTCGGCCTGCACCGCGGAGCGGGGAAAGCCGTCGAGGAGGAATCCGTCGACTCCCGACTCCAGGCGCTCACGGATCATCCCGATCACGACCGAGTCGGGCACCAGCTCGCCCGCGTCCATGTACCGCTTCGCCTCGACCCCCAGGGGGGTCTCGGCGCCGACGGCGGCGCGGAGCATGTCGCCGGTCGACAGGTGCTCGAGGCCGTGGTCGGCCGCGAGACGCTCCGCCTGCGTGCCCTTGCCGGCGCCGGGCGGACCGAGGAAGACGAGACGGGCTATCGGAGGAATCCCTCGTAGTTGCGCATCAGGAGCTGTGCCTCCATCTGGCGGATCGTGTCGAGCGCCACGCCGACGACGATGATGATCGAGACACCACCGAGGACGCCGAAGAAGGCACTGGACTCGGGAAGATACCTGAACACCACGTTCGGCAGTTCGGCGATCGCCGCCAGGTAGATGGCGCCGGGCAGCGTGAGCCGCGTGAGCACGCGGTCCAGATAGACGGCCGTCGGGCGCCCGGGTCTCACCCCCGGGATGAACCCGCCGTACTTCTTCAGGTTGTCCGCCTGGTCCACGGGGTTGAACTGCACCGCGGTGTAGAAGTACGTGAAGAGCACGATCAGGAGCCCCTCGAAGATGATGTAGTACCACGAGCCGGGCGCCAGAAGGTCGGAGATGTTCTGGAAGAAGGAGCCGCGTCCCGCGAGCTCGGCGAGCGTCGGGGGCAGGATCACCACCGACGACGCGAAGATGACCGGGATGACCCCCGCCATGTTGACCCGCAGGGGCATGTAGGTGGTCCCGCCCGAGGTCATGCGCCGCCCGACCACGCGCTTGGCGTACTGGATCGGGATCCGGCGCTGGCCCTCGTTGACGAACACCACCCCGACGATCACGGCCGCGGTGATGACGAAGATGATCGCCTGTGAGACCGGCGGCAGGCCGAACCAGCCCTCGATCGCGGTCGGCACGCTGGCGACGATGCTGGCGAAGATCAGCAGCGAGATCCCGTTGCCGACCCCGCGCTGGGTGATCAGCTCGCCGAGCCACATCACGAGCGTCGTCCCCGCGGTCAGCGAGACGACGATCAGGAAGAAGTCGAGCGCCTCCAGGCCCGGCAGGGCGTCCTGCGAACGGAAGTACAGGACGTAGGCCATCGACTGGAGCAGCGCCAGCGCGACCGTCAGGTAGCGGGTGTATTGCGTGATCTTCTGCTGTCCGCTCTCGCCCTCCTTTTGCAGCTTCTCGAGCGACGGGATCACGACCGTCATCAGCTGCAGGATGATGCTCGCGGTGATGTACGGCATGATCCCGAGCGCGAACACCGCGAACCGGGTGAGCGCCCCGCCGGCGAAGAGGTTCAGGAAGTCGAGCAGGCGGCTGCCACGCTGGTCGATCGCCGCCTGGAGGGCGTCGGTGTCGACGCCGGGGACCGGCACGTACGAGCCGAGCCGGAAGCACGCCAGGATGAAGGCGGTGAAGAGGAGCTTCTTGCGCAGCTCCGGGGACCGGAGCGCGGTGAGGATCGTCTTCAGCACGCCCGGGCTCCTCTGGTCGCCATCGGGTCGGTGACGACGCTACCGGTCGTCGGGATCGGGCGGGTCGCCGGCCTCGTCGGGGGCCGAGCCCTCGATGGACGCATCGGCCGAATCGTCCGCCGACCGCGCCGCCGGGGCCGCCAGCGCCTGGCCGTCGTCGGCGACGCCCTCGGCGACCGCGACGGTCTCGGCGGTGCCCCCCGCGGCCTCGATCTTGGCGCGTGCGGACGCCGAGAACTTCTCGGCCCGCACGGTGAGCGCGCGGTCGAGCTCCCCCTCACCGAGGATCTTGATCGGCCACGCGCGGTTCGCGTTGTTCTTGACGATCCCGGCGGCGACGAGCGCCTCCGCGTCGACCACGCTGCCCGCCTCGAACACGTCGAGCCGCCCGACGTTCACCGGAACCGTGTGGGTCCGGAACGGGCCCATCGGCATCGACATCTTCTTGTTCGAGCCGCGAAGCTTGCCCTGCTGCATGTACAGCGGGATCTGCCCGCCCTGATAGCCGGGACGCACGCCGCCACCGCTGCGGGAACCGAGCCCCTTGGTGCCACGGCCGGACGTCTTCCCGTGCCCCGAGCCCTGCCCGCGGCCCACGCGCTTGCGCGACCGGGTGGCGCCTGGGTTCGGGCCGAGCCGCTCGAGGCGGATGTCCTCCGGGTCCACCGGCGTGGGCTGCGTGTCGTGCTCACTCATCGCCCACCTCCTCGACTCGGACCAGGTTGTTCACCATGCGGATCATGCCCGCGAGCTCCGGTGACTCCTCGCGAACGACACTCTTGCCGATGCGCCCGAGACCGAGCGCCCGAAGGGTTCCCCGGTGACGGGGCTGGGTCCCGATCTCGGACCTGATCTGGGTGATACGGACCGTCACGACGCCTCCGCCTCCGCCCCGGCGGCGACCGCCGCCGGCTCCTCCCTGGTGCCGTTCGTGCCGAGCACCTCGGCCACGGTCTTGCCGCGCAGCGTCGCGATCTCCTGCGGCGTGCGCAGATCCTTGAGGCCCGCCACCGTCGCCGCGACGAGGTTGATCGGGTTGCTCGTCCCGAGCGACTTGCTCAGGATGTCACGGATACCCGCGAGCTCGAGGACCGCGCGGACGCCTCCGCCCGCGATCACGCCGGTTCCCTCGGACGCGGGCTTGAGCAGCACGCGTCCGGCGCCGGCGCGGCCGAGCACCTGGTGGGTGATGGTCGTGCCGTGCTTGGGGACCCGGAAGAGGTTCTTCTTCGCGTCGTCGATGGCCTTGTGGATGGCCAGCGGAACCTCGTTGGCCTTGCCGTACCCCACGCCGACCGTGTCCCGCTCGTCACCCACGACCACGAGCGCCGTGAAGCTGAAGCGGCGGCCGCCCTTCACGACCTTGGCCACGCGGTTGACCTCGACGACCCGCTCGTTGAGCTCGAGCCCCTCGGGGTTGATCTTCTGTCGTCGCTGCGCCACGCCTGACCCTCCTAGAACTCGAGGCCCGCTTCACGGGCTGCATCGGCCAGCGCCTTCACGCGACCGTGGTACTTGTAGCCACCGCGGTCGAACACGACCCGGTTCACACCCGCCGCGCGGGCCCGCTCGGCCAGCCGCGTGCCGACCTGCGGCGCCGCGTCACCCTTGGCGAGACCCTTCAGATCGCTCTCGTGCGAGCCTGCGGCCGCGATCGTGTGGCCGGCGCGGTCGTCGATGAGCTGCGCGTAGATCCGCTTGTTGGAGCGCGACACGCACAGCCGAGGGCGATCGGGCTCGCCCGAGACCTTCCCCCGGATGCGACGGTGACGGCGCAGGCGCGCCTCGCGTGTACTGGTGCTCATCTCGACCCTATGCTCGCTTGCCGACCTTGCGCTGGACGTGCTCACCGGCGTAGCGAATCCCCTTGCCCTTGTAGGGCTCGGGAGGCCGGATGCTGCGGATCTCGGCGGCCACCTGGCCGACCGCCTGCTTGTCGATGCCCCGCACGACGATCTGCGTCGGCGCGGGGACCTCGAACTGGATGCCCTCCGGCGGAACGACCGCGACCGGATGCGAGAAGCCGACCGCCAGCTCGATGTCCTTGCCCTTGAGCTGGGCACGGTAGCCGACGCCGATGATCTCGAGCTCACGGGAGAATCCGCCCGTGACCCCCTCGACCATGTTCGCCACCAGGCTCCGCGTCAGCCCGTGCAGGGCCCGGTGCGGGCCCCGATCGGTCGGTCGGGTCACGACGAGCGTGCCGTCTTCCTGGTTGACCTCGATCGGGTCCGCGATCCGGTGCTCGAGGGTGCCCTTGGGCCCCTCCACGGTCACGCGACGTCCCTCGAGCGAGACCTTCACCCCGTCGGGCAGCGGGATGGGTGCACGTCCGATGCGACTCATCGTTGCCCCCTCACCAGACCGAGCACAGGACTTCGCCGCCGACACCACGGCGACGCGCCTCGTGACCCGTGATCACGCCGCCGGAGGTGGAGATGATCGCCACGCCCATGCCGCCGAGCACCTTGGGGATCGAGCGACCGTCGGCGTAGACGCGCCGACCGGGCTTCGAGACCCGCTGCAGGCCCGAGATGACCCGCCGCCGCTCGTCGTCGTACTTGAGCTTGATGCGGATGGTCGTCCCGACGTCGGCGTCGCGGACGTCGTAGCCGGCGATGTAGCCCTGCTCGTCGAGGACACGCGCGATCTCGGCCTTCAGGCGACTGCCCGGGATGTCGACCGAGTCGTGGAGGGCGAGGTTCGCGTTGCGGACGCGCGTCAGCATGTCCGCGATGGGATCGGTCATCATGAGGCGGCCCTACCAGCTCGACTTGGTCATGCCGGGGACGGAACCCTGGTGCGCGAGCTCACGCAGGCAGATGCGGCACACGCCGAACTTCCGGTAGACGGCGCGGGAACGACCACAACGCCAGCACCTCGTGTAGGCGCGGACCTTGTACCGCTGCGGCCGGGCCGCCTTGATCTGCAAGCTCTTCTTCGCCACGTCTGCTCAGCCCCTACCGTTTGCGTCCGCGCCCGACGGCACGGCTCTTGCGCTGCTTTTGGCGCCGACGCGCGGCGCGCTCCTCGGCCGTGTAGCCCTCACCCCGGAACGGCATCCCGAGCGCCTGCAGCAGCGCCCGCGCTTCCTCGTCCGTCGCCGCGGTGGTCGTGATGGTGACGTTCAGTCCCCGCACCTGGTCGACGCTGTCGTAGTCGATCTCCGGGAAGATCGTCTGCTCGCGCAGGCCCAGGTTGTAGTTCCCACGGCCGTCGAAGCCTTCGGGGTTGATGCCCCGGAAGTCGCGGATCCGCGGAAGGGCGACCGATTGTAGACGGTCCAGGAACTCCCACATGCGCGCGCCGCGGAGGGTGGCCTTGCAGCCGATCGCCATGCCCTCGCGAAGCTTGAACTGGGCGATGGACTTGCGGGCGCGGGTGATCGCCGGGCGCTGGCCCGCGATCAGCGCCATCTGGCCCATCGCCTCCTCGAGCGCGCGGGAGTTCGTCTTGGCCTCGCCGACACCCATGCTCAGCACGATCTTCTCGAGCCGCGGCAGCTGCATCGAGGACGAGTACCCGAAGCGCTCCTGCAGCTGCGGGCGGACGTCGTCCAGGTAGGTCTGGCGGAGGCGCGCCGGCGGCGCGGTCTGTTCGGTGCTCATCGCTCGGTCTCTCAGTCGATCTGCTCGCCGGAACGGACGGCCACGCGGAGCTTCTTGCCGTCGACGACCTCGGTCCGAACCCGCGTGGGGCGCTTGTCGTCGGGGTCGATCAGGGCGACGTTGGAGATGTGGATCGGGCCCGGGGCCTCGATGATGCCGCCCGGGTCGTCGGGCGGACGCGCGCGCCGGTGGCGCTTCTGGATCGCGACGCCCTCGACGACGACCCGGTTCTCCTTGGGCCGCACCTCGATGACCTCGCCCGTCTTGCCCCTGTCCTTGCCGGCGAGCACCGCGACCTGGTCACCCTTCTTGATCCGGAGCCCCATGGCTAGAGGACCTCGGGTGCGAGGCTGATGATCTTCATGAAGTTCTTCTCGCGGAGCTCGCGGGCGACCGGACCGAAGATGCGCGTCCCGCGCGGGTTGCGCTGGTTGTCGATGATCACCGCGGCGTTCTCGTCGAAGGCGATGTAGGTGCCGTCGTCGCGACCGTGCTCCTTCTTGGTGCGCACGACCACCGCCTTGACGACGTCGCCCTTCTTGACGGCGCCGTTGGGTGTCGCCTGCTTGACCGTGCCGACGATCACGTCGCCCACGGCGGCGTAGCGGCGGCGGCTGCCACCCATCACGCGGATGCACAGGATCTCCCTGGCACCCGTGTTGTCGGCGACCCGGAGTCGCGATTCGGCCTGGACCATGTTCCCGGCCCCCTAGCGCGCCCGCTCGAGGATCTCGTCCAGCCGCCAGCGCTTGCTGCGCGACAGCGGGCGGCACTCGATCACGCGGACCAGATCTCCGACGCCGGCGGTGTTGTGCTCGTCGTGTGCGTGCAGCTTGCTGGAGCGACGCACGGTCTTGCCGTAGGTGGGGTGCGGGCGAGCGGCGTCGACGCGGACCGTGATGGTCTTGTCACGCGCATCGCTCACGACCACGCCCTGGCGCGTCTTGCGCCGCGCGATCGACTCGGAAGGTGTCTTGGTGCTCATCGGGTCGCCAGCTCCCGCTCGTGCGCGATGGTCAGATACCGCGCGATCTCCTTGCGCCGCGCACCCAGCTCGCTGGTCCGCTCGAGCGCCCCCGAGGCGTGCTGCACGCGCAGGTTGAAGTACGCCTCGCGCGCCTCGTCCAGTCGGCGGGAGATCTCCTCGTCGCTCAGCTGTCGCATGTCCTCAGCCTTCACCTGGTCAGCCCTCGTCCCTCATCACGAACTTGCACTTGATCGGCAGCTTGTTGGCGGCAAGGCGCATCGCGTCCCGCGCGAGCGGCTCCGGGACCCCCGACAGCTCGAACATCACCTTGCCGGGCTTGACGACGGCCACCCAGCCCTCCGGTGAACCCTTGCCGGAGCCCATGCGGGTCTCGGCCGGCTTCTTGGTCACCGGGAGATCGGGGAAGACGTTGATCCACACCTTGCCGCCACGCTTGATCTTGCGCGTCATCGCGATTCGGGCGGCCTCGATCTGCCGGTTCGTGATCCACGCCGGCTCCAGGGCCTTCAGGCCGTACTCGCCGAAGTTGATCTGCGTGTGACCGGAGGACAGTCCCCGTCGACGGCCGCGGTGGTGCTTGCGGAACTTGGTGCGCTTGGGCATCAACATCAGGCAGCACCACCCTGACCGCCCGACGGCGCGCCGCCGCCCTGGCCGCCGCCGCCCTGGCCGCCGCCGCCCTGACCGCGGCCGCGCCCGCGGCCGCGTCGACGCCGCGGCGGGGTCGCGGCGGCGTCCATGTCGGTCCGCCCGCGGGCGTCGACGACACCCTCGGGCAGGACCTCGCCCTTGTTGATCCAGACCTTCACGCCGATCCGACCGAAGGTCGTCTTGGCCTCGTGGAAGCCGTAGTCGATGTCGGCACGCAGCGTGTGGAGCGGCACGCGGCCGTCCGAGTAGTGCTCCGAGCGGGACATCTCGGTCCCGCCGAGACGGCCGGAGCACTGCACCTTCACGCCCTGAGCGCCGGAGCGCATCGCCGACGTCAGCGCGCGCTTCATCGCCCGACGGAAGCTGACCCGGTTCTCGAGCTGCTCCGCGATCGACTGGGCGACGAGGTTGGCATCCAGCTCGGGTCGCTTGATCTCGTTGATGTTGACCTGGATCTGCTTGCCGGTCAGCCGGGCGAGCTCACGGCGGAGGGCGTCGACCTCGGAGCCGCTCTTGCCGATCACGATCCCGGGACGCGCCGTGAAGATGTCGACGGTCAGCTTGGTGGCGTCCTTGCGCAGGTCGATGCGCGACAGCCCGGCGTGGCTGAGCCGGCCGCGGATGTAGTTGCGCACGGCCTCGTCCTCGGCGAGGTAGGCCGACGTCTCGCGCTCGGTGAACCAGTTGCTGCGCCAGCGGCCGATGACGCCGAGGCGGAAGCCGGTCGGGTGGACCTTCTGTCCCACGGTCCTACTCCTCGTCGGGGCTGCTGAGCCCGATGGTGATGTGGCAGGTCCGCTTGTTGATGCGGGTCGCGCGGCCCTGGGCGCGCGGACGGAACCGTCGGATCGTCGGCCCCTCGTCCACGGTGACGGACGCGACCACCAACCGCACCGGGTCGAGCCCGACGTTGTGATCCGCGTTCGCGATCGCCGACTGGAGCGTCTTGCGCATCGGCACGGCGGCCGCGCGCGGACTGTACGCGAGGATCGCCTGCGCCTCGCCCACCGGGAGCCCTCGGACCTGGTCGGCCACGAGCCGCGCCTTGCGAGCGGAGCACCGGACGAAGCGCGCCTTCGCCTGAACCTGTGTCGCGGTCGCCATCGTCTAACGCCGCATCGAGCTGGTCCGGTCCGAGCCGGCGTGACCGCGATAGGTCCGCGTCGGCGCGAACTCCCCGAGCTTGTGACCCACCATGCTCTCGGAGATGTACACGGGCACGTGCTTGCGACCGTCGTGCACCGCGATGGTGTGCCCCACCATCTCGGGGAACACCGTCGACGAGCGCGACCACGTGCGAAGCATCCGCTTCTCGTTGGCCGCGTTCATCTCCTCGATGCGCCGCATCAGCTTTTCGTCCACGAAGGGACCCTTCTTGAGGCTCCTGCCCATGGCGCGGTCCCCTAACGCCCGGAGGTGTGCTTACCGCGGCGCCTGCCGCGAACGATCAGATCCCCGCCCGGCTTCTTCTTGTTGCGCGTGCGGTAGCCCTTGGTGGGCACGCCCCACGGCGTCACCGGGTGGCGTCCGGAGTTGCTCTTGCCCTCGCCACCGCCGTGCGGGTGGTCGACCGGGTTCATCGCCGAGCCGCGGACCTTGGGCCGCTCGCCCTTCCAGCGGCTGCGCCCGGCCTTGCCCGTGCTCTCGTTCTCGTGCGTCACGTTGCCGATCTGGCCGACCGTCGCGCGGCACTCCAGGTGCACCATGCGCATCTCGGTGGAGGGGAGCCGCACCGTCGCGTAGTCCCCGTCCTTGGCCATCAGCTGCGCGCCGGTCCCCGCGGAGCGGCACATCTGGCCGCCGCGGCCGATCTGCAGCTCGATGTTGTGGATGATCGTGCCGGTCGGGATGTCGCGCAGCGGCAGGGCGTTCCCCGGGCGGATGTCCGCCTGCGGGCCGCTCATGATCGTGTCGCCGACCCGGACACCGTGCGGGGCGAGGATGTAGCGCTTCTCGCCGTCCGCGTAGTGCAGCAGCGCGATCCGCGCCGACCGGTTGGGGTCGTACTCGATCTCGGCGACCTTCGCGGGGATGCCGTCCTTGCGCCGCTTGAAGTCGATGATCCGATAGCGGCGCTTGTGGCCCCCGCCGATGTGGCGGCTGGTCACACGGCCGTTGTTGTTGCGCCCGCCGGTCTTGTGGATCGGCGCCAGCAGCGACTTCTCCGGCTCCGAGCGCGTGATCTCCTCGAAGTCGGAGCCCGTCACGAAGCGACGGCCCGGCGATGTCGGCTTGTATTTCTTGATTCCCATCAGATCACCTAGACGCCTTCGAAGATCTCGATGCGATCACCGGGCGCGAGCTCGACGATCGCCTTCTTCCATCCCGGCCGCCGGCCGCGGCTGACACCGCGGCGCTTCGGCTTGCTGGGCATCGAGACGGTTCGCACGTCGGTGACGGTGACGTCGAACATCTCCTCGATGGCCTGGCGGATGGCCGTCTTGTGCGTGCCCTCTCGCACGCGGAACGTGTACTGGTTGTGGGCCTGGACGAGCCGGAAGGCCTTCTCCGAGATCACCGGACGCACGATCAGCCCGCGCGGGTCGTGACGCAACTCGCTCACGCCGACTCCTTCCCGTCGTCCGGCGCGTCCGTGGACTCCTCGGCCTCCGAGCCGTCGTCCTCGTCCGCATCCCGGTCCTCGTCCGAGTCCTCGTCCGCGTCGTCGGTGACGTCATCGGACGCCTCGTCGACCGGCGTGTTCTCCGACTCCGCGGCGACGTCGGGCTCCACGACCACGTCGGGCTCGGCGACGGGCGCCTCGTCCGCGGGCGCGTCCTCGACGTCCTCGTCCTCGGCGGCGGGAACGGGCTCGGCGACCACGGGGGCCGCGGCGGCCCTGCGCGCGGCCCGGGCGTCCAGCTTGGCGCGCTTGGCCTCCATCCGCTCGGCGCGGACCTGGCGCCGGGCGCGCAGCCGCTCGTCCTGGACGTCGGCGGCGGTCCGGTAGTCGGCCCCGTCGAGCGCCTCGGACGCGCCGAGCTCGCCCCACAGGGACTCCCACGCGGCGCGCTCGACGAGCAGTGACCGGTAGGACATCACCATGGCTGTGGTCACGTCGCCCGCCTCGACGACGTCGACGTCACGCAGGTTGCGAAACGAACGGGCCTCGATGCCGTCGATGTCGACGACGACCACGGCGATCGGCCGGTCGGCGAGCCGCTCAGGCGCGGCGGCCAGATACCCGGCGGCGCGCTTGGTTGACGGTGCATCCCAGCCGGTCGGCTCCATGACGGCGATCGACGCCCGCTCAACGTGGGCGCGGAGGGCGCCGAGCAGCGCCTGGCGGCGTACCTTGCGGTTGACCTTGCCGCCGTAGGAGCGCGGCGTCGGACCGAACACCACGCCGCCGCCGACCCACTGCGGGGAGCGGATCGACCCCTGGCGGGCGCGTCCGGTGCCCTTCTGGCGCCACGGCTTGCGCCCGCCGCCTCGGACCTCGGCGCGGGTCTTGGTCGAATGGCTGCCGCTGCGCTCGGCTGCCAGCTCGGCCACCACCGTCTCGTGGATCAGGTGTGGCTTGATCTCCTGGGTGGCGATCTCGTCGCCCACGCCGGCGCGTGCCGACGGCACGCCCGCGGGGTCGAGCAGCGTCACGGCGGTCACGCGGGCCTCACGATCACCATGCCGTTGCGCGCGCCGGGGACGGCACCCTTGACGAGGAGCAGGTTCTGCTCCGGGCGGCTCTCCACGACGGTGAGCCCCAGCTGGGTGACCGTCTCGCCGCCCATGCGGCCGCTCATCCGCTGCCCCTTGAACACCCTGGCCGGGTACGCGGCGGCTCCGATCGAACCGGGCTGGCGCACGTTGTGCGACCCGTGCGTGACGGGGCCCCGCTTGAAGTTGTGGCGCTTGATCGTCCCGGCGTAGCCCTTGCCCTGCGAGACGCCGGTGACCTTCACGGCCTGGCCGGCCTCGAAGGAGTCCACGGTGACGGTGTCACCGACCGAGAGCCCCTCGCCGACCTCGTCCGGGCTGAACTCCACGAGGTGGCGGAGCGGCGGCGCCGACGCCTTTTGCAGGTGACCGAGCCGGGGCTTGGTCAGCCGCTTCGGCTTGATCGCGCCGAAGGCGAGCTGCACGGCCTCGTAGCCGTCATTGTCGTCGGTCTTGACCTGCGTGACCGGGCAGGGGCCCGCCTCGATCACGGTGACGGGCACACGCGTGCCGTCCTCCGTGAAGAGCTGGGTCATCCCGAGCTTTCGTCCGATGATCGCGGGCACGTCGCGTCCTACGCCTTGATCTCGATGTCCACGCCGGCGGGGAGATCGAGCCGCATGAGCGAGTCGACCGTCTTGGGCGTGGGCGAGTAGATGTCGATGAGCCGCTTGTGGGTCCGGATCTCGAAGTGCTCCCGCGAGTCCTTGTCCTTGAAGGGGCCCTTGATCACGCAGTAGATGTTGCGTTCCGTGGGCAGGGGCACCGGGCCGGAGATCGTCGCTCCGCTCCGCTGTGCCGTCTCCACGATCGAGGCCGCGGACTTGTCGACCAACTCGTGGTCGTAGGCCTTCAGCCGAATCCTGATCTTGTTCTGCTGCACCAGGGCCCTTCCCCTGCCGGGCGGCGGGCCGCCCGTGGGCGGCCCGACCGGTCCGACTACTCGAAGATCGTCTCCACGACACCCGCTCCGACGGTCCGTCCACCCTCACGGATGGCGAAGCGAAGGCCCTCCTCCATGGCGATCGGCTGGATCAGCTCGACGTCCATGGTGGCGTTGTCACCCGGCATGATCATCTCGACGCCCTCTTCGAGCTCGACGATCCCGGTGACGTCGGTCGTGCGGAAGTAGAACTGGGGGCGGTAGCCCTTGAAGAACGGCGTGTGACGGCCGCCCTCGTCCTTGGACAGCACGTAGACCTGCGCCCGGAACTTGGTGTGGGGCGTGATCGACCCCGGCTGGGACAGGACCTGGCCGCGCTCGATCTCCTCGCGCTTGACCCCGCGGAGCAGACAGCCGACGTTGTCACCGGCCTGCCCCTCGTCGAGCAGCTTGCGGAACATCTCGACGCCGGTCACGACCGTCGAGTTGGTCTCGGGCTTCATCCCGACGATCTCGATGGTCTCGCCGACCTTGACGATCCCGCGCTCGATGCGGCCCGTCGCGACGGTGCCGCGGCCCGTGATCGTGAACACGTCCTCGACCGGCATGAGGAACGGCTTGTCGACGTCGCGCTCGGGCACCTCGACGTACTCGTCGACGGCGTCCATGAGAGCCATGATGCCCTTGGCCGCCTCGGCGTCGCCGTTGAGGGCGTTGAGCGCCGAGCCCGTGATGATCGGGACGTCGTCGCCCGGGAACTCGTACTCGCTGAGGAGCTCACGTACCTCGAGCTCCACGAGCTCGAGCAGCTCCGGGTCGTCGACCATGTCCGCCTTGTTCAGGAAGACGACGATCGCCGGCACGCCGACCTGGCGGGCCAGGAGGATGTGCTCGCGGGTCTGCGGCATGGGGCCGTCGGCGGCCGACACGACCAGGATCGCGCCGTCCATCTGGGCGGCGCCCGTGATCATGTTCTTCACGTAGTCGGCGTGGCCCGGGCAGTCCACGTGCGCGTAGTGGCGGTTCTGGGTCTGGTACTCGACATGCGCGGTCGCGATGGTGATGCCGCGCTCACGCTCCTCGGGAGCCTTGTCGATGGAGTCGAACGCAACGGCTTCGGTGTCGCCGCTCTGGTCCGACAGGACCTTCGTGATGGCAGCGGTCAGCGTCGTCTTGCCGTGGTCCACGTGGCCGATGGTGCCGACGTTGACGTGGGGCTTCGACCGATCGAACTTCTCCTTCGACATCGTTCGCTCTCCTTGGGCACCGCCCAGCACGACCGCTCGGCCGCGCACACCAGGATGTGGTTCCGATGCCCGGCACACGACGCGCGGCCAGAAGGCCGCGCGCGAGCAGTACCGGGCGCTCCGTAGAGCCCAGGCAATGTAGCAAACGAGCACCCGCTGGCAAGGCCCGGCGCGAGGTCCCTCCGCGGGCACGTCGCCGGCCGTCGCGAGGGCGCCGGGCGGGCGCGGCGGCCCGCCCTCACGCGGGGCTCGCGCTACGATCGTCCCGTGGACGCGGCCCCCCTGCTCGCCCGCCTGGCACCGGAGGTCGCGGGCCCGCTCCGCCACGACCCGGCGACGCGTGAGCTCTACGCCGCCGACGCGAGCCTCTACCGTCGCGTTCCGGTCGGTGCGCTCCTCGCCGACGGGCGGGACGACCTCGTCGCGGCGCTGGCGGCGTGCGCGGCCGAGGAGCGTGCCGCTCACGATGCGGGGCGCGGGGACGAGCCTGGCGGGACAGGCGGTGGGTAGAGGCCTCGTCGTCGACACGACGCGCCTCGCCGACATCGAGATCGACCCGGACGCGCGTCTTGCCCGCGTCGGGCCCGGGCGTGGTGCTCGACGACCTCAATCGCGCCGCGGCCGCGCACGGCCTCGCCTTCGGGCCCGATGTCGCAACGGCCGGTCGGGCCACGCTCGGCGGCATGATCGGGAACAACTCGGCCGGTGCGCGGTCGGTCGTCCACGGGCTGACGGCGGACGCCGTCGAGGCGCTCGAGGTCGCGCTGACCGACGGGACGGTCGCGACCCTCCGTCGTGGCGCCCGTCCACCCGCCGCGCTGGCCGCCGCGACGCCGCTCGCCCGGCGCTTCCGCGCGCCGGGCCTGCTCCGGCGCGTCTCCGGCTACAACCTGGACGCCCTCGCAGGCGACGACCCGGACTGGCCGCGGCTGATCGTCGGCTCCGAAGGCACGCTCGCCGTGATCCTCGGCGCCGAGGTCCGCCTCGTGCCCCTGCCCGAGTCGCGGGGGCTGGCCCTCGTCCCGTTCGGGTCGGTGGACGAGGCGCTTCGATCGGTCGTGGGCCTCCTCGACGACGGCCCGAGCGCGATCGAGTTGATGGACGCCGCGACCCTCGATCCCGCGAACCGCCCGCCCGCGGTGGCAGCGCTCCTCGGCGACGTGGCCGACGCGCCGGCCACCCTGATCGTCGAGCACAGCGGACCCGCGGATCTGGTCGCGCGCGCGCTCGGGCGCATCGACGACGCCCACGTGGTCCTGGACCCGGCCGCACAGGCGCGCGTCTGGGCCGTCCGGCGGGCGGGCCTGGCGCGCGCCCTCCGACCCGGGGCCGGCGTCGGCTCCGGGCCGGACCCCCGACCGATCCCCTTCGTCGAGGATCCGGCGGTCCCGCCCGCGCGGGCCGCGGACTTCGCGCAGGACGCCCGTCGACTCATGGACGCCGAGGGCGTGTCGGCGGTCTGGTACGGCCACGCCTCGGTCGGCTGCCTCCACATCCGCCCGCTCATCGATCTCCGCGCGCCGGGCGCGGTCGCGATGGTGCGAAGGATCGCCGAGGGGATCGCCGACGTCGTCGTCGCCCACGGCGGCTCGCTGTTCGGGTGAGCACGGCGACGGACGCGCACGCAGCGAGTTGTTGCCGCGCATGTATCCGCCCGAGACGATCGCGGCGTTCGCCGAGCTCAAGCGGGGGCTCGATCCGGACGGGATCCTCAACCCCGGAGTGCTCGTGGACCCCGACCCGCTGGACGCCGGCCTTCGGCTGTCCTTCTCGCCGCCGCGCCGGCCCCGCAGGACGGCGATCTCGTTCGCGGCGGAGGGCGGCCTCGCCCGCGCGGGCGAGGCCTGCAACGGCAACGGGGCGTGCCGGGCTCATGCGGGGGTCATGTGCCCGAGCTTCCAGGCCCTCGACGACGAGCGCCACTCGACGCGCGGCCGGGCCGTGCTTCTCCGCGCCGCCCTGGAGGGGCGGCTCGGCGGGCTGGGCGACGACTCGGTCCACGAGGCCCTGTCGCTCTGCCTGTCGTGCAAGGCTTGCGCGGCCGAGTGCCCGGCCGGCGTCGACATGGCGCGGCTCAAGACCGAGGCGCTCGCCCATCGCCACGCCGAGCGCGGCGTGCCGGCCAGGACCCGAGCCCTCGGATGCGACACACGGCCTGCTCGCGCTCGGCTCGCGGGCTCCGGCGCTCGCGCGCATCGGCGCCGCGTTGGCCGGACGCCGCGCGGGCCGCGCGGTCCCCGCTCCGGTGCGCGCGTGGCGGCCGCCGCCGGACGCGGGCGAGGGGCCCCCCCATCTCGTCGTCGCCGACACGTTCACCACCTACCTGGAACCGCGCATCGGCGACGCCGCGGTGGCGGCCCTGCGCGCGGCGGGCGCGCGGGTGGCCGTGCGGTCCCCTGGGTGCTGCGGTCGGCCGCAGCTCTCGCAGGGACTCGTCGGTCCGGCCCGGCGATCCGGGCGCCGGCTGCTCGATCGCCTCACGCCCGCGGTCGTGGCAGGCTGGCGCCTCGTGCTGCTCGAGCCCTCGTGCTGGTCGATGCTGGTCGACGACCTTCCCGCGCTGGTCCCCGACGACCCCCGCGCCCGGTGGGTCGCGGAGGCCGCGGTGCCCTTCGAGCGGGCGCTGCTCGACCTGGGTGTGCCGCGGCTTCGCGACCACCCGGGCGGCAGGGTCGTCGTCCACGACCACTGCCACAGCCGCGCCCTCGGGGCCGGTGACGGCCTGGCGCTCGCACGTTCGGTCCCAGGGCTTGCGGCGGTCCCGTCGGGGGCGGGGTGCTGCGGCATGGCGGGCGCGTTCGGCCTGGAGCACCCGGAGGTGTCCCGGCGGATCGCCGAGGATCGGCTGGTGCCGGCGCTCGCCGGGGCCGACGTGGCGGTCGCGGCGGGCACCTCCTGCCGGTCCCAGGTGCGCGAGCTGACGGGTGTGCGAACGCTCCATCCCGCCGAGCTGATCGCCGAGTCGCTCGCGTGATCCGCTCACGCGGGGGCATCCCGCCACGGCTGTTGAACGCGCCGATCGCCCTCCTCGTCGGGCGTCTCGGGGTCCCGCTCCCCGGCCTCAGGATGCTTCGCGTGCACGGGCGGCGGACCGGGCGGCTCCACAGCGTGCCCGTCCTCGTGCTGCGTGCCGGCGGACGGCGGTACCTGGTCGCACCGCGAGGCCGCACTGACTGGGCGCGAAACCTGGAGGCCGCCGGCTGGGGCGAGCTGATCCGAGGCCGTCACGTCGAGCGCCTCGCGGCGGCGCCCGTCACCGGCGACGAGCGCGAGCGTGCCATCGCCGCGTACCTCCGCCGCCATGGCCGCCTGACGCATCGCCTCTTCGGCGTGGGCCGAAGGCCCGACGCCGCGACGATCGCGGCGATCGCGCCCCGGCACCCGGTGTTCCGTCTCACCCCTCACCTCCCGGGCGGGCGGGGCGGGGCGGAACGGGCGGGGTAGATCGCGGAGGGTCGGGGCGCCCCTACGCCACCCGGTGGCGTGGGTCGATGAAGGTCAGGCGATCGCGGCCGACCTGGATCGCCTCCGCCGACGACCCGTCGGGCAGTCGCAGGCGGATCCTCCAGGCCATGCCCCGAAGGCCGTGCCAGTCGAGCTCCTCGCGCAGGACCACCGTCGCCTCGGTCCGCCCGGAGCCGAGCACCTCGAGGGCGACCGTGTCGCCCTCGGACGGTGTCGTCGCGACGCCCATCGCCCGCGCCGCGGGCCTAGGCGGCGCCCACCTTGGTGCGGATCTCCTCGGCGATGCTGTTCGGGACCTGCTGATACGAGTGGAACTGCATCGAGAACGTCGCGCGTCCCTGCGTGGCCGACCGCACCGACGTCGCGTAGCCGAACATCTCGGAGAGCGGGACCTGGGCGTTCACGGCCTCGACGCCTCCGGCACGCGGCTCCATGCCGCCGATCCGCCCACGGCGGCTCGTGAGGTCGCCGACGACCGTGCCGACGTACTCCTTCGGCGCGACCACCTCGACCGCCATCACCGGCTCGAGCAGCGCCGGCTTGGCCCGCTTGGCGGCCTCACGGGCCGCCATGGAGCCCGCGATCTTGAACGCGATCTCGGACGAGTCGACGTCGTGGTACGAGCCGTCGACGAGGCGCACCTTGACGTCCACCATCGGAAAGCCCGCGAGCACGCCGCCCTCGAGCATCTCCTTGATGCCCTGGTCGACGGCCGGGATGTACTCCCGCGGGATGGCCCCGCCGACGATCTTGCTCTCGAAGGAGTATCCGCCGCCGGGCTCGTTGGGCTCCATGTCCAGGTAGACGTGGCCGAACTGCCCGCGGCCACCGGTCTGCCGGACGAACCGGCCCTCGATCTTGGTCACCGGCTGACGGATGGTCTCGCGGTACGCGACCTGCGGGGCGCCGACGTTCGCGTCCACGCCGAACTCGCGCATGAGCCGGTCGACGATGACCTCGAGGTGCAGCTCGCCCATGCCGGCGATGACCGTCTGGCCGGTCTCCTCGTCGGTCCGCACCCGGAAGGTGGGGTCCTCGTCGGAGAGCCGCCCGAGGGCCTGGGCCAGCTTCTCCTGGTCCTGCTTGGTGCGGGGCTCGATCGCCAGGTCGATGACCGGCTCCGGGAAGGTCATCTGCTCCAGGACCACCGGATCCTTGGGATCGCTGAGCGTGTCGCCGGTCGTGGTGGACTTGAGGCCGACGGCGGCGACGATGTCGCCGGCGCTGACCGACTCGACGTCCTCACGGTGGTTGGCGTGCATCATCAGCAGCCGCCCGATCCGCTCCTTGCGGTCCTTGGTGGCGTTGACGATGCCCTGGCCGGACTCCATGCGGCCCGAGTACACCCGCATGTAGGTGAGACGGCCGACGTAGGGGTCGCTCATGACCTTGAATGCGAGCGCGGCGAACGGGCCGTCGGGATCGGACTCGCGGACGGCCTCCTCCTCGGTACCGGGAAGGACGCCCACCGCCGGACGGACCTCGAGCGGCGACGGCAACAGGTCGACGATCGCGTCGAGCAACAGCTGCACGCCCTTGTTCTTGAACGAGGAGCCGGCGAGGACCGGCGTGACCGTGTTCTCGAGCACCGCCCTGCGGAGCGCCGTCAGCACTCGCTCGGGCGCGATCTCCTCGCCGCCGAGGTACGACTCGAGCAGCTCGTCGTCCTGCTCGGCCACGGCGTCCAGGAGCGCCTCGCGCCCGGCGTCTGCGGCGGCCCGGTGCTCCTCGGGGATCGGCGTGCGCTCGATCTGCGTGCCGAGGTCGTCGCCGTAGTTGACGGCGTCCATCCGCACGAGGTCGATGATCATGTTGAACTCGGACTCGGCCCCGATCGGGATCTGGATCGGAACGGCGTTCGCGCCCAGCCGGTCGCGGATCGTGGCCACGGCGTTGGCGAAGTCGGCGCCGATGCGATCCATCTTGTTGACGTACGCGATCCGCGGGACGCCGTACTGGTCCGCCTGGCGCCAGACCGTCTCGCTCTGGGGCTCGACGCCGGCGACCGAGTCGAACACGGCGACGGCGCCGTCCAGCACGCGCAGGCTCCGCTCGACCTCGACCGTGAAGTCCACGTGGCCGGGCGTGTCGATGATGTTGATGCGGTGGTCACGCCAGAAGCACGTCGTCGCGGCGCTGGTGATGGTGATGCCCCGCTCCTGCTCCTGGGCCATCCAGTCCATCGTCGCGGCGCCCTCGTGCACCTCGCCCATGCGGTGCAGGCGACCGGTGTAGAACAGGATCCGCTCGGTCGTGGTGGTCTTGCCCGCATCGATGTGGGCCATGATCCCGATGTTGCGCGTCCGCTCGAGGGACACGTTCTTCGCCGTCGTCGTCGCCACGCCGATCTCCTTGCCCATGACCTCGGAACGGACGCGCGAGACACGCTCACCGACGTCCGACTCGTCCTCGCGTCCGCCCTCCCGCAGGAGCTCCTACCAGCGGTAGTGCGCGAACGCCCTGTTCGCCTGCGCCATACGGTAGAGGTCGTCCTTCTTCTTGAAGGCCCCACCCTGCGAGCCGAGCGCGTCCAGCAACTCGCTTGCGAGCCGCTCGCTCATCTCCTTCTCACGCCGATCGCGCGAGTTCTGGACGATCCAGCGGATCGCCAAGGTGCGCCCGCGTCGTTGCGGAACCTCGATCGGAACCTGGTAGGTCGCCCCACCGACGCGCCGGGACTTGACCTCGAGCATCGGCGTGACGTTGCGGATCGCCTCTTCGGCGACGGTCACCGGGTCGCGGCCGGTGCGGTCACGGATGCGCTCCAGCGCCCCGTAGACCACGTGCTCGGCCACGGAGCGCTTTCCGTCGCGGAGGACCTTGTTGACGATCTGGGTGACGAGCGGGCTCTCGTAGACCGGGTCGGGCTCGAGGGCGCGGCGGGTTGGTGCGGATCGACGCGGCATCGGCTACTTCGGCGCCTTGGCGCCGTACTTCGAGCGCGCCTTGCGGCGGTCCTGGACACCGGAGGCGTCGAGCGCGCCGCGGATCACCTTGTAGCGCACGCCGGGGAGGTCCTTGACGCGGCCGCCGCGCACGAGCACGACCGAGTGCTCCTGCAGGTTGTGGCCCTCGCCCGGGATGTAGGACGTGACCTCCATCTGGTTCGTCAGGCGCACGCGGGCGACCTTCCGAAGCGCCGAGTTCGGCTTCTTCGGAGTCGTGGTGTAGACGCGCGTGCAGACGCCCCGCTTTTGCGACGCGCCGCGAAGGGCTGGCGTCGACTGCTTCCGGGGCTTGGGACTGCGTCCCTTGCGAACCATCTGATTGATCGTGGGCACGTACCCTCGCCGGTCGAGATCTCCGGTGGACTGACCCCCCGTCCGGCCACGGCATCCGAGTCACTCCTCATCGGGAGACTGGGGCCGCACCGGCAGGGAAACACCGCCCAGACGGGCAGCCCGGGAACGGTAGCACGGGGGCATGCTCGCGACCACCGCCCCCGCCCGGTCATCCACGTCCGCGACCGAGTCCGCCCGCCACGCGACGGCGGCCCCATAGGGTCGCGGCTCGACTCACGACCGACGGAGGGTGACGGTGGAGAGGACTCGAGTCTGGGCGGCGGCGGCGTGCACGGCGGCGCTGGCCGCGGGAGCGCTCATCGGAGCGCGGATCGCACCGACCGCGGGAGCGCAGGAGGAGCCGGAGGAGCAGGCCGCGACATTCACCGCCACCCCGGAGCAGCTTCGGATCAATCAACGGATCTCGCAGGCGGCGGTGCGGCGGAGCAACCGCTCGCTCAACTACCTGGCACCGATCCGGACCGCGGCGAGCGACGCGGCCGACGAGGGTGATGCCGGCGTGCGCCGCCCGGCGGGCCGGGGCTGGGGGGCCGACCAGATCGCCGACGGGGCGATCACCCGCGCCAAGCTGGCGCCGGGGCTCGCGGGCGCCCAGCCGATCTGGCTGTTCAAGACCGACAACGGGCCGAACGCGACGATGCGGGCGTCCTCGCCCGCGCACTCGCTGGCCAGGGTAGGCGTCGGGAACTACCGGGTCGGCGTGGGCGTGGACGTCGCCACGTGCGCGTGGACGGCGCTCCCGGCGGTCGACAACGGACTCCCGAGCGCCTATGCGATCCGAAGCGCGCGCGACCTGACGGAGCCCGGCCGGATCATCCTGCAGACCTACACTTCGCTCGGCGTGCCGGTCGACTCGGGCTTCTCGATCCAGGTCACGTGCTGACACGGGGCGGTGACGTCGCCCCGGCACGACGTCGACGAGCGGAGGAGGTCGCGATGCGGGGACGGCGGATGGGCGTGGGGGCGGCGTGCGGCGTGGCGCTCGGCCTGGCCGGGGTGTTCGCGCTCGGCGCGAGCACCGGGCAGGCCGACGGCCAGGGCGGGTTCTCGGTGAGCACCGCCCAGCTCAAGATCAACCAGTCGATCTCGCAGGCGGCGGTGCGGCGGAGCAACCGGTCGCTCAACTACCTGGCGCCGGTGCGCACCGCGGCCGGTGATGCGGCGGACGCCGGGCGCTCGGGCGTGACGCCTCTCGCGGCCGTCCCGGGAAGCGGCCAGGGCTGGACCGCCGCGCAGATCGCGGACGGGGCGGTCACGACGGGCAAGCTCGCGGGCGGTGCGGTCGGCGGCGCGCAGATCGCGGACGGGGCGGTCGGGGAGGCGGCGCTCTCCCCCGAGCTGCGCCGGGCGCGCACGAGGTGGATCGTCAAGGTGGACAACATGATGGGCGTCCCCGTCACGCGCGGCTCGTCACCGGCCTTCTCGATGACGCGGCTCGCGACGGGCACCTACCTGAGCGACTTCGCGGCGGACGTCCGCGGGTGCAACTGGACCGCCACGCCGACGATCGACTCCGGGGTCCCGGCCGCCCAGACCGCCCGGACGATGCCCGACCCCGGGGGGAACCCGAACCGCGTGCTCACGGAGACGTTCAATGGCGCGGGGTTCCTCGTGGACTCCGGTGTGGGGGTGCAGGTGCACTGCTGAGGCGGGCGACGAGCCGCCTCTGACGCGGTCGGTCCGCGGAGTGCGGCCACACCGCCCGCATGCGCCGAGCGCGACCCCGCGGCCGTGACCGGCGGCGGCGGCCGGCCCGCGGGGGGGGTCGCGGTCACCGGTCCCTCCCCCGCTTGTGGCGCTGCGCCTCGCGGGCCACCCTCGCGAAGCGGCGCTCGTGCCGGCGGCGCTCGTGCTCATCCGCGCGCAGCTCCGCGGCCTGGGCCTCGCGACGCATCGCCGCCATGCGTGCCACATCCTCCCGGTCGAGCAGACCCACCTCGGCGGCGGCGCACACCGCGCACCCCGGTTCCCCCTCGTGGCGGCAGTCACCGAACCGGCAGGCGCGGGCGATCGCGGTGATCTCGCCGAATGCCGCCTCGACACCCGCGACATCGGCCACGCCGACCTCGCGGAGTCCGGGGGTGTCGATCAACGCGCCGCCGCCCGGGAGCGGGACGAGCTCTCGCGCGGTCGTGGTGTGCCGCCCCTTGGCGTCGCCTCCACGCACCTCCCCGACGGCGCGCCGCGCGTCGACGAGGGCGTTCGTCAGCGTCGACTTCCCCGCACCCGACTCCCCCACGAGCGCGACCGTCCGGTCCGGCGCGGCGAGTGCCGCCAGGGCGGCCAGGCCCGATCCGTCGATCGCGCTCACGACACCGACGTCGACGCCCACCGACGCCGAGAGCCCCGCGGCGATCGCGTCCGGGTCGGCCACGAGGTCCGCCTTGGTGAGGAGCACGTGGGCCCGGGCGCCGCCGCCGCGGGCGAGGGCGATGCTCCGCTGCACGCGCCCGATCCGAAGCGGACGGTCCAGCCCGCAGACCGCGATCAGCAGATCGACGTTCGCGGCGATCACCTGGCGCGCGCCCGCGCGGCCGCCCGGCGCGCGCCGCGCGATCTCGGTCCGGCGCTCCATGCGGCGTGCCCACCGTTCCCCCACCGCGAGCCAGTCACCGGTCGCGATCGGCACGCGGGCGCGCACGCGCTCGAGCCCGTCGGCGGTCAGCGCGAGCGCCGAGGCACCGTCGACCCGGATGCACCGGGCCGGCCGCAGACCCGTGCCGAGGGCCGCGATCTCGGCACGGCGCGCGTCGTCCCAGCCGATGCCCGCGAGCGCCGGCGGCGGAGGACCTCCGAGATCGGGATCGGGCACTGGTGCTCCTGGTGGCGTGGGCGGGGCACCCGCCTCGGCGGCGCAGGGTGGAGCGGCGGCGCCCCCTCGGACGGCCGCCGCCCGCACGGCGCGTCCGGCACGATGCTCGGGGACCGCCGCCCGCGCTGTCAAGCCGGCCGCGGACTCACCGCGCGGGCCGCCGCGAGTCCAGGCGCAGGTCCGTCACGGTCGTGAGGTACGCGACGCCGCGCGTCTCGCTGTCGATCCTCCACCTGACCGGCAGGGCGAGTGCCGGTGACCACCAGATGCGCTCGGTCCGCGTCCCCGGGAAGGACCCCCCGGTGCGGCTCACGATCTCGACCTCGAAGGTTTCGAGGACACGACCGTCGACGTCCGTCTCGCCGCGACCGCGCACCTCGCTGGTCGCGTCCACCGGCAGCGAGCCGACCATGAACCGGTCCCGCCAGCGCTGCCCGACCTCGGGGCTGCGCGGCATCCACCGTGGCGGTGGATGCAGCACGCGCCGGTCGTCTCGCCCGACGCCCGCGATCGTGATGTCGGTCCGTCGCCAGGTTGATCGGATCCAGGCGTCGTCGATCCTGAGCCGCAGCGCCTCGACGTGCTGGGTGGCGAGCGCGAGCTCGAGGAGGTAGCCGCCCTCGCCGGCCTCGGCGACGATCGCGCGGGCCTCGTCCGGGAGCTCGCGACGCACGGCGATGGGGCCCACCCCACCCCGCTCCCACCCCTCCTGGCGGTAGGTGTAGACCCCCGGCTCGGGGACGCCCGCGGCGGGGTCGCCGGTGCCGGCGCCGCGTTCACGAAGGGTCTCCACCGACGCGTCCTCGGCCACGCTCGATGCGTCGCGCCCGCCGATGCGCCACCAGAGCAGGCCGGCGGCCGCGATCACCACGACGAGGATGAGCGCGACGGCGGCGACCATCGGGCGGCGGTGCACGCGCCCGATGGTACGCGGGTCCGGTCCCCGCGGACGTGGGCCCGGCGTCCGCCGGCCCGACGTCGATGCCGGGCGCGTTCCCTCGCGGAGGGGCGCCCGTCCGATCGGCGGTCGTCGGCGCGCGCCCGCGCGCGAGGCGCGCCACGTCGGCGCGATGTCGGGGGAAACATGGATTTCCCCTGCGAAACGCACGCTGGACTAGCCTGACCGGGTGGGCACCCGCGCACATCGCCGCCAGGCCGCCGCGTGCTGTCCCGCCTGCGCCGCAAGCCTGCCGCGCAGGCGCCGGGCGCGACCCGCGTGGGCATGGCCCGTGGCGCTGGCCTCGCTCGCGGCGCTGGTCCCCGTCGCGGCCGCGCAGGACTCCGGCCCGACGACGGCCATCGAGACGGAACCCGGCCTGACCGACCATCACCGGGTCGGAGCCGCGGCGGGCGCCCCCGCAAGGGTCGCCGCCGAGGACCGGGCCCGGCCGGCGGCCGACCGCAAGGCTCCGGCGCCACCTCGCGCCGGTGGGGTCACATGGCGCGACAGCGTCGCCCACGGCGTGGCGAACGCCGGATGGCTCGAGGACGGCGTCCAGCTTCCCGAGTCCGGTGTGGGCTTCTACACGTACAACCCGGCGAGCCAGGCGCCCCCGGGCGGCGCCGAGCGACGGTGGGGACACGACCGGCTGGTCCGTGAGATCGTCGACCTCGGGCGCTGGTGGGCGCGGCGCCACCCGGCGGGACCACGACTCGGGGTGGGCGATCTCTCACGGCCCTCCGGCGGGCCCTTCCACGGACCGGTGGTCGGGCACGTCTCGCACCAGAACGGGCTCGACGTCGACATCCGCCTGGTGCGGGCCGACGGGTCCGAGGCGCAGGTGGGGGCGGCGGACTACGACCGGGAACGGACGCAGCAGGTCGTGGACCGCCTCGTCGAGCGCGGCGCCGAGCTCGTGCTGGTGGGCCCGTCGCTTCGGCTGACCGGTCCGCCCGGCGTGGTCGTGACCTGGCCGAACCACGACGACCACCTGCACGTGAGGTTCCCGAAGCCCGCGGCCGAATAGGTGTCGGCGCTCGCGCTCGCGCGCGCGCTCCCGTTGCAGGCCGAGGACCCCTCGGCGGGGACGCTCTCGCCCGCGGGGTTCGCCCTCATCAGCATCCTCCTGGCCGGCGCGCTCGCGGCGGTGGTCGTCCCGACCCTCGTCCGACTGCGGACGCGGCGGAATGCCGAGCAACGGCAGGCGCGGGAGGCGCAGATCGCCGCCTCGGGCGATCCGCGGTTCGACCCCTCGGTGCTCGCCGCCCGGATCCGCACCGCGTTCCCCGACGAGATCGCCGCGACGAGGCGGCGACGCGACGTCGGCACGACTCGGCCCGGTCGAGATCGTCCGGATCTGGGAGGACGACGGCGTGGCTCGGGTTCACGGCCTGGGTCGCGCACTCGGCGCGGCTTCCCGACGGACGCGGCCGGGTCGGGCGCCCGCGGCGACGGCACGAGCTGTGGCGGGCCGACCTCGACGGGCGGATCGTGGAGACCGCCCCGGCGACGGCCGACGCCGAGGACCTCACGGCACCGCCGCTTTCGGGCGGCGGGTGAGCCCCCCTCCGGCGAGGTCGTCGCCGGAGGGGGCGGGTGCTCAGACCTGGGCGATGCCGCCGTCGACCGTCAGCTCCCGGCCTCCGCGAGGGTCCCACGACGTGACACGGCCCCGGGTCGGGGTGACCCGGGGCCGTGTCGTCGGTCAACGGTGGTGCGCCGCGCGACCTGACGGCCGCGTGGAGGGAGCTCAGTCCTCGCCGGGCTCGCGATCGGTCTCGAGCTCCGGGCCGAAGGAGTAGGTCATGCCCTCCCCGTTGCCGTCGCCGAGTCCCAACAGGTCGCCGTCGCCGCCGTCCGACAGCGAGTCGTCGAGATCGAACTCGAGCAGCGCGGGCTGGCGGCGCACCGCCTCCATCTCGAGCTGGCGGTAGCGACGCAGGCCGGTCGCCGCCGGGATCAGCTTCCCGATGATGACGTTCTCCTTGAGACCGCGCAGGCGATCGACCTTGCCCTCGATGGCCGCGTCGGTGAGGACCTTCGTGGTCTCCTGGAAGGAGGCCGCCGACAGGAAGGACTCGGTCGCCAGCGACGCCTTGGTGATTCCGAGGATGAGCGGCTCGGAGGTCGCCTGGGCGTTCTCCACCTCGAGGTCCACGTCGAGCGGGGGTGCGTCCGGATCCTCCGGCTCGGCCGGCTGACCGTTCCCGGCCAGGAGCTCCGCCTTGCGCTCGATCGCGACGCGCGCGTTCTCCCGGTAGAGGACCGGCTTGTCCACGAGCTGGCCGGGCAGGAAGCTGGTCCGGCCCGAGTCCTCGACCCGCACCTTGCGCAGCATCTGCCGGACGATCAACTCGATGTGCTTGTCGTTGATGTCCACACCCTGCGAGCGGTAGACGTTCTGGACCTCGCGGACCAGATAGAGCTCGGTCTTGGTCGAGCGATCGGGGTTCGTGCCCGCCGGCTGGAACCGCCGCTCGGGCGTCACCTCGGCGCCGACCTGGATCTCGGGCACCGGACGGTCGAGCGGCAGCCGAAGCAGCCGCGTGCTGGTCCCGGCCTCGGTCTCGACGTCGACCTGCACCCACCGGTACGGCTCCTTGGAGCCCTTGCGCGAGAGCTCGCCGACGTTCGTGACCCTGCCGCTGACGCCCATCGAGACCCCTGAGGCTGCCTCGAGGATGTGCGCCGGCGACGCGGAGCCGCGCGTCAGCAGATCGCCCGCCTCGACCCACTGCCCGTCCGACACGATGACCTGCGGGCGCTTGGGCACCGAGATCACCTGCTCGCGGACCGGCTGGCGGGCGGCGCCCGTGCCGGCATCCTCGATCGGGATGTACTCGGGCTCGGTGACGGTCAGGATGACTCCGCCCGGTCGGGACTCGTCCTCCTGGATCGACACCCAGCCGTCGCGACGCGCCACCTCGGCGAGCGCCTTCGGCGTCCGCGCCTCGAACAGCTCGACGACACGGGGAAGTCCCTGCGTGATGTCGAGCCCCGCCACACCGCCGGTGTGGAAGGTGCGCATCGTCAACTGCGTGCCCGGCTCGCCGATCGACTGGGCGGCGATGATGCCCACCGCGTCACCCGGCTCGCACAGGTTGCCCGACGCGGGGCTGCGCCCGTAACAGAGGGCGCACACGCCGTGGTCGGTCCGGCACTTGAGCGGCGAGCGGACCTCGACGATCGCGTCGCGTGGGGCGCCGTCCTTGTCGCGACAGGCATCGTCGATCGCCGCGGCGTCGAGGTTGGTGAGCAGATAGCCGTCCCGCGAGAGGCCGAGGCCTCCGAGGCGAAGGCCGCCGGGGGCGTCCTCCGGGCGGATCTCGGCGTCCTCCTCCGGGCGAGGGTCGATGATGACCTCCCCGGAGACCCGGTCGACGATCGGGCCGAGCACGACGCGACCCGCCAGGTTGGGGTTGAGCGCCCGGTCGTCCCGGTAGACGGGCATCAGGACGCCCTCTTCGGTGCCGCAGTCCATGTCGCGGATGATCACGTCCTGCGACACGTCGACGAGACGCCGCGTCAGATAGCCGGAGTCGGCGGTCTTGAGGGCGGTGTCCGCGAGCCCCTTGCGCGCGCCGTGGGTCGAGATGAAGTACTCGAGGACCGAGAGCCCCTCCATGAAGTTGCTCTTGATCGGGCGCTCGATCGTCTCGCCCTTCGGGTTGTTCATCAGGCCACGCATCCCCGCCAGCTGGCGGATCTGCTTGAACGAGCCACGCGCGCCGGAGTTGGCCATCATGAAGATGGGGTTCATCCGGAACAGGTGCTCCTCCATGGCCTTCGCGACGTCGTCGGTCGCGTTGTTCCAGAGGCGCACGACCTCTTCCTTGCGCTCCTCGGCGGTCATCTCGCCGCGCCAGAAGTACCCGTCGATCTCCTCGACCTGGCGGTCGTAGTCGTCCAGGATCTCCTGCTTGTTGGGCGGCACGACCACGTCGTTCTTGGAGACCGTGATGCCCGACTGGCTCGCGTAGCGGAACCCGAGATCCTTGAAGGTGTCGAGGATCATCGAGACGGCCGTGGGGCCGTAGGTGTCGACCAGCAGCTCGATGTAGTCACCGGTGTCGCGCTTGTTGAGCGTCCGGTTGCGCCGGGGCATGGGGAGCTCGGCCATCTCCTGCGGGCCGATCACGCGGGCCAGCCCCTGCTCGATCTCATGGTTGAAGATCGCGCGCCCGGGCGTCGTCAGCTCCGGCTCGGACCCGGGCAGCCGCAGCTCGATCACGTCCTGCAGGCTCACGGCCTTGTGGTCGAGCGCCCGTGCGACCGACTCCATCGACGAGAAGGCCCTCGGACGGGCCTTGAGGCCGAGGTCGGCGAAGGGGTTGTTGCTCCAGTCGTGTCCCTCGACGCGCCCCTCGCTTCCGCGGGGCAGCTTCCACTTGCCCGCCTTGGCGTCCCAGAGGTCGACGATGTCGATCGGCTCGCCGCGACCCTCGTCGCCGTTCTTGCGGACGTGGATCGCCTTGCAGTAGGTCAGGTAGTAGAGCCCCAGCACCATGTCCTGGCTCGGCGTGGCGATCGGCCGGCCGTTGGCCGGGGACAGGATGTTGTTGGCGGAGAGCATGAGGATCCGCGCCTCGGCCTGCGCCTCGACGGACAGCGGCAGGTGGACGGCCATCTGGTCACCGTCGAAGTCCGCGTTGAAGGCGGTGCACACCAGCGGGTGGATCTGGATCGCCTTGCCCTCGACCAGCACCGGCTCGAAGGCCTGGATGCCGAGCCGGTGCAGCGTGGGCGCCCGGTTGAGCATGACCGGGTGCTCCCCGATCACCTCCTCGAGCACGTCCCACACCTCGGGGACCATCGCGTCGACGAGCTTGCGGGCGGCCTTGATGTTCTGCGCCTGCTTGCGCTCGACGAGCCGGCTCATGATGAACGGCTTGAACAGC
This sequence comes from Miltoncostaeaceae bacterium, assembly GCA_963698665.1. Classification (GTDB taxonomy): domain Bacteria; phylum Actinomycetota; class Thermoleophilia; order Miltoncostaeales; family Miltoncostaeaceae; genus CALNYH01. The sequence goes on along the minus strand of CAVORO010000003.1, from coordinate 597,412 downwards.
TCCAGCGCCATCAGCTTCGGCAGACCACACTGGTGCAGCCGCAGCGACGGGCCGGCGACGATCACCGACCGGCCCGAGTAGTCGACGCGCTTGCCGAGCAGGTTCTGACGGAAGCGCCCCTGCTTGCCCTTGAGCATGTCCGACAGCGACTTGAGGGGCCGGTTGCCCGGGCCGGTCACGGCACGGCCACGGCGACCGTTGTCGAACAGCGCGTCGACGGCCTCCTGGAGCATCCGCTTCTCGTTGCTCACGATGATCTCGGGCGCGCCGAGGTCGAGCAGCCGCTTGAGGCGGTTGTTGCGGTTGATCACGCGCCGGTACAGGTCGTTCAGGTCGCTGGTGGCGAACCGGCCGCCGTCCAGCTGGACCATCGGGCGCAGCTCGGGCGGGATCACCGGGACCGCGTCCAGGATCATCCACTCCGGGTGGTTGTCGCTGCGAAGGAACGCGGACATGACGCGCAGTCGCTTGAGCGCGCGCGCCTGCCGCTGCCCCTTGGAGGTGCGGATGGTCTCGCGCAGGGACTCCGCCTCGGCGGCGAGGTCGATGCCCTTGAGCAGGTCGCGGATCGCCTCGGCGCCCATGCCGCCGGAGAAGTACTTCCCGAAACCGCGCTCGGAGCCGAACCGCTCCTTCATCTCGCGGAACAGCTGCTCGTCGGGCTCGATCTGACGGGGCTTGAGGTCGCGGAAGGTGAGCCATGCCTGCTGGAGGCGGTCGATCGCCTCGTCCAGGTACCGCTCGATGTCCTTGATCGCGACGTCGGTCTCCTTGCGGATGTCGCTCTCGATCTGACGGCGGTCGGCGTCGGTCAGCTCGCGCTTGGCCTCCGGATCCTCCGAGCTGCGGTCGCGCTCGACGTCGTCGATCCAGAGGAGGTCGTCGTCGTCGAGCCCCTGGGTCGTGCCCTCACGCAGCCATGTCTGGCGGCGCTCGAGGCGCTCGTTGAACTCGAGCACCCGCTCCTCGCGGTCGACCTTGTACTGATCGATGGTCTCGTTGACCTGGCCCTCGAGCGTCTCGAGGTCCCGCGCGCGCGCCTCGTCGTCGACGTCGGTGATGATCGAGCCGGCGAAGTAGAGGACCTTCTCGAGCTCCTTCGGGGCGATGTCGAGCATGTAGCCGATGCGGCTCGGGACGCCCTTGAAGAACCAGATGTGGCTGACCGGGGCGGCGAGGTCGATGTGCCCCATTCGCTCGCGACGCACCTTGGCGCGGGTCACCTCGGTGCCGCACCGCTCGCAGATGATGCCCTTGTAGCGGATGCGCTTGTACTTGCCGCAGGCGCACTCCCAGTCCTTGACCGGGCCGAACGTCTTCTGGCAGAAGAGCCCGTCCATCTCGGGCTTGAGGGTGCGGTAGTTGATCGTCTCGGGCTTGGTCACCTCACCGTGCGACCACTGCCGGATCTGCTTCGACGATGCCAGGCCGATGGTGATTGAGTCGAAGTTGTTGATATCGATCACGCTGGCCGATGCCTTTCGTGTCGACGAGTCGGCGCCGCGCCGCCGCTCGCGTGTATGCACCCCTGCCACCGCCCCACCGGCGACGGATCCGGCCCCGCGGCGGCCGGATCCGTGCCCTCCGGGCGGTGCCCGGCCCTACTCCGTCCGCGCGTCCGCGTCGGCGTCACCCGATGCGCTCGCCACCTGTGCCCCGTCGGCCGTGCCGGCCTCGGCGGCCTCCTCGGCCGCCTCCGCGGCGTCGGCGGCCGCCCGCGTCATCTGTCCCTCGACGACCTCGGGCCGGGCGCCGCTGAGGCCCCCGGAGAGATCGATCCCGAGCTCCTCGGCGGCGCGCAGGAGGTCGTCGTCCTCCTCGGAGGCGGAGACCTCCTTGCCGCTGTCGCCCTCGACGCGGACGTCGAGCGCGAGGGACTGCATCTCCTTGAGGAGCACCTTGAAGCTCTCGGGGACGGAGGGCTCCTGGATGTTCTCGCCCTTGACGATCGCCTCGTAGGCCTTGACCCGGCCCACCGTGTCGTCGCTCTTGATGGTGAGCATCTCCTGGAGGGTGTACGCCGCCCCGTAGGCCTCGAGCGCCCAGACCTCCATCTCGCCGAACCGCTGGCCGCCGAACTGCGCCTTGCCGCCCAGCGGCTGCTGGGTGACGAGCGAGTACGGGCCGGTCGAGCGCGCGTGGATCTTGTCGTCGACGAGGTGCAGGAGCTTCAGCATGTACATGTAGCCGACCGTGACCTTGCCGTCGTACGGCTCCCCGGTGCGCCCGTTGTACAGCTGCATCTTTCCGGACACCCGGCGTCCGACCCGGTCGCGCCCGTCGACCCGCAGACGGATCTTCGAGTCGTCGTGGCTGGCCTGCCAGTCCGCGAGCACCCGGTCCACGTCGGCCGGCGTGGCGCCGTCGAAGACCGGCGTCGCGACGTACGTGCGCCCCTTGCCGAACTCGACCCCGGGGTCACCGTTGGCGTGCCCGTTGGGCGACGGCGCGGGTGTCTCGTCGGCGACCTCGTCGGAGGCGCCGTCGACCCATCCGTGGGCCGCGGCCCACCCCAGGTGGGTCTCGAGGATCTGGCCGATGTTCATCCGGCTCGGCACGCCGAGCGGGTTGAGGATCATGTCGATCGGCGTGCCGTCCTCGAGGAACGGCATGTCCTCCTCGGGCACGATCTTCGAGATGACGCCCTTGTTGCCGTGCCGGCCCGCGAGCTTGTCGCCCTCGGCGATCTTGCGCCGCTTCGCCACGTAGACGCGCACCAACTCGTTGACGCCCGGCGCCAGGTCGTCGCCGTTGTCCCGGCTGAACGTCTTGACGTCGATGACCTTTCCGCCCTCGCCGTGCGGGATCTTGAGCGACGTGTCCCGGACCTCGCCCGCCTTCTCCTTGAAGATGGCGCGGATCAGCTTCTCCTCGGCGGTCAGCTCGGTCTCGCCCTTCGGCGTGACCTTCCCGACCAGCAGGTCCCCGGACCCGACCTCGGCGCCGATGCGGACGATCCCGCGGTCGTCGAGGTCCTTGAGGGACTCCTCGGAGCGGTTGGGGATGTCCCGGGTGATCTCCTCGGCGCCCAGCTTGGTCGTGCGGGCGTCGATCTCGTACTCCTCGATGTGGATCGAGGAGAGCACGTCGTCCTTGACGAGGCGCTCCGAGATGATGATCGCGTCTTCGAAGTTGTAGCCCTCCCAGCTCATGAAGGCCACGAGCATGTTCTTGCCGAGGGCAAGCTCGCCCTGGTCGGTCGAGCTGCCGTCGGCGAGCACGTCGCCGGCCTCGACGGTCTGCCCCAGGCCGACCAGCGGCTTCTGGTGGATGACCGTGCCCTGGTTGGAGCGGGTGAACTTGTGGAGCTCGTAGTGCTCGAGCTCGCCACCCTCGTCCTCGACGATCAGGTGGTTCGCGTCGACGGACGTGACCTTGCCGGCGTTGTGGCTGACGACCACGTCGCCCGAGTCGATCGCGGCGCGGCGCTCCATCCCGGTGCCCACCAGCGGGGCGTCGGTGATCATGAGCGGCACCGCCTGGCGCTGCATGTTGGCGCCCATCAGCGCGCGGTTGGCGTCGTTGTGCTCGAGGAACGGGATCAGCGCCGTCGCGACCGAGACGATCTGCGCCGGCGAGACGTCCATCAGCTCGACGTCGGCGGGCTCGGCCGTGATCGGCTCCCCGCCGCGGCGACAGAGCACGGGGCCGATGAGGCTCCCGTCCGCCTCCGCGGGCGCACCCGCCTGGGCGATGATCTTGTGCTCTTCCTGGGTCGCGTCGAGGCGGACGATCTCGTCGACCACCGCGCCGTCGCGGACCACCCGGTACGGCGTCTGCACGAAGCCGAACTCGTTGACCGTCGCGAAGGTGCCGAGCGAGCCGATCAGGCCGATGTTCGGGCCCTCGGGGGTCTCGATCGGACACATCCGCCCGTAGTGGGTCGGGTGGACGTCGCGGACCTCGATGGGCGCGCGCTCACGCGTCAGGCCGCCCGCGCCGAGCGCAGACAGGCGGCGGCGGTGCGTGAGGCCGGCCAGCGAGTTGGTCTGGTCCATGAACTGCGAGAGCTGCGAGGAGCCGAAGAACTCCTTGAGCGCGGCCACCACCGGCCGGATGTTGATGATGGTCTGCGGCGTGATCGTGTCGACGTCCTCGGTGCTCATGCGCTCCCGGACGACGCGCTCCATCCGGTAGAGGCCGATCCGGAACGCCTCCTGGATCAGCTCGCCGACGGTGCGAAGTCGCCGGTTGCCGAAGTGCTCGTACTCGTCGAGGTCGCCGGCGATCTCGTCGCGCGGGAGCGTCGCCGCGTCGGCGGCGAAGTCCTTGGAGTCCTCGGGGAGGCCCATGCGGATGGGAAGCCCGACGAGCCGGCGGACCAGCTCGACGAGGTCGTCGTTCATGCCGCTCCGGCGCCCGGTGAAGCGCGGGTTGGTGAGCGTCCGGACCGATGATCCGACGTCCAGCCCGAGGCGCGCGTCCAGCTTGTAGCGACCGACCTTGGTCAGGTCGTAGCGCTTGGGGTCGAAGAAGAGGGAGCGGACGAGCGAGCGCGAGTTGTCGACGGTCGGCGGCTCACCCGGGCGCTGCTTCTTGAACACCTCGATCAGCGCCTGCTGCATGGTCTCGCCGGCGCGCAGGTCGAGGCGCCGCTCGAGCTTGTCGACGTCCGCGTCGATCCTCGCCCGCTCGTCGGTCGACGCCTGCTCGTAGGCGGCGTGCAGGGCCTGCATCTCGGTCACGACCTCGGCGACCTCGTCCAGGCTGGACCGGTTGCCGGTCGCGGCCTGGCCCTCGATCCCGTCCTTCTCGAGCGTCGCCGCGATGAACGGGTTCACGCGCGAGTCGTCCTCGGGGTGGCGGAAGAGGTTCTCGATGTCGTCGCGCGTGTAGCCGAGGGCGTAGAGCAGCGTGGTGACCGGCAGCTTGCGCTTGCGGTCGATGCGGACGTGGACGAGGCCCTTCTTGTCGATCTCGAGCTCGACCCACGATCCCCGCGAGGGCATGAGATTCGCGATCAGGACCTGCTTCTCGCGGTCCTTGGGCTCCATCACGTAGGCGCCCGGCGAGCGCACGAGCTGCGTCACGACGACCCGCTCGGTGCCGTTCACGATGAACGTGCCCCAGTCGGTCATGAGCGGCAGATCGCCCATGAAGACCTTCTGCTCGCGGATCTCGCCGGTCTCGCGGTTCACGAACGAGACCTCCATCGTCAGCGGCGCCGCGTAGACCATGTCCTTCTCGCGGCACTCCTTGATGGGGTTGTTCGGGACGATCTGGTCCATCGGCATGCCGGGCTGCCACCCGCCGAGCGTGTAGCGCTCGAACTGGACGGCGAGGGTGCCGGTGAAATCCTCGATCGGCGAAATGTCGCTGATCGTCTCGCGGAGCCCCTCGTTGAGGAACCACTCAAACGACGCCTTCTGGATGTCGATGAGATTCGGGACGTCGAGGACCGTTCCCAAGCGGGAGAAGGTCCGGCGGACGCGGGCAGGGTGGGTCGTGCTCAAGTCGCGAGGCCTCCTGACGAGAGCTGAGTGGGCGCGCCGGTCCGGTGGGCCGGGACAAGGGCAGCCGGGAACATTACCATGCAATACACACGCACGGCAAGGTGCTGACCGCTCGGTTGTCGCCTACCGTCCGGGGTGATGCGCGTTTCCAGGCAGCCTGACGGGGTGGTCGGCACGGATGATCGGTCCGGCCGGATCGCGTACCTTAGCGAGCCTCGCCGCCGACCGCCAGAGGGTGCATACTCACGGGAATGGCGCTCCCGGGCATCTCGACCGACGCAGCCGACCACGAGCTGGACTCGCGGCTCGCCGGCCTGCTCGAGACGGCGCACCGAGTCTGGTCATCGCCTGACGAGCGGCGCAGGATGCGCGCCTTCGGGTGGCGGCCCGCGGTCGCCGAGGGGGTGCTCAAGCGTGAGTGGCACGGCCTTCGGGTGCGCGTCTCGGCGTCCGAGCTCCGCGCCGAGGGCCCGGACGGCGCCGCCGTGCGCTGGTGCGCGGACCGGGGCATGATCGTGGTCGACGGCGACCGGGGGCGGACGCCGGCCCCCGAGGTGGTGGGCGTCGTGAGCGGGCTGCTCGGGCTGATCGGCGCCTACGAGCGCTGGGTCGAGGCCCGGGAGGGCCGCAAGGAGCGCATCAGCCGCGCCGCCGACGCGACGAGCGACCGGCGCACCCTGAACGCCCTGTCGGAGGCGCGGCGGATCCAGCGCATGCTGCAGGTCTCGGAGCGCACCCGCACCAGGGGCTGATCCCGGCCCGGCCCGGAGCACCGGACGGCGCTCCGGGCCGCGTGCGGATGCCGCGGCCTCGCGGCGGCGAGATCGCGCTACTCGTAGCTGCCGTCCGAGCCGACGCGCCCCACGACCCTGCCGCCCGCGATCTTCTGAAGGTCATCGAGCCATCCGCCAAGCCGCTCGTAGTCCTTGTCGTCGGGCGCGAGGCCCGCGCGGGCTGCCTCGACCTTCTGCATCACATCCGCCACGTTGCTCTTGTTGGCGATCGAGACGTCCTGCCGCAACGCGGCCTTCACATCACGGTCGAGCGGCATTGCTCCTCCTTATCGAATGATTGAGAAAGCTGGACGGGATTGTGCGCGAACGCACATACTCTGCGCAACCCCCAGAGGTCCCGTCGTGCCGCGATATTACCTGATGCGAATTTCGCGATTGGTGGTGCGCTTGTTCCCCGCGCGGTCCAGTCACCGTCGCCTGGACGCGATAGGCACCCCGCCCGAGCCGCCCGAGCGAGACGGTGTCGGTGCGCGTGGCGCGCACACGGACGGAGCGGCGACGGACGGTCGACCCGTCCTGTCGGCGGATCACCATCCGGACCACGAGTCGTCCGGTGGTCCCCCGGTCGCGCACGCGGACGGGGACCCGGACCTGCCGGGCCCGCGCGCGCGCGGCGCCGAGCGAGATCCGCGGTCGCGTGTTGTCGACCCGGACGGCCCACTCGTGTGATGTGGCGTTCCCGGGCCAGTCGGCGGCGTCGATGCGCACCAGATGCCACCCGTCGCGCAGCCGGCGCGTGTCGAGCCGCGCGGCGGGCGACTCCAGCTTGCGGGACCCGCCGACCCGCTCGTCGTCGACGTAGAGTCGCCAGCGGGTCAGTCGGGCCTTCGAGACGGGCGTGAATGCCAGCTTGACGACCCTCCGCACCGAGCTGAGATTCTTCGGCGTGACCCGGACCACGCGAGGTGGACGCGCGTACACGCGCACCCTGCCCGCGCCGTACGCCATGTCCGGGCCCGGTGCGCCGAGGTCGAGGGCGCCCTCGGTCAGGAGGCGGCGCAGGATCTCCCCGTTGACCTCGGCGCCCTGACGGCGGAGGGTCGCCAGCAGGACGGCCGCCGCCCCGGCTGCGTTCGGGGCGCTGTTGCTGGTCCCGCCCACCGATCGCGCGCGATCCCCGGCGGAGACGCGGGTGTCGGTCGGCGCGACGAGGTCGGGCTTGAGACGCCCGTCCCACGTCGGCCCCTGCGACGAGTATCCCTTGGGTGCGTCGCCGCGCCAGTCCACCGCCCCGACGGCGATCGCGCCGGCGGCGTCGCCGGGGGTCGGGACGCTGCCGACCTGGGAGCCACCCATGGGCCCCAGCGGGATCTCCCGCGAGAACATGGTCATGCGCCCCGGAACCGGCCCCGAGACCCGGCGCACGTTCAGGCGGAAGAAGCCCTCCGCGGGCGGGAGGTAGCCGGTGATGCGCTCCGAGCGCGGGGCACCCGCCGACTGGCGCGCCTGCGAGGAGGCGACGGAGGTCCACTCCCCGCCCGGGCCGAGGCGCTCGAGGTCGATGTCGAGGTCGACCGGCGTCGCGTCGCCGGCGGCGTCGGTCCAGGACACGGCGAACGTGATCGGCTTGCGGGCCGGCCGGTAGAAGACCCAGCCCTCGGGCGGCGGCCAGTTCTGCACGCCGTCGGCGTCGGGATCGTTCCAGGGACCGGACCAGTGGCGCAGCGCATAGTTGCCTGCGGAGTTGAACCAGGCGATCCCGTTCGCGGCGGCGCGGTCGACGGCCTGGGCGGCGGGGCTCGTGCCGTCGAACGGGCCCTCGATGAAGCTGTTGGAGTGCACGACGATGTCGGGGCGCCGCTGGACCAGCCAGTCCACCGCCGCCACGAAGTCCATCGGCGTCTGGTAGCTCACGAAGATGTAGGACGCGTTGGGCGCGTAGTCGTAGACCGTCTGGGCCACGAGCTCGCCGTGGTTGGTCGCGTTGCCGTACGCGTTGCGCCCCGCGAGACCGGCGACCGGATCGAACGCGCGCGCCTCGAGGCGCTCCGGCGGCGGCAGCTCGCCGTCGGCCTGGCGACGGGCGATGTTCCCGCCGAAGCCGAGGTCGACGACCGCGATCGTGAGGCGGCCATCGCTCGAGAGGCCGCCCTGGAACGGCTTGGTGGCGACCGGGAAGTAGACGCTCGCGCCCGTCCGGTCGAGCCCCTCGGACGTGACCGTCTCATCCGGGAACCCGGTCGCGGCGGGCGTGGCGGAGGCCACCGGGGCCAGCCGTGCCAGGCTCCCGGCACGCGCGGGCGGCGCGGCGACCTGTAGACGATCCCCCTCGCGGCGCTGCACGCGAAGCCCGCCGGCGCCGAGCGCCCGGGCGGCCACGGCGCCCTGGCCCGGCTTGGCCTGGACCTCGAGCGCCGCCGGCCGTTCGGGCGTGGCGGCGACCGCGCCCCCCGCCCAGACGGCCGCGGCGACCCCGGCGGCCGCCAGTCCAACGAACCTCATCGACCGGCCCTGATCCACCTGGACGCCCTTCCGACGTTGCCTGCCATGTCCTCCGCCTCGACGATCAGGCGCTGACGAGCGCCGGCGACCCGCGGAAGGGTCACCGTGGTGCGCGCGGCGGCGCGCGCCCGGAGACGGCGGCCGTCGAGCGTGACCTCGATCCGCTTCACGGTGCCGCCGTCGCGCGCCCACGCCCGCACGCGCGTGCGCGCGCCCGCCCTCGTGAGCCGCGTGCGCACGCGGGGGGCCGACGTGTCGATCCGAAGGAGGCCCGCGCCGTGCTCGGGGTCTGTCCCCGCCGGGCCGACGTCGAGCGCGGTCGAGACCAGGCGCGCCCGAAGCGCGGCGGGGGTCGGCCGCAGCCCGAGGGCGCCCCAGCGGGCGCGCAGGAGCACGGCGGCGCCGGCGGCATGCGCGGTCGCGGCGGATGTCCCGGCGGTCCCGGGCCATTCGGGGTTCGAGTTGACGTAGGTCGGCGCGACGAGGTCGGGCTTCGCCCTGCCGTCGGCGGTCGGACCGAACGACGAGTACGAGACGCGCGGCCCCCCGGTCCAGGTGACGGCCCCGACCGTGAGCGCCGACACCGCGTCGCCGGGTGTGGGAACGCTTCCCTCGGCCACGGCCAGCGGTCCGAACCGCACGGACTGGGAGAACACCTGGAGGTCGGCGGGCGCTCCGGCGGTCTGGCGCACGACCAGGCGCAGCTCGGCGTCGCTGCCGTCCGCGTCGAGCGAGACCCACCCGCCCCGGTCGCGATGGCGCGCGAGCACCTCCCACGAGCCGTCCGGGCGGCGTGCCTCGAGCTCCAACGTCGCCTCAACGCCGGGCCGGCGCCAGGAGAGCGAGAACGAAAGCGGCTGGGGGCCGCTCCGGGCCAGCGGGAGCACCGCCGACGGCACGGCCCGGCCCCTCCAGTGGCGCTCGGCGTAGTTGCCGGCCGAGTTCAGCCAGAGCACGCCCGCGGCGTCGGCCCGGTCGACGGCCCTGGCGGCGCGCCCGGTGCCGTCGAAGGGCGGCTCCAGGAACGAGTTGGAGTGGCTGACCACGGGGATCCGATTCGCGATCACCCAGTCCACCGCCTGCAGGAACTCGTCGATGGTCCCGTAGTTGACCAGCACGAGCCGGGCGGCCGGAGCCACGTCGTGGATCAGCTCGGCCATCCGGGTCCCGTGCTGGATCTCGCCCCCGAGCAGACCGCGGCCCTCGAGCCCGTGCGCGGCGTCGAACGTGACGATCTCCATCCGGTCACGGCTCGGCAGCTCGCCGAGCGCGATCGACCGATCGAGGCCGCCGAACCCCTCGTCGAGGACGACGACGGTCTCCCCTCCGCCGTCGACGCCCCGGCTCAGCATCGCGTCGGCCCCCATGCGCACCGCGCCCTGCGAGATCAGGGGTGCGCCCGAGGCCACGGGTGGTATCAGCACCAGCGCGGCCAATCCGCCGAGGATGATTCGACGTGTCACGGCGGGGAATACAACTCGACCGAGGCGGGGGGCGCCAGGCGCCCCGTCCGCCGCGGACACCCCCTCGGCCCCGCGACACCGGGCCGGAGGGGGGTCTGACGACCGTCGGCGGCGCCTACGCGAGGCTGACGCTGCCCCCGGCCTCCTCGATCTGCGACTTCATCTGCTCGGCCTCGTCCTTGGTGACGCCCTCCTTGACCGTGCCGGGCGCGCCGTCGACGAGGTCCTTCGCCTCCTTGAGGCCGAGCCCGGTGATCGAGCGGACGACCTTGATCACCTGGATCTTCTTCTCGCCGGCCGACTCCAGCTTGACCGTGAACTCGGTCTGCTCCTCGGCCGCGGCGGGTGCGGCGGCGGCGTCGCCGCCGGCCGGCGCGGCCGCCACGGCCACCGGGGCCGCCGCCGCGCTCACGCCGAAGACCTCCTCGAGCGCCTTGATGCGCTCGGACAGCTCCAGCACGGAGACGCCCTTCAGCTCTTCGATCCACTCGTCAGTCGTCATCGCCATCGTGTGCTCCTCTCTCAGGACGGTCAGTTCAGGATTCGCCGGCGGCCGTACGCTGGTCCCGGTACGCGGCGAGGCCGCGGGTCACACCGCCGAGCAGCGCGTTCATGCCGCCCGAGAGCTGCTGAAGCGGCGCCGCGACGGCGGACAGGCGCTGGATCGGCGAGGCGAGCCCGCCCACCAGCTGCGCGACGAGCTGCTCGCGAGGCGGCAGCTTGGTCAACGCGACGATCATCTCCTTGGCGAGCGGCGAGCCCTCGAGCACGCCCCCCTTGAGCGCGGGGCGCTCGTCGTGGTCCTCGGCGAACCCGGTCAGCGCCTTGGCGGCGAGCGCGGGGTCGCCGTCCACCCAGACGAGGGCGGTCGGCCCCGTCAGGAGGGGCACGAGGCCCTCCTGTCCGGCGTCGGCCGCCGCGCGCCGGGCGAGGGTGTTCTTGACCACCGTGAAGCGGGCGTCGACGGGGCGCAACCTGCCCCGCAGGTCGGCGAGATCCTGCACCGACAGGCCGCGGAAGTCGGCCGCGATGACGGTCGTCCCCGAGCGCATGCGCTCGGCGAGCTCCTCGATCGCCTGTGCCTTTTCGTCTCTGTTCAGCGGGTCACCTCCTGCCCGGGCGCCCGCACGCGACGGGACACGGGGCGCCCTCGACCCCGTGGGGGCGAAGGTGACGCGCATCCCGACCTCGCACGGGTGGCCTGGGGCCGTTTCGGGCGGCTGGCGCCGCCCCCGTGGGTCTTCGGTCGGTCTGGGAGCCGGGACCTATGCGGTCGCGACCTCCGCGAGCAGTTCGGGCGTGATCGCGGTGTCCACGCGGACACCCGGACCCATGGTCTGGGTCACGGTGATGGACTTGAGGTAGCGGCCCTTGGCCGCGGCCGGCTTGGCGCGAAGGATCTCCTCGAGCACCGCGCCGTAGTTCTCGACGAGCTGGTGCTCCTCGAAGGACCGCTTCCCGATGCCAAGGTGGATGATCCCCGCCCGATCGGTCCGGTACTCGACCTTGCCGGCCTTGACCTCGGCGACGGCCTTGCCGATGTCGAACGTGACCGTGCCGCTCTTGGGGTTCGGCATCTTGCCCGCCGGACCGAGGATGCGACCCAGCCGACCGACGGCGGCCATCATGTCCGGCGTCGCGATCGCGACGTCGAAGTCGGTCCAACCGCCCTGGATGCGCGCCACGAGGTCGTCGTCGCCGACCGCGTCGGCGCCCGCCTCCTCGGCCTCGCGCGCCTTGTCGCCCTGGGCGAACACGGCGACGCTGACCGTCCGGCCGGTCCCGTGGGGAAGGCTGATGGTCCCGCGAAGCTGCTGGTCCGCGTGGCGGACGTTGACCCCGAGGCGCAGATGGACCTCGATGGTGGCGTCGAAGCGGGTCAGCTCCTGATCGCGCACCATGCCGATCGCCTGCGCCGGGTGGTACTGCGTCTCCGGGTCGATCGCGTCGCGCGCCTGCTGGTAGCGCTTACCGTGCTTGGCCATCGGACGCCCCCGTCAGTCGGCGACCGTCACGCCCATGCTGCGGGCAGTGCCGGCGATCATGGACACCGCGGAATCGATGTCGTCTGCGTTCAGATCGTTCATCTTGGTCTCTGCGATCTGGCGGAGCTGGTCCCGTGTGATGCTCGCCACCTTGTCGCGGTGGGGCTCCGCGGAGCCCTTTGCCAGGCCGATCGCCTGGCGGATCAGGACCGCCGCCGGCGGGGTCTTGGTGATGAAGGTGAACGAGCGGTCCTCGTACACCGTCACGACAACCGGCGTGACCACGCCGTTGTTGGCCTGCGTCTGCGCGTTGAACGCCTTGCAGAACTCCATGATGTTGATCGACGCGCCACCGAGCGCGGGGCCGACGGGCGGCGCGGGCGTCGCGCCCCCGGCCGGGATCTGGAGCTTGATGAGCTGAAGGACCTTCTTGGCCATGACCGCCTCTCGCAACAACGCGCCCGATGTCGGACGCGACGGCGGAGTGTAGCGACTTCCTCGCGCCCGTGCAGGCCCGGCGCGCGCGGGCACGCCGCCACGCGTCCGGGATCGTCGCGGCCGCCTCGCCGCGGGTGGACGGCCCGGCCGGCCGCAGGTCGGTGCCGTGCCGGTGCGGGTCGTCGGGACGCCGCGCGAGTGCTGGACCAGTCGCCCGACCGGTGACCTTCGTCGGCAGCAGGGGCGGGTCACCAAGGTGGCGCCCTGAACGCCGCCGAGCCCGGGCCGACCCCGCCCGGCGAGGATCGGGGTCGCCGGCACCGTGACGGTGGCGGAACCGCGACGGCGTTCCGAAACCGCCTGTCGTCCGTCGTCATCAGCAGGATGCGACGCATGCCCGCCCGTCGCGCCACATCCCCGCGTCGGCCGCGCGCCCCGCGGGGCCGTCGATGACACCGCGCCCGAACGACGACGGCACTCCTTCCCCGCTTCGCCGGGCACCCTGGTGCCTGCCGGGACACCGCCGGGCCCCCGCCGGCGACCGGACCGAACCCTTCCCACGGCCGGCACGGCCCGGTCACCGCGACGGGGCCACACCGGTCTCGCCGGCACACACACGACGAAACGAGGATCCGTGGACTTGATCTGGTGGGTACTGAGCATCGCCGTCTGGCTGGTGCTCTTCGTCGCGGCGATCAGCGTCGCGCGGAGCAAGGGCCGCAGCCTGCTGCTCTGGGGGATCATCGCGTTCTTCGTCCCCCTCATCGCCCTCATCATCGTCGCCGTCCTGCCCGCCAAGCGGCCCGGGACCGGATAGGGCCACGACGCTCGGGCGCGCGGTGGCGTGGCTCCGGGAGGGCGCCACTTGTGACGGGGCGGGCTGGAGGGTCCTCCCGTCGGGCCGGGGGTGGCGGGGGTCGTGGGGCTTCGCCGGTCACGTGGCGAGAAACGGCGCGGGTCAATCCCAATCGCTGCGGATCCTCGGCGAAGGAGTCCGGCGCGAGGCGCCGCACCCCTTCGCCTCGGGTGGGATTGCCCCAAACCGGACGGTCCACCGGGACGCGACGAGGGTGCGCGTGCACCGACGAGGCCGTCTCCGCGTCCCGGCGGCTGCGTCCTCTCGCGCCGATGCGCTCGAACCTCCTCCGCTGTCGCGGAGCGCGTTCTGCGCGCGCGCTCACGGTGTCCTGACCGGCGCTGTCATCTCCCGCGTCGAACCTCCTCCGCTCACGCGGAGGACGTTCTGCGCGGGGCCTCACGTGATCTTCTTCACCTGGTCGAACGAGAGCTCGGCCGGCGTCTCGCGACCGAAGATGCTCACGAGCACCTTGAGGCGGGCCTGCTCGGCGTTGATCTCGGCGATCTCACCCGTGAAGTCCGACAGCGGGCCCGAGATGACCTTGACCTGCTCGCCGATCGAGAACTCCGCCCGCACGCGCGGACGAGCCTCGGTCGCCTTGCGCAGGAGGCGGTCGACCTCCATCTGGCTGAGCGGCACGGGCTCGCTGTCCTTCGAGCCGCCGACGAACCCGGTCACGCCGGGCGTGTTCCGGACCAGCCAGGCGGTGTCGGCGTTCATGTCCATGTTGACGAGGACGTAGCCCGGGAGGGTCCGCTTCTCGGTCTGGACCTTCTGGCCGTCCTTCGTCTCCACGATCTGCTCGGTCGGGATGACCACGTCGCGCACGCGTTCGCGCTGCCCCATGGACTCCAGTCGGTGCTCGAGATTGGTCTTGACCTTCTTCTCGTGACCGGAATAGGTGTTGATCACATACCAGCGGAACACTGCGGTGGTTTCCCCCATCAGGAACGGGACGTCGCGGCGGACGTCGGGTCACACGGCCGAGGACCGGCCGAGCCTAGAAGATCGCGTCGGTGAGGCGCTCGAAGATGTTGTCGAGCACCGCCAAGTATGCCGCCACGATCGCGACCACGACGATCACGACCGCCGTGGACTGCATCAGCGTGCGCCGGTCGGGCCAGCTGACCTTGCGGAGCTCCGCGATCACCTCGCTCAGGAACCGCGAGGCGCGCCCGCGCTGGACGCCCTTCGTGACCGAACCGGTCTTCTCGGTCTTCTGGCGACGCTGCGGCTGGGGCCGCGGATTCGGTGCCGACGCCGAGCGCCGGCGCCGGGAACCGCCGCCGCCCCGCGCGCCGCCGGCGGCGGCCGGGACGGGCTTGGGGGCGCCGTCCTTGTCGGACTGGCCCTTGTCGCCGGAGGAGCCACTCCCCTTCGGCGGTCGGCTGCGTGCCATCGACCCTCGGTTCTGATCGTGACAGGGCCGGAGGGACTCGAACCCCCAACCCCCGGTTTTGGAGACCGGTGCTCTGCCAGTTGAGCTACGGCCCTTCGTTCGCCCCTGGCGCCGTTCTCACGTCCCTCGGACCGCAGACGGACGCTCGAGCGTCGGGCCGCCGGAGGGTACCACAGCCCCCTTCGGCCGCCTCCGGGTCTCGTCGGTCAGCCGCGATCGGCGTCGCCCGGGGATGCCGGCGCGGTTCGGACGGATGCCGTGTCGGCGGCGATCTGCTCGAGCGTCTTGCCCTTGGTCTCGGGGACCTTGGTGTAGACGAAGACGATCGCCAGCACGCAGATCCCGGCATAGAGCCAGAAGGTGGCGGACTCGCCGAGGGTGTCCAGCAGGGTGAGGAACGTCAGCGCGACGAGCAGGTTGCTCGCCCAGTTGACCATCGTGGCGAAGCTCATCGCCGGACCCCGGACCGCCTGGGGGTAGATCTCGGAGATCAGCACCCACACGATCGGGCCGAGCGAGAACGCGAAGCAGATCACGTACGCCATCAGGCTCACGATGCTGAGCGTGCTCGCGACGTCGCCCTCGAACAGGAAGGCGCCGCCGAGCACGACGAGGCTGATCGCCATCCCTCCGAGGCCCAGCATCAGCAGCGGGCGCCGGCCGAGTCGGTCCACGTAGCGGATGGCGATCAGCGTCGAGAAGACGTTTGCGAGCGCCACCGCCACGGCGGCCCAGATCGCGCCGCTGGCATCGACGATCCCGGCCCGCTCGAAGATGTCCACGTCGTAGTAGATGACCGTGTTGATGCCGGTGAACTGCTGCACGGCCGCCATCACCACGCCCACGATCAGCATGGCGCGAAGCGACGGCGCGAGGAGGTCGCGCCACGAACCGCGCGACTCGGTTGAGATCTGCGTCTGGATGTCCCTGAGCGTCCCATCGACCTCGTCGGCGGGGAGCAGGCCCGCGAGCACGCCCCGGGCCCGTTCGGACAGCCCGTGCTCGACCAGGTAGCGGGGGCTCTCGGGGGCACCGGCCATGCCCAGGGCGAGCACGCCGGCCGCGACCACCGCCAGCCCGAGGTCCCAGCGCCAGCCGTCCGACACGTCGACGAAGGCCTCGTCGACCAGGGTGGCGACCAGGATGCCGATGGTGATGGCGAACTGGTAGAGCGAGACCAGGGCTCCGCGCCGAGCAGGCGGCGACGTCTCGGAGATGTACATCGGCACCGCGACCGAGGTGAGCCCGATGCCGAGCCCGACGACGACCCGGGCCCCGATCAGAACGCCGACGTTCGGGGCGAACGCCGACACGATCGCGCCCAGGGCGAACAGGGCCGCCGCGATGAGGATCGCCCCGCGGCGGCCCACGCGTCCCGCCACCCATCCGGCGGCGATCGCGCCGATGATCGCGCCGCCGAGCACGCTGCCGACGACCAGCTCGAGGCCGAGGTCGCCGACCGCGAACGCGGTCTCGATCTGGCCGGCCGCACCGCTGATGACACCGGTGTCGTATCCGAAGAGGAGGCCGCCGAGTCCCGCGAGGATCGCGATTCGGAGGACGGCCATCGGCGGGCAGCCTACGCCGGTCGCCGGAAGCGTCGGCGCGGATCCCGGGCCGCCGCCGCCTCCGCCGCGGCCGCCGCGCGCAGAAGACCGGCCGACGCACGCTGCAGATCGGTCCCGGTCGCAACGTCACCGGGCGTGATCCCGAGGAGCGCAGCCAGCCGGCGATACTCCTGAACCAGACGGGCGCGCGCCGGCGCGTTCGGCGATCCGGCCGATCGGACGCGCTGGCAAAGGGCCTGCACGTCGCTGACGCCCGGCGGCTCCTTGGCGGGCGTCATCGCCGCCCCACGAGGAGGGCGGTCGGATGGGGACGCCGGTCGACCGACACCAGGAAGCGTCGCCCCGGCCCGCCGAGCTCGGGCTCCTCGACGACGTCCAGCAGCTCGCACCACCGGCTCGTCATCCGATGCCGGACGCGAAGCGGGGCGTCGGTGCGCGCCGCGAGCGCGTCGAGGCCGCGTGCGAGGCAGGTCGCCGCGATCCGCGGCAGCGGGTGGAGCGGTGGCGGCGGGTCGCCCATCGTGCCCTGCTCATCGTCCCGGGGAGGAGGCCCCTTGAACCGCGCCGCCCGAGCGAGCCGGTGTGGTCTACTTCGAGCGTGTCCGACGAGCTGGATCTGGGTGAGGCCGCCGACTACATCCTCGGGGAGCGACCCGGGCTCGGCGAGGACGCCGTCTGGGCGGTGCTCAACGAGCTGCAGACACCCCCGCCACCGGCCACCGAGGCCCTGGCGCTCGACCTCATCGCGTCGACCCACCCGGAGATCGCACGCCGCGACGCGAAGCTGGTGCTCCGCGAGTGGCGCGCGTACGCCGAGCTGGCCGGAGAGGACGACTGGGACTGAGCCCGCCCTGCCCGCTCAGGCGGGCGCGCGCCGGGGGCCGCGCCCGAGAAGGAGGTCGCGCGCGGTGTTGAGCGCGACGGTCAACCCCTCCGCCTGCGCGCGGATCCGTGGGTGCATCTCGGCCACCCGATCGGGATGGCACCGGGCGATCTGGTCGCGGTAGGCGCGTTCCACCTCGGGCCCGCGGGCATCGGGAGCGACGCCGAGGAGGGCCGCTGCACCCCGGCGGTCGCTCGGGACGGCGACCTCGGACGGACGCCTGCGGGCCCCGTTGTGCGCCTCCGCCGCCCGTGCACGACGGCGCTGCTCGGCCATCACGGCGATCCGCTCCGCCTCGAGGCGCTCCCAGGCCTCCGCCAGCTGGGCCCGTTCCTCCTGGACCTCCTCGGCCAGCGCCAGCAGGCGACGGTCCCGCTCGGCGGCGCCCTCGCGCAAGGCCCCGAGGAGTTCCTCGGGGACGAGCGGCGGCGCCTCGTCGGGCGGCATCTCGCGTCCGCGCTGCTCGCCTCGCCGAACCGCGGCGAGCACGTCGTGCAGGGGCGAGTGGGCCCTGTTGCCGGCCGCGGGCCCATCCGAGGGCGCCAGGCGAACCAGGCGGAGCGACGCCCACGAGGGCTCGATCAGGAAGACGGCTGACGACCGGCCGACCAGGAGCGCGCGGAGCGCCCCGGCGGCGCTCGGCCCCTGGCCCACCAGCGCGAAGCGGGCCGGGCCCGCCGGGCCGCCGGTGATCTCGGCCACCTCGGCCCGCAGATCGTCCAGGCGCCGCGCGACCTCGCGCGCGTCGGGGTCGCCGTCCTCCGCCCCACCCGGGCTCGCGCCCGCCAGAGCCGCCTCGAGACCGTCGGGGCCGCCCGCCGCACCGGCCGCGAGCACCCCCCACCAGACCGCCCACGCGCCGTCGTCGGCGCCGCCTGCGACGGCCACCGCCTCGAGCGGGCGATCGAGCGCGGCCAGGGCCGCGGAGAGCCCGGTGCGCGCCCGCGGATCGTCGCCGACCGCCGCCGCGGTGGCGAGCAGCGCCACCTGTCGCCAGCGACCGGCGTCGGCGCGCGCGGGGCTCGGGCCGGCGGCAAGCAGGAACGGATCCTCCATGCGGCCACGGTAGCGAAGCCGGGCCGCGGCGGGCTGGGCCACTCAAGCGACGCCGCCGCCGGGCCGACAGGGCCGGCGTCGCCGCGCGGACGATGGCGACGTCCCGAGCGGGAGGCGCCGCACATGCCGTGGATCTTCCTTGCCGCCGCGATCGTCGCCGAGGTGATCGGGACGTCCTTCCTCAAGGAGTCCGACGGTTTCCAGAACCTCTGGCCGACGGTCATCTCGCTCGCGTCGTACGGGGTTGCGTTCTACGCGCTCTCGGTCGCCATCCGCTCGATCGAGCTCGGGATCGCGTACGCGATCTGGGCGGGCATCGGCACCGCCCTGATCGTGTTGATCGGCTGGCTGGCCTTCGGCCAGTCGATCGACGTCGCCGCGATCGTCGGCGTGCTCCTGATCGTCGGCGGTGTCGTCGTGATCAACGCCTTCTCCGAGATCAAGGCCTGATCCGAGGGCGCCGCGCGGCGCCGGGCGACGGTCGGACGACCCGGTGCCGATGGCCTATCCTCGGCGACGTGAACCGGCTTCGGGACGAGGCGAGCCTGTACCTGCGCCAGCACGCCGACAACCCGGTGGACTGGTACCCGTGGGGAGACGAGGCGCTGGCGCGCGCGGCCGACGAGGACCGGCCGGTGCTGCTCTCGATCGGCTACTCGGCATGTCACTGGTGCCACGTCATGGCGCACGAGAGCTTCGAGGACCCGGACACCGCCGCCGTCATGAACGCGCGCTTCGTGAACGTGAAGGTGGACCGCGAGGAGCGGCCGGACGTCGACGCGCTCTACATGCAGGCGACGCTGGCGCTGCACGGGCACGGCGGCTGGCCGATGACGGTGTTCATGACGCCCGACGGACGGCCGTTCTTCGCCGGCACCTACTTCCCGCCCGAGCCTCGCGGCGGACTGCCGGGGTTCCGTGAGCTCCTGCGGGCCGTCGCCGACGCCTATGGCGAGCGGCGGGACGACATCGAGGCCCAGGCGGACGAGGTCACCCGGCGCCTGCGCGCCGCCGCCGACCGGCGTGCGGACGCGACCCCGATCACACCCGATCTCGTGGGCGAGGCGCTCATGGGCCTCGCCCGGCTCCACGACCCGGCCAACGGCGGCTTCGGCGGCGCACCCAAGTTCCCGCCGAGCATGGCCCTGGACCTGCTCCTTCGCCGGGCGTGGGCGCATCCTGGCGCGCGCGTCGCCTCCGAGATCGCAGAGCTGACGCTCGCGCGCATGGCGGCCGGCGGGATCCACGACCAACTCGGCGGCGGGTTCCACCGCTACAGCGTCGACGCGATCTGGCTGGTGCCGCACTTCGAGAAGATGCTCTACGACAACGCCCTGCTGATCAGGGTGTACGCGCTGGCGGCGCGCGTCACCGGGAACCCCGCCCACGCGGACGTGGTCGAGCGGGCGGTGGCGTATCTGGAACGTGAGATGCTGCTTCCAGGCGGCGGGTTCGCCGCCGCCCAGGACGCCGACTCGCCCGGCGGCGAGGGCGCCTACTTCGTGTGGACCCCGGAGCAGATGGCGGAGGTGCTCGACGACGCGCACCTGGCGGCGGCGCGCCTTCGGTTCGGCGTCACCGACACCGGCAACTTCGAGGGCGGCGCGACCGTGCTGCACCTGGCGATGCCGCTCGACGGCGTCGCGGGGCGAACCGGCGGGGACGCCGCGTCACTCGTCGAGGCGGCGCGCGTCGACCTCCTCGCGGCCCGCGGGCGGCGTCCGGCCCCCGCCCGCGACGACAAGCTGGTCGCATCGTGGAACGGCCTCGCCATCGGCGCGCTCGCCGACGCCGGCGTCGCGCTCGGGCGCCCGGAGTGGGTCGCCCGCGCCGAGCAGACCGCCGACGCCGTCCTCGGCCGGCTGATCGTCGACGGCAGGCTCCGCCGCGCCGAGCTCGAGGGCAACGCGCGCGCGCTCGGCCAGCTGGACGATCACGCGGACCTGTGCGACGGGCTCCTCGCCCTCTACGGGGCGACCTTCGCGCCCCGATGGCTGGAGGCCGCCCGCGAGCTCGCGGCGCGCATGGTGGCGCTCTTCCACGACGACGTGGATGGCGGATTCCGGTACGTCGGCCACGATGCCGAACAGTTGGTGGCGCGGACGCGGGACCTGGAGGACGGGCCGACGCCCGCCGGGAACAGCCAGGCCGCGTGGGTCCTCCTGCGCCTGGCCGCGCTGACCGGCGACGCCGAGTCGGAGCGGCTCGCGCTCGAGGCCGTCGGACTCGTGGCCTCCGACGTCGCCCGCTATCCGCAGGCGTTCGCGACCGCCCTGACCGCGATCGACTTCCATCTGTCCGATCCCAGGCAGATCGCCGTCGTGGGCGACCTGGGCGACCCCCGCACCACGGCGCTCATCGCCGCCGCGCGCCGGGCCACCCCCTACGCCGTGATCGCCGCCGGTGCGCCGGGCGACGCCCGCGCGAGCGACGCCGCGCCCCTGCTCGCCGGGCGCGGCACCGTCGACGGCGCGCCGGCGGCGCACGTGTGCCGCGACTTCACCTGCAGGCTGCCGGTCACGGATCCGGAGGCGCTGGCGGCCGAGTTGGCCTGAGCGGGTCGCCGCCCAGGTGCTTCATCGCCTCGGCCCGGCTGAGCGGCGAGAGCGACGTCGCGTGCGCCGTCACGAACGCCCGCACGGCATCGGGATCGGTCCGGGCGTACTGGCGGAGTGACCACCCGATCGCCTTGCGGATGAAGAACTCCTCGTCGCCCGCGCGCAGTCGGGCGTATTCGAACAGACGCCCGGCGTCGGTCCGCTCACGGAACCCAAGCTGGTGGATGATCGCCGCGCGCGCCAACCACATGTCGTCACCGCGCGCCCAGCGGTCAACCTCACCGACGAGCCCGGGGGTCGTGCGGACCAGCGGCCCGACCACGTGGGCGGCGATCGCGTCCACCGTGTCCCACCAGCTCTTGGTCGTGATCAGCTCGGCGCAGAGGTCGAGTCCCGCCGGTCCCACGACGCCGACGTGCCGCGCAAGCAGCTCCGACGCCATGTACTGCGGCTCGCGCCGAGGGTCGGACCACGCCGTCCGCGCCGCCGCGGCGAGCGCGGACGCGTCGGGAGGCGGCCCCGCCTCCGCCTGAGCCCGCCGGTCGATCACCCTCCTCGCGGGCGCCGCGATCCCGAAGAACGGGAATCGATCGCGCATGTATCGCGACATCGCCGCCGCCCGCTCGGGGTCCCGCGCCGCCTCGTAGTCCCCGAGCACGCGTTCGAGCAGGTCACGCGGATACCCATGCGCCACGAGGCGGATCCTCCCACGGGCCGGCCGGCGGCCCGGCGGGCTCAACCGAACTGTCGCGGCGGCCGAGCAGTCGGGCGGTCCACGGAACATGGGAGGCGACGATGCGCGGGAGGATGGCGGCGACGCTGGGCACGGCCGCGACGGCACTGATCGTGGGACTGGCGATCGGCTCGGGCGGGCCGAACGAGGCGAGCGCCCAAGCGTCGTTCACCGTCACACCCGAGCAGCTCAAGATCAACCAGCGCATCTCCCAGGCCGCGGTGCGCCGCGCCAACGAGTCGCTCGGCCTGCTCGCCCCGGTCCGTGGCGAGGGGGCGCCGGGCTGGCCCACGGCGCGGATCGCGGACGGCGCCGTCACCGGCGGCAAGCTGGCCGGAGGTGCGGTCGGGACGGCCCAGCTCGCCGACAGAGCCGTCGCCGGGGCCAAGCTCGACACCGGCGCGGTCGGGACGGCCCAGCTCGCGGACGGCGCGGTGACCGAGCAGCGCCTCGACACGACGCTCCAGGGCCGTTTCCCCCTGTTCGCGATCGTCGGAACCGGTGGCGAGCTCGCCGCAGGACGCGGCGCAACCTCCTCGGACCGGTTCGTCGTCGGGACCTACCGCGTGTCCTTCGATCGAGACGTGACCCGGTGCGCCTTCTCGGTCGTTCGCGCCGCGACCCCCGGCGAGACGGCCGTACTCCCCGACGTGACCGACCCCGCTCGAGTGCTGGTCGGCGTCTACGACAGCGCCGGGGCGGCGGAGAACCAGGCATTTCACCTGGTCGGGGTCTGCTGACGGATCGGTCCGGGGCGATCGGGCGGCGCGTGACGCTATCCTCGGTGAAGTGGCCGACCTCGCCGAGTTGACGAGCATGATCGAGGGCGCCCTGCCGGGCGCCGACGTCCGCGTCGTCGACCAGGGCGGCGGCGACCACCTGTACGCCGAGGTGACCGCCCCCCAGTTCGCCGGGCTGTCGCGCCTCGAGCAGCACCGGCTCGTCTACGGGGCGGTCCAGTCCCGCCTCGACGACGGCAGCGTCCACGCCCTTGCCCTGAAGACCCGCCCCACGGAGGGATGACCGTGAGCGACACCCTCACCATGACCGACGAGGAGATCCTCGATCGCATCAAGCACGAGGTGTCGGAGCACCGCGTGTTCCTCTACATGAAGGGCACGCCCGAGATGCCGCGCTGCGGGTTCAGCAACCAGGTCGTCCAGATCCTGAACCACACCGGGACCGAGTACGGCGCACGCGACATCCTCGTCGACCCGCGCATCCGCCAGGTGCTCTCGGGATGGTCCGACTGGCCGACCATTCCGCAGCTGTTCGTCGACGGCAAGCTCGTCGGCGGCTGCGACATCGTCACGGAGATGTTCCAGGACGGGGAGCTCGAGCCGCTCCTTCGCGCCTCCTAGCGGACGCTCGGAGTGGACTCCCCGCTGGGGCCCGAGGAGGACCTGGCGGAGCTGCACGCCCACCTCGGTGGCGGCGTCGACGCCGCCACCATGTGGGAGCTCGCCCATGAGCAGGGCATCAAGGTGCCCCATCGCGACTACTGGGAGTTCGCCGCCGCCACCAACGTCTCGGCCGGCACGGACGGCCTCCGCGGCCTCGACGCCGTCTACCACCTCACGGAACTGATCCAGTCGAGCCCGGAGGCGGTCTTCCTGTCGGTCCACGGGATGCTCGCGGGCGCGTACCGCTCACAGCGGATCACCACCCACGAGGTGCGCTTCAACCCCGCCAAGCGCAACCGGGGCGGCGAGCGGGACCTCGACGCGATCGTCATGGCGGCGGCGCACGCGATGGACCGGGCGGTGCTCGAGTACCCGATCCGGGCCGGGCTCGTCCTCATGATGGACCGGGCCTTCCCGGACCGCCTGAACGCCGCCATCGTCGAGCGGGCGATCCGCTTTCGCAACCGCGGGGTCGTCGGCATCGACATCGGCGGGCCGCGACCGCCCGGGACCGGGGCCCCTTATCCGTATCGCGACCTCGGCCCGCTGATCGACCGGGCGCGGGACGCCGGGCTCGGCGTGACGCTCCACGCGGGCGAGGAGGGCGTCGGCGCCGACGACCCCGGCCCGTTCATCGACGAGATGCACCAGGCGCTCGATCTGGGTGTCGACCGGATCGGACACGGCATCCTGGCGGCGACCGATCGCGGGCTGCTCGAGCGGGTCATCGACCGAGGCGTCGTGCTCGAGGTCTGCCCCACGTCGAACCTGCGGACCGGCGCGATCCGGGACCAGGAGCGATTGGCGGAGGTGGTCTTCGCGCTCGCCACGGCCGGCGCGCGCCTGACGATCGCGACCGACGGCCCCGAGATGATCGGGACGCGCCTTCGCGCCGAGCACGAGCTGCTCGTTCGGATCGGCGCGCTCACGCCGGCCCAGTCGCGTGCGGCGAACGCGCTGGCGCACGAGGTCTCGTTCGCCCGCGAGCCGGAGTGGGCCCCGAGAAACGCCTGAGTCGCCTCGGCTCAAGTCAGGCCCACGCCCCGAGCATGCCGGGCAACCCGCCCGCGCACGTGGGAGCTGCGCAGCTTCCGCGGCGGATCGATCACGCGCGCGGACCTGGCGTCACCGCTCGGACCGCAGCTCGGCTGATCCGCCGCCCGAGCGCTACCAGCGGATCACGGCCGGCCGCTCCACGGCCAGCACGACCACGTCGTCGCGAAGCGACTCGTCCTCGTGGCGGCGCGCGGCGTCGACGAGTCGCTCGAGGCGCGTCTCGAGCGCGGAGCGCCGCTCCCGCTCGAGCACCTCGCAGCATCGCTCGGCGCCGAACGTGAGCGACCCGTGCCGCGCCTCGATCAGGCCGTCGGTGTAGAGGAACATCGTCCCCCCCGGGGGGATCCGCCCGTGGCTGACCGGCCATGTCGCCTCGTCGAACACGCCGAGCAGCGGCCCGCTCCGCGAGGGGTTCAGCTGGCGGCAGCTGGCGGGGGTGAGCAGGAACGGCGCCGGATGGCCGGCGGGCGCGTAGCTGACCCGCCCGTCGGTGTCGACGAGCGCGTAGATCATCGATGCGAACAGCCCCTGGGCACGGAGCTCGGCGTTGGCCATCTGCTGGTTGAGCGCGGCCATCACCGCGGCGGGATTCGGGTTGACCGACACGAGCGTGCGCCATCCGAACCGAAGGCCGGCGGCCTGGGCGGCGGTCGCGGCGCCGTGTCCGGCGATGTCGCCGACCATGAGGGCCATGCGCCCGTCGCGGAGCGCGACGGCGTCGTACAGGTCTCCGCCCACGAGGAGCGCCCGCTCCGCGGGCTGGTAGCGGGCCGCCAGGTTGAGCCCCGGCGACCACGGGAGCCGCTCCGGGAGCAGTCCGCGCTGCACCGTCTCCCACAGGGCGCGCTCGACCCGTCTGGGCCTCGGCCCGCCGCGCGGCCGCGGCCGCCACGTTGCGCTGGTCGAGCACCTCGCGCTGCATGGTGTTGAAGCCCGTCGCAAGCTCATCGAGCTCGCTCACCGCGTCACGCGTCGTCGGGACCGGCCCGGCCAGATCCCCCGAGGCGACGCGGCGCACTCCCGCCGTCACGAGGCCGATGGGGCCGCCGACCCGGCTCCAGAGCTGACGACTGGTGACCGCCACCATGACGAGCGCGAGCGCCGCGGCGACCACGATCGCCACGACGGTGAGCAACGCCCGGCGGTCCAATCGCTCGATCGTGCTCCGTCGGGTCTGCCCGATCTGGTTGACCAGCGCGGCGTTCGCGGCCCGGAACTGCGCGAACCTGGCCTCGTCGAGGCCGCTGTTGATGCGATCGATGGCGCGCTCCGGCTGGTCTTGGCGGCGGAGGGCGATGAGCGTGCGTGCCTCGTCGAAGTACAGCTCCGCGGCCGCGTCGAGCTCGTCGGCCAGCGCCTCCAGTTCGGCCTCACCGGCGACGACGCCACGGAGCCGAGCCATGTCGTCCGGATACCGCTCGGCGGCGCGCAGATAGGGATCGAGGTAGCTGCCGCGGCCGGTGAGCGTGTACCCGCGGTTCGAGGTCTGCGCGTTCAGCAGGTCCACGAACACGCGGTTCGCCGCGGCCTGGCGGGCGAGCGCCTGCTGACCGGCGTCGCGGTACTCCCGGGCGGTGAACACGGTGCCGATGATCGCGACGGCGATGAGGATGCCGAGCACGACGGCGACCGAGCCGATCAGCCGCCAGAGGAAGGTCCGCAGGGACGCGCGTGGCGGCCGAGCGAGGCGCTCCATCGCCGCGCGGGCCCGCGCGCGACGCCCTGGGGTGGCGCGCTCCTTGGCCCGGGCCGTCTGCCCAGGCGCCCCCTCCGCCTCGCGCCGGGCGGAGCGTGGGGTCAGTCGGATGCGCCCCCTCCGCCCGAGGAGGCGTGCGCCCGCGGGCCCTCCCGGACCAGGCGGCCGATCTCCTCGAACGAGTCCGGTCGGCCGATCACGACCAGGGTGTCCTCGCCGCGGAGGACCTCGTCGGGGTGGGGCGTGGCCAGCGAGCCGCTGTCGCGGAGGATCGCGACGATCGTGGCGCCGGTCGTCGACCGGATGCGACACGTCGCCACGGTGAGCCCGACCAGCGGGCTCTCGTCGGGCAGCTCGATCCACTCCATCACGAGGTCCTTGATCGCGACCTCGAGATCCTTGACCAGCTGGGGTCGGTAGACGACCCCGCCGAGGATGGCGCCGAGTTGGCGCGCCTCCTCGTCGTCGAGGACGATCACGTGCGGTTCCTCCGCACCCTCCTCGTAGTGGTAGATCTCGCGCAGCCCGTCGACGTGCACGACGGTGCTCACCTTGCCCTCGCGGCGGGTGCGGAACGCGAACTTGCTGCCGACCCCGGGGAGGCGGGTCTCCTGGACCTGGACCATCGTGACGGGACTCCTACGGACGGGGCCGTTTCGGGCGCTGTCGCACCGGGAAGAGCATCCGCCCGACGCGACGCGACTCACGCATGGATACCACCCCCACGATAGCCGTGGCCAGCACGAAGATCCCCGCGAACGGAGTGATCCGTTCACGGAAGCCGGCATCGAGGGCCACGCCCGCCGCGGCGAGCTGGGCGAAGATGATCGTGAACTCGCCCCGCGACACGAGCGCCGCCCCCACGTTGAGGCTCTGGCGGGGCGTGAAGGTGGTCGCCCGTCCGGCGACGTACCCGGCCACGAGCTTGCCGAGCACCGCGACCGGAACCGCGAGCAGAAGCCATGGTGCCACGGCGCCGAGCTCGCCGATCTCGGTCTCGACTCCGAACACGAAGAAGAAGATGGCGGCGGCGAAGTCGCGAAGGCCGAGCAACTGCTGCTCGACGCGATCGCGGATGGCGCTGCCCGACAAGAGGATGCCTGCGAGCAACGCGCCGACCGCGTCGGACAGGCCCGCGAGCTCGGCCAGCGCGGCGCCCCCGATCGCGACGGCGAGTGCTCCGAGCAGCAACTGCTCGCCGTCGAGCCGGGGCACGATGCGATCGAGCGGGACGTGCGCCCAACGGCTCGCGACCAGGAAGACGGCCACGAACAGCGCGGCCAGGGCCGCGGTCAGGCCGATGTCCAGCGCCCCCACCGCCGCACCGGTCGCGAGCGCGGCCGCGACCCCGAGGAGCACGGCGACCACGATGTCCTCGAAGACGAGGATCCCGAGCACGAGGTCGGTCTCGTCGTCGGCGAGCCGGCGCAGGTCGAACAGGGCCCGCGTCACGATGGCGCTGCTCGTCACGTAGATCAGGCCACCGAAGATGAGCGCCTCGGCACCGAGGCCGAACAGGGCGATACCCACAAGGAGACCCGCCCCACCCGCGATCACCAGGTCGATCGCGCCGCCCACCAGGACGAGCCGCCGCGCGCGCAACAGCCTCTCGAGCGAGAACTCGAGCCCGAGGAAGAACAGGAGCAGGACGACCCCGAGCTTCGCGAGGAGGTCCGTCCCCTCGGAGGTCTCGATGAGGGTGGGCCCGAAGTTGTTCGGCCCGAGGGCGAGACCCGCGATGATGAACAGCGGGATCGCGGACAGGCCGAGCCGCGACGACAGGACGCTCGCCAGGACCAGGACGGCCAGCACCATGGCGAGGTCTTGGAGCTCGAGCAGGGCGCCGCCTGGGGTCGGGGGCGCTCAGCCTATCGACTGGGGTCGGACCCGCCGGTCATGCGCCCCGCGTGCCGCCGGGCGGGCGGCGCACGTCTCATGCGAGCGCGTCGATCTCCCCCGCCAGGGCGAGGTCCAGCTCGGTGACCCCGCCCTGCGAGTGCGTCGAGAGGCGGACCGTGACGGTGTTCCAGCTGATCTCGAGGTCCGGGTGGTGATCCATCCGCTCGGCGGGCTCCGCGACGGCGTTCACGAACCCCACCGAGCCCATGAACCCGCCCTCGCGCGTGAAGCGCTTGACGATCACGGCACCCTCGCGCGACCAGCCCTCGAGCGCCGCGAGGCGCCCGTCGACCTCTTCGGGTGTCAGCACCGCCATGTCGTCTCCTCGTGTCGCTCCGCTTCGGACGCCCCGACTCTGGCGAGCGGCACGCGCCCGGTCAACGCGGACCGCCGATGCCGGCGTCACGAGGGCTCACATGCGGCCCTCCGCCTCGTACTCGCGCAGGAGCCCTTCGAACAGCCGCTTGTGGCGCTCCTCGTCGCGGACGATCGCGATCACCATGTCCTGCGTGACCCAGTCCACGCCCTCACACTCGCGGATGATGTCGGTGTCGTGGGCGATCGCCCCCGCCTCGGCGTCGATGACGCCGAGGATCACGCTGACCACGTCGATCTGCTCGGACGGGGGCTGCATCGTCGCCTGGGTCGCGGTGAACTCGAGCGAGCCCGGCACGACGCCGTAGCGCTCCTTGATGCGGCTGCCGAACTGCCCCGCGTGCCCGAGCTCCTCCTGGACGTCCTCGGCGAGCGCCTCCTTGACCTCCTGCGCGCGGACGCCGTCCGGGTTGATGCTCGCCGAGACGTCGTTCATCACCGTCTCGATCTCCATCCAGTAGGCCGTCGTGAGCATGCCCACGATCCGCCGCCGCGCGTCGTCGTCGGTGACGTGCGATGTCGTGGTGATCTCGGTCGAGCTCATCGGTCCTCCTGATCCGCGGTGTCACGGGTCGGGTACCCGCAACGCGGGTCGGCTGACACCCGAGGGTGATGAGCCGCCAGAATCGAGGGCGTGATCGCGCGCGAGCCTCCCCCCGAGTCCTCCCGGCCCCTGTGGCACGAGACGCAGGCGCTGTTCGACGCCCTCAACCGCATGGACGTGGCGGGGCTGGCCGAGATGCGCCTCGAGGACGCGGAGCTCGTCGACGTCGATCCGCGCGGGCTCCCGGTCATCGTTCGCGGGCGGGACGAGTGGGAGGAGTACATGGAGCGAAACCTCGGGACGATGGCGAGCATCGACGCGACGCTCTGGACGGACGTGCTCGACTACAGGGGCCACGTGCACGGCCGCCTCGGCTACTCGGTCGTGCGGTTCGCGCAGACCGCCGAGCTGCCCGACGTGACGATCCGCAGCGTCTGCGTGGCCACGATCGTCTGGTCGTGGCGCGGCGGGCGATGGCGTGAGGCCCACCGCCATCAGTCGCTCGAGGGCTCGGAGCGCATCGGCCCGGGCGGGGAGACCGCCGCGGTCAGGGCGTAGGGGTACCGTTCGACTCCGACGTCGACGGAACCGAGCGGGGGGCGCGACATGAGGGGCATCATCTTCGAGGGCGACGGGCGGATGCGGGTCGAGACCGTCCCCGATCCGTCGATCCTGCAACCCGACGATGCGATCGTGCGCGTCACGAAGGCCGGGATCTGCGGCTCGGACCTCCACATCCTCAACCACGGTGAGGCATTCGGGTTCCACCACGGGTGCCGCGTCGGCCATGAGTTCGTCGGGGTCGTCGAGGCGGTCGGCGCCGACGTCACCCACATCGCTCCGGGCGACAAGGTGTGCTCGCCGTTTTGGATCAGCTGCGGCAACTGCCACTTCTGCCGCAAGGGCCTGCAGACCTCGTGCGTGCACGGGGGCTCGTTCGGCTTTCAGACCTTCTGGCCGGGCGGCGGCGACGTGCAGGGCGGTCAGTCCGAGTTCGTCCGCGTCCCGATGGCCGAGGGCACGCTCGACAAGGTGCCGGAGTCGCTCGCCGACGATGCGAACGACCACCGCGTGCTCCCCATGACCGACGTCTTCCCGACGGCCTATCACGCCGTCTGCTGCGCGGGGGTCGCGCCGGGCGACAACGTCGTCATCGTCGGCGACGGGGCCGTGGGGCTGCTCGCCGCGCACGCCGCGGGCCTCTTCGACCCGGCGAGCATCATGCTCCTCGGCCACCACCACGACCGCCTACAGGTGGGGGCCCAACTCGGCGCGACGCACACGATCGACACCGGCGCGGCCGATCCGGCGGAGACGATCGCCGACCTGACCGACGGCCTCGGTGCCGACCGCATCATCCTGGCGATCTCGAGCCCGGAGACGATGCGCTTCGCGATGGAGCAGCTGCAGCCGGGCGGGACGATCAGCTGGGTCGGGATGGAGGTGTTCCTCGGCGCCCCGGACATCCCCTGGGATCAGGCGTTCATGAAGAACGCCACCATCAGTGGCGGTGTCGCGCCGGTCAAGCGCTACCTCCCGGAGCTCTGGCCCCTGCTCGAGTCCGGGCGCGTCGACCCGTCGCCCGTGCTGACCCACGACCTGCCGCTCGAGCAGGGGGTCGACGGCTACCGGATCATGGACCAGCGCGAGCCGGGGTCGGTCAAGGTGGCGGTGACGCCGACGGCCTGACGCCCGCGAGGGACGCCGCGTGGTCGGGCGGAGAGCGTCGGACCCGCCCGATCGGGAACCGTCGGGGCGAACCGACGATCGTCCCGACACCCGGAGGTCCGCGCATGCCTCGCGCCATCGCACTCAACTGCACGCTGAAGCGCTCGCCGGACGAGTCCTCCACGGACCTGCTGCTCGGCCAGGTGCTCGCCGCGCTCGGGCGACACGGCGTGGCCGGGCGAGACGATCCGCGTCGTCGACCACGACGTCGCCCCGGCGTCACCTCCGACGAGGGCGAGGGTGACGCGTGGCCCGCGATCCGCCGCCGGGTGCTCGACGCCGAGATCCTCGTGGTGGGGACGCCGATCTGGCTCGGACAGCCCTCCAGCGTCTGCAAGCGCGTGCTCGAGCGTCTCAACGCGATGATGACCGAGGAGGGCGACGACGGACGGCGCGTGGCCGTCGACCGCGTCGCCGGCGTGGCGGTCGTCGGGAACGAGGACGGCGCACACCACGTCTGCGCGGAGGTCTTCCAGGGCCTCGCCGACATCGGCTTCACGATCCCGGGCGCCGGGGCCACCTACTGGACCGACGAGACCTCGACGCTCCGCGACTACAGAGACCTCGACGAGACGCCGGAGATGACCGCCTCGAGCACCTCGCGCCTGGCGGCCCACCTCGCCCACCTGGCCGCGGTGCTCTCGGAGCGGCCGTACCCCGTCACGTGACGCGTGGGGCCGACGCCGATCGACTCGGGCAACGGCGCGGGCGGAATTCGATCGAGGCGGCGGTCGCGTCCTCAGGCGTATCGCGCCGGGGCCATGGCGAATATGGTGGACAGTTGGGATCCGAGACCGCGTCGACGTGGAGAGGCCCCTGTGTACGGAATCGTCCATCAC
Source organism: Miltoncostaeaceae bacterium (assembly GCA_963698665.1). Lineage (GTDB taxonomy): Bacteria > Actinomycetota > Thermoleophilia > Miltoncostaeales > Miltoncostaeaceae > CALNYH01. The sequence continues at coordinate 566,241 of CAVORO010000003.1, read as the reverse complement.
TTCCCCGGCTTGACCAAGGAGCAGTACCAGGAGGCGACGGCAGTCGCGCATCCCGAGGGGGGCGCGACCCTCCCGCCGGGCCAGCTCATGCATTCGGCCGGTCCGTCGGCGGACGGCTGGGTCGTCGTGGCCATCTACGACACCAAGCAGAACTGGGAGTCGTTTCGCGACGACGTCCTGATGCCGTCGATGGCCAAGGGCCTCAGCTCGGGGCCGGTCGCTCCGCCCGAGGAGACCACCTTCGACGTCGACGTGCATCTGACGGCCTGAGAGCCGCCCTGGGCGAGGACGGCCTCGCGCACGCGGGGCTATCCTCGCCCCGGGGCCGTTAGCTCAGCTGGTAGAGCAGGGGACTTTTAATCCCAGGGTCGTAGGTTCGAGTCCTACACGGCCCATCGCGACTCACCTGCCGCACGGATCGGTCGTCGCCCGGCGGACCCCTTCGATGCACCGATTACCAGCAGGAGTACCCTCGACACGAAAGACGATCGAGCTCGCCCCGGATGACCGACGCGGTCCATCCGGGGCCGGACGGGGACCGCCGCCAGCCGGCCCCTCCGCTCCTCGACCGCCGAAAGGCCGGCAGACGTGGAGGCTCCATTGTCGCGTACTCCCTCGCACGCCGTCGCCGCGGCGTGACCCCGCGATTGCGAGTCGGACTGCTGGCGCCACCGTGGGTCACGGTACCGCCACGAAGCTACGGGGGGATCGAGCAGGTGGTGGCCACGCTCGCCACGGGCCTCGGCGAGCGTGGACACGAGGTCGTGCTCGTGGCCGCGCCGGGATCGTCCTTGCCAGGCGTCGAGGTGGTCAGCCCACTCGCGTCGGTCCCGGAGCTCATCGGGGAGCCGGCAGCCGACTGGCGACACGCCCTCGCCGGGATCGAGGCGCTCGCCGACGTCGACATCGTGATCGACCACTCCGGTCCGCTGGGGGCGCTGCTCACCTCGCGCCTTGGAGCGCCGGGCCTCCACGTCACGCACGGACCGCTCGGCGCCGTCCCCACCGAGATCTACTCGGGCATCGCGCGTCACTCCCGGCGACTGCGCCTCGTGGCGATCAGCGAGGCGCAGCGCGCGAGCGCCCCGTCGCTTCCCTTCGCGGGGGTCTGCCCCAACGGGCTGGACCTCGATGCGGCGCCGTTCCGGGCGCAGACCGGCGACTATCTGGCGTTCCTCGGCCGGATGTCGCCCGAGAAGGGACCGGCGGACGCCATCCGCATCGCCCGCGCCGCGGGGCTGCCGCTGCTCATCGGCGCCAAGTGCCGCGAGCCCGCCGAGCACGAGTACTTCGAGCGGCACGTCGCCCCCGCCCTCGGGCCCGACGTCGTGTGGCTGGGCGAGCTCGACGCGGCGGCGAAGTACGACCTGCTGGCGGATGCCCGCGCCCTGCTCTTTCCGATCGCATGGCCGGAGCCTTTCGGCATGGTGATGATCGAGGCCATGGCGTGCGGGACCCCGGTCCTGGCGACCTCCCGCGGCTCGGTGCCGGAGGTCGTGGCCGATGGCATCACGGGCTTCGTCCGCGACAGCCCCGACGAGCTGGTCGAGGCCGTCGGCCGCCTGCATGAAATCGACCGTCGCGCATGCCGACGCCGGGTCGTCGAGCGCTTCTCCGCCGACGCGATGACGACGAGCTACGAACGCCTGGCGCATGCCGAGTTGGCCGGCCTCAGCCGCTCCCGCCACGCTCGGTGGGTCGCACCGCGGGCGCGGCGGATCGGCGCCGCGCCGATCGCGGGCCCGCTCGACGCGCCGCACGTGGCGATGACCGTCGACGCCAAGCGCGACCGCGCGGGCCGGCGCGTGACCGGGCGGGCCTGGAAGACATGAGAACCCGGCATGAGCCCAGCATCCTGGCCGGAACGGGCACGCTCACCCTCATCGACGGCCTGACCTTTGCGATCTCAGACGCAAGCGGCGACATCGGCGATGGCCTCGACGGGCTGATCGCCGACGACACCCGCCACCTGTCCCGGCTGGCGGTCCACGTCGACGGCGGCCCGGTTCGCCCTCTCGGCGCCGCGCTCCTCGCGCCCGGCTCCGCGCGCTTTCACGGGATCGTCGCCCCCGCGCATGGGTATCCGGATGCTCCGCTCGAGGTGGACCGGCGCCGGCGCGTCATCGCGGGGGTGCTCCAAGACGAGCTCGTCCTGTCCTGGTGGGCCGAGTCGCCGTGCGAGGTCTCCGTGCGCATCGAGGTGGGCGCGGACTTCGCCGACATCTTCCAGATCCGCGGACTGGAAACCGGTCCGGCGACCGTCCCGGCCCATGTGCGCGCGGAACCCATGCCAGAGGGCATGCGGTTCGCCGACGATGAGACGGGGCTGACCACCATCGTCCGCTTCAGCCCGCCGCCGGATTCGTGCAGCGGTGCCGAGGCGCTGTGGACGCCGCGCCTCCGGCGAGGAGCCCCATGGCATCTGCACGTCGTCGTGACCGGCGAAAACGCCGCGACCGAACCACCCACCGAACAGCGGGTCTCGACCCGCGAACACGCTGACGTCGAGGTGCGCAGCGATCCCGCGGACCTCGCCCGCGCGTGCAGGCGCTCGCTCGCCGATCTGGACGCCCTCTCGCTCCCCGACAGCATGGACGCCGACCGGCGCCTGGTCGCAGCCGGCATCCCCTGGTTCGTCGCCCTCTTCGGTCGCGACAGCGTCGTGGCGGGCCACCAGGCGCGCGCCTTCTTCCCCGCCCAGATGCTCGACACGCTGGGTGCGCTCGCAGCTCGCCAGGGGCGCGTGAGTGATCCAGGCAACGAGGAGGAGCCCGGGAAGATCCTGCACGAGGTCCGGCTCACGCCCCGTCCGTGGCTCGGTCACGGCACGAGCGCCGGTGCCCGACCGTACTTCGGGTCGATCGACGCGACCCCGCTCTTTCTCATCCTTCTCGGCACGGCGCTTCGGTGGGGGGCGCCGCGCGCGGCCATCGAGGGGCTGTTGCCGGCGGCGCGGGCGGCGTTGGCCTGGATGCGGGGGCCCGGAGATCCCGACGGCGATGGTCTGCTCGAGTACAGCCCCAAAGGGTCCCGCTCGCTCAGCAACCAGAGCTGGAAGGACTCCGGGAACGCGGTCCAGTTCCCCGACGGCACGCTGGCCGTCGGTCCGATCGCGATGGTGGAGGTGCAGGGGTACGCGTACCGCGCGAGGCGCGAGTTGGCCGAGGTGCTTCGACACCTCGGCCAGGAGCGCGAGGCCGTCACCCTCGACCACGAGGCCGAGTCCCTGCGCGGGCTCATCCGCGAGCGGTACTGGTGCGAGGGGGCGGACGGTGGGCCCGGGTTCTTCGCGCTCGCGCTCGACGGCGACAAGCGCCGGGTGGCGAGCCTGGCCTCCAACATGGGCCATCTGCTGTGGTGCGACGTGCCGTCGGACCGGGAGGCGGAGGACGTCGCGCGACACCTGGTGGATCCGGGGCTCGCGAGTGGCTGGGGCCTTCGCACGCTGTCCCGGCGCATGGCGGGGTTCAATCCCATCTCGTATCACGTGGGCTCGGTCTGGCCCCACGACACCGCGCTGGCCTGCGAGGGTCTGCGTCGGTTCGGGCTCGACGAGCCGGCACTACGTCTGGCGGGCGATCTCATGGAGGCCCTCCCTCCGTTCGACCACCGACTGCCCGAGCTCTTCGGTGGGCACGACCGAGAGCCAGGAGACGTGCCGGTCCCGTACCCGTCGGCCTGTCGGCCGCAGGCGTGGGCCGCCGGCGTGCCGCTTCAGCTCGCAACGATGTTCCTCGGGCTCGAGCCGCACGTCCCGGAAGGACGTGTCTCACTGAGCCCCGCGCTTCCGCCCGGCCTGAGCGCCCTCGAGGTGCACGGTATCCCCTTCCCGGGCGGCCCACTCTCCGTGCGCGTGGATCGAGCTGTCGGAACCCAGATCATGGAGGGCCCCGAGGACCTCGTCGTCGAGCTCCGAGGCGGCGGGTCCGGCCGACTGGCCCCGTGAAGCGGCGGGCGGTCGCGGGCGCCTCGGCCTGCGTTCGGTGCGCGCGCCGCGATGCACACCCGTGGTCGGTCGGTCCCGTCCATGGGCTCAGAGCACGGCCGTGGATGTCCGTTGCGGCACCCCGCGGGACGGCCGCGATCGGCGCTCATCCCAGACCTCCAGGAGCACTGTTCCCCGGTCGGCATTCCTCGAGGCAGGGGCTGCCGATGACGGTCCTTCCCGCCCACCGCCCATGAGCGCGCCACCCGGATCGTGGCCCGGACGCTCCTGGCCTCCGACAGGCCGCTCGCGACGCCAGGTGGAGATCCCGGCCGTCTTCCGGAGAGCCGCCCGGGGCGCCGTGCCGCCGCGCCTGGGGACGCGCCCTCCGCCGCCGGCCCATCGAGCCGCGCGCGGCCGCGCCGCGGGTGCGAAGGGGGTCGGCTTTCGACCGGCGCCCGGGGTCGTTCTCGGACCGTCGACGACACCGATGGCGGCGCTCGCGGTGTCGCGTCGATTCCTTGCGAAACCTGCCCATGCGTTCAGTTCCGTCAGTCCTCAGCACGGAGGTAGGGTCGCCGGACCCATGCCCGTCCCGTCGGAGGCACTCGCATGAAGACCCGCAAAGGCGTGACCCTGCTCGCGATCGGCGCCGGCCTCGCCGCGCTTCCCGCGACCGGCGCGGGCGCGGTCGACGTCGCGACCTATTCCGTCACCGCGTTCGAGCGCACCTCGACCATCACCCTGAACGGCGCCAACGACGGAGGTGGCCAGTTCAGCGGGACTTCGAGGACGACCTACAAGTTCAACGGGCGCCGCGGCAAGAACAAGATCAGCATCGACTTCCGCAACAGGAGGAACCAGCGGATCGCCCAGTCGGGCTTCGACGAGAGAACCGGCAAGGGGAGATTCACGGCCAGGATCGACGCGAACGTGACGTTCTTCGTGCCCGGACAACGATTCCCACCGGCCAACTGCGTGCTGAGCGGAACCCTCCCGAACGAGCGGTTCAGCCTGGACTTCATTGGGCCGGGGCTCATCAAGGGGAACAAGGTCAAGATCGAGCTGCTTGGCCCCGACGCGGTCAGCCGCGGGCCGGCCGGCGTCGCCGAGGACTTGGGAGCGGACGAGCAGCCGGGGTGCCAGAATCAGCGCTTTTTCTTCAACAGTCGCTCGGAGCGCGACATCGGCGACGACAGCCGGGGGGCCGCGTTCGCCTGGAGGTCGCTGGACGTCTCCCAGAAGAAGCTCCGGAAGAAGGCAAACCGGCGCCCGAAGAAGGTCGTGATCCGGGGAACCAAGCGAAGCCCTGTGTACGACGAGGCCGGGGACAGGCGGTCGATCGGGACGCAGATCACGACGACCAAGGTCACCATGTGGCTGGTCAGCAACAAGCCCGTCCGGAGGGGTGGTGGCATCTCGGTCCGCATCTGAGGAGCCGGTCGGCGTCCCGCCGCGGGCATCGTGAACACCTGAGAGGAGCGTCCGAGCTCAGGAGGTGTCTGCCGGTCTCGATCGGCAGACACCTCACTGTGTCTGCGCGCCCGCGCGCGCCGCGGGCCGCACCTGGACGGGAAATGCGCCCGCGCGAGGGGGCGCTCCCGACAGCGGCGATCGGCGTCCCGCTCAGGCCACCCGCTCGTTCAGCGCGTTCCCGGCTCGACGCACCCAAGAGCGACGACGGCGTGCGGCAGATCACGATCTCCAAGCGGCTCGCGGCCGATCTCGCGCTGCATCGAGACGGTGCCTCGGACGAGCACCCGGTCTTCGCGGGACCGGAAGGAAGGGCCTGCGCGAGGAGTTCGTGGTCCGTTCCATCGTGGACGCCGGCGGCGTGGGCGGCTGGAGTGCCGTGGGCCGGTGTGCACACGCTGCGGCACACCTTCGCGTCGATCCTCTTCCGCTCGGGGTGGAACGCCAAGCAGGTTCAGGTCGTGCTCGGTCACCACTCCCTTGCTTTCACCCTGGCCACCTACGTCCATCTCATCCCAGACGACTTGCCCGAACCGCTGTTCCTCCATGAACGGGCCGGTCGCGGCTCACGCCGCGGAGCCCCACTCCACGGGAGTGGCATCGTCAGCCCCGCGCATGAGATGGGTCTCGAGCTCGGCCCGGGAAACCAAGGCGCGCGGCCGTCCTTGATCCTGCAGGTAGCGGATGCCGCAGCGCTCGACGTTGAGGACTCCACCGGTGTCGCTCCAGCTGGCGTGGCCGGGGCCCGCGATGGCGCTCGCGATCCGCCAGGCGGCGGGTCTCCCGCGGGCGGCGTCGCACCGAGGTCGATCGCGTAGCACTGCGCGCATCCTGTCCAGTGGTCTGACGTGACGCCGCTCGCCGTCGTCTGGCGCCCACGCTTGACGCTGGTCACCGGGAGCCCGGCGAGCGCCGGCGCGTCGGCGATCGAGCCGGACGGCTCGCCGCCGAGGTCCTCGTAGGAGCGACCGACGGCGCCGGCGCTGGACGATCTGGAGGCTGCTTCGCCGCCACGGTGTCGAGGCGGTTCAGCAGGGGACGGCGGCGGCTCCGGGAATGCGACGGCGCGGCTACCAGCACGCGAACGCGGCTATGCTCGGGCGCGACTGGTCGAGCGGGCCGCGGGCCACCGCGCCGGAGGTGTCGATGATCGAGCGACTGGACTTCGTCAGCATCCCCTCGCGCGACGCCGAGCGCACGCGCGCCTTCTACGTCGACGTACTGGGACTGCGGGCCGACCCCGTCGCGCGCTACGAGTGCTGGGCGGGCGAGACCTGCTTCGGGATCTGGGAGCCCGAGCGGATGGGCGTCCCCTTCGCCGCGCAGAAGAACGCGCACCCGGCGCTGCGGGTCGCCGACGTCGCCGCCGCGCGAACCGAACTCGAGGCGAAGGGCGTCGAGTTCGCCGGCGAGACCATCGACACGGGCGCCTGCCACATGGCCCTGTTCACCGACCCCGACGGCAACGACCTGATGCTGCACCGCCGCTACGCCCCGACGGACGGCTGAGCCGACCGGCAAGGCGGTCGGCTCGGAGGGCGAGTGGAGTCGGTGCCAGCCTCGACGCCGGCGTCCGAAGCGGGGTCTGTCACCTCTTGAATGGTCGCTGAGGCAATCCTCCAGCGACCGGCGAGCCACGAGCAGCGAGAGGTCGTCGGCCCGGCGGAGGCCTCAGGACGTTCGGTCTCGCCGGTATCGCGGGACCTGATGGCCTGCCGGACCGAGTCTGCGAGGTTCCGACGGCGGGTGGGTCGGGGATTGCCCCCACGGCCCCCGTTCAGGGCCCGGTCGACGCGTCACGCTCACGCCGGGGCCCGACGCACGGTCGGTCAGCTCTCGTCCCAGACCTCGACCATCAGCCATTCGTCCGGTCGACACGCCCGTGCGACGGCACGATCGACCACCGTGCTCCCCTCCCACCCCTCCGTGAGGACGTCGCCCGGGTCGGCGCGCCAGTGCCGGTTGGCCTCGGGCGGACCGGTCTCGATCGGGGGAAGCAGGTCCCGAGCTCTCGCCGTGTAGCGGTTCGGGTAGCCGTTGCCGCCCAGGTCGATCGCGCGATCCTGCGTCACGAGCCCTTCGATCCACGACAGCCCGCCCAGGCGCGTCTGCCAGACCGCGACTCGCGCGCCCTTCACCCAGGCGTCCGCTCCGGCCGGCTCGTCGCCGCCGCCGACCTGGCGGAAGACGCTCACGTGCCAGCCGAGCACCATCGTCCGGGACCCCCCCCCGCGCGTATTCTCAGGCGACCCGCCGCCGTCCCCGCTCAGGCGGCCGACGCGGCCCCTGCGTCGGGCGGTGGTGCCGAGCTCGCCGGGCGGTCGGGGATCAACCGGGTGAAAAAGAGCGCGACGAGCGCGAACAGCGCGAGCAGGAGGACGCTTGCCCTGAGCGCGTCGATCCGCGACGTCTCGTTCTCCTCGACGATCGCATCCGCCGTGGCGGCCGGCACGCCGGCCTCCTCCAGGGAGGTCGCGAGCTGGGCGTCTGAGACGAACGGAGCACCGCCGCTCAGCTGGACCTCGGCTTGGGCCGTGACGCTGGCGGGAACGTCGGGGTTCTGCTGCACGCCCGCGAGGAACGAGCTCGTGAGCACGGCGATCAACACCGACCCTGCGAGCGCGGTGCCGAGCGCCGCGCCGAGGTTGGTGACCGTGTTCTGCAGCCCCCCGACCTCGCCGCTCAGCTCGTCCGGCATCGACGAGACGGTCACCGCCCCGAGCTGCGACGCCAGCGCGCCGATCCCGAGGCCCGCCAGGATGAACGGGACCGTGACGATCTCGGCGCCGGCGCCCACCTCGAGCGCCGCGAGGAGCGCCACCAGGCCCGCGCAGAGCGATGCCAGGCCGAGCTGGACGACCCGTCGCGACGAGGCGTTCGGGGCCAGCTTCGGGATCGCGGCGGCCGCCAGCACCACCGCGAGCGACAGGGGCAGCATGCGGACCCCCGTCTCGAAGGCCGACAGGCCCAGCGACACCGACAGGAACAGCGGGACCACGAAGAACATGCCCGCCTGCACGAGGAACTGGAAGAAGAACATCGTGAGCCCCCCCTGCAGCTGGCCGTTGCGGAGCATCGACAGGCGGATGAGCGGCTCACGGCCCAGGCCGGTGAGCCTGCGCTGCCAGGCGACGAACAGGCGGAGGATCGCCGCGCTCGCGACGAGCAGCCACGCCACCAGCGAGATGCCGAGGAGCGTGGGGGCGTCCGGCGTGGGTGACACCCATCCCCAGGCACCGGACTGCAGGACCGCGAACACACCGAAGCCGAGCCCCAGCGCCCAGAGCACCGCGCCGACGAGGTCGAACCGGACCCGCTCCTCGGCCGGTGCGTCGGCGATCCGGCGACCGAGCAGGAGGATGGCCAGGACGAGCACGACCTCGCCGGCGAAGACGTAGCGCCACGAGAAGTAGGTGGTGGCGAACCCGCCGATCAGCGGACCGGTCGCGACCGCGATGGCGGCCGCAGCCATGATGAGCCCATAGGCCCGGGGACGCGCATCGGCGGCGAAGTTGGTCGCGACGAGTGCGACGATCGCCGGCAGGATGAGCGCGGCGCCGAGGCCCTCCAGGAGCGACCAGCCGAAGTAGAGCACCGCCACGTTGGGCGCCAGGGCGGTGGTCAGCGAGCCCGCGCCGTAGATCACGCACCCGAGCGAGAAGGCCCGGCGGCGGCCGATCATCGTGCCGATCTTGCCGCCGGTGATCATCATCGTCGCCATCACGAGCATGTACAGCGTGATCGCCGTCTGGATGCCCGTGACCGTGGTGCCGAGGTCCTCGGCGACGGTCGCGATCGCGACGTTCATGACCGAGCTGTCGAGCATCATCAGGAACTGCCCCGCCGACAGCGTCAGCAGGACCAGCCCCGTGCCGTGAGACGTCTTGGCCATCGCGGGAACCTACCGCGTGCGGCTCCCCGCGACGGGCGATGCGCCCTCGCTCAGGTGCGGTGGTCCCGGTCGGCGTCGTCGCCGCGCCCACGCCGGCGGAGCTGGCGCTCGATGTCGTCGAGGCGCCCCGTGATCGCGGCAAGCGCGTCCTCGAGGCGCTGCAGGTCGGACTCGTCCTGCGCCTGCTCCTCGCGGCGGCGCTTGGCCTGCGCGGCGGCGACGAACGACGAGGTGATCGCCGCCGTCACCACCGTCGTGAAGGCGATCGCCGTCAGCATCACGATCGCGGCGACGCCCCGGCCGACCGAGCTCGTCGGGACGTTGTCGCCGTATCCGACGGTGGTGACGGTCTGGAGCGTGAACCAGAGCGCGTCGCCGTAGGTGGGGTACGTCGGCCGGTCGAACGCCCACATCACGACGCCGCCGAGCAGGACCGACGTGAGCGTGACGGCGGCGATCAGCCAGGCCGCGTTCCTGATCGACGCCGGCTCGTTGACGAACTTGCGATAGCGCGCCTTGAGTGGCCGGGAGATTTCCATCCGGGGCGCAGTCTCGCACCCCCGTCGACGCCGCGGCCTTGCCGAGCACATCGGAGGACCGCGACGGCGTGCCGTCCTCCGGTGTGCCATGGGTCACACGGATCAGCAGAGGACCTGCACGTGGAAGTTGGCGTCGACCGCGGCATTTGCGGCTGTCACCGTCCGGATGGCGACTCGGTTGGCGTCGGTGGTGTCGGGGCTCGCCTGCGCCGAGATGGCGGCGGCGCCGCGGCCCACATCGAAGGCCGGGGTCGCCGAGTAGGCGCAGCCGCTGACATCGGTGCCGAAGTCGACGCGGTAGTTCCCGGCGCTGAGGCGAATGGCGGTGATCCCCCCCGTCGGGTCGCTCTGCGCCGTGACGACGGGCGGAATCCCGCCGGTGACCGCCGCCCAGTACTGCACTCTGGCCGGGTGCCAGCTTCTCGCGCGTCACGGCGCCCGCGCCGAGCTCACCGGTCCCGACGGCCCCCGACGCGATCTTCTGCCCGGTGACCGCCCCCGTGGCGATCTTGGCCTCCGTCACCGCACCGGCGTCGATCTTCGAGCCGGTCACCGAGTTGTCGGCCAGGTCACCCGAGGTCACGCCGCCGGGGGCGATCTTCTCGGAGTTGACGGCCTCGTTGGCGATCTTCGATCCGGTGATGGCGGCGTTGCCGATCTGCGAGCTGGTCCACCCCTGCCCGGAGCCGGGCACGTTGGCGAGCGGCGTGACGCCGTTTCGACCCGTGTCGGCCGCGTCGGACTGGCTGGTGCGGATCGGGGCCAGGTAGTTGAGGCCCTGGTTCGACCGGCGCACCGCCGCCTGGGAGATCTTCTGGTTGATCTGCAGCTGCGCGGGCGTGACCTTGAAGTCACCCTGCGCGTCGGCGGTCTGGGTGCCGGCGTCCACGGCGGCGATCACGCCCGCCCCGAGGGCCAGCCCGCAGGCCGTCCCGACGATGAGGTGCTTGGTGCGCATGTGTTCCCCCTGATGCCGTTCGACGGATCCGGGGGGACACTCTCACGGGGCCGGGACGGCGACGGCGCTCCGCCGGAGGTGCGCAAGCGCGCACCCCGGGCGGGCATCGCGTCGCGTCAGCAGACGGCCTGCGCGGCGAAACCGCTGTCGACCGCGGTGCCGGCGCCATTCAGCAGGCGCACGCGAATGCTCTGGCCGGTGAGCGTCCAGGTTGTTGATCGTGGCCTGGGCCTGGAAGGCCGCCGGGAAGCCGGCGTAGGTCTGCGGCGTCACCTGGAACGCGCAGGTGTTGACGACCCGGTTGAACGTCATGGTGAAATCGCCCAACCCGAGGCGCTGCACAGCGGTCGCCCCGCGCGCCTGCAACAGCGCCGTTCCGGCGCCGGGGTCCTTCACTCCCCAGAGCCGGGAGGTTTGCGCGCACGTCGGCGGTCAGGCTCGGCCGCGGCGACCGAGTCGTCGGCGATCTTCGCGGAGTTGACGGCGCCGGTCCCGCATCTTCGGGCCGGTGACCGCTCCCGCGTCGATCTTGGACGTCGTCACGGCGTTGTCGGCCAGGTCTCCCGAGGTGACGCCGCCGGGCGCGATCTTCTCGGAGTCGACGGCCTCGTTGGCGATCTTCGGTCCGGTCACGGAGTTGTTCGGCCAGGTCACCCGAGGTGACGCCGCCGGGGGCGATCTTCTCGGAGTCGACGGCCTCGTTGGCGATCTTCGAGCCGGTGATCGCGGCGTTGCCGATCTGCGAGCTGGTCCACCCGTCACCGGAGCCGGGCACGTTGGCGAGCGGCGTGACGCCGTTTCGACCCGTGTCGGCCGCGTCGGACTGGCTGGTGCGGATCGGGGCCAGGTAGTTGAGGCCCTGGTTCGACCGGCGCACCGCCGCCTGGGAGATCTTCTGGTTGATCTGCAGCTGCGCGGGCGTGACCTTGAAGTCACCCTGCGCGTCGGCGGTCTGGGTGCCGGCGTCCACGGCGGCGATCACGCCCGCCCCGAGGGCCAGCCCGCAGGCCGTCCCGACGATGAGGTGCTTGGTGCGCATGTGTTCCCCCTGAGCCGTTCGACGAATCGGGGGGACACTCTCACGGGGCCGGGACGGCGAAGGCGCTCCGCCGGCGGTCGGCTCCCCGGTCTCGCTTGCCGTGGAGCGCCGTCGGGCCGTACGGTTCCGCATCGACAATCGACGAAGGAGCGGACATGGACCGCGACGGCGAACTCACGGCATGGATCCTCGGCATCGTGGTGGTGGGAATCGCGATCGCGGGGGGCATCATCGCCGCCGGCTGACCCACGGGCGGAGACCGTGCCGCGACCGTCCGCTCCCGTCGCCGCCCAGGCGCGGGACGGCCGGCCGCCACGCACGGGACGGGGCCAGCACCGGCGCTCAGGAGGCGGCGAGCTCCTCCGCCAGCCGCGCGACGCGCGCGTCGTCACCGAGGACCGGGCAGGTGAAGCACGGTCGCCCCTTGACCGTCCGGTGGCTCAGGCAGCACCCGGCCCGGACCAGGTAGGGCCGCGCCGCCGCTCCCACGCGCGCGACGCCGAGTCGTCGCGCGGGGCCGAACCGTGGGTCGGCGGCGATCACGCCGGCCACGAGCCCCGGCGCGTCCGCGTCGCGCCCCCGCGATCTGGCCTCGGCGGCGACCGCGATGGCGAGACGATCGCCCACGCTCCGAAAGAGCACCGACGCGGCGCGTCCGCGGCGGGCGGCCACCGCCGCCACGAGGGGCGCGTGGAGGTCGGCGAACCCCGCGGCCGCGACCTCGGGTCGCCGCGCATCACCATGGCCGTCGCCGCCGTGCACGTGGGCGCGCTCGAGCTCGCCGTCCGGGGCGAGCTCGATGACCACCTCGCCGGGCGCGAGCGCGGCGCGTCGTCCCGCGACGATCGCGGGCGCGAGCGCCTCGGCGACGACACGGGCGTGCCGGTCGACGAGCTGGGCGGCGCGGACGCCGGTCGACGTCGTCCCCATCCGCCGCGCGGTCAGCTCGAGGAGGAGGTCGAGCAGGCCCGGGGCCGCGACGAGCACGTCGCACGAGGCGCGCTCGGGCAGCGCGACGTCGCCAGATGCCGGTGGTCCCCACGCGAAGAGGCTGCCACGCGCGACGGCGGCCCGCCCACGTCGGGCCCGAGGCGCCGCGATCGGCGCGGCGGCCACGGCCCGGTAACGGTTGTGTTCCTCCGGTCCGGGGGGCTTCATCCCCACCCCCGCTTCCCGCTACGATCTCCGCGGGCTCCGATCGGGGGCCCGAAACGAACGAAGACAGAAGCGGGATGGCGGCGACGTCGGGCTCGGGGTGCCGAGCGGGCGAGTGTTGCAGTCCTCGCCACACACACAGGAGGAAGTGATGCCGGAAGGCGTCGTCAAGTGGTTCTCGTCCGAGAAGGGCTATGGGTTCATCACGCCGGACGGCGGTGGGAAGGACCTGTTCGTGCACTTCTCCGCGATCGGAGGATCGGGCTTCAAGAGCCTCGAGGAGGGCCAGCGGGTCAGCTTCGAGTCCAAGGAGGGCCCGAAGGGCCCCCAGGCCGACGCGGTGAACGTGATCTAGGCGGACCGCCCGGGCGCGCGGCGAGTCCGCGCGCCCGGGCACGTCGCGCCCCGCGATGGGCGCGTGCCCGAGCGCGACGGCTCGCGACGGGCGTCACGAACAGGACCCGCGGCGAAGAATCCGCCGGCGGTTCCTGTGTGCAGGGCCGGTGAAGGTCGGGACGCGTTCGCCGACACTGACTCCACGGGCACCGACACGACGGTGTCACGAATGGAGGCAGTCATGGCCCGAGAGCAGCAGCAGCGCACAACCGCGCCCTCGCTCGTCTGGGTGCCCTGCGCGACGTGTTGGGGTCAGCGCAGGATCGTGACCATCGGCCACTCCGGGGAGGCGCGCGCCCAGACGTGCACCACCTGCCTGGGCGTGGGCGAACGGTTGCAGCCTTCGCCCAGGCGCTGAACGAGACCCGCATCTCCCACCCGGCCGGCGGCATGGACCGGGCGCGCGCCCGGCTGCGCCTATCCTTGTCCGTGGACACCGACGAGACGAGGTGCGAGATGGCGCTGTTCGGACGACTCAAGGCACGCGAGATCACGCCGGAGACCGCGCTCCCGGGCCGACAGGAGCCGATCCTCTCGCCGGGCACACACGCCGTGCTCGGCACGCCGATGGCCCCGCCGTTTCCCGACGGCATGGAGCGACTCGTCGTCGGGATGGGGTGCTTCTGGGGGGCCGAGCGCATGTTCTGGCAGGCGCCGGGCGTCCACACGACCGCGGTCGGGTACGCGGGCGGGTACACGCCGAACCCCACGTACGAGGAGACCTGTTCGGGTCGCACCGGGCACACCGAGGTCGTGCTGGTCGTCTACGACCCCGCGCGCACCGGCGCGGAGGAGATGATGCGGATCTTCTGGGAGGGGCATGACCCGACCCAGGGCATGCGGCAGGGCAACGACGTCGGCACCCAGTACCGCTCGGCCCTCTATTGGGAGAACGAGCACCAGCGGGCGCTGGCCGAGTCGACGCGCGCGGCGTACGAGCCGATGCTCGCGGAGCGCGGGTTCGGGCCGATCACGACCGAGGTGGGCGCGGCGGGCCCCTTCTACTACGCCGAGGAATACCACCAGCAGTACCTCCACAAGGTCCCCAACGGCTACTGCGGGATCGGCGGGACCGGCGTGAGCTGCCCGGTCGGGGTCACGGCCACCGAGGACTGAGCCGGCGGGAGGCGTGGGGTCGTGTCCGGCGGGGGGCCCACAACGCCCCTCGGGCGGCTCGAGCCGCGGCGGGTGGCCGTCGCCGTCGCGATCTCGCTGGGCCTCGGGGTCGGTGCGTATGCGCTGATCGGCCGGCTCGCGGACTCGGGCGCCCTCACCGAGGCCGTCCGGTCCGCGGGTTGGCCGTGGCTGGGGCTCTGCCTGGTGGGTTTCCTCGCCGCCTACGCGGGCTACGTCGCGGCCTACCGTGAGACCGCGGCGGCGTTCGGCGGGCCGGAGTTGCCGTACCGGGTCGTGACCGGCGTGGTGATCACCGGCTTCGGCGCGTACACGGTCGGCACGGCCGCCGGGGGCCTCGCGGTGGACTTCTGGGCGATGCACCGGGCCGGGCTCGCCGCGTCCGACGCCGCCCGGCGCGTGCTGGCCCTGAACACCCTTCAGTGGACGTCGATCACCGTGGCGACCGCCCTCGCGTCGGCCGCCTCACTCCTCGGCGCAGGCGGGGACGCGGTTCCGCGGTGGCTGGCGTGGACATGGATCGTCGTCGTCGTCCCGTGCCTGGCGGCGGCCGCATGGGTGAGCGCACCCGCGCGGCGGGCGACCCTGTCCAGGGCCACCGGCGTGGGACCGGTCCGGGCGGCCTTCGGGACCGCGATCGGCGGCGTCGTCCTGGTCCGAAGGCTCTACCTCGCGCCCCGCCGGTATCGGCTCGCGCTGTCGGGCTATCCGGTCTACTGGCTCGGGAACGGCCTATGCCTGTTCGCCGGCCTGACGGCGTTCGGGCCCGCGCCGAACGTCGTCGCGTTGCTGGTGGCCTACACCACCGGCTACATCGCGGTGGCGCTGCCCCTCCCCGCCGGGGGCGCGGGCGGTGTCGACGCGGCGCTCGTGTTCGCGCTGACGCTGATCGGCATCGACCTCGAGCAGGCGCTCCTCGGCGTCGGCGTCTACCGCGCCTTCACCTTCTGGCTGCCGGTCCTCCCCGCCCTGATGCTGATCCCCGCCCTGCCGCGGCTGGCACGTCGACTCGAGCAGGTCGGGGAGGCGCGGGCGGCCGCGGCGCCGGCACGCGCGGCGTGAGCCCATGACGGGGAATCGCGATCCTCGACGGCGACGCCCGAGGGGATCGAGCGCGGCTTCGGCCGCCTGTCGGTCACCACCGCGGTGGGGCCCGCCGCGGTGCACCTTCCGGTCACCTTCCGCCGCCGGGCCCGCGAACGCGGCGGCCGTCGGACGCGACCATGGTCAAGCGATGCCCGTCGGCGGCCGACAGGATGCCGAGACCCCCCACGGCACGAGGTGACGAGATGGAACGGTTCCGACGCGGCTGGCGCCTCGGCATGGTCAGCCTGGGTGTCCTGCGGCGCGATCGTACGCTCGGCGCCTTCCCGATCCTCGGCGGGCTCACCGCGCTCTTTGCGACCGCCGCGTTCGGCATCCCCGCCGCGGTGCTGTTCAGCGACGACCAGACCGTCGGCGCGGTGGTCCTGGCCGCGCTGGCGATCTACGCCGCGACCTACCTGACCGTGTTCTTCGGGGTCGCGCTCGCGGGGACGGCCAACGCGGTGTTCGAGGGGCGGCAGGCGAGCGTCGGCGAGGGCATCGGCATCGCGCGCGGACACGCCGGCGCGATCGCCGGCTGGGCGGGCATCCTCGCGAGCATCAACATCATCCTCCGCGCCATCGAGGAACGGTTCGGGTTCGTCGGGACGATCGTCGCGGCGGCGATCGGCGCGGCGTGGGGGCTCATCACCTTCCTCGTGGTCCCGGTGATCGCGATCGAGGGCCTCGGGCCGATCGCCGCCCTCAAGCGCTCGGCCGGCATCTTCCGCGCCAGGTGGGGCGAGCAGGTCGTCGGCACCGCGTCGATCGTGATCATGGTGCTCGTGTTCGGCGTCCTCCCCGCCGCGCTGCTCGTGGGGATCGGGATCCTGATCGGGACCACGGTGGCGCTCGCCGCCACGATCTCGGTCGCGGTCGTGATCGTGATCGTGGCCGGCGTGATCGGTCAGGCCGCCTCGGGCATCTTCGCCGTTGCGCTGTATCGGTACGCGGTCGGCGAGGGCGCCGCCGCACCGTTCGCGGAAGAGGATCTGGCCGGCGCCTTCGCGCCCAAGCGCGGCCGGGCCCAGGCCGGGCAGATCTAGCGCCGAGGGCTCAGCGGAAGGTCACGACGCCCGTGCGGGTCGCCTCCCAGCCCCCGTCCGCGTCGGCGACCACGTCGAAGCGGACGAGGCGGTCGCCCTGGGGGCGGACGCTGAAGACCGGGACCTGGCACTCGTAGGTCCGCCGCTCGGGGGTCGCATCGGTCCTGGTACAGGTCGCCTCCCCGACCGAGAGGCCGGCCTCGACGCCCTCGTCCACCACCCGGGCGCGCAGGTCGTCCTCGATCGACGACTCGGCCGCGAACCCGCCGCCGCAACCGGCGACGACCGCGGCGACGGCGACCGCGACGATCACCCCGGCGGCGCGTCCTCCGACTCGCCGAGCTCGGCCGGATCGGGCTTGCGGGCGAGGTACTCCGGGGACGCCACGGCGAGGATCCCGAAGACCGCGAAAGCGACCATGAACGACATTCCGATCAGGCGCCAGGGAAACCCCTCGAACGGGACCATGAACAGGACACCCAGCACGAAGGTCACGATCGCCAGGACGAAGAAGCTCGGGCGCCTCATGACGACCCGCGCTCGTGTCCGCCGGCCTCTTCGATCGGCGTCTCGTCGTGGCTGAGCGTGCCCGCGCCGGCAAGGCGCCACAGATACCACAGCGACGGGCCGACGATCAGGACCAGGAGCACGACGGCGACGACCATCGCGACGAGCGTCTCGGTCGGCGCGGCCGCCTCGTCGATGGTGATCTGCCCGGGAAGGATGTCGGGTGACTGCGCCCAGCCGTAGGCCCACACGATCGACGCCACGGCGAGCGCCGACGCGTATCGGGCGAGCCCGAGCATGCGCCGCCACACCAGCACGAGCGTGACCGCCCCGGCGAGCATGGAGACGATCACGAGCGGCAGCGCCTTGCCGATCAGCTCCGAGTGGAGGTCGGGGGCGTCCTCTGCGAGCACGGCCAGTCCCGCCAGCGCAAGCGCGCCGGCCACCACGCCCGCGATCAACGCACGCACCCGGAAGGCCGCCGCCAGCTCGGGCTCACCCTGGCGACGGGCGTCCGCGCCGGACCAGACCGCGGCCAGATAGGCGCCCGTGACCACGGCGAGCACGCCGACCATGATCGACGTGGGGTTCCACCAGCTCGTGATCGGGTCCCCTTCGGCGTTGCCAAGCGGAACGCGGCCCGACGCGATGCCGCCGACGGCCGCCCCGAGGAAGAACGGCGTCAGGATGGATGCGGCCGCGAACACCAGCCCGAGCCACGCGCGATGGCGGGGGTTCCGCGCGAGGCCGCGGAAGGCGTACATGCTGCCGCGGAGGATGATCCCGATCGCCGCCAGGAACATCGGGATGTAGAGCGTCGACATGATCGCGCCGAACGCCGTCGGAAAGGCCGTCCAGCAGGCGACCAGCACGAAGATCAACCAGACGTGGTTGGCCTCCCAGACGGGACCCATCGAGCGCTCGAGGCGGCCGCGCAGGGCGTGCGCCCTGGGGCCGCGGCCCGCGGTCAGATCCCAGACGCCCACGCCGAAGTCCGCGCCCCCGAGGACCCCGTAGGCCGCGAGCGCGGTGAGCATGACCAGTGCGACGAGCTCGGGGAGCACCGCGTCAGCTCCCCGCCGGCAGGGTGTCGTTCCTGAGCCGCTCGCGCTCGGCCGGGGTCACCTCTTCCTCGATCGGCCGCCGCGTGATCACACGGATCGCGACGATCGAGCCGACGGCGAGCGCCGCGTAGACCACGGCGATCACGCCGTAGCCGATCGGGATGTTGTCGGCGGCGGTGACGGCCTCCGAGGTGCGAAAGACCTCGTAGACGATCCACGGCTGGCGTCCCACCTCGGTCACGATCCATCCCGAGATCAGCGCCACGACCGCCGCGGGGCCGGCGGCGACCGCCGATATCCAGAACCACCTCGACGCCGGGAGCCGCTTCTTGCGCCACCAGACGAAGAAGTAGAGCGCCACGAGCACCGCCAGGAGCGAGCCGATGCCGACCATCGCCTGGAAGGCGAAGCGCACCACGTTGATCGGGGGCTGATCCTCGACCGGGACCGTGTCGAGGCCGATCACGGTGCCGTTCGGGTCGTGCGTCGGCGAGGATCGAGAGCAGGTAGGGGATCTCGATCCCGCCGCTCACCTCGCCGTCGGAGTACCAGCCCCCGAAGGTCCACGGCGCCCCGGACGTGGTCTCGCCGAGCCCCTCCATGGCGGCCAGCTTGATCGGCTGGGCCTCGGTGACGTAGCGGGCGGCCCAGTCGCCGACCACCAGCTGGATCGGCGTCGCGACCGCCGCGAAGGTGAAGGCGATCGTGAAGGCGACCCGACGGTGGCGATCGCGCCGGCCGCGGAGCCACGCGATGGCGTAGACGCCCGCGACGAGGAAACCCACGACCATGTAACCGGCGAGCAGCATGTGGACGAGCGTGTGCCAGAGCGTGTCGTTGAACAGCGCCGCCCAGGGGTCGATGTTCACGATCTCGCCGTTGACGACGTCGAACCCCGTGGGTCCGTTCATCCAGCCGTTGACGGCGATCACGAAGAACGATCCGGTCAGGCCGGTGATCACGATCGGGATGCCGGTGAGGAAGTGGACCCTGCCCGGCAGCTTGTCCCAGCCGTAGACGTAGATCGCGACGAAGATCGCCTCGACGAAGAAGCTGATGCCCTCGAACGTGAAGGCCACGCCGAAGACGTCGCCGAACGTGGCCATCCATTCCGGCCAGAGGATGCCGAGCTCGAAGGAGAGGATCGTCCCGGAGACCGCGCCCACGGCGAAGAGCACGATCATCACCTTGGACCAGCGCTTGGCGATCGCCTTGTAGAGCGGATCGCCGGTCTTGAGCCACATCGCCTCGGTGAAGAGGATGAACGCGGGGAAGGCGACCCCGAAGCACACGAGGATGATGTGGAAGCCGAGCGAGAGCGCCTGCATCTGGCGCGCCTCGACGAGATTCGGCTGGTCGACCGGCACCCCGAGCGAGGACGCCTGCCCGGCGACGACCGGCGCGAGGTCGAGCATCGTCGTCAGGCCATCGGCGAGCACACGCCTCCCATCGGTCGAACCCGAGGCCGCTCCACCGTCGTCGCCCGGAGACCGATCAGTCAACGCGGGCGCGCCGGTGTGATGACGGACGGCCCGCCCGCGGCGAGGGCCCGAGGGCGCCCCGCGTCGGGTCTCAGCCCTCGACGCGAACCCCCGCGTCGAACGAGATCCAGCCCGCGAGCGGCGGGGGCACGCTGCTCGGAAGTCGCCATGCCGTCACGGGGGGCACGCCCGGGATCACCGCCTCGAGCCGCTCCCGGCCGTCCTGCTCGGCGCCGACGGAGCGGAGCTCCGCCGCGACGGTGATCGGGGGGAAGCAGTGGCGGCCGCCGAAGACGACGGTGTTGTCGGACTCGGCGACCACGAGCCCCTCGTAGAGCGCACGCGGCACGACACGGATCGTAGCCCCGGGCCTCGGACGACACGCCCCGGGGTCGCCACCGGAATGACACACCGCCGGGCCGCGCGAGGGTACGACGGGACCTTCCCGGGCCGCGAAGACGGGCGGCCCTTCTCGACAGCCGCGCGGCGGGCTATCGTCGGCGCACTACAGAAAGGAGGTGGTCCGACTTGTCAGATACCAGTAGAGGTGGCAGTAGCTAGGGGCGTGGCCCTCGGCGCAATGGCAGCCGGCGGCGTTTTCCGACACACGCCCTTGGCCAAACCACTGCTGCCACCGAGCCCGGGGCGGATCACAATCCGTCCCGGGCTTTTCTTTGCCCCCATCGTCTAGCGGCCGAGGACTCCGCCCTTTCAAGGCGGCAGCACGGGTTCGAATCCCGTTGGGGGCATCGTCCGAGACCGGCGAGACGACGACGATGCCGCGGCACACAGGCCCGGGAGGCTCGTGCCCCACGAGGCGCAGACCGCCCCGAAGCCAGGGCCGATTGCGCCGGCGCGTCCCGACCCCGGCCGCGTCGACCGCCGGGTTCGATGCGCAGGTCGCTCGCAAGACGCCTCTTCAGCGTCCGGCGGCGTCGGCGCGAGCGGCGCGCGCCAAGGCCCTGCTCGACGTCGTTGTGACGCCTTCCACTCGGCCCGGGTCGCCCGGCGCGCTCGCGTGGCCGCGGCGCATGCGAACGCGTCGGCCGGGGCCGGAGAGCCTCTCTGTCGCTCCCCCTTGGCGGGCGGGGTCCGTCCCGACGGCCGGCGCTAGGGACACCCCGTCACGCGGAGGGCCTGGCCCGTACACACGTCCGTTCCCGTCCCGCCGGAGAGCACCGTGTTGGCGCCTCCGCCGACGCCGAGCGTGTCGTCGCCGAACGAGCCGTAGAGGGCGTCGGCGCCGGAGCCGCCTCTGAGCGTGTCGGCGCCGGCTCCCCCGCGGATCGTGTCGGCGCCCGAATCTCCGAAGATCGTGTCGTCGCCGAATCCGCCGGAGATCGTGTCATCACCACGCCCGGCGACCACATAGTCGTCACCCGGTCCGGTCGAGATCACCTCGCCATCGCGGCCACCCTGGACCAGGTCATCCCCGAACCCCGTGGTGATGCGGTTTCGGCCGGGGCTTCCGCACACGTTGACCGGGCCGGTCGTGATCACCCTGTCGTCGCCCGCGCCAGGCACGATGACCGCCCGAGTCCGGGCGTTCGTGACCACGATCCGGTCGGCCTTGTCGCTGCCGAGGTGCGTCACGCCGACGTTCTTCTGGTTGCCGCGCCCGCAGCCGTTGGGCGACCTGAGGATGACGACACGGTCGCGGTCGAGGCGGACGGAGATGATGTCCGGGCCGGAGAAGCGCCTGGGTGTCGAGGTGGTGACCCGGTAGTCCCCCCGCGGCAGCGTGACCTCGAAACGGCCGCGCTTCGCCGACAGCCGTCGGTTGACTCCGTTGCCGTTGACGGACAGCCCGCTGATCAGAACGTCGCCCCAGTACGAGATCGGCTTTCGGTCCCGATTGCGCAGGATTCCCGACAGCTCGTAGTTGCACGGCGGCTTTCCGGACAGCTGCTGCTGCGAGAAGCCCGCGGACGCCGGGCTGTCGCACCCGACGAAATCGACGCCGTCGCGGTCCTTGGAGACGACGATCGGCTGGGGCAGGACGGAGTTGTAGTCGCCGCGTGCGGCGATGCGGTAGCTCCCGCGACGGAGCTTGATCGAGTATCGCCCCGAGTCGTCCGTGACCGCGGACCGGCTCGCCGGGCCGCGCGCGGCGACCAGCACGCCCTGCTGGGGCGTCGCTTCGCAGCTCGTCGCGGTGGCGTCGCAGTTCTCGGTGGTGACCGTTCCGGAGATCTCGTAGCGCTTCACCTTCGCGCGGAAGTTCGCCCGCTTGGTCTGGCCGGCCCTGACGGTGACGGAGCGCTTTCGCGGCTTGAAACTCTGGCCTCGCAGGCTCGGCGTGACGACGTACTTGCGCGTGCGCTCGGGGACGTCGATCTCGTACTCGCCGTCGGCGTCGGTCCGGTCGCGGCCGGCCCCCTTGGCGCGGACCAGCACGCCCGGGACGGGATCGCCGTCGGTGTCGGTGACCTTGCCGACGATCCTCGCGTCGTCCTTGACGGTGACGAGCACCTTGGCGTCGGTCGTGGCGGGAAGGACGACCCCGGGGTACTTGGCGCAGTCGACGGCCGGTCCGCCGGGGAGCCCCGCCTCCGCGGTGTACGCGTATTCGATCCAGTGCACCCCCTTCGGCGCGACCCAGCCGCGATCGGCGTGGGTCCGGTCGTCGAACGGCGGGGCGGCCGTCTTCGACTTCGGGAATCCGTTGTACTTCCACTCGGCCCGCCACGAGGTCCCGTTCTCGACCTCCGGCCACTGCAGGAAGTAGAACGCCTGGCACGCGAACGAGCTGGAGTTCCCGAACCGGGCGACCGGGGTCGCGGGAACCTCCATGACCTCCGCCGCGGCGGAGGTCACGAGCCCGAGCGCCGCGGCGAGGGCGACCACCGAGAGGAAGAGACGGCTCATTGGGGGACCTCCCCGCTGCGTGTCAGATCGCAGCTTTTCCGACCGAAAGGATTTGGGAACTTTATTCATGAGCGGGCACGTGGTCCAGGCATGGCTGGCCCACGGCATCCTCGAAACCATGCGGCGGGGCCCCGGGCCCGACAGCCTGGATCTGTGACTCGTGCCCTCCAGCGGGCCGCTCAGGCCGACTCCACCGGAGCCCGATCCGCGCCCGATCCGCATCGCCCCGGCCGCCCCCGGCACCGGGGCGATCACGGCGAGCGCCGTCCAGATGTGCATCAACCAGCGCATCTACCAAGCCGGCATCGCCCGCGCCAACGCGCTCGCGAAGCGCGTTTCGGGTCGACTCACAGGTTGGAACATCGTCAATGGCACCCTCACCGGCGCACGGCTGCGCCAGATCCTCGTCATCACCGCGGCCGTGGCCAGCCCGAACCCGACCGGGCCTTCGCGCACCGAGGTGGCGACACCGAGGCGGCAGAGCTGCGAACAGGTCGCGCTCACGCCCGGCCAGGCGGCGATCGACCGGCGCATCGCCATCGCTTCCGTCGTGCGGGTCAACGAGGTGCTGGACCAGCTGGGCTCGGGCCCGAACGGCTGGCACCTCGCCGACGGCACCATCACGACGGCGGACTTCGCGCCTGGCGTGACCCCCTCGACGGACCGCCCGGTCGGCAGCGACCGGGCTCGGGCCGTGCCGAGCCAACGCATCGTCGCGGTGGTCCTGCGCGCGATGCACCCCTCGAAGGAGGACTCCCCGGCCGCGGCCAGGCGGGCACGAGTGCTCAGCCCGACCCGGATGATGCCGAGGGGGCGTCGATCCGCAATCATCGGACGTGGCGGCGAGAAGCACCGATCGGGAGGTCGCGTTGCAGCGCAAGATCCTGTTCGGCGTGATCGGCGTCGTGGTCGTGCTCGCGATCGGCGCCACGGTGCTCTACCTGCTCGCCTCGCGCACGTCGACCGCGTCGGCCGACACGGCGCTTGGTCGAGTTCCGCGCGAGCGCCGGGGAGGATCGCGGCGACGTGCCCGGGCTTCCGCCGCAGGGGGTCTACCGCTACTCGGTCGAGGGGTCGGAGTCGATCGGCGGCGGCCCGCTCTCGGTCACGCGCGACCTGCCAGGGACCTCGCCGCGCATCCTCCGCCACACCGACGACGGCTACGAAACCGAGTGGCGCATCTCGAGCGACCACACGGAGTACTGGCGCTACGTGCTCGACGAGCGCGGCGCCTCGACCGCCGAGGAGCGCAGCAAGCTGACCGTCGCCGGGATCTCGGGAACGACCGAGAACGAGTGGTCCCCGCCGCCGCTTCGGCTGCCCCTCGACCCCGAGATCGGCGACCGCTGGACGAGCGAGGCCGCAACGCCGGACGGTCAAACCGTCCGCATCGAGAGCGTCGTCGCCGGCGAGGACACGATCGACGTCGGGGGCACTCCCGTCACGGTCACGAACGTCGAATCCACGCTCGAGTTCAGCGGCGACCTGACCGGCGAGATCCGGGAGACCAACTCCTACGACGCGACGACCGGCATGGAGATCCGCCATGTCTCGGAGTCGGAGCTCACCGAGAGCGGGTCGACGGTGACGACCCGCTGGGACGCGACGCTGCAGTCCCTGGAGCCCGCCCGGTAGGGAGGCCCGCGCCGGGATCGCCGCCGCCCCTCCCCGGAGTGGTGGGTGCGGGCACGCGGACCGGCGAGACGCGAAAGGTGTGGCGGGGTGCGTCGGCGAAGCCACCCGCCGTGGGCCTCGGTGACGCCGACATCCTCATGCTCGACCAGGAGCTGTCGACCGGCGAGCGGGCCGTCCGCGATCGCGTGCGGGCGTTTTGCGACCGCGAGGTGCGCCCGATCATCAACGGCTGCTGGGAGCGGGCCGAGTTCCCCCACGAGGTGCTGCCGGGCTTCGCCCGCCTCGGGATCGTGGGCGGGTCGCTGTCCGACCACGGCGGCCCGGGTCTCACGCCGCGCGCGTCGGGTGTGGCCGCCATGGAGCTGGCGCGTTGCGACGGCAGCATCAGCACCTTCTTCGGCGTCCACTCCGGCCTTGCCACGCAGACGATCGCCCTGCTCGGATCGCAGGACCAGCGCGCGCGGTGGCTCCCGGACATGTGCGCCCTCACCGCGGTCGGCGCATTCGCGCTGACCGAGCCCGACCACGGATCGGACGCGATCAACCTGGCCACGCGCGCGCGCCGCGATGGGGACGAGTGGGTCATCGACGGCGCGAAGCGGTGGATCGGCAACGCGACGTTCGCCGATCTCGTCGTCGTCTGGGCGCGCGACGAGGCGACGGGCGACGTGGGCGCGTTCGTCGTGCCCGGCGGCACCCCCGGGCTCGACGCGACGCCGATCACCGGAAAGATCGGGAAGCGCGCCTCGATCCAGGCGGACGTGACGCTCACGGACGTCCGCGTCCCGGGCGACCATCGACTCGAGGGCGGGCGGAGCTTCGCGGACGCGGCGCGCGTGCTCGCATCGGCGCGACCTGGTGTCGCGTGGGCCGCGCTCGGCCACGCGATCGCGGCGTACGAGATCGCATTCAGCTACGTCAGCGAGCGCAACTCGTTCGGACGGCCGCTCGCGGGGCACCAACTCGTGCAGGAGGCGCTCGCGACGATGCTGGCCGAGATCACGACGATGCGGCTGCTCTGCGTCCGCATCGCCGACCTGGCCGCGGCCGGCCGCACGACACCCGCGATGGCCTCCCTGGCGAAGATGCACAACGCGCGCGCGGCACGGCGCGTGGTCGCGGCGGCCCGCGATCTGATGGGCGGGAACGGACTCCTGCTCGAGTACAACGTCGCCCGCCACCTGACCGACATCGAGGTCACCTACACGGTCGAGGGCACCGACTTCGTCCAGTCCCTGATCGTGGGTCGCGAGATCACGGGCATCTCCGCCTTCGGCTGATCCGATCGGGTGCGGCACGGGCGCCACGGCCGTGCCAGGATCGCGCCATGCGGACCTCGGACGTCGCGGTCATCGGCGCCGGCATCGTCGGCCTCTCGACGGCCCACGCGCTTCGCGAGCGCGGCGCGTCGGTGACGGTGTTCGAGCGCGCCACGCCCGGCGACGCCCAGTCGGGCGGCGCGTCGCGGATCTTCCGCCACGCCCATGACGATCCCCGTCTCGTCGCGTTCGCACGCGAGAGCCGGGCGGTCTGGCGCGAGTGGGAGGCGCGCTTCGGAGCGGAGATGATCTCCGGCGACGGCGCCATCGCGATCGGGCCTCGGGTGGCCCCGAGGATGCGCGCGATCGACGAGGCCGGGGGTGTCGCGGCGCGAATCGTCGACGCCGCCGAACTCGCGGGGCGCATGCCGCTGCTCGCCGGGCACGAGGGCCCCGCCCTGCTCGACGAGGCCGGCGGGGCGATCCGGACCCGTGCGGCCGTCGCGGCGCTCGCCGGGTCGATCGGCGATGCCCTCGTCCGCGAGGAGGTCGTCTCGCTGGCACCACATGGGGACGCCGTGCGGATCGACGCGGCGGGGCGGACGTCGGTCCACGGGCGGGCGATCGTCTGCGCGGGCCGCGAGACGGCGCGGTTCGCGCGCGCGATCGGGTGCGAGATCCCCGTCGCCCTCTCGGCGCACGTTCGCCTCACCTTCGCCGTCGCGGGCGCGCCGCCGGCGCGCCTCGCCTGCCTGCAGGACGGCACCGGCCGGTTCGGCGAGCCGGCCGTCTACGGCGCACCGATGCCCGGGAACGCGCGCTTCGGGCTCGGCGTGAGCACCTCCGTCCCGGCCCGAGAGGACGGCGCACTCCTCGACCCGGCGGCGCCGGCGGCGCTCGCGCGGCGAGCGGCCGCGTATGTGGGGCGGGCGCTTCCGGGCCTGCGCCCCGAGCCCGTCGGCGCCCGCAACTGCTGGGTCACCGAGCTGCCCTGGGGACCGGACGGACTGGCCGTCTGGGAACAGGGGCCGGTCCTGCTCGTCGCCGGGCACAACCTGTTCAAGCAGGCGCCGGGGCTCGGCCGCGCCCTCGCCGCCGCCGCGGCCGGCGACGGCCTCCCCGACGTCCTCAGGCCCGAGGCGCGCCTCGGCGCGTCCGCGGACGTGGCGAACGCATGACGGCCGTCAGCGCCGGCGCGGAGGGCGGCGACCCCCGCCCTGTGCGCGCATGCGGACCGCGATCGCGGCGAGCACGATGGCGACGGCGGACACGCCGGTGAGCAGCAGGTTGCCGGTGAGCACGCCGTAGATCAGGGCCGTGATCAGGATCACGGTCACGGCCGCGTAGAAGATCTTGGTCGTCATGCCCGGATCATTGCTGATCGGGCGCCCCGGCGCGCTCATGCGCGGGGGGATTCGGCCGACGATGGGACCATCGCGGAACCGGCGACTCTGCGGATAGGATCGTCGACGGCGTTCCGGCCCGAGGGAGAGACCAGCATGCGGCTGACCATCACGCGCGGCGAAGACGCCGGGCGGTCCATCGACGTCGCCGACGGGCCGGTCACGATCGGACGTGACCCCGCGAGCGACGTCGTCGTCGCGGACGCGCGGGTCTCGCGCCGCCACGCCGAGCTCCGCCCGTTGCCGGGCGGCGGCGTCGAGGTCGTCGACCTCGGCTCCTCGAACGGGACGTTCGTCGACGGCACGCGGATCACCGACCCCATCAGGCTCACCCCCGGACAGGGCATCCAGGTCGGCGACACGATCCTCACCGCGGAGGCGGAGGCGGCGGCCGGAGCGAACGCCACGGTGGTGGGGGCCTCGGTGCCCCCGCCCCCGCCGCCGCCTCCCGCGGCGGGCACGGCCGCCGGGCCCTCGGGTGCGCCGCAGGGCGCCACCCCGGGCGGCCAGCGCAAGCCGACCACGGAGATCCTGAACCTCCGCCGCACCGTTCGCCGCAACACGGTCATCGGGGTCGCCGCGCTGGCGGCGATCCTGATCGTCGGCGCCATCGTGACCCTGCTCCTGGTCAGCGGAGGCGATGGCGGTGGCGACGACGAGCGCACCGTGGCCGAGATCGTCGACGACGCCCGCAGCTCGACGGTCGAGGTGCTCGCGTCGGTCGACGGCGACCTGCAGGGCGGGGGCACCGGATGGGTGTTCGACGCCGACGCCGGCGTGATCGTCACCAACGCGCACGTCGTCAACTCCGGCACGACCTTCGAGGTGGCGCTCGAGGGCGAGGATCCGCGCGACGCGGAGCTCGTCGGCGTCGCCCCCTGCGACGACCTGGCGGTGCTCCGCGTCGGAGAGACGGACGGCCTGCGGACGCTGCCGCTCGGCGACCAGGAGTCGCTCGAGCTGGGTGACGAGATCGTCGCCCTCGGCTTTCCCGGCAGCGCCTCCCAGGAGGGCAACCTGACGGCGACCTCGGGTGTCGTCTCGGTGGTCCGGACCCGGTTCGACCTCGAGGGCGTGGACGTGCCCCAGTACCCCAACGTCATCCAGACGGACACCGTGATCAATCCCGGCAACTCCGGTGGTCCGCTGATCGACACCATGTCGCGCCTGGTCGGCGTGAACTCCGCGGGGATCACGCTGCTCAACGGCAGGGCGATCCAGGGCC
Source organism: Miltoncostaeaceae bacterium (assembly GCA_963698665.1). GTDB lineage: Bacteria > Actinomycetota > Thermoleophilia > Miltoncostaeales > Miltoncostaeaceae > CALNYH01. The sequence goes on along the minus strand of CAVORO010000003.1, from coordinate 538,159 downwards.
AGGGCTATGCGATCGGCGTCGACCGGGTCAAGGAGGTCGTCCCGACCCTCGTCGCGGGGGACTCGATCGACTGGACGGGGATGCTGTTCCTGTTCCCGAGCGCGGACGACATCCCGTCGCTCGAGTCGGTCGGCCTCCCGCCGATCGACGGCATCGTCGTGCCGGCCGCGGTCGAGGGGACCCCCGCCGCCGCCGCGGGCTTCGGCGAGCGGCCGGTGCTGATCACCGGCGTCAACGGCGAGCGCATCGACGGGTCGCTTCCGAGCTACTGCGACGCCGCCGGCGGGACGCCCGCGGGCAACCAGATCACGCTTCTCGGTCGTGCAGCCCGGCGCGACGTCGTCACAGGACGTGCGGGTCTCGGTGGCCGGCGGGTCGTAGGGCGTCACGGTCGCAGCCCGTCGAGGATCCGGAGCACGTCGCCGACGCTGACGTCGCCGAGGCGGTCCCGCAGCAGGTCGAGCGCGCGGTCCAGGTCCCCGTCCGCCTCGTCGAGGATGTCCCGCGCGCCCTGAACGGCGGAGATCGACTGCTCGACCGGCAGGCGGCGGGAGGTCTCGCGGAGGACGACCGCGGTCGTCCCGTCGATCTCGCCACGGTCCTCGGCGGCGTCGACCGCGCGGACCAGGCCGGTTCGGGTCGCCTGCTCGATCGTCTCGCGATCCCACCCGATGTCCGGTGCGCCCGGGGCCTCGGGTGCGAGCGAGAGCACGAGCGCCTCGCGCGAGACCCCGAGCTCGCACGCGGCACCGTCGAGCCCGTCGAGCGCGACCCGCTGGAGCGTGGCGTCGACCCCGTCCACGTCCTGGCGCGCCTCGGCTCGCGGCGCGCACGGGTCGACGGCCGCCGTTCGGCCGAGCCCGCCGCCGCCGGCCGCGACCTCGGCCACGACGAGGCCGCCGCCCAGCACGAGCAGGCCCGCCACCGCCGCGCTCGCCGGTGTCGCGATCCGGATCGGGCCGCGCGCGCGGACACCGGTGCCGACGACGACCAGCCCGACCAGGGCGATCGCGGCGGCGGCCAGGTAGGAGTCGCGGAATGCCCCGGTGAGCGCATCCTCGATCGCTCCGGAGAGGTCGTCCCGGGCCGCCGCGACCCGCGGATCGGCACCCGCGCCGTTGGCCTCGAAGGCGCCGGTCAGGTCGGGGATCTCGCCGTCGGGCGTCCGCGCGAACTCGGCCGCCAGATCCTGGGCGATCGGCACCTTCTGCTCGAGCGGGAGAGGACTGTCGAGGACGACGGCGGTGGCGTCGAGCGTCGCGCGGGCGCCCCCCGCATCGAGGTCGGCGGCGAGAAGCGGCGCGATCACGATGAGACCGAGCACCAGCCCGACGTGGCGGACCCCGACCGAGATCGTTCCCGAGCCGGCCGGCGCGTGCATGTCGGCCACGGAGGCGCCGGTGAGGGGTGGCACGGCCAGGCCGAACCCGATCCCGCACACCACGAGCGCCCCGACCGCCCACGCGATCTCGGCGGACGGGAGGAGCGCGAGACCGAGCAGGCCGAGCGCCAGGAGGGCCGTCCCGGCCGCCGCGCCGACGGTGGACGACACCCGCGCCGAGACCGGACGCACGGCGACGGCGGCGAGCGGGAGGGCGCTCACGACGATCGCGCCGGCGAGCGGGCCGAGGTCCCAGACCGTGACCACCATGATCACGGCGAGAAAGAGCGCGCCGACGAGGCCGCCGAAGGTGAACACGAGCGCGAGCCCGGCCCGTCCGGCTCTCTGCGGTGGTGGCGGGCGGGCGACCCTCCGCGGCCACCCGGCGGCTGGCCGGGGCGAGCGCCGCGCCGAACGCGAGCGCGGCGACGGGGGCCTGGACGAGGAAGATCGCCCGCCAATCGAACAGCTCGGTCAGCACGCCGCCGAGCGCCGGGCCGACGGCCGCGCCGACCGTTCCGGCGAGGGCCCACCACGCGCGGCCGGTCGTGACGGACCCGGTGAGCGCGACCAGCAACGGGAGCGCGGCCGCCAACAGGAGCGCGGCGCCGAGTCCCTGCGCCGCGCGCCATGCGACCAGCGGCACGAGCGAGTCGGCCAGGCCGGCGCCCACCGACGTGGCCGCGAACAGCGCGAGCCCGGCCGCCGCGATCGGCGCCGGCCGGCCACGGCGCACCAGCGGCAGGATCGCGAACGCGGCCACGGCGACGACGACGTTGTAGGCGGTCGCGACGAGCGAGACGCCGAGGATCGACGTGTCGAGCTCGACGTACATCTCGGGGAGACCGAGCATGACGATCGAGGTGTCGGCGAACGCGAGGCCGACCGCCAGCGCCAGGAGGAGCGCCGCGATCGGGACGGCGGGCGCGCCGGCTGCCCGCATCGGGCGAGTGGTGTCGGCCATCAGGTGAGGATGGCAGCCCCCCAGGGCTCCGGGCGGGGGGCCGGGTCGCCGAGCGCGGACGATACGTGCGGTGGACGACCCGGCCCGGCGTGCTACTCGGGCTTGGTGCCGAGCGCCTCCTGGAGGTGGTGCTCGGCGTCCTCGCTCAGCGACGTCTGGAGGACCTCGCCGCCGTAGGCGGACATCGCCTCGATCGCGCGGTCCGGGGTGACCTTCTCCACGACCATCACGAGCGCCGACGTGCCGGGCTGCAGCATCCCGGTGACCCGCTCGCGGAAGGTGCCGTCGATGCCCGCCTTGTCCATGCCGCCGAAGAGCGCGCCCATCGCGCCGCCCACCGCGGCGCCGATGAACGGGATGAACAGGATCATCCCGAACAGCCCGCCGAAGATCGCGCCCCACAGCGCGCCCCTCCCGGCGCCGGGGCCGTCCGGCGTCTCGACCTTGGTCTTGCCGTCCGCGCTTCGCACGACGAGCCCGAGCGCCGACGTCTCGAGCAACAGGTCCGCGCTCAGCCGCTGGGCCTCCGCGTAGGCCTTCTCACCCGTGTCCTCGTCGGGGTAGCCGATCACGATCAGATCACTCACCACGCCTCCCGGATCCCGGCGGGCGTCGCCCGCACCTGCACAAGTATGGCGTCCGCGCGCCGAGGGATACGTCACACTCGCGCGAACCGGAGGTTGGAATGCTCGATGACGATCAGATCGACGGGCTGCGCCTCGCACCCGGCAAGAAGGTGCGACTGTCGCGGCGGAGCACCGACGACACCTTCGATCTGCCGGGCAAGCGGCGAGACCCGTGCCGCGATCGAGGAGCGCACGGCGACGCTCGGTGCGCTGCAGTACCGCCTCTGGGCCGAACGGCGGCGCTCGGTGCTCCTCATCCTGCAGGGCATGGACGCATCCGGAAAGGACGGCGCCGTGCGGCGGGTCTTCAGCGGTCTCAACCCGGCCGGTGTGCGCGTCACCGCGTTCTCCGAGCCCGAGGGGCACGAGCTGGCGCACGACTACCTGTGGCGCGTGCACGCCGCCTGCCCGCCGCGTGGATACATCGGCGTGTTCAACCGCTCGCACTACGAGGACCTCGTGACCGCGCCGCTCGTGGGGTCCGTGACGAAGGCCGAGGCCGATCGGCGCATCGAGGACGTCGTGGCGTTCGAGCGCATGCTCATGGCCGAGGGGACGACGCTGATCAAGTGCTTCTTCCACGTGTCCCGCGACGAGCAGCGCAGGCGCCTGCGGGAGCGGATCGTCGATCCGGACAAGGCGTGGAAGTTCGCGGCCTCGGACGTCGAGGCGCGCGCGCGCTGGGACGAGTACCGCGCGCGCTACGAGGTCGTGATGTCCGCGACATCGACACCCGAAGCGCCCTGGTTCGTGATCCCGGCCGATCACAAATGGGTCCGCGACACCGTGCTGCTGGGCCTGACGACCCGTGCGCTCGAGCGGCTGGATCCTCAGCCGCCTCCGGCCTCGGCCGACCTCGCCAGGCTGCGCGAGCTGGTCGAGGTCGTGAACGCGGACCCCGACGGGTGATCTCTCCCCGATCACCGAGGGTGGGCCGCGACGCGTGAGGATCGACTCGGATGGGTAGTCCCTCGCTGATGCCCGACGCGAGCCCCTGGACCCGAACGCGCCTTCGCACCGCCAACCTGGCGGTGGGGCTGATCCATCTGGCGCAGGCGATCGTGATCCTGGTGATCGCGAACGACTTCGCCATCACCGTCTTCGGCCAGTTCGCCGACGGGCCGCCCGGGTCCGGACCGTTTCCGACCGAGCCGCTGTTCGACCTGCGCTTCGGCCCGGCCATCGCGCTCTTCCTGGGACTCGCCGCCGTGGACCACCTGCTCGTCGCGGCGCCCCGCGTCATCGACTGGTACGAGCGCAACCTCGACCGCGGCGTCAACTACGCGCGATGGATCGAGTACTCGGTCAGCGCGTCGGTGATGGTCGTGCTGATCGCCATGCTGACGGGGATCGACGGCCTCTATGCGCTGATCGGGATCTTCGGGGCCAACGCCGCGATGATCCTGTTCGGCCTGCTGATGGAGCGGTTCAACCCGCCGGGGCGGAGGCCCGACTGGCTGCCGTTCCTGTTCGGCTGCATCGCGGGCGCCATCCCATGGATCGTGATCGCGATCGCGATCGTCGGCGCGCAGGTCCAGTCCGAGGGTGTGCCGACGTTCGTCTTCGTCATCTTCGTGACGCTGTTCGCGCTCTTCAACTGCTTCGCCGTCAACCAGGTGCTCCAGTACCGGGGTGTCGGCCGCTGGCGCGACTACCGCTTCGGCGAGGCGGTCTACATCCTGCTCTCGCTGACGGCCAAGACGGCGCTCGCCTGGCAGGTCTTCTTCCCGACCCTCATCTGATCGGCGGATTACGGACGGGCGTCCGCTTCGGGGCTTCACGCCGGGGTCGGGGTGGGCGATGATGCCGCCATGAGCCACGAGCCCTTCCCCGCCTTCCCGTATCCGGCCTGGCGCGAGACGAAGGAGACGCTCCACCGCATCTGCCAGATCGTCGGCAAGATCCGGATGGCGGCGTCTCCCGCGCGCAACCACTGGTGGCACGTCCCGCTCCTGGTCAGTGCCCGCGGGCTGACCACCGGCCCGCTCCGCGACGGCGACACGGTCTTCGGCATCGATCTCGACCTGGTCGACCACCGGGCCGAGGTGTCCACCATCTGGGGGGATCGCGCCGGCTTCGCGCTGCCGGGCAAGTCCGTCGCCCAGTTCCACCACACCCTGGCCCGGACCCTTGGCGATCTGGGCGTCACGACCCGGGTCGCCGACCCCCGCCCGTTCGACATGGCCGACGAGATCCCGTTCCCCGACGACGACGGGCACGCGGCCTACGACGTGAGCGCCGTCGGGACCTACTGGCGCATCCTGGCCCAGGTCGACGCCATCCTGCGCGAGGCCGCGGCGCCGTTTCCGGGCAAGCAGAGCCCCGTCTGCCACTACTGGCACACCTTCGACATCGCGGTCGGGCGCTTCTCGGGCCGACCGGCGCCCGCGCGCGAGAGCGCCGACCCGGTCACGCGCGAGGCCTACTCACACGAGGTCATCAGCTCGGGCTTCTGGTTCGGCGACGACCGGACCGACGCACCGGCCTTCTACTCGTACACCGCACCCGAGCCCGACGGGCTGGCCGAGCGGGCGCTCGCCCCCGCGGCCGCAGGGTGGGTCGACACCGGGAACGGTCACCTCGCCGTGCTGGGCTACGACGACGCCCGGGCGAGCGGGGACGTCCGTGCCGCCGCCCTGGCCTTCTACGCGAGCGCGTTCGCCGCCGGGTACGAGGCCGCGGGGTGGGACGCCGTCCTGCCCGACGGCACATGACACCGGCGTGGCCGCGGCGGCGGCTGCAGGAGCTGCTCGGCCTGACCCATCCCATCCTGCAGGCGCCGATGGCGGGTGCGGTCGGACCCGAGATGGCGGCGGCCGTGACGGCGGCCGGCGGTCTCGGCGGCGTGCCCGCGGGCACCGTGTCCGACGATCGCCTGGTCGCCGACCTCTCCGCGGCCCGCGCGCTCGTCGACGGTCCCTACAACGTCAACTGCTTCCTGCACGAGCCGCCGGCGGCACCGAGCGCGGCGGACGTCGAGTCGGCGGCGAGCCGCCTGGCGCCCCTCTACCGACGGGTCGGCGCCGACGCGCCCACCCCCCGCGACCCGCTGCCGCGCTTCGAGGATCCGCGTCTTCGCGCGATCCTCGATCTTCGCCCCGCGGCGGCGAGCTTCCACTTCGGGCTGCCGGACGCGGCGGCCATGGATGCGCTCCACGGTGCGGGGATCGTCCTGATGGCGAGCGCGACCACCGTCGACGAGGCGATCGACCTCGTGGCGCGCGGCGTCGACGTCGTGATCGCGCAAGGGGCGGAGGCGGGCGGGCACCGTGGTGGCACCGGCCTGGTCGGGACGATGGCGCTCGTGCCCCAGGTCGTCGACGCGGTCGAGGTCCCCGTGGTCGCCGCCGGCGGGATCGCCGACGGGCGTGGCGTGGCCGCGGCGCTCGCGCTCGGGGCCGACGGGGTGCAGGTCGGGACCGCGTTCCTACGGACGCCGGAGTCGACGATGGACGCCGATCAGCGGTCCCGACTCGCCCGGGCGCGGGCGGAGGACACGGTGATCACCAGGGGCGTCACCGGGCGCCCGGCCCGCGGTCTTCGCAACCCCCTGACCGAGGACGCCGAGGTGGCCGCGGCCGCGCTCGCCTATCCCCTCCAGATCTCCATGACCCGGCCCGTCCAGGCCGATCCCGAGCTGCGCGCGATCTGGTCCGGACAGACCGCCCCGCTGGCCCGCGAGGAGGCCGCGGGGCGCACCGTCGCGCGCCTCGCCGAGGACGCCCTCGCGACCCTGCGGGGCCTCGCCCCGGGCTGAGCCGCACGCCGCCGTCGCGCCGCGTGGTGTGACAGCGGTTCACCACCCGAGCTGGTCAAGTCGCCCCGTGTGCGACCGAGTGGGTCGCAGGAGCGCCCGTGCGGATTCGCGGCGCAGGCCGGAGCGGGAGGCGAGGGCATGGTGGCGGCCGATGCCGCGGACGACGGGGAGTCCGCGAAGATCGGACGGCTGGAGAAGCGGGTCTGGTTCCTGTCGGCGATGGGCATCTTCCTCGACGGCTTCGACCTGTTCATCCTCGGCGTCGCCCTCCCCCTGATCGCGCAGGACCTGGGCGTCGGCCCGACCCAGCAGGGGCTGCTCGGCGCCGCGGCGGTCATCGGGGCGATCGTCGGCGCGATCACGATGGGCAACCTGGCCGATCGCTTCGGCCGGAGGCTGCTTCTGCAGCTCGACCTGGCGGCGTTCGCCGCGTTCACCCTGATGTCGGCGTTCGCGTGGGACTTCACGTCGCTGTTCATCGCACGACTGCTGCTCGGGATCGCGATCGGCGCCGACTATCCGATCGCCGCCGCGACCGTGGCGGAGTTCATGCCCAGGCGCATGCGCGACCGTCCCATCATCGCGATGTTCAGCTTCCAGGCCCTCGGGATGATGTCCGGCGCCGCGATCGGGATCCTCATCCTGATGGTCCACCCCGACGACTCGGCATGGCGCTGGATGCTGGCCGCGGGGATGGTGCCCGCCGCGATCGTGGCCGTGCTCCGAATCGGGATCCCGGAGACGCCCCGATGGGCGAAGGCACAGGAGGCAGGGGTCAAGGCCGTCAAGGTCCCGATCACGGCGCTCTTTCGCGGCGCGGTCGCCGCGCGAACCGCGCTCGCCGCGATCCCCTGGTTCGCGATGGACGTGATGCTCTACGGGATCGGGTTCTTCACCCCGACCGTGCTCGCGGCCCTCGCGAGCGCGAACGATCCCGACGGCAGCGACTTCGTCTCGCGCGACATCGCGTCCACGATCGGGACGGCACAGCTCGACATCCTGCTGGTCGCGGGATTCGTGATCGCGCTGCTCCTGATCGGGAAGGTGGGTGCGCTCCGCCTGCAGGTCGCGGGCTTTGCGGTCTGCGCGCTCGCGCTCGGGTTCGTGACCTGGGCGGCCGCGATCTCCCCGGGCGGCGACACCCCGGACGTGGCGTACGTCATCGTCGGCTTCGCGCTGTTCAACCTCGCGGTCAACGCCGGCCCCAACCCGACGACCTACCTCATGGCGGCGCGGATCTTCCCCACAGAGCTCCGTGCGACCGGGCATGGGCTCGCGACCGGGGCGGGCAAGGCGGGCGCGGCCGTCGGCATCTTCCTCCTGCCGATCCTGAAAGACGGGGTCAGCCTGGCCGCCGCGATCGGGCTGGCGGCCGGGGCGGCCGTCCTGGGGCTCGTGGCGACGGTCGTGCTTGCGGCGTACTCGAGCGACCCCGAACTCGACGAGGCAGGGGACGCGCGCGGCACCCGTGGATCCGCGTGCCCGCACCGCACGGCGTCAACCCCTGAGGGCGTGGAACGCGGCGGGCGCGGCGGGCGCCCGGCTACGGTGTCGGGGACGGCCCGGCGCCGAGCCCGGCCGACGCGACCCCGGAGCGTCCGGATGCCCACACGCCTCGACCTGACCGCCCGCCCCCGGCGCAACCGCAAGTCGGGCGGCATCCGGGCCCTCGTCCGCGAGACGGCGCTCCGGCCCGAGGACCTGATCCTCCCCCTCTTCCTGCACGAGGGCGCCGCGGACGAACCGATCGCCGCCATGCCGGGGCGCATGCGCCACACGCCGTCGGGGCTCGTGGAGGAGGCGCGGCGGGCGTGGGCCCTCGGGGTCAGGGCGGTCGTGCTGTTCCCCAAGATCCCGGACGCCCAGAAGTCGCCGCTCGCCGAGGAGGCCTGGAACCCGCGCGGGCTGGTGCCGCAAGCGATCGCCGCGCTCCACGAGGCCGTCCCGGAGCTCACGGTGATCACCGACGTCGCCCTCGACCCGTACTCGAGCGAGGGGCACGACGGCATCGTGGCTCCGGACGGGCGGATCCTGAACGACGAGACCGTGGCGGCGCTCATCCGCCAGTCGCTGTGCCACGCCGACGCCGGGGCCGACGTGGTCGCGCCGAGCGACATGATGGACGGGCGCGTCGGCGCGATCCGCACGTGCGCTCGACGACGCCGGGCACGCCGAGGTCTCGATCATGGCCTACACGGCCAAGTACGCCTCGTCGTTCTACGGGCCCTTCCGGGACGCCCTCGACTCGGCGCCCAAGGGCGGCGACAAGTCGACCTACCAGATGGACCCCGCCAACGTGCGCGAGGCACTCCGCGAGCTCGAGCTGGACGTCGCCGAGGGGGCGGACATGGTCATGGTCAAGCCGGCCGGACCGTATCTCGACGTGGTGCGCGCGGTGGCCGAGGTCTCGCCCCTCCCCGTCGCCGCGTACCAGGTGAGCGGCGAGTACCTGATGATCGCCGCCGCGTCACAGGCCGGCTGGATCGACCGGCGGGCGGCGGTGCTGGAGTCGCTCGTCGGCGTCAAGCGCGCGGGCGCGGACATGGTCCTCACCTACTTCGCGACCGAGGCCGCCGAGGCGCTCGCGGGCTGACGCTACGGCGCGGGCCGCGCCCCGAGGGTGGCGTCGATCGTGGTGCGATCCCCATCGCGGACGATCGTGACGGTGACCTTCTCGCCCACCTCGTGTCCGACGATCGCCGAGCTGAGGTCGGCCTGGTCGCGCACCTCCTCGCCGTCGAGGGCGACGATCACGTCGCCCGCCTGAAGGCCGGCGTCCTCCGCCCCGGACCCGGGGGTGACGCTCTCGATCAGCACCCCGCGCAGGGTCGCGGGGAGCCCCGCCTGCTCGGCGACGCCGCTCGTGAGGTCGGGGCCGCCGACGCCGAGGAAGGGAAGCTCGGCGCTGCCCGTGGCGATGATCTGGTCGACGACCTTCTCGACGGTGTTCGAGGGGACGGCGAAGCCGATGCCCTCGTTGCCCCCGCCCCGGGTCACGATCTGGGTGTTGACCCCGATCACGCGCCCCTCCTCGTCGAGGAGGGGACCGCCGGAGTTGCCGGGGTTGATGGCCGCATCGGTCTGGACGACGTCCGTGATGATGGCGCCGTCGGTCGCCTGGATCTCGCGCTGGAGGGCCGAGATGATGCCCGTCGTCGCGGTCCGCTCGAGACCGAAGGGGTTGCCGATCGCGATCACCGGGTCGCCGACGTCCAGGCGCGAAGAGTCGGCGAACGGGATCGCGCTCGCCGGCACCTTGGCCGGGTCGACCTTCAGCACGGCGAGGTCGGTCGCGACGAGGGCGCCCGTCACCTCGGCCTCGAGCGGCTGGTTGTCGCCGAACGACACGCTGATCCGCTCGGCACCGTCGACGACGTGCGCGTTGGTCACGATGTGCCCGGCGTCGTCATAGACGAACCCGGAGCCGGTCGAGGCGCCGGAGCCCCCCTGCGGGCCGAACGGCGACTGCGTCGGGCCGCGTGACGTCGGCCTCGATCAGGACCACGCTCGGCGCCGTCTCGTCGTAGATCCGCGCCACCTGCGTGCGGCCACGCTCGGCCATCGCGGGGTTCCGAGCGGGGGTGTCGAGGCCGGCCTCGGCCTGCGACGCGGAGGAGGGCGTCGCGACCGGCCGCACCTCGGCCGCGGTCCGGGCGCCGCCGTCGTCGAGCACGCCGGTCACCGCCAGTCCGCCCGCCGTCGCAAGGCCGCCGAGCACCGCGGCGACGAGCGCGACCGCGATCGTCGCCGCCCCCGTGCCGCGCCCCTGTCCACCGTCGTCCCCGCCCACCTGGACCTCCCTCGATCCGCACCGCCGCCCGGCGGCCGCACACGCCAACGTGTCCGAAGGTAGATCGGCGCTGTGAAGATGAGCCTAAGGCCGGGTTGTGAGGCGATCGTCTCGCGCGGCGGCGGCGCCGATCGCGGAGGGCGCAGGAGCCTCGGCCGGGAGGCGGGATGCTGGTATGGTTCGCCGTCGCCGACGAGGCACGGGCGGTTAGCTCAGTTGGTAGAGCACCTGCCTTACACGCAGGGGGCCGGCAGTTCGAGTCTGTCACCGCCCACTGCGTCCCTCGGACGCGCACCCCAGCGGGGGGTGTAGCTCAGCTGGTTAGAGCGCCGGACTGTCAATCCGGAGGTCGCGGGTTCGAGTCCCGTCACTCCCGCTACGCACGCCCCGCGCCGCGGGGCGCCGCCACTCGCCGGGTCAACCCTCGAGGTCGCTGCGCGCACCAGGCGCGTACGGGCTCGAGCCGTAGGGTTCCGCGGGCTGCTCGCTCAGCAGACAACCCGGCGAGCAGTGCGCGCCTCGAAGGACTTCGCAGTCGCGGAGAACGTGGCCCCGACCCACCAATAGCGGAAGCCGCCCCTCCTGATTCGTCGAGGGTCTCCGCGGCCAGCCGCACGGTCAGCAGGGCTTCATGCCGGTCCCGTCTTCGGCGGGCCCGCTGGCGCTCAGAGATGGTCGGCTGATCGGGCGGCCGCGGAGCCGCAGGATCACCACGCTGTCGCGCGAGTCCTCGTCGACCGCCGGCAACGCCGCCTCGAAGACCGGCGCGGCGGCGAAGAAGAGGCTCCCGTAGGGCTGCAGGACGACGACCTCCGACCTTGGGAGGTTTGCGGGGGGATCGATCTCACGGACGTACCCGTCCTCGTACACCCGGCGCCGGATCGTCACCGCGTTCGACTGGCGGACGACGTGGAGGAGCACCGACAACGCGACGCCCAGCGAGCACCGCGTACTGCAGCGGAATCACCATCGTCGAGACGAAGGTCACCACGAGGACGACGCGCTGCACGATCCCCGTGCGCCAGACCGAGCGCATGTCGGAGGGCGTGACCGTCCGCACGCCGATGAGGATCAGAAGACCGGCGAGCGCGGGCATGGCCACCTGGGCGATCACCCCGCCGAGGGCCACGATCACGACGACCATGACGAGACCGGCGATCAGCGGCGCCTGACGCGAGCGCGCGCCCGCGGCCTTGCTGAGCGCGGACGCCGACAGCGACCCCCCGACCGGCATCCCCTGCAGGAACCCCGACGCGACGTTCGCCGCGCCCTGACCGGCGAAGTCGCGCGACGGATCCGACGGCCGCCCGTCGGGGTTCACGAAGTTGGCCGAGATGCCGGCCCCCTGGACCAGCGCGACGACTGCGAGCGCCACGGCGGGCAGGATCAGGTCGGGCGTCGCCGACACGTCGGGCCACACCGGGGTCGGGAGCCCGTCGACGGCGACGCCGAGATCGTCGAGGACCACCACGCCCGAGAGGCCGAACACGTAGACGACGGCCGACGTCGCCACCACGGCCACCACGAGGCCGAGGGCGCCGACCCGTGTCCGCTCGAGCGCCAGGACGGCGCCGATCGTGGCGAGGCCCACGGCCACGCTCGGCCAGTGGAGCATGCCCGGGGAGAGGAGCGTGTCGAACGCGCGGACCACCCGGTTGGGCCCGTCGGCGGCGTACCCGGTCAGGTTCTGGAGTTGGCCGAGGGCCCCGCGTCGGCGGGGCTTTTCCCCTTCGCCGACGGGGCCCGGCCATGGCTCGGACCGGGGACGACCTGCCGAACGCGCCGGTCACCGCCGGGCGACGGTCAGAACCCGTCCCAGCCGGGGAGCCGTGCCGCCTGTTCCACCCACCCGGTGAACTGCGCCTCGTCGATCTCGCCGTCCTCGCCCACGTGCAGGTGGCGCGTGTCCGGATCCTTGGACGCCACGGGCGGGAGCGGGCTGAGCGACGCGCCGTCGAAGGAACGTCACCTTCACGTAGCGCGTGAAGCAGTGGAAGCTCAGGAACCACCCCTGCCCCTCGACGCCGTAGAAGGGAGAGTTCCAGCGGACCGCCTTCCGCACCCCGGGAACGGCGTCCGCGACGAGGGCGTCCAGGCGCCGCCCCACGTCGTGCTTCCAGCCCGGCATCGCCGCGATGTACGCCTGCACGGGGGCGTCGCCGTCGGCTTTGGGGATCTGCGGGTTGCCGCCCGAGAGGAGCCTCGGCTGCCCGGGCGTCGGTGCCTGATCGGCCACGGCGCTGATCCTCTCAGACCAGCGCCGGTTGATCGGGTGCCCGACCGCTCACCGAGTCCCTTGGATGCTTCGGTGATCGCCGCCGGATCCCGGACCGCGCGGTCGCGGACGCGGTCGGCCGATCGATCGGCCTGGACGGCCTCGGTCCCGGCGGCCCGAAGCGGTGCGGCGGCGGCATGGAGATCGGGTGTCGCCAGGAGGATGCCGCCGGGGAGGTGCCCTTGGCCGTCGTGTCGGCCACCACCTGGCGCTCGGCATCGGTGACGCCGGGCGGCGGCGGCCGGTGGGTCCCAAGACGACGGACACCGCGGGCTGGTCCGGCGGGCCGACGGTGATCCGGCGCATCCCCCTCGTCTCCACGTGGTTTCCGGCCTCGAAGGCGAGTGCGCCAGCTCGCGCAGGTGGTGCGTCGCGTCGGACCCGGGGGTCATCTCGCGAAGCGGGCCGAATGCGCGAGCTGGCTCGATCCTCGGAGCGGCTGGTCGGCTCAGGCGGCGACTGGCTCGCGGTGCGGTCCCGCGGCCGACGGGATCTCGCCCGTGTCCCACTCGGCGTCGGACACGGACCCCACCAGCCGCGCGACCGGGAGCAGTCCGATCAGGTAGACGGCGCTCGCGACGATGTCGAGCGCCTGCAGGTCGCCGGCGAACGCCGCGACGGTGATCACCCCGGATGCCGCCACCGCCGCTCCGGCCCACACCGCGACGACCCTCGCGCGCATGAGCCCCGCACCGAGGACGATGGGGCCGACGAGGATGCCGAGCAGCAATCCCACGAGGACGATGTTGAGGACCCATGCCGAGGATCCCTCGAGTGCGGTCGCGATCGCCTCGCGAGCACCCGCCGCATCGGCCAGTCCGATGTTGATCTGATCGGTGACGACGATGATCATGGCGCTGACCCATCCCGCGATCGAGATCGCCCCGCCGACGAGGGCCAGGACCGGGGCGCGGCGGCGAAGGACGCGCATGACGGCGAGGGTGGCCGGGATCATCGCGAGGATCCCGAGGAACGCGAGGAGATCCCCGACCTGCGTTGCGACGGTCTCGTCCCCGGCGAGCTGCAGCGTCGCCGCGGCGTCCTGGTCGTTCTGCCACGGCAGGACGATCGTCGCCGCGAGCAGCAGCGCAGGACCCACGACCAGGCAGGCGGCGCTCGCGAGCCTGCGAAAGCGTGCGGTGTCCCCCATCGGTGTCGACTCCTTCGATCGAGGCGAGGTCGTCCCCGCCGGTGCCCCGACGCTACGACGAGCCGCGACGCGGGCCATCCATGCCAACGCGCAATCAGGCTGAGGGCTATCCCTGAGACGCGTGGGGGCCCGCGTCCTGCGCGCGGAGGTACGCGAGCACCGCCAGCACGCGGCGGTGGTCGCCCGAGCCCGCCGGCAGACCCAGTTTTCGGAGGACCGCGCGGACGTGGGTCTCGACCGTCTTCTCGGTGAGCCACAGACGCGCCGCGATGCCGGCGTTGGTCCGCCCCTCGGCCATGAGGCCGAGCACCTCGCGCTCGCGCGGCGTCAGGCCACCGAGGGGATCCTCCGCGACCGGCGGCGAGACGAGCGTCGCGACCACCACGGGATCGAGCGCCGTCCCGCCGGTGGCCACCCGCGCGCAGGCGTCGAGGAAGTCGTCCACGTCGAGCACGCGGTCCTTCAGCAGGTAGCCGAACCCGCCTCCCCGCGCGACGAGTCGCACCGCGTGGCGGGTCTCGACGTGCTGCGAGAGCACGAGCACGCCGGTCGCCGGATGGCGGTCGCGGATCACGCCGGCCGCGACCATGCCCTCGTCGTCGTAGCCGGGGGGCATGCGGACGTCCACGATCGCCAGATCGGGCTCGTGCTCGGCCACGGCCACGAGCAGGGTGTCCGCGTCGCCAACCCGTGCCACGACTGCATGGCCCGCGTCGTCGAGCAGACCCGCGAGCCCCTCGCGCAGCAGGACCGCGTCCTCGGCGATCACGATGCGCATGGAAGCTCCGCCTCGAGGAGCGTGCCGGCGCCGGCGGGGCTGTCGATGTGCAACCGGCCCCCCTGCGCCCCGACGCGGTCGGCGATCCCGGCCAGCCCGCTGGCGCCGCGCGCGACCGCCCCGCCCCGGCCGTCGTCGCGAACGCGCACCGTGAGGTGATCGCCCTCGATCAGGGCCTCGACGTCGACGCGGGTCGCCGAAGCGTGCTTGACCGCGTTCGTGATCGCCTCGCACACGGTGTAGTAGGCGACGAGCTCGACCGGCGGGGGCAGGTCGTCGGCCTCCACCCGGACCACGACGTGGACGGGTGCGCTTCGGGCCAGATCGCCGAGCGCCGCGGCGAGTCCGTCGTCGAGGCGTGGCGGTCGCAGGCCGGCGGCGATCGTCCGCAGGTCGGCGATCGCCTGGCCGACCTCGTCGACCGCCTGATCGAAGGCGGGGACGAGGGCGCGGGCCTCCCGCGGAAGCGAACGCTGCATGCGCCGAAGCGACACGCCGAGGCTGACGAGGCGCTGCTGCGCGCCGTCGTGCAGGTCGCGCTCGAGCCGTCGCCGCTCGTCGTCGCCGGCTCGGATCAGCCGCTCGCGCGACGCCTCGACCTCCGCGAGCTGGACGCGCACCTCGGCGCGCAGCCGCGCGAGCTCGATCGGGAGCGTCGCCGCGTCGACGACGCTCCGAAGGAGATCGGGCCGCGTGAGCAGCGCGGGCGCGTGCACGATGATCGCGATCTCGTCGCCGTGGTGCTCCACGGTCGTCCGGGACGCCTGGGCCAGTGCGGCCCGCTCCACGATCGCGCCGTGGACGTCCGCGTGGCGCTCGCTTCGGGCGAGTCGCAGCCAGAGCCGCAGCGAGTCGTCACCGAGTGCGTCTCGCAACGCCCGCTCGACACCCTCCGGTTCCTCGGCGCCACGACGGACCGCGTCCTCGAAGGCCCGGACCCGGCGAAGGCCCTCGTAGCGTGCGCGCGCGAAGCGACGGTCCACTCCGCGCTGGACGCGCCCCCGGAGCGGAGCGGCCGCGAGGGCGACGACCAGGGTCGCGAGCGCGGTTCCGACCATCGACCCGCGGCCGAGCGCGATCCCCGAGACCACGACGATCGCGACGAAGACCGCGCCGAGCGCGAGCGTCAGCACGGCGTAGACCAGGGTCCGGTTGACGAGGCGGTCGATCTCGTACAGGCCGTGGCGGGTCACCGCGATCCCGACCGAGACGCTCACGCAGACGCCCGCCCCGACCAGGACGGCGGGCACCAGGATGGTCACGTCGCCGACGAGCAGGTAGGAGAGCGCACAGACGAGCAGACCGAGCGGGATGAGCCCGGCCGACCAGGCGAGCCACGTGAGTTGGAGGCGCTCGACGCCGCGCGCACGGCGGTAGCGCACGACGACCGCGGCGGCGCCGAGGAACAGTCCCGCCAGCAGCACACCCCAGATCGCCCAGAAGAGCGGAAGCAGCACATCGACGCCTTCCACGCGGAAGGGGTTGGCGCCGCCGCCCATCGCCGGGTCGAGACGCTCCTCTCCGACCACGATGAACGCGACGACCAGGCCCGCGGCGGTGAACACGGCCATCGCGGGCCATCGCCACCGGCGCGACGGAAGATGCCCGTCGGGGAAGACGAACGCGATCGCGAGCGGCCAGACGTAGAAGGTCGGCCAAAGCGCGACGCTCAGGATGCCCGCGGCGTCGTTGCCCGGAAGGAACGCCCCGTCGGCGCCCCGGGCGCGCGCGTACGCCTCCAGGCAGGCCATCATCGCGATCGGCACCGGCCCGACGAGGAGGATCCAGCCGATCGGGTTCCGAAGGCCGCGCCGGAGGATGACGAGTCCGACGGCGGCCGGCGTGAGAAGACCGACCGCGAGCAGGACCGTCGCCCAGACGGGAAGGTGCTCGTCGGTGCCGAGTCGGTCGAGGACGCCGGCGAGGATCAGCAGGCCTGGGATCAGGGCAGCGACCGCGCATGCGACGACGGCACGGGTGTGCGTCATGCGGCGATCCTCCCACCGGCGGGCGCCCCTGGCGACAGTGCTGCCACCGAGATCACCGGCGAACGCGCCGGGGGCGCTCAGGGGGCGCTCGTTCGCACCCCTCGTCGTGCCCACTCGACGCGATGGGTCTCTCAGCTCCCGACGCGAGGCCTCGGCGAGCGGTCGCCACGAGCTTCGCAATAAGACCATTCGTCAGTCCGGGGGACAGGAGGGCGTGCGACCGCTGGGAGGGTCGCGAGGGACATCGACCCTTGGAGAACCGCAATGCATGAGCCCGAGGCATCACCGCGGCGACGCCGCGGGCGCGCGACGGGTGTCGCCGCCCTGGCGATCGGCGCGTGGACCATCCTCGCCGCGACAGCGGTCGCGGGTCCCCGCGAGGCGGACATCGCCGGCGACGCGCAGACCGCGACGACCGTTCACCAGACGACACCGCCGAAGTCCGCGAAGGCGATCCAGGGCCAGTCCGCAGCGTTCTTCGACGCCGTGGGGGACAACGAGGCGGGGCTGGCACCCGACATTCGCTCGCTCGTCCTCTCGACCAGCGCCGACGAGACACTCACGACGGTCGTCGGGCTCGACTCGAACCTGCTGATCGACGGAGACGCGGTCGGGACGTACGTCGACACCGACGGGAACGCGGGCACCGGCAGCCCGATCTGGGAGGGGGCGGACCTCGCGGTCCTCATCGTCGGACAGAGCGGCGCCGACACCGTGGGGGTGCTGCGCTGGAACGGAAGCGCGTGGACGCAGGTGTTCCTGCCAAGCCTCGTGTCGTTCGCGGCCGGCGACACCGACGAGGTCTGGGCCGCGAGCCTCGCGGACCTCGGCATCGCCCCCGGGGCGACCATCAGGGTTCGGGTCGGGGCGATCTACGTCGGCCTGTTCGACACCTACGGGGACTTCTTCCCGCAGCCGAGCGCGCCACCGGTGTCCTTCTTCGTCGGCAGCTCCGTCGCACCACGACCCGCGGCCACGCCACCGCCTGCACCGGTGCCGGCGCCAGGTCCCGGTGCGCCGCCGATCGGGGCACCCGCCCTCGATCCGGCCCCGCCGGCCGGCGGCATCACCGCCGGGACGGGTGCCCGGCCCCTCACGCTCCGGACGGCCACCGCACGCCGATCCGGTGCGCGCGTGCGTCTGAGGGTGGGGTGGACGGGGGGAAGCCGGATCGTCCGCTGGCGCGCGATCCTCGCAACCAGGGTCGACGCGCGGCAGCGCCGACTGGTGGTCGGCGGCCGCGCCGGCAGCGGCACGAGGACGATCGCCAGGTCCGTGCGCGTGCCGACGTCCTGGCGGGAGGCCCGCGCGAGGGTTCGGGTGCGAATCGAGGTCCGCAACGGCGCACGCACCATCGTCAGGAACCGCGTCGTCCGATTGCGGTAGAACACGGCGGATGCGCGGGCGCTCACACGATCGGTCGCTGTGGGGTCCCGACGCGAACCGGGGCCGCCGCCGCGCTCCCGCCCGTGCCGGTGCCATCGGAGCCGCGATCGGCGTCGTGCTGACGCTCGGCGTCGCCGTCGACGCGTCGCGGGCGGCCGAGGGGCACCGCGCAATGGAGCTCGAATCGTCCGGGGCCGGCGCGCGCGCCTTCGGCGAGGCCTGGCGCCGCGCGCCGTCCGGCACGCCCGACGGGGCGCCCGCCCCGCGGATCGCGGCCGGCCGGCCGGCCGCGCCGGGAGAGCAGCCGTTCACGGTGTTCGTGGACATCCTCTCGACCGAGGGCCCGTCCGCCTGCTCCGGCACGCTCATCGCTCGCGAGTGGGTGCTGAGCGCCGCCCACTGCGTGACCGACGACGAGGGGGCCTTCCGGGAGGGACTCGACGTGCTCGTCGGCGCCGGGATCACGGATCTCGACGCGGCGACGCCCGCCAACGTCTTCGCCGTCGCGGACC
The DNA here is from genome assembly GCA_963698665.1 of Miltoncostaeaceae bacterium. Lineage (GTDB taxonomy): Bacteria > Actinomycetota > Thermoleophilia > Miltoncostaeales > Miltoncostaeaceae > CALNYH01. Next base: position 519,552 of record CAVORO010000003.1, on the reverse strand, counting down.
TGTTCGTGCCGATCGACTATCGGCCGGCCGCCTCGCGATTCGCCAACGACTACGCCCTGATGCGTCTCGATCGGGCGTCCCCGCACGATGGCTTGCCGCTCATGACTCCCCTCGAGTCGGGCTTCGCGCGCCCGGAGACGCCCGCGTGGATCGGCGGCTGGGGTCTGCTCGGTGAGTCACCGGACACCGCGGACTCCCGACTCCACGTCGGCGCCACGACGCTCCGATCCGACGAGGACTGCGCCGCGTACTTCGGCGAGGTCCACGTGCCCGCGCTCATGCTGTGCACGGGCGCCCCGCCGGGATCACCCGCGGCCGGCGCGACGACCTGCCCGGGCGACTCCGGCGGCCCCTTGTACGTGTCGTTCGGCACCGCACCCCTCCAGGCCGGTGTCACGAGCTTCGGGCCGTCGCCCTGCCAGCTCTGGCGCACGGGCGGCTACACCCGACTGAGCGCCTACGCGTCACCCCTCGTCGATCTGATCCGGTCCGAGCAGCCCGAGATCGGTCCACCGGTCGCCACAACGGGGCTGACGGACGCCGACCCGCTCGTCGTCGGCGGGACGATCGACGTGGGCGGGATGGCGGCGAACTACGAGGTCGCCTGGGGAACGACCCCCGACCTGGCGACCGGCCGTGTGCGCGGCTATGCGGGCACCGGGGCGACGCGGGTCCACGTCCGCGCCGCCGTGACCGGCGTGGCGCCAGGCGACACCGTCCACTACCGGTTGTCGGCCCTGAGCGCGGCCGGCCGGAGCGATGGGGCAACCGAGTCCGCCATCGCGCCCGTGCCCACCTCGTCCGGACCCATCGCGCCCGTCCAGTCGCCGACGACCTCCCCGGGGGACGAACCGGCGGCGGGCGGCGGCCCGGCCGAGCCCGCCGGCCCGGCGCGAGCGGGCCAGGCCACCGCCCCGTCAGCACAGCGCCCGGCGTGCCGCCCACGGCCGTACCGCCGACCGAGCCCGAAGGGAACGATCGAGCTCACGAGGTCGGCGCTGGCGATCCAGCAGCGCATCGACGCCGCAGCCCTTCGCCGTCTCAACGCGGCGAACGCCTGGATCGACCGCGGCATCCAGGCCGGTGACCTCTGCGGTGATGCCTTCGGCCCGAACGCCTTTGCCGCGGGCATCGCCTGGTCGACATCCCCCGACGACGCGCCGGGCACCTCGGGGCCTCCGCTCCCGCGGCCGGTGGGCAACGCATCTCCGTCTTCGCCGTCCCGGACCTCGCGGTTCGATCTCACACTGCGCCAGGTGCGCATCAACGACCGGATCTCGCGGGCGCTGGCCGTGCGGGCACGGGCGACCTGGGCCCGCATCAACGGGCTGACAGGCGGCAACCTCGCCCCGACGACTCGCCTGAGCGGGCGCCCCCTCTACGCGGGTCTCGTCGCCGCCTCGATCCCGCTGGACGGGACCGAGGCCCCGCCGACACCGCTCGCGATCGGGCGGATCGACCCGCCCAGAGGCCTCCGGCTGACGGCCGCACAGCTCCGAACGACCCAGCGCCGCAGTCAGCGCGCCGTGGTGCTGGCCAACCGCGTGAACGACCTGATCTCGGCGGGGCTCACCGAGGACCACTTCCGATCGGGATCGATCGGCGCCCACCGCCTTCGCTGAGACGGCGCTGAGCCCTCGTGTCCCACGAACACCGGCCGGATCGCCTCCGGACCCCAGGACTCAGGTCCAGATCAACACGACCAGCACGAGCCCCAGCACGAACACCGCGGCGGTCAGGACGACGAGTGCCGTGAACGGGAAGGGCACGTACCGGCCGATCGCAAGCGCCTTTGTGATCGCCCGCTCACGGACGGCGCCGTAGACGAGCACCCCGAGGCCGACGATGCCGAAACCGAGGCCGACCACCTGGAACACGCGCCGATCGCCCTCGGTGATCTCCGGCAGCACGCGGCCGATCGTGATGGCGAGGGCGAGGGACGCGAGCGCGGTGCGAAACCAGGCGAGGAACGTCCGCTCGCTGGCCAGGTAGGTGCGCCGGGTCGCGTCGCTCGCCGCGGCGTCGGGCGGCGGGTCGTGTGGCCTCCGGTCCGTTCCGTCAGCCCGGCGGCTCGCGTCGTCGCTCACGCCCCAAGTCTGCCCGACCCTGCCCGACTCCGGTCGGCAGCCGGGGCCTCGTGCTGCAGCCGGGACCGCGACCGGCTACGGTGCCGATCGACATGGCGCCGCAACCGCACGTGGCCTGCTTGGTCGACGACTCCCCCGCCTCGGCGCTCGGCGCGCGCGTCGGCGCACTGCACGCCGAGCGCATCGGCGCCCGGCTCTCGATCGTCCATGTCGCCCCGTCGGCCGAGGCCTTCGTCGGTGGCACGGTGCCGTGGAGCGACGACATGGCGGGCGTCGACTCGCAGCTTCGCGACCAGGCGGAGACGTGGCTCTCGGCGCTTGCGAAGGAGCTCGGGGGCGAGGGCATCGTCCTGCAGGGCGGCCACGCCGGCGAGATCGCGTGCCTCTGGGCCGAGGAGGCGGAGTGCGACCTCTTGGTCGTCGCGCCGCAACGCGGGCGCATGGCACGGATCGCGCTCGGCAGCGTCGCCAACTACGTGGCCACCAACGCGCCGTGTGACGTCATGGTCGTCCGCGGCGGTGCCGTCGCGGAGCAGCCGACCTCCTAGCGACGCGCGCGGCCCTCGCGGAGCGCCCGCCGCTGGTGGGCGGTCACGTGCTCGCCCAGACGGCGCTCCTCGTCGACCGGGAGGTCGGTGAACGCCAGGGCGATCTGTCGCTCACCGGTCGCACGCTCCGGGTCGACGACGCGGACGACCACGGCCGGAAGCTCCAGGCGATCCCCCTCCGGCATGTCGAGCTCCAGCAGCGCCGTTCCGCCGGGCTGCACGCCGGGCGCGGATCGAAGGAGCGCCCCGGCCGTCGAGAGGTTCTCGGTGACGCCGACCAGCGGCGGCGCGAGGCCGACGGCGGCGCCCGCCCCCGGCCACAGCCGCGCGGTCAGGGCGTCCCGGATGCGGAAGTCGCTTCTGCGCTGGAATCGCATCGTCGGGCCGAGGCGCCTGATCCACAGCCGGTCCGCGCGGCGGGCGCCCGGCGCGACGGTCTCGGCCTGGAGCGCGCAGGGCACACCCTGCAGGCGGTAGTCGACGCGGATCCGGCGGCCCGCCTCGAGCCGGATGGGCACGCCGTCGAGACGCGGCGGCTCCAGGCCGAGCAGGCCGCCGGCGGCGTGCTCCAGCACCGAGACCGGGAGCGGGCCGTGCTCGGTCCCCTCGATCCAGACGTCCCGCCCCGGCTCGGGGAGCGGTGCCTCGTCCGTGTCGGGCGTGACCTCCATCGCATGCCCATCGGCGGCGGGCGGTGGGACTCGATCCCTCATCCGGGTGAGCGCGGCGCGGGCGGCGCCCGATCCTCCCCGCGCGAGTAGGCCCACGCCGCCATGACGCCCTCGAGCCGGTCGATCTCGTCCCCGAGGAACTCCTCGCGGCTGCCGCGGTCGCCGACCGCGACCGCGGTGAAGTAGACCGCCGCGAACGCGCCGAGCAACGTCGCGACCCGGATCGCCGCCTCGCTCAGGACCACCTGTCCGCCGACCACGTCCACCGCCAGATACACCGTCGGATCGCCGCCGACCCACTCGGCGGTGAGCGCTCGGTCGACGATGAGCACCGCGAACACCAGGAAGCCGATGCCCACGGCGACGCCGACCGCGAGCACGCGCAACCCCAGCGAGATCACGAGCGCCAGACCGATGTTGAGGCGCTCGACGCGTCCGAGCGGGGGCATCGCGGGGACCACGCCGCGGCGGACGAGCGGCGCCGCCGGGGTCAGCGACGCGCGGCGCGCCAGCTCCGGCCCGGGTTGCGGCGCGAGCAGGGCGGCGCGCTCCCGTCGCAGCCCGCTCACGATGAGCACCACCGACAGGAGGCCGAAGAGCGCCATGACGACCCCGAATCGCCACCCCTCCAAGCGTGCCGAACGCGCGCCAGGTCTCCTGCGAGAGGGCGAGGAACAGGAGCAGCGCCAGCATCACCGCCATCGCGCGCACGGCGACGGTCGCGGTCGTCACCGCGCCCGAGAGCGCACGACCGGCCTGATGGATCAGGAGCGGCAGCACGCCGAAGCTCGCCAGCACGTAGAGCACCGCCGCGGTGGCGATGCTGACGCCGCCGATGACGAGCGCCGAGCGCAGGCCGTCGCCGAGGACCAGCGCGGCGACCGGCGGGACCAGGACCAGCGCCGTCGCCTCGATGAAGCCGACCCGCTCGGGACGGGCGGACCAGCGCCGCCCCCGGGCGACGTTGACGATGGCGATCGCGGCGGCGGCGATGACGAGGCCGGTGCCGACGGCGAGCGCCCTGAGCCCGAGCGGCCAGTCGGGCCGCAGCCCGATCGCCAACCCGACCACGAGGATCACGACGAGCGCCGGACGAAGGCGTGTGAGCGTGTCCTCCCGTGGGTCGTAGCCGTCCATGAGGTGCGGAAGGCCGTTGCGGCGGAAGAACGCCTCGCACGCCTCCTGCTCCTCGCGGGTCACGACGGCGGGCGCCGCGGGTCACCGCGACGACGCACCGAGCGAGACGACCGCGCGCGCACGGGTGCCGGGGCGAGACCGCCGAACCTCGCCGTCATCAGGTCTCCCATCCCCCACCGCCGCGGGCCGCACGGACGATGCGGGCATCGGCAGGCCGGCCGGCCGCCTCGAGCGCGCCGACGGCCCCGCCCCGGGGCGTCACTCCGACCAGTCGTCCACGGTGACGGCGGGCCCGGCCCGGTTCAGCATGTCGGCCGGAAGGACGAACCGCCGGGCGCCGTCGGCCGAGGTCACCTCCCGCCCCTCGAGCGACGCGGCGGGGACCTCGACGGACAGCACGACCCCGCCCGCGGCGGCGGCCTCCGCCGCGGCGCCCGCCACCGTCACACCCGGTGCGCCGGCGGAGTCGTCGTCGCGAAAGCCGCGCTCGCGGATCGCCAGCGCCTCCTCGTAGGGCGCGGCGAGAAAGACCGTGACCCGGTCGTCGCCACCGGCCGCTCGCGCGACCCGTCGGGGCGTCGACATGGCGGAGCCCGACGCCCAGATCGACCACGAGGTGCGTGATGGGGACGTCGTAGCGGTTCCGCGCCCGGAAGACGACGTCGCGCTCCAGCCAGATCGACCGCTCGGGCACGTGGGTGGAGATGACGACCTCGTGCGGGCCGAAGGTGCGAAACGCGTCGTCGAGCGCCTGGAGCGGTTCGCCGTCACCCAGGCGACCGGTGGCATCGAGGCCCGCGGCGCGGAGGGCCTCCACGGTGTCGTCGAGCCGCGCCTGCGCGGCGGCGCGATCGCGCTCGCTCTCGGTGCCGAGCAGGTGGGCCAGGCGGGAACTCGGAAGCGCGGGCGCCACCACGAGCACGTCGGCGGGCCCGCCCCCGGCGCGCGCCCGGACCTGGTCGACCACGCCCGTGTCGGCGAGGGTCTCGTTCGCGATGACGAGGATGCGTCGTGCGGTGTCGTCGGTCATGTCGACGACGGTACTCCGCGGGGGGGACGCGTGCGGGCGATCGGGCTCAGGCGCCGCCGAGTTCGAGGTCGAGGCCGAGGTCGAGCGCGGGCGCGGAATGGGTCAACGCGCCGATGCTGATCGCGTCGACGCCGGTGCTCGCGGCCGCCCGGGCGCGCTCCAGGGTCATTCCCCCGGACGCCTCGGTCCTGGCGCGGCCGGCGACGAGCTCGACCGCCTCGCGCATCGTCGCCGTGTCCATGTTGTCGAGCAGGATCCAGTCCGCGCCGGCGGCGAGCGCCGCCGTGACGCCGTCGAGGTCGTCCGCCTCGATCTCGACCGGCGCGCCCGGAAGCTCCGCGCGGGCCCGTGCGACCGCCGCGGCCAGGTCGCCGTCGAGCAGCGCGATGTGGTTGTCCTTGAACATCACGCCGTCGTGGAGTCCGGCCGGTGGTTGCGCCCGCCGCCCGCCCGCACCGCCGCCTTCTCGAGCGCCCGCAGGCCGGGGGTGGTCTTGCGCGTGTCGAGCACCGCCACCGGCGCGCAGGCGGTGACGTAGCGGGCCGTGAGCGACGCGACGCCCGAGAGCCGACACAGGAGGTTCAGCATCGTCCGCTCGCCCGCCAGCAGGGCGCGCGCCGGCCCCGTCACGCGACAGACCGACACCCCCGGCGCCGTGGGCGACCCGTCGCCCGCTCGCCAGATGAGCCGCAGGCCCACGAGCTCGGCCACCGCATCCGCGACCTCGGTCCCCGCGAGGATCCCGTCGGCGCGGCTGACGATCTCCCCCGCCGCCTCACGGTCGTGGGGAAGCGCGGCGCGACCGCTCACGTCCCCCCGCTCGCCGAGGTCCTCGGCCAGGGCGACGCGGGCGACCTGCTCCGCGGTCATCCGAGCGCGAGCATGCGGTCGAGCGCCACGCGTGCGTGGTGGGCGACGTCCGGGTGGACGCGCACGGGGTTGACGATCTCACCCGCCGCGAGTCGCTCGAGCGCCCAGGTGAGGGCGGGGAGGTCGATGCGGTTCATCGTCACGCAGGGGCAGATCGACTCGTTGAGGCAGCGGATGCGCTTGTCCGAGTGGCGGGCGGCCAGCCTGCCGACCAGGTTGGCGTCGGTCCCGATCACGGCCGAGCTCCCGGCGGGGAGCTCCTCGCAGCGACGGATGATGAAGTCGGTGCTGCCCGCCTGGTCGGCCGCCACGACCACCTCGCGCGGGCACTCCGGATGGACGATCACGGCCACGTCCGGATCCTCCGCGCGCGCCGCCTCGATCTGGGCGACGGTGAACTTGGTGTGGACGTTGCAAAAGCCCTTCCAGAGGATGAGCCGGGCGTCGGTCAACCGCTCCGGCGCGATGCCGCCGAGCTCGGCCGGGCGCGGATCCCAGACGGGCGGATCGGCGGGCGGGATGCCGAGCGCCGCACCCACGTTGCGCCCGAGGTGCTCGTCGGGGAAGAAGAAGACGGCGTCGCCGCGCTCGTACGCCCACCTGAAGGCGCGCTCGGCGTTGCTCGACGTGCAGACCAGCCCGCCGTGCTCGCCGACGAACGCCTTGAGGACGGCGTCCGAGTTCATGTACGTGATGGGGATCACCCGGCGCCCGGGGATCGCCGCGGTCATCTGCTCCCAGGCGTCCCTGACGGTGTAGATGTCGGCGCACTCGGCCAGATGGCAACCGGCCGACAGATCCGGCAGGACGACCGTCTGGTCGGGGCCCCCGAGGACGTCGGCGGCCTCCGCCATGAAGTAGACGCCGAGGAACACGATCAGCTCCGCGTCCGACTCGGCGCCCACCCGGGCCAGGCGATAGGAGTCGCCGGTCGCGTCGGCGAACCGGATCACCTCGTCCTTCTGGTAGTGATGGCCGAGCACGATCGCGCGCTCGCCGAGCGCGGCACGCGCCCTCGTGGCCCGCGCGACGAGCTCCTCGGCCGGCGCGCTCGCCGGGGCGCTCGGGTGGATGGCCGTCGTCATGCCGCGCTCCTGACCGGGTTGTGTGCCAGCGGAATCGAGTCGTGGTCGTCGCCGACCCATGCGACCCTGCGTGCCCAGCGGGGATCGGGTCGCGCGTGGTCGCGCCGGTGGTGGGCTCCGCGGCTCTCCGCCCGCATCCGGGCGCCGGCGACGGCCTTGCGGGCGACGTCGTGGAGGCTCCGGCCGTCCAGGTCGAGCAGATCCGTGTCGATCTCGTCCAGGCGCCGGGCTGCGCTCGCAAGGCGGCCCGGGTCCCGCTCGACGCCCATGGCGTGCGTCATCTCTCCCCGGACGAGCGCGGTCGCCTCGGCGGGGGCCCCCGTGACGACCGACGGGTCCAGCGGCCGGGACGGCCCGATGTCCCCGTCGGGCCAGGGCTCCCCGCGCTCGATCGCCGCCGCGCACTCCGCGGCCATCACGGCGCCCTCGAGCATGGCGTTCGAGGCGAGCCGGTTGGCCCCGTGCATGCCGGTCGACGCGCACTCGCCGATGGCGAACAGCTGCGGAACCCGCGAGCGCCCGGCCAGATCGGTCAGCACGCCACCCATCGCGAAGTGCGCCGCAGGGGCGACCGGGACGGGGTCGTGCCCGAGGACCAGACCGTGGTCGCGACATGCGCGCGCGGCCGAAGGAAAGCGTCGGGCGGCCTCCTCGGGGGCGATGCCAGGCAGGGCCAGCGTCACCCGGCCGCGCTCCGTGCGTGTGGCGATCTCACGGGCGACCACGTCGCGCGGCGCGAGCTCCGCCAGCGGGTGCACGTCGACCATGAAGCGCCGGCCGGTCTCGTCGTGGAGGGTCGCGCCGGCACCTCGGAGCGCCTCGCTGATCAGGGGCAGCCACCCGCCGTCGCCGCCGTCGACCGCGAGCGCGGTCGGATGGAACTGGACCAGCTCCAGATCCACGAGCGCCGCCCCGGCCCGCCACGCCATCGCCATGCCGTCCGCGGTCGCGCCCACGGGGTTCGTCGTCCGCGAGAAGAGCCCCCCGAGGCCGCCGGTCGCCAGGATCGTCGCGGCGGCACGCAGGTCCTCGAGCGCGCCGTCGGCCGTCCGCACCCGGACGCCCACGGCGCGGCCCGACTCTCGCAGGACGTCGATCGCGCGACGGTGCTCGCGCACCGTGATGCCCGCGTGCGCGGCCACGCGCGCGGCCAGTGCGGCGGAGATCCGAGCGCCCGTGGCGTCGCCCCCCGCGTGGGCCACCCGAGCCCGTCCGTGCGCCGCCTCCCGCGCGAGGTGGAGTCCGCCCGCCGCGTCGCGGTCGAAGTCGACCCCGAGGCCCACCAGGTCGGCGACACGGGCGGGTGCCTGGACGCAGACGTCGTGGACCACACCCTCGTCACAGAGCCCCGCGCCGGCGTTGATCGTGTCGAGCGCGTGGAGGCCCGGTGTGTCGCCCGCATGCAGCGCCGCGGCGATCCCTCCCTGCGCGAGCGCGGTGCTCCCGGACACGAGTGGACCCTTGGTCACGAGTTCGACGGGCCGCGAGGACGCGATCCGAAGGGCGGCCGAGAGCCCCGCGATCCCGCTGCCCACCACGACGACCGGGTCGTCCCGATGCATGCTCACACGCCCGTCGCATCTGAAAGTGTCAACACGACATTATCGCCCGGTCGCATTCATGTCCTACGGACGGTATCAAAGGCGGCGCGGCGCCAGGCCACCCTTCGGCCCACGCCGCGAGCGGAGCGCTACAGGCCCATCGCGTGGTAGCCGGCGTCGACGTGGAGGGTCTCGCCGGTGACGTTCGTCGCGAGATCGGAGGCCAGGTAGAGGGCCGTACCCGCGACGTCCGCCGCACCGATCTCCCGACGCAGAGGGGTCCGCTCGGTGACGGCGTCGGCCATCGACTGGAAGCCCGGGATGCCGCGCGCCGCCGCGGTGCGCACGGGCCCGGCCGAGATCGCGTTGACCCTGATGCCGCCCGCCCCGAGATCCCACGCCAGATAGCGCACCGAGGCCTCGAGCGAGGCCTTGGCGACACCCATCACGTTGTAGCCGGGCACCGCGCGCTCGGCCCCGAGGTACGTGAGCGTCATGATCGACCCGCCGCCGCGCGCCAGCATGATCGGCTCGACCCGGCGCGCGAGCGCCACGAGCGAGTAGGCCGAGACCTCGTGCGCCAGCCGGAACCCCTCGCGCGAGGTGTCCGCGAACCGGCCCTCCAGGTCGCTCGCGGCGGCGAACGCCACGGCGTGGACGAGGACGTCGACACCACCGAGCGCCTCGCTGGCGCCGTGGACGGCGGCATCGCATTGATCGTCGTCCGTGACGTCCAGGGGGAACAGGGGCACGTCCCCCGGGAGCGCGTCGGCCACACGTGCGACGTCGCGCTGCGTGCGCTCGTTCTGGTACGTCAGGGCGAGGCGGCCCCCGGCCGCGGCGAAGGCGTTCGCGATCGCGGCGGCGATGCTGCGTTTGTTGAGCACGCCCACGATGAGCGCCGTCCGACCCTCCAGCAGACCCGTCACGTCGTTTCTCCCGTGTCGACGCCGGGACGGTAGCGGGCGACCGTCCCGAACGCGACGGCGCGGCGGTGGCCGGCCGCGGTGTCGCGACTACGATCGCCAGGTGACCCGCGCATACGCCCTCGTGGCGGCCCTCATCTGCATGCTCCTCGCCCCCGCCGGCGCTCTCGCCCACGCGGTGCTGGTGGACGCCTCACCCGCGCCGGACGCGCGGCTCGACGCCGCGCCGGACACGGTGCGGGTGGAGTTCAACGAGCCGGTGCAGCTGCTGGACCCGGCCCAGGACGCCGACGTCGTCGACGAGCGGGGACTGCTCGCCCAGGCGGGTCCCGCCATGGTGGACCCAGGGGATGCGCGCGTGATCGAGATCCCCCTCCGCGCGGGCCTCGGGCCGGGGACCTACACCGCCCGCTGGCGCGTCATCGGCGCGGACTCGCACGTCGTCGGCGGGGCCTACGTCTTCGGCGTCGGCGTTGACGACCTGTCCGACCCCTTCCTGGCGGGCGCCGCGGGCGCGGCCGGCCCCTCGGAGACGAGCGCCTGGATGGTCGGCGCGCGTCTGCTCGAGGTCGTCGGGCTGGCGGGACTGCTCGGGTTGATCGGCGCGCGGCTCCTCGTGTGGGGCGCCACCTGGCGCCGGGCGCCCGCCATGGCGGGCGGGTCGCGGGACGCCATGCTGGTCTGGGGGCGGGACGCGTTCTGGAGCGCCTTCGGTGTCGTGGCGCTCGCGGCCATGATCGCCGAGGGCTACGTGCTGGTCGTCCAGAGCGCGGCCACGCTCGGCACGAGCGTCTGGGCCGCCCTCACCGACACCGCGGGCATCGGCCAGGTGCTGGCCGACACGCGCTTCGGTGAGTTGCTCCAGCTCCGGGCAGGGCTCCTGTTCCTCCTCTTCGCCGTGGCGGCCTGGCAGTTTCTGGGAGAGCACGGCGCCGGGCAGATCCCGACCGCCGCGACCGCCGCCGGGCGAACGGTTCCGATGGTCGTGATGGGCGTCCTCGCCGCCGCCGCCCTCGGCGTCGTCGCCGAGCAGGGGCATGCCTCGCAGACGGATCGGCCGTGGCTCCAGGTCCCCGCCGAGGCCGTCCACATCGGAGCGGCCGGCATCTGGCTCGTCGGCCTCGCGGGGATCGCCGTGGCCGCCCGCCGGCTGCCGCGGATCGCCTCGGGCGACGGGTCCACCCTGGCCGCGCGACTGATCGGCCGATACTCGACGGTGGCGCTGGTGCTCGTCGCGGCGGTCGTCGCAACGGGCGTGGTGCGGACGCTCGGTGAGCTCGATGCGCCGGCACAGCTCTGGGAGACGGCCTACGGGCGGAGCATCCTGATCAAGATCGCCGTCCTCGCCGGCATCGTCGGGCTCGCCCTCGCGAGCAGGCGGATCGTGGCCGCGCTCGAGCGAGTGCGCCGCCCAGGGCCGCGGGCGGTCGGCCTGATCCCGCCCCGCGCCGCGCTCGAGCTCGGGCTGGCGGTCGTGGTGCTCGTGGTGGCGTCGCTGCTCGGGGGACAGGTCCCCGGGCGCCTCGTCTAGGTCACCGTGGGGGCCACACCGCGCCGCGCGTGCGTCGGTAGGCTCCGGGGCCGACAAACGAGGACCCGCGTGCGGACCGTGACAAGGGGGCAGACCAGACGATGACGAGCATCAACCCACCGAACGGCGTCCAGGTGCTCGGGGAGGTCCGCCCCGAGTGGGCCGAGATCCTCACCCCGGACGCCCTCCAGCTCGTCGCGACCCTGCAGCGCGAGTTCGGCCCACGACGCGAGGAGCTGCTGGCGGCGCGCGTCGAGCGCGCCGCGAAGATCGAGCAGGGCGTCCGGCCCGACTTCCTTCCCGAGACCGCGGCCATCCGCGCCGACGACTCGTGGCGGATCGCGCCGATGCCGGCCGACCTGCAGGACCGGCGCGCGGAGATCACCGGCCCCGTGGACCGGAAGATGATCATCAACGCGCTCAACTCCGGCGCCAAGGTCTTCATGGCCGACTTCGAGGACGCCAACGCCCCCCTGTGGGAGAACAACATGCAGGGCCAGGTGAACCTGCGCGACGCGAACGCGCGCACGATCACCTTCGAGGGCGGCGGCAAGAGCTACAAGCTGGGCGATGAGCTCGCGACCCTCCTCGTCCGACCGCGGGGCTGGCACCTGTACGAGAAGCACCTGCTGGTCGACGGCGTCCCGGTGTCGGGCGGGATCATGGACTTCGCCCTCTACCTGTTCCACAACCACGCGCTGCTCGCGGCGAACGGCTCGGGCCCGTACTTCTACCTGCCCAAGCTCGAGAGCCACCTCGAGGCGCGCCTGTGGAACGACATCTTCGTCAAGGCGCAGGACGAGCTCGGCATCGCCCAGGGCACCATCAAGGCCACGGTCCTGATCGAGACGATCCTCGCCGCCTTCGAGATGGACGAGATCCTCTACGAGCTGCGCGAGCACTCGGCGGGCCTCAACTGCGGCCGCTGGGACTACATCTTCAGCTGCATCAAGAAGTTCCGCAACGACCCCGAGTTCGTGCTGGCCGACCGCATCCTGGTCACCATGACCGCGAACTTCATGCGCTCCTACTCGCTGCTGGCGATCAAGACCTGCCACCGCCGGGACGCGCCGGCGATCGGCGGCATGGCGGCGCAGATCCCGATCAAGAACGACCCGGCCGCAAACGAGGAAGCGCTCGCCAAGGTGCGCGCCGACAAGGAGCGCGAGGCCAACGACGGCCACGACGGCACCTGGGTCGCGCACCCGGGCCTCGTGCCGATCGCCAAGGAGGCCTTCGACGCGGTCATGCCCGGTCCGAACCAGATCGACCGCAAGCGCGAGGACGTCGACATCTCGGCCGACGACCTGCTCGACTTCGGTCCGCGGGGCCCGATCACCGAGGCCGGGCTCAGGACCAACGTCGGCGTCGGCATCCACTACCTGGGCGCGTGGCTGTCCGGGCTCGGCTGCGTCCCCATCAACAACCTGATGGAGGACGCCGCGACCGCCGAGATCTCCCGCAGCCAGGTCTGGCAGTGGATCCACAGCCCGAACGGCGTGCTCGAGGACGGGCGCAAGGTGGACGAGGAGCTCTTCCGCGCCGTCGTCGCCGAGGAGCTCGAGGCCGTCAAGGGCAAGTTCCCCGAGAGCCAGGCCCACTACTTCGACGAGGCCGCCAAGCTGTTCGACGAGATCTCGACCACGGACGAGTTCGTCGACTTCCTGACGCTCCCCGCCTACAACATGATCGACTAGGGCCGCAGTCCGGGGGCGCGCCGCCTGGCGCCCCTCGGACGTCGCGGTGAAACCGGCGCGGGCGGATCGCGGTGGCGGCGGGCCCGTCGGACCACCGGTGACCCGCGTCGAGATAGCCTCCCGGGTGGATGCGGCTGCTCCTTTTCAGACACGGGATCGCCGAGGACGGCGGTGCCTCGGGCGTGGACGATGCCGAGCGTCGGCTGACGCGCGAGGGCCGCGCGCGCGTGCAGGCCATCGCGAAGGGAATGGGCACGCTCGGCATGGCGCCCGACGCCGTCGTGACCAGCCCGCTCGCGAGATGTCGCGAGACCGCCGAGATCGTCTGCAAGGCGCTCGGCATCGCTTCGCCCGCCCGCGACGGGCGGCTGGCGCCGGGCGCTGACCTCCACACCCTCGCCGATCTGGTGGCGGAGCGCTCCGACGCGACCGAACTCGCGATCTGCGGTCATCAGCCGGACCTCGGACGCATGACCGAGGAGTTGACCGGGGCCGACGTCGAGGTCAAGAAGGGGGCCGTGATCGTGATCGAAGCGGGGCGCATCCGGCCACACGGCGGCCTGCTCGTGGGTCTGTACCCACCGCGTGCGCTTCGCCGCCTCGGGGCCTGAGCGGGAGAGGCGCCCGGCTCAGTCCGCCGCCCCGGCGGCGATCACGACACCGTCGCGGCGGACGGTGAGCACCACCACGCGGGGACTCCCGGCGACGGAGAACCCGAGCACGGCGGTCGCTCCGACCTGCACGGGCGGACGCCACGCGTGCGCGCCGGCGACGCTCGCGAGCATCGCGGCCGTGGCCTGGGCGGGTCCGGTCCGAGCGCCGGCGGGACCGATCCAGGTCACGTCGTCGCGGAGCACCGCGAGAAGGCGCGCCCGATCGCCCGCGGCCAGCGCCGCGGCGGCCTCGGCCACCAGCGGCGCCGTCTCGCGGGCGCGGTCCTCGTCGCTCGGGTGCCGCGCGCCGGCGGCGCTCACATCATCGGGCCGGACGGCTCGATCGAACGCGTGAACAGGGGCAGGAGCTCGGCCGGCAGCACGGTCGGGGCGGCATCCACCAGCTTCGCCACGTTCTCCATGCGCTCGTCCTTCGACTTCTCCTGCAGCGCCTCCCAGCCGGCGCGCTCACCGGCGCGCTCGGCACCCGCGGCAAGGTCCGCCAGGGTCATGGCGACCTTCTCGGAGACCCGCGGCTGGCTGAGGAAGTTGTGGGCGTCGACCAAGAGGATCAGCCGGACCCACGCCTGATCGCCGTACTCCTCGGAGTGGTGCACCCATTCCGCGCTCACATGCGGCCGGAGCACCTCGACGACCTCGGCCCATTCCATGGGCGTGTCCGCCATCAGATGCGACCGAGGAGCTCGGTCTTCTTGGCCTCGTACTCCTCGTCGGTGATGTAGCCCTCGTCCCGGAGGTTCGCGAGCTCGCGAATGCTCCTGATCGGGCTGGACTCCGAGCGCGTGCCCGGGATCGGACCCGCGACCCGCGTCCAGTCGTTGCCCACCTGCCGCGCCATACGGCCCAGGCTCTCGATTCCGCGGCCGATCTCGTCACCCATCTCACGGACGGCCCGGTTGAGGTCTTCTCGTGGTTCGCTCATGCGCCGATCCTAGCGACTCGGCGCCGATCGGCGGACGCGCACCCGTGGTGTAGCCTCGGAGATGATGAACCCACGAACGATCTCTCCGGACGTTCCGCGCGCGATCGGCGCGCGACGGGCCGCCGTCGCGCTCGAGGCGGTCGCCGCGCGCCTCGAGCGTGAACTCGAGCGCCACGCGGCGGCGCACGGCCTCACGGACGCCAAGCTGGTGCTGCTGCAGACGCTCGACTGCTGCGCCGAAGGCTGTGCGGGCCTCTGCTCGATCGGCGACTCCATGGGCGTCTCGCGCCCGAACGTGACCAAGCTGGTCGACGGACTCGAGCGCAACGGGCTCGTCGAGCGGACGCCGCATCCCACCGACGGGCGGCGGGTGCAGGCTCGTCTGACGCCGGAGGGCCGTCGTGTCGTCCGGGCCGCTTCGCCCGGCCGCGACGAGGTCAGGACCCGCCTTTGGGACGACCTCGCGGACGACGAGCTCGACGAGCTCGGCACGCTGCTCGACGCCGCCGCCCCCGGCGACCCGCCCGGCGGTGTCGACCGACCGTGCGGGCCTCCGGGGGCGAGCGAGGCCTAGCCGGGGATCGCCGGCAGCTCCGCCAGCTCGGCAGCGGCCGCGTCGAGCTCGCTCTGGGGCAGCTCGTGGTCCACCAGCTCCCCGGCGAGATAGGTCTCGTAGGCGGCCATGTCGAAGTTCCCGTGGCCGCAGAGGTTCACGAGGAACGTGCGCTCGACGCCCTCCGCGTCCGCGCGCTCGACCTCCTCGCGGAGCGCCCGCAGCGCGTGCGACGGCTCGGGCGCGGGGATGATGCCCTCGCTCCGGGCGAAGCGAAGCGCCTCGGCGAAGCACTCGCCCTGGTTGTAGGCGCGCGCCTCGACCGCCCCCGTGTGGACCAGGTGGGAGACGAGCGGCGCCATCCCGTGGTATCGCAGGCCGCCCGAGTGGATGGCCGCCGGGACGAATCCGTGGCCGAGCGTGTGCATGGGGAGCAGCGGAGCCATCTTCGCCGTGTCGCCGAAGTCGTAGCCGTAGTGGCCGCGTGTGAGCGTCGGACACGCGGCGGGCTCGGCCGCGACGATGCGCGGGCCGTGGCCCGCGGCCGCGTCGGCCACGAACGGAAAGGCGATGCCGGCGAAGTTCGATCCACCGCCGACACAGCCGATGACCACGTCCGGCGTCGCGCCGGCCGCATCGAGCTGCGCCTTCGCCTCGAGGCCGATCACGGTCTGGTGCAAGAGCACGTGGTTGAGCACGGAACCGAGCGCGTACTTGGTGTCCTCGCGGGTCGCGGCGTCCTCGACCGCCTCGCTGATCGCGATCCCGAGACTCCCCGAGGTGTCGGGGTCGGCCTCCAGGATCGACCGCCCGGCCTGGGTCTCGGTCGAGGGGCTCGCCACGCACTCACCGCCCCAGGTGGCGATCATGCTCTTGCGGTAGGGCTTGGAGTCGAACGACGCCCGCACCATGTAGACCTTGCACTCGAGCCCGTACTGCCCGCAGGCGAACGCGAGCGCCGAGCCCCACTGGCCCGCGCCGGTCTCCGTGGCGATGCGCCGCACACCCTCCTGCGCGTTGTAGTAGGCCTGCGGGATCGCGGTGTTGGGCTTGTGGCTGCCCGCCGGGCTGACGCCCTCGTACTTGTAGAAGATCCGCGATCGCGTCCCCAGGGAACGCTCCAGCCGACGGGCCCGATGGAGCGGTGTCGGGCGCCAGAGGGCATACGCCTCGCGCACCTCGTCGGGGATCTGGATCCACCGCTCGGTGCTCACCTCCTGACCGATCAGCGACATCGGGAACAGCGGCGCCAGATCGTCCGGGCCGAGCGGCTGCCCCGTGCCCGGGTTGAGCGGGGGCGGCGGCAGCGCGTCGAGGTCGGCGGCGACGTTGTACCAATGCGTCGGGATCGCGTCCTCGGGGAGCAGGTAGCGCGTGGTGTCCATCGAGGTCCTTTCGGCCGGGTTGCGCGAGCCTAACCGGCCCGGCCCGACTTCGACGACCCCCGCTCGGCCGGGGTAGTCTCGCCCGGATGGCCGGTCTCGTGCTCTACGACAACCCCGCGTCGTCGAACGCGCAGAAGGTGCGCTTCCTCCTCGCGGAGACCGGGACCGCCTACGTCCGCCGCGAGGTCCCGTTCGCGCGGCCACGGCCCGACTGGTACCTGGCGGTCAACCGACGCGGCCTGATCCCGGCCCTCGGCGACGGGGACCTGGTGCTGAGCGAGTCCCACGCGATCCTGCGCTACGTGGCGGCGCGCTCCGGCCGCGACGACCTCTACCCGATGGACGACGCCGTCGGCCGGGCGCGCGTCGACGAGTTCCTCGATCGATTCGCCACCGGCCTGCGCGGAGCGCTCATGCGCCACGAGATCCCGGCGCTCGGTTTCGTGCGGGGCGTCGGGTGGGGGGCGACGGAGCCCGACCACGACGAGGCACGACGGATCGAGGCGACCATCCAGGACGACCTCGCGCTGCTCGACTCGGTCCTCGGGGAGCGATTCGCGGTGCTCGAGCGGTTCACGATCGCCGACTGCGCGCTCACGCCCGCGCTGGCGCGCACCCTGCGGTCGGGGCTCGATCTGCGGGCGTTCCCGCGCATCCGCGCGGTGCGCGACCGAAACGTCGCGCGCGCGGCATGGGCCGAGGTGGGCGCCACCGCCTGATCCGCCCGAGCGGGGCCGGCGCGCTCACGCGGCCGAAGGCGACGCCTCGGGCAGCCCCTTGCCGCCGACCGGACGCAGCACGGTGGCGTCGGGAGCGCCCGCCAGGAGCGGCCGGGCTCGGTCGATCAGCGCCCGGACGCGCGGGTCGGCCAGCGCCGCGTCGTGGGCGGCGAGCCCGGTCCAGGCCTCGGTGACGCAGAGATCGTCCGGCCGTGTGGGAACCCTGGCGACGATGTAGATCAGGCACTCCGGGTCGCCTCGTAACAGGTCGGCCGCCTCCAGCAGAATCGCCTCGAGCGCCCGCGCCTCACCCGGTCTGGCCGTGAAGCTCCCATGCATGCCGTACGGCTCGTCCACGCGAACGACATCCCCCGGACGCGGCGGCGGCGTCCGGGGCCCTCCGCGGAGGGCCCCGGACGACCTCGGATCAGCGGCCGGCGACGTCCACGTAGTCGCGCTCGCCCTCGCCGATGTACACCTGCCGCGGACGGGCGATCTTCTGCTCCTTGTCGTCGAGCATCTCCCGCCACTGCGCGACCCAGCCCGGCGTCCGGCCGATGGCGAACAGCACCGTGAACATCTCGCTCGGCAGGCCGAGCGCCTCGTAGATGAGGCCGGAGTAGAAGTCGACGTTCGGGTACAGCTTGCGCTTGATGAAGTACTCGTCGGCGAGCGCGATCTTCTCGAGCTCGACGGCGATCTCGAGGAGGGGGTTGACCCCGGTGACCTCGAACACGTCGTCACAGGCGCCCTTGATGATCGTGGCCCGCGGATCGAAGTTCTTGTAGACCCGGTGCCCGAAGCCCATCAGGCGCTCGTTGCCGGCCTTCACGCCCTCCATGAAGGCGGGGATGTTCTCCTTCTTGCCGATCCGGCGGAGCATCTCGAGCACGGCCTCGTTGGCGCCGCCGTGGAGCGGCCCGTAGAGCGCGCCGATGCCACCGGCAACCGCCGAGTAGGGGTCCACCTGCGAGGACCCGATCGCGCGGACCGTGCTCGTGGAGCAGTTCTGCTCGTGGTCCGCGTGGAGGATGAGAAGGATGTCGAGCGCGCGAACCAGGCGGGGGTCCGGCTCGTAGTTCTGCACGCCGATCTCGAAGAGCATCGACAGGAAGTTCGCGGAGTAGTCGAGTTCGTTGCGCGGGTACACGAACGGCATACCCCTGGAGTGACGGTACGCCCAGGCGCCGAGCGTCGGCATCTTGGCGATCATCCGCACGATCTGGAGCCGACGCACCTCGTCGTCGGCCAGGTCCTTGGCCTCCGGGTAGTAGGTCGAGAGCGCGCCGACACTCGACAGCAGGACGCCCATGGGGTGGGCGTCGTAGTTGAAGCCCTCCATGAACCGGCGCAGGTTCTCGTGGACGAACGTGTGGTGGGTGATCTCGTCGACCCACGTGTCGTACTCGGCCTGGGTCGGGAGCTCGCCGTAGACCAGGAGATACGCGACCTCGAGGAAGCTGCTTCGTTCGGCGAGCTGCTCGATCGGATACCCGCGGTAGCGCAGGATCCCGGCATCACCGTCGAGGAAGGTGATCGCGCTCCGGCACGCGGCGGTGTTCATGAAGGCGGGGTCATAGGTCATGAGCCCGAAGTCGCCCTCGTCGGTCTTGATCTGGCGGAGGTCCGTGGCCCTGACCGTGCCGTCCACGATCGGGAGCTCGTAGGTCTCCCCCGTGCGGTTGTCTCGCACCGAGAGGGTCTGTGACCCCGCCGCTGCCTCCGCGCTTGCCGCCGTCGACTTCTGAGTCGTCATGCAAGGTCCCCTGACGCAGTCCTCGCGCCCACGTGCCGGGGCGCCCGTCTGTACGGATCCGATTCTACTGTCGGGGAGCCCCGCCGCGACCCACTCCGCGCGTTCATGTGTCGCGACCGGTCGTCTTCCGGAGTGACGAGACGGCCAGAACCCCTGTTAGTGTCACATCGTCCGCTCACGCGGACACCGGCCGCGCTGTCCGAATCCGGGACGAGCGCGGCCCGCCCTGGCGGAACCAGGCCCACCATCCATGCCGGAGGACGCCGGTGGCCGAGCGCGAGAGCTCGCTGGCCGTATTGGTCGATTTCGAGAACATGGCCCGCCCGGGCGCGAAGGGGCGCGGCGACTTCGACATCCATCTGGTCCTGGACCGGCTGGCAGACAAGGGACGCGTGTTGGTCAAGCGCGCCTATGCGGACTGGAACAGGTACCGCGACGCACGACACGAGCTGCAGAGCGCGGGGCTCGGGCTGATCGAGATGCCCTCCGCCCGCGAGGGCGCCAAGAACCGCGCCGACATCCAGATGGCGGTCGACGCGATGGAGATCGCGTACAGCCGCGAGCACGTGGACAGCTTCGTGATCGTCTCGGGCGACAGCGACTTCACGCCGCTGGTCGGAAAGCTGCGCGAGCTCAACAAGCGCGTCACCGGCGTCGGCAACCGCGAGTCGGCCAGCCTGCTGCTCGTCGCCAACTGCGACGAGTTCATCTACTACGACAACCTGGTGACGGCCGCCAAGCGCTCGAGCGCCCGCAGCGGCGGCGGCAAGGACCCGATCGAGCTGGTCCGCGCAACCCTCGAGGCGCTGCAGCGCGAGGGGACCGAATGGCCGCTCGCGAGCGTCGTCAAGGACACGATGCGCCGCAAGTACCCGGCCTTCGGTGAGAGCGACCTGGGCTTCTCGACCTTCTCGAAGTTCCTGGAGGACGCGGCGCGTCGCGGCGTGCTGCGCCTCGAGACCGATCCGCGCAGCGGCACGTACCGCGTGGAGCTCGCGGACGGGGACGCGGCGGCCACGCCGCCCCCGAGCGCGCCACCCGCCGAGGAGGCCCAGTCGGGCGCCGGCGACGGGCGGCGCAGGCGACGGCGACGCCGAGGTGGATCCGCGTCGGGCGACGCCACACCGGCCGACGCCGACCAGTCCGCCACGACCGACCTGGACATCGACGGACAGGAGGACGCCGAGGTCTTCGAGGTGGTCGTCAGCCCGCGGGCGCAGGAGCCGCAGCCGCTGCCGCCGATCGAGGAGCCGATCTCCTACGAGGACATGATCATGCTCGCGCCGGATCCGGCCGAGGACGCGGTGCTGCTCGAGGCGAGCGACCGCAAGGACGAGGGGCCTCCGTCGCGCAGCTCCCGCCGTCGGCGGCGCAGGGGGGCGACGGGCGATCCGGAGCCCACCGGTGCCGACCTCGAGGCGATGGTCGCGGCCGAGGACGACGAGTCGCCCGAGGACGAGGTCGTCGTGCCGGCGACGGAGGCGGCCGCCGAGCCGGCTCCGGTCGAGACCGCCGGGTCGGGGACTCCCGCGGCTCCCGCGGAACCGGCCGCCGAGGCCCCGGCCGCGCGCCGGCGGGTCCGCCGTCGCTCCACCCCGCCGGCCGAGGACGCGACGCAGCCCGTCGGAGCCGCGACGCCGGAGGCTGGGGGCGACGAGCCCCCGACCGACGCACCGAGCGCGGACGCGCCACGTGTCGACCCTGCACTCGAGGCCGCGGCGGCCACCGCCGGACGCCGGCGCGTGCGTCGCCGGTCGGCCGAGCCCGCCCCGGAGACGACGGCGACCCCGGCCGAGGGCGATGGCGAGGCCGCGGCGGAGGCGCCCAAGCCGACCCGCAGACGACGGACGACCAAGGCCGCCGCCGAGGCGTCGGCGGACGCGACGGCGACCCCGGCCGAGGGCGATGGCGAGGCCGCGGCGGAGGCGCCCAAGCCGACCCGCAGACGACGGACGACCAAGGCCGCCGCCGAGGCGTCGGCGACCCCGGCAGAGGGCGATGGCGAGGCCGCGGCGGAGGCGCCCAAGCCGACCCGCAGACGACGGACGACCAAGGCCGCCGCCGAGGCGTCGGCGGACGCGACGGCGACCCCGGCCGAGGGCGATGGCGAGGCCGCGGCGGAGGCGCCCAAGCCGACCCGCAGACGACGGACGACCAAGGCCGCCGCCGAGGCGTCGGCGACCCCGGCAGAGGGCGATGGCGAGGCCGCGGCGGAGGCGGAGGCGGAGGCGCCCAAGCCTCGGCGACGTCGGCGGACCACGAAGGCCGCCGAGCCGAGCGAGGACTAGGAGCCGGGCGGATCGCGAGCATGGGCGGCGACGGGGCTCAACCATCGCCGCCCATGCTCCGATCACAACAGGGCGACCCGGTTGCCCCATCGGGGTCGCGACGCCCTGCACATCGCCCGGAGGTCGGACGTGGCCCGACGCGAGCTCGTACTGGTCGCATGCCCTGAGCGGGAACTCCTCGAGCGATTGAGCGAGGAGATCACCGCCGGGGGGCGCCGTCCCCTCTTGACCCGCGACGGCGACGCCGCCGTACGGTTGGCGATCGAGTCGCAGCCCTCGATGGCCGTGGTCGACGCGGACCTGGCGTCGATGAACGGGCATCTTCTCGTCTCGCGCCTGCGTCGGCTCCCGTCGTTTCGAACGGCGCCGATCGTTCTGGTGTCGGCGGACGACGGCGTCGCGCACCTGCGCCTCGGCACCGACGCCGGCGCGACCGAGGTGATCCCCCGTCCGATCGGCCACGACGAGATCGCACGCCGCATGCGCCGGCACCTGACGCCGGTCCGCCGCTCCTGACGCCGGGGGCGGGTCCTCCGCGTACGGGCGCGCTGGCGACGGGACCGCCGGGGCGGATACCGTCAGCCGCACCCCGCGTCGAGGACCCCCATGGCGACCACGGACACAGGCCTCGAGTGGCACCGCGTGCTCGGACCGGATGAGCTCGGTGACGGCCGCGTCACGACGCTGTGGGACGCTCGGCATCCGCGTCGAGCGCCCCGGACGGCTCGACGAGGCGCTTGCGCGGGCGTTCGCCCATGAGGGCCCGTCGCTGGTCGAGGTGGTCGCGGACGCCGCGCTCGTCTGAGGGGGCCGGAACCGGGGCCGGGGCGACGAGGTGGCCAGGGAACGCGGTGTCGGCGGCCGTGGCGCCGACGAACACCGGGAAGCTGACACCACCCGCGTCGGGGAGCTGCTCGCGGACCACGCTCAGGATGACGCCCCCCGCGAGGATCGCGCTCAGCAGCGTGAACGGCATGGGTCCCACCGCGTCCCAGGTTCCGACCAGCCAGCCCGCGACGAGCGCCGCGACCAGGGCAGGGCGCCAGACGCGGTCGGACTGCCCGCCGAAGGTGACCGCGAGCGACGGGTCGCGGACCGCGAAGTAGACGCCGATGGCGAGCGTGAAGAACACGAGCGGGAGCAGGCCGGGCTTCTCCAGCTCGACCAGGAGGAACCCGGTCAGGAAGCTCAGCCACGAGAGGGCGGCCAGGGCGACGGACGAGCGGATCGCGCTTGCGTGCGGGGCGTCCACTCCCTCGGTCATGCGACGGACGCCGTACAAGAGCACGAGCCCCGCGAGCGTGAGCACGAACGCGTGCCGGTCGGAGTACGAAAGCCACCCGGTCACCCCCCGATGTCCCGGGCCGAGTCGGCGACCGCCGGCATCAGGCGCACGAGGACGTCGGCGACCGCGACCCCCGCCGCCAGCGACCGCCAGTTGCGAAGGTGGCGCTCCCCGGGACGAAGCCCCGTCCGCCCCGCGAGGAGATGGACCGCGGCCGGCGCCCCGACGGCGGCGAGCGTGACGAGGGGGTGGCGCTCGACACCTGCCAGATCCGATCGACCCATGGCGACCCATCGGCCACGGGACGACCGCCATGAGGCCCTCGCTCAGGGGCCGGCGCTCACCGCCACCGGTTCGCGCGCTCGCCCCGTGCGGCGAGCGATGCCGTCTCCTCGATGCGCCGTGCCCGCGTCGCCGGCCGTTTGGCATCGAGGATCCACTCCAGGATCCCGCGCCGGGCCGAGCGGGGGAAGGCCTCCCAGTGCGCGGCGGCGCCCGGGTGCCGGTCGAAGGCCGCGCGGAGATCGTCAGGGACCACGAGGTTCTCGACGTCGTCGAGCGCCGTCCAGGTCCCGGTGCGCTTCGCCTCGTCCACCAGCGCGAGTCCGGCCGGTGCCATGCGTCCCGCCGCGATCAGCCGCGCGACCCGATCCTTGTTGGGGCGCGACCAGCGGCTCGTCGGGCGCCGCGGGGTGAAGAGCAGCATCGAGCGCTCCTCGTCCAGTCGCCGCACGAGCGAGTCGACCCAGCCCACGCACAGCGCCTCCTCGACGGTCGCGTCGTAGCCGATCGGCGCCCGTCCGCTCGCCTTCTTCCACGAGATCAGCCAGACGCCGGGCGACTCCGCGTGGTTGGCATCGAGCCAGGCACGCCACTCCTCCCGCGTGCCGGGATGGACCCGCTCGTAGTGGTCCGCCGCGCCCATGCGGGTGCTAGCCCACGACCTCCACCGGCTCCTCGTCGATCTCGCCTGGATCGTCCTTGTCGACGGGCCGGCGGATGCGGAACGCCCGGATGTCGGGGGCGTCGGGGTCGGCGATCGACACGATCATGTAGAGCGTGTTCGGAAAGAACGCCAGCTCGACGTCCGTCCGCGAGGGGTAGGCGGCCGACTTGGTGTGGGAGTGGTAGACGGCCATCAGCTCGTGGCCGGCCTCGTCGACGGCATCCATGATCGCGAGCTGCTCGCGCGGGTCCATCACGTACATGAACGGGCTCGCCTCGGTGTTGGTCGCCCGATGGACCGCGACCGCGCGCGCGCCCTGCCCGGCGATCATCCCGCAGCACTCGTTGGGGAACTCGTCGCGTGCGTGCGCGACCAACTCGTCCGCCATCGCCCTCGAGAGCTCCATCGGGCTACCAGAAGATCCCGCGGTCGAGCGTCTCCTCGACGTCGTCGAGGTCGCGCGTCCACACGCCGGCGCTCAGGTACTTCCAACCGCCGTCGCAGATGATCCCGACGATGGTGCCGCGATCCATCCGCTCGGCGATGCGCGCGCACACGTGCATCACACCGCCGCTCGACAGACCGGCGAAGACGCCTTCGTCGCGTGCCAGCCGCCTGGTCATGACGATCGACTCGCGATTGCCGACCAGGAGCTTGCGGTCGAGCAGCGACACATCGAGGATCGGAGGGACGAAACCGTCCTCGAGGCTTCGCAGCCCGCTGACGTCGTCGCCCTGGACCGGCTCACACGCCACGACCTGGATGTCCTGGCGGTGCTCCTTGAGACGACGCACGGAGCCCATCAGCGTGCCGCCGGTCCCGAGACCGGCGACGAAGACGTCGATCTCCGGGCAGTCGCGCACGATCTCGGCCGCGGTGCCCTCGTAGTGCGCGCGCGGGTTGGCCGGGTTGCCGTACTGGAACGGCATGAACAAGCCCTGCTCGCGCGAGAGCCGCTCCGCCATGGCCACGGCGCCGTTGGATCCGAACTCGCCGTCCGACTCGACGATCTCCGCGCCGTAGAGCGTCAGGAGCTGCCTGCGCTCCTCGGTGACGTTCGAGGGCATCACCGCCACGAGGCGGTACCCGCGCACCCGGCAGATCATCGCCAGCGAGATGCCGGTGTTGCCGGAGGTCGGCTCCATGATCGTGTCGCCGGGGCGGATGAGCCCGCGCCGCTCGGCGTCGTCGATCATCGAGCGCGCCGTGCGGTCCTTGATCGAGCCGGTCGGGTTCGCGCTCTCGAGCTTGGCGAGGATGCGGACGTCCGGGTTGGGCGAGAGCGACTCCATCTCGACCAACGGCGTGTTCCCGATCGCCGAGATCAGATCCGCGTGGACGACCGCCGGGGGCGGCGCGAGACCGGCCCCGGCGGTGCTCACCGCGCACCCCCGGCCATCGCGGGCAGGATCATGAGCGTGTCCCCGTCGGCGACCTCGGTGTCGAGCCATGCGAGCAGCCGCACGTCCTCGTCGTTGAGGTAGACGTTGACGAACCGGTGCAGGCCGCCGTCGTCGGACTGGAGCTGCGTGCGGACCGCCGGATGCGCCTCGTACAGCGACTCGAGCGCCTCCGCCACGGTGGCGCCCCGCACCTCGACCTGCCGCTCCCCGCCGACCGCGGGGCGAAGCACTGGGGGGATCTTCACGACCGTCACCGGGCGACCGCCGGCTCGGGCGCATGGGCGCTCGGGCCCGCGCACCACGCCTCGTAGTCGCGGAACTCGAGCGTCGCGTTCGGGCCGCAGGCCGGGCAGTCGGGGTCGCGCCGCACCTTGAGCTCGGTGAACGTCATGCCGAGCGCGTCGTACATGAGGAGCCGGCCCGCCAGCGTGTCGCCCATCCCGAGCAGCACCTTGATCGCCTCGTTGGCCTGGATGCCGCCCATCACCCCGCAGAGCACGCCGAGCACCCCGGCCTCGCCGCAGCTCGGCGCCATGTCGGGCGGCGGGGGCTCCGGGAACAGGCAGCGGTAGCACGGCCCGTCGTACGGAAGGAACACCGAGGCGTGTCCCTCGAACCTGAGGATGCTGGCGTGCACGAGCGGCGTGCGCGTCATGAGGCTGGCGTCGCTCAGGAGGTACCGGGTGGGGAAGTTGTCCGCGCCGTCGACGACGACGTCGTACTCGCCCAGGAGGTCGAGGACGTTGTCCTGGGTCACGCGCTCGGCGTGGACGTCGACGCGCACGTCGGGGTTGAGCTCGGCGATCGCCTGCTTGGCCGATTCGGCCTTCAGGGTGCCGAGCCGATCGGTGGTGTGGATGATCTGCCGCTGCAGGTTGCTCGCGTCGACGACGTCGTCGTCGACGATGCCGAGCGTCCCGACGCCGGCCGCGGCCAGGTAGAGGGCCGACGGCGACCCGAGCCCGCCGGCGCCGATCAGCAGCACCTTGGAGTCGAGCAGCGTGACCTGCCCCTCCTCGCCGACCTCCGGGATCGTGATGTGGCGGGCGTAGCGCGACCGCTGCGCCGGGCTGAGCGTCCGCGGCACGACGTAGTCGTGGCCGTTGTGCTTCCACCGGGTGAAGCCGCCGGCGAGGCTCGTGACGTTCTCGAAGCCCATGTCGGCCAGCGTCACGGCGGCGAGCAGCGAGCGGTGACCGGCCGGCGCAGGCGAGGACGATCTCCTGATCGGGGCGGGCGACCCCGGCGATCCGGTTCTCGAGGTGCCCACGCGGGACGTGGACCGCCCCGGGCAGGTGCCCCTCGTCCCACTCCGACTGCTCGCGGACGTCGACCACGAGCGGCGCGTCGCCGCTTGCGATGCGATCCGCGAGCTCGCGTGCCTCCACCTCGCCGATGCGCTCCCGTGCGCTCGCGAGGAGCTCCTGATAGCTGCGGGCCATGCGCTCCCCTGACCTCGAAACGCGAAATCCGGTTTGGACGCCGGATTATACCTCTTTTGCCTCCGGCGGCAGCGTCGTAGGGTAGCTGAGGCGAGGCCCGAGCTCGCGCGGACACGACCGAGGACGAACCGTCGTGGCGGCGATGACCATCCCCAAGAGCGCGTTCGCCAACGCCGACGCGCGGGCCCCGTGCCCCACGCCGGACTGCCTCGGCGACCTGGTCCTGATGCCGACCGGCCGGGTCGACCGCGACGGCGTCCCCGGCTTTCTCGACGACACCCTGTGCCCGCTGTGCATGACGTCGATCCGGCTCGAGCCGGACATCGAGGACCGCGACCTGTACCTGCGGATCGCGTGGCTCAGGGCCAACCCGGACGCGCCGCCCGACGCAGGCGGCACGGGCTGATCACTCGAACTCGCCGAACAGGGGCGCGAACAGGGCGGCGTGGCGACCCGGGGTGAGGCCGACCCGGGTGGGCGGGCAGGCGCGCAGAAGGTCCTCGTAGGTGAAGAACGCGTCGGTGTCCGCGACGGCCCGCGCGAACGCCGGGCGGTCCGCGTCCGGCGGTCCGAAGCGGCGAAGCGCCGCGCGAAGGTCGCGGCCGACGACCGGCGCACCCGGATCGAGGCGATCCATCCACCGAGGATAGGGGGCGCCGGGGCCCGTGGCATCCTGTCGTCGGCGGGTGACACGGACACGGGGGCGCGGGCGGTCGCGCCGCGACGGGCGGAGGCGGCCTTGGGGGGACACGGCGAGCTGGACCTCTTCGCCGACGCCGTGTCGGACGCCATCCGCACGGGAGCGCCGCTCGCGTCCCGCATGCGCCCGGCGGACCTCTCGGAGGTGGTCGGCCAGGCGACGTTGCTCGGGCCCGAGAGCTGGCTCGCGGCCGCGATCGGCGCCGACCGCGTCCCGTCGCTGATCCTGTACGGACCCCCCGGCACCGGAAAGACGACCATCGCGCGGCTCGTCGCCCTCAGCACGTCGGCCGAGTTCGTCGAGCTGTCGGCCGTCTCGGCGACGCTGGCCGAGGTGCGCGCCGTGCTCGCCCAGGCCCGCGACCGTCTGGCGGGCGGGCGACGCACCGTGCTCTTTCTCGACGAGATCCACCGCTTCAACAAGGCGCAGCAGGACGCGCTCCTTCCAAGCGTCGAGGACGGGCTGGTGACGCTCATCGGGGCGACCACCGAGAACCCCTGGTACGAGGTGAACTCGGCGCTCG
Organism: Miltoncostaeaceae bacterium; assembly: GCA_963698665.1. Taxonomy (GTDB): domain Bacteria; phylum Actinomycetota; class Thermoleophilia; order Miltoncostaeales; family Miltoncostaeaceae; genus CALNYH01. Next base: position 491,833 of record CAVORO010000003.1, on the reverse strand, counting down.
TGTCGCGCATGAAGGTGCTCGTGCTCGAACAGCTCCCGGACGAGGCCGTCGCCCGCCTGGTCGAGCGGGCCGTGGCCGATCCGCGGGGCCTCGGCGGACGGGTCCGCGTCGGGGAGGAGGCGGTCGCCGCGATCGTGGCCCGCGCCAACGGCGACGCCCGCGCGGCCCTCAACCTGCTGGAGAGCGCGACCGCCGGGCTCGCCGACGGCGGCGCGCTCGCGGCCGACGACGTCCTGGCCGCGAGCGGCGGGCGGGCGGTCGCCTACGACAAGTCCGGCGACGCCCACTACGACGCCATCAGCGCGTACATCAAGTCGCTCCGAGCCAGCGATCCCGACGCGGCGGTCTACTACCTGGCGGTGATGCTGGCGGGCGGCGAGGACCCCCGCTACATCGCCCGACGGCTGGTCGTGGCGGCGAGCGAGGACGTCGGGAACGCCGATCCGCAGGCGCTGGGCGTGGCGGTCGCGGCGGCGCACGCCGTCGACTTCGTCGGGCTGCCGGAGGCGCGGATCAACCTGGCGCAGGCGACGGTCTACGTCGCCCTGGCACCGAAGTCCAACGCGAGCTACCGCGCGATCCAGGAGGCCGCGGCCGTGATCGAGCGCGACGGAGCCCGCCGGCCGCCGCTCGCGCTTCGCGACTCCAGCCGGCCGAACGCACGCTTCCTGGGACACGGCGAGGGGTATGCCGACCCCCACGCCGCGCCGGAGGGCGTCCTCGACGAATCGCTCCTCCCCGAGGGGCTCGAGCACCGCGTGTTCTTCGCCGCCGGGCCTCGGGGACCGGAGGCCGAGCTGACGGCGAGGCTCCGGCGGATCCGCGGTCGTGACGCGACGGACGTCCCCGATGCGGGTGAGGAGCGCCCCTTCTAGTGTCCCGGGTCCGGAGTTCGTTGAGTGTCTGCGGCGCGAATTCCGAGCGAGGCGCGGACGCAGACCTTCCCGCTTATCGGTGAATATCCGAGAAGTCGAGGACAACGCATCGCGACGGAATGCAGCCCCGGAAATGGCGACGGATTCCGGATCCGGGACACTAGGGAGCGGGCCGCTCCGTGACCGTGCCCGAGCATGCGAGCTCGGCGGCCTCGGCGGGGTCGTCCGTGATCGCGACCCGGATCTCGTCCGGGTCGACGAGGCCGCCTCCGGCCACCTCACGCCGCAGCCAGTCGAAGAGCCCCGACCAGTGGTCCCGGCCCATCAGGACGACCGGGAAGCCGTCGACCTTTCCCGTCTGGATCAACGTGAGCGCCTCGAACAGCTCGTCGAGCGTGCCGAAGCCGCCGGGCAGCACGACGAAGGCCTGCGCGTACTTGACGAACATCGTCTTGCGGACGAAGAAGTACCGGAAATCGATCCCCAGGTGCACCCAGGGATTCATGCCCTGCTCGTGGGGCAGCTCGATGCCGCAGCCGACCGAGACGCCGTCGGCCTCGTATGCGCCGCGGTTGGCCGCGGCCATGAGGCCCGGGCCGCCGCCCGTGATCACGGCCCGCCCCCGCGCGGTGAGCTCACGCCCGAGCGCCCGTCCCCACCCGTACCACTCATGCTCCTCACCGACCCGGGCCGATCCGAACACGGAGACCGCCGGCCCCACCCGCGCGAGCGCGTCGAAGCCGTCCACGAACTCGCCCATGATCCGAAGCGCCCGCCACGGATCGGACGTGAGGAACGCGATGTCGCGCTCCGGCGCGAGCGGCGGGCATTCGAGGAGCGTCGCGTCGGCCTGCGAGAACCGGTCCCCGACGCCGTCCTTGGTCACGAGGCGTCCGCGCCGCTCGATTCGACCGTCGTCCATCGCGATCGAGGGTACGCTTTCGCGAGAGGAGGGTGCGGATGAACGTGGGGGATCGGCTGGACCAGGACGCCAAGGAGGCGCTCCGGGCCAAGGACAAGGTGCGCCTGGGCGCGATCCGGCGCGCGCGGGCGGCGATCACGGACGCCGAGAAGCGCCCCGGCGTGGCGGCGGACGGCGGCCTCGACGAGGAGGGGCGGATCGCCGTCCTCGCGAAGCTCGCCAAGCAGCACAAGGAGTCGATCGCGCAGTTCACGGCCGGTGGACGGGAGGACCTGGTCGCGCGCGAGCAGGCCGAGCTGGCGGTGCTCGAGACCTACCTGCCCGCCGAGGCCGACGACGCCGAGATCGAGGCGGTCGTCCGGGAGGTGATCGCGTCGGTCGGGGCGAGCGGCCCGCGCGACATGGGCAAGGTGATGAAGCCCGCCATGGAGCGGCTTCGCGGCCGCGCCGACGGCGGGCGCGTCAAGGATGCGGTGCAGCGGGGCCTCGGCGGGTGAGCGAGCGGGTCGGCGAACCGCTCCCGGCGGGCGAGACCGCGCACGTCGCCGGCGGGTTCAGCGGCACCTCGCGGCGCTACGACGAGACGGTGGTCCCGAACGCGATGGGCGCACGGCGACTGGTGGCCTCGCTTCCCCGCGAGGACCTCCCTCGCGCGCTCGACGTCGGCTGCGGCACCGGGTTCGCGACGACCGAGCTCGTCGAGCGCCGTGGGACCCGCTCGGTCATCGGCGTCGATCCCGCCGCGGGGATGCTGGACGAGTTCCGGGCCAAGATGGCCGCCCACCCGGATGTCGAGATCGACCTTCGCCAGGCGACGTTCGCGGACATGGACGTCCCGCCCGGCAGCGTCGACGTCGCGATCTCCACGATGGCCTTCCACTGGTTCGACGACCGCCGCGCGGCGGCGGCGGCCATGGTGGACGCGGTGCGTCCCGGCGGCCTCGTCGCGGCGCTGGCGCCCGCCCGGGGCGCGGACGAGGAGTTCTTCGCGGCCGTCGAGCGGCTCGACCCGCCCGCACCGCCCGAATGGATGGCCGCCCGGACCCGGTTCATCGTCGATCCGGAGGAGATGGACGCGGCCTTCCGGGCCACCGACGTCGATCTGCTCGACGTGTGGGTGGAGGAGCGCCGTCGTCGCGCCACGCCGGATGCGTTCCTCGAGCGGATGCGAACCGTCGCGACCCACGTCTTCCTGCGCACGCCCGGGTACCCAGAGGAGGAGCTCGAGGACGCGTGGCGCCGGACCGAGATCGAGATCCGCAGGATGTCGGGCTCGCGCGGGTTCGAGTGGGCGTTCAACAAGGTCTACGTCGTGGGACGCAGGCGATGAGGCGCCGGCGGGTCGAGCCGGGCGCCGGGCAGGAGTCCGTCTGGGACTACCCCCGCCCGCCCCGACTCGAGATGACCGGACGGCGCCTGCGGATCGTGCTGGGCGGGGTCGAGATCCTCGACACCACCCGCGCGGCACGGGTGCTCGAGACCAGCCACCCGCCCGCGTTCTACGTCCCACCGGAGGAGTTCGCCCCAGGCGCCCTCCGACCCGCGGAAGGGTCCTCGTTGTGCGAATGGAAGGGCCGCGCCGCCTACGTCGACGTGATCGGAGGCGACCGGGTCGCGGCGCGGGCCGGGTGGTACTACCCGGATCCGACGCCCGCGTTCCAGGCGATCGCCGGCTGGGTGTCGGTCTACGCGGGACCGATGGACGAGTGCCGCGTCGACGAGGACGTCGTGACCCCGCAGGAGGGCGACTTCTACGGCGGGTGGATCACGCCGGAGGTCGTCGGCCCCTTCAAGGGCGGCGCCGGCACGTGGGGGTGGTAGGCGGGGACGGCACCGGCCCCGACGCGCCGGCCGCCGCCTGGCCGTCGGTCGGGTTCCCCTCGGAGCCGCTCGACGCCGAGGAGCGGCGCAGGCTGGCGCCCTTCGTGACGGACCTCGACGGGCCGGTGTTCGCGCTGGTGAACCTTCCCGAGGCCACGAAGGGCGCTGCGTTCGCCCGCTACTCGCGCAGCCCGAAGGGTCTTCGGCGGCTGCTGCTCGACGAGTTCCTGACCGACGAGGGAGCCGCGGGCACGGTGGCGCCCGCGGCCGGGCAGGCGCGGGCCGGGGCACTCTACGAGCGGGTGCTCGCCGAGTACGGCGACGACTCGGTCGCGCAGCTCGGTGGCGCCCACATCGCGGTCGAGGGCGTCTCGAACGTGCTGACGAAGGTGATCGAGTGGGGACGCCTGGCCGCCTACCTCGAGCAGTCGACGCGCTACGTCGACCTGTCGGCGCGGGTTGAGGGGGCCTTTCGGTACGCGCGTCCGCCCGGGATCATGGCCGACTCGGGCATCGCCCCGGCCTACGAGCGCGGGCTCGACGGCGCGTTCACGGCGTACGGCGAGATGGTCCGGGCCCTCGTGGCGCACCTCGAGCGGGCGGTGCCGGTCGACCCGGACGTCCCCGCGCCCGCGCGGGCGCGGGCGCTCCGCGCCCGCGCGCTCGACGGCGCCCGCGGGCTCTTGCCCGCCGCGACGGTCGCCAACGTCGGCGTCTTCGCCACGGGACAGGCCTACGAGGCGATGCTCGTCCGCCTGCTCGCCCACCCGCTCGAGGAGGCGCGGGCGTGCGGTGCGCGCATGCTCGGCGAGTTGCGGAAGGTCATCCCGGAGTTCCTCACGCGGGTCGACCGCCCGGACCGGGGCGGCGCCCACGGGGCCTACATGCGAGCGGGCCGGGACACGGCGCGGCGGCTTGCCGAGGGGCTCGGGCTCGACGACCGCCCGGCCGCGGCCGACGGCCCGGCCGTGCGACTGCTCGACTTCGACCCCGACGGCGAGTCGCGCGTGCTGGCGCACGCGCTCTGGGCCGAGTGCGGCCGATCGCTCGAGCACGTCAGGGCGGTCGTCGACGGCCTGTCGTCGCCCGAGCGCGCCGAGGCACTCGCGGCGATCGCCGGCACGCGCTCGGACCGCCGCCAGCGACCCGGACGGTCGTTCGAGGCCACCACCTACGTCTTCGAGGTCGTGGCCGACTACGGTGCGTATCGGGACCTCCAGCGCCATCGGATGCTGAGCCTCCAGGCGCAACCGCTGACCCCGGCGCTGGGGTACGACATGCCGGAGCTCGTCGCCGAGGCGGGCCACGGCGACGCCTTCGCCGCGGCCCAGCGCGCGAGCGCCGCCCTCCACGACGAGATCGCCGCGCGGGTCCCGGACGAGGCGCCCTACGCCGTCTCGCTGGCCCACCGGGTGCGCTTCACGATGGTGATGAACGCCCGCGAGGCCATGCACGTGATCGAGCTGCGAAGCCAGCCCCAGGGCCACGACGCCTACCGCGCGGTCGCACAGGAGATGCACCGCTGCATCCGGGACGTCGCCGGGCACACGGCGATCGCCGCCATCATGGCGTTCGTCGACCGCTCCCGGCCGAGGGCGGGGCGGATGGACGCCGAGCGGCGCACCGAGGCGCACGGCGGCGGGCGACCGCCCCGCTGCTAGCGTCCGGCGCGTGGCCGACCTCCCCTCCTCCCGCGTCGGCGGCATGGCCCTGGCCAACGGGCTGCTCGTCCACGACCGCGACAACTGGGCGGCCGCCGTCCGGGGCGCGGACGGCGAGCTGCGGGTCGCGTCGGGTCGCGCACCGCGGCTGGAGGGCGTCCCCGCACTCGATCTGCCGCTCGTCCGCGGGCTGGTGCGCCTGGGCGAGGCCTTCGTCGTCCTCCCGCTGATCCGGCGGCGGCTGCCCGAGGCCCGGTTCGCGCTCGAGGACCGGCGGGCGCTCACCGTCGCGGCCGCCTCCACGATCGCGATCGCGATCGCCCGACGCCGCATCCGCTCGATCTGGGCGCAGGAGATCCTCTCCTCGGTGGGCGGCCTGGTTCCCGCCCTCGTGATCCTGCGCGGGTCGCGGGTCGCGGTGTGGCATGCGGTCGAGCACAAGTGCATCGCGGCCTACGAGCAGGGCGGCCTCGATGCCGTCGCCGACGCGGACACGATGCCCAAGGAGCACGAGCGGTGTGGGTCCAACCTCGTGTTGCCGCTGATCCTGAGCGGAACCGCCGCCAACGTGATGGCGCGGCGGGTCACTGGGCGCCGGGGGCTCGTCACCAAGACCGTGGCGTCGGCTCTTGGCATCGGCGTCGCGGTCGAGGTGTTCGCGTTCGCGGGCCGACGCCCGCGTCATCCGCTCTCGCGCGCCGTGCATGCGGCCGGACACTGGGTGCAGGCGAACTTCGTGACCAGGGAACCGACGCAGGGGGACCTGGTCGTCGGGCGTGCCGCCCTCGAGGCGCTGGCGCGCGCCTCCGGGGTCGGGTTCAGCACGAACGGCGCGTCCCCCCCGGGGTGACGATCGGCGTGTGTGGCGGGGGCGGCCGCCCCCGGGACGCCGCGCCGACCCGCGGGCGACGGACGACGCCCTAGTCTTTGTCCGGGATGGGATCGGCATCGTGATGCATCGGAGGGGCCGTTGAGGCACGCCGTCGCACTGGCCGGGGCGCTGCTCGTGGCCACCGCGGTCCCGGCGTCCGCGCACGTCGACGTCCTGCCGCGCGAGGTGCCGGTCGGCACGGCGAGCGCGCTGACGGTGCGCGTGCCGACCGAACGGGACCTCCCGACGGTCGCGGTCCGGCTCGAGATCCCCGAGGGCGTGACGGCGTTCAGCGTCCGCGAGCCCCCGGCCGGCTGGCGCGCACGGACGATCACCGGCGACGACGGACGGATCTCCGCGATCGAATGGCGGGGCGGCCGGATCGGCGTCGGCGAGTACCAGGACTTCGGGCTTCTGGCGACCCCGACCGAGGTCGGCGCGACCGTCTGGACGTCCCTCCAGACGTACGCCGACGGTGTGGTCAAGCCCTGGACCGCGCCGCCCGCGGACGACGACGAGTCCGTGGTGGAGACCGGGCCCGAGGATCCGGGGCCCGCGGCCGCGGTGCGGATCGTGGACGCGGGCGACGACACGGCGGCCGCGGTCGCCCCGGCGGCGGACGGCGGCGGCTCCGACGCCGGTGTCTGGCTGGGCGTCGTCGCGATCGGCATCGCCGCGCTGGCGGCGCTCGGGGTCGGGCTGCTCTGGTCCTCCCGGCCGGCCACGCTTCCACCGGAGGAGATCGAGCGGTGACCCCCCCGATCGACGCCGCGCCCCCCGCCCGGCCTCAGGGACGACGCGCACGGCTGGCGCCGGAGACCTTCCAGCTTCCGGTCGAGAAGATGCGCGAGGGCTACTACTCGGACGCGTACTTCACGTTCACGCGCGCGACGCTCGTGGCCGACGACCACCACCCGCGCGTCCTGATGCAGGTGTTCCAGCGCGCCCGCTCCGTCCTCGGCGGGATCGACGAGTCGATCGCGGTCCTCAAGCTCTGCGCCGGCCGGGCGACGCCCGATGGCTGGCGGGACGGATGGGACGACCTGGTGGTGCACGCGCTCCACGACGGTGACGAGATCGCCCCATGGGAGACCGTCATGACGATCGAGGGCGACTACGCGCTGTTCGCCCACCTGGAGACCATCTACCTGGGGGCGCTCGCCCGACGGACGCTCATCAGCCGCAACGTGCGCGACGTGGTCGCCGCCGCCGGCGGCAAGCCGATCCTGTACTTCCCGGCGCGGTTCGACCACTGGCAGGTGCAGACCGGCGACGGATGGGCGGCGCACATCGCCGGTGCGATCGGCGTCTCGACCGACGCGCAGGCGTCCTGGTGGGGCGGCAAGGGGCTCGGCACCGTGCCGCACGGCCTGATCGCGGCCTACGGCGGGGACACCGTGCGGGCGGCCGAGCGCTTCGCTCACGGGGTGGGGTCCGACGTGAACGTGACGGTCCTCGTCGACTTCGAGAACGACTCCGTGCGCACCGCGCTCGAGGTCGCCGATGCCCTCGGGCCGAAGCTGTGGGCCGTGCGGCTCGACACCAGCGGGACGATGGTCGACCGGGCGCTCTGGCACGAGATGGGCCGGTTCGATCCGACCGGCGTCGTGCCGGAGCTCGTGTGGAAGGTGCGCCGGGCGCTCGATGACGCCGGGCACCCGGGCGTGCGGATCGTCGCCTCGGGCGGCTTCGACGCGGCGCGCATCCTGCGCTTCGAGGAGGGCGGTGTCCCGGTCGACGCCTACGGGGTGGGCAGCTCGCTCCTTCGGGGCGCCAACGACTACACGGCGGACGTCGTGCGCGTGGACGGCGCGCCCTGCTCGAAGGTCGGGCGCGAGGAGCGCCCCAACCCGCGGCTGGAGCGCGTCACCTGACCCCGGTGCTCCACAGGATCCATCACGTCGCGCACGTGGTTCCCGACATCGATGCGGCGATGGCGGGCCTCGCCGCCCCATGGGGGTTGACGCTCGAGGTGCGCGAGGTGCTCACCGACCAGGCCGTCGAGGCGGCGATGCTCCGCGCCGGCGACGTCCGGGTCGAGCTGATCAGCCCCACGACCGACGACTCCGGGGTCGCGCGCTTCCTGGAGCGCCGGGGGCCGGGCTTCCACCACGTCGCGTACACGGTGCCGGACCTCGCCGCCGCGCTGGCCGAGCTGGCGGCGGACGGCGCCGAGCTGATCGACGAGACCCCCCGCGACGGGCTCGGGGGCCACCTCGTCGCCTTCGTCCACCCCCGCTCCGGGGGCGGCGTCCTCACCGAGCTGATCGAGGAACCGCACCCCCCGGACGCGAGGTCGCCCCGGCTATGATCCCGCCGCGGGCGCCGGAGGGCGCCGACGGAACGGCGCGGAGGTCGCTCGGATGCCAGGACGCAGGGTTGAGCTCGGGTTCGAAGGGGGCGGCGCGCTCCGTCTGACCCTGCCGGAGGATCGCGTGGACGACATCGCCTCCGCGCTCGCCGGCGACGACGGCTGGGTCACCGCCGCCGCCGAGGAGGGCGACTTCCGGCTGCGCGCCGACAAGGTGGTCTACATCCGCGTCGCACCCGGCGAGGTGCCGGGCCGGGTGGGCTTCGGCGGCAGCGAGTAGCGCGTGGAACTCGGCCTGGTCGGCCTGGCGAACGCCGGCAAGACCGCCCTGTTCAACCTGCTGACCGGCGCCGGGGGCGAGGTCGCCCCCTACCCCTACACCACGCGCGAGCCGACCCGCGGCGCGGCCGACGTCCCGGATCCGCGCATCGACGCGATCGCGGACGTGCAGGACATCCCACGCCGCGTCCCGGCCCAGGTCCAGCTCGTCGACATCGCGGGGCTCACGACCGGTGCCGGCCGAGGTGAGGGTGTCGGCGGCGCGGCGCTGGGGGCGCTTCGTCAGACCGACGCGCTGGTGCACGTGATCCGGGCGTTCGCCAACGCCGAGGTCCCCCACCCGGACGAGCGCGTCGATCCGCTGGCCGACGCCGAGGCGGTCGACCTCGAGCTGATCGCCGCGGACGCCGCCCAGATCGAGCGCCGGCTGGAGCGGGTCGTCAAGACCGCGCGCTCCGGCGACCCCGAGGCGAAGGCCGAGCTCGCGGAGCTGGAGACGCTGCGGGCCCAGCTGGACGAGGGCCGGCCGGCGCGGGGCTCGGACGACGCCGACGCCCGGCGGCGCGGCGACGAGATGGGGCTGCTGACGTCGAAGCCCGTGCTCTACGTCGTCAACATGGACGAGCCCGGGCCGCCGCCGCAGGAGATCCTCGACCACGCCGCGGCCCAGGGCGCGCAGGCGATGGCGCTGCCCGTCGGCGTCGAGCTCGAGCTCGCCGAGATGGCTCCGGAGGACGCGGCGGAGCTCGCGGCGGAGCTCGAGCTCGGGGACGAGCGCGGGGGGCCCGCGGTGGTGGAGGCCGCCTACCGCCTGCTGGACCTCGTGACCTTCTTCACCGGATCCGGGCCGCCCGAGGCGAGGGCGTGGCCGATCCCGCGCGGCACGACGGCCGACCGGGCCGCCGGCAAGATCCACTCCGACCTGGAGCGGGGCTTCATCCGGGCCGAGGTGGTCGCCTGGGAGGACCTGGTCGAGGCCGGGTCGTTCGCCAAGGCGCGCGAGTCGGCCAAGCTGCAGATGGAGGGCAAGGACTACGTCGTCCGTGAGGGCGACGTGCTCCAGATCCGCTTCAACGTGTCGTAGCGCCCCCCGTGGTGGGGCCTCCGGCGGCGACGCGCCGCACGGCGTCGACGAAGTCCTCGGGATCGGCCACGCGATCTGAGAGCATCCTCGGCAAGCTCGCGATTCCCCGGACCGACGCCGACCACCGACGCGTGCTGGCGGTCCTCACGTACCTTCGGAGCCCATGATCCGGGACACGATGCGCGTGATCGGCACCCTCCCCGTGGAGGTGCGCCCCACCGAGGCATGGGAGCGCTTCCGGGACGTCTCCCGCTGGCGCGACTGGGACTGGATGGGGATGGCCGACGCCGGATGGCTCGCCGGGTCCCCCTGGCAGCGCGGCTCGACCCTTCAGGTGGGGCATGCGCCGTTCGTGTTCCGTTGCCGGATCCTGTTCTGCGACCCGCCCTTCGAGGTGGTGTGGGCCGGTTCCGGTCTCGGCATCACGACGCGCCACACGTACCGGTTCCTTCCGCACCCCCGCGGCACGCTCGTCGTCTCGGACGAGGTCTTCGCCGGGCGAGGTGCCGGGGTGACGCGGCCGCTCGTCCGGTGGTACTGGCGCCGTCACCTGCACGGGTTCCGGCGCTGGGTCGAGGCGTGACGGACCGCTCCCGAGGAATCACCCGGGCGGGCGCCGGAGCGGGCGCGGGCGTGGCGAGACCCGTGACGAGGGACCGCTCCGACCGGAGCCGCACATGCGCACCCGTCCATCACGACGTCCCGGGATCGTCGTCGCCTGGCGCTCGCCGCGACCGCGCCCGAGGCCGCCGCGGCGCTCCGCGCGGACGGCGCCGGCGACACGGTGCTCCGGGTCGAAGTCGGCGCGCTCCTTCCACCACGACCGTCCCCGACCCGTTCACGACGACCCCTTGGGGATCGAGGACTCCGGCCGGCCGGTGTCGGGGGTCGTGGGCGCTGCGGGCGCCGACCCCGGCGCCCGCCCGGGCGTGGGATGTGACGACGACGCGCGGTCCGGTCATGGTCGCCGTGATCGTGCGGCGAGGCCGCCCCGCGGTCGCCGTCGGCGTGCGTCGCGCCCGGACACACGCCGCCGACGGCGCGTGCGTGCGTGCGCGGAGGATCAGCGCGAGGCGGCGTACCTCGACCGACCACCCACGTCGTCACGGGATGGCGCGGACGACGCCTCCATCGACTCGCAGCGCGGCCCCGGTCGTCGCCGACGCCTGGGGCGAGCACACGTAGACGATCAGGCTCGCGACCTCCTCCGGCGTCGCCAGGCGCCGAAGGAGCGACGTCGGGCGGTGGCGCTCGAAGAAGCGCCGCTCGAGCTCCGCCGGCTCCTCGTGGTCCTCGCTCAGCTCGTCGAGGAACGCGAGCACGGCCTCGGTGCGCGTCGGCCCGGGCAGCACGGCGTTGACGGTCACCCCCGATCCCGCGGCGTACTCGGCCAAGCCCCGCGCCACGGCGATCTGGGCCGTCTTGGTGACGCCGTAGTGGATCATCTCGGGTGGGATGTGGAGCGCCGACTCGCTCGAGACGAACACAACGCGGCCCCAGCCGCGCTCGATCATCGCCGGCATCAGCTCCCGTGAGAGACGCACGCCGCTCATGACGTTGACCTGGAAGTAGCGCTCCCACTCCGCGTCCGGAGTCTCGGTGAACGACGACGGGCCGTAGACGCCGAGGTTGTTGACGAGGATGTCCACGTCGCCCCCCGACTCGATCAGGGTGTCGGCACCCGCCGCCGTCGCGAGGTCGGCAACGACCCCCCGGACCCCGGCGCCCGGAACCGCCGCTCGAACCGCCTCGACCGCGGCCCGGACGCGGCGCGCGCCTCGGCCGTTGACGATCACGCCCGCGCCGGCGCGGGCGAGCCCGACCGCCACCGCCAGCCCGATGCCCGCGCTCGATCCGCTGACCAGCGCCGTGCGCCCGGACAGATCGATGATCATGTGGCGGACGGTGGCGCGGAGGCCAGATCGTCGATCCCGGGCCCGGGGCCCTCGAGACGCGTCTTGACGCCCACCTCCAGCGAGTTGATCCGCCAGAGGGCAAGCGCCTCAGGGAGCCCCCCGCCCGGAGCATGACCCGGGGGCGGCCCGTGGTGCCACACGGCGGTGTGGACCAGCGCCAGCCGCCGTGCGTCCTCCAGGCCGGCCCGACGCGCCGCCCGGGACACGATGTCCGCGCCGATGGCCACATGGCCGACCAGGCGCCCCTCGTCGGTGGGCTCGAAGGTCGCCGCCAGGCGAAAGGCGCGCGCGTGACCGACGTCGTGCACGAGCGCCGCGGCGAGGAGCAGGTCGGGATCGAGGCGCGGGTGCCACTGGGAGAGCGTCTGGGCGAGCGAGGCGACGCCGACCGTGTGCTCGACCAGCCCTCCGAGATAGGCGTGGTGACCGCTCGCGGTGCACGGCATCGTGCGCCAGGCGACGGCCAGGTCCTCGTCGCCGGTGAGGACGCCGAGCGTCGCTCGCAGCCCCGGGTCCGCGACCTCGTCCGCGAGGTGCAACACGAACCCCCACAGCTCCTCGGGATCACGATGGCTCCGCGGCAGAAGGTCCTCGGCGGCGACATCCTCCTCGGCGGGTCGGATGTGGCGGATCAGGAGCTCACGCCGTCCGGCGCGCTCGCTCACCCGTCCCGCGATCCGGATGCGGTCGCCCTCGGCGAACTTGGCGCCGAAGAAGTCGGGCTCGTCGAGCACGACCCCCCGGACCGCGCCGCTGCGGTCGGCGAGGGTGAGCGCGAGGAAGGGGGTGCCCTTTCGCGAGAGGCGCCGCTCCTTGCGCCGAACCGCGTACACGCCCTCGATCGGCGTGCCGTCGCGCATCCCCGCGATCGCGCTGACCTGGGCGGAGACGCCGCCGCTCATCGGTCCTGCGCCGGACAGATCCGGGCGAAGTCGCAGGTGCGACACGCAAACGACGGCGTCGGCTCGAACCGGCGCCGCGCGATGTCGTCGGCCGTGCGCCGGGCGAGCTCGAGCGCCTCGGCGAGCTCGTGCGTCTCGGGGTTGACCGGCCGGCGGTCGCCGTCGAGCACGTAGTCGAGGCGCGCGCCGCGTGCCTCGACCCCCCAGGCCGCGCGGGCCCCCTCCAGGTAGATGCGAAGGACGAGATCGACGTCGGCGCGCGCGCCCTGGCCGGGCGGACTCCCGGTCTTGTAGTCCACCAGCTGGAAGCCGCCGGCCGGATGGGCGTCCACGCGGTCGATCCGCCCGCGCAGGCGATGGGGCCCGAGCGGCAGCGTGAAGGGGCGCTCGACGGCGACCGGGCGGACGCGGCTCTTCACGAAGATGTCGTGGTACCTCGGGAACCACTCGCCGGCCCGCGAGAGCGCCTGGCGACCCTCGGCGGAGTCGGCCTCCCCCGCCGCCCGCAGACGGGCCGCGAACCTCCGCACGAGCGCGGGGCCGTCGCCGCCCGGGCCCTCGGGTCGGTAGTGGGCCTCGAGGGCCTCGTGCGCCGCCACCCCGATCGTGCGCTGCACCGAGCGGGCGGGCGGGATGCGATCGACGCGGGCGTACCGGTAGGCCAGCGGGCACCGCCGATAGGCCTCGACGTCGCTGGCGCTCACGACCACCGAGGGGGCGGGGGCGGGCGGGGGTGCCGGGGTGGGACGGGGCGCCGGTGCCGGGGCGAGCGCATCCGCGCGGGCCGCGACGAGGGCGGCGGCGGCGACCTCGGCCGAGGACAGGAGCGCGTCGGCGTCGCCCCGCCCCGTGGCGCGCGCCTCGGCGGCGCGCGCCGAGGCCAGCTCGAACGCCTCCCGGGCGTCGGCGACCGTCTGGAGCACCGCGCGCTCGGGTCCGCCGCCCACCTCGTGCACGGGCCGACCGCCCGCGGCCTCGCGTGCCTCCTCGAAAAAGCGCGAGGGGCGCTGCGCCGCGCCGCCCGCCGAGGTCGCGGGCGCGCAGACGACCAGGTGGCGCCGGGCGCGGGTGAGTGCCACATAGGCCAGCCGGCGGGCCTCGGCGACGTGCACCGCGGCGCCCCGTGGCAGCGCCTCGGGAAGGAGTTGGTCGGGGATGTCGGCGCCCTTTCGCTCGCGCCCCGGCCACGCGGCCTCGGTCATCCCGATGATGTGGACGGCGTCGAACTCGAGCCCCTTGGCCTGATGGACCGTCATGACCTGCACGCCGTCCGCCTCGCCCGGCGCACCGGCGTCACCGTGGTACCCGACGTCCGCCAGGCCTGCGATCAGGTCCGAGAGCCCGCGCGCGTCGAGTCCCACGTGGCGGCGCAGGATGTCCCCCGAGAGCCGCTCGAGCGCAGCCAGCCCCGCGAGCCGAGCGGCGCCCTCCGCGCCCCCGGTGGCGAGCGCCTGCGCGCGAAGGCCCGAGCGGTCGATCACGGCGCGGGTCAGGTCGCGTGGGTCGCCGGCGACCGCCTCGCGGGCGAGGTCCTCCAGGGTCGTCGCCACCGACGGACGGTCGGCCAGGTGCGCGACCTCGGTGAGCGCGGCCGTGGCGGAGCGGCCCGCCGCCGCGTGCTCGACGATGGCCTCGGCGGCCGCCGACCACGGGATGTCGTCCACGCCCGCGACGATCCGAAGATGTGCCTGCACGTCGTCGGGCGCGACCGCGGCGCGGAGCCAGGCGACCGCGGCGCGGACCTCCCGGCGCTCGAAGAGGCCGACGCCGCCGCGCACCTGGTGGGGGACACCCGCGCGCTCGAGCGCCGCGATCACGGGCCGGGCCTCCAGGCGGACCGCCCGCATCAGCACGGCCTGCTCCCGAAGCGGGACGCCCTCCTCGGCGAGGGCCAGGATCCGCTCGACCACCGCCCCGGCCTGCCCCTCCTGGTCCTGGGCCCGCCAGAACTCGGGCGGCGGACCATCCGGGTGCGCGGCGATGAGCCGCTTCGCCGCGCGCCCCTCGATCGGCTCCACGACGGCGGTGGCGGCGGCGAGGATCGGCCGAGACGAGCGGTAGTTCCGCTCGAGCCGGACCTCGGCGGCGGCGGCGAAGCGCTCCCGGAAGTCGGTCACGTTCTTGGTGGAGGCGCCGCGGAAGCGGTAGATGCCCTGATCGTCGTCGCCGACCACGACGAGCGAGTCGGCGCCGCCCGCGACCAGGTAGAGGAGCTCGGCCTGGGCGTGGTTGGTGTCCTGGAACTCGTCGATCAGGACGTGGCGCGCGCCGGCGGCGGCGGCCGTCAGCCGATCCGGGTGCGCCCGAAGGAGCGACAGCGCCCGCGAGATCGCGAGGCCGAAGTCCTCCAGCCCCTCCTCCTCGAGCCAGCGGTCGTGCGCTTCGAACGCCCGCCCGAACTCCAGGTCGAGCGCCCGTTGCCGCTCCACCGCGGGTGTCGGCGCGGCCGCGAGCGCCTCCTCGGCCCATCGGCGGAAGTCCTCCGGAGCGACCAGCTCGTCCCGGCACCGGTCCATGCGGCGCACGAGGTCGTCCACCAGCCGGACCCGGTCGCCGCGCAGGTCGTGGACCCGGAGGTCGAGTTCGTCCAGCCGGCCGATGAGCATCAGCCGGCGTTCCTCCTCCCCGATCAGCTCCCGCGGCTGGAGCAGCCCCTGCTCGACGCCGTGGACCCGGAGCAGCTCGATCGCGTAGGCGTGGAAGGTGCGGACGCCGAGGGTCTCGTGCGGGACGTGGATCGCCGCCTCGGCGCGGGTTCGGAGCTCCTCCGCGGCCTTCCGGGAGAAGGTGAGCGCCAGGATCTCGTCGGGTCGCGCACCCTGCTCGACGAGCCACGCGAGTCGCCGGCAGAGGACCCGCGTCTTGCCGGCCCCCGCCCCCGCGAGCACGAGCAGGGGCCCGCCCGCATGCGTGACGGCGGCGTGCTGCTCGGGTGTCAGATCGTCCAGTTCCTGTCGCACCGGACGAGCCATGGTACGGCGGGGCGCGGACGACGCCGGGCCTCGGACCCGCGGCGCGGCCGACGCCGCGAAGCGGATCTTCGCCGGCGCGGCGCGGTGCGGCGGGATCGCGACGACGAGGGTCGCATCGCGGCGCCACAGACGGGCAGGTCGACGCCCGGCGGTCGCGGTCGCGGATGCCGCGCGCTCGCCGGCCGAGAGGCGCTCGCGCGAATCGGGGACGCTCGCGGGCGGCGCCCCGTCGGCGCCGGGTCGTGACGGGTCTGACACCTGTCGCCGCGCGCAAGAGACGCGACGCGCCCCCTTGCTAGTGTGCCGCGCCGTGGCAGACGTCCGGCCCTTCCGCGCGATCACCTACCGCCAGGAGACCGCCGGGCCGCTCGGCGACCTGCTTGTCGCCGCCCTACGACGTACAGGGTCCCGAGGAGCGGGCGCGCTACATGGCGGCGAGCCCGTACAACGCCGTCCACCTCGATCTCCCCGAGCTGCCGTACGAGCAGGTTCGCGCGCTCATCGACCGGTGGCTGGACGAGGGCGTGCTCGAGCGGGCGGAGCGGCCGATCCTGATCGCGTGGACGCAGACGTTCAGCGTTGCCCGACGGCACCGAACGGGAGCGCCGGACACTCCTCGGCGCGGTGCGGCTGGAGCCGTACTCGGCCAGGGTCGTGCGACCCCACGAGCGCACCCACGCGGGCCCCAAGGAGGACCGCCTGCGCCTCACGCGGGCCGTCGACGCCAACCTCTCGCCGGTCTTCGGGCTGTATCCCGACCCCGACGGGACGGCCTGGGCGGCCGCCGCCGTGTCCGGCCCGCCGTGGGCCGAGCTCACCGACCCGGACGGCGTGGTCCACCGGCTCTGGCGGCTGGACGACCCCGGCGCGCTCGACGCGGTCTCGGCGGCGCTCGCGGACGCCTGGATCCTGATCGCAGACGGCCACCACCGCTACGAGACGGCGCTCGCCTATCGCGACGAGCGGATCGCGGCGATGGGTGACGACCCCGCGGCCCCGTACCAGCGCGTGATGATGGGGCTCACGTCGCTCGACGACCCGGGGCTCGTGGTGCTGCCGACCCATCGCCTGCTCTCGCGCTGGCCGGACGGCGCCGGTGCCGCGTTCACGCGGACGCCGGTCGCCGACCTGGCGACGCTGCGGACGGCGCTGGCCGACGCCGACGAGGGCGCCGCGGCGGCCGGTCTCGTGACGCAGGCGGGCATGTGGCTCCTGACGCGCGACATCGGTGCGGACGCCTCACCGGCCGAGCGCCTCGACGTGGCGGTCCTCGAGCGGGAGTTGCTTCTGCCCGACCTCGGCGCCGACCAGGCGGCGCTGGCCCACGACGGACTGCTCACCTACACCAAGGACGACGAGGAGGCGGTGTCGCTCGTGGCCGACGGAACGGTCGCCGCCGCGATCGTGATGCGCCCGATCCCGAAGCCTGGCATCGCGGCCGTCTCGGACTCCGGGGAGACGATGCCCCAGAAGTCGACCTACTTCTTCCCGAAGCTCCTGACCGGCGGGGCCTTCCACACGCTGTCGGATGGCTGACGCGGCGCCCTCGAGCGCCGCGATCCCCTGGTTCGAAGCCCTCGGCGAGGCGGCCGACCGCATCGCCGTGATGGTCCGGGGACTGACCGCCGCAGAGCGACGCGTGCCGCAGGGCGCAGGCGCCGGCGGCGACACCACGGTGCTCGTCGACCGCCTGGCCGAGGAGATCGTCGTCGACGTCCTCGGCCGCCGGGACGCCGGACTCACGCTGATCAGCGAGGAGGCGGGCGAGGTCGCGATGGGCGCACCGTTTCCGCTGGTGGTCGTCGACCCGATCGACGGAAGCCTCAACGCCAAGCGCGGCCTCCCGATCTTCGCCGTGTCGATCGCCGTCGCCGACGGCCCGTCGGTCGGCGATGTCTGGCTGGGCATGGTCCGAGACCTGGGCTCCGGCGAGACGCTCTCCGCCGAGCGCGGCGTCGGCGCCTGGAGCGACGGGACCCCGCTCGTGTGCGCCCCCGCGGGAGGACGTCCGGACATGCTGGCCCTCGAGGGCGCATCCCCCACGCGCATGGCACGGGCCGCACCGGCGATGACGGGTCGCGTGGCGCGGATCCGGGCGCTCGGCTCGGCGGCGCTCTCGATCTGCCACGCGGCCGCGGGGCGGGTCGATGCGATGGCGTCGCTCGGCCGTTGCCGATCCGTGGACGTCGCCGCCGCGGTGCTGATCGCCCGCGAGGCGGGTGCGGTCGTCGGCCTGCCCGACCCCGGGGACGTGAACGGTGCGTCGCTCGCGCTCACCGCCCGCTACCACGTGCTGGTGGGCCACGATCGGGCCACCTACGGGCTGGCCCGGGACGCTCTCGCCGCCGCGAGCGGAGGGACCGCTCTACCATCGGGAACGTGAGCGAGCGGCCGGCTCCGAGCGACGACGACCTCGACGATGAGGACGTCATCCTCGACGATCCCGAGCAGGAGGCCTTCCTCCGGCGACTGGACGCCGTGCGGGCGACGTTCATCCGGGGGCTCTACATCGCCTTTCCGCTCTGGCTGGTGTTGCTGCTGTTGATGAGCGTGGCCTTCCGGGGGCCGTCCCTCCCCGGGTTCCTGATCGCGACGCTCGCCGCCGCGGGCGGGTTCTACGCGCTCGAGCGCCGCCGCGGCGCCGGCCGGCCGCGCATCACGCGCAATGGCGCGATCGCCCTCGCGATCGTGGGCGCGTTCGCGCTCATGTGGCTGATGTTCGTCTTCGCGGCCTCGCGGTGAGCGACCGGCCGGGGCCGCTCCCCGGCAGGCGGCCGCCGGCGATCACTACAGTCATTCGGGCAACTGCGAAAGGAGCACGGTGAGCCCGCTGATCCCCATGGTCGTCGAGCAGACCTCCCGCGGGGAGCGCTCGTTCGACATCTACTCGCGGCTTCTCAACGAGCGGATCATCTTCCTCGGAACACCCATCGACGACCAGATCGCCAACCTCATCGTGGCCCAGCTCCTGCACCTGGAGAGCGACGACCCCGAGAAGGACGTCTCGATCTACATCAACTCGCCGGGCGGGCAGGTGTACTCCGGCCTTGCGATCTACGACACCATGCAGTTCATCAAGCCCGACGTGCAGACGATCTGCGTCGGGATCGCGATGAGCATGGGCGCGCTGCTCCTCGCCGGGGGGGCGCCGGGCAAGCGCATGGCCCTCCCGAACTCGACCGTGCTCATCCATCAGCCCTCCGGCGGCTTCCAGGGCCAGGCCAGCGACATCGAGATCCACGCCAACGAGGCCCTGGCCACCCGCAAGCTGCTGGACGAGATCATCGCCAAGCACACCGGCAAGCCGCTCGAGGACGTCCGTCGCGACACGGAGCGCGACTTCTTCCTCGGCGCCGAGGAGGCCAAGGACTACGGCATCGTCGACCGGGTGATCAAGAGCCACTAGTGAGGCCCCGCGCAGAACGTCCTCCGCGTCAGCGGAGGGCGTTCGAGCGGAGTCGGGCCGAGAGGACCCCGTGAGCGCGCGCACAGAACGCGCTCCGCGGTAGCGGAGCGGGTTCGAGCGCATCAGCGCGAGAGGACGCAGCCGCCGGGACGCGGGCGGACCGCGAAACCGAACGGGACCACCTTCGTCGCGTCCCGGTGGACCGTCCGTCGTGAGCCGCCCCGGAGGGATCAGCGGCGAGAGGGTGGAGTCGCCGTTCGGGTCGATCGTCCGTACGGACGAGCACCGCTCGTCCGCGCCGATCCGTCCCCGAACGGTGAAGGCACCCGGATGAGGGGCAGGGGCACACCCACCCGAGGCGAAGGGGTGCGGCGCCTCGCGCCGGACTCCTTCGCCGAGGATCCGCAGCGATTGGGATTGACCCGCGCTGTTTCTCGCCACGTGACCGGGGAGGCCCCGAGACCCCGCCACCTTGAGCGCGACCGAGGACACGACGCCCGCCTCGGCCCCAAGGCGCCACGACGAGCGCATCACCACCATGCCCTCCGCGACCACGCGCCCATCGACACGGCGGCCCGGGGACGGCCTCCGGCCGACGGCCGGACCCTGGACGGCCCCTCGGCCCGCCCACATGACCGTGGGCGCGACCACGAACGACGAGTTGACGGATTCGGGAAACGGCACGCGCCGAAGTCCAACGATCGGGAGCGGATGCGCCGGCATCGGCGGACGCGGTAGGGTCGGCCCGGTGGCACCGGGGCGGGCATGTGAACTGATGCTTTCCGGGACGGGCGCCGTGACCCGGACCGGCAGATGCGTCCTCGTCGCATTCATGGCCGCCGCGATCGGGGTCGCCTGCGGGTGCGGGGGCGGCGTTGGCGAGCTGCGGGGTCCGGCCGCCTCCACGACGGAGGCGGTGCCGGACGTGACGCGGACGGGGGAGGTGGGTCCCCCCGTCGAGAGGGCATCGGATGAGGAGCCCGGCCCGTAGCGCACGGACGGGCGAGCAGGCTCCGGGCGCCGACGGGCGCCCCACGCCGGCGTCTCCCACTCGAGGCGAGCGAGGGGACGCCCGGAACGGGCCCGCGCTACTCGCCGCCCTCCATCTCGACAACCTCGACCGACACGATCAGGTCGGTGGTCGCCGGCCCGACGTACGAGCCTCGGATCGGGGGGACGTCCGCGTAGTCACGGCCGATCCCGATCCGCACGTAGTCGAGGTCCATGCCCGGATGCGTGGGGTCGATCTCCACCCAGCCCGCGTCGCCCACGTGCGCCTCGAGCCAGGCGTGGCTCTCGGCGGGGCCGTCGTGCCCGGGCTGGTGGAGCCAGCCGCTCACATAGCGGGCGGGCACCCCCCGGTGGCGGCAGATCGCGATTGCGAGGTGCGCCATGTCCTGGCAGACGCCGCGCCGCGCATGGACGACCTCCTCGACCGGGGTATCGACCGTCGTGGCGCCCGGGGTGTACGTGATCGCGTCGTTCACCCCGCGCTCCAGGGCGGTCAGCCACGCGCCGACGGACCCGTTCCCGGGCAGGTCGAGCTCGGCCGCCAGCGCCGCGACGGGCGCCGTCCAGCGGATGAATCGCGACGGTGTGAGGAACTCGGCCCAGCGGTCGACGAACGCCGGGTCGGTCAGCTCATCCCATCGGCCGTCCCCCCGGGGGGCGGCGGGTGTCACGTCCACGAGCGCGGTGCTCTCGACGACCAGGCGCTCGTGCGACCGGGTGAGCTGGAACCACAACACGGTGTTGCCGAAGGCGTCCGTGCTGGCACGGGTCTCGGTGTCGGGCTCGACGGTCGTCACGGCCTCGAGCACGCGCTGGTGCTCCCAGTCCCGGGGGGTCATCCGAAGCTCGTTCACGCTCTCGCCGATCGGTCCGGCGTAGCGGAGCTCAGTTCTGTGCTTGGCGCGTAGCCTGGGCATGCTGCTGGGCGTCGTCCCTCATGTAGTTGGCCGCGAAGCACACCTCGGTGATGGCGGCGTTGATCTGTCCGAACAGGCCGCGCATGCGATCGAGCAGGACCGGAAGATGCTCGTCCCAGGGGAGCGTGGACGCCGCCCGCAGGACGTCGCGCGCCGCCCGCACGGTGAGGATCGGGGCGGTCTCCGCCTCCAGCGCGTCGAGTTCAACGAGGTCGTCGAGCGCGAGGTCGATCTCTCCCATGCTGAAGCCGATCGCACGCGGCGAGCGCCGGTCCAGGATCAGGAATCGCGTGATCGCCTGAGGTGACAGGTCGTTGGGCTCGACCTGGAGGAAGGCCTCGAGCGCGGACGCGGCGCGAAGGACGGTCGTCCATTGGTGCACGTCGAGCGGTGCCGCGATCGCCGACGGCGCGTGGGTCCGGCCCGACGCCACCTCCAGGAGGCGGGCGGTGCGGTCGCCACGCTCGAGGAACCTGCCCAGGCGCATGAACTGCCAGCCCGCGTCGCGCCGGAGCGCATCGCCCATGATGCCCCGGACCATCGACACGTTCCTGCGCACCTGCTGGCAGAACGGATAGACGCCCTCACGGGCGATTCGCCCCGACGACCACTCGCCGAGATCGAGGTAGAAGGAGTTGATGCTCTCCCAGAGCTCGGTCGGGAGTCGGTCCCGCGCCGAGCGCGCGCTCTCCCGGGCGCGGGTCACGCAGGCCGTGATGCTGTTGGGGTTGCCGGGGCCTCCGCTCAGGAACCAGGAGACGGTCCGCTCGTCGGCGGCCCGGTGGGTGCGTCGGAAGTCGTCCAGGTCGACGCTCAGCTCCAGGAGCGGCTCCCACGAGCCGGTACCGAACCCGCCCGACGACCCGTTGGCCGAGGACTGCTCCAGCGACGAGGCGTGGGACACCTGTAGCGCGAGGGCATGGAAGTCCGCCCGCTCCAGCTCTCGAGCGGTCCAGTAGAAGGCCTGTGCGACGCGTGCCAGCATGCTCACGCCAGGACCCAGGTGTCCTTGCTGCCACCGCCCTGCGAGGAGTTGACCACGAGCGAGCCCTCGCGCAACGCCACGCGCGTCAGCCCTCCGGGGATCACGACCGGCTGGGACCCGTAGGCGACGAAGGGCCGAAGATCGACGTGACGAGGCTGGAAGCGCTGATCGAGGAACACCGGCGCCCGGGACAGCCGGATCGTCTCCTGGGCGATGTAGCCCCGCGGGTCCTGGCGCACACGACGCGCGAAGGCCTCCCGTCGCTCCGGCGTCTCGGCGGGTCCGATCATCATCCCGTAGCCGCCGGCACCGTCGACCGCCTTGACCACCAGGCGGTCCAGGTTGGCCATCGCGTACTCCATCTCACTCGGACGGTCGAGCAGGTAGGTCGGGACCTGTTCCAGGATCGGCTCCTCGTCCAGGAAGAACCTGACCAGGTCCGGAACGTAGGCGTAGACCGCCTTGTCGTCGGCGACACCGGTGCCCATGGCGTTGCACACCGTCACCCGGCCGTCGCGCATGACCTGCATCAGGCCGGCGACGCCGAGCAGCGAGTCCGAGCGCAACGACGCCGGGTCGAGGAAGCGGTCGTCGATACGCCGGTAGATGACGTCGACGCGCTCCCTGCCCGCGGTGGTCTTCACGTAGACGCGCCGGTCCCTGACCACGAGGTCGCGTCCCTCGACCAGCGGGATGCCCATCTGCTGGGCCAGGAAGGCATGGTCGTAGTAGGCGGAGTTCGCCGGCCCGGGGGTCAGCAGGACCACCGTCGGTGTGTCCACGCCCTCCGGCGCCGCCGCCTGCAGGGCCGCAAGCACCAGATAGGGCGCGTGCCCGACCGGCTGGACCTGCTCGCCGGCGAACGCCTCGGGAAAGACGCGCCGCATGAACGCGCGGTTCTGGACCACGTAGGAGAGGCCGGACGGGCTCCGCAGGTTGTCCTCGAGCACCCGCCAGACGCCCTCGTCGTCGACGATCAGGTCGATGCCCGCCAGGTGCACCCAGCGGCCGAACGGCGGCTCGACGCCGACCATCTCGCGCGTGTATCCGGAGCAGCTCACGACGAGGCGGTTGGGGATCACCCCCTCTCGAACCGCGCGGCGCGCGCCGTAGACGTCCGCCACGAAGGCGTCGAGGGCCCGCACCCGCTGCGCGAGCCCGCTCGAGATGTGCGCCCAGTCCTCGGCCGAGATCAGCCGCGGCACCAGGTCGAACGGGAACGGGTGCTCGCGGCCGTCGTGGTCGAACGTGATGCCCTGCGACAGGTAGGCCTGGCCCGCCAGGCCGGCCTTGGTCGCGAAGGTCTCGGTGCCGAGGCCGGAGAGGCGTCGCACGAGCCGTCGGTAGGGTGGGCGGGCCACGCCGCCGGGGGCGAACATCTCGTCGTGGAACCCCTCGAGGCGGTATCTGTCGAAGGGCGGTGCCAGGTGCGGTTCCGAGTCGATCGCCATCGGCGCGACGCTAGCAGCGCCACGGCCCACCCGCGCCCGGAGCGTCCCCGATCTCGGCCCTGACGATCGCCCTCGTCGCCGGTGGTGTCGCCATGATCGGCGGCGCCGTGATCGCCCTGGTCGTGGCGCTCGTGCTGGCGCGCCGGGTCCGAGGCACATCGGAGGCCCAGCGCGAGGAACTGGCACGCGAGGGGCGCCCGCCGGTCGCCCAGGCGCGGGCCAACTCGCTCGGGCACGACCGCCCCGACACCCGGCAGATCCGCGGCGCGGGCTCGCTCGCCCTCACCGACACGCAGGTCCGCTTCATGCTCGGGATGCCGCGCAGGGAGCTGGTGATCGATCTCGGCGACGTGGCGGCGGCGCGGGTCGCGGACGGGTTCCGGCGCCCGGGGTACCGGATCCGGACCCGGTCGGGGCACACGCTCGTCGCTGGAGATGGACCGCCCGCAGCCGTGGCGCGTGGCGTGGCAGCTCCCGGACGCCGCCGCCTGGGCGACGCGCGTCCAGGAGGCCGCGCGACTCAGTCGAGCGGACGCCGGATGGTGATCTCGAAGCCGATCGCGCCGGGACCGTCGGCCGGCGCCTCGAGCGTCGCCCCGTCGATGCCGGCGGCCGCGACGAGTTCCCGCGCCTCGCGGGTCGTCAGCTTCTCCGACAGGTCGCTGGGCGGGACCCCCGCCGCCGCGCGCGCGGCGTCGAAGGCGGCGATCGCCTCCGGGTCCGGGTCGCGGCGCACGTCCTGCACGCGGCGGCGACGCCACCGGGGACGAGCACCCGGCACCCCTGAAGCCGACACGACGGCGAGCGTGATCGTCATGCCTCGGGACGAGGCTGCGGCCGGCTGTCCGTCGCGCGGGCCGCGCATCCGCTCGCTCCGCCGCGACGACCGGTGCCCTGACGCAACCGCGTCCGTGACCCGCCCGCGCGCACGCGCCCCGCCACGCCCCGGGCGGGAGCAGCGTCGTCACCGTCCAGGAGCGCGGAACGTTGCCCGGCGCGAGGCGCTCACCCGAGGCCCGGGCCCGGCGGACCCGGGCCGTCACCCCGCGCGAAGTCGCGCGGTGCCCGACAACGACGAGGGGGCCGGCCAGATGGCCCGCCCCCTCGCGCCCTGCATGGATGTGCGGCTCGGACCCGAATCGGACCCGAAGGACCTCCTACATCATCCCGCCCATGCCGCCCATGCCGCCCATGTCGGGCATCCCGCCACCGCCGCCCTCCTCGGGCTTGTCGGCCACGACGGCCTCGGTGGTGAGGATGTTCTTGGCGATCGACGCGGCGTTTTGGAGCGCCGAGCGGGTGACCATGGCCGGGTCGATGATGCCCTTGTCGACCAGGTCCAGGTACTCGCCGGTGTCGACGTCGATGCCCTGGCCGTGGGGGAGCTCGGCGACCTTGCCGACCACGACCGAGCCCTCCATGCCGGCGTTCTCTGCCAGCTGGCGAAGGGGCTCCTCCAGGGAGCGGCGCACGATGCGCGCCCCGGTGGCCTCGTCACCGTCCAGGGTGAGCGCGTCGACCGCGTGGGCGGCGTTCAAGAGTGCCACCCCGCCGCCGGGGACGATGCCCTCCTCGAGCGCCGCGCGAGTGGCCTGCAGGGCGTCCTCGACACGGTGCTTCTTTTCCTTCATCTCGGTCTCGGTGGCGGCGCCGACCTTGACCACCGCGACACCGCCGGCGAGCTTTGCCAGCCGCTCCTGGAGCTTCTCGCGGTCGAAGTCCGAGTCGGAGGTCTCGATCTCCGACTTGATCTGGGCGATGCGGCCCTTGATCTCGTCGGTGTCACCGGAGCCGTCGATGATGGTCGTGTCCTCCTTGGCGACCACCACCTTGCGCGCCTTGCCCAGCTGCCCGATCTGGGCGTTGGCCAGCTTGAGGCCCATCTCCTCGGAGATCACCTCGCCGCCGGTGAGGATCGCGATGTCCTCGAGCATGCGCTTGCGGCGGTCCCCGAAGCCCGGCGCCTTGACGGCGATGCCGGTGAAGGTGCCCCGCAGCTTGTTGACGATCAGGGTCGCAAGGGCCTCGCCCTCGACGTCCTCGGCCAGGATCAACAGCGGCCGCCCGGACTGGATGACCTGCTCGAGCAGGGGCAACACGTCCTGGACCGAGGAGATCTTGCCGCCGTGGATGAGGATGTAGGGATCCTCGAGCACGGCCTCCATGCGGTCCTGGTCGGTGACCATGTAGGGGCTCATGTAGCCGCGGTCGAACTGCATGCCCTCGGTGAACTCGAGCTCCATGCCGAAGGTCTGGCCCTCTTCGACGTTGACCACGCCGTCTTTTCCGACCTTCTCGATGGCGTCGGAGATGACGTTGCCGATCGAGCGGTCACGGGCCGAGATGGTCGCCACCCGCGCGATGTCCTCGCGGCCGGAGATCTCCTTGGACTGGCCCTGGATGTGCTCGACCACGGCGTCGACGGCCTGCTCGATGCCGCGCTTGAGGCCCATCGGGTTGGCACCGGCGGCCACGTTGCGAAGGCCCTCGCGGACGATCGCCTGCGCGAGCAGGGTCGCCGTGGTGGTGCCGTCGCCGGCCACGTCGTTGGTGGCCGTGGCGACCTCGCGCACAAGCTGCGCGCCCTGATTCTCGAAGACGTCCTCGAGCTCGATCTCACGGGCGATGGTGACGCCGTCGTTGGTGATCGTCGGTGCGCCGAACTTCTTGTCGAGCACCACGTAGCGGCCCTTGGGGCCGAGGGTCACCTTCACGGCGTCGGCGAGGGTGTTGACACCCCGCTCGAGGGCCCGGCGGGCGTCCTCGCTGAACTTCAGTTCCTTGGCCATGCTCAGACCGCCTTGGCCAGCACGTCGGACTCGCGGAGGATGAGGACGTCCTCGCCCTCGACCTTCACCTCGGTCCCGCCGTACTTGGAGTAGATGACCTCGTCGCCCTCGGCGACGTCGAGCGGGATGCGCTTGCCGTCCTCGAAGCGGCCGGAGCCCACCGCGAGCACCTTGCCGCGCTGCGGCTTCTCCTGCGCCGTGTCAGGAAGGACGAGGCCGCTCGCAGTCACCTGCTCGGCCTCGATGGCCCGCACCACGATGCGGTCGCCCAGTGGCTGCAGATTCATCTCGTCGTCACGCTCCATCCAGGAATGATTTGGCACTCACACTCAGAGAGTGCCAAGAGACTAGCGGGCACGCGGGGTCGCGCTCAAGGGTCCGGCGCGACGTCGACACGCCCGCCACCCCGAAGACGCGACCGACGGAGCGGCGACGGGACCGGTCGCGACGACCCACGTCCACGGGGCGCGGGCGCCGCGCCGCGCAGGCGCCGACCGGACGCGTCCGGTCGCCTGGCGACCGACGACCGGGTCACGGACTCGACCCGGTCGTGGGCGGGGGTCGATCGCGTCACCGTGCGGCCGGGGGCCTGTCGGCCACACCCGTGCAGTTCGAGGGCGCCGAGCGTCGGCGCCCTCGACTCACTTCAGCGAGGGGAACTCGATGATCTCGCTGAAGTGGATCACCGAGACGGTGTCGTCGAGCGCGACGTCGCGCGAGTAGAGGTGCGACAGGAAGTGGATCGTGTCGTCCACCAGGCGGAACTCGGGGTTGTCGCGCTCGATGTCGCGCTGGCTGAGCTCGCGGATCGGCTTGACGTCGACGTCGTCGATGATGGCCGTGAAGATCCGCTGCCGCGGACCGTGGCGGTGCCCGACCGTGACCCAGACCAGCTGGCCCTTCTTGTACTTGCCGGTCTTGTCGCCGAGCCGGATCGTCGCGGTCTTGCGCCCCTTGCGGAGCTGATCGATGAACAACGGCGAGTAGAAGTTGAGCGCGTACACGTCGTCAATCCTGCCTCGGTCGGTTCTCGGTCGGGTCGACCCGCCAGGTGTTCGCCAGCGCGGCCGCGTCCCCTCCCGCGTCCTCCACGGCGCCACGTGCGATGCGGGCGATCTCGCGTTCGCCACGGTACGTCAGGGCGTCGGGGAGTTCCTCGAGCGGCGTGAGCACGACCCGCTCGACCTCGGCGTCGTGGCGCCCGGCGCGGCCCGCACGGTACCGCAACAGGAACATGTCAACGAACTTGTGCACGCGTCGCCCGTCGGGACGCGCCCGGTACCAGTAGTCGATCGTACCGAGGGCCATGATCGGCTCGGCGCGAATCCCGGTCTCCTCGAGGACCTCGCGCACCGCGGTGGTCGGGGGGTCCTCGCCGGGCTCCGGGTGTCCCTTGGGCAGGGCCAGCGTGCCGGCCCGGGCGGGCACGATCGCCGGGACCAGGAGGCCCGAGCCCGCCGGGACGAGCACGATCCCACCGGCGGATCGCTCGGGCGCCGGACGCGACGGCCGCCGCCGCCCGGCGGCCGTCATGCCCGGGTCGAGGTCAGCCGCCGCCGAACAGGCGTCGCAGCCAGCCCATGAACCCGCCCCCGTCCTCCTGCTGCTGCGCGGGCGGCGCGGGTGCGTCAGACGTCGTGGCCTGGGGCTCCGCCGGCGCCGGCTGTGCGGCCGCATCGCCGCTGCCATCCGAACCCTCGTCGCCCTTGACCCACTTGTTGAGCGACTCCCAACCGGTCTTGGCCGTCGCGGAAGCCTGGGCCGTGGCGCCCGTCGTCGTCTCCTTGGCGGCGTCGGAGCCGTCCGAGACCCACTTGCCGAGCGCTTCCCAGCCCGTCTTTGCCGCCGCGCCCGTGCTCGCCGGCGCAGCCCCGGACCCGCCGACCCACTTGTCGAGAGCCTCCCAGCCGGTGGTCTTCGCGGCACCCATGCTGGCGGCGCCCTCTTGGGCGACAGCGTCGGCTCCGCTTCGGGCTTCGGTCGCCGCTGCGATGGCGCCACCGCCACCTCCGACCCACTTGTCGAGCGCCTCCCAGCCGGTCTTCTGACCGCCGCGCGGGGGCGACCTCCTGCGGGGCAGCCGCCGCGGCGTCGTCACCGACCCACTTGTCGAGCGCCTCCCAGCCGGTCTTCTGGCCGCCGCCGGCCGGGGCGGCCGCCTTGGCGGGCGTGTCACCGCCGACCCAGTGCTCGAGCGCCTCCCAGCCGGTCTTCTGACCGCCGGCGGGTGCGGCCGCAGCGGGGGTGTCGTCCTTGCCGACCCACTTGTCGAGCGCCTCCCAGCCGGTCTTCTGGCCGCCGCCGGCCGGGGCGGCCGCCTTGGCGGGCGTGTCACCGCCGACCCAGTGCTCGAGCGCCTCCCAGCCGGTCTTCTGACCGCCGGCTGGTGCGGCCGCAGCGGGGGTGTCGTCCTTGCCGACCCACTTGTCGAGCGCCTCCCAGCCGGTCTTCTGGCCGCCGCCGGCCTGGGCGGCCGCCTTGGCGGGCGTGTCACCGCCGACCCAGTGCTCGAGCGCCTCCCAGCCGGTCTTCTGACCGCCGGCTGGTGCGGCCGCAGCGGGGGTGTCGTCCTTGCCGACCCACTTGTCGAGCGCCTCCCAGCCGGTCTTCTCCGCACCGCCCGCGAACGGCGGCAGGAATCGTCGGGGCCGTGCCGTGGGGTGCGGTCGTCCGGTCGGGTTCATTCGGCGGTCCTCCAGGATGCTTTGGCGCACAGGGTCGCGCGGCAGACGCTCGTGCGTTGCCGCACAAACCTACGCAGGACGCCCATGACGGGTCAAGGCGCCCGAGGTGGTGAGAAGGCGCCGATAGCTGTCGAGTCGCGACGGCGCGACGCGGGTCTCCACGGCGCATCCGTCCTCGCCGATGTGGCGACAGCCTCGAAACCGGCAGCCGGCGGCGGCGGCGGCGATCTCTCGGAAGCCGCGCTCGAGGTCGCCCTCCCCCAGTTGCTGCAGGTTGAACGTCCGCACTCCGGCCGTGTCGGCGACCATGCCGCCGCCGGGGAGATCCAGGAGTCGCGGATCGGTCGTCGTGTGCCGCCCGGTGCCCGCCTTTCGGCTGATCGCGCCGACGGCGCGGGCCTGCCCGGTCATCGTCGCCACGAGCGTCGACTTGCCGACGCCCGAATGCCCGACGAGCGCGCCGACGCCGCCGCCGATCAGCGCGCGGACCTCGGCCGGGAGCACCGGGTCCCACGGCACTCCCCACGAGGACGTCGTAGCCGATCTCGCGGTAGACCTCGCACACCGCCGCGAGCTCGCTCGCATCGTGGGGGAGGTCGGTCTTGGTCACCACGATGGCGGCGTCCATCCCTCCGAGCTCGGCGGCCACGAGGTAGCGATCGAGCAGCCGCGGGCGAAGCGGCGGATCGACCACCGCGGCCGCGACCAGCAGCATGTCGGCGTTCGCGACCATCGGGCGCGAGCGGCGGGCGGTGCCGTCGCCGCGCAGGAGCACCGTCGCACGCGGGAGCACCTTCGTGATGGCGAGCTCGTCGGCATCCCGTCGCTCGATGGCGACACGATCGCCCGCGACCGCCGGGCCGCCGGGCACCGGCGAGGGAAGCCAGGCCTCGCGGTCGCCCTCGGGCGCGCGGACGGTGGCGACGCGCCCGGCGACGCGTAGGACCAGCGCCGAGGGCTGCCGGTCAGCCTCCGTCGCCGAGGATCTCCGACGCGGTGAAGACGGCATGCAGCGGGGCGTCCCCGAGGAGATCCTCGACCCGGCTCCGGCCGTCGTCCTCCTGGCGATCGACGACGACGAGGGCCGCGACCACGACCCCGCCCGCCTGGCGTGTCCGCTCGATCGCGGTGCGAAGCGACCCCCCGCTCGTCAGGACGTCGTCGACGACGGCGACCGGTGCACCCTCCTCGATGAACGGCCCCTCGAGCCACTGCTGCAAGCCGTGGGGCTTGGCATCCTTGCGGACGAGGAACCCGTTCCAGCGCTCGCCCGCGGCCCACGCGGCGAGCGAGATGGCCGAGACGAGGGGGTCCGCCCCGAGCGTGAGCCCTCCGACGGCGCCCGGTGCACTCGGGCGGATCATCTCGAAGCCGATCCGCCCGGCCAGCGTGGCGCCCTCGGGGTCCAGGAGAACCTGTCGGGCATCGAAATAGTGGGTCGATCGGCGGCCCGATGACAACCGCACGGACTCGCGCGTCAACGCCAGCTCGCGCATCATCGTCAGCAGGCGGTCGCGGTCCGGTTCGACGGGCACCGGGCGATGCTACCCGGACTCGCCGGGGCCGGGCCGTCGCCGCTACGGTTCCGGTCACCACCCGGTCCACGCGACACCACGACGGAAGGCCCCATGACGAGCGTTCAACCCGAGCCGACCCCCAACCCCGACGCGCTCAAGTTCACGCTCGACCGACCGTCGACGGAGCGGCGCAACGAGACCTTTCGCGACGGCTCGGACGCCGCGGACTCCCCCCTCGGTGCGGCGATCTTCGCCCTTGGCGGTGTCACGAACGTCTTCCTCGTGGCCAACTTCGTCAGCGTCACCAAGGCGCCCGACGTCGAGTGGGACGATCTCGTGCCCCGCATCACCGACACGATCACCGCGCACTTCGACGGGTGAGGGCCACCGGCTACATCTTCACCTACCTGATCGGCGCCGTGTTCGCGGTCGGGGGGATCGTCTTCATGCTCTTCCTGGACGAGAACCGTTTCCTGTTCGGGATCCCCTACCTCGCGATCGGGCTCCTCCTCATCGTCGGCGCCTACTACGGCTGGA
Source organism: Miltoncostaeaceae bacterium (assembly GCA_963698665.1). Taxonomy (GTDB): domain Bacteria; phylum Actinomycetota; class Thermoleophilia; order Miltoncostaeales; family Miltoncostaeaceae; genus CALNYH01. Next base: position 460,922 of record CAVORO010000003.1, on the reverse strand, counting down.
AGCGCCGCCCCCCGATCAAGGACTAGGTCCGCGAGCCCCGCGCAGAACGTCGCTCCGCGTCAGCGGAGGACGTTTCGAGCGGAGATCAGGCCGAGAGGACGCAGCCGCCGGGACGCGGAGCAGACCGCGCGACGAACACGACCACCATCGTCGCGTCCCGGTGGACCGTCCGGTTCGGAGCCGCCCCGGAGGGATCGGCGGCGAGAGGGTGGAGTCGCCGTTCGGGTCGCAGTCGTCCGTACGGACGAGCACCGCTCGTCCGCGCCGATCCGTCGCCCGAACGGTGAAGGCACCCGGTTGCGGGGCACAGGGGCAATCCCACCCGAGGCGAAGGGGTGCGGCGCCTCGCGCCGGACGCCTTCGCCGAGGATCCGCAGCGATTGGGATTGACCCGCGTTTCTCGCCACGTGACCGGGCAGGCCCCCAGAACCCCGCCACCTCGAGCGCGCCCGATGGCCCGCCGGTCCGCTCCGTCCAAGGAGCGCCGAGACCCGACGACGCACCACCATGCGCTCCGCGAACAGCACAGGAGGAGGCGTCGGGCGTCGGGGAACCACGCCGCTCGGGGCGCATGCGCTCGACCACCGGCGACGCGCTCGACGACGATCGACGGGCGTGGCGCGAGAGGGCTCGACCACGGCAGGCACACGTCCCGCCACGCGTACCCGGCACCACCCTGGCCCAGGGCCGGCCTCCGCCCGCTCCGCCCGCGGCGAGCCTCGTGAACCGGCATGATCATCGGCCGACCCCGCCAGGCCGCGAGCACATGACCACGACACCCGACATCGGCGAGACCATCGTCAGCGCCCGGCCGCTCGCCGAGTACGTCGCGATGTTCGACCTCGACGACGAGGCACTCGGCCGCCGGCCCATCCTGGACTGCCCCGGAGGGGCATCGTCGTTCGCGGCCGAGGTCCGCGCTCGCGGGGGCGAGGTGACGAGCGTCGATCCGCTCTACGCGCTCCCCCCCGAGGTGTTCGCCGCGCGTGCGCGTGCGGACGTCCGGCGCAGCAACCGATTCGTCCGCGACAACATCGAGCGCTACGTCTGGCCCTTCTTCAGCTCGCTGGACGACCACCTGGCGCGGCGGGGCGCCGGGTGCGAGCGATTCATCGCAGACCGGACCGCGTCGCCCGATGCCTACGTGGCCGCCGCGCTGCCGACCCTTCCGTTCGCCGACGACACCTTCGCGCTCGTGCTGTCGTCGCACCTCATGTTCTCGTACGCCGACCGGCTCGACCACGGCTTCCATCTCGATGCCCTGCGCGAGCTGGCGCGTGTGTGCGCGGGCGAGGTGCGGGTCTATCCGCTCGTCGACGTCGGCGCCGCGCCGTATCCGCGGCTCGCGGATCTTCGGGAGACGCTGCTCGCGGAGGGGCTCACCAGCGAGCTCCGCCAGGTCCCCTACGAGTTCCAGCGCGGCGCCGACCGGATGCTCGTGCTGACGTCGGGGTGACGCTCGTCAAAGCTGCTCAGCGAACACCCGTGCCGCACGCTCCCTGAGCCGCCGGAGCGGACCCCGGCCCTCCCATTCCGCGCGACGGATGCGCCGGCACGCGTCGAGGTCCGACTCGAACGTCGCCGTCAGGCGGCCCGCGAGGGTCGCATCCTGGACGCAGAGGGCGATCTCGTCGTTGAGGCTGAGCGAGCGGTGATCGAAGTTCGCCGTCCCGAGCACCGACCACACGCCGTCGACCACCAGGGCCTTGACGTGCAGCGTCGTCCGGTCGTACTCGAAGACCTGGACACCCGCCTCGAGCAGCGACGCGTATGCCGCACGCCCGGCCTCCCGAACCATGGCGCTCTCGGGATGGCGGCCGGGCGCCATGACCCGTACCCGGACCCCGCGCCGCGCCGCGCCGGCGAGGGCCTCCGCGAAGGCGTCGGGCGGCGCGAAGTAGCTCGCCTGGAGGTCGATGCTGCGCCGCGTCGCCGCCAGCGCGAGGTAGAAGCCCTTCTCGGCGCCGGACGCCGACGGGCCCGGACTCGACGCGAGCACCTGGGCGGGCGCGCCCCCGGCGATCGGGTCGAGTTCCGGCAGGTGCCCGTCGCCACCGAGCGGCTCGCCGGTCGCCTCCAGCCAGTTCTCCGCGAACGCGCCCTGGAGCGCGCGGACGACGGGACCTCGCACCAGGAGGTGGTCGTCGCGCCAATGCCGCGGGTCCTGGGCATCCCCTTCCCATTCCTCCGCGATCCCGACCCCCCCGGTCAGCCCCACGACCCCGTCCGCGACGATGGCGCGGCGATGGGTTCGGTTGTTGATGCGCCCGATGTGGCGGATGCGAGGGGGACGGAACAACTCGACGCGGGCACCGGCGTCGCGCATCCGCGCGACGAGCCCGTCCGGCATGCGACGCGCGCCCACGGCGTCGAGCAGCACGCGGCACTCGACGCCGGCCCGCGCCCGATCGGCGACGGCGTCCGCGATCTCGCCGGCGATGGCGCCGCGCCAATAGATGTACGTGAGGACGCTGAGCGTCCGTTCGGCGCCCCGAATCGTGTCCAGCATCGCCGGAAAGACCTCGTCGCCGTTGACGAGCAGGTCGACCCGGTTCCCGGGCAGCACGGGCGCACCGGTGAGGGCCTCGGCGAGCCGGAGGAACGGGCGCCCGGCGACGTCACAGTCGGCGCGGAAGTCGAGGTGACGGTGGCGCATGCGCCCCGCCCCGGCCATCCGCGCCGACCCGATGACGATCGCGGCGGCGGCGAGCGCGGCACCCGCGGACGCCACCGGGGTCACGCGACGGGCCGGTCCGGTCACGCACCCGCGCCGGACGGTCGGCCCGCGGCGGGGGCGGCGGAGGTCCTCGCCCGGGCACCACCTCAGCCCTCGTCGAGGCCCGCCATGTCGATCGCGATGCCGAGGGCCTCGCCGATGTTGCCGGCGGCGGACATCACGCGCGCGGTCCCCACGATCGGGGCGACCGCGATGAGCACACCCTGCACGTCCTCGAGGTCGAGCCCAGCCTCGGTCGCCGCGCCGAGGTTCATGAGGTAGGAGGCCGGCGGCGCGTCCATCGCCACGAGCGCGCCCAGCCGGACCAGCATCAACTCGTCGGCGTCGAGTGTGGAGCGCTCGATCGAGTCCGCGGTCATCTCGCCGAGCAGGTCGAGCAACGGAGTGTCGGCCATCGTTGTCTCCTCGGTGGTGGTGTCGCCCGACGGTACTCCACGGCGGACGGCCGAGCGGCGCCTCGAGACCGCATGTCGCAGGGGCGTGTCGGTGCACGCGGCGGCGGCGGCGCTACGCTGGCCGCGCGAATGCGAGCTGGGGGTGAGCATGGCCACGACGGTCGTCACGGAACTGCACGAGATGGAGCAGATCGACGAGTTCCTCGTCGTCGAACGCGCCTACTCGGACGACACGAACCTCCCGACGATCGGGCTCGCCAACATCGAGGCGATCGTGCCGGGCATCGAGGAGAACAAGCGCAAGATCGAACGTGCGTGTCGCCTGTTCAAGCAGCGCGGCGTCAACTACGCCTTCTTCCCCGAGTTCTGCCTGTCCGGCTACTTCTGGGAGGACGAACCGGCCTGCTGGGCCTACATGGACCAGGCCGTCACCGAACGCCACCTCGATTGGATCGACGAGCGCCTGCGGCCGCTCCTCGACGACACGTTCCGTGGCATCGTGCTCAACAACATCTCGCGCGGCTCCGGGCGCAAGTTCCTCAACACGACCTTCCTCGTCGCCGAGCAGATCGCCGATCCGCTCTCCCGGGACTTCACCTACCACAAGGTGTTCCTTCCCGGAATCGAGAAGACCTACACCGACTCGGGGCGCGACGACCGGCTGATCATCACGACGCGCTTCGGCCGGAAGCTCGGATTCACCACCTGCTACGACTATCTCTTCGGCGACCTGTTGCGCGAGTACACCGTGATCGACGAGATCGACGCGATCATCGAGCTCGCGTCGTGGCGGTCGCAGGCGACGCGTGACTACCCGGGCATGAACGTCCGGACGGACCTCTACTACGGCGAGCTCTGGGACAGCGTCATGTCCGCGTCGTCGGCGATGCACCAGGTGTGGACGATCGCGTGCAATGCGGTCGGGACGCACGGCATCAGCGGGGCGACGTTCTGGGGCGGGTCCGGGATCTGGGCGCCCTCGGGCCTCAAGCTGATCCAGGGCTCGCACTTCAACGAGGAGCTCCTGGTCGTCCACAACATCGACTTCATGGGCGCGCAGCGCCAGGAGAAGGACGACTTCGACTACTCGTTCGACTTCCGCGAGATCTACCGCCCGATGGAGGACGGCCGGGGCTACACCCGCAAGATCGACTGACCGGGGGTCGGCAGCCCGGACGGCACGTCCGGTCACGCCCCTACGCTCGGCGAATCCGGCCGATTCACCGAAGGGGGCAACCTTTGGGAACAGAAACGAATCGCACAGCCAGGCGGGGGCATCGGTCTTCGCCTTCACCATCCTCGCCGTCGTCGGAGTCCTCAACATCATCTGGGGACTCGTGGCGATCGGGCGCGGGGACTACTTCGATGTGAACGAGCTGCTGTTCGTCAACCTCACGGCGTGGGGTGTGGCCTACCTGATCATCGGGGTCTTCCAGATCGTCGCCGCGGTGCTGATCGCCCAGGGTGAGGTGGTCGGTCAGTTCCTCGGCATCCTCATGGCGGTCTTCGGGGGCGTCAACGCGCTGCTCTCGGTCGGCGCATACCCGATCTGGTCGATCACGATCATGATCATCTGCGCCGTGATCGTCTGGTCGCTCGCCAAGGACCAGGAGTTCTTCGGCGGGTGAGCGCCCTTCCAAGGCCGCGCCACCCGGCGCGGCCTTGGAACGCCGAGGCGCTCGCCTCGCTCAGACCGGGCGGCCGGGAGCGACCGCCGCCTCGGCCCTCCGGGCCGCGACGCCGCGCTGGAGCAGCCACAGCCAGATCGTCGCGACGGCGCCCGCGGCGAGCGTGGTGACCAGGGCCACCGCCTGTACCGCCAGACTCACGGCGAGCGCGGTCTCGGCCGGCACCGAGTGCGCGAGGGCCAGCACCGGGACGAGCACCAACTCGCGCGCACCCGCACCCCCGGGAAGCCCGGGCACGGCGCCCGCCATCACGATGACCGCGAACACGAGCCCGGCCGCGGCCGGGGGGGCTCCGAACGCGACCAGGAGGGCCGCCAGGCTCGCGATCCTCGCGAGGACCGCCCCGCCGCCGAGGATCGCGGCCGACCGCGCCGCGCGCGCGTCGGTCAACACGGCGGCACCGGTGCCGAGGCCGCGCGCCGCGCCGCGGATCCGCCGGGGCACGATTCCGAGCACTCGACCCGCACCGCCGAAGCGCCAGGCGACGGCGGCGACGCCGACGGCCGCGACGGCCGCGACCGCCGTCCAGCGCAGGCCCGCAGCCGGCCCGGGCGGCGGCGACACGAGCATCAGCACGAGGACCGCGACGCCGGTGACGGCCGCGTCGATGGCCTTGTAGCCGGCGATCCCGCCCGCGATCCGCCAGGTTCCGGCCGCGGCGCCACCGGGATGGCGGCGCACGATGCCGACGCGGACGGCCTCTCCGAGGCTCGCGGGCAACAGCTCGCATGCCGTGCGCGCCACCCAATGCATCGCGAGTGCCGCCGACGCGGGGATGCCGTGCACGCCGCCGGCCTGCTGACACCTGGCCCACATTCCGCCCGACAGTGTCTGGCCGAGCAGGAAGGCGCCCACCGCCACGCCGAGCCATGCCGGGTCGGCGGCGGCGAGCGATGCCCCGACCGACGCCAGGTCGGCCTGGGTGAGCCCGGCGACCGCGAGCGCGACGAGCGCGACCAGCGCGCCGACCAGGGCGATGCGCCTCCACGGGAGCCGGCGCGGCGCGGCGCGGCGCGGCGCGCGGAATGGGTGGGGCATGCGGGTCGGAATCCCGCGGTACGCTAGCAAGACATCCTCTGCGGGCCCCCCGAAGGCGTCGCCGTGGCCCTCACCGATGGCATCGCGGCGCGCATAGGTCCATCATCGGCAGGATGATGTCCCTCCCCCACCCGCGTCGGGCGGGCGAGTCGAAGGGCGACGGCGACCGCGGGTTCCCCGGCTGGTGGACGCTGCTCGTGCAGATCGCGCTCGCGTGCGCGGCGGCGCTGGCCTACTTCGGGGTGCGAGGCCTGACGCAGAGCGACCTCGAGACCGCCCAGGGCAACGCGCGCCGGCTCGTCGAGCTCGAGATCGCGCTGGGGCTCCAACTGGGAGGCGTGGCTCCAGGACCAGATCATCGAGAGCGACACGCTGGTCGCGCTGGCCAACTGGGTCTACATCTACGGCCACTGGCCGGTGATCGTGGCGACGCTCGTGATCCTCTTCGTCAAGGCGCCGGACCGCTTCTACCTGCTGCGAAACGCCATGTTCGTCTCGGGAGCGATCGGGCTCGTGATCTTCGCGCTCGTGCCCGTGGCGCCGCCGCGCCTCGGCGTGCTCGACGCTCGCGGACACCGTCACGAACCGCTCGGAGGCGTACCGCACCCTGCAGCCGCCGGGACTCATCAACCGGTACGCGGCCATCCCGAGCCTGCATTTCGGATGGAACCTGCTCATCGGGGTCGTGCTCTGGCAGATGACCCGCAATCCCGCCGTGCGTGCATTCGCGATCCTCAGCCCGCTCACGATGGCGTTCGCGGTGGTCGTCACCGCCAACCACTACGTGCTCGACGTACTCGCCGGCGGCGCCGTCGCCCTGATCGGGCTCGTGGTGGCGCCGCTGGATCTCCGCGCGGGCATCCGTGCCCGGAGTGGGCGCGGCCCCGCGGATGACGCCCGCATCACGATCGTGGCGCATCGGGCGGCCAACGACCTGGTGACGCTTCGCACGGCCGCGGCGCACGCCGACGTGGTCGAGGCCGACGTGCACCTGTTCCGGGGACGACTCGAGGTCCGGCATGCCAAGACGATCGGGCCGATCCCGGTGCTCTGGGAGCGGTGGCACCTCGTCGAGCGGACCCGGCCGCCGCTCGTGCTCGAGGACCTGCTGGGGAGCGTCGATCCCGGTGTCCGGCTCATGCTGGACCTCAAGGGGCCTGATCCTCGGCTGGCGAGGGCGGTCGCCCACGCGACCTCGGACTGGGCGCAGGCTCGGCCGCTCCTGGTCTCGTCGCGCGTCTGGCGCACGCTGGAGCGCCTTCGGGACCGGACTGAGGTGACGACCCTCCACTCCGCCGGCAGCCCGCGACAGCTTCGTGCCCTCTTGCGCCGCTACGGCCCCGGTTCCCTCATGGGGGTCTCCATCCACCGCCGCCTCCTGACCCCCGCGATCGTCGCGGCGTTGCGGGCGCGCGCGCCGCACGTGTGGTCGTGGCCGGTCAACGACGCCGCGACCGCCACGCGCCTCGCGGAGTGGGGGGTGACCGGCATGATCAGCGACGCGCCCGCTGCGATCCGCGACCTGCCGGGCGGACCGGCCACTCCGCCACGGCGGTGACGGCGCGACGCCGAGTCCGACACGCACCGCTGGCGAAGCCCACTCGCCGAGGTGTCGATCCGCTCCGTGGTCCCGCTCGGCCGTGGGTTCGAGCACCGCCCGAGCAACCCGATCTCAACGGTGTCGTTGGGCGCCCGCGCGGGCGCGCGGCGCCGGGGTAATCCGCCCACCACCGGCGACAGCGGGCGGGGAGTCGGGGACCGAGGGTGGCAGGTCGAGCTTTGTATAGCTTTGCGCGCGGGAGGAGTGGTACCGTCGGTTGAAATCGCCTGCTCTCGACGAGGACCCAGGCCCGCTCCCCATCCCGCGGAAGAGGTGGCAACCAGTTGACCAGCACGACGCTCGGCGGAGAAGGATCGCGACCCCGGTTCACGGTGATCACCGCCGCCATGAACTGCCGAGCCTTCCTCGGACGGACGATCGAGTCGGTCCAGTCACAGACGCGTGACGACTGGGAGATGATCGTCCACGACGATGCATCGAGCGACGACACGACCGCCGTCGCAGCGCGCTACCTCGGCGACGAGCGGATCCGACTCGTCCGAAGCGACGCACGACGCGGCATCGCGGGCTCGCGCAACCGGGCGCTCGAGGAGGCACGTGGGAGCCATATCGTGGTCCTCGACGCCGACGACTGGATTCTCCCCGACTACCTGAGGCGGGTCGGCGAGGTCGTTCGGCGCGATCCAGCGGTGACCCTGGTGAGTCCAGACGCATGGCGGTACGTCGATCCACCGGGGCGGCCGGAGCGGCGCTCCTATGCCTCGGCCGCAGGTGTGCCACGGACCGTTCGGGCGGAGCACCAGCTCGCGCGCTTGCTCGCCGCGAACTACGTGGCCCCCATGGCGACCGTGCGGCGCGACGCTCTGCTCGCCGTGGGTGGTTGGCGTTCGGAGCACGACGGGATCGAGGACTACGACCTCTGGATCCGTCTCCTCGCCGCCGGCGGACGGGTGACGTCGCTGCACGAACGCCTGGCCGTCTACCGCGTTCGCGCCGGATCGGTCACCCACACGCCGACGGGCCGGGTACGCGCTGCCGCCTTCGAACGCGGCCTTCGCCTCTACGACGCGCTCGAGGCCGAACTCGACCTACGCCCCTCAGAACGACGCGCCCTGCGGCGCGGGCGCGCGATCCTGCGACGGCGCGCGGCCCTCGCGGGCGCCCGCGAGGCGCTCCTCGCCGGCGATCTGGCAAGCGCGGCGCGACAGTCGCGGCGCTCATTCCGGGTCGCACCGAACGCACGCTCTCTGGCCATCGCGACCTTTGTGACGGTTGCGCCCCGGCGGGCGCAGCGCCACGCGAGGGGCTGAGGGCCCGCGCGTCGACGGGTGCACCCCGGGGACCCCGACGTGGGGAACCCGCATTCACGATCGATTCAGTGTCGGCGGCCCTGCCGACGACTCAACGCGCGCAGCATGCGGCGGATCTGCGCACCGGCCGCGCCGCGGGCGCGGCGGAGCGCCGCCCCACCCGGCGGTGAGCCGGAGCGCATCTCGGGCTCCAGCGCGTAGCTGGCGAGCGAGAGCGCTTGCGCCTTGCGGTGCGTCGGAATCAACGGAGCCGCATCGATCAGCGTGAACGCTAGCTTGACCGTCGCCCGCGCGGACGAGCGGGGGCGACTCACCCGTCGCTCGGCGAAGAGGCGCGCATGGCGCGTTCGGAGCGCACGGACGAGTTCCCCGTGGCGGCGCTGGTCCGCTCTGAGCGTGCGGGCCGCGTGGTGCTGGCGATACCGAAACGAGACGATCGGCACCCTCACGCCGCGCGCGCTGACGTTCGCGAGCGCCATCCAAAGGCTCCAGTCCTCGTATCCGGAGCGCCGGCCCCACCCCCCCACCCGCTCGAGGGCGATCGGCGCACGAGCGCCGCGGCGTGGATCTCGTTGCGAAAGGTGATCCGCCAGGGATCGAGCGCGCCGGGCGTGGGCTGTCGACCGGACACCGTTCCCACGAGCCAGGCGTCACCCCAGGCGAGCGCGGCATCGGGATCGCGCGCGAGCGCCCCGGCCAGCGCGTCGAGCGCACCCGGGCAAAGCGTGTCGTCGGCGTCCAGCGCCAAGACGAAAGGGGCGCTGCTCGCCGCCACGCCGGCGGATCGCGCGGCCGCCGGGCCGGCGTTGCGCTGCCGCACGAGTCGGACCCCCTCCGGAAGGCCCTCGAGCGCGACGAGCGTCTTCGGATCGTCGGAGCCGTCGTCGACCACCACGACCTCCGCGGGTCGCTCGGCCACCGCCGAGGCGACCGCCTCGCCGATGGTCGCTCCGTCGTTGAAGCACGCGATGACCACCGCGACGTCACCGGCGGGAGTGGCGCGGTCGGACCGCGGAGGTTCCTCGCCCGGGGTGATCACGACAACACGAATCTAGCCGTGGCAACCCTGCCCGGGCCACGCTTCGGATCCGAAACCGAAACCGAGCTAGACGATCGGGTGGTGGCGCGCGCGCACCCTGCGATGGGATACTTTTGTGAGATTCCGGTGCGTGGCGGAGACGTCAAGGGCCAGCGACCGCGTCCCGCACAAGGGCTGAACGAATGATGTCGACCCACACGAGCGAATCGCCGCCGGAGTCGCCGCCCCCTCCGCGGGCGGCGGGAGTTCAGCCCGTGGGCGCCGCCGGGCGGCGCGGACGGCTGGCCATCGGGCCGGCCGTGGACGCCGTCGGGCTGGCGATCGGCGTGGTGATCGGCGTGGTGATCGGCATCGAGTCCCTCGCCTGGCTCTCGGCGCTCGCCGTCTCCACCTTCCTGTTCCTGATCCTGCTCGGCGCCTACCGGGCTCGCCTTCACCTCCCGACAGTCGCGGATCCCAGGATCATCGCCGCCGCGACCGGGGCGGCGCTCGTCCTCGGGAGCACCACGAGCACCCTCCGTGACGAGCCGGTCGACCTCGGAGTCGGGGGCTCAGCCGCCGCCCTGTTGGCGCTCGTCCTCGCGGCCGCCCGCGCGACGGCGATCCGCGTCGGGGCACGTATCGGCGGGCGCCAGCGAACGCTCGTCATCGGCGCCGGACGCGTCGGGCAGCTCGCCGTCCAGCGGCTCCGGCGTGACGCCTCCCTCCGGCTCGAGCCGGTCGGCTTCCTGGACAACGAGCCGATGCGGCCGCCGACGGCATGCCGCCCGTTCTCGGCGCCAGCTGGGACCTCGAGCGGGTGGTCGTCGAGCACGGCATCGATCATGTGCTCGTCGCTTTCTCGACGGCCCCGCATCGCGTGCTGGTGGAGATCCTCACGAGGTGCGAGCGACTCGGGGTGGACGTGAGCATCGTGCCGCGCCTGTACGAGAAGCTGCCGCGTCGACTCACGGTCGCCCATATGGGGGGCCTCGCGCTCCTGACGATCCACCCCTCGCGGCCGAACGGTCTCGCCTTCTTCGTGAAGCACGTGTTCGATCGCCTCCTCAGCTGCCTCATGCTCCTCGTCCTCGCGCCGGTCATGATCACCCTCGCGGTGGTGATCAGGGCGCGGATGGGCAGCCCGGTGCTGTATCGCCAGCCTCGAGTCGGACGGGACGGCAGGACGTTCACTCTGCTCAAGTTTCGCTCGATGCGACCTGGCGATCCCGACGACCAGGACGGCGACGGCGCGCGGACGCCGCCCCTCGGGAGGTTTCTCCGCCGTTCCTCGCTCGACGAGCTGCCCCAACTCCTGAACGTGGCCCGCGGAAACATGAGCCTGGTCGGCCCACGCCCCGAACGACCGGAGCTGGTCGATCGCTTCACGACGACGATCCACCGGTACCGGGAACGAGAGCGAGTGAAGTCGGGGATCACCGGGTGGGCGCAGGTCCACGGCATCGGCCGGCGCGACGACCGGTTCTCCGATGAGTCGCTCGCGGCGCGAGCCGAATGGGACAACTACTACATCGAGAACTGGTCGCCCTGGCTCGACCTGAAGATCGCCCTCCTCACGATGCTGGCCGTGGTGCGCTTCCGTCAGAGCTGAGCGGGCCCCCGCCTGGGCCCGCACCTCGACGCCCGAAGAGGCGAGACGAGAGAAACCGGCCAACCCTGGCCGTCTCGGCCTCGATGGTCGACGTGCGGATCTCCTCGAGCCCGGCCGAGGCGAGCGTGCGAGCGAGGGCCGGCCCGCGGTCGAGGCGCTCGAGCGCGTCGGCGAGCGCACGTGGATCGCGTGGGGGGACGAGCAGACCGTTCCGGCCATCCCGGATGACCTCCGCGACGCTGCCGACGTCGGTTGCGACGATGGGAAGGCCGGCGGCCTGCGCTTCGAAGAGCACCTGCGGGATCCCCTCGGTGAGAGCGGTGTGCACGAAGACGTCCGCATCGAGGTACAGCCGCTCGAGCTCCGGGCCGTGGCGCACGAAGCCGAGGAGCTCGACCGAGGCGGCGATCCCGAAGTCCTCGGCCCGCCTGGCCGTCGCCTCGAGCAGGGGGCCCGTTCCCGCCCAGCGCAAGCGGACGCCGCCCCCACGCGACGCCGCGAGACGGGCAACCGCCGCGAGCAGGACGTCTGGGGCCTTCTCGCGGTCCACCCGACCGACCGCGAGGAGCTCGAGCGGTCGACCGGGATCGGCGGGCGGGCGCGGCGCAGCGGCAACGGACCTGGCAGGCACGACCGAGACCCGCATCGGTAGGACATCCGCGCCGACCCGGCGGTACCGCTCCGCGATCGTCCGGCCGACGACGGTGACTGGCATCACACGGGCCATCAGGCGAAATGTGCCGTCGAGAATGCGGGCCGCGACGCGTGCCGGGCGGGATGCCGCACGGGCGCGAAAGTACGCGATCGGATCGGTACGCACGCCGAGCACGACCTGCCGCCCGCGCAGCCGGACGGCCGCCGCGAGGAGGATCGCGACCGGATGGGGCCCGAAGACCCAAGCCCCGTCGACCCGACCGGCGACCCGCCACACGACCCGGAGGCTTGCCGGCAGCACACGGACCACGGCACCGAGGTCCGCCAGGCTGTCGTACGACGGCAGCATCGCCGCGTCCCAACTGTCCGCCGCCGGCGCGGTGGCGATCCGCGCCTCGCTGTCGCCACGCCCGATCAGCACGGGGCGCGCGACACCCTCGAGCGCGCGCTCGGCGAAGTCGAGAAACGGTGCCGAGGCCGGCTCGACCCGGACGGTGTCCTCGAGTCGGACGACACGGCAATCGACGTAGACGGCCACGCGCCGGGGGCGCCGGCCCGCAGTCACGAGCCGGGAGTCTCGGCGCCGGGATGCGCCGGCCGGCGACGCAGTGCGGCGCGCGGCATCGCGGTGAGAAAACCGACGCCCCAGCTCAGGTGCATCGCGGCGACTGCGAGCGCGGCGGCGGCGGCGGCAGACGGTGCAGCCCCCTTTCGCCGCTCGTCGACCACCACGAGGCCGAGCACACCGGCATACGAGACCAGTACGGCGGGAAGGAGAACGCGACGCGCGAAGCCCGAGAACGGGGCCAGCGTGAGCCCGGTGCCGAGCGCCGCGACGAACAGCGGGGCCGCGAGCTGGCGCGGCCGAACGCTGCCGGGGTCGCGGGCGACCATGTCGGCCTTGACCCTGCCGTAGGTCTTGAACTGCCGGACGAGCGCACCGAGCGTCGCGCGCGCGTGGTACTCGCAGCGGATTCGCGGGTCGAGATAGACGCGCCCCCCCGCAGAGCGTATGCGGTGGAGCAGCTCGTAGTCCTCGTGGACGGGGATGGTCTCGTCGAATCCACCGATGGATTCCAGAAGCGAGCGCCGGAACGCCCCGTAGGGCACCGTGTCGACGTAGCCGGCGCGGCTCGAGAAGCGGTAGCGCGACGGAACGCCGAGGGGGCTGCCCCCAGCCAGGGCGATGCCGGCGGCGATGCGCGTGCCCGCCCCCGGCCGGAGATGCCCATACGCCCCCGACAACCTCCGCCCGGCCGTCGGCGAGGAGCTCGACGCAGGTCGCCACGTATTCGCGATTGGGTCTCGAGTGTCCATCCAGGCGCACGACGTACTCGCCGTCGGCGACCGCCAGAGCCGCGTTCAGGTTGGAGGGGGCCGTCCGGCCTGGGGCTCTCCACCACCTGGACGGAGAGGTCGGTGTGCGACGCCCGGAAGGCGTCGATCTCCTGGAGCGTGGCGTCGGTCGAACCGCCGTCGGCGATGACGACGTGGATGCGCTCGAGCGGGTACGTCTGCTCGTGGATACCCTCGAGCAGGTTGCCGATCCAGCCCTGCTCGTTCAGGCACGGGACCACGATCGAGACCAAGGGCGATCCCGTGGGGCCGACCATACGGCTAGCCTACAGCGATGGGTCGGCCTGTTGAGGTCGGCCTCGGCGCGACCGATAACGAACCCAAAACGGAAGTACCCCGCGCCCCTGACGATTCGAGGCGCCCGGTCGTGCAGGCTCTCTCCGTCACGGGCGACCATGACACCCCGGCGCCGCCGGCCGGTGATCACCCCGGAGGATCGAGCCCCGATGCATCTCCTACGCGGTCGCGCCACCGGTCTTCGCGTGCTCCTTGCGGGCGCCGCGCTGCTCGCGACCGCAGGCCCGAGCCTCGCGGCCAGGGACGGCGAGAACCCCGCGATCTGGTTCAAGACGCCCAAGGAGGAGGCGTCCGTGTCCGGAAAGGTCCGGGTCGAGGTCGGCGCGAGAGACCGCTCGAGCGGCATCTCCCGAGTCGTGATCACGATCGACGGGCGCTCGGCGAGGGCATGGACCGAGCGGGCTGCCCCCTATCGCCTCAAGGGGGACAAGGGCACGTGGGACACGACCGACGTCGACGACGGATCGCACGTCGTGACGGCGGTCGCCTACGACCGCTCCGGCCGGCGGAAGGCGGTGAGGACGACGATCACCGTCGACAACACCCTCGACGCATCCGGCGGCGACACGCACGCCCCGAGGCCCTCGGTCCAGCCGGTGCGCGGGGCGCCGCCGGGCTCGCCGGCGCAGGCGGGCGGACCGGGGGCGTCGGCGCCCGCCCCGTCGCAGGGGTGGGCCCCGGGACGCCGCTTCTTCTCGGCGGACTCACCGTTCAACGCCCGCATCCCTGCGGCACCGGGACTCGCGCCCAAGAGCGCCGCGCACGTCGCAGGCCTCGTCGAGCGACGCGCCAGCCACCCGTTCGTCCTCAGCATCGGCTCCTACAGCGTCCCCGTCTACTACGCCGACTCACGAACCCCGCGCCACAGCGTCCGCCACACGACCGGGTGGTGGGGCTACGACCGTGTGAACGGCGTGCCCATCCCGGCCGGCGCCGAAGGCGACGACGGAAGCGACGGTCACATCGCGATCGTCGACACCGACTCCGGCTGCGTCTACGAGGGGTGGCAGTTCCGCCGCGAGCCGAGCGGGGGCTACGCGGCCAGCAGCTTCGGAATCGTCCCGGGCGGGGTGAACGGGAGGGGGGTGTTCCCGGGCGGGGGGGCGATGAACGCCGCCGGCTTCTCCCTCCTGGCGGGCCTGGTCACGCCGGCGGAGCTCGAACGGGGGCACATCGACCACGCGCTCGTGTACCACATCGACCGGGCCTACGTGGCCAAGGGTGGACCCGTGGCGCCGGCGACCTTCTCGACCGGGGGCGGGACCACCGATAAGGCGGCGCCGATGGGGGCACTCGTGCAACTCGACCCGTCCTTCGACGTCTCGGCGCTTCCCAACCGCCACGAGCGGACCATCGCGCGCGCGCTGCAAGAGCACGGCATGTACCTGCGCGACCTCGGAGGCTCGATCGGCCTCTACGCGCAGGACAAGCAATCGCTGCCGCCCGGCACCTACGAACGGCTCGGCATCCATGACGATTATCTGACGCTCTCGCGCATACCGATGAACCGGATGCGGGTGATCGCCTATGGGCCTCAGGACCCCGGGCGGGACGGCATCGGCAGTCGGGCCGACCCACCGGGCGGCTGCGGGGACTACTCGTAGGGGCACCGCGGCGGCGGGTTCCGGTACCACCGCCACCACCCGGGCACGAGCGAGACAGGGATACGCTCATGTTCGTGGGCCCTCGTCGTCCTAACACGTGCCGGCGGATCCACCGGGCCGGGTCCGGTCCGCCGGCATGAACCGCCGAGTCGGCGCCACTGTGGGGGCGACCGCCGCCGCGGTCGCGGTGCTGACGTTCGCCTTCGTCGGGACCCACGACGGGGAGCGGCTCGGGGCCGTACCCGCGAGTGCGATCGACGCCACCGCGCTGCTCGACCCCAGCGAGCCCCCCCGAATCGTCTCGGAGTCGAGCCCGTTCCGGACGCCCGTCCCGGCGGATCCCGATCTTCATCCTCGTTCGGACGACTTCGTCGAGAGCCTGATCGCCGCGCGCGACGATAAGGGGTTCGCAGTCGCGGTGCGCAACTGGACGGTACCGGCGTTCGCGGCTCCGCCGGGCACGCCACGACGAGATGTGGCGATCACCGCGGAGTGGACCGACTACCGACGACTCCACCGGGTCCCGCTCCCGGAGGGCGCGCGTCCCGATCCCGCCGCCGACGGCCATCTCACGGTCATCGACCGCGAGCGCGGCTGCGTCTTCGACCTCTGGCAGGCCCGCATGCGAGCCGACGGGTCGTGGGCGGCGAGCTGGGGCAACGCCACGCGACTCTCGGGGGACGGACGCTACCGAGGCGGCCTGGCCGCCCGGGCCTCGGGGTTCACCAGCCTGGCGGGAGTGATCTGGCCCTCCGAGATCACCCGCGGGCGGATCGACCACGCGCTCGTGTTCTCCTATCCGCACGTGCGAGCCGGTGGAGCCGTGGGACCCGCGACCGCCTCCGACGGGACCTCGACCAGTCCGGGCGCGATCCCGATGGGTGCCCGCGTGCAACTCGACCCCTCGCTCGACCTCGACTCGCTCGACCTCGACCCGACGGAGCGGACGATCGCCCGCGCACTGCAGGAGTACGGAATGATCCTCGGTGACTCCGGGGGTGCCCTCAGCCTCTATGCGGCCCATCCGGCCAGCTTCCCGAGGGACCCGTGGAGGGACGTCTGGCCGCGCGAACCGATCGCACTGCTCGAACGGATCCCGGTCGAGCACATGCGGGTGCTCGCGTTCGGCGCGCAACGCGAGCGCGAGCGCTATACGCCCGAGCGAGACGGATGCGCGGAGCTCTCCTGACGGCGCGCCGGCGCCGCGCGGCTCGCCACGAGGAGCGCCGAGGCGATCCCGACCAGCATCCACGTCAGGCGTGAGGGCTCGCTGGAGAGGAAGACGGAGGTCGAGGCCCAGCCCGCGAACGCGACGACCAGCGCGGCAGCGGTACCGCGCGCCAGCCCGCCCCGAGGCAGGCGTCCGAACGCCACGATCGCAGCGGCGACGGCGACGGCCAGGGTGCCGACGAACAGGACCAGCCCGACCACGCCGGTCTCGGCGAGGGTTCCGAGGAATGCGCTGTGGACCTGCTGGTCCTCCTGGAGGCGAAAGCGCGACAGGTCGACGGACGGCGAGACGAGCTGGCGACGGAGAGCCTCACTTGGGAAGGCGCCATACCCGATGCCCAACACAGGGCTGTCGGTGGCGGCCGACCAGGCCGCGCGCCAGAGGTTGAGGCGTCCCGCGTCCGCGCCACCCTCGGAGATGCGCCACCGAGCGTCGCGCCCCCGAGGGCGAGCAGGGCGGCCGCGCCGGCGACGCATGCGACCAGCACGTAGCCGATGCGCTCGCGGGTGGAGCGCCAGATGGCGCCGGTCGGGACGAACGCGAGCCCGATGAGCACGATCCCGAGCGCGAGGAGTCCGCCGCGCGAGGTGGACCCGATCACCGACACGGCGGCAGTTCCGGCGGCGATGAGCGTGAGAAGGCGCAAGCGGCCTTCGAGGGACGCGGCGAGCGCCAGGATCAGGGGGATCGAGGTCACCTGGTACATGGCGAAGAAGTTGCGGTCGCCGAGCACGCCGACCTGCCCTTCGAGCACGAGCGCATCGGGCGGCGCCTGCACCAAGGCGAGCAGCCCGGAGGCGGCGGCCCCGACCGCGAAGCCACCCAAGAGGACGGCGAGATCGCGCTCGTCCCGCACGAACACGACGATCGCGAGCATGAAGAGGATGGAAACGATGAGTGCCGCCCAGAGCCGAGCCGTGGCACCGAAGGCGCTGGACCACACGCCGCTTGCGACAACCCACGTGAAATACGCCGACGCCATCCAGAGCGGAGGCGTCATCGTCGACGGCGCGCCCCGAGGGAAGGGCGATCGCGAGGGCGAGGAGGATCACCGTTCCCACGACGACGCTGACGGGCACGGGACCGACAGAGAGATTCTGGAACGCGACCGACAGGGGGACGGCGCCGATGGCGAGACCGGCCACGGCTCCCGGTCGCCCGAGGCCGCCCGCGGCGGCGCCCGATCGCGGGGGGATCGAATCGCGGCCGAGTGATCGTGCGTCGTTCAGTTGGACTAGTCTCACGACGATGCTCGTGGCCCTTGAAGCGGATGACACCCGGTCCGGACCGGATCGAGCATACGGCGTTACGTGATCGGAGCGAGCCCCATGAGCGTCGAGACCCGGCGGCGTGTTCAGCGCAACTGGCCGATCGTCGTGGCCCTTGCGCTCGTCGGCGCGATCGCTGCCGTCCTCGCGCTGGACACACTGACCTCCTCCACCGTGCGGAGGTCACCTACGTGGTGACCTCCGCACCGGGAAGCGCCGATCCCATCGCGGGCGACGAGGTGGACACGATCGTCCAGACCCTCTCCTCCGCGTTCGAGAGCCGCCGCATCGCTCAGCAGGTCGTCACCGAGCTCGGCCTCGACATCACCGCGGATGAGCTCGCCTCGGCGCTCACGCTGACCGCCCGGCCGCGCGGTCTCTTCCTGACGGGCAGCTACTCCTCCGACGACGAGGACGAGGCGCTCGAGGTCCTCGAGGCCACGAACGGCGCGTTCCTCGAGTCCCTCGTGCGCACGGGGATCGTCGGCGGCGGGGAGCAAGGCGGCGAACCGGTCACGGACCGCGTGCGCGTCGCGGTATTCGGCCCCCCTTCGATCGTGGACGAGCGGACGTGGGCTCGCCCTCGTCCGCGCCGGTGTCGTCGGCGGCATCGCCGGTCTCCTGGTCGGTGTCGGAGTGGCGGTGCTGCGCGAGAGCACGCGTCCGAGGATCGACAGTCGGCGTCAACTCGAGGCTGCGGCCGGGCTGCCGGCCCTCGACGGGACGACCGATGACGGCTCGCCCGCGGACATCCTCGGATCGGTGGTCGCGCGCTCCGGCGCGACTCGGGTTCTGGTCACGGGGGTACGCGGCGCCGAGAACGCCCGACGGGCATGGACCGACGAGGCGACGAACGGTCTCTCCGGTGCGGGGTGGCGGATCGCGCGACTCCGCGACGGCGTGGACGAGGGCGCGCCGACCGAAGGCGACGGTGCCTCGCGTCACGAGGACCCGGCGGTGGGGCGTCCCGGGCCGGGCGGAGCGGCTCTCCGCGAGGCCCTCGCGCGGTTGGGGGGCTCGTCGGATCTCGTGGTGATCGAGTTGCCCTCGGGCACAACGGCTCCGCTCGGCGCCCTGGCCGAGGTCGCGGGAGCGACCGTGATCGTCGCCGCATCCGGACGGACCTCCCGCCAGGACGCCGACGAGGCGGGAAGGGCGGCCCGGGCGGCGGGGCTCCCCAACCCCGAGATGCTGCTGACGCGGACCTGAGCGGCGGCGCGTGATCCTCTGTTACCACGCGATCAGGCCCGGCGCGAGCGAAATATTCCTCCCCCGCGAGGAGTTCGCCCGCCACTGCGCGTGGCTGGCGCGCCACAGGACGGTCCGTCCGCTCGACGAGGTCGCCGAGTACTGGTGCCGCACCAAGCGCTTTCGCCGCCGCCACGTCGCCCTCACGTTCGACGACGGCTACCGCGACAATCTGGAGGACGCGCTCCCCGTGATGCAGGCGCACGGGCTCACGGCGACGGTCTTCCTCGTGGCCGGGGCCCTGCTGGGCGAGCGTCCCGTCGACTGGATCGCCGACCAGGACGGCCCCGCACCGCCGATGTTGTCGCCCGACGACGTTCGCGAGATGGCCCGGTCCGGGATCGACTTCGGCGCCCACACGTGGTCGCACCCGGACGTCCGCGGCCTGGACGACGGGACGCTGCGCTTCGAGATGCGCCGAGGCCGCGAGGCGATCGAGGACGTGCTCGGCCGGCCGGGCGCTCCTTCGCGGATCCCTTCGGCCGTCCTGACGCCCGTACGCGACAAGCCGCCCCTCGGCCGGCCGCACGCCGTCGGTCTCCCCGCGGGGGCGGAGCCGACCGGCCGCTACGCGGTCCCACGGGTCGGCGTGTATCGAGGCGTGAGCGACCGCCTACTGGCCCTCAAGACCCGGCCGACGTACATCCGCGCCGAAGGATGAGGGTCTCGGCCCCGCCGCCGTGCACCCGGCGCGCGGCGCGTCGCCCGACTCCCGCGGTGCGCGCGGAGGCTGCCGCCAACGGCGCGACGTGGAGGCCACGAGGAGCGGGGCGACGCCCCCGGTCACCCCGGGGACGAAGAGGGCCAGCGCCACGACCGACGCCATCCCGATCGCGCCGAGACCCGCCACGCCGAGGAGGGTGGTCGAGACCAGCGTGCGCGGAGCGACCGAGCCGAGTGCGCCGATGTTGGCGATGCCGGACTGGATCGAGAAGCTCGCGAGGATCGCCGCGAAGATGACGATCGTCGTGACGAGCACGAAGTCGCCGCGCCCCTCGGCCCCCAACGACCGCGACACGAGCAGCACGGTCAAAAACGAGATCGAGGCGACGATGAGGTGTGCCCCGTAGGTCGACGCCGCCGCCGCACCCACGGGTCGTCGGGTCTGCTCGTCCTCCGCCTCGATCGCCGGCAGCGCGTGGTCGGCGTCCGGGGACGCGGCGTCGG
Organism: Miltoncostaeaceae bacterium; assembly: GCA_963698665.1. Classification (GTDB taxonomy): domain Bacteria; phylum Actinomycetota; class Thermoleophilia; order Miltoncostaeales; family Miltoncostaeaceae; genus CALNYH01. Next base: position 440,738 of record CAVORO010000003.1, on the reverse strand, counting down.
GGCCTGGCACCCGCTCGCGCCCCGCCCCGTGGTGGTCCGCGTCGTCCTCGGGGCGCCCTCGCCCTCTACCCGGACGAGAGAAGGCCAGCGCGACGAGGAGGACCAGAAGCCCGAGGAGTGGGACCGTCAGTCGTCGCATGACACTCCCCTCGATCGCGGCGGACAGGCCGCCCCCTGGGGCAATCGCTCCTGCCACTCCGGGAACACGCGAGGGGGATTCAACCGGAGTCGACTCACGGAGGCCGAACGCGGGGTCGGCGTCGTCACCGCACGTGTCCGCGAATCCAGAGACCGGCGAGACGACACGCTGGCGACAAGGGGTGCAAGGCGGGCCACGAGGCCCCGGACCGCACGGCCCGCCTCGGCCCTCGGCCCCGGGTCGGACGTTCACTCGCCCAGGAATGCCGGCGTTCGCCGCGGGCGCCCCGGGAGGTCGCCTCGTCGCGCGAGGCACAGGCCAACACCGAATCCACGCCCCCCTGCCGACGATCTGACGTCCGGCGCCGTCCGCCGGGTGCTCCAGGGCCGGGCGCTGCGACGACGGGCAACGCGACCGTCACCTCGCCGCATCTGTCGGTCCCCGCCGCTCCCGGGGCATCTGGACTTCCTCGGGTGATGGTGGATCCTCAGGCCCGGGAACGACGAGAGCCCCGGAACCATGCGGTTCGTCGGGGCTCTCGGTCCATGGCGAGACCCGGACTCGAACCGGGGACACCACGATTTTCAGTCGTGTGCTCTACCAGCTGAGCTATCTCGCCCGAGCCACGGAACCGTAGGCCCTGCCCAGGCGCGACGCAAGCGCCGTCGGATCGGCGCCGCGGGCTCAGTCGTCGTCGAGCACGGCGTGGCCGCCGAGCCGCTGCATCGCCTGGCCCCAGGGGCCGAACGTCGGCTCGTTCTCGTCGACCTCCGCGGCGGCGCTCTCCGCGATCGCGCGCTCGGTGACGGCGTCGGACGCCATGTTCGGATCGTCGGTCATCGGGTGTCTCCGTTCGGACGTGTCTCGTCCAGGCCCTTGTCGGCAGAACCGTCCCGCCGCTCAATCACGACGGCCGATCCGAGGGCTCAGTCCACCGAGGGCCGGTCCGGCGTGTCCTGTCCGGGTCGGGTGGCGGCCGGCGAGATCCGCGCGCAGACGGATCCGCATGCCCTCCTCGGCGGCGAGCACCGACGCCGCGTCTCCACGGTTGACCGCGACGGCCACCCAGCCGTGGCTGTCGACATGGACGAGCAGATCGCCCGCGGGCACGTCCGCGAACGCCCGACCCACGACCGCGCGGCGCTCGGATGCGCCTGCGTCGATCACCACCGGGTCGCCGACGCCGAGGCCGGCGCCGGCCAGCGCGTCGGACGTGGCGAGCGTGGCGAGGTTGCCGAACCGATCCCACCCGGCGACCTCCGTCGCGACCAGACCGGTGCGCACCTCGGGCGCCGGGAGGTCCGGCGACACCAGCGACGCGGGATCGACCACGGCCCCGAGCCGCCCCGGATCGGCGCCGCTCGCGAGCGCCGCGGCGGCGGGGGCGAACACGTCCCGGCCGTGGAAGGTCGGCGGCGCATCGTGCGGCGGGCGAAGCTCGATCGCCAGCGTGACGCCGCCGAGCGAGTCGACGGCCGGCGCCAGCAGGCCGTTGTCCGGACCGACGAGGTCGATGCCCGCGGCCGTCCGGACGACGAGTGCGCGGCGGCCCGATCCGACGCCCGGGTCGACGACGGCCACCACGACCCCGTCGCCCCCGAGGAGGCGAGCCATCCGCGCGAGGACCAGCGAGGCCCAGCGGACACGTCCCGGCGGGAGGTCGTGCGCGAGGTCGATCCGGTCCGCGCCCGGAGCGCCCCGCGCCAGGACGGCATGGATCGCGCCGACGTGCTCGCTCCCGGCCCCGTAGTCGGTCAGCAGGCCGAGCGGGCGCATCGCGCTCAGGTGCGCGCTCGGGCGTCCGCGAGGAGCGCCGCGACCAGCCCCGGGATGTCGTGGGTGCCGGCCTCGACGTCCACACGCAGGCCGGCCTCGCGAAGCGTGCCGCTCGTCACCGGCCCGATCGACACGACCCGCGGCCCACCGGTCCGAAGCGCCGCGGTCCCGGCGTCGTCGAGCTGCGCGAGGAAGCTTCGCACCGTGGAGCTCGCGGTGAAGGTCAGGTAGTCGGCATCGAGCGCGCGCGCGAGCAGCGCGGGGTCCGGCGCCTCGGCGACGGCCTCGTACAGGAGCACCTCGTCGACCTCCGCGCCCCGCGCGCGAAGCCCGTCCACAAGGTCCGGCCGTGACCCGCGGGCGCGCGCGACCAGGGTGGCGGCGCCGCGCAGATCGCGATCGGCCAGCGCCTCGAGGATGCCCTCGGCCACGAAGCGCTCCGGGACGAGGTCGGCGCGAACCCCGTTGGCGGCGAGGCGTTCGGCGGTGCCGGGGCCGATGGCGACGACCGTCGTCGCGGGATCGAGCGCGCGCGCGTCGGCGCCCCGTGCGGCCAGCAGCGCGAACAGCCGGTCCACGCCGTTGACGCTGGTCAGGACGATCAGCCGGTACTCGGCCAGGCGATCCAGGGCCGCCGCATGCTCGGGACCGGGCGCGAGCGGCTCGATGCGGATCGCCGGGACCTCGATCGGCGCCGCGCCGAGCTCGCGGAGGCGCGCGCTCAGGGCGCTCGCCTGGGCGCGGGCGCGGGTGACGACCACGGAACGCCCGGCGAGCGGGCGTCCGGCGGCCCACGCGATCCGCCCGGCGAGCGCGGCGGTCTCACCGATCACGACCACCGCCGGCGGACGCAGCCCCCGGGCGGCCACCTCACGCGCGACGGTGCCGAGGGTCGCCGTGAGGACCTCCTGCTCGGGAAGCGTGCCGTTTCGCACGACCGCGACCGGCTGGCCGGGAGGACGTCCGGCGGCCATCAGCGCGTCGGCGATGCGCCCGAGGCGCCCCATCGCCATGAGCAGCACGAGCGTTCCGGGCACGCGCGCCAGCGCCGCCCAGTCGGTCTGCTCGCTGGGCTTGTCCGGGTCCTCGTGGCCGGTGACGACCGTGAACCCGGTCGCGACGGCGCGATGCGTGACCGGGACGCCCGCGTAGGCGGGCGCGGCGATGGCGCTCGTGATGCCCGGGACGACCTCGAACGGGATCCCGGCGGCGGCGAGCACCTCGGCCTCCTCGCCGCCACGGCCGAAGACGAACGGGTCGCCACCTTTCAGCCGCACGACCGTCGTGGCCGTGCGCGCGGCGTCGACGAGCGCCGCGTTGATCTCGTCCTGCGTCATCGCGACCCGCCCGGGTGCCTTCCCGGCGTTCATCAGGCGCGCCTCCGCCCGGCAGAGCGGAAGCAGCGCCGCGGTCCCGAGCCGATCGTGCACGACGACGTCGGCCCGCGCGAGCAGCTCGCGTCCACGCACCGTGAGCAGGCCCGGATCGCCGGGTCCGGCGCCGACGAGGTAGACGGTTCCGGTCGCGCTCATCCGGCGAGCACCCCGGCGAGACGCTCGCCCAGGCCCTCGGGGTCGTCGACCGGGCCGGACAGCGACCCGCGCCGCGCCCCGCGCCCCTCGGCGTCCAGCGCCATGAACCCCACCATCGACAGCACGGCGCCATCATCCTCGACACCGCAGACGGCCCCGATCGGCGCCTGGCATCCGCCGCCGAGCGCACGAAGGGTCGCCCGTTCGGCGGCGAGGCACGCGCGGGCGCCCGCGTGATCGATCGTCGCCACCGCACCGCTCACCGCGGAATCGCCGACTCGGCCCTCGATCGCGAGCACGCCCTGGCCCGGTGCGGGCACCATGGTCGATGCCGGCAGCAGAACCGACGGCCGGACGTCGAGCCCCAGCCGGGCGAGGCCCGCGCGGGCGAGCACGAGCGCGTCGACGTCGCCGTCGCGCCAACGCGCCACTCGCGTGCCCACGTTCCCTCGAATCTCGACGACCCGCAGGTCGGGACGATGGACACGAAGCTGCGCCGCCCGCCGGGGGCTTCCCGTGCCCACCCTGGCGCCCTCGGAGAGATCCTCGAGGCGCTCGGCGCCGATCAGGACGTCCCCCGGATCCTCGCGCCGGGGTGTCGCGACGACCTCGAGGCCGTCCGGCAGGTCGGCGGGCAGGTCCTTGGCCGAGTGGACCGCCAGGTCGGCGCGGCCGTCGAGGAGCGCCCGCTCCAACTCCTTGACGAACAGCCCCTTGTCCGGCGCCGGCGCTCCCGGCGGCGCCTCCGCGCTCCATCGGTCGCCCGTCGTGACCATCTCGAGAAGCTCGGACTCATGGCCGGCGCGCCGGAGTGCGTCGGCCACGGTACGGGTCTGCGCGAGCGCCAGCGGCGAGCGCCGCGTCGCGATGACCAGCCTGGGGGCGCTCCGGCTCACGGGCGCCGGTGCGTGCTCAGCGGGCGTCCCTGACGCCCTCGGTCCGCCCGGCCCGGTCCTCGACCGGGGGCGGCTCCAGTCCGAAGAGATGGCGCAGACTGTCGACGTGGCGCAGATCGTCGCCGTGCGCCGCGGCCTTGCGGACGCGCACCGTCGGCTCGTGCAGCAGCTTGTTGACGATGCCCCTCGTGAGGGCGTCGAGTCGCGCACGGTCGGCGGGGCTGATCGAGTCCCACTGCCCCGCCAGGCGCTCGAGCTCGGCGAGCCTGATCTCCTCCGCGCGCGCGCGCAGCGAGGTGATCGCGGGTGCCGCGGCGAGCTCGCGGCGCCAGGCGCCGAAGGAGTCGACCAGCTCGACCACGACACGCTCCGCGCGGCGGGCCTCGAGGCGACGGCCGTTCAGGCTCGCCTCCACGACTCGCTCGAGGTCGTCGATGTCGTACAGGGACACGCCCGGCACCTTCGCCACCCAGGGATCGATGTCGCGCGGCACCGAGATGTCGACGATGACCATCGCCCGCTCCGGCCGCGTCGCCATGATGCGCTCGACGTCGCGCGCGCCGAGGATCTGGTGGGGGGCGGCGGTCGAGCTGATGACGAGGTCGGCCTCGCGGAGCTCGACGCCGACGCGATCGAAGCCGACGCCGCGTCCGCCCATCTGGTCGGCGAGCTCCCTGGCCGCGCCGACGGTGCGGTTGACGACGACGAGATCCTGAAAGCCGAGGGAGCCGAGCGAGGCGGCGGTGGCCCGGGCCATCTTGCCGGCGCCGATGACGACGACGCGCCGACGCTCGGCGGCCGGGAACGCGGTCCGCGCGACATCCAGCGCGACGGCGCTCACGGACGACGGGCCCTCCGAGATGCGGGTCTCGGTCCGGACGCGCTTGCCCGCCTCGAGTGCCCGGCGAAAGAGCTGGTCGAGAAACGGGCCGCTCGCGCCCTCCTCGCTCGCCAGGCGAAGGGCGGCGCGGACCTGGCCGACGATCTCGCTCTCGCCGACGACCATCGAGTCGAGCCCGGACGCGACCCGGAACAGGTGGGCGACCGCCGATGCCTCGCGGTGGGCGTACTGGACGCACGCGAGCTCTGCGACGCCGATCTCCGTGCGCGCGATGAGCGCGTCCTCGACCGCCCGCTCGGCATCGGCGGCGGTGTCGCCGACGGCGTAGATCTCGGTGCGGTTGCACGTGGAGAGCGCGACCGCCTCGGACACCGCATCGCGTGAGACCAGGTCGCCGAGGAGCTCGCGGGCCTCCGCCGCGGACAGGGCGGCCTTCTCGCGCTGCTCGACGCGGGCGGTCTTGTGCGACATGCCGACGGCGACGAGTTCCACTACCGCCCGATCCCAAGCGTCGTGTGCGCCAGCCGGCGCGCGCCCGCGGTGTCGTCGGCGGCGAGGAGCGCCATCACGTCGGTGTCCATCAGGCGATCGACCGCGGCGCGTCGGTCGACGGAGTCCGGATACCGGTCGCGAAGGCCCGGACGCAGCTCGCCGAGAAGCTCGACCAGCGCACCCCACTCCTCGCCGACCGCCCGCGCCAGGTGGTCGCGCAGCCGCGCGGCCACCGCGGGACTCGCGCCACCGGTCGAAGCGGCGACCACGATCGGGCCGCGCCGAAGGAGCGATGGGAACACCACTGAACATGCGTCGGCATCGGCCGCCACATTGCAGAGGATCCCGGACGCGTCCGCATCGCGGCGAACCGCCCCGTCGACCTGCGGGTTCCCCGTGGCCGCCACCGCGATCATCGCGCCCTCGAGGTCCTCGCGGCCCTCGTAGCCGCGGGCCACGAGGCGCGCGCCCCGGCGGGCGAGGGCCTCGGCGTGGACCGACGGCACGGGGTCGACCACGGTCACCTCGGCGCCGGCGTCGAGCAGCGAGCCCGCACGGCGCACGCCGATCGGGCCCGCGCCGACGACGACGGCGCGGCGCCCGCGCAGATCCACCAGAAGCGGCAGGTGAGGCGCCCGCGAGTCGGCGCTGGTCGTGTGGGACACCACCGCATTGCAGCCTAGATGCGCATGGGGCGGTGGGCCAGGGTCAGGTCGGGACGGCGTTCGGGCCGACCGTCAGGACCTGTCGCGCGCCGGCGCGAGCGGCCCCGTCACCGCCCCGCGGACTCGATCTCCGGAGAGAGGCCCTCGCCGTCCGGGCCGGGCTCGTCCTCGATCGGGCCCTGGCGCTCGACCAGCCTCGCGAGCAGCTCGGTCTCCCGTGCCATCCTGGCGGCCTTCAGCCCGAGGAGCACGACGTACATCACCAGCGCGAAGAGGATGACCGCGTATGCGGCGACCACGTACTGGGCGCCGGATCCCATCAGACGCCACCCTCGAGCCGGAGCTTCAGGCGCTTGAGCGCGTCGTCGGCCTTGCGCTGGAGCAGCTCGATCTGCAGGAGCGTCAGGAAGAGCCCGAGCATCGCGACCTGGGCGACCACGAACCAGACGAGCATCGTGTCCGGCATGTTCGCCCCGCTCGAGGTGAAGACGACCGGGTGGACGAACGACTCGGCGACGCGGACCGAGTAGAACGACAGCGGCACCGACGCGAACGCCGCGATCGCGAAGATCGACGAGTACCGGGCGCGTCGTTCGCCCTCGGCCGACGAGCGCAGCATGAAGTACGCCGAGTAGAGGAGGATCACGATCAGGAACGTGACCAGCCGCGGGTCCTCCCACACCCACCAGGTCCCCCAGGACGCGCGCGCCCAGATGGAGCCCGTGAGGATCACCAGCACCGAGAAGAACAGCCCGAGGCCGACCGCCACGACGCTCACCATGTCGTGCTCCGGGCGGCGGGTGCGCAGGTACCGGATCCCGTAGATCGCGGCCACCCCGAACGCCACCAGCGACGTGATCGCGATGGCGACGTGGTAGTAGAAGATCCGCTGGATGACGCCCTGGTCGGCGTCCTCGGGTGCCACGAGGAAGATCCCGACGGCCGACAGGGCCAAAAGGGCCGCGGTGACCGTCCCCGTGACCACGAGCCGGCGTCCCCCGGTTGCAAGCTCAGTCATCGAAGACGTACTCGTATGTCGCGTAGCTGACCAGGGCGAAGACTACCGCATACACCCCCAGGAACAGGCAGTACCCCTGGTACTCGGCGACCTCGCGCGGGCCCCCGAGGACGGCGTGCGTGGCCCCTCCGGCGGCGATCACGACCGGGAGGAGCGCGGGCAGGAACAACGCGGGCACGAGGAGCTCGCGCCCGCGCGCGAAGGCCGCCAGCGAGGCGACGAGCGACCCGAGCGCCGCGATCCCGAGATCCGCGAGGACGGCCGCGCCGAACGCCATTGCGAGATCGACCGGACCGGCGCCCTCGACGAAGAAGACGACCGCGAGCGGAAGCACGACGATCTCGAGCGCCAGCATGTAGAGGAAGATGGTGCAGGCCTTCGCGGTCAGGAGCGCACCCCGCGAGACGGGTGCCACGAGCAGACCGTCGAGCACGCGCCCCTCGCGCTCGGCCGCCCAGGCCCGCGACACGGCGAGCACGGCCGTGAGCGCGAGCGTCGCCCAGATGATCCCGCCGGCGAACGGCGTCGCATCGTCGACGCGCGAGGCCACCGTGAACTGGAACAACACCATCGTGATGAGGGCGAACAGGACCATGCCGACGGCCGTCTGGCGCGTGCGCAGCTCCAGGCGGAGGTCCTTCGCGATCAGCGCGCCGAGCGGTCGGAGCGCGTCGCGGGCGCCGAGCGCCGCGGGGGGGTCCGCCGCCCGGGCGTCGTCGCGGACGCGCGAGCTCATCGGCGCGACCGCGCCGGCCGAGCGGTCGCCCGGTCGTAGAGCGCCGCGAGCCCGTCGTCGTCGAGCTCCGCGGTCGACCGCTCGGCGGTGATCCGACCGGCCCGCATGATGAGCACCCGGTCGGCGAGTCGGCGGGCGCGCGTGAGCTCGTGCGTCACGATCACGAGCGACCGTCCGGCCATGTCGGCCAGCTCTCCGTCGAGCACCCTGGCGCCCGCCGCGTCGAGGCCGGCGTACGGCTCGTCGAGGAGCAGCAACCGGGGCTCGTGGAGCAGCATCCTGGCGATCCCCAGCCGCTGGGCCATCCCGCGGGAATAGACCCGGACGGGATCGAGCGAGCGGGCGAGGAGCCCGACGCGATCGAGCAGCTCCTCGATCCGCGCGGCCGGACGCCGCACCGCGTGGAGCGCCGCGTGGAGCTCGAGGTTCTCCCTGCCCGAGAGATCCGGGTAGACGAGCGGCTCGTGTCCCAGGTAGCCGATCACGCGACGGGCCCGGCGGGCGTCGACGGGACACTCCGCCCCCGCGACGCGGAGCGTGCCGTCGTCGGGGCGCAGGAGCGTGGCCACCACCCGCACGAGGGTGCTCTTGCCGGCGCCGTTCGGACCCACGACCGCGATGCGCTCCCCCTCGGCCAGGGCGAGATCCACCCCGTCGAGGGCGGGGCGCGACCCGAAGGTCTTTCGGAGCCCGGTCGCCTGGATCAGGAGATGGTCACCGCGACGATCACGAACGCCCCGTAGACGAGCGCCAGCACGCCGTTCGCGGACCCGAAGGCGGCCTGCACGCGGCCGGGGTCGGCCGGGTCGACGATCATGTGCTCGTAGACGAGGATCGCGGCGCAGGCGAGCACGCCCACCTGGTAGACGAGGCCGGCATCCGCGAGAAGACCCGCGGCGGACAGCAGTGCGATCGCCGAGACGTGGAGCGCGCGCGCGGCGAGCAGGGCGGCGTGCGCGCCGAACCGGGCCGGGAAGGACCGGATGCCGTTCGCCCGGTCGAACTCGACGTCGAGCAGCGCGTAGATGATGTCGAAGCCCGCGATCCAGGTCGCGACCCCGAGCCCGAGCAGGATGGCCGCGGGCGCGATCTCGTTGGTGACCGCCACCCAGGCGCCGACGGGCGCCAGCCCGATCGTGAGACCGAGGAACAGGTGACAGCCCCACGTGAACCGCTTGGTGTAGGGGTAGATCACGAACGCGGCGACCGGGATCGGCCAGAGCACCCAGGTGAGCCACGGAAGCTGCGACACCGCCACGAGCAACACCGCCAGGCTCACCGCGCAGAACATCGTCACCTGCGCCGACGTGAGGCGGCCGCTCGGGAGTTCGCGGCCCGCCGTACGCGGGTTCCGCGCGTCGATGTCAGCGTCGATGAGACGGTTGAGGGCCATGGCGAGCGAGCGCGCCCCGACCATGGCGATCAGGATCCATGCCAGCCGTCCGATCGACGGCCACGCCATCTCGGCCAGGAGCGCGCCCGCGAGCGCGAACGGGAGGGCGAAGACCGTGTGCTGGACGCGCACGAGGCCCATGAGGGCCGGAACGGTCGCGAGCCCCGAGGCGGGCGCGACATCGCGTGATCCGACCACGGGAACGAGTGTAACCGGCTGCGGCACCGGGGATCCCGCCTGCGCGCTGTCGTGTGTCCCGTCGTGCGGGTCCTCGCCCATCGGCCGCCCGCGCGTCAGCCGCCCGGGGGCCGGGCCGGGCCGTAGACCGCCGGCCGACCGCGGACGAGCCCCCAGAACTGGTCCCCGTGGTCGTAGTGCCACCACTCCTCGGAGTAGGCGGTGAAGCCCGCGCCGTGCATCGCCCAGAAGAGCCGGCGCCGATGCTCCCGGGCCGGCGAGGGGAACGGCTCGAGCGCGTGCGCGCCGGCCTCCGGGACGAAGGCGTCGAAGTCGGTCCCGAGGTCCAGCGGGCGGCCGTCCCCGTCGGCGAGCGTGAGGTCGACCGCCCCGCCGGTCAGGTGCGGAGGCGGCGTGGACGGGTCGTCCGACGGCGGGGTGACGTAGCGGGCCGCCTCGGCGGCCAGCCGGGCCTCGTCCCAGGCCGTGTGGGTGGCTCGCAGCGCGCCGAGAAAGCCGTCGTAGAGGGCGCGCTGGATCGTGATCGGGCGAAAGCCGTCCCAGACGAGCAGGGTCATCCCGTCCGGCAGACCGTCGGCGGCGAGCGCGAGCCGGTCGGCCACGCCCTCCCGCACCCAGCACCGCGAAAGCGCTCCGGGAACCCCCATCGCCAGGTACCGGGGGTCCTCGCCGACCCGGCCGCCGATGTCCGCGACCCGGACCAGCGACTCGTCGCGCGGCTCGATCGGGACCTCGCGCCAGCCGTGGTTCGCGAAGAGGTCGGGGATGGGCGTCAGTCGTTCCATTCGGCCGCCTCCACGCGCCACCCCGGGTCCGCCCCGGCGGCCACCGCGACGAACGGCGCCACGCGGGCCGAGGGATGCGGCACCGTCGCGGGATCCTCGCCCGGGTAGGCGGCGGCACGCATCGACGTCCGCATCGCGCCGGGGTTGATCGCCACGCATCGGATACCCCGGTCGACGAGCTCGTCGCGGAGCATCCGGGTCATGCCGTCCACGGCGAGGCGCGAGATGGCGTACGCCCCCCACCCCGGACGCCCGGCCGCGCCCGAGGTCACGTTGATGACCGCGCCGCCCTCACCCATGCCTGCGAGGACGCGCTGGGTCAGGGCGAGCGTCCCGACCACGCCCACGTCGAGGACGCGGGCGACGCCCTCGATCGACGCCTCGGCGAGCGGGGCGCGCTCACCGAGCTCGCCCGCGTTGTTGACGAGCACGTCGACCCTGCCGAGGATGGCGACCGCTCGGTCGCCCACGCGCTCGGCGGCGTCGACGTCGCCGAGGTCGAGGGCGAGGAGCACCGGCGGCACGCCGCGCTCGGCGCAGGCCCGCGCGACCGAGGTCAGTCGTGTCTCGTCCGTCGCCGTCAGGACGAGCGTCGCCCCTTCCGACGCGAACGCCTCCGCGATCGCCCGTCCGAGGCCGCGGGAGGCCCCGGTGACCACCGCGCGAACGCCGGCCAGACGGCCCGGGGGCCCGCCCATGCCGCCGGGCGCTACGGCCCGGGCGGGGTCTCGCCCTCGCCGGTCCCGCCCTCCTCCGGGGGCGGTGGCGCGGGCTCGATCGTCTGCGACTGCTCGCCGAAGCGGTCCTTGCGGAACCCGCTCGGCATGGCCGTCTGCACGTCCTCGGCGACCCATGGGAGGATCGGCTGGACCGCGCTGTCCTCGCTCTCGCCGGCCACCGAGGCCACGTAGGCGGACACGTCGATGGCGTCCTGGCCGGTCACGAGGTCGCGCGGCATCGGCTGGTTGGCGATCTCGATCCACCTGAGCGTCACGCCCTCGAACTGGCTCTCCGGGAACCCGGCCTGACGCGGACCCCGGAACGTGTCGTCGAGGTTGGGGCCGATGCGACCCTGCGTGCCGGCATCGTCGAGCTGGTGACAGCCGCCGCAGACCGCCGCGAACTGCTGCTTGCCCGCCTCGACGTCGGCGTTGGGGTTGATGTCGTCCTTGTCGGCGCTGTCACCACCGCCGCAACCGGCGAGCGCCAGGCCGAGGCTGAGGACGAGCGCGGCGCCGATGGCGCTCCTGCGACGGACGGAGGCGGGGGGTCGCGGTCATAGGAGGTACACCAGCCCGAAGAGGATGACCCAGACGACGTCGACGAAGTGCCAGTAGAGCGACCCCGCGGCGAGCGGGGTGTTCCACGTCGGCGAGAAGTCCGATGCCTTGCGCACGCGGATGTACATCACGAACAGGATCGTGAGACCGAGGGCGACGTGCGCGCCGTGGAACCCGGTCAGCGAGTAGAAGGCGCCGGCGAACGCGGTGTCCCCGGGCGTGAACTTCAGGTGCCAGTACTCGTTCATCTGCACGATGAGGAAGACCAGCCCGAGCAGCATGGTCAACTCGAGACCGCGCTCGAGGCCGCGCCTGTCGCCCATCTTCAACCGGTGCTCGCCCCAGTGCAGCGTGAAGCTGGAGAACACCAGGATGGCCGTGTTCACGCCGGTGAGGATGATCGGGAGCTCGAAGGCCTCGCCCTCGGCGTTCCGCGGCGGCCACTCGTCGGCGATGTTGTACCGGACGAAGAAGTAGGCGGCGAACAGCGACGCGAAGAGCATCGCCTCCGAGCCGAGGAAGAAGAGCATCATCAGCATGCCGGGGCGCATGCCCCCGCCGGACTCGGTGTCCTTCGCCGGCGCCCCGCCGTATGTCGTCGGCTCGACCGGGCCGGCCTGTGTCGTCGCCATCGCCCTAGCCCCCCGCGGGCGCCGTGGGCGCCTCGGCGTCGACCTGGATCAGCTCGACGGGGATGGGTGACACCGCCGCCTCGACCGGGTCGGCCGCGTCGTCCCCGCCGCGGCCGCGGACCGCGACCAGCAGGATCGCGGTCGCCGCGTAGGAGCCGACGGCCACGCCCGCCGCCTCGGCCGGATCGCCGTCGATCACCTCGCCGCGCGCCGGGACGCCCGCCTCGACCAGGAGGCCGAGCGCGCGCTCCACCCGCTCCGTCGCCTCGTCGCGGGCCCGGTTGGCGTCCTCCGTCCAGCCCGGACCGTCGAGCGAGAGCGGGCAGACGACGGTGACCCCGACCGGCTCCCTGTCCGCGCGTGCGCGCACGGCGTCGAGCAGCCCCTCGGTCGAGAGCGCGTCGTTGGCGATCACGCCGAGTTGCGCGATGCCGGCCGCGACCGGGGCGCCCACCTCGCCGGCGCCGACGACGACGCGCGTCACGGCCGTCTCGGTCGCCTTGCGGACACGATCGATGATGTCGTTGTCCATCCAGACCGAGTCGCCCGACCGGTAGGTCGCGACCATGATCTCCTGGACGTCCTCGTCGGCGGTCACCGCCGCGGCGGCGTCCATCGGACCGCCGTCGACGACCGCCCCGGAGGCGTCGATCCCGGCTTCGGCCAGGATCGCCATCGCGACCTGCAGCCGCCGGTCGGCCACCTTGTGGTCGGCGCCCTCGGCCGGCACGGCGAAGGTGAACCGCCACACGCCCTCCCCGGCGCGCCGCTTGACCTCGTCGAGCAGCCCCTGCGAGGCGACGGTGTCCTGGGCGATCACGAGGATCGTGCGCCGCTCGGTCTCGGTCAGCTCGCCGCCGCCGATCTCCTCCGGCGCGAAGACCACCGCGTGCCGCGCGCCCGGGATGCCGTACTGGTACGGACCCCCGACCACCTGCGGCGTGGCCTCGAAGTTGAACAGGCTCGGCGGCGACGAGACGAGCCACTCGAGCGTGCGGCTGCGCCACGGGTTCCACGGCGCCTTGGGACCCTTCGCCCACGAGTAGATCATGTTGTAGATGAAGATCAGCGTCGCCACGGCCATGATCAGCGACGCCACGCTGATGAAGGCGTTGACGTCGGCGAACCGGTCGTCGTAGTCGGCGACCCGGCGCGGCATGCCCTGGGTCCCGAGCCAGTGCATCGGGAAGAAGGTGGCGTTCATGCCGATGAACGTGAGCCAGAAGTGCCATTGGCCCAGGCGCTCGTTGTACATGCGCCCCGTCATCTTCGGGAACCAGTAGTAGACCCCGGCGAAGATGGTCATGACGCTGCCGCCGAAGAACACGTAGTGGATGTGCGCCACCACGACGTAGGTGTCCGTGATCGAGATGTCCACGGGGACCGTCGCCAGGTAGACACCTGACAGGCCACCGATCACGAACGTGAATATGAACCCCGTGGCCCACAGCATGGGCGTCTTGAGATGGATCTTTCCGTCCCAGAGCGTGCCCAGCCACGAGAAGATCTTCACGCCGGTGGGGACCGCGATCACGATCGTCGTGATCATCATCGGGACGCGCAGCCACGACGCCATGCCCGAGACGAACATGTGGTGGGCCCAGACGCCGAACCCGAGGATGGCGATCGCCACGGTGGAGAACGCGAGGGCGCGGTAGCCGAAGATCGGCTTGCGCGAGAAGGTGGATATCACCTCGCTGATGATCCCGAAGCCCGGGAGCATCATGATGTACACGGCCGGATGCGAATAGAACCAGAAGACGTGCTGGTACATGATCACGTCGCCGCCGCCGGCGGGGTTGAAGAACTGCGTGTTCATGATCCGGTCGAAGAGGGTCATGAACTGCGAGCCGGCGATGAAGGGCGTGCCGAACACCACCAGCGCGGACGTGGTGGCGTTGGCCCAGACCAGGAGCGGCATCCGCCAGACGGTCATCCCCGGGGCGCGCATGGTGAAGATCGTGACCAGGAAGTTGATCGCGGCCATGATCGACGAGGTCCCGACGATCTGGACCGCGACCTCGAACATGGTCTGGCCGAGCTGGCCCTGCACCGCGAGCGGCGTGTACGCGGTCCAGCCGGCCGAGTAGGCGCCGACGAGCGGGCTGGCCGTCAGGAGCAGTCCGCCCGGGATCAGCATCCAGAACGACAGCGCGTTCAGGCGCGGGAACGCCATGTCCTTGGCGCCGATCATGATCGGCAGCACGTAGTTCGCCAGACCCGCAAAGGCGGGGATGACGAACAGGAAGATCATGACCGTGGCATGGCTCGAGAACAGGCCGTTGTAGTCCTCGCCGTCGACGAGGTTCTGGCCCGGGGCCGCGAGCTCGGCCCGCACGAGCAACGCGAAGATGCCGCCGACCACGAAGAAGAAGAAGACCGTGACCATGTACTGGATGCCGATCACCTTGTGATCGGTGTTCACGGTGAAGTAGTCGCGCCACGAGCGCGCACCGTGCATCGAGTGGTCCTCGTAGTCGACCCGGCGCCCGGCGATGTACCCGAGCCACCAGTCGAAGCACCCGATCCCGGCAAGGAACCCGACGCTCGCGGTGGCGAACGCGACCGTGGCGTAGAGCTGCTCGGTCCAAAGCGGCTCCATGCCGAACACGAAGCGGAAGAACCACACCAGCAGGATCCCGACGCCGGCCCCGACGACGGTGCCGACGAAGGCCCGCTTCCACCAGTACGAGAGCGGCCGCTCGTCGTGGTGGTGGTGGTGGTGCGGCGGGGTGGCGTGTGCGGGTGCGAACGTGGCCATGTGGTCAGTGCCTCACGTTGCGTCGGGCAGGGGTGCGGTTCATCGGGGTCACGGCGTCGCGGCCGGGGCGGCGGCGCTGGCCTGTCGGCTCGCGTCGCGAAGCCAAGTGTCGTAGTCGGACTGCTCCATCACGATCACGCGCGTGCGCATGATGCCGTGACCGGCGCCGCACAGCTCGGCGCAGATGACCGGGTACGTGCCGACACCTTGCGTGTCGACGATCATCTCGGTCGTGATGCCGGGGACGACGTCCTGCTTGAGGCGCCACTCGGGCACGTACAGGTCGTGGATCACATCCTGGGAGCGCATCTTGAGGACGATCTGGCGGCCGTCCGGCACGCGGAGGTCACCGGTCTGGATGCCCGCGTCCGGGTACCGGAAGATCCAGGCGAACTGGGCCGCCTCGACCTCGATCTCGATCCGGTCCGACTCGAGCTGCTCGTTCTGGTTGAGCACCACCCATGCCCACACGCCCATCACGGCGAGCAGGATGCACGGCAGGATCGTCCAGGCGATCTCGAGCTTGGTGTTGCCGTGGTTCGGCGGTCCGTCGCTCTCGTCGCCCTTCTTGGCCCGGAAGGCGAACACGGCGTAGACGAGCACGGTGGTGACGAGGACCATGATCGCGCCGGCCGCGATGGTGAGGAACCACGTGAGGTCGTCGACCCGGCCGGCCTGCTCGGCCCGCGCCGCCGGCATCCAGTCGATGAAGAAGATCGACCCGAAGGTGACGACCGCGGTGACCAGGCCGATGACGGCGAGGGGGAGGATGTGGCGGGATCCACGCACTGGGAGCGGCACGCTATCACGGGGTCCAGCCGCCACGTCAGGGCGTTTCCCCGGGCCGTATGTCCCTCCCCGGCGGACCGACGTCATCGCCGGCGGCCGCGCCGGCGCCGGCCATCCGGCCGAGCAGGGCCGGGGTCGCAAGCGCCGTCGCCAGCAGCACCGCGGCCGTGAGGACGAGCGGCGCCGCGGGCGCGACGAGCTGGTAGGCGGCGGCACCCGCGATCGGCCCGAGGATACGCCCGACGCCGCCCACCGAGCCGAGGGCCCCGAGCACGGCGCCCTGCTCGTCGGCCGCCGCCGTCAGCGACGCCAGGGCGAGGGTGGCGCTGTAGGCGAACCCCCATCCGGCCGCCAGCACCGCGAGCGCCGGCAGCATCAGCCAGAGCGAGCCGGCGAGCGCGACGCCGAGCGCGCCCGCGGCCGTGGCCGTCAGCCCGCCGATCAGCACCCGCCGCTCGCCGAACCGCCGGACCACGGGCCCGATGAGGCCGCCCTGGACGCTCGCGGCGACGATGCCGATGAACGCGAACAGGAGGCCCACGCCGAGCTCCGCGTAGCCGAGACGATCCGCGGCGAAGAGGGCGAAGGTGGCCTCGACCCCGACGAACGCGGCGGTCGCGACGAGCGACACGACGAGGACGCCGCGCCGCTCCGGGCGCCGCAGCATCGCCCGGACACCGCCCCGGACGCGCGTGGCCGCGGTCGCGGATCGTGACTCCGGCAGCCGCGCGTACGCCCAGGCCAGGTTCGCCGCCGAGAGCGCGGCGACGACGAAGAAGGGCGTGCGGGGTCCCGCGGTCGAGAGCAACGCCCCGAGCGCGGGCCCGATCGTGAAGCCGAGCCCGAACGCCGCGCCGATCAGGCCGAGCCCGCGGGCGCGCTCGCCGGGGCGGGTCACGTCGGCGACGTAGGCCTGGGCGGCGACGTAGGAGGCGCCCGCCGCGCCGTGGAGCGCGCGGGCGACGAACAGCAGCCAGAGCGTCGACGCGAGCCCGGTGAGGAGAGCCGCCGCCGACGCGCCCGCCAGCGCCACGAGGATCACGGGGCGCCGCCCGTACCGGTCCGACGCGCGACCCCACAGGGGCGCGAAGATCACCTGGCAGATCGCGTACGAGGCGAGCAGCAGCCCGACCTCGAACGGCGACGCACCGAGGCGCTCCGCCCAGAGCGGAAGGAGCGGGAGGGCGATGCCGAACCCCACGAGGTCGATCAGCACCGTCGTGAAGACGATGCCGAGCGGCCCGCGGCCTACGCGTCTGGAGGTCGTCCCGGCTCCGTCGTCCCCGTGCGCGTCACGCGGCGTCCACACCGAGCGCCACGAAGATGATCACCAGGTACAGCAGCGAGTACGAGAAGGTGTGGCGTGCCCAGCGCCCGCCCTCGCGGTCGAGCCGGAACGCCAGGCCGAGCATGATCGCGCCCGCGAGCGCCGCCACGACGAGGTAGGTGAGACCCGCCACGCCGGCGGCCGCCGGAAGCAGCGAGACCCCCATCATGACCAGGGTCCAGAGCACGATCTGGCGGCGGGTCTCCCGCTCGCCCCGGACCACCGGGAGCATCGGCACGCCGGCGCGCGCGTAGTCGCGCTCGAGCATCAGCGACAGCGCCCAGAAGTGCGGGGGGGTCCAGTAGAAGACGATCGCGAACATGAGCCATGCGGTGAGGCCGAGCTCGCCGGTCACCGCGGCCCAGCCGACCAGGGGGGGCACGGCCCCCGCGGCGCCACCGATCACGATGTTGTGGACCGTCGTGCGCTTGAGCCAGGCGGTGTAGAGCCCGACGTAGAGCACCAGCCCGGCCATCGCCAGGCCGGCCGCGAGCCAGTTCACCAGCAGGCCGAGCAGCAGGAAGCTGGCGAGCCCGAGGGCGATGCCGAACACGAGCGCCCGGATCGGTGAGATGCGCCCGTTGACGACCGGGCGGGCGTCGGTGCGGGTCATGTGCCGATCGAGATCACGGTCGGCGAACTGGTTGATGGAGTGGGCGCCGCCCGCCGCGAGGTATCCGCCGATCACCGTCACGACGAGCGTCGTGAGGTCGGGAAGGCCGTCGGCGGCGACCATCATCGCGCCGACCGTGACCACGAGCAGCAACGAGATCACCCGCGGCTTGGTCAGCCGCACGTAGTCGAGCGCGACCTCCCTCCACGGGGTCGGCGCCGAGACCGCGCGGGTGGTCACTCGGCCGCCACCGAATAGGCCACGAGGACGACCAGCCCGGCGACCGGAACGACGGTCCAGAGCGCCTCGAGCGCGCGGCCGCGACCCTCGCCGTCGTCGCGACCGTACGGCCAGAACGCGCGCACGATCGCGATCGTCGCCGGGACGATCAACACGAGGGCGGCGATGAGGGCGGTCCATCGGAGCGGGGTCACGAGACGGCCAGCATACCCCAGGGGCCGCGGTCACCCGCATGGTCGGACGTCCCGGATGCCGCCGAGACCCACCCCCGGCGCCTTCGGGTGACGGAGCCCGGTTGACGGCGGGGCCCGCTCGCGCGAGCGTTCCGGCGTGCGCGCACACGACACCGCCGACGTCGTCGTCCTGGGCGCGGGGCCCGCCGGCCTCGCCGCGACGCTCTCCCTGGCACGCGGGGGCGCGGACGTCGTCCTGCTCGAGGCGGGCCCCCAGGTGGGGGGGCTGTGCCGGACGCGCTGGCGCCACGGGCACGGGCTCGACCTGGGCGGGCACATCCCGTTCGTCAGGAGCGACGCGCGCCTGGCCTGGCTCCGGGACCTCTTGGGCGACGAGCTCCGCCACGTGGATCGCCCCGTCTCCTGCGTCCGCGACGGCCGCGTCGTCCCCGGCCGCTACCTCGATCAGCGCCCCGACGTGCTCCCGGCCGAGACCGCACCCGGCGCCCGTGCCGGTGCCGCAGGGGCCCTCGGGGGCCTGTTCGGCGACGCGTTCGTCGACGTCGCGATGCGGCCCTACCTGGAGAAGATCGACGGCCTACCGCTCGAGCGCATCATCGCCGACCGCCCGCTCCGGCTGATGCGTGAGCAGGGCGCACCCGACGGATTCTGGTTCCCGGCGGGTGGGATCGGCCGCCTCATGGACGCGATGGCCGACGCGGCGCGGGCCGAGGGCGCCAGGATCGAGATGGGGACGCCGGTCGCCGGCATCGAGGTGTCGGAGGGGCGCGCCACCGGGGTCCGGCTCGGCCCCGGGAACGCGACGATCGCGAGCGACGGCGTGGTGGCCAGCCTGCCGCCGGGCGTCGCGGCGGGCCTCGTGGAGCCCGCCCTCCCCCGGGCGGCCCGGCCGCGACTGGCGATGCGGGCGGTCGTGATCGTCGCGCTCGAGTTCGCGCGGCGCCGCGTCGGCGACGAGGCGTGGGTCCAGGTCGACGACCCCGGGGTGCCGTTCGCGAGGGCGTACGAGCCCGCCAACTGGAGCGCCGATCTCGCCCCTCCGGGACGCACGGCGCTGGGGCTCGAGTGCTATTGCCATCCCTCGGGCGACGATCCGACGTGGTCGTCCGGCGACGAGGAGCTGGCGCGCCGATGCGCCGTCGCGCTCGCCGAACGGCTGGAGTGGATCGGCGATCCCGACGAGGCCCGTCTGATCGACGTCGTGCGGCTGCCGAACGCCTACCCGCTCCCCGATGCGACCCGCATCGGCCGACCTGGCGGCATCGGCCGAGTGGCTCGCCGGCATCGAGCGCCTGGAGCTCGTGCGTGGCGCGGACGTCCTTGCCGCCGTCGACGCGGGGGAGGCGGCGGCGGCGCGGGTCGCGCCCGCCGTGCGCCCGGGCTGAGCCCCGGCCCGCGGAGGTTCAGCCGGAGGAGGGCGAGGGCGCACCCGCGCGCCGGGCGGGCGGAAGCGCCAGCCCGATCACCGCCGCCGCACCGAGCAGGAGCACCAGGGCGAGGGCGACGGCCCAGACGGCGAGCTCGCGGACCTCCTCGATCGGCAGCACCACCGAGCCGATGTCGGCGAACACCGCGTCGAGATCGGCCGCCTGGACGCTCTGCGCGTACACGCCACCGGTTCGCGCCGCGACGCCCGCGAGGGTCTCCTCCGGCGTGGCCTGGTCCGGCCGTCCCGGATCGTCGCCGATCAGGATCGACGAGACCGGCACGCGGGCGCCGAGCGCGCGCTCCGCGGCCTCCTCGGGGGTCGTCGCCTGCCTGATCGAGTTCGCCCCGTCGGTGAGCACCAGGATGCGGGCGGGCGAGGTCTGCGGGGAGGCGGGCGGCGGGTCGAGCGCGCCGAACGCCTGCAGGGAGCGCAGGCTGGTCACGATCGCCTCCCCGAGCGCCGTCCCCTCGCGCGTCTCGCCGAGCCCGTCGAGCGAACGCACCAGCGCCCCCCGGTCGGTCGTGGGCGCCAGGCGCACGGCCGCGCCGTCGGCGAACGTGACGAGGCCGATGGCGGTGTCGTCCGGCGCAGAGGCCGCGAAGTCCTTCGCCGCCGAGATCGCCGCCTCCAGGCGGTCGGGCGGGAAGTCGGTCTTGTTCATCGAGTCGGAGACGTCGAGGGTGAGCATGACGGCGCTCCGCGAGGCCTCCTTCTCGACCGGGACCGTCGGTCGCGCGAGGGCGACGATCACGAAGCCCAGGGCGACGAGGGCGAGCGCGGTGGCCCCGACCCGGGCCGCGCGGGCGCGCGGCGGCGCCGAGATGGGCAGCACGGAGGGGTCCGCGTACGCGCGGGCCGCGTCGCCGCGGCGGCGCATCGCGAGCACCGCGAGACCCGCCAGCACGGGGATCGCCAGGAGCGCCCAGAGCCAGCCCGGCTCCTGCCAGGTGAACCCGTCCGGGATCACGGAAGCCTCGGCGACAGACGCCACGCGGCGGCGCCGGCCATCACGAGGAGGATCGCGGCGACCCCGGCCGGCCAACCGGTCACCTCGGTCGGCACGCGCTCGGTGCCGATGAACGACCCCAGTCGCTCGTAGACGGCGCCGAGGCTCTCGGCGTCGCGGGTCTCGTAGAAGTCGCCGCCTGTGGCCTCGGCGAGGTCCTCGAGCGCCGGGGCGTCGGGCGGGACCCGCTGGCCGTTGTCGAGGACACCCTCCTCGGTGCCAAGAGCGACCGTGAACACCGGCACGCCCATGCGGGAGGCCTCGTCCTCGGCGGTCGCGACCGGGACGCCCGTCGTGCTCGACCCGTCCGACAAGAGCAGGATGCGCGCGGACTCGAACCGGCCGTCCTGGGTCGGCGCATCCGACTCGCGGACGGCGTCGAGGGCCGTCGTCACCGCGTCGCCGACCGCGGTCGCGCCGTCCGGGACGAGGCTCTCGATCGCCCGCTCGAAGGCCGCGCGATCGGTCGTGGGCGGAAGGAGCAGCGACGCTTCGCCGGAGAAGCTGACCAGGCCGATCTGGTAGTTGCGGGGCGCCTCGTCCGCGAACCGGAGCGCGGCGTCCTGGGCGGCGCGCAGGCGATACGGCGCGACGTCCTCGGCCGCCATCGAGCCCGAGACGTCCATGACGAGCATGATCGTGGCCTGCTCACGCGGGCGGTCGCGGTCCACCTCGGGGCGCGCGAGCGCCACCGTCATCCCGACGAAGGCGACGACCGCGAGCGCGAGCGGCAGGTGCCGGCGCGCCCGCAGGCGCGGCGCGGCGGCCGCGACCAGGTCGACGTCGGGGTGCGGAACGCCGTCGCGTCCGCGGCGTCGCCGCCAGGCCGACCGGGCGAGCAGCCCGAGCGGGATGAGCGCGAGCAGCGCGAGGAACCACGGCGCGACGAAGCTCACGAGACGGCCACCCGCCGCCCGGGGCCCTCGAGCGTGCGCGCGAGGGCGAGCAGCCAGTCGGATCCGGTCTCGACGACGACGTGACGCGCACCCGCCCGGGCCAGCATCGCGCGCCGGCGCTCGGCCGACTCGGCGGCGACGCGGGCCAGGCGCTCGCGGAACCCTCGGTCGCCGGTGTCCACCGTGATCGTCCGCGACGTCTCGACGTCACGCAGGGTCAGGGTGCCGATCGCGGGGAGCTCACGCTCTCGACGGTCGCGGACGTCGATCGCGATCACCTCGTGGCTGCGGCCGAGCATGCCGAGCGCGCGCTCGAGCTCGGTCGACTCCGGGAAGTCGGAGATCACGAGCACCGCGCCGCGATGCCGCGCCAGGCGGCCGAGCGTGCGGACGGCGCGCGGCAGGTCGGCGGCCCCGGTCGCCGGGGCCGCGGGCACGGCGTCGACGGCCGCGAGCGCCGCGGCCAGACCGCGGCGGTCCCCGCGGGGCGGGCGGACCACGTCGAGCTCTCCCCCGCTCGTGGCGACCACGCCGAGCCGGTCCCCGCGGCGGCGGAGCACGGTGCCGATCCCGGCGAGCACCTCGCGACCCAGATCGAGCTTGGTCTCGCGCAACGAGCCGAAGCGCATCGACGGGGAGCAGTCGACCAGCGCCCAGGCGGTGAGCACCGGCTCGAGCTCGGGGACGCGGACGGTCGGATGCCCGGTCCGCGCGCTGAGCGGCCAGTCCACCCACCGGACGTCGTCGCCCGGCTGGTAGTCGCGGGTCAGGCTGGGTTCGCCGCCCGGTCCGGGGCGCCGCCCGCGGCGCTCGCCCTGGAGGATGCCGTCGAGGCGACGCCGGGACCGGAGCTCGACCCGACGAAGGAGCGCGTCCGACGACGCACCTGTGGACTCACGCGACAGCGCGGCCTCCGCCCAGGTCGACCTCCGGCATCGGGATCGCGTCGAGCACGGCCGTCAGGACCTGATCGGGCTTGACGTCGGCCGCGAGCGCCTCGTAGCTCAAGACCACCCGGTGGCGGAGCACGTCGTTGAACAGCGCCGCGACGTCCTCGGGCATGACGTAGTTGCGGCCGCGCATGACCGCGAGCGCCCGCCCGCCCCGGATCAGGCCGAGCGAGGCGCGCGGCGACCCGCCGAGGTCCAGGTAGGGCTCGAGGTGCTCGAGCGCCTCCCCCGCCGGGTTGCGCGTCGCGTTGACGAGCCGCACCGCGTAGGAGCGGACCCGGTGGTCGACAAAGCACGCATCGGCCGCGGCCTGGAGCTCCCGCAGCTGCTCCATGTCGAGGAGCTGGCGCGGCTCGGGCGGCGCGCTCGCCATCCGGCGGACGATCTCCTCCTCGTCGGCCGCGGTCGGGTAGCCCACGACGACCTTCATCGCGAAGCGGTCGACCTGTGCCTCGGGCAGGGCGTAGACGCCCTCGCTCTCGATCGGGTTCTGGGTCGCCAGGACGAAGAACGGCTTGGGCACCGGATGGCTCTCGCCGGCGATGGTCGCGTGGCCCTCGGCCATGACCTCGAGCAGGGCCGACTGGACCTTGGCGGGCGCGCGGTTGATCTCGTCCGCGAGCACGAAGTTGGCGAAGACCGGGCCGAGCCGGGTGGCGAAGCCGCCGTCGCGGTCGAGCACCTGCCCGCCGACGACGTCGGCGGGGACGAGGTCCGGCGTGAACTGGATCCGGCTGAACTTGCCGCCGGCGACCCGGGCGACCGTCTCGAGCGTCAGGGTCTTGGCCAGTCCGGGAACGCCCTCGAGGAGGATGTGCCCCCGCGACAGGAGCGCCACGAGCACGCGGTCGAGCAGGCGGTCCTGGCCGACGACCACGCGACGCAGCTCGTAGAGCACGGCCTCGAGCTGCTCACGCGGCGCCGCGTTCGACGACGGCACTGGGGACGGTTCCATCGGGCCTCCGATCATGGGACCTGGTCGAGCATCGCTTGGACACGGGACACCGGAACGGCGAAGCCGATCCCGACGTTGCCGGGGATCGGGCTGCCGATCGAGGTCGGGATACCGACCAGGCGTCCGCGCAGGTCGAACAGCCCGCCACCCGAGTTGCCCGGGTTGATCGGGGTGTCCGTCTGGATCATCGGCACGCCGCTCCCGCGCTGGGTGCGGTTGGTCTCGCTGACGACGCCCGCCGTGACGGTGCCCTGCAGGCCGAAGGGGCTGCCGATGGCGAACACGGTGTCGCCGATCCGAAGCCCCGCGGTGGGCTCGGGGGCCAGGCGCGCGCCCTGCCCGACCACCTGCTCCGGA
Organism: Miltoncostaeaceae bacterium; assembly: GCA_963698665.1. Classification (GTDB taxonomy): domain Bacteria; phylum Actinomycetota; class Thermoleophilia; order Miltoncostaeales; family Miltoncostaeaceae; genus CALNYH01. The sequence goes on along the minus strand of CAVORO010000003.1, from coordinate 416,838 downwards.
CGGAGCACCGCGAGGTCGACGGCGGCGTCCGCCACGACGACCTCGGCGGGCACGCGGCGGCCGTCGGAGGTGATCACCGTGACCGCCTCGGCGCCGTCGACCACGTGCTCGTTGGTGATGATCAACCCCCGGGACGCGGTGATCACGCCGCTCCCCTGCCCGCCCGCGGACTGCACCGTCACGACGGCCGGCTTGGCCAGGGTGACGGCGTCCTGGAGGGTCAGCGACTCGGTCGTGGGTGGGACCACGGTCGGCGACGTCGTCCCGTCGGCGGGTTCGGCGACCGCGGCCGTCGGCGCGTCGTCGAACGCCCGCACGGTCAGGCCGCCGACGGCGCCGGCGGCGAGCAGCGCGACGGTCGCGACCCCCGCGGCGCCGACCGCCCGGAGGTGACGACGTCGCCCGGGGCGATGCGGCGGGGGCGGGGGCGGCTCCTCCGCGCGCGCCTCGTTGGCGGCGCCGAGCAGCGGGAGCCCGCCGTCGGCGCGCTGCCTCGGGGGGAGGGGCGGGAGGCCCGGACCGCCGGAGTCCCGAGGCGCGATCGGCGGAAGCGCGCCGTCCGGGGACGGGCGGGGCGGGATGGGTGGAAGGTCACTCGGCACGAGGAGTGTTGTACCGCGGATGTCTAAAGATGACGTTAGGGACCCGCGAACGACCCACCGGGATCGTCAGGGCTTCGGCGGGTGCCCCTCGACGCGCGCGTCGCGTCTGCGGCGGACATCGGCGAGCGCATCGGCCATCTGATCGGCGAGCAACGCCCGCTGGAGCGCGCGCTCGGCGCGCACGACCGCGCGGCCGTGACGGGCGACGCGATCGGGGTGGACGTCCTCGCCGTCGACCGCCTCGGCGGCCGCACGGTCCGCCAGGCGCCGCACCCGCGCCCACGCGTCGTCGGCGGTCCGCGTCGCGCGGTCGGCCTGGCGCGGGTCCGCGTCCTCGCTCACGGCGCGTCCGGTGGTGGCTGGTCCGCCGCGCCCGGGCCGGCGGCCTCCCCCCGGCGGGACGCTGCCGCGGGCGCCGGCGGCGCCGGCGGCGCCGGCGGGCGGGCGGCCCGTCCTGGGTCGGCGTCGGCACCCGGTGCGGCGGCGGGCCGCGGCGGCGTGTCCGCGTCGCGCTCGGTCGTCGTCGCCTCGGTCGCGGCGGCGTCGGTGCGGAGTCGCCGCCTGCGGCGGCGGCGGGGTGTGCCCTCGGCGGCGCGGCGACCGCGGCGGGAGTCGCCCACCCCGACCGCCTCCGGCTCCGGAAGGCGGGGCAGCCGCGCGCGAAGCGCGTTCCAGGCGCGAGCGCTCTGAAGGGCCTTCGGGTGCATGGCCCCGACGGCGGCCCGGAGCGCCCGCCGGCCGTCGGGGGTCGTCAGATCGATCGTGTCGAGAAAGCCGCGGAGCTTGGCCCAGCCCCCGGCCGACGCCGCCGCTCGGCCGGCGAGGCGCAGATAGTCGCTTCGGACCGGCACGTCGTCGGGGCCGAGCATGACCATGAGTCGCGCGGCCTGTCCCAGGCGGAGCGGGCCGTCGTCGTCGGGCGCCTCGGGGGGCGGGGCCGGCTCGCCGGCCGCCCGCAACCACTGGGCGATCAACGCCACCTCGCCGCCGTTCGAGATCAGGTGGTTCGCCTCCCAGGCGGCGATCCGGGCGGCCTCCTGGGTCCGGGCGGGGCGGGCGCCCTCGGCGAGCGTGCGCGACACGTCCCAGGCCCAAGCCGCCGCCCAGTTCGACGCCTCCTGGAGCGCAGACCACCGCCGGCGCCGGTCCCCCGAGCGCCCCAGTTGCTCGAGCGTCGCCAGCCGGTCCCAGCGGCCCGCGGCGTCCGCGTGCCACCAGAGTGCCCGCAGGCGCTCGCGCTGGGTCATGCGCAGACCGATCGAGCACCCGGCGCGGCACGTCGTCGGGAAGGTAGAGCCGCAGATCCGGCTGGGTGATCATCGCCATCGCCCAGGCCCGCCACAGCCCCTGATCGTCGGTGTCGGCCGCCCGTCGCGCGATCAGGCCGCTGAGGGCCCACCAGGCGGTGCCGGCCGAGGGGTCGATCCCACCGGTGACCGTGTCGGCGATCTCGTCGGCCGTCACGTCCTGCGCGGCGGCCTCGACCCAGTCCTCCATCAGCGTCGGCGGGAGCCGCCCGGGGTCCGCCGCGCGCCAGCCGCCGTCGGCCAGCCCGGCGGCGATCACGGCCGGGTCGGCCGTCGGATTGACCAGGGAGGCGCCGTCGTCGTCCTGCGCGGCCAGAAGGGCCGCGGCCTTGGCGAGCTTGCCCCGCTCCCCACCCTCGGGCGGCCCGGCGACCCGGCCGAGCGGCTTGTACCAGCCGAGCCCGAACACGTCGTGGCTCGTCTGCACGCCCATCGGGTCGCCCGCCGGGATGAACTCGACCGACACCGCCTCCTTGTCGGGCGCCGGACGCATGACCCGCCCGAGTCGCTGGACGAAGACCCGCTCGGACGTCGTCGGCGCCAGGTGCATCACGACCGACGCCCGGGTCTCGTCCCACCCTTCCGTCAGGAGATCGGCGTTGCAGAGGACGTCGATCCTTCCCGCGCCGAAGTCCATGAGGATCCGCGCGAGGTCGCGCTGCGGGGTCTGTCCCGAGACGGCCGCGGCACGGGCGCCCTTGGCGCAGAGCTCGTCGGACAGCGCGTGCGCCTGGGCGACGGTCGCCGTGTAGGCCACGCCGGCCAGCCCCAGCGGCGCGAAGTGCTCGGACCACACCTCGGCGCAGGCGCGATGCCACAGCGCCTTGTCGAGCGCCCGGCCGAGGCTCGCCTGGTCGAAGTCCCCCCTGACCCGTGCCACGTCGGAGAGGTCGACCGCTCGCTCGACACGGAGGGAGCGCAGCGGGCAGAGGATGCCGCGCTCGATCGCCGACTGGCGGTCGAGGGTCGTCGCCACGGGCCCGAACACCTGCTCGACGTGACCGGTGGTCGTGCTGCCGGTCGCCGTGAACCCCACGACGACGGCGTCCGCGGCCCGGTCCAGCAGGCGGCGGGTCTGAGCGCCGAGCGTGGCGTGCGCCTCGTCGCAGATGAGCAGGTCGACGGACTCCCAGCTCATGTTGTCCTGGTGACGGAGCGCGGCCTGATAGGTGCAGACCGTCACGCCCGGACGGCCCGCCGACTCCGGGCCCTCCGGCTGGACCTGGACCGACGGGAAGTGTCGGGCGAGCCCGCTCAGGGTCTGCTCGGCGAGGTTCCTGCGTGGCACGAGGATCAGCGCCGAGCCGCCGAGCGCGGCCGCGAGGGCGCAGAACATGATCGTCTTGCCCGAGCCCGTCGGCGCGTCCACCCAGGTGCGGCTGGAACCGTGCACGAGCCGGGCCGCGAGCTCGTCGAGCGCCTCGATCTGATGCGGGCGCAGCACGACGTCCGGCCAGGCGGACGCGGGTTCCGCAAGGGCGGCAGACAGCGCCTCGCCAGGCGTCGCGAGCGCTGTGCTCGTGGCTGTGTCGTGTGCCTCGGCCATCACGTGTGCCGAGCGCTCGCTGCGGTGGCGCGGGCTCCGTTCGCGGCTGGCGACCCATGCTGGTCCGGGTGGCCGCTCACGATGATCGAAATGCCGGCGCCATGGGGCGGCGGGCGCTTCGGGCGGCACACTAGCAGTCGCCGCCGGCCCCACCTAGCGATGCGCGTTGCAGCGGCGGTCGGTGGGCCTCGGGACCCGTTCCGGAACCCGGCCCGCCCGGGTAGCATCTCGGTCAGCCCGCGCCCGTCCGGGCGCTCGATCCAGATGACGCCCGAGGAACCGACCACGCCGCCCACGACCACGACCGACTCGACCGGGGGATCATCGGCCGGCGGGTGGCTGCGGCTCGGCGCGATCGCCCTGTCGCTGCTGGTGATCGGGTTCGTGGCCGGGTGGATCGTCCGCGGGGACCAGGGGCCGACGACCGTGCTGGCGCCGCCGGACGAGCAGGAGCAGGCGGCGATCACCACCGAGGCCGAGCCGGAGCCGACGACCACCGCGCAGGCCCCGCCCGCCGCACCGCCGGCCCGCGACGAGATCCGCCTGGCGATCCTCAACGGCGGGGATGTCGCCGGGCTCGCGGCCAGCACCGCCACGCAGGCGGAGGGCCTCGGCTACACGGAGGTGGAGACGGGCAACGCCCCGCCCCAGACGGGCCCGACCACCGTCTACCACGTCCCCGGACAGCGCCCCGCCGCCGAGCGCGTCGCCAACGATCTCGAGATCGGACCGATCGAGGCGCTCCCCCAGTCCGGCGCCCTCGCCACCGCGACGCCCGACGGCGCCCGCGTGATCGTCGTCCTCGGCTCGGGATAGGTCCGTGAGCGCGCGCGCAGAACGCGCTCCGCGACAGCGGAGCGGGTTCGAGCGCATCGGCGCGAGAGGACGCAGCCGCCGGGACGCGGAGCAGACCGCGCGACGAGCACGACCACCTCCGTCGCGTCCCGGTGGACCGTCCGGTTTGGGGCAACGCCCACCCGAGGCGAAGGGGTGCGGCGCCCCGCGCCGGACGCTTTCGCCGAGGATCCGCAGCGATTGGGATTGACTCGCGCTGTTTCTCGCCAGGTGACCGGGCAGGCCCCGAGAACCCCGCCACCCTGAGCGCGCCCGAGGAACTCGCCGGCCCGCCTCGTCCCGAGGAGCGCCGACGACCCGGCGACGCACCACCACGCGCTCCGCGAACCACACGCCCATGGACATGCCGGCCCGGGGACGGCCTTCGGCCGACACCCGGACCGTGGACGGCCCGTCGGCCCGACCACATGACCACGGGCGCGACCACGAATCAGGAGTGATCGATTCGAAACGAGGACGAGGAGAAACAACCCCTGCCCGACTCCCCGTGCGACCGTGAGGCCGTTCGCAGAACGCGCTCCGCGATGAGCGGAGCGGGTTCGAGAACTCGGGCCGAGAGGACGCAGCCGCCGGGACGCGGAGCACACCGCTCGACGGACACGACCACCTCGGTCGCGTTCCGGTGGACCGTCCGGCTTGGGGCAATCCCACCCGAGGCGAAGGGGTGCGGCGCCTCGCGCCGGACGCCTGCGCCGAGGATCCGCAACGAGCTGGGATTGACCCCACCCGTTTCTCGCCACGTGACCGGGGAGGCCCCACAGCACCCCGCCAGCCTCGAACGCACCCTGAGGACTCGTGAGCCCGCCCCACCCAGTGGCGCCCGGCCTGCGCCGCACCACCACGCGCCGCGCGAACCCACACCCATGGACGTGCGCCGCCCTGCGCTCCCTCCCTGGCCGTGCGAGGCTCCGGATGTCGTCCCCGGCGTCCGGTGGACGACCCCGCTGACGAGCCCGGCCAGGCGCACCTCCCGAGATGACCACACCCGCACCTCGCATCGGCGTTCGCGTCGCCCAGTACGGGGGCGACTGGTCCCGCCTGCGCGACGGTGCGCTCCGGGCCGAGCGGCTGGGATTCGACTCACTGTGGGTGAACGACCACCTGCGCTCCCCCGGCCGGCTCGCTGCCGAGCCGACGTTCGACGCGATGACCACCCTGGCGGCACTCGCCCCGCTCACGTCGCGGATCGGTCTCGGAACGGCGGTGCTCTCTGCCACGTACCGCCACCCGGCGGTTGCGGCCAAGGCCGCCTCGCTCCTCGACGTGATCTCCGGCGGGCGCATGATCCTCGGGCTGGGGACGGGATCCCACCGCGAGGAGCACGCCGCCTACGGCATCCCCTTCCCGCCCCCCGACGGACGCACCGCGGGTCTTCGGCGTGCGCTCGACGTCGCGGAGGCGATGTTCGCGGCGCCGGAGGGCGCCACGCTCGACGGGGAGCTCTCGGATGCGCCCAACGCTCCGGCGCCCGTCCAGCGCCCGCGCCCCCCGATCTGGCTCGCCGCGCACGGACCGGTGCTGCTCCGCCTGGCCGGCCGACGTGCCGACGGGGTCATCGCGGCCTTCTGCGGGACCGACGAGTTCGCGCGCCGGCGCGCGGTCGCCGAGACGGCACGGGCCGCGGCCGGCCGTCCCGCGATCGAGTACGCCCTCTACACCTTCGCGTTGCCGGCGCGGAGCGAGCGTGAGGCCGACGACTGGCTGGCCGACGACGCCGCGGCGCTCGGCACGCATCCGTCGCGGCTGCGCAGATGGCTGGGCACCACCGGCATCGTCGCGCCGCCCGGCGAGTTGCGGGCGCGCATCGCCGAGTACGCGTCGGCGGGTGCGACCCGGGTGATCGTCGCGCTGCCCCATCGGGCACCGCTCGAGGTCCTCGACGTGCTCGCCGAGGCCACCCTCCCGTCGTCCTCAGGGCGGCGACACCGTCCGGACCGGGGCCGACGGGAGGACAACCTGGTCGACCTCCTGGTGGACCGGCATCGCGCGGACGGACGCGGTGGCGATCCCGCGCTCGCCGACGAGCGGGGGACGGTCGACTTCGACGAGCTGGCGCATCTGGCCGCGTGCGCGGCGGGCGCGCTCGCGGCCCGCGGTGTGCGCCGGGGTGACCGGGTCGGCATCGCCCTCCCCGACGGTCGTGACTGGTGCGCGGCCTTCCTCGGGGCCACGGGGCTCGGGGCCGTCGCCGTCCCGCTGCCCGCCGACGGCGATCCGGACCAGGTCGCGGCGGCGCTCGCCGACTGCGCGGCATGCGCGGTGGTCGCCGACGGAGACCCGCTCGGCGTGCCGGCGATCGGCGCGGAGGGGCTCGCGTCCGGCACGCCGGTGGCGCCGCGACCGGTCGAGCCCGGCGACCTCGCCTACCTGGTCTACTCGTCCGGCTCCACGGGGCGCCCGAAGGCGGCGATGCACGCCCACGCCGACCTGCGCGTCGGGATCGAGACCTATGCCGCCCAGGTCCTCGGCCTCGGACCCGGCGACCGATGCCACTCGGCGGCACGCCTCCACACGTCGCTCGGCTTCGGCAACGGGTTCTTCCGCGTCCTCGGACGCGGGGCGACCGCCGTGCTCCACGGCGGGCCGACGGGGCCGCGGACGACGCTCGAGGTCGTGGCCGGGCACCGCGTGACCGTGCTGACGGGCGTGCCGACGTTCTGGGCGCAGCTGGCGGGCTACGGGGCGCGCCGGCCCGACGAGCTCGCCGCGCTCTCGACGCTCCGCGCCGCCGTGTCCTCCGGCGACGGCCTGTCGGCGGCGGTCGCCGACACCGTTCGGGCGGCGCTCGGCATCGAGCTGATCCAGGGGCTCGGCTGTTCCGAGTGCTCCAACATCGTCATCTCGGCCCGTCCGGGCGAGCGGGCCGACGGGAGCCTCGGGACGCCGGTGCCGGGGATCGACGTCGAGCTGCGTGATCCGGAGGGCGTCCCGGTCCCCGACGGCACGCCCGGCCGGTTGTGGATCCGCTCGGAGTCCAACACCACGGGATACTGGTCCCGTCCGGACCTCAGCCGCGACCTCGTCCACGGCGAGTGGCTCCGCATGGGCGACGTGCTCGAGCGCCGGGGCGGGCGCCTTCACCATCTGGGTCGCGCCGACGCCATGTTCAAGGTCGACGGGCGCTGGGTGTCGCCGCCCCAGGTGGAGGACGCGCTCCTGGCGCACCCCGGCGTCGCCGAGGCCGCGGTGGTGGGCCGACGCGACCGGCGGGGGCTCGTCCGCGCGGCCGCGTTCGTCGTGGTGGACGTGGTCGCCGAGGTCGCGGACGAGGACCTGCGGGCGCGGGTGGCGCGCGTCGCGGGCGCTCACTCCGTACCGCGGACGATCGAGCGGCGCGTGGCGCTCCCCCGCCTCTCGTCGGGCAAGCTCGACCGGCGGGCGCTCGGCGAGAGCGCCGGCGACTGACGGCCGGCTCAGGCCCCCGCGGGCTCGCGCGGCGGCAGCTGGATCTGGCGCTTGGCCGCCTTGATCCCGGCGCGAAGCTCACGCTCGCGCTCCAGCTCCACGTCGACGTGCGCGCCGACCAGGAGGGCGGCGTTGGTGATCCACAACCAGACGAGCAGGACGATCAGCCCCGCGAGCGCCCCGTAGGTGGCGTTGTACGAACCGAAGTTGGCGACGTAGAAGCCGAACCCGGCCGACGCGACGAGCCACGCCACGATGGCGAGCGCCGCCCCCGGGCTGAGCCAGCGGAACCTCGGCTGGCGGATGTTCGGCGTGGCCCAGTAGAGGAGGGCCACCAGCAGGACCACGATCGCCAGCATGATCGGCCACTTGGCGATGTCCCACACCGCGACGGCGGTGTCGCCCAGACCGACCCACCGGCCGACCTGCACGGCGAGGTCGCCGCTGATCGCGGCGCCGGTGAGCACGAGCGCTCCGCCGACGAGGAACAGCAGGGTCAGGAGCACGACGTAGGGGCGAAGCTTCCAGAACGGACGCCCCTCGTCGACCTGCCATGCCTGGTTCATCGCCCGCGTGAAGGCGTTGACGTAGCCGGACGCCGCCCAGAGCGCGGCGATGAGACCGAACCCGAGCAGCGACCCGGCGGCCGACTTCTGATCGACGACGCTCTCGGCCGGACCGCGGAACGCCTCCGCCGCCTGCTCGGATCCGATCGACTCGATGCCGTCGAGGACCTCGTCGACGGTCGATTGGTCGCCGAGCACGCCGACGAGCGCGACGAGCGCGATGAAGGCCGGGAAGATCGCAAGCAGGCCGTAGTAGGTGAGCGCCGCCGCGCGATCGAGGCCGTCCTCGTCCTTGACCCGCAGGACGGCCCGCTTGAGGATGCTCCACCAGCCGATCGGGGGGAGCGCGGTCGGATCGGCCTTCTCCGGCTCCCCCTCGCCCACGCTCAGACGCCCCAGCGCCGGACCGCCACATCGAGGGGGTCACGGCCGCTTCGCACGTCGGACGCGAGCTCCGCCCTGGCGATCTCCGGGGTGGGCGCGGGCGAGGTCTGCCGGGCCGCGATCACGTCCTCGTAGCTCGCCAGCCCGTAGTGCTCGTGCACGTGGCTCAGATCGTCGAGGCTGAGAGCCGTCGTCACCCTCGACTCGCGGCGCGGCCGCGATCCGTTCCCTGCCGAAGCGGCTCACGAGCGAGCCGTCGGTCGCGCGCAGGACGGACTCGACCGGGAGCAGATGGCGCTCCGCCCCGTGCCAACCGCTGTCCAACGCGAGATACAGCGGCCGCCCGTCCTCGTCGACGAAGACGCCGTCGACCGTGCCGAGACGCTCGCCGGGCTCGTCGACGACCGGCCGGTCCATCAGATCCCTCGCCACCGCGTGCTCACGCTGATCGATCCCCATGGCTCACCTCGCTTCGGAGTGTTCACCATGCTCTTTCCCGGTTTCGCGCCGCGGCACACCTCGTCGCGTTCCGTGGGATCCGGTCACGTCCCGGGATGACCGCGAAGGAAGTCGACGAGCACCCGGTTGACCTCGCCCGGCGCCTCCTGCTGCACCCAGTGGCTCACGCCCGGCAGCCGCTCGACCCGCAGCGGCCCTGCGACCTTCGTCATCGATCGCTGCAGGAGGACCTCGCTCATGTTGACGTCCGCCTCGGCCCAGATGATGAGCGTCGGGACCTCGATCGGCGGGAGGTCGGGCGGGGGGCGCAGCCACGAGGCGGGCGGGATGTTGGCCCGGTAGTAGTTGAGGGCGGCGGTGAGCGCTCCATCGCGACGGAGCGCCGCCACGTAGTGCTCGCGGTCCTCGGCCGTGAACGTGCCCGGCGCGGCGGTGTCGAACACGAACGCGCGCAGGTTGGCGAAGTCGTCGGCGCTGAGCCAGGCCTCGGCGATGCCCGCGAACTGGAACAGCAGCATGTACCAGCTCTTTCGCTGCTGCTCCGGCACCTTGCGTGCCTCGGCCGACGCCACCGGGTGCGGCGAGTTGAGGATCGAGAGCGAGCGGACCAACTCGGGGCGTCGCGCGGCGAGCGCCCAGGCGATGCTGCCACCCCAGTCGTGACCGACGACGTGCGCCGAGTCGTAGCCGAGCTCGGCGATGAGCCCGGCGATGTCACCCGCGAGGGCCGTCAGCGCGTATGCGTCGACGCCCTCGGGCCGGTCGGAGTCGCCGTAGCCGCGCAGGTCCGGGGCGATGGCGTGGTGGCCGGCGTTCGCGAGCGCCGGAAGCTGATGGCGCCAGGAGAACGCCAGCTCGGGAAAGCCGTGGAGGAGCACGACCGGGTCGCCCTCGCCACGCTCGGCGACCGACAGCCGGACGTCGCCGACCCTGATCCTTCGCGCGCGCACAGGACAAGCCTACCCGCCGGGCAGCGGCACCCCCGCACCGAGGAGCGAGGCGCCGACCATGGCGAGCATCCCGATGAGAAAGCACAGCCACCACCACATGTCGCCCGGGACCTTGACGTCCTGGGCGCCGGCGTCGTCCTCGGAGGCGTCGGACTTCTGGGGCTTCGATTTCGCCATGGCATGACCCCATCGGCGCGCGGCGCCCCCGACACGAGCCGACGCGTGCCAAGCTTGCGTCCGTGAAGCACGCGGTCACGCACACGCAACCTCGCGGCAACGTGGCCGGGCGCCCACGCCGCGAGGGTGCGGGCGTGCCGAGCCGACCCGCCCCGGACGCGAGGTAGCGATGGGGCGCGTCGTCTACAGCATGGCCGGCGAGGGGCGCGGGCATGCCACGCGCGTCCGAGCCGTGGTCGACGCCATGCGCGACGAGCACGAGATCATCCTGCTCGCGCCGGGCGACGCGCACGAGCTGCTCGCGGCCGCCTATGCGGGAACCGAGGTGCGGGTGTTCGACCTGCCGGCGCTTCGCTTCGGCTACGGGAAGGGCGCGTCCATCCATCCGCTGCGCACCGCCGCCGGCGCGGGGCGATACCTCGCGCGTCTGCCGCGACTGGTCGATGCCGTCGCGAACCTGCTGGAGCGAGCGCAGCCGGACCTCGCGATCACGGACTTCGAGCCGTCCCTCCCACGCGCCGCCGTGCGCGTCGGGGTCCCGCTCGTGAGCCTGGACCACCAACACGTCCTGATCGTCAGCGACCTGTCCGATCTTCCGTCGCCGCTCCGCCAGACGGCGCGGATCGGCAGCCTGCCCGTGAACCTCTGGTGCCACGGCCAGGCCGCCACGATCGTGTCGAGCTTCTACAGCCCGCGGCTCCGGCGCGGCCATCGCGACGTCCAGCTGGTCGGCGTGCTGCTCCGGCCCGAGATCGCCCGGATGCGCGGCGAGGTCGGCTCCCACCTGGCCGCGTACTTTCGGCGCACGGTGGACCCGCATGTCGTCGAGGCCCTCCACGGGATCGGCGTCCGGGTCCGGATCTACGGCCTCGGCGACCTCCCGGATCGCGGCAACCTCGAGTTCAAGGCGGTGAGCGAGCGCGGGTTCATCGAGGATCTCGCGAGCGCGCGCGCGCTCGTCACGAGCGCCGGCAACCAGGTGGTCGGCGAGGCCCTGCACCTGGGCAAGCCGGTGCTCGGGATCCCGGAGCCGATGAACTTCGAGCAGCACGTCAACGCGCACTACATCCGAGAGGGCGGCGCGGGCGCCGCCGTCGCGCAGCGACAGGTGACGCCCGCGGTCATCCGCGACTTCCTCGAGCACGTCGACGAGTTCCGCGCCAGGATCGCTCCCGACGGTCACGACGGCACCGCGCCCACGGTGGCGACGCTCACGCGCCTGATGGCGTGAGCGGGGGACGTAGCCTAGAGGTAGCCCTCGACGACGGCGCAGGCCATGAGCGCGGTCGCGATACCGACGAGCAGGCCCACGGACGGGCGTGCGGCCCGGCGCGCGAACGCCGCGGGCGCGGCGATCAACGCCAGCTCGGGAATCGCGTGCGGCGCGGTCTCGGCGATCACGGCCAGGACGCCGAGGTCCCGTCCGCCGAGGTCCGCCGCGGCGAGACCGGCACGGACGGCCCAGAGCGAGCCGATGCCGACCAGGAGCGCCAGGAAGGGGAGCCGCAGCCGATCCCAGTCGCTCCGGCGGGCGAACACCGCCCACAGGACCCACACGGCGCCGGCGATGGCCAGGTTGTTGAGCCAGATGCCGACCACGAACTCGGGCGAGGCCGCGTAGTTGCGCGACAGATCGACCGGGACCCCCGGCGGTGCGGCGAAGGCCACGGCGAGGAAGGCCAGGTAGATGGCCGCGCCCGCGGCGAGCGCCGTCGCGACCGCCGAGGCGGGGGAGGTGCCGGTGTGTGTGGGACCGACGAGGCCGATGCGAAGGGCGCGAGTGGACATGACTCGACGCTATCCGCGTCGGCGCGGTCCAGGGGTCGAGGTTCACCCCCCCTCAGGTCGAGCGTTGGCCCCTTCTGGAGACATTGCCCATCGCGCCCCATGCACATGCCCATGGAGGGCGGACCGGCCCCCACCGGACGGGGGGGTGGACTGACCGCGCGGACCATCCGTCCGGCCCGTGGCCCGGTCCGGTCCGACCGCGACCATGTCTCCCATGCGCCACACCTCCACCTCACTCCCCCGCCCCGCCGTCGCCGTGCTCGCGCTGGTCGCGGCGCTGGTGTCGGTCCTGACGGTCACCTCGCGGGCCGACGCCGTCGTCGGCGGGACGCCCACCACGCAGGCGTCGTGGCCGTCGCTGGTCGCGCTGCTCGACTCCCGCGTCGGCGATCCGTTCGACGCCCAGTTCTGCGCGGGCACGCTGATCGGCAGGCGCCACGTCCTGACCGCGGCGCACTGTGTCGAGGGTCGTCGCCGCTTCCTTCCGGCACGCTCGCTCGACGTCGCCACGAACGCGACCGCGCTCGGCCGCGTGCGCCAGCGCGACCGGGTCCGGGTCGCACGTGTCATCCCCTACCCCGAGCGCCGGCCCCGTGGCGCGGTGGACCGCGGCCACGACCTGGCGATCCTGGAGCTCAGCCGGCCGATCCGGCGGGTCCCCGCGGCGCTCGCGTCGACGCCGGTGGACGCCGTTGCGCGCGAGCGCGGCCGCATCGCGGGGTGGGGCGCCACCGACGAGCTCGGCGAGGTGCCGAGCGACCGCCTGCGGGCCGGGCGGGTGCGCGTGACCCCGCCAGAGGTCTGCGACGAGTTCGGCGCCCCGTGGGGCACCGTGTGCGCCACGATCCCGGAGAGCCGCGAGCCCTCGGCCTGCAGCGGCGACAGCGGAGGACCCCTTCTTCGTGCTCGCGCCGGTCGCCCCGAGGTCGTCGGTGTCGTCAGCATCGGCCCGGACTACTGCGGACGCGGCGTCACGACCGCCTTCACCGACGTGTCGACGTACCGCGCCTGGATCGAGCACGTCCTCGGCGGCGGCAGGGCGTCGGCGACGCTCGCATCGCTCGGCGGACCGACTCCGGGGGCGCCGGTGTCGGCCTCGCTCGCAGTGCGCTGACCGACGGGTAGCCTGGAGCGGTGACCGAGTCCGGACACCTCTCATGGGACGCAGGGACGTACCAGGACGTGGCGGACCCGCAGCGCGAGTGGGGGCGGGCCGTCGTCGACCGCATCCGCTGGCGGGGAGACGAGACCGTGCTCGACGCCGGATGCGGCTCGGGCGACGTGACGCGGATGCTGGCGGAGCGCGTCCCGGCCGGCAGGGTGATCGCCGTCGACGGCGCCCCGGAGATGGTCGCGATGACGCGCGAGCGGCTCGCGGACCTGGGCGAGCGGGTCTCGGTCCGGCGCGCGGATCTGCTCGAGATGCGGCTCGCAGAACCGGTGGACCTCGTCTTCTCGTCGGCGGTCTTCCACTGGATCGCCGACCACGAGCGGCTCTTCGGGCGGCTCGCCGCATGCATGCGCCCGGGCGGCGGGCTCGAGGCGCAGTGTGGTGGCCGGGGGAACATCGAGTCCGTCGTGACCGCGATCGAGGACGTGGCCGCCCGAGCGCCCTACGCGACACCCCTCGACGGCTTCCGTCGCCGGTGGCGGTTCGCGAGCGCCGAGGCGACGGCCGCCAGGTTGCGACACGCCGGGCTCGTGGACGTCGAGACGTGGCTCGAGCCCGCGCCGGTCCGACTGCCGGTCGGCGGACCGGCCGAGCGGTTCATGCGGGCCTGCGTCCTGCGACTGCACCTCCAGCGCCTGCCCGACGAGCTCGGAGAGGCGATGCTCGCGGACGTCGCGGCACTGCTCGCCGACGACGAGGGGATCGCGACACTCGACTACGTGCGGCTCAACATGCGCGCCCGCAGGCCGGGCTGATCGGGCGTGGGCCACGCGCCCGTCCGGCGCGTGCCATGATCGACGGCATGGACGACGCGACCGAACGCGCCGTGCCCGAGGAGCGGGTCGCGCGCATGGTGGAGGTCGTGTTCCCCCACCAGACCAACCACTACGGGACGCTCTTCGGCGGGGCGGCGATGGCCATGATGGACAAGGCCGCCTTCGTGGCCGCATCGCGCCATGCCCGCACGCTGGTCGTCACCGCGTCGACGGAGCAGATCGACTTCCACGCGCCGGCGCGACACGGCGACCTGGTGGAGTTGACCGCGCACGTCGTCGGGACCGGACGCAGCTCGATCGTCGTGCAGGTCGAGATGATCGCCGAGGATCTCATCTCGGGGGAACAGCGGCCGGTCACGAGCGGGCGCTTCGTGATGGTCGCGGTGGACGCCGACGGCCGCCCGACCTCGGTGCCCCCGCTGGCGGAGCCGGGCGGGTGAGCCCGGCCGCCGTCACCCTGGCCGCCGCACATCACGATGCTCGTCGGGCACGTTCGCCGGTGTGACGGTGCGCATCGCCCGGATGGCGAACCTGCGTGTCCGCCACATCTCGCGGCCGGTGGTCATCGGCCTGCTGGCCCTGGCGGTGCCGCTGTCGCTCCCGAGCGCGGTGTCGCTCCTTGTCGCGAGCGGCGCGCTCGACTGAGCGCGCCGACTAGCGACCCGTGGCGATCCAGGCGCGGTTCCATCCGTTGATCGCGATGATCGCCAGCACGAGCTTGGTGAGCTCCGGCTCCGGGAAGTGGCGGGCGGCCGTGGCCATCACGTCGGAGGGGACGCCGTCCTCGATGCGCGTGACGGCCTCGGTGAGCGCGAGCGCGGCCCGCTCCCGCTCGTCGAAGAGATCCGACTCCCACCATGCCGAGAGCGCGGCCACGCGATCGGCCGAGACGCCGGCGTCCCGGGCGACCGCCTCATGCGTCTCGATGCAGTGGGTGCAGCGGTTGATCAGCGACGCGCGGATCTTGACGAGCTCCACGGTGTGGAGGTCGATCGCGCCGGCGCGGGTCAGCGCCGCCAGCGCCCGGTAGCCGTCCGGGGCGTCGCGCTTGTAGTCCACCAGCTGGGTGTCGTCGGTCTCTCCGGACGTCATGCGGTCTCCTCGTCGCGGGCCTCCGCGGGACGGTAGCGCCCGCGCTCGAGCCAGGTCTCCACCGCCTCGAGCACGCCGGCGGCGCCGGGCGACGCGGTGATCCATCGGCCGCGCGACGCAAGCTCAGGATGGCCGGCGGCGCCGTTGGCGACGAGGGCCGTCCAGCCGATGTGGTCCTGCATGGCCAGGTCGTCGGGGCCGTCCCCGATCGCCAGGCACGACCCCGGGTCGACGCCGAGCCGTCGCGCCGCTCGCGCGGCGGCCGGCCCCTTGCCCGCCCCCGCCGGAGCGAGGTGGACGGCACGCACGTCGTCGCCCTCGGCGGAGCCGTTGTCGATCAGCCGCAGACGCCCCGCGCTCTGCCGCGACGACCCACGCCGAGAGATCCTGGTCGAGCGCGCCGCGGAACAGGTGGGTCCCGGCACGCGCCGGACCCGAGCGGTCCGCCACGAGGCGCCCGCCGGCATGGTCCTCGAGGCGGGCGGGAAGACCCGACGCCGCGATCGCGTCGTGGGGGGTCCGCCCGCCGGATGTCGCGAGATCGGTGTCGAGCGCCCCGAGCTCCGGGATCACGGCGCTCGCCCCGACCATCCGGCCCGGCTCGCGCAGCCCGGCGCTCGTGCGACCGCTGACCAGCACCACCGGGATGCCGGCCTCGTGCAGTCGCGTGAGCGCCCGCGTCGCGTCCGCCGAGGGCCGGCCCTCGAGGTCGTGGACCAGCGAGCCCCCGCGACCGAGCAGGGTCCCGTCCAGATCCAGGAAGCAGATCACGACGAGGCGGCGGCGCGGGCCTCGGCCATCGGAGGGCGCTCGGCCAGGTGCACGTCGGCCTCGTGGAGCTCGATGCCGGACTCGGCGAGCATCGGCTGCAGGTACGGGCCCGCGAGCGCCAGCTCGCCCGGCGCCCGCCCCCCGTCGACGAGGCGGCGCATCACGACCTGGAGGATCGCGTACGCCATCCTCCCGAGGGCCACCGTGCTCTGATGGTCCTGGACCCGCTCGCCCAGATCGACCTGCGCGATCGCGCCCATGCCGTGGTGCTCGAGCATGTCGATCAGGAGTCCGGTCTCGACCCCGTACCCGGTGAAGAAGGGCAGCCGCTCGAGGACCTCGCGCCGGCCGGCGGCCTCGCCGGCCAGCGGCTGCGCGATGGCGGCGAGGGCCGGGTAGAACATGTTGAGGAGCGGGCGGGCGCAGATCTCGGTCACGCGGGCGCCGCCGAGGCCCGAGCTCGCAAGCGGGCGATGGTAGAAGCCCTTCACGTAGCTGACCTCGTCGTCGGCCACGATCGGGTGGAGCAGGCCCGGCAGGTAGCCGGGGTCGAAACGATGCGTGTCGGCGTCGATCCAGGTGACGATGTCGCCGGAGGTGCAGGCGAGGCTCTTCCACATCGCCTCCCCCTTGCCCAGGCCCCGCCCGAGCTCGGGAAGCACCTCGTCGTCCTGGACCACGGTGGCACCCGCCGCCCGGGCGGCGCGCGCGGTGCCGTCCTCCGAGCGACTGTCCACGACCACCAGCTCGGAGATCAGGCGGTGCCGGCCGTCGCGCCAGTTGGCGCGAAGCGACTCGACGATCTCCCCGACGGTGCCCTCCACGTTGAGGGCGGGGATCACGACGCTCACCGCGAGCCCCTGGGCCGCGAGCGCGGCCGCGATGCTGTCGGGGTCCGCATCGGCGCCGATGTGCGTCCGGCGCGCCGTCCACTCGTCGGCGCTCATCTCGATCCGGCGGGTCCTGGTGGCGGCGCCACCCGAGTCGTCGCCTCGCCGCAGTCCCCGCCGCACGCGATCCATGCCGCCAACGCTCATGCAGTCCTCCGGGTGCGTCCGCGGGGCCCGGCGCCCCACGACGTGACCGCCACCGGCCGTCCGGCGAGGCGAGTCGACAGACCAATCCTACGGGCGCGCGACGCCCGGGCCGGGGGCTTCCGTCACGCTCGGTCGTCCCTCGCGGGCGACGGCCCGGGTGTGCTGACGCGACCGGCCCTGTCATCAGGTGTCACAGGAGACATAGGATGGCGGACCTCTCGAAGACCGCCGCCCCGGATGCCCGGCCGCTCGCGCCATCGGGTCCGGTGCGGCCGTGACAGGAGCTCCAATGGCCATCCGTCGTCCGCATGTCCGTAGACCGATCCTTGCCGCCGCGGTCGCGTCCGGCGCCCTCGCCGTCGCCGCCGGGCCGGCCGGCGCCGTCGTCAACCAGCTCGACTTCGCCGCGCCGGTTCCAGGGACCGTCGCGGAGACCGGCTTCACCACCCTTCTCCCCGGGTCCGACCTCGACGGGGCCCGCGTGGTGGTCGGGGGTGGCCAGCTCGTCGTCTCGACCGGACCGGGGGACGCCTTCCTCGGCTTCAACGACCAGCTGAACGCGCTGGGGCTCCCGGTGGTCGAGGGGCCCAGCGGGTACACCGTCCGGACGACGTTGCAGATCCCGCCGGTGGCGAGCCAGCCCTTCCAGTCGGCCGGGCTGTACGTGGGCAAGGGCGAGGACGACTACGTGAAGTCCGTGCTGAGCGTCCGCGACGGCGGCGCGGTGCTCAACGTCGTGCGCGAGTCCGCCGGCAACGCCGTCCTCGTCCAGAACTCGACGGTCACCCTCGGCGGGGCCTCCCAGATCACGATCCAGCTGGCCGTCGCCGCCGACGGGACCGTGCGGCCGACCTACACGCTCGGCGGCGGCACGCCGCAGACACCGTCGGCCACGAAGTGCATCGGCCCCTGCGTCGACGCCTTCCCGGCCCCCGAGTCGCGTGGCGGCGGCGTGGTGGCGGGCGTGATGGCCACCAACTTCGACGATCCGGCCACGCCGGGCGTGGCACCGACGTTCTCGCCGCGCTTTTCGTCCTACACGCTCGACAACCCGAACCAGACCGACCCCGGCCTGCCCCAGCCTCCGCCTGGCACCGGCGGTGGCGCGACGACCACGCCGGTGGCCCAGGCGGTCTGCACGCCCGGCGCGGGTGGCGACACGACGCCGCCGACGATCGTCGGACGGACCCCCGCCGCGTCGGCCAAGGTGGCGCAGAGCGGCCCGATCACGGTCCGCTTCTCCGAGCCGATCGTCGCCCCGAACGGCGCGGTGCGCCTGACCACCGGCATCGGCGGCATCCTGCCCTCGCGGGCCCGGCTCTCGACCGACGGCCGCTCGGTGAGCGTGGTGCCGACCGAGTCGCTCCCCGAGACCGGCGGCGTCTTCTTCTTCGTCTCGGGCGGATCCGACCGAAACGCCGTCACCGACGCGGCCTGCAACCCGCTCGCCGCGACCAACCGGTCCGCGGTGGACGTGCGCACCCCCTCCGGCGGGAAGGTGACCCTGAGCTCGGGCCAGCTGCTCGTCAACCAGCGGATCTCGCAGGCGGCGATCGCCCGTGAGACGGCGATCCGCAACCGGCTCGAGGCGCTGACCGGTGCCGACATCCAGAGCGGCTCGCTCGGGCGGTCGGTGTTCGCGCCCGGCGTCGTCCTGACCGGCTCCGACGTCGGCGATCCTGAGCCCCTCGGCGGGCGGGCGTCCGCTGGTGGTCCCGCCGCTCTCGCGCAAGGGCGGCACGGTCGACCTGAGCGCCGCGCAGCTTCGGATCAACCAGCGCATCTCGCAGGCGGCGGTGCGTCGCGTGAACTCGCTCCAGGCGAGCCTCGACGCCGGGTTGACCGGCGGTGACGTCGCCGACCGGAGCGTGCCCTCGAGCAAGCTGGCGCGCGAGCTCGGGCTGGCATCGGCAGGCGGCACCGGACCGACCGGGTCGAGCCTGCAGGACCCGGCCGCGCCCAAGAGCGGCGGCGGCACCGTGACGCTGAGCGAGGCGCAGCTTCGGATCAACCAGCGCATCTCGCAGGCGGCCGTGCGTCGCCTGAACGTGCTGCGAGCCCGCCTGGCCCTCGGTCTCACCGGTCGCGACTTCCGCGACGGGTCGATCGGGGGGAACGACCTGGGGTAGGTCGCGACCCCGGCGGCACCTGCATGACAGGCCCTCGATTCCGCGGGCGCTTCCGGGGAATCGAGGGCCTCGCGGCCGTGACAGACGCGAAGCGCTTGCCGCGCGCCGATGCGCCGGGCACTTCGCGCTGAGTCGTCGCCTCGAGGTCCATCCGGCAGCCCGCCGACGCCGAGGCCTCGTCAGCACCCCGAACGTGCAGGCCCGGCGGGACCCCTTGAGCGCGCGACCAGGGTCCGAATGCGATTTCCTCGCCGCGTGCCGATGAAAGACCTAGTCGGCCGGATAGTGCGAGCGGCGCTGCAGGCTTTCATACTTTCGGCATGGAGCTTTTCCGACTTTCCGACGACCCCCGCGCGGGGACGCGGGTGGTCGGTCGCGACGATGACGCATGGGCGTTCCACGGAAGGAACCCTCGTTGAGCACCAACCCTCCGAGTCGGTAGCGCCGAACGACAGGCGGCAAACGGGCCCCGTCGGGGAACGCGGGTCCGCGCGCCGCGTGGCGAAGCGTCCCGGCGACGGCCCGCCTACCGGGCGCGTGTCGCCCTCGTGATGTCAGATCTGCATCGCCGTCACGCTCGCGTACGGCCTTGGAGTCGGCGTCGCATCGAGCATGGGCGCCACGACTGCGCCGCCGGCCTCGCTCACGGGATTCCTGCTCGTCCTGCTCCCGGCTTGCGTCTTCCTCTTCGCGGTGAACGGTCTCTACTCGGCCCAGCGCAGCAGGCTCATCGTGAGCACCTTCGACGAGGCCGGGAGAGGCCTCAGCGCGCTGCTTGCAAGCGGCTTCGCGCTGCTCCTCATCGGGTATCTCGGACAGGAAGACGGGATGGGACAGGGTCCTAACGTCCCGGCGGTCGTGCTCTTCGTCCTCGCCGGCGTCGCCACGGTCCCGCTGCTTCGCAGTGTCACCAGGGCCCTGGTCTTGCCCACCCTGGCGTACCCGAAGCGCGCGCTGATCGTCGGCTCAGGCATCGTGGCGACGGCGGTCTACGACAAGCTCACCGGGCATGAGCGGTTCGGGGTCAACGTCCTCGGCTTCGCAGACTCCGACGGCAATCCCGTGCCGGGCCCCGTGCTGGGCCCGGCCAGCGATGTCGCAGCACATCTGCGAGCGACACCGGATCGACCACGTCATCGTCGCCTTTCAAAGCGGCGGACACGAGGAGCTCCTCGACCTCCTTGCGGACCGTCCGGCGGCCGAACCTCCAGATCTCCATCGTCCCACGCGCATTCGAGGGCTTCACCTCTCGCGCGGTCCTGGACGATCTCGCCGGACTGCCGATCATCACGTTGCCGCCGGCGCGTCCCGGCCTCGCGGCGCGCGTCACCAAGCGGACGTTCGACGTCATCGTCGCTGGCGGCATGCTGGTCGTCCTCGCCCCGGTCCTGGCCGCAGTCGCGCTCGCGGTGAAGATCGACAGCAAGGGGCCCGGTCTTCTTCCGCCAGGAGCGGCGGGGTCGAGAGGGGACTATCCTTCCGCATCGTGAAGTTCCGCACGATGCATGTCGACGCGGAGCAACGCCGGCGGGAACTCATGCACCTGAACCAGGTCGACGGGCCGCTCTTCAAGATCAAGGGCGACGATCCCAGGGTCACCAAGGTCGGCGGCTTCCTCCGGAAGACGAGCATCGACGAGTTCCCGCAGCTTTGGAACGTCGTGCGTGGCGAGATGAGCCTCGTCGGGCCGCGGCCGTTCGTCGTGTACGAATCCGACGAGATCCGCGGCTGGGGTGCGCGCCGGCTCGAGACGAAGCCGGGGATCACCGGTGTCTGGCAGACGCTCGGTCGCAACGACATGTCCTTCGAGGAGATGGTTCGGCTCGACTACCTCTACGTGACGAACTGGTCGCTCTGGTGGGACATCAAGCTGCTGTTCAAGACGATCCCGGCCGTCATCGAGCGGAAGGGCGCGTACTGACGCCGCGGCGCTGAGCCAGCGAGCGGCTCGGTCGACGGCGTTCGCCCCCGAGGAGCCCCCGCGAGGGCGGCGCGCCCTCGCTCGACCGCCACGCGACCGTCGTCGCGGAGTGGGAGCGTCGCCGGGGCCCTGATCCCGTGCGAGCCCGGCGCGGAGGCAGCGCTCCGACACCGCCACCCCCGCACCAGAGCTCGATCGGACACGGCGCACCGGGCGGTGAGCGACCGCACAGGATCTGGGAGGGGATGGGGCCGACCCCCACCGGCGGGAACGCCGCCGGGGATGGACCGGCACCTCCGATGAGCGCGCGGGGCGGACCGGGCGAGCGACGGGTGCCTCACCCGCGGATCGGGTGGGCGTCGAGCGTGCCACGTCTCTCGCCCGTACCGGACGCGGGCGGTTCGCCACGGCCTCCCGCGCCGCCCAACGACCGAACCGGAGCGAGGGTCGCCCCGGCGGTCGGATGTGGACGCCGGCCGCGTCGAGACTGCGGGCCGGGACGAGATCGCCGGAAACGCCGAAGTCGGCGAGATCCGGTGACACGAACTCACGCCCGGCGTGCGGACGGCCGACGCACTGAACACCGCCCCCCGTACGGACGCCGGACTTCAGGGACGGGAGGAGCGTCGGGATGCGATCGGGAACTCGAGTGGGGCCGCGCGGGCGAGTGCTGCGCGTGGCGGTCGCGCTCGCCGTGGTCGGAGTGGCTGCGACCGGGACGGCCGCGGGAGTCCCCCTTCCGGTCCCGTCGAGCGACCCTCCCGCGGGTGACGCACCCGCGTCGAGGTTCGTCTCGCCATCGGGTTCCGACGCCGGCGCGTGCACCGCGCAGGAGCCGTGTCTGACGATCGAGCGGGCGTATCGGGTGGCGGGTGGCGGCGAGGTCATCGAGGTCGCGGGGGGCGCGTACGGGCCCCAGGTCGTGCCGAGTGTCGACAAGGCGTCGAGCCAGCCCGTCGTGATCCGGCCGGCCGACGGTGCGTCGGTCGAGACGGCCGGGTTGTTGACGATCACCGCCCAGAACGTCGAGGTGCGCGATCTCGCGCCCGCGGGCGTGTTCGTGACCGACACGAGCGACGTGGTGCTTCGCGACCTCGACACCCGGGGGTACTCGGCGATCGTGGCGTCGCGCAACGTCTCGGTGATCGGCGGGGACTTCGGCCCGGTCAGCGGCGGCGCCGACGCACTCCAGATCAAGCGGGAGCCCGGACACCCCAACCCGGACCGGATCCTCATCGACGGCGTCCGGTTCCACG
Source organism: Miltoncostaeaceae bacterium (assembly GCA_963698665.1). Classification (GTDB taxonomy): domain Bacteria; phylum Actinomycetota; class Thermoleophilia; order Miltoncostaeales; family Miltoncostaeaceae; genus CALNYH01. The sequence continues at coordinate 394,646 of CAVORO010000003.1, read as the reverse complement.
ACGTGGTGCCGGCCGGCCAGAGCCACACGGACTGCATCCAGGTCGGGGGTGCGACCAACCTCACGATCCGCAACTCGACCTTCGAGCGGTGCGGGCACTCGGACATCATCATGGGGACCTTCAACGGGGGCGTGTTCGGCACCGCGCTGATCGAGAACAACTTCTTCGGACCGACGACGCACAGCTACTGGGCCGTCCACGCCGAGGCCGCGGCCGTCGATCTGACCTTCCGGTACAACTCGATCGGGGACCAGGGCGTGCTCCTCGGCACCGACGAGGGCGGCGGGGCGAGGAACGTGCGCGTCGTGGGCAACGTCGGGGCACTGGCCCGGGTGGGAGCCATCTGCCAGCCGACGGCCGTCTATGCGCACAACGTGTGGACGAACGCCGCGTGCGGACCGACGGACGTCGAGGCGCCGCAGGGCTTCGTCGACAAACCGGCGCTCGACTACCGACTCACCCCGGACGCCGTGGCCAACGGCCATGGCATGCCCGGGGAGGCGCCCCTGACGGACATCTTCGGCACCACGCGCGACCAGTCGGCCCCCGATGCCGGGGCCGCGGAGGGCGGCGGACCTCCCGGTCCCCCGCCGCCGACGGAGCCCCCACCCGCACCGCCGCCGCCTCCGCGCGCCCCCCCCCCCCCCCCCGCCCGCACCGCCACCGCACAACGGGGCGCCGAGGCCTCCCGAGACACCGGCCTCACCGCCGTCGTCGCCAAATGCCGGCCCGCGCGCGCCCACTCCCGACGAGGGCTCCCGTCGGACGCCCCCCGCGGCGCCCACGCCGGCAGACGTCGCCCCGCCACGCAGCGCACTGCGCCGGACCGGACCGACTCGGGAGATCGTCGGGCCTCGCAGCGGGCAGTCCGTGCGGACGAGGCGACCGCTGATCCGCTTCGCCCCGGCACGCCAGGATCCCGGGACACGTCTCCTACGGCCTTCGCATCGCGGGCGAACGGGTTGCGGTCGTCAGGCGCAGGGGGTCGCTGCGTCCGTTGCAGCCGCTCCCCGAGGGCCGTCATCGCATCGAGTTGGTCGCGCGCGACGCCACGGGTGCGGCCGTCTGGTCGGACCGGATCACGCTCACGATCGACAGGACCCGCCCCGCGCGCCCGATCGTCGGCCCACTCGCGAGCGCGGGGCGTGGGCGGAGTATCCCAGTCCGCTGGGTCAGGCCGCCCGGTCCGCGCACGGAGCGCCTTCGCTACCGCGTCAGAGCCGGCCGGTCGGCGACCCCGTGGACCGCACGTCTCCGAGCCCGCAGCCCTCGCCTGCGCCCGGGCCCGAGCACCCTGCGGATCGAGGTGCGAGACGCGGCTGGAAACCGAAACTACTCGCGGCCGGTGCGAGTGGTGCTCGCCCCGGGCGTAGACGGCGGACGGCCTCGGATTCGCCTGGTCGGTCGCAGCGGATTCGGCTGACCCGTGGGGATCGGGCTCCCCCATCGGTGCGTCCGGTCGATCCGGCGTCCGGGCGCCGACGGACCCACGCCACGAGCGCGCACGGGCGGATCCGGTCCCCGCTCGTCGCTCGGTTCCGGGTGCACCGCTCGCGTCGCCCAGACGAAGGGCTGCGCTCCGCGTTCCCGGGAACCGCCTGCGGAGCGCTGGCGGCGGACGGCGACGGGGACCCCCTGACCATCCCGGCACGTGGACGGGCTAGACGACCGCCGGGTCTCAGCCTCCCCGGACGCAGGTTGCCCGACTCGCCGACGACGACCACAGTTGCGGGAGTCCGAACGGTTCGGGGGGCGATGCGCGGGCGACGGCGGCGACTCAGAGAGCATCATCCGGCGGCGAGATGCCGCCGTGGCCGCGGTCTGCCTCGCGACCCTCGCCTTCGGGCTCGCGGGCTGCACCGGATCCGGGTCGAGCGCGGCCAGCCCGTCGGTGACGAACGCGACGGCGCGCACGACGGGTGACGCACCCGCGTCGAGGTTCGTCTCGCCATCGGGTTCCGACGCCGGCGCGTGCACCGCGCAGGAGCCGTGTCTGACGATCGAGCGGGCGTATCGGGTGGCGGGTGGCGGCGAGGTCATCGAGGTCGCGGGGGGCGCGTACGGGCCCCAGGTCGTGCCGAGTGTCGACAAGGCGTCGAGCGAGCCCGTCGTGATCCGGCCGGCCGACGGTGCATCGGTCGAGACGGCCGGGTTGTTGACGATCACCGCCCAGAACGTCGAGGTGCGCGATCTCGCGCCCGCGGGCGTGTTCGTGACCGACACGAGCGACGTGGTGCTTCGCGACCTCGACACCCGGGGGTACTCGGCGATCGTGGCGTCGCGCAACGTCTCGGTGATCGGCGGGGACTTCGGCCCGGTCAGCGGCGGCGCCGACGCACTCCAGATCAAGCGGGAGCCCGGACACCCCAACCCGGACCGGATCCTCATCGACGGCGTCCGGTTCCACGACGTGGTGCCGGCCGGCCAGAGCCACACGGACTGCATCCAGGTCGGGGGTGCGACCAACCTCACGATCCGCAACTCGACCTTCGAGCGGTGCGGGCACTCGGACATCATCATGGGGACCTTCAACGGGGGCGTGTTCGGCACCGCGCTGATCGAGAACAACTTCTTCGGACCGACGACGCACAGCTACTGGGCCGTCCACGCCGAGGCCGCGGCCGTCGATCTGACCTTCCGGTACAACTCGATCGGGGACCAGGGCGTGCTCCTCGGCACCGACGAGGGCGGCGGGGCGAGGAACGTGCGCGTCGTGGGCAACGTCGGGGCACTGGCCCGGGTGGGCGCCATCTGCCAGCCGACGGCCGTCTATGCGCACAACGTGTGGACGAACGCCGCGTGCGGACCGACGGACGTCGAGGCGCCGCAGGGCTTCGTCGACAAACCGGCGCTCGACTACCGACTCACCCCGGACGCCGCGGCCAACGGCCATGGCATGCCCGGGGAGGCGCCCCTGACGGACATCTTCGGCACCACGCGCGACCAGTCGGCCCCCGATGCCGGGGCCGCGGAGCGGTGAGCCGATGCCCGGCCGCCGCCGGGCCATTGTTCTCGGGTGGCGGGCCGTCCGCGATTCGTCGTGGCGCGCCTCGCGCCTCGTCTCTAGTCGAGCCCGGCGGCACGTGCGCGCCTGCGCACGACCCTGTGCAGGCGAGACGGCAGAACGGACCATGGCGAGCGCCTTGTAGTGGTGGGGATCGCTCGGCCGGAGGCGAATCGACTCGAGACCGGTCGCGAGCGCCCGCCGCCTGAGACCGGCGGCGCGCAGGTCGAGCGCGCTCTGGATGAAGTGGGCCGCGAGGTTGTTGTCCGAGCCGTGCCCCGGGCGCCCCTGGTGCGCCGGGACGGCGACGCCCCGGCGCTCGGCGGCCCGCTCCGCGACACGCTCCTCGTAGGCCCGCAGGCGGGTCGCGTTGCTCTGTGTCAGCGAGGAGGCCCGTACGCGGTAGTCGTAGAGGCACTCACCGAGGACGATCATCGGGTCGCGCTCGCCGACTCGGAGGATGTAGTCCAGTCCCTCCGCGAGTCGCAGGGTCTCGTCGTAGCGCAGATCACCGACCTTGGCCACGCGGTACGCGGCGGTGGGGTCGAGTGCGGGTGGCCTGAAACCGTCGATGATGCGCCGACACGATGCGGCATCGCGCGCCGGGAAGGTCGGCGCCACCCTGCGTTCGCCGAGTATCAGTCGGTGGCCGACGAACACGGCGCCAAGCGAGGGGTCGGCGGAGAACCGGGCCATCTGACGCGCGATTCGTGTCGGATGGCTTTCGTCGTCGGCATCCTGCAGGGCGTAGTACTCACCGCGGAGCGCGTCGAGCGCGCGATTCATCGCGGCGGACTTTCCGAGATTGCGGGGCTGCTCAAGCAGCCGGACCCTGGGGTCCTCAAGCAGATCCGCCACCGTCTCGATCGATCCGTCGGTGCTCCCGTCGTCCACGAGAAGGATCTCGATCTCCGGGTAGGTCTGGCGCAGCGCGCTCAGCAACGAGTCCCGAAGGTACGCGCCGGCGTTGTAGGTCGCGATGACGATCGAGACCAGCGGCGGAATCCGCTCGTCACGACTCCCGGCCTCGCCGTGGCCCTGTGGGGTGTCCTCGCGCAAGAACGACAGGCTACCGGTGCGCCCCGACTGGCCCTGGTGCGCGGGGATGCGCGGTGCCCCGTGGCCGCACCCGCGGTGACCGCTCGGCATCCGGACCCATCGACTACGCTCCCCCACCGTGCGGAGGAATCGCCTGCGAGCGACGTGTCTCGAGCCGGCTGCCGCCGGGGCACCCGAGAAGGCCGCGCGGGCGCGGGCCGGTCGGCGACGGGCACGCCGCCCGGGGTCCCCGCCGTCTCGAGCACCGTCACGAACGACCGACCGATGACGACTGTTGGCGACGCCGACCGTCCGCTCCGCGTCGTCCTGAGCTTCCCCGACACGCTTGGAAAGCCGGGTGTCGGCGCGAACGCACTGAACCAGGCACGAGGACTCGCACGGTGTGGCGCCGAGGTGATCGTCTGCTGCACGAGCGCACGCGCCGACGTCCCGGGGGCCGTCGAGGTGTTCGAGACCCTCACGCTCGGCGGTCGTCGGGTCCCCCACCGGGTGCTCGGAATCGATCGCTCGTACCGGCACCACGACGCCCGCGTCGCCGCCAGGCTGGCCCGGGGTTCGCGCACCCGCCCGGACATCGTTCACACGTGGCCCTCCGGCGCGCTCACGACGCTGGATCGCGCACGCGCGCTCGGCATCCCGGGGCTGCGAGAGGCGCCGAACACGCACACCGCCGAGGCGTACCGGCGGGCTGAGGCGGCGGCGCGCGACGTCGGGATGCCGATCTCCGGGCGGAACTCGCACCACTTCAACCGGCGGCGACTCGCCCGTGAGGAGCGCGAGTACGAGCTCGCGACCGCGATTCTCGCGCCCTCGGCCCAGGTCGCCGAGACCTTTCGCGCGCGGGGATTCGCAAGCGACCGGGTGCTCGAGCATCGTTACGGTTTCGATCCGGAGCGCTTCCCCAGTCCGAGCCCGCCGGTGCGCTCGGACCCCTCACAGGGCCTGCGGGTGGTGTTCATCGGTCGGTGCGAGCCTCGCAAGGGACTTCACACGGGTCTCCGGGCGTGGATCGATTCCGGAGCCGCGGAGCGTGGGCGGTTTCGCATCTACGGCTCGTTCGAGCCCGGCTACCGAGAGGCGATCGCCGACCTTCTCGGACATCCGAGCGTCGAGGTGATGGGGTTCGTCGACGACCCCGGCGCCGTCCTCCGTGAGAGCGACCTGCTCGTGCTGCCCTCCGTGGAGGAGGGCAGCGCACTCGTGACCTACGAGGCCCAGGCCAGCGGGTGCGCACTGCTGGTGTCCGACGCCACCGGGGCCGTCGCCGAACACATGGAGAGCGGGCTGATCCACCGCGCCGGCGACGAGGCGATGCTGGCCGAGCAGATCCGGCTGGTCGACGCCGATCGAGCGCTGCTGCTCGAGCTCAGAGCGCATGCGCTGGCGCAGCGAGATCACCTGACCTGGGATGCGGCGGCGCGCCGACTCCTCGAGGTCTACCGGCAGGTCCTCGCGCGTCCGGACCCCGGATCCGGACCCGGTCGGTCCTAGCCGGCCGCCCCGGCCTCGTCCAGGCGCACGGCGCCATGGCCCTCGGGGGCCGGCGGAAACCCGCGACACCACGCCCTCCTGGCGTTCCAGACATGGGTCCAGGCGGCCGCGGGCTCGGCGAACCGGCGGCGGTCGGCGCGCGCGAGCACGCCGTACGCGGCCGCCCGGGTCCCGGCCCACGCCAACAGCAGCGCGACCCCCAGGTGACGGCTTCCGCGTCGCCAGTGTCGGCGGATCTCACTCACCTTGGCCGTGAAGATCAGGGTCATGCTCTTCCCGCGCACCGGCTCGGACGCGCCCCCGTGGTGGATGATCGTCGCGTCGGGGATCAGCACCCGTGGGATTCCTTGACGGGACGCCCGACGGCAGAGGTCCACCTCCTCACCGAACATGAAGAACGATGGGTCGAAGCCCTCGAGGCGGTTCCAGAGGTCGGCGGGGAGAAGGAACAAGCATCCGCTGACCACGTCCACGGGTCTGACCGTGTCGCGTCGCCATCCCCCGTAGGTCTCGGGGTTCAACGACTCGCTCCCGGGCGCGGCGAGGGAGAGCCCGCTCGCGCGGCACAACAGGCTCCACGGCGTCATCCAGCCGTGGCACGAGGACGGGTTGAGCGATCCCCCCTCGAACACCGTCCGGCCGCCGTAGATTCCCTCGCCGCGACGTTCGGCCGCGTCGACGAGCGTGTCGAGTGCCCCGTCGAGGACGACCGTATCGGGGTTCAACAGCAGCAGCCACCGCCCACGCGCGTGCTCGGCCGCCAGGTTGTTCGCCGCCGCGAACCCGAGGTTCCGGCCCGGCTCGATCAGCGTGACCCGGTCGAATCGGTCGCGGATCTCGTCCGCCGAGCCGTCGCTCGAGGCGTTGTCGACGACCACGATCTCGTAGTCGTGCCGTTTCGTCTCACGCACGATCGACTCCAGGCACGCGAGCGTCATGGCCCGCGTGTTGTACGAGACGACGAGGATGGAAACCTCGGGCCGTGGCGTGGTCATTCCGTCGCCCGACCCGTGCCGACCGCGAGGTCTCGATCGGGGTCGGCTCCCGCTCCCGCGCCGGCTCGTCGGCTCGTCGGCCGATGGGGCGCCGGATCACCTTCGCCAGGACCAGGGAGCGCGCGCCCCAGCAGGACCCCGCTGGCCCCGAGCGCCAAGAGGACGAAGAACAGCAGCGTGACCTGGACGAACGCGAAGGCGTCGAAGAAGAACATCCCGACGCCGAACGCGCTGACCGATGCGGCGATCGAGACCAGCATCAGCCCGCGCGGGTCCGAGTGCCGGCGCGCCTCCCGTCCGAAGGCCACCGCCGCGGCGAGCACGAGCCACAGGAACGCCGCGACGCCGAGGATTCCCGTCTCGAGGAGCATCCCGAGCCATTGGTTGTCGAGAATCTGGCCATCGATGCTGGGCGCGAGCGGATCGAGCGTCTCGGCCGGCTGGGGCCCCGAGACGGGTGCCCGCGTGGCGAAGCCCTGACCGACGAGCGGGCGCTGTGAGAACGCCTCGAACGCGGGACCGAGGTCGGCCAGTCTCCCCTGGCCGTCCTGGCCGACGCTGGTCGACTGGTCGGCGACGAGACCACCCGCCGGGAAGAACGCCTGGCGGAACGCGCCGATCGTGCCGGGCAGCGCAACGTGGACGACGACGGCCGCCGGTACGAGGGCGATCGCCAGCCACCGCGCGGTCGGTCGCGGCCGGAGGATCAGGAAGACGGTCGCCACCGCCATGAGCATGAGGATGCTCGTGCGCGACACCGTGGCAACGGCTCCGAGACCGATACACGCGGTGGCGACCCACCAGAGGCTCCTCGCGTGGGACGCGACGGATCTGTTGGCGAGGGAGAGGGCGAGGGGGAGGAGCATCACGAGCGCGGCGCCGAGCGCGATCGGGTGCTGCGCGCTCGAGAGGACCCGCAGCCGTCCGCCTCGGGTCTGCTCGTCGACGACGTCGGGCGCGGGTTCCAGGAACGGGATGCTCCGACCCACGCTGTCGAAGGCGTTCCACCCGGTTCTCGATTCGATCACGGCGAACAGCCCGACGAGGGCACCACCGAGGACCAGGGTCCCGAGCAGGCCGTCGAGCACCCGCTGGGTGTGCACGAGCGACACGACCGCATAGAAGAGGACGAAGAAGCTGGCGAAGAACAGGAGCGACTTGACGACGTTCTCCTGCTCCGCCGTGGCGCTGTCCAGGTTCATGGCGAGCGACGCCACGATCGCGAAGGCGAAGGCGAGGATGGGCCCTTCGAAGCCCGACCGCCGCAGCCGTACACCGGGGTCGATGAGCAGGGACGTCACCCATGCAACGGCCAAGAGCGCGACGAGGATCCGATACGGCTCCAGCTCGAACGGGAGCCCGAGCGGCACCTCGAAGCGCCGGATCGGGACGAGGAGGATGACCAGGAGGACGACCCCGATCTGCGCCGGCCAACTGATGGCGTTCGCGCCCAGCACTCCGACGAGGATCACCAGGGCCGATACGATCCCGACGAGGGGGGCGGGGGCGCCGAGCGCCAACGCCGCGAGCGCACCGGCGCCGACGACCATCGCAACGATCGCAGGGCGGCGGGAGCCCCGCGACCGATCGGGGGCGCGGGTCACATCCGGTGCTCCGCCGTTCGGGGCTGCGGCGGCCCTCATGACGGGTCAGTCAGCGTTGCCGGGGCGGTCGCGAGACGACACCGCAGCGTGCGCGGTCTCCGGCTCGCGAACCGGGGTGCTCCCCACCGCGTCGGGGGACCCGAAGTCGCTCCGCCAGGGCTCGGCCGACGTGTCCACCCCGCCGGGCTCGCGCGTCTGGTCGGGGGGAGCGTCGGCGTCGGAGCTCGTCGCCACCGCTCGCGCCGGGCGCACGTTCTCGAGCAGGAACACCAGGCCGACCGTGAACGCGAGCGTCGCCAGGAACGCCACAACGGGCGCGATCAGGGAACGACCGGACACCTCGGTGGCCACCTGCGCCTCGCGGAGCGTCGTGAGGACCACGCGCTCGCTCGCCGGGATCTCCGCCGCCCGCTGGCGCTCGCGCACGAGCGTTTCGAACGCCTCGCTGTTGCGGCGCACCAACTCGATCGCCCCATCGGGAGACGACGCGAGCGCCTGGAGACGCACGGCCGGGAGCCCGGTTCCGCCCGGCGTCGTGAACTGGAGGGCGGAGAGCTCGCCCTCGACGGGCGGCCCGGCCTCCTCCATCAGTGCAACCACCGCATCGCTGCTCGAGAGCTGCGCGTAGAGGCCCGCCAACTCGATCAGGCGGGCCGAGACCGCGAGCTGGTCCCCCTCGCCGATCACGGCCGAATCGCCCCCGCCCGACTCGAGCGTGGCCTTCGCCCGACCGAGCGGGAACCCCTGGGTCGTCAGGAGGATGTCCTGGTCCGCCTGCCACGTCGCCGAGGTCCGGTACTCGAGCCCGTCCCCGCCGATGCGGAACGCCGCGACGAAGGCGATCGCCAGTGCGAGCGCGAACCCCACGGCGAGGACCTTCCACCAGCGACGCGCTACCTCGGCGTACCGTCTCAGATCCACGATTCGAGGCCACCTTCCTCGGAAGTTGCCCAGTGTCCATCGGCATGGGGCCGTCGCAACTCGATACCCCGAACGGGTGACGCGATTCGGTGTCCGATATGTCGATAGGGTACCTGTGGTTTTCTGTTCGCAGCTAGCCTTTCGGTGCGTTCGGGCCCCTATCCAGATGGCTAATGTGCCGCGTCAGACTGCGGTGTACAACCGCAGTGTGGACCGAGCCGACACCGTCCCCGCGCCTCCCGATCGTGGCTTCCGGTGGTCTGACCGGGAGGTTGGGACGGACGGGTGCGGCCCCCGCGGGCTCCGCCCTTCGCCGGCATGCCCAGGCGGGCGTCGCTCCGTGGTCCAGGCCGGGCCGCACGCGACGCCTGGCTGAGCCGGCGGTGTGACCCGGTTCGGAAGGATCTTCGCGGGCGGGCGTCGCTCGGACCGTCCGCCGCCCAACGACGACGCGGAGACGGACGGGGGGCGCGAGACCGACGGCGACCCTGGCGGCGAGTCCGCGCGTCATGCGGACGCGGACGGGGTCGCGGCGGCGCCCCCGGAACGCGACGTGCCACCGCCGCACCTCGGCGCACCGCCGCCCACGGCAGCCCTCGCCGGCCCGCCCGAGCGGGACTCCGGCGCCGGGGCCGGCTCCATGACCGGCAGGGTCACGAGGGGCATCAGCTGGTCGGCCATGTCGTCGGTGACCACGCAGGCGAGCCGGGCCGTGACGGCGATCATCCTCGCCCGGCTCCTGACCCCGGAGGAGTTCGGTCTCGCCGCGATCGTCCTCATCTTCTCGGGCCTGGCGCTCGTGTTCACCGACGTGGCGCTCGGTGCGGGACTGGTCCAACGATCCCGCATCACCGAGCAGGACCGCTCAACCGTGTTCTGGACGAGCTGCGCGATCGGAGGCGGGCTGACGGTGCTCGGCGTCGCGTTGTCCTGGCCCGTCGCAGGGTTCTTCGGAGAGCCGGACCTCCAGATGCTCCTCGCGGTCTTCTCGCTGACGTTTCTCGTGAACGGCCTGGCGACGACCCAGGCGACCCTCCTCCAGCGAGCACTCGACTTCCGGAGCCTCGAGATCAGGGTGATCGCCTCGACGCTCGTCGGGATGGTCACCGCGGTCGTCGTCGCCGCGGCCGGGGGCGGAGCGTGGGCGATCGTCGCGCAGTCGCTCGCCTCGACCACGCTGTCGACGCTCCTGTTGTGGAGCTTTTCCCGCTGGCGTCCGCATCGGGTCTTCTCGACGCGCAGCCTTCGCGAGCTGGGCGCATTCGGGCTCGGGATCTTCGGCGCCAGGGTCACGTGGTTCGTCAACCAGAACGTCGACACGGTCCTGATCGGCCGCTTCCTCGGGAGCGGCCCGCTCGGTCTGTACGCGATCGCCTTCAACCTGATCCTGTTTCCCGTGTCGCGGATCGCGCAGCCCATCGAGGCGGTCATGTTCCCCGCGATGTCGCGGATTCAGGATGAGCCGGAGCGCTTCGCGCGGGGATGGCTCCGGGGGAGCCGCCTCGTGATGGCGCTGGCGCTCCCGGCCATGCTCGGGATGATCGTCGTGGCGCCGGAGTTCGTCACCGTCATCCTCGGCGACAAGTGGGAATCGGCGGTCCCCGTCCTGCAGTTGCTCGCGATGGTGGGCGTGATGCAGGCCGTGCAGCAGTTCAGCGCGCTCTCGCTGCAGGCCCGAGGGCGAGCCGCGACGATCCTCGTGTTCACGGTCATCGCGTTCGCGGCGAACGTGATCGCCTTCGTCGTCGGTCTTCCGTTCGGGATCACCGGGGTCGCCGCCGCCTACCTCGTGTCGACCGCGGTCGTGTTCCTGCCCTTCCTCCTGGTCTGCGCGCGGGAGGTCGGCGTCAGCGTCTGGGTGTACGCACGTGCCCTCCAGGGCGCGATCGCATCGTCGCTCCTGATGGCCGCGGTCGTCCTGGGGACTCGTCTCGGGCTCCAGCACGTCGGGGCTCCGGACGCGGGCATCCTGGCGATCTGCGTCGCGGTCGGAGTCCTGACCTACCCGGCGGCGGTCTCCGTTCTCGACCCCGCAACCCGCCGTGAGGTCGTCAGCATCCTGGAGCGACTCCGCGGCCGGGGGGGCTCGATCGACGGCGACGGCACGGCGTCGTCCGCGGTGGGGTGAGGGTCGGGGTGGCCCGGCGTGCCGTCACGTCGAAGCCGGCTCCAGGGCGGCGCTCGCTCGGGCGGACCGATCGCGCGGCGGCCGCGTCGGGTCGTCGAGCCCCGACACCACCCGGAGGGCCGGCGCGGGGCACTCATCGAGACGCGCCGGCGCCGGCCGGGCGTGCGCGTCGCTCCTAGGCGCGGCCGATCTCGATCGAGCGAAGCCGGTCCCTCCCGGGTCCCCCGCTCCCCCGATCGAGACCCGCGCCGCCGAGCACGACGTCCGGACCACGCCCGCCGAGCGCCCGGTCGCGCCCCGCACCACCCCACAGGCGGTCCCTGCCCGGCCCCCCGCTCATGAAGTCCGGGCCACGTCCACCTCGAACGAGGTCGGGGCCCGGACCTCCCCAGATGAGATCCCGGTGCTGCGCGCCCCAGATCACGTCTCTCGCGCGACCGCCCTGGATCCGATCCTTGCCCACTCCGCCCCGAATGCGGTCTCGACCGGGACCGCCGACGGCCTTGTCGTCGCCGGAGCCGAGACACACGACGTCGTCGCCCGCGCCGGCGCGCACCACGTCGTCGCCCGAGAACGCGACGATGACGTCGGCCTTGTTCGTCCCGACGAGCCGGTCGTCGCCCCGGGTTCCCACGATCGTCGCGACGCGACCCATGCAGCGCGGCCTGGCGTCGCCCGCAGCCTGGGCGGGTGGCTGGGCACCGCCGCCCTCGGCGGTGCTCCCGGGCGCGCCACCGACCGCGCCCCCGGGCTGGGCCGCCGCACCGAGCGGGCCCGCCGGGCTCGAGAACTCGTGCGCGCCCGCATCCGGTGGCCCGCCGATGCCGCGCGGCCTGCCGAAGATGTCGGTCGCGGGATGGTCGGCGGCGTCCCCCGCACGGATGGCCGCGCTCCCCGGGGACAGCCGATAGTCGAGCTTGGACGCGTTGACGAACCCCGAGCCCGCGCGCACGTCGCTGGACGAGCAGCGCGCGTCCTTCCAGACGTTGCGCGAGTAGGTGGCGGTCGGCTTGCAGGCGGTCCCGAGCGTCCCGACGTTGCCGACCACGCGCACGTTCCTTGCCCCGCCGCCGTTGGCGGTGCCGAGGATCACGCCCTGGTCCCCGATCGAGTTGTACCGGAAGGTCAGATCGACGGCCGCGGCCTCGGCGTGGACCGCGTAGTAGCTGTGCGTCGTCGGTCCGAAGAAGTTGTTCTCGATCAGCGTGGTGCCGAACACGCCCCCGTTGAAGGTCCCCATGATGATGTCCGAGTGCGCGCACCGCTCGAAGGTCGAGTTGCGGATCGTGAGGTTGGTCGCGCCCCCGACCTGGATGCAGTCCGTGTGGCTCTGGCCGGCGAGCACCACGTCGTGGAAGCGGACGCCGTCGATGAGGATCTGGTCCGGGGTGGGCTCGCCCAGGTTGTTCGGCTTGATCTGGAGTGCGTCGGCGCCGCCGCTGACCGGGCCGAAGTCGCCGCCGATGATCGACACCCACGACGCACTCGCGATCTCGCTGAACCCGCGCGTCGAAACGCCGCGGAACGTCACGTGTCGCGCACCTGGCCCGGCGGAGAGACCACTCACGTCGATGTCCCGGAACTCCAGGTGGCTCGCCCGGACATCGAGCCTGCCGTCGACCGACGCGCTCGAACCCGGGGCGGGCGCGAAGACGACCTTGTCGGTGGACGCCTTGGCGGGCCCGGGAGGGATGGACTGCGCACCGAACGTCCCGAGCACCTCGACGAGATCTCCGGGCGCGGCCACCTGGTACGCACGCGCGAAGCTCTGGCACGGCTGCGCCTGCGTACAGGGCGCCGAGTCGGATCCCGAGGGGCTCACCCGGAGCACGGCCGTCGCCGGAGTGGCGATGCCGAAGAAGGCCAGCCAGACCACGACTGCGACGAACCCCGCATGAATGCGGTGCGAACGCGTGCGTACCCGCATCCCACGCTCCCGTCTCGGTCCCGTCGCCCACCGGGCTCGGCGGCGCAGTTAACCAGACTCGGCGGCGGACACCCCGGGGCCGGTCGCGCGCGCCCCGGGGCGGCCGAGTTCTCCCCGTCCAGGTGGTCGGCGTGCCGGAGACCCCATCGGACACTCGGCACCGCACGAGGCGGTCGCTCGGCGCCCTGACCCCGGTGCGCCGGCGGCGCCCGCGATCGGGGCGGGCCCCGGGCGGATCCTCGCGCACGCCCGCGCACCCGTCATGCATGCCGAGCGGCCACGCCGGACGCGCGCACCACCGGGCCCGACCGGTTCAGGCGCGCCGCGCCTCCCGGACGCGCGTGAGGATGCGCCGGGGGTCTTGCTGGCGCCTGAGCGCCGCCGTGACCTCGGGATCCGCAATCCGCTCCTCGCGGGCCATCGCCGATCGAAGGTAGCCCCAGAGGATGCCCGTGGCGGCGGCGTCCCCTCGCGAGACGTGGTGTGCGCTTCGCAGCAGCAGGTACCAGATGCGATAGCCCATGTAGTGGGCGCTCCTCCCCTCCATCATCCACGCGTCGAAGCGCCCGTCGTCACGATGCCCTTCGGGTCGGTGATGCCAGAAGACGAGATCCGGGAGCCGGCGCGTCTCCCAGCCCCGGGCGTTCGCCTTGAGCTGCGCCATGCTGTCGGAGGCGAAGCGCTCCTGGAGTGGAAGCAGTTCGTCGAGGCACGAGCGCCGGTAGAGCCTGGCGGCTCCCCACACCGTGTCCCCCGTGACGGCCCGTCGCTCCCAGCGTCCCGAGCCACCCCGTTCCAGGCACACCCCCGACGCGATGCCGAGCGACGGGTTCGCCTCGAACGCGGCGATGATCCTGGAGAAGTAGTCGGGGGGCAGCGACACGTCGGCGTCGAGATTGGCGACGTAGTCGACCGGCTCCACGAGCGAGGCGATACCCGCGTGGAGCGCGCGGACCGACGCCGCCCCTCGTCTCGCGCTCGGATCCGGTCGGCTCTCGCAGAGCCGGATCCACGCGTGCTCTTCGGCGAGACCGCGGACGAGCTCCCGGCTGCCGTCGACGGAGCCGTTGTCGACCACGACCCAGACACGTGGAGGGACGTCGAGTGCGCAGAGGGATCGCGCCAGCCGGGGGAGATTCTCGGCCTCGTCGCGCACCGGCGTGATGACCGCGAGGGCCGGGGTGTCGGTCATGTCGGCCACGGCCCCGTCCCGGTGGGTCGGCCGCCGCGCCCTCGGCCGGAGCCGGTCCGGTGGCGCACGCCGCCCGGTGATGGGTGCACCGCTCCCGTCATCCGGGACCGGGACCGGGACCGGGACGGAATCCCTCGTCCGTTCGCCCGCGCGACGTGCTCACCGGCGTCCGTCTCGACGCTCGAACAGCATCAGCCCGTCGACGAAGCACCCCTCGACGCCGGCGTCGCTCCAGCGCGTTCGCCATGCGTCCGACTGCGTGCCCAGATACGCGAATCCGCGCGAGTCGAGCTTCTCGATCCAGTACGCGTGGGGCTGCTCGTTGACGTGGTCGGTGCCTGCGCCGGTCCCCGGCTGGGCCGCCGTCAGGACGATCCTGTCGGAGACGGCGCCGAGGAGGTCGACGAAGCGGTCGGCGGCGGCCTCGGGGAGATGCTCCGCGACCTCCGTGCTGACGACGACGTCGGCGCGCCAGTTCGGATCCGGATCGTCCACCTCGAGGTCGAAGCGCCTGACGTCGAGGCCGCGCGCACGACAGATCTCGAGCGCCGCCTCGGAGAGCTCCAGCCCGAAGCCCCGCACGTCCCGCGAGCGAAGCTCGTCGAGCAGACGCCCGGTGCCGCACCCCACGTCGATCACCGCCGAGGGGTTCCAGTACTCGGTGATCGACGCGACGATCTCGCGCACCGATCCCTCCATGACGGGCTCCACGAGCCCCGTGTAGTAGGTCGAGTCGTAGATCTCGTCGTGGCGGGCGCCCGACTCGAGCCGCATCAGCATGCGCTGGCGCAGCTTGAGCATCCGGTCGGGCATCCACTCGTAGAGAGCGCTCCGCGCACGCTGCGGAACGACCGCGTGGTAGCCGCGCTTGAGGCGGGCGTAGGGTGACTGCTTCATTGCGCGCCTGCTTTCGAAGGACACGGGGAGGGGTGTGCGATCGGCGGTCCGTGGGTGGTCGATGCTCGACGTCGCTCGCCTGCCCGTCGCCCGCGGAGGCGCACTCTCGGCGAGCGCGCGGCGACCCTGGCCGTGGCGGCGTCGACCCATCGTCGAGGAGACCTCACGGGCCCACGCCTTGTGGAACGGTCCGGGGGTGCGTCTGCGGCCGAATCGCGCGCGGCAGGTACTCGGAGAGCCAGACCTCGAGCATGAGCGCCGCGAGAACGGTGTGACCCGAGCCCGCCGACGGGCCGTCGACGAGGGACCGGATCGTCGCCGGGTCGAGCATCTCGCCCGTTCGCGCGTCGGGGCGCAGGAGGTACCGGCCGAGTGACCCCTCGGCCTGGCGACCGATCCAGCTTGCGGCGGTCCGATGGAAGAACCCGACCTTGCGGCGTTCGATGACCCAGTCGGGCACGAGGCCCCTGGCCGCCTCCTTCAGGATGTACTTGGTCTCCCGGCCGCGGCGGACCTTGAGCGACGACGGGATCCGGGCCGCGGCCTCGACGACGACGTGATCGAGGAAGGGGACGCGTACCTCGAGCGACGTGGACATCGAGGTCCGGTCGAAGTAGTGGAGCATCAGATCGACGAGCGCGAGCTGGCCGTCGACGTAGAGGCTCGCCGAAAGAGGGTCGTCGCCCGCCCCGCCCATTCTGCGCGCGATCGCGCGATAGGCGGCGCGACCGTCACCCGCGGCGAGCGGACCGCGGAACAGGCCGGCGCGCAGGGCCGGGTCGATCCGACTGCTCGTCGCCAGGAGCCGCTCCGCGGGATCCTTCGCGGCGAGTGCCCCCGCCATCCGGACGGCCGGATCGGGGCCGTGGCGCAACGCGCGAGCGCCCGCGCCGAGCAGCCACGACGGGGCCGCCCGCGCCATGCCGACGAGCGCGGCCGCCCTGTGCTTCGGGTACCCGCCGAAGAGCTCGTCGGCGCCCTGGCCGGACAGGGCGACGGTCACCTCTTCCCGCGCGAGGCGACTGAGCGCGTGGAAGCCGAGCTGCGAGAGGTCGGCGACCGGCTCGTCCATGAACCACATCAGCTCCGCGAGATCTGGTGCCGGATCGTTCATCGAGAGCTCGACCTCCCGATGGTCCGTCCCGAGCGCCCGAGCGACGGCCCGGGCGGATCCGAGCTCGCTGTCGGGGTCTTCCCGAAATCCGACCGCGAACGTCTTGACCGGGCCACTGGAGTGGCGCGCCATGAGGGCGACGACCAGGCTCGAGTCGAGGCCGCCGCTCAGCATCGCCCCCAGGGGAACGTCCGCCATGAGGCGCATCCGGACGGCCTCGTCGACCAACGACCGGACCTCGTCGCGGTGGTCGGCCTCCGAGCGGCCGACGACGACCGAGGGCGTGGGGTACGCCCAGTACCGCTCGACCTCGACCCGACCACCCTCGATCACGATCCTGTGGCCCGGCTCCAACTTTCGAACCGCGCGCAACGGTGTCGTCGGGCCCGGGAAGAACCCGAGCGTCAAATAGGCGTCGATGGCCTCGTAGTCGAGCTCGTCGTCGATCAACCCGCTCGCGAGGACCGCTTTCATCTCGGAGCCGAAGAGAAGGAGGTCGCCCGCCCGGGCGTAGTACATGGGCTTGATGCCCAGCCGGTCCCTCGCGACGACCCCGCGTCGGGAGGACGCATCCCACACCGCGATCCCGAACATGCCGCGCAGCCGATCGACGAAGGAGACGCCGTGTCGCTCGTAGACATGGGGGATCACCTCGGTATCGCATCGCGTGCGAAACCGATGCCCGGTGCGCTCGAGCCCCCGACGCAACTCCGCGTGGTTGTAGATCTCGCCGTTCTGGGCGGCCCAGACCGTCCCGTTCTCGTTGGTCATCGGCTGACGACCGGCCTCGACGTCCACGATGGCGAGACGCCTGGCGCCGAGGGCCGCGCCCGACTCGATGTGCGTGCCTCGCTGATCCGGCCCGCGGTGGGTCATCGAGTCCGTCATTCGGTCGAGGACGTCGGCGTCGAGCGCGGGACGTGGCCCGCCGTCGACCTGGAAGGCGCCGCAGATTCCGCACACGGTGGGCTACCCCGTTTCGAGTCGGGAGACGGTGCACGAGCACACGGGCGCGCCGCCGTGGACGACGCCACGCATCGCCGACGCGGCCGGCGCACGGCGCGCGAGCGCGCGTGCCGGGACAACGACGCGGCCGGACCGGCGCGGTCGGCGAGGATCAGGTCGCCGGAGCGGCCGCGACCCCCGACCGCGGACCTCGCCCCTTGGGACGACGCAGGATCGTCGGCGGCCATGCCGACCCCATCGACAGCGTGCCCGGTGAGATGAGCGATCGGCGCCGGGCGCCGGGCGCACCTCGTCCGAACACCGCGACTCGCGCCGGCCGCGTCGTCGCGTGGACCACAACGCCCTGGACCGGCGCGCGCAGACGCCGGCTCGGGACCCCTGCCGCGTCCCGGATCGTCATCGCGCCACGCTCGATCGCGGGCGCGGTGGCCGGAGCGCCGTCGTCGCGTCGGCCGCCACGGCCCGCATGCCGTGACGAGCCGCGCCCCGTACCCGCCCGTCGGAGAGCGCGAGGCGGGCGAGGCGGCGCTCGGCCACCGCGAGCCGCCGCGACACACGCCGGCGATCCGTCGCGGAGAGACGCGGGCCCTGGACTCGGAGCACCTTCGAGTACATGTGCGCCGTGCACCGCCAGTACGCCGCGCTCGCGTCATCGTGGTCGTTCGTGAGCCGGCGACCGCCGGAATCGTCCGTCATCGTGGCTCCGCCGCCGACGACCGCGCACACCGGGCGACCGACGGCGACCCGAAGGAAGAGGTCGGTGTCCTCGCGCACGGTGAGCGACTCGTCGAACCCACCCGCGTCGAGGACCTCGCGGCGGGCGAACACCGATGACTGGAGCATCATCGGCTGAAGGTCGAGCAGGGCCCATTCGCGGCCGTCCGACCGCAGCTCCCACGGTGCCCGGGGGGAGATCCCGGCCGCCGACCACCAGCTCGTCGCGCCGGTCGGCGCCGGGCGGACCGTATCGGCGAAGTAGAGGTCGGCCGCGCGGTCCGTCTCGGTGATCGCCCGCTCGATCACCCCGAGGTGCTCCCGAGACCAGACATCGTCGCTGTCGAGGAATGCGACCCATGGATTCCGGGCCATCTCGACCCCGCGATTGCGCGCGGAGGCACATCCCCCGTTGGTCCGCCACACGTAGCGCACCGCGTCGCGAAACACCTTGATGCGCTCCGCCGTGTCGTCGCTGGAACCATCGTCCACGACGACGATCTCGTCCGGCGGGCGCGAGCCCTCGAGGGCGCTCCGAATGGCACGGACGACCAGTTCGGCGCGGTTGAAGGTCGGGATCACCGCACTGATCCGCACGGGTGACGTCATCGAGCCGCCCTCACGATCCATGTGCCGCGACGTCGACCGGGCCACCGACGCCCGGGACGAGACACCCGCCCCGCCCGCGCGCACCCGGCCGAGCGGCACCGGTCACGGATTCGACGCACTGGGTCTCGCGCGATGCACGTCGACATCGGCCGCGCCGCGGCGCTCCCGCGGACGAGTGGAGGTCACCCGCGCGCCCCACCGCCGACGATCTCGATGCGCGGAATCGGCACCGCGAGTCGCCCGCCCCAGTCGCTGACGTACGAGAGCTGGCCGACGATCTCCTCGCGGAGGTTCCAGGGGAGGATCAGGACGATGTCCGGCCGCGCCTCCGCGAGCGCCTCCACGGGCCTGATCGGGATCCGGCTCCCCGGCATCAGCCGACCGTGCTTGTACGGGTTGCGGTCGACCACGAAGTCCACGAAGTCCTGCCGGATCCCGCAGTAGTTGAGCAGCGTGTTCGCCTTGCCCGGCGCCCCGTAGCCCACGATGGTCTTTCCGTCGCGCTTCGCCTCGATCAGGAACTCGAGCAGCGCCCGCTTGGTCTCCCGGACCTGCTCCTCGAAGGCGGCGTACGCGCCGAGGGACTCGAGCCCCGCCGCCCGCTCCCGCTCGCGCACGTCGGCGAGCCGTGCCGTGCCCGGCCGCGTTCCGGCGTGCGACGCGAAGATCCGCAGCGATCCGCCGTGGGTCCAGAGCTCCTCGACGTCGTGGATCTGCATGCCGTGCGCGGCGAAGATCCGCTCGGCCGTCACGAGCGAGAAGTACGAGTAGTGCTCGTGGTAGATCGTGTCGAACTGGTTCTCCTCCATCAGCCGCTGGAGGTGCGGGAACTCGATCGTGCACACCCCGTCCGGCGCCAGGAGGTGGCGGATCCCCGCGACGAACGTGTGGAGATCCGAGACCTGCGCGAGCACGTTGTTGCCGAGCACCAGGTCCGCCCGGCGCCCCTCCTTCGCCAGCCGCGCGCCGAGGGCCTCGTCGAAGAACTCGACCATCGTGGGCACCCCACGCTCCTCGGCCGCCTTCGCCACGTTGGCCGCCGGATCGATCCCGAGCACGGGGATCCCGCGCTCGACGAAGTACTGCAACAGGTACCCGTCGTTGCTCGCGAGCTCGACGACGAGGCTGTCCGACCCGAGCCCGAGCGACTCGGTCATCGCCCCGACGTAGTCGCGCGCGTGGGCGAGCCACGCGTCGGAGTACGACGAGAAGTAGGCGTACTCCGGGAAGATCTCGACCGGGTCGACCATCTCCTCGAGCTGGACCAGAAAGCACGTCCCGCAGACCCAGGCCTTCAGAGGGTAGATCGACTCCGCGATGTTGGCGTCCTCGGCCCGAACGAAGCTCTCACACAGGGGGCTGGTTCCGAGGTCGGCGAAGACGTCGCGAAGCGGCGATTCGCAGAAGCGGCACCTCGGCTCGGCGGTGCCGGCGGTGTCGTGGGCGTCGTGCTGGCGGAGTGCGCTCGTCATTTCCTCGGGGTTCCCTTCGGGGTCTGGGTCATGAGACGGGGACGACCGGCGCATCGATGCCGAGCCGCGTGAGGTCGGCCGTGATCTCATCGACGTAGATGGGGTTCATGGCGATCACGAGGCCGGGAGCGATCGACGTGAGCTCGGCGGGCGAGACGATCCGGTGGCCCGTCCCGGGAAGGAACGTGCCCTGCTTGCGTTCGTTGAGATCCACGACCGCGACCACCTCATCGTCAATCCCGAGCAGGTTGAAGAAACCGACCGCCTTCGCGCCGGCGCCCCAGGCGACGGCCGGGTTCGGACCGCCGCCGAGGTCCGCGACGCGCCGTGACCACCTGTCGATCTCGGCGTGCAGGCGCGCGGGGAAGTCCTCGACGTCTCGGCGCAGGGCCTCGAGCTCCTCCGCCCGCGCCGGCGGCTCGAAGGGGCCGTCCGCGAGCCGGGCGTATGCCACGACGAACTGCCCGTCGTACGCTTCCCCGATTCGGCGCACCTCGAATCCGGCGGCCGCGAGCAGGCGCTCGAGCGAGGGGACGGTGAAGTAGGTCGCGTGTTCGTAGATGAGGTCCCAGATCGACAGGCGCCGTACCGCCAGCAGGCCGTTCGGGACCTCGACGTAGAGGCCCGCGCCGTCACTCGAGTTCGCGCGCAGTGTCGCCGCGACCCGACGAAGCGCATCGAGTGGGTCGGCGAGGTGCTCGAGCACATGACGCATGATGATCAGGTCGGCCGGGCCGTCGAGCGCGCCGGTGAAGGCCTCCGGTCGGATCTCGATCGCGTCGGCGCCCCCGGACGCGTCGCGGCCGGACTCGAAGCCGGGTTCGTAGCCGAGCCCGCGCGCGCCCGCGAGGGAGCAGACGAGCCCGAGGAGATGTCCGTCCTCGCAGCCGACCTCGACGACGCGCGCGTCGCGCAGATCGTCGTCCGTGACGAGTCGCTCCGCGAGCGCCCGCTCGTACTCGCGAAAGACGGGACTCGCCCCGAGTCCTTTGTCGTGCGCGATCCGATACCGGGCCACGCCGGCGTCGAAGCACCGGTTGACGAGCAGACCGCTCCCCGGACAGAACGCAAGGACCATGTCACCGCGCGGACACGCCCTCGCCGCGCCGCGTGTCGGCCAGAGCGCGCTCACGTGGACCGGCACGCCGGGGAACTCCGCGACGTCGACCAACGACTCGCCCCGGCACAGCGACGCGAGCATGCCCGATGCCGCCGTCGTGGGGGCGGCCCCACCGGGATCGAACGCGAGCGACATCGGATCAGCCCGTCGACATCCGGGCCGGAAGCACGACCGGGATTCGGGCCGTCGCCGATCGACGCAGTTCGCCCCCGACGACCCGCCAGTTCCGGCGGATGGCCAGCCACCGGGAGACGACCCGCCAGCACGCCGCGCGCTCGGCGACCGAGAGACGCGCCCGGGTGACCGCGGTCACGTATCCCCGTGCCAGGTCGGTCCGTGGAGTCGGAACCGGACCGCGACGGCGATGCGGGTCGAACCATTCCGCGACCGCCGCCGGGTCGCGGTTCGCGAGGTGGGTGGCCTCGTGCATGCGCCGAACGAACAGGGGGGCGTCGACGCGACGGAAGTCGCCCGCCAGGGCGAGCTCGACGATCAGGACCTTGTCCGAGGCCCCGAACGAGCCGATGCGCCTCGTGGCCCTGAGCGTCGACGTGCGAATGAGCCCGACGACCGGACTGCACTCGTGGAGGAGCCCCCTCGGCTGGCAGAAGCAGCGACGCGAGTCGCGTCGAGGGTCGACGCCCGTCCCAGGGGGAGTCGTGCCGCCAGTGGTCCGTGGCCACACCCTCGGCGTCGACGACCGTGGTCTGCGGGTACGCCAGCACCGCCCCGGGCCCGGCGGCGTCGAGCGCGGCGACCAGTCGCTCGAGGTGGTCCGTGCGTCACGAGATCGTCGTGCGGTGCCCAGCGGAAGAGCTCGCCGCGAGCGGCCGTGACGAGCGCGTTGTAGTTCCCCGCCGCCCCGAGGTTGCGGGGCTGGCGGATCACGCGGACCCGGTCGTCCGCCGCCGCGGCGGCGGCGCAGATCGCCGGGGTGCTCATCGGTCGAGGCGTTGTCCGAGATGACCAACTCGAAGTCCCGGTAGGACTGCGACAGGAGCGCGCCGATCGCATCGTCGAGGTAGCGCGCTCCGTTGAAGACCGGCAGCCCGACGGTGACGCGGGGCGGTCCGGGACCCACTCGTCGCAGGGCGCGCACCGTCGTCCGGTGGATTCGTCGCCACGACCGCTTCCCTTCGTCTGCTGGAGGTCGACGTCCTCGGACGCGATCCGAGTCGCTCACTCGTTGATCGGCGAGACCTGGACGTTTCCGAAGGTGGCATCGACGTGGTGTGCGAGCAGGAGCACCGCGCCGGCGTCCAGATCGTTGGGCGCCGGGCTCGTGACCGACCATGCCGCGGGCTCCGCCTCGTCCTGTGGCCACACCTTGAGCGCATAGCTCCCGTTGCCGTCCTCGCCGGACTCGACTCGCATCTTGAAGACGTACGGCCGGTTCAGATCCATGGTGCCCTCGGACCGCCGCGTCCACGTCCCCTCGGCGAGGATCGCGCGCTTGTCGGTCCCGGTGGGCGGCCACTCCTGGTAGCCGAACGCGCCGACCGGGTAGAACCCGTCCCGGGGCCACTCCTGCGCCACCTGGGAATGGCCGGCCCACCGAAGACCGAGTCCGACCGCAGGCCCGTTCGACGGCCACGGGTCGCCGTTCTCGTGATCGACCGCGTGCACGGTGACGGGAAGCGTGACCTCGTAGTCGGTCCAGGCCACGTCGCCGAGCGCGATCAGCCGGTCGTATGCGATCTGCGTCGTCCGGATGCCGTCCGGGGTCTTGGTCCAGAAGCCGTCGACGATGTTCGCGACGTCGGTGATCGAGGACGCGCTCGACCAGTCGACGGTCGTCGGAAGGGGGAGGGAGACGCCCGTGGTGTAGTCGATCGTGACGACACGCTCCGACGCCGCCCCCTGCTGGTCGACGGCTCGAATGGTCACCGCGTTCTCGCCGGGAACGAGCTCGTCCAGGAGGATCTCGGCGTTGAAGTACCCCGGCGCGGCGAGGCGTCGCTGGTTCTTGCCGAGCGCCAGGGGCCGGGGCGCCGCGTCGCCCACCTGGAACGTCGACGACTGGATCCCGTCCGGATCGGTGATCGTGCCGATGATGTTGGCGGCATCCTGGGAGATGCCGTTCTGCCCGATCGGCAGCAGATCACCCTCGGGGATGTCGATGACCGGTGCGCCCGCCACGGGCGCCGCGTCGGTGGTGAACGTGCGGTCCACGCCGGTGGCGGTCTCGCCGGCGGCGCTGGCGCTGACCCGGTAGTGGTAGGTGGTCTCCGGGGCCAGGTCGGTCAGCTGCACGGTGTGCGAGGTGCCGGCGGGGCTCGTCTCGGTGCCGAGGCCGTAGTTGGTGTCGGTGCCGAACTCGACCTCACCGCTGGCCGCGATGTCGGTCGAGAAGGTGATCGTGGCCGCGTCGTGGCCGGGGTCGGCCTGCACGCCGGAGATCACCGGCGGCGCCGGTGCGGGTGCCGCGTCGGTGGTGAACGTGCGGTCCACGCCGGTGGCGGTCTCGCCGGCGGCGCTGGCGCTGACCCGGTAGTGGTAGGTGGTCTCCGGGGCCAGGTCGGTCAGCTGCACGGTGTGCGAGGTGCCGGCGGGGCTCGTCTCGGTGCCGAGGCCGTAGTTGGTGTCGGTGCCGAACTCGACCTCACCGCTGGCCGCGATGTCGGTCGAGAAGGTGATCGTGGCCGCGTCGTGGCCGGGGTCGGCCTGCACGCCGGAGATCACCGGCGGCGCCGGTGCGGGTGCCGCGTCGGAGAACGTCGCGCCCACGGTGGTCTGGGGGCCGGCGATGGTCAGGGTGGCGGGGGTGTCGGTGCCGGTGAGCGCACCCGACCAGCCCTCGAAGACCTGGCCCGCGTCGGGCTGGGCGGTCAGCGTCACCTCGGTGCCGCACTCGTGTGATGCGCCCGCCGGGTCGGCGTCCACGCTGCCGGCACCCGTGACGTCGACCTGCAGGGTGCCCGTGCCGCCGCTCGGCGCACCGGCGTCCTCGCCGCGCGATCGGGTCGGTCGCGACCTCGACGTAGTCGATGCGCGCGGTGTGGGCGGGTGCGGGAGCGCCGGAGGTGGGCGGGAAGTTGCCCGCCATGAGCCCCACCGTCGCGACGTCCATCGGACGCGTGAAGCTCGCGACCGTCTGGAAGCTCTGCCCGTTGGTCGAGTGCTGCTGGATGAACTGGTCGCCCTGGCGGATCACCCGCACCCACATGGGCGCGCCGTCTCCGACGACCTGCGAGGCGACCGCGCTCGAGGTGCCGTTGGTGGTCTGAGCGGTGAACGTCCGAGTGTTCGAGCCGTCGGAGTACACGTCGAAGCGCAGCCAGTCGTCCTGGTCCTGCTCGATCGTGATGCCCTGGTTCTGGTACTTGCCGCTCACGGCCGAGTCGAACTTGGCGGTGATCGTGAAGTCGGTGTCGTCGAGCGGCTGGGTCAGCCGGGGCGCGGGGTTGGGGGCGCCCCAGGGGTTGTGCGCGGCGCCGGCGCCGAACGAGATCGTGGCGACCGCGTTCTCGGTGCCGGTCCCCGCGATGCCGGCCTGCGCGTCGCCCACCGGGTCCACGAACGTCCAGCGGCCGTCGTCGATCTGGCACGTGTTGAAGTCGTCGGAGGACGCGGGGCCCGCCACGGGCGCCGCGTCGGTGGTGAACGTGCGGTCCACGCCGGTGGCGGTCTCGCCGGCGGCGCTGGCGCTGACCCGGTAGTGGTAGGTGGTCTCCGGGGCCAGGTCGGTCAGCTGCACGGTGTGCGAGGTGCCGGCGGGGCTCGTCTCGGTGCCGAGGCCGTAGTTGGTGTCGGTGCCGAACTCGACCTCACCGCTGGCCGCGATGTCGGTCGAGAAGGTGATCGTGGCCGCGTCGTGGCCGGGGTCGGCCTGCACGCCGGAGATCACCGGCGGCGCCGGTGCGGGTGCCGCGTCGGTGGTGAACGTGCGGTCCACGCCGGTGGCGGTCTCGCCGGCGGCGCTGGCGCTGACCCGGTAGTGGTAGGTGGTCTCCGGGGCCAGGTCGGTCAGCTGCACGGTGTGCGAGGTGCCGGCGGGGCTCGTCTCGGTGCCGAGGCCGTAGTTGGTGTCGGTGCCGAACTCGACCTCACCGCTGGCCGCGATGTCGGTCGAGAAGGTGATCGTGGCCGCGTCGTGGCCGGGGTCGGCCTGCACGCCGGAGATCACCGGCGGCGCCGGTGCGGGTGCCGCGTCGGTGGTGAACGTGCGGTCCACGCCGGTGGCGGTCTCGCCGGCGGCGCTGGCGCTGACCCGGTAGTGGTAGGTGGTCTCCGGGGCCAGGTCGGTCAGCTGCACGGTGTGCGAGGTGCCGGCGGGGCTCGTCTCGGTGCCGAGGCCGTAGTTGGTGTCGGTGCCGAACTCGACCTCACCGCTGGCCGCGATGTCGGTCGAGAAGGTGATCGTGGCCGCGTCGTGGCCGGGGTCGGCCTGCACGCCGGAGATCACCGGCGGCGCCGGTGCGGGTGCCGCGTCGGAGAACGTCGCGCCCACGGTGGTCTGGGGGCCTGCGATGGTCAGGGTGGCGGGGGTGTCGGTGCCCGTGAGCGCACCCGACCAGCCCTCGAAGACCTGGCCCGCGTCGGGCTGGGCGGTCAGCGTCACCTCGGTGCCGCACTCGTGTGATGCGCCCGCCGGGTCGGCGTCCACGCTGCCGGCACCCGTGACGTCGACCTGCAGGGTGCCCGTGCCGCCGCTCGGCGCACCGGCGTCCTCGCCGGAGATCGGGTCGGTCGCGACCTCGACGTAGTCGATGCGCGCGGTGTGGGCGGGTGCGGGAGCGCCGGAGGTCGGCGGGAAGTTGCCCGCCATGAGCCCCACCGTCGCGACGTCCATCGGACGCGTGAAGCTCGCGACCGTCTGGTAGCTCTGCCCGTTGGTCGAGTGCTGCTGGATGAACTGGTCGCCCTGGCGGATCACCCGCACCCACATGGGCGCGCCGTCTCCGACGAGCTGCGAGGCGACCGCGCTCGAGGTGCCGTTGGTGGTCTGAGCGGTGAACGTCCGGGTGTTCGAGCCGTCGGAGTACACGTCGAAGCGCAGCCAGTCGTCCTGGTCCTGCTCGATCGTGATGCCCTGGTTCTGGTACTTGCCGCTCACGGCCGAGTCGAACTTGGCGGTGATCGTGAAGTCGGTGTCGTCGAGCGGCTGGGTCAGCCGGGGCGCGGGGTTGGGGGCGCCCCAGGGGTTGTGCGCGGCGCCGGCGCCGAACGAGATCGTGGCGACCGCGTCCTCGGTGCCGGTCCCCGCGATGCCGGCCTGCGCGTCGCCCACCGGGTCCACGAACGTCCAGCGGCCGTCGTCGATCTGGCACGTGTTGAAGTCGTCGGAGAGCGAGGGGTGCGCCGGTCGCGGCCGCCGCCCCGAACACGACGACGAGAATCGTCGCGATGCTGATCGTCAGCTTCCGTGCCAACCGCTCGAGTGCCGCCATCCCACGCCCCGTCCACCGCGCATTGATCGACGCGTACGAGGCTATGTCCTTCCGCCAGCGCAACGCACCCCCCAAAGGTACGGATTTCTGAGGATACGAACTGGGCCTGTGGATGAAGCCGGCGGGGAGGCTCGAGTCGACGTGTGATTCCCGAGTCCATCGACATCTCGTGCCTCACAGACGCTGCCATGGCCCGGGTCGAGGCCAGAGATGCGGCGGTCCGGATGGTGGAAAAAGCTCGCCGACTCCCCCGCCGCCGGCCGGTGCCCGCGGGCGCGGCTTCGCATCCGCCGACGGGGCCCGCGCCGTCCGGGGACTCGCCCGGGTGGCGCGTGCATCGTCGTCCGGAATCGGCGGGTGCGGACGTGCGCCGCCGCGCCGTTCGTCCGGTCCGCGCCGAGGGACCGTCGAGCGGCCGGAGCGCCGCCCTGGGGAACGGCGGATCGGGGCGCCCACGCGTCGGCCAGCTCGGAGGTCCGCGCGACCCCGGAGCCCCCCGCACCGGGGGTCGCGGTCCGCGCGCCGGCCTTCCGATGGCCACCCGAGCGGACGGCCGGGTCGGCCGATCCTCTGGCCGCGGTTGTTCAGGTTTCGGGGCTGGCCTTCCGACTGACACACGGGAGGACGATCATGCCGACGATGCCGAGCACCGCAGACAGCACGCAGCGCGCCATGTGCGCCGGTCAACCGGCACGCCCCGTCGTCGACCTCGGGATGCTCCCTGTCCACGTCGGGGCCCTCTGGGACACCCCCGAGGCGGCACGCGCCTGTCCGCGCGGCCCTTTCCGGCTCGAGCACTGCCCCGAGAGCGGCCTGCTTCGAAACGCCGCCTTCGACGACACCCTCGCCGACTACGAGATCGCCTACGACAACGCGCTCCACCACAGCGAGGTCTTCCGCCGCTTCGAGGGGGCGCTCGCCGAGCGCCTCGTCTCCCGCCACCTGGCGGACGGCGGACGGACCGTGGAGATCGGCGCGGGCGGCGGGCGGTTCCTCGGGATGCTGTGCGAGATGTCGGGCGGCGAGGGTCTCGGCTTCGATCCGAGCCACGACCCCGCGCACGCCGACCCGCTCCTGGCCGGACGGGCGACGGTGACACCCCGCTACTTCTCGGACGACCTCGGTGGTACGGCCGATCTGGTCGTGATGCGCCACGTCCTCGAGCATCTCGGGGATCCGCTCGGCTTCCTCGAGGCGCTCGGCCGGGTCATGCGCGCCGACGGGCGGGCGGGGCGCGCTCTACGTCGAGGTGCCGAACGGCCTCCTGGCGATCCGGCGCCTGTCGGTGTGGGATCTGATCTACGAGCACGCGACCTACTTCGTCCCCGCGTCACTCGAGCGGATGCTGTCGCTCGCGGGCTTCGAGGTCCTCGACTGCGGAGAGACCTACGACGACCAGTTCGTCTATGCGGAGGCCCGGCAGAGCGACGACGCCTGGCGTCCGCCGTCTCGTGCCGCGGAACTGGAGCGGCTGGCCGACGACGTCGCACGCTTCCCGGTGCGTCTCGAAGGACAGCTCGAGGAGTGGCGCGCGCGGGTGCGGGTCGCGACTGGCGGTCCGGTCGTCGCCTGGGGTGCGGGCGCCAAGGCGGTCGGATTCTTCAACCAACTCGGGATCTCCGACGAGGTCCCCGCGGTGGTGGACGTCAACCCCCGCAAACAGGGCCGCTTCCTTCCCGGGACGGGGCATCCGATCGTCGCCCCCGAGGCGCTTCCCGGCCTGCGCCCGGGGCTCATCGCCGTCATGAACCCGGTCTATCTCGACGAGATCTCCGACCAGGCGACCTCGCTCGGCCTCGACGTGCCGGTCGTGCCCGTCTCCTTCGCCGCACACACCCGATAGGAAGAGAGCCTGCGATGGACTCCCCCGTCACCGCGCCCGACCGGGTCGACGCGCCGGTCGGACGCCGACCCGCATGCCGGCTCTGTGACGCGCCGCTCGCCGACGTGATGGCCGATCTCGGCGCTGCGCCGTTCGGGGAGAGCTTCCCTCCCGAAGACGAGATTCTCGAGCCCGAGCGCTTCTATCCGCTCACCGCGTGGGTCTGCGCCGAGTGCCACCTCGTGCAGCTCGAGGAGATCGTCGATCCCGTCGAGATCTTCCACGTCAGCGCGTTCGCCTCGGCGATGTCCGATGCCTGGGTCGAGCACACCCGGCGCTACGCCGACCGCATCATCCCGGAACTCGGTCTCGGCGCGTCCGACCTGGTCATCGAGTTGGCGAGCAACGACGGGACCTACCTGCAGCCGTTCGCCGCCGCGGGGGTGCCGGTGCTCGGCATCGACCCCGCCGCGAACGTCGCCGCGGTGGCAAAGGAGCGCGGGATCCCGACGCTGGTCGAGTACTTCAACGAGTCGGTCGGCGCTCGCGTCGCGGCCGAACGCGGCCGGGCGAGCTTCCTCATGGCCAACAACGTGCTCGGCCATGTGAGCGCCCTGCACTCGTTCCTCGGCGGAGTGGACCACCTGCTCGCCGACGAGGGGGTCTGCAGCATCGAGACGCCCCACCTTCTGGCGATCGTCGAGGGCGGCCAGTTCGACACCATCTACCACGAGCACTTCTCGCTGTTCTCCCTCCACACGCTGGAGCGGGCCCTCGCGGCGCATGGCCTCGAGGTCTTCGACGCCGAGGCGCTGCCCACCCACGGCGGCTCGCTGCGCGTCCTGTCGGCACGGCCCGGCACCCGGGCCCAGACCGAGCGGGTCGCGCAGATGCGCGCGAGCGAGCGCGCGGCCGGGCTGGAGGACCTCGCGACGTACGCGCGGTTCGAGGAGCGGGTCCGCGAGACCAAGCGGGCGCTGCTCGAGTTCCTGATCGCGGCGAAGCGCGACGGCAAGCGGATCGTCGGCTACGGGGCGCCGGGCAAGGCCTCGACCCTGCTCAACTACTGCGGGATCAAGCGCGACTTCCTCGACTTCGTCGTCGACCGCAACCCGTACAAGCAGGGTCGCCTGATGCCCGGGACGCGGATCCCGATCCTCCCGGTCGAGCGCCTCGCCGAGCACCGGCCCGACTACGTCCTGATCCTCCCCGTGAACCTTCGCGACGAGATCATCGAGACCGCCTCGTACGTCCGGGACTGGGGTGGCCGGTTCGTGGTCCACATCCCGACGCTCGAGGTGGTCGAATGAGCGCCTCGTCGGGTCTGAAGGTCGTGCTGTTCTGCGGCGGCCAGGGGCTGCGGATGCGCGACTACTCCGACCAGATCCCGAAGCCGATGGTCCCGATCGGCCCCCGCCCGGTGCTGTGGCACCTCATGAAGTACTACGCCCACTACGGGCACACGGACTTCATCCTCTGCCTCGGCCACAAGGGCGACGTCATCAAGGACTACTTCCTCAACTACAAGGAATGGGTCTCCAACGACTTCGTCCTGTCGAGCGGCGGCAGCGACCTCGAGCTGCTCAACACGGACATCGAGGACTGGCGGATCACCTTCGTCGACACCGGGATGCGCTCGAACATCGGCGAGCGCCTGGCGGCGGTGCGCGAGCACGTCGACGAGCAGGAGGTCTTCCTCGCCAACTACTCGGACGGCCTCACCGACCTGGATCTGCCGCTCCTGATCGACCGGTTCCACGCGACCGGATTCGACGGCCGCGTTCCTGTGCACGCCGCCGAGCCAGACCTTCCACGTCGTCGACATCGGCGACGGCGACGCCGTGATCGGGCTCCGCGAGGCGAGCGACGCCGGGCTCTGGGTGAACGCCGGGTTCTTCGTGCTCAGCCGCCGCATCTTCGACGTGCTGGGCGCGGGCGAGGAGCTCGTGCTCGAGCCGTTCGCGCGCCTCGCGGCACGAGCGGCGGCTGCTCGCGTATCGCTACACCGGCTTCTGGGCCGGCGTGGACACCTTCAAGGACCGGCAGCGGCTCGACGACATGCACGCGGAGGACGACGCGCCGTGGGAGGTCTGGCGGCACCCGGTCGCGTCGGGCGAGACGGGGCGTCCGGGATCGTGATCCCGCTGACGCTGTCCCCGCCGGGGCGGCCCCTTCGGGCCCTCTTCCTCGGTGCCCACGCCGACGACATCGAGATCGGCTGCGGGGGCACGATCCGCCGCCTCATCGACGCGTCCGCCGGCCTCGAGGCGCACTGGCGCGTCTTCAGCGCGAGCGACGAGCGCGAGGCGGAGACACGCCGCGCCGCCGAGATCCTGCTCGAGGGCGCGAGCGCCGCGACCGTCGAGGTGGACCGGTTCCGCGAGAGCTACCTGCCCTGGCAGGGGGACGCGGTCAAGGAGCGCGTCGCCGGCCTGGCCGCGCTCGCGCCGGACGTCGTGTTCACCCACGCCCGTCACGACCGCCACCAGGATCACCGGTTGCTGTCCGATCTCGCCTGGAACACGTTTCGTGACCAACTCGTGCTCGAGTACGAGATCCCCAAGTGGGACGGCGACCTGGTCACGCCGAACCTCTACGTGCCCCTCGACCGGGTCACAGGTCGACACCAAGCTCCGGGCCTTGCGCGAGGCGTTCACGACCCAGGCGCAAAAGCCGTGGTTCGACGAGGACACCTTTCGTGGCCTCATGCGGCTTCGCGGTGTCGAGTGCGCCGCGCCGGAGCGTTTCGCCGAGGCCTTCCACATGCGGAAGGCGGTCATGTGCGCCGATTGACCACTCGAGGGCGCATCACGCGACGAGGGAGAACGGGATGAGGGTTCTGGTCACCGGCCATGCCGGCTACATCGGTCGGGTCATGGTGCCGCGGCTCGTCGCGGCCGGCCACGAGGTCACCGGCCTCGACACGTTCCTCTACGAGGACGATCCGTTCGGTCCGACGGCCGAGCCGCCCGCGCACGAGATCCGGGCGGACATCCGAGACGTGGGCCCGGACGCCCTGGCGGGTCAGGACTGCGTGATCTGCCTCGCCGCGCTCAGCAACGACGCGGTCGGGAACCTCGATCCGGCGCTGACCTACGAGATCAACCATCGGGCGACGGTCGAGCTGGCGCGCGTCGCCAAGGCCGCGCGGCGTGCCGCGGTTCCTGTTCTCCTCGTCGTGCAGCCTCTATGGCGCGGCGGGCGAGGAGGCCCTCGACGAGCAGGCGGACTTCAATCCACTGACGCCCTATGGCGAGACGAAGATCATGGTCGAGCGGGACCTCACGACGCTCGCCGACGACGACTTCAGCCCCGTCTACCTCCGAAACGCGACGGTCTACGGCGCGTCTCCCGCGCTGCGGCTCGATCTCGTCGTCAACGACCTCGTCGCCCATGCGGTCGTCGACGGCAAGGTCCTGATCAAGAGCGATGGCACGCCGTGGCGTCCGCTCGTCCACGTCGACGACGTCGCCACCGCGTTCATCGCGGCCCTCGAGGCCCCTCGCGAGGTCGTGCACGACCGGGCGTTCAACGTCGGGGACGACGGGGAGAACTTCCAGGTGCGCCAGGTCGCGGAGATCGTCCGCGAGCTGGTCCCTGGCAGCGAGGTCGAGTACGCCCCCGGCGCCAGCCCCGACGCGCGCAGCTACCGGGTCAGCTTCGCCCGCATCCGGGAGGAGCTCCCGGCGGCGGCGACCCGCCACACCGTGCCCGACGGCGTCGACGAGCTCCGTGACGCGTACAGGCGCATCGGGCTCGGCCGCGCGGACCTCGACGCGGGCAGGTACATGCGGATCCGACGGATCCTGACGCTGCGCGAACAGGATCGCCTGGCCCGTGACCTGCGGTGGACGACGACCCGGGCCGCGCTGTGACACCGCCGGCGCGGCGGCGCCGGCGGATCACGCGTGCCGACGTCATGCTCGTCTGCTCGAGCGGTGGTCACCTGATGCAGCTCAATGCGCTGGCGAGTGCCTGGTCGGGGCGCGAGCGCCTCTGGGTGACGTTCGACCGGACCGATGCCCACACGCTCCTTGCGGGTGAGCGCGTCGTCCTGGCACACCACCCGACCAACAGGAGCGTCACCAACCTCGTCCGCAACCTCGTGCTCGCGGTGCGCGTGATCGGCCGGGCGCGGCCCGGCGTGATGGTCACCACCGGCGCGGGCGTCGCCGTCCCCTTCGCATGGATCGCGAGGATCCGGGGTGCGAAGGTCGTCTACGTGGAGAGCCTGACCCGAACCGACGGCCTCTCGTTGAGCGGGAGGCTGATCAAGCCGGTCGCCGACCGCTTCTACGTGCAGTGGCCCGAACTCGCCGAGCGGGTCGGGGCACGACACGCCGGACAGGTCTTCCAGACATCATGATCTTCGTGAGCTGCGGGACCCATGAGGCGCCGTTCCAACGACTCGTCGACGCCGCCGGCATGCTCGCGCGGGCCGGAGAGGAGGTCGTGCTCCAGTACGGCGGATCGACGAACCCTCCGGCCGGCGTCGACGCCCTTGAGTACGTCGCGTACGACCGAATGCTCGAGCTGATGACCGACGCGCGGGCCGTCGTCTGCCATGCGGGCGTCGGGAGCTTCCTCACGGCCCTCACCTGTGGGAAGACGCCGATCGTGATGCCTCGACGCCGCGTTCACGGCGAGCACGTCGACGACCATCAGCTCGAGCTCGCCGAGCGCCTCGCGCGACGAGGCCTCGTCATCGTGGCGGACGGGCCCGCCGACGTGCTCGAGGCCGTCGCGTCGCACGCGGGAGAGGAGTCCACCGCCACTCGGCTTGCGCCGGGCGCGGAACTGGTGCGGGAGATCTCCGGCTATCTCGAGGAGCGGCTCGGACCCCCCGGGTCCGTCGCAGCCGGCTGATCGGCGTCCGCAGACGATCGCGCCGCCCGGCGCTGGCCCGTCGGGGCCCCTCGGACCAGGGCCCCCTGCGCGGTCCTCGGACGGACGGAGGGGGGAGCCCGTCGGATCCCGTCTCCGCGGGCGGTCGGCGTGGTCCGACCCGGGCACCGGGCGGGCGATCGATGCGCCACATCGCGGGCGCCCCACCCCGGTTCTCCCGGTGCCGGTGACCGGTCGATCTCGACCCGGTCGCGCCCCGGCCGCCCCCGACGGCGAACGTCGTGCCGGCGTCGATCGGCGTCGATCGGCGTGGCCCTTCGGTCGTGCGATCCGGCCTCTCGGGCCGCCAACGGCCGCGGCCGGATCGCACGACCCCTTGCGTGGCCGTCAGGCAGCCGTCGGCGCGCAGCCGTCGAACTCCAGCCGGTTGATCGTGAACCGGTCGGCACCCGCGTGGCGGCGCCCGACGGTGACGATCTTCACCGCCTTGAGCCCTCGTGTGCGAACCCGGAAGGTCCGCTCACCCGTACCGGCGATGGCATCGAGGCTGGCGATCCGCCGGTGCCACCTGCCGTTGGAGACCATGAGGTAGGTCCGGGCCCGCCGGCTCTGCTCGAGGGCGTCGACATCCACCGTCACACTGCCCGTCCGCTCGCCGCCGCGCTCGTCGCCGCCGATCCGCGCGTACGCACCGGAGATCGGCGCGCGCCCGCTCGAGTACACGAGGCCGTCGTCCTGCCCCGCCATGCGGCCCCCACGAAAACCCTTCCAGTCACGTGCGGTCAGATCGACCGCGCAGGTTCCGGGTCCCGGGTCGTCGCTTTCCACGCGGACGTAGTCGACGACGGCGGTGTAGGCGGGCGCCGGACCCGACAACTCGAAGTTCCCCGCGTAGAGACCGAGCTGGTCGAGCTCCATGTCGTGGGTGATGCTCGCCAGCGGCTGCCACGTGGCCCCGTCGGTGGAGAGCTCCTGCACCCATTCGTCGCCGGTCCGGGTGACGCGAAGGCGGTGCGGCCCCGTCGTGTAGACGACCGTCTCGAACTTCTCCTCGAACCCGTCCTCGTCCGACGAGGTCGCCGCATAGCCGATCGTGTTGTCCCCGTTCGAGTAGACGTCGAAGCGCAGGAAGTCGCCGTCGGCCTCCTCGAACAGGATCCCCTGGTCCTGGTATCGCTCGGTCGGGTTCGAATCGAACCCGACCTCGACCGAGAGGTCCTCGTCGTCGGCGGCCTGGACGACGCGCAGCGATTCGTTCGGGGCCCCCGCATTGTGGTTCGCGCCGGCGGGCACCCGAAGGCGCAGGGCACCGTCTGACACCGTGACCTCGCCGTCACCCACAGGATCGACGACGCTCCACACCGTCTCGTCGAGGGACGAACCGTCGAACTCGTCCGACACGGGCGACGCGGACGCGGACGCAGCGCCGACCGCGAGCACTCCCGCGCCCACGACCGCGGCGATCCCGGACCTGCTCCATCCGCGCGAACGCGACGATGCCTTGACTCGTGCCTTCATCCCGATCCTTTCCGGTCTCCTCGGGCGGCAGATCGCGCCCTCCCCGTGAGGGTCGCCAAGTCGCGACGCGCTGTCGCTCGACTTCCGGCTAGACCGAACGTCGAGCCGGTGGGCGGGCCGGTACGGGTCCCGCGACCGCCGGGGGGCGGGCGGAGGCGCTCAGAGCGTCCACGCGCACGCCGACCCTGGTGTCGATGCCCGAGCCCCTGACCCGTCGACAAGCTGCTCGGCGTCGGGCGTGGGCCTGGTCGCGACGCTGGGCGGCGCGGGCGTGCTCGCCGCGTGTGGCCGCGGCGAGACGGACGGGCGCGGTGCCGTCCCCGATCCCGACGCGGCGCTCGTCACCCGCTGGTGGCGTGACCCGTTCGCCCGCGGCGCCTACTCCACGCTCGCCCCGGGCGCGCGGCCGACCGATCGGGCGGCGCTCGGCGCGCCGCTCGGCGACGTCGTCTTCATGGCGGGTGAGGCCACCTCGGAGGACTTCCCCGCGACGGTGCACGGCGCCCTGCTGTCGGGACGGCGGGCCGCCGCCCAGGTCCTCGAGCGGACGGCGGCGAACGCGCGCATCCTGGTGGTCGGCGCCGGGGCCGCGGGGCTCGGCGCGGCCCGCGCGCTGGTCGACGCCGGACGTGAGGTGCTCGTGGTCGAAGCGCGCGAGCGGATCGGGGGGCGCGTGTGGACCGTCGACGACCTGGGCGCGCCGGTCGATCTCGGCGCGGCGTGGATCCATGGCCCGGACGGCAACCCCCTCACCGAGCTCGCCGATGCCGGTGGCGTCCGGCTCTCGCCGACGGAATGGGACCGGCTGCGCCTGTTCGGCGCGGACGGCGTCGCCCTTGCGCCGGCCGCCGCCGATCGTGGACTGGCGAGCGTCGAGCGGCGCATCGGCGACGGGGCGGCGGTCGTCGGCGCCGACGCATCGCTTGCGGACGCGCTCGATGCCGGGACCGGCGGCACCGGCGACGGCGAGCCGCTCGCCGACTGGGCGGCCACGGTGGAGATCGAGCAGGACCTCGGTGACGACCTCGACGCCCTCTCGGTCCGGGCGCTCGACGAGGGCGAGGAGCTGGCCGGTGGGGACGTGCTTCCCGAAGGTGGCTACGCGGCGCTCGGCGCCGCGCTCGCGGACGGGATCGAGATCCGGCTGGACACGCCGATCCGTCGCATCGAGTGGGGAGCCGACGGCGTCCGGTTGATCGCCGCCGGGGGCGCGATCGACGGCGACGCCGCCGTCTGCACCCTCCCCCTGGGGGTCCTGCGGGCGGGGGCGGTGACCTTCGACCCGCCGCTTCCGGCCACGACCGGCGACGCCGTGCGGGCGCTCGGCGTGGGCGTGCTCGACAAGGTCGCGCTTCGCTTCCCGGAGGCGTTCTGGGATCCCGAGGCGCATGCCCTCGGACTGGTCGACGACGGCCGGGAGACCTTCGTGTCGTTCGTCAGCCTGCTGCCCTCGACAGGTCAACCGATCCTCGTCGGACTGGTCGCGGGCGCCGCGGCGAGGGCGTGCGAGCGGCGCACCGACGCGGCGATCGTCGCGGCGGCCATGACGGCCCTTCGGACGATGTACGGCTGAGTGCATGCCCGGCGACGCCGGGCATGCCACCATCACCCCTGACGCGCAGACCGGGGAGGCATCGTGGGGATCATCGTCTGGCTGCTCATCGGCCTCGTGGCGGGCGCGATCGCCCGCCTGCTCGTGCCCGGCCGCGACGCGATGGGGTGCGTCGGCACCCTCGGACTCGGGCTCGCCGGCTCGCTGGTCGGCGGCTTCCTCGGGAACGTGCTCTTCGGGGACGAGTTCCGGGTGACGGCCGCCGGCCTCATCGGCTCGGTCGTCGGCGCGATCCTCATCCTGATCCTGCTGCGCCTGACGGTGCGCCGGGGCGAGCGCGGCTGAGCTACCCGGCCGGCGGCGGCGCGGCGGCGCAGGGAGCGGCGCCGCCGGGCGACGGCCTGCCCGGCCATCGCCGCGAACCAGGAGGTCGTCTTGGGTCCGGTGATCGACCAGTCGGCCGGCACGCTCTGGAAGCCGTCGACACCCGCGTACGCGTTCGACCCCTGCTGGTAGTAGCCGGTCCCGGCGCCGGCGCAGACCGTGGCGCGCACGCGGGCCTCGGCCTTCGACGCCGACCATCCTCCGGGCGGCAGGTCCTCGTCGATCAGGACCGGGCCGTCGAAGCGCGCGTCGGCGCCGTCGATCCGCGCGACGAACTCGTCGGTGTCGACCCCGTTGCCGTGGAGCGCGATGAAGTCCGCGACCTCGAAGTAGGCGTCGGGGATGCACTCCTCGCCGGTCTCGCAGCCGGGGTCGACGTCGCTCCGAAAGCTCGAGCCGACCGGAAGGGACGGGTTCGCGGCCTTGGCCGCCGCGACCAGCGTGTGGATCCCGGACGGCGCGAACAGCGGCGCGTCGTCGTAGAAGGGCGATCCCGCCTCGTTGGCGACCTCGAGGAGCACGTTGTCGTGACCCTGCGCGGCGACCCACCGGGCCACGGTCGCGACGGCCTCGGCCGGATCGGCCAGATGCTGCTCCTGGCGCTGGTAGACGACCCCGAGGATCACCACCATGCCCTCGTCGGCCGCCGCGCGGATCAGGCGGTCCGCCCTCGCCATCCACGCGGGGTCGAGCGACCCGTCCGGGAGGATGGCGGTCGTGACGTTGCCCGGAGGGTCGGCGACCAGGTCGCCGGTGCAGAAGTCGCGCGAGTCGGTCGGCAGGCCGCCCTGGAGGAAGACGGCGACCCCGTCGAGTCCCAGGGCGGCGTACTCCGGGAGCATCGCGATGAGCTCGTCCGTGTTGCGCTCGGGATCCCAGACTGCCCGTGTCCGGGTAGGCCCAGCAGTCCCGGGTGGCCGGGTTGGCGTCGTCGAACAGCCCGTTGGCCATCCGCGACACGAGCAGCTGCCCCTCCGCGTTCGCGCCCGCATTGGTCGGAACGCCCCCGACGCGGAACATGTCCCCGTCGATCGAGACGGCCGAGGGTCCGGGCACCGGCGGCTCGACGGGCACCGGCGGCTCGACGGGCACCGGCGGCTCGACGGGCACCGGCGGCTCGACGGGCACCGGCGGCTCGACGGGCACCGGCGGCTCGACGGGCACCGGCGGCTCGACGGGCACCGGCGGCTCGACGGGCACCGGCGGCTCGACGGGCACCGGCGGCTCGACGGGCACCGGCGGCTCGACGGGCACCGGCGGCTCGACGGGCACCGGCGGCTCGACGGGCACCGGCGGCTCGACGGGCACCGGCGGCTACGACGGCTCGACGGCGGCGGGCGGTGACTGCGGCGGACCGGCGCCCTGGGGTTCACCGACCTCGACCGCGTCCAGGACGATGCGATCGAGGATCAGGCCGTCCTCGCGCGCCCAGACGTTGATCGTGTGCTCGCCCGCGGTCAGGTCGAGGAACGCCGACTGGCCGCCCGTGAACATGCGCCGGGTGAACCACGTCCACCGGAAGACGTCCTCGGCGTCCATCGTCAGCGCGGCGGCGGTCGCGGCGGGGACCCCGTCGACCCCGACGTGGGCCGAGTCGGATCCGCGGTCGAAGGCCAGGCCGCGGAGCCAGACGGCATACGTGCCGGGTGTCGTGACGCGTACCCGGTACGTCAGCGCCGGGCGCGGTCGCCGCGAGGTCGGGGCCCGCGTCCCAGTGCCCGGTCGGGCCACCTCGGTCGGGACCGATCCAGATCGTCGACCCGACGGCGCCGGGCGCCTCGAGCTCGTACCACGCGTACGGGAACGGGGCGGTGGCGGTCTCGAACGCCTCGGCCTCGATCACGAGACGCCCGTCGGACTCGGCCACGGTCGCGGACTCGGCCGAGCCGACGCCGACGAACGCCGCGGATGCGGCGGCGGCGGCGCGGCCAGGCGGGGGCTGGGGGGCCGGCGCACGCGGGGCACGATCACAGACGCGCGGCGCGGGCGCGACCGGGATCGATGCAACAGATCGCCCGCCGAGGCGGGCGATCCTGCGTTATCCGCCGTTCCTGCTCGCGCGACGGCGCTCGCGGTCCACCGCGTCCTCGAAGTAGGCGAGGACGTCGGCGGGCACGGGTCCCTCGGGCGGGTCGAGGTCCATGTCGGCCAGGCGCCGCGGCGGTGGTGGTGCCGGGACGAAGCGCGGCCTGGGCGCCGC
Source organism: Miltoncostaeaceae bacterium (assembly GCA_963698665.1). Lineage (GTDB taxonomy): Bacteria > Actinomycetota > Thermoleophilia > Miltoncostaeales > Miltoncostaeaceae > CALNYH01. Next base: position 355,722 of record CAVORO010000003.1, on the reverse strand, counting down.
CTGACGCGCGACCCGCATGGTGTCCTCGTTGGTGAGGTCGATCGCGTGAGTGCTCATGCGCACGTCGTTCGCCGCGAACGCACCGAAACCTCCCGGTTCCCGCGAATCGATCGGCGAAACGCAGGCCTCAGCAGGTCGGGCGCCTCACCCGGACCGGTGGCGGACTCGGCCAGCTCGCCGTTCAGGTAGACGTCGACCCGCACCTCGGTCGGCGTGCACGCCCGCTCGAGCGGTTCGTCCACGACGTCGCTCCCGTCGCCGGTCAGGTTCCTGAACGTCGCGACGTCGGTCGGCTGCACCCAGGGGCCGTCGGGCTGCGGCCGCTCGAACCCGATCGCCGTGTAGGCCGTGTCCGGAGGAAGGTCGCTCCACTCGAGTCGCAGGCGCAGGCGGCCGTCCTCGAACCGGAGGCCCTCGACCGCGACGGAGCCCGTTTGCGGAGCGCTCGCCCGACACCTCCCGGTCCAGGTTGAAGGCCGTCTCGCGCGCGATGAGGCCGGCCTCGAACTCGGCGACGACGTCCGCGCGCTCGGGCTGGGCGGCCGCGACCGCCTCCAGATACGTCACGTACTGCGCGACGATGCCTCGCGTGCGCTCGGTCGGATCGCTGCCCGACAGCAACGCCAGCGCCTCGCCGAGCGTCTCGCGGGAGCCGTCGATGTCTCCCGTCGCCGACCTGCGCGGCGCTCTTGAGCAGTCGGATGTCCGGGATCGACCCGTTGATCGCGATGGCGTCGTCCGCGGCGGCGATCGCCGCGTCGTAGTCCTCGGCATAGAACGAGAGGATCGCCAGCAGCGCGATGGCGAGGAAGTCGCGATTCCCGCCGAGGTCGAGCGCCCGTCGAGCGTCGTCGGCCGACGCCTCGAGTGCCGTCCGGGCCGCTCGTCACCGCACCCGTCGCGCCGATGTCGGGGTTCGCGGCCCGCGCCCGCACGACCGCGCGCTGCGAGTAGGGCGCCGCGTAGTCGTCGTCGGCCTCGATGGCCTCGTCGAACGCCGCGAGCGCCGCGTCGAACCGTCCCTCGTCGCCGGCGACCGTTCCTCGCGCCGTGGCATCGATCGCCTCGGACGCGGTCGTCGGAATCGGGAGCGAGGAGATGTAGATCACCGAGACCGAGCGTCCCGAGCGCCACCACCACCCCCAGGATGTAGAACGCCAGCTGACGGCGCCCGCGGAGCACCGACGAGAACCCGACCAGGAACAGCGCCACGGCGAGCACGGTGATCGTCGTCGTGTACTGCGTGCTCCGGTCGTTCCAGGTGACCCGCGTCTCGGCGAGCGCCGACTGGCGGAGGGTCAGCCGCTCCGCGTCGAACGACAGCCTGCGGATGGCCTCCTCGGTCCGCGCCTGGGGCAGATCGCCGTCCGGGCCCGACGAGTGCCTGCAGCTGCTCGCGGTCGAGCGGCGGCGCCGACGCGCCCTGACTCTGCGCCTGGCGGACGACGAACGCCTGCTGGCGAAGGAACGCCCCCCCCTCGGCCGTGATGTCGGTCTCGAGCGCCCTGGCGGAACCATCGACGACCCCGGCCCGAAGCGCACCGACCGCCGTCCGGGTCGTCTCCCGGGCGGTGTTCGACTCCTTCACGCTGGCGTCGGTCTGCAGGATGCCGATCGCGGCGCCGAACAACGCGATCGCGGCGAGCGTGACGGCGATCCAGCGCCCGGCGATCCCGCCGCGCGCGTCGTCGCCCTCCGGCGCGTCCTCGGGTCGCGGGCGGCGGCTCGCTCACGCGAAGAAGTCCACGGTGAAGCCCCCGATGATGCCCACGAGCATCGCGACGACCCCGAGCGCCACGAAGCCGTAGAAGACCGGCCGTCGCTCGGAGTTGACCTGCGCGACCGTGAACGTGAGGACGCTGAAGATCAGGATGAAGATCCAGATCGAGAGCCCCTGGATCCGCTCCCTGATCCCCTCGGACTCGTCCGCCCAGACCTGCGGGTCGAGCTGCCCCGGGCGAATCGAGGCCGCTCGCGAGCTCGGCCCTGCGGGCCACCAGGCGATCGTCGACGTTGAAGGTGCGCGGCTCGAGCGGTCGGTGCGCGGAGGTCGTCCGCGATCGTGAAGGGTCCGAACACGCCGGCGTCGGCGGCCCGCTCGGTCGCCGCCCGCCTGAGCACCTGCGCCTCGCGCCGGTCTCGGCGGCCGCGGCGGTGTCGCCCGCCGCCGCGAGCGCGTCGGCCTGATTGTCGAGCTCCGCCGCCACCGCGTAGTCGGCCAGGTATCGCGTGTACTCGCGCGTGTCGTCGGTGACCGCGAGGTCGATTTCGATCTGCTGCTGCTCGACCTTGATCGTCTCGGAGATCGACTGGCGGTCGTCGAAGGCGGCGGTGCTCCCGATGGCCGCCCCGCGCCACCCGAAGAAGGCGGCCATGACCGTGGCCAGCCCGATCAGCAGCGCGAGCACCCACTGCTGGGCGGTCAGACTCCGCTCGGGCCTGTCGCCCTCGGACTCCGTCGGACCTTGGACGCTTGGGGAAGAACGCCGCCATCTCGACGGCAACGGCTACCGCCTGCGCGACCCGCACGCGCTGTGGGATCTGCCCCGTTTCGGCCGTCCGAGGTGAGAGGTCCGGTGCGACGGCGCGACGAAGTGTGTCCGCGGGCGACGCGCGCGCGCGGCGTCGTGGCGCCCCGCTCCGTCCCGGCCGCGCGCGCTCATCGGGATGGCGGAATCGCCGATCGAAAGCAACGACGTGATGCACGAGGGGCGGGAGACACGCGTGCGACGACCGATCGGACGACTCGGGGCACTGGCCCTCCTGCTCAGCGCGAGCGTTGCCGTCGCGGCAACGGCCGCGGGAGCACCCGCGACCGCCGGCGACGACCGCCGATCCGGCACGATCGCATCGGACGCGCTCAACGGACTGGCGGGTGACGACCACCTGCAGGGCCGCGAGGGCAACGACCGGATCGCGGGCGGCACGGGCGCCGATCGGCTGCTGGGCGGACCCGGACAGGACGTGCTGCGCGGTGGCGACGGTCCGGACCTCCTGATCGGCGGGCCGGATCTCGACGTGCTCGACGGCGGCCCGGGCGACGACCTGATCGGCGCCGCCGACGGGCTCGCCGAGGACGTCGTCTGCGGACCCGGCGACGGCGATCGCGTGATCGCCGACACGCACGACCGCGTCGACGCGAGCTGCGAGCTCGTCCAGCGCAAGAGCCCCGAGGACGCGCATCTGCTCTGGACCAACCTCCACCCGCTCCTGCTACTCGGTCGGGCGTGCGACCACGACCGGCGCCGACGTCGAGCAGGACTTCATCGTCACGCCGCAGCGAGCGCCGGACCCGGCCGCTGCTTCGAAAGCCCCTCTGGGACGTCGCCGTCGGCGCCCCCGAGCCTGTTCTCGTCCAACTTCCGCCAGGGCCGGATCGTGCGAAACGATCCGGACGGCGGCGGGCAGGTGAACAACCTCGTCCGCGGCCTCGGATCCAACCGCGTCACCGGCGTCGCGGCCACCGCGCAGCACGTCTTCTGGCTGGACGCGCGCGCGAAGCGGATCGGCAGGGCCACGACCGACGGCGCGAACCGCGACCGGTCGTTCATCGACCGGCTCTCCGCCATCCCGAACGACATCGCGACCGACGGCACGTTCCTCTACTGGACGACGACGCTCGGCACGATCGCCCGTGCCAACGTCGACGGATCGGGCGTGGACGAGCGGTTCATCGACCTGGGAGGACGATTCTTCCCCGAGATCGCGCTCGGAATCGACACCGACGGCGGCTTCGTCTACTGGGCCAGCCCCGCGTACGGCGTGATCGGGCGCGCGAAGTCGGACGGCACCGACGTCCAGACCCGTTTCCTCGGCGGGGTCGGGCTCGGGACGACCGGGGTCGCGGTGGACGGGCGCCACATCTTCTGGACGCGCCCCGTGGACGGCACGATCGGGCGGGCGAACCTCGACGGGTCGAACCCCACCCGCAGCCTCGTGCGGGACCAGCCGATCCCGTACTTCGCCTCCGTCGAGCGGATCCCGAGAGCCGTGATCGCACCCGCCGAACGCGACTTCGGCATGCAGCCGGTCGGCGCCGGGCGGACCCCCTCGCAGTCCTTCCAGGTGACCAGCACCGGCAACGCGCCGCTCGTCCTCGGAGCTCTCGGCCTCGGCGGCGTCGACCCGGGCGACTTCGCGATCACCGGCGACACCTGTTCAGGCGCCACGCTGGCGCCCGACGCATCGTGCGTCATCGACGTCGCGTTCGAGCCGACCGCGGCCGGCGGCCGGTCCGCCGAGGTCCGCGTCCCGAGCGACGACCCCGACGCACCCCTTCTCACGGGCTCGGTCGTGGGCGAGGGCACGGTCCCCGGCGCGACCATCACGCCCGCCGACAACGACTTCGGCGCGCGCGAGGTCGGCACCGGGCCGAGCGCGCCGGCCGCCTTCACCGTCGAGAGCACGGGGACGGCCCCCCTCGCGATCGGCGACGTCTCCGTGGCGGGCGGCGACGGCAGCTTCGCCGTGGCGAGCGACTCCTGCAGCCGGGCGACCCTGCGCCCCGGCGCCACGTGTCAGGTCGCGGTGACCTTCGCCCCGACCGGCAGCGGCGCCAGGGTCGCAGGCCTGGTCGTTCCGGGCAGCGGCCCGGGCGCCCCGACGCTGACCGCACGCCTCAACGGGTCGGGGACCAGCGCCGCCGCGGCGCTCGTTCCGCGACTGGTCCGCTTCGACGATCGCGAGGTCGGTTCCGGGCCGAGTGATCCCACGCGGCTCGACCTCGAGAGCGTCGGCACCGCGCCGCTCCGGGTCACCGGTGTGGCGATCGGCGGCGCGAACCCGGACGACTTTCGCATCACCTCCGACGCCTGCTCCGGGCGTGCGATCGCTCCGGGCGCGAGCTGTCCGATCGAGGTCGTCTTCCAGCCCCAGGCCCCCGGCGGGCTCGGTGCGACGCTCGACGTCGTCGCCGACGACCCGGGCCTCTCGAACCCGGCGGCGAGCGCCGATCTCGCCGGCACCGCGTCGAGCGCGCCGCCCCCGCCCGAGCCGCCGCCCCAGCCGGTCCCGACCCCCGCGCCGATCCCGTCGCCCATCGTCGCCGGCTGTGGTGCCGTCACGATCTCCGGCGTGACGGTCCAGGGCCAGCGCCTGCGCACGCTGAACGGCGCCCGCCAGCCGTTCGTGACGAGGAACTACAACGGGTCGATGGTCGTCGAGGGCACGACCACCTGCGCGTCCGGCCAGGTGGTCGCCCTCTGGGGGCCCAGGCTCAACGAGCGCTCCGGCGTCCGCCTGAAGGCGCGGACCGCCGCCAGGCGGATCGAGATCGTCGCGCGCGCGACCGTGCGGGACGACGGGCGGTTCCGCCTGCCGACCGACACACGCCCGCCGGGCCAGTACTTCGTCGCGTTCGAAGGTGTCGAGCCGCTGACGGGATCGCCGCTGTGGCTGCAGATCAACCCGGTCCTGAAAACGACCCGCAACGGGGCGCGCGTGACGGCGTTCGCCGGCCCGCCCGTGGCGACCGCGGGCGCCCGCGTGGTGCTGCAGCGCAAGGTGGGCGGCACGTGGCGGGGCGTCGACAGCGCGACGATCTCGCGCCGGGCGCGGGCGACCCTCGTCGCCCCGAGCGCCTCGGGCGCCCTTCGGGTGCGGCTGACGCCGAGCACCGGCCTGGATCAGCAGCAGGATCTGATGACCGGCCGCACGGCGGCCGTACGCTGACGGCGATGCCCCGCCCGACGATCGGGCGTGGCATCGCGACGGACGTCCCCGATGAGGACGACGCTCGACACCCGACCTCCCCGCCGCCGGGGTGCCCGCGCCCCGGTCGGCGACCCTTGACCACGGCAGGCGTCCACCGGAGGCGCATTTGATCGACGCGGTGAACACGACCCTCGGCGTCCTCGGGCTGCTTGGCCAGATCGCCGCCGTGGTGCTGCTCGTCGCGATCGTCGCCGCCGTCGCGTCGCCACGGGTCCGCGGCCGCCTGGTCACGTCGTGGAGCGCACTTCAGCGACAGGCACTCTGGGCCGCCTGGGGCGTGGCCGTGATCGCGACCGCCGGAAGCCTCTTCTTCTCAGAGGTCGCCGACTACATCCCCTGTCAGCTCTGCTGGTACCAGCGGATCTGCATGTACCCCCTCGCCGTGACGCTCCTGGTCGGGGCGCTCGCCCGCGACCGCCTCGCGGCGCTCTACTCGCTGGTGTTCCCCATCGTCGGGATCGCGATCGCGGCCCGGCACATCTACATCGAGGCCAACCCCGAAGCCGAGAGCGCCTCGTGCAAGGTGGGTGCACCCTGCTCGACCAAGTGGATCGACGAGCTCGGCTACATCACCATCCCGGTCCTGGCGCTCACGGCATTCGTGCTGATCCTGATCCTCACGGTGATCGCGCTGATCGCAGGACGCAAGCGGACGCGCGCGTAGATCCGGCCCTCCCCGCACCTCGAGTGCGGTGCGCCGCGAGTGCGCCCCGGACGCGGCCGGCGTCGCGAGACGTGGCACCCGCCTCCGAGCGCCCTCGCGCGGCCCCCGAGGCTCGACCTCGCCCCCGAGCTGTCGATGAGATGTCATCCGGATTGAGCGATCCAGCCATGAGGACCGCGGCCTGAGCGGCGTCGCGTTGCGCCGGTCGGCGCTCGTCGTCGCCCTCGTCGCGGCCATCGCGACACTGATCGCGATCCCGAGCGGGACCGGCGCCTCCCCCGACGAGACCCCGCTCGCCTCCTGGGTCCCCAACGGCCCCGTCTACGCGACGGCCCAGGGCGACGACGGGACCACCTATCTCGCCGGCGCCTTCTCGCGGATCGCCCCCTCGACGGGTGGCTCGGCCCGCCTCGACCGGGCCGACGGCGACGTCGATCCGGCCTGGCCGAGCGTCGCGGGAGAGGTGCGCGCGGTCGTCGCGGATGGCGAGGGCGGCTACTACCTCGGCGGTGAGTTCCAGTCGGTCGGCGACGCTCCGCGCGCCAATCTCGCCCATGTCGATTCCGCAGGCGTCCCGACGGCCTGGAACCCGAACGCCAACGGCGCCGTCACCGCGCTCGCGCGCGCCCCGGATGGGACCGTGTACGCGGGTGGCGCGTTCACCCAGATCGACGGGGCGGCCCGCTCGCGCATCGCCGCGATCGACGGAGCGGGGTCGCCCACGGAATGGAATCCGGGCGCGAACAGCACCGTGAGCGCCCTCGCGCTCTCCCCGGACGGGACCGTGTACGCGGGTGGGTCGTTCACGCTCATGGGCGGGTCGGCCCGGGCGCGCCTCGCCGCTCTCGATGCCGCGGGCGCGGTCACCGCCTGGGACCCGAGCGCCGACGGCGCCGTCACCGCCCTCGCGCTCGCCCCTGACGGGACCGTGTACGCGGGTGGCGCGTTCACGCTGATCGGCGGGGCGGCCCGGGAGCGCACTCGCCGCGATCGACGGAGCCGGGTCGCCCACGGCATGGAACCCGGGCGCGAACAGCACCGTGAGCGCCCTCGCGCTCTCCCCTGACGGGACCGTGTACGCGGGTGGGTCGTTCACGCTCATGGGCGGGTCGGCCCGGGCGCGCCTCGCCGCTCTCGATGCCGCGGGCGCGGTCACCGCCTGGGACCCGAGCGCCGACGGCGCCGTCACCGCACTGGCCCTCGCCGACGACGGGACCGTGTACGCGGGTGGCGCGTTCACCCAGATCGGCGGAGCGACCAGGGAGCGACTGGCGGCCCTGGCCCCCGACGGCCTCGCCACCGGGCTGGCGGCCGACGTCGACAACACGGTCGAGGCGATCGTGGTCGACGACGACGCACTCATCGTCGGCGGCCTGCTCACGGCGGTCGGCGGCGTGTCGCGGATGAACCTCGCCGCGCTGGACGGGGATGGCGTCGTGACGGGCTGGGACCCGCGTGCGGATGGTCTCGTCCGCGCCTTGGTCAGCGCCGACGACGGCGTGATCTACGTCGGCGGCGACTTCACGAGCGTCGGGGGCGCGAGCCGGCAGCGGCTCGCGGCGATCGACTCGTCTGGCGACGTGACCGCCTGGAGCCCGGCCGCCAACGCATCGGTCTTCGCGCTCGTGCACACCGAGAACGCCGTCTTCGCGGGCGGATCGTTCACCGCCGTCAACGGACAGCCGCGCGCCCGGATCGCCGCGATCGGCCCTGGGGGGTCCGTCGCCGGCTGGTCCCCGGCGGCGGACGGCACGGTTCGCGCCCTCGCGCGCGATCCGGAGGGAACGATCTACCTGGGCGGCGACTTCACCGCCATCGACGGCTCGACGAGGAACCGGCTGGCGGCGGTCGACCAGGCCGGGTCGCTCGTCGCGTGGAACCCCGATGCGAACGCGTCGGTCCATGCGATCGCGCTCGGCGACGTGCTCTACATCGGCGGGACCTTCACGCAGATCGGCGACCGCGCGCGCGCTCGCGTTGCGGCCGTGGACCTGGAGACCGGCGTCCCGACCGGTTGGTCACCGACCGCGAACAGCACCGTGTTCGGCCTCGCGCTCGGAGACGACGGGACGCTCTACGCCGGCGGCCAGTTCACCGCCATCGGGGGGGCCACGCGTTCGCGGCTGGCCGCGCTCGGACCCGATGGGGTCGCGACCTCCTGGAACCCCACCCCGAACGGGACCGTCCTGACGGTCGACCATCGCGAGGGCGGCGCGATCGAGGCCGGCGGAACGTTCACGGGCGTGGGAGGCGCCGTCGGGGCATACGTCGCGCGGTTCCACGGCGCGTTCACGGCGGGCCCGGTGAAAGACCCGGCTCCCACGACCGGTCTGCGGGCGGGCGGGGTCGTCTCGGTCGATCCACTCGTGTTCTCGGGCCCGGTGGACGACGTCTCGTACGCCTGGGAGCGCTGCGCGGCGGGCGGAAGCGAGTGCACGCCGATCGGGGACACCCCTGGCCCGTCGCGCGAGCTCACCGCGGACGACGTCGGGCACCGGCTGCGAGTCGAGGTCGGCGGATACAGCCCCTTCGGGCGGTTCGCATCGGCGCGGAGCGCGCGCTCCGCGGTCGTCGGTCCATCCAACGTCTCCCCTCCTTCGATCATCGGTACCCCGGTCGTCGGGAGCGCGCTCCGTCTCGAGGTGGGGGACCTGGCTCGGCGACGATCTCCGCCGCACGCTGCGCGTGCTCAGGTGCCGGTCGACCTGCGATGTCGCGGCGACCGTGTTCGTCGACGGGGGCGTGCCGTCCGCGCCCGTGTACGTCGTGACCGCGGCCGACGCGGGCGCCGTGCTCAGACTCAGCGTCTCCGCATCGCGGAACGGAAGCGAGGTGTCGACCGCGACGAGCGGCGACACCGCGACGGTGACGGTGGCAGGTCCCGAGACACCAGCCGGACCCGCGCCGGTCGACCCGAGCGGCCCCCCGAGCGCCACGCCCGGGTCGCCGCCACCCGACGACGCCGATGCGGCCCGAGATTCGGCCGGGCGGCCGGCCGGCCGGTGCGCCAAGGACGTCGCGGGCGCGCCGGGAGGGGAGAGCGGGCCGGCGAAGCTCACGCTGTCCACGCGTCAGCTGCGCGTCAATCAGCGCATCTCGCAGGTCGCGATGCTCCGTGCCGCCGCCGTCGAGCGCTGGCTCGAGGCCGGAATCGCGGGGCGAGACGTGTGCGGGGGAAGCCTCGGGCCCGCCGATTTCGCGCCGGGCGTTCGATTCGCGCCCGCCGGGCCACGCCGAATCCCGACGGCATCGCCGCGACCGCTTCGCGTGCGCCCGCTCGTCGCACCGACGCCCGGGAGCCTCGAACTGAGCGCACGCCAGCTGCGCATCAACCAGCGGATCTCGCAGGCCGCGCTCCGGCGCGCGAATGCCCTGGTCGATCGGTTCTCGGGCGGGCTCACGGGCGGTGACGTGCGACCCCGGACCATCGATGCCGGCCGCCTGGTCCCTGGCATCGCGCCGGCCGTCGACCTCGGGGGGGTCGTGTCGACCCCCCCGAGCATCCGCCCCGGACGCGTCACCGCGCGCGGCGCGGCCGGGACGGTCACGCTCTCGGTGGCCCAGCTCAGGACCAACCAGCGCATCTCGAGTGCAGCGCTTCGGCGCATCAACACCGTGACGAGGCGAATCGAGGCGGGTCTACGTGGCGCGGAGTTCAGGGACGGGACACTGACCGAAGCGAACCTGGTTCCGCGGTCGCCGTAGACCCGGCTCAGGTCGCCCGACGGCGAGGAAGGGGCCGCGCCGTCACCGCTCGTGGCGGAAGGCGCGGGTCCAGGCCGGCATCGGGTGGCCGAGAGACGGGGGGAGCGCCCAGCGGAGCCTCGGCGGCCAGGTCGCGACCACGGGCCCGTCGGCTCGGCGCGCCGTCGTCGCCTCGGAGTACCGACACCGGGCGCACCGGCGTCCCCCTCGTCGAGCAAAGCCATCCCGGCCCGGTTCGGACCGTGACCGCCCTCGGTCGAGATGGCGCGACCGCGAGTCCGCCAGGCTGGGTGGTGGCATGATCCGTCATGAGAACAGCATTGACGCCAGCGGGGCCGGACGTCAGGGTCCTGGGTGTGCGCGTGCGCTCCGTCGCGATCGTCGTGTTCGACGGCGTCCAGGGCCTCGACGTCTTCGGGCCCGCGGACGTCTTCTACTTCGCGAACTACATCGCCGCCCGTGACGGGCCGGGAGACGCCCCGTACACGGTTGAGCTCGTGGCCCGCTCGGCGGGTCCGGTCCGGACGGCGAGCGGGCCGACGATCCATGCGGAACGTGCGGTCGGCGACCACGGGCTCCGACCCGACGTGCTGCTCGTGGCGGGCGGACTGTGCGTGGGTGACACGGCGACCGACACCCCCTTCGTGGCCGATCTCGGAGCCCTGGCGGCGCGGAGCGGCGAGGTCGGATCCATCTGCAGCGGGGCGCTGCTGCTCGCCGAGACCGGCGTGCTCGACGGACGACGGGCGACCACGCACTGGGCGCTCGCGGACGAACTCGCGATGGCGCATCCCGAGATCGCGGTCGAGCCCGACCAGATCTACGTCCACGACGAGGTGTGGACCTCGGCCGGCGTGACCGCGGGCATCGACCTGGCGCTCCAGCTCGTCGTCACCCACCACGGCAGCGAGATGGCCGCCGAGGCGGCGCGCAACATGGTCGTCTACATGCAGCGGGCCGGCGGGCAGCGGCAGTTCAGCACGCACCTGGCGGCCCAGCGGTCGTCGAACCCGACCATCGCCGACCTCCTCGCCCACATCGCGGACCACCCGGACGAGGACCTCTCGATCCCCGCCCTGGCCGCGCGGGTCCGGATGAGCGAACGCAGCTTCCAGCGGCTCTTCACGTCAGAGATCGGGCTCAGCCCCGGACGCTACGTCGAGCGCTCCCGGATCGACACGGCACGGGCGATGCTCGAGAAGACCGAGGACGGCCTGGCGGCGATCGCGCTCCGATGCGGCTTCAAGGGGCCCGAGACCTTCCTGAGGGCCTTTCACCGGGTGGTCGGCGTGAACCCGACCGAGTACCGGCGGCGGTTCCGGCGCGAGCCGATCCCATCAGGGGTCACGGCCATCGGCCACGACTGATCCCCGCGACGGAGAGCTCGTCGGCCTCGTCGATCGCGGCGGCGAGCCGACGCGCTCAGTCGCGCTGGCTCGGTGGACGACCGCGGGCGAGGTGCTCAGGCGGGTGCTGGGCGCGGCGAGATCGCCCGTGCGAGCACGCGATCCACGACCGGCGCGACTCGGGCCGAGGCGATGTAGGACACGACCACCGCGACGATCACGAGCGGCATCAGCGCGACCCCGTCGGCCTGGAGGAACACGGCGACCAGCAGCACCGACGTCAGGGGGAGGTTCAGCATCGCCACGGTCATCGCCCCGATCCCCATCGCGACGCCCGCGATCAACGGAAGGCCCGGAAGCTCCGACAGGGCGATGCCGCCCGCCGCGCCGATGAACATGGCGGGAAAGACCGGTCCGCCCCGGAAGCAGCTGAGCGAGAGCGCGTAGGCGAGCGACTTGCAGACGAGCAGGAGCACGAGGGCGCCGAGCGACCACCCCGCGGCGCCGGTGATCAGCGCCGGGAGCTGGTCCTGGCCCGAGTAGAGGACCTCCGTCGCGTCGCGGTCCGAGCCGAGGGCGAAGACCACCGCGACCGCACCGATGCCGAGTCCCACGAACGGCATCGCGACGGTCATCCGCCGCTCCACGACCGCCTGGAGGACGCGCGAGGCGAGCTTGATCAGGCCCGCGAGCGCGGCGGCGGCGACACCGATGCCGATGGCCCAGAGGAACTGCACGCCGTCGGGGGACGTGAACGGCGGGATGTCGGGGATCGCGAGCGCGAACGTCCCGAACCCGGTCCACGTGTCGAGCCCCACGAAGACCAGCGCACCGATCCCCGACGCGAGCAGGCCGGGGACGAGGAGCACGCCGAGCATCGCTCCGCCGATCGCCGCCACCTCGAGCATGAGGAAGGCCGCGACGAGCGGTGATCCGAGGAGCGTGCTCACCGCCGCGAAGCTCCCGGCGCCGCCGATGACGGCGGCCGCCTGGGCGGGCGCATCGCGCCGCAGGAGATGCAGCGCGAGCACGCCGATCCCGCTGCCGATCGCGATCAGGGGCGCCTCGGGGCCGAGCACCACGCCGAGGCCGAGCGTCAGGAACGAGGCGATGAAGATGCCGGGGAGCTCGATCGGCGAGACCGGCGCGCCGGCCTTGAACCCCTCGGCCGGCTTGTGCCCCCCCGTCCCGGGCAGGTGGCGGATCGTCAGCGCCACCAGGAGCCCGCAGAGCGTGAGCGGCACCATCGGCCACCAGATGCCGGCGCCCAGGTCGTCGGGAAGGGTCGAGAAGACGTACCGCTGGGTCTCGTTGACCGCCTTGAGGAAGAAGTAGGCGATCGTCGCCACCGGGACCCCGATGATCGCGCCGACCGCGACGAGGCCGAGATAGCTACGGCTGCGAAGGAGCTCGGCCGCCGAGGGAGTCGCCGGCGTGGCGTCGTCGCCGCGGCCGGTGCTCACGCGGCGGCCTCACGGGGAACGGCGATCGCGCACCCGCGGGGATGGACGGCCTCTGCACAACGTACGACCATGGACCCTCTCGCCGGATCGTCCGACCGCGGCCAGGATACGGGAGTCGGCGATGAACCCGGAGGCCGGATCGGCGCCCGCGCCCCGGGCGGACGGCGGCGGCGGCGGACGACCGGGTATCGGCGCCCGGTCGCCTATCCGCGGGGCATGCGAGCGATCGCGAAGAGCTTGCAGTAGTCGTAGACGAACCCGTCGGGACCCGCCGCCGCGTGGAGTGCGGCCTCGATGCGCTGGTCGAGCGGGCTGAACCCGTCGGGCGGGTTGCCGAGCAGATGGCCCGCGACCGATCTCGTGCGTGCCATGAAGGCGTCCGGCGGCGTCGCGCGGCGGCGTCGCTCCATCCAGACGTCGATCGGCTCGAGACCGGCCGCGACGAGATCGGCGGCGATCTCGTCCACGTCGCGCTGATTCTCGGCGAACCAGCCGGTCCACGCCGGCGGCGCGCCGATCCCCTCCAGCAGCTCGCGCCACGCGTCCTCGCCCCCACGACCGGCGGTCAGGATGCCCATCACACCCCCCGGCCGAAGCGCCCGCGCCATCCGCGCGACGGCGCCCGGCTTGTCGGGGAACCAGTGGAGCGCCATCGCCGAGATCACGGCGTCGAAGTCACCGTCCGCGACGCCCATCTCCATGACGTCCTCGGGGCGGAGCTCGATGCGAACGCCGGAGAACCCGTCGAGCTTTCGCGCGAACACCTCGAGCATGCCCTCCGCCGGATCCACGCCGACGAGCGTCGAGACGTCGAACCGGCGGAGCATCGCCGCCGCCGAGAACCCGGTGCCGCACCCGACGTCGAGGACCTGTTCGTACGTCGTCGTCCGGCAGCGACATCACCAGCCGCTCCGCGCCCGCGATGTTGTGCCGCACCGCGTCGTCGTACGACTCGGCGGCCTTGCTGAAGCCCTCCGGGGCGTCACCCGTGCCTGCGCTCATCGCCCAGCCGCTCCTCGCTCGTCGCACGTTGCGGCCGCCCGAACGAAACCCGGCGGGCGATCCGTCCGGACGCCTCCAGTCTGCCGGATGCCGTGCCCCGCGCCGGCGATCGGTCGACTGTCACCGCTACGATCGCGCCCATGGTCCGGCTCCAGCACGTCGCCGTCACGTTCCCGCCGGGCGAGCAGGAGCGCGTCCGCGCGTTCTACGGCGGCGCGCTCGGCATCCCCGAGATGCCGGTCCCCGAGGCCGTTCCGCCCGAGCTCGGCTGGGTGTGGTTCGCGACCGACGACGCCGCGGTCGAGCTGCACTTCATCCCGTCGGCGCACGCGCCGGACCCGGCGCACATCCATCACATGTGCCTGGAGGTCCCCGAGATCGCCCCGATCGCCGCCACCCTCGCCGAGCTCGGCCACGGCGTGACGAGCGCCGGAACGGCGATCCCGGGCCGCGAGCGGGTCTTCGTCCGCGACCCCTTCGGCAACCTGGTGGAGCTGGTCGCGATCACCGATGGACCCGGGAGCGCCGGGCAACTAGCCTGCCTGCCGGGTCCCCTCCAGGATCGAGGCGATCGGTCGGTCCGTCGCCCCCGGGGCCACCTATCGGCGGTGCCCTCGTCCCCATCGTCGGCTCGACACGGTTGCATGCCGCGACCGGAAGAACCCCGCCGACGTGTTCGTGGCGCGTCGGGCCATCCCCCGGGGCCGAGCGGCGGCGGCACAGAGTTGTGCGGCAGTGCGTCCCGAGGGGGCCCCATGCGGACGTCTCGTCCCTTCGCCCCGGGACCCCATCCGTCGCGCTCCTCGCGACCCCGACGACGATCGTCATCGCCGGCGGCACAGCCCTGGAGAGAAGACGCTCGATCACACGCCCCACCCCGCCGACGCGGGACGCATTCGCGGACCTCGGGCAGCCGTTGCGGCGTCGGCCCGGCGTCGACCCCGACCGGCGCCGGGGTGTTGGCGGAGGGTTAAGGAATCGCGTCAGGCAATCCGACAGCGGGGCAGCCCTCGGATGTGGTTCGACAGTTGCTCATCTCCAGGGGGACTCACATGCGGAAAATCGCCGCCACCGTCGTCGCGGCAACCGTGCTGGGTGGAGTCGCCGGCCAGGCGGCCGCGAGCCAACCCGATACGGTCGTCGACGTCGTGATCGACGCCTCCGGCGCCGAGGGCTTCGACCACGACGGGAAGGACTACGACCTCCTACGCGAAGCGCTGGTCGCCACCGACCTCGTCGGCGCGGTCGCAGGCGCCGAGGACATCACCGTCTTCGCGCCGCGCGACAGCGCGTTCGTGAAGCTCGCGCGCGACCTCGGGTACGAGGGCCGCGACGAGGAGGGCGCGTTCGGCTTCATCGCCCAGGCGACCGGGTTCGAGTCCGCGGCTGAGCCCGGGCTGCTCGGACGACGTGCTCCTCTACCACGTCGCGCCCGAGGGTCGCACGACCGGTCAGCTTCGCAGCGACTACCGAATCGACACCCTGCTCGAGGGCGCGCAGGTGAAGGTGGTCTGGAACCGGGTCATCGACGGCGATCGCGACGATCGCGACGCCCGCATCGTCAACCCGAAGAACGTGAAGACCGGGAACGGCGTCGTGCAGTCCGTCAACCGGGTGCTCCGGCCGCTCGATCTCGACCCGTCCGAATCGACGCCCGACACCGTCGTCGACATCGTTGTCGGAGCCTCGGGCGCAGAGGGCTTCGACCACAACGGGCGGGACTACGACCTCCTGCGTGAGGCGCTGGTCGCCACCGGCCTCGTCAACGCGGTCGCAGAGGCCGACGACATCACGGTCTTCGCGCCCCGCGACTGGGCATTCCTGAGCCTCGCTCGCGACCTCGGCTTCAAGGGCCATGACGAGGCGGCAGCCTTCGCGTTCCTCGCCGAGGCCACCGGCTTCAAGTCGGCCGAGGACCCCGGGCTTCTCGACGACGTGCTCCTCTACCACGTCTCGCCCGGCGCAAAGAGCCTTCCCGAGATCCGTCGCGAGCGCACCGTCACGACCCTCCTCGAGGGGGCGACCTTCAAGGTCTTCTGGGACAACATCGTCGACGGCGACCGCAACGACCGGAACGCGCGCTTTCTGCGGCCGAGCAACATCGTCGCGGACAACGGCACGGTCCACACGGTCAGCAAGGTGATTCGCCCGATCGACCTCTAGCGTCCAAGAGGGGGCGTCGCCGAACAGGAACCGGCGCTCCGCTTTGCGCATGACGGCGGCCCGGTGGATTCCCACCGGGCCGCCTGTCGGTCGTCCGCCTGTCACGCCGACCGTCCCCGACGTGGTGCTTTCGGCCGGCGCCGTCCGACCGCATACGCAACAGACGCGCGAGGTCGGCGACGGATCGCCCGACGGATGATCGAGGGGCTGGGCTGGGAACTGGCCCGCGGGTGGTTCCTCAGAGCCGGGTCCGGGGTCTACGGAGGTCCACCGGAGGGACTGGCATTGCCCCTGGCGGGGAGCAAACCCTGCGACACCAGGTTTGGGAACGTGCTCTGGGCCTCGCACCATCTGGCTTGAGCGCGTCGCCGGTCCGGAGGCACTGCCCGGTCCCCTTGATGGCGCATCACGATCCGAATCAGCTCCCGGAGGCGCCGGATACGCAGCTTCCGGTAGGGGCGCTCATGCGAGCAGGGCGGAGGGGTGCCCGCTCGGCGCCGGCTCGACCGCGCGCGTCAGCGCATCGCCGAGTTGAATCCATTGATGGCGCCACGGCGCCTCCGCGTGCCGACCGCGCCCGCGCCCCGCGCAGGCGCTGGGCTCCGTACGGACACCAGAGGTTGCGCCGACGGACGGCCCAGGAGCGTCGCCCTGGGTCCGTCGACCGCGCGATCCCTCCACCGAGACGGCACCCGGCGAGCGGCCGGGCGGCGATCACCGCCGCGCCGGGCGGCGAGGCGGCCGACGGCCCGCACGCGACGGTCAGCGGCCGAGCGAGTCGGTCATCCCCTCCGGGTAGCGCTCGCCGGCCGCGGCGCCGATCGGGAAGGCCTCGGCGAGGGTCGCCAGGTCCTCGTCCGTCAGCTCCACCGCGAGCGCCTCGAGCGCGCGGTCGACGTGCTCCGGACGACCCATCCCCACGAGCGGGATCAGGTCGTCGCCCTGAGCCAGCACCCAGGCGAGGGCGAGCGAGGCGGGGGTCGCGCCCTTCGCATCAGCGAGCTCCTCCAGGGCGCGGACGCGCTCCAGGTTCCGGCGGAGGTTCTCGCCCTGGAAGCGCGGGACCATCCGGCGCCAGTCACCTTCGGCGAGGTCGCCTTCGGCGCGGATCCGCCCGGTCAGGAGGCCCCGGCTGAGGGGGCCGTATGCGACGAAGGTGATCCCGAGCTCGCGGGTGACCGCGAGCAGCTCGCGCTCGGGGTCGCGCTCGAGCAGCGAGTACTCCGTCTGCAGCGCAGCGATCGGATGGACCGCCTGGGCGCGCCGGATCGTGTTCGGCCCGGCCTCGGGAGAGGCCGATCGCGCGCACGAGGCCGTCCTCGACCATCCGGCCCATCGCGCCGACGCTCTCCTCGATCGGCACCTCGGCATCGGCGCGGTGGAGGTAGTAGAGGTCGACGTGGTCCATGCCCAGGTGGCCGAGGCTGCGCTCGATCGCCGCCCGCAGGTAGTCGGGCGCCCCGCGGCTGGCCTTCGTCGCGATCGCGGCCAGGTCGCGCTGGGAGCCCACCGCCGTGCCGACGAGCTCCTCGCTGCGGCCGGCGCCGTAGGCCTCGGCCGTGTCGATCAAAGTGACCCCGGCACGGAGCGCCCGCCGGATCGCCGCGATGCCCTTGGCATCCTCGCCCCCGGAGTAGAAGCTCGCGAAGCTCATCGCGCCGAGCGCGATCTCGCCCACCGGCGTGCCGTCGCCGAGCGTGCGCGTCCTCATGTCGACCTCCTCGTCCCGCTCGTGGTTCCGGCTGCGCTCCGAGCGTGCCGGTGTCACCCGCCGCCGGCCGCCCCGCCGCCACCGCCCTTCTCGTCGTCGTCGCCGCCGGGGGCGACGGGCGCGGCCGCCGCCTCGAGCTCGGCGAGGGGCGGCTCCTCGGTGCCGCCCGCGGCGTAGGAGCGGACCCACGCCTCGGCCGAGTCGAGCGCGTCGGCCAGGCCCCGCCAGGCCTCGCCGACGTCGGCGAGGTCGAAGTCGGCCTCGATCCCGAGCGTCTCGAGGATCATGTCGATCATCAGGTCGAAGACGTCCTCGAAGCCCTCGCACTCCCCGAGCTTGGCGGCGATGTCCTCGACCTCCGCGCGGCTCAGCTCGACCTGCTCCGCCGTCACCTCGGCCAGCACCGCGAGGAACCCCCCGACCTCGGCGGCGTTCGCGCGCAGGTCCTGCAGCGGTGACACGACGAGCGCCTTGCCCTCGTCGAGCACCCCCTGGAGCTCGTCCATGACGGCCTGCGCGCCGCCCTCGACGAGGCCGGCGCCGGTGTCGAGCAGGAACTCGGCCGCGTCCGCGGCGGCGCCCTCGCCCAGGTCGGCCTCCGGGATGTCGATCTCGGGCAGCTCGAGACCCTCGACCCCGGCGATCGCCTCGTCGGCGGTCTCGACGACGGACTCGGTCATCGTGTTCGCGTCCGCCGATCGGGCCGCCAGCTCGGAGAGCTGGCCGAGCCGGAACTCGGCGTTCGCGAGGCCCTCGGTCACCGCGTCCCGGCCGACCAGGAACGGGTCGCGGCCGTCCATCATCGCCTGCACCGTCTCGCGCAGCTCCGTGAGACGCGCCTCGATCAGCGACGCGCCCTCGGCGATCAGCATGTCGCCGAACTCGTAGCCGGAGCGCATCGCTCCGATGCCCTCCAGCGCGGCGCCGACGGCGACCTGGGTGGCGGCGTCAGGCACGGCCGTCGTGTCGACCGCGCGCCCGAGCGTTCCACCGCCGTCGAGGGCGTGTCGGCCGGCGTTGACCATCGGCGCGCCGAGGACGTTCAGCATCGAGACGACGACCGCCATGCCCTGGGCGCGCAGGTAGTCGCTCCCCTGCGCGATCTCCAGCCAGCCGCGGAAGAGGGGCTTGGCCACGCTCTCGCCGGTCTCGATGTTCGTCACGCCGGCGGTGATGAAGTCCATCGTGTCGAGGATCAGCGTGAGGATGTCGACGCCGCTGTTGGCGAGGTAGGTGACCGACAGGTCGAGCAGGGCCTGCTCGCCCGCCGCGCCTCCCGGCGGCGGGCGCATCGCCTCGTAGAGCGCGCCCGCGCCGATCGTCAGGTCCAGCCACGCCATGCCGTAGTCGACCATCATCTTCAGCAGGAGCAGGACGCTCTCGAACGTGCCCGTGAAGACGATCAGGGGGGACAGGACCCCGCTGACGCCCGCGCCGTCCTGCGCGAGCTGTCCGATGTACGCGAAGTGGCCGAGCCCGTTGTTGACGATGTTCACCGATGTCCGGGCGACCATCGCCATCTCGAGCCACGGCGGCGCGACGCCCGAAACCGAGGCCAGCTCCTGCGCGCCCTGGAGCACGTCGGCGGTGAGCCCGCTCGCCAGCCCGAGGAAGGGGATCATCCGCCCGAGTTCGAGGGGGACGCGAAGCGCGGTGATGCCCCAGTCCCACTCGCGGACGGTGACGCTCCACTCCTCGCCTCGCGGCCGCTCACCGCCGCCCGGGGCCGCGGGGCTCGGCGCCTCGGGGGACGGGCTCGCGGGCTCGCGGTGGAGTCCCGGGGCCGGCGCGCGGCGGACGAGCGGCCGGGCGTCCGGAGCGCCGGCGGCCGGTGACGTCGGTGCCCGGGTCAGGCTCCCCGCGACCGCGGAGTTGCCGGCGCTTCGCTGCAGCGCGAGCAGGCGCCGGGGGTCCGCGTGGCCGTGCGCCGAGCGCCACGCGTCCTCGCGGTCGGCGACGGCCGGGCCGGCCTCCCGCTGCGATCCCTCGTCGGAGATCAGCTCTCGCATCGTGTACCCGATCCGCTCCGCCTCGGTGGACCGACCCGGCCACGACCCTACACGGGCCGAGACGACGGTCCGCCGGGGCGGACTGCTGGCGACGGTGGCGCTGCTCGCGCTCGGGATGCTGCTGGTCCTCAGCGTGCCGACCGACGCCCGGTACCCGAACTCGCCGTCGGCCGATCACGGCTGTCTCGAGCTTCCGACCGGCTCCGTGGAGCAGGACCGCTGCT
Organism: Miltoncostaeaceae bacterium; assembly: GCA_963698665.1. Lineage (GTDB taxonomy): Bacteria > Actinomycetota > Thermoleophilia > Miltoncostaeales > Miltoncostaeaceae > CALNYH01. Next base: position 335,723 of record CAVORO010000003.1, on the reverse strand, counting down.
GGGGGCTGGCCGTGCTGCGGAGCTGGTACGCGCTCCTGGGCGAGGAGCTCGACACGATCGACGCCCGGGCCCGGCGGGCCGAGCGCCGGGCCGAGCGAGCGGGCACGCCGGCCGCCTGGCGCGCCGCCGTGCGTGCCAGGGCCGCCGCGATCGACCAGACCAGCGCATTCCGGGCCGACTGGCTGGACGCGTATCGGGAGATCGACCAGAACCTGCCGAGCCGACTCACGAGGGGCGATGCCTCCGGCGACGGCTCCGCAGGCTCGCACGGGCATTCGATCCAGGATGCGACCGCGCGACTCGCACTCATGCGAAAGAGGCTCGTCGCCGATCTGTCACGCGTCCGCCGGCCCCGTCCGCTCCCGCCCCTTCGTGCCGCCACCGTGCGGGCGGCGCGCGGGGCGGCGGCGGCGGACGCGGCCGAGCGGCGCGCCCGGCGGATCACCGGGACGCGTCCGAGCACGCTGCCGGCCGGCGGCACCGCCGCGGACGTGTGGCGGTGGCACGGGCCGCGGATCGTCGCGATCACGCGGGCGATCCAGCGCCACGCCCCCAGGCTGCGGCGCGCACCCGACGCGGCCGAGCGGCGTGCGCAGGCGGACGTCCTGCGCGTCCTGCGCGTCGCCTACCAGCGGGAGACCGTCGAGGCCCGGCGCCGGATCGCCGCGGCCGGCGGCGCGTGCACGGACCTGATGCTCCGTCATCTCGGCAACCAGGCCACGCGGCAGATCGAGCTCCTGCGCTACGTGCAGGCCGTCGAGGCCAGGAGGTGGAAGCTCGCGAACCGCATCCGCAACCGCTACCGCAAGCTGGGGAGCACGAACCGGGCCCTCGGCCGTCGGATCGACCGTTGCCTCGCGGCCTCGGCGCTCTCGCCCACGCCCGGCAGCGGACCGCTTGCTGCGGCTGTCAGCGAAAGGCGAGGTGAAAAGGGGAGTCGTCCACGCACTGTCGCCGACCCTATTTCGAAAGGATGTTCCCTGCGAGAGCGGCTGAGCACGCAAGCGCCGCGTCGATCTCCCGCGTTCTTCGAGTTGCGCGCTTGGGTCTGTTGCGTTTCGTGTTGCGTGGAGCGATTTCGGGCGGTTTCGCTTCCTTCTCGCATTCCCCAGGATCGCTTTCGCATCGAGTATGCCCCCGGCAGGAATCGAACCTGCGACACCAGGTTTAGGAAACCTGTGCTCTATCCACTGAGCTACGAGGGCGGACGGTCAGGATACCCCCGGCGTGAGGCGCCCAACGCCGTGGGCCCGGGGGCGCGACGTCAGGGCCCGGCCATCCGTTCGACGCACGTGGCGCCGACCGGCCCGAATGCCACGGCGAGGCCGCTGATCGATCCCGCGCCGGAGATGCGCCGTGCCGTACCGCCCGGGCCGGCGCACCGGCCGAGATCGGGCCGCCGCGGGCTCGGCTTGCAGCGCCTCCCGATCCCGCGCGGGCCAGGCGGTCCGGCGCTCCTGGGCCGCCGGCGCCGTCCGCCGCGACCGGCATCCTGGCGGCGTGACCGACGTGGGCGTCGACGCGGACGAGGTCAGTCGCGTGGTGGATGCGGCGGATGCCGCGGGCGTTCGTCTGACGCGCGTGATCTGGTGCGGGAACGACGGGACGGTTCGCTGCAAGGCGGTCGCCACCGAGGTGCTTCGCGCCCGGATGGCGGGTGGCATCGGACTGACGCGCGCCCAGCAGGCGCAGGACTCGCGCGACCGGCTCGCGCCGGTCCCCGGCATGGGCCCGGTCGGTGAGATGCGGCTGTCTCCGGATCCGGCGACGTTCCGGGTGCTGCCGTACGCCCCTCGCACGGCCGCGATGCTCGCGGACATGGTGGGACTCGACGGAACGCCGGAGCCGGCGTGCCCGCGAGGCTTCCTTCGTCGCATGGCGGCCCGGGCGGCCAGGCACGGCCTGCGCGCCATCGCGGGGTTCGAGAGCGAGTTCTCGCTCGCCCACGGCGACGGCACGCCGCTCGATCGCAGCCCATGCTTCTCGACCAGCGGCGCACTCGCAGCGCAGGACGTGATGGATGCGATCCTCACGGCGCTCGACGCACAGGGGATCGCCCTCGAGGGATGCCATGCGGAGGGCGGCTGGGGTCAGCAGGAGATCGCATTCGCGCCCGTCCCGGCGATGCGCGCCGCGGACGAGCAGGTGCTCGTGCGCGAGACCCTCCGCGGCGTCGCCGCGGCACACGGCCTCACGGCGTCGGTGGCTCCGAAGCCGTTCCCCCACACCGCCGGCAACGGACTCCACATCCACGTCTCTTTTCAGGACGCGGCCGGGCGCAACGCCCTCGCCGGCCCCCGGTCGACCGGCGGCCTCTCGCCGACGGCACTGCATGCGATCGGGGGGCTGCTCGCGCACCTGCCCGCGCTGTGCGCGCTGACCGCGCCGAGCGCGGGCTCGTACCGGCGCCTCGTGCCCCGCGCGTGGGCGGGAGCGTGGCGCTGCTGGGGCTACGACAACCGCGAGGCCGCGGTGCGCGCGTGCTCACCGCTCGCCGGGCACGTGGAGGCGTCGACCAACATCGAGCTCAAGCCGTCGGACGCAAGCGCGAGTCCCCACATGGCGCTCGGTGCGGTCATCGCGGCCGCGCTCGACGGGTTGGTCCGGGAGACCGCGCCGCCCGCGCCCGTCGCCGTGGACCCCGCGGTCCTCTCGGACGCCGAACGCGCCGAGATCGGCGTCGTCCCGGTCCCCCGAACGGCCGCCGAGGCGCTCGATGCCCTCGAGGCGGACGACGTGCTTGTCGATGCGCTCGGCGACGAGCTGGCCCGCTCGTTCATCGCGGTCCGACGCGCCGAGTTGCGGTCGGACGACGGCGCCGACGACGACGCGGCGCTTCGCTACTGAGCCGGCCGAAGCGCAGAGGTCGCCGCCGCGCGATCGGCGGCCGCGAGCGGCAGGTATGCGTTCCAGCTGTCGGGACGCCGGCGTGGTGGCGACGGCGATCAGCTCGTTGGGTGTGGGCGCCCGCGGCGCGAGGCGCGGGTGCATGCCGATCTCGTCCGGCAGCTTGTCGCTCTTGCGCGTGTTGCACGGCGCGCACGCGGTCACGACGTTCTCCCAGCTGGAGGTGCCGCCGCGGCTCTTGGGCACGACGTGGTCGACGGTCAGGCGGCTCGCCGCGCCGCAGTACTGGCAGGCGTGCCCGTCGCGGGCGAACACGGCGCGGCGTGAGATCCGGCGCGCCTGGAACCGCGGCACCCGCACGTAGTAGACGAGCCGGATCACGAGCGGCTCGACGAACGCGGTGGTCGCGGTCCGCAGCCGCCTGGCGCCGCGCTCGATCACCTCGGCCTTCTTCTTGAGCACCAGGACGATGGCGCGCTGAAGCGAGCAGACGTTGATGGGCTCATAGGTCGCGTTCAGAACGAGGACCTGCTGCGCCACCACGCCGCTCCCGGTCACCGTCTCGCGGGGATGTCCTGGACTGGTCGAGGCACGGACGTGATTCTAGTCCGGAACCGCGGCGGCCGGGTAGGACCCGAGGAATGTCACGTGCGCGACGCCCTGCTCCTCGAGCGCCTGGAGGGCCGCACCGACCGCGAGATCCCGCTCGCGGCTGCCCTCGATGTCGAGGAAGAACACGTATCGGCCGAGGCCGGTCTTGGCCGGCCGGCTCTCGAGCTTCGTGAGGTTGACCCCCCGCAGGGCGAGCTCCTGGAGGATCGCGAGCAACGCCCCGGGGCGGTCGCGGACGATCGCGCAGATGGCCGAGGTGCGAAAGCGCCCGGGCCCGGTCGCGGGCGCGGGCTCGCGGCCGATCAGGACGAATCGCGTCGAGTTGGAGGGCTCGTCCTCGATGTCCGCCGCGATCACCTCGCACCCGTAGAGGTCGGCGGCGCGCAGGTTGCCGATCGCCGCGATCGGCCCCTCGGCCCGTGACACGGTCCGCACCGCCTCGGCGGTCGAGTTGGCGGCCGCGATCCGGGCCGTGGGCGCGTGCGCCGCGAGGAACACCCGGCACTGCGGAGGCGCCTGGGGGTGCGACACGATCTCCTCGACGTCCTCGGGACGGATGGCGGTCCGCGCGATCAGATGGTGGCGGATCGGGTGCACGACCTCCGCCCGGATCACGATCTCGCCGGCCGCCGCGAAGAGCAGGTCGAGCGTCTGGTTGACCGATCCCTCGATCGAGTTCTCGATCGGGACGAGCGCCTCGGGGACCGTGCCGGCCCGGACCGCCTCGAAGCACTCGGCCACGCTGCCGAGCGGCCGTGCGTCGAGCTCGGCGTCGGCCGCCGCGAGCGAGAGCAGCGCCTCCTCCGCGAAGGTCCCCGGGGGACCCAGGTACGCGACCTGCATCACTCGGCCGCCTGCGGCCGCCGCTCCACCGGCAGCGCCGCGGACGCGGGGTCGGGGCCCGCGGGCGGCGGGGGCGGCGCGGCCGCCTCGCTCGGCCGGTCACCGCGGGCGATCCGGAGCGCGCGTTCCTCCTCCGGGGACAGCCGCTGCCCCGCGACGCCCGCGTCGACCTCCTTCATGTAGATCCGCGCGTGGTCCCTCGCGTGCAGGCAGGAGATCACCGCGCCGGTCCCGTGCGCGTCGAGGAGCGCGATCGACCAGGACTGCTGGCCGCCCATCTCGGAGTAGGCGTCGTAGCGCACCAGCCCCTGGAAGCGGAGCGACGACTCGAGGCCGACCTGCGTCGCCTCCAGTTGCGTGCGCGTCACGTCGTCCAGGTCGCGGATGCCCCGCTCCACCGTGTCGACGGCACGCTGCAGGGCGGCCTGGCGGCTGATCAGATCCTCCCGGGCGCCGTCGGGCAGGAGGACCCGCTGCTCGGCGCGCACCCGGTGCAGCCGCACCATGGTGGCGACGGCGAGCGCCAGGGCGATGAGCGCGACCGCCCCGGCACCGACCGCGATCCAGAGTGCGAGGTCGTCGGGCACGAGGCGGACACTAGTGGAGCACCGGCGGCCGGGACCCGCGGCCGGGTGGCTCAGATCGTGATCGTCACCGGGTACTCGGCGGTGTTGTTGTCGGTGTTGCCCTCACCCGAGACCGGCTGGACGTCGATCTTGAGCACCGCGGGGTCGCCGAAGCTCAGGTCGGTGGGCCCGGCCAGCTCGACCGAGGTCTGCTGCCCGGCCTCGATCGACGCGATCTCCGCCTCGACCGTCTGCGGCTCGTTGGGCGTGTCCGGGTACGTGAAGGTGGCCGTGACCACGACGCCCTCGAGGGTCACGTCGCCGCCGTTCTCGACCGTCACCCGCCACTTGAGCTGCTCGGACGCCTGGAGCGTGGCCGGCTCGCCGGCCGACAGCTCGGCGCCCGACGGGAGCGCCTCGGTCCGGATCAGCTCGGTGCCGCGCAGCGTCCCGTCCTGCGGCGTCGTCGCCGGCGCCCTGCCCGCCACGGCCGCGGATCCTCGGAAGGAGCGTGCGCGCGCCGGCCGTCGACGCCCAGGCGGCGTTCGCGAGGAAGGGCTCGGGCTCCGGCACCTCGATGCCGCTGATGTCGTCGTCCTGGAGGGCCTGCTGGGCCGGCCCCACGAACGAGTCGTCGTAGATCACGTCGCTCGAGAGGAAGCGCTGCATCGGCCCGGCGATCGCCGACCCGGCGAAGTTGCCGTCGTTGGACTCGGCCGCCTGCGGAATGGCGTCGGCCAGGGAGTTCAGGCCCGTGACCCGGTACTCGAGCGTGGTCCGAAGGCTGCCGTTCGCGGCGTTGAGGGCGCCGGGCGGCTCCAGCCCGTCGGCGCGGTCCGCGAGCGCTGTCGGCCTGCTCGCCGAGCGTGCGCACCTGCTGCGCGAGCTCCGCGGGGGTCTGCCGGTCCGGGTTGTTGATGATCGTCCGCATCTGCTCGCCCTGCGTCGCGGACTCGGCGGTCAGGGTCGCGACGTCGCTCATGTACGTCTCGTACGAGTCGACGAGCTGGTTGCGCTGGCAGTCGCGCACGACGAGGACGATCACCAGGATCAGGATGCCGGCGAGGACGAGCCCGAGCGCCAGCCGCGTGGCCGGCTGCTGGAGCACCGCCGCGCCGCCCGCTCGCGCCGCCGCGACCGGACCCGCCGCGCCCGCGACCCCGGCCCGCCGCCGCCGGAGCGCCCGGAGCCGCCACCCGAGGACCGCCTGCGCACCGGAGCGCTTGGACTTGGCCTTCGGCGGCGGCGCGGACTCCGAGGAGTAGTCCTCGAAGCCGAAGTCCTCCGGCATGGGCGGCTCGTCGTCCCGCGGGACCTCGCCGGTCGAGCCCTCGGTGTCGGGCGCGCGGGAGCGGCCGAAGCTCAGGCGACCGCGGCGGCGCGCGGGCTTGCCCTCCCGCGGCGGCGTGTGCTCGGGTGGATCGTCGTCGAAGTCGGCCATGGCGTTCCGAAACCCGGACCTGTTCGTGAGCCGTCGCGCATCGTGCGCGGGCCCGGTGATGCGTGGGCGCCTGGACCGACGTCCACGCGTGGGGCACACCACCTTCAAGTCCTGATCGAGAGTGCGGCGACCCTAGCATGGGGCGACGACGGCACCGGACGGCCGGGTTGCGGACGCCGTTGCGGTTCTTGCATACCCGGATCGGGCAGGAACCCGCGCCCTGTGGCGCGAAGATCCCCCGGTGGACACCCGCCCGCTGCCGACGACGCGCGTCGTCCTCGGACGCTATCGACTCGGATCCGTGATCGGACGCGGCGGGACCGCCATGGTCTGGGCCGGCGAGGATCTGCGCTCCGGAGGCCATGTCGCGGTCAAGGAGATCTCGGACCCGACCATGGCGCCGCGGGCGCTGTCGGAGGTGCGCGCCGGCGCGCGCCTTCGCCATCCGTCGATCGTCCCGATCCTCGACTGGGGTCACGAGGGCGACGGGCTCGTGATCGTGTCCGACCTCGTCGAGGGTCCGTCGCTGTCCGCGCGGCTCGCGAACGGGCGTCCGGTGGGGGACGCGGAGGCGATCGAGATCGCCCGTGCCGTCCTCGGCGGGCTCGCGCACGCCCACGAACGGGGCGTCGTCCACAGGGACGTCAAGCCCGGGAACATCCTCGCTCGCCCCGGCCGAGGGGGCGCGCCTCACGGACTTCGGCATCGCGCGCCTGTCCGGCGAGGCGACGATGACGATGACCGGCGCGGTGATCGGGACGATGGCCTACATGGCGCCCGAACAGGCGCTCGGTCACCGGGTCGGCGCGCCCGCCGACGTGTACGCCGCCAGCCTCGTCCTCTACGAGATGCTCACGGGCCGCAACCCGATCGCCGGAGGTGGGCCCGCCGCGACGGCGCGACGGGCGGCGAGCGCCGACGTCCCGTCGCTCGCCGGCATGCGCCCCGATCTGCCGCGCCCGATCACCGATGCGGTCATGCGGGGCCTCGCGCGCGACCCGGGTCGGCGCCCCTCCGCCGTCGACCTGCGGGACGCCCTCCGCGGGGGCGGCGGGCTCGCCCGCAAGACCCGCGCGATGACACGCGGCGGTGGCCTCGTGTCGGCCGCCGGCGCGGGCGCACTCGTGTGGCTGGGTGCCGACGCCGCGACCGGCCTGGATCCCCTCGCGGTGGCCGCCATGGCCGTGGCGGCGGCGGTGCTCGGTGCGTGGCACCCCCGGACCGCGCTGCTCGTGGCCGGCGGACTGGGCCTCGCGGCGGTGGGCCGATGGTCCCCGGGCGCGGCCGCGCTGATCGCTGTCCTCGCGCTGCTCGTGGCGGTGCCCGCGATCGGCGCGCGCCGGCTGCTGATGGCCCCGGCGGCCGCGCCGGCGCTCGCCGCCGCCGGCCTCGTGCCGCTCTACCCCGCCGGCTGCGCGATGATCCGCAGTGTGGCGATGCGCGCATGGCTCGGGATCGCCGGCGTGCTCGCGCTGCTCGTCTGGGAGATCACGCATGCCGGCGGCGTGCTCGTCGACGCCGCGACGGCCACGGGCATCACCGACGCCCTCGCCGGCGAGCGGTCGCCGGTCGTCGCCGCGACCGAGGTCGTCGAGGGCCTCGGCGGAGATCCCGGATTGCTGGTGCGCTGCGGCGTGATCGTGGCCGCGGCGCTCCTCGCCCGCCCCCTGCTCGCCGGGCCCACGCGGACGCGTCTCGTGGGTGCCGTCGCGTGGTGTGCGCTGGTCGCGGCGGGTCTCGCCGCCTCCTCACCGGATCCCCGTCGACGCCGCGGCGGCGACCGTTCCCGGAGCCGTCGTCGTGCTCGCGGTCGCGGCGCGGCCCTGGCGACACCTCCCCGGCCGGGCCGCGCACCCCCCGTCCGCTACGCTGCACGATCCGACATGAGCGTGCTGCGGAACATCGAGCGCGGCATCGAGGGACTGTTCGAGCGGGGCTTTCGGAGGGCGTTCAAGAGCTCTCTCCAGCCGGTCGAGTTGGCCCGGAAGCTCGCGCGCGAGATGGACGACCACAAGACCGTCTCGGTCTCGCGGGTCTATGGGCCGAACGAGTTCCACGTCTTCCTCGCGCCGGACGACCGCGCCGCGTTCGAGAGCTACGAGAGCGCGTTGACGGCCGAGCTCGAGACGTACCTGGAGGCACATGCCGCCGGCGCCGGCCTCAGCCTCGTCGCGCGTCCGGTCGTGTCCTTCGAGACCGACGCCGACCTGCGCGCGGGTGAGTTCGGGATCTCCTGCCGCATGGCCGAGGACGTGCCCGAGGCGCCGGACGCCGAGCGCCGGAGCCCGTCGCCGAGGCGCCGGAGGTCGTGGCGGCCGCCCCGCCGCCGGCGCCGGCGCCGGCGCCCCGCCCGCCGTGGCCCCCAACCGGGGACTCGTCGGCGTCAGCGGGACCCAGGTGCTCTCGCCCGCCGCCGCGCGCCAGGGCGCGCCGGCGCTTTCGATCGTCGTGGGCGGCGCCCGCCACCGCGTGGCGCCGGGGGTGACCGTGCTCGGCCGCAGCCGTGACTGCGACATCGTGGTGGCGGATCCCAACGTCAGTCGCCGCCACGCCGAGGTGCGCCTGGTCGGGACCGAATGGATCGTCACCGATCTCGGCTCCACCAACGGAATCGAGATCGGCGGGCGGCGGGTCGGGCGCCATGTCCTCGAGGACGGTGAGGAGCTCCTGCTCGGCACCGCCCGCCTGCGCATCGAGATCGACTGATCGGATGGTCGAGACCGGACTGATCATCGCCCAGGTCGCCTTCCTGGTGCTCCTGTACCTCTTCGTGTGGGCGGTGGTGCGCTCGAGCGGCCGCCAGCTGCGCGACCCGGTGGCCGAACCGCGACGCGCACCGCTCCCGTCTCCCGTGGTCGGACCCCCTGCGCCGGCGCCCGAACCCGTGCCGGAGCGCGCTCCGGCCCCGCCGCCACCGGTCGAGGTCGAGCCGGTCGAGGTCGAGCCGGTCCCGGTCGTCCCGGTGCACGCCCCCACCCCGGGGACCGAGCCGATGCTCGACGCCGTCGCCGCCCCTGCGGAACCGGTCGCCGCCGACCCCGCCCCGGTGCCGGCGGACGTCGCCCCGGAGGCCGAGGTCCCGGTCGAGTCGTCGGCGGCGGACCGCTCGACGCGCCGGCGCGCCGGCGACACGGGCGTGATGGACCTCTCTGAGCACATCGATCCCCGCCTGATCGTCGAGCGCTCCGCGGCGCTCGCCGACGGCGAGAAGATCGACCTCGCGGGCGGGCTCACGATCGGACGCTCCGGGTCCAACGACGTCACGATCGAGGATCCGTTCGTCTCGCACATCCACGCACGCGTGCTGCGCCGCGGGCCGTACTACTACGTCGAGGACCTCGGCTCGACGAACGGGACGTACCTCAACGACCAGCGGGTGGACGGTGACGCGCGCCTGAAGGTGCGTGACACGCTCCGGCTGGGCGAGACCGTCCTGCGCTACGAGGAATGAGCAACGACCGCCCCCTCACGGTGGTCGAGGTCGCGCGGGCCTCGGACCCCGGACGCGTGCGCAGCCACAACGAGGACCGCGCCTTCGCCGAGCCGCCGCTCATGGTCGTGGCGGACGGGATGGGCGGCGCGCGGGCGGGCGAGGTCGCGGCCGAGATGGCCGTCGAGCGCCTCCAGGAGCTGGCCGCCCCGCTCGACCCCGACGATCTGAGGGGCGCGATCGAGGAGGTCAACCGCGAGATCCACGCCGCCGCGGGGGCGGACCCCGACAAATCCGGCATGGGGACCACGGTGACCGCGGCGATCCTCGACGGCGACCGGATCGCGCTCGCCCACGTCGGCGATTCGCGTGGGTACCTCTGGCGTGACGGCGTCCTCGCCCAACTGACCGACGACCACTCGGTCGTCGCCGAGCTCGTCCGGCTGGGAAAGCTCTCCCCCGAGGAGGCCGGACGGCATCCGCACCGCAACGTGATCACGCGGGCGCTCGGTGCCGAGCCGACCGTCGCGGTCGACGTCAGCCGCACCGACGCCAAGGTGGGCGACGTGGTGCTCCTGTGCTCCGACGGCCTGACCGCCCACCTGAACGACGACCAGATCGCCGCCGAGATGCGCGCCGGCGGCACGCTTCGCGCGACCGCCGACCGCCTCGTGCGCCGGGCCAACCAGGCCGGTGGCTCGGACAACGTCACGGTCGTGCTCGGACGGCTCGGGCGCGCGGACCGGCCACGGCGCGTCGCCGGCCTCGGACGCGCCCGAGACCGCCGTGATCGAGGCCGTGCCGCCCGGCCGCGGGGAGACGACGGCCGAGATGCCCGCCGTCCGATCGCTTCGCGGGCAGGTCACCCCGCCCGAGGAGCAGGGCAAGGGGCGCCGGCCGCGGGTCCTCGAGCCGGTGACCGGTCGTCGCCGGGCCCGCGTCCGCCCCGCGATCCTGGCGACGGTGGTCGTGCTCGCGCTCGTCGTCGGCGCCGTGGCCTGGGTCGCATCGCGAAGCTACGCCGTGACCGAGGGCGACGACGGGGAGGCGCTCGTGGTCCACGGGCTCCCGTACGAGCTGCTCGGCGTGTCCTCTCGGTCCCGTGGCAGGACCTCGGGGTCCAGGCGGACGCGGTCGAGGCCGCCGACCCCGGCGCGCTCGAGGGGCGTGCCCGCGGCCAGGGCGAGGCGGTCGAGATCGCCGCGCGGGCGGTGTGGGCCGCGGGCCTGCCCGCCACGCCGCCGCTCGTGCGTGCCGCCGCGCAACAGCCGGGCACCACCGCCGCCGAGGAGGCGCTCCCCGCCCAACCGAGCATCGCGCCCGCGCCCTGATGTCCACGCGCACACGCGAGCTCGGCTTCCTGGTGCCGGGGCTGCTCATCGGCCTGCTCGGCGTCGCCACCGTGGCCAGCGCCCGGGCGGACGCCTTCGAGTACGGCCCGCTTCCCGGCCTCGCCGCGGTGGTCGCGGTGTTCCTGGCGATGCACCTGGCGCTCCGCTGGCGGGCGCCGCTCGCGGATCCCTACCTACTCCCGATCGTGGCCGCGCTCGTCGCGATCGGCCTGGTCGAGCTGGACCGCATCAGCCCGACGCTCGCGCGCGACCAGGTCGTCTGGATCGCGATCGGCGGCGCGGTGTTCGTGGGTGTCGTCGTGTTCCTGCGCGATCCCCACCTGCTGGAGCGGTATCGCTACCTGATCGGCCTCGGCGGCGTCGCGCTCCTGATCGCCACGATGGTGTTCGGCACGACGATCAACGGATCCCGCCTGTGGATCGAGCTGCCGGGCGGCCAGACGATCCAGCTCACCGAGCTCTCGAAGGTCCTGATCGTGATCTTCCTGGCCGGCTACCTGCGGGACAAGCGCGAGCTGCTCGCCATCCCGACCCGGCGGATCGGGCGCCTTCCCGTGCCGCCGATCGCCGCCCTCGGCCCGGCGATCCTGGTGCTCGTGGCGTCGCTCCTCGTGATCGCGATCCTCAACGACTTCGGCACCGGCATCCTCTTCTTCGGGGTCTTCGTCGCGATGCTCTACCTGGCGACGGGACGGGCCACGTACCCGCTCATCGGCGCGGCCGGCATGGTGATCGGCGCTGCGCTGGTCTGGCTGGCGGTCCCACGCATCCAGGACCGCGTCGACGCCTGGCTGTTCCCGTTCGACGACGCGCAGGGGCTCGGGTTCCAGAGCGTCCAGTCGATCTACGCCCTCGCCGAGGGCGGCGTGATCGGACCGGGGCTCGGCCGGGGCTTCCTCGTCACCGCCGACGGCACGACGGTGATCCCCGCCCTCGAGACCGACTTCATCTTCTCCGCCGTGTCCAACGAGCTCGGGTACATCGGCGGGGTCGGACTGCTGCTGTGCTACCTGCTCATGGTGCAGCGGGGCTTCTCGATCGCGGCGTCGGCCAAGGACGGGTTCTCCAAGCTGCTCGCGGGTGGCCTCACCGCGCTGATCGGGATCCAGGCGATCCTCATCGTCGGCGGCGTCGTCCGGCTCATCCCGCTCACGGGCGTGACCCTCCCGTTCATGAGCTACGGGGGCTCGAGCGTGGTGACCAACTTCGGGTTGATCGCGCTGCTTCTGGTCCTCAGCCACCGCGCCCGCGTCGACGCCGCCGGGAGACGTGCGTGAACACGTCCATCCGCCGCCTCTACTGGGCGCTCGCCGCCGGATTCGCCGCCCTCGCGCTCATGCTCGGCTACTGGCAGGTGATCGCCGCGCCGGCCCTCGACGACCGGGCCGACAACCCACAGGCGATCCAGCGCGAGCGCCAGATCGACCGCGGTCGCATCCTGAGCGCCGACGGCAAGGTGCTGGCCGCCAGCCGCGCCGTGCGCGAGCGGGGGCAGCGGGTCTTCCAGCGGGTCTACCCCCAGGGCGACCTCGCCTCGCAGGCGATCGGCTACTCGACCTCGGATCAGGGCAAGTCCGGGCTCGAGGCGAGCTGGAACCGCTACCTGGCCGGGAGCTTCGGGACCGAGCCGCTCCTGCAGCGGCTGAACCTGCGCGAGAAGCGCGGCGCGAACGTGCAGACCAATCTGGACACGCGGGTCCAGGAGGCCGCCCAGGCGGGTCTCGTGGGCTCGCGCGGCGCGGCGGTGGCCCTCGACCCCGCGACCGGTGGCGTGATCGCGATGGCGTCGTCGCCGACCTACGACCTCAACACCGCGGTGACGGACTTCGCCGCGGTCGAGGGGCAGTCGGGCGGCCCGCTGGTCAACCGCTCGAGCGACGGCCGGTATCCGCCCGGCTCGACGTTCAAGGTCGTGACGGCGACGGCCGCGCTCGAGAGCGGGATCTACACGCCCGGCTCGCGCTTCGACGACAACGGCCGCTTCGTCGTCGACGGGCAGGCGATCACGAACTTCGGGGGTCGGAGCTTCGGGTCGCATACGCTGACGGACGCGCTGACCAACTCGATCAACACCACCTTCGCCCGCATCGGCGAGAGCCTGGGCCCCCGGGGCCTCGGCGCGACCATGACCGCGTACGGCTTCGGATCGCGTCCGCCGATCGACCTGCCGGAGGGTGAGGTGTTCCCGAGCGGCAGGTACGAGGGGACCGAGCTGCAGCCCAACGACCAGGCCGGGCTCGACACCGCCCGCCTGGCGATCGGGCAGGAGCGCCTCCTGGTCACGCCGTTGCAGATGGCGATGGTCGCCGCGGGCGTCGCCAACGACGGCACCGTGATGGCGCCGCGCATCGGCCGCCGCGCGGTGGACCGCGGCGGCAGCGTGGTGCGCGAGCTGCGCCCGAGCGTGGTCGGCCAGTCGTCCAGCCCCGAGGTGGCCAACGAGCTGACCGAGATGATGACCCGCGTGGTCGAGGAGGGGACCGGCACCGCGGCCGCGCTCTCGGGCATCGGCGTGCAGGTCGCCGGCAAGACGGGAACCGCCGAGACCGGCGACGAGAACCGCAACCAGGCCTGGTTCATCGGCTTCGCGCCGGCGGACGACCCCGTCGTGGCGGTGGCGGTGGTCGTGGAGGACACGTCCGGCACCGGCGGTGTCGAGGCCGCGCCGATCGCCGCCCGGATCATGGAGACCGCCATCGACGTCGGGGCGGGCGGGCCATGAGCCTGGAGGCGGGCATGCTCATCGCCGGGCGCTACGAGCTGGGTGACCGGCTGGGCGCGGGCGGCATGGCGACGGTCTACCTGGCGCACGACGGTCTGCTCGATCGCGAGGTCGCGATCAAGGTGCTCGACCAGCGCTACGCGGCCGACCCCTCGTTCGTCGAGCGGTTCCGGCGCGAGGCGTCCGCGGCGGCGGCCCTCGGCCACCCCAACATCGTGGCCGTCTACGACCGCGGCGAGGTCGCGGGGACGTACTACATCGTCATGGAGTACATCGACGGCCCCGACCTCAAGGAGGTCATCCGCCGCGACGCACCGCTTCCCGCCGAGCAGGCGGTCGACTACACGCGCCAGATCCTGGCCGCGCTCGGCGCCGCGCACCGGCGCGGGATCGTCCACCGCGACGTGAAGCCCCAGAACGTCATGGTCGGCGAGGACGGGCGCCTGAAGGTGACCGACTTCGGCATCGCCCGCGCCGGCGCCGAGACGGGCATGACCGAGGCCGGCTCGGTGATCGGGACCGCGCAGTACCTCTCGCCCGAGCAGGCCAAGGGCGACGACGTGACCCCCTCGAGCGACTGCTACGCCGCCGGGATCGTGCTCTACGAGATGCTGACCGGACGGGTGCCCTTCGACGGCGAGCGGCCGGTCACGGTGGCGATGAAGCAGCTCAACGAGCCGCCCGTGCCGCCACGCGTGTTCGAGCGCTCGATCCCGCCGGCCCTGGAGGAGGTGGTGCTCGTCTCGCTGGCCAAGCGGCCGCGGGAGCGGTTCGAGAGCGCCGAGGCGATGAGCGCCGCGCTCGCGGCGGCGATGGGCGACGCGCCGACCGGCGTGACGGCCGTGGTGGCGCCGGTCGCCGCGACGCAGGTCATGCGCCAGCCGACCGAGGCGACCCGCGTGGTCGCCCCTCCGCCCGACGAGGAGCCTCCCTCGGCGGGCCGGCGGTGGCCGATCTGGGTCGCGGCGCTGCTCGTGCTGGCGCTCGTGGGGGTCGCGGGCGCCTTCCTGCTTCGCGGCGGGGACGGCGACGGGCGGTGCGACGGTCACGGTCCCGAACCTGCAGGGCCAGCAGGTGGGTGACGCGGTGCGCGAGCTGCAGGCGCTCGGCCTGGGAACGTCGCGCGTGGACGTCGCCGACTCCGGACAGGAGCCCAACACCGTGGTCGGCACCGATCCGGCCGCGGGAACCGATGTCGAGGAGGGCAGCACCGTCACGCTCCGGGTCGCGGCGGGACCCGACGCGCTGACGGTGCCCGACGTGCGCAACGAGCCGATCGACGATGCCCGGCGGACCCTGACGACGGCCGGATTCGAGGTCGCCGTGACCCGTGCCCAGAGCGAGACGGTCGACGAGGACCTCGTCATCAGCCAGGACCCCGGCGCGGGCGCCGACGCCGCGGCGGGATCGACCGTGCGGCTTCGCGTCAGCTCCGGCGCGGGCACCGTGGAGGTTCCGGACGTGACCAACCAGGACCGCGCGAGCGCCGCGTCCGAGCTCGAGGGCGCGGGCCTCGTCGTCGGGTCGGTGACGAATCAGCCCGACGACCGGCTCGAGCCGGGGACCGTGATCAGCCAGGACCCGTCGGCCGGGTCCGAGGTCGACCGCGGCTCGTCCGTGAACCTGGTCGTCGCGATCGAGCCCGCCGACGTGACGGTCCCCGATGTGGTCGGGAGCGACGCGGGGACCGCCAACTCCGAGCTCTCGGCGGTGGGACTCGTGCCCATCTCGGAGGGGACCGCCTCCGAGCAGCCCGAGGGGACCGTGCTCTCGCAGTCGCCCGGCGGCGGGGCGAGCGCGCGGCCCGGCTCGACCGTTCGGATCACCGTCAGCCTCGGCCCGACCAAGGACGAGGGACCCGCGGCGCCCGACCCCCCCGACACGCCCGAGACGCCGCCCGCGACCGACCCCGCCACCACGACGGACGGCGGCACGGGTGAGCCGCTGCCATGAGCGATCGCGTGGTCGTCATCTCGGGGGGCCGGAGCAGCGAGCGCGAGGTCTCGATCATCTCGGCCGCGGCCGTGACGGCCGCCCTCGTCGACGAGGGGCACGAGGTCGTCGAGGTCGAGATCTCCGCCGAGGGCGCCTGGCGCGTCGACGGCCGGCCGGCGGCGATCGTGCCGGGGCACGACGGGCGGGGACTGCTCGTCGACGGTGACGAGGCCGGGCCGGTGGGCGTCGTGTTCCCGGTGCTCCACGGTCCGTTCGGTGAGGACGGGACGATCCAGGGGCTCTGCGAGACCGCCGGGATCGCCTACGTCGGCGCTGGGGTTGCGGCGTCGGCGGTCGCGATGGACAAGGCCCTGTTCAAGGTGCTGCTCCGCGACGCCGGATTGCCGAACACGCCCTCGATCGTGATCGGCGCGGAACGCTGGCGGGCCGACCCGGACGGTGCCCGCCGGGCGGCCGCGGAGCTCGGGTATCCCGCCTTTTGCAAGCCCGCGCGGCTCGGGTCGAGCGTCGGCATCAGCCCGGTGGCGGGCCCCGAGGAGCTCGACGACGCCGTGGAGCTCGCGCTCCGCCACGACCCGAAGGCCCTCCTCGAGCGGGCCGTCGCCGGACGTGAGGTCGAGGTCGGCGTGCTCGGCAACGGCGAGGACCTGATCGTCTCGCCTCCCGGCGAGATCGTCTTCGACGCCCCCTGGTACGACTACGCGACCAAGTACGAGCCGGGAAGGGCCCGGCTCGAGATCCCCGCGGACCTGCCACCGGCCGTGACGGCCCTCCTGCGCGAGACCGCGCGACGGACCTACACGGCGCTCGAGTGCGACGGTCTGGCACGGATCGACTTCTTCGTCCGCGAGGACGGCGACATCGTCGTCTCGGAGCTCAACACGATCCCGGGCTTCACGCCGACGAGCGCCTACACGCGACTGATGGACGCGGCCGGCGTCCACTACGGCGCGCTGGTCACGCGGCTGGTCGACCTGGCCCGGCGTCGGGCGGCGGCGGCCGCCGAGTATCGGTGCTGATCGGGGTCGTGGCCGACTCGCACGTCGGCGAGTTCCTCACGCGCATGCCCGACGCCGCCCTCGAGGCGCTCGAGGGGTGCGACCTGCTGCTCCACGCCGGCGATCTGTCCGTGCCGGCCGTCCTCGACGAGCTGGGCTCGATCGCCCCCGTGCTGGCGGTCCGCGGCGACCACGACCGCCTCGACGGGCTGGGCCTGCCCGAGACGCTCGTCGTGACCGCGGGCGGCCATCGCATCGGCGTCGTCCACGGCAACCGCCACCGACTCGTCGACGGGGCGATGGTGGCCGCGGACGTCGTCGCCGGGCGGGCGCTCGGATGGACGGCGGGCCTCGACGCGGCGCTGACGCGCCGGCTCGGCCCGGTGGACCTCGTGGTCCACGGCCACTGGCACCGGCATCGCCTGCGTCGCGTCGGGACGACGATCGTCTGGAGCCCGGGCGCGGTCTGCCCGTGGGGAAACCTCGAGGGACGAAAGCGGCCGCGCCCGGGAGCGCTCGGCGTCGTCGACCGGGGCGTCCGCCGCTACCGCCACCAGTTGGGTCCGGACGCGCTCCGGCCGGC
Organism: Miltoncostaeaceae bacterium; assembly: GCA_963698665.1. Classification (GTDB taxonomy): domain Bacteria; phylum Actinomycetota; class Thermoleophilia; order Miltoncostaeales; family Miltoncostaeaceae; genus CALNYH01. The sequence continues at coordinate 318,373 of CAVORO010000003.1, read as the reverse complement.
CGTCGGGGTGATCGAGGTGGGTTCGGCCGGGGTCCGCCCCCGTCGCGTCCAGTTGCCGTGGGAGTCGACCGCGCCGGTGGTGGTCGCGTGAACGCGTGGCTGATGCGCCCCGGACTGCCGCGCAACGGCCGCATCGGGCTCCTCGTCGTCGCCCTGGCCGGCGTCGTGGGCGCCCTCGCGCCCCTCGCCGGCGACCTCGTTCGTGGCGGGTCGGCCGCCGATCCGGAGATCTCGACCGTGATCGGGTTCTCCGACGCGACGACGACGTCCATCGTGCTCCAGGGGCTGATCGCGTTCCTGATCGCCGGGGCGGCGGCCAGGATCCGGGCGCTCTGGGGTCAGCTGATCGGCCTCGTGGTCGCCACGGTCGCGGCCGCGACGTTCGCGATCACGGTCGTCCAGGCCCGCACGTCGGATCGCCTGTCGCCGGACGCCGACGTCGAGACCCTCGCCGGTGGGCAGGTGCTGCTGCTCGCGGCGCTGCTGGCGGCCGCCGGCATCGTCACGGTCCTCGTCGCGGTGCAGGGCATCGCGCCGGTCGGCGACGAGGACCCGCCGCCCGGCGACCCGCGCCGGCAGCCCACCGCCGGCATGGTGGCGCTCGTGCTCGCGGTCGCCGGCATGCTGATCCCCCTCTGCCCACCGCTCGCGGTGGCCGTCGGAGGGATCGCGATCACCGACGCGCGAGCGCGCCGGCCGGAGGGTCGAAAGGGCGCCGCGATGATCGGCATCGTGCTCGGCGCGCTCATGCTCGCCGTCTGGTCCTCGCTGCTGATCCAGGCGGCCCTCTCGGCCACGCCGTCGGCGTCGGGCTGAGCGGCGTCAGTCCGCGGCGGGTGCCCGGCGGGCGCGTGGGTGGGCGCGGTCGAAGTCCTCGCGCAGGTGCGCCGCGGTCACGTGGGTGTAGACCTCGGTCGTGACGGGCGAGGAGTGGCCGAGATGCGCCTGCACGTACCGGATGTCGACGCCGGCCTGGATCAGGTGCGTGCCGCACGAGTGGCGAAGGGCATGCGGGAAGACGCGCCGGGCGCCATCGCGGATGCCGGCACGGTCGGCCGTCGTGGTGACGATCCGCCAGACGGCCGATCGGGTGAGCCGTCGTCCCCGGGCCGAGAGGAACAGCGCGTCCGCGTCGCTCGACGACGCGCGCGTCGCGCGAGCGCGAAGCACGGGCCGGGCGGTGCGCACGTATGCGGCGAGCGCACCGCGGGCCGCGGCCGGAACGGCGACCGCGCGCACACCGCCACCCTTGCCGCGGACGAGCAGCCGGGGATCGTCGGGGTCGTCCAGGTCGCAGGCCGACAGGTCGAGCGACGACGCCTCGCTGGCGCGGAGCCCGCAGCCGTAGAGCGTCTCGACGAGCGCCAGCGTGCGTGCGCCGAGCGGCCCGGGCCGCGACGCCGCCTCGCACAGACGGCGCACCTCGGACGGGGCGAGCGCCACGACGTCACCGGCGCCGCGGCGCTCCGACGCGCCCGCCGGTGGCCGGAGCTCGGTCACCGGGTTCTCGAGCTCCAGCAGCCGGGACCACCAGCGGCAGAACCCCCGGACCGCGGCCACGCGGCGCCGGCGCGACGCCGCGCTCCCCGCCAGGCCGTCGCGCCAGTCGACCCACCGGGCCAGATCGATGGCGGCCAGCGTCCGCGCCGCGCGGCGCGCCGCCGGGTCGTCCTCGACGCCGAACGGGATCGACGGCGTCTCGCCGGGCTCGATGCCGAGCCACTCGCCGAGCGCCGCCAGGTCGCGCGCGTACCCGGCGCGGGTGTTCGGGTTCGCGCGCCCGGCGAGGAATCCCGCGACCAACCGCCGGTACCCGTCCGGATCGACGTTCATCCGCGTGGCAACCCACGCCGCAGCTGATCCTGCATCGCGCGCGTCGTCACCCCGGTGTAGCGCTGCGTCGTCGCGAGGCTCGCGTGGCCGAGCACCTGCTGGACGACGCGCAGGTGGGCGCCCCCGTCACCGTGGCCCTCCAGCATGTGGGTTCCCGCGGCGTGGCGGAGCAGGTGCGGTCCGCCGCCGCGCCCGATGCCGCGGAGCCGTCGCGCGACCATCCGGTAGACGGCGCTCCCGTCGAGCGCCCGCCCGCGACGGGAGAGGAAGACCAGATCGGTCGGCGGCGCCTCGCGGGCGAGCCGTGGACGCCCCTCGGCGAGCCATCGCCGGAGGGCGTCGAGGAACGACTCGGTCAGCGGCACCGTGCGCGCCCGGGCACCCTTGCCGACCACCCTGGCGGTCTCGTGCTCGAAGTCGAGTCCCCCGAGGCGAAGGTCGCAGACCTCCTGGCGACGGAGCCCGCTCCCGTAGAGCAGCTCCAGTATCGCGCGATCCCGGAGCGCGAGCGCGTGGGCGAGCTCGCCCGGCCGCCCGCGGGTCGGGGCCTCGACGACGCCGGCGGCCTCGGCCTGCGAGAGCCGGGGAACCGGGGGCGGCTGCACCCTCGGGCGCCCGACCAGTTCCGCGGGTCCGCGCCCGGGCGGGTGAAGGCCGTCGAGCCACTCGCGCGCCGCCGACAGCGCTCGCGCCCGCGTGGCGGCCGACCACCCGAGCTCGCGCATGGCGGCCTCGAGGGCGGTCGGCGTCACGTCGGCCGGCCCGGCGACTCCGTGCTCGTCGAGCCAGCGCGCCAGGATGCGGGCGTCCTTGACGTAGGCGCGCCGGGTCGCGGGCGCGAGCCCCGCGGCGCGTCCGCCCTGCCGGGCGAGACGACGGGACATGTCGGCGAGCGATGACTCCCAGGTCGTCATGCGCTGGGGTTCGCCGGACCCTTGAGCGTGACCTCCCCCACATCGGCCCAGAATCGCCCGTTGCCGTCCGGCGCGAGCTCGGTGAACCAGACGACGTAGGCCGACTGCGGGGTGTCGCCGGTCAGCGGGACGACCTGTTCGGCGCCGGTGGTCGTGCCGCCGCCCAGTCGGGGGCGCTGGCCGTCGGCGCCCTCGGCGCCCAGGATCTCGAACCTCGCCCCGGGGGTGGGGGCCTCGAGGACGACCTCCGACACCGCCGCGGGCTCCTCGAGGCCGATCAGCAGACCGACGCCCGACTTCAGGTTGCCGAACTCGGCGCTCGCGTAGCGCTCGGTGTGCCATGCGGTCGAGGTGTCGCCGTCGACCGCGAACCCGGTCTCCTCGGGCCGCTCCGACTGATCGGTCCCCTCGGGGTCGAAGTCCTCGACCGCCCGGATCGGCAGGGCGACGCTCACCGGATCGGCGTCCTCGCCACCGCCGTCGAGGAGCCCCGGACCGTAGAGGTATCCCGCCGCGCCGAGCGCGCCGACGAGAAGGACGACGCCGCTCGCCACGACCGCGCGGCGGCGGCGTGGCGCGCGGGGGCGTGCCACGACCGCGGTCTCGTCCGCCCGGGGGAGCACGGGGCCCATGTCGGGCTGGGTCGCGCCGGTCTCCTCGCGGAGCGCCTCGGCCAGCCGGGCGGCGCTCTGGAAGCGCTCGGCGGGATCCTTGGCGGCCGCCCGCCGGGCCACGGCGGCCAGGTACGCGGGGACGTCGGGGTTCGCCGCGCGCGGGTCCGGCATCGGGCGGCTGACGTGCTGCATGGCGACCGCGACGAACCCCTCGCCCCGGAAGGGCAGGCCGCCGGTCAGGCACTCGTACAGCACGACGCCGAGCGAGTAGACGTCGGTGCGCGGATCGACGCGCCGTCCGTCCGCCTGCTCGGGCGCGAGGTAGTCGGCGCTTCCGATCATGACGTCGGTGCGGGTCAGCCCGTCCGACTCGGCGCCCTCGAGCCGCGCGATCCCGAAGTCGGTCAGGCGCGCGCGCCCGTCGGACGCGAGAAGCACGTTCTGCGACTTGACGTCGCGGTGGACGATGCCCTCCGCGTGGGCGTACGCGAGCGCGTCGGCGACCTCGGCGCACAGACGCGCCGCCTCCTGGGGCGCGAGCGGCCCCTCGCGGCGCACCCGGTCCTTGAGCGTCTCGCCGTCGACCAGCTCCAGCACCAGGTACGGGCCGTCGTCGTCGTCACCCGCGTCGAGCAGCCGCACGAGGTTGGGGTGTGACAGGCGCGCGACCAGCTGGGCCTCGCGGCGAAAGCGCGTCGCGAACTCGTAGTCCGCCGCCCGCGCGGCGTGGAGCCGCTTGATCGCCACGGGCCGGTCGAGGCGCATGTCGATGGCCCGCCAGACCGTCGCCATGCCTCCGGTGCCGATCGTCGACTCGAGCAGATAGCGGCTGCCGACGGTCGCGCCCGTGCTCACGCGCGTCCCACGGGCACGCCGGTGTCGGGCATCGGGCTCATCGCTTCGAGGATACCCCCACCGCCCAGGCTGTCCCGCGCGGCGCGGGTGCGGTTAGAATCGCCGCTCGTGACGAGCCTGCAGACGGTGCTCATCGTCGAGGACGACGAGGCGATCGCCGAATCGGTCGCCTATCACCTGGGCAAGGCCGGCTTTCGCACCCTCCAGGCCAACGACGGCGGGCAGGGCCTTCGCCTCGCCCGCCAGCAGCGGCCCGACCTCGTGATCCTGGACCTGATGCTCCCCCAGGTGGACGGGTGGCGCTTCACGGAGGAGCTGCGGGCCGAGGACCCGCGGGTGCCGGTGATCGTCTGCAGCGCGCGCACGAGCGAGCACGACCGCGTCCACGGGCTGGAGCTCGGCGCCGACGACTACGTGACGAAGCCCTTCTCGATGAAGGAGCTGCTCGCGCGGGTCAACGCGCACCTTCGGCGCGCGGATCTCCAGCAGCGGCCGGACGGGCGCGCGGCGATCGAGGTGGCCGGCGCGCTCGTCATCGACCCCGAGCAGGTCCAGGCATTCGTCCGAGGGGCCCCCGTCGGGTTGACGCCCCGGGAGTTCGAGGTGCTCTACGCGTTCGCGCGCGCGGCGGGCAAGCCGGTGCCGCGCGACCGCGTGTACCGCGAGGTGTGGGGCTACGAGATGATGCGCGGCGACCGCTCGGTCGACGTCTTCGTGCGCAAGGTGCGCCAGAAGCTCACCGCCGCCCAGCCGCAGTGGACCTACGTGCAGACGCACTACGGCGTCGGGTACCGGTTCGAGCCCGTCGCGGCGGTGACCGCCGACGGGCTCGAACCGGTCGACGAGCGCGCTTAGGCGCTCCCGCCGCCCACCCGGTTGCTTCGGACGAACAGGAACACGAGCCCGCCGATCACACCCCCGACCAGGGGCGCGACGAGATAGATCCACAGGTCCGAGAAGTCGTTGGCCAGAAGGGCGGGGGCGAGGGAGCGGGCGGGGTTCAGCGAGCCGCCCGAGAACGGACCGACGACGGCCAGGGCGATGAAGAGGAAACCGCCGATCGCGGCCGGGGCGAAGACCCCGCTCCACGGGGCGCGCGTGTCGGTCACCACGGCGGAGATCACGATCAGAAAGAGCGCCGTGGCGATCGCCTCCAGGACGAAGGCCTCGCCGTCGCCGACGCCCGGGCCCGGCGTGTTGACGACCGCGGTCTCGATCTCGTCGGAGTAGATGGCGATCGCGGTGCCCACCGCCGCGATCGCGCCGAGGATCTGCGCGGCCCAGTAGCCGAGCACCTCTCGGTACGGGAACTGGCCGCCGAGCGTCAGCCCGAGCGTGACGGCCGGGTTGAAGTGCCCGCCCGAGACCTGGCCGAAGGAGAAGATCATGAACGCGAGGCCCAGGCCGAACGCCGCGGCCACGCCGAACGAGCTGATCGCCTCGGGCTGGAGCACCGAGACGGCGACCCCGGAGAACGCGATGAAGAGGAAGCCGAACGTGCCGATCAACTCGGCGAGCATCCGCGTCGCGTAGGGCGGTTTCTCCACTGCGGAACCTCCGATCGGCCACCGGGCGGTCTGATGTCGCGCGCGATCCTATCCCGACGCGCAGACCGGCCACCCGCCGAACCCACGCCGTTGCTACGATTCCGGCGCTCCGATCCCGGGGGGATGCCCGAGCGGCCAAAGGGAGCGGTCTGTAAAACCGCCGGCTCAGCCTACGGAGGTTCGAATCCTCCTCCCCCCATTCCTGACGTGAGGGCGGTCCACGCGTGAGCCCCTGGATCGGCGTCGCCGCCCTCGCCGTGGTCGTCGCGTGGAACGCGTTCTTCGTCGCCGCGGAGTACGCGTTCGTGGCGTCGCGTCCGTCGCGCCTCGCCGAGCTCGTCGCCGGCGGGTCGCGCCGGGCGGCGCTGGTGCTCGACCTGCAGCGCGATCCGACCCGCTTCATCTCGTCGGTGCAGGTGGCGATCACCATGTCGTCGCTCGCGGCCGGTGCCGTGGGCGAGCCGGCGGTCCGGCGGCTGCTTGGACACCGCCGCCGGCCCGCTCGGCGACGTCTCCACGCGGGTCGTCAGCACCCTGGTCGCGACGGCGCTGGCCTTCGCGATCGTCACGGCCATCACCGTCGTGCTGGGGGAGATCGTCCCGAAGACGCTCAGCCTCGTGCGCTCCGAGCAGGTGGCGCTCATGACGGTGGGCCCGGTCCGCGCCTTCAGCGCCGTCTTCCGACCGTTCATCGCGCTGCTCGAATGGCTGTCACGGCTGGTGACCCGCCTTCTGGGGCTCCCGCCGCCGACGACCGCGGGCCGTGCGCACTCCGAGGAGGAGCTCAAGCTCCTGTTCGCCGAGTCGGAGGAGACCGGGGTCCTCGACGCCGAGGAGCGGGCGATGCTCTCGCGTGTGTTCGAGTTCGGCGACACCGAGGTGCGCGACGTCATGGTGCCCCGCCCCGATGTCGTGACCCTCGCCGCGTCGGCGACGGTCGAGGAGGCATGCGACATCGCGCTCTCCGAACCCGCATGCCAGGTTCCCGGTCCTCGACGAGGACGACGACGAGCTGCGGGGCGTGCTCAGCGTCAGGCGGCTGCTGGCCCTGGTGCGGGCGGGCCGCACGCTGCGGGCGGGCGATGCCGCGGACGAGGCGATGTTCGTGCCCGAGACGCGTCGCCTGGACGATCTGCTGGCCGACTTCCGCCGCGCCCGGCGCCACTTCGCGGTCGTGGTGGACGAGTACGGGAGCCTCGCCGGCGTCGTCACCCTGACCGACCTGACCGAGGAGATCGTCGGCGAGGTGGCCGAGGGGGCCGGCGAGGCGCGCTCGACCATCGTGCGGCTCGCCCCGGATCGCCTGCTCGTGCCGGGTGCGTTCGCCATCGACGACTTCGACGAGCGGTTCGGCACCGCGCTCGCGACCCCCGAGGTCCGCTCGCTCGGCGGACTGGTGTTCACGACCCTCGGACGGGTCCCCGCGATCGGTGACTCGGTCGCGCTCCCGGGTGTCCAGCTCATCGTCCGCAGGATGGACGGCCCACGCATCCTCGGACTCGAGGCGCGCCTCGAGGGTGGATTGACGTAGCGCCTGTCGCGTATCGTGGTTCGCACAATCCCGACCGGGGGGTCGCCATGTTCGTCCTGATCAGCCAAGTACAACCAGCCCGCCGAGGTGGTCGACCAGCACCTCGAGGCCCACAAGGCATGGATCAAGGGCCACTACGACGCCGGGCGCATCCTGCTCACGGCGCGCCAGGTGCCCCTCACCGGCGGGCTCATCCTGGCGAGCGCCGACAGCATCGACGAGGTCCACGCCATGATCGCCGAGGACCCGTTCAAGACCTCCGGCGTCGCCGACTACGACGTGCTCGAGTTCACGCCGGCGCGCGCCGCTCCGGGGCTCGAGAAGCTGATGGAGGCATGAGCCGGGGGTAGCATCGTTCCCTGGCGGCGGACGGGATGGTGGACATGGCGGACCAAGGGCACATCAGCTCGCTCGAGGTCGAGTCGCGGCGGTTCCCGCCGCCGCCGGAGCTCGCCGCGGACGCCCGGGCCGGCGAGGACCTGTTCGTCCGAGCCGCCGGGGACAGGCTCGCCTTCTGGGCCGACCAGGCGCGCCGACTCGAGTGGATCACGCCGTTCACCGAGGTCCTCGACGACGGTGACGCGCCGTTCTACCGCTGGTTCGCCGACGGCACGCTCAACGCCAGCGCGAACTGCATCGACCGCCACCTCGCCGAGCGCGGCGACCGGGTCGCGTTCCACTTCGAGGGCGAGCCCGGGGACACGGAGCGCATCACCTACCGCGACCTGCACGAGCGCGTCTGCCGCCTGGCCGACGCCCTTCGCACGCTCGGCGTCGCACGCGGCGACCGCGTGGCGGTGTACATGGGCATGGTTCCCGAGCTTCCGATCGCCATGCTCGCCTGCGCGCGGCTCGGGGCGATCCACACGGTCGTCTTCGGCGGCTTCGCACCCGAGGCGCTCCGGGACCGCATCCTCGACTGCGGGTGCACCGCGGTCATCACCCAGGACGAGGGATGGCGGGCGGGCAAGCGCATCCCCCTGAAGGCCAACGCCGACAAGGCGCTCGAGGGGTGCCCCGACGTGCACTCGTGCGTCGTCGTGCGGCGGATCGGGACGGACGTCGACTGGACCGACGGCCGCGACCACGACTACGCCGAGATCACCGCCGCGGCCGCGGCCGACGTCGCGCCGGAGCCCATGGGGGCCGAGGACCCGCTGTTCATCCTCTACACGTCCGGCACGACCGGGAAGCCGAAGGGGATCGTGCACACGACCGGCGGCTACCTGGCCGGGGCCGCGGCCACGCACGGCTGGGTGTTCGACCTCCGCGACGACGACGTCTACTGGTGCGCCGCCGACTGCGGCTGGGTCACCGGCCACACCTACATCGTCTACGGGCCGCTGGCCAACGGGGCCACCGGCGTCCTGTACGAGGGCGCGCCGAGCCACCCGGCCCAGGACCGCTGGTGGGGCATGGTCGAGCGGTACGGCGTCACGATCCTCTACACCGCGCCGACCGCGATCCGCACGTTCATGAAGTGGGGCGAGGAGCACCTGCGCGGACACGACCTGTCCAGCCTGCGCCTGCTCGGCACCGTCGGCGAGGCGATCAACCCCGAGGCGTGGATGTGGTACCGCGACGTCGTGGGCGGAGGGCGCTGCCCGATCGTCGACACGTGGTGGCAGACGGAGACCGGCGGGATCATGATCTCCCCGCTTCCGGGCGTCACGACGACCAAACCCGGATCGGCGTCGCGACCGCTGCCGGGGATCGAGGTCGCGATCCTGGACGAGGCCGGCGAGCCGGTCGAGCGCGGGCGCGGCGGCTACCTCGTGCTGACCGACCCCTGGCCCTCGATGCTCCGAGGGCTCTGGGGGGACGATGCGCGGTTCGTCGAGACCTACTGGTCCCGCTATCCCGGGATGTACCTGGCCGGCGACGGCGCGCGCCAGGACGCCGACGGGGACTACTGGTTGCTCGGGCGGATCGACGACGTGATCAACGTCTCGGGCCACCGGCTGTCGACGATCGAGGTCGAGAGCGCGCTGGTGTCGCATCCGCTGGTCGCGGAGGCCGCCGTCGTCGGGCGCGCGGACGAGCGCACCGGCCAGGCCATCGCCGCGTTCGTGACGCTCGTGGGCCACGCGCAGGGCCACGACGGGATGATCGCGGACCTGCGCGACCACGTCGCCAACACGATCGGCGCGATCGCCAAGCCGGCGTCGATCGTCCTCACCGACGACCTTCCGAAGACCCGCTCCGGCAAGATCATGCGCCGCCTCCTCCAGGACGTCTCCGAGGAGCGCCACCTGGGCGACGTCACGACGCTCGCCAACGCCGAGGTCGTCGACGAGATCGCCGCCAAGGCGCAGGAGCTGATCGCCGAGGGCAAGGACGACGAGGGCTGAGACTCGTCGGTGATCGTCGACGATCTCGACGCCGCCGGACGACGGAGTGCTGCACCTCGCGTGCCGACCGAGCGTCATCGGCGTCGCGGACGACGGCGCCGGCCCGCCGCGAGCCACGACCGGCGACCGCGTGAGCCGCGGCGGGTCCGCTAGACTTCGCGGCCGCTCCCGCGCGGGGCGACCCGCCCAGTTAGCTCAGTTGGTAGAGCACTTCCATGGTAAGGAAGGGGTCAGCGGTTCGAGTCCGCTACTGGGCTCTTGCTTCCGGTGCCGAGCGCCGGGCAAGGCGGCGTAGCTCAGCTGGTTAGAGCAGCGGAATCATAATCCGCGTGTCGGGGGTTCGAGTCCCTCCGCCGCTACTTCGATGGCCGTCGCGAGACCGGCGTGGACCGCGACAGAGGCGCGCGATCGGGCCGGTCGGCGCACTTCTGGCTCGCTTCGCCGCCGGGACGCGGTCGGTGCTCCGCGCCGGGCGCGCGATCGCCGGACCGGCACCACCCCCGACGCGCGATCGAGGTCCGGGCGGCAGCCGGGACTCCCGCCTTCACCGTGACGAACGCGGCGGCGGGCGCCTTTCCCTCCGTGGGGGTCTTCGTCAGCCAGGGTCCGGCGCTTGCCCGAGTCGGGCCCCTTCACCCTCCGGCGAGCGGCCCCACCCGCACGGATGCGGGTCGTGTGGCCGTGATCGGCCTCGTTGCGCGGCATCGCCGCCGAGGCAGTGATCTCGGTCCTCGCAACCGTGGGTGGCGGAGTACGTTCGAGGTGCGCCGAGTCGACGCTCGGTTGATCCGCTGAGGCCACGGCGGGGCCGCGAGCGGCGCCCGCGGGCCCGACCCGCGAGCCGAGTCGAGGTCGGGACGACGCCTGGTCCCCGGAGCGATCGCCCGGCTCAGTGGCTGAGCGCAGCCTTCACCGCGACGACGACCGCGGCGGCAACGAGCGACGCCGCACCGAAGAGGAGCGCTCTGGGCACTCGCGCGCCCCGTGCCCGTGCCGATTCGAAACCCGTCGCACCGATGAGGATGGCGAGCAACGACCCAGAGATGTCGAACGCGGTGCTCTCGGCGACGAACAGGAACGGGAGCGTCGCGATCAGGGCGACGGTCACGGCGGCGACGAGTTGTGCGCCCTCGCTCCGCCATGCCGCGGCGCCCACGTGCCCCCCCGAGACGAGCCGGGTCGAGAGGGTGAACGCGAACAGGTGTGCCAGGACGAGCCCGATGGCCGTGCCCCAGGAGGTCGCGACGATTTCGGCCGAGTCGGCCGAGTAGGCCTGCAGGGCGACCGACTCGGCAAGGAGCACGATCGCGAGGTAGAGCGCCATCGTCAGCGCTTCGAGGCGCGCCTCCGGTTCCACCCGCGACAGCCCCGTCTCGCGCGCGTCGTCGCGTCGCGTCGTCGTCGGCATTCGGGCAGCCTTCCGGGATCCCCGGCCCGAGCCCTTACTGCGGGGGCTTGCTTCCGACCGTCTTGCGCAGCTTTTCGGGGAGCCGATCGACCACCGGCACCTCGGCGCCGATCTCGACGTCGATGAGCGCGTTGAGCTTGGTGTTCATGCCCTCGAGCAGTGCCCGGTCGTGGTCGGGGTCCTCGGGTCGCGCGAGGTTGCGCACCTCCCCGGGGTCGGCCTGGAGGTCGTAGAGCGCGACGTCGTTGTCCGCGAGGAGCTCCTCGACGCTCGCGGGCCGGTTGTACCCTCGGCCGCCGAAGTAGCGGGCCATCTTGTACCTGCCGTCGTACACGGCCCGGAAGAGATTGCGCTTGGTGAAGTCGGGCCTGTCCATCGCCGCCAGGACCTCCTTCACGTCGACGTCGACGTCGCCTTTCGTCGCGCCGATGAGCTTCACGACCCCGTCGCGATTGCGGGTGATCCACTCGATGTCGTAGGTGCTCAGCATGTCGTGGGTGACGAGCATGCCGTCACCAGGCTCGCGCGCGCTCCCGCGTGGCCCCGCCGACGATGGGTCGGCGATCACGTCGGAGAAGTCACGTCCGACGACGCCCGGGTTGCGGTCGCGCAATTCGGTCGTCGGGACTCCCGCAAAGGAGAGGAGGGTCGGGACCAGGTCGACCGCGGATACGACGGCGTCGCTGGACGCGCCCCGGGGGCCGTCCGGATGCACGATCACGAACGGCACGTTGATCACCTCGCGGAACGCGACAGAGCCTTTTTGGCGAAGGCCGTGCGCGCCGGCCATCTCGCCGTGATCGGAGGTGAAGATGACGATCGTGCGATCGGCCTGACCGGACGCCTCGAGCGCGTCCAGGACCGTTCCGACGTGCTGGTCCACGTCGCGGATGCAGTTGACGTAGTAGTTGATGTGCGACTTCCAGAGGTCGTCGCGGCCCTCGGGAATCGCTCCGAAGAACGCGTTGAGTCCCTGGAGGTACTCTGAGACGGCGTCAGGCTGCCGAGAGAGGTCGTCTTCGAAGTTGTCCGGGAGTTCGACCGCGTTCTCCGACCGGTAGACGACCTCGTCGGGCGCGGAGAAGAGCCCGACGACCCCGTGCTGCTCGGCTCCCGTCTGGAAGTACATGATGTCGTGCGGATTGACGAAGTTCACAGCCAGATACCAGGGCTGGTCCTCGCCGACGACCGGAGCGCGCTGGCGCAGCCAGTAGGCGGCCTCGCCCGCGATCGAGGGGTCTCGGGTCAGGCCGTCGAGGGGCGCGCCCCACATCGCCCCCCAGTCCTGCACCTCCGAGAAGCCGTACCGCTCGAGCGAGTCGCGACTGCCCGTGTCGGGCTGGTCCGAGAGGTGCCACTTGCCCTTGTACGCCGTGTGGTACCCGGCCTCGCGCAGCATGGCCCCGACCGTGGGGATCTCGGTCGACATGTCCGTGATGTAGGGCATGTTGTGAAGGTCCCACATCCCGGTGTTGGGTGCGTGACGCCCGGTGTAGATCACCGATCGGGACGGCGTGCAGACCGTCGTGTTGACCTGGTACTGCGGGAGACTCAGCCCCGCGGTCTCCAGGCGCTCACGGGCGGAGAGGGGGACGCCCGGCGGGATGGCCTGGCCGCCGTACAACTGGTCGACCACGACGAAGAGGACGTTGTACGGGCGTTCCTTGGGCATCCTTGTGTCTCCTTCGGCTGGGCCGCGCTCACCGGGCGTTCCGGCGGCCGCGTGATCATATGCCGAGGCGGGTGATCATGGGACCACTCCTCGACACGTCGCGATGCCGCCGGGTGGGGGTCTCCGGGACGGCGCCGTCGAGGCGGACGTCACCGGACCTCGACCGGCGTGCACGCCCGCTCGATCTCAACGGAGGCAACTCTGGCGCCCCCCTTCGACCGTGCGGAACAGGGCCATTCCGTACGACAGACCCACCCCTGGTCCCGCGCGGGTTGGACGAATCTTTGCCGTCTGCGGGGCGAGGGCTGACCCGAGTCGGGGCTACAAGGGTCGAGGTCGCTGACGCGGCCGGCCGTCCGCCAGCGCCCCGACGCCGCATGCGTCGAGAGAGGTTCACGCCGATGACCACGAGCGCCGAGCGTCTGCCCCCGAGACAGCGCCTGATCTCCACCGAGGTCGGGTTGCTCGTCGTCGCGCTCCTGAGCCCCGCCCTCCTCGCGATCCAGTGGGGAGAGGTCTACTCCGGGCTCCCCGCCCACCCATTGCTCGTGCACGTGCCCGTGGTGCTCATCCCGATCGCGGCGATCGCCGCGATCGCGCTCATGGTCCGCCCGGCGTGGCTGGACCGGTGGGGCATCCCCGCCGGGATCGTCGCGCTGGCCGCGCTTGGGGGCACCTTCCTCGCGGCCGGGTCGGGTGAGGCCCTGCGCGCGACCCTCCCCTTCCCGGAGCGCACCTCGCAACTGGTGAACGACCACGCCGAGGCGGCGGATCTCCTCCGCACCCTGGCGTTCGCCTTCGTGATCGCGCTCACCGTGGCGATCGTCGTCCGGGCGAGCGCGCCGGGGCGCCTCCGGCTTCCCGGCGCGCTCGCGCACCTGGCGGCGCGACGGTGGGCCTGATGGGATTGCGCATCATCGTCGTCGTGCTCGCCCTCGCGTGTCTGGTGGTCGTCGTCCGGGTCGGCGACCTGGGGGCGAAGGCGGTCTGGGAAGAGCAGACCGCGCTGATGGGAGGGCTCGGGGCGATCGCATGACTCCGCTCGCCGAGGGGGGCGAGGCTATCGGGAAGGTCGACTGGCGCGGCTGAGGATTCGCGCCGGTCGGTCGACGGCCCCGGAGCCGTCGGTCTCGCCGAGAGCCACCCACGGCTCGAACGGCGGACCGGGGAAGCATCTGACAGCCCGCCCGATGCCGCCCGACCCACCTGCGCCGGGCGACCGACCGCCGCCGATTCCACCGCGGTCGGAAACCGGAGCCTCTGCGGCTCGCACCCGGGACCCTGGCGTCCGAGACCCGCCGATTGCACGCGAGACCATCGTGGCGGTCGGGAACTCGAGTCCCTCCGCCGCCACCTCATCGCGTCGCGGCTCGCCACGTCGCCGGGGCGCACATCGTCCCGAGCGCGACCGGCGACCCCGAGCCTCCGAGCCGGTGGGTCGACGCGTCTTCGGCCCGAGGGTCGACGGCACCCCTGCGCGGGCCCCGGTGGGACGCGCTCCGCTGGGCCCTCGACCCGGTGCGGCCTCGGCGAGACGGCTACTGGAAGCCCATCGCCCGGGCCTCGTGGCGGAGGCTCTCCCGGAAGTCGGGGTGCGCGATCTCGATCAGGGCCGCGGTTCGCTGGTGGATCGTCCGGCCGCGCAGCTCGGCCACGCCGTACTCGGTCACGACCTTGTCGACGGTGTTCTTCAGGGTCGTCACGGCCGAGCCGTGGTCCAGGCGGGGCACGATCCGCGAGACCGTGCCCTTGGCCGCGTCGAGCGCAGCACGACGAAACCCTGTCCACCGGGGGAGTAGATGGCGCCCCGCGCGAAGTCGGCCTGCCCGCCCGATCCGGACCAATAGCGCCCGTCGATCGTCTCCGATGCGCACTGGCCGAGGAAGTCGACCTGCGTGGTGGCGTTGATCGACACCATCTTGGGCTGACGGGCGATGACCCGCGGGTCGTTCACCCACTCGACGCCGACCATCTCGACCGCCGCGTGGTCCCGGACGAAGTCGTAGAGCCGCTGCGTGCCGAGCGCGAAGGTCGTGACGACCTTCCGGGGGCGCTTGGTCTTGCCCACTCCCGTGACGGCCCCGCTCTCGATCAGGTCGACCATCGGATCGGCGAGGAGCTCGGTGTGGATGCCGAGGTCGCGGTGTCCGTGCAGCTCGCGGAGGACCGCCGTCGACGTCGATCCGATCCCCGCCTGGATCGTCGCGCCCTGCGGGATGCGCTCGGCGACCAGGGCGCCGATGCGGTGGTCGAGCTCGTTCACGTTCGACGGCGGCACCTCGACCAGCGGGTAGTCCGCCTCGCACCAGCCGAGCACCTCGGAGACGTGGATCGCGTTCTCGCCCTGACTGGAGGGCATCTGGGCGTTCACCTCCACGAACAGGGGGAGCCGCCCGACGAACGACGAGACGTAGTCCGCGCCGGTGCCGAGCGAGAAGTACCCGTGGGAGTCGGGCGGTGAGACCGAGGCGACGATGATCGTCGGACCCCTCAGGCCGCGCAGGAGCAGCGGCATCTCCGAGAAGTTGCACGGGCTCAAGTCGATCGTCCCGGCGTGGAACGCCCCCCGCGTGACGTGCGAGAGGAAGTAGGAGATGTGATCCAGCCGCCCGCGCTCGGAGCGGTGGAAGTACGCGTGGTCGTGCATCGCGTGCATCTGGTGCACGGTGACGCCCTCGAGCCGCTCGAAGGCCTCGTCGAGCGCCCGGATGACCGTGACCGGCTCGCCGTTGGCGATCGGGACGATCACGTTGGTCCCCGGCGGGCAGTGGTCCAGGATCGCCTCAGGGGGGAGGGGCCCTCGCTCGGCGAGGGTCCGTGCGGCCGTGGGGTTCATGGGCGCTGGGGGCATGATCTCCCGTCATCGGAGGCTGGGCGGCGGGGAGGATATCGGCGTCGTGCCGGGTCCGATGTGGCAGCCCGCCCGGCCCTCGGGTCCCGGTCCCGGGCTGCCTCGGGACGACGCCGGAAATCGTCGGACGCGACATGGCCGGAGCCGTCGGTGACCGGAGCGGGACATACTCGCGAGGCGCACGTCCGCTCGGCGTATCGTGTCGGATGTGACCGAGCGACTCCGACGCCGCGATCTCGACTCCGATCCGATGGTCCAGCTCGAGCACTGGCTCGCGGCGGCGCGCATGGCCGGCGTGCCCGAACCGGAGGCGATGACGCTTGCGTCCGTCGGCGCCGACGGACGCCCGTCGGCGCGGATGGTCCTGCTGCGGGGGCTCGGGCCCGACGGCGTCGACCTCTTCACCAACCGCGAGAGCCGCAAGGCGCGCGAGCTCGACGGCGGCGGGCACGCCGCGCTCGTCCTCTACTGGGAGCCGATGGGCCGGCAGATCCGTGTCGAGGGGCCGGTGGCGCGCCTCGACGCCGAGACGTCCGACGCCTACTTCCAGGGGCGCCCGCGTGGCAGCCGGATCGCGGCCTGGGCCTCGCCCCAGAGCCGGCCGATCGCCGACCGGGCCGAGCTCGATCGCCTCGTCGCCGAGGCCGAGGCGCGCTTTCCGGACGAGGTGCCGCTGCCGCCGTTCTGGGGCGGGTACCGGGTGACGCCCGATCTGGTCGAGTTCTGGCAGGCGGGGGAGTTCCGCCTGCACGACCGCTTCCGCTACCGGCGGACGCCCGACGGCTGGACCATCGAGCGCCTGGGGCCCTGATCCGCCGGGTCGGCCCTATTCCGAGAGCGACTCCGCCGACGCGCACTCCTGTGAGACCCCCACGCCGTCGTCGGTCCCGCTGAAGCTGCCGCCGGCGTCGGAGAAGCTCGAGAGGCGCTTGGCGGGCTCGGTCACGGCGAAGACCAGCGTGCCGCTCGGCTCGGGGTCGGTCACCGCCCAGGTGGCGAGCTGCTCGCCCCCCGGCGCCCCCTCGACGCGCCCCGAGACGAAGTAGGCGCGGTTGTAGTCCCGCGAGCGGACGATGTACGGCTCGACCAGCGTGGTGCCGTCCTCGAGTCCGTCGGTGATCGCGGCGACGGCGGCCTCGGACGCCGGGAGGCAGCGCTCTGCGCCCTCGGCGGTGGTCGGAAGCTGGTCCGGGGAGGTGACCGCCGCCGCGTCCTCGCCCGGACTCGACCCGCACCCCGCGAGCCCGAGCGCGACACCCACGACCACCGACGCCCCGAGCACCCGCGCGGCGCGGCGGCGGCGGACGTTCAGATCCGCCACGCTCTCCCGGCGACGGCGGCGATGACGTCGGCCTCCTCGTACTGGCGCATGTACCGCCGCACGCTGCCCGGCATCGCCAGGCCGAGGTGGCGGTCGATCACGGCCGGCGGGAACCCCTCCTCCGCCAGCTCCGCGGCGTTGGCGTATCGGAGCGCCAGGGGGTGGACGCGCTTCTCGATCCCGGCCTTGCGCGCCAGGCGCGGCAGCAGCTCCCGGACGTACGCCGCCTTGAGCGACTCGCCGGCCAGGGTGCAGAAGACGGCGGCCTCCGGGGGGATGTCCCGCTGGGTCCGCCGCGTGATCCACCGCTGGATGAGCTCCCGGGTCGTGGCGTCGAGGCCGACCCGTCGCCGTCGACCGCCCTTGCGCGCCGGGACGAGCAGGGAGCCGGAATCCAGGTCCATGTCGTCGACGGCGAGGGCGAGCGCCTCGCCGGGGCGCAGCCCGGATCGATACATCGAGGCGATCAGCGCCCGGTTCCTGATCCCGGTCGGCGCGCGGTTCGACGCGGAGCGGATCAGCGCCCGAGCCTCCTCCGGGACCAACAGCTCGTCCGGGCCGCCGCGCCCGCCCCACCGAACGTCCGCACCGGGGTCGGACGCTCCGCGGACCGCCTGCATCTCGTCCGTGCTCATCGAGTCTCCTTCGGCGCTCATCTGGGAACCCGGCGCCGCTCGACGGTCGGTCCCCAGCCGGCGAGCGCGCGACGGTCGACCGTCGCGATCCTCCCGCCAGCGTCCCTCGCACCCTGGTGGATGCCCGGCGTCGACACAGCATCAACGCGATCGCAGGATGCTACGCCGTAAGTACGATAACCCACGGCGACGGGGATGATCGGCGCATGGCGACGGGCATCGTCGCCGCGCGGATGCCCTTCGAGGGGGCGATCGGCGCGATGCGAGGCGGCGGGCGGGCGGTGCGCGCGCTCGGCGCGTCGCTCGCGACGACCGACCCCCGGAGGTCCGCCCACATCACGATCGCCGCGCCGATCCGGCATCGCGGCCACGTCTGGGGCGCGATCGTCGGCGAGACCCGGGCGCACGCGCCGCTCGTCGCCGACGCGGAGGCGGGGCTGTCGGCGCTCGCCGATCTGCTGGGCACGACGGCGGCCCTCACCGACCTCTACGAGATCGGCTCGACCCGAGAGGCCTGAGCACGGAGGCGGCCCTCGGTGTAGCGTGGAGCCGTCACGGACGGTGGTCGCCGCGAGGCGCTCGAGGGAAGCCGGTGGGAGTCCGGCGCGGTCCCGCCACTGTCACCGGGAGCGGCGTCGCTGGGCGAGAAGCCGGCCACTGGGGGAGACCCTGGGAAGGTGCGGCGCCGTGATGATCGGGAGCCAGGAGACCTGCCTCCGTCCGGGCATCGGCGATCCTCGCGGAAAGGGAACGCTGTGCTCCTTCGCATGCGCCGCGCGTCGCGGCCGCTCGCGGCGATCGCCGCGACGATGGTCGTCGCCCTCGCCGTCGGGCTGCGAGCGCGTCTCCCAGTCGCCCCCCGAGCAGGGCGCGGCGGCGGCCACGATCGTCGCCACCGCGGACTTCGGCTCCGAGGCCCTGCTGGACGTCCGCGTCGCGCCCGATCAGACCGTGATGCGCGCGCTCCGCGGCGCCACAGAGGTGCGCAGCGAGTACGGCGGCGGCTTCGTCGCCGAGATGCTCGGCCGCCGATCCGACGCCGGCGCGCGGCGTGACTGGTTCTTCTGGGTGGACGGACTCTTCGCCGAGGTCGGCGCCGCCGAGCGGCCGCTCGCGGATGGGGAGGAGGTCTGGTGGGACCACCATCGCTGGGACGGGATCCGAAGCCCGCTGGCCGTCGTCGGACAGTGGCCGGCGCCGTTCGCGGGACGCGAGGTCGACGCCGACCCGCCGCTCGCGAAGGTGCTGGCCGACGCGGGTGCGCGGCCGGTCGAGGGACCCGCGAAGTGGCGCGTGCGCGTGGACGACGACACGGACCTGGCGAGCCGCGAGCGGGCCTGGGCGCGCGCGACGCGCGACCCCGCGCCCGTCGGCCTCACGGCGCGGATCGACGACGGCCGGGTCCTCGTCCAGCGCGCCGACGGCGCCTGGTCCCCCGTGCCCGGCGCCGGCGCGCTCGCGGCGGCGGTCCCCATCGGCGTGCGCCCCGCGGACGGCGTCCTGCTCGCGGTGGCCGGGGTCGACGACGCGGCCGCCGGCGCGGCCGCGCGGCGCATCGCGGCGCAACCCGACGTGCTCCGCCTGCGGACGTCGGTCGTGTTCGACGCCGACGGGACACCCCTGACCCATGGCGGGGCGACGAGGTGACGCGACCGGGCCTGGCACCGGTGCCGGTGCTCGCCCTCGTGGGGGGCGGCGTGGCCCTCGCCTTCACGACCGACCACCCCCTGGTGATGGCCGTGCTCGCGCTCGGCGCCGGGGTGCTCCTGGCCCTCGCCGGCCACGCGGGAGGGCGCCTGCTCGTCGTCGCGGGTGTCGTCAGCGCGATCGGGATGGTCGTGCTCACACCGTTCGTCGCCGCCCAGGGCGACCTGATCCTGGTCGAGGGACCCACGCTGCCGATCGTCGACACGCAGGTGACGCTCGAGGAGGTGGTCGCGGGACTCGTCCTCGGCCTGCGGCTGGCGACGGTCACGCTCCTGCTCGGCGCGGGACTCGCGATCGTCGATCAGGACCGCCTGCTCGACGCCGCGATGCGCCTGGCGCCGCGTTCGGCCCTCACCGCCGCGCTGGCCGCCCGAAGCCTTCCGGCGCTCGAGCGCGACGCGCGGGCGCTGGCCGAGACGGCGCGAGGCAGGGGCGCGCGGATCGGCGGCGGCGGCTGGACGCGGCGCGCGCGGGCGACCGCGCCCCTCGTGGTCCCGCTGCTCGGCTCGAGCCTCGAGCGCAGCCTCGACGTCGCGGAGGCGATGACGGTCCGGGGGTACGGATCCGGGAGCCGGACCCGGCGCCGGCCACCCGCCCCGACCGGGCTCGAGTGGGCGCTCGGGGCGGCCGGCGTGCTCCTCGGCGCGCTCGCGGTCGCGGCGGCGTTCGGTCTGGCGGCCTACGACGCCTATCCGCGACTGGACGACGTCCTGACCGTGTCCGGGGTGATCGTCGCGGCGCTGACCGGTGCGGCGCTCGCGGCGGCCGCGGCGCTGGTGCGCGCGCGATGATCGTCGCCCGCCTCGAGGGGGTCGGGTTCCGGTACGCCGGCGCCGGCGCCGACGCGCTCTCGGACATCGACGTGGAGCTCGTGCGAGGTGAGCTGGTGCTCCTGGAGGGCGGCTCGGGGTCCGGCAAGTCGACGCTCCTGCGCGTCCTGGCGGGGACCATCCCCCACCTCCACGGTGGCCGCTTCCGCGGCCGGTGCGTCGTGGGCGACCTCGACACCCGGACGGCGCAGCCGGGGGCGATCGCCGCGCGATCCGCACTCGCCTTCCAGGACCCCGAGGCCCAGGGCGTGATGCGAACCGTCGCCCGGGACGCGGCCTTCGGGCCGGAGTGCCTCGGACGGCCGGCGGAGCGCATCGCCTCCGACGTGGCCTTGGCCCTCGCGGCGGCGGGCGCCGCGCACCTGGCGGATCGCGCCCTCGGAGACCTCTCGAGCGGCGAGCGCCAGCGGGCCGCGCTCGCCGGCGTCCTCGCGATGCGAACGCCGATCGTGCTGCTCGACGAACCCACGTCCCAGCTCGACGACCAGGCGGCCGCGGGGCTCGTCGACACCCTCGTGGAGCTGGCCGCGGCCGGTGTCTGCGTCCTGGTCGCCGAGCACCGGGTCGAGCGGCTGGACGGCGCGGCCGATCGCCGTCTCGTGCTCGACGCCGGGCGCCTTCGACCGGCCGCGGCGGCGCGCGCCACCGCCGCCGAGGGCGACGGCGGCGGCACCCTCGGGCCCGGCGGTGCTCCGGGCGGACGGGCTGCACCTGGCCGTCCCGGGTCGCACGATCCTCACGGATGTGGAGCTCGCGCTCGCGCGCGGGTCGGTCACGGTCCTCTCGGGTCCCAACGGTGCCGGGAAGACGACGTTGCTGCGGACGCTCGCCGGACTCCGCCCGCCGGACCGCGGTCGCATCCTGCTGGACGACGAGGACGTGACCGACGTCCCGATCGAGGGGCGCTTCCCCCGGATCGCGCTCGTGGCCCAGGACCCGGGTCGCCACCTCCTCTGCGAGCGGGTCGACGACGAGATCGCGTTCGCGCTGATCCAGCTCGGCGTCCCGCGCGCGGAACGCGAGCGCCGGATCGGGGTCGCGCTCGCCCGCGCGGACCTCGCCGGCCTCGCCGGCCGCCATCCGCTCGACCTGTCCGTCGGCGAGCGGGAACGGGTGGCGATCGCCGCGATCCTGGTCGCCGAGCCCACGGTCCTGCTCCTCGACGAGCCGACCCGGGGAATGGACCGGCGTGCGAAGCACGGCCTGGCCGACCACCTGCAGGCGCTCGCGGCCACGGGCACGACCGTGCTCGTGGCGACGCACGACGCCCCGTTCGCGGACGCCTGCGGCGCACGACGGCTGTGCATCGACGAAGGGCGCGTGCGGGCGGGGCGCCCCGAGCGGGCGGTCGCCGCGGTGGGCGCATGAGCCCCGCGCAGATCGCCGCGCTGGCGGCGCTGGCCGTGATCGCGCTGGTGATGGTGGGCGTGGAGCACGGCGCGGGACCCCGGCGCGTCGCCACCGTGGCGACCCTCGGCGCCGCGGCGGGGGCCGGACGGGTGCTCTTCGCGGCGATTCCGAGCGTGCAGCCGGTGACCCTGCTGTGCCTGCTCGCCGGCGCGACGATGGGGCTGCGCGCCGGGCTCGCGGTCGGGCCGATCGCCGTGCTCGTGAGCAACGGCTTCCTCGGTCACGGGCCGTGGACACCGGCGCAGATGGCGCTCTGGGCGCTCGTCGGCGCCTCGGGCGCCCTGCTCGGCGCGCAGGCGCGGCGGCGCACGGTGCTGGCGGCGGCGGGGGCCGCGTGGGGGATCGTCTTCGGGCTGGGGATGAACCTCTGGTCGCTCGCGGTGTTCGGACCCGAGACGAACGCCGCCGCGCTCGCGCTCATGTCGGCGCGGAGCATCCCCTTCGACGTCGCCCACGCGGTCGGGAACGTGCTCCTGGCCGTCGCGGTCGGGCCCGCGCTCTACCGGCTCCTCGCGCGCTACGCCGCCCGCACGCGGATCGAGGTCGAGCCGCTCCCCGCGGCCGCCGACCCCTAGGAGTCCGGGGTGGCCGCCCGGGCCGCGGCCAGATCCCGGAGCCGGGCGTCGGCGCCCTCGGCCCGAGCACGCGCCCGGGCGCTCCACGCGCGGCCCTCGGCGACCTCACCGGCCATGTCGGCGAGCATGCCCGCGACCTCGTCCGGTGCCGACGAGCCGCGCTGGCGCCTGGTGCGCGCGCATTCGGCCGGATCGAGCGCGCGCGCCAGCGCGGCGGGGTCCAGCCGGACCTCGGCGTCGGCCACCTCCGCCGCGGCGGCCGCGATGCGGTCCGCGGTCAGGCCGTCCGGCCGTACCGTCCGCCTCGACCAGGTCCCGGACCGCGCGGCCGACGACCTTGTGCGCCGTCCGATAGTCCATCCCCGGCTGCTCGGCCACCAGATCCGCGACGTCGGCGGCCGTCACGAAGCCCTCGCGGGCCGCGCTCGCCAGCCGGTCGGCGTCGACCCGAAGCCCTCCCACCACGGCGGCGAGCAGTCGACCGACGCCGACGGCCCGATCGAGCGAGCGCGGCAGCTCACCGTTGAGCAGGTGGAAGTGGTCGGTCCGCGCGGATCCCGTGTGGATCGCGACCAGCATCGAGACCACCTGGCCGGCGGCGGCGCCCGCCTCCGTGCGGACGGCGGCGAGCGCGTAGGGGTTGCGCTTTTGCGGCATCAGCGCGCTCGCCCGGCTGTGCGCGTCGTCGAGCTCGACCCAGCCGAACTCCTGGCTCGCCATGATCTCGAGATCCTGGCCGAGCTGGGACCACCCGGCGGTGGCGATCGCCGCCGCCGAGGCGAGCTCCAGGTAGGCGTCGGTCTGCCACATGGCGTCCTTGGCGTGCACCTCGAGCCCCTCACAGCCGAGCAGCTCCGACAGGCGCGCGCGGTCCAGTGGCCATCGTGATCCGGCGCTCCCGCCGACGCCGGCGACGCTCCGATCGAGCCTGGCGTGCGCGCCGCGCAGCCGTTGCGCGTCGCGAAGCGCCGGGGCCGCGTAGGCGAGCAGGAGGTGGGCCGCGGTGGTCGGCTGGGCCGGCTGCAGATACGTGTAGTCCGCCGCGACCGCGTCGATCAGCGGGCGCGCCCGGTCGCACAGGGCCTCGACGAGCGACAGCGACACGTCGTGCAGATCGAGGGCCGATTCGCGGGCCACGAGCCGGAGCGCCACGCGGAAGGCCTCGCGACGCGGGCGGCCCGCGCTCAGCCATCCGGCGGCCGCGCGGCCGATCCGCTCGGTCAGGAGCGCCTCGCGCGAGTTGAACGGATCACCGAGCTCGGCGCGCCAGGGGACGTCGCCGGGTGGGATGGCGTCGAGCGCGAGGAGCCCGCCGAGGAGCGCCCCCGCCGTCTCCGCGTCGATGCCACCGCCCTCCGCCAGGGCGAGCGCATGGGCGAGGTCGGCCGACGAGAGGGCCGCCGCGAGCCGTGGGCCGCCGTCGAGCTCGACCCTGTAGGCGCCCTCGACCAGCTCCGGTGCCGGTCCGCCGACGAGGCGACCGCCGCGCCCGAGTTCCCCCGCGCGCCCGGAGGCGTCGCTCAGGCCGGGAGCTCCTGCACCTCGACGAGCACCGGCGCGACCCCCGAGACCTCGAGAAGGCGCCGGACCGCGGACGAGGGACGGTAGATGTGGATCGGGGCGGCCCCCTCGCGCGAACGCTCGTTGGCGGCCAGCAGCGCACCGAGCCCGCGGCTGTCCATGAACGTGACGCCCTCGAGGTCGAGGTAGACCGGATCGGTCCCGCGCTGCGCGTCGGTCAGCTCGCGGGAGACCGCGGGGAGGGCGACGGCGTCGAGCACCCCGACGACCTGGACGAGTGTCCCGGTCGTGAGCGCCTGGACGGTCACCTGCAACTGCTCGGACATGGCGGGGGACATTAGCAGCAGGACGGACGGGATCGACCCCGCCGCGCGGCCACGGTGGGCGGGCGGCCGCACCCGGTGCTCGCTATCCTCAGCGCCGCGCCAGCGTACGAAAGGGCCGTCATGCGCGGACTTCCAGCTTGGATCCTCGGTGGGCTCGTGGTCCTCACCGTGGTCCTGATCTACGTCGGGTGGCACGACCGCCACGAGGCGGGCTACCTGCCGTTCGCGCTCGGCATCCTCTTCGCGCTCTTCACGTTCGCGGCGATCGGCGGCCGGCTCCGCGGCGAGGACGAGGCCTAGCGCCTCCTTCGCGGCGCGCCCGCGCCGCACCGCGTGCCCGCCCCCACCATCACGCTCGGCCTGACGTCGGCCGAGGCCTCGGCCGCACGCGCGGCGGCCGGCCCGCCCGCGCGGGTGCGGACCGGCCGCACGTACCTGCAGATCGTCTGGTCCAACACCGTGACGATCTTCAACCTCGTCCTCGGCACGCTGCTCGTGCTGACGCTGGTGTTCGGCGACCCGCGAGACGCCCTGTTCGGGGGCGTGATCGTCGCCAACACGCTTGATCGGGATCGTCCAGGAGATCCGCGCGAAACGCACGCTCGATCGGCTGGAGCTGCTCGTCGCGCCCCGGGCGCGGGCATGGCGGGACGGTGAGCAGGCGAGCCTCGCGGTGGACGAGCTCGTGATCGGCGACGTGATCAGGATCGTCCCCGGCGACCAGATCGTGGCCGACGGGACCCTGGTGGACGCCCGCGCGCTCTCCGTGGACGAATCGGTCCTCACCGGCGAGGCCGACCCCGTCGCCCGCGAGGACGGGGAGCACGTCCGCTCGGGCTCGTACTGCGTCGTCGGCTCCGGCGACTACCGGGTCGAGGCGCTCGGAGCGGACAGCTACGCGGGTCGTCTGGCCGCCGAGGCCAGGGGGACGCGCGAGCAGCTGAGTCCGCTGCAGCAGGACATCAATCGCGTGCTCCGCCTGACCGTCGCGGTGATGCTGCCGCTCGGTGTGCTCCTGACGGTCGTCAAGCTGCTGTCGGACCTGTCCAGCTTCACGGTCGTCAGCGAGGTGGTCGCGGCGCTCGTCCCGGTGGTCCCGGAGGGGCTGTTCCTCCTGACGACGCTGACCTTCGCCGCCGCGGCCATCGAGCTCGGCCGCCGGGGCACCCTGGCCCAGCGCCTGAACGCGACCGAGAGCCTCGCGAGCGTCGACACGGTCTGCCTCGACAAGACCGGGACCCTCACCGACAACCGGCTGCGCGTCGACGAGCTCGTCCTGGCCGACGAGGCGCGCCGGGACGAGGTGACCGGGCTGATCGGCCTGCTCGCGGCGAGCGCGGGCATGCGCAACACGACCATGGAGGCACTCCACGAGGGCTTCCCGTCGTCGGCGGGCGTGGTCACGGCCGAGGTCCCGTTCAGCTCCGCCCGCAAGTGGAGCGGCGTGACGCTCGAGGGCCACGGCACCGTCGTCCTCGGTGCCCCGGAGATCCTCGCCGCCGCGGGGGTGGCGGTCCCGGGCGGCCTCGCGCGGGCGGTGGCCGACCGCCAGGCGGCGCGACTGCGCGTCGTGCTCGTGGCCGCGGGCGCGACGGCGCTCGACGGGGAGTCCCTGCCGGACGGATTGCGCGCGCTCGGGGCGGTCGCGCTGCGCGAGGGCCTTCGCCCGGAGGCGGTGGACGCGGTCGGGTTCCTGACCGCCCAGGGGGTCGAGTCGAAGGTCATCTCGGGCGACGGGCTGGGAACGGTCCAGGCGGTCGCCCTCGCGGCCGGCGTGCCGCGGGCCGAGCACGGGGTGAGCGGGCCGGACATCCCGCCCGAGGAACCCGGGCTCGGCGACGCCGCGATCGAGAGCGGCGTCATGGCCAGGGTCACGCCGGAGCAAAAGGAGCACCTGATCGGCGCCCTCACGGCGCGCGGGCGCTACGTGGCGATGGTGGGCGACGGCGTGAACGACGTCCTCGCGCTCAAGCGCGCGCGGCTCGCGATCGCCATGGGCAACGGCAGCCAGATGTCCAAGGGCGTGGCCGATCTGGTCCTGCTCACGGACAGCTTCGCGACGGTGCCGGTCGCGGTCGAGCTCGGGCGGCGGATCATCCGCAACACGCATCGCGTGGCCAAGCTGTTCGTCACGAAGTCGGTCTCGGGTGCGACGTACCTGGCGACGATCGGCCTCGCGCCGGTCGCGTTCCCCTTCCTCGCCCGCCAGCAGACGGTGATCGGATCGCTCTCGATCGGCATCCCCGCCTTCTTCCTCGCGCTCGCGCCGAGCACGGGTCCGGTCCGGCGAGACGGCTTCATCCCCAGCCTGCTCGGCTTCGCGGTCCCGGCGGGACTCGTGATCGCGATCACGGTGATGCTCGGCTACCTGCTCGTGACCGGCCCGATGGAGGAGGGTGTCACCGCCGGCCGGACCGCGGCCACCGTCAGCGCGACCGTGCTCGGGCTGGTCGTCCTCTTGCTCGTCGAGCGCGGGCCCGAAGGGCCGCCCGATCCGCGCGTGGGTCTGGCTGATGACGGCGGTCCTGCTCGGCGTCCTTCTGATCGCGCTGCTGGTCCCCTGGTTGCAGGACTTCTTCGCCCTCACGCGACCCACCGGCGAGGCGACGCTGGCCATCGCGCTCTGCGCGATGGCCGGCATCGCGGGCCTGACCTCGATCCGCCGGATCCCGGCGCTCCGGCGCCTCGAATCCCGTGGAAGCTGACCGGCGGCGTCCCCGCGATTCCGGCCCGCGGCGCGGATGGTCTACGCTCGGCGGGTTGACGGCGGACTCCGGGGGGCGGATCCGACGATGCGGGACCGGACGCCGAGGGTGGCCAGACCGATGACGACCACCGGCGAGAGCGGCGGGCGATGAGCTCGGTGCATCCCGCCTCGGTGCCCGAGCGCGCGCCGAGCGGCCAGGACCGCCTGCGCCGCGCGCTCGGCCAACGACCGCGTCCGGCTGGCCGCGGGCCTCGCGGCGCTCGGGGCGCTCGCCCTGTTGGTGCGGGTGTGGGCGCTCGGCGTCGGCGACCTCGTGCAGGCCGAGCACCAGAAGCTGATCGCGGTCGCGTCGTGGCGGACGGGCGACCTGTTCGTGGACGGCGAGCATCCGGCCCTGTTCAAGGCCATCGTGCTGGGGTCGACGTCCGTGCTCGGCGAGGGGCAGGTGGGCCTTCGTCTGCCGAACGCGGTGCTCGGGGCGGTGGTCGTGCTGCTGACGGCCCTGATCGCGCGCCGGCTCGGCGGGCCGCTCGCGGGCTGGACCGCGGGTGGCCTGATGGCGTTCTCCACGCTCGCGGTGTCGATCGACCGCGTGGGCAAGGAGGACACGCTGATGCTGGCGCTCGCGCTCGGCGCCGTCCTCTGCTGGCTGTCGGCCGAGCGGCACCCGCGGCTCTGGATCGCGGTGGCGGCGCTCTGCGGCGCGGCGGCGGCCGCGAAGTACGAGGCCCTCCCGCTGCTGCCGGCGCTCGTCGTGCTCGGATGGGTGCGACTCGGGCCACGGCCCCCGGGCGGCTGGCGCTGGGCCGGGGCCATCGTGGGCGCCTTCCTCGCCACCCACCTCGCGCTCAACCCGCTGATCGCCTCGCCGGAGCAGTGGCGCTTCATCTCCGGCTTCGTCGAGGCGCTCGTCTCCGACCGGCCGCCGCCGGACGGAAGCCTCATCCCCACCCAGGGGTTCCTCGCGGCGGGTGAGCTCTTCGACTCCAAGCCGGCCTGGTACTACCCGCTCTACCTGACGGTCAAGGCGCAGATGGTCTGGGTCGTCGCCATCGGCGTCGGCCTGGCCGTGATCGCCGTGCGGTTCCGCCAGAGCGACCGGTTCCTCCTGCTCTGGGCCGTGGGCTACGTGGCGCTGATCTCGATGGTGCCGTTCGGCTTCGCCCGCTACCTGGCGCCGGCGCTCCCGGCGCTTGCGATCGTCGGGGGGATCGGGGTGGCCAAGCTCCTGGCGGGCCGTCGGCGAAGCGTCGTCGTGGCCACGCTCGTCGTGATGGGCGCGGGCCTCGCCGTTCCGCTCGCGGCGGCGCTCCCGTACCCCACCCTGTACGTGAACCCCCTCGGTGGCGGGTCCGAGCGCGCGCTCCACTGGACGCCCAACGACGCGGTCGGGAACCTCGGCATGGCGGAGGCGACGCGCATCGCCGAGACCAGGACGCCCGCCGGGGCGACCGTGGCGGTCGCCGACCCGACCCTGGTCGACTTCCTGTCAGGCGGCCGGCTGACACCGGTGACCGTCGAGGACCTCCCGCCGACGCCCGAGGCGCTGCGGGCGCGCGGGGTCCGGACGGTGATCATCCAGCCGTCGGAGCTCAGCATCGGGAACGCGCCGTTGTACGCGTGGCTGGAGGAGAGCGCGTTCCCGTCGACCGTGATCGCCGTGCGCGGACTGGTGACCGTCCGGATCTACGACATCGGGCCCGACGGGCGCCCGTCGGGCTCGGCCGGCAGGTAGATCCTGATGTCGCCCGCGGTCTCGACCCGCGGAAAGCGCCGCTCGATCGCCGCGAGAAGCGACGGGTTCGCCAGGAACGCACGGCCGGCGACCACCGCCCCGGCCCCGTCGCTGGCGGCCAGCACCGCTCCGGGGGCGTCCGGGTCGGACCCCATCCGCACGTACGAGGCGTCGATCACCCCGGGTGGCGTGGAGCGGTCCGCGAGCGCCGGCACCAGGGGGAGGTCGCTGACCACGGGCAGGCGTGGGCTAGTCTCCTCCTCCAGGATGACGGCGGCACCCTGTTGGGCGGCATAGTCTCGAGGAGGTGTCGCTCGGGACTGGATCGCGAGCGGCGCGAGCAGGAGCAGGGCCACGCCGACCACGACCGGGGCGGCCCGCAAACGCGGCCAGGCGCTTGCGACCAAGAGCGCCAGCGGAGCGGAGATGGCGACGTAGTGATGCGAGAAGAGCGGCCGGTGGACGAGACAGAACAGGATGCCGCCCGCCAGCAGGGCCAGGATCGACGCCCGCTCACGCCACCACTCGCGGGGCGCGCCGACGCCCGCGGCCAGGGCGACGGCGGCGGCCGCGCCGAGCCCCAGGAACCCGAGCATCTGGAACCAGTCGACACCGCCAGGGCCGCCGGCGATGACGCCGCGAGCGGCGTCGCGCGTCCCGGCGACGCCCGTCCAGATGTCGCCGATCGCACCGGCGTGGGGGAGCATCACGGCGACGGTGACGGCGGCGGCGCCCCCGACCGCCCAGCCCCAGGCGGCCCGTCCGGCCCGCGCGGCCCACAGGCCGATCACAACGGCCGGCACGAAGGGGGCCGCGAGGAGCTTCACGAGGAGCGCGGCCGCGAGCAGGCCGCCGGCCGCCGCACCCCAGACGGGGCGTCGGCCGGCGGCGGCCGCGGCGGCCAGGGCGCCGACGCCCAGGGCGACCGAGGGAACGTCGGCGCTGACCACGGCGGCGCGTTCGGCGACGGCCGGCGCCATGATGAAGAGCGCCGCCCCGATGAGGCCGCCGACGGGCCCGGCCATCGGCCGGACCAGCGCCCAGGCGGCGACGCCGCCGGCCAGGGTCAGCACGAGCATGCCGATGCGGATGGCTACCGCGTTGCCGTCCGCAACCGCATACGCAGCTTCGAGGAACGTGAAGAACAGCGGCGGCTGGCTGGAGAAGACCTCTCCGCCGAGTTGCGCGCCCTCGGCGAGCGCCCGGGCGCTGGCCAGGTAGACGGCCTCGTCGAACTCGGCCGAGGGGCTCGAGAGCTCCCGGCCGAACAGGACGGCGCCCAAGAGCAGCAGCACCCCGAGGGCGAGGGCCTCGAGCCGGCCGGGGCGCGAGGCGCGACCGGAACTCAGCAACGCGCGCACCGCCGCCGAGGGTACCAGGCTCGGATGCTGGTCCGAGGCCGCCGCCTCGCGCGAAAGACCCTGGCCCCGAACGGCTGGATCGGTCGGATCGGCCTGGCCGTGATCTCGATCGCCCTGCTGGGCGCCCTGGCGCTCTTCACCGACTTCTCGAGCCTCGGGACCGCGCTCCAACAGGGCGGCCTCACGCTCATCGCGATCGCCATCGTGCTCTACCTGGCCAACGGCCTGCTCAAGGCGTTGCGGTGGTGGATGCTCCTGCGCGCGGCGGGGGTGCACGTGTCGTTCCTGCGCGCCTACGGCGCCTTTCTCGTCGGGATGTCGGTGAACAACCTGCTGCCGGGCGGCGTGGCGGGAGAACCGCTCCGCCTGCTCCATCTCCAGGGGAAGATCACCGGCAACGCCGCGGGCGCGCTCACGGCCGACCGCGTGCTCGACGCCGCATTCCTGGCGGCGGCCGCGGCGGCGGGGATCCCGTTGCTCGCCGGGCTGAACCCCGACGCCGTCGGGCCCACGATCGCGGGCGTCTGCGTGCTCGCCCTGCTGATCGTCGTGATCGCGGGGCTCGTGTGGCGGCGCTGGGGCATGGACACGCTCGCGCGCAAGCCCGCGACGGGCGCCGCGACCGCGGTCCTCACGATCCCCATCCAGCTCAACGACGCCGTCCGACTCGCCCTCATCGCGGCGGCCTACGAGGTCCAGATCAGCGTCTGGCGCGCCCTCGTCATCGTCGCCATCGGTACGCTCGCCGGGTTGATCGCCGTGCTCGGAGGCGGGGCCGGCATCGCGCTGACCGTGAGCGCGATGATCGGGGCGTCGGGTGCCGACCCGCAGACGGCAGTGGCGATCGGTCTGGTGTTCGTGGCGACCTCGACCTGGTTGAGCTATCCCCTCGGGGCGCTCGCGGCCCTGGTTCGCGCGCATTCCCGTCGACGCCCGGAGGAAAAATGGAGCTCTCGGTGGTACTCCCTGCCCGCAACGAGGAAGGGAACCTCGGACAGCTGATCGCGGACGTGCTGGCGGCCTTCGACCGGCACGGGATCGCCGGCGAGGTGATCGCCATCGACGACGGGAGCACCGACCGGACGGCCGACGTGCTGGCCGCGATCGAGGATCCGCGCGTGCGCACGATCACCTTCCCGCGAAATCGCGGGCGCGCGCACGGGATCGCCGCCGGCTTTTCCGAGGCACGCGGCGCCGCGGTCGCCGTCATGGACTCGGACCGCCAGTACGAGCCGGACGACCTGCCGAGCCTCCTGGCGGCGCTCGAGACCGGTGCGGACGTGGCCAACGGCGTCCGCGTCGCGCGCGCCGACAACCCATGGCGGCGACTCGTCTCCCGCGTCTACAACCGGGCGGTGATGCGAGCCGCGCTGGGTGTGCGGGTGCACGACGCCAACAGCGGGCTGAAGGCGTTCCGAGCCGACGCGCTTCCGGAGATGGGCTACGACCCGACCGGCTTCCACCGCGGACACCGGTACCTGATCGCGTGGGCCGTGGCGCGCGACCTGCGCGTGGTCGAGGTGCCGGTGCGCCACTACGACCGACCCGCCGGGCGGTCCTACATCCGCGCCGCGCGGGAGGCGCGACTGACCGTCGCAGACCTTCTGACCTTCCGCCGGCGCGTGGCGCGGGGACGCCGTCCGGCCACGACCGCGCGGGCGGCCCGCTGAGCGGCCGCGCCCGGCGTGCGACGGTCGGGCGCGCGGTGCGGATCGGGGTCGTTGCCGACAGCCACGTCGGCGAGGTGCTCCCCGCGACGCCCGCCGAGGTGGTGCGCGTGCTCGCCGGGGTCGACCTGGTCCTGCACGCGGGGGACCTCTCCCAGCGGGAGGTGCTCACGGACCTGGAGTCCGTCGCGCCGGTGGTCGCCGTTCGCGGCAACCACGATCGCGAGGGACGCCTCGACCTGCCGGTCGCGCGGCGACTTCAGGTCGGCGCCGTGCGGATCGGCCTGGTCCACGGCGACGCGCCCCGCCCGCTCGAGACCGCGGCCGCGCTCCGCTCCCTGGTGGCGGGGCGGCCGCGCCTGGACGGCATGCTCGACCGGATCGCTCGCCGGATGGGCGATTGCGACTGCGTGGTCTTCGGCCACGTGCACCTGCCGATCCTGACCCGCCGGCGGGGCACCCTGCTCTTCTCGCCGGGTGCCGTCTACGTCCCAGAGGCGGACCCGCGGGGGATGGACGACTCACTGCGCGCCCGCATCCATCTGCACGTCCGGGCCGGCCTTCCGGCGGCGGCGCGGCGACCCTCGGTGGGCGTGCTCGAGGTGCGGGGGTCGCGGATCCGGGCCCGTGTGATCCCCCTGCGCTCGCCGATCCGGCCCGAACCAGTGCGCCCAGAGGGCGTGCCACGAGCGGTCGGGTAGCATCGCGGCGTGACCGACGACCCGTACGCACAGCCATCGGACCCGGCCAAGCGCCGGAGCGCCGCCATCACCGACGGCCCCGAGCGGGCGCCCGCCCGGGCCATGCTCAAGGCCACCGGGTTCACCGACGAGGACCTCGCCAAGCCCCTGATCGGCGTGGCCACGACATGGATCGAGACCATGCCGTGCAACCTGAACCAGCGCGAGCTCGCCACGCATGTCAAGCGCGGCGTGCGCGCCGCGGGCGCGACGCCGATGGAGTTCAACACGATCGCCGTCTCGGACGGCGTGTCGATGGGCACCGAGGGCATGCGGGCCTCGCTCGTGTCGCGCGAGGTGATCGCCGACTCGATCGAGCTGGTCACCCGCGGCCACCTGCTCGACGGGCTGGTGTGCCTGGTCGGCTGCGACAAGACGATCCCGGGTGCGGCGATGGCGCTCGCGCGGCTCGACGTCCCCGGCCTGGTCCTCTACAACGGCTCGATCGCCGCCGGTCGTTTCGAGGGCCGCGACGTGACGATCCAGGACGTCTTCGAGGGGGTCGGTGCGAACGCGGCGGGCACGATGACGGCGGCCAGGCTCCATGCGCTCGAGAGCGCGGCCTGCCCGGGTGCCGGCGCCTGCGGGGGGCAGTTCACCGCGAACACCATGTCGATGGTGATGGAGCTGCTCGGGATCAGCCCGGCGGGGCTCAACGGCATCCCCGCGAACCACCCCGACAAGCCCGGCGCCGCCGAGGAGGCCGGCCGCATCGCGGTCCGCCTGGTCCGCGAGGACGTCCGTCCCTCGACGATCGTCACGCGGGCGTCGATCGACAACGCGATCGCCGGCATCGCGGCGTCCGGCGGCTCGACGAACGGTGTCCTCCACCTGCTCGCGATCGCCCGCGAGCTCGGCATCCCCCTCTCGATCGACGATTTCGACACGATCGCCGAACGCACCCCGATCGTGGCGAGCCTGAAGCCCGGCGGGCGCTTCGTCGCCCCGGACCTGCACGCGGCCGGCGGGGTCGGCCTCATCACCCGCGAGCTGCTCAAGGCCGGGCTGGTCGACGGGAGCACCGGCAACGTCGACGGGTCGACGCTCGCCGAGACCGCCGCGGCCACGGCGCAAGCGCCGGGCCAGGAGGTCGTGGTCCCGATCGAGGATCCGATCTCGCCGACCGGCGGACTCGCCATCCTGCGCGGGAACCTCGCCCCGGAGGGCGCGGTCGTCAAGCTCGCGGGCCACGAGCGCCGGCTCCACGTCGGCCCGGCCCGGGTGTTCGACTCCGAGGAGGAGTGCTTCGCCGCGGTCAAGCAGCGGCTCATCCGCCCCGGTGACGTCGTGGTGATCCGCAGCGAGGGCCCCGCGGGCGGCCCGGGCATGCGCGAGATGCTGCACGTCTCGGCCGCGATCGTGGGCGAGGGGATCGGCGAGGAGGTGGCGCTCATCACCGACGGGCGGTTCTCGGGCGCGACGCATGGCCTGATGGTCGGACACGTCGCACCGGAGGCCGCGCGAGGTGGCCCGATCGCCGTGGTCGAGGAGGGCGATCCGATCGCGATCGACGTCGACGCCCGCGAGCTGCGGCTGGAGCTCTCCGAGGACGAGATCGCGGCGCGCCTCGCCGGCTGGACACCGCCCGCGCCCCGCTACGCCACGGGCGTGCTCGCCAAGTATGCGGCCCTCGTCTCGTCGGCCAGCGAGGGCGCCGTGACCGGACCGAGGCCCGCCTGAGCGTGGTCGCCGCGCAGGAGCCGCGGACACGGCGACGTGGCGACGCCCGTCTTGTCGCTTAACATCCACTCCACCCCCCTGTCACCGGGTTGCGGGGGTGTGATGTGCGAGCCTCCGGGCGACGGCGGCGCGCGAGGGGCACCCTCGTGACGCGGCGTCCGGGGCCGGCAACCGGAAGGAGCCACCCTCGTGCGACCCCCTGAGAACGGCGCCCGCGCCGAACTCCACCTGCACTCGCGGGCCTCGACGGACACCGGGAGCTGGTTCCTCAACCGCGGCGCCCTGCCGGAGTCCTACACCGCGCCCGAGGCCGCGTACCAGGCGGCGAAGGCCAAGGGCATGGACTTCGTCGCCCTGACGGACCACAACACGCTCGAGGGCGTGGCCGAGATCGCGCACCATCCCGACGTGATCGTGGGCGTCGAGGTGACCGCGACGTTCCCGGACGACGAGGAACTCGTCCACGTCCTGGTCTGGGGACTCGACGACGCCCAGTGGGCCGAGATCGACTACCTGCGCACCAACCTGTTCGAGATGCTCGACTACGTCCGTGCGGTCGGGCTGGCGCACGCGCTGGCCCACCCGCTCCATCGGGTCGGCGGGCACCTCTCGGCGGACCACCTCGAGCGGCTGCTCCTCGTGTTCTCGACGTGGGAGGGGCGCAACGGGGCGCGCCCCCAGATCACGAACGAGATCGCGGCGCGGATCGCGCGCTCGGCGACGCCGGAGTACCTCGACAAGCTGGCCGAAAAGCACGGGATCACACCGGTGTCCGACGGGGTGATCGCGCTCACGGGCGGAAGCGACGACCACTCCGGCTTCGACATCGCGCGGGCCTGGACGCAGACGCCCCCGGCCAAGGACACGACCGAGCTCCTCGACCACCTCCGCGCGGGCCGCTCGGCGCCGGGCGGGCTCGACGGCTCCAGCCAGATGCTCGCCCACGCGGTGAGCACGTTGTTCGTCAAGAACCACGTCGAGGCCGGCGCCGCCGCCATCCCGCTCGCGCTGCGGGGTGTCGTCGGCGACCTGATCGGCTTCGACGTACCGAAGGTGCCCGTCGCCGAGGGCACCAAGGGCGGTGAGCGCGGCCAGAGCTTCGCCCAGGAGGTCATGGTCCGCCTGCGCCGCGACCGCCGGCTCGTGCGCCAGTACCGGCGCCTCGGACGCGGCAAGCGACGCCACGACCGGTTGCGACTCGTGACCGGATGGCTGCACGAGCAGCTGCTCCAGAGCGCCCTCGGCGCCGAGGCCGGGCCCATCACTCGGTCGTTCAGCCGCCGCATGGAGAGCGCGGCCGGCGCGGCGGCGATGGCGATGCCGTACTTCGTGGCCGCGTCCTACATGCGTGGCGAGATCGCGTACTCGCGGAAGATCGAGGCCGAGTTCTTCGGCGAGATCGACGCGCGGCCGGCCCGCGTGGCGATGCTGACCGACACCTTCGACGAGATCAACGGCGTCGCCGGGACCATGCGGCGCCTCGCGGCCTTCGCCGAACGGGATCCCGGGAACCGCCTCGTGGTCGTGACCCCGTCCGACGCGGCCGACGACGGGCCCGGGCTGGTCAGGCTCAAGACCGCGTCGTCGATGCAGATGCCGGCGTACGACGACCCGGGCTGGCGCCTCGGCATCCCGTCGATCCTCGACCTGCTCGACCTCGTCGAGGAGCGCGAGATCGACGTGATCCACGCGGCGACCCCCGGCCCGATGGGCATCGGCGGGCTGATCGTCGCGCGATCGCTGGGGATCCCGTTCGTGGCCTCCTACCACACCGAGCTCGGCCGCTATGCGCTCGATCTGACCGGCGACCGGTTCTTCGCCCAGCTGTGCGCGAAGGCGGTCGGCTGGTTCTACCGCCAGGCCGAGCGGGTCTACGTGCCCACCCAGGCCACCGCGGAGGGGCTGCTGACGCTCGGCATCGAGCGGGAGAAGATCACGGAGTTCACCCGCGGCGTCGACACCGAGCTGTTCGACCCGCGGCGGCGCTCGCGCTGGACCCGGCGCAAGCTCGGGGCCTCGGGCGACGACGTCGTGCTGCTGTACGTCGGGCGCATCTCCAAGGAGAAGGGGCTCCCAACCCTGGCCGATGCCTTCCGGCGCGCCTCGGAGCAGCACCCGGAGCTCGTCCTCGCCCTCGTCGGCGAGGGTCCGCTGCGCGAGGACCTGGCCCGCTCCCTGGCGGGCACCAGGCACCGCTTCCTCGGGCCGCTCTCGGGCACGAGCCTCGCGGCCGCGTACGCGTCGGCCGACGTCTTCTGCCTCCCCTCGGAGACCGAGACGTTCGGACAGGTGTCGATGGAGGCGGCGGCCAGCGGGCTGCCCGTGGTCGTCGTCGACCGCGGCGGCGCCCCGGAGACGATCGTTCCGGGGACCACCGGGCTCGTGGCGCCGGCCGCCGACCCCGTGGGGTTGGCCGAGGCGATCGGACGCCTCGTGCCCGATCCGGAGCTTCGCCGGCGCATGGGCCACGCGGGTGTCGAGCACGCGCGCGCGCGCCGCAGCTGGGACGACGTCTTCGAGGAGCTCTGCGCCGGGTACGACTCCGTCAAGCGGGCGCCGCAGCAGACGCTGCTCTCGTTCGAGACCCCCAACCGTCAGCGGCAGCCCGGGACCACGTGAGGGTCGTCGATGTCACCCAGTGGCACTCGCCGGTGTCCGGGGGCATCCGCACCTATCTGAACGCAAAGGCCCGGTGGGCCGCCGCCAACGACATGGACCACGGCGTGGTCGTGACCGGCGCGCACGAGGAACGGGGGTGGATCGCGCGCAGTCCCATGGTGACGGTGCGGGGGCGCTCGCCCTCGCGTCGGTGGGGCTACCGGCTGGCGATCCGCCCGGGCGCCATCATCGCGGCGCTCGACGAGCTGGCGCCGGACGTCGTCGTCCTGCACGACACGACATCGTTCCCACAGGCCGTCACGCGCTGGGCGTCGCCGCGGGGGGTCCCCGTCGTCATCGTCGTCCACTCCGATCTCGGCATCGCGGCCGCCGGCCTTCCGGCGCCGATCCGCGGCCCCGCCGCGTGGGGCCTCGGGCTGGTCCAGCGTCGCGGCCTGCGCGCGCCCCGCGTCGTGCTGGTGGCCTCGGACGAGTCACGGCGGAGGATCGCCCGCTCGACGCGCCGGCCGGTGCTGATCTCCCCCCTCGGCGTCGACCTCGAGCCCTTCGCGAGCGCCGCGCCGGACACGGCGCTCCGCGACACGCTCGCGGCCGCGGACGAGGCGGTGCTCCTCTACGCCGGCCGGCTCTCGTCGGAAAAGCGCGTGGACCTGCTCCCGCAGGCCCTGGCGCGCCTCGAGGGCACCGCGGTGCGGCTTGTCGTGGCGGGGACCGGCGCGGCCGAGGGCCGGGTGCGTCGGATCGCCGACCGCTTGGGCGTGCTCGATCGGATCCGGTTCCTCGGCTACGTGGAGGATCGGGAACGACTGGCGGCCCTGATGGCGACGGCGGACGTCTTCGTCCACCCGAGCCCGCACGAGCCGTTCGGGCTCGCCCCGCTCGAGGCGCTCGCAAGCGGCTGCCGGGTGGTGGCACCGCGGACCGGGGGGACCGGCGAGACCCTGGCCGGCCGCGAGGGCGCCCATCTGGTCGCGCCCGCCGATCCGGGTGCCCTCGCCGACGGCGTCCGCCGCGCGCTCACGACCCCCCGGCCACGCCCGGATCTCTCGCAGCTCGGATGGGACGCCACCTTCGCCCGCGAATGGGATCTCTACGACCGCCTGGCGAGCGGGCGACCGATCGTGCGGTACGAGACCGGCGAGATCAGCTGACGCCGGCCGGCACCCGCTCGTCGTGCTCGACGGGGATCGTGAAGCACACACGGGCGCCGCCGTTGCGCCCGCGCTCGGCCCAGATCGTCCCGCCCTGGGCCTCGACGAGCCCGCGCGCGATCGCGAGACCCAGCCCCGCGCCCCCGTCGGTGCGCGCCGGGTCGGCCCGCCAGAAACGGTCGAACGCACGGCGCTCCGCGCCCGGCGGGAACCCCTCGCCGCTGTCCTCGACGGCCACGACCACCGCACCGGGCGTCGGATCGACGAGCACCGCCACGCCGCCGTCGTCCGGCGTGTGGCGGATCGCGTTTCGCAGCAGGTTGTAGAGCACCCGCTCCACGCTCTCGGGGGAGCATCGCGCGGTCAGGCGCGGGTCCGCCAGACGCGCCTCCAGACGGACGTTGCGGGCGTCGGCCTCGGCCTGGACGCCCCGCAGGCACGACCCGATCAGGCCGCCGAGCGGCGTGTCGTCGACGCGGAGCGCGAGCGCACCGGCGTCGATTCGCGCCAGCTCGAAGAGGTCGTCGATCAGCGTGCCGAGGTTCTGGACCTGCTCGGCCATCACCGGGAGGTACCGCTCGGGCGGGGCGACACCGTCGTTGACGGCCTCGATCATCGCCCGAAGCGACGCCACGGGTGTCCGCAGATCGTGGCTCGCCCAGGCGACCAGGTGCCGCCGCGCGTCGAACAACTCCTCGAGCTGGGCCGCCATCTCGTTGAACGAGCGCGCCAGCTCGGCCAGCTCGCGCGGCCCGCGCTCGGGCGCCCGCGCACCGAGGTCGCCCGCCGCCATGGCGGCCGACGCCGCACGCAGGCCGGCGAGACGTCGCGTCATCGCCCGGGCCAGCACGCCCGCGCCGACGACGGCCGTGAGCGATGCGGCGGCGGCGATGGTCAGGATGGTGACGTCGTGGGCCGAGTCGAACATGGCCGCGCCGGTCGCCAGGACGGCTGCGATCGGGAGGATGGCCACGATCACCGACTGGGCCGCGATCTGCCAGACGAGCGACGGCAGCCGGGTCGCCACGAGGGCACCGAGCGTGCCCGCCGCGAGCGTGCAGAGCGCGACGACGACCGCGACCAGGATCATGCGGGGACCCCGGCCGGGGGCACGAACCGGTAGCCGACCCCCCAGACCGTCTGGAGGAGGGCCGGCGACGCCGGGTCCTCCTCGATCTTCTCGCGAAGGCGGCGGACGTGCACCGTGACCGTGCCGGTGTCGAAGGCGGCCTGGTAGCCCCAGACGCGGTCCATGAGGTGATCGCGGCTGAAGACCTGGCGCGGGTTGGTGGCCAGGAAGGCGAGGAGGTCGAACTCCTTGGCCGTGAGCCTGACGACCTCGCCCTCACGGGTCACCTCGCGCGCCTCGCTGTCGATCACGAGCGGGCCCACGGCGATGCGCCGCGCACCGATCGAGGGCGTCGTGCGCCGGAGCACGGTCTTCACCCGCGCCACGAGTTCGCGGGGGAAAACGGCTTGGTCACGTAGTCGTCCGCGCCGAGCTCGAGGCCGACGATCCGGTCGGCCTCCTCGCCCCGGGCCGTCAACAGGATGACGGGGAGATCCGAGATCGCGCGCACCCGCCGGCAGACCTCGAGCCCGTCGGGTCCCGGGATCATCACGTCGAGCAACACGATGCTGAGCGACGGGTCCTCGACGGCCGCGAGCGCCGCGACGCCGTCCGCCGCCTCGACGGTCTCGAACCCGTCCCGGCGCAGATACGAGCACACCACCTCGCGCACGATCGGCTCATCGTCGACGACCAGGACACGTTGCATCTCGTTCATGAAGTCAGATTCGTCGGTCGGTCGCAAGGCGGGGGTCGACGCGCCGACCCCCGCCGTGGACGTCACGCTCCGTCTACCTGACCGGGTTGATGGTGATCTTGGCGACCGGTCCGGTCCAGCCGTACGCGGCCGGGTCGAGATCGCCCACGCCGGCCTGCACGCCGGGGTGCATCCGGACCAGCTCGCCCTCGGGGGCGCGGACGAACGGGTTGCCGCCCACCGGCCCGGGGATGTGGCTGGCCAGCTGGTTGTTCGCCTCGCTGCCGGCGTCGTAGGCGCGCGCCATGATGACCGTGCGCTTCTTGCCGAGGCGGACGCTGTCGAGGCCGGTGAAGCCGTCGTTGGTGTTGACGAGCATCGTCAGCAGCGTCAGGCGCTGCCAGGGCTCGGCCTTGACACGGTAGGTCTGTGATGCGCCCGGCCCGATGGGCGCCGGCGCGGACGCGCCCTCGTCGACGCCGGTCTGGATCACGCCCACGCCCCGCACCTTGCCGAGCACCGAGATCGCGGGATCGTTGTTCGCGTCCTCGGCGATGGCGGCGACCGCGTGGTTGGCGATGTCACCGACGCTCCAGACGTCGGCGTGGCGGTTGTGCTCGGCGATCAGCGGCGGCGAGAGCGGCTGGCCCGTGGTGAGGTTCTCGACGGTCACGTCGTAGTAGCGCTCGGGCGAACTCGACCCGCTCGCGGTTCCGGCGACGATTCCACCGGCGATCCCGACGGCCGCGACCGCGGCGATGCCACCCTTTGCGATGCGCTTCATCTTCCGTCCCCCAGTGATGGTTGCCCTGTGGAACGGGACGCTAGGCCCGGGTCCTTACGCGGCGCTTACGCGAGTACGAACACCCCCTCAACTCACCCGGACGCGGGGACCGCCTCGGCCACGAGCTCGGCCACGAGCGCCGCGAGCGCGTCGTCGATGCGTCGCGTGCGAATGCCCTCGTCCGGGTCCAGGTGCATCGGTGCCGACGGCACCGACACGCCGCCCTCGAGCACCCGCGCACCGGCCAGCCCGAGCGACTTGCGGACGTCGGCCTGGGCCCAGGCGGCGCCGAACCCGCCCGTGGTCGCACCGACGACCGCGATCGGCGTGCCGCGAAGGGCGTTGTCCGGGAAGGGGCGCGACGCCCAGTCGATGGCGTTCTTGAGCACCCCGGGCATGGTGCCGTTGTACTCAGGGGTGGCCACGAGCAATGCATCGGCTGACGCGATGGCCTCCCGCAGGACGCGAACCGGCGCGGGTGGCGCGCTCGTGTCCAGGTCCTCGCTGTAGTGGGGCAGCGCGTCGAGGCCGTCGAAGCGCACGACCTCGACGCCCTCGGGCGCATGCCGCGCCGCGGCGTCCAGGAGGGTGGTGTTGTGGGAGCCCTGGCGAAGGCTTCCCGAGATCGCGAGCAGGCGCATCGCTCAGCTTCGCTCGACGAGCTCGATCTGGGCGGCCAGCGCGACATCGTTGCCGAGGACCACGCCGCCGCCGGGCAGGTCCGCCTG
Source organism: Miltoncostaeaceae bacterium (assembly GCA_963698665.1). Lineage (GTDB taxonomy): Bacteria > Actinomycetota > Thermoleophilia > Miltoncostaeales > Miltoncostaeaceae > CALNYH01. Next base: position 277,534 of record CAVORO010000003.1, on the reverse strand, counting down.
CCAGTTCATCGAGAAGTCGCGACGATCGATCGACCCGTGCAGGTCGATGCCGATCCGCTGGAGCCCGAACGGATCCTCGTGGGGGCCGGTGACCGAGCCGCGGAGGGTCAAGGGGCGGCTGATCCCCTTGATCGTGAGCTCCCCGTCCATCACGAGCGCGTCGCCCTCGACGCGGGTCGCCGTGGATCGGTACGTGACCTCGGGGTGGTGCTCCGCGTCGAAGAAGTCCGGCGACGCCAGGTGGCCGGTGAGCTTCTCGTCGCGGGTCACGATCGCCGACACCGGCGCGGTCCCGGTCAGCGTCCCGTCCTCGACGGTCACGTCGAATCGCGGCAGCTCGCCGCGGAACGTCGACACCATCATGTGCCGTGCCCTGAAGACGATCGACGAGTGGACGAGATCACTCGTCCACGTCCCCGTGGGAAGGGTCGTCGTCCGGTCGGCGGCCTCGGTGCGCATGTGCATCTCCTCTCGGCTCGACGAAACGGACGTGCGTCCGTTTCCTGTCGGTGGCGAGTGTAGCGGACGCGCGTCCACTTAGTGGGCGCACCGGCGGAGGTCACCGCGGGCGGCGTTACGACGGTGGGCGGGGGTGGGCGGCGGGGTGGGCGCCCGCCCGGCGGCGTCAGCCGGCCGAGACGCCCTTGGTGCGCCCGCGCGTGACGCGCCGGGTGCCCCGCGGCGGCGCGGGGCGGCGCTGCAGCCAGACGAAGACCGCGATCGCCCCCGCGAGGAGCGCCAGCGCGACGTAGAAGTTCAGGCGCTGCCCCAGGAACTCGTTCGAGGGGTCGACCCGGAACTGCTCCCAGATCAGCCGTCCGGCCGAGTACCACGCCACATAGAGGCAGAAGAGACCGGGAGCGCGGATTCGCCAGCGGCGCTCGACGAACAACAGCAGCGCCACACCGACGAAGTTCCACGACATCTCGTAGAGGAACACCGGGTGGAAGGTCTCGTCCTCGGCGTAGCGGAAGGGCCTGCGGTCCGGATCGACCTCGAGGGCCCACGGAAGCGACGTCGGGGTCCCGAACAGCTCCTGGTTGAAGTAGTTGCCCATCCGTCCGATGCCCTGCGCCAGCAGGATGCCCGGCGCCGCCGCATCCATGAACGCGGTCACCGACTCGCCGCGCGAGCGCACGTAGAGCGCGCCCACGGCGACACCGAGGGCGATCGCGCCCCAGATCCCGAGGCCGCCCTCCCAGATCGCGAACGGCGCCCACCACTCGTCGCCGAGCTGGTCCCAGCTCGTGATGACGTGGTAGAGCCTGCCCCCGATGATCCCGGCGAGCACGGAGTAGAGCGCGCACTCGAGGACCAGATCGAGATCGCCGCCGCGGGCGCGCCAGCGCACCGCCGTGAGCCAGGTCGCGGCCGCGATCCCGAGGAGGATCGACAGGGCGTAGAGCCGGATGTCCAGCGGACCGAGCGCGAGGTCGCGCACGCTCGGCGCCGGGATCGAGGCGAGCAGGGTCTCGGGGGTCAGGGGGCCGATGTCCGGAGCCTAGTGGGCGGTCAGAGCGCCGGCGCGAAGCCGGACAGGCGTTGGGTGAGCTGTGTCATCTCACCTGTGGCGAGGAGCACCCCGAAGACGATCAGCACGACCGCGCCCGTCGCACTGATGAGACGCATGTGGCGCCGGAGCACGCCCATCGCCCGCGTCGCCGACTGGACGAACAGCCCCGCCAGAAGGAACGGGATGCCCATGCCGAGTGCGAAGACGAACAGGAGCGCGGCGCCGAGCGCCGGATCCCCTCCGGTGGCCGCGATCGTGAGCGCGGCGCCGAGGGTCGGGCCGATGCAGGGCGTCCACCCGAGGGCGAAGGCCACCCCTGCGAGCGCCGACCCGGCGAGGGTCGCGGGGCGGCGCGCCATGCGGAACCGCCGCTCCTGCATGAGGAACTGCGGCATGCCGCGCCCGAGCAGGAGCAGTCCCATGGCGATCACGAACACGCCGCCCGCGACCTCGAGCGCGCGCTGACGCTCCAGCAGGAAGTTGCCGAACAGCCCCGCGCTCGCGCCGAGCAGCGCGAACATCGCCGCGAACCCGGCGACGAAGGCGGCGGTCGGTACCGCCACGTCGGCCGTCCGGACCGGACGCTCCGCGTCGTGGCCCGAGAGGCCGACGCTGCTGACGAACGCGAGGTATCCCGGCACCAGCGGGAGCACGCAGGGCGATGCGAACGAGACGAACCCCGCCGCGAACACGACGCTGAACGAGATCGGATCGGCACCGAGGGCCATGGCGGCATCATTGCGCCTCGCGTGACATCGGGCGCATACGGCAGTCCGTACCGGGACAGTCGTCGGAGGCGCCGCGGCTACGATGGCGCGATGGATCGGGGAACACAGGCCGTCGAGGCAGGTGGCGCGCACGGCGAGGAACCGCCGGGCCGGCCGCCGTCACGGCGACGCGCGCTCTGGACGATCATCGGCGTCGCGGGAGGGCTCCTGGCCCTCGGCGTGATGTTCTCGGTGCTGCAGGCGACGGTGCGCTCGGACACGACCGACACGTTTCCCGTCGACGCCGCCGAGGGGGTCGACGTGTCGGTCCCGCGTGGCGACATCCGCATCACCGCCGAGGGCGACGCGCGCACCCTGCTGGCCGACTCCAGCTACTTCCTGCGCAGTCCGAGCCTGGACCTGACCGAGGAGGCGGGGGTCACGCGCCTGCGCGGCGAGTGCGGCTGGCCGTCGTCGTGCGACATCGACGTGACCGGGCGCGTGCCGGCGGGCACCGACGTGACGCTCCGGGCCGAGCGCGGTGACCTCGTCGTCGACGGACGGCCGGGCGTGGTCGACGTGCGAAGCGAGCGGGGTGCGGTGCGGGTCGAGGGTCCCGCCCGCGACGTGCAGATCGCGAGCGGCAGCGGCGAGGTCTCGGTGGTCGGCGCGCTCGGCGCCGTGCGGGCCGAGGCGGTCGCGGGCGACATCGGGCTCACCGGGCTGTCGGGCTCGATCCGGGCCCGGGGCGGCGAGGGGGTCGTGCTCGGCGAGGCGCTCCGCTCGGCCGAGGTCGAGGTCGAGGGCGGCGCGGGCGGGGTCCGGCTGCGCTTCGCGGAGGCCCCCGACCGGGTCGAGGTCGACGTCGGCGAGGGCCCCGCCGAGATCATCGTCCCCGCCGGCCGCTATCGCCTGGACGCCGACGTCAACCAGGGCGACCTCGTGGTCGAGGGCATCATCGAGGACCCCGACGCCACGCGACGCATCCGCGTGCGGACCATCCAGGGGGACGCGACGATCGAGGGCGTCCCCGGCTGACGCGCGCCGCCCCGGGAGGCCGGGCGGCGGCGCGGCGGCCGTCGGACCGGCGAGGGGACCGGCGGCACCGGTCCCCTCGCCACACCGTCAGCCGCAGCCGGTCGTCGCGCCACATGTGCGGCAGGTCAGGCACGTCCCGGCCCTGACCACCTCGCTCGAGCCGCAGCTCCAGCAGACCTCGCCCGAGGAGGTGAGCTTGAGACGGGGCTTGTCACCGTCGGGGGGACGGTGCCCGTTGGCCCGGGCCTCGATCGCCGGCGTCATGAGGGTGAGCTGGTCGTCCATCAGCTCGGGGTCCTCGTCGGCGGGGGCGACACCACGGCCGGCGGGCGCCGCCCCCTCGTCAGGGCGGTCGGGCGCCTCCCCGCGAAGCTCCGCGCGGTAGGCGTCGGTGAGCACGCCGACCAGACGCTGGTCGTCCTCCGTCAGGAACTTGGTCGCCATCCACTTGGCCAGGTAGTCGACGATCGAGCGCGCCATCGGGATCTTCGGGTTGCTCGTCATGCCGGCGGGCTCGAAGCGGTGGTCGATGTACTTGCTGATCAGCGACTCGACCGGAACCCCGTGCTGCAGCGCCATGGACCAGGCGATCGCGAGCGAGTCGACGAAACCGGACACCGTCGAGCCCTGCTTGCTCATCTTGATGAAGACCTCGCCCGGCGAGCCGTCGTCGTACAGGCCGACGGTGATGTAGCCCTCCTGGCCCGCCACCGAGAACTTGTGGGTGATCGCCTGACGGTCGTCCGGCAGACGCCGCCGCACGGGCCGCGCGGGCGACTCCTCGTCCTGGGCCTGCGGCCTCGCCGCCGCCCGCGGACGTCGACAGCGGCTGGGTGCGCTTGGAGCCGTCACGGTAGATCGCGATCGCCTTGAGCCCCAGACGCCATCCGAGCACGTAGATGTCCATCACGTCGTCGACCGTCGCCTGGTTCGGCAGGTTGACGGTCTTGGAGATCGCGCCCGAGATGAACGGCTGCACCGCGGCCATCATGCGGACGTGCCCCTCCGGGGCGATCGTCCGGCCGTCGCCGACGCCGAAGGCGCAGTCGAACACCGGCAGGTGCGCCTCGGCGAGGCCGGGGGCACCCTCGATGGTGCCGGCCGCGTCGATGTGGCCGATGATGGCCTCGCGGTCCGAGTCGGCGTAGCCGAGGCTTCGAAGCGCGCGCTCGACATCGGTGTTGACGAGCTTCATGAACCCGCCGCCGACCAGCGTCTTGTAGCTGACGAGCCCGATGGCGGGCTCGATGCCCGTCGTCGATGCATCCATCATGAAGCTGATGGTGCCGGTGGGCGCGACCACCGTGACCTGGGCGTTTCGATAGCCGGGCGCCCCCAGGCGCGGCGACTGGCCCAGCTCGACCGCCGCCTCGTTGGCGTCGACGGCGGCGGCGCGCACCTCGCCGAAGTTGCCCTGCGTGGAGGGGGCCGGGAGCCTGGCCGCCTCGTCGCGGTGCATCCGCACGACCCGGTCCTGCGCCTCCTTGTCCGCGGCGTAGCCGTCGTAGGCGCCGATCCGCGCCGCGATCCGCGCCGACTGGGCGTAGGACTCGCCCTGCATGATCGCGGTCACCGCGCCGGCCCACGCCCGACCCTCGTCGGAGTCGTACGGGACCCCGAGGCACATCAGCATGGAGCCGAGGTTGGTGTAGCCGAGGCCCAGCTGGCGGTACGCCCGGGCGTTCTCGCCGATCCGCTTGGTCGGGTAGCTCGCCGGCGTGACGATGATCTCCTGCGCCGTGAGCATGATGCGGACGGTGTGGCGGTAGTCGTCGATCCGGAAGCGCCCGTCCTCGTCGAGGAAGCGCATCAGGTTGATCGATGCCAGGTTGCAGGCGGAGTCGTCGATGTGCATGTACTCGCTGCACGGGTTCGACCCCGAGATGCGCCCCGCGTTGGGCGAGGTGTGCCAGCGCTGGATCGTGTCCTCGTACTGGAGCCCCGGGTCGCCGCAGACCCAGGCGGCCTGCGCGATCTCCTGCAGCAGCTCCTTGGCGGGAAGCTCGGAGGAGGGCTCGCCGGACTTGACCAGGCGCGTCTGCCAGAGCTCGTCGCGCTCGACCCGCGCGAAGAAGTCGTCGGTGAGACGCACGGAGTTGTTGGCGTTCTGGAACTGGATCGAACGCCAGGCGTCGCCGTTGAGGCCCAGGTCGTAGCCCATCTCGCCGAGGGCGTAGGCCTTCTGCTCCTCGACCGCCTTGCAGCGGACGAACTCGAGCACGTCCGGGTGGTCACCGTCCAGGATGACCATCTTGGCGGCGCGGCGCGTGCCGCCGCCGGACTTGATCGAACCCGCGCCCGAGTCGGCCCACCGCATGAAGCTGACCGGGCCCGAGGCCTGGCCGCCGTTGGAGAGGGACTCGCCGTCGCTGCGGATGGCCGACAGGTTGACGCCCGCCCCCGAGCCGCCGCGGAAGATCTCGGACTCGGTCGCGATCCAGCGCTGGATCGCCGGCATCGTGTCGTTGACCGACAGGATGAAGCAGGCGCTGCACTGGTTGGCCTGGGGCTCGTGGGGCTCGGTCGGCGGAATGTCGACGTCGAGGATCCTGTCCGGGTCCACCTCGCGCACGGCCGCCTCGACCCCGCAGTTGAACCACACCGGCGAGTTGAACGAGGCGCGCTGCGTCACGAGGATGTGCCGCAGCTCCTGCGCGAAGGTCTCGGCCTCGTCCTCGTCCGCGAAATGGCCGAGCTTGGCGCCGTGATACCGGATCGTCTCGACGACGCGGTCGATCACCTGGCGCAGGCTGCGCTCGCGACGGGGGTCGTCCTGGCCGTAGCGGAAGTACCGCGCGGCGACGATCCGCACCGCGGTGTCGGACCATCCGGCCGGGAACTCGCAGTCGGTCTGCTCGAAGACGATCCGCTCCGGCGACCCGTCCTTGCCGGGCTCGGTGATCCGAGCCTCGCGCAGCGACCACTCGAGCATGTCGTAGGGGTGCTGGTCCGGCGACGTGAACCGCCGTGTGATGCCCATGGCGTTCGCGGCCGTGGGCGCGTCAGTCGCCATCCGGCTCCTCCCTCGTCAGGACGGGCTCCTCCGCCTTGCCGCCGCGGAGCGCCCGCAGGCGACCGCGTCCGGATGAAGCGCCGATTGTATCGAACATATGATCGTCCAAGCGTCCCTGCTCGCGCGGGAGCGGCGGCTCGCGCTCCAGGCGATTGAGCTCCTCCGAGAACTCGTCCACGTCCTCGAACGCGCGGTACACGGAGGCGAACCGGATGTACGCGACCCGATCGATCTCCTTGAGCCGTCGCAGGGCGAGCTCGCCGATCGAGGCGCTCCGCACCTCGTGCTTGAGGCTGTTGCGCAACTCCGCCTCGATGTCCCTGACCGCCACCTCGAGCGTGGCCACCGGCACCTGGCGCTTGTGGCAGGCGCGGTGGAGCCCGGCGAAGAGCTTGCCGCGCTCGAAGGCCTCCCGCTCGCCGGACGCCTTGACGACCACGAGCGGCATCTCCTCGACGCGCTCGTAGGTCGTGAAGCGGCGGCCGCAGGTCGTGCACTCGCGGCGACGCCTGATCGCGTCCTTGGAGTCGGGGACGCGGGACTCGACGACCCGATGCTCCGTGCTGGCGCAAAACGGACAGATCACGCGGTGAGACCCCACAGATAGCGTCGTGACCGAGGGACGCACACCATATTCAGCGTCCGGGGCGGGCATCCTTCCATGCCCGTCGGACGACTGACAAGGCGTCCGCGGCACGATCCGTCCGCTGTGTGCGGGCTTCCCGTCGCCGTCCGCCGGGGCGCGCCCCGGCGGACGTCACGCGTGCGGTGCGGGATCCTCCGCGAGACGGCGGCCCACGACGGCCGTGAGGGCGTCCACCGCGGGCGGCCAGAACTGCGTCCCGGCGCCCTCGTGCATCTCGGCGAGCGCCTCCGCGTGTCCGAACGCGGGCCGGTAGGGGCGGTCGGTCGTGAGGGCGTCCCAGGCCTCTGCCACGGCGAGGATCCGGGCGCCCTCGCTGATGCGCGCTCCGGCGAGCCCGTCCGGGTACCCGGCGCCGTCCCAGCGCTCGTGGTGGCCGCGGACCCACTCGGCGGCCTCGTCGGACAGGGCCGCGGCCACCATCTGCGCACCCTCGCGCGGGTGGACCGCGATCATCGTGTGGGCGGGTGTCCCCAGCGGGCCGCTGGCGTCGAGCTCGACCATCGCCGGGACCGCCGCCATCCCCACGTCGTGGAGGACCGCCGCCTGCTCGAGGAGCGCGACCCGCTCCGGCGCCCATCCGAGCTCGCGGGCGAGGGCGGTCGCGGTCGCCGCGACCCGGCCCGGATGATCCCGACCGAGCTGGCCCCGGTCGGCCACCTTGTGCGCCAGGACCTGCAGGTGCGCGAGCTCGGCGCGCCGCTGGGCGACGGCCGACGGATCTGCGGCGGCGACCGCCGAGACCTCGTTCGACTGATGCAGGAAGACGATGTCGCGGCCGTAGCGCTTGGCGAGATAGAGGGCCTGGTCGGCATTGCGAAACAGCTCGTCCTCGTCCCGCGCCAGCGCCAGGTCCGCGACGCCCGCGGAGATCGTGACGGTCCCGACCTCCGGGAACGGCCGGGATGCGATCGCGGCGCGGGCGCGGTCGGCGGCGGTCCACGCCTCGAGTCGGCCGACCTCCGGCATCAGCCAGGCGAACTCCTCTCCGCCGACCCGCGCGACGATGTCGCCCTCGCGCGCCTCGAGGCGCAGCCGCGCCGCGACCTCGGCGAGGACCACGTCGCCGGCCTGGTGGCCGAAGGTGTCGTTGACGCGCTTGAAACGATCGATGTCCAGGACGACCAGGGCGAGATCGCGACCGTGCCGGCGCGCCTGCGCGATCTGGCGCCGAAGGTGCTCCCGGAACGTCCGGTGGTTGGCGAGCCCGGTCTGGGCGTCGGTCGTCGCCTCCCGTCGCAGCTTGTGCCGCGCCCGCCCGTCGGTGATGCCGAGCCCGATCAGATCGGCGAAGGGGCGGAGGAACGTGACCGCGTCGGCCGGAACGACCCGATCGTCGCCGGCGACCCAGGCGGCGCCCCAGACCGAGCCGTCGACCGGGACGGGCGCCGCCGCGACGCACAGCCCGTCCACCACCGTGCGAAGGCCACGGGCGTCGGCCCGCACCCGCTCCCACATCTCGGCGCCCGCGGACGGGATCGCTCCGGCGCCGCCGACGCTCGCGGTCGCGTCGCCGTCGAACCGCACGAGGCCCGCCGACCGGGCGCCGAACGCCTCGGCGAGGCGGGCGGCGGCGTCCTCCATCAGGGCGCGCTCCTCGCGAAGACCCGCCTCCACGAAGGACTCGGCGAGGTCGCGCAGGGCCTCCGCGCGGTTGCGCTCCTCGCGCAGCGTGCCCTCGAGATCGCGTCGCGTCGCGAGCGCCTCGTCGACCCTGCGCCGCGCATGCCGCTCGCGGCGGATGTCGGCGACGGTGAGGGCCGCGGCCGCGGCCGAAAGAAGCACGCCCGCGAGCGCGATCAGGAGCGGCAGGCCGAGCTCGGCCCCGTCCCCCGAGAACGCGACGCCCCAGGCGCCCCCGGCGGCCGCGACGGGCCGCGATCCGGCACCGGCGCCGTCCACGCCGATCAGCCGTGCGTCGCCCGCGGCCGCCCGGATCCGATCCATGTCGACCGCGGCGACCACGGCCCCGCGCATCGCGGTGCGCCGCTCGGCGGCCGTGCCGGACGGCGCGCCGCGCGCGAACACGGGCTGCACGAACAGGATCTCCTCGCCTCCCGGCAGCGCGACGGGCGGGGACAGTCGCGCCCGGCCCGCGTCGCGCGCGGCGGCGACGGTCGCGGCGACCCCGGGGTCGGATGCGAGGTCCGCCCCGACGATCGCGTCACGGCCCGAGGGCCAGACCAGCTCCGCCGGATAGTGCATCCCGCTCGCCGCCGCGGCGCCGGCCCCGGGGAGCGGGCGGACCGGGCGACCGGTTCGCTCGGCGAGCGCGGGGATCCCGGCCGGGCGCACCGCCGGCGCCCAGGCGATCCAGCGGAGGGCGCTCCGCTCCGTGCCCGAGGCGGCCATCCGCGCGAGGTCGCCCGCGTCCGCGGGGTCGCGGCGCTCGAGCACGACCGTGAAACCCGCCGCCGCCCCGACGACGGCCTCGAGCTCCGCGGTGACCGCGCGCTCGGCGCGCTCGGCGACGGCGTCGCGATCGGCCTCGGCTCGATCCCGTCGCTCCGCCGCGAGGAGCAGGCCGCCGACGATCCCGCCGGCCAGCAGGAGGATCGCGAGCCCGACTCCGAGGAGGGTCCTTGGCCGCACGGTCCCATATCGGCCGACCGGCGGCCGTCCTGAGCCCTCGGGGGCCTCAGTCCAGGAAGCGGATGTGGTTGAGCGGCCAGTAGATCAGCTCGGCCTGACCGATCACGTTGTCCTCGGGGACGAAGGGGTCCGGCTCGAAGCGGCTCGAGTCGCAGGAGTCGGGGCGGTTGTCGCCCATGACCAGCAGCTTGCCCTCGGGCACCTGCGGGAAGACCCGCTCGTAGTCGGGTCGCCTGGCGCCGTCGACCTCGTAGACCTCGCCGTTGACGAAGGTCTGCCCCCCGCGGACGACGACGCGGTCGCCGGGCAGACCGATCACACGCTTGACGAAGGGGATGTCGCCACTGGAGTCGCCCGGACACGAGCGCACCGCCGACGGCGGCGGGTCGAACACGATGATGTCACCGCGCTCGGTGTCGCGGACCCGGTAGATCAGCCGGTTCGCGATGATCCGGTCGTTGGCCATGATCGTCGGGACCATGGACTCGGTGGGGATCTCGTAGGGCTTGGCGACGGCGGCCTGGATGACGAACGCCAGCGCGATCGCCACCGCCACCGGCAGCAGGATGTCCTTGAAGAGTCGCCGCACGGACCGGTCAGGCGTCGGCGTCGGGCCCGGCGCCCGAGCGGCGGCGCGCCAGGACCGCGGCGCCGATCGCCAGGGCGGCCCCGACGGCGACGATGACCCCGATGAGGACCCCCGTCGAGAGCCCGCCCTCGTCGGCGTCGTCCGCGGGCACGGCGGCGGGGATCTGCTCCTGGCCGCACGGCTGGCCCGGCTGGTCGATGTTGGTCACCCGGGCCTCGAGGATGATGTCGACGGCGGCGCCGTACTGCTGCTCGTCGGCGCGGGCCAGCTTCAGAGCCTCGTTGAACTCGGCCCGGGTGTAGCACCCGTCGACCTGGCCGTTGTCGTCGAAATCGAGGAGGATGTCGCGCCCGTCGGCCAGCGCCGCGGCGGGCGCTCCGATGACGCCCGCAAGGAGGACCAGCACGAGCGCGAGGCGAATCAGGACGTCGACCCCCAGGAGGGGCGCCCGGCGGCGGGTCGCACGCGGAAGGCGCCATCTGCAACGGCTCGGGAGCGGAAAGGTGGCCGCGTGAGCGCGCAGGATCGTACCGGGGCGGTTCCGGGCGGACAACCCATGCGGTCCGTCGCGATCGCGGGGGCGCTCGCGCTCGCCGGCTGGAGCGCGCTCGCCGTGAGCGGCGGCGGGATCGACGTCGGCGACGGGCTGCCCGGCGGCGGGCCGACCGGCGCCGCGCTCGCCCTCGTCGTGGCCGCGCCGGCGGCGGCGCTCGCCGCCTGGTCGCTCATGACCCGCGGCGAGGTCCGCACGTGGCCCGCGGCGCTCGTCCTCGGCGGATCCGGCGCGGCGGTCCTCTGGAGCCTCGCCTCGATCGCCTGGGCGGCGGCCCCCGATCTCGCCTGGGTCGCGGGCAACCGCGCGGCGATCGGCCTGTGCGCACTGGTCGTGGCCGCCGCCCTCGCGACCCGTCTGGCACGCCCCGCCACGGCGCTGGTCCTCGGGGTCAGCGCGGCGGCGGTCCCGCCCGTCGCCTGGGCGCTCATGACCAAGCTGTCGCCGGCGCTCGCCGGAGACAGGGCCACCGGCCGGCTCCAGGAACCGGTGGGCTACTGGAACGCGCTGGCGCTGATCTGCGCCCTCGCCGTGCCGGGGGCGCTCGTGCTCGCCGCGCGCCGGCCCGACGACGCGCGCGGACGCTGGCGCGTTCCGGTCGCCGCCGCATGGATGGTGCTCCTCGTGGTGACGTGCCTGCTCACGCTCTCGCGGAGCGGTCTGCTGACGCTGGTCGTCGCCGGCGGGATCGCCCTCTGGGCGGTGCGCCCGCGCCGCCCGGCGGTGGCGAGCGCGCTCGCGGGGCTCGTCGGAGCGGCCCTCCCCGCGGCGTACGCCCTCACCGCCGACGCCCTGACGGCCGACGAGATCGCCGCGGCGGCGAGGACCGACGCCGGCCGGGAGCTTGCGTGGCGGCTCGCGGCGGGGATGGTGCTCGCGGCCGTCGTCGCGGTGCTCGCGGACCGGCGCCGCGGCACGAGGACCGCCGCGGGTGTCACCGGCGTCGTGCTCGTGGTCGCGGTGCTCGGCGCCCCCGCCGGCACGGTCGTGCCGTCGGTGCCCGCCCCCGCGATCGCCGCCGAGTCCGAGGATCGCGGCGACACCCTCGCCAACGACCCGTCACGGCTCACCGACGCCTCCGCGAACCTGCGCGGACGGTGGTGGGGCGAGGCGTGGCGGGGGTTCACGGCGGCCCCGGTGATCGGGAACGGCGCCGGAGGCTTTCGCCTGGTCGAGTTGCGCGAGCGCCGCGACGCCGACGACGCGCTCCTGACCCGCGAGGCGCACCAGGTGCTGCTGGGCACCCTCTCCGCCACGGGCCTCGTCGGCGGCCTCCTGCTCGGCGTGATCGTCGCCGGCGTCGGCTGGGCGGCAGCGCGCGCCTGGCGGCGCGACGGCGCCCAGACCCGTCTCGCGCTCGCGCTCATCGTCCCCGTGGCGCTCCAGTCGCAGATCGACTGGACCGCCTCGATCCCGGTGCTGCTCGTGGTGGTCGCGGCCGCGGCGGGCGTGCTCGTGGCGCTCGGTGGACCGCCGGGCACCACCGCGCCGCCACGGGGAGCGCCGCTCGTCGCGGGACTGCTCGCGCTCGGCGCGGTGCTCCTCGTCGCGAGCGCAGTGTTGCCGTGGGGGTCGCAGCGGGCGGTGACCGCGTCCCAGAACGCCCTGGCGGACGGAGACGGCGCGGCGGCTCTCGACGCCGCCCGGCTCGCCGCCAGGCTCGACCCGCTGTCGCCCAGACCGGATTGGGCACGGGCAGAGGCGTTCGCCGCCGCAGGGCGGCGCGATGCCGCGCTCGGCGCCTACCTGGACGCCGCCGCCGCCCAGCCCGACAACCCGGCGACATGGCGGCGCGTCGCGCTCGCCGCGGGTGGCGGGCCGCTGGCGCGGGAGGCCTGGGCGCGCGCGAGCCGCCTCGACCCGGAGGACCCCGTCGCGCGCGAGCGCGCCGGGACCTGAGCCCTCAGGCCCCCGGGAGGGCGACGCCGAACGTGAACGGGCCCGCCAGCGCCCAACCGCCCTCCGGTGTCCGGGCGCGACCCGGCAGGTCGGCGAGGCGAAGGCCGAGGACCACGCCGGGCGGAGGCGCCGGCGTGAGCTCCAGGCTGCTCTCGCTCCACGCGAGCGCCGCCGAGCCGTGGATCGGGGCGACCGAGTACTCCGTGCCGGCGTCGTCCCACACGGCGACCGTGCCCCGGCCCGGCGCCAGCGGGGCCGCCTCCACGCCGTCCGCGGTGAGGCACCCGATCGAGAGCACGGCCCGATCCCCGTACCGCTCGATCGCCCAGAGGCACACCGCGACCCCGTTGGCGACCCGCGCCTGGCCGATCGGCACCACGTCCTCGAATGCGGCCGCCGTCCGCACGGGCGCCCGCGGCGAGGCGGGCGCGGGGCGCGTGCCGCGCGGACGCGGCGGGGCCTCGACCGCGGTCCGGCCCGGCAGCGACTCGATCGTGAGGCGCCACGGGCCGTCCGCGAGCGGGCGCTCGACACCCCCCCTGCGCCCGACGGAGGTGCGCGTCAGCCGCTCGACGGTCAGCTCGAGCCGTCGCGCATCCGCGGGTGGACCCGGCGTCAGCCAGAGCGTGGCCTGCACCGCCCCGAGACCCGCATCGCGCGTCACGGTGCGCACGTCGTACGCACGACCCCGATCGTCGACGGCGCGCACGTCCGACTCCGGATCGATGCCGAGGACCCCGGGCGCGGACGACAGGGCGAGGAGCGGCACGGCGGCGCCGTCGGCGTGGTGCTCCACGACCAGCGCGCAGACGACGGTCTCGCCGGCGCGCGCGAAGGCCCCCGTCGGCACGAGGCCGCCGAACGCGTCGAGCCCGCGCCGGTCGGGGGTCGCGGCCGTCTCGAGACCGGTGCCTGCTCGCTCGTCCGCCATGGGTCAACGCTAGCGTCAACGCACCCGCTCGCGGGCCGCGCCCCGCCCCTCGTCCGTCGGCCGCACCCCACGGAAGGACCGCCCTCCGATGCCCCCGCCGCTCGTCCTCGTGCACCCGTTTCCGCTCGACCCCTCGGCGCTGGCGCCGCTGGCGGAGCGGCTGGGGCCGGAGGTCCAGGTGCTGCGTCCGGGTCTGCCCGGCTTCGGGGGGGTCGTGCGTGCGTCGGCACCATCCATCGACGGCTTCGCCGACCACGTCGCGGCCGCCGTCCGCGGCCTGCCCGGCCGCCGAGCGGTGGTCGGCGGGGTCTCGATGGGCGGGTACGTCGCGCTCTCGGTCGCGGTCCGGCGACCCGACCTCGTGGCGGGTCTGGTCCTGATCGACACCAAGGCGCAGGCCGACGACGACGCGGCGCGCGCGGGGCGAGAGCGGGCCATCGCGGCGATCGAGGCCGGCCGCGCGGGCGAGGTGCTCGACGACCTGCTCCCCCGCCTTGTCGCCGCCGACGCCACCCCGGCGGCGCGCGCGGAGATCCGCGCGATCGCCGACGCCCAGGACCCGGGCGCCCTCATCGATGCGCTGGCCGCGATGCGAGATCGACCGGACCGGACTCGGGCGCTTCCCGAGATCACCGCGCCGGCGCTCGTGGTGGTCGGAGCCGAGGACGTCGTGACGCCGCCCGAGGTCGCGCGGACGCTCGCGGCCGGCATCCCGAACGCGACGTGCGAGGAGGTCGCCGGCGCCGGCCACCTGACGCCGCTCGAGGCGCCGGATGCGCTCGCCGCGCTGATCCGGACCTTCCTCGCGCGGCTCGGCGGCTGAACCGACCGCGTCCGGACGGGTCGATCGCGTGCCGATATGGGTGTGCGGGTTTGACGTTGCCCGCATTGGCGGCGTACCCTCAAAACGCCCTTGAATACGAAGAATTGTTCGTGAGGAGTGCAACGAACTTGCCGTCCCTTCCGCCAGCGATCGAGCTCAACGCCCACCTCTTCGGCGAGGGGCGTCCGCTTCTCGTGCTGCACGACCTGGGCCAGACCGGATCCGCGGCCGCCGAGCCGCTCGCCCCGCTCGCGCAGACCTTCCGCATCTTCGCTCCCGACCTTCGCGGCCACGGCGGCTCACCGACGCCGCCGGGCCCGTGGAGCATCGACGACTTCGCCTCCGATGTGGCCCGCGTCGTGAGCGCCGAGGGCGGCCAGGCCATCGTCCTCGGGGTCGGCCTCGGGGCGGCGACCGCGCTGGCCCTGGCGCTCGGGCACCCGGGCCTGGTCAGCGGCCTCGTCCTGAGCGGCGTCAGCCCGCGCGCCGAGGAACCGGAGGGGCAGGAGCGCTGGATCCGTGTCGCGCGTGGCATCCGCGAGCGGCTGGGGGACCCCGGCGAGGGCATCGCGCTCGCCGCCGAGGCCATGGGGACCCGCCCCGATCTGCGTGGCGCGTTGCCGCAGATCGAGACGCCGACCGTGGTGCTCGCCGGCGACGGCGATCGCGCGGTGCCCGCCGAGACCCAGCGCGAGCTGTCGGTCTGGATCCGGGGGGCGCGCTTCGAGCCGGTCCCGGGCGCCGGCCACGACATCCTGGCCGACGCACCCGACGAGGTCACCGGTTCCATCCGCCGCCTCGCGGGCCACATGAACGAGGCGGTCGTGGCCGCCTGAGGGCGCGGACCGGGGGCGGGATCACCGCCCGGGAGCGCCCCGGAGTCGATAGGTGACCGGGCCCCTGGGCGCCGGGACCGCCTCCGTCACGGCGCCCGGGCCGTAGATGGCGCGGGCGGCGTCCCCCACGGCGGGCTCGGTCGCGCGCGCGCCCTCGTCGCCCGCGGGGGCGAGCAGCCGGTCGAGCACGCGAACGACCAACTCGTCCTCGCGCACCGACCATCCCCGGAGCGAGTCGGCGCCGACCAGGAGATCGGCCGCGGCGCGCGCCCTGGCGGCCGCGGCGCGAAGCTGGGCCTCGAGCGAGACCGCGTCGCCGTCGCGCTTCTCGATGCAGGCCATGCCCGTGACGCCGTCGCCGAGGTCGACCGCGTAGTCGCGCTCGTGACCGATCAGGACCACGCCCGGACCACCGGGGACGTGCCGGTAGTCGGCGACGTCGATCAGAAGGCCCTCGACGGCGTCGCGTTGGATCCATCCGTGGAAGACGGCGATGACCGGCTCGAGGTCGAGCGGTTCCGGCGTCTCGAGCGGCACCTTGACGAGCAGCCGCGCCGCGGCGGGGATCGTGGTGGCCACGCTCACACCGCCGCCGATTGGGCGCCGGACTCACGCACGTCGAGGGCATGGCATGCGTCCAGGAACAGCTGGGCCTCCTCGACGAGCACCCGCACGCGCTCGGGGTCGAGCCGCTCGGGCGGCCCGGACGCATGGCGGTCCATCAGGGGTCCGGCGAAGCGCCCGCGCGAGAAGCGCGAGTAGAAGCGCTCGGTGTCGAGGAACCGGGTCCGGAACTCGACCACGATGTCGTCCGGCAGCGGCCCCACCTCCTGGTTCTCGCGCCGCACGAGGGTCTCGGCGCCCGAGAGCATCGCCAGGTAGGCGCGCTCGTCGGCGCGGCGCAGATCGCCGTCCTCCAGAGCGATCTGCGCGTCGAAGGCGAGGCTCTCCGCACCCGAGAGCTCGAGGTCCGCCTGCGAGACGACCTCGCCGGCGCACTCGCCGACGCCCATGTCGCTGCGGGTGAACTCGCGCGCGTCACCCCAGTCCGAGTAGAAGGAGCGGTCGTCCGCGTAGGCGGGAACCGGCTTGAGCGGCTCGATGATGGCCGCGAGCTCCTTCTTGCCGAGGCGGGCCGAGAAGTCCTGGAAGGTCTCGCCCCGCTCCCGCTCGTTGGCGAAGCGCGCCGTGATCGCCTCGACGACCTCGGGCACGCGCCTGGAGGGCACCGACCCGATCGCCATGCCGTAGGAGCCCGCGTTCTCGCGCCAGCGCCCGCCGAGGACGACCTGGAAGTGGGGCACCGTCACGCCGTTGATCTTGCGGCTGTTGCCGAAGAAGCCGATGTCGGCGACGTGGTGCTGGCCGCACGAGTTGAAGCAGCCGCTGATCTTGATGCGGAGCCCCCGGACCGACTCGTCGAGCGTGTACTGCGCGCCGGCGAGACGCGTGCGGAGCTCGCCGGCGAGCCCCCGCGAGGACGAGATCCCGAGCTTGCACGTGTCCGTGCCCGGGCACGCCGTGATGTCGACGATCGTTCCGGCACCCGGCTCGCCGAGGCCGATCGCGCTGAGCTCCGCGTGGAGCGCCGGCAGATCGCCCTCGCTCACCCACCGCAGGACGATGTTCTGCTCGACGGTCGTGCGGATCGCATCGCCCACGTGGCGCCGGGCGATGTCGGCGAGGGCCCGCGCCTGGTCGGAGGAGAGGTCGCCGAGCGGAAGCGACACCGTCGCGACCGCGTACCCGTCCTGGCGCTGGCGGTAGACGTTCGAGTCGAGCCAGGCCGCGAAGCCCTCCGGCGCGCCGTCCGGCGCGCGAAGGGGCGCGGCGTCGCGAAGCGGCTCCTCGTCGAAGTCGCCGATGCCGGGCAGATACGAGGTCCAGCGGTCGTCGTGGGGGAGGATCGCCCGGTCCTCGTCGATCAGGCGCCGGAACTCGTCGATGCCGAGCTGCGAGATCAGGAACTTGATCCGCGCGCGGTTGCGGTTGCGCTTCTCGCCGAGGCGCGCGAACACGCGACCGACCGACTGGGCGATCGGAAGGAGCTCCTCCTCCGGGATCAACTCGTACAGGAGCTTGGCCTGGTGGGGCGTCGTCCCGAGCCCGCCGCCCACGTAGAGCTGGAAGCCGCGTCGCGTCGCGCCGTCGACCTCCCGCATCTCGGCGATGGCGCCGAAGTCGTGCATCATCACGAGACCGCAGGGCTCGCCGGCGCAGCCCGAGAAGGCGATCTTGAACTTGCGCCCGAAGTCCTGGCAGTCGGGGTGGCCGAGCAGGAACCGGAAGAGCGCGTCGGCGTACCCGGTCACGTCGAAGGTCTCCGTGCGGCAGACGCCGGCGACGGGGCACCCGGTGACGTTGCGGACCCCGTTGCCGCAGGCCTCCCGCGTCGTGATGCCCACCGCGGCCAGCCGCCGCATCAGCGTGGGGCCGTCGTCGAGGTGGATGTAGTGGAGCTGGATGTCCTGCCGGGTCGTCACGTGCAGGATGCCGTCCGAGTACTCCTCCGCGCATTCGGCGAGCACGTCGAGCTGCTCGGCGCTCATCCCGCCGTACGGGATCTTGATCCGCAGCATGCCCGGCGCGTCCCAGAGCGTCTCCGGGCCCTTGGTGAGGTCCGCCGACGGGAAGTCGAGGCGTCGGCTCTCGACGCCGTCGTGGCGCTGGCCGTTGTCGTAGCGCTGGCCGTAGACGCCGCGACGCAGCCGCGTCTCGGCGAAGACCCGCTCGTCGACACGCCCCTCGCGGCGCAGCTCCATCTGGCGCTCGAAGACGTCGATCTCGGTCGCGAGGTCGGGCGGCATCTCATCGAGGAGCCGCTCTCTCCAGGCGCGTGCGCTCACGTGGGTCTCCCGAGGTCGGGCGGTTGCGTGTGAGCGCGGGAAAATACCACATACCTTGTCTTGTTCGGGAGATTAGATCCCGGGCGAGTTCCGGAAGGCCGTCGGTCGCCGCGACCGAGAGGGACGTATGACCGACATCACGAGACGGACGCTCATCCGACGCGGCGCGGCCCTCGGCGCGGCCGCGTTCGCCGGGATCGGGGCGGTGGAGGCCGCAGGCGCGGGCGCAACGGGCGCGGGCGCGGGAACCGCCTCCCCAGGCGTCCCCTGGAACCTCTTCCGCTCACCAGTGTGGAACGGGGAGATGCTGTTCGCGCTCGGCGCCGCACCCGCGGGCACCTCGGAGGTCGGCGAGGTGATGGAGGTCGTCAGGCGCGTCCGCGACGCGACCGGCGACCCCTCCTCACCGGACACGGCCGACATGAACGTCCTGGTCGCGGCCTGGAACACGCTGGGGTCGCGACTCGAGCGCCAGGCTCGCACCGCGCTCGCGGCCGGATCGCGCGTCACCGCCCGCGAACGGTTCCTCCGCGCCTCGCTCGCCCACGCCCAGGAGTTGTTCTTCGTCCTGGGCACCTCCCGCCCCGATCGGGAGGAGGGCGTCTTCCAGGCATGCGAGCGCAACTGGCTGGAGGGCATCGCGCTCTGGGACCCCCAGCCGGTCGCACTGCGCGTCGAGGCGGCGGGCCAGTCGCTCCCGGCCTGGCTCTTTCGCCCCGACGCGAGCGGGGTCGCCCGGCCCACCTACATCATCTGCAACGGGAGCGACGGTCAGAACACCGAGATCGTGAGCGGCGGGCTCGCGGCGGCGCTGGCCCGTGGCTACAACGTCGTGGTCTTCGAGGGCCCGGGGCAGATGTCGCTGCTGTTCGAGCGCCAGGTCACGTTCGTTCCCGATTGGGCGCCGATCGTCGATGCGATCGTCGAGGTGCTCCGCACCCGAGACGACGTCGACGCCCGCAGGATCGCCGCCACGGGGGTCAGCTTCCTCGGAATGGTGCTCGCGAGCGCCGCCGCGCGGAGTCCGGGACTCGCGGCGGTGGTGCTCCAGCCCGGCGGGTTCGACTACCTCGACCTGTGGGACGACCCCGAGAGCGTGGCGGCGGTCCGCGCGTCCCAGCGTCTCTCACCGGCGGCGAAGGCGCGAGTGGCCGCGGAGGTCAACGCCGGGGTCCGCGCGGCGTGGCCGACACTCCCTGCGGTCGACCGGTTCACGATCAGGAAGCGTGGCGAGATCTTCTCGCAGCGCTTCCTCCGTGACGCGCGTGCCGGCGTTCCGCCGAGCGACTACTTCCAGATGCTCGAGTCGACGCTCCCGTTCAGCTACCGGGGGGATCTCGCCCGCATCACCGTGCCGACCCTTGTCACCGCCAACCAGAACGACCAGTTCTTCGAGCGGCAGTCTCGGACGGCGTTCGAATCGCTTCGATCCCTGGCCGACGATCGCAAGCGACTGCTGCCGCTGACGATCGCCATGGGCGCGGGGCTGCACGACCAGCCCATGGGACCGCAGGTCGCGCAGGCCCTGATCTTCGACTGGCTCGATCGCGTGCTCGGCGCCTGAGCGACCCGCGCAGGGGGCGGCTACTCGGAGGGCGCCTCGCCCTCCTGGTCGTTCGCCACGCCCGCGAGCGCGCGCACGACCTGGACGCACATCGCATCGCTGACGGCGATCTGCACCTGGCTTCCGTCCTCGTCGTCGAAGGCCAGCGTCCAGTGGGGCACGCCGCCCTCGGGCGTGGCCTGCGGCGGGGTCACCGAGACGCCGACCACGTTGGGCGTGAGCGCCCAGAACAGGCCGTCGGGAAGACCGGAGGGGCTCGGCTGCCACGACTGCGCGTCGGGCAGCGACTCGCGGTGCGGCTCGGCCTCCGTGAAGGCGTTCATCAGGTTGGCGGCGTCGCCGACCGCGAGCGGCACCGTCATCAGCATGTTCTGGCCGCTCTGGAAGGCGAGGATGGCGACCGGGGTGGTCTCGACGTCGGGTGGGTCCTCCCCGTCGGCGACCTCGACCTCGAACGGCTGGCAGTCGAAGCCTGTTGCCTGGAAGGCGATGGTCTGCCGCATGCGCGTCGCTCCTCGAAGGGGTGTGGCCGCAGTCGGCGCCGCCGATGGCGCCTCCCCGCCGCTCGCCCGCTAACCTCGGCGGGGTGTCCGAGCCTTGGTTCGAGCCCGGCGGGGCCGGCTCGATTCTCACACACCCGGTGCCCGTCCGTGCCCGGCGGGTCGATCCTCCGCCGCGACCACGCGCGCTGCTGGCGGCCCTGGCCGAGCGCTCATGGCCGGTCCTCGTGCCACACCGGGGGACGATCGTGGTGGCGTGCGACCCGGCCGCCGTGGCGCTCGGCGCGGAGGCCTGGGACGTGCTGGCCCACCGACCCGACGCCGACGGGGCGGCCCACGCGGCCGCCGGGGCGTGGATCGGTCTCCTCGCCTACGACCTCGGTGGCACGATCGAGCGCCTCCCGGCCCCGCATGCCGATCCGGGGGGTCCGCCGACGGCCGCGCTCGGGCGCTACGACACGGTTGCGGTGTTCGACCACCTCGGCGGCTGCATCATCACGTCGGTCGATGCCGACGAGGCGCCGCTCGCACGGCTCGCGCTCCTGGCCGCGCGCCTCGGCGCGCGCACGCCACGACGCCACCGGGCACCGCGCCCGCGCAGGCCGGACGTCGCCAGCAGCCTGCCGGGTCGGGCGTACGGGCGGGCCGTCGACGAGGCGCGCGACCTGATCGCCGCGGGCGACTGCTACGAGGTGAACCTCGCCCAGCGCCTGGTCGCCCACTGGGACCGAGGGCCGCTCGCGCTCGCCGACGCGCTCTGGGCGGCGGCCGGACGCACCTCGCACGC
This sequence comes from Miltoncostaeaceae bacterium, assembly GCA_963698665.1. GTDB lineage: Bacteria > Actinomycetota > Thermoleophilia > Miltoncostaeales > Miltoncostaeaceae > CALNYH01. The sequence continues at coordinate 256,700 of CAVORO010000003.1, read as the reverse complement.
CGCCTTCCTGGGGCTTCCGGGCGGCACGGTGGTCTCCGCGTCGCCCGAGCGCCTGCTCGCCCTCGACGGCCCGCTCGCCGTCAGCGAGCCGATCAAGGGGACGGCCGATCCCGGCGCCGCGGCGGCGCTCGCGGCCAGTGCCAAGGACCGGGCCGAGCACGTGATGATCGTCGACCTCGTCCGCAACGACCTGGGCCGGGTCGCGCGCACCGGCACCGTGCAGGTGCGCAGGCTCATGGCGCCCTACAAGGTCGGGTACGCCGACCACCTCGTCAGCGCCGTCGAGGCGCGACTGGCGGAGGGCGTGACGGTGGCGGACGCGCTTCGGGCGCTGTTTCCGGGGGGGTCGGTGACGGGGGCGCCCAAGGTCAGGGCGATGGAGGTCATCCGCGCGCTCGAGCCGGTCGGTCGGGGCCCGGCCTACGGGAGCATCGTGGCCATGGGTCGCGACGGCTCGCTCGAGGCGAGCGTCGCGATCCGCACCGCGTGGCTCACCGGCGACGAGGCACGCTACTGGTGCGGCGGCGCGGTGGTGTGGGACTCGGACCCGGACGGCGAGCGGCGCGAGGCATGGAGGAAGGCCACGCCGTTCCTCACGGCGCTCGGAGCGGACCCCGTCGCGGCTCAGTAGGTCTTGGCCGTCAGCGCCCCGTCGACGAGGATGTGCGTCCCGCTGACGTAGCTGCTCTCGGGTGCGACCAGGAAGAGCACGGCCTGGGCGACCTCCCGCGGATCGGCGAGGCGCTTGATCGGATAGGCGGCCTCCATCTCCGCGCGGGCCGCGGTCGGGTCCGGTTGGCCGGCGAAGTACTCCTGGATCATCGGCGTCTCCATGTCCCCCGGCAGGACGGCGTTCGCCCGGATCCCACGCGCGGCGTAGTCCACCGCGATCGCCTTGGTCAGACCCAGCAGCCCGGTCTTGGTCGCCGTGTAGCTCGAGATGAACGGGTCGGCGACGACCGACAGGATCGACCCGACGGTCACGATCGCACCGCCGCCCCCCTGGTCGAGGAACGCGCGGATCGCCTCGCGGGTGCAAAGGAACGCGCCGCGCAGGTTGACGTCGTTGACCTCGTCCCACTGCTCGCCGGTCGTCTCGTGGAGCGGCCCCTCCGGCCCGAGGATGCCGGCGTTGACGACCATTCCGTCGAGTGACCCGAACCGCGTGCGACAGGCGGCGACCGCCGCGGCCACGTCGTCCTCGCTGCGGACGTCGCCCGGGACGAAGACGACGTCGCCGGGCAGGTCGCCGCCGCCCGTTCGAGGCGCGCGCCGTCCTCGCGATCGCGGCCCGTCCCCACCACGCGTGCGCCCTCCTCGGCGAGAAGGAGGGCCGTCTCGCGACCCAGTCCCTTGGTCGCCCCCGTCACCACGATCGCCATGCCCTCGACCCGTCCCGCCATGTCCCACCCCCGGTGCTCGCTCGACGTCGCCGAGTCTGCCGGTCCGCGCCCTCGCGTGCGACACTCGCGCCGTGCCGCCGGCCCCGAGCGACCCTTCGGACCCGACGAGGGCCTGTTCGAGACCATGCGCGCCGAGGGCGGGCGCATCCCCTGGACTCGAGCGCCACCTCGACCGGATGATGTCGTCCGCGGCGGCCCTGGGTCTGACCGGAATCGCCTCGCGGGGGACGATCCGCGACGGAGGTGCGCCGTACCCTGGCCGACCGAGCTGCCACGGCGTGCGCGGGTGCGCGCCATCGCGACCCGGGACGGCGAGCGTGCGTCGTCGACGTCGAGCCGATCGGTCCGTCGCCGTCGCCGACGGCCTCACCCACGCGGCGCCTGGGATCCATCCGAGGGCGTCCGCGAGCACAAGACCACCCGCTACGAGCGCACTCCGGCGCGCCGCGGCCGAAGCCCGCGCGCGCGGCGTCGGCCACGCCCTGCTGCTCGACCGGTCGGGGCGCCTCGGTGAGGCCGCGACCGCGAACGTGGTTCTCCGCATCGACGGCCGCGACCGGACGCCGCCGGTCGAAGGCATCCTCTCCGGCGTCGCAAGGGCGAGGGTCCTCGAGTCCCTGACCGTGGAGGTCGCATCCATCCGCGAGAGCGAGTGGCGCCGTGCCAGCGAGATCGTCCTCGTGAACGCGCTGCGCGGGGCGATGCCCGTCGCTCGAGATCGACGGGACCGTCGTCGGGGTGGGGCGGGCGGGCCCGCTGGCGACGACGCTCGAGGCCGTGCTCGACGAGGACCGAGGCGCGACGGGCGACATCCGCGGCGAGCGCGCCGCCGGCCTTCCCGGCGACCCGGGATGACGACGGGCGCGTCGGCGTTGCGCCGGCCCGACGACGCATCACCGATCGCCCGTCGGCGGTGGCGGGCGACCTCGCGGGGAGGCGGCCGGCTCCGTCCGGTTCGACCCGGCTCGGGTCGCGCTGGCGGCGGTCGAGGGATCGGCATCGACGACCACCGTTGCCGCGCTCAGTCCGCGAGCACCTCTCGGATCCGGGCCCTGACCGACGGAAGGGTGTCGGTGGCGAACCACGGGTTCTTGGTGAGCCACCGGTTGTTTCGCGGCGATGGATGCGGAAGGACGACCTGGCGGGGAAGGTGGGCACGCCAGTTGGCGACGGTCTCCGTGAGGCTGTCACCGCGCGGAGAGACGTAGCGCGCCTGCGCATGGGCGCCGATGATGATCTCGAGTCGATCGTCCGGGAGATGCGCGAGGAGCCGCTCGTGCCACAGCGGCGCACACTCGGGACGTGGCGGGTTGTCGCCGCGCCTGCCGGATCCGGGGTAGCAGAAGCCCATCGGAACCAGCGCGACGATCGCGGGGTCGTAGAACTCGGTGCGGCGGAGGCCGAGCCACTCGCGGAGCCGGTCGCCCGACGGATCGTCCCAGGGTATCCCGCTCTCGTGGACCCGCCGCCCCGGAGCCTGTCCGATGACGACGATGCGAGCCGACCCGCCGGCCTGCACGACCGGCCGCGGCCCCCCGGGAAGGCTGTCGGCGCACACGGTGCACGCACGGATGGCCGTGAGCAGGTCGCCGAGGTCGGTGGAGGTCATCGCACCGCGTCCGCCGGCCCGAGGCCGGGCGATCGGCGCGGCCCTGACGCCGGTGCACCGTCGGAGGGCAGCCAAGGGAGTCGCGGTCGCGTTCGACGGGGAGGCATCGACGCCCAGTGTCGGGTATCGGCCGGACGCCCGGGCGTGCTCGCGTCACGCAGACCGCGCCTCCCGGCGGTTGGCGACAGGGCGCCCGCCGCCGGGAGGAACCCGCCGTGGGTGCGCCGCGTGGACGCCCCCACGGACTCGGGGGTCAGGCAGCCGCGGCGACCCGGTCGCCCCCTGATTCGTCGACCGGCGGCGCCTCCTCCGCGTGGAGGACCTTGCGGTTGGCCAGCAGCAGGAAGCCGAAGCCGATCTTCGCGCTGAGGTCGAGCACCATGAAGACCCCCACCTCGGCGGTCAGGCTGATGGCGCCCGTTCCCTCCGTGCCGAGCAGCCACACGACGGGGTATGCGGTCCACAGCACCGCGGTCAGGGCGGCGAGGCGATAGAAGAGCCTGGCGACCTCGGGGCCGCGGGCGCGGGCGATGGCGAGGAACCGACCAACGATCAGGTAGAGGATGCCGATGAACGCGACCGTGCTGACCGCGAACCAGATGTAGCGCTCGTCGCCTGGCGTGAGACCGGCGATCAGCCCGGTCGCGATCATGTACACGTTCAGCCCGAGCAGCCACGAGGTCAGGACGCGGCCGACACCGGCGAGGATCGCGAGGTCGAGCAGCAGCAACGGCGTCGTGATGATCCAGTCGATGTACCGCGCGTAGAAGACCTCACGGCCGTCGATATCGACGACGCCTTGGCCCAGGGCCATCGCCAGGTACGCGGTCGCCGCGACGAACGCGACGAAGAAGGTGATCAGGACGAGGTCCCGCCCCTCGTCTCGCGCCTTTCGGCCGAGTAGGAGGAACGAGAGCGCACCGATGGTCATGCCGGCGGTCCCGATCCAGAGGAAAGCCTCCTGCACGATTCACCTCCGTTCGATGCGCGGCCGATTGCCGCGCATCTTTAGAGTGTCTTGCTGTCCAGATTTCGTCAAGATCCATCCGGCGGCGGGGGCTGCAGCAGGGACACGTGCCAACGGGCCTCGCGCCACCGATCGCCCTCGCGCTTCCAGACGATCGTCGCGACGCACCCGAATCGCGCGGCGGTCTCTCCGGCCGCGAGCACCTGGGTGAAGCGGACCACGCTCATCGACAGGTCCGTTCCGGGGAGCACGTCGTACTCGTCGATCTCGGTCCACGTGTCGGCGCCCATGCCCTCGAGCGTCGCGAAAAGGCGCTCGAACCAGGCGATCCAGTCGGCGCGGGTCCGGATGTCGACAGAGGCCCCCGTGGTGTCGAGGTCGACGATCCCGAAGTCGTCGTCGCAGAGGTCGGCGAGCGCATCGAGGTCTCGCATCGAGACGTGTCGGAAGAGCTGGACGGTCTCCGAGAGGAAGGGCTGGGCGAGTGCCCGAATGGCCTCCGGGACGTGGACGGGCACGGTGACGGGCATGGCGACTCCTCGTTCGCTGTCTAGGTGCTGTCCACATTACACCGCACCGCCCCTCGTGCCGAGGCGTCGGCTGGGCCGTCGCGCGACGCACACGGCAGGGGTCCCAGCGCCCTGTCGTGGGTCCTCGACGTCGGAGGTGCGCGGGCCGCCGGGCCGGGCCCCGACTCCGGCGGGCGGGCGGGCGCGGCGCGCGCTCGACTACGCTCGGCCGCGCCGCTCGCCCGCGCTCGCGACCCGCTTGCCCAGCAGGCGCATCGCCTTGAGCCCGAGCGAGAGCTTTTCCCGGTCGTCGGTGCGCGAGATGTCGAGTCCGCTCAGCTCGGCGATCCGGTCGAGTCGGTAGCGCACCGTGTGGCGGTGCGTGAAGAGCGTGGACGCCGTCGCGGCGAGGTTGCAGTCGTGGCCGAGGTAGGTCGACAGCGTCGCGACCAACTCGGTCTGGTACTGGTCGTCGTACCGGACGAGCGGCGCCAGGGTCTGGTCGTAGAAGGTCGAGAGCTCCTCGGGTCGGTCGGCGAAGATCTGGAACAGGAGCTTGTAGGTACCGGTCTCCTCGAACGTGATCACCTCGCCGGTCCGCCCGAGCCGCTCGCCGATCGAGAGCGCGAGACGCGCCTCCTCGAGCGCCGCCCCGAGGCGCTCCGGCTCGGGTGTGAACCGCGAGAGCGCGAGCGTCAGGGCGAGCCCCGGCACGGTCTCGCGGGTCGCCCCGAGCAGGCGCCGGGCGAGCGTGAGCGCCGCCTCCTCGACGACGTCGCGCGGGGCCTCGCGAAGCTCCGGCGTCGTGGGCGGGAGCAGGCAGAGCAGCTGGCCGTTGTCCCACTCCACCAGCGAGAGCGGCCACGAGAGGCCGATCACCGCCTGCGCCTGCTGCAAGAAGCGGCGCACGAGTCGCTGGTCGGTGATCACCCGGCCCTCGGTGTAGGGGTCGAGCAGCTTTCCGAGGAGGGCCACGGATCCTCCCGACAGATCCGCGCCCAGATGACGCGCGCGACGCACCACGGAGTCGCGGCTGATGGCCTCGCCCGCGAGCAGCTCCTCGATCAGCTCGCCGCGCAGGCGAGACTCGGTCTCGGCCCGCGCGTCCTCGCGGACGCGCTCGAGCGCGCACGCCATCGCGAGCTCGTCGAGGACGGCGACCTGCACGTGGTCGGGGGGCGGCGGGCTCCAGACCACGATGACGCCGACGGGCTCGCCGGCCGCGCTCACCGGCACGCGGATCTGGTCCTGGAGCTCCTCCTCGCAAAACGGCCCGAGGACCGACGCCGGGCCGTGACCGCGCGCCCGACCGACCGCCTCGTCGAGCAGACGCTCCTGGGACTCGGTGAGGTCGGCCTGGCCCTGGCGGTCGAGGTACTCGTCGAGGATCACGACCGGGTGGCCGAGCAGCTCGCCCGCGACCTCGGCCAGGCCGGCGAACCCGTGGCCGCCGAGGAGCGGCACGCCGAACGCCCTGCGAGCGTCGGCCGCACGCCGAAGCCCCCCGTCGGCGCTCAGTGCGCCGACCAGGTCGGCGTTGACCACCCCCCAGGGGACGCCGCGCGCGAGCACGATGCACGGGACTCCGAGTGGCGTGGCGGGGGCCGTCCGGGCGACGACCGCGACGCAACCGTCGGGGGCCGCGGTGGGCGGGTTCCCGGGTGCGAGGACGATCGCGCCGACCTCGCTCGGCGCCTCGGGGTCGAGCACGCCGACCGCCGCCACCGGCGCGCCCAGATCGGCGTCGGCCGGGACGACCGTGGCACCGGCGAGGGACGGGACGGCGAGGAGGTCTCCGACCGTCGCCGGGTCGCCGAGGGCGACGCGACCTCGGGGCCGACGCCGTCGACCGCGACGGGGGCGGTCCCGTCGGTCGGCGTGGCGTCGCGTGTCGTGGTCCCCATCCCGGCGAAGGATGGGAGGGCGTGGGCCGATGGTCAAGCGGTGAGACGCCGTCACGGCCCGGTTTCTCCCTGGGGCCAAACGGACGACCATCGCTTTGGCCCTCGTGACAACGCTCGCCGACAGGGCTGGGCCGTATCCTGCGTGGGCCGAGAGCACGTGAGTGCGCTCACGGATCTCTTCAACGACGCGGCCCCATCCTGCTCGCCCCGACGACCCAGGGGCGCTCCCGGAGGGCCAGGAGGACCACCGCAAAGACATGCCGATGCGTGAATTGAACGTCGCCAGCGCCCAGTGGAGCGCCAACGGCACCGGAATGGGTGCCAAGGACCTGACCAACCCGGCAAACGCCGACTTCGGCCGGCTCGTCTTCGACGCCGCCGCACAGCGCCAGATGCTTCCCAAGGCCGTCTTCCGCGCCCTGCAGGCGACCATCGAGCGGGGCGAACCCCTGGACCCGGCCCTCGCCGACGCGGTGGCCCTGGGAATGAAGGATTGGGCCCTCAGCAAGGGCGCGACCCATTTCACCCACTGGTTCCAGCCCCTGACCGGGTCCACCGCCGAGAAGCACGACAGCTTCTACATGCCGGTCGGGGACGGCACCGCCCTCCCCGAGTTCTCCGGCAAGGAGCTGATCCAGGGCGAGCCGGACGCCTCCAGCTTCCCGACCGGGGGCGTGCGCGCCACCTTCGAGGCCCGCGGCTACACCGCCTGGGACCCGACGAGCCCCGCGTTCATCATGGAGAACCCCAACGGCGCCTACCTGGCGATCCCGACGGCGTTCGCATCGTGGACCGGCGAGGCGCTCGACGCGAAGATCCCGCTGCTGCGCTCCATGGAGGCGCTCAGCAAGGCGGCCCTGCGGGCCCTCAAGCTGTTCGGGGACGAGTCGACGCGCGTCTACACGACGGTCGGCCCGGAGCAGGAGTACTTCCTGATCGACAAGAACTACTTCTACCAGCGCCCCGACCTGGTCGCGTCGGGCCGCACGCTCTTCGGCGCCAAGCCCGCCAAGGGCCAGCAGCTCGACGACCACTACTTCGGGGCGATCCCGGAGCGGGTCCTCGCCTACATGCTCGACGTCGAGGCCGCGCTCAGCCGGCTCGGCGTGCCGATCAAGACCCGCCACAACGAGGTCGCGCCGGGCCAGTACGAGGTCGCCCCCATGTTCGAGAACTCGAACATCGGGACCGACCACCAGCAGCTCGCGATGCAGGTCATGCAGAACGTCGCCCCCAAGTACGACCTGGTCTGCCTGCTGCACGAGAAGCCCTTCGCCGGCGTCAACGGATCGGGCAAGCACAACAACTGGTCGATGAGCACCGACTCGGGCGAGAACCTGCTCGAGCCCGGGGACACGCCCAACGAGAACATGAAGTTCCTGTTCTTCTGCACGGCCGTGATCCGCGCGGTCGACCTCCACCAGGGTCTGCTGCGGGCCTCGGTCGCGAGCGCCGGGCAGGACCATCGCCTCGGCGCCAACGAGGCGCCGCCCGCGATCATCTCGATCTTCCTGGGCGGCGAGCTCGAGAACATCTTCGAGGCGCTCAGCACCGACACGCCGCTGACCGCCAACGGCGGCGGCCTGCTGGGCCTCGGCACGCCGGTGCTCCCCGACCTGCCGCTCCACGGCGGCGACCGCAACCGGACGAGCCCGTTCGCCTTCACGGGGAACAAGTTCGAGTTCCGGGCGCTCGGCTCGGGCGACTCGCCGAGCTTCCCGAACACCGTCCTCAACACGATCGTGGCCGAGTCGGTCGACGCGATGTCCGAGGACATCGAGGCCAAGACCGGCGCCGGCAAGAGCTTCGACGAGGCGCTCAAGGAGGTCGTGAGCGAGACCTACGTCGCCCACAAGCGGATCGTCTTCGGCGGGGACAACTACTCGTCCGAGTGGGAGGACGAGGCCGCGGGACGGGGCCTGCTCAACCTGAAGACCACGCCCGACGCGCTGCCGCAGTTCATCGTCGACAGCACGGTCACGGCCTTCAGCAACTACGGCGTGCTCTCCAAGCGCGAGATCGACTCGCGGTACGAGGTGCGTCTGGAGCAGTACATCATCAAGGTGAACATCGAGGCCGAGACCGCGGCGAACATCGCGCGGACCATGATCCTCCCGGCCACCGCGCGCCATCTGGAGACCCTGATCGCGACGGGCAACGAGACCCTGGTCGACGAGAGCAAGGGCCTCCTCGCCGAGCTCGCGGAGCGGATCATGAAGCTGGAGGAGGTCAACGCCGTCCACCCCGAGGACGACCTGCTGACCGAGGCCGAGTACATGCGCGACGAGGTGCTCCCCGCCATGCTGTCGGTGCGCGAGGTGGCCGACCGCCTGGAGCGGATCGTCGCCGACGACCTGTGGCCGCTCCCGAAGTACCAGGAGATGCTGCTGATCCGGTAGCCACGGAGCACCGACGCGCAGGACCCGGACGGCCCCGCCTCGGCGGGGCCGTCCTCGTGTGCGGGCGCGGTGTCCGCCCCGTCGTCCCGCGGCGGCGTCGCACGGGATAGGTTCGGGCGAGCGCCGACCGAGGAGGGGCCATGACACGCGACGAGGTGCTCGCCGAGATCGACCGCAGGGACGTCAAGTTCGTGCGGCTCTGGTTCACCGACATCCTGGGCCAGCTCAAGAGCTTCGCGGTCACCAAGGAGGAGATCGGGACCGCGCTCGACGTCGGGATGGGCTTCGACGGCTCGTCGATCACCGGGTTCAACCGGATCGAGGAGTCGGACATGATCGCGATGCCCGACACCTCGACGTTCGCGCTGCTGCCCTACCGGCCCGCCGAGAAGGCGGTGGCGCGGATGTTCTGCAACGTGCTGACGCCGGACCGCGCACCCTACGAGGGCGACCCGCGCCACGTGCTGCGCCGGGCGCTCTCGCGCGCGCGGGATCTCGGCTTCGACCACTTCCACCTGGGCCCCGAGCTCGAGTTCTTCTACTTCCGCTCGCCGACCGATGCCGAGCCGCTCGACACCGGTGGCTACTTCGACCTGACGACGCTCGACGCGGCGAGCGACCTGCGCCGCGACACGGTGCTCGCCCTCGAGAGCGTCGGGATCGACGTGGAGTACTCCCATCACGAGGTCGGCCCGTCCCAGCACGAGATCGACATGCGCTACGCGGACGCCCTTCGCATGGCCGACAACGTCATGACGTACCGGACGATCGTCAAGGAGGTCGCGCACGCCCACGGCGTCTACGCGACCTTCATGCCCAAGCCTCTCGCCGGCCACAACGGCAGCGGCATGCACACGCACATGAGCCTCTCACGCGGCGGCGAGAACGCGTTCTTCGACGCCGACGACCCCGCCTACCTGTCCGCCGACGCACGCCATTTCATCGCCGGGCTGCTCCGCCACGCGCGGGAGCTGTCGTGCGTGTTCGCCCAGTGGGTGAACTCGTACAAGCGCCTCGTCCCGGGGTACGAGGCGCCGACCTACGTCGCCTGGAGCCGTCGCAACCGCTCGGCGCTGGTGCGGGTGCCGCACTACCACCCGGGCAAGGAGTCCTCGACACGGGCGGAGCTCAGATGCCCGGACCCCGCCTGCAACCCGTATCTGACCTTCGCCGCCCTGCTCCACGCCGGCCTCGACGGCATCGAGCGCGGCTACGAGCTGCCCGACCCCATCGAGCGGAACCTCTACGACACGACCCCCGAGGAGCGTGCCGCCATGGGGATCACGTCGCTTCCCGAGACGCTCGGCGAGGCCATCGAGCTGGGCGCCGGCAGCGAACTGCTCCTGCGCGCCTTCGGCGAGCACATCCACACGCGGTACGTCGAGGTCAAGCGGGAGGAGTGGCAGGAATGGCGGGTGCAGGTCACCCCGTACGAGCTCGATCGATACCTGCCGCGTCTGTAGGCGACCGCACGCCGCGCGACCCGATCGTGGCGGCCGACGCGCGCGGCGTGCCCCTCCCCGCCCCACGGGGACCCTTCCGGCTCGCCACGCAGGCGATCAGCCACGGCTGGTTCCAGACGCCCCCCTTCGGCTGGGACCCGGACGCGCTGGTCCTGACGCGGGTGGAACGACTCGGGTCGGGGCCGGCGGTGCTGTCGGTGCGCGAACACGATGGGCGACCCGTGCGACGGCCGACCGACCCCTCGCGGCCGACGAGCGGGTCGAGGCGGGGCGGCGCCTCGCGCGGGTGCTGCAGCTCGACGCCGATCTGGCCGGCTTTCACGCGTCGCTCGCCTTCGACCCCGACCTGGGCACGGGATCTGTCGGCGATCGGGGCGGGAAGGCTGCTCGCGGGCGGGTCGCTGTGGGAGGACGCCGTGAAGTCGATCTGCGCGACCAACACGTCCTGGCGCCAGGCGGTGGCGGTGATCGGGCGAATCGGCGCCTGGGGCGACGGCGGTGCGTTCCCCGGTCCCGAGGAGCTCGAGCGGCGTGGCGTGGACGCGCTCCGGGTCGAGGCGCGGGCCGGGTACCGCGCGCGCTACCTGGCGGACGCCGCGCGGCTGGCCGTCGCGGGGCAGATGGACGACATCGACGCGGCGGCCGAGGAGCTGTCCCGCGGGCGACCTGGTCGGCGCCCTCCGGCGGATCCCGGGCGTCGGCCCGACGACCGCCGTGTTCCTCGCCTTCCTTCGGGGGCGCTTCGACGCCGGGACGTTGGTCGACTCCGCGACCAGGGCCGCGGCGGCGGAGCGGTGGTTCGGCGGGGCACGGGCGGACGACGCGGAGATTCGCGCGGTGGCGGCGCCGGCCGGGCCCTGGGCCGGGCTCGCGCTCCATTGGGCGACCATGCGCCGATGGCAGCGGATGAGCGACCTGGCCTGACACGGACGCGGTCGGGACTGCGGTGAACCCGCGGCCCCGGCCCGGGGACTCGCGGTGGCGCCGCGGCGACGGGTCGGCGATGCTGCGCGGCACCACCACCACGGGGGGTGCGCGATGAACACCGGCCGGGTCCTCGCCATCGTCTTCGGAAGCCTCGCGATCCTCATCGGGCTGGGGATCATGGCCGCAGCGAGCGGAGTGCTCTTCGTCAACGCGCTGCGCGACGACGGCGGATACATCACGACGTCCACCGAGCGCCTGGCCGGCAACGGCTTCGCGGTCGTCTCCGAGGAACTGCGGATCGACGGGCCCATCCCGGGTGACGACCTGGTCGACATCCGGATCCGGGCCGAGTCCACCGATGCACGCGGCCTGTTCGTCGGCGTCGCCCGCAGCGACGACGTCGAGCGCTACCTGCGCGACGTCCCCGTCGACGTCGTCCGCGACGTCGACTTCGACAACCTCGACGGCCCCGACCTGGGTGTGGCCACCACGCCTCGGCCCGGAACCCGGGCACCCGCGCCGCCGGTCGCGCAGAACTTCTGGGAGGCGTCGGCCGTCGGCGCCGGGGCGCAGACCCTCGATTGGTCCCTCGAGGCCGGCGACTGGACGTTCGTGGTGATGCGCCCGACCGGCGCCCGCGGCGTCGAGGCCGACGTCGATCTGGGCGTCGGGTTCCCCTCCCTCCTTTGGATCGGCGTCGGGATCATGATCGTCGGTGGGCTCTTCGTGATCGGTGGGATCGTCCTGCTGGTGCTCGGCATCCGTGGAGGGGGAGGCGATGGCGATGCGGCGAGCGCGACCGAGGGCGGATCAGCGGCCACGCCACCCGAGTCGCCCTACCCGGGCCCCGGCGCCGCGGCAATGATCCCGTCGCCGTATCCCGTGAACCTGGAGGGAGAGATCGATCCCGGGCTCTCGAGGTGGCAGTGGCTGGTCAAGTGGTTTCTGGCGATCCCCCATGTCGTCGTGCTCGTGTTCCTCGCGATCGCGTTCTCGATCCTCACCGTGATCGCGTTCTTCGCCATCGCCTTCACGGGCCGATACCCGCGCGGCATCTTCGACTTCAACACCGGGGTCCTTCGCTGGAGTTGGCGGGTCGGCTTCTACGCGTTCTCCGCGATCGGGACCGATCGGTACCCGCCCTTCTCGCTCGGGCGACGAGCCCGGGTACCCCGCGCGCCTCGAGATCGCCTACCCGGAGCGGCTCTCGCGAGGTCTGGTCTGGGTCAAGTGGTGGCTGCTCGCGATTCCCCACTACGCGATCGTCGGGATCTTCGTGGGCGGCTGGTACGGCGGATGGGGCGGCGAATCGCCCTTCTACAGCGCCGGCCTCATCGGGGTGCTCGTCACCATCGCGGCCGTCGCGCTCCTGTTCACGGGCCGGTACCTGCGATCGATCTTCACGCTGTTGATCGGTCTCAACCGCTGGGTCTATCGCGTTTGGGCATATGCTTCCCTCATGCGCGACGAATACCCACCCTTCAGGCTCGAGCGGTGACGCCGGCACAGGCACCCGCCGAACGGATCACGGGGGACGGGCTGGTCCTTCGTCTCGCGGGTCGTTCCGACCTGGACGCCCTCGCGGCCATCATCGCCGAGCCCGAGGTCGCGCCCTGGTGGCCGATGGGCGATCCGGAGGGCGAGTTCCTGAACTCGGACTATCCGGCGTACGTGATCGAGGTCGACGGCGCCACCGCGGGCGTCGTGCTCTACTCGGAGGAGAACGACCCCTTCTATCGGAGCGCCGGACTCGACGTCGCGGTCGCGACGGCCTACCACGGTCGCGCGCTCGGCCGGACGGCGCTCAAGGTGATGATGCGTCACCTGATCCGCGACCGGGGGCACCACCGGCTCACGATCGACCCCGCCGCGGCGAACGAGCGCGCGATCGCGGCCTACGAGGACGTCGGGTTCCGACGGGTGGGCGTGATGCGCGGCTACGAGCGCGGGCCCGACGGCACCTGGCACGACAACATGCTCATGGACGCGCTGGCGTCGGAGCTCGACCTGGACTGACGGGCCGGCGAAGGCGCGCCAGGAGCGCCCGCCACCTGCGGGCCGCCGCGGGCCAGGTCTGGGCGTCGGCGAAACGCCTTCCCGCGTCGCCCGAGCAGCGCCCGGAGCTCGTCGTCGCCCGCCAGGCGGGAGAGCTGGCGGGCGTAGTCGTCCGGGCCGTCGTAGAGCAGCCCGCCGCCCGAGCGGGCGCGTCTGGCCGGCGAGCACCTCGCAGCGGGCGTTGGCGAGCGTCGGGCGCCCGGCGCTCCACGCCTCGAGCGCAACCAGCGAGAGGCTCTCGTAGCGGCTCGGGAGCGCGACGACGTCCGGCCGCGGCCAGCAGGTCCGCGCGGTCGCGCTCGTCGACGAACCCGGTCGTGCGCACCCATGCCGGCACGCGCATGCGGCCCGCGGCGCGGCCGGCGAGGACCAGGCCGTGGCGCCCGCCCGCGGCGCGGTACCGGGCGTGCGCCCGGATCAGGTCGTCGACCCCCTTCGCCGCGTCGACCCGGCCGAGCGCGAGCACGAACCGACGCGGGAGCACCCGCGTGCGACGGGCACGGGCCGCGTCACCCCGCCGTCCGGCGTCGACGCCGGTCCCGACGACCGCCTGAGGACGGTCGTCGAGCGGCCCGTGCAGGTCGGCGACGAGACGGTGCTCCTCGGGTGTCATGAACGCGAAGCCGGCGACCGACGCCATGAGCGACCCCGTCAGGCCGAAGCGCAGCATCGGCTCCTCGTGGGCCAGGGGGACCAGGGCGGCCCGATCGCCCACGATCGGCGCGGCCATCTGGGTGGTGGCGTAGAGATAGGTCCAGAGGCCGAACACCTCGTGCCCGGACCGCTCATCCGCCAGCGAGCGCAGGAGCCCGGGCGCGACGGGCCCCTGGGCGCGCGCCCATCGCCGCTCGAGCGCCGGATCGCCGGGATCGAGGGCCAGGTGGCGGACGAGCGCCGCCGCGGTCGCCGGGTCCGGACGCTCCACCCCATGGCGCACGACGCGGACGCCGTCCTCGCGCGACTCGCCCTCCGGGTGGTGGGGCGCCCAGGTCAGGTAGTCGCGCGCCGTCGTCGTGTGGACCGTGACGTCGTCGCCGGCCGCGACGAGGGCCCGCGCGGTCCGTCGGCAAAGCGCCTCCGCGCCGCCGGCCACGTCTGCGCCGTAGCGCTGGACGACGAAGCAGATCCGCACCCGTCGAAGCCTACGCGCCGCCCGGGTCGCGCCGGACGCGGCGGATCAGCCGTCGGCGCCGCCCTCGAGGCGCGCGACCCGGTGGCGGAGCTCCTCGATCGCCTGGGTGTCGCGGCGACGGTCACGCTCGAGCTGGGTCAGGAGGTCGGCGAGGCTCGGCGCGATCAGCCGCAGCGCGGCGCGGCGCACGGCGGTGATCGCCGGCCCGACGGGCCAGGGACGATCCGAGCTCGTCGGCCGCGCCGATCGAGAGCGGCGCCAGATGCCCGGCGCCGCCGGTGCGCCGGAGCTCGATCAGCAGCCGGTCCGGGTCCGCCGGTGCCGACGGCGCCCCCTCGACCGGGCCGGCGCCGGGGCGCGGCGGACGCCGGCCGGCGCTCAGAACGCGCCCCGACGACTCAGCACGACGGGGATCGTCCGGGCCAGGATCGTGAGATCGAGCCAGATCGACCAGGATTCGACGTAGGAGAAGTCGAGTCGCACGAGCTCGTCGAACGACAGGTCGGATCGGCCGCTGATCTGCCAGAGGCCGGTCATGCCGGGCAGCACCCGATAGCGCTTCTTCTGCAGGTCCGACAGCAGGAGGTAGTCGCGCACGGGAAGCGGACGCGGTCCGACGAGCGACATCTCGCCGCGGAGGACGTTGACGATCTGCGGCAGCTCGTCGATCGAGAAGCGCCGCAGGAACCTGCCGGTTCGGGTGACGCGCGGGTCCTCGCGGATCTTGAAGAGCGCCCCCTGGGCCTCGTTTCGCGACTCGAGGGCGGCCTGCTCCTTGTCGGCGCCGTCGCGCATGGTGCGGAGCTTCAGGCACGCGAACTCCGACTCGTCGACCCCGATACGCGTGCTGCGATAGAGGATCGGGCCCGGGCCGTCGAGGCGGATGGCGAGTGCGGCGACGGCCAGGACGGGAAGCGACGCGAGCAGGATCATCGAGCCGAGCACCAGGTCGAAGCCGCGCTTGGCGAGGAACTGCGCGCCCCGAAGCGTCGGGGGGTGCAGCTCGAACAGCGGCAGGCCCGGAGCGGGCACCGCGCGGAGCGAGTGCGCGAGCAACTCGGCGGTCGTCGGTGCCAGCCGGACGGGGATCCCCCGCCGCTCGCAGACCTCGAGCAACTCCAGCACGGGCGCGTCGTCGCTCATGCCGCCGGCGAGGATCACCTCGTCCACGCGCTGGGGATCGAGCGCCCGACCGAGCGCGGCGGCCGGACCGGTCGCCGTGGGCGAGGACAACCCCGGCACGAGGCGCTGGCGCCCGAGCACGCGGTAGGGGACGCCCCGCGTGCTGGTCGCACGCTCCAGGCTCTCCGCGATCGGGCCCACGAGTTGCGGCTCGCCGACCAGGAGCGCCCGGCGCTGATACCTGATGGCGTCCAGGCCCAGGGCCGTCAGCGAGTCGTAGCTGGCGCGGAGCGCCAGGACATAGGCGCTCACGAAGATCGCCGACGCCCAGAAGATGTAGTACGTGTCGAACCGCCAGCCGCCGATGAGCGTGACCGCCAGGACGATCACCGTTCCGAGCGCGACGGAGCTGAGGACGCGTGCCGACGATCCCCGCTTCTCGCGGCTGTCGTAGAGGCGGTTCTTGGCGAACAGCAGGACCAGCGTCAGCGCCGCGAGCGGCAGCGCCTGGCGCTCGACCGCCCAGATGGCCGCGCTGTCGATCGGCTGCCCGAGGACCAGGAGCTTGACCGCAAGCGCGGTGTAGACCCCGAGGAAGATCGCCGTCACGTCGATCACCAGCAGCACCGCGACCGACAGGATGCGTCGCACCAGGGCGCTGCCGGCGGGGCCGGCGAGGACCGGGAGCGAGCGGGCGTCGCGGCGCGCCGGGCGAGTCTCGTCGGCCTCGGGGGCCGGGGTGGGCGGTGGCTCGGGTCGGGTGGTGGTCATCGGCCCCCCACGCTCACGCCGCGGCTGGCGCGGGCGACGCGGTCGCCGGTGCGGGCCGTGCCGGCCCAGCGGACCCGGTAGCGCGTGGCGCCGCGGACCGGCACGGTCGTGACGAAGACCCCGTCGGCGTCGGTGCGAAGGCGGCGAAGGGTCCGCCAGCCGCCGCGCCTTCGCTGTTGCAGCGCGACGCGGGTGCGGCCGACCGCCGGTCGGACCTGGCCCGACAGGCGGGCCACGGTCCGCCCGCGCGAGGTGCGCCGCTCGACGGCGGCCAGCGGGAGCGCGAAGCTGGTGAACGCGGGCTTGCGACGGGCGCCCTCGGTGAGGAGCCCGGACGTCCAGCCGGGATTGTCCTGCAGCAGGTACCAGGAGAACAGGCGCACACGGGGCATCCGACCGACCCTCCGGACGGCGTCGGCCAGGAAGGCGGCCTGCTGGCCGCGGCTGACGTGGAACGGGTACTCCGGCACCCGCTCGGTCCCGAAGCCGAACTCCGTGAGCCAGAGCGGCCGCCCCCGCAGGTAGGTCCGGTCGACCACCCGCACCAGGCGCCCCAGGTTGTAGAGGTCCACGTACGAGACGCCGCGGCTCGTGGACGATCGCGGCGCGGTGGCCGGATACGGGTGGTGCGCGACGGCGTCCATCGGCGGCCGCAGACCGCGCCGCGCGATCCCGCGGAAGAAGTCGATCGGCGCGACCCGTCCGTCCGCCGAGCGCGGGCACGAGAGCGGGCAGCGGTCCCCGACGGGCGCGGTCACGCCGCCGGCGACGCGGGCGGTCGGATCGACCTCCTTGACCGCCTCGTAGAACTCGCGCATGAGCGCCGTGTAGACCCTCGGCGAGTCGGCGCGCCACACCCCGTCGCGGAGCACGAACTGCGGTCGAAGGAACAGGGGGAGGTTCGGCTCGTTCCACGCCTCCCACAGGCGCACGCCCCGCGGGGCGTAGCGGGCGGCGGCGGCGCTCGCGAAGTTCCCGAAGTCCGCGGCGCTCGCGGGGCGCTTGGCCCAGTCCGGGAACCGTTCGGACGACGCGACGGACGGGATCGGCGGCCCAGCCCGGCGTGCCCCACACCGTGAAGAGCACCGAGACGCGGTGCCTGCGCGCCGCGGCGACGATCGGGTCGTATCGCTCCCAGTCGTATGCGTCGTCGCCCGGATCGCGCGGCGACGACGGCCGCTTGCGCGCGACGAGGTCCCAGCGCAGATCCACGCGGATCACCTCGGCGCCGAGGTTGGCCATCAGGCGGGTCCGGGGGTCGGGGTCGATGTTGGAGCGGTAGATGCGGTCATCCTGCAGCCCGGTGAGCGGCATCGCCCCGGCGGTGGCGGCGGCCGCCATCCCGAGCGCGGCCAGCCCCGCGAGCCAGGCGAGGAGGACGAGCCGTGTATGCGGGGGTGACGTCGGCATGAGCTGGGTTCGTGTCCGCGGGCAGGGCCCGGCCGCCGGTCGCGGTCCCGGAACGGTACGACGCCGCGGGTGGCCGCGGTGGCGAACCTCGGGAAAGGGTCACAGCACGCTCATCGGAACACAACACCGGACGTGGCTTCAGCGCACGTCGCGCGGTTCCTGCCACGGCGAGGACACCGGTCCGGGCAGGGCGTTGTCGTGGACCCAGCCGGGCACCGGCAGGGTCGCGCGGGAGTCCCGCTCGACGCACACGTGCACCAGGCGACCGATCGCGACCCGCTCGTCGCCGCGGCGGAACTCGTGGTGGCTGCGAAAGGAGGTGCGTCCCACGTCGCCGATCCACGTCCGAAGCTCCAGCAGGTCGTCGAGCATGATGCGTCCCTCGAAGACGGCGCGGGCGTCGACGATCGGGATGCCGGGGCCGTCGTCGAGCAGCGTCGTGAACGGGTGCCCGACCGCCGCCAGCCACTCCGAGAGCCCGCGGTCCATCCACCGGAACAGGTTCGTGAAGTGGATCTGCGCCACGTCCACCTCGCTCATGACGACGCGGAACGGATGCGCGTGGACGTATGCGGCCATGGCCGCGCGAGCCTATCGGGGGGTGCGGACCGAGGTGACCGGAAGACGACGCACCTTGGCACGGCCGCGATCGCGCCGGCGGACCGCGCGTGTCGGCCCGCGTCGAGGATGGCCCCTCCTGCCGACGTCCCAGGCCGGCGAGGCCGGCCCCTGTCCGCACCGCGGCATCCGCCCCGGTGCGCGAGCGTGCGATGCGTCCGACGAGGGCCATTCCGTCCGCCCCTCCCAGGGTGCGGTCGCCGCGAGTACGGGGCCACGCTCGATGGTCGGTTCCCACGGGACCGCAATTGTTCGGCATCCATGACGCGGCCGCCGGATCTCACGCGGCCCCGGGGCGGGCCGATGCGGGGCGCGTGGTCCCCACCCGCGTCCCCATGGCGCCACCCGGCCTTCGCGTCCGCCCCGTGGGCCACGGCGAGCTCGATCTGGTGCTGGAGTGGGCCGATGCCGAGGGGTGGAGCCCCGGTCGTGCCGATGCCGGCACGTTCTGGGCCACGGATCCCGGCGGGTTCATCGTCGCCGAGTTGGAGGGGGGGCCGGTGGGCGCGATCTCCGCCGTGCGGTACGGCGCCGAATACGGGGTCATCGGGCTCCACATCGTGCGCCCCCCGGACCGTGGCCGCGGCATCGGCCACTCGTTGTGGCTGCACGCGATGGCCCGACTGGCCGGGCGGACGATCTCGATCGACGGCCGGGAGGACCAGGCGCACCACTACGCGCAATGGGGCTTCGTCCCCTCCCATGGGCTGGTGCGCTTCAGGGCCAGGGCTGCGGAGCTGGCGCGGGGAGCGCCGATCCCCACACGGCCCGCCCGCGACATCCCGATGCCGCGCCTGCAGGCACTCGATCGGTGCTGCTTCCCCGCGCCCCGGGCGGCGTTTCTCCGCCGATGGATCGGTCCGCCCCATCGCGCGCTCGTCGCCGAGCACGACGGTGCGGCCGTCGGCTTCGGTGTGATCCGCCCCTGCCACGACGCGCATCGGGTCGGACCGCTCGTGGCGCGCGACGCGAGGACCGCACGAGGGCTCCTGCGCGCCCTGGTCGCCCCGCTCGAGGACGCATGGGTGCTGCTCGACGTGCCGGACGCGAACCCTGCGGCGACGGCGCTCGCGACGAGGCTCGGGATGGCGCCGGTCATGCGCCGGACACGCATGTACACCGGGCCGCCGCCCACCATCGGCATCGAACGTGTCTACGGGGTGACGACGCTCGACCTGGGGTGAACGGGGCGACGGCGCGTGACGGCGACGGATGGGTGCAAGATCCGCGCAATTTGCGTGCCCACCGTCGCGAGCGGGCGACCGGGGGGGTGAATCCACCGGGTTCACCGACTCTCACAATCGCGATGCCTCGTATACGGACCATTCCACCACCGTTGCCACAGTTTCTTGCAGTTTTGTGCTGGCATCGGGTTTCACTTGCGCCCGTCATGAGCGAACACGAGCACGAGAAGCCGCCGTCGGACGACGAGCGGCGCCGCGCGGTCTGCGAGGCGATGGCCGTCGCGCCGGGCCTGATCCGCTTCGCCGCGCGCTTCACGCGATCGATCGACGACGCCGAGGACGCCTACCAGCGCGCCATGGAGATCGCGCTCACCCGCGCGCCGAGCGCCGAACGGGGCCGCTTCACGGCGTGGCTCTACGCCGTCCTTCGCAACGAGGCGCTCGCCGTCGCGGGCGACAGGGTGCGCGAGACACCCGCAAGCGCCGAGGACGTCGCCTCGGCGGCGGGCGCCATCGGGAGATCCCGGCCCGGAGGCGACCGCGGAGTGGCGAGAGCGCTACCTCGCGGTGAGCGATGCGCTCTCGCGGATCACGGAGGCCCAGCGCATCTGCCTCATGCTCCAGTCCGCGGGCGCGAGCTACGCCCTGATCGGCGAGATCACCGGCTTCTCGCCGCGCAAGGTCGAGCGTTCGGTGCTCGAGGGACGGGCCCGGCTTCGCGACTGGGAGGTCCGGATCGCCGACGGCGAGCTCTGCGAGCGCCTGGAACCGGCGATCGGCCGCGTCGCGATCGGCGAGGCGCCCGGTTCCGAGCGCCGCCAGGTCTCGCGCCACATCCGCCATTGCCGGGCATGCCGGATGCTTCTGGCGAACCGGCGCGACGCCCACGACTGGATGGCGGGCCTCGTGCCGGTGGCGCTCCTCGGCGGTGGCCTTGCGGGGGCGACGCCCGACCCGGGGCCGTATCTCGCCGCGATCGATCGCGTCGGCACCGGCCTGACGGTCCGCACCGGCCAGGCGCTCCAGCTCATGATGGACCTTCCCGGAACCGGCGTCGCCCGAGCCGCCGCGGCGGCCGGAGCCGTGGTCCTCGCACTCGCCGCCGGAGCGCCCTTCCTCGCCGACGAGGCGCGGCCCGGCGACCCGCCGGCCGCACGGGTCGAGCCGGTGCGGGTCGACGGAGCGGCGACCGGATCGGCGCCCCGGGCGCCCGCGGTGCGGGCCGAGGCACCGACGCCGCGGTCGCCCCGTCCCCGCGCCACGCCCCGCACGCCGGCGCCTGCGGCCAAGCGGGCGACGCCGAAGGCGGCGGCGCGGCCCCGCGGCGCCCGCGGCGACACCCCCCATCCGGGCGGCCGCACCGACTCCCTCCACCCCGAGACCCCGGCCGGCCGCACCCGCACCCGCACCCGCACCCGCACCCGCACCCGCACCCGCACCCGCACCCGCACCCGCACCCGCACCCGCACCCGCACCCGCACCCGCACCCGCACCCGCACCCGCACCCGCACCCGCACCCGCACCCGCACCCGCACCCGACAGCCTCGACCCCGGCGCCCCTCCCGTGGTCACCGTTCCGGCACCCGGCGGCGGAGCCATCTCCGCCTCGGTCGGGCCGTGACGGGCCCGCCCACCGAGAGGAGCCCGCAGTGATCGCACGGACCCGAACCGCCCTTGTGGCGGGCGGCGCGGCGCTCGTGGCCGCGCTGGCGCCCGCGACCACGCTCGGCACGCCGCGCAACCTGGTCGCGGACCACGTCCGCGTGACGCCGGGCTGCCCCGGGTTCACGACGAGCTCCTCCTCGCCGGAGGGGCTCAGTTTCCAGTACGGGACGCCGAACGGGGCGTGCTCGATCGGCACGCCGTGGGGCACGACCGTCGCACAGGGGGCGCAGGGGCGCGTCGGCTACGACGCACCCCGGGGAGCACGGATCGCCGCGTGGCGAGGGGTGACCTTCCGGGTCCAGGGCCAGGGCGGCGCGCCCGCGAGCACGGAGGTCTTCGTGAACGACGCCTCGGGCGAGTACCAGGTGGCCGACTGGTCGAGCACGACGTTCGACTGGCGAAGCCAGTCGTTCACGCCGCGCCACCCGGCGGGCGCCGGGTCGGTCTTCTTCCTGATGCGAAGCCACGGGCGCTTCACCCCCGGCCCGACCGACTTCCGCCAGCTCGACCTGAACGCGGGGGCGATCGACCTCTGGGACGAGGAGGCGCCCACGATTCGCGCGGTCTCGGTGGACGGCGGCGATGCGTGGTCGAGCGCGCCGGCGCGCACGCTTCGCATGACCATCGACGACAACCTCGGTGCAGGCGGCATCGCGTTGGCGCGTGTCCAGGCGGGCGCCGCCATCCTGCGCGACGACGTCGCGCCCGCCCCGGGCGAGAAGGCGTACGACATCGACGTCGGTGCCCTCGGCGACGGCGCGCACCTGATCTCGTCGGTGGTGGTCAACTCCGGCGTCGGCGACCTGGGGGCGGTGTGGGGGCCGCACCAGGTGGTCCGGCTCGACCGGACGGCGCCCGACGCAGCCGACCGACGTGGGCGGGGTTCCGGCGGGGTGGGCCCGGGACGCGTCGCTCCAGGCGATCGGGGCGAGCGACGCGCACTCGGGCGTGTCCACCTACGAGTGGCGAACGTCGGCCGACGACGGTGCCACCTGGTCGGACCCGCTCGTGGCCGACACCTTCGTCGCCGCAAACGACGGCGTCGTCCGCATCCAGGTCCGTGCGCGCGACGGCGTGGGCCTCGTCTCGGGATGGACGCTCGCGACGCGCGAGCTGAGGATCGATCGCACGCCGCCGGGCGTCGCCGCGTCCGTGGCGGGCGGACGGTTCTCCGGCCGGGTGCCGGTGGGCGCGAGCGCGGAGGACGCCGCGTCCGGGGTCCGTGAGGTGCGCCTCGCGTACCGCACCGTCGGTACGGGGTCGTGGACGGGGATCGCCACGCGAGCGCTCGGCGCCGTACGCGGCGAGCCTCGATTCGACCGCCCTGGCGGATGGCCAGTACGAGCTTCGCGCGACGGCGATCGACCACGCGGGCAACGAGGCGAGCGACACGATCGAGTTCGCCGTCGCGAACCGCGTGGAGCCGACCGGGGGCGGCGTCGTGGTCGTCGCGCCCGGAGCGGTCGCGGCGGGTCCACCCGAGGGGACCGCACCCGCGGCGCCGGGGTCGGCCGTGCGCGCCTGCGCGGGCGCTCCTCCTTCGATCGCGCTCGGTCGCGCTGAACCGCCGCGGCGTCCTCACCGTGTCGAGAACCGGCGCCACGGGCCGCGCGAGCGCGCGCCACCCCGCCCCGCGCGCCGTGCGGCTCGCCGGCCGACTCGTCGACGTCCGTGGGAGTGCGCTCGCGCGCGTCGCGATCGACGCGCGACTGCCGTCTGGGCGCGCGGCCCGCACGACGACCGACGGCGCCGGCCGATTCGTGCTTCGGGTCCCGACGACCGCCGCGGGCCCCGTGACGCTGCGCGTCGACGGGCGCGGGGTCGCCACCTGGCGGCTCGGCGCGATCCCGGTCGTCCGGACCGCCGCGGCGCGCACCGCGCGGGCCGGGCACAGGTGGCGGATCGCGGGTCGGGTCCACCCGTCCCCGCGGTCGCAGGGCATCCGTCGCCACATCGCGCTGCTCTACGGCGCGGACACGAGACGCTGCCCCGGGCTTCGGAACGTCGTGGCAGGAGGGCGTGTGTTCGCTCGTCCGCGGCCGCGGGCCGGGCGGCGGATCGCCGACCGGTGCTGGAAGCTGGTCGCGAGCGGTCCCGTCGAGCGGACGGGACGGTTCTCGATCGGCTTCGCCGGGTTCGCGCCGCTCACGCTGCGCGGGCGGCCGTATCCGGGCGGCTATCGCTACGCCGCCTACTTCCAGGTGCGCATCCCCGCGACGGCGGGCTGGCGGGTCGGCCCGGCGCGAAGCGTCACGCGCACGATCACCGTCCGGGGGTGACCGGGGGCGAGGGCTGTGAGATGGCGCGACCACGCGCCGGCGGCGTGACGCGACCCGCCCCCGGGCTCCCGGCCGTCCCGAACTCGCCGGGTCCGGCCGCCGGACGGCCGTCGCCGCGGCGGCGCGGTCCGTGCGCGTCGCCACGCCGGCCGCGATCGCGCTCGGCGAGATCGCGCGGGTAGGCTCGCGTCGATGCCACGGGCGCTGCTCGACGTCACGCCGCTCTCCAGCGCCCATGCCCTTCGCGGCATCGGCGCGGCGGTCAACGGCTGGCTCGCCGGATTCCTGGCGCTGGCGCCCGACGCGCGCCCGCGCGTTCTCGTGCGCGACGGCCAGACGCCCCCCGGCGGCTTCGAGGCGGAGTCGGTCGCCTGGCCGCACTGGCGTCGCTACCGGCTGCCCGACCCCTGGCCGGCGCTGGCCGTCGAGCGACGGGTGGCGGCCATGCGGGTCGCGGGCGAGGTCTTCCAGGCCGTCCAGCCCGCCCTGACGCCGCTCGGGGACGACGTCGTGGTCTTCTGCCACGACCTCATCCCCGCACGCTTTCCGCGCGCGTACCTGGGAGGCGCGGCACGGGCGCCCGAGCGGGCCGCCTACCACCGCTACCTGGGCAGGCTCGCCGAGGCGACGCTGGTCGTCACGCCGTCCGAGGCCACCGCCGACGACGTGGTGGCGCTCGCGGGCGTCGACCCGACGCGCCTTCGCGTCGTACCGCACGGCGTCCCCGCGGCGTCGCCTGCGGAGGGCGAGGTTCCGGCCGCCCCGTACGTGCTCTTCGCGGGCGGCCTCGAACCGCACAAGAACGCCTGGTGCGCGCTCGAGGCCGCGGCGCAGCTGCGCGGGCGGGCACGACTCGTGATGACCGGACCCTGGTCACGCCGCGGCGCCGAGCGCCTCTCGAGGCGCGCGCGCGCGATCGCCGCCGCGGACCGCGTCGTGCTGCTGGGCTTCGTCCCGCCCGGCCGGATGACCGCCCTCCGGCGGGGCGCGAGCGCCACCCTGGTGCCCTCGTGGGCGGAGGGCTTCGGTCTGCCGGTCGTGGAGGCGATGGCGGCCGGCTGCCCCGTGATCGCCGCCGACGTGCCCTCGCTCCGTGAGGCCGGCGGCGACGCCGCCGTCTACCTGCCGCCGGGGGACGCCGCCGCGTGGGCCCGCACCATCGACGCCCTGGCCGACGACGACGCCGAGCGGGCCCGCCTGGCCGCCGCCGGCGCGGCCCACGTCGCGGGTGGCGGCTGGGAGGCCGCCGCGCGGGCGCTCAGCGAGGTGTGGGCCGAGGCCGCGACGTCGTGAGCCGGTGCCCGCGGCGCGGGGGGCGGCCTCCCCGGCTATGCTGCCCGCCGCGATGGCAGACCGGCCTCCCCGCGGGGCGAAGACCCCGCTGGTCCTCGTGGACGCCCGGCTCGCCCGCCGACGACGGACCGGCGTCGCGACCTACATCCGCGAGCTCGACCGTGCCGTGGCGGCGTCCGGGCGCGATGACGTGCGCGTGCGGTTCCGGTACGGGCCGCCGGGGCTTCCCCGCCGCGGCCGGCTCACGCGCCTGGCCAACCTGGTGCTCGATCTGCTCTGGCTGCACGTGTGGCTGCCGATCGATGCGATCGCACTGCGCGCGGATGCCATCCATGCACCGGTCAACTGGGCACCCTGGTGGGCGCCGTGCCCGACGGTGGTCACCGTGCAGGACCTCTCCTTCGAGCGGCTGCCCGACGCCTACCCCGACGGCTTCGGCCGGTACGCGCGACTGTTCGCCCGGCGAAGCTCCCGTCGGGCCGACGTGGTGATCGCGACCTCGGCTGCGACCGCCGCCGACCTGACCGAGCTCTACGCCGTCGACCCCGGTCGCATCCGGGTGATCCCGATCGGCGTGCACCCCGACCGCGCGCCTGCGGCGAGCTCGGACCGGCGACCCTTCGTGCTGCACGTGGGTGAGTTCGAGCCGCGCAAGCGCGTGCCGGACCTGGTCGCGGGCCACCGCGAGTACCATCGCGCGGCACCCGACACGCCACCACCCTGCCATCTCGTGCTGGCGGGCGCGGGTGGCAGCGAGGAGGCGCTCGTGCGCGCCACAGCCGGACCCGAGTGCGAGCTACGAGGCTTCGTGAGCGAGGCGGACCTCGACGACCTGTACCGAACGGCCACGCTCCTGGTGATGCCGTCCGCCTACGAGGGCTTCGGGCTGCCGGTCGCGGAGGCGATGGCCCACGGATGCCCGGTGCTCGTGGCGGACAACTCCTCGCTGCCCGAGGTGGGCGGGCCCTCGGCGCTCGTGCTGGACGACGCCACCCCGGAGGGGATCGCCGCCGCCCTCGTCGATGCCCTCGGCGACCGCGCGGCGCTCGCCGCCCGGGGCGAGCGCGCCCGCGCCGAGTCGGCGCGCTTCTCGTGGGCCGGCGCCGCGACCGCGACCCTCGACGCCTATGCGACCGCCGTCGCGCCGACACGATGAACGTCGCCGTCGACTGCCACATGGTGGCCTCACCGCACCCGGGCGACGCGGGCAACGCGCGCTATGCGGTCGCCCTGACGCGCGCGCTCCGATCGACCGGTGCGCCGGAGGACCGCGTCGCCGCGCTCGTCACCAACGCCGAGGCGAGTCGTGAGATCGGCCCCGGCGTGGCACCCGTGCTCGTCCCCGATTCGGCGCCGCTGCGCCTGACGCGGGACGCGGGGCGGGCGCTCCGCTCGGTGCGAGCCGATGCCGCGGTGTTCAGCTACGTCGCCCCGCCGCGGCCGGTGTGCCCCACGCTGGTGGCGGTCCACGACCCGACCTTCCTGACCAACCCCGAGTGGCTCGGCCGGCGCAGCCGCGCGATCCTCGGCACGCTCGGCACGCGCTCGGCGCGTCGCGCGCGGGTCGTGCTCGCCCTGTCGGACACGGCCAAGACCGACATCTGTGCGGCGCTCGCGCTCGACCCCGCCCGCGTGCACGTGGTCTCGCCGTACGCGGCACCCGTGTTCGCCCCGGCGGGCGGGGCCGCGGAGCGCGTGCTCGCCCGATGGGCGCTCGACCGGTACGTCGTCACCGTGGGCGACATCGGCCCGCGCAAGAACATCGCCGCGCTGGCGGAGGCCGTGGGGATGCTCGGGGACCCGAGCCTCGAGCTGGTCGTCGTGGGTCGTGCCGGCGTCGACGCCGACGAGATCCTGACCTCCGCGCGGGCCCGGTGGCTCGGCCCCGTGACCGACGCCGAGCTGGCCGACCTCTATCGCGCGGCCGCCGTGACCGCGCATCCGGCCCGCTACGAGGGCTTCGGCCTCACGGTCCTCGAGGCGCTCGCCTGCGCGAGCCCCGTGGTGGCGGCCGCCACCGGCGCCCTGCCCGAGGTGGTCGGGGACGCGGGCGTCCTCGTGGCCCCCGACCCGGGGTCGATCGCCGAGGGACTGCGCGCCGCCCTCGAGCCCGCCACCGCTGCGCGCCTGCGCGAGGCGGGCCCCGAGCGCGCGGCCCGGTACTCACGCCGGGCCATGGGCGAGGCGGCCTGGTCCGCCGTGCGCGCGGCGACCGCATGAGGATCGCCCTGATCGGGACCCGGGGGATCCCCGCGGCCTACTCGGGCGTCGAGACCGCCGCCGAGCACCTGGCGGGCGAGATGTCGGCCCGCGGCCACCGCGTGAGCGTCTACTGCCGCAGCCACGCCGTCGAGCACCGCTCGAGCCACGTCGGCGCCCGCCTCGTGCACCTGCCGACCGTCCGCGACAAGTACCTCGACACGATCGCCCACACGGCGGTCTCGACCGCCCACCTGATCACGCGCGAGCGCCCCGACGCCGCCGTCTACTTCATCGGCGGCAACGCCCCGCTCGTCCCCATCGCCCGCCTCGCCGGCATCCCCTCCGTGCTGCAGGTCGACGGTCTCGACTCGGAGCGCGCCAAGTGGCCCGCCCCGGCGCGGGCGTACCTGCGGGCCGTCGAGCGCCTGGCCCCGACCGCGGCGAGCGTGGCGATCACCGACTCCGAGGCGGTGGCCGACCACATGGAGGCCCGCTTCGGGCGCCGTCTGATGGCCATCCCCTACGGCGCGGACCTGCCCGACCCCGGCGACTCCGGGCTGTGCGAGCGGCTCGGGGTCGAGCCCGGTCGTTTCATCCTGTTCGTGGGACGACTCGTCCCCGAGAACAACGCCCACCTCCTGGTCGCCGCGCACTCCCGCCTGGGTCGGGCCGACTGGCCGCTGGTCGTCGTGGGCGACGCGCCGTACTCCAAGGAGTACATCTCAGGCCTCAAGCGGGCGGCCGGGCCCGAGGTGCGCTTTCCGGGCTACGTCTTCAACCCCGGCTACGCGGAGCTCGTGCATCGCGCGGGCGTCATGTGCGTCCCGACGGAGGTCGGCGGCACCCACCCCGTCGTGGTCGAATCGATGGCCGCGGGCGCCCCCATGCTCGTGAGCGACCATCCGCCGAACCTCGAGGCGACCGGCGACACCGCGGATGCGTTCCCGCTCGCCGGAGGCGCCGCGGCGCTGGCCGAGCACCTGGCGCGCCTGGTCGACGACCCCTGGCGCCGGGCGCGCCTGGGTCGCGCGGCCGCCGCGCGCGCGGCGACCCGGTACTCGTGGGCCGCCTGCGCCGAGCGCTATCTCGCGTTGCTTCGGATCGTCATCGAGCGGGGAAGGTGAAGGGCAGCCCGTCGGCCACGTCCCGCAGCCGCGGCGCCTCGGCGTCGCGAAGCGAGACGGTGAGCTCGAGCTCCGGCCACTCGATTCCGACGTCCGGGTCGTCGTGGGCGATCGATCGCTCCAGGTCGCCCGCGTAGTACTCGGAGCACTTGTAGACGACGTCGGCCACGTCGCTCAGGACGACGAACCCGTGCGCGAACCCGCGCGGCACGTAGAGCATCCGGCAGGCGACGTCGTCGAGTCGATGCGCCTCCCACGCGCCGAACGCGGGCGAGCCGCGGCGGATGTCGACGACGACGTCGAGGATCTCACCGCGTGCGCACCGGACGAGCTTCTCCTGGCCGGGCTCGACCGAGAAGTGCATGCCGCGAAGCACGCCGCGACCCGAGCGCGAATGGTTGTCCTGGACCCAGCGCACCCCGACGCCCAGGTCGTGCAGCACCGATTCGCGGTAGGTCTCGACGAAGAACCCGCGCTCGTCGCCGAACACCGACGGCTCGACGAGGACGGGGCCCGCAAGGCGGGTGGGGACCTGGCGCATCGAGGCTCCTTGTCACGAGGGCGGTGTCGATCGGGCGGCGTGGCGACGGGCGCGGGCGCGACGGGCGCGCATGATCCCGGCCGCGGCGCCCCACCACGCCCCCGCCAGCATGCCCGTCGCGGTGCCGGGCGCGCCGTCGGCGACGATCCCGTCGCCGAACGTCGCCCCGTCGACGGAGCGGATCGGCGCGCCGGCCGGGCGCTCGCGAAGCGCCACGACGAGCTCGCGCGCACCCTCGGCGGTCCGGGCCGCCGCCCGTCGGCCGGTCCCGCGCGCCACGGCGTGCACGATGCCCGCGGGCACGGCGAGGGCGAGCGCGGGGGCCGCCGCTGCGAGCACGCCGGTCGGATAGGCGGCCACCGCGGCGCGCACGCGGGCGGCGGGCGGCGGCGGGCCCCAGGGCGCGGGCGCGCCGGCACGGAGCCGGGCGCTGGCCGCCGGAACGACGCCGACACGACCCCCCGCGGCGCGCAGGCCGAGGGCCAGCGCCAGCGCGATGGCCGACGGGTCGTCGGTGGCCAGGAGGCCGGGCATGCCGTCGGCCACCTGTCGCCGGACCGCGATCAACGGGGGCGCGGGCGCGTCCGTCAGGAAGGGCGTCTGGGGGAGGCGCGCGGCGGGCATCCCGCGCCGAAGGGGCACCGTGGCGGCGAGGAGCGTCAGCCCGAGGCCGGCCGTGACGACCGACGCGCCGTCGGGCGTGAGCAGCGGCCCGGTCCAGGCGTCCCACTCGCGGGGGGCACGCCGCACGCCCGCGACGACGCCGGGATCGGCGGCGAGGGAGCTGGCGTCCAGCAGGACGACGACATCCGGAACGTCGCCGTCCGCGCGGACGGGCCACCGCATGTCGTCCGGTCCGGGCACGGCCGGGTCCAGGCCCGCGCCGGATCCGGATGCCCGGACGGTGATCCGCTCTCCCGGGCGCAGATCCGGACACAGGTGCTCGGCGACGGCGACGGCCGCGGCCGCATCGCCCGTGTGATGGATCAGGATGTCGAGCCCCATCTCACCCCCTGGCGGCGCAGGCTAGCGCCCCGACCTCGGACCGACCGACACGTAGGCTGATGGCGATGCGCATCCCCTGCCGCCATGCTCGCCACCCCTCCTCGCGACCGGAACCCCGCGTCCGGCTCGGACGCATGGCGGCCGCTCGTGCGCCACAGCTACGCGCTCGGGCTGGCCTGGGCACGCCGCGAAGCCGGCAACCGCTTCCCGGGCTCGCGGGCCGCCCTCCAGCGGCTGCTGGTCCCACTCGACCCGTGGCGCTTCTACGAGATGCCCAAGGTGACGGAGCAGGTCTTCACCGGCCGCTGGCTCGATGTCTCCAGTCCCAAGCTGATCATGAGCATGCTGCAGGCCGAGGGGCGGGGCGATTGGGTCGGCATCGACCTGTTCGAGCGCGAGATCGAGAACTGGCGCCACCTGGACCCGTCGCTCGATCTCCGAATCCAGGACGCGCGCGCGCTCGAGTTCCCGGACGGATCGTTCGACGGCGCGATCTGTGTGTCGGTGATCGAGCACATCGCCGACGACGGCGACGAACAGGTGATGGACGAGCTCTGGCGGGTGCTCCGCCCGGGCGGCGAGCTGCACCTCACCACGAACGTCGGGCCGGTGGCCGGCGTCACCCACATCGCCGACGCGCGCTACGACGAGGCGTCCGTCACGACCGACGACGGGCGGGTGTTCTTCGAGCGCCGCTACACCGCCGCCTCGATCGAGCAGCGGCTGCTCGGACACCCGTGGGAGGTGCTCGAGCGCCAGTACGTGCGCATGCGCCGCGCCTGGGTCCACTCGGGGTTCGCGCGGCTGGCCCCGCTGTCCTACCCCTTCGGCTTCGCGCTTCGCTGGCTCTGCCCGTCCTCGTTCGAGGAGATCGCCGACCCGAGTCGCCTCGCCCCCGAGGAGATGGGCGTCGTGTACCTGCGTCTGCGAAAGCCGTCCGAGGTCGCCGCCTGACCCGACGCGGGAACGGGACCGCGCGCGGCCCGGACACTACGATGCCGCCCGTGCCCGACCCGAGCGCACGCGCCGCGGAGCGCCCCGAGCTCTCGATCGTGATCGTGTCGTTCCGTTGCCCGGAACTCCTCGACGCATGCCTCGAGACGCTCGCGCCGGCGCACCACCCGGACGTCGCGGCGGAGATCCTCGTCATCGACAACGACTCGGACGACGGCACCGCCGAGGCCGCCCGGCGCCATGCCTTCGCGCACGTCGAGGCCCTGCCGGAGAACATCGGGTTCGCCCGGGCCAACAACCTCGGGATCGCGCGCGCCCGAGGGCGGGCCGTGCTCGTCCTGAACCCGGACACCGAGGTGCCCCCGGGCGCCCTTCGCGCCTGCCTCGACGAGCTGTGGGCGCGGCCGGACACGGGCGTGCTGAGCGCCCGCCTGATCGACCGCGACGGGCGCCTCGACCGTCGCTGCAAGCGGGGCTTTCCGACCCTCTGGTCGTCGGTCTGCTACTTCAGCGGGCTCGACGCCCACCTGCGCGGCCCGGCCTCGACGCGCTACACGGTGGGCTGGCTGGCGGAGGATCGCGCGGGCGACGTCGAGAGCGTCAGCGGTGCCTTCATGCTGATGCCCGCGTCGGCCCTGGCCGAGGTGGGCGGCTTCGACGAGCAGTTCTTCATGTACGCCGAGGACATCGACCTGTGCCTGCGCTTCATCGCCCACGGCTGGCGCGTGCGCTACTGGCCCGGCGTCGACGTCGTCCACGTGGGCGCGGGATCGAACGTCGCCGGGAAGCGGCCGCCGGCCGCGAACGCGGCCTACTTCCGGACGATGGCCCCGTTCGTTCGCAAGCACCGTCCGGGACTGCGCGGGCGCGTGCTGGCGGCGGCGGTCTGGACGGCGGGAGAGGCCGGCCTGCTGCTCACGACCGTGCTCCCGGCCCGCGACGGGCGCCCCAAGCGCGAGGTGCGCGGCGGCGGCTGAGCGGTCAGCGCAGCGAGCGAAAGAGCGCGTCGAGTTGGCGGGCCTCGGCGGCCTGCGAGAACCGCTCGAGGGCGGCGGTGCGGGCGAGGGCACCCATCCGCATCCGCAGGTCCCCGTCGGACATGATCTCGCGAAGAGCGCCGGCGAGGGCGGGCACGTCGGCGGCGGGCACCAGGCGGCCCCCCTGCGAGGGGTCGACGACCGTGCGGACGCCGGGCCACTCCGAGGCCAGCACCGGTGACCCGCAGGCCATCGCCTCGGCCAGGACGATCCCGAACGCCTCCGCGCGCGTGGTCGACGGAAGCACCGTGAGATCCGCGGCGCGGTAGGCCTCGACGAGGGTCGCGTCGTCGACCCGGCCGAGGAACCGCACGGCGTCCCCGAGGCCCGCCCGCGCCGCGCGCGCGGCGAATCCCTCGCGGAGCTCGCCGTCACCGACGAGCACGAGCTGGGCCCGATCCGCGATGTCCGCCCGGGCGAAGGCGTCGATCAGCTGGGGCACGCCCTTGAATGCGTGGTCGGCGTCCATCCCGCCGACGAAGAGCACCATCGGCCGCACCGGGTCGACCCCGAGCGCGACGCGGCTCGCGGCCCGATCCGATGGACGAAACCGCGCCGTGTCGACGCCGTAGGGCCGCTCCACCAGGTCGAGGCCGAGGCGGGCGATCGAGGCGTGGGCGGCGTAGTCGTGCGACGAGACGAGGACCCGCGCCGCGCCGCGCAGGATGGCGGGGGCGAGCGTGCGGTCGTAGGCGGCCAGCGCCCGCCCGCGCCACCCCTCCCACTGCACGTCCATGTGGAAGAAGACGACGTATGGCACCCGTGCGGCGCGCGCGCCGAGGGCCGCCGCCTCCGCGCCGCCGTAGAAGGGGTAGTGCAGATAGACGGCGTCGGCGTCGCGCACGCGCATCGCCACCTGTGGAACGAGCGCCGAGTTGCGGTGCGTGACGACCGGACGGAGTCGCTCGATCACGACCCCGTGATCCAGACGGCGGCCGACGGGGCTGCCGTGCGGGGGTGCGAGGACACGCACGCTGTGGCCCGCGCGCGCAAGCAGCGCGGCGTGGCGCGCGGCGGCGGTGCCGATCCCGCCGATGCGGGGCGGATAGGTGCAGACGACCGATGTGATCTTCACGGCGGTGGCCGAGCCTAGCCGTCCGCGGCGCCGGCCGCGGGGCGCCCACGGGTGACGAGGCGCCACATGCCCCGCCCGATGCCGTCGGCGCCCCGGCCGAACATCAGCTCGTGGACGACGATGCAGGCCGTGTAGGCGATCGCGTCGGCGATGATCAGCTGCGTGGCGCTGCCGCTCAGGACGAGGAGGAGCAACGGCTGCGCCAGGGCCACCGCCGCGAGCGCATAGAGGAACCGGTCCGCGCCGCGGCCCGCGTGGTGGTTGACGAGCACCACGATCACGCCGAGGAGCGTCGACACCAGGGCCATCGGCGCCAGCAGGTCCGCGCTCGACGTGAACTCGGGCCCGTAGGTCAGGCGCACGACCGGCTCCGCGACGAGCCACGCCAGCCCGGCGGCGACCAGCCCGCCGAGCAGCGACAGGCTGACCGCGGCCGCGAGCAACGGCCCCGTGTCCCCGCCCTCGGAACGGCGCGCGGCCACACGCGGGAGGACCGCGATCGAGACAGCCTGCGGAACGAGGATCACCGCCTTGCCGAGCACCGCGATGGCGGCGAAGCGGCCGGCCTCGGAGTCCGGCAGCGCGATCTCGGCGGCCACGATGTCCAGGTTGGTCAGAACCGCGACGGCGCCGAGCCCCAGCGCGAGTGGGCCGAGCGCACGGCGAAACGCCCGCCAGGCGGCGGTGGGCGCGACGGCGCCCCGGAGGCGATCGCGGGCACCCCAGACCGCGAGCCCCGCGGCGGCCAGCATCGACAGCGCGCTCGCGAGCAACCCGGCGATCACCCCCGGCAGCACCACGAGCAACGGCAGCAGCACGATCGGTCGTGGAACGCCGATCAGGCTGAACGACGCCGAGAAGACGCCGAAGCGGTGCTCGGATTGGAGCTGACCGAGGGCGAGGAACAGGAACGGCATGGGCGCGATCACGGCGACCGTGAGCGCGAGCGATCCGGCCGGGGCACCCACCGCGCCTCCGACCGCCGCGACGGCGCCCGCCAGCAGGACCGCGCCGATCGGCGTCCAGAGGGCGGCTCGGCGGAGCGCGCTTCGATAGACGGCGCCCGGCACGTCCGCGCCGGCGAGCGCCGACTCCCCCCGGACCACGGCGACCTGGAGGGCCCCGGCGGGTACGAGGGCGATCTGCGTGACGGCCAGAAGCGCCGCCAGCGTGCCGTACTCGTCGGGCCCGATCAGCCGGCCCGCCACGACGAAGAAGATCAGGTTCCCGGCGTTCCAGGCGACCAGGGCGACGAGCACGACGGGGGCCCCGCCGAGACCGGCGCGCGCCAGGGTGTCACGCAGCCGCACGGCGGGACTGTAGCCCCGTCGTCGCGAGAACGCGCCGGGCGCGGCCTCGGGACGGGAGCGGGTAGGCTCGCACGCGGCGGGTTCGGCTGGCGGAGGTGCGTGCGCGTGGGTGTGGTCTCGATCGTCGTGCCGGTGTTCAACGAGGAGGAGGTCCTCGACGAGCTCTACCGACAGGTGACCGCGCAGGGCGAGACGCTCCGGCACGAGCTCGAGCTGGTGCTGGTCGACGACGGGTCGCGTGACCGCTCCCACGAGATGATCCGCGCGCTCTCGGCCCGCGACCCGCGCGTGGTCGGGGTGCGCCTGTCACGCAACTTCGGCCACGAGGCGGCCATCGAGGCCGGCCTGCGCGAGGCGTCGGGTGACGCCGTCGTCGTCATGGACGCCGACCTCCAGGACGCGCCGGACGCGCTGCCGCGGCTCGTCGAGGCCTGGGAGCAGGGCGCCGACGTGGCCTACGCGGTCCGCGAGAGCCGCAAGGAGGGCGTGGTCCTGCGCTCCGCCTTCAAGGGCTTCTACAAGCTCGCGGGGCGCATGGTCAGCATCGACCTGCCCGCCGACTCCGGACCGTTCTCGCTCATGAGCCGCCCGGTCGTCGACACCCTCAACGGGCTGCCCGAGTACAACCGCTACTTCCCCGGCCTGCGGGCGTTCGCGGGCTTCAACCAGGTCGCGATCCCCGTCGAGCGGGCGCGAGCGTCACGCCGGCGAGACCAAGTACTCGTTTCGCAAGCGCACCTCGGGCGCCGTCAACGCGATCGTCTCGTTCTCCAAGCTCCCCCTGCGAGCCGTGATCTGGCTGGGTCTGATCACCGCCGCGATCAGCATCGCGGGCGGGCTGTTCGTGCTCGTGTCGAGCATCGCGGGCGCCAGCCTGATCCCGGGCTGGGCCTCGCTCATGGTCGCCGTGATGCTCCTGGCCGGGGTCCAGCTGACCACGCTCGGCATCGTGGGCGAGTACGTCGGCAAGGTCTACGACGAGGTGCGCCGCCGCCCGACGTACGTGATCGCCGAACGGACCGCCGCCGTGCCCCCCGGCAACGGCGCGGGCCCCGCGGAGGCCGCGGGCGCCCCGCTCGAGGACGGGCGCCGGGAGATGGGCGGAGACAGGCGTTGAGCCCGGAGGGGGCCGCCCCCGAGGGGGTGGACCGGCGCGGGCGGGTCGTGCTCGGGAACCGCCGGCTGTGGATCGAGGGGGCCGCGGCGACGGCCGGCTACACGCTCCTCGCGATCCTCGTGACATGGCCGCTCGTGCTGCACTTCGGATCGCAGATCCCCGGTGGGACGGGCCTCGGCGGCGACCCGTCGGGATACGTGTGGGACCTCTGGTTCCACGCCCAGAGCGGGCTCGACCTGTGGGGCGTGTCGACGCAGGAGCTGGTCGGGGCACCGTGGGGCCGCACCAGCCCGGCGTCGGTCAACGTCACGCTGTTCTTGTCACTCGGGCCGGGCTGGCTCGTCACGAAGATCGCCGGGCCGATCGTCGCCTACAACGTCCTGGTCCTCGGCGGCCTCGTGACCTCCTCGCTCGCCATGCACCTGTTGATCCGCTGGCTCGGCCTGGGGCTGACCGCCGCGGTGTGGGCGTCGGCGGCCTTCATGGCCTTCCCGTACCACGTGTTCAAGGCCGCCTCGCACATCCCGTTCGTCCAGCTCGCCCCGTTCCCGCTGCTGATCCTGGCGGGGATCCGCTGGATCGAGCGGCCCGGATGGGGACGGTCGGCCTGGATGGCTGGCGCCGTCGGCCTGGCCTGGCTGGCCAACCCCTACTACGGCGTGATGGCGTTCGTGATCGCGCTCGTGTTCGGCCTGATCGCGCTCGTGCGCGTGCTCCGCGCGAACGGCATCGCGGCGGCGGCGGAGATGTCCATGCAGGCCCTCGCGACGATGATCGGCATCGTCGTCCTCCCGCTGGCCGCGCTCTTTCTCAGCAGCCGGGGGGCCGTCGACTCCAATCTCTCCCGCGACCCGGTCGAGCTCGAGCTCTACGGCGCGCGCGTGAGCGACTACCTGCTTCCCACCGTCGACGCGGACCTCTGGACGGGGATCTTCGGTGCCGCGGACTGGGGCCGATGGGGCAGTCCCGGCGGGGAGCGCACCGCGTTCGTCGGCTACGTGACGATCGCGCTTGCGATCGTCGGGGTGGCGCTCGTGCTGCGGGCATGGCGATCGACCCCCGAGCGCCTGCGGATCGCGGTGATCAGCTGCCTCGTGCTCGTGCCCGTGCTCGTCCTCTTCAGCCTCGCGAGTCCCTATCCGGTCTTCGGGCGGGCGATCGAGATGCCGTCGAGCGTCGTCTTCGAGCTGGCGCCGTACCTGCGCGCCTTCGGGCGGTTCTCGACCGCGGTCATGGCCGCGCTGCTCGTGCTCGCCGCGATCGGGCTGTCGCGCCTGATCCGCGGGCGCCGGACGCAGGTCGGGGCCATCGCCGTCGCCGCGGCCGCGTTCATCGCGACGGCGGTCGAGCTGCCGAACGCCACGCCGGGCAGCCTCCCCCTGAACGCCGGCGTCCCCGTGCAGATCAACGGGCGCGCGCCCGAGGACGTCCCGGCGTGGGCATGGCTTCGCGACGAGGCGGAACCCGACGCGATCGTGCTCGAGACGACGGGCACGCCGAACGAGCTGGTCGACCGGTACTACATGTTCGGTCAGACGGTCCACGGCCGCAGGATCACCAACGGATCGCTGAGCGGGGGCGAGATCGCCTACCGCTTCACCCAGGAGTACGGCCACCCCGGCTGGAGCGGAGCCGCGACGCGCCTCGCGGCGGCCGGCGTCGACTACGTCACCATCCACCCGTTCGCGTACGCCCAGGTGGGCCAGCCGCCACCCGACGTGGCGGCGCCACCGCCCGGATTCGAGGTCGCCGAGGTCTTCCCCGACGGCAGCGCCGTCTGGCGCGTCGTCGCCGAGCCCGCCGACGCCATCGCCATCCGGTGGGACGGGTGGTGGGATCCCGAGGCCGTCGAGCGGGGGCCGCTGCGCTGGCTGTCCCAGGAGGGTTCCGTGGCGGTGATCACCCCCGAGGCGGGCCCCTACGAGGTGGCGTTCACCGCCCGGGGCCTCGACCCGTCCGCGACGTACCAGCTGATCCTGCGCGGCCCCGACGGCACCGAGCGGCGGGTCCGGGTCGCCGGAACCGAGCGCGTCCGGGTGCCGTTCGACCTGCCCGCCGGCCGAAGCGACGTCGACGTCGCCGTCGCGACGCCGAGCGCGCGCTCGATCTCGGCGGAGGACCTGCGCGTGGTGACGATCCAGACCGGGCCGTGGGAGGTGCGCGCGCGCGACGAGCGGACCGTCGTCGCCGGCTGACCGCCCCGCGACCCGCGCCCGCTCACCCCGGCAGGGCGCAGTCCACGCACGGCCGAAGGCCGAGCTCACGGGGGGTCCGCTGGGGATCGAGGCCCGTGAACACGACCAGTGAGCGCGCCCGCCGCTCGTCGAACCGGGTGCCGGACGCCGCGAGCTCCGCCCGGATCTGCTCGGCGGCCGGCCCCTCGGGGGCGATCAGCGCGGGCGCCGCGGAGGCGCGGACGCGCGCGTCCAGGTGCGGGAAGCGCGACTGCGAGAAGGGCGCCACGGCGATCTCGCCGTCGCTCAGATAGGTGATCGGATAGGCCAGCCAGTAGTCGGCCCAGGCGGTGCGCACGCCGAGTCGCTCGAGCTCGTCGGTCGCGCCCGGCAGGTCCTGCATGTCGATCGAGCCGTTGCCCACGAGCGTGTACGTCAACGGCGGCTGACGGTCCGCCTCGCGGGCGTTGGTCACCGTGAGCGCGGCCATCACCGCGAGGAGCGCGACCCCGACCGGCGCACGGGCGCGGGGACGGAGC
Organism: Miltoncostaeaceae bacterium; assembly: GCA_963698665.1. Classification (GTDB taxonomy): domain Bacteria; phylum Actinomycetota; class Thermoleophilia; order Miltoncostaeales; family Miltoncostaeaceae; genus CALNYH01. The sequence goes on along the minus strand of CAVORO010000003.1, from coordinate 218,912 downwards.
GCTGTCACCGCCGCGGCGAGGGCGACCGCGAGCACCGGATAGAGGGTGAACAGGTAGCGCGGCTCGGCCGTGAACCAGGTGGCCCGGGTCGCGACGTAGAGCGGCGGCGCGACCAGGAAGGCGAGCAGGACCGCGTCGATCGGACGGCGCGCGCCCTCGCGCAGGGTGACGAGCGCCCACAGGCCCCTGCGACGATGCCAGACCGCGGCGGCGAGGCCGGCGAGGCCGACCAGGACGACGGCCCGCGGCCCGACGCCGGTCACGATCCCGGAGCCGTCCAGCCGCCCCACGCCGAGGAACTGGCCGAGCACGGGGTCGAACAGGCCGCGGGCTCGATCCGCGACCGTCGTCTCGGCGGGCGACTCGGTCGACCACCGCTGGTCGAGTCCGGCGCTCAGGCGCTGGGCCAGGAAGGGGGACGCGCCGACCAGGCCACCGGCCAGCCCGGCCAGTAGGAGCGCCGGCTCGCGGCGCATGGTCGCGAGCGCCCAGAGCGCGGCGGGGACCACGAGGTAGAAGCCGAGCCACAGCTCCCAGACCGTCAGGCCGGCCGCGAGGCCGACCCCGGCCGCGACGAGCGGCGCCCGGCGCGAGGCGGGGTCGAGTCGCAGCGCGAGCACGAGGCACGTGAGCGCCGCCAGGGTCCCCGCGGCGTACGCGCCGTGCGACATGACTCCCTTCACCAGCAGGTACCACGGACCGATCGCAAAAAGCCCGGCCGCGAGCGCCCCGCCCCAGAGCGACCCGGTGACGCGGCGACCGAGCAGGAGCACGACGCCGGCCGTGACCGTCCCGAGCAGCACGCCGACCAGCTGGAGCGTCAGGGTGGTGTCGGGCAGGGCGAGGAGGACCGGGGCCTGGAGGTACTGCTCCAGGCTGCCCATGTACGCCTGCCCCGGGAAGAAGACCGGGAACGCCTCGCCCGCGCCGATCCGCTGGGCGGAGATGCCGGTGACGGCCTGGTCCGAGTCGAGGATCGCGGTCCTCGGGTTGACCGCGACCGCGAGACGCACACCGAAGGCGACGGCGATCGCGGCGGCGGCGGCGATGAACGCCCCGTGCGAGCGGAGGGTCCGGGCGAGCCGGGCTCCGCCGCGCGCGTCGGCGGGTGCGCTCACGCGCCCACCCGGAAGCGGGGCTGCGACACGACGACGCCCGCGCCCCCCGCGCCTCGCTCGGGCACGATGCGCAGCCGCCGGTGCCCGTCACCGGGCGGGAGGGGGACCGAGAGGCGCCCGGGCGCGGGTCCGACCGGCACGCGGGCGGCGAGCGCCCCGTCGAGCATCACGCGCACCGAGGCGCCCGGCACCGCCTCGCCGGTGGCGACCGCGAACTCCGCCGACGTGACGTCATCGCGCCAGGGCACGATCGTGACCGTGCCACCCGCGGGCTGGACGGGCCACCAGAGCCGGTCGGCGTTGACGAACGGCTCCCGGAACCCGGCCCGGAAGACGGCCGCGGCGGGATCGGGGGGCGCCGTGACATGCCAGGCGAAGGTCCCGTCGGGGAAGGTGGCGGCGGCCGCGAATCCCGGCGGCGGCGGCGTGGCGGGGGGCGGGGTCTGACCGAGCGACGGGTAGGCCCAGGGGTTCACGACGACGGTCTCGACCCCGGCCCCCGCGAGCCGCCCGGCCGTGCCGGGCCAGGTGGGGTCGAGCACGGTCCTGGTGAAGTCGAATCCGAGCGCACCCCGGGTGAGGCCGCCGTTGAGGATGGGGCGACCGTGGATCGTCTGCCCGTACTGCCAGTGGCGCTCGATGATCTCGAAGGGGGCGCCGTAGGCGTTGCTGCCGGTCGGGTACTCGAAGACCGTGCCGCGGGAGGGGTCGTCGGCGGCCAGCCAGTTCCACGAGGCGGCGTCCCGGGGGTCGCCGCCCGCGATCGTCACGGGATAGGCGGTCGAGATCGGCACGGACGGAAGCAGGTTCACGACCAGGAGCATGCCGACGAGCGCGCCGAGCGCGGCGCCGACCGGCGCGCGGCGCCCGCGGAGCGCGAGGTGGAGCCCGATCATGGCCAGCACGAGCAGACAGACGAACGCGGCGACCCCGAAGCGCGCGTAGGCCCGCAGTTCCGGCACGAGCGAGAAGATCGCCTCGGACGGGACGGGGAGCCGCACGCCGGCCACGCGACTCGGTGACGCGAGGCTGAACCAGACCAGCACCGGCGTGGCCGCGGCGCACGTGAGCACCGCCAGCCGCAGGCGTTCGCCGAGACGGGGCCACGTGCGAGCCGCCGCGACGAGCCCGACGATCGCGAGGGCGAGCGTCACCCAGCCGACGAACACCGTCCGCTCGTCCCCCGGCGCGGCCAGGCGCAGCCAGGCGTCCTCGCCGACCACCAGCCGCATCAGGACGTTGTCCGCGTCCGGGCGCACGTAGTCGGAGAGCCGCGCGCCGAACTGCGCGAGGGCGACGCGCGGGTTGTCGAAGCTCTCGGAGATCGCCCCCCGGCCGCTCAGGTAGAGCGCCGCCAGCGGCACGCCGACCAGGAGCGCGGCGAGGCCGGCGAGCTGCCCGGTGCGCGCGGCGGCGACACGCGGACCGCGGCTCCGCGCCTGACGCACGGCCGCGACGACGACGATCACCGCCGCGATCACCGTGCAGATGATCCCGTAGTACGGGTTGGTCACCCAGCCGAGCGCGAGCGCGCCGACCATCCAGAGCGCCCGTCCGCGGTCGGGGCGCTCGGCCCATCGGATGCCCGTCAGAAGAAGGAGCGGGAAGCACTCCAGGTGGACGAACGGGATGTGGAGCATCGCCTTGGCCAACTGGTACGGCGCCACCATGAGCGCAACGCCGGCGAGCGCCGCCGGACCGATCCCCAGCCCGAGCCACCGCACGAGCAGGTACATCGCGGCCGAGGAGAGGACGAGACCGCTCAGGACGGTGACGTTGTACGCCACCACCGGTCCCGCGAGCCAGGTGACCAGGAGCCCCGGGCCGAGGGTCACGAGCAGCGTGGCGTTGGCGCTCGCGGGCAGCGGCACCCCGAACGGGGCCGAGATGAACTCGCGTGTCCCGCTGCCCCACAGCCGCAGTCCGTGCGCGGCGTTGTCCCAGAAGTCCCAGGTGTAGCCCGCGGGGTCCCAGCCGACGCCGTCGCTGGTGATCTGGGTGGCGAACCGGGCCGCGAGCGGCCACGTCAGGACCAGGGCGAGCACCGAGAACGCCGCCACGACGATCGCGCCCTCGCGGACGCCGGCGCGACCGAGCGGGCCCGAACGCGCCCGCACGTGGGCCGGTCGCTCGGACGGCGTCGCGGCCGGCGCGGGGTCGCCGCCCTCGCTCACGTCGGGCGGTCGCCGCTCCGCGCGCGTCGGGTGTCGGCCGCAACGGGCTCGTCGAGCGGCACGAACGTCCAACGGTGGTTGAGGAGGAAGTTCACCGGGGTCACCGCGATCACGGCCAGGGCGTTGGCCGGGACCGCCGGCACGTGCAGCGCGATCAGCCCTTCGAGGAGCAGGAGGTTGAGGCCGAGCGCGACCAGGCTGACGACCAGGTAGCGGACGCCCTGGGTGTGGGCGCGCTCCTCGTGGCGCTGGAAGGTCCAGTACTTGTTGAGCAGGAAGTTGTTGGTGACCGCCACGCAGAACGAGGCGACGGCCGCGATGGCGTAGTGCACGTCGAAGGCGTGCACGAGCGACGCGAACACGATCAGGTTGACCACGTAGCCCGATCCGCCGACCACGCAGAAGCGGAGCACGCGCATCCAGTCGTCCCGCGTCTTCTCCCCGAGTCGTGGCGGCGCCAGCACGCCGCGCGCCCGCTGGAGCTCGGAGCGCCTCATCTCGCGGCGCCCGCCGGACCCGTCCGGGCCCGCGCGCGGCGGTGCCCGAGGCGACGGCGAAGGCGCGGGACGAGCACGGCGGCCTCGACCACGATCCGCTGCGACATCTTCGACCGGCCGTGGTCGCGCTCGCGGAACGTGATCGGGACCTCGACGACCCGAAAGCCCTCGAGCCACGCCCGGTAGGTCATCTCGACCTGGAACCCGTAGCCGGCGGCACCGACCTCGTCGAGGGGCAGCGGCGTCCAGCACCTCGCGCCGGAAGCACTTGAAGCCGCCGGTCAGGTCGCGCACCGGGATCGCGAGGATCGCCTGGGCATACCAGCAGCCGAAGCGGCTGATCATCCGCCGCACGAGCCCCCAGTCCTCGATGCGCCCCCCGGGCACGTAGCGCGAGCCGATCACCAGATCGGCGTGGAGCGTGGCCGTCAGCAGCGAGGGAAGCGCCTCGGGGTCGTGGGAGAGGTCGCAGTCCATCTCGACGATGCGCTCGGCGCCCGCATCGAGCGCCTGCCGGAAGCCGTCGCGGTACGCCGGGCCGATCCCCTGCTTGCCCGCGCGGTGGAGCACCCGGACCCGGTCGTCGGCGGCGGCGAGCCCGTCGGCGATGCGCCCGGTGCCGTCGGGCGAGGCGTCGTCGATCACCAGCACGCGCCCGTCGATGCGGTGGCGCGCGAACACCTCGAGCACCCGGTCGACCAGGGTCTCGACGTTCTCCGCCTCGTTGTATGTGGGGACGCAGACCCAGGTCGCCGCTGCCCCGGCGTCCTCGCGCGTCGCCGCCGCCCCCGACCGGGGCGTCGCACTCGCCATGGCGGGAGTGTAATCGCGCGGGGGACGGACCGGCGCCACCCGGGTCGCCGCGGGTCCGTCGCGTCGCGTCGCGTTAGTGTTCGGAGCGCGCCGGCCCCGACTCGCGGGCCCGCGCCGGGACGCACCACGAGCATCGGAGCCCTCCCTGTGACGACCGACCCGCGCGCGAACGGCACGGAGCGCGCCGCCGACCCGATCGACGTCGACGCCCTCATGGCCGACATCCGCCGACGCGTGGCCGAGAAGAAGGCCCGCGGCCTCTACAGCGTCGACGCCCTCGCCGCGGCGGCCGTCGACGAGACCGGCCCCCTCGGCGCCGACGAGCTGGAGCGGTTGCGGGACCTCGCCGTGCAGCGGGTCGATCTCTCGACGACGGCCTCGACCAAGCCCGTGCTCGGGCCGCTGGTCGGCCAGGTCAAGCGCCGGCTCACGCGCGCCGTGAGCCAACCGCTCTACGCCATGGCCGCGCACGCGAGCACCTTCAACGCCGGCCTGATCGGCTACGCCGCGCGGCTGGGACGTGAGGCGGCGGCGCTGCGGCGCGACCTCGACGCCACCCGCGCCGAGGCGGGGGCGACGGCGGCGCGCGCCGAGGGCCTCGAGCGTGCGCTGGCCGACACCGAGGCGCGTCTGGCGACGGCCGAGGAGATCGTCGCGCGTCTGCGTGCCGAGGGCCTCCACGAGCGACTCGCCCGCCTGGAGCACGCCGCACCGCCGACCGCCCGGGCGCCGGTGGCGGTGCCCGAGGACGCGCCGCCGACCGAGGGCCTCCTCGGGCTGATCATCGAGGCGCGGGACTGGTCCGACGCCGACGCCGACCGGTGGGCCGCGCTGCTCGCGGGGAGCACGGGACCCGTGCTCCACGTCGGCTGCGGGTCCGGCCGCGGCCTCGCGGCGCTCGGATCGCAGGCGACGGGTGTCGACGAGGATCCGGAGGTGGTCGCCGCGGGGGTCCGGGAAGGCCGTCCGGTCGTCTGCGCCGACCCGGTGGCGCATGCGGCGGCGCTCGAGCCCGGAACGCTCGGCGGCGCGCTCGTGACCGGCGTGGTCGAGCGCCTCGGCGCCACCAGGATCGACGCCCTGACCCGGGCGCTCGCGCGCGCGCTGGCCGATGGCGCCCCGCTCGTGATCGAGGGGATGGACCCCGGCGACCTCTCGGTGCTCGCGGGCGAGGTGTGGCGCGATCCCCGCCGGCTCCGCGCGCTCCACCCCGACGCGGTGGTCGCGCTGGTCGAGGCCGCCGGGCTCGGCGTCGCACGGGTCGAGCGGGACGCGGGCCGCTACGCGGTCCACGCCGCGGCCTGACGACATGGCGTCCGACGCGCCACGGGTCGCGCTGGTCGTCCCCCGCTACGGACCCGAGGTCCTCGGGGGCGCCGAGACGCTCTGCCGTCAGCTCGCCGAGAACCTGGTCGCCCACGGCGCGGACGTCGAGGTGCTCACCACCTGCGCGGTCGACCACTTCAGCTGGGCCGACCACCATCCCGCCGGGACGACCGAGATCGGCGGCGTGCAGGTGCACCGGTTCCCGGTCGCCGGCCGCGACCACGACCGGTGGTGGGAGCTCCACACGCGCATCGGCCAGGGCCTTCCCGTGGGCGACGCCGAGACCCTCGAGTGGATGGGCAACTCGGTCTGGTCGGAGGGGCTCCTCGACGCGGCGTGCGACGAGGGGCGCTACGACTGGGCCGTCTGCATCCCGTATCTGTTCGGGACGACGTTCTGGGTCGCCGCGGAGCGCCGGGGCGCCGACCGCGGTCATCTCGTGCCTGCACGACGAGCCCTACGCGCGCCTGCCGCCCGTTCGGCGCATGCTGGCGGGGGCCGACGGCTGCATCGTGCTGACCGAGGGCGAGCGGCGCCTGGTCCACGACCTGGCTCCCGACGCGCGGACGCGCCTCGTGGGCGTGGGGTTCGACGAGACCGAGGCGCCGAGCGCCGAGGCGACGTCGCGCTTTTGCGCCGAGCGCGGCATCGACCCCGGCTACCTGCTCTACGCCGGGCGCCGGGAGGCCGCGAAGGGCCTGCCCGAGATGTTCGCGAACTACGCCGAGCTGCGGCGCAACGTGGCGGACGCCCCGAAGCTCGCCCTCATGGGCGGCGGGGAGATCGACCTGCCGGCCGACGTCGCGCCCCACGTGATCGATCTCGGCTTCGTGGACGACGGCGATCGCGGCGCGGCCTACGCGGCCGCCTCGGTGCTCCTGCACCCCTCGCGTCTCGAGTCGCTCGGCATGGTGCTGCTCGAGTCGTGGCTCGCCGGCACGCCCGCGGTCGTCAACGGCGCCTCGCCGGTCCTGCACGAGCACTGCGCGGCCTCGGGGGGTGGGCTCTGGTACCGCGAGGGCGCCGAGATGGTCGAGGCGGTCGCGCTGCTCCTCGAGGACGCCGACCTTCGGGCCCGGATGGCGCGGGCGGGCGGCGACTACGTGCGGGCGGAGTACTCGTGGCCGGTCGTGCGCAGGCGCTTCCACGACGCCCTGGAGGCGTGGTCGGCGCCCGCGGGCGCCACCGCCGCGCCGGTGCGCGTCCAGCGGTGAGCGACGGCGTGCATCAGGTGCTCGCGGGCGCGGCCGCCAGGGACGCGATCACCATCCACGCCCTCGCCGCGCGCGATGTGCTGCGCGACATGGGCCTGCGCTCGGAGGTGGTCTGCGAGGCCGACCACATCGACCCGGCGCTCGGCGGGCAGGTGCGCCCGCACACCGGCTGGGACACGCTGGCCGAACCGGGCGACGCGGCGATCCTGCACTACTCGATCGCGAGCCCCGCCTTCTGGGACGTCGCGGGGCGCACCGACCGGCTGGCGATCCACTACCACAACATCACGCCCGCCCGGCTCCTGTGGGAGTTCGCGCCGGGGATCGCGATCGAGTGCGCCGACGGGCGCAGACGCCTCGGCGAGCTGGCCGACCGCGTCCGCTGGGCCGCGGCGGACTCGTCGTTCAACGCCGGCGAGCTCGAGGAGCTGGGCTTCCCGCCCGCGCGGGTCGTCGGCGTGATGCGACGGCCGTCGCTTCCGCCGCCCGGCGTCCGCGAGGACCACGCCCGGACGCGCCTCTTGTTCGTCGGGCGCGGCGTCCCCAACAAGGCCCAGCATCACCTCGTGATGGCGCTCGCCGCGCTCCGCGAGGGCGGGACCGACGCCGAGCTCCGCCTGGTCGGAAGCTGGGCGGGGATCGAGGACTACCGCGCCCACTGCGAGGCGCTCGCGGCCGCGCTCGGCGTGGACGGCGCGCTCACGATCACGGGGTCGGTGGACGACCAGCGACTCGCCGACGAGTACGCCGGCGCCGATCTGTTCCTCTGCCTCTCGGACCACGAGGGCTACTGCGTCCCGCTCGTCGAGGCGATGGAGCACGATCTGCCGATCGTCGCCTACGCGCAGGGCGCGATCCCCGAGACCGCCGGGCGCGCCGGCCTCCTCCTGGACGAGAAGCCCCCGTCGCTCGTGGCCGAGGCCGTCGCCGAGACGCTCGCCAACGACCGCACTTCGCGCCCGGATGGCCGCGGGCCGCGCGGAGCGACTGGACGACCTCTCGCACGAGCGCGTCGCGGAGCGCGTCCGCGAGTTCGTCATGGAGATGTCGTGAGGCTGCTGATCGGCGCGACGGTCCCGGCGGACCTGCGCGCGGCGCTCGAGCCCGTCGCCGCCCGCCTCGGGGCACCGGACCTCGCCCCGGTGCACCCGGACGTGACGGCGATCGCCGGCGTGCCCGACCCACTGGTGCTCGCGGAGGCCCCGGGGCCGATCGTGGCGATCCCGGTCGACGAGCCGGGTCGTGCCCCGGCTGCCGCGGTCGTGGCCCATGCGGACGCGATCGCCCTCCTCGACCCGGACGACATCCCGACGGAGGCGGGAGGCCTCCCGGTCGTCGTCGTGGGCCTTCCGGCGCCGCCCGCGCGCGGCGGCGGCGTGGCGCTCGACCACAGCGGCGTCCCGCGGGCGATCGTCGAGGCGCTCCGGGTGGAGGCGATGCGGCCGGAGCTCGTCGCGCAGACCCACGGCGTGACCTGGCTGCGCGGCCGCGGTGCCGCGGTGCTCGCGCGCGCCGCCGGGGCGTGGCGGTCCGGACGGGCCGCGATCGGGCTGCCGGGCGTGCCGGACGCCGAGCGACTCCGCGCCGCGGGCTGCCCACGGTGCACCTCGACGCCTGCAGGCGGTCGAGCTGACGCGTCTGCTCCTCGACGCGCCGCCGCTCGCGCGGGCGCTCGCCGCTCGCGGACGGGTCGCGGCCGACGCGATGCCGAGTGCCGAGACCGTTGCGCTGGCGCTGCTGGAGGCCGCCGAGGTGGCGACGGTCGAGCGCCGACCGGCACGGGGGTCCGGCCGGGGTGAGGCGCTACTGTCATCCGGCTCACGCCGAGCCGTCCGGAGTGCCCCGTGACCACGAAGAGCAGCCCGGGCGAGGCCCGCGCGTCGCGCCCGATCGCCCAGCCGGCGGGACCGATGCGCTACTGGCCGCTCCTGGTCAACCTGACCCGCCGCGAGGCGCGCCAGCGCTACAAGGGCTCCGCCCTCGGCCTGCTTTGGACGCTGATCACACCGGCGATCATGATCGGCGCCTACACCGTGGTGTTTCGGTACGTCTTCCGTATCCACGATCCCCAACTACGCGCTGTTCATCTTCATCGGCGCTCACGGTCTGGACGCTCTTCTTCGGCAGCGCGACCGTCGCGGTGTCGAGCCTGGTCGGCCAGCCGGGGCTCGTCACCAAGGTGCGCTTCCCGCGCGCGCTCATCACGATCGCGACGATGGGGGGCAACGCCCTCACCGGCCTCGCGATGCTGATCGTCGCCATCGTGACGTCGGTCGTCGTCACCGGCGGAGTGCACCCCGGTCGCTCGTGCCTGCTCCCGCTGCTCGTCGTCCTCCTGGCGATGCTGAGCGTGGGCTTCGGGTTGATCGTCGCCGCGGTCCAGGTCTACTTCCGCGACGTGGAGCACATCATGGCGGCCATCGGCCTGCCGTGGATCTTCCTGAGCCCGGTCTTCTACACGTTCGACGACGCGCCGCGGGCCTGCAGGACAACGCCGTTGCTGGAGAACGTCCTCCACTGGGCGCAACCCACCGGCGCCGATCATCCTCGCCTTCCAGGACGTGCTCTTCTGGGGGACCTGGCCGAGCGCGCGGCGACGTGCTCTACGCGGTCGTCGTCGGACGCGATCGTCCTGGCGATCGGGATCGCGCGTGTTCCGCAGGCTGGAGCCCGAGATGGCGGCCGAGCTCTGATGGTCGCGGCGGCGCCGGGCGAGATCCGGCTGGACGGGCGTCGCGCGCAGGTACCGCCTCGTCCACCAGCGCAACCGGACCCTCAAGGAGACGGTGCTCCGCCGAAAGCGCGTCGACGCGAGCGAGGTGTGGGCCCTCCGCGGCGTCGACCTGCACGTCGAGCCCGGCGAGGCCGTGGGCGTGATCGGGCCGCAACGGGTCGGGCAAGAGCACGCTGCTGAAGCTCGCCGCCGGGATCATGCCGCCGCACGGCGGCGAGGTCGCCATCGGCGGCACGGGTCGCGTCGATGCTCGAGCTCGGGGCGGGGTTCCACCCCGACTTCACCGGCCGCGAGAACGTCTTCATGAACGGCACGATCCTCGGGCTCTCGGACCGCGAGATCGAGGAGCGCTTCGACGAGATCGTGGCGCTTCTCCGAGCTCGGCGGACTTCGTCGACGCAGCCGGTGCGCACCTACTCGAGCGGCATGTACATGCGCCTGGCCTTCTCGGTCGCGAGCCACGTCGACCCCGACGTCCTGCTCCTCGACGAGGTGCTCGCGGTCGGCGACGAGGCCTTCCAGCGCAAGTGCCTGGGGCGCATGTTCGAGTTCCGCCGCCGCGGCGGCACGCTGCTGCTGCGTGTCCCACGACGCGAACGCGATCGAGCGCGTCTGCGACCGGGCCGTGCTGCTGGAGGACGGGCGGGTGGTCGCCGACGGGGCCACGTTCGAGGTGCTCTCGGCCTACCACCGCCTGATGACGCGCGTCCACGGCGACGTCGGCGCGTCGGTCGCGCCGAGCGCCGGACCCGCGGTCGCCGAAGAGTCCGGCGGCGTCGGGCGTCGACTCCGAGCAGGCCGACGACGGCGCCGGCACGCCGGAGGAGATCGGCGGCAACGGCGCCGCGCGCGTCGCCGCGGTGCGCCTGCGGGGTGAGTCCGGGGAGAGCACGCGCTTCACCACCGACGAGCGGCATGTCGATCGAGATGGACGTGGTCCCCGAGCGCACGCTGGCGGCGCCCGACTTCGGGCTGATGATCTACACCATCGAGGGACTCCTCTGCTACGCGACCAACACGACGCTCGACTCCGTGGTCTCGGAGCCGATGGCCGGTGCGGCCACCGTGGCGTTCGAGATTCCGGCGCTGCATCTGCACGAGGGGCAGTTCACCGTGACCGTCGCGGTGTCGGACGGCGGCGAGGTCTGCGCCTGGCTCGACCGGTGCATCGACTTCACGGTGTTCCCCCAGCGACCGGGCGTCGGCCTGGTCGACCTGGGCGGCGACTGGCGCCGGCGCGACCACGCCACGGGCGACGCGGCGCCCACAGGCGCGCGAGCAGAGCCCGGGCTGAACGAGGACCGCGCGCGTGGCGGGCCGCGTGCGCGAACCGATAGCCTGGCCGCCGCATGGGCACCCCCACGGCCGACACCGACCCCGCGCCCGCTCGCGGCGTCCACCCGAACGACCGCCCGCTCACCCGGATCTGCGCCCTCGCCGACTGGGACGATCCGGCGCTCGCCGCGACGATCGCCGACGTGGTCGGCGCGGACGGACCGCCCGCACGGCATCGCAAGCTCTGGGAGTTCGCGCTCGGCATCCAGGCGCTCGAGCGCGGCGGGGTGCTGCACGAGGACGCGATCGGCCTGAGCGTGGGCGCCGGCCACGAGGCGATCGTCTACCACCTGACCAACCGCTGCCGCTGGGTCTTCGCCACCGACATCTACGGGTCCGGGCGGGTTCACCCACGTCGAGGGCAGCTCGCTCATGCTGGTGGACCCCGACCTCTACGCCCCGTACCCGTACCGTCGCAACCGGCTGACGGTCTCGTACATGGACGCGCTCGACCTGCGCTTCGAGGACGAGACCTTCGACTTCGTCGTCTCCTTCGGCTCCATCGAGCACTTCGGGGGCATCGGGGCCGCGGGGCGCTCGCTCGCCGAGGCGGCGCGGGTGCTCAAGCCCGGCGGCGTGGCGGCCGTGACCACCGAGTTCGCGATCGACGGCGGCCCGCACGCGTCGCTCCCCGATCTCGAGCTGTTCACCGCCGAGACGATCCCGCAGCCTGCTCGCGCTCGCGCCCTCGCTGACACCGATCGACGGCATGGACCTCGCGATCCCCGACAACGGCGCCGCCCCGATCATCGACCTGGGGCCGAGCTCGGGCGCATCCAGGCGGGGGACCAGACCCACCCCCACGTCCGCCTGCAGCGTCGCCGACGGCGCGACCCGGCGGGTCTTCACATCGATCTCGCTCGCGCTCCGGAAGGGGGACGTCACGTGAGGGCCAAGAGGGTGGCAGGGTGGCCGGTCCAGAAGGTCCTCGACGGGCGCTTCGCCTGGCTGGCGCGACACACGGAGGCGCTGCTCGGGTCGCGGCCCGGGACGGCCGCCGGTGCACGATCGGCTCGACGCGATCGAGACCATCGAGCGCCAGCTCGGCGGACACCTGGGGATGATCCAGGAGCGCGTCGACGTGCTCGCGGAAAAGCTCGAGTTCGACCGCGCCGGGCCTCGACGCCGCGCTCGTGGTCGTCGCCGAGAACACGCGGGTCCTCGGAGAGTCGATCGCGGCGGTCGATCCCGCATACCAGATCCCCCCGGTCGAGCGCCGCGCGGCGGCGACCTGTCGTGGAGCGCCGCCGAGTTCCTCAACTGGGCGAGCGGCCCCAACGGCTATCTGGCCCAGACGGGCCTGTGGTTCAACCACCCCGTGCACGTGGCCTACGAGTCCTCGGGGCCGAAGATGCGGGGGGTCAACGAGCGCATCGTCGAGAACGTGTTCGTCCCGCGCGCCCTGGCCGGGCTTCCGGACGACGCCCGCGTGCTCGACGTCGGCGGCTCCGAGTCGACGATGTGCCTCGCGCTGGCCTCGCTCGGGTACCGGGTGACCGTCGTCGACCCGCGCGGATACCCGATCGCGCACCCGAACCTGACCGTGCGCGAGACGCGCTACGACGAATTGACCGACGACGACCGGGGCTTCGACGCGGCGGTCGTCCTGTCCGCGGTGGAGCACTTCGGGCTCGGCCACTACGAGGGCGACGAGCCCGGTCGCGATTCCGCGGACGTCGAGACGCTCCGTGACCTGCGCGAGCGCCTCGCTGCCCGGCGGACGCCTCGTCCTGACCGCGCCATTCGGCATCGCGAAGCTCGACGCGTTCCAGCGCGTCTACGACGACGAGGGGATCGACGCCCTTCTCGCCGGCTGGGACGTCTCCGAGCGACGCCACTTCTGGCAGGACGCCGACATGTCCTGGCGACCCGGCGCGGCCGACGAGACGACGCGCCCACCACGGCGTCGTCCTGGTCGTCGCGCGCGCGCCCGCAGAGTGAGCCCGCCCCTCCGCGTCGTCTTCGACCTGCGGGGGGCGCAGTCCCGCGACCACCCCGAGCGCGGCATCGCCCGCTGGGTCGCCAACCTGGGCGCGGCGCTGGCGCGTCGGGACGACCTTGACGACCTGGCCCTGATGGTCGATCCCGAACGGGAGCTCTCGTCGGGCTACGCCGAGATGCTGCCGGCGGAGCTCCGGGTCTCGGAGCGCGACCTGCCCCGGCCGCCGCGCGACGCCGTGACCGTCTTCCACCTGGGCTCGCCGTTCGAGTTCGACGTCCCGACACGACGCCTCCTGCCGGGCCGCCTGTCCGCGCCGAACGTCGTCCATGCCGCGACGCTCTACGACGTGATCCCGATGGTCCACCCCGACGCCCACGAGGAATGGCTGATGCGCGCGTGGCGGTGGCGCGCGCAGCTCGTGCGGACGTCGGATCTGGTGCTCGCGATCTCGGCCTACACCGCGGCCGACGGGATCGGGCGACTCGGCCTTCGCCCCGACCAGGTGCGCACCGTCGGCACGGGCGTGCCGGCCTTCACGCCGCCGCCGCCGCGAGCGGACGCGCGCCCGCGCCCGTTCGTGCTGTACGCGGGGGGCACCGAGCACCCGCGCAAGAACCTCCCCGCGCTCGTGCGGGCGTTCGGCATGCTGCCGCAGTCACTCGCCGATCACGAGCTCGTGATCGCCGGCCGCATCGCCGACGAGCACGCGGCCGAGCTCCGAGGACTGGCGGCCGAGGCGGGCATCGGTGCGCGGCTCGACCTGGTCGGCTTCGTGAGCGACGAGGAGCTCTCGTCCCTCTACGCCGAGTGCCGATGCTCGGTCTACCCGTCGACCTACGAGGGCTTCGGGCTCCCGATCGCCGAGGCGATGGCCCGTGGGGCGCCGGTGGTCGCGTCGCGGACGACGTCGTGCGGCGAGCTGCTCACCCGGCCCGAGGCGGGCTTCGACCCCGGTGACCTCACGGACATGTCAGGGACGATCGCGCGGGTGTTGACCGACCGGGAGCTCGCGACGACCCTGTCGCGCGAGGGGCGGGCAGCCGCCGCCGAGCTGACCTGGGACGCGGTCGCCGAGCGTGCCGTCGCCGCCTACCGCGAGAAGGCCACGGCCGAGGCGCCGCGTCGGCTGTTCCGCGCGCGGGTCCGCCGCCCGACCTTCTGGATCCTCGGGTCCCCCGACGTCGGTACGCCGGCGGCGGGCCTCCTGCAGATCGCGCTCGCGAGCGCCGCCACCACGCCCGTGACGATCGCGACGACCTCGTGGTTGCGCTCGAGCGAGAACGTCCGCATCGTGAGCCCCGTCCGCCCCGAGGGCCGCTCCGGGCTCCAGCCCGGACCCGTCGTCTGCCTGGTGGACTCCTGCCAGGCCCTCCATCCCGCCCGCGCCCTCCTGGACGAGCGTGAGGGGCTCGCGGTGCTCTGGGAGGTCGACCGGCTCGTCGGCGCGCACCTGGACGAGGGCGTCCGCCGCCACGCGCGTCGGGAGCTCACCAATCTCGCCGCCACCGGCGCACACCTCGTCGTCGGGAGCGAGGGCGAGGCCGCCACGCTCGCCGACGCGCTTCCCGAGCTGCTCGGCCCGCCGACCGTGGTGCCACCGCCGATCGCCTGGAACGTCGCGACCGGTCCGGGGCGGCAGCGGCTCTCGCTGGAGGCGGGGTTCATGCTCACGCCCCGCCGCCGGCCGGTCCGGGGCGGTCGGACCACGCGCCTACTCCTGGCGCCGCGCCCGCCCAGATACGGCCCCTGGCCGCGCGCGGTGCTCATGGAGCTCGCCCGGCTGGCCTCCACCCTTCGCCGAGCCGACCCGCGCAATCGCCTCATGGTCCTGGGGGATGCGGAGCCAGACGATGCGTCCGAGGCGCTCGAGTGGTGCCAGCTCCGCCATGCGGGCGCGGCCCTCCACATCCAGCCGTGGCCCGCATACGAGGAGATGGCGGCGCTCTTGACCGCCGCGGACGCGATCATGGACCACGGCGAGGGGCCGGCCTCGCTCGGTGACGCGGTGGCGCGGCTGGCGCGAATGGCGCGCCGCCCCGTCGTCTCGGCGCGCGACCAGGCCGTCGCGTGGGACGACGCGATGACACGGGCGCGGGTCGTCGAGGACGCCCCGGAACCGGCGGATCGGGCGCCCGCCGCGATCGCCGATCTCCTCCTGGCCCGGCTCCCCCGCCCGATTCCCGACCGACCCTGAGCGCGCCACTCCTGCTGATCGGGCTCACGCTCCTGTTCGTCGCGATCGCGGCGGCGGCGGGGTCGGGCCCGGCCGCATGGCTCCTGCCGGCCCGTCCCGCCTCGCTCTGCGCTCGCTCCTCTCCTTGGGACCGCGCTGCTCGGATCGCTGCTCGTACTCGCGGGCACCTGGCTTCCCGCTCGTGACCTCGGGTGGGTGATCGTGGTGCCGGTGGGCATGGTGTCGCTGGCGGCCTTCGCCCTCGCGGTCTCGCGCGGCCGTGTCCGCTTTCCGAGCGGGCGGCGAAGGGCCATGGTCGGCTGGGCGGCCGTCGCGGGCGGAAGCCCACTCACCGTGGTGGTGGCGCCGTTCATCGTCCGAGGGTCGGGTGGACCGGTCAACCTGTTCGCTCAGGACGCCTGGTTCTTCTATGTCCCGCTCGCCGACTGGCTGACGGACAATCGGATCGGCGCCACGCTCCAACCGGGGTTCGCCCCCGCGACCGACCGGATCGCCGACCTCCTTCCGACTGGCATCCGGGTCGGGTTCGAGGAGATCCTGGCGTCGACGACCGCGCTCGTCGGGGTGAGCGAGGGTCGGGGGCTCACGGCGCTCCTGGCCGCCCTCCTCGCGACGCTCGGCCTGGCGCTCTACGGCCTCGGCGCGGATCGGCCTCGGCCTGCCCCGCGCCGCCGCCGCGCTCGCCGCCGGCCTGGCCGCCAGTGCCTCGACCGTGCTGATCCCGGTCTTCGAGAGCTCGGGTCCGTCGACGTTCGCTCTTGGCGCACTCCCGGTCGCGCTCTGGACAGCCGGGCGCGCGATGGACGGGGACCTCCGTGCGGGCGTCGCCGGCGGCATCCTCGCGGGAGGCGTGGTCGCGATCTACACGGAGGCGCTGCCCGCGACCACGTTGGCCGTCGTCCTGCTCGTGGCCGTCTCCGCGGCGTCGGCCATCCGGCGGGGCGCGGTCCAGCAACTCGGCAGAGGGCTCGCCGGCGTCGGTCTGGGTCTCGTCGTCGCCCTCACGATCAGCCCCCCCGCGACCGCGCGGGCGTGGAGCTACATCCACTACCTCCGTCAAGACGCGGGCCTGTCGAACAGTCCGGAATGGGGCATCGGCCCACGCAACGCCCTTCCCTGGATGCTCGGCCTGAACCAGCTCTTCGAGGCGCGTCGCCAGGACCTGCTGGGCGGGCCCGCCCTGACGATCCTCTACCTGGCCGCTGCCCTCGTCATCGCGTGCCTGATCGCCTTCTTCGTCCTGCGGCCGCGGCGGGGCGCCGCTGGCTCGGGGCGTCCCTCGCCGCCGTCCTCGCCGTGAGCGCCTACGCGCAGTGGGTCCAGGAATGCGGATACTGCTTCTACCGAAGCCTCGTCTACGTCGGGCCGCTCGCGATCATGGGTGCCGCGGCCGGCCTGGTGGCGCTGTCGCGACTCGAGCGCCTTCCGCGGGCGGCGAGGATCTGGCTTCCAGCGGCGGTCGCGCTCGTGCTGGCGCTCGGAATCGGGCGGGCCACGGTGTCGAGCATCGGTGCCGCGGCGAACTCACCGGCGCTCACGCCGGGGTCGGCGTGGACGCTGATCGACCTCGTGGACCGCGACGCGGACGGGCGACCGGTGCTGGTCGAGGGGTCGGAATCGGGCTACGTCTTCACCCAGGCCTTCCGGACCGGGCAGGCCCTTCAGCTCGTGGACGAGGGCGGGGCGCGGCCCGTCTTCGACCCCGGCCTCAACAGCTGGGTCTACGGCGGCGGCTATGGCGTCGACGCGGAGGAGGCGTACGACCCCGACTATCTGCTGGTGGTGAGCCGCTACGGTGGCCTGCGCACCAACCGGCGGACCCTCGGCGTGGCGACGCCGTTCGTGCTCCAGGAGCGCGCGCCCTACGACGTCGCCCTGCAGGTGCTCGGCTACTCCGTCGACGACGACACCGATCCCCGGGACGCGGTGCCGTGGCTGGGCGGTCCATTCGGTCTCCGGATCTCGACGCCGCGCGACGTGCCGCTCGACCTCCGGCTGACGTTCGCCGGACCCCGGCGTCGGCCGAGCTCGCTCTCCTCGCGAGCCAGGAGGGTGTTCCCGTCGATGCCAGGGTGGAGACAGGGGCGACACGGGCGCGCGCATGCATTCGGATCGCGGCGAGCGGTTCGCCGGTCGACGTCGACATCGACCCCGGGATTCCGCTCACCGGCGTGCCCTACGCGTCGCCCGACGAGTCCACGCCCGCCCCCGCGCGTGAACTCGCGCTCACCGGGATCACCGCCGCCCCGGCACGGGGTCCGACATGCCGGCTGCCCTCGTAGGCCGAGCCCGCATGCGGCCGCTGGATACGATTGTGCGACGGATGCCGCGACACCCCGTCACGAGCCCTCGGGCGGTCCCCGCCGCCGCGGGCCTGCTCCGCTCGCTCCGGGTTCGCCAGTGGCTCAAGAACGGGTTCGTCCTCGCGCCGCTCCTGTTCTCCGGCGAGCTGACCGACCCGGCGCAGGTCGCCCGGGCACTCGGCGCCACCGCGTGCTTTTGCGCCGCCGCGAGCGCGGTCTATCTCGTTCAACGACGTCATGGATCGCGAGCGCGACCGGGCGCACCCCTCCAAGCGCACCCGGCCGATCGCCGCCGGTACGGTGCCGGTCGCCCTCGCGATCGCGGTCGCGCTGGTGCTGGCGGCGGCGTCCGTCGCGGCCGGCGCGCTGATCCACGCCGAGCTCGGACTGGTCGATCGCCGTCTACCTCGGACTGCAGACGACCTACTCCGTGCTGCTCAAGCACGAGGTGATCGTCGACGTGATGATCATCGCGGCGGGATTCGTGCTGCGCGTGGTCGGCGGCGCCGCCGCGATCGCGGTCGACCCGTCCGTATGGCTGATCGGCTGCACCGGGCTCCTCGCGCTGATGCTCGCGATCGGCAAGCGCCACGGCGAGGTGGTGACCGCAGGATCGCGGGCGACCGACCAACGCGACGTCCTCGCGGACTACTCCCTGCCGTTCCTGAACGCGGCGCTCGTGATCAGCGCGGGCGCGGCGCTCGCCGCCTACGCGATCTACAGCATCGACGGCTCGCCCGAGGGGAGCGTCCTCGCCCTGACCCTCCCCTTCCCGCTCTACGGCATCCTGCGGTACCTGTGGCTGGTCCTGCACCGCCACGAGGGCGGGAGCCCGACCGCGCTGGTCTACTCCGACCGGCGCCTGCAGGTCGCGATCCTCCTGTGGGTCGTCGCGTCCATCCTGATCATCGTGAGCTGAGGTCCCGTGTCGAGCGATTGCGCATACGACGAGAACTACTACGTCAACAACGCACAGGACGGAGACCGGGTCGCCCTGCGCTGGTACGCGAAGGTCGCGGGCCGTCTCGCCCCGCCAGGGGCACGGGTCCTCGACTTCGGCTGTGGAGTTGGGCACCTGTCGAAGCGGCTCGCGCGGCGCTACCGGCTGACGTCCTTCGACACCTCCGAGGCGGCGCGGCGGCGCACGCGGGCGATCGCCCCGGCGGCGAACGTCGTCGACTCGCTCGAAGTGGTGGACGACGCGTCGCTCGATCTCATCGTCTCGCTCCACGTGCTCGAGCACATCGACCCGCCCGACCCGACGCTCGCCGAGTTCCGGCGCATGCTGCGGGTGGGTGGGCGCCTGCTCTACGTGGTGCCGAACCCCCAAGGGTGGGGACACCGGATCCGAGGCGACGAGTGGTTCGCGTACCGCGACCCAACTCATTCGGCGCTGCTGGACCGCGACGACTGGCTCGCGCGCACGCACGGCGCCGGGTTCACCGTCGAGCGCGTGGCGGCGGACGGCCTGTGGGACCCGCCCTACGTCCGCCGCCTCCCTCGCCCGATCCAACTGGCGACGCTCGGAGCGCCGGCGGCGCTCCAGGTCATCTCGGGGCGGGCGTTCCTCCCTCGCGACTGGGGAGAGTGCATCATCGTGACCGCGCGCCGACGGGTCTGAGCCGCCCGGCGGCGAGCGCCTCCGCCAGACCGATCGCGACGAGGGCGCACGCCGTCGCCAGCAACACGGCGGCGAGCGCGGTGCCGCGCGCGGGCGCCAGGAGCAGCGCCATCGCCTGGATCGGCACCGCGACCAGACAGGCCCACGCGGCGACCGGACGCGACAGCGCGATGTCGTAGAGCGCGATCACGAGCACCAGCGCGAACCCGAGCATCGCGAGGCCGTAGAGCCGGATGACCGGGTCGGCGCCGGCGAAGCCGCCACCGACCGAGAGCGCACGGACCACCGCGGGCGCCAGGAGTCCGGCGAGCGCGAGGAGTCCGGAGGTCGCGCCCACCGCGCCGATCGCCACCCAGAGCAACGGCCGGGTCGGACGGCCGGACTCGTCGGCGTCGATCACCTTCGGGACCAGCACGACCCCGACCGCCAGCGGGGCGAGCAGGACCACACGCCCGAACAGCGCCGCGGCCCCGTACTCGCCGGCCGCCACGTCGTCGAGGACCCGGTTGGCGACGACGACATCGAGATTCGTGACGGTCGCGAACCCCGCGAACAGCACCAGGCTGAGACCGGCGCGCGCGACCGGCGGGGCCATGGTGCCCTGGACGGCGGGCGGCAGGTCGCGTGCGCTCCAAAGGGCGAGGCCGGCCGCGAATGCGGTCCCGACCAGCGGCGCCGCCGTCACGCCGGTCGCACCGAACCCGGCGCCCAGCACCGCGACCGTCGCCACCAGCCGGACGCCGCCCTCGGCGAGCAGATTCACCCCCAGCGCCGCGAACCGCTGGCGACCCTGCTGCAGGCCGCGCCCCTCGGCCATGACGATGATCGGAAGCGCCGCCGCCACGGTGAAGACGAGCGGCCAGGCGCTCCCGAGGCCGAGCGACCCCGCCACGAGGGGGGCGAGCGCGACCCCGCCGATCGCCATGCCCCCGCCGAGGACGAGCGCCTGGCGGCGGCGGCGGCGGTGCACCGCCGCGAGCGCCGACGCCCCGGCGCCTCCCGCGATGGCCGAGGCGGCCTCGCGGGCGACGAGCGTCTGGAGCGCGAGCGAGGGAATCGTCAGGACGATCACGACCCCGAACATCGCCGCGACGGTGCCGTACTCGTCGGGGCCGAGGACCCGGCCCGCGACGATGAATCCCGCGAACACGAGCGCGTTCGACACGCCGGTCGCCAGGAAGACGAGCGCGCCCTCCCCGAGCAGTCCGGATCGGGCGGCGCCACGCGACACCGGCCCCGGATCCACGCTCATCTCGTGGAGACCGACCCGCGCATGCCCCGGATCGCCGCGATCAGCGCATCGACGGGTTCGCCGGGAGGGAGGGCGTCGAGCACCTGCTCGCGCGAGCGCACGTGCTCCTGCGGCCGCGAGAGGACTGCGACGAGCGCGTCGGCGAGTCCCCCGGGGTCGCCGGGCGGCGCGAGTCGTCCCATGCCCGTGCGGGTGATGGGCACGCGGACCCCCGGCATGTCGCTCGCCACGACCGGGGTCCCGCAGAGCATCGCCTCCACCTGCACCATGCCGTACGCCTCCAGCGGATCGATGCTCGGAAGTGCCAGCACGTCCACGGCCGAGTAGAACGCCGGCAGGTCGTCGTCGTCCAGGTGCCCGGTGAAGCGAACCCACGGCTCGTCCGCGAGCAGCGCGCGAAGCTCGGTGCCGAGCCCGCCGCCGGCGACCGCGTCCCCCTCGCCCGCGACCACGAGCTCGGCGCCCGCCACGACCTCGCGCACCCGGCGCATGGCCTCCGCGAGCACTGGGATCCCCTTCTCGGCGACCAGTCGGCCGACGAACCCGACGACGCGTGCCGTCGGGTGGATGCGAAGGCGCGCACGCGCGCGCACGCGATCGACCCCGGAGAACGCGTCGACGTCGACCGGCGGGCGCACCTCGAGCGCCCGGTCGGCGTACCGACCGACCACGCGCGACGCGGCGGCGTAGTCGCCGGTCAGGGCGCAGAAGCGCCTGCTCGAGGCGATGGCTGCGCGGGCGCTCATCGCGGCGATGCGCTCGACGACGCGGGAGGTCGGTCGGTCGGCCAGGCGGAGGTCGCAGACGTAGAGGGGGAGCGTGCGTCTGCCGGCGACCGCCCGGACCACGAGCGCCTCGGCCAGGGGGAGCACGGGGATCACGGCGTCCGCCGAGCGTGCGATGCGCGCCGTCGCGGGGACGAGCCCGGGGATCAGCACGCCCTTGTCGAGTCGCGCGAGCGGTCGCAGCCGATGGACGTCGACGCCCTCGATCCACTCCCGTGCGGGCAGCGTGTCGTCGTGGCGCCCACAGAGCACCACGACGCGCGCGCCACGACGGACCAGGCCCTCCGCGAGCTGACGGACGTACGCCGTGAGCCCCGAGACATAGGGCGAGTAGTAGTACGTGACGAAGACGACGCGCGGGCGGGCCGCCCCCGGCCCGCCTCGGCGCGTCGGCATCCGGCCTCCGCCGGTCAGCGCGCCTGCGGCGCGAGCAGCTCGAGGTCGGCGTCCACCATCATGTTGACCAGCCCCTCGAAGTCGACCGTGGGCGTCCATCCGAGCTTGGCCGTGGCCTTGGCCGGATCGCCGACCAGGAGATCGACCTCGGCCGGCCGGATGAAGGCGGGGTCGGTCTTCAGATGCGCCTCCCGGTCGACGCCGGCGCGCGCGAAGGCGAGGTCGACGAGTCGCTCGACGGTGTGCGTCTCTCCGGTGGCGACCACGAAGTCGTCCGGCTCGTCCTGCTGGAGCATCCGCCACATCGCGTCGACGTAGTCGCCGGCGAAGCCCCAGTCGCGCCGGGCGTCCAGGTTGCCGAGGTACAGCGCGTCGTCGAGACCGTGGGCGATCCGGGCGACCCCGTAGGTCACCTTGCGCGTCACGAACTCGAGGCCGCGCCGCGGAGACTCGTGGTTGAAGAGGATGCCCGAGCAGCAGAACATGTCGTACGACTCGCGGTAGTTGACCGTGATGTAGTGGCCGTAGGCCTTCGCCACGCCGTAGGGGCTCCGCGGGTGGAACGGGGTCATCTCGGTCTGCGGCGTCTCGCGGACCTGGCCGTACATCTCGCTCGACGAGGCCTGGTAGAAGCGGATGCGCGGGTTGACCTGACGGACGGCCTCGAGAAGGCGCGTCACCCCGACCGCGGTGAACTCCGCGGTCAGCACCGGCTGCCCCCACGAGGTCGGCACGAACGACTGCGCGGCCAGGTTGTAGACCTCGTCCGGCTCTGACTGCTCGAGCGCGGAGGTGAGCGACGGCTGGTCGAGCAGGTCGGCCTGCACGAAGCCGATCCGGTCGCGGATGTGCTCGATGCGCGCGTACGACTCCGTCGAGGCGCGACGGACCATGCCCCACACGTCGTACCCCTTGTCGAGCAGGAGCTCGGCGAGGTACGAGCCGTCCTGTCCGGTGATCCCGGTGATGAGCGCCCTTGGCATCGTCTGCTCGGTCCTCCTGGTCGCCTGGCGGGCGAACCCTAGTCGGCGTCGGGGACGGAGGACTGCGCCGGGTGCCCGCCGGACAGCCCCGCCCGCCGGCGCATCAGCCGATCGCCAGGCGGTCCCGCCACCAGTCGAGCGCGTCGCCGAGGCTCCGCTCCAGCGGGATCGCGGGCGCCCAGCCGAGCGCGCGCAGGCCGTCCGGCGACCCGTACAGGTCCTCCTGCTCGCCCTCCCGCCGAAGGGCCGCGTCGGACTCGATGGTCGCGTCGATCGTCGAGAGGGCGGCCAGCCCGTCGACGAGCTCGCGCACGGCCAGCGAGCGGCCGCTGCACGGCTGGTAGACCGTCGCGGGGTCGCCCTCGTGCATCAGGAGCCAGTACGCCTCGACCACGTCGCGCACGTCGGTGAAGTCGCGCCGGGTGCTGACGTTGCCCACCCGGACGACGACCTCCCGATCCCCTCGCGACTCGGCCGCCGCGATCTGGCGCGCGACGTTCGGCACCACGAAGCGCTCGTCCTGGCCGGGGCCGATGTGGTTGAACGCCCGCACACGGATCGCCGGGACGTCGTATCCCAGGTGGTACTGGGCGGCCGCGAGGTCGGCCGCCGCCTTCGACGCGCCGTAGGGCGACAGCGGAGAGAGCGGGGTCGCCGGGCCGACGGGAAGGTCCTCGAGCGGCACCCGGCCGTAGATCTCGCCGCTCGTGACGATGAGCGTCCGGGGCTGCGCATCCAGGGCGCGGACCCCTTCCAGGACCGCGAGCGTTCCGTTGAGGTTGACGTCCCAGGTGCCGAGCGGGTCGCCGAACGAACGGCCCACCGACGACGCGCCCGCGAGATGGACGACGGCCTCCGGGCGGACGCGGGCAAGAACCTCGCCCACCGCGACGGTGTCG
This sequence comes from Miltoncostaeaceae bacterium, assembly GCA_963698665.1. Lineage (GTDB taxonomy): Bacteria > Actinomycetota > Thermoleophilia > Miltoncostaeales > Miltoncostaeaceae > CALNYH01. The sequence goes on along the minus strand of CAVORO010000003.1, from coordinate 195,326 downwards.
GAGATCTCGATGGCGTGGGGGATCACGCCCTCCGGCGCCGACGCGCCGGTCGGTCGGACCACGCCGTGGACCTCGGCGCCGCGCGAGAGGGCGAGCGTGGCCAGGTGCCGGCCGGCGAAGCCGGAGACGCCGCTGATCAGGACGCGCACGGCCTGCAACGCTACCACCGGCGTTTCCCGGCTCGGTTGAACAGTCGGCCGCATCCCACGATGATCGGCACCGAATGCGCCATCGATACGTCCTACGCCGACTCGCGGTGGCGCTCATCCTGCTGCTCGCGTCGGCCGCTCCCGCCCTCGCCGGACCGAACGAGGTCCTGCTGGACTACCAGGACAACGGCACCATCGACCAGCAGCACTCGCTCGCCGACCTCCGTGCCGCCCTGGCGCAGAGCCAGGACACGTCCCTCTACGGATCGTTCCGTGACGCGGTGCAGGCAGAGCTCAACGAGCAGATCGGCGGTGTCCGCGCACCCGGTGGCGCCGCCCCGCCGCCGGCGGGCGGACGGCCCGATGCGGAACCCGGCGTCGTCGTCCCTCCCGCCGCCGCGCCCCGCGCCGCGACGACCACGCCCGAGACGGGCGGCGTCGCGGGCGCCACGGGCGGTGGTGCGCCACCCGCGAACGAGGCCGGGTCGGACGCCGGCGCGGCGGACCCGGACTCGCCCCCGACGACCCTCGAGGCGCGGGCCCGGACGCGCGCGTCCACGGACGCCGAGGCGACCGCCGACGCGGCCCGCGACATCTCCGGGCTCTCCGCGCGTCGCGAGCTTCCGCGGCCGCCGAACGTCGCGGCCGGCGACGGGGTCCCGCTCATCTTCGTGACCCTCTCCGCGGCCGCGGCGGCCCTCGTCGCTCGCCGGCATCGCGAGCGCCGTCTACCGCCGCGACCGGGGGGCGCGGGACCCGCTGAGCCGGTCCGCGGGAGGGCGCCGCGCCGACTGCTCTACCATCCATCGCCGTCGATTCGAGGGGGACGGATGGATCGCCGGGCGGCCTTCCGGGGCACCGAGAGCTACATCGCGAGCGACGACCTGGTCGCGGCCGTCGACATCGCCGTCGCGCTCGAGCGCCCTCTGCTCGTGCGAGGCGAGCCCGGCACGGGCAAGACCGTCCTGGCCGAGGCGGTCGCCCAGGCGCTCGGCATGGACCTCCTCGTGTGGGGGATCAAGTCGACCACCAAGGCCCAGGACGGCCTCTACGTCTACGACACCGTGCAGCGGCTCTACGACAGCCAGTTCGGCGACGGCGATCCCAAGGACGTGTCGCGCTACATCAAGCTCGGCACGCTGGGGCGGGCGTTCGACGCGCCGCGGCGGGTCGTGCTGGTGATCGACGAGATCGACAAGGCCGACCTCGAGTTCCCGAACGACCTGCTGTGGGAGCTCGACCGGATGAGCTTCGACATCCCCGAGACCGGCGCCACCGTGCGTGCGCGCGAGCGGCCCGTCGTGATCATCACCTCGAACGCCGAGAAGGAGCTGCCCGACGCGTTCCTGCGCCGGTGCGTCTTCCACTACATCGCCTTCCCCGACCTGGCGCAGATGGAGCGGATCGTCCGCGTCCACCACCCGCGCCTGGAGGATGAGCTGCTGCGGGCGGCGCTCGTCTCGTTCTACGCCCTCCGGGAGATCGACGGCCTCGCCAAGCGCCCGTCGACGAGCGAGCTCGTCGACTGGGTGCAGGCCCTCGTGCTGGCCGGGATCACCCCCGAGCGGGTCGTCGCGGAGATGCCGTTCCTCGGCGTGCTCATCAAGAGCCCGTCGGACCTGGAGCTGACCCGCCACCACCTGGCCGCGCGGGCCCGCAGGATGGCCGGTCGCTGATGTTCGAGGGGCTCCTCTACGTCCTTCGCGACGAGGGGGTCCCGGTCGGTCCCGACGAATGGCTGGGCCTGCAGGGTGCGCTCGGGCGGGGGCTGGCCGACTCGAGCCTCCGCGGGTTCTACGCGCTCGCCCGGGCGATGCTCGTGAAGTCCGAGCGCCACTACGACGGCTACGACGCCGCGTTCGCGCGCTACTTCGGCCCGCTCGAGTCGGTCCCGCCGGAGATCGCCGATCGCATCTGGGACTGGCTCTCGCGGGACACCCGCTCCCTCGACCTGGACGACGAGGCCCGCCGGCGCCTGGAGGCGACCCTCGGCCGGCTGGACCTGGACGAACTTCGCAGACGCTTCGAAGAGCGGCTGGCGAATCAGTCCGAGGCCCACCACGGCGGCGAGCGCCACATCGGCACAGGCGGCACGTCGCCGTTCGGCCACTCGGGGATCCACCCCGGCGGGATCCGGATGGGCGGCGACGGGCGGATGAAGCGCGCGGTCCAGGTGGCGGCGGAACGCCGCTATCGCGACCTGCGGGCCGACGAGACGCTCGGCGTGCGCGAGATGGGCGTGGCGCTGCGACGCCTCCGGCGCCTGTCCACCGCGCTCGAGGGACCGGCGTCGGAGCTCGACCTCGACGCCACCGTCGCCGCGACCGCCGACGGCGGGGGTGCGCTTCGGTTGATGTTCCGGCGACCGCGGCGCAACGCCGTGCGCGTGCTCGTGCTGCTCGACGTCGGCGGTTCGATGGACGAGCACGCGGCGCTCGCGGATCGCCTCTTCAGCGCCGTGCACCAGACGGCCCACTTCCATCGCCTGGTGGTCCGCTACTTCCACAACTGCGTCTACGACCGGCTCTACGAGACGGCGCAGTTGCGACCGGACGCGTCCGAGTCGACCAGGGGCCTGCTGGCCCGGCTCTCGCCCGAGTACAAGCTGGTGGTCGTGGGCGATGCGTGCATGGCACCGAGCGAGCTGACGATGGCCGGCGGTGCCATCGACTGGTACCAGGACAACGAGGAGCCCGGCCACCTCTGGCTCTCGCGCCTCGCGGATCACTTCCCGCACGCGGCCTGGCTCAACCCGGTGCCCGAGCGGTGGTGGGCGAGCGTTCACGGTGCACCCACGCTCGCGGCCGTGCGGCGGGTGTTCCCCATGTTCGAGCTCTCGCTCGGCGGACTCGACGCGGCGGTCACGGCGCTCATGTCCCACGCGCCCGCCGCGCGCCGATGACCCGACGACGCCGCGCGGTGGCGGGTAGGATGCCCGACCCGTGAGCGGCCCCACCCACAGCCTGACGATCCGCGCGACGATCCCCGCTCGGATCGGGATGCTCGGCGAGGTGATGGCCGCGATCGCCGCCGAGGACGCGCTCGTCGGCGGCGTCGACATCGTTCGCTCGGCGAGCGAGTCCGTCACCCGGGACGTGGCCGTCCTGGTCCGGGACGACGCCCACGGCGAACGGGTCCGCGTCGCGATCGCGCAGGTCGCCGACGTCGAGGTGGAGGGCGTCGCCGACCGTGCCCTCCTGGCCCACGCGGGTGGGAAGGTCGGCATGCGAAACCGCGTGCCGGTCGCGACACGCGACGACCTCTCGATGGCGTACACCCCCGGCGTGGCCCGGGTCTGCATGGCCATCAACGAGGACCCCGAGCGGGCGTGGGACTACACCATCAAGGGCAACAGCGTGATGGTCGTGAGCGACGGCAGCGCGGTGGTGGGCCAGGGCGATCTGGGGCCGCTGGCCGCGCTGCCCGCGTTGGAGGCCAAGTGCATGTTCCTCCGGGAGCTGGCCGGCATCGACGCCTTCCCCCTCCCGGTGACCCTTCGGGACCCCGAGGCGATCGCCCGGACCGTGGCGTTGTGCGCATCACCGTTCGCCGGCGTGCACGTCGCCGACGTGGCCGCCCCGAGGTGCTTCGAGCTCGGGCGCGCCCTGGCCCCCAAGTTGGACGTTCCGGTCTTCCAGGACGATCAGGCCGGGACCGCCGCCGCGCTGCTCGCGGCGCTGATCAACGGCCTGGAGTTCGTCGGCAAGCGCCTGTCGAACGCGCGGGTCGTGGTCGCGGGGCTCGGGCCGGGCGGCGTCGCCACGGTGCGGCTGCTCGTGGCGGCCGGGGTCGGCGAGGTCACCGCGTGCGACAGCAAGGGTGCCGTCCACAGCGGCCGCGACGATCTCACCGAGGACGACCGATGGGTCGCCGAGCACACGAACGGCGCTCGGCGCACGGGGTCCGCCTCGGATCTGGTGGCAGGCGCCGACGCCTTCATCGGCCTCTCCACCCCTGACCTGCTCGGCGCGGACGACCTGCGGACGATGGCGGCGGATCCCATCGTCTTCGCGCTCGCGATGCCGGAGCCCGAGGTCGCTCGGGTGGCGGCCGACGAGCTGGTGCGGGTCTACGCGACCGGACGTCCGGACGTCCCCAACCAGATCCACTCCGCGCTCGCGTTCCCCGGCATCTGGAGAGGTGCGCTCGACGCGCGTGCCGAGGCAATCGACGAGTCGATGGTGCTCGCGGCCGCCGGTGCGATCGCCGAGACCGTGACGCACACCTCGGCACCCAGTGCCGACCGCATCGTGCCGTCGATCTTCGACCCGGGCCTGGTGCCCAACGTCGCCCGCGCGGTCCGAGCCGCCGCCGAGGCCGCCGGCCTCGCCCGCGTCGCCGAGCCGGTCGGCTGACGCACGGCCTTCCGGCCGAGCGGCGTCAGCGAAGGAGCGACCGGCTCAGCCGGCGGATCGGCAGGGCGATCAGCACCAGCACGACCAGGGCGAGCGCCCCGACATGGCCGAGCGTCGAGAGGTCGACCTCTCCGAGCACGAGGTCCCGGGTCGCGGCGACCAGGTGGGAGAGCGGAAGACACCACCCCACGACCTGCGCCCAGGTCGGGAGCTCGTCGAAGGGGAAGAAGACGCCCCCGAACAGGAACATCGGCGTCAGGATCGCCGTGAAGAAGATGTTGAAGTGCTCCATGTTGGAGACGTACGCGGTGTAGGTCATGCCGATGGCGGCGAACGCGAGCGCGCCCAGGGCGAACAGGAACGGCGCGAGCAACGCGAGCGGTGAGACGACGAGACCGAAGGCCGCCATCACGACCAGGAACACCGAGCCGTAGATCACCGCGCGGGTGACGGCCCAGAGGTACTCGCCCACGACCACGTCGCCGACGGACAGTGGCGTGGCCACCACCGCCTCGTAGACGCGTCGCACGTGGATGCGGACGAAGGCGTTGTAGGTCGTCTCGATCACCGCGCCGAACATGACCGTCGACGCGGCGACGCCCGGTGCGATGAACTCGACGTAGTCGACGCCGTCGACGCTCGTCAGGTACGTCCCGAGACCGAGGCCCATGATCGCCAGATAGGCGACCGCCTCGAGGAACCGCGGCGCGAGCGTCACGAGCACCGTGCGGCGAGCGATCGTGGCGTTGCGCTGCCACATCCGGAACGCCGCCCGCAGCGACAGGCCGCCCGCCACGGCGTCGGTGCTCACCGGGGGCCTGACAGCGTGTCAGTGGTTCGAACGCCCGTCACGCGCCGGATCGTGGCAGTTGATCGGGCCTCGCGCTCGGCCCGCCGCCGGGCCGACGTGTGGCACGCACGCAGGACGGGCGTCGCCGAGTCCGCACGGTGTTCACCGCCGGCGCGGGGAGTCGTGTTCGCGCGTTCGCGCATCGGGCGGCCCGGCCTCGATCGTGAATCGACCGACTCCCACTTCGACGGGCTCGTCCGTGATCATGTGGGCGGACCGAAGGGCCGTCCAAGGTCCGGGTGTCGGCCGGAGGCCGTCCCCGGGCCGGCATGTCCATGGGCGTGTGGTTCGCGGAGCGCGTGGTGGTGCGTTGTCGGGTCTCGGCGCTCCTTGGACGGGGCGGGCCGCGTGTCCTCGGTCGCGCTGAGGGTGGCGGGGTGCTTGGGGCCTCCCCGGTCACGTGGCGAGAAACAGCGCTACCAATCCCAATCGCTGCGGATCCTCGGCTCAGGCGTCCGGCCCGGGGGGCCGCACCCCTTCGCCTCGGGTGGGCATTGCCCCCAAACCGGACGGTCCACCGGGACGCGACGAGCGGTGGTCTCGTTCGGTTTCGAGGCCTGCGCCGCGTCCCGGCGGCTGCGTCCTCTCGCGCTGATGCGCTCGAACCCGCTCCGCTACCGCGGAGCGCGTTCTGTGCGCGCGCTCACTAGAGGGCCTCGATCGCCGCCTCGAAGTCCTGGGCCATGCCCGTGTGGCCGTGGGCGAGCGCCTGATCGATTCCCCGCAGGTATGCGTCGGCCGCCTCGTCGGGTCGACCGAGGCTGGTGAGCGCCTCGCCGAGACGCCCCCAGGCGTTGCCCTCGTCCTCCGCCAGGTCCAGGTACGCGCGCAGCTCGACCACCGCGTCCTCGAGGCGACCGGCGTGCAGGAGCTCGTTCGCGTGCGCGAAGCGAACCCTGGCGACGCCCGGGGACTCGGCGGCCAGTCGGGCGAAGTACTCGAGTCTGTCCATGCCGGGCCGAGGCTACCGCCTCGTCGGGCCCGCCTCCCGAGGAGCTGCGTCTGCCCTGTGGCACACTGGGATCGGGTCATCCGGCGGGAGGTACACGTGGGTCAGCTCGTTCTCATCGTGATCGGTGTGGTCCTTGCGATCATCATCGGCATCTGGCTCCTCGGGGCGGTGCTCTCGCTCGCCTCGTCGCTCATCGTGCCGCTGATCCTCGTCGCCATCGGGATCGGCGTGGGCATCTGGATCGCCGGGCGGGGGAAGCGGGCGCCCGAGAAGGGCTGACACCGGTCCGTCGGACCGGCGGCGCGGACTACGGGCGGGACGCCCCCGCTCTTGTGGGCGCGACCGCGGAGTCGATCCGGCCCGGAAGGCCCAGGTCACGGATCACCTGACGCATGCTGCGGGCGTTCGACAGGTACGAGAACTGGCCCGTCACGACGTAGTGCAGGTTCCGGTCGAGGCGGCTGGAGTACCTCCGGCGGACGAGGGCCTCGAGCCCGGCCCTGCGGATCGCCTTGGCCCTGCGCACGGCGGTCCGCTTCGAGACCGAGCGGCCGGCCGTGACCCAGTACTTGACCGGGGGCGGCTCCGCGGCGGCCGCGTCGCCGCCGACCGGCTCGTTCGCGAGGTGGCGGGCCACGCCGGTGCCGATCGCCTCGGCCATCGCCTGGCGTGACTCCGGCGAGGCGAGGACCGCCGCCTCGTCGGGATTCGAGAGGAACCCGGTCTCGACCAGCACGGCCGGCATGGCCGAGTGGCGCAGCACGTAGAAGCCCGCCCGCTTGACACCGCGGTCGGGCAGGCCGACGCGGGCGACCAGGTCCTTCTGGATGGCCTTCGCGAGCGAGCGCGAGGCCCTGCCCGCGGAGTAGTAGTGGTAGGTCTCGGTGCCGGTGGCCTTCGCGTTCAGGCTGTTGGCGTGGATGGAGACGAGGATCGTCGCCCCGGCCTGGTTCGCCGTCGCGACCCGGGCGGCGAGGTCCGCCCGCACGGTGGTGAAGGGCCGGTCCCCGCCCGCGCGGTCGTCTCGGGTCCGCGTCATGAGCGTCGCGTAGCCGCGCTCGCGGAGCCAACGGTCGAGCCGCTGGGCGACGTCGAGGTTGACGTCCTTCTCGTAGATCAGGACCTTCGCGCCCTTGCGCCGCTCGGGCAGGCCGGTCTGGGTTCCGGGCGCGAGCCTGCCCACGGCGCCGGAGTCGCCGGCCCCATGCCCCGGGTCGATCGCGACCAGCCGCTCCTGTGGCGGCGCCTGCGCCGACGACACCGCGGCGGACACGAGGAGGGCACCCGCGGCGGCGAGCGCACCGAGGGCGCGGCGCGGCGTCCGGGCGGCGTCGTGTCTCACGGTGCGTCCTCCGGGGGGATCAGCTCGACCGGGAGATCCCCGCGGGAGAGGGGGACGCTCAGGTCGAGTTGGGCGGTCGGCGGTGAGAGGGGGACACCGCCGGACTCGAGCCGGACGGCACCCACACCGGGGAGTTCGGTCGATGTGTAGACGATCGGAGCAATCGTGGCCAGCTCGGCTGCGGAACCCGACGGATACCCCGCGACGAACGCCTCGTCGACCTCCACGACGACGATGTCGCCCTCGAGATCCGTGCCGAGCACGCTCGACCCGGCCGGGAACGCGGGGATCAGCGACGCGTCGTTCGGACCGGCCGCCAGCTCGCCGAGGGCGGCCGCGACGCTCGCCGCGGCGCCCGGCCGGGACTCGCCCACGAGCGAGCCCGAGTCGTCCGCGAACCAGACGACGCCGGCGGGCGCGCCCCCCGCGTCGTCGGGCGCGGTGGTCGTCACCGGCGCCGCCGGCGGCGTGACCGGTGCGTCGGCGGTCACCGTCTCGGTCACGACGGTCGCCTGTGCGGTCCCGTCGGTCGTGGACACGGGCTCCGCGGTGTCCGCGTCGTCCGCGCACGCCGCAACGGCGAAGGCCAGCGTCACCAGGAGCGCCGCGAGGGCGACCGGGCGCAGGCGTCGTTTCCAACGATTCACGGGTGGCGAGTGTAGGGCCGTGTGTCGCGGGACCACACCGAACGCTCACGACCCGTAACGGGAAACTTACGATCCGCAATGCGCGCGGCCGCTAGCGTCCCCCAACGAGGCAGGTTCTCGCCCACAGGCTCGCAACGCGGGCGCACCCGGCGCGTGCACAACGGCCCCGGCCTCTTCCCTGGACGCCGCCATGCGGGTATGTTCGTCCTCCCCATGTACGCGTCCGCCTCCCGCAAGACGTCGTCTACGGCGTCGGCTCACAGGTTCCTGCTGCTGATCGTGGCGATGGCGCTCGCGTTCGCGCTGCTTCCCGGCGCGCATGCGTTCGGGCAGGCGGTGGCGGATCCGCCGGTGACGTCCGACCCCGTCACCGGGACGGAAACGCCCGCCGAGGTCGAGGGCGCGGCGGTCGACCCGACCACGTCTCCCGCGACCGGCGATCCGGCGGTCGTTCCGGATGTGGCTCCCCCGACCGGAGACCCTGCGGTCGCCACCCCGCCGGTCACGGAGTCCGAGCCGCTGATCACCGAGGCCGAGCCGCTGGTCGTCGCTCCTCCGGTGGTCGACCCGCCGGTCGAGACGCCGCCGCCGGTCGATCCTCCGCCCGCTCCGGTCGACCCGCCGCCGGTCGAGGAGCCGCCGGTCGCGACGACCCCCGAGGTGGCGCCGCCGCCCGCGCCGACACCTGAACCCCAGGCCGCCGGCGTCGACAGCGAGGTCGTGGTGACCCCCGTGAAGGGTCCCGACCGCCCCAACGCGGCCGGGCCGAGGGGCCCGCGGCCGGACGTCGACGTCGACGTGATCCCGGGGACGAAGGTGTCCGCGCTGAACGCACCGGCGATCGCCGCAGGCACAGCGGCGCGGGCGACCTCCGCCACGGGCGGCGGCGACGTCCCACGCGGCGTCGCCCCAGGCGCTCCCGACCTTCCGGCCCGACTCCCCCGATCTGCCCGGCGACGCCCAGGTCGCCGTGACCGCGGCCGCCGGAGGCGTGGCCGCGCCCCGGTCCCCGCTGGGCCAGGTCCGGGCCAGGGTCCTCGACCTGACACCCGCCGAGGCCTTCGTGGCCGGCGCCGGACCCCAGGCGCTTCTGCCCGCTCGCAGCGCGGACGCGATCCCGACGCTCGACCGGCCGAACGCGGTGCCCGGTATCGCCGGCGCCGACAGCGGTGCCGTCGCGGCACGGCGCGAGGAGCTTCGTCCGACGATCGGGCTCGGCGCCCTCGCCGGGTACTTCGCTCGCAGCTCGAGCGAGGCCGGCTCGGGCGCGACCCTCCTGGACGCACTCGCGAGCCGCATCGTCCCCGGCGGGGGCGGCGCGACGATCCCCACACTTCTTCTGGTCTTCACCGCAGCGCTTGCGCTGGCACTGTCGCTCCCGCGGGCACCGCGCCGCATCGGCCGCATCATCGACGCCGACTGGGCGACACTCGACGGTTTCCGCACCAGCCCAGCACGCCCCGGATAGCAGCGGCTCCCCGAGCGCGCCACACGTGCGCGCTCTGAGAGTCCGGTGGTCACCCTCATGGGTCGACCACGATGCTGCGTATCCGAAAGGGACACTGGAGATGAGCACTCTCGAAGTCCTGTTGCTTGGTCCGGACGGAGTCGCCCGATCCGAGCTTGCAGAGACGATCAGGGGCCTCGGCCACGAGGTCACGGAGGCCGGTCCGCTGAGCGCGCCGTCCGAGAAGGGCGACGTCGTGATGGTCGACCTGCGCGACGAGGACTGGTCGTCGATGCGCGAGCTGTCGGACGATCGCCGGCCCGCGGTCCTGCTTGCCGGCGAGCCGCGACGCGCGGTCGCCACGCTGGGCGGTCGCCGCGGCGGCCTGATGCTGATGAGCCGGGAGGCGGACGAGCGGGCCCTTCGGGTCGCGCTGAACGTCTGCTCCGGTCTCGGCAGGCTGGCCGGCCGCGACAGCGCGCCCGCCCTCCCGTAGGACCACGATCCGCATGCGTGGCGCCGCGGGTGCGAGTGCACCCGCGCCCCACGCGTGGCGGACCGTGGGTCGAGCGCGCACCGGCGGGTCATGCCGCCGGTGGTCGGCTCCCCACGGACGACCCGCCGAGTCTCGGACGGCACGGTCCGGACTCCCGGCATCCCCGGTACGATCGGGTGCGACGCCGTGTCACGGCGTCCCGCGGTCGCGTCCCGACCCGCCCGTCAGGGCCGGATCGTCCGCCCCGGCCCCCGCCCCGGGGAGCACGCCTGACACCGGTCGGCCGGACGCGCGCCACCTCGCCAGAGGGCGCGCAAGAGGGCGCGGGTCGCACGTGCCCCCCAACCGGGTGATTCACCGTCGGGGGACGGACTGTGGCGGACCGGCACGGCCGGTCCGTGGCGACCGACCCCGACGGCGACTCCACCCTCTCGCCGCTGATTCCCTCCGGGGCGGCTCACGAGGGGCCGCTCACGTACTCGTCACATTCCCGACGAGGGGCGGTCCTCCCCCGCGCGCGGGCGCGGTCTGTCAATCTCGAAACCGGTGCCGCCGATGCTGCATCGGCGCCCAGGGTCGTCATGCGTGTTTCGTCACGATGATGCGTCGGCACCGGGCCGTTGATAGCGTGGCCCGCCGGGCCGGGTCGACACGCGACGACACCATCGGATAGCGGCTCGCGAGGAGGCTGGTGGACCTCTCACAGTGGATCGGGATCCTCGTCTTCTTCCTGATGGGGATCGCCGTCGCGGGCGGACTCCTCTCGTTGTCCATGGTCGGCGGCCGCAAGTCGACCCCCGTCAAGGACGCACCGTTCGAGTCCGGGATCCTCACGGCCACCCCGGCGCGCCAGCGGTTCTCGATCGACTACTACCTGACCGCGATGCTCTTCATCGTCTTCGACATCGAGCTCGCGTTTCTCTATCCGATCGCGCTCAACCTGCGCGACGACGGGCTGTTCGCGCTGGTCATCCTGGTCGTGTTCGTCTTCACGATCGTCGAGGCGCTCGGCTACGTCTGGAAGAAGGGAGCCCTGGAATGGCGCTGATCCCGCCTCCGGGCGCGCCGATCGAGCGCGCACCCAGGACCGACCCGTCGATCGACGGCGACCTGCGCGACGCGCAGGAGAAGGAGTTCGAGAAGGGGCTCCTCCTGACCACGCTCGACAAGGCGGTCGCCTGGGCCCAGGCGCACGCGACGTGGCCGGCCGCATTCGGCCTCGCGTGCTGCGCCATCGAGATGATGCACGTGCAGTCGCCGCGCCTCGACATCGGCCGCTTCGGCGCGGAGAACTTTCGCAACTCGCCCCGCCAGGCCGACCTCATGATCGTGTCGGGGCGCGTCGCCCAGAAGATGGCCCCCGTGCTCCGCCGGGTCTACGACCAGATGCTCGAGCCGAAGTGGGTCATCTCGATGGGCGCATGCGCCTCGACGGGCGGCGTGTTCAACAACTACGCGCTCGTGCAGGGCGTCGACAAGGTCGTCCCGGTCGACGTCTACGTCCCGGGATGTCCGCCCCGCCCGGAAGGGTTGATCGAGGGCGTGCTCGTGCTCCACCGGAAGATCGGCGCCAAGGGCGTGCCCTCGAGCGCCGAGCTTCGCGGCCACGGGCCGACCCCGACCTCCGGCGCCCGCGACCACGTCGTCGACGCCACCACGCCGAGCGGCCGCTTCCGCCCGCCCGACGAGGTCGCGTCGTGAGCGCGGCACGCCGACGGGAGCGACGTTCGATGAGCGAGGCACGCGATCTGGTCGAGGCCGCCGTGCCGGGGTCGGTCGTCGGCGAGCACGACGAGCTGGGCCAGGCGGTGCTCGAGGTCGACCGCACGCGCATGATCGAGGTGATGCGCTTCCTGCAGGGCCCGCCGCTCGCCTACGTGATGCTCTGCAGCCTCACCTGTGCCGACTTCTACGACACCCTCGACGAGCACCCCGAGCGCTTCCGGATGGCCTACCACCTGCTGTCGCTCGAGAGCGGGAGCGAGCTCCGGGTCCGCGTCTGGGCGGGTGCCGAGAACCCCGAGCTCGAGTCGGTGGTCCCGGTCTGGTCGACGGCCAACTTCATGGAGCGTGAGGTCTTCGACCTGTTCGGGGTGCGTTTTCGCAACCACCCCGACCTGTGCCGCATCATGATGCCGCTCGACTGGGAGGGTCACCCCCTGCGCCGCGACTACCCGATCGGCGGCGAGGCCGTGCAGTTCAGCGACGCGATCTGAGGACGGACGGCGATGGGAACCCAAGCCGCAGGAGGCGCATCCAGCCTGGCCGTCGCAGAGGAGGCCCGCTCGGCGATCGAGGCCGCGCGTCGCGAGGGCCGTGAGCTCACGGAGACCGAGCAGGCGATCGCGGGGGTCGAGGCGGCGACGGCCGAGGAGGCCGAGGCCCGCATGATCGCGCTCGCCGGGGTCGACCCGGCACCCGGCGACCGACGCCGGATGCTCATCAACCTCGGGCCGAACCACCCCAGCACACACGGCGTGCTGCGCCTGATCGTCGAGCTCGACGGTGAGGTCGTGCGCGACCTGCACCCGGTCACCGGGTACCTGCACACCGGCATCGAGAAGCAGTGCGAGAACAAGACCTACTGGCAGTCCGTGACGCTCGTGACGCGCATGGACTACCTCTCGACCTTCTTCAACATCCACGCGTACTCGATGGCGGTGGAGCGGCTGGCGGGCATCGACGTGCCGCCTCGGGCCGAGTACCTGCGGATCATCCTGAGCGAGCTCAACCGCATCACCAGCCACCTCGTGTGGCTCGGGACGAGCGGGCTCGAGCTGGGCGCGATGACGGTGTTCTTCTACTGCATCCGCGAGCGCGAGAAGGCCCTCGACCTGTTCGAGATGATCTCCGGCGAGCGCATGAACCATCGCTTCTTCTGGCCGGGCGGATGCGCAGAGGACATGCCCGAGGGCTTCGAGGCCGCGGTCCGGCTGTTCATCGACCGCATGCCCGAGCGGATCGACGAATACGAGGGCATGCTCACGAGCAACCCGATCTGGATCGAGCGCAACCGCGGCGTGGGCGTGATGAGCGCCGACGACCTGATCAACCTGGGCGTGACCGGGCCGGTGCTGCGGGCCGCGGGCGTCGATCTCGACCGGCGCAAGCTGTCGCCCTACTCCGGTTATGAGCACTTCGACTTCCAGGTGCCGCTCGGCGTCGCCGGCGACTCGTACGACCGCTATCTGGTGCGGATCGCCGAGATGCGGGAATCGGTCCGGATCATCGGACAGGCGCTCGACGGGCTCCCGGAGGGGCCCGTCATCACCCAGGACCGCAAGTACGCCCTGCCCCCGCGCGGCGAGCTCGCGACCTCGATGGAGTCGCTGATCCACCACTTCAAGCTGGTCACCGAGGGGTACAAGGTCCCCGCGGGCGAGGCGTACGCCACGGTCGAGAGCCCCCGCGGCGAGCTCGGCTGCTATGTGGTGGCCGACGGCGGGCCCAAGCCGATGCGCGTCCACATGCGCGACCCCAGCTTCGTGAACCTGCAGGCCACCCGGCCGATGGCCAAAGACCGCTATCTGGCCGACCTGATCGCGATCATCGGGAGCCTCGACGGCGTGATGGGAGGCGTCGACCGATGACCGCCGACCAGATCCGCGCCAGGATCGACCTCATCCGCGACCAGTTCGCCGAGTCCCGCTCGCTCGTCCTGCCCGCGCTCAAGTACGCGCAGACCGAGAAGGGCTGGCTGAGCCTCGACGACATCGAGGCGGTGGCGGAGGCCGTCGACCTGACCCCGGCCTACGTCGAGAGCGTCGCCTCGTTCTACGACCGGCTGTACCTGCGCCCCGTCGGGCGGCGGGTCGTGTCGGTCTGCGTGACGCTCTCGTGCATGCTGCGGGGGTCCGACGTCGTGATGGACCGCCTGTGTGACGCGGAGGGCATCCCGCACGAGGGCGGCACGAGCGACGACGGCGAGATCACGGTCCAGGAGGCGCAATGCCTCGGATACTGCGACCGTGCGCCGTGCCTGCAGGTGGACGCCGAGGAGACTCGGGGGCCGATCGACCCGGACGAGGTGCCCCGGTTGTTGGCCGAGTTGCGGGGGACGCCGTCGCCGGACGAGGTGTGGAGGTAGGGATGCCGCAGATGAACCTCACCTACCTGCATCGCGACAACGGCGGCGACCTGACGGCGCTCGCCGACTACGAGCGCGCCGGCGGGTACACGGCGCTCACGACGGCGCTCGCGGAGATGGACCCGGAGGAGGTGCTCTACTCGTGCCTGCGCTCCAACCTGCGCGGGCGCGGCGGGGCGGGCTTTCCGATGGGGCGCAAGGCCAGCTTCCTCCCCAAGGACTCCCCGAAGCCGTCGTATGTCGTCTGCAACGCGGACGAGAGCGAGCCGGGGACCTTCAAGGACCGCGAGATCATGGAACGCAACCCGTTCCAGCTGCTCGAGGGCGTGACCATCGCCGGCTACGCGGTCCGGGCGCAGCGGGCGTACATCTACATCCGCGGCGAGTACGAGCATCAGGCGCTGATCCTGGACCGGGCGCTCGAGGACGCCTACGCGGCGGGCAAGCTCGGCCCCGATGCGCTCGGGCCGGGCAATGCGTTCGACATCACCCTCTACCGGGGCGCGGGCGCGTACATCTGCGGCGAGGAGACGGGGCTGCTCGAGAGCCTCGAGGGCAAGCGGGGCCAGCCACGCCTGAAGCCCCCGTTCCCGGCGGTCGCGGGTCTGTACGCGTCGCCCACGCTGATCAACAACGTCGAGACGCTCGCGTCGCTGCCCACGGTGATCGGCCGGGGCGCCGACTGGTATGCGGCGCTCGGCACCGAGAAGAGCGCCGGCACGAAGATCTTCTCGATCTCGGGGCACGTGCTCCGGCCGGGCAACTACGAGATCGTGCTCGGCGAGACCACCCTGCGCGAGCTGATCTTCGACATCGCCGGGGGGTTCCGTCCGGGTCGCGAGTTCAAGGCCTGCTGGGTGGGCGGGTCGAGCGTCCCGGTGATCACCGCCGACAAGCTCGACACGCCGCTCGACTACGAGGACCTGCAGGCGGCGGGCACGGCGCTCGGCTCCGCGGGCTGCATCGTGATGGACGACTCCGAGTGCATCGTGCGGGCGACGCTCCGGCTCTCGCGCTTCTACCGGCATGAGAGCTGCGGCAAGTGCAGCCCCTGCCGCGAGGGCACCATGTGGATGACCAAGATCCTGGATCGCATGGTCGCGGGCGAGGGCCGGCCCGAGGACCTCGACCTG
Organism: Miltoncostaeaceae bacterium; assembly: GCA_963698665.1. Classification (GTDB taxonomy): domain Bacteria; phylum Actinomycetota; class Thermoleophilia; order Miltoncostaeales; family Miltoncostaeaceae; genus CALNYH01. The sequence goes on along the minus strand of CAVORO010000003.1, from coordinate 179,868 downwards.
CTCGACAACGTGCTCGGGCGGGTCGGCGGCCGCGTGCTGTGCGCGCTCGCCGACGGCGCGGTCGCCCCGATCAAGAGCGCCCTCGATCTCTTCCGCCCCGAGTTCGAGCAGGTCGCCCGCGACGGCTCGCCGCCGCCGGCGCCCATGATCGAGCACGCCGCGACGGCCTAGAGGAGGACCGATGGCCGACTACGCACCCGTCGATCTCGAGGCGCCCGAGCAGGTCACGTTCCAGCTGAACGACCGGCAGGTGTCGGCGCCCCCGGGGACGATGCTGGTGGACGCCGCCCACGCCAACGGCGTCGAGATCCCCATCTTCTGTTACGAGCCACGCCTCGGCGCGGCGATCGGCGCGTGCCGCATGTGCCTCGTCGAGGTCGAGGGCATGCGCGGCGTGCAGACCGCCTGCTCGACGCCGGTCGCCCAGGACATGGTGGTCCACACGACCTCCGCGCTCGCCAAGGACGCCCAGGACGGCGTGCTCGAGCTGATCCTCGCCAACCACCCGCTCGACTGCCCGGTGTGCGACAAGGGCGGCGAGTGTCCGCTGCAGGACCGCACCTTCAAGTTCGGGCCGCCCAAGACCCGGTTCATCGAGCGCAAGCGCCACTTCCCGAAGCCGCTCGACCTCTCCAGCCTGATCGCGCTCGATCGCGAGCGGTGCATCTCGTGTTTTCGGTGCGTCCGCTTCAGCCAGGACGTCTCCCAGGACGGCCTGCTCACCTTCCAGGAGCGCGGCGGTGACAGCGAGATCACCACGTTCACGGGCGGCGCCTACGAGGGCCGGTTCACCGGCAACATCATCGACATCTGCCCGGTCGGGGCACTCACGAGCATCCCGTACCGCTTCGTCGCGCGGCCGTGGGACGTGGTCGAGTCGATCAGCGTCTGTGGCGAGTGCCCGGTGGGTTGCAACACCGCCCAGACGACGCGCGAGGGGCACGTCCAGCGCGTGAACGGGCGCGAGGAGCCCAACTGGGAGGTCGAGGAGGGCTGGCTCTGTGACAAGGGCCGCTTCGCGTACGCGAAGGCCTGGTCTCCCGACCGTCTGCGCGCGCCGGTGATCCGGGACGGCGAGCGGACGCGGGAGGTCTCCCTCGAGGAGGCCGTCGAGGCCGCGGCGGTCCTCCTTCGCCGCGAAGGGGCGGCGCCGGCCTTCCTCGTGGGCGGCGGGGCCACCGTCGAGGACGGGTTCCTGGCACAGGAACTCGCCGCGGCACTCGGCGGGGCGCCGGTGCAGGGGCTCACGATCCCCGGAGCCGCGCTCGGCCCGGTTCGCTCGCTCCCGAGCGCGAACCTGCGCGACATCGAATCCGCCGACCTGATCGTGGTGGTCGGCGGGGATCCCGCCAACCAGCAGCCCGTGGTGGAGCTGCGGCTGCGAAAGGCCGTCCGCAACGGGGCGCGCCTCGTCATGGTCGGGCCACGGCCCCATCCGCTCGCACGCCTCGGCGAGTGGCGCCGGAGCGCACCGGGCGGGCTCGTCGACGCGGTGCACCAGGTGGCAGGCGAGATCGGCTCGGCGACCGCGCCGCTCGTCCTGTGGGACGAGCTCGATCTGGCCGCCGAGCCCGACGCCGCCACGGCCCTCGCGGAGGTTCTGGTGGCGCACACCACCCCACGCCAGATCGAGCTCGGCGCCGACGTGAACGGCGCGGGTCTCCGGGCGCTCGGCATCCCGCCCGACGGCGTGCTGGAGCGGGCCGCCCGGGGCGAGGTGGGCACCCTCGTGAGCGTGCACGCCGACCCGCTCGCCCAACCCGGCGCGAGCGCATGGGACCGCGCCGTGCCACACCTCGGGCCCGTGATCGCCATCGCCACGCACGCCTCGGAGCTCACCGATGTCGCCAACGTCGTGCTCCCCGCGGCGACCGACTACGAGCAGGAGGGCACGCTCGTCGCCATGAACGGCCGGGCACAGCGCCTGCGGCCCGGCCCCGTGGCGCCGGAGGGCACGGCTCCGGCCTGGGAACTGCTCCTGGCCGTCACCCATCGGGTCGGCGCCGCGCCGGCGTACCGCGCGCCGTCGTCCGTGCTGGCCGCCGCCGCGGCATCGCGGCCGGCGCTCGCCGGGCTCTCCTATGACGCGATGGGCGCCGAGGGCGTGATGCTGGCGAGCCCGCCCGCCTCCTCGCGCAACGGCCACGGCGGGCGGCGGGAGCCCGACGGCGACGGCCTGCTGCTGATGCCGACCCGAGAGATCTTCGGCGACGCCGCAAGCCACCGCTCAGATGCGCTGGCGCACGTGCGACGGGGCGCGGCCGTGACCCTGTCGCCCGGCGACGCGGAGTCGATCGGCCTGGCGGCCGGGGACCAGGCCAAGCTCACGAGCCCACACGGAAGCTGCACGATGGTCGTTCGCATCGACCCCGAGTGCCCGGAGGGTGCTGTCGTCGCGACCGTGGGCGTGCCTCGAGGCGGCGCCGAGCGCCTGATCCCCTGGGACCGCGGTCCGGTCCGCGTGACGCTGGCCAAGGGCGCATAGTGGACGAGCCGTTTTGGATCCAGCTGGTCAAGGCGTTCGTGGTCTCGAACGTCGTGCTCGCCGGCTTCGCCTACGTGACGCTCGCGGAGCGCAAGATCCTCGGACGCATCCAGTCGCGGGTCGGCCCGAACCGCGCCGGCATCCACGGCTCGCTGCAGCCGATCGCCGACCTCCTCAAGCTGGTCCGAAAGGAAGACTTCTACCCGCGCGAGGCGGACCCCAAGTCCCTCTACGTCTTCGCCCCGTTCCTCTCGGTGGTCATGGCGATCGGTGCCATCGCGCTGATCCCCTTCGGCGACCCGATCACGATCGGCGGCCAGGAGATCGCGCTCGTCGGCGCGGACCTCGACATCGGCCTGCTGCTGTTGTTCGCCTTCAGCGGGATCGGCTTCTACGGGCTGATCCTCGGCGGCTGGGCCAGCGGCAACAAGTACAGCCTGCTGGGCTCGGCCCGGACCGCGGCCCAACTCGTGTCGTACGAGGTGTCGCTCGGGCTCTCGGTGATCGGCGTGATCATGCTCTCGCAGAGCCTGTCGCTCGTCGAGATCGTCGACGCCCAGCGCGAGACCGTCTGGTACGTGCTGCTGCAGCCGCTCGGGTTCCTGGTGTTCGTGATCGCGATGGTGGCCGAGGTCAACCGGGTGCCGTTCGACCTGCCCGAGTCCGAGAGCGAGCTGGTCTCGGGCTACAGCACCGAGTACGGCGGCCTGAAGTACGCCATGTTCCTGATGGCCGAGTACATCAACATGATCGTGATCTCGGCCCTGTGCGCGACGCTGTTCCTCGGGGGTTTCGCCGGCCCGTGGGCGTCGGGTTTCTGGTGGCTGATTCTCAAGGTCGCCGTCCTCGTGTTCGCCTTCATCTGGCTGCGCGGGACGCTGCCCCGGCTGCGCTACGACCAGCTCATGCAGCTGGGCTGGAAGGTGCTGCTGCCGCTCGCGACCATCAACCTCGTCCTGACCGCGATCGTGATCGGCCTCGGGTTCTCAGACTGATGCCCGGCACCGCCGATACCGCGCACGCCCCTGACGACCCCGACGCGAAGGAGTGCGGACCATGCCCGTCCAGGACTCGCTGAAGGGGTTCGGCATCACCTTCCGCCAGATGCTGAAAAAGCCCGAGACGATCGGCTACCCCGAGCGCAAGACCCCCGTCCACCCGCGGTTCCGAGGTCGTCATCGGCTCTGGATGCACGACAACGGGCTGGAGCGCTGCGTGGGGTGCTCGCTCTGCGCCGCCGCCTGCCCGGCGGACTGCATCCGCGTCGTCGCCGAGGAGAACACGCCCGAGCACCGCGTGTCCGCCGGCGAGCGCTACGCCCGCATCTACGAGATCAACATGGCCCGCTGCATCTTCTGCGGCTACTGCGAGGTCGCCTGTCCGTTCGACGCGATCACGCTCGAGGCCGAGTACGAGATGTCGGAGCAGGCGCGCGCGGAGCTGATCTACGACAAGGAGATGCTGCTCGCGCCACACCCCAAGCCGGTGCCGATCCGCACCGAGCCCACCCCCTCCGCATGACACCCGACATCCGCGACGCAGGTGGCCGCGACACGCGGTTCCACTCGCCACTCGCGAGTTGCCCACGCGTCTCGTAGGGTTCGCGCGCCGTGGGAGAGCAGATCGTCTTCGGAATCGCCTCCGTCGCAGCCCTCGGGTTCGGCGTCGGCGTCATCACGCTTCGCAAGCCCTTCCAGGCGGCGGTCTCCCTGATCGGGTCGCTGCTGTCGGTGGCGGCGCTGTTCGTGCTGCTCTCGGCGCCCTTTCTCGCGGCGATCCAGGTGATCGTCTACGCCGGCGCCATCGTCGTGCTCTTCCTGTTCGTGATCGCCTACCTGGGTGACCGTCCCGTTCCGCATCTCGACGATCCGCTCGCGCGCTACGACGTGGTGGGCATCATCTCCGTGGTCGGCCTCGTTGCGATGGGCGCGGTCGTGCTCGGCATGAGCAACCTGCCCGGCTTCCGGGATCGCCCCGCGGAACTCGAGGAGGACATCGGCGGCCCCACGGCCATCGGGCGGGTCTTCCTCGACGAGTTCATCGTGCCCTTCGAGGCGACGTCGCTGATCCTCCTGATCTCGGCGCTCGCCGCCGTGCTCCTCGCCCAGCGCTCCGTGCGTGGGGAGGGCGGCCGATGACCGAGGTGCCGATCGCGGCGTTCATCGCGGTCTCGGGGCTGCTCCTGGCGCTCGGGCTGCTCGGCGTGATGACGCGGCGCAACCCGCTGCTCCTGCTCTTGTCGGTCGAGCTGATGCTCAACGCGGGCAACGTCTCCCTGGTCGGATTCAGCCGCTACTGGGAGGTCACCGACGGTCAGATCTTCGCGCTGGTCGTGATGGTGGTCGCCGCCGCCGAGGTCGTGATCGGCCTGGGCCTGGTCGTGGCGGTCTTCCGCCAGCGGTTGGCGCTCGACGTCGACGCCATGTCGAGACTGCGGGGCTAGCGCACCATGCCGCTGACCTTCGGATGGATCACGCTCGGGCTGCCGCTTGCCGCGTGCATCGTGCTGGCCCTGTGGCGGCACGAGCCCAGCCGCATGCTCACACGTCCGCTCGGCGTGCTCCCCGCGGCGGTCGCGTTCGTCCTCACGCTCAGCACGTTCATCGCCTACCGCGACCGCGCCGCCGAGGACCGGATCGAGGTCGGTCGCCTCTGGGAGTGGATCGACATCGGCGGGCTGCCGGTCGACCTGGCCATCCAGATCGACGACCTGTCGCTCTACATGATGCTGATCATCACCGGGGTCGGCTCCCTGATCCTCCTGTTCGCGACCCAGTACATGGAGGAGGACCGGGACTACCGGCGCTTCTTCGCCGAGATGAACTTCTTCCTCTTCGCGATGTTGCTCCTGGTGATGGCCGCCAACTACCTCTTCCTGATCGTCGGGTGGGGTCTGGTCGGCTTGGCCAGCTATCTGCTGATCGGCTACTACTACTGGCGCCCGTCGGCCGTGAAGGCCGCCAAGAAGGCGTTCGTGATGAACGTGATCGGGGACGTCGGGCTCGTCATCGCGGCGTTCCTCCTGATCCGTGAGCTCGGCACGCTCGACTTCGAGGCCGTGTTCACCGCGGCGCCGGGCGAGCTCGGCCAGGGCACCGGCGTCTCAGAGGCGATCGGGCTCCTGCTGCTCGTCGGCGCCGTCGCCAAGAGCGCCCAGCTGCCGCTGCACACCTGGCTCGAGGGCTCGATGGAGGGCCCGACACCGGTCAGCGCCCTGCTGCACGCGGCCACGATGGTCACGGCGGGCGTCTACCTGATCGTGCGCTCGGCCGACCTGTACCAGCTGGCCCCGTTCGCCTCCGACACGACGGCCGTGATCGGTGCCGCCACGCTCTTCTTCGCCGCAACGATCGCGATCGTCCAGGAGGACATCAAGCGCGTGCTCGCCTGGAGCACGGTGAGCCAGATCGGCTACATGTTCATGGCGGCGGGCCTCGGCCTCTACTCGGTGGCGATGTTCCACCTGTTGATCCACGCCTTCTTCAAGGCGCTCCTGTTCCTCGCGGCCGGCGCGGTCATCCACGCCCTCCACGGCGAGCAGAGCCTCGACCGCATGGGCGGGCTGCGACGACACATGCCCGTCACGACCGTCGGCTTCCTGGTCGGGGCGTTCGCCCTCGGCGGGATCATCCCGTTCGCCGGCTACTTCTCGAAGGACGAGATCATCGAGTACTCGACCGCCCGCGGCGGGTTCGGGACGACCCTCGCCGTCGTCGGTGCCCTCGGTGCCATCCTCACCTGCTTCTACGCCTTCCGCGCCTACTTCCGCGCGTTCCACGGCCCGGACCGCGAGGGCGGCTACCACGACCTGCACATGCCCGACTGGCGCATGAAGGTGCCGATCGCCGTGCTGGCGGTGCTCGCCTTCGGTGCCGGCTGGATCCAGCCCCCCGAGGGGTGGCACCTCGTCGACGACTGGCTCGCGCCCGCGCTCGAGGGTCTCCCGGAGTACGAGATCAGCTTCACGACCGTCGTCCTGTGGTCGCTGTTCACGCAGCTCGGCGGCATCGCGGCGATCGCGGTCGCCTGGTGGCTGTTCGCGAGCGGACCCGCGCGCCGCCTGCACTACGCGAACGCCCTGCCGAGGACGCGCCGGGTGCTCGAGGACAAGTACGCGGTCGACGAGATCTACGACGACGCGCTCGTCGAGCCGGTCAAGGAGCTCGGGGACACGTTCCGCGACCGGTGGGAGCCCGGGCTGGTGCAGGGCCTCGTGCGGGCCGCCGTGGACACGTCGCAGGCGGCGTCGATCGGCCTTCGCCATGCGCAGACCGGCATGGTGCGCAGCTACGTGACCGTGCTGATCGCCGGCGCCGCGATCATCGGCGTGATCGTCATCCTGGCGGCGCGGTAGCCATGCCCTGGATCAGCGCCCTCGTGCTGCTGCCCTTCCTCGGCGCGCTCAGCCTGCTGGCCGTCACCGGCGAGGGCGGGCTCACGCAGACCCGTGTCCAGGCGGCGATCGCCGCGCTCGGGACGCTCGCCCTGGCCGCGTTCGTGGTCGTGGAGTTCGACCGCGACGAGGGCGGGCTGCAGCTCGTCGACCAGCAGGGCTGGGCCTCGCAGGTCGGCCTCGAATGGAAGGTCGGCGTCGACGGCATCTCGCTGTGGCTCCTGGTGCTCACGGCGGTCATCTTCGCGATCGCGATCCTCGCCACGTGCTGGCGCCCGCCGGAGCTCCCGCGCACGTTCCTGATGCTGCTGCTGATGGCCGAGACCGGCCTGCTCGGGCTGTTCGCAGCCGGCGACCTGGTGCTGTTCTACGTGTTCTGGGAGGCGATGCTGATCCCGTTCTTCCTGCTGATCGGCAGGTGGGGCGGCGAGGGGCGGCGGCTCGCGACGATCAAGTTCGTCGTCTACACGATGGTCGGCAGCCTGCTGATGCTGGTCGCGGTCGTCGGAACCGCCTTCGTCGCGCGAGACGTGACGGGGCAGTTCACCTTCGACATCGAGGCGCTTCAGGGGGTCGAGTTCAGCCGCGCCGCCAGCATCTGGCTGTTCGCGGGCTTCGCGCTGGCGTTCGCGATCAAGCTGCCGCTGTGGCCCTTCCACGGCTGGCTCCCCGACGCCTACCGGGCCTCGCCGATCCTCGTGACGGCCCTGCTCGCGGCGGTCATGAGCAAGGCCGGCGTCTACGGGTTCCTGCGGATCGGGCTCCCGATCTTCCCGGAGGGGGCCGACTACTTCGCCGTGACGATCCTCGTCCTGGCGGTGATCGGGATCGTCTACGGGTCGCTCGTCGCGTGGCGGGCGCCGACCATGCGATTGCTCGTCGCCTACTCCAGCCTCGCCCACCTCGGCTTCATCGTGCTCGGGATCATGGCCTTCGACGTCATGGGCGGCCAGGGGGCGGTGCTCCAGATGGTCAACCACGGCGTGGTGGTCGCGGCGGCGTTCGTGATCGTCGGGATCATCGCCCGAACCGCCACCGGCGAGCGGATCGACTCCCTGAGCGGACTGGCCGCCAAGGCGCCCCGGCTCGCCTACGTGTTCCTGATCGTCGCGATGGCGTCGCTCGCCATCCCCGGCTCGAACGCCTTCGTCGGGGAGTTCTTCATCCTGGCCGGCACCTTCAGGTGGCACCTGTGGGCGGCGGTGATCGCCTGCCTCGGGATCATCTACGCGTCGGTGTACATGCTCCGCCTCTACCAGTCGTCGATGAACGGCCCGCATCGTGCGGGTCGCGACGACGCGGCGACCGAGTTGCGCGCCTACGACCTGGCGATCCTCCTGCCGCTGATCGGCGTGATGCTGTTCATCGCCCTGTGGCCGGCCGCGCTCGTGGGCGCCACGGAGCGCTCGGTCGAGCGTGCGGTCGCGCCCGCCCAGGTCGCCGCGGATCGGCCGGCCGACACGATCGCGGCGCCGGTCGTGCCGAACCCGCCCGACTACGCCCGGCCACTCCCCGGCGACGAGCCGCCGCTCGCCGAGCAGCCGGGCGGCCCGACACCATGAGCGGCGCGCCGACCACACGACACGCCGGCAGGGCGGTGCTCCGATGAGCGACCTCAACATCGTCGCGGCCGTCCCGGTGATCATCATCGCCGCTGCGGCGACGGTCTCCCTCACCTTCGGCCTGCTGCCGTGGCGACGCGTGAAGCTCTACGGCCCCGGCCTGATCGCGGGCGGCAGCATCATCGCCGCAATGGTCATGTCGGCGCTCCTTTGGGGCGACCGCCAGGTGGCCTTCGACGGGAACCTGTACGCCGACCGCTTCAGCCTGCTCTTGAACTTCGTGTTCCTGACCTCGGCGCTCGCGGTCGTCGCGGTGAGCTGGCGCGAGCCGTCGTCCGTCGATCGCCGCGGCGAGTACATGGGCCTCTTGCTGATGTCGGTCTCGGGGATGATGCTGGTCGCAGGCGCCGGCGATCTGATCGTCCTGTTCCTCGGCATCGAGCTGCTGTCGATCGGGCTCTACGTGCTCTGCGCGCTCGAGGTCTGGCGCGAGCGGTCCCTCGAGAGCGGGCTCAAGTACCTGATCGTCGGGGCCGTCGGCAGCGCGATCTTCCTCTACGGCCTGTCGCTCATGTTCGGGGCGACCGGGTCGGTCAAGCTCAGCGAGATCGGCGCCACGATCGGGGAGTCGGGGCTCGCCGACGAGCCGCTCCTGCTCGCCGCGGTCGCGTTCATCGTGGTCGGGCTCGGCTTCAAGGCGTCGGCCGCGCCGTTCCACATGTGGACGCCCGACGTCTACGAGGGCGCGCCGACCACGGTCACGATGTTCATGTCGACCGCCACGAAGGCGGCCGCGATCGCGGCGTTCCTCCGGATCTTCCAGGGCGTCCTCCCCGACATCCAGCCCGACTGGCAGGCGGCGATCGCGGCGATCGCGGTGGCGAGCATCGTGGTGGGCAACCTGGCCGCCCTGATGCAGCGCAACCTCAAGCGGCTGCTCGCCTACTCGTCGATCGCACAGGCGGGCTACCTGCTGATCGGTGTCGCGGCGGGCACCATCGAGGGCGCGCAGGCGACGCTCTACTACCTGCTCGCCTACCTCGCGATGACCCTGGCGGCCTTCGCCGTGGTCATCGCCCGTGAGCGCGAGGCCGCCAAGGGCGACGACATCGACGCCCTCGCCGGCTACTGGCGGTCACGCCCCATGCTCGCGGTCGTCATGACCATCGCGATGCTCTCGCTCGCGGGCTTCCCGCCGCTGTCGGGGTTCATCGGCAAGTTCCTGATCTTCGGGTCGGCCGTCGACGCGGATCTGACGTGGCTCGCCGTCGTCGGGGCGCTCGGCGCGGTCGTGAGCGTCGTGTACTACCTGCGCGTCGTCGGCGTGATCTGGTTCTCGGACCCGCCCGCGGACGACCGCGAGCCCAAGGTGTGGATCTCCGGGGGGGTCGGGCTGACCACGGTCGGCGCGGCGGTGGGCGTGATCGCGCTGTCGCTCATGGCCTCGCAGATACTCGACGTCTGCCAGGGGGCCGCACAGAGCCTGCTCGCCCCGTAGGGCGACACCGCTCGATCAGCCGCGGACGCGGATGCCGCGGACCGCGTGTGAGACCGCGCCGTCGCGCCCGGTCATCCGCAGCACGACGCGGTACCGCCCGGGCGCGAGGCGCCCGACCGAGAGCGTCGCCCGGCCGGACGCGTCGGTGGCGCGTCGCACGCTCCGCACGCCGCGCCAGCGACGCGTCGCGGCCCTTGCCCGGCGCATGCAGTCCCGCCGCCCGCTCCCCGTCCGGGTGGCGCAGCGGCGAAGGAGCACCCGGCGGCGGACCGTCCGCACCTCCTGGCGCGCGAGCACCGCACGCACCCTCCCGGAGGCGCTCAGCCGCACCACGAGGCGCGCCCTCGGCCGGTCCGACGCGCCGGGACGCGACAGCACGACCGTCAGCCCGGTGACGTCGGGGCCCAACCGCGCGGGCGGCGGCGTGGGGGCGGGGGCGGGTGCCGGCCGCGGTGCGGGGGCGGGCGGCGGGGGCACCCCGGGGCTCGGCGGGGGCGGAGGGGGAGCCGGGGGCGGAGGGGGAGCCGGGGGCGGCGGGGGCGGCGGGGGCTGGGACATCTCGCCGAGCGCCCAGGCCCTGACCGCGCTGACACGCGTGTAGACACCCGGAAAGCCCGGCAGGGCGCATCCGGCCCCCCAACTGACGATTCCGAGCAGGCGGCGCCCGTCGGCCGGGCCGTCCGCGAGGGGCCCGCCGCTGTCGCCCTGACAGGAGTCGACGCCCGCGGCCCCGGCGCAGAGCATCGACTCCACGGCGTATGCCGACCCGTAGGCGTCGGCGCAGGCCTTGGCGGAGACCATGGGGACGGCGACGCTTCGAAGCCGGTCGACGGTCACGGCGCCCCCGTGGGTGAGCACCCCCCAACCGGCGACCTCGACCGGCGTGTCCGCCGGAGGCGCGTCGGCGGCCATCATCATCGGCGGCGCATCGGTCGGGTTCGCCAGTCGCAGCAGCGCGGCGTCGAACTCCTCGGTCGACGGGTCGTAGTCGGGGTGGACGCGGATCTCGGCCACCGGGACCTGATCACCCGGCTGGAGATCCGACAGCGTGACCGCGCCGGGGGCGACGTGCAGTTCGTCGGCCTCGAAGTCCTCGGCGCAGTGGGCGGCGGTGAGCACCCACTCCGCGCCGACGACCGTGCCTGCACAGAACTGCGTCCCGACCGCCTCGTCGGTGCCGAAGGCCAGGAGCGGAGTGATGGCGCGCCAGGCGGCGGGGTCGGCCAGGTCGCCGCCGACGATCCGCGGACCGAGGTCGGTCGTCGCCGGTGCCGCGGCCGGGGCCAGGATCCCCGCGGCCACGACCAGGCCCGTCGCGGTGAGGGTCCGTCGCATCTCAACCTGTGTCGGCCGAGCCCGCGCCGACCACAACCCCGCCCTCAGTCGGCGGTTCGCATCGCCCGGCGCGCGAGCTGGTACGCGGTGAAGAGCAGGAGCACCGCGAAGCCGTAACGAAGCCAGCGCTCGGGGAGCTCCTCCGCGACGAACGCCCCCGCGATCGCGGTCGCGATGCTCGCGGCGCCGATGGCCAGGGCGTCTCGCCACCGCACCGTGCCCTGGCGGGTCTGCAGCCACGAGCCGTACGCGGCGACCGGGATGATCGCGAGCAACGACGTGGCCTCGGCGGTCAGCTGCGACAGCCCGAGGACCAGTGTCAGCGCCGGCACGAAGACGATGCCGCCGCCGACGCCGAAGAGCCCCGCGAGCGCCCCGGCGGCCACCCCCAGGCCGATCACCGCCATCACCTCGACGACGCCCATCAGGCCGTCGCCGCCATTCCGACCGCGACGGCCACGAGCACCGCGGCGAACGCGAGCGTCAGCGAGCGCGTCGAGAGCCGGCGCTTGAGCTCGTTGCCGAGCCAGACCCCGCCGACGGCGGGGATGCCGATCAGCGCCGCGACCGCGAGGTCGACGTTGCCGAGGCCGCCGTGGGTCGCGGCACCGGCCGTGGCCGTCAGCAGGATCGAGGCCAGGGACGTCGCCGTGGCGATCTTGGCGTCGAACGCGAGCCAGGCGATCAGCAGGGGGACGATGACGATGCCGCCGCCGACGCCGAAGAGCGCGGAGAAGAACCCCGCCACGGCGCCGACCGCGACCACCCGGATCACCCAGTCCCGCCCGACCGGACCGGCGCCGGCGCCCGCGGGACCGCCCACCGAGCCGCTACCGTTCGCGGCCATGGGCGTCCCCCCCGATGTGGCCCGCGCGCTCGCCCCGCTCCGCGACGACCCCTCCCGCGCCGCGGTCCTGCTGGACTTCGACGGGACGCTCTCCCCGATCGTGCCGCGCCCCGAGGACGCCGTGCTCGCCCCGGGCGCGCGCGAGGCGATCGCCGCCCTGGTGGGGCGCTACCGCCTCGTGGGCTTCGTCAGCGGCCGGGGGTTGGCCGATCTCGAGGCCCGGGTGGCGATCCCGGGACTCGCATACGCCGGCAACCACGGGATGGAGCTCCGGCGCGCAGACGGTGAGCGCCTGGTGGACCCCGCGGCCGCACCCTGGGTTCCGCGGATCGCCGAGCTCGGTCGCGCATTCGACGCCGAACAGCTCGACGCCGAGGGGGTCACGCTCGAGGACAAGGCGGTGACGCTGAGCTTCCACACGCGCCGGGCACCCGACCCCGAGCGCGCGGAGCGCTTCCTCGAGACGCGCGTGCGCCCCGCCGCGGAGGCGCTCGGCCTTCGGCCGACGCCCGGTCGGAAGGTCCTCGAGATCCGCCCGCCGGCGCGGGTCGACAAGGGCACGGCGGCGCGGGCCCTGGTGGATGCGGCCGGCGTCGAGGCCGCGACCTACATCGGCGACGACCGCACCGACGCGGACGCCTGGCGGGCGCTCCGCGAGCTCCGTGATGCGGGCCGCCTGCGCCACGCCGCGGGGGTGGCGGCCGTCGGTGACGAGGTCCCCGACGACGTCCGCGCCGCCGCCGACGCCGCGGTCGACGGACCCGCGGGCGCGGTCGCGGTACTGCGCTGGCTCGCCGAAGGCTGAGCCCGGGTCGTCGACAGGCACGCCGGGATCATCGCGGATCGGGCGCGGCGCGTCGGCCGCCCCCGAGCGGCCGGCCATCGCCACGGACGATCCTCTTGCGGCGGGGGCTGCGGCGTGCGCGGCGTGCGCTACCCTCCGCCGCGGCCGCGAGCGGAGGGCCTGGGGGACTGACGATGGCGCATGCCGTCGAGGCCGTCGGCCTCGTCAAGCGATACGGCGAGACGACCGCCCTGGCGGGCGCGGACCTCGCCGTGGCGCAGGGGACGATCATGGGCGTGCTCGGTCCCAACGGGGCCGGGAAGACGACCATGGTCCGGGTGCTCACGACGCTCATCCGGGCGGATGCGGGCGAGGCCCGGGTGGCCGGATACGACGTGCGTCGCGAGGGGCAGCAGGTCCGCGCCCTGATCGGTCTGAGCGGCCAGTTCTCCGCGACCGACGGCAACCTGACCGGGCGGGAGAACCTGCGCATGATCGGGCGCCTCTACCAGCTCGGTCGCGGGGAGGCGCGCACCCGTGCCGACGACCTGATCGAGCGGCTCGGGCTCGGCGATGCGGCCGACCGACCGGCGCGCGGCTACTCGGGCGGCATGAACCGACGCCTCGACCTGGCCGCGGCGATCATCGGCCGGGCTCCCGTGCTGTTCCTCGACGAGCCGACCACGGGCCTCGACCCGGCCAGCCGACGAGACATCTGGGAGCTGATCCGGGAGCTCGTCGACGACGGCACGACGTTGCTCCTGACGACTCAGTACCTCGACGAGGCCGACCGGCTGGCGGATCGGATCGCGGTGATCGACCACGGCGTGGTGATCGCCGAGGGCACGGTCGAAGAGCTCAAGTCGCGCATCGGCGGTGACGTCCTGGAGCTGCGGCCCTCCGACCCGGCGCGCCTGGACGACGCCGAGCGGGCGCTCTCGGGCCTCGGGCCGACCCACCGCGTGGACGACGAGCGGAGCGCGCCGGCGATCGGACTGGCCGTCGGGGAGGACCCCGAGCTGATCGCGCGGGCCGTCCGGGCCGTCGACGCGCAGGGCATCGGGCTGATCGACGTGAGCGTCCGTCGGCCGAGCCTCGACGACGTCTTCCTGACGATGACCGGCAGGCCACCCGCCACGCCGACCGGCGGCACCGATGCGCAGGCGACGACATGAGCTCCGCCATCGACGCGCGGCGGATCTCGCTCGCCCCGGGCGCCCGAGCCCGCCGGGCGTTCGGCGACACGATGGTGCTCGCCCGGCGCTACCTCCTGCACTACGTGCGCCAGCCGGATCTCCTGTTCTTCTCCACGATCCAGCCCATCATGTTCGTGCTGTTGTTCAACTACGTCTTCGGCGGCGCGATCGGCGAGTCGCTCCCGCAGCCGGACATCGACTACACGCTCTTTTTCATCCCGGGGATCCTGGTCCAGACGATCGCCTTCGCCAGCTCGACCCCGTCGGTGTCGATGGCCAAGGACCGCCAGGAGGGCATCGCCGACCGATTCCGATCGCTGCCGATGGCCTCGGGCGCGGTGCTCTCGGGGCGCGTGCTCGCCGACACCGTGTACCTCTGCTACACGGCCCTGCTCCTCACCGGGATCGGCCTGGTCATCGGCTTTCGTTTCCAGACCAGCGCCCTGGAGATCATCGCCGGCTTCGGTATGGCGGTGCTGTTCGGCTTCTCGTTGCTCTGGCTGGCGATCCTGATCGGCCTACTCGTGCGCAACGTCGACGCGGCCAACCTCGCCGGGTTCATCTGGCTGTTCCCGCTGACCTTCGCCAGCTCGGCGTTCGTCCCCATCGAGACCCTCCCGGAGGGGCTGCGCCAGTTCGCCGAGTACAACCCGGTCACGTTCTTCGTGGACTCCGTGCGCGGCCTGTGGATCGGCGGGCTGGAGATCCGCGACGTCTACTGGGCGATCGGCTGGGCGGCGATCCTCACCATCGTCTTCGCCCCGATCGGGGTCATGCGCTACCGCGCGTCGAAGTAGCGCGCACGGGCGGCTCCGGGGCCGCGTTGACCACGTCCTCGGGGCGGGCGCCGGCACGGCGGGCGATGCTGAGCGCGTTCTCGACGGTGGCGAGCTCGGCGGGGCCGTGGGCGTCGGAGGACACCTGGAGCCGCGCGCCGGCCGCCAGGGCTCGGGCGGCGAGGTCCGCGTCCAGGTCGAGGCGCTGCGGCTGGCCGTTGATCTCGAGGGCCGTGCCGGTCCTGGCGGCCGCCTCCGCGATCCGGTCGATGTCGAGGTCGGCCGCCGGGCGCTTGCCGATCATCCGGCCGGTGGGATGGCCGATCGCGTCGACGTGTGGGTTGTCGATCGCCATGAGCACGCGCTCGGTGAGCCGCGCACCCGAGGAGGAAAAGCCGGAGTGCAGGCTGGCGGTGACCCAGTCGAAGCCCGCGAGCAACGCGTCGTCGAAGTCGAGCGCCGACGCGAGGATGTCGACCTCGGTGGCCTTGAGGAGGCGGACCGGCGCCCCGCGGTCGTTGAGCCGGTCGATCTCGTCCCACTGGCGGCGCACCCGGTCCGGCTCGAGGCCGCGCGCCATCCGAAGGCGTTGCGAGTGGTCGCTGATGGCCAGGTAGCGGTAGCCGCGCGCCGCCGCCGCGGCGGCCATCCCCGCGATGTCGAGGCGGCCGTCGCTCCAGTCGCTGTGGACGTGGAGATCGCCGCCGAGGTCGGCCATGGACACGTACGGCGGACACGTCCCCGTGGCGGCGGCGTCGATCTCACCCTCGTCCTCGCGCCGCTCCGGCGGAATCCAGGCCAGGCCGAGCTCCGCGTAGACGCCGGCCTCGTCGCGGTGCATGCGCGTGGAGCCGTCGGGCATCACGATCCCGTGCTCGGACACCGACATGCCCGCCCGCACCGCGCGCTCGCGAAGGCGGACGTTGTGGGCGGCGGACCCCGTCGCGTGCTGCAGCCGGTTGCCGGCGCTCTCGGGCGGCCCCGCCCAGAGCTCGACCCGAAGGGGTACCTCCACGAGCGTGCGGCCCCGCCCGGACGGATCGCCGACACGACGACTGGCCGCCAGCGCCTCGGCCGCCGCGCCCGGGCGGGACTCCGACGCGACGATGTCGAGGTCTCCGACCGTGGGCGCCGCCCTCCGGGCACTCCCCGCGATCGCGACGTCGACGACGCCGGGTGCTCCCCGGAGCTCGGACGCCAGGCGTCCGCCATGCCAGAGCGCGGTCCCGAGCGGCACCCGCCGCCCGTCGTCGCCCCGCTCGAGCCGTGCGAGCTGCTCGCCGAGCGCGGCCTCCGTCCCCTCGCCCATCCCTCGGACCTCACGGATGCGCCCCGCCGCGAGCGCGGCGCGAAGGTCGTCGAGGGAGGCGACACCGAGCTCGGCGTGCAGACGCGCGGCGCGGCGCGGACCGAGCCCCTCCAGCGCGGCCACGGCGACCAGCCCTTCGGGGATCCGCTCGCGCGCGCGCTCGAGCGCCTCGATGCGGCCCGTGCGCACCAGCTCCACGACCTTGGCCTGGAGCGTGGCACCGATGTCGGGGAGGTCGACCGCACGACCGGCCTCCGCCAGCTCGGCCACGGACGCCTCGGTCGCCCGGATGCGCGCGGCGCCGCGCCGGTACGCGAGCACGCGATGGCGATCGGCGCCCTCCAGCTCCAGCAGGTCGCCGAGCAGAGCGAGCGCCGCGGCGAGCGCCTCGTTGTCCGGTTCCCCCATCGGTCGATTCTACGAGTGCGGCGCCCGCCGCGGCACGCCCGCCTCAACCGAGGGACACGTCGAGCACCATCATCAGCGCGAACCCCGCCATGAAGGCGGCGGTCGCGATCCGCTCGTTCCCGCGCGCCGTCATCTCCGGAACGAGCTCGTCGACGACCACGTAGAGCATCGCCGCCGCCGCGAAGGCCAGCGCGCCGGCGAGGATCGGCGCGGCGAGGCTCACCGCCGCGTAGGCCAGGAGGGCGGCCGGGGGCTCGACCGCCCCGGTCGCCGCGGCGATCCCCGCGACGACGATGATGGAGAGGCGCCCGCCGAGCAGGGGCGCGGCGGCGGCGAACCCCTCGGGCACGTTCTGGACGGTGATCGCCACCGCGATCGGGACGCCGAGCTCCGCCCCTCCCGCGGCGAACGCCACGCCGATCGCCGCGCCCTCGGGGACGTTGTGGATGGTGAGCGCCGAGAGAAGGAGCCCGGCGCGGCGCGCGTCCCCACTCAGCGGGTCGGGTCGATGACCGCGTTCGCGGAACCGCTCGTGGACGTGCGGCACCCATCGGTCGAGCGCCGCGATGGCGGCCGCGCCGGCGCCGAACCCGACGAGCACCTCCCACAGCGCACCGCGCTCGAGCGCCGGGACGAGCAGGCTGAACACCGACGCCGCCACCATGACGCCGCCCGTGAAGCCGAGCGCCGCATCGAGCGCCACCGGCCTCGGCCGGCGGAGCACGAGGATGGCCAGGCCACCGGCCGTCGTCCCGGCGAATGGCAGCAGCATCCACCCGAGTTCAGAGGCGTGCACCCGGGCAGACTCGCCTGTCCCGCGGACGCCACCGCGGGACGTGCGTCAGGCGGCGGCGAGCCCCGTCTGGCCTCCGGCCGCGCTCCGCAGCGACTCGGCGATCCGGCCTGCATCACGCGGATCGGCGGCGACACGCGCCAACCGGGATGCGAGGTACACGCCGAGCAACGGGCCCTCCGCCGCCGTGGGCGCGGGCGGGTCACAGGGTGCGAACCCGGACTCGAGCAGCCGTGCGGCCAGGCGCAGGGCGGAACGCTCGGAATCGTTCATCGGGGGGCTCCGGTGCGGGGAACGGTCATTGCGTGGTCCCTCTCCATGGTGCGCACATCCTGTGAACGAACTCGCGCCGATGCGTGTGGATTGCGTAAGGGCGCATCGTCCGGGACGGCCGTTGCGGCCCGTCTGGCGCCGGCGAGTGCCGCTGCTACGATCCTCCGGTTCTGTTCCCCACCGGTAGGGCGTTCCCGGTGAAGATCCTCGGCTCCCGACGCGGCACGATCGTCACGTTCACCCTCGCGGGCGCCGCGATCCTGTCCGCCGGCGCGTTCGCCGCCAGTCAGGTGGTCGGCCGGCCCGCCGTGGACGCGCCGACGCCCGAGCCGGGAAGCGCGGTGGCCGACACGACGCCGGTGATCTCCTTCGACACCGGTGTCGACGAGCTCACCGGCCTGCGGGTGTCGGTCGACGGCGTCGACGTCAGCGAGTCGGCCCGGAGCATGGACGGCAAGGTCGTCGTCGTGCCGCCCGAGCTCGGGCAGGGAGTGCATCGCGTCTCGGTCGCGGTCGAGAGCCCGAACCTGATCCAGGGCGCGTCCGAGCGCACCTGGGACTTCACGGTCGACTCGGTTGCGCCGAAGCTCGCGGTGAAAAAGCCCGCGGACGGCGTCTGGGTCGCCGGGACGACCGTCAGGGTGACCGGCAAGGGTGAGCCGGGCGCCCGGGTGGAGGTCGCCTGGGACGACGGCACCGCCACGGGCGTCGTCGGCGACAAGGGGCAGTTCTCGGTCAGGCCCGAGCTGACCGACGGGCAGGCCGAGCTTCGCGTGACGGCGACCGACGCCGCGGGCAACGCCCGCACCGCCGAGCGCCGCGTGCTGGTCGACAGCACCGCGCCCAGGCTCGGGCTGTCGGCGCCGGCCGACAAGGTCACGTTGGACGAGGACGACGACCCCGCCTTCGAGGGCGCGGTGCCCAACGAGCCGCTCGAGACGCTGACGATCGGCGCCAACGTCAACGGCAAGAAGGCGGTCGAGGTCGGTGGCGCGGAGGCGACGGCCGTCGCCGAGGCCCTCGATGCGGGCACCTACTTCGGCGAGGCGCCGCCGGTCACCCTTCGGGGCAACAGGTTCTCGCTGTCGGCCGGCTCGCTTCCCCAGGGACGCAACGATGTCGTCGTCTGGGTCCGGGACCGCGCGGGCAACACGGCCACGAGCAGGCGCACGCTCACGGTCGACACCTCCGGCGAGTTCGGCGAGCACGAGATGGTGCGCGGCGCCAAGGGCGCGGACGTCACCGGACTCGAGCAGCGGCTCAAGGGCGCGGGCGTCCTCACGGGCAAGGCCACCGAGACGTACGACAAGCGCACCGAGGGCGCGGTGCGCCGGTACCAGAAGAAGTACCGGCTACCGGTGACGGGCGACGTCGACCGCGCGACGATCCAGGCGATGGTCGGTCGGATCGTCGTCGACCTGAGCGACAAGCGGCTCCAGCTCGTCCGGGACGGCAGGGCGGTCAAGACCTATCGGGTGGCCATCGGGACCCCCGACCATCCGACGCCGACCGGGACCTACACCATCACCACGCGGCAGGTCGATCCGACCTGGAACCCGCCCGACTCGCCATGGGCCGAGGGGCTCGGGCCCATCCCCCCGGGTCCCGGCAACCCGCTCGGCACCCGCTGGATCGGCACCTCCGCGCCGGCGATCGGGATCCACGGAACCTACGCCGACGACTCGATCGGCACCGCGGCGTCACACGGCTGCCTTCGCATGCACATCCCCGAGGTCGAGGCCCTCTACGAGGAGGTCGCCGTGGGGATGGAGGTCGAGATCACGCCATGACGGCCGTGGGTGCCGAGGTGGGCGACGCGGACTTCGATCGCGTCGTGGCCGACGCGTCCGTTCCGGTCCTGGTCGACTTCTGGGCCCCCTGGTGCGTGCCCTGCCGCGTGCTGGCCCCGCGCGTGCGAGACTTCGCACGGGCGCACGAGGGCCGAGTGACGGTCGCCTCGGTGAACGTGGACGAGAGCCCGGCGGTGGCCCAGCGCCACGACGTGCTGTCGCTCCCCACCCTGATCCTCTTCCGCGACGGCGAACCCGTCGCGCGCCTGCACGGCGCGGTCTCGAAGAAGTCGCTCGCCAAGACGCTGACACCACACCTGGAGGGCCCCACCTGATGTCCATCTACTTCAGCCTCGGGCTGGTCCAGCCCTTCGCCGACATGAAGGTCGAGCAGATCGAGGAGGGCGTGCAGGTCGTTCGCGGCGACGGCAAGATCGTCGGCCTGCGGCTGGAGGACCCCCAGCGGGTGCTCCGTCTGCCCGACCTGATCGAGCAGCTCGCGCTCGACCCCGAGCGCGTCTGGGCCCGGCTCCGCGCCGACGACGACGTCCTCCTCGGCCGCCGGGCCGCGACCTGGGGCGGCGGCGGGGCGTAGCTCGCCCTCGGGCCCGAAGGCCCGGAGTCGGGACGGCCCGCCACCGGGGAGCGCGTGCGGCGCGGGCCGATGCGCCGGGCCGAATCCGGGCGATACCCGGGCCACCCCGACCGGGACGGGTGCGGTCAGACCTTCCGATCCAGCCAGGACGCCACGGCGGTAACGACCTCGTCCTCGTGGCCGTGGAAGGAGTGGGCGCGCCCCCTCCACCATCGACCACCTCGGCATCGACCGCCGCGTCCGCGAGCCGCGTCGCATCGCCGGGGTCGACGATCGCGTCCGCGCCGCCCTGCACCAGGAGCGCGGGGGCACCGACCCGCGGGATCCACCGGATGGCCTGCGAATCGATCGCGGCGGGGCCCCGCGAGTGCCACCAGGTGCGCGCCGTGTAGACCCCGGCGCCACGCGGCTCGTCGTCGGGCAGATACGCGTTCCGCACGACGAGCGGGAAGTCGTCCTGGGGGCGCCCGGCCACCGGGCGCGTCATCTCGACCAGCTCGTCGTAGCCCGGCCGCGCGCCGTTGACCCCCATCAGCCGGCGCGTCGACGCGTGGAGGTCCGCCGCCGTCCCGAGGCCGATCAGACCGCGCACCGGGAGCGCCAGCACACCCGCGGCGGCGCGAACCGCGATCACGGCGCCGAGCGAGTAGCCCGAGACGACGACGCCGTCGAAGCCGCGGTGTGCGAGCAGCTCGGTCGCGCCCGCCACGTCGTCGACCGCGTCCTCCTGCAGCGACTCGCCGAAGATCTGGCTGACGTTCCCGACCCGCGTCTCGAGCGCGAGCACCGGGACGCCACGCGCGGCGAGGGCGGGGTGGAGGAACCGGAGCGCCCCGACGGTGAAGTTGCCCTGGTTGCCATGCAGGTGGACGATCGCCGTCCTGCGCCCGTCTCGCGCGGCGCGTGCCGCGAGCGCGTCGGCGTCGATGTGGAGCAGGGCGTCGTGCACGACGCCGTCGGGCGCCCGGACCGTGAGGAGGCGAGCGGCCGGGCCCGGCGGCGCCGGCGCCGGCCGCGCGGACGCGGCGCGCGGCGGGCGGGCGAGGCCGTCGATCCACTCCGGGACCCGTTCGAGCGCCTCGGGCACCCGGTCCCAGAACGAGTGGTCGGCGTCGTGGACGTGGACGACCTCCACCGGAACCCCGCCATCGCGCGCGACGGCCGCCAGCACGTCCGCGCTGTGGTCGGGGACGACCGGGTCGTCGCCGGCTCGGACGAGCATGAGCGGCACGCCGATCCGGCCCACCCACCGCCGGGCGTCGCCGGCCTCGGCCTCGGGCCCGCGCGAGCGCCACCAGCACCGAAGCGACCACACCTCGGCGTCCCTCGGAGCGTCCCCGGGCCCCGACCCACGACGGACGACGACGATGTCGTCGCGACCCTCGGGCCCGTCCACCCCGGCGGCGCGCGCCATCCCCTCGACGGCCTCGATCCCGGGCTCTGCACCGAAACGCTCCCACCGAAGCCGCAGCGACTCGCGCAGATCGGCGGGCTGCGCGAGCGTGCAGACCCCCGCGACCTCGGGGGCCCCGCGACGCGCCTGATGGTGGACGACGACGACACCGCCCAGGCTGTGGCCCAGCAAGACCACGCGGGTGTACCCGAGCGCACGGGCCTCGACGAGCGCGGCATCGACGTCGAGCAACGTCTCGTCGAGGAGGCCCGACCCGTAGATGGTCCCGTAGTTGGCCATGCGGGTGTTGATCGACAGCGCCGCCAGGCCGTGTTGGGCGAGGACGAACGCGACCCGTCGGGGGACCCCGGTCAGATATCCGCCCATGGACCCGTGGACGACGATGACCAACGTGTCGTCGCGGCCGGATGCGGGCTCACGCGGGCGCATGAGGAGCGCATCCCAGTGGCGCCCGTCCTCCGTGCGGAGCAACCGCAGCCGCGCGTCCAGGTGGACGTCGTCCCGGCCGAAGTCGGTGTGCGGACGCGGTCCACGCCGCGCGCCGTAGTGGTCCGGGCGCCCGCGTGGCGGTTCGCCGGGGCTCACGGGCCCGGCGCTCAGGCGCCCTCCGCCCGATCGATGCGAATCGCGACCGGCTCGCCGTCCAGCACCAGCTCCTCGCGACGGATGCCGGCGAACGGCGCCCCGTGGCCGACCGAGACCCGGACCGAGAGCGTGTCCCCGGCGATCCGCTCACGGTGCTCGTCGATCGCCTCACGCGCCTTGGCCGATCCGTCCAGGTGCAACACGATGCGCTCCTCGACGCGGAGGTCCGCCGCGCGGCGCACGCCCTGCACTGCATGGACGACCTCGCGCGCGAGCCCCTCTCGGGCGAGGTCCGGCGTGATCCCGGTCGCCAGGCCCACCGCGATGCCGCGGTCCTGGCCCACCGCGTAGCCCTCGGTGGGCCGCGCCTCGCGGAGGAGGTCGTCCGACTCGAGGGCCTCCTCCGCGCCGTCGACCACGACGGTGACCGGACGTCCCGCGTCCAGGTCGGCGGCGGCGCGGCCGCCGTCGAGCGCCGCGATGGCGGCGGAGACCGCGGGCAGCCGCTTTCCGAGCCGCGGCCCGAGCCGCCTGAGGTTGGGCTTGAGACCGATCTCGACGAGCTCCCCGGCATCGCCGACGACCCGCACCCGACGCACGTTGAGCTCCTCGCGGATCAGCCCCTCGAGCGCCTGGACGCGCGGGGCGAGCGCCGGCGGGCAGGCGACCACCGCCTCGGCCAGCGGTTGACGGACCTTGAGCCGCGCCTCGGCGCGCGCTGCGCGGCCGAGCGAGACGGCTTCGCGCGCAGCCGCCATCGACTCCTCCAGCTCCGGGTCGTGGCGGTCGCCCGCACCGGGCCAGTCGGCCAGATGCACGCTCGTCGGCGCCGCCGGATCGTGCGCGACCACCAGGTTGCCGTACATCTCCTCGCTGACGAACGGACAGAACGGCGCCACGAGCAGCGCCACCGTGGCGAGGCACTCGTGCAGGGTGGCGAACGCGCTCCTCGCGTCGTCGCCGGCCGCGCCGGAGCGCCCGCCCCAAAAGCGCGTGCGCTGGCTTCGCACGTACCAGTTGCTCAGGTCGTCGACGAACGCCTCGATCGCCCGGCCCGCGCCGGTGGCGTCGTAGTCCTCCATCCGGCGCGTGACGTCGGCCGCCGTGGCATCGAGCCGCGACAGCGCCCAGCGGTCGATGTCGGCGCGCTCGGACGGCGGCGGCGCCCCGTCCGCGGGCGTCCACCCATCGGGGAGCGACGCGTAGGTGACGAGGAAGGAATAGGTGTTCCAGAGGGTCAAGAGGAAGCGGCGCATGCCCTCGTCGACCGCCTCCAGGCTGAACCGAAAGGACTCCCACGGGCTCTGCGCGGTCAGCAGGTACCACCGGAACGCGTCGGCGCCCTGGCGGTCGAGCACCGTCCACGGCTCGATCACGTTGCCGCGGCTCTTGGACATCTTCTGGCCGTCACCGTCGAGGATCAGGCCCAGGCAGACGACGTTGCGGTAGGCCGGCGCGTCGAACAGGAGCGTCGACTCGGCCAGCAGCGAGTAGAACCACCCGCGCGTCTGGTCGAGGGCCTCGCAGATGAAGTCCGCCGGGTGGCGGCCGTCGAGCCCGACGCCCGAGAAGGGGTAGCCGATCTGCGCGAACGGCATCGCGCCGCTGTCGAACCAGACGTCGAGCACCTCGGGCACGCGGTGCATGTCGCCCCCGCAGGCCGCGCATCCCAGCACGACGTCGTCGACGTACGGGCGATGGGGGTCGAGATCGTCCGGCACCGCGCCGCGGGCGCGCTCGCGCAGCTCGGCGAAGGAGCCGACGACGGTCACCTCCGGGCAGTCGTCGCAGCGCCAGAAGGGAAGCGGCGTCCCCCAGTAGCGCGCGCGCGAGATCGCCCAGTCGACGTTGCCCTCGAGCCAGCGGCCGAAGCGCCCGTCGCGGACGCGCTCCGGATGCCAGCCGACGTCGTGGTTGAGCTCCAGCATGCGAGCGCGGGCGTCCGTGGTCCGCACGTACCACGAGGGCATCGCGCGGTTGATGAGCGGCGTGCCGTCACGCCAGCAGTGGGGGTAGCCGTGCTCGTACACCTCGGCCCGAAGCAGCCGGTCGCGGTCGTCGAGATCGGCGGTCAGGACCGGGTCGGCCTCCTTGAACCCGAGCCCCGCGACCGGGCCGACCACCTCGGTGAACCGCCCCTGCGCATCGAGCGGGTCCGGGGCGTCGAGGCCGTTCGCCCTCCCGGTGTCGAGGTCGTCCTGTCCGAACGCCGGCGCGATGTGGACGATGCCGGTGCCGTCCTCCGTGGTGACGAAGTCCGCGGCGACGACGCGGTGGGCGCCCGGCACGAAGGGGAACGGTGGCTCGTACGGGCGGCCGACGAGCGACGCGGCCGACACCGTGCGAATCGTGCGGGCGTCCTCTCCGAGCACCTTCGCGACGAGCGGCTCCGCAAGGATCAGGCGCTCGCCCGCCGCCTCGGCCTCGACGTAGGTCACCGCGGGATTGACCGCCACCGCCTGGTTGCTCGGAAGGGTCCACGGCGTCGTGGTCCAGACCAGCAACGTGCCGACGCCGTCGGTGAGGGGAATGCGCACGTAGACCGAGGGGTCCTCGATGTCCTTGTAGCCGAGCGCCACCTCGTGGCTCGAGAGCGCCGTGCCGCACCGGGTGCAGTAGGGCACGACCTTGTGCCCCTCGTAGACCGCCCCTCGCCGCCACAGCTCTGCGAGGCTCCACCACACCGACTGGATGTAGTCGCGGTCCATCGTCCTGTACGCGTGCTCGGTGTCGAGCCAGAAGCCGATCCGCTCGGTCAGGCGCTCCCACTCCTCGAGGTACGTGAGCACCGAGCTGCGGCACAGCTCGTTGAACCGTGCGATCCCGTACTCCTCGATCTGCGGCTTGCCCGAGATGCCCAGCTGACGCTCCACCTCGAGCTCGACCGGCAGGCCGTGACAGTCCCAGCCGCCGCGACGGGCCACGTAGCGCCCGCGCATCGTGTGAAAGCGCGGGAAGACGTCCTTGAAGACCCGGGAGAGGACATGGTGCGAGCCCGGTCGCCCGTTCGCCGTCGGCGGCCCCTCGTAGAACACGTACGGGTCCGCCCCCTCGCGCGCCCGCAGGCTGGCCCCGAAGACGTCGTCGCGTCGCCAGCCCTCGAGGACGCGCTCCTCCATGTCGCGCCAGTCCCCCGGGGGGATCGCCCGCCAGCCCGAGCTCATGCGCCCACCACCGGCGGACGCCGATCGAGATCGACGCGCACGTCGTGGAAGTCCTCGAAGGGGCGGAAGGGGATGCCCAGACCGTCGAGGAACTCGGCGAGGCCGTCGCGCGCGAACACGAGGTCGGCGTCCTGGGCGGCACAGCGGTCGGAGACGCCGTCCCCGACGTACACCACCGCCTCGCCGGCGCGCCGATGGTGCTCGAGGTCGTGGCGCTTGCAGCGCCGCCCGCAGCGATCGCACTCCTCGCCACCGCGCTCCGACCAGAGGATCGTGCTCCCCTCGGCGGCGAAGCGCGCATCGTGGGCCTCCACCGGGAGGTGCCCGAGCCCGACGCGACCGAGCACGTCCTCGATCACCGACCGAAAGCCCGACGAGAGCACGACCAGGCGTCGCCCGCGGGCCCGTGACCAGTCGACGAGCTCGTGGAAGCCCGCGCGAAGCTCGGCCCGCTCCGCGACGAGCCGCCGGATCTCGTCAGGGGTGGCCCTCACGCCCGCGAACTGCTCCTCCATCGCCTGCTCCAACGTGACCTCACCCGAGCGGAGCCGAGGCTCGATCGCGTCCCAGACACCGGGCATGCCGTACCGCTCGACGATCACGTGGAGGGTGTCGCGCCGCGTGATCGTGCCGTCGAAGTCGCACACGATGAGGGTCGGCACCTCGATCGAGGCTACCAGAGCGCCGCCGCGCCACGCGCGGCGGCGGACGCGGGGCGGCGCCGGCCCGAAGCCCTCCACTACGATCGCCCAATGCACGGACCGATGCTCGCGATCAGCGGCCAGGGCACACCCGAGTCGCCGTCGGTCAACGTGCTCGCGGAGGAGTGTGGACGGATCGCCGCGGCGCACGGCGCCACGATCCTGACGGGTGGGCTCGGCGGCGTGATGGCGGCGGCCGAGCGCGGGGCTCGCGCGGGCGGCGGGCGGGCGGCGGCGCTCCTGCCGGGCGATGACCGGGCGGCACACCGCGGCACGGCCGACATGGTGATCGCCACCGGGGTCGGGGAGGCCCGCGACCTGGCACTCGTCGCGACGGCCGATGCGGTCATCGCCATCGGCGGGGGCTGGGGCACGCTTGCCGAGATCGGGTTGGCCCGGAAGCTCGGGCGCCCGGTGGTCCTCCTCCAGACCTGGGACGTGCGTGCGCCCGAGGGCTGGGACCAGGGCGGGTCGCTACCGCGCGCGGAGACCGCCGGCGACGCCGTCGCGCTCGCGCTGGCTGCGGTGGCGTGAGCGCACCGCGCCCGATCTTCCTGGGCGGCGCCTTCCTCGGTCGCGCCCCCTGGCGCGAACAGACGGCGCGCTTCGAGGGCTGCGTCGTGCTCGAGCTCGCCGATGCGCCCCGCGACGACGCCTCGCGGACCGCGTGGTTGCTCGCTCGCCTGGCCGAGGTGCGCCCGCCGCGCGCCCTCATCGCACACGGCCTCGGCGCGGCCGCGGCGCTCGCGCTCGTCGCCGCCCACCCCGACGCCATCGACGGGCTGGTGATCCTCGGACTCGGCGCGCACGGGTCCCTCCCGCCGGGCACCACCACGGCGGACATCTCCGGCCTCGCCTTCGTCGAGCCCGGCTCCGAGGTCGCGACCCGAGCCCACGAGGAGGTGCTCGCGCGACCGGAGCCCCTCATGGCCGAGGATCTCGCGGCGTGGTCCGCGTTCGAGAGCGCCGGCCGCCTGGCCTCTGCGCCCGGGCCCACGCTGATCATCGCCGCGGGTCGCGATCCGCTCGTGCCGGTGGCCGAGGCCGAGGAGTTGGCGGCGGAACTGCCGGCATCGGGGTTGGCCGTGCTCCCGAACGCCGGCCACGCCGCGCCGCTCGAGGCGGCGGGCGCGGTCGACCTGCTCGTGGCGGCGTTCCTGGCCCGCCTCGAACTCGTCCTTGGACCGTGAGGCCCGCGCCGAAGACGTCCGGCGCCTCGCGCCGGGCGGCTGAGACGTCGGGCCGAGAGGTCGCAGCCGCGAGGCCGCGGGGCGGGCGGGGCGGTGTCGCGGCGGTGTCGGTCGCGGCCTCGTGGACCGACCGGTTCGAGGTGAGGCCCGCGCCGAAGACGTCCGGCGCCTCGCGCCGGGCGGCTGAGACGTCGGGCCGAGAGGTCGCAGCCGCGAGGCCGCGGTGCGGGCCAGGTCGGTGTCGGCGGCCGCATCGGTCGCGGCCTCGTGGACCGACCGGATGGCACCGTGAGGCCCGCGCCGAAGACGTCCGGCGCCCCGCGCCGGGCGGCTGAGACGTCGGGCCGAGAGGTCGCAGCCGCGAGGTCGCGTGGGGCCGGGAGCACGCTGCTCGTGGTCAACCCATGGGCCACGAAGGTGGTGGCGGACGTGCGCGCCCGGGCGACGCGCATCCTCGCCGCCGACGGCCTGCTCGACGTCGTCGTGACGCGGGAGAAGGGCCATGCCCGCAGGCGCATCCTGGAGGCGGTGGAGGAGGGGGTGCGGACCGTCGCCTGCCTCGGAGGGGACGGTGTGCTCGCCGAGGTCGCCGACACGCTGGCCGAGTCGGACGTGACCGTGGTTCCGCTCCCGGGCGGGGGCACGAACGTCTTCGCGCGTGCGGTGGGGTGGCCCTCGTCGCTCGACCAGGCCCTCGCGGTCCTGCCCGCGGCGCTCGCGACGGGCAGGACCGCGCATCTTCGCCTCGGCCGGATCGACGCCGGTCCGCACAGCCGCGTGTTCATGATGAACACCGGCGTCGGCCTCGACGCCGAGACCGTGCACTGGGTCGAGGGGCACACGGGACTCAAGCGACGGCTTCGGCAGGGCAGCTTCATCCTGGGCGCCTGGCGTGTCGGCCTGCGCTATGCCCGCCGCCCCCCTCGGATCGACATCTCGGTGGACGGCCGGGATCCGATCGCCGCCGCCGCCGTGGTCGCGACCTGCGGGCGGCCGTACACCTTCCTCGGGACACGGCCCCTGGACCTCGTGCCCGGGGCCGCGTTCGACGGCGCGATCGCCTGGCGCGCCCTCACACGTGTCTCGGTGGCCGAGGTCGCGAGAGTCGCGATCTCCTCGGCTGCCGGGGGAGACCCCGAGGACGACTCGGCGCTCATCGGTGGCGTCGCCATGCGATCGCTCACGGTGTCGGCGGACCCGGTGACGGCCGTCCAGGCCGACGGCGAACCGCTCGGATGGCATCGCAGGATCGACATCTCTCCCGGACCGTCGGTGTGCGTGCTGCTCCCGCGGGGTCCGGCCCGGACGATCGGTGCGCCGGGCGGCGCCTGACCCGCGCCCCCGGGTCGCCCGGAGGGCCTCTCAAGTCGCCGGTCCGCAGGCCGACCACTTGTGCAGAGGGGGTCGCCCCCGCCGGCACGGTCGCCGGTTGGCCCGCTCATCGATCCGCGGCAAGGAGGCCCCGGCTGATGATCCAACGCCCCGACCCACGTGCGTCCCTGCGCGGCTTCATGGCGCTCGTCCTGGACATGGTGCGCGTCGACCCGGACCGACGTCCGAGTGCCGAGATGCAGCGCTGGCACCGCGAACTGGCGGCGACGGTGGACGTCCTTCCGGAGCACCCGCGCACGAACCGCGAGCTGCTGGACGGCGCGCTGCACCTGCAGCAGGTGATGGAGGACGACGCGGACGGCCGCTGAGTCGGCGTCGGTCGCTAGGCTCCGCGGACCGCCGGTGCCACGCGGGGGTGAGATGCGACTCGAAGGACGCCGCTACGCGATCCTCGTCGACGAGGGCGTCGAGGATCTCGAGTACTGGGTGACCCTCATGCGCCTGCGCGAGGAGGGCGCCGACGTCGTCTCGGTCGGCCGCGACACCGAGCCCCGGCTCGGAAAGCACGGCCTCGGCGTCCGCGCCGACGTGACCGCGTCCGAGATCGCTGCGGACGACGTGGACGGCCTCGTCATCCCCGGTGGATGGGCGCCGGACAAGCTTCGCCGGGACCCGGCGGTCATCGGCCTGACGCGGGCATGCGCCGAACGCGGCCGGATCGTCGGCATCATCTGCCACGGCGGCCTCGTGGCGATCTCGGCCGGGATCGTCCAGGGCGCGCGGGCGACCGGCTCGCTCGGCATCCGCGACGACCTCGTCAACGCCGGGGCGACGTGGGTCGACGCGGCGGCGTTCCGCGACGGGAACATCGTGTGGGGCAGAGTCGTCGCGGACATCCCCGCCTTTTGTCGCGAGCTCGTCGAGGCGTTCGCGACCACCTGAACGCACCTGCGGGCGACGTCAGGCCGGGGGCGCCTCGCCGGTTCCCCCCGGCCGCTCGCCCATGCGCTCCCGTCCGGCGGCGAGCGCGGACCCGTTCGTCGACGGCAGCTCCCTGAAGGCGCCGATCCGCCGGTACCGCTCGCCGCGCTGGCGGCGGCGCTCGGCGGGACCCAGCTCGCGAAGCTCCCGCAGCGCCCGGCGAAGGTAGCCGTCGAGAAGCCGCGCGGCCTCGTCGTGGTCCGAGTGGGCGCCGTCGCCGGGCTCCGGCACCACGCCGTCGGCGATCCCCAGGCGGTAGCAGTTCGCCGCGGTCGGGCGGAACGCCGACGCGGCGAGCGGGGCCTTGGTGGCGTCGCGCCACAGGATCGCCGCGGCGCCCTCGGGTGAGATGACCGAGTAGGTCGAGTTCTCGAGCATGATCACGCGGTCGGCGACGCCGAGCGCGAGCGCGCCGCCCGACGAGCCCTCCCCGATCACGACCGCGACGACCGGCACCGACAGGCGCAGCATGGTCCGCATGCTGAGCGCGATCGCGCCGCCCTGGCCCCGCTCCTCGGCGCCCGCGCCGGGGAACGCGCCGGGGGTGTCGATCAGCGTGAGCACGGGGAGGTCGAGCCGCTCGGCCAGCGCCATCGCGCGCATGCCCTTGCGATAGCCCTCCGGCCCGGGCATCCCGAAGTTGCGGTAGGTGCGCTCGTTGGCGTCACGGCCCTTCTGGTGCCCGATCACGACGATCGGGCCGGCGCCGTAGCGCGCGATGCCGGCGACGATCGCCGGGTCGTCGCTCCGAAGGCGGTCGCCGCGGATCTCCTCGAAGTCCGTGAAGAGCCGCGCCACGTAGTCGAGCGTGTACGGACGCTCCTGGTGCCGGACCCGCTGGATCGTCTCCCACGTCGCCGCGTCGGACTGCTCCGGCGGGCGGTGCATGCGGTCGGTGATCCTGCGGACGAACTGCCGCCCACGCCGGGCGGTCATGCCGGATCCCCGTCCTCGGGCCGCCGGAAGCGCTCGGCGAGGCGGCGCGAGAGCGCGGGGAGGGACTGGGCCGCGCGCGCGGCGCGCTCGGCGCGCTCCTGCGCCCACTGGACCGCCGGGGGCGGGTCGAGGCCCCGCGGACCACGGTCGAGGATCGCCAGCACCCGCCCGATGCGCTCGGGCAGCTCCCGCCGGTCCACGACGTCGTCGACCTGACCGTTGGCCAGCTGGCTCTCGGCGCGCCCGAAGTCCTCCGGCAGCTTCTCGCGCGTGGTCTGCTCGATCACGCGGGGTCCCGAGAACGCGATCAGGGCTCCGGGCTCGGCGTAGGTCACGTCCCCGAGCGAGGCGAACGACGCCCAGACCCCGCCGGTGGTCGGGTGCGCCAGCACGACGACGACCGGAAGGCGCGCATCGGCCATCGCCTCGAACGCGACCACGGTCTTGGCCATCTGCATCAGCGCCAGGATCCCCTCCTGCATCCGGGCGCCCCCGGACGAGGTGATCACCACGAGCGGCACGCCCTCCGCCACCGCCCTGTCGCAGGCCCGCGCGAGCTTCTCGCCCACGACCGACCCCATGCTGCCGCCGAGGAAGCCGAACTCCATCGCCGCGGCGACCGCCGGCTGGCCGCGGATCTCCAGGCGCGCCGCGATGATGGCCTCGGTGCCGCCCTTGGCCTCGGCCTTGGCGACCCGGCCGGCGTAGGGCTCGAGGTCGCGGAACTGGAGCGGGTCGGCGGCGCGCAACTCGGGCCAGAGCTCGGTCCACTCACCGCGGTCGGCGAGCGCCTCGAGCCGTTGCCGCGCGGAGGCCGGGAAGTGATGTCCGCACCCCGTGCAGACACGGCGGTTTCGAACGAGCTCCTCCGCGCGGAAGTGGTTGCCGCAGGAGGGGCAGGCGGCCCCGGCGGCGTTCGCGGGCGGGGTCGCCCGCGGGTCGCGGGGGCGGCGCCGGAGACGGTCGATGGAGACGTGGACGCGGGTCATCGCCCCCTCATGCTATCGGTGCCCCGGCGGCGAGCCAGTCCTCGACGCTGGCGCGGTAGGCGGGGACGATCCGGGCGACCGTCCGATGCGTGAGGATCAGCCGCGACGCCTCCTCGGGCGTCCGCCCCCGCAGCCGGAGGACCCCGTAGGCGACGAGGGCCGAGCGTCGGCGCCCCTGCTGGCAGTGGACGAGGAGGCGTGCGTCGGGCTCCCGGTCCAGGCGTTCCGCCCCGAAGCGCACCGCGGCGGCGAAGGCGCTCGGGCGCTGCGGGCGGCCGTGGTCCCACATGGGCGCGGACATCACGTGCTCCGGTCCGAACGCCGCGCGCTCCGCCCACAGATCCTGCGAGAAGTACGTCTGGTAGGTGTGGCGGCAGTTGACGACGTCCGTGACGCCCTCGTCCTCGAGTCGCGCGAGATCGTCGGCGACGGGCAGGCTGCCGATCGCGAGCCGCTCCTCCCCGATCCAGGTGTGCCCCCGGGTCGCCGGCAGTGGGCGGTAGACGGCGCCCGTGAGGCGGCGCACCGCCTCGCGGCTGGGGATGGTGATGCGACTCATCCTGTGACGGCTCCGTGGTGGTCGATCGTGCGTGGGTCGAGGCGGGTCGGCGCGCCGCCATGACGCGGCGTCGTCGTGACCGACGGTCACCGGCGTCGGGACGTCGCCCTCACGCCGCGGCGAATGCCACGACGGCGTTGTGCCCGCCGAAGCCGAAGCCGTTGGAGAGCGCCATGCGCACGCGGCCCTCGCGTGCGACGTTCACGACGTGGTCGACCCCGACGCACGCGGGGTCGAGCTCGTCCAGGTTGATGGTCGGGGGGATCACGCCGTCACGGATCGTGAGCGCCGTCAGACCCGCCTCGAGGCCACCGGTGGCGCCCATGCAGTGTCCGTGCATGCCCTTGGTCGAGCTGACGGCGACCTCGGCGGCGCGCGCGGCGCCGAGGGCGCTCGTGATCGCGACGATCTCCTTGCCGTCGCCCGCCGGGGTCGACGTCGCGTGCGCGTTGACGTAGTCGACGTCCTCCGGCGTGGCGCCCGCGTCGGCGATCGCGATCGACATGGCCCGCGCGACCTGGCGGCCGCTCGGGTCGGGCTCGGTCATGTGGTGGGCGTCGCCGGTCATGCCGAAGCCGACCACCTCGCAGTAGATGTCGGCGCCGCGCGCGAGGGCGTGCGAACGCTCCTCGAGCACCACGATCGCCGCAGCCTCACCCATGACGAAGCCGTCCCTGCCGGCGTCGAAGGGCCGGCTGGCGCGCGGCGGGTCGTCGTTGCGGGTCGAGAGGGCGCGCATCGCGTTGAACGCGGCCAGCCCGACCTCCGTCACGCCGGCCTCCGTGCCCCCGGCCAGCATGACGTCCGCCATCCCGCCGCGGATCGCCATCAGGGCGTCGCCGATCGCGTGGTTGCCGGTCGCGCAGGCGGTGCTCACGCACGACAGCGGCCCCTGGATGCCGGTCTGCATCGAGACGTGCGCTGCGGCCATGTTGACCGTGACCAGCGGGATGAAGAACGGCGAGACCCGATCCGGCCCCCGCTCGGCCGCCAGGCCGGTCTGGCCGACGAAGGAGTCGAGCCCGCCGATCCCACTCCCGATCACCGCCCCGATCGACTCGCGGTTGTCGTCGCCCACCGTGATCCCGGCGTCCGCGAGCGCCAGTCGTCCGGCGGCGACCCCGAGCTGGGCGAAGCGATCCATGCGCCGGGCGGTCTTTCGGTCCATGAAGTCGTCGGGGACGAAGCCCGGCACCTCGCAGGCGAAGTGGGTCTCGACCCGTGAGGCGTCGAACCCGGTGATGGTCGCGGCACAGGCGCGCCCCTCGCGCGCGGCGCGCCAGGCGTCCTCGACGCCGATGCCGAGCGGCGAGACGATCCCGAGGCCGGTGACCACGACCCGCGCCCGCGCGGCGCGCTGTTCGGCGGACAGGGTCATGCCATCGTCATCCCGCCGTCGACGGTCAGCACCGACCCGGTGATGAAGCCCGCGTCCGGCCCGCAGAGGAACGCCACGGCTCCGGCGACGTCGTCCGGGTCCCCGAGGCGCCCGAGCGGCGTCGCCACGCGCATGGCCTCTCGCTGTTCGTCGGTGAGCGCATCGGTCATGTCGGTCGCGATGTAGCCCGGCGCGACGGCGTTGACCCTGACCCCCCGGGGGCCTGCCTCGCGGGCGAGCGAGCGGACCATGCCGATCAAGCCCGCCTTTGCGGCCGCGTAGTTCGCCTGACCGGCGTTGCCGGTGAGACCCACGACCGACGAGAGCGCCACGATCGCACCGCGACGGCGACGGAGCATGCCGCGAAGCGCCGGCTTCGCCACGTAGAAGGCGCCGGAGAGGTCGACGTCGATGACCTCGCGCCAGTCCTCGACGCGCATGCGAACCGCCAGGCCGTCGCGGGTGATGCCGGCGTTCAGGACGACGGCGTCGAGCTCGCCGAGCTCCTCCTCGCAGGCCGCCACCATCGCCGCCGCGGCGTCGGGGTCGGCGACGTCGGCCCGGTGCACGGCGGCGCGGCGCCCCAGGGCACGGACCTCCTCGGCCACCGCCTCGGCCGGCGCCGCTCCGGCCGTGTATCCGAGCATGACGTCCATGCCGTCGCGCGCGAGGGCGAGGGCGCACGCCGCCCCGATTCCCCGTCCGCCGCCGGTCACGAGCGCGACGCCCATCAGGCCGCCAGCTTCGTCAGGTCGTCGGGGCCGCTCACCGAGACGGTCTCCACGCCCCGCCGCACGCGACGCACCAGCCCGGAGAGCACCCGGCCCGGCCCGAGCTCGACGAAGCGGTCGACCCCCCGCTCGAGGGCGACCTCGATCGCGTCCCCGAAGCGCACCGGCGAGGTGAGCTGGTCGAGGAGCACCTCGCGCAGGCGCTCGGCGGGCTCGATCGCGCAGGTCGTCGTGGAGAGGAAGGCGGGGTGCGGCTCCGCCGGCTCCCAGGCCTGCAACGCGGGCGCCAGCCGCTCCGCCGCCGGCGCCATGAGCGGCGTGTGGAAGGCGCCCGACACCGCGAGCCGCGTGACCCGGACCCCGTCGTCCTCCGCGTGCTGCATCAATCGCTCCACACCCTCGACGCTCCCCGACACCACGACCTGCCCGGGGCAGTTGAAGTTGGCGGGCCAGACGTCCCCGGCGCGGCTGGCGAGCGTCGCGGCCGTCGTGTCGTCGACCCCGATGAGCGCAGCCATCGCACCCGGCCGTCGTGTCCCCGCGTCCTGCATGGCCGCGCCCCGCTCGGCGACAAGGCGGACCGCCTCCTCGAAGCCGATCGCACCCGCCGCCACGAGCGCCGAATACTCTCCGAGGGAGTGCCCCAGCACCAGCTCGGCCCCGAGCCCGTGGTCGCGCGCGACCCGCCACGCGGCCACCGACATCGTGAGGATCGCGGGCTGGCAGACCTCGGTCGCGGTCAGGCGCTCGGCCGGGCCGTCGAAGCAGATCTCCGACAGCGGGTAGCCGAGCGCCGCGTCCGCGGCGGCGAACGTCTCCCCGGCGACCGGAAACGCCCGCACGAGGTCCACGCCCATCCCGACCGCCTGGGCACCCTGCCCGGGAAACAGCAGCCCGGTCGTCATCGCGGCTCCCAGTGGCCGACCGCGGACCCCCAGGTGAGCCCGGCCCCGAAACCGACCATCAGGACCAGCGCGCTCGGTCGCAGCATCCCCTCGTCCCGCGCCTCGGCGAGCGCGAGCGGGATGGAGGCGGCCGACGTGTTGCCGTAGCGGTCGAGGTTGCTGAACACCCGCTCGGGGTCGATGCCAAGACGCGCCACCGCGTGGTCGATGATGCGGACGTTGGCCTGGTGCGGCACGAGGACGTCGATGTCGTCGACCGGGAGGTCGAGCGCATCGAGCAGGCGCGACGTCGACTCCTCCATCACGCGCGTCGCGAAGCGGAACACCTCGCGACCCTCCATGTGGAGGAACGCGTCCTCGCGCCTGCTCAGCTCGTGCGAGGGAAGGCGGCTGCCGCCGGCCGGCACGACCAGGTCGTCGGCGCCGGTGCCGTCGGCGCCCAGGTCGAAGCCGAGGAACCCGCGCGCCTCGCCGGTCTCGTCGGCGACCAGTAGGGCCCCGGCCGCGGCGTCCCCGAACAGGATGCAGGTGCTCCGGTCCTCGAAGTCGAGGATGCGGCTGAACGTCTCGGCGCCCAGCACCATGACGCTCCGCGCGAGGCCCGACTCGATCATCGCGGTCGCCTGGGCCAGTCCGTAGACGAACCCGCTGCAGGCCGCGAGCAGGTCGAAGGCGGCGGCGTTCCCGGCACCGATTCCGTCGGCGACGATCGCCGCGGTCGACGGCAGGAGGTGGTCGGGCGTGGACGTCGGCACGATGAGCATGTCGAGTTCCGCCGCCGCGATCCCGGCATCCGCCAGGACGCGCTCGGCCGCGACGATCCCGAGGTCGCTGGAGGCCTGGGACGGATCGGCGAAGCGGCGCTCGCGGATGCCCGTCCGCGTCCGGATCCATTCGTCCGAGGTGTCGATCCGCTCCTCGAGCTCTGCGTTGGTCACGACCCGCTCCGGCACGTAGGCCCCCAGTGCCACCATCCTCGCGCGCGGCGCTCGCCCGTCACGAACCGCGATCACGTCGAGGCGCTCGGCACCATCGCGAACCGGAGCCGCCCGTCGCAGACCTTCTCGCCGTCGACACGCGCCGCGCCCTCGCCCTCGCCGATCCGCTCGCGTCGCCACTCGACCGTCGCCTCCATGTCGAGCACGTCGCCGGGGCGGACCGGCCGGCGGAAGCGCGCGCGCTCGATGCCGGCGAACAGCGGCAGCATTCCGGCGGGCAGGTCGGGGCGCGCCATGGCGGCGAGCGCGCCGGTCTGGGCGAGCGCCTCGACGATGATCACCCCGGGGAGGATCGGCTCGGCCGGGAAGTGCCCCGCGAACAGCGGCATGTCCGGATCGACCCGCCACCGCGTGCGGGCGCGCACCCCCGGATCGAGCTCGAGGATCTCGTCCACGAACAGGAACGGGGCGCGGTGCGGGATGAGCTCCGCGGGCGCAGGCAGACGGGGGGTCACGACCGCCTCAGGCTAGCCGAAACACAACCGCGCCGACCGTGGCGGCCGGGTTCTCGCCCGCGGTGGCGAAGGGCATGCTAAACACTGTCGTACGGGTCACGGCCGTGGCCCGCCACGCACGAGGGAGTCGCACGCATGGGCGCGCTGGTCGTCATCGTCATCGTCCTGGTCGTCGCGTTGCTCTTCCTCTTCTCGGCGGTGAAGGTGGCCCGCGAGTACGAGCGCGGCGTCGTCTTCCGGCTCGGGCGGCTGATCGGCATCAAGGGGCCCGGGCTCTTCATCCTGATCCCCTTCATCGACAAGGCCATCAAGGTCGACCTCCGGACGGTGACGCTCAACGTCCCGCCGCAGGAGGTCATCACCCGCGACAACGTGACGGTGCGGGTGAACGCGGTCGCCTACTTCCGCGTCGTCGACCCGTCCAAGGCGATCGTCCAGGTGGAGAACTTCCTGGTCGCGACGTCGCAGATCTCCCAGACCACGCTCCGGAGCGTGCTGGGGCAGGTCGACCTCGACCACCTCCTGTCCGAGCGCGAGTCGATCAACGAGCGCCTGCAGAAGATCATCGACGAGCAGACGCATCCCTGGGGGGTCAAGGTCAGCGTCGTCGAGGTCAAGGACATCGAGTTGCCCGGCGACATGCAGCGGGCGATCGCCCGCCAGGCCGAGGCCGAGCGCGAGCGGCGCGCCAAGATCATCGCCGCGGACGGCGAGTACCAGGCCTCCGAGAAGCTCTCCCAGGCGGCCCGGGTCATCAACGCCGAGCCCGCGGCGCTCCAGCTGCGCTATCTCCAGACGATCAACGAGATCGGGACGAACGGGGGCACGAGCACGCTGATCGTGCCCTTCCCCACGGAGATGCTCGAGGCGCTCAAGGGCCTCGCCGCGATGGCCCCGTCCGAGGCGTCCAACGGCGGCGACCGCAGGCCCGCGCCGGTCACGAGCACGCCGCCGAGCCGCCAGTAGGCGATCCGGCCGGCCCGCCGGAGGCGTCGTGCGAGCCATCTGGAACGGCTACATCTCGTTCGGCCTGGTGACCATCCCGGTCGCCGTCGGGCTCGCGCAGCAGCGCAAGGACGTGAGCTTCAGGACGCTCTCGCGCGAGACCGGCAGACCGGTCAAGCAGAAGCGCTGGGACGTCGACCGGGACGTCGAGGTCGGCCCCGCCGACACCGTGCGCGGGTGGGAGGCCTCCAAGGGCCGATACGTGCCGATCGAGGACGAGGAGCTCGAGCGGTTCGCCGCGCCGCGCGAGAAGACCATCGACATCCTCCAGTTCGTCGAGATGCCGGAGGTCGATCCGGTCTACTTCGAGCGGGCCTACTGGCTGGAGCCCCAGGAGCGGGCGGAGCGGCCCTACGCGCTTCTGACCGCGGCGATGGAGCGCGCCGGGCGGGCGGCGGTCGGGCGGTTCGTCCTGTCGACCAAGGAGCACCTCGTCCTGATCCGGCCGATGGACGGCGCGCTCACGCTCGAGACGCTCTACTACCCCGAGGACGTCCGGATGGCCGAGCATCGCCAGATCGCCGACCGGGTCCGCGACGTCACGGTGGAGGAACACGAGCTGCAGCTCGCGCTCCAGCTGGTCGAGGGCCTCGCGCAGCCGTTCTCACCCGAGGCGTTTCCCAACCG
Organism: Miltoncostaeaceae bacterium; assembly: GCA_963698665.1. Lineage (GTDB taxonomy): Bacteria > Actinomycetota > Thermoleophilia > Miltoncostaeales > Miltoncostaeaceae > CALNYH01. The sequence continues at coordinate 141,874 of CAVORO010000003.1, read as the reverse complement.
CACGCGGGCGGCGCTGCTGGACTTCCTCGCGGCGAAGGCCGAGGGCCACGAGCCCGCCGAGGTGCCCGCGGCGGCCGAGCCGGCCGAGGTCGTGAACCTGATGGACGCGCTCAAGGCCAGCCTCGCGGCGGCCCAGGTCGAGGGTGGTGGCGACACCCCCGAGGCCGCGGCCGAGGCCCGAACCGGTTGACCCGCTGAGCCCCGTCGCCCGGGACCCCCTCACGGGCATCCCGTCGCTCGTCGCCCCCGGTCGGTCCGCCCGCCCGCACGACCTCTCGGACAACGGCCCGCGCTCTCGCGCGTGCCCCTTCTGCCCCGGCAACGAGTCCGCGACGCCGCCCGCCACGCGCGGTCGTGACGGGCCCGGGCGGCGCGTGGCGCGTGCGTGCGTTCGCCAACCTCTATCCCGCGGTCCCCGCCGACGAGGGCGTGCACGAGGTTGTCGTCAACGGCCCCCGCCACGTGACGCGGCTCGACGAGCTGGACGCCGGCGAGGCCGGCGCCGCCGGCGAGCTGTGGGCGGCCCGGCTGGCGGCGGTGCGCGACGACCCGCGCGCACTCTGGCCGCTCGGCTTCGTCAACCAAGGCGCGATGGCGGGGGCGAGCCTCGCCCACACGCACGCCCAGATCGTCGGGCTTCCGGTCGCGGCGCCGAACCTCGATGCGCGCGCGCGGGCGCTCGCGGGCGACCCCGCGCTGCTCGAGCGCGACTGGGACGAGCCCCAGCGGATGATCCTTCGCCAGGGCGGCCTGGTCATGTGGAGCCCGTCCGTCCCGACGCTGAGCGGGACGGTCCGCATCGCCCCGGAGACCCCTGCCGGCGTGCCCGCGCCCGGCGCCGCCCGGGCGCTCGGTCGCCTCGTCGCGCGGGCGGCGGGGGCCGTCCGGGCGGTGTCGGGGGTCGACGACCTGAACGTCTGCCTGTTCGTGGCGGGCCCCGGGGACACCGCGTCGTACCACTGGCACGCCGACATCTTCCCGCGCCGGGGAACGCTCGCCGGGTTGGAGCTCGGTTCCGGCGCGCTCACCATGACACGCATGCCGGAGGAGGTGGCGGGCGCGATCCGCGCCGCGCTCGCCTGATCCGAGCGGTCGGGTGTCAGGCCTCCTCGGCCGCGCCCTCGTCCGACTCCTCGGCGTCGAGCAGCGCCTCGTCCACGTCGTCCACCGGCGTCTCGCCCGCCTCCGCGACGCCGCAGACCATGTCCTCGTCGTCGATGCCCATCAGGCGGACGCCCTCGGTCGAGCGTCCGGTCCGCCGCACGCTCGAGGTCTCGAAGCGGATCAGCTTGCCCATCCGCGAGACCAGAAGGAGCTGGTACCCCTCGCGGACCGGGCGGGCCGCGACGAGCTCCCCCTTCGCGTCGGTGACCTTGATGGTGCGGACGCCCTTCGTGGGCCGGCCCTTGCGCGGGTAGTCGAGCATCGGCGTCCGCTTGCCGTATCCGTATCCGGTCACGACGAGCAGATCCTCGTCGTCGCGGGCCACCGCGAGCGCCAGCACCCGGTCGCCCGCGTCGAGGTTCATCCCACGCACCCCGCGCGTGTCGCGCCCCATCGGCCGGCACTGGTCCTCGGAGAAGCGCGCCGCCTGGCCGCGGGCCGACACGAGCAGGAGGTCCTCCTCCCCGTCCGTGAGCTGCACTCCGATCAGCTCGTCGTCGCCGTCCAGCTTGACGGCGATCAGTCCCGCCTCGCGAAGCACGGTGTCGTAGGCCGCGAACTCGGTCTTCTTGACCATTCCGTCGCGGGTCGCGAGGACGAGGTACCTGCCCTCCTTGTAGTCGCGCGTCGCGAAGACCGCGCGGATGTCCTCGTCGGGGCGCATCGCCAGCACGTTGGCGATGTGGCTTCCGCGCGCGTCCCGGCTGCCCTTGGGCAGCTCGTGCACCTTCTGGCGGTAGACCCGGCCCTGGTTCGTGAAAAAGAGCAGGTAGTCGTGCGTCGACCCGATGAACAGGTGGTCGATCAGGTCGTCGTCCTTGAGGCGGACGCCCCGTGAGCCCTTTCCGCCCCGTCGCTGCGCGCGGTAGGTCGCGAGCGGGAGGCGCTTGATGTAGCCGCCCCGGGTGATGGAGATCACCATCTCCTCTTCCGCGATCAGGTCCTCGAGGTCGATCTCGCCCTCGCCGGGCAGGATCTCCGTTCGGCGCTCGTCGTCGTAGCGCACCGCGGATCTCGAGGATCTCCTCCCGGATGACCGCCATGATCCGGCGCTCGTCGCCGAGGATCGCCCGCAGCTCGGCGATCCGCCCGAGCAGCTCGGCGTGCTCGGCCTCGATCTTGCCCGCCTCGAGCTGCGTGAGGCGCTGCAGGCGCAGATCGAGGATCGCGCGCGCCTGGACCTCGGTCAGGTCGAACGAGTCGATCAGTCCCGCGCGCGCCTCCTCGGCGTCGGCGGCGCCCCGTATCAGCGCGATCACGGCGTCGATGTTCCCCAGGGCGATCAGCAGCCCTTCGAGGATGTGCGCGCGCGCCTCCGCCCGCTCCAGGCGGTAGCGGGACCGGCGCGTCACCACGTCGCGCTGGTGGTCGAGGTAGTGCGAGATCAGCTCGCGCAGGCTCAGCGTCCGTGGCACGCCGTCGACGAGCGCGATCGCGTTGACGCCGAAGGTGACCTGGGCCTGGGTGTGCTTGTAGAGCTTGTTGAGGACCACCATCGGCACCGCGTCGCGGCGCAGCTTGATCACGACCCGGACGCCGTCGCGGCCGCTCTCGTCGTTCAGGTCGGCGATCTCGGGGATCACCTTCTCCTTGACGAGCTCCGCGGTGCGGCGGAGGAACTCGGCCTTGTTGACCTGGTAGGGGAACTCCGTGAAGACGATCGCGTTCGAGCCGCCCTTGAGCGGCTCGTTGTGCGCCCGCCCCTGCACCCGCACCCGCCCGCGGCCGGTCGTGTACGCGTCCCGGATGCCGGCGTAGCCCCGGATGATCCCGCCCGTCGGGAAGTCCGGGCCCTTGACGTGACGCATCAGCCCGTCGACGCCGATCTCCGGATCGTCGATCATCGCCACGACGGCGTCGATCGTCTCGCCGATGTTGTGCGGCGGGATGTTGGTCGCCATCCCGACCGCGATGCCGGAGGCCCCGTTGATGAGCAGGTTCGGGACCCGCGCGGGCAGGACGAGCGGCTCGGTCCGCCGGTCGTCGTACGTGGGGGTGGCATCGACGGTCTCCTCGTCGATGTCGCGGAGCATCTCGGTGGCGATGGGGGCGAGCCGCGCCTCCGTGTAGCGCATCGCCGCCGCCTCGAACTCGCTCGAGCCGAAGTTGCCCTGGCCGTCGACGAGCGGGTACCGGGACGCGAAGTCCTGCGCCAGGCGGACGAGCGTGTCGTAGATCGCCGAGTCGCCGTGGGGGTGGTAGTCACCCATGACGGTGCCGACGATGTTGGCGCTCTTGCGGTACGGGCGGTCCGGCTGGAGGCCGGAGTCGTGCATCGCGAACAGCACCCGGCGGTGCACGGGCTTGAGGCCGTCCCGCACGTCCGGCAGCGCCCGGCCGACGATCACGCTCATCGCGTAGTCGAGGTACGACGAGCGCATCTCCTGCTCGAGCTCGTGCGGCTCGATCCGTCCGTCACGGTCGATCGCCATCAACCACCCCCCATGCCCGTCACGGGCATCACACGTCGAGGAAGCGCACGCTCTGGGCGTTCGACTCGATGAACGCGCGACGCGGCTCGACCTTGTCGCCCATGAGCGTGGCGAACAGCTGCCCCGCGGCGACCTCGTCCTCCATGGTCACGCGCTGCAGGATGCGCCGCTCCGGGTCCATCGTCGTCTCCCACAGCTGCTCGCTGTTCATCTCACCGAGGCCCTTGAACCGGCTGAGCGTCGTGCCCTCTCGGCAGAGCTCGAGGATCGTCGAGCGCAGCGCGCCGTAGTCGTCGGCCGTGCGCTCGCGCGTGCCGCGGCGGACCCGGAACACCGGCGAGCCCACCTGCTCGCGGAGCCGCGCCCGCGCCGCACGCAGGCCGGGGAGCTCCCGGCCGCGGTAGACGGCATACGGCACCGTGATGGTGCGGGCCTCGCCGGTGCGCGTGCGGATGGAGCGCACCTGGACCGTCTCGGCCTCGCGGTCGACACCGACCACCTGCAGCTCGGCGTCCGCGTCGGAGCACCCGGGGATCGCCGCCGCGAATGCGTCGAGACCGTCGGGGTCCAGCTCGACGAGGCCGTACGCGCCCATGAACTGGGTGGCCGCGCCGCCGAGCACGCCTGCCAGCGCCGCCTGCCAGCCGTCGTGCTCGCGAAGCGCGCGCGTCAGGCGCGCGAAGCGAGCCTTGGTCATGCCGGTCGCCTCGGCGTCCGCCGACGACCAGGTGACGTCGCCGACGTTCCGATCGAGCAGGAACTCCTCGAGCTCGGCGTCGTTCTCGAGGTACTGCTCGTGGCTTCCGGCCTTGATCTTGTAGAGCGGCGGGCAGGCGATGTACACGTAGCCCGCCGAGATCAGCTCGCGCATCTGCTGGAACAAGAACGTGAGGATCAGCGTGCGGATGTGCGCGCCGTCCACGTCGGCGTCGGTCATGATGATGAGCTTGTGGTAGCGGGCCTTCGCGATGTCGAAGTCGACGTCGATTCCGGTTCCGAGGGCGGTGATCATCGCCTGGATCTCGGCGTTCGAGAGCACCTTGTCGATGCGCGCCTTCTCGACGTTGATGATCTTGCCGCGCAGGGGCAGGATCGCCTGGAAGGCCGAGTTGCGGGCGCCGATCGCCGAGCCACCGGCCGAGTTGCCCTCGACGAGGAAGATCTCCGTGCTCGCCGGGTCGCGGTCGGAGCAGTCCGCGAGCTTCCCGGGGAGGTTGGTCGAGTCGAGGGCACCCTTGCGCCGCGCCAGGTCACGCGCCTTCCGGGCGGCGGCCCGGGCCTGCGCGGCACTCGCGGCCTTCTGGCAGATGATCCGCGCCTGCTGGGGGTTCTCCTCGAGGAAGTCGTCGAGGCGCTCCGCGATGCGGGTGTTGACGAACCCGGCCATCTCGGAGTTGCCGAGCTTCGTCTTCGTCTGGCCCTCGAACTGCGGCTCGCGCAGCTTCACCGACACGATCGCCGTCAGGCCCTCGCGGACGTCCGCGCCCTCGAGGGCCGCATCCTTGTCCTTCAGGATCCCCTTGGCACGGGCGTAGTTGTTGATCGTGCGGGTCAGCGCGGTGCGAAAGCCCGCCAGGTGCGTGCCGCCCTCGTGGGTGTTGATGTTGTTGGCGAAGCTGTAGACGGACTCGGAGTAGCCGCCGGTCCACTGCAGCGCCGCCTCGAGGGAGCCCTCGTCGCCCTCGGCGCCGATCGCGATCACGTCCGGGTGGAGGGCGTCGCGGCTCTCGTTGAGGTGCAGCACGAAGTCGGTCAGCCCGCCGTCGTAGCGGTACTCGACCTCTGCCCCCGAGCCGCGCTCGTCGATCAGGTGCATCGTGAGGCCGCGCGTCAGGAAGGCGGTCTCGCGGAAGCGCTGCGCCAGCGTGTCGAAGTCGAACTCGACGCTCTCGAAGATGTCGGCGTCGGGACGGAAGGTGATCGCGGTGCCGCTCGCGTCCGACGTTCCGACCTGCTCGATCGGCCCGAGGGGCTCGCCGCGCGAGAAGCGCTGCTCGAAACGCTTCCCGTCACGCCGGACCGACGCGGTGAGCTCGTCGGAGAGCGCGTTGACGACGCTGATGCCCACGCCGTGGAGGCCGCCGGAGACCTTGTAGCCCTCGCCGCCGAACTTGCCGCCCGCGTGGAGCGTGGTCATCACGACCTCGAGCGCGCTCTTGCCGCCCTGGTCGGCCATCCCGGCGACGGGGATGCCGCGACCGTCGTCGGCGACGGTGCACGCGCCGTCCGGGTGCAGCGTGACGTCGACTCGGGTGCAGTGCCCCGCGAGGGCCTCGTCGACGCTGTTGTCGACCACCTCGTAGACCAGGTGGTGCAGGCCCCGCAGGCCCGTCGACCCGATGTACATGCCGGGCCGGCGGCGGACCGCCTCGAGCCCCTCGAGGACCGTGATGTCGGCGGCGTCATAGGCGGCCGACGTGGCCTGGGCGGCGGAACCGGTCGGGTTCAAGATCCTCGTGTCTCCATCCGGTGAATACTATCACCCGGGGTCGGCGCCCCCCGGTCGTTTTCCCCGATCCGATGCGGGATCACGGCGGTCGAGCGCGAGCCGCGCGGCGGCGGCGCGCGCGATCAACTCGCGCAACCGGGGGTCACCGACACCCTCTGCGATTCGCGCCGCGCGGGCGATCTCCTCGTCGCTCGGCGTCGGCGGCCGGGGCCGGGGAGCGGGGGGCGCTCCGACGCCGAGCGCGTGGTCCGCGACGACGGGCCGGATCGAGCGGAGCGGCACCTCGGGCACACGCAGGCGGAGCGCGTCCCGAAGCTCCTCGGCGCGGGCCGCGAAGGACTGGGCCTCGGCCGCTCCGGCGCAGGCGACGGTCAGCACGCCGGCACGGCTGAGGCGGATCGGGACGACCCGCTCCGGCGACTCGCCCATCGCCACCATCCCCTCGGCCATGCGCACCAGGCCGTCGCTCGCGCCCGCGGAGCGGGCGCGTCGCATCCAGGCGCCGAGAGCCTCGGCCATCGGTCGCGGGTCTCGTCGGCGTCGTCCGTGCCGCTCAGCCAACGCGCCCGCCCGGCTCGATCCGAAGCGTCGCCTGGGCGAGGCGCGCGCCGAGCGCGGCCGCGTCGGGGTCGGCGCTCGTGACGACCGCCTGGCCGGCGTCGCCGATGCCGGCGAGCAGGCGCTCGCGCCGGTCGGGGTCCAGTTCGCTCATCACGTCGTCGAGCAGCAGGATCGGTGCCGGTCCCGACGCCGACAGGTGGTCCCGGTGCGCCAGGAGGAGCGCCAGCACGGCCGTGCGCTGCTCCCCCTGGCTTCCCAGGCGGCGGAGGTCGAGGCCGTCCGAGGCCACCATCACGTCGTCGCGGTGCGGGCCGCCGAGCGTCTGGGCGGCGGCGACCTCGCGAGGCCGTGCGCGCTCGAGGCCTGCGGCGAGGGCCTCCGCGACCTCCTCGTCGGGAACCTCACCGAGCCACACGGGCGAGGGTTCGAGCGCGAGCGCGCCCGCCCCGCCGCCGAGCGCGTCGAGGCGTCGTGCGAACGGGATCCCGAGCGCCCGCATCGCCGCGCGGCGGGCGGCCACCAGCCTCGCGCCGTACACCGCCAGCTGGTGCTCCCAGGGGAGGAGGCCGTCGATGCCCGCCGCCCCGGCCCGTACCCGGCGAAGCAGGGCGTTTCGCTGCGCGAGGGCGGTGCCGTATGCGGTCAGATCGTCCGCATACCCGGGCGTCGACGCCTCGAGGAGCCGGTCGAGATGGCGCCGGCGAGCGCCCGGCGGCCCCTTCACCGCGCGCAACTCCTCCGGGACGAAGACGAGCACCGACCCCGGCACGCGCCAGCGCGCCAGTCCTCGCACCGGCTCGCCGTCGAGCCGGAGCCGCCGCCCGGCGCCGGCGGCGTACCCGATCTCGCGCCGCCTGACGCCCGTCGGGCCGTGCAACTCCAGGTCGACGTGGAGGGCCTCGGCGCCGCGCCGAACGATCTCGGACTCTCGGGCCGTGCGCGGTGACACGCCCAGGCACCCCAGGACCACGGCCTCCACGAGGCTCGTCTTCCCGGCGCCGTTGGGCCCGCTGACGACGGTCAGGCCATCCGGGAGGTCCACGTCGCCGCGCGTCCAGCAGCGGACGTCCGCCAGCCGCAGGTGGCGGGCCGCGTACCCCGGAGGGCGCTCGTCAGGCGTTGAGCCGGATCGGCATGAGGAGGTAGCGGTAGTCATCGCCTTCCCCGCGGAGCAACCCCGGCCGGAGCGGGCTGATGAGCCCCATCCGGATGGAGTCCTCGCCGATGCTCTCGACGCCGTTGCGGAGGAACTCGACGTTGAAGCCGACCTCCATGTCCTCACCGTGGAACGGGATCGGGAGGGCCTCGCGCCCCTCCCCGAGGGCCTCGCTGCTCGTCGAGAAGGTCACCTCACCCTCCGTGAAGGCGAGGCGCACCGGTGCGCTCCGCTGGGCGAGGACGCTGATCCGCGAGAGGACCGAGAGGAGCTCGGCCCGATCGAAGGTGACGTCGTGCGTGAACTCCGTCGGGACCAGTTGGCGGTAGTCCGGGAACTGCCCGTCGATGAGCCGGCTCGTCAGGCGCATGTCCCCGATGCGAAAGAGCGCCGTGGACTCGCTCAGCACCATCTCGGCCGTCTCGCCCTTCCCGCCGGCGAGGCGTGCCAGTTCCGAGAGCGCGCGGGCCGGGATGATCGCCTCCACCTGCTCGGCGGGGGGCGACTCGAGCGTCACGGACTCCACCGCCAGGCGGTAGCTGTCGGTCGCGACGAGCGTCAGGCCCTCCGCGCCGACGCGGACGAGCACGCCGGTCAGCACCGGGCGGGTCTCGTCGCGCGAGGCGGCGCGCGCGACCCGTTCGATGCTGCCGCCGATGAGGGCGCCGGGCATCACGAGGCCCGTGCCCTCGTCCGGGGGGAGATCCGGGAAGTCCGATGCCGGGAGGCTGTTGAGCGAGAACCGGGACGCGCCGGCCTCCAGTGTCGCGACGGCCTCCCCGGCGTTGTGGCGGAGCACGACCTCGCCGGGCGGCAGCGAGCGCACGATGTCGGCCGCGACCCGTGGCAGCGCGACGCCTCCGCCCTCCTCACCCGTGGCCTCGGGTACCGGCACCCGCAGCGAGAGCTCCATGTCGGTGGCCGACACGCTGACACCCGCGTCGTCGCTTCGCAGCAGCAGGTGGCTCAGGACGGGGATCGTGGTTCGGCTGGAGGCGGCGCGGCCCGCGGCCGCGAGGGCCGTCGCAAGGGAGTCGCGCGGGGATCGGACGAGCACCGGGTGAGGCTACCGGCTCCAGGCACGCCTTGCCCGTCGCATCCCGGTCCCATCCTCTTCTCTCCACTCTCTCAATTCTCTTTCTTGTCGTAGAAGTGACAGTAGGGGCTGTGGGATCGGTGGATCGGCATGATTACCGCTGCATGCGGACCGGTTTCGGGTGTGGCGTCGGCGGGGGATGACCACGCGGCTCGTGCGTCGTCCGTCCACGGCCGTCCCCAGCCCGCCAGACGTGCCGCGGCGAATGCGCCGCACGCCGTGGACGGGTGTTGACGGCGTGTCGTGCGGGGCCCGCCTCGTGCACAGGCCGCGGTCCGGTGCGACCGGGTGATCCGCGCCGCCCTCCCCATGGTGTGGAGTCGGGGGACGACCCCGGTGGCGGGCCGGCGCGTGCCGCGTGGTCCGGGCGAGCGCGGTCTCCCGCCGAGGGACCGGGTGGTCATCGGGACGGCGACGGGCACCGCCCGGCTCCGTCCGCGACCGACGACCGGCGGACCCGCGCCGTGCGTCCAGCCGAGGCGCCGGCAGGGCCCGCGCGGTCGCTCCTTCGGCGGTCCTCCTCCGAGCCGACGCGGGACCTCGGGGAGGCGGCGGCGCGGGCGAACCCGAATCCCGACGACGACGCCGGGCCATCCGCGCCCGTGCACCCACGGGTCGGCCGAACGGCGGTGCGGGGGGACGACCCCCGGCCATCACCTGCGGGCGGTCAGCCTCGCCGTGAGCTCCTGGACGGCCGTGAGGATCTCCCCCTCGTCGCCCATCTTCTTGGCGATCTTCTGCACCGCGTACATGACCGTCGTGTGGTCGCGTCCACCGAAGGCACGCCCGATGGCCGGCAGCGACCCGTCGGTGAGCTCTCGGCTCAGATACATCGCCACCTGGCGGGGCGTGACGATCCGCCGCGTTCGCTTCTCGCCGACGAGTTCCTCGCGGGAGACGCCGTAGTAGCGGCACACCTCGCTCTGGATCGTCTCGATCCGGACCGCGCCCTCCCCGGGCGGGAAGAGGTCCGCGAGGACCTCGGCGGCGAGCTCGACGGTCACCGGCCGGGAGGAGATCGAGCCGTGCGCGACGACGCGCGTCAGGGCCCCCTCCAGGGCGCGCACGTTCGTCGAGACGCGGGAGGCGATGAACTGGAGCAACTCGGGGTCGCGGATCTCGAACCCGTCACGCGAGACGCGCTTTTGGAGGATCGCGATCCGTGTCTCCAGATCGGGCGGCTGGATGTCCGTGATCAGGCCCATCTCGAAGCGGGAACGGAGGCGGTCCTCGAGCGTGGCGATCGCCTTCGGTGGGCGATCCGACGAGATGATGACCTGCTTGCCGCTGTCGTGGAGGGCGTTGAACGTGTGGAAGAACTCCTCCTGGGTGGACTCGCGCCCCTCGAGCGACTGGATGTCGTCGATCAGCAGGATGTCCGTGTTGCGGTAGCGGTCCTTGAACGACCGCATCGCGCCGTCGCGAAGCGAGTTGATGAACTCGTTCGTGAAGGTCTCCACCGAGACGTAGTGGTAGGAGAGCTCGGGGTGGTTCTTGCCCGCGAAGTTGCCGATCGCGTGCAGCAGGTGGGTCTTGCCGAGCCCGACGCCCCCGTAGATGAACAGGGGGTTGTAGGCCATCGCGGGCGCCTCGGCGACGGCGAGTGCCGCGGCGTGGGCGAAGCGATTGGACGGGCCGGTGACGAAGCCCTCGAAGGTGAACCGGGGCTGCAGCTTGCTCGTCCTGCGTGGGGGCGGCGCGGCCGGCGCCGGCTGCGGGGCCATGGAGGGGTCGATGTGGCCGGCCGGCGCGGGCTCGCGCGGCGCGACGGTGATGTCGACGTCGACATCCGACCCGAGCACCTCGAACAGCGCGTCCTTGAGCAGCGGCAGGTAGCGCCGGTTGACCCACCCCCGCGCGAACTCGGTCTCGACCGCCAGCGTGAGGCGGTCGCCGTCCAGGCCGACGGGGCGCGCTCGGTCGAACGCGAACTCATACGTGGCGTTGTTGACCGTGTTCCGGAGTCGCTGGCGAACCTCGTCCCAGACGTCCTCGAGCGGCTGCGGCTGCGTCCGGTTGCTCATCCGCCGGCGCCCGGCGGACGACACGGTGCTGCGTGGTCACGGTGACGGGTCATCGCCAGAGCCTTCGTTCGAGGCGGCTAGAAGAGGGTGGAGACGGCGCGCGCGCCCGCCTCGGTGAGGCTGCGCGCGCCGTCGCGCTCACGAGCCACGAGCCCGCGCTGCTCGAGGAGGGCGAGCGCGCGACCACAGGAGGAGACGGAGCGATCGAGCTCGTCGGCGAGCGTGACGACGCCGGACGGGCCGAGCTCGAGCAGCAGCGCCAGGAGGGCCTGCGCGCCCTCGAGGCCGGCGGTCGGACCGAGATCCGATCCGCCGGGGTCCTTCGGGGGGCCGGCGAGCGTGACGACGAGGCCACCCCCGAGGTTCGGCTCGATCCGAAGCTCGCCCCCGGCGTCCGACATGGCCCGGGCGGCGAGGGGCAGCCCGCTCCCCACACCCCTGATGACCGCGCGCTCGGCCGCGCCGGCGGTCGAGAAGCCCGGCGTGAGGGCGAGGGCCACGTCCCGGACGCCGGGACCGTGATCCGCGAGGCGAAGGGTCCGCCCCTGGTCGAGCACGCTGACCACCGCGTCCGCGAACCCGGCGTGCACCAGATTCTCGACCGCCTCGCGCACCGCGAGCACCGGGAGGTCCGAGTCGGCGGCGGCGGCCTCGAAGACGGCCTCGATCAGCAGCGCCGGCTCGTCGGCGACCAGCTCCGTGACCGCCGGCGGCGCCGACGGGTCGCCGTGCACCGCGACCAGCGTGCGAAGCGGCGCCGCCGACCGGTGCTCGTGGTGGGGGACGGCGGTGAGGAGGGGGGGCGCGGGCATCGGGGGGGCGACTTAACCACGGCGACACCTGCAACGAAAGGCCCGGCCACGGGGTGTGGAAAAGAAAGGCCAGTCGATGCGGCGAAATCGTCCGACCGCCGCCGCCCCATGCACCGGCTCCGACCACGAGATCGCCCGCCGCAACGAGGGTCTCGCGGTTATCCACACGCCGGTCCACAGCTGTGGACGACGGGTCACCGGGGCGTCCTGGCGGCCGCCATGCCTCTGCTACACTCGCGCACCCAAGCGCCAGGCTCCTCGGCGCACGGCGGTCCTTCGGCCAGCCGCGCCCCGGAGCGAGGGGCCCGGGCGACGCCGTCCCAGACGGGCGGAGAAACGAGACTGCGAAGACCGTGAAGCGGACCTACCAGCCCAACAAGCGCAAGCGCAAGAAGACCCATGGTTTTCGGATCCGGATGCGGACCCGAGCCGGACGCGCGGTGCTCCAGCGCCGACGCGCCAAGGGCCGCCACCGCCTCGCCGTCTGACGCGATGGGCGAGACCCGGACGGGGCGCGGCCGGCGCGGTCGGATCACCCGTTCCGGTGACTTCGACATCGCCTTTCGTCGCGGACGCTCATCGTCGGACCGCCTGATGGTGGTCTACGCCTTCCGTCGCGCCGACACGCCGGAGGCGCCCGCGCGCCTCGGGCTGTCCGTGTCGAGGAAGGTCGGCCCCGCTGTGACGCGCAACCGCGTCAAGCGCGTGCTGCGCGCGCGCTTCGCCGAGATCGCGCCCGGTCTTCCCACCGGTCTGGACATCGTCGTGATCGCCCGAGCGGGGTTGGCCGAGGAGATCGAGCGTCGCGGCGGCGATGCCGCCGGTGCGCGATTGGCGACGCTCGCCGCCGCGGCGGCCGAGCGCGCGGAGCGCGCGGCGGCGTGAGCGCGCACGTCGACGGCCACGACATCCACGACCACGCGCCCGGGCACCGCCCGCGCGGCGGCGTGCGTCGGATCGTCGTGATGCCGATCCGGGCCTACCAGGTCGCGATCTCGCCCCTGCTCGGGCGGCGCTGCAGGTACCACCCGACCTGCTCGGCGTACGCGGTGCAGGCGATCGAGGAGCAGGGCGTCGCGCGCGGCGTCGTCCTGGCCGGATGGCGCCTGCTGCGCTGCAACCCCTGGAGCAAGGGCGGGGTCGACTACCCCGAGCAGCAGCGGGTGTTCCGCTCGTGAACCTCTCCGAGCTGGGCGACACCCTCGTCGAGCCGTTCCGCTGGGCGCTCGACTTCCTGCACGAGCAGCTGAACCTGACCTACGGATGGTCGATCGTCGTCCTGACGGTCATCGTCAGGACGCTGCTGCTCCCGCTCGTGATCAAGCAGTACAAGTCGATGCGCGAGATGCAGCGCGTCGCGCCCCAGATCAAGGAGCTCCAGCAGAAGTACAAGGGGAACCGCCAGAAGCTCAACGAAGAGATGATGAAGTTCTATCGGGAGAACGAGGTCAACCCGTTCGCCTCCTGCCTCCCGCTGCTCTTCCAGCTCCCCGTGTTCTTCGCCCTCTACTGGGTGCTGCGCGGGTTCGCGCGGGAGGACGCGCTCGACGGGACCGACCCGTCGTTCATGTGGGTCATCCCCGACATCTCGGAGCGCATCACCGAGATCGGCTGGGGCGCGGCGGTCGTGCTGGGCGTCTACGGGCTGTCGCAGCTGATCTCGACCGAGCTCTCCGCGACACCGCAGATGCCCGACATCCAAAAGCGCCTGTTCCGCTTCCTCCCGATCGTCATCATCGCCTCCTTCTTCTTGTTCGACTACTTCATCCCGGCGGGACTCGTCCTCTACTGGGCGACGACGAACCTGTGGACCGCCGGCCAGCAGCTGGTCATGCGGCATCGGATCGGGCTGCACCTCTCGGATCCGGGGGTCGCCGCGAAGGCGCCGGGTGGCAAGCGCAGCTCGCGCACGGCGCCGAAGGACCGGTCCGCGTCCCCGAGCGGCGACGACGGGGCGGACGCGTCCGAGGGGACGGACGACGTCGAGGCGGACGCGGTGGACGACGACGAGGCGGGTGCCACGGAGGCGCCCGAGCCCACGGAGGCGCCGGAGCCCGACCAGGTGCCCGAGCCCGCGACACCGGAGCCCGCGAAGGCCCGCTCGGGCGGCGGCCGCGGCGGCGGGCAGGCGAAGCGGCGTCAGCCGAAGGGCAAGGGATCGGGTGGTGGTAGCCGGCCGGCGCGCAAGCAGCCGAGGAAGCGACGGTGAGCATGGACGGTGTGGATCCGGCACTTGCGCTCGAGCGCGCGGTCCGCGCGGTGGTGGGCGGCATGGGCATCGATGCGGACGTCCGCATCGAGCAGGGCGAGGAGGGCTCGCTGCGCGCGGTGGTCGAGGGGCCCGGCGCCGAGGACCTGGTCGGCCGCGACGGCGAGACCATCGACGCGCTGCAGTACCTGGCGGGGCAGGTCGTCGCCCGCGCGGAGGGCGGCCGCGGCCGGATCGTGACCGTCGACGCCGCCGACTACCGGCGGCGTCGCGAGGATTCCCTCACGCGTCTCGCCGAGCGAGCGGCCGCCGAGGCGCTCGAGCACGGCGAGGAGATCGAGCTCGACCCGATGCCGCCGCAGGACCGACGCATCGTGCACCTGGCGCTCAAGGAGCGGGAGGACATCTCCACACGCAGCGAGGGCGACGAGCCCCGGCGACGCATCATCGTGGAGCCCGCCGACTGAGCCGGGCCCCGGAGGGGGAGCCCGCCGCGGCGGGTGTTTCACGTGAAACGCCACCACCCGCCGTCCGCGTGCGGGCGGACGCGGCCGCGATGGGCGTGGAGATCCCCCTGGCGAGCGCCGCGGCGCTCGTCGCCGTGATCGACGAGCTGCTCGCGCAGCGACAGAACATCACCGCCGTCGACGATCTCGACACCGCATTGGAGCGACACGTCGCGGACTCGCTCGCCGGGGCGGCCCAGCCGGAGATTCGCGACGCGACGGGGATCGTGGACGTCGGGTCCGGGTCCGGCTTTCCGGGGCTGGCCCTCGCGGTGGCGCTTCCCGGCCTCGAGGTGACCCTGGTCGAGAGCGAGCGCCGCAAGGCCGAATGGCTCGAATCCGTGTCCGTCCGGTTCCCTAACGTACGGGTCGTGCGCGCCCGCTCCGAGGACCTCGCCAAACGGCGCCCCGCCGCATGGCCCGTCGCGATCGCGCGTGCGCTCGCGCCGCCGCCGAGCGCCCTGGAGCTGTGCGCCCCGCTCGTGGCGCGAGGCGGCCACGTCGTGCTGTGGTGCGGGCCGCGCGACGCCGAGATGGATGCGCGCGCGACGCGCGCCGCCGCCGAGCTCGGGCTGGCGCCCGCCGACGTGCGGCCGGTCGCCCCCTTCCCCGGCGCGCGACGCCACCTGCACGTCCACGAAAAGCCGCACGACACGCCGCCCAGGTACCCGCGTCGGCCCGGCAGGGCGAGCAAGCGACCGATCGCGTGACGATCTACGCGGTCGCCAACCAGAAGGGCGGGGTCGGGAAGACCACGACCGCGGTGAACCTCGCCGCGTGCCTGGCGGAGGCGGGCGCACGCGTGCTCCTGCTCGATCTCGATCCCCAGGCGAACGCGAGCAGCGGCCTCGGCGAACGTCCCGCCGAACCGCCCACCGTGACCGAGGTGATCCTCGACGGCGTCCCCCCGGAGGAGGCGGTCCGGGCGACCGCCATCCCGAACCTCGATCTCCTGCCGTCCTCGCGCGACCTCGCGGGCGCGGCCGTCGAGCTTCCGGGCCGCGACGGTCGCGAGCGCATCCTCGCCGAGGCCACGGCCGGTCTCCGGTCGCGGTACGCGTACATCTTCATCGACTGCCCGCCCTCGCTCGACCTGCTCACGGTGAACGCCCTCGCGGCCGCGGAGCGGCTGATCGTCCCGGTCCAGTGCGAGTACTACGCGCTCGAGGGGCTCTCGCGGCTGATGGAGACCGTCGCCGGCGTGCGTGAGTCGATCAACCCGGGCCTCGAGGTCAGCGGGATGCTCCTGACGATGCACGACGCCCGCACACGCGTCAGCGGCGACGTGGTGGGCGAGGTGCGCCGCCACTTCCCGGAACTCGCCTTCGAGACCGTGATTCCGCGAAACGTGCGCCTCGCCGAGGCGCCCTCGTACGGCGAGCCGGTGATCCGCTACGACCCGCACTGCGCGGGCGCCGACGCGTACTTCGAGGCCGCGAAGGAGGTGGCGGCCCGTGGCTGAGGCGCGCCGCGGCCTCGGCAGGGGGCTCTCGGCGCTCCTCGGGGACCCGTCCGCGGCGCCACGGGGCGGGGCGAGCGAGCCGAGCGCGGACGCCGCCGCGGATCTTCGCCAGATCGCCGTGGAGCGGATCCGGCCGAACCCGCATCAGCCGCGGACGCGGATCGACGAGGCGGCCCTCGCCGCGCTCGCCGAGTCGATCGCGACGAGCGGGGTGGTGCAGCCGGTGGTGGTGCGGCCCGCCGATGCCGCCGGCTCCCACGAGCTGATCGCCGGCGAGCGCCGCTGGCGCGCCGCGGGGCGCGCCGGCCTGGAGGTGATCCCGGCCATCGTCCGGGATGCCGACGACCGGGAGCGCCTGGAGCTCGCGCTCGTCGAGAACATGGTCCGCGAGGACCTGAACGCGATCGAGGTTGCGACCGCGTGCGCGGTCCTGATCGAGGACTTCGGGATCAGCCACGCCGAGGTGGCGCGACGTCTCGGTCGCAGCAGGCCCGTCGTGAGCAACCTGCTGCGCCTGCTGGAGCTGCCCGACGACGTGCAGGCGCGGGTCGTCGAGGGCGACCTGTCCGAGGGCGCGGCCCGCGCGGTGCTGATGGCCGACGGCGCCCGCGCACGACGTCGCCTGGCGGCGCGCGCCGTCGCCGAGGGTCTTTCCGTCCGCCAGGTCGAGGCCGCCGCCCGCTCCTCGCGACCGGGCGACACCCCGACCCGCCCGCAGCCGGCCGTGCCCGAGGACGACCTGGACGACGCCCTCGAGGCCTTCGCCGAGACGTTCGGCGTCCCGGCGAGGACGCGCACCCTGGCGGGCGGGACGGTGTCCGTCGAGCTTCGCTTCCCGGACGCGGCGGCGCTCGCGGCGGCGCTCGCCACGCTCGCGCGAGCGCGCGGCGCCCGGGACGGCTCGGGCTAGGGCCCCGCGGCCTGCGCGTCAGGCGGCGCGAGTGGCAGGCTGACCCGAACCTCCGTGCCGCCGCCGGGCCGTGAGGTGACCGCCGTCCAGCCGCCGGCGAGCGCGGCCCGCTCGCGCATCCCCGCAAGACCCATGTGGCCACGGGCGACCCCGTCGGCGACCGTCGACGGCTCGAACCCGGCGCCGTCATCGCCCACGACCACCTCGACGCGATCCGTCCCGGCGTGGGCCTCGACCGTCACGCACGTCGCGTCCGCATGGCGTGTCACGTTGGCGAGTGCCTCTTGGAGAATCCTGACGGCGACGGCCTGCTGCTCGGGCGAGAGCGCCGCGGCGGCGTCCACGTCGACGCGCACGTCGACGCCGCGATCCGTGAGGCGACCCGCCAGGGAACGGGTGGCGCCGGCGAACCCCAGGTCGGTGAGCGCAAGCGGATGCAGGTCGACGATCGTGGCACGGAGGTCGGCGACGACACCCCGCGCGGCGCCCGCGGCGCGGCGAAGGTCGGCCGGGTCGACCACCCCGCCGCCCTCGGCGTCAGCGGTGGCGGCCTCCAAGAGCAGTCCCAACCCGACGAGCTCCTGGATCGGCCCGTCGTGGATGTCACGACCGAGGCGCGCCCGCTCGCGCTCCTGGGCCTCGATCAGCGCCAGGGCCAATCGCCGCCGGTCCTCCTGCTCGCGACCGAGATCCTCGAGGAGCCGCGCCCGTGCAAGCGCCACGCCCGCCTGCTGCGCCAGCCCCTCGAGCCGCTCGCGATCGCCGTCGGTGAAGGGCGTGCCCATGCGCCGATGGGCCACGAGGACCCCGCCGCCTCGGTCCTCCGGCCCGACGATCGGCACCGAGACCCGCATCGGGGACGGGACGACCGCGCCGGCGACCCATCCCGCGTCGGGAGCGGCGCCCGTGGCCGCGAGCACGACCGCGGACCCCGATGGATCGTCGACCACGATCGCGGCGCCGTCGGCGCGCGCGAGCTTGCGCGCCTCGACGACGACGACGCCCGCGACCTCCTCGACCCCGCCACCGCCCCCCGCCGCATGGGCGATCTCCGTCAGGGCGCGCATCTGGAGCAACTGGCGGTCGAGCGCCACCGCGCGGTCGCGGAGCCCGGCGAACAGCTCGGCGTTGCGCTGCCAGAGGGCCAGGACGGTCGCCGCGACGGTCGCGACGAGCCGCGCGCGCGGGTCGGGCATGGACCCGTCGATCTCGACCACGAGCGCTCCGAGCCCCTCGCCGGCGGCGCGGAGCGGAAAGGACCACGCGGGGATGGCGCGCCCGAGCGTGGCGGGCTCGAGTTCCCCGCCCCGGAGGATCGCGGCGTACGCGTCGGAGCCCGCCTGGACACGCGCCGGGCCGGTGTCGTCGGGGAGCGCCCGCCGCAGGTCACCGCCGGGGTGCTCGTGCACGAGCAGGAGCACACGCGATGCGCCGAGCGCATCCCGGAGCCGGGCGACGCCGTCGGCCAGCGCGCGCCGACCGCTGGCGGGCAGCGACGGCCCTCCCCCCACGCCCTCGACGACCTCGAGCAGCGCCGCGATCAGCGCATCCGGGTCCTTCGAGGCGCTCAGCGGATCAGCGACTGACGGATGCCGATCGCCACCGCCTGGGTCCGGTGCTCGGCCTGCAGCTTGGACAGGATGTGCTTCACGTGGGTCTTGACCGTCTCCACGCTGACGATCAGCTGCTCGGACACCTGCTTGTTCGAGAGCCCGTCGGCGAGCATCTGGAGGATCTCCCGCTCGCGTGCGGAGAGGATCCCCGATTGGCGGGGACGCGAGAGCTGGCGCAGGAAATCCGGTGCCAGGCGGGGGTCGACGAACGGCTCACCCCCCTGCACCTGGCGGATCGCCTCGAGCACGGAGCCGCTGTCCGAGTCCTTGAGGAGATACCCCTCCGCGCCGCTGTCGAGCGCCTCCCAGAGCAACTCGTGGTCGGCGTGCGCGGTGAACATCAGCACGTGGACGCCAGGGTGCTCGCTCGTCACCGTCGCCGCCGCGGCGATCCCGCCCACGCCGGGCATGCGACAGTCCATCAGGACGACGTCGGGTCTGCGACGGGCGACGAGGTCGATGGCCTCCTCGCCGGTCGCCGCCTCACCGACCACGACCACGTCGTCGTGCTGGGTGAGCACGCGCCGAAGTCCCTCCCGCACGATGGCGTGGTCGTCCGCCAGGAGGACGCTGGTGCGCCGGGCCTCCGCTGCGGCCGATGGCGGTGTGGGTTGCGGGTCGGGCGTCTGCCGATCCTTCGCGAGTGGGCGATCCTGGACTCGAACCAGGGACCTCATCCTTATCAGAGATGCGCTCTAACCGACTGAGCTAATCGCCCGCGTATGCGCGCCGGGGGCCCGTTGTGGGACCGCGACCGATCTCGGCGCGCAGGCGAGGGTAGCAGCGGCCGCACCACGTGCTCAAGGTGGCCCCGCTCCGCCCGACGCGCAGAGGCCCGCCGGCCGAGGGAGGCGACCTATACTGGAGCCGGACCGGCCGCGCGGACAAGCGAGGCACCGTGCAGGAGATGGTGATCTACGGCGTCAGCTTCGACATGGTCGGCAAGCAGCCGATCGTGCTGCTGAAGACGATGAACGGGAACAAGTTCCTCCCGATCTGGATCGGCCACGCCGAAGCGGCGGCGATCCTCATGAAGCTCCAGGGCGCCGAGACGCCGCGCCCGATGACCCACGACCTCCTGAACGACCTCGTCGGCGAGCTGGACGCCCAGATCACGAAGATCACGGTGACCGAGCTCAAGGAGAACACCTTCTACGCGCTGATCACGCTCCAGGCCTCGCAGGCCGAGATCGAGATCGACTCCCGTCCGAGCGACGCCCTGGCCCTCGCCGTGCGCTCGAACGCCCCGATCTTCGCCGCCGACAAGGTGATCGAGGAGAGCGGCATCGAGTTCGAGCACGAGAACGAGGACACGGAGGAGGTCGTGGACCAGTTCAAGGAATTCCTCGACAGCGTCTCGCCGGAGGACTTCCTCACCGAGGGGTGACGCCGCGGGCCGGCCCCGCCCCGCTCTAGGTGTCGGCCGTCTCGCGCTTGGTCAGATCGAGGACGTGCGCGTACAGCTCGCGCAGGCCGTCCGTCGAGAGCGGACCCCGGTTGGCGCCCTCGAGGTAGGAGCGCATCCACGCCTCCCGGGCCTCGTCCACGAAGGGGACGCCCTGCGCGGCCTTGTAGGCGCGCAGGCGCGCGACGAGCTCGAGACGCGTGTTGATCGCGTTCACGAGCTTGAGGTCGTTGTCGATGATCGCGTCGCGCATCTGGCGTACGACGGCGTCCACGACCGGGTCCGTGGCGGGCTCCATCGCCGCCAACCGTAGCCGACAGGCGTCCCTGCGGCCGGGGCAGCGGGCTCCCGGGGTGGAGCGGCTGGTGCCGCACGGCTACTCTCGCGGGAAGGAGGTGTCGGTGTTCGATCTCTCGCCCGTCCAGATCATCCTCGTGCTGGTGATCGCGCTCGTCGCGCTCGGCCCCAGGCGATTGCCTGAGATGGCGCGGAGCCTCGGCCGAGGACTGTCGGAGTTCCGGGGCGCGGTGCGGCTCGATGGGGCGCCGGCGCCCGCGGAGCGCGCCGCGTCGCGGCCGGACGCCCCGCCCGAGGCCGTCGCACCCCCGGCCGCCGGCCCCGACGCCGACGTCGCCGACCTGATCGTCCCCGCGGCGCGGCCCGCGGCGCCCGAGGGGGACGACGAGCGAGCGCGGGACTGACGACGCGCATGCGCCTGGGGCGTCTCGCCGCCGGCATCCGGAAGGTCCGCCCCGACGACGAGCTCTCGGTCGTGGAGCACCTCGACGAGCTCCGACGCCGGATCATCATCAGCGTGGTCGCGCTCGTCGTGGCCTTCGTCGTCGCGTACGTCTTCCGCGATCGGCTGCTCGACGTCCTTCGGGCCCCGCTTCCCGGAGACTTCGACTCGCTGGTCACGCTGAGCCCGACCGAGCCGCTGTTCACGGTGCTGAAGGTGTGCGCCGGGGCGGCGGTCGTGGCGGCGTTGCCGATCTGGCTCTACCAGGTGTACGCGTTCGTGATCCCCGCGGTGTCCGAGCATTCGCGACGCACGATGCTGGGCGTCGTGGGGGGCGTGTCCGCCCTGTTCGTGGCCGGGGTGGCGTTCTCGTACTTCGTGGTGCTCCCCGTCGCGCTCCCGTTCCTGCTCGACTTCGGCGCGAACTCCGGGCTCGACGTCCAGCTTCGCGCCGGCGAGTACTTCGGGTTCGTCCTCAGCCTGCTGCTCGCCGGCGGGATCGTGTTCGAGCTGCCCGTGGCGATGCTCGCCCTCGCGCGCATGGGGGTCGTGACCGCAGCCCAATTCCGTCGCGGCTGGCGGGTCGCGATCGTCGTGATCGCGTTCGTGGCGGCGATCCTGCCCGGCGGGGACCCGTTCTCGATGCTGCTGCTGATGATTCCCCAGATCCTGCTCTACCAGGTGGGGATCTGGCTGGCGTCGGCCTTCGGGGCGGAGCCGCTCTGGCGACGCGGCGCCTGGCGGGACGAGCCCGAGCCGGAGGGTCCGCCGCCTCCCCCGGCCTGAGCGGGCGCGGGGCGGGCGTGCGGTCGCTGGAACGCGAGGCGCCCCACCGCTAGCCTTCCGCCTCGTGTCGACCGTCTCGCTCGTCACCGGCGGTGCCGGATTCCTGGGTTCGCACCTCTGCGACCGACTCCTCGGCGAGGGTCACGAGGTCGTGTGCGTCGACAACCTGGACACGGGAACGCTCGAGAACATCGAGCACATCCGCGACCCGCGGTTCGAGTTCGTCCAGCACGACATGACCCAGCACCTGGAGCTCGGGCGACGGGTCGACTTCGTCTTCCACCTCGCCTCGCCCGCGAGCCCCATCGACTACCTGCGCCTTCCGCTCCACACCCTGAAGGTGGGCTCCTACGGGACCCACAACGCGCTGGGGCTGGCCAAGCGCCACCGGGCCCGCTTCCTGCTCGCCTCGACCAGCGAGGTCTACGGCGACCCGAAGGAGCACCCGCAAAGCGAGGGGTACTGGGGGCACGTCAACCCGATCGGCCCGCGCGGCGTCTACGACGAAGCCAAGCGGTACGCCGAGGCGCTGACGATGGCGTATCACCGCCAGCAGGGCGTCGACACCCACATCGTGCGGATCTTCAACACCTACGGGCCGCGCATGCGCCCGCACGACGGGCGGGCGATCCCCACGTTCATCCGCCAGGCGCGCGACGGGCAGCCGCTGACGGTCTTCGGCGCCGGTGACCAGACGCGCTCGTTCTGCTACGTCTCGGATCTGATCGAGGGCTTCATGCGGTTGATCCAGTCGGATCAGCACGAGCCGGTCAACATCGGGAACCCGGGCGAGTACACGATCCTCCAGCTGGCCGAGGCGGTCATCGAGGCCACCGGCAGCACGTCGAAGATCGTGTTCGAGGCGCTCCCGCAGGACGACCCCACCGTGCGCCGCCCGGACATCACCCTGGCCCGCACCCTGCTGGACTGGGAGCCCACGGTCGGCCTCGACGACGGACTCCGACGGACGCTCGACAGCCTCGGCTCCGCGGGCGCCGCTCGACCAACTGCCTGAGGCGGTCCGCGCCCGCGGGCTGACCAAGCGCTTCGGCCCCCATCTGGCCGTCGACGGGATCGACGTCACGATCGTGCAGGGGGAGTGCTTCGGCTTCCTCGGCCCGAACGGCGCGGGCAAGACCTCGACCATGCGGATGCTCTCGTGCATGTCCCCACGGGACGGCGGGGTGCTCGAGGTGCTCGGGCTCGACCCGCGCACCGAGCCCCGAAGGCTCAAGTCGCGCCTCGGGGTCGTCGCGCAGGAGCTCAACCTGGACCTCGAGCTGAGCGTCTACGAGAACCTGGTGACCTACGCACGCTACTTCGAGGTGCCGCGCGCCGATCGGGACGCCCGGGCGCGCGAACTCCTGGCCCTGGTCGGCCTGGAGGATCGTGCCGAGAGCGCCGTCGACAAGCTCTCGGGCGGCATGAAGCGGCGCCTGCAGATCGCGCGCGCGCTGGTCAACCGGCCCGACCTGGTCCTGCTCGACGAGCCGACCACCGGGCTCGACCCCCAGGCGCGGCGGGTCGTGTGGGACCGCCTGCGCGAGCTTCGCCGCCGAGGCGCCACGCTGATCCTCACGACCCACTACATGGACGAGGCGGAACAGCTCTGCGACCGGATCGCGATCATGGACGCCGGGCGGGTCGTCCACGAGGGGTCGCCGGAGGCGACCATCCGGGCGGTCGTCGGTCGTGAGGTGCTGGAGCTTCGCGCCGAGGGCGCCGTGGCCGACGACGTGATCGCCCTCCTGGCGCCGCTCGCGCGCGGCCACCAGCGCCACCGCGACCTCCTGGTCTTCCACGCCGACGACGCGGAGGGCCTGGCGTCGGTCGTGCGGGACTCGGGATCGCGGGCCGAGTTCCTCGCCGCACGACGAGCCACCCTCGAGGACGTCTTCCTCAGCCTGACGGGTCGGAGCCTGCGCGAGGGCGACCCGGGCGACCCCGCCTGACCAGGGCCGCCGCGGAGTCGCGCCCGATCCTGAGCTCGTCGGGGGCCAGGAACCGCGCCGCGGCCGCGTACACGAGCACGACGACAAGGCCCTTCCCGGCCATGATCACGAACAGCGCCGGCGTGGTCATGTCGCGGGTCGGGACGAGCAACTCCGAGACCAGCGCGATCGCCGCGGCGATCGCCCCGCAGGCGACGAGGCGGCCCGCCTGCGCCCCGAGCGGCCGCACCGCCAGGCTCGGATAGCGGCGCCGGACCAGCACGATCAGCATCCCGGCGTTCGCCGTCACGGCCACGGCCGTGGCGAGGGCGAGCCCGCCCTGCTCGAGCGGTCCGAGCAGGATCAGGTCCAGGATGATCGTGAGCACGACGGTCACGACCGTCACCCACAGGATCGCGCGCTGCCAGCCGCCCGCGGCGAGGGTGCGGTTCATGAGCATCGACGCGAACCCGCCCCAGACCGCGAAGGCGTACCAAAAGAGCGGTGAGGCGGTCTGGTCGACGCACTCCGCGTCGCAGGCCCCCCGGCCGAACGCCATCTGGGCGACCTCCTGGGCGTAGACCGCCATCAGGACGGTGATCGGGACCGCCACCAGGGCAAGGAGCCCCGCGGCGCGGCGAAACGCCGCGATCGCGTCGCCCTCCCGGCCCTCCGCGACCAGGCGCGCGATGAGCGGGAACAGCGGCGTGAGCAGCGGCAGGAGCAGCGCGGCCCGTGGGGCCTGGCCGAGGGCGTTCGCGTAGGCGAGGGCGGTCACCCGGCCGGCCTCGAGCGTCCCCGCGAACAGCTTGTCGGTGAAGTTGTTGACCTGCTGGATCAGCGACGTCAGGAGCACCGGGACGGCGAGCACCGCGACCCCGCCCAGCCGCGGGTGGAGGAGCGCCGGCCGGCTCCCGGCCTCGCGTGCCACCCGGCGCAGCTGGGGCAGCTGCAGAAGGATCTGGAGCGTCGCGCCGGCGGTGACCCCCCACGCGGCTCCGGCGATCCCGATCGTGGACCATCCGGCCGCGACCCCGGCGATGATCCCGGCGTTGAAGGCCACGCCGACCGCGGCGGGTCCGGCGAAGCGGCCATGGATCTGGAGCAGGGCGGTCAGCAGGGCGGACAGCCCCTGCAGGAGCAGGGCCGGCGCCATGATGCGGATCAGACGGGCCGTCTCGGCCTCGCGCTCCGGTTCGAGGAAGTAGATGGCGGCGATCGCCTCGGGCCAGATCAGCGCGACCGACGTCAACGCGATCAGGAGGGCCCCGACCCAGGCCGACAGCGCGGACATCAGCCGCCAGGCGCTCGCCGTGCCGTGCTCGGCCCGTTCGGCACTGAACGCCGGGATCACGAGCGTGACCAGCGTGTAGAGCAGGATCGCCGCGACCGAGTTGACGATCAGCAGCGAGTTGACGAAGGCGTCGGTCGCCGCGCTGGTGCCGAACGCGGCCGCGAGGATGATCTCCCGGGCGAACCCCAGCAGGCGCGACAGGACGCCGAACAGCGCCACGATCGCGGCGGCGCGCGCGAGGCGCCGGGCGGTCATCCGCCGGTCTGCGCTGGCACCAGCCCGTAGAGCGTCCGGACCCCGGTCAGCACGAGGAGCCCGTCCACGCCGACGGCCGGCGTGTACCTCCCGTCGGGGAACCGCCAGCGCTCCTCGCCGGTGCGCCGGTCGAGGGCGACCGTGACCCCCTCGCGTGGCTCTCGAGCGATCGTGGACACGTACACGAGGTCGCCGATCACCGTCGGCGACCCCGAGATCCGCTCACCGACGTCGATGCTCCAACGGGGTCGCCCCGACACGGCGTCGAGGGCGTACAGACGCTTGTCGTAGCTCCCGACGTAGACCGTCTCGCCGGCGACCGCGGCCGAGGAGTACACGAAGTCGTCGGTGGCCCGAAGCCATGCGACGCCACCGTCGGCGGCGGAGAGCGCGAGCACCCGTCCGTTGACGTTGCCGACGAAGACCCGGCCGTAGGCGACGGCGGGGCCCGCGTAGAAGCGCCCCGGGCCGCGCAGGGGTGGTGCCGGGCTCTCGGTGCGCCAGGCCAGCCGCCCGTCGCGTCGCCGGAAGGCCGACACCTGCCCGCCGTAGTCCCCGACGACGACGGCGTTCCCGCTCGCCGCGAGGCCCGCCTTGACATCGCCGCCGGCCCGCGCGGTCCAGACCCGCCGCCGGGTCGCCATGTCGATTCGCATCACCGCGCCGTCGAGCGTTCCCACGTAGACGTCCCCGTCCGCGACGAGCGGCGACGATTCGCTCGACGACCCGATCTTGAGGCGCCATCGTCGCTCCCCGGTGGCGGCGTCGAGCACGTCCAGGTCACCGCTGGTCGTCGTGAACACGACCTCGTCGCCGACGAGCGCCGCCGAGCTCGCGACCCGGCCGCGGAGCCGGGTGCGCCAGCGCACCTCGCCGGTCTCCTGGTCGAGCGCGAGGGCCAGACCCGCGTTCGTCCCCACGATGACCCGCCCGTCGCCGATGACCGGCGGGAACTCGAGGAGGGAGCCCGCGTCGTGGGTCCATGCCCTTCGAAACGGCGGCGCCAGGGCGAGCTCGGTGTTGGCGCGCGTGCGCCGGTCGTCGAAGCCGTACTCGGGCCAGCTCGCCGCGTCCTCGTTGCCGACCGGGGCCTCGGCGGCACGGAACCCCTCGGAGTCGCCCACGACGTCGCCCTGCCCCCACCACCCCCGGGCGATGCCGAGCACCGTGACGCCGGACGCCATGATGATGATCACGGCCAGCGCACCCATGGCCAGGGCGATGCGATGTCGTGTCAGTTGGTGCCTCGGCGCTCGGTGCCGGGATGGGCGTAGAGCATGCGCGTCCCGACCAGGTACAGGGTGTCGCCCGCGGCCACGGCCGGGGTGTACCGTCCATCGTCGCCGCGATACCGGACGGCGCCGGTCCGTGCGTCGAGCCCCCACGTGCGCCGCGCCTGCCCCGGCAGCGCGAGGATCGCGGTGTAGACGACACCGTCCACCACCGTCGCCGACCCAGAGATCCGACCCCCGGCCTCATGGCTCCACACGACGGCGCCGCTCGCCAGGTCGAGCGCCTGGAACGCGCCGCCGTACGAGCCGATGAAGACCCGCCCGTCGTGGATCGCCGGCGACGCGTAGACGAAGCCGCCGGGGGAGTGGCGCCACCGCACCGAGCCGTCGCCGGCCGCGAGCGCGATCACCGCGCCGCCGACGTCGCCGATCACGACGGTGTCACCCGAGACCCCGGGCCCGCCGTAAAAGCGCTGCCCGACCGACGCCGTCCACGCCGCCCCGCCGGTCGCGGGGTCGACGGCGTGCACGACCCCCGCGTAGTCGCCGACCACGATGTTCCCGGCGGCCAGCGCAGCCCCGCCCTTGATGTCCGCCTGCGCCTGATAGGTCCAGACCGCCGACCCGTCGGTGACGTCGACGGCGTGGAGGACGCCGTTCCAGTCGCCGATGTACGCGGTGTCACCGACGACGAGCGGCGAGGTCTCGATCGGGCTGCCTCCGGTCGAGTACCGCCACAGGACCTCGCCACGCACCCGGTCGTAGGCGGTCATGGTCCCGCCCATGTCGGCGATCAGCAGCGAGTCGTCCACGAAGGCGGGGCTCGATGCGATCTGCCCCTTGACCCGCCGCGCCCACCGGACGTCCCCGCTGACCGCGTCGAGCGCGAACACCCGGCCGGAGTTGGTCCCGAACACGACCAGGCCGTCGTCGACCGCGGGCGGGAACTCGATCAGCGTCCTGCCGTCGAAGGTCCAGGCGGGCGGTCCCGACGGGGGGCCGACGGGCACGTCGGGGGCTGCGCGGGTACGTCGCACGCCTCCGCCGTACTGCGGGCTCTGGAGCGCGGGGTCGTACAACGCCAGCGTGGCCTCGCCACCGCGCACCCGCGCCCGTCGCGACCCCCGCGAGCGCATGGTGGCCTCGACGACGTGTGGCGAGCCGCCGAGCTCCGCGCGCCCGTCGGGGCCGGTGGTCGCCTTCGCCGCCCCCCCGCCGCCGACCGCGGACACCACCGCTCCCGCGAGGGGCGCGCCGGTGTCGCCGTCGGCGACCGTGACGGTGACCGACTGTGCCGCGGGCGTGGCCGATGTGCGGGGTCGGGCGTCCGCGGCGTCGTCCTCGGACCCGATCGAGCACCCGGCGGCGAGGCCGAGCACGACCGCCAGCCCCGCGACGGCGACGAGGCGGGCCGCGCGCGTCATCCGCCCCCGGCGTCGCCCGAGGCCGCGGGCGGACCGGACGGGTCGCGCCCCACCGAAGGCCCCCGCCACACGAAGGCGACGACGACGCCCACGATGAGCCCGAGCGCCGCCGCCAAGAGCACCGTGCGGGCGCGCTGCGGCGAGCTGCCGGACGAGGTCGTCCCGGTCGCCGAGTCGATGATCTGCGGCTGCTCGAGCTGTTCGGCCTTGGCGATGTTGAGCTCCTGGACGCCGGCCTCGTCGCGCGCCGCCGCCTGCTGCTGGAGTGCCGCGAACAGGAGCGCCTGGATCGAGACGGCCTCCTGTGGGGCGGCTCCGGCGAGCTGACGCTGGTAGCGGGCGATCTGCGCTCCGAAGCGCGCCTCGTCGCGGCGCGCGGTCGTGAGCTGGCGCTCGTAGACGTCCACGACGCCGTCGTAGCCGGCGCTCACGCGCGCGAGCACGGCGTCCGCGTACGCGTTGGCGCCCTCACGCGCGACCCGCCGCGCGGAGTCCGTGAGCGTGATCGTGGCGACGGTCGGCACGTTGCCCGCACCGCGGACGCGGGCCGAGGTCACGGTGACGCCCCGGCGGATCCGCGCCGCCGAGACCCCGACGGCCCGCCCGGCCTGGGCCGAGAGCGCGGGATCGTCCAGCACGATCGGTGCCACCTCCGGGCTGGTCTCGGGGGTGGGGACCACCGCGCCGGTCGCGGTCGTCGCCTGGCCCAGATAGACGCGAGCCGTGGCCGTATAGGTCACATCCGAGGCGAACGTGAGCAGGAGCCCGACCACCGCCGCGACGACGGTCGTCGCGAGGATGATCCACCGGCCGCGCCAGAGCACGCGTCCGTAGTCCTTCAGCGTGATCTCACGGTCCACGGCGCGGGACCTTACTGGACGGCCCGGAGCGGCTCGACGCCGCCGGGTCCGC
Organism: Miltoncostaeaceae bacterium; assembly: GCA_963698665.1. Classification (GTDB taxonomy): domain Bacteria; phylum Actinomycetota; class Thermoleophilia; order Miltoncostaeales; family Miltoncostaeaceae; genus CALNYH01. The sequence goes on along the minus strand of CAVORO010000003.1, from coordinate 113,502 downwards.
GGACCAGGATGGTCTGGTCGAGGTGGCGGGTCATCACGACGCCCGCCCGGTGGGTCCCGAGGCGGGACTCCACCGTGCGCCCGAGCGCCATCCGGACGATCGAGCGCGGATAGTCCCCTCCGGCGGCCAGCGGCAGCGGGAAGCCACCGCCGAACCGCGTGTTGATGTCGGTGACCCCGAGGATGCGATCGCCGTCGCGAAAGCACTGGACGGTGCTCGGCCCCACGAGCCCGAGTCCGGCGACGACGGCGGCACCGAGCTCCACGAGCTGCGCGTCGTCGAGGGTCTCGCCCTTGATCTGCTCGCCGCCCTTGGCCTGGAGCATCGCCCGCGGGATCGCGCCGATCGGCGCGCCGTCGAGGTCGCCGAGGCAGTCGATGCTGAACTCCTCGCCGCCGAGGCGTTGCTGGATCACGCTCTCTGCGGGGCTGTAGGCGTGGAAGAACTCGAGCTCGGCCCGGTCGGCCGCCGCGTAGATGTGCCGGGCGGCGAACCCGAGGCGCGGCTTGAGCAGCACGGGATACGGGAGCGCATCCGGGTCCGCCTGGTCGGGGAGCCAGGTCGGCGGCGACGGGAGCCCCCTGGCGCCGAGGAGCAGGTGGCACTCCCACTTGTCCTGGCAGCCGAGCGCCACCGCGGGCTCGGGCACGAACACGCGGGCCCCGGCGTCCTCGAGCAGGGGCCGCGCCTCGGCCAGGAGCACCGGATCGAGGTCGGTGAGCGGCAGCACGCCGACGACGCCCTCTCGCGCGCACGCCTCGGCGACGCGTGCGCCGTAGTCGGGGTCGTCGACGGCGCGGGAGCGCCACCTCGCCGTCGGCCGAGAAGCGCGCCGGCGCGAGCGGGTCGAGGTCGCTCACCAGCACGCGACCGCCGCCTTCGGCGGCGAGCGCCTCGACGAACGCCCGCACGATGTCGACCCGCATGCCGGCGCAGGTCAACAGGATCGACGGCTCAGCCATGCGCGCCCTCTCGAGATGTGGGTGCGGGGAGGTCGAAGCCGCCCTCCTCGCCGGTGTAGGTGCCGGATCGGCCGAGCACGACCGCGATCGTGCGGAGCATGATCTCGACGTCGAGGCGAAGGCGCTGGCGGGCGACGTACTCGAGATCGATCTCGATCCGCTGCGACCAGGGGATCGCGTTGCGTCCCCGCACCTGCGCGAGCCCCGTCAGGCCGGGGCGCGCGAGCAGCCGTCCGCGCTGGCGGGGCGTGTAGCGCTCGAGCTGGGACGGGACGGTCGGTCGAGGTCCCACGAGGCTCATGTCGCCCCGGATCACGTTCCACAGCTGCGGCAGCTCGTCCAGGGACGTCCGGCGCAGGATCGCCCCCGAGCGCGTGATCCGCGGGTCGCGGGCGCTCGTCCGCAGTCCACCCTCCATCCGCTCGGCGTCGGGGACCATGGTCCGGAACTTGCAGAGCGTGAACGGGCGCCCGGCGAAACCCGCGCGCGTCTGGCGGAAGACCACCGGCCCCGGGGAGTCACGGCGGATCCAGAGCGCGATCGCCCCCATGAGCGGCGTCGCCAGCAGGGCGGCGGGAACGGCCACGGCGAGATCCACGGCCCGCTTGGCGGGACCCCCGATCGGGCGGCGCGGCGGGACCGGTGGGCGGTGCTCAGCCAACCGACTCCACCACGCCGACGAACCGTGCGGCCAGGTTCGCGCGGTCGTAGCGTCCGCGCGCGAGCGTCGCGCCGCGATCTCCCATCGCGGCGGCGGTCGCGGGATCGTCCGCCAGTCGCCCGATGGCGTCCGCCAGGGCCTCGGGCCGCTCCGGCGGCACCGCCAGCCCGACGCCCTCCGACTCGACGAGGCGCGTCAGCTCACCGGCCGGGGCGGCCGCGATGATCGGTCGCCCCGCGGCGAGGTAGTCGAAGGTCTTGTTGGGCAGCGCGCCCGCGAACAGGGCCTTGTCCTGGTACGGGAGGATGCAGGCGTCCGCGCGCGCGAGCCACGAGGGCACCTCGCGCTTGGGCACGGGGTCGATGAACCGGACGTTGTCGAGCCCCAGCCCCGAGGCCTGGGCCACCAGCGCGTCCTTGCGGTCGCCGCCGCCGACCAGCACGACGAGCACACGGGGGTCACGCGCGAGCGCGGCCGCCGCGCCGAGCACCGTCTCGAGGGAGCTGTAGGTGCCGTGGGCCCCCACGTACATCGCGACGAAGCGATCGTCCGGGAGGTCGACACCGTGTGTGGGGGCGTCCGCGAACTCACGATCGACGCCGTTGGTGATCAGCGTGATCTTCGCGTCGGGGACGCCGCGCGCGATCACGCCGTCGCGGATCCCCTCGGTGAGCGCCACGATGCGGTCGGCGCGGCGGTACAGGCCGTCCGCGAGACGCTGCGCGGCGCCGATGACGCGCGGATCGCCCACGAGGCCCATCGCCTCCGCCGATTCGGGCCACAGGTCCCGCACCTCGAGGACCAGTCGCGCCCCTCGCGCTCGCGCGACCGCGGCCGCGGCGGCCGCCGAGGGGAGCGAGGGGGACGAGGCGACCACCACGTCGGGGCGCGGGGCGCGCATCGCCGCGACACCGGCCCACGCCGCGAACGAGCCGTAGTTGGCCACCCGTGAGCGCAGATCGGAGCCGTAGCCCGGGGTCGCGTAGGTGCGCATCACCGTGAGTCCGTCCTCGGCGTCGACCACGATCCGCCGACCCCGGTAGCGCTCGGGGATCTCGCGCTCCTTGTGCTGGACGTACGAGGTGACCACCGTGACGTCGTGACCGGCGGCCGCGAGCGCACGCGTGTGCTGCCAGTGGCGGACGCCTCCCGGCTGGTCGGCGCTCACGAAGTACTGGGACACGTAGAGGGTCCTCATCGGGCCGCCGCCGTCTCGAGCACCTCGGCGTAGAAGCCCACGAGCCGTGCGGCCTCGTGCTCGAACGCCAGCCCGTCCTCGAACGCCCGGCGCCCCGCGGCCCCGCGGCCGGCCAGCTCGTCGCGATCCGTCAGGAGTCGGCTGATCGCCGCGGCGTGGGCATCCGGGTCGTCGGGCGGGACGAGCACGCCGCAGCCGGTCGCACGGACCAGGGCGCCCATGCGCCCCAGGTCGCTTGCGACGACCGGCCGACCGGCGGCCATCGCCTCGACGAGCTTGGTCGGCACCGCGCGATCGTAGTTGCCGTGGCGCTGGAGTGGAATCCATGCGACCGCCGCCTCGGCGAGCAGCGCCGGGACGCGGCCGTGGTCGACCGGCCCGAGCGCGCTCACCCTCGGCGGGAGGACCCCGGGGTCACCGGGCCCCGCGAGCACGAGCCGGGCGGCGGGCGGGTCGACGAGCGGGAAGGCGGCGTGCATGAGCCCGAGCCCTCGCAGCGGCCCCAGCCCGCCGACGTAGAGGACGCCGGTGCCCGTCGGTGGGTCCGGCGGGGGGAACGCCGCGCCCCAGGGCCCGTTGGCCACCGAGACGGAGCGGGCGCCCGCCATGGCGAACCGGGCGGCGAGGTCGGGGTTCACGGTCACCAGGCCGTCGAGCGCACGCGCGCCGCGCGCCTCGGCCCATGCGGCGGCCACCGCGAGCGGCACGCGGATCGGACCGGGCAGCCAGCGCTTGGTCCGGACGGTCTCGCCCAAGTACTCGTGCGCGTCGTACACGACGGGTCGCCCGGTCCGCAGGCGCAGCCAGAGCGCCGCTGGGATCAGTTCCGGGTCGTGCACGTGGTAGACGTCGGCGCCGCGTCGCCGCGCGGCACGCGCCAGCCGCCAGCCGGCCGACAGGCGCCCGCGTCGCGCCGCGGGTCGCGCCGGCCCGAGCACGCCGGCGTCCGCGCCCGCCGACGCCAGCGCTCGCGCCTCCTTGTGGAAGATGCGGACGTCGGTGGGTCGGTGGACGCTCGTCATGTGCACCGCCCGGACGCCCTCCAGGCGCGGTGCGTGCGCCCCGCCGGGCGGGCGCACGGGACCGAGCGTCGCCCCGGCCTCCGACAGGTCGTCGAGCAGGTGTTCCCAGAGCGGCCCGTATCCGGGCGCCCGCTCGTCGTCGAGATACGTGTTGTGCCAGAGGAGCCCGGCGCCGCCGCCGGCCGTACGGACCGGTGCGAGCGCGGCGAGCGCGGCGTCCCGGGCCGCGGCGGCGTCGAGCCCCAGGTGTGAGGCGAGCGTCGTGTCCATCACCGCGAGCGGCACGAGCCGCAGGCGCGCGGGCCGCTCCTCGTCGAGCAGGTACGGGCGGAACGGTCGCGCGAGCCCCGCCGCGTAGCCGGGTGCCTCGCTGAAGCCGAGGCTCGCGTCGTACTCGGCCCCCGCCTGCTCGAGCCACGGTACGGACCGGTGGTACCGGAACCGCAGGTAGTGGTAGCGGACGCCGCGCACGTCCCCGGTCTCGCCGCGCAGGCGGGCCATCTCGTCGATCAGCTCGATCGGGTCCTCCGCCGAGGCGAACGCCGCATGCAGGCCCACCTCGCCGCCCGCCGCCCGCACCGCCGCCGCCATGCGCCGCCGCAGCCGCTCGTAGCGGCGCCGGGGCGTGCCGTCGAGCGGATGCGCGTTGCGGCCGATCAGGAACACGGTCGGGGCCAGGCCCCGCCGCCCGCTTCGCCAGAGCAGGTCGACCAGGTTGTCCCAGGGGTCGTCGATCAGCACCCGCGCCGCCCGCATCGGCCCGCCGCGCCGGAGCACGCCGCCGATGCCCTTCGGGGTCCGGCGGCTGATGCGATCGATGTCGTGGGTCAGGTAGACGTTCCAGCCTCCCGGCGCCGGCCGGCTGAGCGCCCGCCGAAGGGCGGCGATGTACCCCTCGACCGGCGGGTCGAGCAGGTCCAGGCCGTCGATGCGGGAGAAGGCGCTCTCGGCGAGCGGCAGTCGCCCGAAGCGGTCTCGGGCCGTGACCCGTCGCTCGTCGAGCCGGGCCATCAGATAGAAGGCGCCGGCGACGAGGTCCCCGGGGAGCCCACGAACCGCGGCGACGGGGGGAAAGAGCAGGGTCAACCCGTCGCGTCGGTGGACCGCCGGCCCCGGGAACGCCGGGCCGTCGAGCAGGAAGTCCTGTGCATCGACCTGCGCGGGGATCCAGACCCCGCGCGCCGGCGCGTCCTCGGAGTAGACCAGGTCGGCGTCGCCGTCCACGTGCCGGGGCCGCATGCCCAAGGCGCCCGCGAACTCCTCGAGGATCCACGCGGCCCGGGGCCGGAAGGCCTCGCGGCCGCCGCGGATCGCGATGCGAAGGTCATCCACGACGACGCCCCCGGGCGAGTCGGGCGATCTGCCCGAGCGAGGGGCGGGGATCGCGCGGATCGAGGACGCCGTCCACCACGGGGGGTCGCAGCGACGCGGCGAACGCGCCGGCGCCCCACTCCCCCCGCGCGACCTCGCGGATGCTCGCGGGCACGTGCTTGAGGGCGAGCATCCAGCGCCGGTCGCCGCGATGGCCGGCGGGCCATGTCCGCGGCGCGCCGATCGCGTCCAGGTAGCAGGCGAGCGGGATGTCGACCCCGCACCGGGTCGCGAGGTCGATCCACAGCCACGACCTCGGATTCACCTCGATCAGGTGGTCCCGTCCGTCGCGCGGGTCCCGCTTGACCTCCACCTGCGAGATCCCGTGGAAGCCAAGCTCGTCGAGGAGGGCGTGACCGCGCGCCGCAAGGTCCGGATCCCAGCGGGCCTCCGCCGCGCGGGCCGTCCCGAAGCGCGGCGGCCACTGGCGGAGTTTTCGGCCGGTGAACGAGGCGAGGGGCCGCCCGTCGGCGTCGCGGTGGCTCCCGAGCGTCCACAGCGCGTCGTCGCCGCCCGGGATGACCTCGGAGATCTGCGGGGCGTGCCGTGCGGCGCGACGGTACTGGGTCCGCAACTCGACGCCGTCGGCGGCCTCGAGCACCTGACGGCGGAAGGACCGCCGGAACCCCGCGGCGTCGGCGCGCGGCTTGAGGATCATGGGGAATCGCAGCGTGGCGATCGCCCGCTCGAGGTCCGCCTCGCCGGTGGTCTCGATCGTGGCCGGCACGGGGAAGCCGATCCGGCGGGCGGCGGCGTGCTGGGCGGCCTTGTCGAGCACCGGCTCGAGCGTGGCCCACGGGCTCCACGGGCGCGTGAGGCCGGGCCCGAGGTCGTCCTCGCGTGGGCCGATCGCCGCGAGGGCGTCGTCGTGGGTCGCGAACAGGACGCCCGGCTCGGGCAGGGCGTGTGCCAACCGCTGGAGATCCTCGACGAAGCGGTCCGGTTCGGCGACGGGATCCGCGGTCCGCGCCGGGCGGGCGTGGCGGGAGCGCAGCCCGAGCGCGGCGGGGTCGTGATCGCAGGCGATCACCGGGACGCCCGCGCGGCCGAGGCTCCTGACGATGCCGAGCGCGTTCGGCCCGGACGCCTGCAGGACGATCGCCGGCCTCACCCGCGGATCTCCTCGTAGAGCGCCTCGGTGCGCGCCGCGTTGGCGTCCCAGGTGTAGGTGTCCATGGCGATCTCGTGGGCCCGGCGACCCATCGCCCGCGCGAGCGCCGGGTCGCCGACCAGGCGGCCGAGCGCGTGGGCGAGCGCCGAGGGATCTCGCGGTGGCACGAGGAGCCCGGTCTCGCCGTCGCGGACGATCTCGGGGGTGCCGTCGACCGCCGTGGCGACCACCGGAAGGCCGCATGCCATCGCCTCGCACACGACGGTCGGCAGGCCTTCGCTCAGCGACGGCAGGACGAACAGATCCCCGGCGCACATGACGAGGGGCACCGTGTCGTGCGGGACCTTGCCGACGAAGCGGACGCGGTCGGCGATGCCGAGCTCGGCCGCCCGGCGCTCGAGGCCCGCGCGCTCCTCGCCCATGCCGGCGACGAGCAGCGTCGCGCCGGCCCCGGTCCGCGCCAGCCGGCCCATCGCCTCGATCAGGTCTCCGACCCCCTTGCGAGGGACCAGCTTGCCGACGTAGCTGATCACGGGGCCCTCGGCCGGCACGCCGAGCTCCGCCCGGATGGCCGCGACCTCCCTCGGGTCGCGGGGGCGGAAGACGCGGTGGTCGGCGCCGTTCGGGACGACCGCGATCGGCCGGCGCGGCGTCGCGATCGTCTCGGTCGCGCGGCGGATGGCGTCCGACACCGACGCGATCTGATCGACTCCGGTGACCGCCTCGGCCACGCGCCGACGCGAGCCGTCTCCGCGCGAGGGCACGTCGAGCACGTCGGCCCGATGCACGGTCGCGAGCACCGGGACGCCGAGGTCGGCTCCCATCCTGGCGGCCGCCCAGCCGTCCGGGACCAGCATCTGCGCGTGGATGACGTCGAACGGCCAGCGTCGGTGCACGCGGCGAAGCGGCCCGCGCACCGCGGCGAGCATCGCGTCGGCGTTGCGGTGCGCGAGGAGCGCCCGGGGCAGGGTCAGCTTGCGGGGGTGGAGGACGGGGACGTCTTGGACGAAGTCGAGCCGGGGCACACGGCGATGGGCCCGATAGCGCGGGACCAGCGGCGGCGCGATCCCCACCGGCGAGACGACGCGCACGTCGTGCCCGCGCCTGGCCAGCGCGAGCACCTGCTCGTGCACGAAGATGCCGGCGGTCGGGTTGACCGGACTCGGGTACATGTGGCTCAACATCAGGACCCTCACGTGCCCTCCTCCGACGCGGACCGCTCGCGGACCGCGAGCGCCATGGCGCCCATCGCCAGCCCGAAGGTGATCCACATGGGCGCGAAGTGGATCGCGGTCGACGGCCCGAGGCTCCCGGCGACCCACCCCGTGAGCGCGAGCGTTCCCGCGATGCCGGTGTACCGGACGAACGGGGTCGTCCCGCCCCGCGCCACCCGTATCTGCCCGCGCCAGAGCACGAGATAGAAGGCGAGGTAGACGCCGAGCGCCACGATACCGCCGTTGACGAGCACCTCGAGCCACCAGTTGTGCAGGTTGCCGACGCCGGGGAAGTCGGCGAGCCCGCGGACGCGCACCTCCGCGTTTCCGGCGCCGACCCCCAGCCCACCCGATTCGGCCACCAGATCGAGCCCGTCGGAGAGCAGGTTGGTGCGAACCGCGCCCGAGCCCTGGTCCTGCTGCACCTGCTCGAGCAGCACGCCGAAGTCGAGCTTGGTCACGGTGCGCTCGGGCAACACGCCGAAGCCGAGGACCGAGGGCACCACCAGCGCCACGACCAGTGCGGCGACGAGGCTCGCGGCGACCAGGCGTCCGCGCCGGTCGCGGTCGGCGCCCACGATCACGAGCAGTGCCACGAGCATGAGCCCGAGCGCCAGGAGCGACGCCTTGCTGCCGCTCGCGAGCATGAAGGCGATCGACACCACCGCGCCCACCGCCCCGAGCAGCCGCAGGCGCAGATCGGCGAAGGCGACGGGCATCGCGAGGAACCAAGGGAGGCCGAGCACGAGATAGACGGCGAAGTTGTTCTCGTTCCCAAACAGCGAGGCGGCACCGAATCCACCGGTCACGTCACGGGCGGTCGGAAGCGAGACGCCCGTCGCGATCTCGACCAGGCCGATCGCGCACGCGAGCGCCCACATTCCGCCGAGCGCCCAGAGGAGCACCGCCGCCCGACGCCGATCCGCCATGAGCATCGCGACGCCGACGGCCAGGGCGGACATCATCGCCAAGAAGGTCGTCCAGCGGATCGCGGCGACGGGATCCTCGGCCCACGCGATCGAGAGCAGCGACCACACCACGAGCACGCCCAGGAGCGCCGTGGGCCGCGAGACGCGGGCCGGAAGCGTGAGCCTGCCGTCCATCAGGAGGTAGCCCAGAAGGCCGAGCCCGATCACGATCGCGAGCACCCGGAACCCGAACAGCCAGGGCGCCCCCGGAGCGGCGAGGTTCGGCCCCGCGATCGCGGCGAGCGCGGCGAGCGCGATCCCGGTGATGCCGAGGCGGCGCATCGTGACGGGCGCGAGCAGCGTCGCGACGAGCACCAGCCCGGCGAGCCCGATGCCGACGACCGGCTGGACGACGGCGAGCACCGCCGCGATCGTCGCCGCGACGGCGACGAGCAGCACGAGGCCGGGTGGCGGACCGGTGGCGCCCGGCGGGGTTCGTGGCGGCTCCCGCTCGGTGCCGTGCCCCGGGCCCGCGTGCGGGGACGTCGTGGTCGACATCGGGCGCGGAGGGTACCAGCGCGATGCCCCCGGCCTCGCCGGCCCGGGGCGTCTCAGGGCCCCTCGGGTCCTCCGGCCTGGCGCGATCGGTTGAACGCCCCGACGGTCCTGGCGACGAAGGTCGCGAGGAACAGCTGCCCCACGACGGCCTCGAGCGCCGACACCGAGCGTCCGGCCGAGCTCGCGGCCGTGAAGTCGCCATAGCCCAGCGTCGTCAGCGTGGTGAGGCTGTAATAGAGGAAGTCGCCGGGCGAGGCGGCACCCGCCACCTCGGTGAAGAACGGCACGCCCGTGATGCCTTGAATCGCGCCGAATGTCGACGCGAACGCATTCGCGAGCAGCAGGTAGACGCTGAGCGCACCGAACAGCGTCCCGATCGTCACCTGCTCGTCACGCAACACGCGAATCGTGCAGCCGACGACGGCGAGCGTGTAGACCGCCGCGGCCGCGACGTCGGTCGTCGCCGGGATGCGGTCGTCGAGCCCGATGGCGACGACGGAGACCCCACCGACGACGACGATCGCGGCCACGAGGTTCATCCCCCGCGCGAGCCGCGCGGGGACTCGTGCGCCGATGCCGACGAGTACCAGCGCCAGCCCGGCGACCCCGATCTGGGAGGCGCGGGTGATCGCGGAGCCGTCGTCGAGCGAGATCGTGATGACGATGTTCGCAAGGAGCAGGACCACCAGCGCACCGAAGCCGAGCGCCGTGGTCGTGGCCCCTCTCGATCCGAGGGTGTCGGTCATGGGCGTCTGGTTCTCGACGGGTGCCGCACTCCCTTTCGCTCAGGCGCCCCCCGAGGGGATCGCCCCGCCGCCGGATCGGCATGCGGCGGCGAGCACGCCCTCGACACGGGCCGCCTGGTGCGAGAGGGCATACGGCGCGGCGGCGGCCCTGCACTCGGCGATCGCCGGCGGTCGGGCCAGGACGTCGTTGAGGGCCGCGGCGATGCTCGCGGGATCGAGCGGATCGACGATCCTGCCCGGCCCGCGGTCGGGGACGACCTCGCGGGCCCCTCCGACGGCCGTCGCGACGACCGGTCGGCCCACCGCGAGTGCCTCGAGCGCAACCTGCCCGAGCGGCTCGACGCGGCTCACCATGGCGAGCACGTCGGCGGCGGCCATCCAGTCGGCGACCTCGGTCGTGTGGCACCGCACCCGGCGCCACCGTGTCGGTGAGCCCGAGGCGACGAGCGCCCTGGTCGATCGCGGCCGCGAGCGGTCCGTCACCCACGAGGACGAGCCGCGCGCCGGGGCGGGCGGCCCGAAGGCGCGCGACGGCCTGAAGGAGCGTCAGGGGGTTCTTGCGGTCGGTCAGACCACCCACCGCGAGGACGATCTCGCCGTCGGGCGCGAGGCCCAGCCGTTGGCGGGCCGCCGCCCGCTCGCGCGGTGCGAAGCGGGTGAGGTCGACCCCCATGTTGACGACGTGCATCCGCTCGGGCGCGACGCCGGCGCCCGCGAGCTCGTCGGCGAGGTATCCGCTGACCGCGATGATCCCGCTCGCGCCGCGAAGGCCGGGATCGGTCGCGGCACGGATGGCGCGCCGCGAGAGGTTCGCCACGTCACCGCCGTGCGCCGTGAGCACCCAGGGGACGCCCGCCAGCCCGCCGACGGCCGCCGCGATCGCGCCGGTCGGGAACAGGTAGTGGCCGTAGATCACGTCCGCCGCGCGCGCGCGGCGGGTCGCGGCGGCGGCGAGGCGCCCGTACTTGGCGGGCGTGCGGAGGGGCCCGCCCGCCCGCGCCTCGATCGCCGCGACCTCGACGGTGACCCCGCGGTCCTCGAGCGCTCCGCACATCGCGGCGACGAATGCGCCGTAGTCGGGCCGGGCCGAGCTCGGCCACATGTTCGTGACGCAAAGGACGCGCATCGTCAGCGTCCCGCGACCGCCGCCGCCGCGGGTCCGGGCCGCGTCGCCGTCGCGACCGCCGGCGCCGTGGCCGCGACGGCGGCGCCCGCGCCCGCGAGCACCCAGGTGAACGGGTCCTCGAAGAGCGCCGCGTAGAGCAGGCTGTGGACGAGGATCCCGGCGAGGATCGCCTGGACGGACCAGATGGCCCAGCCTCCGGGATCGGAGACCCGGGACGCGCCGCGGGTCAGGGCGACGCCGGTCCAGACGACGAGCACGATGAACAGGGCGAACCCGACCAGGCCCTCCTCGCTCAACACGGTGACGGGCGTGTTGTGGGAGACCACCACCCGGATCCTCCGCTGCTCGCTCGGTGTCAGGGTCTCCTCGAAGCGGGTCTCGAAGCCCCCGAGCCCCGCACCGAGGATCGGGTCCTCGCGCCAGATCTCGAGCCCTCCGGTCACGAGCCCGAAGCGACCCTCGCTCACCTCCTCGAGTCGTTCCGCGGAGGTCGTGGCGTCGCGGACCGCCGCGCTGGTCGAGAACGCCAGCACGGCGATGACCGCGACCAGCACGGCGCCGAACGCGAGCGTGCGCCGCCCGCCGAGCCCCCGCCAGCTGAGCAGCCCGAGCCCGACGAGGAGCATCAGCGCGCTCGAGCGCGAGAAGGTCGGAACGAGTCCGGCCGCGAGCACCGCCGTCACCGCCCAGAGCGCACCGACCAGCCGCGGGTCCCTGGCCTTCCATGCGACCGCCACGGCCACGAGGATGGCGAGGACCAGGAACCGCCCCAGGATGTTCGGGTCGAAGAAGATCGCGTTCACACGGAAGAACGCGCTGTAGACGTTGGCCTGCTGGAGCGTGCTGTTCCAGAAGATGTCGCCCGTGGCGTACTGGAACAGGGCCAGCGCCGCGACGGGGACGGCGACGACGATCGTCGTGGTCGCGAGCGCCGCGATCGCGCGCGCGTGCGGCCACCACGCGACCACCGCCAGGTAGAGCAGCACGAAGGGCACGTAGAAGAACACCGCCCGGATGGCGCCCTGTTCGGGGTCCGCGCTCCACGCGCCCGAGGCCAGGACGAACGCCGCGAAGGCCGCGACGGGCAGATCGAGCGGCGTGGCCGGATCCGAGTCCGCCGTCACGGTGCGTCGAGCGCGGGCGATCACCCATGCCAGGACGCCGAGGGCGATCACGGCGTAGAGCGGGACCAGGAGGCGAGCCTGCTCGTCGCCGACCGAGATCGGGACGCGGATCGGAAGCGCGACCGCGAGCAGCACGAACCACACCGTCGGGCGGCGGGCGAGGGCGGCCGAGACGACCAGGCCGACACCGAGCGCCACGACGAGCCCCACCCCCGCGACCCCCGCGCCCACGGGCGTCGTGAGCCGATCGCTCGCCGAGTCGGGGACGAGCGTGACGAGCAGGAGCGCCCACCCGAGCACCGTCAGCCCGAGCCCGCCGGCCCGTCGCATGGTCGGGTCCACCCCGGGGATCGGGACGAGCAGCGCCAGGACGCCGAGCGCCGCGAGCACCGAGCCGATGTCGTGGAGCGCCGTCATGCCGGATCGACGAGCGCGGTGCCGTCGGCCGTGCGCGCCAGGAGCCAGAGCCGCTCGGGTGACGCGCCCCGGGGGATCGGCACCGTGACGCGACCCGCGCGCCCGCGCACGGGTGCGCCCACGACCCGTCCGGCGATCGGCGCCGGGTCGGTGCCGGGGGTCCCGAGGCGACGCCGCAGCGTCAGCTCGACCGGCGTCGACGGGTCGACGGGGCGCCCCCGCCGGCGTCCGGAGCCGGACGCCGAGCCGCCGGCCGGCGGCGCCGCGCGCGGCCACGGTCCCCGCCAGATGGCCGGCCCAGCAGGTCTCGGTCCGCTCCCGGCGGTTGCCGGCGGCGTCGGTCAGCAGGGCGCGCACCCGGTAGAGACCCGGTGTGACCGGGGTGCCGCGGGCGGTGCCGTTCCAGGACCACGTCACCGGATCGTCCGCGCGCGCGGGCCGCGGCCCGACGCGCCGTATCGGCGCGTCGTCGTCGGTGGGCAGCACCTCGATGACGAGCGCGCCCGCGTCGCCCGGCACCACCGTCACGCGGCACTCCTCGTCACCGTCGCGTTCCGACGGCGGCGCGAGGCCGAGGCTTCGCACGGTGAGGTCGGTGATCGTCGGCGTGATCGTGTCGACGACGATCCGTCGCGTGGTGTTGAACTGCTTGTCGCCCGCCCGCGCGCGGAGCTTGAGGGCATAGGCCCCGTCGGGGACGACCCGCCCCTCGGCGTCACGGCCGTCCCACCCCACGCGGATCCAGCCGCGCGGCGCCCGCCGCTCGTCGATGAGCGTGCGCACCGTCGTGTCGTCGCGGCGCACCTCGACCAGCACCTCGCTCGGCTCGCGGACGCGGACGGACACACGCGCGACGTCGCGCCGGCCGTCGCCGTCGGGGCTGAACACCTGGGTCGCCTGGAACCGTGTGATGATCGGCGGTGGTGTCGGGAACGCGAAGGGCAGCACGAACACCGCGAGCGCCACGAGCGACAGCACCAGCGTGCCCGCGGCCGCGACCGCCGTCCGGGTGCGCTGGGTCACGTCGCGGTGGTGAGGTCCCGCCTAGGCGGGACGGAAGCCGAGGCAGACGTAGAAGCCGTACCGACCGACCGGGGTGCGCGAGAGCGCGAGCTCGGCCCGGCGCACGTGCTCCAGGCGGTAGGCGCGACCCATCTGCGAGCCGATGCGCCCGCCCGGGCGGAAGAAGATCCCCCGGCGCGAGACCGGCACGAGCCCGGCGGCGGCCCCGTGGCTCTCCAGGTCGGTCCAGCTCTGCCAGCGGTCGATCGGCGCGAGGTGGAGCGAGATCCCGGGCACGCCGTGCTCGGCGAGCCAGCGCCGTGCCCCGGGGAGGCTGCGCCGGTTCGGGGTGGACACGACGACGAGCCCCCCGGGCGCGAGGCGCTCGCGCAGGGCGCGGAGGCTCCGACGCGGGTCCTCGAGGTGCTCGACGACGTCCGTCACCGTGATCAGGTCGAACTCGCCGTCGGGCGGCTCGTAGGCGCTCCCGGTGCTCGCGCCGAGCCGATCCGCCACACCGAGGCGCTCCAGGCGCTCCTGGGCGAGCGCGACCGAGTCCGGGGAGAGGTCGATCCCCAGCCCCGAGAACCCGCGGCCTCCCAACTGCTCGAGCAGGAATCCGGTGCCGCAGCCGACGTCCAGCACCCGGCCCTTCGGCGTGGCCCACGCGTCGATCGTCTCGAGCACCAGCGCCATCCGGCTCTGGAGGTGCCAGTTTCGACCCTCGACCGCGACGAGCCGTGGCGCCAGGCGGTCGTAGTAGGCCCTGACGTCCGAGAGGTCGCGGCTCACGGGAGCCACCCCTGGGGCGCCGGGTGGCGCGCCGCCTGGGCCGTGAACCGGTCCCACGACGGCTTGCGGGCGCCGTCGCCGCGCAGCAGCCCGCCCGTCCACGACGGGTTGTCCTGCATGTTGAACCATGTCACCAGCTCGACGCGCGGTTGCGCGTCGGCGGCCTCGAACGTCTCGTCCACCCAGTCCGCCTGTTGCTTCTCGCTCACGAAGTAGCGGTGGAAGCGGTTGTAGGAGGTGTGGTACCCCGTCTCGGTCACGTAGAGCGGGACGCGGCGGATCCTATCGACGGCGCGCTGGATGCGCGCGAGCGCGTTCCACGACGGCAGGAAGACCGCCTGGCGCGGCGAGCCGATCGGGTAGAGGTGCTGGCTCCACGCGTCGAACGGCGGGCGCTCCCGTGCGAGGCCGTTGACGAACTCGAGCACGCCGGTCGCGGCGCCGCGCTCGGGACAGAAGCGGGGCGTTCCGCCCGCCGGCCCGGCGACGCCCGCGACGACGACCACGTCGGGGTTCGCGCGCTTCATGTGGCGGTATGCGGACGAGAGCATCGCCGCGTACAGGCGGGGGGCGACGTACGGCGCCCGCCCTCCCCGTCGCGGCGTGCACTGCGGCGCGAGGAACCTGGTGATGTTGGGCTCGTTCCAGACCTCGATGCGCGTGACCTCGGGGAGCGTGCCCCCCTCGGGGTCCGGCCAGGTCCCCGAGTACCGGCGCGCGAGGGCGCCGGCGAAGCGTCCCGCGTCGGCGGCGCGCGGGGCGGCCGAGCCTCCCCTGCCGCGCGCCGCCCACCGAGGAGTGTCGTAGAAGTCCAGGAGCGGCGCGATCCCACGGCTGGCGAGCCCTCGGACGATCTGGTCGTACCGCGACCAGTCGTACGCCGGGTCGCCAGGGTCGGCCGCGCGCGCGGGCCGCCGCGGTGCGACCTGGCTCCAGAGCACGTCCACACGGGCGACGTCCGCGCCGGTGGTGGCGATCAGGTCGAGGCGCTGCTCCAGTCCCGGTCCGCTGAAGTTCGGGAGACGGTCGTCCTGCACGGCGGCGACGGTGGCCGCCTGGGCGGCGCCCGCGCCGACGAGGAGGGCGATCACGACCATCAGTCCGCAGAGCGCCCTCACGACCGGCTCCAGATCCGCGCGACGGTCGCGCGCGAGCGCTTGACGGTGCGCCGCTCGAAGACGGCCACCCGGTTCCCGTGCACCGCCAGCCCCGAGACGCGCCCGCGGGCGACCCGCACCTCGCGAAGCGGCGCGCGGCGCCCGAGCAGCACGCGCTTGCCGGCGGCGACCGCGACCCACCTGGCGCCCATCGCGACGCGCGGGCGCGCCGTCCCGGCCCACAGACGCCCGGCCCGTCCGGCACGGTCGACCCGGACGACCCGGTGGCGCCCCCCGACGCGTGTCAGCACGAGGACCTCGCCGTCGGCCACGTGCACCTCGCGCACCCTGCCGCCGATCGCGACCGTCCGGGGCGCCGCGCCGCGGCCGATCCGCGCGATCCGGACCTCTCCCGGGGCGCCGCCGCCGTCGACCCACGCCGCGAGGGTGCCCTCCAGGTCGACCAGGCCCGGCAGCGGATCGCCGGGGACGTCGAGGACCGCCTGCGGGGCGGATTCGTCGAGCGGGTCGACGACGTGCAACCGCGTCGTGCCGTCGGCGTGGCGGGCGAGCCATCGCGCGCGCCGTGGCCCGTCCGTGCCGACCGTGAGCGCGACGGGCGCCTCGGCGCGACCGTCCGACTCCAGCACCACCTCGAGATCCTCGTCCGGCGTGCAGCACCAGAGCACCGGGGCTGCGAACGTGCGCGCGGCGGCCGTCACGGCGAAGCGTCCGTCGGGTGTGAGATCCACGTCACCGGGGGGCAGCCGACCGATGCTGGTCCGCATCGTGAGCTGCGGCTCGGCGCCACCGACGAAGCGCCGCCCGGCGCCGTCGAGACGCGTCACGCCGGCGTCGAGGCGGTAGTAGCGGAAGGGGACGAGGCCCTCGGGGCGCGGCGGCGGGGTGTCGGCCGGGTCGATGACGACCGTGAGCGCGTCGGTGAACGCCAGGTGGCGCGGACCCATGTCCGCCGCGATCTGCCCCCAGCCGTCGAGCGTGATGGTCTGGGACGCGCCCGCGGCACCGGCGGGCGCGAGCGCGCACGCGGCGGCCGCGAGTGCGCAGGCCGCGGCGAGCGGGCCGATGCGTCTGGGTCGTGGGGGCGCCATCGCGCGGGCAGGTTATCCCTTGCTCTTCTCCACGAGGCGCAGGGATGTCACGTGGACCCCGGGATCGAGGCCCTTGACCATGTCCCAGACGTTGAGCGCGGCGACCGAGGCGGCGGTCAGCGCCTCCATCTCGACGCCGGTACGGGCGGTCGCCCAGCACTCGGCGCGGACGGTCACGGTCCCCGTGGCGACGTCGACGGCGACGTCCAGGCGGGCCCGGTCGAGCGCGATCGGATGGCAGAGCGCGATCAGGTCCGGCGTGCGCTTGGCGGCCTGCAGCCCGCTCACCCGGGCGACCGCGGCGACGTCACCCTTCGGGACGCGTCCGTCGGCGACCGCGCCGGCCGCGGCCGGGTCCATCACGACCACCGCCTCGGCCAGGGCTCGGCGCGCGACGACCGGCTTGGCGGCCACGTCCACCATCCTGGCGTTGCCGGACTCGTCCAGATGCGTCGGGCCGGCGGGCGCGCTCACCCGGTGCGCGACCCGCCCCGTGCCGCGCGCGCGCTCTTTCGGCGCGCGGCGGCGCGCTTGGCGGCGATGTCCGCGCGCTGGGCGTCCAGCCATTTGAAGACGTCGTTCTCGCGCACGATCCGCTGGATCTCCTCGTTGCGCGCGAGGCGCTCCGCGAGCGGCATCGTCAGCGCGGTGTGCAGCGCCTGCGCCTGCGCCTCGACGTCGAAGGGGTTGACCGAGAGCGCGAACGAGCCGAGCTCGTCGTGGGCGCCGGTGTTCTCGGACAGGATCAGGACGCCGCCCCGCTCGTTGACCAGCGGCGCCTCCTTGGCGACGAGGTTCATCCCGTCGAAGATCGAGTTCACCATCAGCACGTCGTAGTGCTTGTAGGCGGCGACGGCGCGGGGGAGGTTGCTCTCGATGTTCAGCGAGATGGGCATCCAGTCGGTGTTGCCGTGCTTGGTGTTGATGTGGCTCGCGAGCTCGCGGATCTTCTCGAGGTACTCGATGTACTCCGGCACGTCCTGTCGCGAGGGCTGGAGGAGCGAGAAGAAGGTGATCTCCTCCTTGAACTCCGGATAGCGGTCCAGGAAGACGTCGAAGGCGAGAAAGCCCCGCAGCGTGTTCTTGGAGAGGTCGGTGCGGTCGACGCGGATCACGAGGTGGGCGCGTCGCCGACGCAGGATCGGCCCCTCGTAGGCGGCCACCTCCGGCGACGCCGCGAGGCGCTCGAAGGTGGGCGGGTGCACCGAGATCGGGTACGCGCGCGCCCACACCTCGCGCCCCTCCCAGGTGACCACCATGCGCCGGTAGTCGACCCGCGCCTCGAGCAGGTCCTCGCAGCACAGGAGGAAGTTCCGGGCGTACCGGGGGGTGTGGAAACCGATGATGTCGTTCGCGAGGAGCCCCCGCAGGATCGCCTCGCGCATGTGGGGCGGCAGGATCCGCCAGGCGTCGGGCTGGCTCCAGGGGATGTGGCAGAAGAAGTGGAGGAACGCCTCGGGTCGGCCGGCGCGGATGATCTCGGGCGCGGTGTAGAGGTGGTAGTCGTGCAGCATCACCGTCGCCCGAGGCTCGGCGTCGAGCTCGTCCAGGACGGCCTCGGCGAACTGGCGATTCGCCCGCTGATAGCCGTGCTCCCAGGCGTCGAGCTCGGCGATCGTGATGTTGGGCGCGTTCGAGAGGTCCCACAGGTAGTGCTGGATGAACCACAGGATCGGGTTCGCGATGACGTTGTAGTAGGCGTCGTAGGTCGCCTCGTCCATCAGCACGAAGCGTCCGCGCGTGTCCCGGCCGATCCCGTCGAGGGCGAAGCTCCCGCCGCCGTGCTCGCCCGCGACGAGCGCGTCCTCCTCTGTGGTGGCCGCCGAGATCCAGAGCGCCGGCGTGCCCTCGACCAGCCCGGTGAGCGCGGTGACGAGCCCGCCGCCCCCCTGGCTGGTCGTGCGCGCGCCGGCCTCGTCGCGGCGGAAGGTGACCGGCCCGCGGTTCGAGACGAGGATGAGCGGCGCCTCGCGGCCCGTCTGCTCGCTGCGCTCCACGCCCGCAACTCTAGTCCGTCGCCCCCGCCGACCGCGCGCCGCGCGCCGCGCCGCCCATCACCCGGCGACCCACGACGTCTCGCGCGGATCGGGGGTTTCGACTAGGCTTGCGCGCTCCGCGGGTCCCGGACCCGCGCGCAGGCGCCCAGCACCATGCTCAACGCCCGCATCTACCGGACCGCCTGGCTCGTCGCGGGCGTCGCCCTCATCGTCGCGCTGCTGACGCTGCAGTCGCCCCCGGCTGCCCCGGAGCCGAACCTGCCGGTCGCCTTCGACGGCCAGGCCGCGCTCGAGGCGGCCGCCGAGCTCGAGGCCGTCGCGCCGGAGCGCGCGCCCGGCACCGGTGGCGGCGATCGCGCGGCGGACTGGGTGCGGGACCGGCTCTCCGGGCTTCCCGGCCTGGAGGACCGCGTGCAGGAGCAGGAGTTCTCCGCCCGCGCGGACGGCCGGATGGTGCAGATGCGAAACGTCTACGTCGTCGTGCCGGGCGACGGGAACGGCGCGACGCGCCCGGCGATCCTGGTCGTCGCCCCGCGCGACACACCCGCGGGCGTGGCGTCGGGCGCCTCGGCGACGGGGCTGCTCGTCTCGCTCGCCCGGCAGTGGGCGACGACCCGCCAGCAGCGGCCGATCCTGTTCGTGTCGACCGACGGCTCGACCGTCGGCAACGCCGGCGTGCGGTGGTTCCTGTCGCGGTTCTCCCAGGTGCCGATCGAGGCCGCGGTGGTCCTCGACGATCCGGGCGCCCGCACGGGCGACGGCGTGGCCCTCTGGAGCTGGGGGCGCACGCCCTCGAGCGCGCTCGGGCTGGCGGCCGTCGCGCGCGCCTCCGTGGAGCGCTCGGGTGGCGACACGGACGCGTCGCCCGGGTTGTTCGCGCAGGCGGCGCGTCTCGCGGTCCCGCAGACGTTCGGCGACCAGGGGCCCGCGATCGACGCCGGCGTTCCCGCCGTGACCATCTCGGCCCGCCCCGACTCGCCGCCCACGCCCGGTCCGACGCCGGACGTCGAGCGGATGGAGTTCGTCGGATCGGTCGCCGCCGACCTGGTCGGCTCGCTCGACGCGGCGGCGTCCGCGCCGGCCGTCGGCGCCCAGGTCGAGATCGGCGGCCGGCTGCTCGGCGAGGGCGTCCTCCGGGTCGTCGTGCTGCTCCTGTCCCTGCCGGTGCTCGTCGCCGGCGTCGACGCGTTCGCGCGTCTGCGCCGGGCGGGTGTCCCCATCCGGCCGGGCGTCGCCGCGGTGCTGCGCCACACGATCCCGCTCCTCGCGCTGGCGGTCGTCGGGTACGCGCTCGTGTTGCTCGGCGTGCTGCCCGGAGCGGCCGCCGGGGCGCCGCCGCTTCCCGCGACGGTGCCGTTCGGGGCACTCAGCGGCCTCGCGGTCGGCGTGATGCTGGCCGCCGCCGCGCTGACGATTCTGGTGGCGCGCCGCCGCGCCCGCCGGCGTGGGCCCGGCAACCCCGCCGCCGAGGCCGCGACCGCCGCCGCGGTCATGGCGGTGATCGCGACGGCGGCGTTGTTCGTCGCGCCGTTCGAGTTGCTGGTGGCGCTGCCGCTGATGCACGGCGCGCTGGTCGCCACCGTCGCGACCCGCCGCTGGCAGGTCGCCGCCCTCGGCGCGCTCGCGCTGGTGCCATTCCTGCTCGTGCCCGTCGTCATGGGCGGCGCGCTCGATCGCAACCCCGTCTATGCCGCGTGGTACCTGACCGCCACGACGCTCGGCGGGATGCGCGGCGTCGCCGGCGTCGTGCTGGCGATCCTCGTCGCGGCGGCGGCCTGGTCGCTCGCGGCGCTGGTGGTGCTCAGGGCGCAGAAGGGGCTCGTCGCCGCCGGGCACCGGGATCACGCCCACGACCACAGCGAGCGCGAGGCGCGGCGCCGGCGCCGGCAGGCGGGCCGCGCCGCGCCTCGTCGGCGCCGCTGAAGCGCGCCCGACCCGCCGCGCCGACGGCCTCGCGCGGCGTCCACTACGATCGCCGCGCGTGGCTGCCCGTCTCACGTCCGTCTCGGTCGTCGTGCCCGTCTACAACGAGCGCGACTCGGTCCGCCCGCTCACGGGTGAACTCCTCGCGGCCTTGCGCGGGTCCGGGCGCGAGATCGAGATCATCTTCGTCGACGACGGGTCCACCGACGGGACCGCCGAGGTGCTCGCCGAGCTCGTGGCGGCGGAGCCGGAGGTCATGACCGTCCGCCTTCGGCGAAACTTCGGCAAGGCCGAGGCGCTCATGGCGGGGTTCCGCACGGCCACCGGCGACGCCGTGGTCACGATCGACGGCGACCTCCAGGACGATCCGGCCGAGATCCCGGCGCTCCTGGCCCGGCTCGAGGCGGGCGCGGAGCTCGTGAGCGGGTGGAAGCGCGACCGCCACGATCCGTTCGGAAAGCGCGCCGCGTCGAAGGTCTTCAACGGCGTCACGCGGCGGGTCACCGGCGTGCCCCTCCACGACCTCAACTGCGGCCTCAAGGCGTACCGGGCCGAGGTGGTGCGCTCGATGGCGCTCACCGGGGACCTGTACCGCTACATCCCGGTGCTCGCGGCCGCCGAGGGGTTCCGCGTCGAGGAGATGGTCGTCAACCACCGAGAGCGGCGCCACGGCCGGAGCAAGTACGGCTTCGAGCGATACGTGCGCGGCTTCCTCGATCTGCTGACGATCACCTTCATCGGCAGGTACCGCCACCGCCCCATGCACCTGTTCGGTGGCGCGGGGTTGCTCTCGTTCATGGCCGGGACGTTGATCTGCGCCTACCTGGCGGTGCTCTGGCTGTTCGGCGAGGGGATCGGCCAGCGCCCGCTCCTCCTGCTCGGGGTGCTGATGATCGTCGTCGGGATCCAGCTGTTCACGATCGGCCTGGTCAGCGAGATGCTGCAGCGATACCGCATGCGATCCCAGGTGGACGAGGCGGTGGCCCGCGTGGAGCGGGTCCTGCGATAGCCGCCCCGCCCCGGGCGCCCGGCCCGCTGTTGTGGATCGGCACCTACGAGCGCGCCTATCCGCGCAACCGCGTGCTCATCGACGGCCTCGTCGCGTGTGGTGCCGCGGTCGTCGAATGCCAGTCCCCGCTCTGGGAGGGTCGCGAGCACAAGACCGACGATGCGCTCGCGCCCGGGCGGCTCGCGCGCCTCGGCGCGGGGGCGGCCGTCGGCTGGGCGCGGCTCGCGCGCGCACAGGCCCGTGTCCGGCGGCCGGCGGCGATCGTGGTCGGCTACCCCTCGCAGCCGGATGCCCCGGCCGCCTGGGCGCTGTCGCGGCTTCGTCGCACCCCGCTGGTCGTGGACGGGATGATCGCGCTCTCGGATGCGATGTCGGATCGCGGACGGGCCGGGCGCGCGACGCGGGCGCTCGCGGCGCTCGACCGGATCGCCTTCCACGCCGGCGATCTCGTGATCGCCGACACCGAGGCCAACGCGGCATGGCTCCGGCGCCGGTTCGGTCTGGGGGCCCGGCGCGTCGCCGCGGTGCCCGTGGGGGCCGACCCGGACGTCTTCGCCCCGGCCGCCCCGCCCGAGGGTCCGCCGGTCGCGCTGTTCGTCGGAAAGCTCGCTCCCCTCCACGGGCTCGACGTCGTCCTCGCCGCGGCCCGCCGATCCGGCGTCCCGCCCGTCCGGGTCATCGGGGACGGCCAGCTCGGGCCCTGGCTCGCGGCGCAACTTCGCCGCGATCCGCCCCCCGGGCTCACGCACATGCCGTGGGTGCCGTTCGCGGACCTCGGCGACGAGGTCCGGGCCGCGGCAATCTGCCTCGGCGTGTTCGGGCGCTCCGAGCGCGTCGGGCGGGTGGTGCCGAACAAGGTCTGGCAGGCGATGGCCGTCGGCAGGCCCATCGTCACCGCGGACGGCCCGGCGCCGCGGGAGCTCCTGACCGACGGCGTCGACGCGATCCTGGTGCCGCCCGGCGACCCCGACGCCCTGGCCGAGGCGCTCCGGCGGCTCGCGGACGACGCTGGGCTGCGCGCCCGCCTGGGTGCGGCCGCCCGGGCGCGCTATCTGGCGCATGGGACGCCGGTCGCGGTGGCACGCGCGTTCCTCGGCGCACTGGGTCGGATCTGAGCCGCCGGGTCGTCGGCCGTGAGGGGCGGCGCGCGGGCGATCACCCGGGCGGTGGCGGGGAACGGGGTCGTCGCGTGGAACTATGGTGTGCCCGATGACGGACCCGACCGATCTCGGCGGTCACGACTGGGGCAGCGCACCGGACCTCTACGGCCCACGCC
Organism: Miltoncostaeaceae bacterium; assembly: GCA_963698665.1. Lineage (GTDB taxonomy): Bacteria > Actinomycetota > Thermoleophilia > Miltoncostaeales > Miltoncostaeaceae > CALNYH01. Next base: position 90,876 of record CAVORO010000003.1, on the reverse strand, counting down.
ACGACTACCGTGAGTCGCTGGTCCTGCGCGAGCTCCTCCCGGCGACCCCCGGCCCACGCATCCTCAACGCCGGCGCAGGCGCGGGCAGCCTGACGCTGCGTCTGGCGGCGCTCGGTCTGCGCACGACGTCGATCGACGCGAGCCCCGAACTGTGCGCGCACACCCGCCGCCTGCTCGCCGAGCGCCATCCCGACGGCCGGCATCTGGTGCGGGTCGGCGACGTCGCGCGGCTGGGTCTGTCCGACGCGTCGTTCGACGCCGTCGTCGCGGCCGAGGTGCTCGAGCACGTCGACGACGACGCCGCCGCGCTCACCGAGCTGTTCCGGGTCCTGCGACCGGGGGGCGTGCTGATCGTGACCGTCCCGCTGGATCCGTTCCGCTACGACTGGGTGGACCTCTGGGCGGGCCACCGGCGCCGGTACACACGCGAGGGGATGGCGGAGCGCCTGGTCGCGGCGGGATTCGTGCCGGAGCGCGTCACCCGCTGGGGCTTCCCGCTCTCGCGCCTGTTCCACGAGGCGGTCTTCCGGCCGGCGCTCCGGCGGCGACTCGCCGCGGGAGGGGCCGACGGCGCCACCGGCCCCCCCTCGGCGGCCGCACGGCGCCTGGTCCGCGCGGCCCTCGAGATCGACACCCTCGTGGGCGACCGGGGACCCGGCGTCGGCCTGATCGCGCGCGCCCGCCGGCCGCGCGCCGCGCCGGCCGGCGATCGAGGGGCGTGAGCACCGACGGCCGGCCCGCGGCGCCCGGGCGCCCGCGGCCGGACGTGCGCCGGATCGCCGGCCTCGTGGCCGGGCTCGCGATCCTGGGCTTCCTGGCCTGGAGCATCGCCGACGGCTGGTCGACGATCCGGGCCTACGAGTGGGACCTCGCCCCGCTCCCGTTCGTCGCCGGGGTCGCCGTCCTCTTCGTCTTCTACGCGATGAGCGGCGCGGGCTTCGTCGCCATCCTCGGTGCGATGGGGCCGACGCCCGGGCGCCTGACGACCATGCGCATCTGGGCGGTGTCGCTGCTCGGCAGGTACGTCCCCGGCAACGTGCTGATGGTCGTGGGCCGGGTCGTGCTGCTGCACGATCGGGGCGTCCCGCGGCGCGTCTCGCTCGCCGCAACGGTCTACGAGCAGGCGCTCGCACTCGTGGCGGGCGCGGCCGGCGGCGTGCTCTACCTCGCGCTCGCCGGTGGCGGCGGGGCGACGTGGCTGGTGGCCGCGATTCCGCTCGGCCTCGTCTTCCTGCATCCGCGGATCTTCGGGCCGGTGAGCGCATGGGCGCTTCGAGCGGCCAAGCGCGAGCCGCTCCCGATCCTGATCGGCGGCTGGCGGATCGCGGGACTCACGGCCTGGTACCTGCTGACGGCCGCCGTCGCGGGGCTCGGCGTGTGGCTGTGCATCCGCGGGGCGGCCGGAGGCGATGCGGGCGACCCGGTCGAGATCGCCGCCGCGTTCCTCCTGTCGTTCGCGCTCTCGATGGTCGCGTTCATCTTCCCGTCCGGTCTCGGTGTCCGCGAGGGCGTGTTCGCGCTCGCGCTCGCGCAGGACCTGCCGTCCGGCGTCGCCGTCGCGCTGGCGGTGGGGGTCCGGCTCGTGCTGACCCTGGTCGAGTTGGTCTTCGTGGCGGGCGCGGTGATCATGGACCGGTTCCGATGAGCACGTTGACACGCGACGCCACCCGGGCGCGCTCGGTGCGCACCGAGGCCCGCGCCGGCGAGATCGTCGTCGGCTGCGCCGCCGCGGCGTGGGCGGCCCTCTTCTCGTGGCTCGCGGTCGCACGACACGACGCGTTCTGGACGGGCCGCTTCGACCTGGGGAACATGACCCAGGCGGTCTGGAGCACCCTGCAGGGCCGACCCCTCGAGTCGACCGACGTGGCCGGTGACCAGATCTCCCGCCTGGCGGCGCACGTCGATCCGCTCCTCCTGGCGCTCGCCCCGGCCTACGCGGTCTGGCCCGACCCGCGCGCCCTCCTCGTGGGTCAGGCCGTGATCGTGGCCGCCGGGGCGTTCCCGGCCTACTGGCTGGGTCGTCGATGGATCGGCGAGACGCGGCTTGCGCTCGCGATCCCGGCCGCGTACCTCCTGTACCCGCCGCTCCAGTGGTCGGTCGTCACCGACGTACACGCGGTCACCCTGGTCGCACCCCTCCTGGTCCTTGCGATCTGGGCCGCCGAGGAGCGCCGGGACGTCGTCCTCGGCGTCGCCGTGGCGCTGGCGCTCCTCGGCAAGGAGCAGGTCGGGCTCACCGTGGCCGCGCTCGGCCTCTGGGTGTGGCTCGCCCGCGGGCGCCGCCGCGCCGGGCTGGTCCTGGCCGCCGCGGGCGTGGGCTGGACCGCACTCGCGGTCGGCGTCATCCAGCCTCGCGCCGCGGGCGGGGCCGAGAGCCCGTTCACCGGCCGCTACGACTCGCTCGGCGGTGGGCCGTCGGACATCCTCATCGCGGCGGTGACGCGCCCCTGGGAGGTCGGGGCGCTCATGTTCGAGCACGGCGCGATCGAGTACCTCGCCGCACTGCTCCTCCCGCTCGCGCTGCTCCCGCTCGGCGCGCCGTCCCTCGCCGCCGTCGCGCTCCCCGAGATCGGCGTGAACCTGGTGTCCGACTGGCCGGCGCAGCACACCGTCCAGTTCCACTACACGGCCGTCATCGCGCCGGTCCTCGTCGCGGCGGCCGCGCTCGGGCTGGCCCGCGCGGTCGACGGCGAGCTGCCCGGGCCGCTTCGCGGCCTCGCGCGCCGACCCGGCGCCGTCGCGTTGGTGCTCGTCGGCGCGGTGACGATCGGCGGGGTCGCGTCGGGGCCGCTGCCCTGGTGGCAACACGTCCCGTTCGGCTCCGACGATCGGGTCGAGCAGTTCACGCGCACCGATCACGTCGACGCGATGGCCGCCGCCGTCGCGCTCGTCCCGGACGACGCGCCGGTCTCCGCCGGCAACCTGCTCGCGGCGCACCTGTCCGAGCGGCGGCGGATCTACACCTTCCCGACCATTCGCGACGCCGAATACGTCGTCGTCGACACGCGCCGGCCCTTCGTCCACGACGTCGAGAGCCGCCCCCGCCACGCGGCGGCGCTCCGCGCGTTCCTCGGACGGCCGGATTTCGCACGCGTCTACTCGCGCGACGGGGTGATGGTCTACCGCCGGTCGGCCGATGGGTAGGCCGACCATGTTGCTGACGCTGGCCGGCACCTGCGGCACCCTGCTGATCCTCCTGCCGTTCCTTCCGTGGTACGCGGCCGATCTTCCGGGCGGCACCGTCCGCGTGAGCGGAGTCGGCGCGAGCGGTGAGCTGTGGATCGTGCCCCCGATGGGCGTCGCGGCCCTCGCCGGGGCCATGTTCGCCGTGCGTTTTCGGCGATCGTTGGCGGCGGCGCTGACCGTCGCGCTCGCGGGCGGACTCGCGGCCGGCTGGTCACTGCGCAATGCTGCCGTCATCCCGGTGCGTGCCGTCGTCGAGCAGGCGGGCGGCACGGTGGTGGTGGAGGCGCAGGTCACGCTCGAGCCGGCGGCGCCGCTCGCGGTCGTGGCGGGTGCGCTGACCGCGCTCGCCGGAGGCCTGATCGCACTACGAGTCTGGATGACCCCCTGACCAACCGCGCACACGCGATCCCCGTCGAGACCAAGGCGGCCCCCGAGGCGATCACGTTCGACCTGCGCGTCCCGATGCTGGCGTTCGCCGCATCGCGGCTGGTCGTGCTCGTGGCCGCGATCGTGGCCAGCCTCGAGATCGGCGTCTCCGACCGGGGAATCGACGCCGCGGTGCCGCGTGCGCTCGCCGTGCTGGGGGCGTGGGACACGACCTGGTACCTGGAGATCGCCCGCTACGGCTACGCGTTCGACTACGGGCAGGTCGGCATCGTCTACACCAACCACGCGTTCTTCCCGGGGCTGCCGCTGCTCATGGCCGCCGCGCTGGGGCTGGGACTCAACCCGTTCGTCTTCGCGCTCGCCGTCGCGAACGCGTCGTTCCTGGCGGCACTGGTGGGGCTGCACGCCCTGACGCGGGCGATGTGGGACGAGCGCATGGCCGATCGGGCCGTCTGGTGCCTGGCGCTCTTTCCTCCGGCGATCTTCGCGTCGTTGGCCTACACCGAGGGGGTGACGCTCGCCCTCGCCGTGGCCGCCGCGCTGGCGGCGTACCGTGGCCGACTGGCCGTCGCGGGTCTCGCCGCGGGCGGCGCCGCGCTCATGCGCCCGACGGGTCTCCTGGTGCTGGTCCTCGTCGCGCTGATCGTCGCGCGCGATCCGCGCCCGGGACGGCCGTGGCGGCTCGCGCTCGCAACGCTCCCGACGCTCGCCGCCGTGACGCTGTTCCTCGCCTGGATGCGGCTGGAGCGGGGGTCCGCGACGCTGTCCTTCGAGGCCCAGGCGGCGTGGGATCGCGGGGCCCTCGGCGTGGAGATGGTCGGGAGGCTCGTCAACGAGGCCGGCGCGTTGCTCGTCCGGCTGGCCGAGGGGCACATCACGCTCTCGTGGACCGCGGATCTCCGCGACATCCTGTTCACGGCGGTCTACGTGGCGCTCGTCGTGCTCCTGTGGCGCATGTTCGGCGGCGTGCCGCTCGCCCTGGGTCGTCTACTCGGTGGCCATGCTCGCGATCCCGCTGTCGAGCGGCACCTTCACGTCGATGGCGCGGATGGGGCTGCTCGCGTTCCCGCTGATCTGGCCCCTCGCTGATTGGATCGGCCGTGACCCCCGCCGGGTGCGTCCGGCCGTCGCCATCGCCGTCGCGTTCATGCTGCTGGGCGTCGCCCAGCTCGCGCTCCGGAGCCCCTGAGCCGGCCGCCCCTCGCGGGGCGGGCGGCGATCAGGGTGCGGGAGGCGCCGCCGGCGGGAGCGGGTGCGGGCGCGGGCGCGGGCGCGGGCGCGGGCGCGGGCGCGGGTGCGGGAGCAGGCGCGGGTGCGGGTGCCGGAGCGGGCGCCGGAGCGGGTGTCGGGCGCGGGCGCGGGAGCGGGTGCCGGCTCGGGCTCGGGCTCGGGGGCCGGCGCGGGCGCGGGCGTCGGGGCCGCGCGCGTCGCGGGTGGCGCCTCGCGCGTCGTGGTCGCCTCGGTCGTGGTCGCCTCGGTCGTGGTCGCCTCGGTCGTCGCCTCCTCGCTCGATGCCGCCGCCGCCTCGGCGTCCTCGACGAACGAGCTGGTGAACGACGACCACGACATCGGCTCCTCGGGCTCCGGGAAGTCCCCGCCCGTCCCGTAGCGATCGCGCACCCATGACATGTACCGGCCCCACATCTGCGCCGGGAAGGTGCCGCCCGCGACGCTCGTCCCGTGCACGCTGCTCATCGACCGGCTCTCGTTCGGATACCCCATCCACACGGCGGTCGTGTACTTGGGCGTGTAGCCGACGAACCAGGCGTCGACGAAGTCGTCCGTCGTGCCGGTCTTGCCCGCCGCCGGCACGCCGATGTTGGCGCGGGTCCCGGTGCCGCCCTGGATGTTGGCCTCGAGGATCTTCGTGACCTCGCTGGCGACGCCGTCCTGGAAGACCTTGGTCCGCTCGGGCGCGAACTTCTCCTCGGTGCCGTCGGGCCGGACGATGCGCGAGATCGCGAGCGGGGCGACGCGGAAGCCGCCGTTTGCGAGCGGCGAGTAGGCGACCGCCATGTCGAGGGGCGTGACCTCGCCGGAGCCGAGGCCGACGGACGGGAACGGCGGCAGGTCGCGCTCGCGCGGGATGCCCATCTTGGTGGCCGTCTCGACCACGTTCGCGGGATCCACGTCGAGCGTCATCTGGGTGTAGACGCTGTTGTCCGACGACAGGGTCGCCCGGGCGACGGTCGTCGGCCCGTTGTAGCTGTTCGAGTAGGTGGAGACGTCGATCGGGCCCCAGCGCGGGTCGGTGAAGTCCAGTCGCTTCGAGTCGTAGACGGTCGTGTAGGGGTTGATCCCCTCCTCGATGGCGCGTGCCAGCACGAACGTCTTGAAGGTCGATCCGGGTTGGCGGAGCGCCTGCGCGGCCAGGTTGAACTGGTTCTCGGCGCCGTAGGTCTGGCTCGAGGCCATCGCCCGGATGTAACCGGTCTTGGAGTCGACCATCACGATCGCCGCGTCGGGGTCGGTCGAGTAGAAGAGCGTCTCGTTGATGACGCGCCGGGCGACGGCCTGCGCCTGCGGATCGATGGTCGTGTAGACCTTGAACCCGCCGCGCTGGACCTCCTCCTCGCCGTAGCGCTCGATCAGGACCTGGCGCACGTAGTCGAAGAAGTAGCCCTGGCGCTTGGTCACGTACGCGTTGCCGCGCTCGAGGTTGAGGCCCGACTTCTTGGCCTTCTCGGCCTGCTCGGCGCTGATGTACCCCTGCGCGGCCATCTCGTCGAGCACGGTGTTGCGCCGCTCGCGGGCCTCGTCCGGTCGCTCGAACGGGTCATAGGTGGTCGGCGCCTGCGGCATTCCCGCCAGGAGCGCGGCCTGCGAGAGGTTGATGCGGCTCACCGGCGTGTTGAAGTACGTGAGCGACGCCGACTGCACCCCGACCGCGTTGTTGCCGTAGAAGACGCTGTTGAGGTACTTGGTGAGGATCTCGTCCTTCGAGAACCGCTCCTCGTACTCCAGGCCGAGGTAGGCCTCCTCGATCTTGCGGCTGAACGTCCTCGAGCGCGCCGCCTCCGGGTCGTACAGGTTCTTCATCAACTGCATGGTGATCGTGGAGCCGCCCTGCGTCGTCCCGCTCGCCTGGACGTTCTTCACGGCGGCGCCCACCAGCCGGTAGTAGTCGACGCCCTTGTGCTCGTAGAAGCGCTTGTCCTCGATCGCGACCGTGGCGTCCTTGAGCGCCTGCGGGATGCGGTTCGAGGGCACCTCGGTGCGGTTCGTCACGCCCGCGATGTAGCCGAGCAGCGCACCGTTCTTGTCGAAGATCCGCGTGTTCTGGCCGAGGCGGATCTCCTTGACGTCGTTCTTGGCGAGGTTGTCCGCGACCGCGTTGACGGCGAGCGCCGAGGCGAGCACGGAGGCGAGCACGCCGACGACGAGGACGGCGACGATCGCCGCCACGATCGTTCGGCGCTGGCGGCGTCGCTGGCGCTGCCGGCGCGTGCGCCGGCGACGTTCCATCCTCATCTGGCCACCGCGGGCAGCGGCCGGACATCCCAGCGCACGTCGCCGGACTCGTAGTCGAGCAGCCCGATCATCTGGCGCGGCCCGTCACCGATGCGTCCCTCGACCACCCATCCGAGCCGCGTCCGCGCGTCGACCACCCGGCGCCCGGGTGCGCTCGCGCGCCCCCCCGGCGGGACGGGTGCCACGAACCCGGACGGGTCCAGGTAGACGAGGTCGACCGACTCCGCCCGCGCCGGCGGCCCGGCCCAGACGGTCTGCGCGCGCTCGAGGGCGACGCCCGATGCGCCGAGCTCGGCGCCGCGTGACAGGGTGACGGCGTGAACGACGAACTCCCATCCTCGATCGATCGCGGTGAGCGGGACATCGGCCCCCCCGGGGCCGTCGGCGTAGTGGCGGGCGACGGGAACCGGCGCCCACACGAGCACCACCAAGACCACCCCGAGCGGGATCGCCAATCGTCGCCAGCGCTGTGAGCTTTGGACCGACGTCGCATTCCCCTTCGAGCCGGTCGATTATAGACCGGCTCGGACGGATCCCACGAACCGCGGGTGTGACCCTCGACGCGATGGGGACCCTCGTGCATCTCGACGCTCCGGTGCCACGGCTGGCGGCGCTGCTCGCGGCCGTCCGGCTGCCGCCCTCCCCACGATGCCGTGGCCGACGCTCTGCGGGCGGAGATCCGCCACTACCGGGCCAACCTCCACCGCGCCGGCGACCGCGCGGGGCTGGAAGCGCTTCGTGACGAATGCGCCGGCCGTGCTCGCGGCCGCGCTCCCGCCGCCCCGTCCGACGCGCGCCCTCGCGCGCGCCGCACTTCTCGGAGCGCTCCGGTTCCGCCCCTATCCCGACGTCGCGCGTGCCCTCGCGCGCATCGCCGAGGCCGGCGTGCCGATGGCGGTCGTGTCCGACTGGGACATGTCGCTCGCCGCGACGCTCGACGACCTGGGGCTCGGCCACCGCTTCGCTGCCGTCGTCACCAGCGCCGAGGTCGGCGCCGCAAAGCCCGACCCACGGCCGTTTCGCGCCGCGCTGGCGGCCATGGGCGTGGCCCCGTCGCAGGCGGTGCACTGCGGTGACGACCCGCGGCTCGACTGCGCGGGTGCCCGCGCGGCCGGGATGCGGGGGGTGAGCGTCGCACGCGACGGCGCCGCAGCGGTCGGGCCGTGCCCCGTGGTCACCGACCTCGGGGGGCTGGCCGACATGGTGGCCGGCCCGCCCCCCTGAGGTCCGATCCCGCGATCAGGCGCCCTCGGACGGGTCGTCGGAGAGCCGCTGCGCGATGGCGGTGACCCGCTCGGCGAGCCGGGCGACCTCGTTGGAGGCGCGACCCGTCTCGCCCGCCGCCGCGGCCACCTGCTGCGAGGCGGCGGCGATCGTCTCGAGCGTGGCCGAGGTGTCGGCCACCGCGCCGGTGACCTCACCGAAGCGCTCGCGGCCGTGCCCGGAGGCCTGACCGAGCGCCTCGACCTGACCCGCGGCGCCGTCGCCGGCCTCGCGGACCGTCGTCGTCACGGGAGCGGGGGTCACCCGAGCGAATCCGTCGATCCCCGTTCGGGCGGCGTGGTCGAGCGGACGCGCCCGCGGGCGCTCGCGGGACGTCCCGCGAGCGCTCAGCGCGCGAGCGCGCCGTATCGGAGCAGGGTCTGCATCGCCTGCTCGAAGTCGGTCTGGCAGGCGGTTCCGTCCTCGGCCATGCAGGCGCGCAGTCGCTCCCCGATCAGGTTCAGGCCCACCTGGTCGACCGCCGCCTTGACCGCGGCCAGCTGGGTCAGCACGTCGCGGCACTCGGCCCCCTCGCCGATCATCCGCTGGACGCCGCGAAGCTGCCCCTCGGCGCGGCGAAGGCGCGCGATCAGCGCGTCGTCACCCGACGTCGCATCGGGCGTCGGCGGCGCGGACGACGTCAACGCTCAGCCCCCGCATCCGCATGCGCCGCCGCAACAGCCGCCGCCCGATGCCGCCTGCGGCGCCGGCATCACGCCGCTGACGAAACCGGCGCGCAGAACCTGTCGCGCACGCATCGCGCCGCAATCCGGGCATTCGCGGTCCTCGTCCCTCAGGAAACGCGTCCGGAAGACCTCGAACTCGGCCCCGCACACCTCGCAGGCAAGGTCGTACGACGGCACCGCTACGCCAGCCCGAGCTCGCGCTCGAGGGCCGCCTTCGGCTTCGCGCCGACGGCGTGGCGGGACAGCTTGCCGTGCTCGAACAGGCCGAGGAACGGGATCCCCTGGACGTTGTACCGCTGGGCGATCTCGCCGTGCGCGTCCACGTCGAGCTTTCCGACCACGATCGAGCCCTCTCGCTCCTTGGCGATCTGCTCGACGACCGGGGCGACCATGCGGCACGGGCCACACCACTCCGCCCAGAAGTCCACCAGGACCGGCACCTCGCTCTCGAGGACGTCGGACTGGAAGTTGTCGGCGGTGATCTCCTTGACGCTTGCGTCAGCCATCGTCTGCTCCTTGTCGTCAGCGTTGTGCCGGTGTGCCGGCCTCGGTCGCGGTGGCCGGGGCGGCCTCGGCACCGGCCTCGTCCAACCAGCGCTCCGCGTCCATCGCGGCCATGCAACCGGATGCGGCCGCGGTGATCGCCTGCTTGTAGTCCCGGTCCTGCACGTCGCCGCAGGCGAAGACACCCTCGACGTCGGTGCGGGTGCCCTCGGTCACGATGTATCCGTCGTCGTCGAGCGCCACCTGCCCGTCGAGCAGGCCGGTGTTGGGGTCGTGCCCGATCGCGACGAACATCGCGGCGGCGGGGATGTCCTCCGATGCCCCGGTGACGGTGTCGCGAACCCGGACGGCTTCGACCGCCGTATCGCCGAGCACCTCCTCGACCACCGCGTTCCAGCGGATCGAGACACGCTCGTGGGCCATGGCCCGGTCGGCCATGATCTTGGACGCCCGGAGCTCGTCGCGGCGATGCACGATGGTCACGTGCTCCGCGATCCGCGCGAGGTAGAGCGCCTCCTCGACCGCGGAGTCCCCTCCGCCCACGACGACCATCCGCCTGTCCTTGAAGAAGAACCCGTCGCAGGTGGCGCAGGTCGACACGCCGAAGCCGCGCAGGCGCCGCTCGCTCTCGAGGTCGAGCCACCGCGCGGACGCGCCCGTCGAGACGATCATCGCCCGCCCGCGGTACTCGCCGTCATCCGTCCAGACCCGGAACGGCCGCTCCGCCAGATCGACCCGCGTGACGTCCACCGACTCGATCCGCGCGCCGAAACGCTCGGCCTGGGCGCGGAAGTGCTGCATCAGCTCCGGGCCCTGGATCCCGGCCGGGAACCCCGGATAGTTCTCGACGTCGCTCGTCAGCATGAGCTGTCCGCCGGCGCCGAATCCCTCGAGCACGAGCGGCGCCAGCCCGGCGCGCGCGGCGTAGATGGCGGCGGTGTAGCCGGCGGGACCGCCGCCGATGATGATCACGTCGTTCACGTCGCTCATAGACCCCTCGGTCTCCCTGTCATCGAGACCGGCCGCGCCTCGGCCGCCGGTGCCGTCGTCGTTCGGGGGATACCCTGGGGGGTACCGTATCACGCCGTCGACGCGGCTCCCTCGTCGGCCCGATCCTCGCTCGTGACCGGGATCCACACCAGGTTGTTGCCGACGCCGGTCGGCCGACGGCAGGCGGCGAAGTAGCGCCGACCCTCGGCGTCCTCGGTGGCGCGGATGCGTCGCACGTCGCTGAGCGTGGCCATGCCCCAGGCGATCATCATCCCGACCGTGACCCCCTCGGCCGTGCCGCCCCTGCCGAGCACGCCGACCAGGAACACCATCGTCGCCGCGCCCCCCAGGAACATCACGAGGCCGATCAGGATCGCCCACCTGCGCCAGTCGCGCGGCGTCGCCTCGAGGCGGCGGGGGCCGGTCGCCCGGGTGGCCTGGGGCAGCTTGAGCGACGGCATCGCGGAGCGACGCAGCCACACCCGGAAGACGGGGTACAGGATCACCCCGGTCAGGCCCGAGATTCCCACGGCGGCGGCCACCCACCAGCCGTCGATGCCCCCCGGGCTGCCCGCCTCGAGCGCGGCGGCGAGGCCGAGCAGGGCGGCGCCGGCCCCGATGAGGGCCCACGACCACATCCGGGCGAGCCCCTCGTAGTTCCAGAGTTTCTCCTCGTGCATGTCCCGGGTGAGGGTAGCGACGCGCGCCGTCCGCGGTGGCGCCACGCCGTCGCGCCGCATGCCGCCGGGTCTACACTCGGCGGATGCCCCGCGCCCAGGTCGATGCCCTGCGCGCGCGCCTTCGCGCGCACAGGCGCTGGCGCTGGATGGCGCTGGTGGTGGTGGCCGGCGGGATGATGCTCTCGGTCATCAACGTCAGCATCGTCAACATCGCGTTGCCGGCCATGGCCGAGGACTTCGGGGTGTCTCCGGCGACGATCGGATGGGTCGTCACGGGCTACCTGGTGACGCAGGCCACGCTGCTGCCGATCGCGGGTCGCGCGGGTGACGTCTTCGGCCGCCGCCGCGTGTTCGTGCTCGGGGTCGTGATCCTCTCGGTCGCCTCGTTGCTCGCGGCGCTCGCCCCGACCGAGCCGCTCCTGATCCTCTTTCGCATCCTGCAGGGGGTCGGTGGGTCGGCCATGGCGCCCACCGCGTTCGCGTTCGCGGCGGAGCTGTTCGGTCCGAGCGAGCGCGGCCAGGCGCTCGGCATCATGGGAGGCGTCCTCGGGCTCGCCCCGGTGCTCTCGCTCAACATCGCGGGCGTCCTCGTGCAGGAGACCGGCTGGCGCACCGTCTTCTTGTTCTCGCCGATCGTCGGCGTCGTCGTGCTGGCGGGGGCGGCGCTGGTGCTCCCCGAGGCGCGGGCCGCCGGCCCGCGCCGGAGCTTCGACCTCCCGGGCGCGGCCCTCGCGGCGGGCGGCCTCTTCTCGATCCTGCTCGCGCTGTCGCAGGGCGGAGCCTGGGGCTGGGCGTCGCCGGCGGTGATCGGCACGCTCGCCGCGGGCGTCCTCCTTCTCGTGGGCTTCGTGTGGCGCGAGTCGGTCGCGCGTGATCCCATGATCGACCTCGGCCTCTTCCGGCTGCGCTCGCTCGCCACGGCCAACCTCGCCGCGATGGCCTCGGCGGGCGCGTTGTTCGGTGTGTTGCTCGTCTTGCCGTTCGCGTTCTCGGCGGCGCTCGGCTTCGGGCCGGTCGCCCTCGGACTCTCGATCACGCCGATCGCGGCCTCGTTCGTCGTGGTCGCGCCGATCGCCGGGCGGCTGATGTCGCGGACCGGCGCCGCCCGCATGGCGGCGGGCGGGTTCGTCGTGTCGGGCGCCGGCGCCGTCGCGATGGGCCTGGTGGCGCCGGCGCGGGACTACACGGTGCTCCTACCCGGACTGATCGCCTTCGGGGTTGGGCTCGCGATGGCCACCTCGCCGATCACGACCGCGGCCATCAGCGAGGTCCCGCGGGACCGCCTGGGGATCGCGTCGTCGCTTCCCAACATCAGCCGGTACGTGGGGGGCGCGCTCGGGAGCGCGATCCTCGTCGCGCTGGTCGGATCCACCACCAGCGACGGCTCCGACCGGCGCAACGACCTGATCGCCGCCGACTTCCGCCTCGCGCTGTTCGCCGCCGCGGGCATGCTCGCGCTCGCGGCCATGATCGCCGTCCGGATGCCGCCGGTCCGCGGGGTCGCCCCCGACCGGGCGCCCGGGCCCGACCCGGCCCGGGAGGGTGCGTGACCCGCTGGTCCTGGGCGGCGTTCACCGCCCTGCTCGTCTTCACGATGGGCACGAGCATCATCACGCCGCTGCTGCCGCTCTACGTCGAGCGCTACTCGCTCGGCAACGGCGAGGCGACGCTCCTGTTCGCCACGTACACCGCCGCGGTCGTGCCGACCATGCTGCTCGTCGGCAACCTCAGCGACAGCATCGGGCGAAAGCGGGTGATGATCCCGGGGATCATCGTCCTGACGACGGCCTCGCTGATCATGGGCCTCGCCGACGACGTCTGGATGCTCTTCCTCGGCCGGGCGCTGCAGGGGGTGGCGATCGGGAGCTTCCTCGGCGTCGGCACCGCCTTCGTGGTCGACCACGCCCGCCCGGAGGGCAAGGGCTGGGCGGCCAGCCTCGCCGGTTTCGGGTTCCGGCTCGGGTTCGGCCTCGGTCCCGGCATCGCGGGGATCGTCGCCGAGTACGGGCCGTACCCGCTCCGACTGTCGTTCCTCGGCCACGCGGCGCTGATGTCGATCGCGTTCGTCGCCGTCGCGCTCACGCCGGAGACGGTCACCCGCCGCCCCGTGCGCCTCCGGATCCGCATCGGCGTGCCGCCGGGCCAGATGGCCGCCTTCGCGACCTTCCTCGCGCCGGCCGCGTTCCTGCTCAGCTTCCTCGACGCGACCCTGCTGTCGCTGGTGCCGCTCTACATGGCCGAGTCGCTCGGTGTGCGAAACATCGCGCTGATCGGCGCCGTGGGCTTCCTCGTCCTCGCCATGGGCGGCCTGGCGCCGTTTCTCGCGCCGCGGGTCGATCCGCGGCGGGCGGTGATGGTCGGCTGCGCCACGGCATCCTCGTCGCTCCTGCTCGTGCTCGCGGCCGCCGCGCTCGATGCCCCGGCGCTGGTGCTCGTGGCCGCGGGGCTGATCGGCCTCCTCAACGGGTTCATCCTCCAGGGCGGCATGATCATCTGCGGCGTGTCCGTACCGATCGAGGAACGTGGCAAGCTGATCTCGGCGCTGTACATGTGTGCGTATTCGGGGACACTGCCCACCGTGGCGATCGGCTTCATCTCACAATCACTCGGGCTCTCGGCGGCGCTCGGCATCGCCGCCGCCGCCGCGATGACCATCGCCCTGTTCGTGATCCTGGTCGGCGGGCGGATCTTCCGCGTCGTGACGCCGCACATCGAGGCCACGCCGGTGGGCGCCTGATGGACCGTCCTGCGCTCGCCACCCTGCTGGCCGAGGAGGGGCAGCCCGCCTACCGTGCTCGTCAGGCGGTGTCGGCCCAGCTCGCGGGCGCGACCGACTGGCAGGCGGTGCAGACCTACCCGGCGGCGCTTCGCGCGACCCTCGCCGACCGCCTGCCGCTCTGGGCGCTCACGCCCGATGCGCGGCTCGTGTCACGCGACGGGACCATCAAGTGGCGCCTGCGCGCGCCCGACGGCGCGCTCGTCGAGGCGGTCCTGATCCCCGAGCGCGACCGGCGCACGGTCTGCGTGTCGAGCCAGGCCGGCTGTGCGCTCGCGTGCCGGTTCTGCGCGACCGGGGCGATGGGACCCGGACGCGACCTGACCCGCTGGGAGATCCTCGACCAGGCGATGCTCGCGGCCGCCGAGTCGCGCGCGCAGGGGGCGCGTCTTTCGAACGTGGTCTTCATGGGGATGGGCGAGCCGTTGCAGAACATCGAGGCCGTCCTGGCCGCGGCGCGCGACATGACCGCACCGGACGAGCTCGGGCTCTCGCCACGCCGCATCGCGATCTCGACCGTCGGCTGGGTGCCCGGGATCGCACGCATCGCCTCAGAGGATCTGCCCGTCCGGCTCGCGGTGTCGCTCCACGCGGCCGACGACCGCACCCGGGGGGCGCTCATGCCGATCAACGCCCGCTACCCGATCGCCAGCCTCATGGCCGCCTGCAGGCGCTACTGCGACACCACGGGACGACGGGTGTTCATCGAGTATCTCCTGCTCGACGGGGTCAACGACGCCCCGGCCGACGCGCGGCGGCTGGCGGAGCTGCTCCGTGACGGCAACTTCCACGTCAACCTGATCGAGTACAACCCGACCGTCGGTCCCGACCGCGCGAGCCCGCGTGAGCGGCGCGAGGCCTTCCAGGGCGTGCTCGCCAGGTCGGGGATCGTCGCGTCGGTGCGCCGCTCTCGCGGTGTCGACGTCGCGGCGGCCTGCGGCCAGCTCGCCGCCGCGGACACGCCGCAGGTCTCGTCAGCCACCTAGGTTGCAGGCCGCGAGCGCCGCGAAGTTCGGCTCCTCGTCGGGGATCTCGAGCGGCGTCTCGGTCAGCGCACGGTGGCGGACGATCCCGTTCCGGTCGACGACGAACACGGCGCGACCCGCCATCCCCCAGGGGGCGGGCGAGTAGACCCCGTAGGCGGTCGCCACAGCTCCCTTGGGCTCGAAGTCCGAGAGCAGGATCTCGTCGGTGAGGCCGAGTTGCTCCGCGAAGACGCGCAGCGGCTCGTGGTTGTCGACCGAGATGCCGATCACCTGCGCGTCCTCGGCGTCGTAGCGGGCCCCGTTGGCGCCCACCGCGCGCAGCTGGGGGGTGCAGAACGGGCTGAACGCCTGGGGGAAGAAGAACAGCACCACGTTTCGGACACCGCGGAAGTCGGCGAGCGAGACCTCGCCGCCGCCCGCGCGCGGAAGCGTGAACCCCGGCGCCTCCTGACCGACCTCGATCGCCATCCGCGCCTCCTTCTCGGGACCAGTTGACGGACGTACGGTACCCTCGCGGGCATGGCGGATGAGAAGGAGACGCCCCGGCGCGTCCGTGCGCCCGGCGCGGGTTGGGAGCTCGGTGCGGCGGGCCTCGGCAAGGCGTCGTGGGCAGGCCTTGCGGCCATCCTGCTGGCGCTCGGCGTGGGGCTCCTGCTCGGCGGCTACGTCGGGTACGGATGGATGATCGTGATCCTCGCCCTGGCGGCGGCCGTCAACCTGTTCTGAGCGTCGATCCCGAGGTGCTCGCGGCGCGCCTTCGCGACGCCCATCCCGACGCCGAGCCCTTCGAGCTCGACGGGGAGACGATCCGCGAGTGGATCGCGGAGGTCGGCGGGGATCCCGACGACGACCGGCGTGCCGCGGCGGCGATCGTCGAGTGGGACCGCCTCCTCGGCTGAGCCGGTGGCGACCTCAGCGCCCGGGCACGAGCTCCTCCAGCGACGCCGCCGTGAGCCCGAGCCCCAGCCGCTCGGCGAGGGCCTCCGCCAGATCGGCCTCGACGCGGGCCCGCTCCGGGTCGCCGCCCTCGGCGGCGATCGAGGTCGCCGGCACACCCGGCGCGCCGCAGGGGACGAAGAGGTCGAACCAGCCGAGGTCGGGGTCGCGGTTCAGGCCGACGCCGTGGGTCGAGACGCCCTGGGCGATGCGCACGCCCACGCTCCCGAGCTTTCGGCCGTCCCGGTAGAGGCCGGCATCGCTCCGCGCCGGGCGCCGCCCCCGGGATCGCGGCCGCGGCGTCCATCGCGTCGACCAGCGCGCCGACGAACCTGCGCACGCCCCGCCCACCGCGCAGGTCGGCGATCACGTATGCGGTCGTCTGCCCCGGCCCGTGCCAGGTCATCTGGCCGCCGCGGTCGACCGCGTGGAAGGTCGCCCCACGCGCGGCGAGCGCCGCGTCGTCGAGCACCAGATCCTCCCGACGGCCGTGACGGCCCGTGGTGAAGACCGGCGGATGCTCGAGCAGCCAGACGACGTCGGGGATCGCACCGGCGCGCCGCGCGTCGGCCAGGCGCCGTTGGATCGCCCAGGCCCGCGTGTACTCGATACCGGGCGTCCTGACGACGAGGCCCGGGCGGCTCACGGCGTCCGCGTGTCCAGGTGGCGCTCGACCACGGTCACGTCCCGCCACTCGTCGTCGACGCGGCCGTGCGCCCGGTGGACGCCGACGATCCGGAACCCCGCGTCGGTCGCGAGCCGGAGTCCCGCCTCGTTGCCCGCGAGGATGTGCCCGACCAGCTTGTAGTAGCCGATCCGCGGCGCGGCGTCGATCAGGTGCCCCAGCATCGTGGCGCCCACCCCGTGCCCGCGGGCCGCCGACGCCACGTACACCGTGTACTCCGCGACGCCGTCGTACCAGGGGCGGTGGCTGAGCGGGGCGAGCGCGGACCAGCCCATCACGGCACCCGCCGCGAGGCCGACGAACACCGGCGCCCGGTCCGGGCGTTCGCGCAGCCACTCCCGGCGCTCGGCGGGATCGTGGGGCCCGGTGGCGAACGTCGCCACGCCGGTGGCGATGCCCTGGTCGTAGATCGCGGCGATGTCGGCCGCGTCGTCGGCGCCGGCGGGGCGGATGTCGAGTGGGGGCGCCATCGGCGCCGGGATGATGCCAGCCCCGGCGCCCGGGGACCCGCCGCCCGTGGGCGCCCGGGTCACGGCCGACCCACGTCCTCGGGGCGGTCCGCCAGCGTGATCGTGACGTCCACGGGGTTTCCGTCGCGGAGCAGCTCCAGCCGGAGCGTCTCCCCGACGCGCCGCCGGGCCACCTCGCGGCTGACGTCCGCCATGTCGCGCACGGGGGTGCCGCCGGCCCGGACGATCACGTCGGCGCCGGGCGCGGGGCCGTCGGTGTCGCGCGCGGCGCGCAGGCCGGCGTCGCGGGCGGGACCGCGCCCGTCCGTCTCGAGGACGGCGACGCCTCGCCGACCGGCGGCCCCGAGCTCGGCGGCCTCCTCGGGTGTCAGCGCGCCGCCGGTGATCCCGACCCACGCGTGCTCGGCCTCGCCTGACTCGATGATCGACTCCGCGACCGGACGAACCGTGTCGATCGGGACCGCGAAGCCGATCCCCACGTTCCCGGCGCCCCGGTCGCCCGGTGGCGATCTGCGAGTTGATGCCGACCACGCGGCCGCCGAGGTCGAGCAGCGGCCCCCCCGAGTTGCCCTCGTTGATGGCGGCGTCGGTCTGGATCGCGTTCTGGATGGCGAAGCTGTTGGGCGCGCGGATCACTCGCTCGGTCGCGCTCACGATGCCGCTGGTCGCCGTGCGTTCCAGCCCGAACGGGTTGCCGATCGCGACCACGCCCACCCCCACCTCGAGCCCGTCGCTGCGGCCGAGCGCGAGCGGGCGCGCGCCCCGGGGGATCGTGTCGGTCTGCAGAACGGCGATGTCGGTGCTCTCGTCGGTGCCGAGGACCTCGGCCTCGAGCTCCGTTCCGTCGCTGAAGGTCAGCGTCGCGGTCTCGGCGTCGTCGATCACGTGCGCGTTCGTCAGGAGGCGCCGCTGGTCGTCGACCAGAAAGCCCGTGCCGAGGCGCCCGGCACCGGCGGTCACGAGCACGACCCCGGGCGAGGCGCGCGACACGAGCCCGGTCAGATCACCGGGGGCCTCGGCGCCGCCGCCCACCGCCGGCGCCGGCGGCGACGACGGGGCGCTCCCTCGTCGACCGGAAGCCGTGCGGCCTCGCGGACGACGACCGTCTCGCGGATGTCGTCGCCACCGAGGTTGCCGGTGGCGGCCACGACGGCGAGCGCGGCCACGGCGCCGACGAGCGCCGCCCCGGCGAGCGCCAGCACCGGGCGCGGGCGCCGGGGCGCCGGTTCCGCGGCCGGGTCGGGCGCGGCGCCGTCCGGCGCCGCCGGGCCCTCGCCGCGGATCTCGCGCGGTGAGCCGCTGGTCAGCCGGTGCACGACGCGGGGGTTGGGTGTGGGTCGGCCACGACGACGACGGTAGCGCCGATTCGTGAAGGTCGGATTGTGACCCGCGCGAGCGTCCCGGCGCCTGCCCGCCTCGACAGTGGCTCGCGGCCCGGCTACGATCTGCGGATCGTCAGGGACGGGGAGTCGTCGCGCGTGTCCGAGCGCATCCTGGTCGTCGAGGACGAGAAGTCCATCCGCACGATCGTCGAGTACGCATTGAAGGACGCCGGGTTCGACGTCGTCAGCGTCGGTCGCGGCGACGACGCGCTCGAGGCGCTCGCGCGCGACGGCGCCGACCTGATCGTGCTCGACCTGATGCTCCCCGGCCTCGACGGGCTCGAGGTCTGCAAGCGTGTCCGCGCGGAGCGCAACACGCCGATCATCATCCTCTCGGCCAAGGGCGAGGAGCTCGACAAGGTCCTCGGCCTGGAGCTCGGCGCGGACGACTACGTCACCAAGCCGTTCTCCCCGAGGGAGCTGGTCTCCCGGGTCAAGGCCAATCTCCGCCGGGCGCGCCTGGAGCCCGAGCGCGGCGCATCGATCCGCTCCGGCGACCTCGAGATCGACCCGGTCGCCCGCACCGTGCGCCGCGACGACCAGGAGGTCGGCCTGACCTTCTCGGAGTTCGAGATCCTCCACAAGCTGGCCGGCTCGCCGCGGCGCGTGTTCACCCGCGAGGAGTTGATGAACCACCTGTGGGACGGCAACTTCTACGGCGACCTGCGGAGCGTCGACGTGCACGTGCGCCACCTGCGCCAGAAGATCGAGGACGACGCCTCGAACCCGATCCTGATCAGGACGGTGCGCGGCGTCGGATACGCGTTCGGCGGGGAGGACGGTCGGCCGTGAGGCCGCGCAGCCCGGGTCTCCAGGGGCTGCTCATCGGCTCCCTGGTGGGCGTCGGGTTCCTCGCGAGCCTGACGGTCCTGCTCGTCGTGCTCTCGACGCTGGAGTCGAGCGTCCAGCGCGACCAGGCGTCGCGCCAGGCCCAGGACCTGCGACGGCAGGTGGTGGCGGTCGGGGAGAACAGCGGTCTCGTGACGCCGCTCACCAACGACGAGATGCGCGACTACGCCCGCGCGGTGCGGGCCAACCTCGGTGGCGAGGTCCAGGTCAGCTATCAGCCGTCGCAGTTCGCCACGGAGCGCCAGATCACCGTGCCGGCCTCCACGCCGCTGCTCGACCAGTTCGCCGGCGTCCCGATCTCGGCCCGCGAGCGCTTCACCACCGACCGTGAGGCGATCTCCGCCGACGCGTCCGTCTTCGCGGACAGCCAGCTGGGGCGGACCCCGGTCGGGACGATCCGCGTCGCCACGCCGGTCCGGGGGCTCGCGCCCGAGCTCGCGGTCGTCCAGCGACGGGTCTTCCTGGCCGTCGTGATCGTTCTGGCGCTCGCATCGGTGACCGGATGGGCACTGTCGCGGCTGATCGGCCAGCGCGCCGCGCGCCTGGCGCGGACGGCCAGCCAGCTCGCCGGCGGCAACCTCGCTGCGCGCGCGCCGAGCGGCGGGCCGCAGGAGATGCAGATGCTGGCCGACTCGCTCAACGTGATGGCCGGGCGGCTGGAGGACCTCGTCTCGGACATCACCCACGAGCGCGACCGCGCCACGGCGATGATCGGCTCGTTGGCCGAGGGCGTCGTGGCCGTCTCGGCGTCGGGCGACGTGGTCGTCGCCAACCGGGCCGCGCGGCGTTTCCTCGGGGTGACCGTCGACGCGCCGATGCGCTGCGACGACCTGCCGCCCCAGATCGCCCAGGCCGCGCGCGACGTCCTGGACCCGGCCGCGCCACGCACGCTGGCCCGCCAGATCGGCATGGCCGAGGGGCCGGAGCTCGAGCTGACGGCCGCGCGGATCTCGGAGCGAAGCGGCGGCGGCGCGGTCCTGACGCTCCGCGACGTCACCGACGCGCGGCGGCTCGAGCGCGCGCGTCGCGACCTGGTCGCCAACGTCTCCCACGAGCTCAAGACGCCACTCGCCGCCATCAAGGGCTTTCAGGAGCTGCTCCAGGAGGCGGACCTCGACACGGACCACCGCCAGGAGTTCCTGGGGATGATGCGCGGCGAGATCGCCCGTCTCGAGCGGTTGGTCGAAGAGCAGCTGCAGCTCGCCCGGCTCGACGCCGGCGCCCTGCCGCTCGAGCGGCGCGAGGTGGACCTGGCGGACCTCGCGATCGGCACCGCCGAGCCGCGCCGCGTGCTGGCGGAGCGTGACGGGATCACCCTGAGCGTCGAGCTCTCGGGCGGGGGGGTGCTCGTCGACGTCGATCCGGCGCGCATCGAGCAGATCCTCCTCATCCTCCTGGACAACGCGCTTCGCCACACCCCCGAGGGGGGGCGTGTCCGCGTGATCGTCGGTCACGACGACGACGAGGCGACGGTCGCCGTGGCCGACTCGGGTGAGGGGATCCCCGACGAGGACCAGGAGGTCGTCTTCGACCGCTTCTACCGGCGCGACACGTCGCGCTCACGCCCGGGCGCGGGGCTCGGGCTCGCCATCGCGCGCGGTCTCGCCGCCGCGCACGGCGGCACGATCGACCTGGACTCGACCGTCGGCGTCGGAAGCACCTTCACGCTGCGGGTGCCGGTGGCGCCCGCGCCCGACGACGGCATGCCCGATCGGCCCGACGGGCGCGGAGGATCCGCCCGCGTCCGGCCCGACCACCGCGCCGGTCGCGCCGGCGGCGGGCGGCGAGCGGTGAGCGCCGCCCCGACCGCGCTCGTCACCGGGGCCGCACGCGGCATCGGCCGGGCGACCTGCGGCGCGCTCCTCGGCGCCGGCTGGCGGGTCGCCGCCGGCGTGCGGGACGTCGACGCGGCCCGCGCCGCGCTGCCGGATCACCCGGCGCTCGCCGTGGTCGCCCTCGACGTCACCGATGCCGAGCAGGTGCGCACGGGCGTGGCCGCCGCCGAGGCGCACGCGGCGGGACCGCTGGCCGCGGTGGTCAACAACGCCGGATGGGCACTGCTCGGCGCCGTCGAGGACGTCGACCTCGCGCGCGCCCGCGACATGTTCGAGACCAACCTGTTCGGCGCCACCGCCGTGCTCCAGGCGGCGGTCCCGGGCATGCGGCGCGCCGGTGCCGGCGTCGTCGTGAACGTCTCGTCGATCGGCGCCCGGCTGACCAACCCGCTTCTCGGCATGTACCACGCCTCCAAGTACGCGCTGACGGCCGTCTCCGAGGCGCTGGCGGTCGAGGTCGCCCCGTTCGGCGTCCGGGTCGTGTGCGTCGAGCCCGGCATGGTGGACACGGAGTTCCCGAAGGCCACGACGGCGACCGGCGCGGTGGCCGCCGGCGACGGGCCCTACGTCCCGTTGCTCGACGAGCTCCGTCCCGGGTTCGGGGAGTGGCGCACCCGTCACGCGGTGTCGGCCGACGACGTCGCCGCCGTGGTCCTCGCCGCGATCGCCGACCCGGCGACCCCCTTCCGGGTCGAGGTGGGCGACGACGCGCGACTGCTCGCCGACGCGCGCGGGCGTCTCGACGACCGCGCCTTCCGGGCGGAGCTCCTGGCCTTCCTCGGGATCACGCGCTGGGCCGACCCGGATGGCGTCTGAGACCACCGTGGTGCTGGTGGCACCGGCCCCCTTCAAGGGGGCGCTCTCGGCACCGGACGCCGCCCGGGCGATCGCGGCGGGCTGCCGTCTGGTGCCGGGCGTGCGGACCGAGGCGGTCCCTGTCGCCGACGGCGGGGAGGGCACGCTCGACGCGCTGGTCTCGGGGCTCGCGGGCCACGTGCGCGCGTTTCCGACCACGGACCCGCTCGGACGCCCGATCGAGGGCGCGGTGGGGGTGGCGCCCGGCGGGTTCGGCGTGGTCGAGCTCGCGCGCGCCTCGGGCTACGAGCGTCTTCGCCCCGGCGAGCGCGACCCCGAGCGGACCTCCTCGTACGGGACCGGTACGCTCATCCGCGCCGCGCTCGACCTCGGCGTCCGCACGCTGGTCGTCGGCGTCGGTGGATCCGCGACCAACGACGGCGGCCTCGGGCTCGCGCTCGCGCTGGGCGCCCGGGCCCTCGACGGCGACGGCCGGGCGCTCGAGGGGGTCGGCGCCGACCTGGGGCGGGTCGCGCGACTCGACATGGCCGGTCTGGATCCGCGCCTGGCCGCCATCGACGTGCGGGTGGCCTGTGACGTCACGTCGCCGTTCACCGGACCGTCCGGGGCGACGCACGTGTTCGGGCCCCAGAAGGGCGCCGACGCGGCCGCGTGCGCGCGCCTCGAGGCGGGGATGGCGCGGTTCGCCGAGGTGCTCGGCGCGGCCACCGGGACCGATCCGAGGGGAGTCGCACGCGCGGGCGCCGCCGGGGGCGCCGCGGGCGGTCTCCTCGCGATCGCAGGTGCCCGCCTGCTCCCCGGCGCGGAGCTGGTGCTCGAGGCCGTCGGGTTCGCGGATCGACTACGGGGAGCCGATCTCTGCGTCACGGGGGAGGGCGCCCTCGACGCCCAGTCGCTCACCGGCAAGGCGCCGTTCGCGGTCGCCGCCGAGGCGGGCCACGCGGGCGTCCCCTGCGTCGCCCTCTGTGGCCGCGTCGATCTGGGTCCGGGCGGCGTTCGCGACGCCGGCCTGGTCGCGGCGCTCCCGATCGGACGCGCGCCGCGAACGGTGCCCGACGCCCTCGCCGAGACCGAGCGCGACCTCGCCGCGGCCGGCGCGGCGCTCGCCGGCCTCTGGCGCGCGCCGGTCCGCTGAGCGCGCGCCTTCGGGAGATCCGCAACCCGAACCAGGGATCCCGCCGGATGGGCGCTCGCCCGCGATCGGCGAGGCTCCGCTCGAACGATCGCCCAACCCGGAGTCAACGCCGATGCATGTCGATCCGATCCGTCTCGTCGTCTGGGTCGTCGCACCCGTCCTCGTGTGGGGTGCGCTCGCCGCGACGCTGGCGCTCTCGCTGATCTCCTAGCGCCGCTCGGGCACGACCCGGACGCGGCGGCTCGCGGGCGCACCCCCGTCCAACCACGCCCGCACGGCCTCCAGCACCCCCGCGCCGTATGCCGCGGCCGTGACCCAGTCGGCGTCCGCGGCGAGCGCGGGATCCGCCTCGGCGCCGTTGGCGACGATCGCGACATGTCCGACGACGCGACGCATGTCCAGATCCTGGCGGCTGTCGCCGACCGCCAGGCAGGCGGCGGCGTCGGCCCCACGGGAGGCCACGTCCGCGGCCACCGCCGCGGCCTTGCTCGCCGACGCCGGCAGCAGGTGGAAGATGTGACTCCCATCGGACGCGATCCTGCCGTTGTCGGCGAGCCGGAGCCGTCCGCCGCTGGTCCGACGTACGAACGCCCACGCGTCGTCGCCCACGCGTCCGCGGAACACGTGACTGCCCGCACGGCCGGTCAGCCCCGCCGGGTGGCGCTCCAGCCCCGGCTCGCGGTCGAGGAGCAGATCGGGAAGACCGCTCTCGGCGATCGCCTCGTAGACGCTCTGGCCCGGCCGACGAGGGTGGTCGGCGTCGGCCGCCCCCATCTCGGCGAGCAGGCCGTCGGCGCCAAGCATGCGGCCGGTGGCCTCGAGGCGGGCGTGGCCGCGTCCGCTGACGAGCACGAGCGGGACGGACTCGGCGTGCAAGCAGCGACAGGGCGCGGACGGCGCCGTCGCAGAACGCGTCCCGGTCGTCGCGAAGCAGATGCCCGCCGGGCCCGAGCAGCGTCCCGTCGACGTCGATGTAGGCGACCCTCATGCGACCGGGTGGCCGTCACCCGCCGCGTCCGCGGGTTCGCGCACCGCGATCGGGTCCGTCGCCACCCCTCGATCCTAGCCTCGGGCGCACCTTGGTAGGGTCCCCACCCGTGCGCGAGGACATCAAGGGGCTCGTCCTCTCGGGCGGTGCGGGGACGCGCCTTCGCCCCATCACCCACACGAGCGCCAAGCAACTCGTCCCGGTCGCCAACCGTCCGGTGCTCTTCTACGGCCTGGACGCCCTGCGCGCGGCGGGCATCGAGGAGGTCGGGATCATCGTCGGTGACACCCACGCCGAGATCGAGGCGGCGGTCGGGGACGGCGAGCGGTTCGGCCTGCGCGTGACGTACATCCGCCAGGAGGCCCCGCTCGGTCTCGCCCACGCGGTGCTCACGGCCGAGGAGTTCCTCGGCGACAGCCCCTTCGTCATGTACCTCGGCGACAACCTCCTCCGCGACGGGATCGCCGAGCTGGTCGGCCGACTTCCGCGTGAGCGACGCCGACGCGATGATCCTGTTGCAGCGCGTGCCGGACCCCTCCTCCTATGGCGTCGCGGAGCTGGACGGCGCGCGCGTGGTCCGGCTGGTCGAGAAGCCGGCCGACCCCCCGAGCGACCTGGCGCTCGTCGGCGTCTACATGTTCACGTCGGCGATCCTCGAGTCGGCGAAGGCCATCAGGCCCTCCGGCCGGGGCGAGCTCGAGATCACCGACGCGATCCAGAACATGATCGACCGCGACCTCCGGGTCGAGCCGCACACCGTGACCGGGTGGTGGAAGGACACCGGCCGCATCGAGGACATGCTCGAGGCGAACCGGCTGATCCTCGACGTGATCGAGCCGTCCGTCCGTGGCGAGGTGATCGACAGCACGGTCGAGGGGCGGGTGGTGATCGAGCCCGGCGCGCGCGTCGTCGACTCGTCCGTGCGCGGTCCCGCCGTGATCGGTGCGGGTGCCCTGGTCGAGCACGCCTACGTCGGCCCGTACACGGCCATCTCCGAGGACGTCGTGATCCGCCGCGCCGAGGTCGAGCACAGCATCTTCCTGCGCGGGAGCCGCCTGGAGGACCTGGACGCACGTGTCGAGAGCAGCCTGGTCGGACGCGACGTGACGATCGCCCGCAGCACGGCCAAGCCGCGCGCCTACCGCTTCATGGTCGGCGACTCGTCCGAGATCGGGATCCTGTGAGCACCTCGCGCGCGCCCGTGCGCCCGCGCCCGGAGTCGCCGCGGTGACCGTCCTCGTCACGGGCGCCGCCGGCATGCTCGGCGTCGACCTGGTCGCGCGCCTTGCCGCGCGCCACGAGGTCGTGGCGGTCGATCTGGACGTCGACGTGACCGATCCGGACGCCGTCGACCGCGTGCGTCGCGGACGCGAGACCAGCCGCGATCTTCCATTGCGCGGCCTGGACCGACGTCGACGGCGCCGAGGAGGCCGAGGAGGCGGCGCGGGCGGTCAACGAGGACGGATGCCGCAACGTGGCGCTCGCCGCCCGCGAGGCGGACGCCGCGCTCGTGATCCCCTCGACCGACTACGTCTTCGACGGACGCAAGGGTGCGCCCTACACCGAGGACGACCCCCCCGCCCCCCTCGGGGCATACGGCCGCACCAAGCTGGCGGGGGAGCGCGCGGCGCTCGACGCCCATCCCGGCGGGACCCGGGTCGCGCGGACGGCGTGGCTCTACGGCGCGCACGGGCGCAACTTCGTCGACACGATGCTGCGCCTGGCCGACGAGCGCGACGAGGTGGCGGTGGTCGACGACCAGGAGGGCTCGCCGACCTGGACCCGGGATCTGGCCGAAGCGCTCGAGGCGCTCGTCGCCCGGCCCCCGGGCGTCTACAACACCGCGGGCGCCGGATCCGTGACATGGGCGGGCTTCGCCCGGGCCATCTTCGAGGCCGCCGGACGCGACTGCCGGGTGCGCCCGATCACGACCGCCGAGCTCGGACGCCCGGCGCCGCGCCCCGCGGTCTCGGTGCTCGTGCCGACACGCGCGGGCGCGCCCCGCCTGCGGGGGTGGCGGGAGGCGCTCGCGGCCTACCTCGCCGAGCGCGTCGCGGCGCCGGGCCCCGGGGCGCCGGCATGAGGCTCCTCGTCACCGGCGGCTGCGGGTTCATCGGATCGGCCTTCGTGCGCCTGGCGCTCGCCCGGGGCGCGAGCGTCGTCAACGTCGACAAGCTGACCTATGCCGGCAATCCGGCGAACCTGGCCGACGTCGCCGACGATCCCCGGTACGAGTTCGTCCACGGCGACATCGCCGACGCCCCCCTGATGCGCGAGGCGCTTCCCGGCTGCGACGCGGTGGTCAACCTGGCCGCCGAGAGCCACGTGGACAGAAGCATCCTGGCGCCCGCCGAGTTCCCCCGCACCGACGTCGTCGGGACGACCGTGCTCCTGGACGCGGCCCGCACCGCCGGGGTGGATCGCTTCGTCCAGGTCTCGACCGACGAGGTGTACGGCTCCATCCAGCGCGGCGCCTTCCGCGAGACCGATCCGCTGGAGCCGAGCAGCCCCTACTCGGCCAGCAAGGCGGGCGGGGACCTGCAGGTGCTCGCCTGGCACCGGACCTTCGGCATGGACACGGTGATCACCAGAGGGTCCAACACCTTCGGCCCGCGCCAGTACCCCGAGAAGCTCATCCCGCTGTTCGTGACCAACGCGATCGACGGGCTGCCGCTCCCGGTCTACGGCGACGGCATGCAGATCCGCGACTGGATCTTCGTCGAGGACCACTGCGAGGGCGTCTGGACCGCGCTCGAGCGCGGAGCCGCCGGTGCCGTCTACAACGTCGGGGGCGGCAACGAGGCGACCAACATGGAGATCACGCGACGCATCCTCGACCTGACCGGTCGCGGCGACGAGTTGATCACCTACGTCGCCGACCGACCCGGCCACGATCGTCGCTACGCGCTCGACACGACGCGTCTGCGCGAGCTCGGATGGGCGCCCGCTCATCCCTTCGCGACCGCGCTGGAGCAGACCGTCCGATGGTTCGAGGGTGCCCGCGAGTGGTGGGGGCCGATCAAGAGCGGCGCCTACCGCGAGTACTACGAGGCCCAGTACGGCGACCGGGGTGGCGCCTCCTAGTACGAGGAACCCGGGATGCGCCGCGAGGCGCCCGGACGCCGGTGGCGTTCCGGCGAAGGCCCTCGGAACTCGCGTCTCGTCCATCGGCGCGGCGCTCGGCCGCGTGTGAGCCGGCCGTGCCGTCGATCGGGTGCGGCGGTCGGGATCGGGCCCGAGCGCCTCGCGGCTGACGAGGGAGGCGAGGATCGGATGCACGGCGCCCGGACTGCCATGGCATCCCGGGCCCGAGGAAACGCGGAAGATCCCCGAGGATCCGTCCCAACGCGGAATCACCCCCGGGGGATACAGGATCGCGCGGCGCCCGCCGAATGGGTGAATGCACAGTGCACCCGTCGTCCCCCCGGCGACCGTGGCGCACCCGGCGACCGCAGCCTCGGCCGCGCACCCCCCCGCGCAGTCGAGGCCGGCGCCGATCGCAACGGCTCGGCGTCCCGCACCCCCCGCGGGGCGCCGCGCCTGCTCATTCAGGCGGCGTGAAGACGCCCCCGCCGAGTTCCTCCGGCAGCGCCCGCGGGCCGTCGGGGTAGGTCCACGCCAGTTGGTCCGCGGTCATCTCGAGCGTGTTCGCTGCCTCCACGGGGGCGCCGACGATCAGCCAGAGTTGCTCGGCGCCGGTGTCGTTGAACACCTGCCGGGTGGCCGACGGCGCGACGAGCACGGACGACAGGGCCGTCAGGGTCAGGGTCTCGTCGCCCACCCGCATGCGGCCGGTGCCCTCGAGCACGACGTAGAGCTCCTCCGTCTCCGTGTGGCGATGACGCGTGCTCGCCTGTCCGGGGCGAAGGCGCCACAGCCGCGCCCCGAGCATCGACGCGCCGAGCTGCCGGCCGAGATCCGTGTTGAGGACGCGCATCTGGTTCGAGTGCCGCCAGTGCGACTCCTCGGCACCGAGGATGCGATGGGCGGGTGCCGGCTCCTCGCTCACCCGGCGCCGAGCATCTCGTCGGAGGGCACGTCGCGCCACACACGCGCCGGGAGCCCCGCGACGAGCTTGCCCGCGGGCACGTCCTTGGTGACGAGCGCCCCGGCGGCGACGAAGGCCTCCTCGCCCACCTCGATCCCGGGGAGGATCACCACCGATCCCCCGACGCGGGCGCCCTTTCGGATCACGGGACCCTTGACGAGGTCGTGGCGTGCCTCGGTGCGACCCATGAGATTGTCGTTGGTCGTCACCACGCACGGCGCGATGAAGACCTGCTCCTCGAGCACGCTGTACGCGGTGATGTAGGCGTTCGACTGGATCTTGGTCTGCGTCCCGATCATGACGTCGTTCTCGACGCACACGGCCCGCCCGATCACCACCCGCTCGCCGATCACGCACCGCTCGCGGACCCACGCCTGGTCGCCGACGATCGTGTCCGCGCCGATCGTGGTGCCGCGATAGACGATGGCGCCGGTGCAGATCGCCGATCCCTCGCCGATCACGAGCGGGTCGAGCGGATCGCGGCGTGCGGTCGAGCGCGCCGACAGCTGGGGCCGCTTGCCGAGCACCACGTTGTCCTGGATCACGACCCCGTCGCCGATCACGGTGTCGGCGTGGATGACCACGTTCGCGCCGATCTCGACGTCGGCGCCGAGCGAGACGCCGTCCGCGACGTGCGCGTTCGGGCCGGTCATGCCGTCGCCCCCGATGCGATCGCGACCGGCGCACCCGCGCTTCGCAGGCTCTGGGTCATCGCCTCGAGCACCTCCACCACCTGGGCGCCCGCGTCGCCGTCGGCCACCGGACGCCGATCCTCGGCGATGCAGTCGACGAACTCCTGGCACACGACCCGCAGCGGTTCCACCGCGGGGATCTTCGGGATGTGGATGTCCCCGGAGCGGACCTGGATGTACTCACCGTAGGTCTCGGTCCGGGGGATCGGGCCCTTGTCGTACACGGTGACCTTGCGCTCGTTCTCCATGTCGTCGAACACCACCATCTTCTCGGAGCCGATCACGGTCATCTTGCGCATCTTGTGGGGGTCGAGCCAGGACAGGTGCAGATGCCCGATCACGCCCGAGGGGAACCGCACCCGGCCGAACACGATGTCCTCGACACCCGGCTGCAGGTAGCTCTCACCGCTGGCGGCGGCCTCGATCGGCCGCTCGCCCACGAGGTGGAGCATGACCGAGATGTCGTGCGGCCCCAGGCTCCACAAGGCGTTCTCGTCCGGCCGGACGATGCCGAGGTTCTGCCGGTTGCCGTAGAGATAGAAGACCTGTCCGAGCGCCCCGTCGTCGATGAGCGTCTTGAGCGCCCGGACGGCCGGGTGGTACACGAGCAGGTGATCCACCATCAGCACCCGCCCCGCGGCGTCGGCGGCACTCGCCAGCCGGCGGGCGTCCGCGGCGTCGACCGCGAGCGGCTTCTCGACGAACACGTGCTTGCCGGCGTCGAGCACCATGCCGGCGAGATGGGCGTGCGTCGGCACCGAGGTCGCGATGACGACCGCATCGAGGTCGTCATCGCCGAGCAGATCGTCGATGTCGGTGGTGAACCGCGTCTGCTGGTGCGAGGAGCGGTGGCGATCGAGGACCGCCTCGTCCAGGTCGCAGCACCAGCGCAGCTCGCACCCCTCGAGCCGTGCGAAGTTTCGGGCCAGGTTCGGACCCCAGTAGTTCATGCCGACCACGCCGACGGTCACGTCGCGCGCCATGGAACCCTCCTCAGAGCCGCCAGACCTTGGCGTCGACGTCCGGCACGGCGTTTCGAAGATCGACGACCAGGCGGGAGTGCTCGACGACCTCGGCCCAGTCGATGCCCGAATGGGCCGTCACCACGACGGCGACGTCGTACTCCGCCAGGCGACCCGCGTCGATGTCGACGCTCGAGAGCCCCTGGCGGGCGAGTTCCGGAACGTGCGGGTCGTGGTAGTCGACGACCGCCCCCTCCGACTCCAGCAGGGAGATGATGCGAAGCGCGGGGCTCTCGCGGGTGTCGTTGACGTCGGCCTTGTACGCGACCCCGAACACCAGCACGCGGCTGCCGTTGAGCGCCGTGCGCCGGCTGTTGAGCGCGCGCATCACCTTGTCGACGCAGAACTTGGGCATCTGCGAGTTGACCTTGCCCGCCAGCTCGATGAACTCGGTGTGCATGTCGAACTCGCGCGCCTTCCACGTCAGGTAGAAGGGGTCGATCGGGATGCAGTGCCCGCCGAGCCCCGGCCCCGGGCGGAACGGCATGAACCCGAACGGCTTGGTGGCGGCCGCGTCGATGACCTCCCAGACCGGGACGCCCATCCGGTCGCAGAGGATGGCGAGCTCGTTCACGAGCGCGATGTTGACGCTGCGGAAGATGTTCTCCAGCAGCTTGGTCATCTCGGCGACCTCGGGGCTCGAGACCTCGACGATGGTCTCGACCGCGAGGCCGTAGAGCTCCGCCGCACGGCGGGTGCACGCGGGTGTGAGGCCGCCCACGACCTTCGGGGTGGTGCTGGTCGTCCAGTCGACGCGGCCCGGGTCGACGCGCTCGGGCGAGAAGGCCAGGTGGAAGTCCTTGCCCACGCGAAGCCCGGAACGCTCCAGCACGGGCGCCAGCTCCTCGCGGGTGGTCCCCGGATACGTCGTGCTCTCGAGCACCACCAGCTGTCCGGTGCGCAGGCGCTGGGCGAGGCTCTCGGCCGCGCCGAGCACGGCCGAGAGGTCCGGCTCGCGGTGCTCGGTCAGGGGCGTCGGCAGGCAGATCACCACCGCCTCGACCGCACGCATCGCGTCCCAGGAGGTCGTGGCGCCGATCAGCCCGGCCTCGGTGAGTGGGCGCAGGCGCTCGCTCGGCACGTCCTCGATGTACGACTCGCCCCGGTTGACCTGATCGACCTTCGACTGGACGGCGTCCAGCCCGAGGACGGGCACGCCCGCCTCGGCGAAGGTGAGCGACAGCGGCAGGCCGACGTAGCCCAGGCCGATGACGCCGACGCGCGGCTTATCGGTCACGTGGCGGGCGATCCAGGGGCGACGTCGCTCCGGGTGCTGTGATCAGGGCGGACAATGGCGCGGTATCGTACCGCCTGTCGCGGCGAAAGGACCTGGCGCGATGGCGGAAGGTGGCCTGGCCGGGCTTCCGAGACTCGTGCGGACCGGAGACGAGGCGCGCTGGCGCGGTGGGGTCGCGCTCGCGACCGCCGTGGCCGTGGCCGGCTATTGGGCCACCGCATGGTTGCTGGAGCAGCCCGTCGAGCCCGTCCGGGCGGGCGCGTCGGCGCTGCTGGTCCTGGTCCCGACGCTCGCGCTGGCGGTGCCCGCCGGCCGCCGGCGCGTGGTCGCGTCGTGTGTCCAGGCGCGACCCGTGCCGCGGGCCTGCGTCTACGAGACCCGCGCCGCCGCACGCGAGCGGCGCTCCAAGCTCCTCGCCGTGGTGCTGACCGGGATCGTCGCGCTCATGGTCTTCGACCAGGTCACCGGTGGGGGCGGGGTGATGGCGGGTCTTCTGGCCGGCGTCCTGGTCGGGATCGGCGTCGCGGACCTGGTCGAGAGCCGGACCTGGCGACGCGCCGAGCGGTCGCGCGAGACGCGGATCTTCGCCCTGATCCGGCACGACGCCATGACGATCGGCTTCGGGCCGCTGACCGTGTTCGAGGACGAGCCGCCCCTCACGCGCGATCCCATCGAGGACGAGCCGAGCCCCTTCGACCTCACGCTCTGAGCCGCGTCCCCGCGCGAGGCGCACCGCCCGCCGCCGCCGCCCGCCCGCGGTCCCGTTCCGACCGTCGGCACGCGGGTGTCCCATCGGCCGGACCGCCGACGGATCTGACCCCTCGGTCGGCCTCAGCCGTACGCCTGGACCAGGAGCTCCGCCATGCGGTTCGCCGAGGTGCCGTCGCCGTAGAGCGGCGGGTGCGCGTCCGGGACCCGGAGCTCGCGCAGCCCCTCGCGCACGCGTCCGGCGTCGAGGCCCACCAGGCGGTTGAAGCCGGCCTCGACGGTCTCGACCCACTCGGTCTCGTCGCGGAGCGTCAGGCACGGCACGCCGTGGAAGTAGGCCTCCTTTTGCACGCCGCCGGAGTCGGTCAGCACGACCCTGGCCGAGATCAAGAGCGCGGTGAAGTCCAGGTACCCGACCGGTGGCGCGACGTGCAGGCCACGGATACGACCGACGCGCCCCCAGAGACCGGCCTCCTCCAGCTTGGCGCGCGTGCGCGGATGCACCGGGAAGATGGCGGGCCCATCGATCACCTCGAGCACCTCGACCAGCGACGCGAGCGCGTCGGGTGGTGTCCGTCGCGGCGGCCCGGTGGACGGTCACCAGCGTGTAGTCGCCGGGGTCGTGGCCGTAGGCCGACGGCCCGGGGCGCGTGCGCGCGACGGGCGCGAACGCCAGGCACGCGTCGAACATCACGTCTCCGACGAGCGAGACGCCCTCGGTGATCCCCTCCGCGGCCAGGTTGCGGACCGCGGTCTCGGTCGGGCAGAACCGGACCTCGGCCAGGTGGTCGGTCACGACCCGGTTCTGCTCCTCGGGCATCGTGGGCCGGAAGGAGCGCAGGCCGGCCTCGACGTGGGCGAGCGGTACCGGCGCCTTGGCCGCCGCGATCGCGCCCGCGAGGGTCGTCGTCGTGTCGCCGTAGACCAGCACCACGTCCGGTGCCTCGGCGCTGATGATCGGCCCGAGCCGGTCCAGGATGGTCGCGATCTGCCCGGTGGGGGTCCCGGGTCCGATCCCGAGCGCGTGGTCGGGTCGCGGGATGTCCAGCTCGTCGAAGAACAGGTCGGCGAGCGCCGGGTCGTAGTGCTGCCCCGAGTGGACCAGCACCTCGTCCGCGTGGGCGCGGAGCGCCCGGCTGAGCGGTGCCGCCTTGACGAACTGGGGCCGGTTGCCGACCAGGGACAGGACCTTCACGGCCGCGCAGGCTACCCTCCCGGCGCACGACGTACCCGGGACGGAGCCGCATGACCCACCTCGAGGAGGGCTCGGATGCGACCGAGCTGGAGACCGTTCGCCACGCGTTCGACGAGGCCGCCGACGCGGTCCGCCTGAGCGACGACCTTCGTGAGCGCCTGTCGCGACCCGAGCGCGAGATCGCCGGGCAGGTGCCGGTCCGCATGGACGACGGGTCGGTGCGGGTCTTCGAGGCGTACCGGGTCCAGCACTCGAGCGCCCGGGGTCCCTACAAGGGCGGGATGCGGTACCACCCGGAGATCGACCTGGACGGCGCGCGCGCGCTCGCGGCCACGATGACCTGGAAGACCGCGCTCAACGACCTGCCCTTCGGCGGCGCCAAGGGCGGAGTCGACTGCGAGCCCAAGTCGTTGTCGGCGACCGAGATGCAGGCGATCACACGAGGGCTCATGGGCCCGCTCGAGCACGCGATCGGCCCGATGACGGACATCATGGCCCCGGACATGGGGTCGGGGCCGCGCGAGATGGCGTGGATGATGGACTGGTGGGGCCGATCGCGCGAGCACGCGCCCGCGATCGTCACGGGCAAGCCGGTCGCCCTCGGCGGGACGCTCGGCCGGGTGGAGGCGACCGGCGAGGGCGTCGCCTTCATGATCGGCGAGCACGCGCGCGCGGGCGAGTGGGACATCGCCGGCGCGCGCGTCGTGATCCAGGGGTTCGGCAACGTCGGAAGCCACGCCGCGATCGCGCTCGAGCGCATGGGATGCACGATCGTCGGGGTCAGCGACGTGGTGGGCGGCGTGGTCGACCCGGCCGGCCTCGACGTCCCCGAGCTCGTCCGTCGCGCACGGGCCGGGATCGTCGGCCACGAGGGCATGCGCGTCGATCGCGTCAGCAACGCGGAGCTCCTCGCCGTCGAGTGCGACATCCTCGTCCCGGCCGCGATCGGTGGGGTGCTCCACGCGGGCAACGCCGACACGGTCCGCGCGCGCGTCGTCGTCGAGGCCGCGAACAGCCCGCTCACGCCCGCCGCGGACGCGATCCTCGCCGAGCGCGGCATCGATGTCGTCCCGGACGTGCTGGCGAACGCCGGCGGCGTGATCGTGAGCTACCTGGAGTGGACCCAGAACACCCAGAACGCCCAGTGGAGCAGGGAGCAGGTCGACCGGGAGCTCCAGCGGCGCATGCGGGCCGCCTACCGGGCGGCATGTGGACGAGCGGTCGCCGACGGCTGCGCGATGCGGGGTGCCGCCCACCGGGTGGCGGTGGAGCGCGTGGCCGAGGCTGTCGTCTTGCGGGGCCACCCGTAGCGGTCCGCGTGGATTCCCGCATGGGAATCCGGGGGCGCGCAGATACTCTCTGGCGGGGGCCATGCCGCCCACTCATGGGCGGGACACCGGAGCGGAAGGAGACGCAGACGTGGCGACGACGACGACCGGATCGCGAATCGAGAGCCTGCTGGGGGACGAGGCCGAGGTCCTGCTCGGGCATCGGTGCGAGGCGATCCCGGCGGATCAGCTGAGCCTTCCCGGGCCGGACTTCGTCGACCGGGTCTTCAGCGACTCGGACCGGCCGACCCCGGTCCTGCGGTCCCTGCAGACGATCTTCGACACCGGCCGCCTCGGCGGAACCGGGTACGTGTCGATCCTCCCGGTCGACCAGGGCATCGAGCACACCGCCGGTGCCTCCTTCTCACAGAACCCCGCCTACTTCGATCCGCTCAAGATCGTCGAGCTGGCGATCGAGGGCGGCTGCAACGCGGTCGCCACCACCTACGGCGCGCTGGGGCTGGCCGCGCGCAGGTACGCGCACAAGATCCCGTTCCTCCTGAAGCTCAACCACAACGAGCTTCTGACGTACCCCAACAGCTACGACCAGATCATGTTCGCCTCGGTCAAGGCCGCGCGCGAGATGGGGTGCGTGGCCGTGGGCGCAACGATCTACTTCGGCTCCGACAACGCCCGCCGGCAGATCGTGGAGGTGTCCGAGGCCTTCGAGGCGGCCCACGAGATGGGCATGGCCACGGTGCTGTGGTGCTACCTGCGCAACTCGGCGTTCTCGGCCAAGGACGGCGGTCCGGACTACCACGTGGCGACCGACCTGACCGGTCAGGCGAACCACCTGGGCGTCACGATCGAGGCCGACATCATCAAGCAGAAGGCGCCCGAGACTCCGGCGCCGGGCTTCAAGGACCTCAAGTTCGGCAAGTACGACCAGAAGATGTACGACCAGCTGATCACGCCGAACCCGATCGACATGACGCGCTGGCAGGTCGTCAACTGCTACGCGGGGCGGATCCCGCTGATCAACTCGGGCGGTGCGTCGGGCAAGAACGACGTGCACGACGCGGTTCGGACCGCCGTGGTCAACAAGCGCGCCGGCGGCGCCGGTCTGATCACCGGTCGCAAGGCGTTCATGAAGCCGACCGCCGACGGCGTCGAGATCCTGAACGCGGTTCAGGACGTGTACCTGGCCGACGACGTCACGGTCGCCTGAGAGGGGCGACCGCCGCTCCCTCCGGGCGTCCGCCCGGAGGGAGCGTCAGGGTGCGCTCGAGGCCTGGTCCTCGCCGAGGGTCGGCAGGGGCAGCGCACCTCGTTGCGCGACGACCTCGGTGAAGGCGTCGTAGCTCGGCTTGCGCGTGCCGTCGGCCCGGATCAGTCCGGCGGGCCAGAACTCGTTGTCCTGCAGGTTGAACCAGACGATGGCCGCGACCCGCTCCTGATCGACCTGGGGGAGCGCGAAGATCTCCGTCAGGTACTGCGCCTGCTGGTCCTCGGTGACGTGGGACTTTCGAAACGGCGTCGGCGCGGTCGTGTAGCCCGGCCTCGGTGATGTAGAGGTCGAGGCCCGGCTTCCACTCGTCGAGCTCCTGCAGGAAGCCGTCGATCGAGCTCCAGCTCGGGAAGGCGATCGTCTCGACGTCGGGGGCTGCGGCGGGATAGATGTGCTGCGAGTAGGCGTCGAGCGGAATGTCGCGCTCGCGAAGCGCCTGCAGCCACGGCCGCGCACCCGTCGCGCCCTCGCCGCTCGCGCCGCGCGGGCCGCCGACGCCGACGATGACGATGGCCTCGGGGTTGGCCCTCTTGATCGCCGGGTAGGCGGCCTTCGCCATCTCCGCGTAGGCGTCCGCGGCGACGAGTCGTCCCTCGTCGACCTGCGGCCCGAGGAACGACCGGAAGTTCGGCTCGTTCCAGATCTCGAAGTGGGACGTCTCGGGAAGCGGTTGGTCCGCGCCGTCGAGCTGGAAGGTCCCCGAGTAGCGCGCCGCCACCGCCCCCATGAAGTCTCCGAACGCATCGGCCTTCGGGAAGTTGTTGTTGATCGGCGTTCCCGCGGGCGGACCCTGGCCGTTGCGTGCGGCCCAGGCCGGGGTGTTGTAGACCGACACGATCGTGTCGATGCCCCGCTCCGCATAGCCGGACAGCACGAAGTCGGCCTGCGAGAAGTCGTACGCGGGGTCGGCCGGATCCGTGGGATCGGCGGGCTCGGTCGGCGCGATGCTGGACCAGAAGAGGTCGAGGCGCGCGACCTTGGCCCCGGTCTCGGCGAGCATCTCGATCCGCGGCTCGAGCTCGTCGGATCGGGCGACCGGGATCCGGTCGTCCTGCACGGCGACGGCGGGCCCGGTGGTCGCGGTGTCGTCGTCACCGCCGCACGCGACGGCCGCCAGCACCGCGACGAGCGCGAGGACGAGGACGACGCCGCGTCCCGCGCGGCGGACGAGGTGGGCACGGCTGCTTGGCATCGGCGGAACATACCGACCCGCGCCGCCGCCGCGCGCGCCGATGGTCACCCCGTCACGGACGGCGCGCGATCGCGAACAGCTTGCGTGAAGGTGTACTCGAAACCGTCCGGTCCCGAGGCGGCCTCGGTCGCCGCGAACACGCGCGCCTGGATGTCGGCGAGCTCTTCCGGGGACATGTCGTCGTTGAGATGGCCCGCCACGACGCGCATCCGCTCCAGGTACTGGTCGACCGGCGTGCGCCGGACGCGGGTCTCCATCCAGATGTCCACCGGCTCGAGACCGGCGTCGCGGATGTAGGACTCCATCTCGCGCTCGTCGCGCTGGACGAGGTCGAACGTCCCGATCCACGCCGCGGGCACGGCCGGCTCCACCGATGCGAGCACGCGCTTGAACTCCTCCTCGCCCCGCCGTCCGGAGCAGAGGATCGCCATCACGCCCCCCGGGCGCAGCGTGCGCGCCATGGCCGCCGTCGCCCGGCGCTTCTCGGGGAACCAGTGGAACGCCATCGTGGAGACCAGGACGTCGAAGGAGGCGTCCTCGACCGGCATCGACATGACATCCGCCTGCTCGAGCGTGACCGCGAGCTCCGGACGCGCCGCGAGCTTGGCGCGGAAGACCTCGAGCATGCCCTGTGCGGGGTCGACGCCGGTGACCTCGCGGATCGGGAACCGATCGGCCATCGCGAGCGTCGCGTGCCCGGTCCCGCAGCCGACGTCGAGCAGGCGGTGGTGGTCCCCGTCGGGGATCGAGTTGACCAGCCGCTGTGCGCCGCTGATGTTGTGGCGGACGACCTCGTCGTAGTCGTCGGCCGTGCGGTCGAAGTTGCGCGCGACGCCGGTGTCGTGTGATCCCATGGGGCCTCCCGTTGCGTACACCGTAAGTCTAGCGCCGCCGCCACGCCGGGCCCCGCGCCGCCGTCACACGGTGCTGACCGCGATCTCGGCGAGCACCCGGCCGCCCTCGTCCATCCGGTCCGCCGCGTTCGCGAGATGGCGGTAGACCTCGCGCCGGCGCATCGCGTCGAGCAGGTGCGCCAGCGCGTCGCGGGCCGGGTCCGGCCCGTCGCCCATGATTCGCGCGGGATCGGCCGGGAGCAGTGTCGCCACCGCGGCGCGGTACCGCTTGTCGACGGTGCGCTCGTGTTTGTGGATCACGCGGACCTCGGCGGCGACCCGATCCGGATGGCTCGAGAGCATCGCCGCCGCACGGCGCATGGCGGCGACCCCGCCGACGAGCTCCGCCGTGATCTCGCGCATCGCGTCGTCGGCGCGGAGATCCAGGACCTCCATCTCCTTGGCGGTCGTCTTGGCGTCGTTGGCGACGTCGTCGATCCGGAGGATGGCGGTCGCGATCAGATCACGGTCGAAGCCGGTGGAGAACGCCTTGTGGAGCGTCAGCAGGTTCCGTTCCCGGCAGCGGTCCGCCGTCTTCTCGAGCGCCGACACGCGCGCGGCGAGCGCGCGGTCGCCGGTCTCCAGGTAGCGCGTGAGGGCGCCGAGGACGTCGCCGACGAGATCGACCTGCTCCGCGAGAAGCGGCGCGAAGTCGGGTGTGCGGGGAAGGATCCGTCGCACGGCGCGCCCTGCGAGTCCCTCGATGCGTGCGCGGCGTGTCTCAGCCAACGCTCACCCCGCCCCGGCGATCGCGGCGAT
The DNA here is from genome assembly GCA_963698665.1 of Miltoncostaeaceae bacterium. Lineage (GTDB taxonomy): Bacteria > Actinomycetota > Thermoleophilia > Miltoncostaeales > Miltoncostaeaceae > CALNYH01. The sequence continues at coordinate 52,549 of CAVORO010000003.1, read as the reverse complement.
GGGCCAGGAGAGGAGCACGGCCACGAGTGCCGCGGCCGGAAGCGTGACGAGCCAGACGAGCGCCATCGTCTTCGCCGTGTCCCAGCGCACCGCGCGCGGTCGTCCTCCGGCGCCGACGCCGGTGATCGTCGAGCCGACGACCTGCGTGGTCGAGACCGGCCCGCCGACGAGCGCCGCGCCGTAGATGACCAGGCCCGCGGCGCCCTGGGCGCTCGCCCCGTCGAGCGGTTCCAGCCGGTAGATGCCACGCCCGAGCGTCCGCGCGATGCCCCAGCCCCCGAGCACGCCGCCCGTGACGATCGCGCCCGCCGACACCACGATCACCCAGGTCGGCACCGAGAACGACGGCACTCGCCCACCGAGGACGAGGGCGAGCGCGATCACACCCATCCCCTTCTGGGCGTCGTTCGCGCCGTGGGCGAACGCGAGCAGGCCGGTGGCGCCCAGCTGGCTCCGCCGGATGGGGCGGTTCGCGGCCCGCGTGGCCCGCGCCAGCGCGCGCCGCGCCACCCGGACGACGACCCAGCCCGCGATCAGGCCGACGACAGGCGACAGGACGAGGGCGACAACGACCTTGGAGACCCCCACCAGGTCGCCTCGCGCGAGCGCGGAGAACCCCCAGACGACGTCCCCGGGCCCCGCGGCGAGGATCGTGGCCCCCAGCAGTCCGCCGACCAGCGCATGCGTCGAGGAGGACGGGATGGCCAGGCGCCAGGTCACGACGTTCCAGGTCGTCGCGCCGAGGACGCCGGCGAGCACCACCCCGAGGGCGTCCGCCGCCGCCAGCCCACTCAGGTCGACGATTCCGCCGATCGTGTCGGCGACGGCCGTCCCCGCCAGGAACGGTCCAGCGAACGCCATCACGGCGAACAGCACCAGCCCCGCCGCGGGCCGGACGGCGCGCGTGACGACTCCGGGCGCCGTGATCTCGGCCGCGTCGTGGAACCCGCCCGTGACGTTGAACGCCACCACGGCGGCGATGACGGCCACCATCAGCCCGGACTCCACGTGCGCCGCCGGTCTCAGCCACGGGTCCACCGGGGGCGGTGCCCGAGGCGGAGGTCCGATGCGCGGCCGGGCATCGCCCGAATGTAGCGCCCGGAACGGGCCCGGGTACGCGCGTCTCCGGCGCCCCGCCGGCGCCGGGGCGGCTCAGCCCGGGCGGATCGTGATCCGGGCGGCGTTCGCGCCCCAGCCGTGCGTCGCGCGGCTGAGGTCGCCGCGCCCGCTCACGCCTGGGTGGCGCTTGACGGAGGATCGCGTCGAGATCCCGACCCCGTGCGCTCCGAGGCATGGGACATGGGCACCGGCTCTCGGTGTTGCGCTCCGCGCCTGCGTCGTAGGCCGAGACCGTCCACGTCGCCCGGCCCGGCTTCCCGTTTCGAAGCGGCAGCGCACGGGAGGAGACGCCGGTGAAGCCGTCGTTGGTGCAGACGAGCATCGTGGCGAGCGTCAGCCGACGGGCGGCCGTCGTGGTGCGAAGCCGGAACGTCGTCGAGCGCCGTGGCGCCACCCGGGGGGCGCTGATCGTGCGGCGCACGCCGGGCTTGCCGCGGGCCTCGGAGAGGAGGCGGGAGGTCCCGCCGTCCTTCGCCAGCTCGGCCAGCCCAGGGCTGGCACGGCGCCCGGTCCGCCAGACGGTCGTGCGCCGGTCGTGGGCGACGACCGCGATCGGCGTCAGGTCGCTCGGGGTGAGGTTCGTGACCGTGATCCGATAGGTGAGCGGCTTGGACGCGCCGACCGCGCCCGCCGGCAGCGCGGCCAACACGGCCGTGGCCGTGGCCGTGGCGAGTGCCGTACCGAGCGTGCGTCGTCTGAGCTTCACGTTCACGGGACCTCCTGGAGCGCCGGGCAACCGAGCCTAGGGCGACGCGCGTCCGGGCACGAGGGCGGCGGCGTGTCGTTCAGGAAGGCTTAAGGCGGGCAGCCGGCGATGCTCGGCGGTGCCAGGCCCGCCCTCGCCTGGCGCCCCGAGCTCTTGCGGTGGTTCCGCGACCACGCGATGTCGAGGCGCGCGACGATCGGCCAGTCCTCGCGCCCCGACCGCGGCGCTCGTGGCGCGAGCGCCCACGTCGCCGTCGCGGTGGCGCGGCCGGGTGGCCGCGCCGATCCGGCGCCCGGGCGCTCAGCGAGAGCCGATCAGCCGGAGCGTGACCTTCGTCGTCACGACGGTCTGCCCCACCGGGTTGCCGTTGGCGGTCAGCGGGGTCCGCGCGGTTCCCCTGAGCACGAGCGTCTTGTTCCGTCCCTTGATGGTCTTGCGGAACTTCGATCGCGGCACCGCGAACGGAGACGGAGTAGTCGTCGCCGCGCATCCGCTTCGGGCGCGACGGTCCCGAGGCTCGGCATCTGGTCGAGGCACTCGACGCGCCCGTCGTCGCGCTCGTCGTCGATGCGCTCCAGCGCGTCGGGGCCGTTGACCTCGACGTACGACGGTCTTCGCTCGTACGGAGGTGCGATAGAAGCGAACCGTGAGCTCTCGCTCGGGCTCGCGGCACGTCGCCGGGCAGGCCGCACGCCTCGCGTCGAGTTGGCGACGCTCCCGGACTGACTCGCCCGCTGCGCCCTGACGCCCTGCAGGACGCCGAAGCGCGGGTTCGTCCCGCCCTTCGTGAACGGGTCGAAGGAGTTGCGCGTCGGGTAGTCGAACACGACCCGGTTGCTGCCCCGGCGCGCCGTGTAGCGGAAGCTCGAGTCGACGTTCCACGAGTAGCGACCCGAGGGACGCGCGGACGCTCGAGCTCTGGTCGATCCTCGTCACGGTGTAGCGTCGACTGGCGGACCGCCGCGGACGCGCTGGATGCCATCGCGCCGATCGCGACGAGCGCGACCCCGGTCGCGGCCACCGCGCGTCGCCGCGTTGTGCGATTCCTCATGATGCCTCCCGACGCCCCGAGATCCCTGTCCGGCATGCTGCGGACTCGCCGGGAGCGTATGCGTGTGTTCCGCGGAGGGGAACTGGCCGGATGTGGGGGTTCCGGCCGCCCGCGTCGGCGGCCGCTCCGGGATCGACGCCGCCGGATGGCACCCGTCGGCATCGGCGGCCGGGGGGATCACCACGGAGCGGCGACGTGTCGACGAATGGGCCGTGTCGGGATCGAACCCGCGACCTTGGGATCAAGAGCCCGATCGAAGCCCTCGAGCCTCGGCGCAGCTCACTGAAGAACCATCTCGCTATGAGGGTTCTTGAATGCACCGACCTGCGTCCAGATGCAGGGGCTGGAGGCACGCCTGTACACCCACGGTACGCCCGGGACCCGGCGGGGCAGGCGTGCGTCGAACGCGCTCCCCGAGCGCGGCCGTCCCGGATCGACGCCGACGAGAGGATGACTCGAATCACCGTCCCGGGTTAGGGTGGTTCCCTCGAAGGAGGCGGAGCCTCGGTCGCCGGCGGCAACGCATGCGATGGCGTGAGGACAGGGGGCAATCGAGACATGCCACGATGCCGGATCGAACGCCTCCTTCGCCGACGCATGACCGCAGCGATCAGCTTCTGCGCCCTGGTGCTCGGGTCTTTCGCGGCGAGCGCCTCGGCCGCGCCGACCGCCTACGTCACCGACGGCGCCTCCAACAACGTCGTCCCGATCGACGTGTCCACAAACGCCGCGGGCACGGCGATCCCGGTCGGGGGCAGTCCGAACGGCATCGCGATCACCCCAAACGGCGCGACTGCCTACGTCGCCAATTTCGACTCGGACGACGTCACGCCGATCGACCTCGCCACCAACACCGCTGGGACCCCGATCCCGGTGGACTCGCCTCGCAGAATCGCGATCACCCGCGACGGCAAGAGCGCCTACGTGACGAACGTTGGAGCGAATACGGTCACGCCGATCGATGTCGCGACCAACGCCCCGGGTACTCCCATTCCCGTTGGCGAGCAGCCAGAGGGCATTGCCATCACCCCAAACGGCGCGACTGCCTACGTGGCCAACTCCGACTCGGACGACGTCACGCCGATCGACCTCGCCACCAACACCGCCGGGACCCCGATCCCGGTCGGGGACAGCCCGAACGGCATCGCGATCACTCCAAGCGGCACCACCGTCTACGTGGTGAACCTCGTGTCGGACGAGGTCACGCCGATCGCAGTGGACACCAACACACCCGGAACCCCGATCGCGCTGAAGGACGGGGCGGCCCGGAGCATCGCCATCACCCCCGACGGCACCACCGCCTACGTCACCGTTCCGTTCGCCAACGGATTCGGCGTCCCCGGGGAGGTCACGCCCATCGACCTGACCTCCAACACCGTCGGCACGCCAATCGCCGCCGGGGATTCTCCCTGGTCGATCGCCATCACCCCCGACGGCACCACCGCCTACGTCACGAACCTCCTCGGCCCCGCCGTCACGCCGATCGACCTCACCACGGGGGGTGCGGGAACCCCGATCGCGCTTGGGCTCGCACCCGAGGGCATCGCCATCACCCCGACCGTCGCCGCCACGCCCGACCCGACCCAGGTCGACTTCGGAAATCGCGACGTCGGGGCCGGCCCGAGCGGGAACGAGACGGTCCGAATCGAGAGCACTGGGACCGGCAACCTCACTCCCGGTACGGCGACGCTTGGCGGGGCCAACCCGGGGGAGTTCGCGATCACCTCCGACGCATGTGCAGGAACGACGCTTCTCCCCGGCGCGAGCTGCACGATCGCGGTCACGTTCGATCCGACGAGCCCGGGCGCAAGGGCCGCGAGCCTCCAGATCCCCTCGAACGATCCGAACACCCCGACCAGCGTGGCCCTCGCCGGCACCGGGACCATCACACCGCCCCCACCCCCACCCCCACCCCCGGCCCCGAGCGCGGGGGATCCCGTGTGCAACCCGGCCCCCACCCGGCGCACGAGCGCAAAGGACACGATCCGCCTCACCTCACAGGCCCTCGCCATCCAGCAGCGCATCGACGCCGCCGCGCTCAGGCGCCTGAACGCGGGCAACGTCTGGATCGATCAGGGCATCGTCCCGACCGATCTGTGCGCCGGGTCGTTCGGGCCGGGGGCCTTCGATGCGGGGATCGGCTTCATCGGCGGCGCGCAGATCGATCGCACGCCCCCCAGCCCAAGGCCGCTTCGCATCGTCAAAAAGCAGAAGCCGAAGGCCGCCTTCACCGTCTCGCGCCGCCAGATCGCGATCAACGACCGGATCTCGCGGGCGCTCCTTGCCAGAGCACAGGCGACCGAGACGCGCATCAACAGCCTGACCGGCGCAAACCTGGCCCAGGGCGCGACGCTCACCGGCCGCCCGCTCTGGCCGGGCCTTGCCACCGCCGGCCCGCGTCCTGCCTCGGCCGAGCCCTCGGCCACGTCGCTTTCGATCGGACCGCTCCCTCGCACGGGCAGGATCAGCGTGAGCGCGGCCCAGCTTCGTCGGACCCAGCGGCGAAGCCAGCAGGCGATCCGGATCGCCAACCGCGTCAACGACCGCATCACCCAGGGGCTCACCGAGGCCCAGTTCCGGCCCGGGTCAATCGGGGCTGCGCGCCTCGGTTAGGCCCAAGAGCGCCGTCGCGTCGACGAACATCGACCCGAGCCGGTTCAACGCACCGCCGGGGCCATGACATTCGCGAGTGATGCGCGCGGGCGATCCCAATCCGATCAGCGGCGGCGTCCTGGAGGTGCTGCAGGTGGTCATCAACACGTATGCGGCAGAAGGTGCAGGCATTGATGACAGTGCCGACTACCCGTTCTTGCTCTGGATCGAGGACTGAAGGCCGCGACGGGAAGGAGTCGTCCGTGGCCCCCCTCACGAGGTCAGGGTCGTCCCCAGGGGCGTTCGAGACCGAGAACACGACCACCTGCACAGGAGGGACGAGGACGTCACGGGTGACGACCACCGACGCGGCGGTGGTGGAGAACGACGGGACCCCGCTACTAGGAGGGGGTTTCGGGAATGGGCCGTGTAGGGATCGAACCTACGACCTTGGGATTAAGAGTCCCCTGCTCTGCCAGCTGAGCTAACGGCCCGCGGCGGGCAGCTTAACAACGTCTGGCGCGTCCGTGCAGGCGGGCCGGGCGCCCGGCGACGGCTCAGGGCGTCGCGCTCGGGTTCTGCAGCTCCTGGAGCCGATCCTCGACCGCGGACGCGGACGCGTCGTCGGGCGCGAGCCGCAGGTACCGCTGGTATGCGAGGCGCGCCAGGTCGGCGCGACCGGCCTGGTCCGCCGTGCTCCCAAGCTGCAGGAAGGCCTCGGCGTTCGCGTCGTCGCGTGCGGTGTAGGCCTGGAGCGAGGTGATCGCATCCTCGTTGTCGCCGCCCTGGATCTGGACGGAGACGAGCGTCTGCACTCGCTCCCAGTCGCCCTGGTCCAGCCGGACCGCCTGCTTGGCCGCATCGATCGCCTCGGGGAAGTTCTGGTCGGCCGCGTACGCGGAGGCCAGGTCCTCCCACGCGTCGGCGTCCTGCGGGTTGGCGTCCACGCGGTCCTGTGCTTCGGCGATCAGGTCGCTCTGGGCGGAGTTGCTCCCGCCGCCGAACGGTCCGATGCCGATCGACGCCAGGATCACCACCGGCACCAGACCGATGAAGGCGATCGTCGTCACGACTGCGACGATCTGGACCATCCGCTTGGTCCGCTTCTGATCCAGCAGCACGAGCGGAAGTTAACACAGGCGGCGCCGTGCGTCGGTGGCCGCGGTTGTGATGGCCTCGGTGTCCGTGCCGAGGACCTCGCCGTCCCAGATCCGCGGCGCACCGTCCACGGCCACCGCGACCACCCGCCCGAGCGGGTGCAGGAAGCCGGCGGCCGGCGGGTCCTCCGCGTCGGGCGGCGGGACCACCGCGGTCAGGTCCGCGCGGCGGCCGACGATGAGCGCCCCGACGTCGTCGCGACCGAGCGCGGCCGCGCCGTCCGCCGTGGCCATCCGCAGGAGTTCGTCCGGCGTGCACGCATCGCCGGCGACGCCCTGGGTCGCGGCGAGCATGCGGGCCTCCGCGCGCAGATCGAACGGCCCGGCGCTCGCCGGGCTGTCGGTGCCAAGCGCGGGGCGCACGCCGGCGCGCCGGAAGGCGCCGAGCGGCGCGATCCCGCACAGGAGGTGGGCGTTCGAGGTCGGACACAGCACCGGTCGAACGCCCCGCTGCCCGAGCAGCGCGGCGTCGCCGGGATCGAGCTGGACGCAATGGGCGGCGAGCAGTCCGTCGCGGAGCACCCCGGCGCGGTCCGCCCGGACCACCGGCGAGTCCCCTGGCGGGCCGGCCCACACGGCGGGCTCGATGCCGGTCGTGGCGAACAGCAGCCCGAGCGCCCCTCCGCCGGACGCGACGAGGTCGCGCTCGGCGGAGGACTCCGCGAGGTGGCAGCCCCACGGCCCGTCGCGGAGGGCGTCGTGCGAGAGGAGCGCCGTCCAGAGTTCCGGGCCGACCGAGTAGATGGCGTGCGGCGCGACCCCGACCGTCACGAGCGGCCCGGCGGCCCGCCGGAGCGACGCCACCGCCCGGGCCACCTCGTCCGCGCGGCGGCGGGCGTCGGCCCCGCGGTCGCGGCCGACGACCTCGAGCAGCACATGCGCGCGCAGGCCGAGCTCGGTCGCCGCACGCACTCCCGCCCCGGTGGGGCCGCTGTCGGCGATCGTCGTGGTCCCGTGGCGCAGGCACCGGAGTGCCCCGAGACGAGCCGCCGCGCCGAGTGCCCCGTCGGCGGCCGTCTGACCACGGCGCGCGATCATCGCGGCGAGCCATCGATGGAACGGCGCCGATGGCAGGAGTCCACCGAGGAGTGCCCACTCCAGGTGGCAGTGGGCGTCGACCAGACCCGGCGCGAGCACCGCGCGCCCGAGGTCGGCCTCGGGCAGGTGCGCGTGCGTGCGCCCGAGCGCCGCTCGCGTCCCGACCGCCGCGATCCGACCACCCTCGATCGCGACCGCACCATCTCGAATCGGGGCGTCGAGGACCGGATGGACCCACGCCGCCGCCCAGCGCGCGTCGCCCGGGGGCGGGCGTCGGTGGCTCACCGCGCCGGTCGAGGCCGCCGCCCCCGATAGCATGGCCGGGTGCGGGGATCGTCCTCGGGACCGACATGACGACCCTTCCCGTCCGCGATCCGGGGCACGTCGACCTGATCGCGGCCGCGTGGGGGGGTCTGGTCGCGTCGGTCGGCCTGATGGTCGCGGGCGACCGGGACCTTGCGATCCGCCTCCTCGTCACCGCGATCGCGTTCTTCGTGGGCGGGTTCCTCGCGGGAGTGCGCGCCGGCTCGCGACGGCGGCTTCACGGCGTGGTCGCCGCCCTGCTGGGCGTCGCGATCTTCGCCGCGTTCGTCGCGCTCGCGAACATGATCGCCACCTGGACCGGTCCCGATCCACCCGAGCTCGCGCCCGGTGGCGCCACCGAGACCGCGGGCGTCGTGCTCTGGTCCGTGGCGTTCGCATTCCTCGGCGCGTCGCTGGCGCACCGCTGGCTCCGCCCGTCCAGGCGTCGGGCCTCCTCGGCCTAGACCGAGACCGCGACGGCGTCCGCCACGCGGTCCGCCTCGAAGGAGGACCGCACGAGCGGGCCGGCCTCGACATGCGCGAGTCCCGCCTCGCGCCCCGCCTCGGCGAGCGCCGGGTACTCGGCCGGCGCATAGAACCGCTTGACCGGATGGTGGGCCGGCGAGGGCCGCAGGTACTGGCCGATCGTCACCAGCTCGCATCCCGCCGACGCCAGGTCGGCCATCGTGCCCTCGAGCTCGTGCAGCTCCTCGCCCAGGCCGACCATCACACCGCTCTTGGTGGGCAGTCCCGCGGCCGCCGAGCGGGCGAGCAACTCGAGCGTGCGCTCGTACCGGGCGCCGGGGCGGACCCGCCGGTACAGCCGCGGCACCGTCTCGGTGTTGTGGTTGAGCACATCGGGACGCGCATCCAGGATCACGTCGAGGGCGTCCCAGGTGCCCCTGAGATCCGGGATCAGGACCTCCACGCGGCATTCCGGGAGGCGGTCCCGGATCGCGGCGATCGTCTTCGCGAAATGGCGGGCGCCGCCGTCGGGGAGGTCGTCGCGCGCGACCGCGGTCACGACGACGAAGCGCAGCCCCATGCGATCGGCGGCCTCCGCGACCCGCGCGGGCTCGTCCGCGTCCAGGTCATCCGGCCGCGCCGTCGCGACGTTGCAAAAGCGACATCCCCTCGTGCAACTCGCCCCCGCGATCATGAACGTCGCGGTGCCGCGCGCCCAGCACCGACCGATGTTCGGGCACGCGGCCTCCTCGCAGACCGTGTTGAGCGAGCGCTCCCGCATGAGGGCCTTCGTCTGGACGAAGCCGCCCGAGAGGGGGTTCTTCGCGATCACCCAGCGGGGAAGGCGTCTCCCCGACACGAGCTGCTCGAGCTGGTCGAGCGTCACGTCGACCGGGGCGAGCCGCTCGACCGGCCCCTCGCCCACGAGCGCGCCTCCGAGGAGCACGTCGGGCACGGCCCCGCGCGCGCGGGCGTCCGCGACGCGGGTCCGGAGTTCTGGCGTCGGCGCGGCGTCGACGCGGAAGGCACGGGCGCGATCCATCGACCTCAAGCGTAGCCCACCCCGGCGGCGCGGGATGGGGTAGCCTGGCGCCGCCGTGGTCCTCTCAGACCGCACGATCCGCGAGCAGCTCGCGGCCGGTCGCCTCGTGATCGAGCCGTTCGAGGAGCGTCTCGTCCAGCCCTCGTCCGTGGACGTCCGCGTGACGGGGGAGTTCAGGGTCTTCCACAACAACCGGTTGCCGTTCATCGACGTGCGCCGGCCGTCGGACGACCTGACCGAGCTCGTCCGGGTCCCCGACGACGAGCCCTTCATGCTCCACCCGGGCGAGTTCGTGCTGGGGTCGACGCTCGAGCGCATCGCGCTGCCCGACGATCTCGTCGCGCGGCTCGAGGGCAAGTCCAGCCTGGGGCGCCTCGGGCTGCTGATCCACTCCACCGCCGGGTACATCGATCCGGGCTGGGACGGCACGATCACCCTGGAGCTCTCGAACGTCTCGCGCCTTCCGATCTCGATCTACGCCGGCATGCCCATCGGCCAGATCTCCTTCCTCACGATGACGACGCCGGTGGACCGCCCGTACCGCGGGAAGTACTCGGGCCAGGCGGGCCCCACCGCGAGCGCCTACCACCGCGAGTTCGACTCCGACTGACGCGCGTCAGCGCCCGCCCGCGGCGGTCAAGTCACCGGGGTGGTGGCCGATGAGTTCACCAGTCGGCCGGAGGGCCGGCACGGAATCGCCACGGACGGGGATACGGAGTGCTGCCATGAAGGGCCACCGGACCAAGAGGATCTCCCTCCCGGGAGGACGGGTGATCGAGATCGTCTACTTCTTCGAGCCCGACGACGACCTCGCCGCCGAGGAGGCCCGCCGGGCCCAGGCCGAGACGGCCGCCACGCGCGCGCCCGCCGACGTTCGCGAGTCCCATGGCATCTCGGTGACCGACGAGGACGCTGACGCCTCGTCCGCCCTCGGGTGTGGACACGGCGAGGAGCTTCACGTCTGTCCGTCGTGCAGCAGCGGCCTCGTCTACCCGGTCGCATGGGAGGAGCGCTTCGGCGACCGCTGGAGCATCGAGCGGCGCTGCCCCAACTGCGAGTGGCGCGAGAACGGCGAGTTCGCCCAGGACGACGTCGAGGTCTTCGACGACGTGCTCAACGAGGGCACCGAGGATCTGCTCGTCGCCCTTCGCAACTTCGCCCGCGCGAACATGGAGTCCGACGTCGAGCGGATGATCGACGCGATCAACCTGGACCTGATCGAGCCGATGGACTTCTAGAGTGAGCGCGCGCACAGAACGCGCTCCGCGGTAGCGGAGCGGGTTCGAGCGCATCAGCGCGAGAGGACGCAGCCGCCGGGACGCGGCGCAGACCGCGCGACTGAACGAGACCACCGTCCGTCGCGTCCCGGTGGACCGTCCGGTTGAGGGGCAATCCCACCCGAGGCGAAGGGAGTCGGCCCCTCGGGCCGACTCGCTTGCGCCGAGGATCCGCAGCGAGTGGGATCGACGCGCTGTTTCTCGCCACGTGACCGGGCAGGCCCCGAGAACCCCGCCACCCTCAGCGCGACCGAGGACACGCTGGCCCGCCCCGTCCGGGAGCGCCGAGACCCAACGGCGCACCACCACGCGCTCCGCGAGCCACACGCCCATGGACATGCCGGCCCGGGGACGGCCGCCGGCCGACACCCGGACCTTGGACGGCCCGTCGGCCCGACCACATGACGACGGGCGCGACCACGGACGAAGCGAGTTGATGGGTTCCAAGCCCCGAGGTCGTCATCCGATCCCACCTGAGGAGGGCGGGGCGGACGTCCGTGCCAGGCGATCGCGGGGGTGGGTTCCCCCGGGCCGAGGGGCGGGTCTTCGATACGCTCCCGCGCGTGCTTCGACTCGATCCCACCGAGGCCCACACACGCTGGGAAGCCGGCGAGCTTCGGATCATCGACTGCCGCGAGCAGGACGAGCACGGCACCTCGCGGATCGAGGGAGTCGCGTTGATCCCGATGAGCGAGCTCGCCGGTCGCGTCGACGAGATCCCCGACGACCTGCCGCTCGCGGTCATCTGCCGGAGCGGGGCGCGGAGCGCGCGCGTCGCGTCGGCGCTGACGGGCACCGGCAGGTTCGGCGACGTCGCGAACCTCGAGGGCGGGATCATCGCGTGGGCCGAGGAAGGGTTGCCGTACGAGGGCGAGCAGCCGACGTAGGCGACGCGGGGCTCGCGTGAGCGGTCGTCGATCGCCCGGCCCGTCGATGCGACGTCGGAGGCGTGCGTGCCGGCCGCGCCGACTCGCGGCGGCACCACGGCGAGCGGCACCTCCCCAACACGGCCGAGGTGGCCTCGGCGCCCGCGTCAGGCCCGCAGAGATGGCGACGCGCTCACGACCGAGACCAAGGGGACTCGACCGACGTCCGGTTGCGTCGCGCGTTCGCCGCGTACCGGGTGGTGATCCGACCCTTCCCGACCGTGTGACGATATCCGAGGGGGTATCATCGGCCACATGGACGTCGCACGAGAACTCCGCGTCGCGCGTGGACGCGCGGGGCTGAGTCAGCGGGAGCTCGCCGCGCGAGCGGGCACGTCGCAGGCGGCTGTCGCGATGTACGAGACCGGCCGCAAGCGGCCATCGGTCGCCACCCTTGAGCGCCTGCTCGGCGCGATGGGCGCGACGCTCCGAATCGAGCCGCGCCGGGCGGTCCCCGGGGAGCCCGATCCGGAGGTGGCCGGGCGACGCCTGGCCGACGTGCTGGCCCTGGCGGATGCGCTGCCCCGGCGACCGGCGCGCGCGCTCGGGTACCCGCGTATTCCCTCGTCCGGGTGACGCTCGCCGAGCGATTGCTCGCGGTCGATGCGGGGCTGGCGCAAGCCGGGATCCCCCATGCGTTCGGCGGAGCCCTGGCGCTCGCGTACTGGACCGAGGAGCCCCGCGGGACGCGCGACATCGATCTGAACGTCTTCCTGTCGCCGTCAGGGGCCGGCCGGGTACGACGCGCGCTCCCCGACGGGGTCGCCTGGACGGACGACGCCGACCGGGCGATCGCCCGCGACGGGCAGGCCAGGGTGATGTGGGACGACACCCCCATCGACCTGTTCTTCGACTACGCCCCGATCCACTCCGCGGCGGCGCGCAACCACCGCATCGTCCCGTTCACGGGCACCGTGATCCCGGTGCTCGGCCCCGTCGAGCTCGCCGCCTTCAAGGTGGTGTTCGACCGCACGCGCGACTGGGCCGACATCGAGGACATGATCCGGACGGGCTCGCTCGACACGGCATCGCTCCGGGGGCTTCTCGACGGGATGCTCGACGCCGAGGACCCACGCCTCGTGCGGCTGGCGAAGGCCGAGTCACGGGCACGGACCGACGGGTGAGCCCACCGCCGGAGGCTCAGTGGCGGCGGACCGTCCGGTAGAGCGTGTCGCGCTGGACGGCCCTGCGCCCCGTCGCCTCGATGGCCGAGACCATTCGCTCCGTGTCGAGCCGGAAGGCGGTGCCGGCGGCGCGCACGACGTTCTCCTCGATCATGATCGAGCCCATGTCGTCGCACCCGAAGGCGAGGGCGAGTTGGCCGACCCGCAGTCCCTGCGTGACCCAGGACGACTGGAAGTGGTCGAAGTTGTCGAGGTACAGCCGTGAGACCGCCAGCATCATGAGGTAGTCCGCGGCGGTCGTCGCGACGTGGTCGTCGCCGCGCCGTGACCCGCCACCCGACTGGTAGCTCCAGCACACGAACGCGCGGAAGCCGGGCTGCTCGTCCTGGAGCTCGCGGAGGCGGCGCAGGTGCTCGATCCGGTCGTCGATCGTGTCGACGGTGCCGTACATCATCGTGGCGCTGGACCCGAGGCCCTGCCGGTGGGCCTCGCGCATCACCCCGAGCCATTCGTCCGAGCTGGTCTTCTTGGGCGCGATCTCCTGCCGCACCCGGTCGACGAGGATCTCGGCGCCGCCGCCCGGGATCGAGTCGAGCCCGGCAGCGCGCAGCCGGCGGATGGTCTCGGCCAGATCCAGCCGGGAGTACTGCGCGATGTGCAGCACCTCCGACGGCGAGAGCGCGTGGAGGTGGACCGGGTAGCGCGCCTTGATCGACGAGAACAGATCCTCGTACCAGTCGATCCGAAGACCGGGGTGGTGACCGCCCTGGAGCAGCAGCGCCGTGCCCCCGAGGGCGAGCGTCTCCTCGATCTTGCGGAAGATCAGCGCCTTCGGCAGGACGTACCCCTCGGGATCCCGGGGCAGTCGGTAAAAGGCACAGAAGTCGCAGTCGGTGACGCAGAAGTTCGTGTAGTTGATGTTCCGGTCGATCACGAACGTGACCTCGCGGTCGTCGGTCACCGCCGCCCGCCGCTCCGCGGCGGCCGTCCCGACCGCGACCAGGTCCCGTGACGCCAGCAGGGCCTTCGCGCCCTCGTCGTCGAGTCGCTCGCCACCCCGGATGCGCTCCAGGATCTCGTCGATGCGCGTCGGTGCCGTCGTCGCCATGCCCCGAATCCTACGCCGCCGCCCGCGCGGCGGCGGGGATGAGCCCCGCCTCCGCCGCGAGGTCGAGGAAACGCGCCAGCCCCGCGCGCTCGTCGGGGCCGAAGCCGTACGAGAGGCGCCGCAGATACGTCGCGATGAAGTCCTCCGGAAACGGATAGCGGCGCCGCGCCGCGGCGACGACGGTGCCCGGGTCCTCTGCGAAGGCGCTTCGGCCGTCCTCGAGCACGCAGGCGAGCGCCTGGAGCTCGGGCCAGCGCCGCTCCGCGACGTCCGCGCGGGCGGCCCAGACGGCGAACACCATCGGAAGGCCGGTCGCGACGCGCCATGCCTGTCCGAGATCGGTGGCGTGCGAGGCGAACGGGTGCAGGATGCCGTGGAGGGCCTCGTCGCCGATGAGCAGCACGCCGTCGACCCGCGCGAGCGCATCCGGGGCGGCGCACTCGAGCGGCTCGAACACGGGCTCCGGGCCGAGGAGGATGCGAAGCAGCGCGACCGAGGTCGCGCTCGCCGGCGTGATCGCGACGCGCCGGATCTCCGCGAAGGGGACCCGGGAGAAGACCTGGATCGACTCGACCGCCCCCCGCGCCGAGATCGATGCGGCGGGAAGGAGCCGCAGCGACGTGGCGTTCCGGGCGTACTCGATGCTCGACATCGCCGACACGTCGAGATCCCCCGCCAAGAGCGCCCGGTTGAGCTCGGCCGGGTGCCCGTCCCGGAACGCGAGCCCCGGGGACCGGGTCGCGTCCAGGCGGTGATAGAGCGGGAACATGTTGAGGTCCGCGATGCGACCGACGCGAAGCGGCGTCATGCCCCACGCTCCCGGGCCTCGGCACCGACCGCCGCCGCCAGCAGGTCCGGATCGGACCGGTCGGCGGCGGGCAGCCGCCAGTCCGTGGCGCCGAAGGCGACCGCGACCTGGCACGCGGCGGCGCCGAGGCGCCGCCAGTCGGGCCTGATCCACGGCACGTCGGGCGCCGCCAGCCTCGCCGCGGCGACGACCACGAGGTCCTCGTAGCCCCACGACCCCGGCCGTCGCGCATCGCCCTCGGCCGGCGTGGGGCAGATCGCCCTGAGGAGACCGGTCTCCCGGGCCAGCTCGCCGAGCGCCACGAGCCGCGCCGCCACCGTCTCGGTCGGGACGCCGGCGCCGTAGCGCACGCACGCCTCGGACGGCCGCCCGGTCGCGTGTGCGGCGCGGTGCGCCTCGATCGTCCCCTCGGACGAGCCGTCCACGAGCCAGTCGACCGGCGGATCCGCCCGGGTCCAGGTCACGACCATGCCGGGTCGGATCGCCAGACGCCGGGCCGCGCGGACGGGGTCCGCGTCGCGGAGCAGCTCGAGCACCTCGGACCGGGAGGCCGTGGCGGTGCTCATGCGTACCGGTCCACGACGGCATCGGCGATGTCGAGCAGGGCATCGGCGGACGCGCCGTCCACAGGCCCCTCGAGCGCGCGGCGCGCGGCGGCGACGTAGCCGAGTGCGCGCTCCCGCGCCAGCTCCAGGCCCGCGTGCCCGGCGAGCCGATCGCAGAGTTCCTCGAGCGCCTCCCCCTCGGGGTCGGCCTCGAGGGCCTCGGCGAGCCCGGGCTCGAGCTGAAGGGCCAGGATCACCGGGAGCGTCACCGTGCCGTCGCGCAGATCCGCGCCGCGCCGCTTTCCGGTCTCCGACGGAGCCCCGGTGAGGTCGAGGATGTCGTCGAAGATCTGGAAGGCGAGTCCGACGTTCTCACCGAAGGCCGCGAGCCGCGCCGCCGCCGCCGCCCCGCCGCCGCCCGCGAGTGATCCGAGCCTGCAGGCGACCGAGAACAGGGACGCCGTCTTGCGTCGGCACCGCGCGAGGTAGGCCTGCTCGGTCAGATGCAGGTCGAACGCGGCCCGCTGCTGGTCCAGCTCGCCCTGGGACAGGGCGAGCGCGGCGTCCGCCAGGGCGCGCACCGCCGCCGCCGACCCGGACGCGGTCAGCTCCGCGAAGGCGCGTGCGAACAGGAAGTCGCCGGTCTGGATCGCGGCGTCCGGGCCCTTCGCGTCCGCAACGGTGGGTCGCCCGCGGCGCATCGGCGCCTCGTCCAGCAGATCGTCGTGGACCAGCGTCGCCATGTGGACGAGCTCCACGGCCGCCGCGGCCGACAGCACCTCGGGTGCATCGGCGTTGTCGCGGGGCGCCGAGCAGAAGACGAGCAGCGGACGGACGCGCTTGCCGCCGGCGGCGAGCGTGTCGAGGGCGGGGCGCGCGACCTCGGCGACCTCGCCGCCCACCGCGGCGCGAAGGCGTGCCTCGCAGGCGGTGAGCCAGCCGAGCGAGCGCGCGAGCGCGGGGGTCGGCGCGGTGGAGGCTATCGGACCCGCCCCCGGTGGAGCGCGACGATGCCGCCCGCCATCGTCCGCCACCGCACGTCCGTCAGTCCGGCGGCCGCCATGCGGGCGGCCAGCGCCGGAGCGTCCGGAAAGCGCCGGACGGAGGCCGGCAGGTAGGCGTACGCCGCGCCGTCGCCCGCCACGATCCCCCCGATCCTCGGGACCAGCCGATCGAACCAGATCCGGTAGAACGCGCGCAGGTGCCGCGGGGTCGTGATCTCGAGGACCACGACCGAGCCTCCCGGCCGGACGACGCGCGCCATCTCGGTGAGACCCCGGTCCAGGTCGGGCAGGTTGCGCGCCCCGAAGGCCACCGTCGCGGCGTCGAAGCTGTCGTCGCCGAACGGCATCGCGCAGGCGTCGCCCTCGACGAAGGTCGCCGCGGCTCCGGCGGCGGCGGCCTTCGCGCTCGCGCGGCGGAGCATCTCGCGGCGCCGCGTCGAGGCCGACGACCTCACCGTGCGCGGTGGTCCGCGCCGCGAGCTCGAGGGCCAGATCGCCCGTCCCCGTGCACGAGTCGAGCACCCGATCGCCGGCGGCGACGTCCGCCGCGCCCGCCGCCGCCCGCCGCCAGCCGATGTCGAGCCCGGCGGTCATCACCCGATTGAGCAGGTCGTACCGGGGCGCGATGCCGTCGAACATGCGCCGCACGGCCTCCGGGGGCAGGGTCCCGGTGCGCGCGTCCTCGAGCGACGGGCCGCCCATCACACGGCCTCCGCGCTCGTCGGGGACTCACCCCAGCGGCGCAGCAGCCGGTGTTCCACGCCGAGGTGATCGAGCGCCTTGCCGACGATGAAGTCCACCAGGTCGTCGACCGAGCGCGGCAGGTTGTAGAAGCCCGGGGCCGCCGGCAGGACGATCGCGCCCGCCCTGGTGAGGGTGAGCATGTTCTCCAGGTGCACCGCGCCCAACGGTGTCTCGCGGGGCACGAGGACGAGCGGCCGACGCTCCTTCAGCATCACGTCCGCGCAGCGGTGGATCAGGTTCGCGCCGACCCCGTGGGCGATCGCGCCCATCGTCGAGCCCGAGCACGGGATCACGAGGGCCCCGCGGGTCGTCCGGGCCGAGCCGGACGCGAACGGCGAGGTCATCTGCTGCAGGCCGAGCACCTCGACCCGTCCGGCCGGGTCGGCGTGGTCCTCGATCAGGGTCGCCACGACGGCGTCGGGGTCGGCGGGCGCGTCCGGCCCCTGGTGCAGCAGCTCGTGGCTGAGCACATGGGCGCCCGACCGGCTGACGCACAGACCCACCTCGTGGCCGGCGGCCGTGAGGGCCGAGAGCGCGCGGGCGGCGTATGGCGCGCCGCTCGCCCCGGTGACACCCAGGAAGACTCTCATGACCCTTTCAATGCTAGCCGCGCCCCTCGGCGAGAACGCGGGTGCCGACGATCGGGAGGGGTCGACCGAGGGCGGCCGGGACGTTCCGCCACCCGCTGGGGGCCGTTCGCCCGCGCCCGAGGGCCCGCCCACGTACGACGGGGCGCGCCATCGGCACGCCCCGTCGGTGACGCCGTGCGCCCGTGCATGGGCGCTCTGGAGCGATCGGCTACTGGAACTCGGTCCCGAGCCCGTTCAGGAACGTGCCGAGCTCCTGGTACTCCTGATCGGTGAAGTTGGTGAACGCCGGCATGCTCGATCCCGGGTTCTTCGATTGCGGGTTCTTCAGATGGTCGATCTGCCACTGGACGCCGAGGTTCTTCTGCACCCTCGTTCGTGAGGTCCGGCCCGGGTCCGGCGGCGCCGATGCCTTGAATCATGTGGCAGCTGGTACAGCCGGACGCGAGATAGAGGTCGAGCCCGGCCTCGGCCTCGGGGGTCAGCCCGCTCAGCTGGATGTCCTCGGCGCTCGCGGTGCCGCCGGGCGCCTCGGAGGCGAGGAACGTCAGCCAGCCCATGAAGCCGATGGTGCCGAGCGCCACGAACATCGCGATCGGACGCCGGTGGGGCCGCCGCTCGGGTCCGGGGTCGAGGAACGGCCACAGGATGAGGAGCGCCATCATGATGTTCGGGATGATGAAGGTGGCCATGATCACCGGCGTGAAGGCGTTCTGGCCCTTGAAGATCTTCAGCAGCTCGAACAGGAAGAAGAAGTACCACTCCGGCCGCGGCACGAAGTCGGTCGATGCGGGATTCACCCGCTCGCCGATCTCGACCCGATAGATCATGGCGAAGGCGATCACGGAGGCGATCGCGATCGTGCCGACGATCAGGTCCTTGTAGACGGCGTACGGGAAGAACGGCTTGCCCGTCCGCTTGGCGTCCGCGTACTCCTGCTTGTAGGCCTGCTTCTGGGAGCGGTTCACGAGCCCTCTCCGTTCGCGCCCGGGCCGCGCTCGGCGGTCACGGTCTCACGCCGGCGCTCGGGCACGGGCGGCGCGACCGGCCGTCGCCCGCGTGGCGTGCGCTCGCGCGCCGCGCGCCGGCGCTCCTCCTCCTCGTCCCGACTCGCCTTCATCAGCCGCTTGGAGTACGGCGGCTCCGTGATGCCGAGCCTGGCGATCAGGTAGAGGTGGATCGCCATGAAGGTGGCGATCGCCCCGGGTATCACGAGCATGTGCAACGAGTAGAAGCGCGACAGCGTGTCCGGCCCGAACTCGGGGCCGGCCCGCAGGATGTCGGCGATGTAGGGGCCGAGGATCGGCGCGCTCGCGGTCAGGTTGACCGCGACGACGGTGGCCCAGTAGGCCTTCTGGTCCCAGACCAGCAGGTAGCCGGTCAGGGCCATGAACATGGTCATGACGAGCAGCAGCGCCCCGGTCACCCAGGTGAGCTCGCGCGGGTACTTGTAGGCCCCGAAGAAGAACACGCGGCCCATGTGGAGGAAGACCACGATCACCATGGCGCTCGCGCCCCACTTGTGCATGCCGCGGACGAGCCAGCCCCAGAACACCTCGTCGGTGATGTTGACGATGCTGTCGTAGGCCAGTTCGGGACTCGGCTGGTAGTACATCGCCAGCACGATCCCGGTCACGGCCTGCATGGCGAACAGCACCATGGCCGTGAAGCCGAGCGTCTGGAACCAGCTGACTTCCTTCGGGACCTTGCGGAAGTTGAACCAGCCGAGGAAGCCGCCGAGCTTCGTGCGCTCCTCCAGGTACTCGCCCGTGGCCACCGCGCCCTGGGTCACCAACCCCTTCGGGGCGATGTCCTCTGCCGCCTGCGCGGTGCGCGGCGCGTCGGGGCCTTGCGTGGTGCTCATCGACGGGGCTCCTCGCGGGTCGGGTCGGTCGCGAACATCAGAAGATCGGGTACAGGTTGGCGAGGACGCCGGTCACCGGCTCGCCGGGGCCCTTGATCTCGTAGGGCTGGAACTCGTCGTCCACGGAGTACGGCCGCCCGACCAGCAGCTCGTCGTCGGGGGAGACCCCGTTGAGGCCCGCGGGATCGGTGCGCGAGGCGACCTCCTCGCCGCCGCCGGCGCCGACGACCTTCCAGTCGAAGCGGTCGAGCGGGCGCACGGGCGGACCCGCGGTCACCAGGCCGACCGAGTCGTAGGCGCCGCCGTGGCACGGGCAGTTGAAGTTGTCGCCGCCGGCGGAGTACGCCACCGGGCACCCGAGATGCGTGCAGCGGTTCCACATCAGCTGCATGTCGCCCTCGCCGCGACGGACGAAGACCCGCCGGTCCGCGTCGGGATCCGGACCCGAGACCGCGATCGACGAGGTCTGCCCCTCGGGGAAGAGGCGCATCGGACCGATGTTGATCCAGCGCCACTCCTCCTCCTTCAAGGAGTCGGTGACGGCGAAGCCGACGACCGGCACGAGGATCGCCGCCGTCATCACGCCACCCGTGACGACCGCGACGGTGGTGAGGAACTTGGCCCGCGTGAGGACCTTGATCGGATCCTCGTACGGCGGGTCCTCGGGTGGCGGTGGAGCGCCCGAGACCGCACGGGGACCGCCGTACGGCCCGAGGGCCTCCGGATCGGTCGACTTGTCCTGCTCCTCCGTCACCACGTCCTCCCTCCCCGGCGCACCGGGACCCGTTACACCCGAGGATTCAATCCGACCCCCCGTGGGGGGTCAACGCACGCCAGTCGGGCCGGATGTCCCTTCTGCGCGCCGCATTCCGCCGTGTCGGACGACGGTCGGGCGGGCAGCCTACCGCGCGCGGCCCGGCGGCGGCGGATGCGCGAGCCCGAACTCGCGCCAGCGGCGGTCGACGCGTCGCCGGACCTCCTCGCTCATGCGGATCTCTTCGGGCCACGGACGCACGACACCTTCTCCCGGGAGCTTCCGGGTGGCGTCGAAGCCGACCTTCGACCCGTACGCGAAGTACGGCGCGGCGTGATCGAGCGCGTCGACCGGCCCGTCGGTCACGAGCATGTCCCGGCCGACGTCCACGTTCGAGAACGCTCGGAAGGCCACCGCGGACACGTCCTGGACGTCGACGTCCGCGTCCACCACGACGATGCAGCGGGTCAGCGACAGGAGCCCGAGGCCCCAGATCGCGTTCATGAGCTTCTTCGCATGACCCGGGAAGCGCTTGTCCACGGACACCAGGGCGCAGTTGTGGAAGACGCCCTCGAGCGGCAGGTTCATGTCGACGAGGTCGGGCACCGACGTCTTGATGAGCGGGAGGAAGATCCGCTCGGTGGCCTTCCCGAGCCAGAGGTCCTCCATCGGCGGCATCCCGACGATGGTCGTCGCGTAGATCGCGTCGCGGCGCATCGACATGCCCGTCAGGTGGAACGTGGGGTAGTCGTCCACGGGGGTGTAGAAGCCCGTGTGGTCTCCGAAGGGCCCCTCCGGTCGCAGGTCGGTGGCGTCGACGTAGCCCTCGAGCACGATCTCCGCGTCGGCCGGGACCTCGACGTCCACCGTGCGGCAGCGGACCATCTCGACGCTCTTGCCCCGCAGGAACCCCGCGAAGATCATCTCGTCGATGCCCGGCGGGAGCGGCGCGCTCGCCCCGTACGTGACCGCCGGATCCGATCCGATCGCGACGGCGACCGGGACGCGCCCAGACGAGTCGCGCAGGTGGGCCGCGCCGTCCTTGTGGATCTGCCAGTGCATCATCGCCGTGCGCGCGTCCAGCTTCTGGATCCGGTACATCCCGCAGTTGCGCGCGCCGGTGCGCGGGTCCTTGCTGAAGACCATCGGCAGCGTGATGTAGGGCCCGCCGTCCTCGGGCCAGCAGGTCAGGATCGGCAGCAGATCGAGGTCGGGCTCCAGCCAGACCTCCTGACAGGGCCCGCTTCGCACGGTCTTGGGGCCCGCGACGGCGACCTGGCGCAGCTTGCCGAGCGCGCGCAGCTTGTCGCCGAGCCCGTCCGGCGGCTGGACGTCGATCAGGTCGGCGATCCGGTCGGCGACGTCGTCCAGGCGGTCGACGCCGAGCGCCATGCACATCCTGCGCTCGCTCCCGAACTGGTTGATCAGCACCGGGTGGGCGCTCCCCACCGGCCGCTCGAACAGGATCGCCGGCCCGCCCGCCTTGCTGACCCGGTCCGTGACCTCGGTGATCTCGAGGTGCGGGTCGACCTCCGCCCGGACGCGGACGAGCTCGCCGGCCTTCTCGAGCGCCCGCGTCCAGGCGCGCAGATCCCCCCAGGCCTTCACGCGAGCACCGCCTCCAGCCGGGCCCCGGCGCCGGCGTCGGCCGTGCCCGCCAGCGCCCGAAGCGGCGCCTCCTCGTCCGTCGCCCGGAGTGCCGCGAGCGCGAGCGCGTACTCGGTGCGCCGCCCCGGGTCGCCGACGGCCACGGCCGTCGCGGCCCAGAGGGGCGCGAGCGCCGCTCTCCGATCCCGCGCGACGAGGCCCGCGGCGATCGAGATGAGGTCCGCGAGGGTGGAGATCACGTAGAGGTCGCCGGGCTCGGCCACCCGGACCAACCCGGCCGCGTAACAGAAGTCGCCGGCGAGCACCCTGCTGCCGACGTCGTCCAGCTCCAGGTGGAGGGGTGTGCCGTGGTGGAGGAGGAACCCCTCGAGGATCAGGTCCAGCCCCTCGGCCGCGTGCGCCCCGAGCGCCGACGCCGCGAGTGGCGCCAGGAGCGCGTCGGGCGCCGGGTCGCGGAGGCGCGCCGCGAACTGGGGCTCGCCGTCGAGCATGTCCCTCACGCGTGCGCCGCCGCCGCGAGGGCCTCGGCCGTGCGGTCGATGTCGGCGTCGGTGTGGGCGAGCGACACGAACCAGGCCTCGAACTGGGACGGCGGCGGATACACCCCGGCGTCCAGCAGCGCGCGCGCGAACCGCCCGTAGGCCTCGGTGTCGCTCGCGGTCGCCGACGCGTAGTCGTACACGGGGCCCATCGGTGAAGAACGCCGTGAGCATCGACCCGACCCGGTTCACCACCACCGGCGCGCCCGATGCGCGCACCGCGTCCTCGAGCGCGGCGCCGCGCGCCTCGAGCGCCTCGTACGTCCCCGGCGCCCGGAGCCGCTCGAGCGCCGCGAGGCCCGCCGCGGTCGCGAGCGGGTTCCCCGACAGCGTGCCGGCCTGATAGCAGGGGCCCTCCGGGGCGAGCTGGGACATGATCTCGCGCCGGCCGCCGAACGCGCCGACCGGAAGGCCGGCGCCGATCACCTTGCCAAGACACGTGATGTCGGGGGTCACGCCGTAGCGGGCCTGCGCCCCGCCGTGCGCCACGCGAAAGCCGGTCATCACCTCGTCGAGCACCAGGAGCGCCCCGGTGGCGTCGCACGCCGCCCGCAGTTCCTCGCAGGTATCCCGGCGCCGGCGGGACGACGCCCATGTTGCCGGCCACCGGCTCCACGATCATGGCCGCCGCGCCCTCCAGCGCCGCCCTGGCCGCCGCGCCGTCGTTGTAGGGCACGAGCCGGGTCGCGGCCGTCGCGCCGACGGGCACGCCGGGGCTCGTCGGCACGCCGAGCGTCGTCGCCCCGCTTCCCGCTTCCGCCAGCAGGCCGTCGACGGCGCCGTGGTATCCGCCGACGGTCTTGACGATCACCTCGCGCCCGGTCGCCGCCCGCGCCAGGCGCAGGGCGCCGGTGACGGCCTCGCTCCCGGACGAGGTCATGCGCAACTGCTCGACGGAGGGCATCGCCTCGGCGACGCGCTCGGCGAACCGCACCTCGGCCTCGGTGGGCGCGCCGAAGGACGTGCCGTCGGGCAGGGCCGCCGACACGGCCTCGAGGACCTCGGGCGCCGCGTGGCCGAGGATCGCCGGCCCCCACGTGCCGAGATAGTCGACGTACTCGTTGCCGTCGACGTCCCACAGCCGCGCCCCGCGGGCGCGGGCGATGAAGATCGGGTCCCGGCCGATCGAGCGCATCGCCCGCACCGGCGAGTTGACCCCGCCGACGAGCACGCGCCGGGCCCGCTCGTAGACGGCGGCGCTCCGGGCGCCGTCGCGGCTCATGCGGGCTTGGTCCAACGCGGGAGCGGCGCTCCTGCGAGCGCGAGCTCCTCCCACTGGTCGTACTCGGGCGTGAAGTAGCGCAGCCGGATCTTCTTGAACTCGTAGGTCGAGTACAGGACCGCTCGTTGATCGGGGTCCGTGAGCCCCGTCTCCTCGGCGATCGCGTCGATGGTCTCCTCGCACGCGTCCTTGCTGCGCGCGTGGACCATGGTGAAGATGTTGTACGGCCAGTCCGGGTAGGTCGGGCGCTTGTAGCAGTGGGAGACGGCCTTGAACGCGGACATGCGCGGGCCGAGCTCCTCGAGCCGCTCCTCGGGCGCGCGCCATACGGCCATGCCGTTGGCGCCGAAGCCCGCCTTGCGATGGTTGAGGACCGCGGCGAATCGGCGCATGAGGCCGCGCCGCTCGAAGTCCACGAGCGCCTCGATCAGCGCGTCCTCGGACACGCCGGCGGGCCGGCCGAGCGCCGCGAGCGGCCGCGGCTCGATCGGGAGGTCCTGCTGCAGGATCCGGATCATGTCCCGGTCGGCGTCGGTCGGAGGGGGTGGCGGCGTGTCCGGCTTGGGCTCCGGCGGGGCGGCGTCGCGGGCGTCGCGGGCGGCGCCGTCGGTCATGTCGAGCTGGACGTTGATCTTGTAGAGGCGCAGGGTGGGGAGCAGCCGCATGGACTCGGCGCCGCTCTCGCGGGACAGGATGTCCAGGGTCTCCTCGAGACCGAGCCGTGCCCCGGGCGCGATCGCCACGGTGAACCACAGGTTGAAGGCGTGGGTGCGCCGGTAGTTGTGGCTCACCCCGGGGTGCCCGGAGACGACGGCCGCGCCCTCGAAGAGCCGGTCCTCCGGGTACCGCGCCGCGACCAGGCTGGACGTGTAGCCGAGCGAGCGCGTGTCGAAGATCGGAGAGATCTGCCGCACGATCCGCGCGTCCTTGAGCACCCGGATCCGCGCGAGCACATCGTCCTCGGGCATCTCGAGTCGCGCGGCGACCTCCGCGTACGGGGTCGCGGTGAGCGCCAGGCCTCGCTGGAGCTCGTTGAGCAGGGCCCGGTCGGCTGCGTCGGGCGTATGGCGGACCGGCGTGGCGGTGGCCATGCGGGCGTCCTTTCCGGTCGTCAGGCGTGCGCCCGGCGCAGTGTATCGGCGGCACGGCACCGGTCGCGTGCGAACATGTCGACATGACCGAACGTCCCCCGGCGGCCGTGGTCTTCGGCGCGCGCAACGTCGGCCGGGCGGTGGTCGGCGAGCGCCTCGGCGCGGGCTGGGGCGTGCTCGCGCTGGCGCGGACCGAGGCGACGCTCGAGCGCCTTCGCGATGCGCACCCCGCGGCGCTCCGCCGCCAGGGCGACGCCGCCGACACCGGGGTCGTCCGCGGTGCGCTCGCCGATGCCGAGGCGCAGATCGGCCCGGTCCGGCTCGTCGTCAACGCGATCACGGCCGCCCCGCGCGGCGCGCCCTTCGGCGGCGGGCCCATCGCCGCCGCCGACGAGGGCGCCCTCGACGACTGGCTCGCGGGCTTCCTGCCCATGTCCTGGTCGGTGCTTCGGATCGCGGGGGAGGTGCTCTCCAGGGGCGGCGGTGGGACGATCGTGCAGGTCGTCGGCGGCTCCGCGCGACGACCGATCCCGGGCCGGGGCATGTGGGGCGCCGCCCAGCAGGCGGCCCGCGCCCTCACGCTGAGCCTGGCGCAGGAACTCCGGCCGGCCGGGGTCCACGTCGCCCTCCTCGTCGCCGACGGCGTGATCGAGACCGAGCGGCGGCCGCTGGGCGACGATCCCGAGGACGCCGTGCTCGCGCCGGGCACGGTCGCCGAGGCCGTCGGCTTCCTCGCCGACCAGGGCCCCAGGGGCTGGACCCACGAGATGGCGATCACGCCGCGGTTGGAGCCCTGGACGCCCTAGCGGACGGCGCCCCGGGGCCATTGGTCCTGGTCCGGGCCTACGCCGCGGGGCTCTTCCCGATGGCCGACGGCGAGGACATCGCGTTCTACCGCGCGGACCCGCGGGCGGTGATCCCCGTCGAGTCCCCTCGTCTGCCGCGCTCGGTCGCGCGCGCGTTGCGCCGGCGGCCGTACCGGATCGAGCTGAACCGGGACTTCGCAGGTGTGCTGACCGAGTGCGCGGCCGGCCGCGACGACGGGGAGTGGCTCAGCCCCGCGCTTCGCCTGGCCTACGTGCGCCTGCACCTGGCGGGCGTCGCGCACTCGGTCGAGTGCTGGGACGGCCCGCGCCTGGTCGGCGGCCTGTTCGGCGTCGCGCTCGGGGGGCTCTTCACGTCCGAGAGCATGTTCCACCGTGCGCCAGACGCCGGGAACGTGGCGCTCGTGGCCACCGCCGAGCGCCTGCGCGAGCGCCGCTTCGCGCTCTGGGACATCCAGATGGCGAGCGTCCACACACGTCGCTTCGGGGCGATCGAGATCCCGGACCGCGAGTACCGCCGCCGTCTGGCGGCCGCGCTCGCGCTGGAGCGCGAGTTCACCTGAGGGGGTCGCCCGGGTGGTGTGCGGGGCCGGGGCAGTCGGCCAGCAGGTCGAGGAGCTCCTGGCGGACGTGGCGCACGAGGTGCGTGGGGGCGTGCTCGTCGTGCTGCAGATGGCACACCCGGCGAAAGACCACGAGGGCGTCGATCAGGCCGACCGCCGCCTCCTCGAGCGGATGCGGCTCGTCGCGGGCGACCGGTCGCTTCCAGTCCGCGGGACCCGAGACCCCACGGGCGACGCCCGTCGTCTTCCTCCCGCTGCCGATGCCCTCCTCCATCCGTCCCTCCCGTCGACGCCGACGAGGGGCACGGAAGCACACGGGCGGCGGATCGGACAAGGGCACCGTCAGGTGATCACCTGACTGCCCGCGCCCCCGGGATCGTGCGATGGCGGTGGAACCAGCCCGTCAGACGGCCGCAGCTGCGGCAATAGCGAGGATTGCGACGCGTCTCGGCCACGCTCTCGGGCATCACCTCGCGAAGGAACGCCCCCTGATAGCGAAGCTCCAGGTCCGTGTCGACGAGCGCCATCGCCAGCTTCGTGAGGCCGCGTCCGATGTCGGCGTTGGCGAGCGCGTAGACCCAGGGGTCACGCTCCGCGAGTCGCTCGCGCTTGACCCAGCCGTGTTGGATCAGGGACTGCATGCCCTCGTGGACGCTCTGGCGGCTGATGTCCCGCACATAGGGCAGCGCCGCCAGATCGACCAACTCGGCCGACCCCGCCGCCAGCCGCGCGATCATCGCGATGCGCGGAGGCGTTCCGATGATGCGCATGTCCTCGGCCAGCCGCGCGAGCGCCTCCGGCTGGAACAGCGGCGACCAGACGGCCTGGCCCGCACCGTCGGTGTCGCCGGGTCGCGAATCACGGGTCATGGCGCGGAAATGTATCCGAACGGCTTGAGCGTGTCCTGAGGAAACCCCGCACCGACACGCACGGGCGTCAGCTCCCCGGGTCGCGGCGGCGCAGGACGAGCCCGGCCGCGACCGCGAGGGCGGCGCCGAGGAGCACGGAGTGACCCAGGTCGACGGCGAGCGACGCCGGGACCGACGGCTCGACGAGAAGGGTCTGGTAGGCGTCCGTCGCCGGCGCGAAGGGCACGACCGCGGTCAGCGCCTCGGCCACGCCGCCGTCCGGGAGGAACCCGACGAACAGGAGCGGCAGGGCGATCATGAGGGTCGCAAGGAGCGCGGTCCTCGTCTCGCGCGCGGCCGCGCCGACGAGTGCTCCGAAGCCGGCGAACCCGAGGCCGGTCAGGAGCAGGGTGAGCACCCACAGCCCCCATCGCCCCACGGTGAGGCCTCCCAGGACGGCCGTCGTCGCCAGCAGCAGCAGGCCGACGAGCACGCAGGCGGCGCCGGCGAACACGACCTTGGCCCCGACGATCGCCCCGGGGGACGCGAGACCGCGCCGCAGCCGGACGAGCGCCGACTCCTCGCGCTCGGCCGCGATGCCCGCGGCCGCGAGCAGACCGCCGACCAGCCCGAGGCTGACGATCATCGCGGCCGCCACCCCGAGCGCCGAGAGCGCCCTGCGCCCCGAGCCGGTGCCCTCGATCTCGAGTTGGATCGGTGAGCTGATGGCGTTCGCCGCCGGTCGCGCGAGGTTGAGGTTCGCCTGGGTCTGATCGATGAACGTGAGCACGGGATCGAGGTCGCCGGCGAGCCCCGACTGGTCGCGGCTGACCAGCTCGTCCTGGATGTCGTTGATGAGGCCCTCGGCCCGGGCCAGCCCGAGCGCCTCCCCGGCCACGCCGAAGATGCTGATCTCGCCGCCCTCGAGGACGAGGTCCACGAGCCCGAGCACCTGCGCCACGTAGTCCGCCGCGAGCTGCTGGTTGAAGCGGAAGACGGCCGCCTCGATCTCCCGCTCGATCGCCTCGGCCTCGACGGGCGTGCGCCGACTCGTCTCCAGCAGGATCGTCGGCTGGCGGATGCCGCTTTGCAGGTCGGCGACGAAGCCCGCGGGGATCGTGACCACGGCCGTGACGCGACCCTCGGCGAGCGCCGTCTCGGCGGCATCCGCGTCGAGGCGCTGGACGTCGACCTGATCCTCGAGGCGCCGGACGTAGTCGTCGACGGACAGGCGCTCGTCGCCCACCCGCACCGTGCGCTCCGAGTCGTCGAGGTTGACGAGCGCGATCGAGAGGTCGCGGCCGTCGCTTTGCAGGGCAAGGGCGATCAGGACCGCGACGACGATCGGGTAGCCGATCAGGACGAGGATCTGTCCGGGGCTGCGGCCGAGCAGGCGCACGTCCTTGCGCAGGATGAGGAGCGCCGCCCTCACGTCCCGGGCTCCATCAGCCGGAGGAAGGCCTGCTCCGCCGCCTCGACGCCCCCGCCGCCCGAGAGCTCGCCGATCGTCCCGCTGAAGGCCACACGGCCGGACGAGAGGATCAGAAGACGCGAGGCATGGCGCGCGGCCTCGTCGACCGACTGGGTGGAGAACAGGAGCGCCAGCCCCTCGTCGTCGCGCAGGGCGCGCAGCCACTCCCAGAGCCGGATCCGCTGATCCGGGCTGAGCGTGGCGGTGGGCTCGTCGAGGAGCAGCCCCTGGGGCGCGCCCGCCAGGGCCACGCTCAGGTTGAGGCGCTGGAGCGTGCCCGTCGAGAGCGCGCGCGCGCGGTGGTCCGCGAACGCCCCGAGATCGGCCCGGGCGATCAGCTCCGCGGCGACCGCCGGTGGATCGTCGCGCCGCTCGAGCGCGGCGAACAGCTCGAGGTTCTCGCGCACCGTCAAACGGCCGTAGACGGCAGGCCGCTGTGGCGCCCACCCGATCCGCCCACCGCGACCGTTCCAGCGCAGCTCGCCCTCGTGGTCGCTCGCGAGTCCCGCGAGGATCGAGAGGAGGGTGGTCTTGCCGGCGCCGTTCGGCCCGAGCAGGGCGATCGACTCTCCCGGCGAGAGCTCGAGGTCGACCCCCTCGAGTGCCCACGACCGGCCGCGGTACGAGCGCCCGAGGCCGCGACCCACAAGGAGCGGGGACGCCGCGGGCGCGCCGGCATCGCTCACGTCCGCGTCCTGCCGGACCCGGGCGCGGGGACGGGCCGTGGCCCGGCGACCGGGCCGGCCGGCGACGTCGTTGCAGGAGCGGGCCGCATCGCCGCCATCGTCGCATGCGGCGACGGGCGTGGCGCGCCCTCGCGGCGTACGGAGGGCCATGAGGGCGCGGGCACCGCGCGCCCGGCGCCGTGCCATCGCGTCAACGCCCCGGCAACACCCTCCGCTACCCTGCCGACCCGTGCCGTCGCACTCACCCCACCGCCTGGACGCGCGCCGTGCCGCGCGCCGTCAGCGGGATCGCGACCAGCACCGGCGGATGATGCTGCGGTTGCTGGCGGTCGGCGGCGCCGTCCTGGTGGCCGGCGTGATCGTCTTCGGGATCGTCACCGCGTTCAGCTCGGGGACCGGCGCAGACGACGCTCCGCTGGCCTCGCCCGTGCCGTCCCCGGATCTCGGCTCCGGCCGGCGTCCACCCGATCTCGTCATGGCCCGCGCCGACGAGGTGCCGCTGCGCCTTCCGGTCGATCCGGAGCGCATCACCGCGATCGCCTATCACCCGGTGAGCGACGCGTCGCTCGTCGCGATGGACCCGGGCGACGGGATCGCCCACGAGATCTCGCCCCGCGACGGCCGGTCGGGACCCGACACGGCGGGACTCGACATCGGCGCACCGGCCGGGACCGCGGTGTACTCGCCGGTGGACGGCGTCGTGGCCGCGGTCACCGACTACCGCGTGTCGGGGAACGTCGAGGGCTTCGAGGTGGCGATCGAGCCCGACAACGCGGCGCGCCAGCTCGTGGTCCGCGTCAGCCATCTGGATCCCCACGACGGGAGCCCTCCGGAGGTCGGTGACGCCGTGACCGCCGGGCGGACGATCATCGGTCAGGTCCGTGACTTCTCGGGTGTCGCCGAGCAGGAGATCAGCCGCTTCACCTCGGACAGCGGCAACCACGTCGCGATCGAGGTCGTCCGCACCGGGGCCGATCTGGCACCGTAGGGCCGTGCGCTTCATCGTCCTCGGCGACGTGGTCGGCGGCGCGGGGTTCCGGGCCGCCATCGACCACATCCCGCGCCTGCGATCCGCCCATGGCCCCGACCTCGTCGTCGTCAACGCCGAGAACGCGGCCGCCGGGATCGGCACGTCGCCTCGCCAGGTGGACGACCTCCTCGCGGCTGGGGTCGACGTGATCACCGGCGGCAACCACACGCTGCGCCGCCGGGAGCTCTATCCCAAGCTCGCCAACGAGCGACGACTCCTGCGCCCGGCCAACATCGCGCCGCGCGCGCCCGGGCGTGGGATGACGGTCGTGGAGACGCCCGACGGCGTCGCGGTCGCCGTGATCAACGTGATGGGCGCGGTGTTCCTGGAGGCGGCCGCCAGCCCGTTCGCGGTGATCGACGATCTCGTCACGGCGGCGCGCGACAGCGCCGATCTCGTGCTCGTCGACATGCACGCCGAGGCGACGAGCGAGAAGGTCGCGCTCGCGCACCATCTGGACGGCCGCGTGACCGCGGTCTGGGGGACCCATACCCACGTCCAGACCGCCGACGCCCGCGTGCTCGAGGGCGGCACGGCGTACGTGACCGACCTCGGGATGACCGGACCCCACGACTCCGTGATCGGCATGCGCACCGAGGTCATCCTCGAGCGATTCCTGACAGGTGCACCTGGCCGCTTCGAGGCCGCCGAGGGTGGGGTGCTCGTGCAGGGGGCGGTGATCGACGCCGACCTCGAGGGCCGCGCGAGCGCGATCACGACTTTCAGCCTCGCGCCCTGAGACTCAGCGGCCCCCGCGCGGCAGGGATTCGGGCGCGAAGCGGATGTGCAGGTGGTTGTCGTGGTGGGCGAGCGGCTGGACGATCGACGCCGGCCCGCGAAGCCCGAGGCTCGGTCCGGTGAACACCAGCTCCGCGCCCTCGGCGACGAAGGCGTCCACGAGCCACTGCGCGGTCGTCGGTTCGACCTGAGCGGGGGTGTCCGGGGGCTCGAGGCGCCCGTCGCGGCGCGGGTAGTAGAGGTCGACGTCGAGCCCGCTCTGGTGACTCGCGTGACCGGGCAGCCCGTATCGCGGCCCGAAGTCGCCGCCCCGCGGACGGCTGAGGTCGCCGACCACGAGCCGCGGCCGATCGGGATGGGCCTTGGCGTAGCGGGCGGCCACCCGCAGCAACGTGTCGACCACCCGGTCGTTGCCCCAGCGACGCCATGCGCGGTTGGGTCGTGTCCGTCGGACCGGGTCCCAGGTCACGTGGTGGCGTCCGGACGAGGGGACCTGGACACCGTCGGCGAGCCGTCCGTTCCACGGCAGGCCGCTCGAGCGGCTGGGCGGGCGGGGCGAGGGCGGTGCCGGCGGAGCCGCCCGCGGGTCCGGTGCCGCCTCGGGGCCGGAGGGCACGGCCGGCGCCGGCACGGGCGCCGGCGCCGGGGCGACGACCGGCCCGTCGCCCGTCCCGGAGTCCCCGGGGCGGGCGGACCGCCCCCGAGCACCCCACCGCGAGGGCGCCGACCAGGCAGCCGGTCACGAGCACGAGGGCGATGGCGCGACGGGGGGACACCTGCGCCGACGGTAGGGCGTGCGGGCGTCGTCGCCCGCGGGTGCGGTTCCCGCGTCACCGGCCGCGCGACGGCGGGTGATCCCGATTCGGCCCGCGCTCGTACAGTGGGCACGTGCCCCTGAGCGACGAAGCCTCGGGCATCGCGGACGAGGACCTCATGACCGAGGTCCAGCGCGCCGATGCGGATGCGTTCGAGGTCCTCGCCACCCGCCACGCGCGCGTGGTCGACTCGCGTCGCCCATCGGCTCGTCGGCGACCAGGAGGCGGCCGAGGACCTGGTGCAGGACGCCATGCTCGCGGCATGGCGCAACGCGTCCGGCGACGCGCCGGTCAGGGGAAGCGTGCGCTCGGCGCTTCGGGGGCGTCGGCGAATGCGGGGGCGTCACCGACCAGAGGCACGGCGACGGCGGTCGTGGCGACGGGGAGGCTCGCGCGGGGACGCAGCCAGGACGACGGGCGACCCCCCGCGAAGTCACCGTCCGAGACACGACGTCGCATCCGGCCGATCCGGCCCGGCGGGCCTGCGCGTCGCCCGTCCCGCCCCCGGCCGGCCGCGTCCGCCCTGGCGCCGGCCGCGGACGTGATCGCGACCCGCGCGATCACCCGGTGTCCTCGATCGCCGCGGTGTGGGCGCCCTCGCGCGGGGAGGGCGGTCCCCGCGGCTTCGGCGGGTTCAGTCGACCAGGTGTCGCGCCGGCACCGGTGCTGGTGCCGCGCGTGCGCCGCGCGCGCGTCCGCGGGCCGGGTGGGCGATGCTCGGGCGCGGCCATGCCAGCGCGAGCAGGACGATCACCGCGGCGTCGCGCACCACGAGCATCACGATGGGCCACGTCTCGAGCGCGACCAGGTCCCAGTAGCTGTGCGGGAAGTAGGCCTGCGTCAGCACGAGCACCGCGAGCGTCGCGACGAAGGCCGCGCGCCCGTAGCGTCCCGCGACGAGCAGCCCGACGGGGAGCAGCCACAGCGTGAACTGGGGCGACAGCACCTTGCCGCACACGAGCGCGGCGGCGAGCGAAGCGGCGACGCCTGCGAGGAGGATGCGGTCCGCGCCGGGCCGGCGCGCGTCCCTGATCGCCATGGCCATCACGACGGTGATGGCGATCACCAGCAGGACGAGCACCCCGCTGGAGATCGCGGCGATCGCCCGCGGCCCCTCGCCGACCAGGTTCTGGCTCCCGAACGAGGTCTCGACGCGCAGGTCGATGTCCGCGAGGGCGTGGAGGCCGAGCAGGTAGGCGCCTCCGGTCGACTCGATCTGGAGCGGCCGGTCGAGGTGGTACGAGAACGAGTCCCAGGTGCCGCCGGGCGCAAGGATCGCGAACGGCGCGAGCCCGAGCGCGACGATGCCGGCCGCGAGCGCCCCGCCGCGCGCGGTCGCGCGGCCGCCGTAGCGGTGCACGTGGTGGACGATCAGCACGGGGACGATGAGCAGCGGGACGAGCTTGAGCAGGACGCCCAGGCCGACGAGCGACCAGCCGACGAGCGGCCGGCCGGCGACCATGGCCCAGACCGTCGCGGCGATCATGGCGGCCAGCGCCATGTCGTAGCGGGTCTCGATGAGGGAGCCGATCAGGAGCGGCGAGACCGCCACGGCGAGCCCGACCGCGAGCGTCCGCCGGTCGCCGAGCCCGAGCCGGTCGGCGATTCCCATCCCGGCCAGCGCGGCGACCCCGAGCGCGACGAGCATCAGCGCCGAGAACGAGACCGTGTAGGCGATCGGCGGCACGCCGGCGAGCCAGAACAGCCCGGCCGCAAGTGGCGGGTACTCGAGCTCGAAGTCACGGTAGGGGACCGCGCCGGAGGCGATCCGGTCGGCGACGTCACGGTAGAGGGGCACGTCGGTGATGACGTTGTCCGCGTACCAGCCGACGTGCAGGCCGACCACCCACACGAGCACGGCGACCACCAGGACGCCGCCGACCGCGACCGCGCGCGTCACCCGGAGGCCACGGTGGTCGGCGGTCGGGAGGCGCCTGCGTCCACGACCGCCGAGGGGCGCTCGGAGCGTCCCCCCTCGCGCTCCGGGCGGGGTGCCGGCCGCGGTCGATCCCAGGTCGGCACGAACGCGAGGAGCGCGAACGGCAGGAACCAGACGATGTAGAGGTAGAACCAGTGGGTCAGCGTCAGCTGGAAGCCGATCAGGAGCGCCCCCGAGAGGGCGGCCATGCCGAGCAGGTCGAGACGCCTGGGCCAGCGCATCACGGCGAGCGCCGCCACGACCACGCCCACCATGAGCGAGAGCTGCAGCGGTCGCAGCTCGGAGTACTGACCCCAGATCGAGAACGGCGAGTCGCGACCGATCTGGTAGGCGAACGTGCGGGACCAGAATGCCCGGACGCCATCCAGCCCGTCCAGCAGCAGCACCCAGCCCGTCAGCGCCACCGTGCCGAGGAGCCCCAGCACGTAGCCCGCGTAGCGGCGCCAGGCCGGACCGCCACCCCGCGGGTAGGGATGGCGA
Organism: Miltoncostaeaceae bacterium; assembly: GCA_963698665.1. Classification (GTDB taxonomy): domain Bacteria; phylum Actinomycetota; class Thermoleophilia; order Miltoncostaeales; family Miltoncostaeaceae; genus CALNYH01. Next base: position 18,481 of record CAVORO010000003.1, on the reverse strand, counting down.
CTCCAGAGCGGCAGCAGGATCGCCGGGCTGAGCTTCGCGGCGCTCGCGAGGCCCACGCCGAGCCCCCGGCCGATCGGGCTGCGGGCCGCGACGAGGCCCCAGACCAGCATCGCCGGGACGAGGCTGTCGTTGGCGTTGGTCTCGAGCACGTAGGCGCTGAACGGAAACGCGGCCCAGGCGAGTCCGAGGAGGAGCCCGAGGCGCGGCCCGGCCAGACGCCAGCCGAGCACGATCATCCCGATCAGCGTCAGGGCGTCGAACGCCGTCGCCGCGCCGTGGGCGGCGGGAAGGTCGTCCCAGCGGCCGCTCCAGGGCATCAGGAACTCGAACGGGACGTAGGCCGCGTAGTTGAGCGGGCCGTAGGTGTCGCAGTTGCCGCAGCCGCTCGGCATGTTGCCGTACGGGGTCTGCCCGGAGCCGATCAGGTCGGCGCCGATGACCCCCGCGTACCCGACGTCGATCACGTTCGAGTCGAATGCGTTGAGCCCGTATCGGAGCGCGAGCGTGATCGTGAGCAGGGTGGCGAGAAGCCACGGCGGGCACAGGGACACCACCGACGGCACCCGGGCCCGCAGCGGCTGGCGATCGGGACCGTCCGCCGCCGCGGACGCGGCCGGCGGATCCTCGCGCCTGCGCCGGGTTCCCATCCCGATCCAGGCCAGCCGCAGGCCGAGGTAGACCAGGGGCGGGTAGACGAGGGGGACCGACGTGAAGATCTCGCCGCGGTTGAACCAGATCAACGAGACGCCGAGCGACAGGAGGACCAGGAGGTCGAGCGTCCGGATCGTCACGAGCCGCCGCGGCGTGAGGAGCGGCAGCAGGAAGAGGGCGCAGAGGGTCAGCCAGATCGCGGGCCGGTTGACGGCCCGGCCGAACGCGCCCTCGACGCCCCGCGCCATCATCCACGCGACCTGGGGTCCGGTGCGGACCTCGGTGATCTCGCCGTCGTCGTCGCGCACGAACACCTGCGCCTCGACCGTCTCGCGCCCGTCACCGTCCTCGGAGACGTAGGAGACCTTGTAGCGGTCCTCGTCGCGCTCGAGCTCGGCGGCGCTCCGCGCGACGGGGTGGTCACGGAGCCAGTCCTGGAGCTTCTCGGAGGTGTCGGCGATCGCGATCGCCTCCTGCTCGGAGAGCGTCGGCGCGCGGTCGGCGGGCGCTGCGTCCGCCTCGGCCGCCTCGATCCGGGCCTCGGCGGTCGCGGCGCCCTCGGCGGCGCGTCCGGCGAGCTCGAGCACGACCGACGCCGCGGCGTGCGCATCCGGCTCGACGCCGGCGCTCGACTGCGCGAGCGCGGGCGTCACGCCGAGCGCCAGCGCGACCAGGAACGGAGCGGCCAGACGGGAGAGGCGGATCACGACGGTGACGACCCCCGTGGGGCGCGCGCCAGGGCGGCGTTGCCGATCCGTCGCTGCCGGCAGGAGCCGGGGCGGCGGCGGCGTAGAACGCCTCGGACACCTTCCTGCAGGACCCGATCGTACCAAAGGGGCTATTCTGGCCGCTTCCGGTCGGGCACCCTCATGTCGAGGGTCCTCGGGATCGGGCACCCTTCGCCGCCGTCGGCCCGGACCACCGCCATGCAGACAGGACGCTCGAGCACCGGGAACCACGTGACCTCGTCGTTGGGACCCACTGACGGCGCTCGCTACGACGAGCGCTTCGCGAGCCGCGCCGCCGGGATCGTCTCGTCCGCGATGCGCGATCTCATGGCGCTCTCGGAGCGGCCGGACATCATCTCCCTGGCCGGCGGGTTCCCGGACACCGAGTCGTTCCCCCGCGCCATCTGGGACGAGGTGTGGGCGTCGGTGACCGCCGACCACATCGCGTCCTCGCTCCAGTACGGCCCCACCGAGGGGCTCTCCGAGCTTCGCGAGCGCATCTGCGAGGTGATGGCTCACGAGGGCGCGTCCGCGCGACCGGACGACATCATCGTGACGACCGGCGGACAGCAGGCGATCGACCTGTCGATCCGCACGTTCGTCGATCCCGGCGACACGGTCCTCGCCGAGGGCCCCACCTACCCCGGCGCGGTTCCCTCGTTCACGACCTACGAGGCGGACGTCCACCACATCCCGCTCGACGAGGACGGGCTCCGCGTCGACCTCGTCGAGGAGCGCCTGGCGCATCTCGCCGCGGCCGGCATCCGCCCCAAGCTCCTCTACACGATCCCCAACTTCCACAATCCGGCGGGCGTGACGATGTCGCTCGAGCGCCGCCATCGGCTGATCGACATCGCGCACCGGCACGAGCTCCTCATCGTCGAGGACAACCCCTACGGCCAGATCCGGTTCGAGGGCGAGCCGCTTCCCACCCTGTGGGAGCTGGACGGCGGCGAGGGGTGGGTCGTGTACCTCTCGACCTTCAGCAAGATCCTGGCCCCCGGAATGCGCGTCGGCTGGGTGGCGGCCCCCCAACCCGTGCTCCGCAAGATGAACCTGGGCAAGCAGGCGGCGGATCTGTGCTCCTCGACGCTGGCCCAGCGATTCGTGATCGAGTACATGCGTCGCCACGACTGGCGAGAGCACGTCGCCCGCCTGAACGACGTCTACCGCGGCCGGCGCGACGCCATGCTCCGCGCGCTCGAGGAGGAGCTGCCGGCCGAGGCCACGTGGCTGACGCCCGCGGGGGGCCTGTTCGTGTGGGCGACCCTCCCGGACTTCGTCGACACGCGCGACCTGCTCGCGCAGGCGATCACGAACCAGGTCGCCTTCGTGCCCGGCCGGGGCGCGTTCGTCCCGCCCCGGGGCGAGGGCGACCCGGACCGCGGCGCCCATTCGCTGCGGCTCAACTTCAGCGGCGTCCCGGAGCCCGTGATCGCCGAGGGCGTGGCCCGGCTGGGCCGGACCGTCGCGAGCTGGGTCGAGCTCCATCGCGCCCTCGGCGGCGCCTGATGCGGGTCGCGGTGCTCAAGGGCGGTCGCTCGTTCGAGCGCGAGGTGAGCCTCCGATCGGGGGTCAACGTCGAGGCGGCGCTCACACGCCTCGGGCACGAGGTGCTCCCGGTGGACGTCGACGGGCGGCTGGTGCGGACGCTCCGCGCCGAACGGCCCGATGCCGCCTTCGTCGCCCTGCACGGGCTGGGGGGCGAGGACGGCACGGTGCAAGAGCTCCTGGAGATCCTCGAGATCCCGTACACCGGGTCGGGCGTGCTCGCCTGCGAGCGATCCATGGACAAGGTCGTGGCGAAGGCGCATTTCGGAGGCTCGGACATCCCCACCCCGCCGGCGTTCGCCTTCAGCCAGGGCGCCTTCCGAGAGCTCGGCGCCGCGGATGCGCTTCCCGACATCGAGGCCCGGCTCGGCCTTCCGCTCGTTGTCAAGCCCGCGAAACAGGGCTCCGCGCTCGGAATCACCGTCGCCCGGACCGCGGCCGAGATCCCCGGCGCGATCATGGCGGCGCTCGCCTACGACGATCGTGTGCTGATCGAGCGCTTCGTCCCCGGACGTGAGCTCGCGATCTCGGTGATCGGAAGCGCCGAGCCGGTGGCGTTGCCCGTCGTCGAGCCGGTGCCGATCGGCCGCGACTTCTACGACTTCGAGGCCCGCTACACGCCAGGACTGACCGAGCTGCACGCCCCGGCCGACCTCTCGCCCGAGGTCGCAAGCGCGGCCGAGCGACTGGCCCTCAGGTGCTACGCCACCCTCGGGTGCCGGGGGGTCGGGCGCGTCGACATGATCCTCGACCCGGACGACCGGCTGTGGGTGCTCGAGGTCAACGCGATTCCCGGCATGACGGACACGAGCCTCTTGCCGTGCGCCGCCGAGGCCTCCGGGCTCGGGTTCGACGCCGTCGTGGGGAGGGTCCTCGACGACGCCGCCCTGGGGGCCTAGTGAGCCGCCCCGCCGTGAGCCGCCCCGGAGGGAATCAGCGGCGAGAGGGTGGAGTCGCCGTTCGGGGTCGCGTCGTCCGTACGGACCGAGCACCGCTCGTCCGCGCCAATCCGTCCCCCGAACGGTGAATCACCCGGTTGAGGGGCAATGTGCGACCCGGTCCCCTCTGACCGGCCAGCCCTGGTGAGCCGCCCCGGAGGGAATCAGCGGCGAGAGGGTGGAGTCGCCGTCGGGGTCGCTCGTCCGCACGGACCGGCGATCGCCGTCCGCCGCAGATCCCTCCCCCGACGGTGAATCACCCGGTTGAGGGGCAATGTGCGACCCGGTCCCCTCTGACGCAGCCCTGGTGAGCCGCCCCGGAGGGAATCAGCCGCGAGAGGGTGGAGTCGCCGTTCGGGTCGATGGTCCGCACGACGAGCACCGCTCGTCCGCGCCGATCCTTCCCGAACGGTGAAGGCACCCGGTTGAGGGGCAACGTCGCGACCCGCGCTGCATGTGGCGCTTCCTTGCGAGCCGCCCCGCAGGAATCAGCGGCGAGTGCGACCCACCCCACCCCGACCGCGAACCATCCGGCTGACGGACCACCCCACGACGCCCCCGGCCCTCCCCGCTCGCCGGCCGAGGGCTTGTCCCGCCCCGGCGTGCGCCGAGTCGGCGGGCCTGCTGGAGTCCGGGACGACCGTCCCGCGCGCGCAAGACGGGACGCAACGACCGGGGACGTCCTTCTATCGTCGGTTCCATGCGAATCGCCGGCCCTCTCCTCGTCGCGCTGGTGGCGCTCCTCGTCGGGTTGCCCCCGGCGCTCGGGCACACGGACGTGGTCGCGACGATCCCCGCCGAGGGCGCCCGTCTGGCGAGCGCACCCGCCGAGGTGCGCGTGACGTACGGCCAGCCGCTCCTGTCGGTCGAGGCGGCGGCGGTGACGGTCGAGGGAACCTCGGTCGCCGGGCGCCCCCGGCTGGCGCGCGCAGACGCCGGAACGGTCGTGATCCCGGTCGTCGCCGAGCGCACGGGCGCGCACGCGGTCTCGTGGACGGTGCTTGCGGCCGACGGCCACGCGCTCGCCGGGACGATGTCGTTCTCGGTTCGCGGTCCCGCCGTGCCCGCGATGCTCCGCCCGGTCTCCGACGCCCTGCTCGCGGCCGGCGTCGAGCTTCGGGCCGTCGCGTCGGCGGCCGCCTGAGCGGCCCGTCCGCCGGCCCGATCCGACTCAGCCGCGACGACGACGACGCCGGCCCTGCCAGACGAGGATGCCGGCGACGCCGATCACGAGGCCGAGCAGGACCGACGTGAAGATCACGTAGACCAGAGGTCCCGAGGTCGACCCGAAGACCCAGTCGACCTCGGCGTCCTGACCGTTGCGGGTCACGAACAGAACCAGGTAGATCAGCGCGACGGCCGCGAGGATCGCGATCGTGATGCGCTTGGTGTTTCGCCGTCCGCCCGCCTCGTGCTGGCGGTCGGTGTCTGCGTCTCGGTCACGGCCGCGGCTCCTCGGGTCGCCGTCTGCCGTGTGTATACCCGCTCGGGCCGCCGGAGGATCCGCGGCCCGAGCGGTGCTCAGGCGATCAGCAGGTGACGGTCAGGTGGAAGTCGCGGTTCGTGAGCGTGCCGTCCATGGACCAGGTCGCCACCTGCACCGCGTTCACGTTCCCGCTGACGAGTCCGGCGGCGGCGAAGCCCTTGTTGTTGTCGCCGACCGCGGTCCCGCCGTCGCCCTGCTGGGCGACGAAGGTGCAGGCCGCGACGTCCTCGGGGAACTCGATGCGGTACCGGCCGGTGTCGGTGCGCTCCGAGGACGAGGCGTTGCCGCGGTTGAGCGCACCGGTCGCACGGACGACCGCCCGGTAGATCGGGTTGGCGAGCTTGGAGTTGGTCACGGCGTCGTCACCGAGCTTGCCCGTCGTGACGCTCCCCTCGCCGATCTTCGAGGACGTGACCGCAAGCTCTGCGATCGCCGCTGTGGGCCACCCGCTGCCCTTGGTGACCTCGCCGAAGGGGTTCGTCGGGTTCCGGTCGGTGCTCGCCGCGGGCCTGACCGGGCGCAGCAGGTTGAGCGACTCGTTGGAGCGACGCACGGCCGCCTGCGAGATCCGCTGGTTCACCTGGAGCTGTCCGGCCGTGACGGAGATCTTGTTCGCCTGGGCGCCTGCGGGCTCGTCGACCGCATCGACGGCCGCGACCGCCGCCACGCCGAGTGCGGCTCCGCAAGCCAGCGTGATCGCAATTCTCCGAGCCCCGTGCGCCATGTCCGCTCCCCAGTTGGTCGTCGCGTGGCGACGCTAGGGAAGCCGGCCGCGTGAGCAGGGGCGGCTTTACAACTCTCACGCCGTTTGCACATGAACCGAACGCGCGGACAGGTGGCATGCCACCTGTCCGCGCGTTCGGTCGGTCCGACACGGTGCTCAGCAGGTGACCGTGAGATGGAAGTCCCGGTTGGCGAGCGCCGTGGTCGAGTCCCAGGTCGCGACCTGGACGGCGTTGGGATTCCCCCCGACGCCCGCCGCGGCGGCGAAGCCGATGTTGCCCGGCCCGAGCGTGGTCGACGGCCCGCCCTGTTGCGCGACCATCGCACAGGCCGACACGTCGACCGGGAAGAGCACCTGGTACCGCCCCGGGTCGGCGGTCCGCGAGGACGACGAGGCGGTGCCGCGGACGAACGTGCCGTCCGCCGTGACGACCGCCTGGTAGGTGGGGTGGGCCATCTTCGAGTTCGTCACCGCGTCGTCCGCCAGCTTGGGCGTCGTGATGCCCGCGTCGGCGACCTTCGCGGAGGTGACCGCCTTGTCCCCGAGCGCCAGGGTCGGCCAGCCCTTGCCGCGCGTGGACGCGGGGAACGGGCTGATCGGCTTCTCGTCGGTGCTCCCTCTCGGGCGCACCGGACCCAGCAGGTTCAGGCCCTCGTTCGAGCGCCGGACGGCCGCCTGGGAGATGCGCTGGTTGATCTGGAGCTGGGCGGGCGTGACCTCGAACTTGGCGGTCTGCGCGTCCGCGCGCTGGTCCGCGACGTCGACCGCCGCGACTCCGGCCACGCCGAGCGCGACGCCGCAGGCGAGCGTCGTCGCGACGGTTCCTCGGATACGTCGTGCCATGGTGCTGCCCCCCGGTTCGGGTCGTGTGCATCGGGCTGCGGGCACGCTAGGCGAGGCGCGCGCCGTGCTCCCGAGCATTTACAGCCCGTTCGGCGGTCTCTCATCCGGCCTTCGTCTGGCGTTCGCCCTCCTGCAGCGCCAGCACCGCGTCGAGGGCGGCGTTGACCGGTGTCGGGATCCCGAGACGTGCGCCCTCGCGGGCGACGAAGCCGCAGAGGGCGTCGCGTTCGAGCCGGCGTCCGGCCAGGGCGTCCCGGAGGGTCGATGGCAGATAGCCCCGGAGCGATGCCCGGTCGCGGGCCATGTCCTCGACGTCCGCCTCCGAGATCGCCACCCCGCGTGCCAGGGCGACGGCGCGGGCCTCCTCCATGGCGGCGCGCACCACCCGGGCGTGTTCGGGTCGCGCCAGGAGCGTCCCCGCGCTCGCGCCGGTCGCGGCGCAGAGCGGATTGAACCCCACGTTCCACAGCAGCTTGTGCCACAGGGCGTGGTCGAGATCGGGCGCGCGCGTGACCTCCCACGACCCGCCCACGAGCGCCGTGGCGCGGCGCAGGGCGGGCGCGTCGGGCCCGTCGGGGTGCCCCATCGTCACCAGTCCCTCGGCGCCGTGGACCACCTCGCCGGCGCGTTCGCGCCACAGGCCGACGAAGGCGGTCGCGCCGACGACGCGTCCACCGCCGAGCGCGCGGGCGAGCCGTCCGACGTTCTCGACACCGTTTTGCAGCGAGAGCACGATCGCGGTCGGGGGGACGACGCGTCCGAGCGCCTCGGCGACCGCCGGTGTGTCGTGGCTCTTCACGCCGACCACGACCAGCTCGACGTCGGGATCCGCGGCGGGCGCGCCCCCGCAGGCGACCGGGGCCGACCACGCGCTCCCGTCGGCCTCACGCACGACGATGCGGCCGGTGCGTCGGATCTCCTCCAGATGAGCGCCCCGCGTGACCATCGTGACCCGGTGGCCGTCGCGGGCGAGAAGTGCCCCGTAGTAGGAACCGACGGCTCCGGCGCCAATGATGTGGATCGATGCCATCGTCCTCAGCAGGTCGGATCGACGCGCGGCGCGAGGACGGAGTGCTGGAGCTCCGGATCGCCAACCCGAGCCGCGCCAACGCCCTCGACTCGGCCATGTTGGAACGGCTGGTCGAGGTGCTGGCCCCCGCGGCCGTCGGGGACGCCGCCGTGGTCCTGCTGGGCGGGGAGGGCGGGCGCCACTTCTCGTCCGGGCTCGACCTGCGCGCCGACGTGCAGGACGTGCTGGCCCAGCACCTGCGCGCGGGTGAGCGCGTGCTCGGGCGCGCGGCGGACGCGATCGCGACCTGCCCCGTCCCGGTCATCGGCGTCCTCAACGGCGCCGCGGCGGGCGGCGCACTCGAGTTGGCCAGCGCCTGCGACTGGCGGGTCGCCTCGCCCGAGGCGCGGTTCGCCATGCCGGCGGCGACGCGCCTCGGCGTGGTCTACGCCGCCGAGGGCCTCGCGCGATTCGTCGCGCTCATGGGTCCCGCCAGGGCGCGGCTGCTGTTTCTGACCGGCGCGCCGGTCGATGCGCGGCGGGCGCTCGAGCTGGGCCTCGTCGACGAGGTCGTGGACGAGCCGGTCGCCCTCTGGACGTCGGCTCGCGCCGCCGCCCGCGCCGTGGCCGACGCCGCGCCGATCGCCGTCGCGGGGACGCGCGCGGTGATCGACGCGCTCGCCCGGGGTGATGCGCCGGAGGTGGCGCGCATCTGGCGCCGCCGGGCCTTCGAGTCGCGCGATCACCGTGAGGGGCTCGCCGCCTTCGCCGAACGGCGACCCCCCCGCTTCACCGGCTCCTGAGGCCCCTCCGTCAGGCACCCGCCTTGGCGGCGGCCTCCCGCAGGCTCTCGGCGAGCTCGGTCGCCTTGGCGTCGTACTCCGAGGGGTCCGCCCAGGTGCTGCGCGGATCGAGGAGCGCCGAGTCGACGCCCGGCACGCTGGTCGGCACCTCGAGCCCGAAGATCGGGTGCGTGGTCGTCGCCACGCCGTCCAGCTCGCCCGAGAGCGCCGCACGCACGATCGCGCGCGTCGCCGCGATCGGCATCCGGCTGCCGACCCCGTAGGACCCGCCGGTCCAGCCCGTGTTGATGAGCCACGCGCTCGCGCCGTGCTCGGCGATCCGCTCGGCGAGCATCGCCGCGTAGACCTTCGGCGGCTGCGGCAAGAAGGCGGCGCCGAAGCAGGCGCTGAAGGTCGCCTGAGGCTCGGTCACGCCGATCTCGGTCCCGGCGAGCTTGGCCGTGTACCCGGCGAGGAACTGCTCCGAGGCCTGCTCCGGCGTGAGCTTGGCGACCGGCGGGAGGACCCCGAAGGCGTCCGCGGTGAGCATGATCACGGTGGAGGGATGGCCCGAGCGCTTGTCCGGCAGGGAGTTCGGGATCGCCTCCAGCGAGTAGGCCGCGCGCGTGTTCTCGGTGATCGACCCGTCGTCCAGGTCGGCCTCGCGCGTCACGTCGTCGACGATCACGTTCTCGAGGATCGTCCCGAACATCTTGGTCGTGCCGTAGATCTCGGGCTCGGCGGTGGCTGAGAGCCCGATGGTCTTGGCGTAGCAGCCGCCCTCGATGTTGAAGACGCCGTCGTCGCCCCAGGCGTGCTCGTCGTCGCCGATGAGCGGCCGGGTCGAGTCCGTCGAGAGCGTGGTCTTGCCGGTCCCTGAGAGGCCGAAGAAGATGGCCGAGCGGCCGTCCTCGCCGACGTTCGCCGAGCAGTGCATCGAGAGGATGCCCTGCACCGGCAGGCGGTCGTTCATGAGCGAGAAGATGCCCTTCTTGATCTCGCCCGAGTACTCCGTCCCGCCGATGATGATCTCGAGCTCGGTCAGGTGGAGGACGACGAAGGTCGTGCTCCGCGTGCCGTCGCTCTCGGGTTCGGCGGTGCAGCTCGGGGCGTGGAGGACCACGGCCTCCGGCGTGTGCTCCGCGTACTCCGCCTCGGTCGGGTTGATGAAGAGGTTGGTCGCAAAGAGCGCGTGCCATGCGCTCTCGGTCACGACCCGCACCGAGAGCCGGTGCTCGGGGTGGGCGCCCGCGAACGCGTCGACGACGTAGAGCTCCGGGCGGCCGTCGAGCCGGGCCACGACCTTCTCGCGGAGGCCCATGCGCCTGTCGTCGGAGATCGGCTGGTTGATCGGGCCCCACCAGACGCGGTCCTTGCTCTCGGGCTCCTCCACGACGTACTTGTCCTTCGGGGAGCGACCCGTGAACACGCCGGTCCGTACGACCATCGTGCCGCCGTCGGCGAGCCTGCCCTCACCCCTGCGCAGGATGTGCTCGTAGAGTTCCGGCACCGACAGGTTCCAGTGCACCTCGCCGCTCGGGTCGAGCCCATGTGTGTCGAGTCCGACCGGGCCTTTGCGCTCCGCCACCTGTGTCGCCACCTGCTCTCCTTCGCCGCGTGCCAGCCGTCGCTCACCCGCGCCGGGGTCCCGCGGTGAGAGGTCCGCCGCCACAAGGGCGGTGGCCGCGAGCCCGCCCGGCGAGGGCGAAGGCGTAGCCTGCCACATCGTGCGCGTGCGAGACCGTCCGCGCCGCAGGCGATGACGACCGACCTCGCACGCGCGGACGGTCCGCCCGCCTCGCGCCCGGACCGCTTCGTCGAAGCGGCTACCCTGCACGCCCATGCGCCGCGACGAACTCGACCGGCTGCGCCTGTTCCTGCCGGTGCTCCCGACGATCGTGCTCGGGGCGCTCCCGGGTCCACCCGAATGGTCGGCGACGCTCGCCCGCATCGGCCTCGACGTCGTCGCGTCCGGCGCGGCGGTGGACGACCCCGACTCGGTGGCCGCCGCGGCCGCCGGGGCACCGCTGCTCCCGGTCAAGGCCCGCTGTGGCGACGCCGCGACGCTCGTGGCCGCCGGTGCGCGACTCACCGAGGGCGCGGCGACCGACGTCGCGGGTGCCTACCGACTCGGCGCCGACGATCTGACCGTCCGCGTGGTCCGGGGACACGCCCGAGGTCGAGGACCTCGACACCGTCTCCCGGGCGCTCGTCGCGGCGGCCCGGGCCGGTGTGCCGAGTCGCCTCTGGGCCGTGGCCGGTCCCGGCCTCGACGCCCTCGCACGCGACGTGGTCGAGGCCAAGCTCGCGGTCCTGGTCGACGGCGCGCGTGAGGCGCGGCTCGCGATCGCCAAGGTGCAGTTCGAGGACGACGACTTCTGGAGGCGCGGGTAGCTGAGGGCCCCGGCGTCCGAGACGCCCTCGCCGGCTCGCGACGACGGTGGCGTCCAGCGGGTGCCCCGTCGCGCGCAGCCGACGCCGCGATTGCGCAGTGATCCGACCCCGTGCTCCATGAATCGCCACCTCAGTGCCGTACGCCGACGGCGGGCCCCTCGGCACTCGCGCTGCCATCCTCTCGGCACCCACGTCCGGGTGTCTCGGCAGACGTTCGTCAGCTGGGCTCGCGTCGCCCCCCGGATTCCTGTGATGCTCGCCCGCGGGCCGCCGCCGGATCCGGCCGCGGCGCACATCGGCACGTGTCGAGGGAAACTCGACGAGACCGTGCCCGCCTCCGAGATCCGGCACCCGGCCGACGACCGACGTGCGCGCACTGTGCCCGCGGCCCCCCAGGGGGGCGGTGGACAGGAAACCCGCAACACGCGACCGCGAGGGCCCTGATCACCCCGCCTGGAGATGCCGCCATGATCGGTCGATGCGACACGTGCACCCCGCCCATCCCCTCGCCGCGTTCACGGTGTGCGCGGCGCTGCTCGCCGGGGCCTCGCAGGGCGTCGCCTTCGAGGACGTGACGTCCGTGCCCGCCACGGAGCCGCCGAGCCTCGACCTCGGGGTCGGCGCGTCGGGGCGCAACGTCGCCGCCCACGTCCACCGCGCGGGCGCCGGCTACGCGGTCTACGCGCGCTCGCGACCGCGCCCGGGGGGGCCATGGGGCGGTCGCACCCGTCTCTCCGGCGTGCACGAGAAGCGGCCGGACGCCGTCCGGGTCGCGGTGGACGAGACCGGGCGCGCCCTCGTGGTCTGGCGACGACCGCCCGCCGGTGCTCGCGGAGAGATCCGGTACGCGATCCGTCCCGGCGCGACGGTCGGCTGGGAGCCCGAGCGCCGTCTCGTGCGCGCCACGTCTGCCCAGATCACGTCACCCGTGCTCGCGTTCGCCGGGGGAAGGGGCACGTTCGCGTGGGCCGAGGTCGGCGGCGGCGGGTGGCAGGTGCGCGCCGCGAGCCTGAAGCCGGGATCGGCGTCGCCGCGGACATGGTCGGTCAGCGCCCCGGCCGTCTTCGGCGTGCTTCCGACCGTGGCGGTGGCGCCGACCGGGGAGGCCGCGGCCGCCGGCCCCGCCGGCACGACCCCCGCTCCGGTGGTCGCGGCGGCGCATGCGCCGGGCGCCGGCGCCTGGGAGCCCCCGGTCCTGCTCGACGCCGGCGGCGTCAGCGCGTCCGTCGGGATCGCCGATGGCGGGGCGGCGGTCGCGGCCTGGAAGGGTGTGGCGCCGGGGGTGGGCATCGCCGGCTCCCGGCGTCGGGATGCAGCATCCCCTTGGGGTGCCCCCGAGCTGATCGCGCCGATCGGCTCCGATCCGGTCGCGGCGGCCGGGTCGGCGGGCCATGCGGCGGTCGCCTTCCTGGTCTCGCTCGAGGAGGAGTTCGGGCCGGACCCCTCGCTCGGGCGTCCGCGCGGTTACGTCCTGCGCGTACGCCGCCGTGCGCCCGGCGGTCTCTGGGGGGCCGAGGAGACCGTCTACGCCGCGCGAGACGACCGCAACGACGAGTTCCAGCGCGCGACCCGGGTGCGCGTCGCCGTGGACGGGCTCGGGACGTCGCTGCTGGCGTGGGAGAGTCCCGACGCCGGCCTCGGCTCGGTGTGGGCGACCGCCGCCGCCGCCGCAGGCCCCTTCTCCGGACCGGTCAAGTTCCAGACAACGGACGCGGTGGATCGGGTGGTCCTGGCTCCCGGAACCGGGGAGGCCCTCGTCGGGTGGGAGGTCAGCCAGACCCCCTCCCGGATCCTGCGCACCGACCGCGTCCCGCCCGGCCTGTGCCCGGCACCCCCCGAGCGCCCGCCCTCGGATCCGGCGGACGAGGTCGCGCTGAGCGTCGCCCAGCTTCGGATCAACCAGGCGATCTACTCCGCGGCCATCCGCCGTGCTGACGCGCTCGACGCCTGGCTGGGCGCGGGCATCCGGACGGACGATCTCTGCGGAGGCGGCATCGGGGCCTGGGCGCTCGGCGCCGGCATCGGGGTCGCGGGCGCACCGGACACGCGGGCGGTACCCGTCGCGACCCCCCGGCCCGTCGTCGTCGCGCCCGCGGCGGACAAGACGGGGGTCGTCTTCACGCTGAGCGTCGACCAGCTCCGGATCAACCAGCGCATCGCCGCGCGCGCGGTCCGCGAGGCGAACGCCCTGCTCGCGCGCCTCGACGGCGGGCTCTCGGGCGGCGACGTCCACGACGGCGCCGTGACAGCCGACCGCCTGCAGGCGACGATCGCGATCACCGGGCTCGGACCGTCGAACCCGACACCCCCCACGACGACCGACTTGGCCCCCGCCGGCACCGACGCCGACGCGCGTTTCACGCTCACGGCCACGCAACTGCTCATCAACCAGCGCATCGGCCAGGCCGCCATCCGGCGGCTCAACGAGGTACGCAGCCGGCTGCTCGACGGGATCTCGGGCGACGAGCTCGGCCTGCACACCCTCACCTCGTCCGACATCACCCCCTGAGCCCTGCGCTGCGTCGGTCGTCGAGTCCGGCGATTGCGACGTGGCCCGCCGAGCCGGGTGATGTCGCCTGCGATCCGTGGCGTCGTCCCCTCCCGTGGTTGCAGCGCTCGGGCGCACGTCGCCGGACGGGCGACCGTCCTGGGGCGGAGTGTCGTCATATCCGCGCGGTTCGCGCGGAGCCCTCAAGAACACACGGCCCCGGCCGACGACGTGGCGAGAGCCGACGAGCGTCGAGAGGGTGCACGTGCCGCGAGGATCCATACCTTCGAAGGCCGCGATGGCCGTCGCGCTCCTGTCGATCGCCGCGGTTCCGGCGACGGCCATGGATCTGGAGATCGTGAACCAGTCCGGGCTGGAGGCCGACCAGGTCTTCGTCACGCTCGACACCGGGCCCGGCGACACGCCCGTGTTCCCGGCGCAGCTCCCGCGAAACACGCCGGTCGCACTCAGCACGCTTCCGAGCAGCATCCCCATCGACGAGACGTTCCCGGCGGGGATCCTGTTGATCGGCTACGGCGCCGGCGTGGCGCAGAACGCGCCGAACCCGGCGAGCTCGAACGACCCGAACACGTCGACGACGCGGTATGGCTTCGTCGAGTTCACCGCCCCGGGCGTCGCCGACAACACGTACATCGACCAGTACGGCGTACCGACCCGGATCGACACCTTCGACGCCTTCGATCAGCCGATCGCCACGCGGGCGCCCCTGTGCGACTCGCGGTCGATCGAGCATCAACTCGGGCAGATCCCGGGTGCGGCCGTCAAGACCGGCGCGGGCGGCGGGTTCCTGCGCGTCGTGGGCCCGAGCAAGCTCGGGCAGAGCCCCACGTTCCCGCAGACGTATCCCTCGCTGGAACGGTACCTGGCGTCGCTCGAGGGTCAGGTGTTCTCGGTGACCACGTCGTTCACCGGCGCGCCCGCGAGCATCGCCACGTACTCGGGCACGGTCACCGGCGGGTCGATCACCCTGACGGGCACGCTGTCCAACCCAGCCGGACCGGGGGACCCGATCACGATCCCGCTGACGACCGACGGTGTCTACAGAGCCGCCGGCCCGTACTGGCAGGGGTCGACGGAGGTCGACGGCGTGAACAACGACGTCTACGGCCAGATCTACAACCGCGTCATCTCGGGCTTCGGTCTCGGATACTGGGGCGGGAGGTATGGCAACACGGTCGACGACCGGCCGGGGTCGCCGGCACCGGGGTGGTGGGGCCAGCCCGCGTTCGCCGAGGCGCGGACGACCACGGCCCCCTACGCGACCTTCTCCCAGTACGCGGCCGTCATCGCCCGGACCGCCGGCGCATACGGGTTCCCATTTTCGGACTCACTGCCTTTCAACCCCCAGGCCGGCCTCCCCGCCGGGGCGACGCTTCGGGTGACGATCCTCCCGGACGAGTTCGCCGACGACCCCGCCCTCTGCCCGATGGCCCCCGATTCCGCGCCGCCCCCCGCCCCATCCCCACCCCAACCCGCGCCGCCCAAGGCCGCCCCGACGGCGGGCAGCCCGGTCTGCGACGCGACGCCGCGCCGAACCGCGAGCAAGAAGGATGCGGTCCGGCTGTCGGAGCGGGCGCTCCGCATCCAGCAGCGGATCGATTCTGCCGCCCTTCGCCGCCTGAACGCCGTCAACGAATGGATCGACGCCGGCATCGTCCCCGGGGATCTGTGCGCCGGAGCCTTCGGCCCTCCGGCGTTCCAGGGCGGCATCGCCTGGGTGGGGGGAGGCGCGGCCGCGCAGACGCCGCCGACGCCGCGTCCGCTTCGGGTTCCGAAGGCCAGGCAGGGCAAGGCGGACTTCGCCGTGAGCCTGCGGCAGGTCCTGATCAACGAGCGGATCTCGAAGGCGCTCGTCGCGCGCGCGGACGCGACCTGGGCGCGGATCAACGGCCTGACCGGCGGGAACCTCGCGCCGGGAGCGATTCTGCTCGGGCGCCCGCTCTACCCCGGACTCGCGCCCGGCGGCGCGGGCCCCCCGTCGCGCGACGGCGCTCCGACGGGCCTCGTGATCGCGAAGTCCAAGGGCGTCGGCAAGGTCACCCTCACGGCGTCGCAACTGCGGACCACACAGCGCCAGAGCCAGCGGGCGATCAGGCTCGCCAACCGGGTCACGGATCTGATCGAAGCGGGCCTGACCGAGTCACAGTTCCGGCCGGGGTCGATCGGCGCGGACAGGTTGTGACCGGCACCGTGGACTGAGCCGTCAGCCCGGGCCGCGCTGCCTCCCGGCGGGGCGACCTGGGCCCGGGCGCGGTACATCAGGGCCAACACGTCGCCGGGGCCTCGGAGATGCGCGCACCCGGCCAGGCGCCCGCGCGTCGCGGCTCCCGAGTCGTGCCGCTTGCATGGAACCCGCATCGCGCGAGCGCGAGAACCCCGATCACCCGCTCGTATGCCGCCGCCATGAAGGGCGCGCCGAGCGACGTCATTTCCTGCTGCAGGCACCAGCGGCGGATGAGCCCGCGAGGTACCGTCTCGCTGTGGCGGAGGAAGCGAACGCGAGACGACAGCGGCGCACCGAGGCGGTGATCGGCTCCTCGTGCGTCCCGATCATGAGGTGCACGCCTCGGCGGGGAGCGCTCTCATGGTGACGGCCGACGAGATCGCCGCTTTCGAGGTGTTCGCGGGCATCCAGCCGGCCGAGTGTGAGCGGCTCTGCCGCGCCGCGGCCGACGTCTCAGCCGAGTCCGGCGAGTACGTCGTGCGCGGAGGTGACGACCGGGCCCTGTTCGGCGTGCTCGAGGGCCGCCTGGAAGTCGTCGGGGTCGTCGACGGCGTCGAGCGCGTGATCGGCGAGCGGCGCCCCGGTGAGCTCTTCGGGGAGATGTCGATCGCGCTGGGAATGCGCCAGCCCGCCGGACTGCGAGCGGCGGAGCCGTCGCGTGTCGTGCGCATCGAGCCGCAGGACTACCACTCCCTCGCTGCCGTCGCGCCCGAGGTCGCGGGGCGAATTGGGCGCTTGGCCGCCAACCGGCTGAGCGGCCCAAGGGGGTGGCAGGCGATCGTGGCGACGCCCGGTCCGCCCCGCGCGATCGTCCTGGGATCCCGTTGGAACGCCGCCTGCGCGGAGCTGCGGCGCTTCCTCGATCGCAACCAGGTCCGGTTCGAGTGGCTCCAGCCGGACGTGCCCGCCGAGGCGGAGCAGTGGTCGGGGGCGCTGCCGACCGAGAGCGACCAGCCGGCCGTCCGCGTCACGAGCGGCAAGACCGTCTTGAGGCCGCGGCTGCGCCGTGTCGCCGAACTCCTCGGAATCGCGACCGAGCCGGCGGGCGCCGAGTATGACTCGGTCATCATCGGGGCGGGTCCCGCCGGTCTGGCCGCCGCCGTGTACGGCGCCTCTGAGGGGCTTCGGACGATCGCCGTCGAGCGCGAGGCGCCGGGTGGCCAGGCGGGCACGTCCTCCCGGATCGAGAACTACCTCGGATTCCCCTCTGGCGTGTCGGGCGAGGAGCTGGCCGGCCGGGCGCTCGAGCAGGCACGCAGACTCGGCGCCGAGATCGTCGTCACGAGGTCGATCACCCGGATCGACGCGGCAGTCTCCCAGGTCCACCTCGACGGCGGCGACGTGCTCCGGGCCAGGACGATCATCCTCGCCTGCGGGGTCTCATGGCGGACGCTAAAGATCGAGGGGTTCGACCGCCTCGTTGGCCGGGGGATCTTCTACGGCGCCGTCCGAAGCGAGGCAGCGAACGCATACGGTCTTGACGTCCACATCATCGGTGCGGGGAACTCGGCCGGGCAGGCAGCGATGTTCTTCGCGACGCACGCGCGGAGCGTGACCATCATCTGCCGCGCCGACACGCTCGCCAAGAGCATGTCCCACTATCTCGTCAACCAACTCGCCACGAGGGCGAACATCCGCGTGCGCTCCGGGGCGGAGGTGCGAGCGGCCTACGGCGACACGTCGCTCGAGGCGATCGATGTCCGCGACACCACCACGGGCGAGACGACCCGGCTCGAGTCGGGAGGGCTCTTCGTCTTCATCGGCGCGGACGCCGAGACCGCGTGGCTGCCACCCGACATCGCACTCGACCCGCGCGGATACGTGATCACGGGACCGGACGCGCGCGCGGCCGAGTCCTGGCGTCTCCAACGGGACCCCTACCTTCTGGAAACGAGCGTCCCGGGCATCTTCTGCTGCGGTGACGTTCGGTCCAGTCCCGTGAAGCGGGTCGCGGCGGCGGTCGGCGAGGGCAGCATGGCGATCGCCTTCGTGCACGAGTACCTGAGGGACGCCGAGGCCCGCTCCCAACCCGCATGACGGCCGATGGTCCTGGGGCGGCCCCTGGGGGATCCGGCGACTGGTGACCCGGCTCCGGAGACGACGCCGGGCGGCGATCACCTCGGGGCTCGCGTCGCGGGCGCGGCGCGCTGGGCGCAACAGGATTCAGCCGAGGTCACCCGCGCCCCAGCGCGTGACCTCAGCGCGGGCACCCTCGCTGAGCGCCCGTACCTCGTCGGTGCCAAAGTCGGCCTGGACGGCCAGATTGCACCCGAGCACCGTCCCCACGAGCAGATCGACCCGCCCCGCCACCTGCTCCGCCCCGATCTCCCCCGCGGCCGCGGCGCGTCCGAGCGCCGCGCCGAGGGCTGCGCGCAGGTTGACGCGGTAGGCGTCGAGATGTGACGCGACGACGGCCTCGGGCGGGTCGGTCTCGGCCAGCATGCGCCCGATCAGGCACCCGCGGGTGCCGTCCGCCGTCAGCCACTCGGCGAGCCCCGCGAGGAACACGTCGACGTCGAGGAGGCCGGCGTCGCCGTCGCGCATGGGCCCGAGCAACTCGCGCTCCAAGCGCGTCGCGTAGCGTTCGAGCGCCCGCTCGAGCAGCTGCTCCTTCGGCCCGAAGGTGTGCGCGATGCTCGACT
>CAVORO010000002.1:0-342483 GCA_963698665.1 Miltoncostaeaceae bacterium | reverse complement strand
GTCCGATGCCGAGGGCCCGTTCGAGATCCCGCGTCGTGGTCGCCCGGTACCCCCGGCGCCAGAAGACCCGCATCGCCCGGTCGAGGGCCTCGTCGGCGTCGAACGTTCGTGGTCGCCCCCTGCGCATCGGTGCTCGCTCCTTGACGTCGGGTCGTCGCCAGGCGATTCTGTCGCACACGCGACACTATAGCTACCCGACCGAGGACCGACATGCCCGCATTCCAGACGACCGCTCCGCTCTCGCTCGTCCAAGGCTCCAGGAGCCTCGACCGGGAGGCGGTGCTCGAACCCAACGGCGACGTCCTTCGCTTCGGGATGCACGGCGGCGTGGCCGAGCACTACAAGGCGACGGCCCGCGACCCACAGCCCTCGACGCTCGACTACCTGGCGGCGTCGATCGGGGGCTGCCTGATCGGTACGTTCGCGGGCTCGCTCCTGCGCGCCCGGGTGCCGGTCGTGCCGGCCGAGGCCCTCACGGGCACCGCGACCGGCTTCGTGGAGCCGGACGAGGACGGCGTCCTCGTGCTTCGCAGGGTGGTCGTGAGCTACACGCTCGAGCTCGACGAGGAGCATCGTGCGGCCGCCGAGGAGGTCCACGCGGTCCACGCCGGGCGGTGCCCGAACGCCCGGAGCGTCTCGCCCTCGATCGAGATCGTGACGGAGCTCGAGATCAACAGCCCCGTGGCGGCGTAGCCCCGGATCGCCCGTGACGTCCCGGCGGACGAACCGCCGCCGGGCCGTTCGTCGTATCCTCGTGTGAATGCGTGCCCGGGCGATCATCGGACCGCGCCGACTGATCGTCTGCGTGGGCGTCATCCTGTTGTTCGCGTCGCTCGTTGCGGTCGCCGCGGGGCGCACCGCCGGCGGGGCCGGCGACGACCGGTTGCTCGGGACCGCGCGCGCGGACGTGCTCAGGGGGTTCGCGGGGGACGACCTCCTCGTCGGGCGACGGGGTCGTGATCGCCTGTTCGGCGGGCCCGGCGCCGATCGCCTCCGCGGCGGCGGCGGCCGGGACGTGCTGCTGGGCGGGCCGGGACGCGATCGCCTCGACGGCGGACCGGGCGCGGATCTGCTCGCGGGCGGGCAGGGGGCCGATGTGATCGTCGCGCGCGACGGGACGCGTGATCGCATCTTCTGTGGTCCGGGGCGCGACCGCGTCGTCGCCGACCGACGCGACCGGATCGCGCCGGGCTGCGAGCGGGTCACGCGGCGCTCCACGAGCGGGCGGGCCACGCCCGGCGGCGCGCCGGGCGCCCCGTCCACGCCCGGCGCGGGTGCGGCGTTCGATCTGCGCATCGGGCACGAGATCGACGTCTTCACGACCGTCTGCGCGGTCATCACCGGTCCGGCGGGCGCGCGCGTCGCGGTCACGTTCGACGACGGACGGCCACCCGTGCGGGGAGAGGACGAGATCGGCGAGGAGGGCGATCTTCTCATCGCCCTCGAGCTCGACGACCTGGGACCCGAGGCCCCGTTCGTCGGTCCCGTCCGGATCGTCGCGGCACTCGTCGACGACCCGGCCACGACGGTCACCCGCGTCCACACCGTCGCCGGCGCGCGCGGCGGCGCCGACTGTGGGCTCTCCGCGGCCGGCGAGGACGGTGAGGACGACGAGGATCCGGACCTCCTCGACGATCCGGGCGATCTCGGGGACGATCCGGACGCGTGAGCACGCCCGCGATGTGACGTCTCGTGCCGGGCGGGCGGCTCGCCCGGTCGGGGAGCATGTGGCGATGGCGACCGCACTCTTCGTCTGCCTCCACAACGCCGGTCGCTCGCAGATGAGCGCGGCGCTCTTCGAGCGCGCCGCCGCCGGGCGCCACCGAGCGCGCTCCGCCGGCACGCTCGCCGACCCCGAGGGATCGGTGCACCCCGAGGTCGTGGAGGTCATGGCCGAGCTCGGCGTCGACGTCTCCGGCCGTCGCCCGGCCCGGCTCACCGACGAGCTCGCCCGCCAGGCGGACGTGGTCGTCACCATGGGCTGCGGCGACTCGTGCCCCTACATCCCCGGCAAGCGCTACGTCGACTGGGATCTGGAGGACCCGAAGGGCCTTCCCGTCGATCGTGTCCGCGCGATCAGGGACGACATCGCGGCACGGGTCGACGCGCTCGTCGCGGACCTCGACCGGGCTTGAGCGTCGCGGTGAGCGGTTCCCGCCCGGATGGTTCACGACGCCTCGGTGGTGATCGGTGGCGACGAGACGCGTGCGGGAGGCGTCCTGCCGAGCCTCCTCGGCGGGTTGCACTCCGACCTGATCCAGCAGGCCGCGGCCGAGCAGCGCTGATGCGCCGCAGGGCCGCGCCCCGGTGCGTCGCTCAGGCGCGCACGGTCGCCGGCTCGTAGCCGAGGCTCGGCGCGAGCCAGCGCTCGACCTCCTCGACGGAGAGGCCCGTGCGTTCGGCGTAGTCCGCCACCTGGTCGGCCCCGATGCGCCCGATCGAGAAGTAGTGGCTCTCGGGGTGGGACAGGTAGATCCCGCTCACCGACGCCGCGGGGAGCATCGCCATGCTCTCCGAGAGCTCCATCCCGATCTCCGGGGCACCCAGCAGCTCGAAGAGCGCGCGCTTGGGCAGGTGGTCGGGGCACGCCGGATAGCCGAACGCGGGGCGGATCCCGCGGTACTCCTCCGCGATCAGCTGCTCGTTGGAGAGGGCCTCGTCGGCGCCGTAGCCCCATTCGCGTCGTGCGCGCTGGTGGAGCATCTCGGCGAACGCCTCGGCGAGCCGGTCCGCGAGCGCCTTGACCATGATCGATTCGTAGTCGTCGTGCTCGGCCTCGCGCTCGCGCGCGATCTCCTCCGCCCCGATCCCCGCGGTCACCGCAAAGGCGCCGATGTGATCCGGAACGCCTGCGCCGGCGGGGGCCACGTAGTCGGCCAGCGAGAGCTGCGGCTTGCCGTCCGGGCGCTCCCGCTGCTGGCGGAGCATCGGGAACCGCGCCACCTCGACCGAGCGGCCCTCGTCCTCGAACAGCACGATGTCGTCCCCGTCGGCGTGTGCCGGCCAGAAGCCGTAGACGGCCCGCGCCGTGAGGCGCCCACCGGCGACCAGCTCCTCCAACACCTTTGTGGCGTTGGCGTAGAGCTCCCGGGCCGCCTCGCCGTAGCGGGGATGGTCCAGCACCTCGGGGAACCTGCCCTTGAGCTCCCAGGCGGTGAAGAAGAACGTCCAGTCGATGAAGGGGATGAGCTCCTCGAGCGGCACGTCCTCGAGCACCCGTCGCCCCGTGAACTCGGGCGAGGGCGGTCGCTGTGCGGTCCAGTCGGTCCGCAGGCGGCGCTCGCGTGCGTCCTCGTAGGCCAGGAGCGGGCGCGCGGCGCGGCCCTCGTGGACCTCGCGCAGGCGTTCCTGCTCCTCGGCGACCTCCTGGGCCATCGTCGCACCGCGCTCGTCGTCGAGCAGCGCCGAGACCACACCGACCGCGCGCGATGCGTCGAGCACGTGCGTGACCAGTCCGGAGTAGGCGGGCGCGATCTTGACGGCGGTGTGCTGCTTGGAGGTGGTGGCGCCGCCGATGAGCAGTGGCACGTCCATGTCGCGGCGCTCCATCTCGCGCGCCACGCCGACCATCTCGTCGAGCGAGGGCGTGATCAGGCCCGACAGGCCGATCATGTCGGCCTCGTGCTCCACGGCGGCGTCGAGGATCCTGTCGGCCGGCACCATGACCCCGAGGTCGACCACCTCGTAGTCGTTGCACCCGAGCACGACGCCCACGATGTTCTTCCCGATGTCGTGCACGTCACCCTTGACGGTGGCCATCACGATCCGGCCCGCCGCCTCCCGCTCGGTCCCGGTCGCCTGTCGCTCGGCCTCCATGAACGGCTCGAGGTAGGCGACGGCGCGCTTCATCACGCGTGCGCTCTTGACGACCTGCGGCAGGAACATCTTGCCCTCACCGAAGCGCTCGCCGACGATCCCCATGCCGTCCATGAGCGGCCCCTCGATGACCGAAAGCGGTGCCCCGAGCTCCAGTCGCGCCTCCTCGGCGTCCTCCTCGACGTGCTCCACGATCCCGTTGATGAGCGCGTGCTGCAGGCGCTCGGAGACGGTGCCCTCGCGCCACGCGGTGTCGTGCTCGCGCCGGGCGCCGCTGCCCTTGACCGACTCGGCCATCTCGACGAGACGCTCGGTCGCGTCCTCGCGCCGGTCGAGCAGGACGTCCTCGACCCGCTCGCGGAGCTCGGGCTCGATGTCCTCGTAGACGGCCAGCTGTCCCGCGTTGACGATCCCCATGTCGAGGCCCGCCTGGATCGCGCGATAGAGGAACGCCGAGTGCATGGCCTCGCGGACGACGTCGTTGCCACGAAACGAGAACGACAGGTTGCTGATGCCACCCGAGACCTTTGCGCCGGGGCACGTCGCCTTGATCTGCTCGGTGGCCTCGATGAACGCCATCGCGTAGGTGTTGTGCTCCTCGATCCCGGTCGCCACCGCGAAGACGTTCGGGTCGAAGATGATCTCGTGGCCGGGCACACCGACCTGCTCGGTCAGGATGCGATAGGCCCGCCGGCAGATCGAGACCTTGCGCTCGACGGTGTCGGCCTGCCCGTCCTCGTCGAAGGCCATGACGACGAGCGCCGCCCCGAAGCGGCGCGCGGCGCGCGCGCGCTCGATGAACTCGGCCTCGCCCTCCTTCATGCTGATCGAGTTCACGACCGGCTTTCCCTGGACGCACTCGAGGCCGGCCTCGATGGCCTCCCAGCGCGACGAGTCGATCATGATCGGGACCCGGGCGACCTCGGGCTCGGTCGCGACCATGTTGAGGAACGTGCGCATCGCCGCGACCGAGTCGAGCATGCCCTCGTCCATGTTGACGTCGATGATGTTCGCGCCCCCGCGGACCTGCTCGGACGCCACGTCGATCGCCGTCTGGAAGTCGCCTGCCTTGATCAGCTCCGCGAACCGGCGCGACCCGGTCACGTTCGTGCGCTCACCGATCATGAGAAAGCCGGTCTCCGGGCCGACCTCGAGCGGCTCGAGCCCCGAGAGGCGGAGCTCGGGCGCGACGGTCGGGATGCGGCGCGGCGCGGCCCCCTTGGCGGCGTTCGCGATGGCGGCGATGTGCGCCGGGGTCGTCCCGCAGCACCCGCCCATGATGTTCACCAGGCCGCTCTCGGCGAACTCGCGGAGCTCGCCGCTCGTCACCTCGGGCGTCTCGTCGTAGCCCCCGAAGGCGTTCGGCAGGCCGGCGTTGGGGTAGACGCTCGTGTAGCAGTCGGCGATCTCGGACAGCGCCGCAAGGTACGGGCGCATCTCGTGGGCGCCGAGCGCGCAGTTGAGGCCGACGCTGAAGGGCGCCGCATGGGCGACGGAGGCCCAGAACGCCTCGATCGTCTGCCCCGAGAGCGTGCGACCGCTCCGGTCCGTGATCGTGACCGAGAGCATCAGCGGGAGGTCGACGCCCCGGGCGTCCATCACGTCCTTGGCGGCGACGATCGCGGCCTTGGCGTTCAGGGTGTCGAAGATCGTCTCGATCAGCAGCACGTCGACGCCGCCGTCGATCAGGCCCTCGACCTGCTCGGCGTACGCCTCGCGCACCTCGTCGAAGGTCACCGCCCGGTAGGCGGAGTCCTCGACCCGAGGTGAGATCGACAGGGTGCGGTTCGTCGGCCCGATCGCCCCGGCCACGAACCGCGGGTGCTCGGGTGTGCCGACGATGTCCGCGGCCTCGCGCGCGATCCGCGCGGACGCCTCGTTGAGCTCACGCGAGAGGTGCTCCGTGCCGTAGTCGGCCTGCGCGATCCGCGTCGAGCTGAAGGTGTTGGTCTCCACCATGTCCGCGCCCGCGCGGAGGAACTCCACGTGGATGTCGCGGATGACGTCGGGTCGCGTCAGCGTGAGCAGGTCGTTGTTGCCCTTGAGGGGGCTGCCGTGCTCGGCCAGGCGCGTGCCCCGGAAGTCGGCCTCCTCGAGGTCGTACCCCTGGATCATCGTCCCCATCGCACCGTCCAGGAAGACGATGCGCTCGTCGAGCAGGCGCTCGAGCGCTGCACGTGCATCCGCCATCTCAACCTCCACCGGTGCTGTCGGGGCCGCGGGTCCCCGCCGGGTCAGCGCCCGATACCCAGGGCGCGCGTGACGATCGGTCCGAGGAGTATCGCAGCCAGCACGATCCCCAGGCCCACGAAGCCGAGCGTCTCGTCGTCGGTCACGACGGCGATGATCCCGAAGACCGCCGCGACGAGGCTGGCCGACGTGAGGCGGATGGCCTTCTCGGTCCGCGCCGACGGGCGCCGGCGGGACTCGCTCATCCGCCGTCGCCCGGGCCGAGCGCGAGGCAGGCGTTGTGCCCGCCGAGCCCGAACGAGCACGAGAGCGCGACCCCCACGGGTGTGCGCCTGGCCGATCCGATCACGTGGTCGATCCCCGTGCAGGCGTCGTCGACGTTGCGGAGGTTGCGCGTCGCGGGGACCGTGTCCGTGGCGACGGCCATGGCGGCGATGGCACCCTCGAGGGCCCCGGCCGCACCCATGCAGTGCCCGTGCGATGCCTTGGTGCCGCTGATCGCGACGCCGGACGCCACCTCGTCGCCGAGGGCCGTCCGCAGGGCGAGCACCTCGGCCGGGTCGCCGGCGCGGCTGCCGCCGCCGTGCGCGTTGACGTAGCCGACCCGGTCCGGCGTGATCCCGGCGTCCGCGATCGCGGCGGCGATCGCCCGCGACTGCGGCCTGCCGCGGGGGTCCGGGTCGGTCATGTGGAAGGCGTCGGCGCTCGCGCCGTAGCCCAGGACCTCGACGATCGGGCGCGCGCCGCGCGCGAGGGCGTCCTCGAGGCGCTCGAGGACCATGACCGCCCCGGCCTCGCCGATCAGGAAGCCGTCGCGCTCCGCGTCGAAGGGGCGCGGCGCGTCGGCGGGATCCTCGGCCGGGTGGGTCAGGACCCGCATGGCGTCGAAGCCCGCGACCCACAGCGGCGTGATCATGGTGTCCGCGCCGCCCGCCAGCATCACGTCGGCCGAGCCGCGGCGGAGCATCGCGGCCGACAGGCCGATGGCGTCGGTCCCGGCGGCGCAGGCCGTGCAGGTCGCCGTGACCGGCCCGCGGGCGCCGACGGTCATCGAGACCTGGGCCGCGGCCATGTTCGGCACGCTTGCCGGAATCGTGAGCGGCGAGACCCGGTCGGGCCCGCGTTCGGTCAGCACCCGCATCTGCGCCTCGCGGGTGGCGCCGCCGCCGGCGCCGCTCGCGACCACGACCCCCAGCCGGTCGGAGTCGTCGGCGACCCCCGCGTCGGACATCGCCATGCGGGCTGCCGCGACGGCCATCTGGGCGAAGCGGTCCATCCGTCGCGCCGCCCTGTGCTCGATGAAGTCCGACGGGTCGAACGCGTCGGCCTCGCAGGCGACCCGCACGTCGAACCCGTCCGTGTCGAAGAGCGTGATCGGCCCCGCGCCGGACTCGCCCGCCACCAGGCGCCGCCAGGTGTCCTCGATTCCGATCCCGAGCGGCGACACGACCCCGATGCCGGTCACGACGACACGGGCTCGTCCGTTCTCGCTCATGCGCCCACCGCGCGAAACGCGACCACCGCGTTGTGCCCGCCGAACCCGAACGAGCTCGAGATCGCGGTGTCCACGGGAGTGTGTCGCGCCGTCCCGGCGACGTGATCCACCCCCGCGCAGGCGGGGTCGAGATCGTCGAGGTTGATCGTCGGCGGGATCGCCCCCTCGGCGATCGCGAGCGCCGCGAGCGCGCCCTCGATGCCGCCGGCGGCACCCATCGCGTGGCCGTGCATCGACTTGGTCGAGCTGACCGCGACCCGCTGGGCCACGTCGTCGCCGACCGCCGCCCGGAGCGAGCGGACCTCGACCTGATCGCCAAGTGGCGTCGAGGTGCCGTGCGCGTTCACGTAGTCCAGCGTTTCGGGGGCGATCCCGGCGTCGGCGAGGGCCTCGAGCACCGCCGCGGTCTGGCGTCGGCCCGAGGGCTCCGGGTCGGTGAGGTGGTAGGCGTCGGCGGTCGTGGCGTACCCCGCCAGCTCGCAGAGGGGGCGCGCGCCGCGCGCCAGCGCCCGCTCGAGGTCCTCCAGCACGAGCACGCCCGCGCCCTCGGCGGCGACGAAGCCGTCGCGGGTCAGGTCGAAGGGGCGGCTGGCGGCAGCGGGATCGTCGTTGCGCCGCGAGAGCGCGCGCGTCGCGTCGAGCGCGGCCATCGTGAGCGGCGTGATCCCGGCCTCGCTCCCACCCGCCAGCATCACGTCGGCCTCGCCGCGCCGGAGCACCTCCAGCGCCTCACCGATCGCGTGCGTCCCCGAGGCGCAGGCGGTCGCGTGCACCGAGAGCGGACCCCCGAGCCCGATCTCCACCGACACCATCCCGGCGGCCATGTTCACGATCGCCGCCGGGAGCATCGTCGGGAGCACGCGGTCGGGACCGCGTTCGGACAGCGTGCGCCAGCCCTGCTCGTAGGTCTCGTTGCCGCCGCTGCCGCTGGCGATCACGGCCCCGGCGCGCTCGCCGAGCTCCGAGTCGGGGATGGCGGCGTCCTCGACCGCCAGCCGGGCGGCGGCGACCGCGAGCTGTGAGACCCGGTCCATCCGCCGTGCCCCGCGGCGATCGATGAAGTCCTCCGGGCGGAAGTCCCATGCCTCGCAGGCGATCCGGCATGCGTGCGCGGAGGCGTCGAAGCGCGTGATCTCGCGCGCGCCGGGCGCGCCCGCGAGCGCCGCGCGCCAGTTGTCGGCGCGGCCGACGCCGAGCGCCGTGACCAGCCCCACGCCGGTCACCACCACGCGCCGCTCAGAGCGCAAGGCCACCGTCCACCGCCAGCACCGCGCCGGAGACGTAGCCGGCCCGCGGTGAGCAGAGGTATGCGACCGGGCCCGCCACGTCCCCGGGTTCGCCGAAACGCGCCAGCGCCGTCCGCTCGAGCAGGGCATCGCGCTGCGGGTCGTCGAGGGCGTCGGTCAGCCGGGTGGCGATGAACCCGGGGGCGACCGCGTTCACGCGTATGCCCGACGGACCGAGCTCGCGCGCGAGGCTCCGGACCAGCGCGACGAGCCCGCTCTTGGACGCGGCGTAGTTGGCCTGTCCGGCGTTGCCCGTGCGACCGACGACCGAGCCCACGGCGACCGCGCAGCCCCTGCCGCGGGCCGCCATGCCCGCGAGGGCCGTGCGAAGCGCCAGGAAGGCGCCCTCGAGGTTCACCGCAAGCGGCTCGGCCCACGTGGCGGGGTCCATGCGGACCGCCAGGCCATCCCGGGTCAGACCGGCGTTCGAGACCACCGCCTCGAGAGGGCCGAGCGCCGCCTCGGCGCGTGCCACCGCGCGGGTGTGGGTCTCCGGTTCCCGTGCGTCACCCCCGACGAGCACGGCGCGGCGGCCGATCGCCCGGACGCGCTCGGCGACCGTCTCGGCGGCATCCGCGTCGGTCCCATAGCCGACCGCCACATCCCAGCCGTCCCGCGCCAGGCGCTCGGCGCATGCGGCGCCGATCCCTCGGGAGGCGCCCGTCACCAGCGCCGCGGGCATCAGCGCGGGCGGCTGAGCGCTGCGATCGCGGCCAGGTCGCCGGGCGTGCCGACGTGATGTGTCTCGACGTCGCTTCGGATGCGCCTGACCAGTCCGATCAGGACGCTTCGGGGGCCGAACTCCACGAACTGGTCGGCGCCGTGATCGAGCGCGAAGCGGACCGTCTGGGTGAACCGCACCGGGGCGGTGAGCTGCTGGGCGAGGAGCGCCCGGAGCCGCTCGCCCTGCTCGAAGGCGGCCGTCGTGGCCGAGAGGAACGGCATCGTCTGGGTGTCGGGGAGCTTGACGCTGTCGAGCACTCCGCGAAGCTTCTCGGCGGCGGGCGCCATGAGCGAGGAGTGGAACGCCCCGTCGACGTCGAGCAGGCGCGCGCGCAGCCCTCGGGCGTGCGCCAGATCGAGCAGTCGCTCGACCCCGCGATGCAGGCCCGACGCGACCACCTGGCCCGGGCAGTTGAAGTTGGCGGGCCAGACATCCCCGGCCTCCAGGCACATCTCCTCGACGTCCTGATCGCTCGCGCCGAGGATCGCGGCCATCGATCCGGGCGTGCGGCCCACGACCTCCTGGGTCACGTCGCCGCGCGCCTCGACCAGCCTGATCGCCTCGCCGAACTCCAGCAGCCCGCTGGCCACCAGCGCGGAGTACTCGCCCAGGCTGTGCCCCATGGTCAGGTCCCCGACGATCCCCTCGGCCTGCGCCACGCGGTAGGCGGCGACCGACGTCGTCAGCACGGCGGGCTGACAGGTGCGGGTCGCCATGAGGTCCTCGTACGGCCCCTCGAAGCAGATGCGCGCAAGGTCGTAGCCGAGGACGTCGTTGGCCTCCTCGAAGGTCCGCCGGGCGACCGGGTACGCGTCGACGAGGGCCTTGCCCATGCCGACCTGCTGCGCGCCCTGGCCAGGGAAGAGGAGGGCGATCACCGTGCGCGCCCCGTGCAGGCCCGCTGCGTGTTCGTCGTGTTCACGTCCGGCTCTCTGGTCGTGGTGGGGCCGTGTGACGACCCGCGAACCCTCAAGACCCCGGAATCGTACACGCGGTGCGGGTTCGCGCCAGCACTTGGGCGCCGGCTCCTCGAAGTCTCGACGTGCGCCGGGTGGTCGCGACGGTGCGTGGCGTTAAGGGTTCGCGAAGGCGCCGCCGCGCTTATCCGGCCCTTAGCCCCCCTTCGTACGGTCGTTCTCGTCAGGCAAATCGAGTTGGGGGTGCCCGATGGGCTTCAGCCTTCGAGGGAGAGCGAAAGCGGCGACACTGACCGCGGCCGCAGTCGCGGTCGTGGGTGCGGGGACCGCGATCGGGGTCGCCGCGACGAGCGGTGGAGACGATCCGCAGGAGAGCTTTGCCAGCGCCCTCACCGAGCAGGTCGGCGCGGACGTCACCGTCGAGGACATCCAGGCCGCACGCGAACAGGTCGTCACGGAACGCCTCGACCAGGCGGTCGCCGACGGCCGCATCACCCAGGAGCAGGCGGACCAGATGCTCGAGCGGCTTCGGGAGGGGCCCCAGGACCGCGAGGAGCGCCGGGCCGCCCGCGAGGCGGCAGAGCAACCGATCGTCGAGGCGCTCGGCGTGACCGGCGAGGAGTTGCACGAGGCCCGCCACGACGGCACCACCCTGCTCGAGTTGGCCGAGGAGAAGGGTGTCTCGCGCGCCGACCTGGAGGCCGCCGTGACCGAGAGCATCCAGATTCGAGCGGAGGCCGAGGGCGAGACCGCGCCCACCGGCGACGAGCTGGCCGAGCAGGTCGACGAGATCGTCACGAGCGAGCGCGGGCCGAGGGGCCACGGCGGACGCGGCGGACCCGGCGGCTTCGGCGGCCCGGGTGGTCTCGGCCCGCTGGGCCCCTGAGGCCTCGCGCGTCAAACTGACGGCGTGAGAGTTCTCGTCGTCGAGGACGAGCCGGATCTGCGGGAGGCCGTGCGCACGGCCCTCCGCAGAGACGGCTACGTCGTGGACCAGGCCGCCGACGGCCATGCGGCCGTCGGGATGTGCCTGCGGGTCCCCTACGACATCGTCGTGCTCGACCTCACCCTGCCGGGACTGGACGGCCTCGATGTCTGCGCCGAGATCCGGCGCGGCCGCCGGCCGCCTCTCGTCCTGATGCTCACCGCCCGCGACGCGGTCGACGATCGCGTCGCGGGCCTCGACGCGGGCGCCGACGACTACCTGGTCAAGCCCTTCGATCTACGCGAGCTGCTGGCACGCCTGCGGGCGCTCGCGCGGCGGGACACGCCCGCCCGCCCGCGCCTGCTCGCGGTCGGAGACCTCCAGCTCGATCCCGCGGCGCGGCGGGCGTGGACCGGGCAGGGGGACCTCGATCTGACCGCGAAGGAATGGACCCTGCTGCACTACCTCATGCGACGGGCAGACGCCGTGGTCAGCACCGAGGAACTCCTGGAGCACGTATGGGACGACGAGATGGACCCCTTCACGAACGCGGTCCGGGTCCAGATCGGCGGACTCCGCAAGAAGATCGGCCGGGACCGGATCGAGACGGTCGTGGGGCTGGGGTACCGCCTGACGGACCCGTCCGCCGCGGGCCGTCGATCCGCCTCAGGCTGACCCTCTGGTACAGCGGGCTGCTGTTCGTCGCGGGTGTGCTCCTGCTGGCCGGGGTGTACGCCGCAGCCGCCGCACGGGTCGACGACACCCCCCTGACCGACCGGACCCCGCCGCCGCGGGCGGTCGACGGGGTGGGACCGGGGCCGCCGACATTCGGCCGGCCCGACCCGGGTCGCCGCGCCGCGCGAGAGCAGCTTCGCGAGGCCGTCGGCGCGCAGGTCCAGGCGCAGTTCGAGCAGGAGGTCAACGCGGAGTCGTTGCGGCGGCTCCGCACCGCGGGGGCCGCCGGTGTCGTCGGTCTGGCACTCGTGTCGCTGGTGATCGGGTGGTTCGTCTCGGGCCGCGTGCTCGCGCCCGTCGCACGGATCACCGACCGCGCGCGCGAGCTCGGCGACCAGGTCCCGGACCTCTCGGGGAGGATCGCGCTCGGGGGGCCGCACGACGAGCTGCGCGAGCTGGCCGACACGCTCGACGGCTTCCTCGACCGGACCCAGCGCGCCGTCGACGGGCAGCGGAGATTCCTCGCGGACGCGTCACACGAGCTGCGCACGCCCATCGCGGCCGCCAAGACGTCGCTCCAGGTCGCCCTCGCCGACGAGGGCGCGGAGCCGACGGAGCTGCGGCGCGTGATGGGCGTGGCCGAGCGCCAGCTCACCCGGATGGGGCGCATCGTCGGCGATCTGCTCGTGCTGGAGCGTGCGTCCGCGTCGCGCGGGAGCGCCGAGGAGCGCGTCGACCTTCAGCAGGCGCTCCGCGAGTCGGCCGATGAGTGGCGCGTGGCCGCCGAGGACGCGGGGGTCACCCTCGCGGTCGCGCCCGGCGCGGCGGCGGCGTGCGCGATCGGGCGGGAGGCCGCGCATCGTGTGATCGGCAACCTGCTGGAGAACGCCGTTCGCTACAACCGTCCCGGCGGCCGCGTCCAGGCGCGCGTCGAGGGCGTGGGCGCGCAGATCCGCCTCGTGGTCGCCGACACCGGACGTGGGATCCCCGAGGACGAGCGTGAGCGGGTGTTCGAGCGCTTCCACCGCGCCGCGCGCGACGTGCGCGGCACCGGCCTCGGGCTGGCGATCGTGCGTGAGCTCGTCACGGCGGCCGACGGTACGATCGCGCTCCAGTCCGAGCCCGGGTCTGGGACGACGGTGACGGTGGAGCTGCCCGCCGCCTAGTCGGTCGCGGCGTCCGGGCGCAGCAGTTCCGTGAGCGCCCGGGCCGCGCCCACCGCGCCCTCGGCGGCCCCGTCCGCGCGGACCGCGTTTCTCAGCAGGCCGCCGAGCATGAGGCCCTGCCACATCCAGGCGACGTCCTCGGGGTCGAGGTCGGACCGCACCGTTCCCTGCGCCTGCGCGGCGCGCGCGGCGCCCACGATCGCCGCGCGCACCTCCGCGAAGGTGTCGACGATCGCCGCCGCGACCTCGGGATCGCGGTGCGCGACGGAGATCGCCGACACGAGTACCCGCAGATCGCGGGCCGCGGTCGCATCGGCGAGGACGCGCGTGAGCACGCCCGCGAGCCCGCCCGTGGGATCGGCGAGTGCCGGCCGGACCACGCCCTGGGGCGCCTCGGCGAGGACCGCCCGGAGAATCGCCAGCTTGGACGGGAAGTGGCGATAGAGGACCGACTCCGCGCAGCCCGCGGCGGCAGCGATCGCGGCGGTCGAGGTGCCGTCGTAGCCGGCGCGGCCGAACTCCGCGCGGGCCGCCTCGAGGATCGACGCCCGGCGCTCGCCCGCCGACATCCGCCGCCGCCGTCCTTCTCGATCAGCGTTCACCGGACGCGCACCTCCTGAGGTCGGATCCGCCCCGCGGCGAGGAGTGCGCCCGCCCGTCGGGTCCACCGCCCCCGATCACCGTGGTCCGCTTGCGCGGCCTCGCGCCGGGTCGGCGGCCCCGGGTGCGGCGGGACGGGATCATCGCGCATGTGTCGCGCCTCGACCGGCCACCGGCGCCGGCCGGGGTCCGGCCGCGTGCGGAAGCGAGATCCGGACGCGCAGGCCGTGGGGGACGACGGGCTCGAGCGCGACGTCCCCCTCGTCCGCTTCGACGAGTCGCCGCACGATCGCCAGCCCCAGTCCGGTCCCCCCGGAGTCGCGCCAGCTCGCGAATCGCTCGAACGCGCGCCGGCGCTGTTCCTCGGTCATCCCCGGGCCGCGATCCTCCACGACGACCTCGATCCGGGGCCGCTCGCGACTCACGTCCAGCGTGACGGTCTCGCCGGGTGGCGAGGCGTCGAGGGCGTTCGAGATCAGGTTGTCGAGCACCTGCTCCAGCGATCCGCTCCCGAGCTCCGCCTCGACCGCGCCGGGGGTCTCGGCGACGATCCGCACGCCGACCTCGGCCGCGGCGTGCCCCCAGGCGGCGGCGCGCTCGGCGACGACGGACGCGACGTCGACGCGCGTGCGCGTCGCGCGGCCGCGGTCCAGCCGGGCGAGCGCGAGCAGCCCGTCGACCAGACGGCTGAGCCGGTCGACCTCGCCGATCGCGGCCTCGACCTCGTCGGGCGTCGCCGACTCCTCGGTCAGGTTCTCGAGCCGGAGGCGGAGCGCCGTGAGGGGGCTGCGGAGCTGATGCGACGCATCCGCGACGAACTCCTCCTGCGCGGACACGAGTCGCTCGAGGCGCGCCACCATCTCGTCGAAGTCCTGTGCCAGCTCGCGCACCTCCGCAGGACCGTGCGTCACGTCGGCCCGGGCCGCGAGATCGCCGGCGCCCGCCTGGCGGGCGGTGTCGCGCAGACGGGTCAGCGGCCGGCTGACCCACTGGGCCAGCGCGCGCCCCGCAATGGCGACCGCGATCAGCACCACGAGCGCGATCCCGCCGAGCGCCAGCCAGTATCGACGGATCTGCGCGTCCACCCTGGACATCGGGATCGTCACGCGGACGGCGCCGTGCACGGTCCCGCCGGAGGAGACGGGCACGGCCACGTAGAGCAGCCGGTCGCCGAGGGTCTGGGAGCGCCGCGTGCCGATCGCGACACCGCCCGCGAGCGCCTCGGCGATCTCGGGGCGGCTCGAGAAGGACCGTCCCAGGGGGCGGGCGGTGTCCGAGTCGGCGACGAGTCGCCCGGCGGCGTCCACGATGACCACCCTGGCGCCCGAGGAGTCGCCGTACGAGGTGGCGACCCCGCGAAGGCCCGCGTCACCGGGCGTCGCCCCCGCCTGGAGGACGTCCTCGCTCAGCGCGGCGAGGGCGACGGCATCCCGTTCGACCCGGCGCTCGAACTCCTGGACCTGACCCCGCTGGTTGACGATCCCGAGCGGCACCTCGAGCGCGACGAGGACCACGGCCGCCAGGAGCAGGTACGTCGCGACGAGGCGGCGGGTCACCCCGTGTCCCGCAGGCGGAAGCCGACGCCCCGCACCGTCTCGATCCAGGCGGGGTCGCCGAGCTTGCCGCGTAGCGCCGAGACGTGGACGTCGATCGTCTTCGTGGGCCCGTACCAGCGCGTTCCCCAGACCTCCTCGAGGATTCGGCGGCGGCTGACGACCGCACCCGGATCCTCGGCCAGGAGCGCCAGGAGATCGAACTCCTTCGGCGTGAGCGCGAGCGGGCGGTCGTCGAGCACGACGCGGTGCGCCCGGCGGTCGATCCGCAGCGGTCCGATTCGCGAGGTCGGATCGGAGGGCGTCGCCGGATTCGCCGATGCCCGGCGCGTGACCGCGTTGATCCTCGCCACCAGCTCGCGCAGTCCGAACGGCTTGACGACGTAGTCGTCCGCCCCGAGCTCGAGGCCCACGACCCGGTCGACCTCCTCGCCCTTGGCCGTCACCATGATGATCGGGACCGTCGATCGGGCACGGAGCGCGCGGGCGACCGCATAGCCGTCGATGTCCGGGAGGCGCAGATCGAGCAGCACCAGGTCCGGCTCGTCCGCGTCGAGCGCGTCCTGACCGCACGCGACACGCTCGACCTCGAAGCCCTCACGTCGCAGGCCGCTCACCAGCGGTTCCGCGATGCCGTCGTCGTCCTCGACCACCAGCAGGCGCATGGCCCAATGATGCCGTGTCGTGCCAGGTGGGATCGATGCCTGGTCCATTCCTTACCATCGCCTGGGCGAATGCTGGGTGATCCGGGCGCCCGCCCGAACGCGGCCGGCCCTACCGTCGATGGCGTGATGTCGACGAAGGGGGATGTGGGATGAATGCGGTCGTCGTGGCCGGGCTCGCGGGTCTGGCGGGCGTCGGAGGCGTGGTCGGCATCAGCGAGATCGCGCCCGATCGCCAGGCTCCGGAGCCGACTCCCCGTGTTGCCACGGTCCTCCCGACCGGCACCTCCGACGATGCGGAGCTCGGGATGATCGAGCGCGCCGAGCGCGCGGTCGCCGCGGCCGAGGCGAGGGCCCGCAGGCTTGAGCGCGATCGGCCCGTCGCGACACCGCCGATCGCCTCTTCGGGAGCGCTTGCGCCGCCGGCGGGGAGCGCATCCCCGGCGGCACGCGGGGCCGGCTCCTGGACCGCGGACCACGGGTCGTTCGACGACGACCACGACGACGATGGCGACCGGGACGATCACGACGACGATGGCGACTGGGACGATCACGAGCAGGACGACTGATGGCCGGCGTCCGGCGGATCGTCGCCGTGGCGAGCGTCGTTCTCTCGGTCGTCGTGACCGGCGCGATCGCGGCGAACCCGACACCGTGGAGGACCGATCCGACGCCCTCGCCGGCCTCGGCGGTCGCGACGCGGGGCCCCGAGCCGGCCACCCTCTCGGCGCGCGCGCGGTCCGTACTCGACCGGGCGCACGCCGTCCAGCAGCGGCTCGACGACCTCGCGACGAGCCCGGCGACGCAGGCGACGCCGAGCCTCCCTCCGGCCGTCGCGGCGCAGCCCGCGCCGCCGCCCGTGGCGATCACGTCGGCGCCGGCGGTGACCAGCAGCGCGAGCTCGTGATGCTGCGACGAGGATTCCGCGCGATGGGGACCGACGTCGAGCTGCTGCTCGACGTCGAGGCGGGCGATGTCGCCGACGTCGCGCTGGCGCGGGCACGGGACGAGATCGAACGGCTCGAGGCGAGACTGTCGCGGTTCCGGCCGGACTCGGAGCTCAGCCGGCTGAATCAGA
The DNA here is from genome assembly GCA_963698665.1 of Miltoncostaeaceae bacterium. Lineage (GTDB taxonomy): Bacteria > Actinomycetota > Thermoleophilia > Miltoncostaeales > Miltoncostaeaceae > CALNYH01. The sequence goes on along the minus strand of CAVORO010000002.1, from coordinate 325,396 downwards.
CCGGCGCCGCGCCGCCGAGCCCGGAGCTGGCCGGGATCGTGACCCTCTCGCTGGCACTGAGGACCCGCACCGGGGGCCTGTTCGATCCGGCCGTCGGGCGGGCGGTGCGCGCAGCGGGCTACGACCGCTCGTTCGAGTTGCTGCGCGACCGAGACGACTTGCCCGAGGCGGGTCCGCCCGGTGGAGGGGGCGTCGTGGTCGCCGGGGACGGATCGATCCGACTCGCCCCGGGCGTCGAGCTCGACCTGGGCGGCATCGCCAAGGGCGTCGCGGCGGACCGGGCCTGTGCGCTCCTTTCGGTCGCCGGACCGGCGCTCGTGAACGTCGGCGGCGATCTCGCGGCGGGCGGGCCCCGTCGGGACGGGCCCTGGACGGTCTCGCTCGAGACCGGCGACGGGTCGCTCACGCTGGCGTTGCCGCACGGCGGGCTCGCGACGTCGGGTCTGGATCGTCGGCGCTGGCGACGTGCGGGGCGATGGCAGCACCACGTCATCGACCCGCGGACGGGGAGCCCGTCGCGCACCGACCTGGTGCGGGCGACGGCCGTCGCGCCGAGCGCCGGCGAGGCCGAGGCGATGGCCACCGCGCTGCTCGTCGCGGGCGCCGGCCCCGGCGCGGCGCTCGCGAACGGCTGGTCGGTCCCGGCGGTCCTCGTGCCGCGCCGGGGCCCGGCGGTCCTCGCGGGGGGCGTCGCGTGAGCCCCGACATGCTCCCGTGGGTCCTCGCCCGCGCGGGCGGAATCGTCGCCTATCTCCTGCTGGCGGGCGCCATGGCCGCGGGGCTGATGGTCCGCTCCCGGACCCGCGTGCTCGGACTCACGCCGGCCCAGCTCGTCGCGGCCCACCGGCAGCTGTCGCTCCTGGCGCTCGTCGCGGTGGGGGTGCACGGGGCTGCGCTCGTGGCCGACACGTTCGTGGACGTCTCCCCGCTCGCGCTGGTCGTGCCCGGGCTCGTGCCGTACCGGCCCATCTGGACGGCGCTCGGCGTGATCGGGATGGAGCTCATGCTCGTCGTCCAGCTGTCGTCGCGGATTCGCTCGCACATCGGTGTCCGCGCATGGCGCCGCCTGCACATGCTCGCCTACGGCGCCTTCGCCCTCGCGACCGTGCACGGCATCACCGCCGGGACGGACACCTCGCGCCCCTGGGTCCTCGCGATGTACGCGGGCACCGTGGGGGCCATCGGCGCCCTCACGGCGTGGCGTGTGGCGGCCGCCCCGAGGAGGTCGACACGCCGCCCGCCGGCGCGCAAGGATGGCGTCATGGCGCAGGCGACCACGTCGCACGGGGGAACGGGGGCATGAGGACGCCGGATGCCCTCCGCGGGCGCGCGGGCGCCGCGCTGGTGGTGATCGCCGTCGTCTGCGTCGCCGTGGCGGCGACGTTCGCCAACCTCGCGCTCCTCGACGCCGCCGAGCCGGAGACGCCGCTCGGGCAGCTTCGCCAGCTCGACTCGGGTGCGGCAACGCTCGTCGCCGGGACGACCGATGCCCCTCCCCCGCCGACGCCTGGCGGGTCGCCGATCGTGGCCCGGACCACGGACGGGTCGCCGAGCGAGACGCCGGCGACGCCGAGCGACGCCGCCGACCGCGTGCGCGACGGCGACGACGGGTCGTCGTACGAGGAGGAGGTGGAGCGCGAGAGGACCGTGCGGATGACGAGCGCGACGACCGCGAAGACCGTGCGGATGCAGAGCGCGACGACCGCGAAGACCGTGCGGATGCAGAGCGCGATGGCCGCGAGGACCGTGCGGACGCCGAGCGCGAGGCCGCGGACGACAGCGACGACTAGCCGCACGCCGACGCCGACCCGACCGCGCCGAGGGTCCCGAGGTCGCCGCCCGGACGTCGGCCTCGGCGCGAGCGTGGTGTCGCGGCTCGGCGAGCACGCGTGTCCGAGGAGGCCTGGAGCGGGGGCGTGGAGATGTTAGTGAGTATTCGCTAACATAGACCCGATGACGTCTCCGGCATCGCACCATCGGACCACCCCGGGCGAGGACTCCCCTGCGATCGACATCCGCGGCCTGCGGGTCGTCCGGGGTGGGCGCCCGGTGCTGGACGACCTCACCGTCGCCGTTCCGGCCGGCCGGATCACGGGTCTCCTCGGGCCGAGTGGGTGCGGCAAGAGCACGCTCATGCGCGCGGTGGTCGGCACGCAGCGCGTGTCGGGCGGCGAGACGGTCGTGCTCGGGCGTCCCGCCGGAACCGCCTCGCTCCGGGCCGAGGTCGGCTACGTGACCCAGGCCCCCGCGATCTACACCGACCTGTCGGCACGCGAGAACCTTGCGCACTTCGCGCGCATCGTGGCCGCGCCAGACGATCGCGTGGCGGAGGTCATCGAGCGGCTCGGTCTGGCGGACGCGTCCGATCGGCGCGTCGACGCGCTCTCCGGCGGGCAGCGGTCGAGGGTGTCGCTCGGCGTGGCGCTCCTCGGCGATCCGCGCCTGCTCGTGCTGGACGAGCCCACGGTCGGGCTCGACCCGGTGGTCCGCGGCGAGCTCTGGGAGGACTTCCGCAGGCTTCGCGACGACGGGGTCACGCTCATCGTCTCGAGCCACGTGATGGACGACGCGGCCGAGTGCGACGGCCTGCTGCTCATGCGCGACGGACGCATCATCCGGGACTGCGCACCGGAGGAGCTTCTGCGCGAGACCGGCGCCGAGCGCATGAGCGACGCCTTCCTTCGGGTGATCGAGCGGGCGGACCGCGCGACATGAGCGCGCGCGTGACCGGGGCGGTCGCCCGTCGGGTCCTCCGCCAACTGCTCCGCGACCCCCGCACGATCGCGCTGCTGGTGCTCGTGCCGGCCCTGCTGCTCACGATCCTGCGGGGGATGTTCGACAGCCAGCCGGCGCTGTTCGATCAGATCGGGGCGCCGCTGCTCGGGTTGTTCCCCCTGATCACGATGTTCCTGGTCACGAGCATCGCGATGCTCCGCGAGCGGACCTCGGGCACGCTCGAGCGGCTGCTCGCGATGCCGACGGCCAAGCTCGACATCCTGGTCGGCTACGCGATCGCGTTCACCATCGCCGCCGCCGTGCAACTCGTCGTCATCTCCACGGTGGCCTTCGGGCTCCTCGGGCTCGACAGCGCGCGCCCGGCCGTGGCGGTGGCGGCGGTCGGGCTGCTCAACGCCGTGCTGGGGGTCTGCTTCGGGCTGTTCGTGTCGGCGTTCGCGCAGACCGAGTTCCAGGCGGTCCAGTTCATGCCCGCCTTCGTCTTCCCGCAGCTGCTCCTGTGCGGGCTGTTCGTCCCCCGGGACGAGATGACGCCGGTGCTGGAGGGGATCTCGTACGCGCTCCCCATGACCTACGCCTACGACGCGCTCGCCCGCGTGTCCGACCCCGCCCCGCTCGGAGCGCGATTCTGGGTGGACGTCACGGTGACGGCGACCGCCTCGGTCGTCGGTCTGGCGCTCGGCGCCGCCACGCTTCGGCGCCGCACGCCCTGAGGCGTGCGGCCGTGGCCGCCGTCGGCGCCGGCGGATGAACGTCCAGTGCCGCGCAGAGCCGCGCAGCGGGCCGCCGCGAACGCGCGCGACGACCGACCGTCGGACGAAGACCTTGGCGAGGCCCCCGCGAGACCTCGATCCGCCCCGGCGGGCTCAGCACCCGCGGGGTGATCGTGCGCTCGGCGTCGACCGTCTCGCGGACCGCGGGATACTCCAGCACCGTCGGTGCCCCGGTGTCGGTCCGCCGCGCGGCGCATCGGACGGGCGCGACGACCCTCGTGGACGGGGGCAGGACCACCGCGAGGTCGGTCACGGGGTCCATCCTCCCGGCCGTCGACGGTGCCATGCGAAGCGTCCCGCTGACGTCCCCCTCGGTGCTGACGGTGATCCGCTCGTCGCAACGGCCGGTCGTCTCGATCCCGGGAGGTGCGACGGCCGGTCGCGTCGTGCGCCGGATCGCCGTGTACGTGCCTCGTACGCGGACCTCACTCCCGCCGCCGCCCCGAACGGGGCGGGAGGCGGCCGTCGAGTTGATCTGCACGACGTAGGTGTCGATCTGGACCCCGGTCGATGTCCGCTGCACGAGGTCGCCGCGGTCGTCGGCCCGGAGGAAGAACCGCGCCGTCGCCGCCGATGCCACCGGCGTGAGGACGCCGCCGGCGTCCGCCGGCGCCACGAGCAGTCCCATCGCGCGCCGTGTCGAGGCGGTCGCCATGGGGCGACCATCGGCGGGGCGGCGCGGGGCGCAGGCGCCCCGCGCGGGAGCGGCCTCGAATCGATGGTTCCGGCCGGTCCGCCTCGCACCGCCGTTGGCGTGGCACGCACGAAGGACGCCGGGGCGCGGGTGATGGTGGTGCGCCGCCGGCCGTCCTCTACGATCGATGCCCGTGGCACCCCTGATCCCGCTCCGGCACTTCTTCGACAACCCCGAGCGGGCGCTGGCCAAGCTGTCACCCGACGGGCGCACGATCTCCTTCCTGGCACCGCGCGACGGCGTGCTGAACGTGTGGCTGCGCCCACGCGCGGGGGGCGAGGCGTGGCCCCTGACGGACGATCGCCATCGCGGCATCCGCTCCTACTCGTGGTCGCGGGACGGGCGGATGATCATCTGGATGCAGGACGACGGCGGCGACGAGAACTGGCACGTCCTGGCCGCCGAGGTCGCGCGCCCGGACCGGGCGCGCGACCTGACGCCCTTCCCGGGCGTCCGCGCGAGCCTGGTGGCACTCCCGCGCAGCGCCCCGCGCGAGGCGATCGTCTCGATGAACCTCCGCAGCCCGGACCGGTTCGACGCGTACCGCCTCCGACTGGCCAACGGCCGTCTCACGCTCGTGGGGGAGAATCCCGGCAACGTGATCGGCTGGGTGCCCGACCGCGAGGGTCGGGTGCGCGCCGCCTACGCGCAGACGCCGTCGGGCGACTACGAGATCCTCGCCCGCGATCGTGAGGGCGATCCCCTGCGTGTCGTGGCCGGATACGCGAACGAGGACGAGGGCACCCCGTACGCCTTCACCGCCGACGGCACGGCCCTCTGGGTCGGCAGCGGCCGCGACTCGGACCTCAGCCGCCTCGTCCGGCTCGACCTGGCGAGTGGCGAGGAGACCGTCGTCGACCAGGACGATCGGGTGGATCTGTCCGGGCCGATCATCTCGGACCGGACCGGTGAGCTCCTCGGCGCCGCCTACATGCGCGATCGCCTGCACATCTCGTTCCACGACGAACGGTTCCGCCGCGACTGGGAGACGATCTCGGCGCTGCACCACGGAGATCCGCGCGTGAGCGGTCAGGACGCCGACGAGACCGCGTGGATCGTGGCCTTCGACGACGACCGCGATCCCGGCGCGACCTTCCTGGTCGACAGGGGCTCGGGGCGGCACGAGTTCCTCTACCGCTCCCGCCCATGGCTCGACCCGGCGACGCTCGCCCCCATGCGGCCGGTCACGATCACCTCACGGGACGGGCTGGCGCTCCACTCGCTCTTGACCGTGCCGCTCGACGCCGAGGCGGACACCCCGCAGCCGACGGTGCTCTACGTCCACGGCGGACCGTGGTCACGCGACACGTGGGGCTACGACCCGACCGCCCAGTTCTTCGCGAACCGCGGGTACGCGGTCCTGCAGGTCAACTATCGCGGCTCGACGGGCTTCGGCAAGGCGTTCACGCACGCCGCCGAGCGTGAGTTCGCCGGCCGGATGCACGACGACCTGATCGACGCCGTCGAGTGGGCCGTCGCGGAAGGCGTCGCCGATCGCGACCGCATCGCGATCTACGGCGGCTCGTACGGCGGGTACGCGGCCCTCGTCGGCGCGACCTTCACGCCGGACGTCTTCGCGGCCGCGATCAGCTTCGTCGGCCCGTCGAGCCTCGTGACGCTGGTGCGCTCGTTCCCGGCCTACTGGCGCCCCTTCCTGGAGAGCACGTGGTACCGCTATGTCGGCGACCCCGACGATCCGGTGGCCCGCGCCGACATGGAGGCGCGCTCGCCGCTCAATCGCGTCGACCAGGTGCGTGCCCCGTTGCTCGTGATCCAGGGGGCCAACGATCCGCGGGTGACCCAGCGGGAGTCGGACCAGATCGTGGCGGCCCTCCGTGCGCGCGGGGTTCCCGTGGAGTACCTGGTCAAGGACGACGAGGGCCACGGATTCGCCCGCCCCGAGAACCGGCTCGACGCGTATCGCGCGATGGAGTCGTTTCTCGCCGAGCACCTGGGCGGCGACGCGGCATAGCGCGTCGCGCGGGGCGCGCCGACCCGAACGCACCGCCTGCGAGAATCCGCCGCCGTGCATTCGCCCGGCCCCCGCCATCGCTGGAAGGTCCTTGCGGTCGGGATGGTTGCGCAGGGGGCGTTCTCGGCGTTCCACCTCGGGCTGCCGGCCCTGGCCCCCTTCCTGCAGGACCGCTTCGATCTCGGCCTCGCGGCGCTGGGTGCGCTGATCTCCGCGCCCGCACTCGGCACCCTCGCGACGCTGCTCGCCTGGGGGATCCTCGCCGACCGGATCGGTGAGCGCCCGGTGCTCGTCATCGGACTCGGAGGCTGCGCGCTGGCATTGGCCGGGGCGGCGTCGGCGGGCGGCAGCGCCCTCGCGCTGGCCGGCTGGCTGGTCCTCGCCGGACTCCTCGGCTCGGCCGCCAACGCGGCCACCGGGCGGGCGGTCGCGGACTGGTTCGGCCCGACGGAGCGAGGGCTCGCGATGGGGATGCGACACATGTCCGCGCCGCTCGGCGGCGGCCTCGCGGCTGTGCTCCTTCCCACGCTCGCCTATCTGTGGGGTCTTCCCGCCGCCCTCGCCGCGCTGGCAGTCGCCGTCGCCGCCGCGGCGCTCGCAGCCCTGATCGTGCTCGGCCCGGCCCCGCCGACCCGCGAGCGCGCCCGCGTCGCAAGCCCCGCGCCGCTTCGCGACGGGTTCGTCTGGGGGCTCTCGGCCGCCGCCGCCGCGACGGTCCTGGCCCAGGTCGCTCTCATCGCGTTCCTCGTCGTCTATCTCCACGACGTCCGGGGCTGGCCGCTTCCCGCCGCCGCCGCGGCGCTCGCCGCCACGCAGCTGATCGGTGCCGCCGCGCGGCCTCTGGCCGGGGTCTGGTCCGATCGCGCCGCCACGCGGCTGGTGCCGCTCCGCACGCTCGCCCTCGTCTGCGCGGTGGTGCTCGTGGCCCTCTCGCTCGTGGGCGGGCGCCCTCCCGTCGTCGCGGCGATGCTCCTCTTGGCGGCCGCGGTCGCCTCGATGGCGGGCAACGGCGTGAGCTTCGCCGCCGTCGCCGAAGCCGCCGGCTCCGCGCGCGCCGGAACCGCGCTCGGACTGCAGAACACGGTCGTCTTCGTCGCCGTCGTGGCCGCCCCGCCGGCCTTCGGGATGCTCGTCGCCGTGGCCGGCTGGCCGGCGGGCTTCGCGATCCTGGCGCTCGCCCCCCTCGCCGGGGCGTGGACCTACGGCACACTCGGGCGCGGCGCGGTTGCGGTGACCAGGTAGCGCCGCTCGGAGTGCGTGCGGTCGGCACCGGCCCCGATCAGGCCGCCCCCGCGCCGCCCGTGGGGTCGGTGCCGACCGCCACGATGCGGCTCGTTCCGGCGGCGTCCTTTCGCACCCTGATCTCCGCCCCGAGCCGGTCCGCGACGCCGGGGATGTGCGTGATCACGCCGATCAGGCGACCGCCGCCGGCGAGGCGCTCGACCGCCGCGAGCGCGACCTCCAGGGAGTCCTCGTCGAGCGTCGAGAACCCCTCGTCGAGGAACAGGCAGTCCAGGCGCCCACCCGACCCCGCCGCGACGTCCCCGAGGCCGAGCGCCAGCGCGAGGCTCGCGAGGAACGCCTCGCCGCCCGACAGCGTGCTCGCCGGCCGGCCGGCCTCGGGGTGCAGTCGGTCGACGATCGTGAGCGGATCGGCGCCGACCCCCGAGAACCTGTAGGCGCCGCGGCTGAGCTCCTCCAGCCGCGCCGATGCGGACGTCGCGAGGCGCTCGCGGTAGCGCTGCAGCAGGAAGCGCGGGAACCGGTTGGCCCGCAGGTCGATCGCGACCTGGTCGGCGTGGGAGGCCTCGTCGCCGGCCCGCCGCTCCTCGGTCAGGAGACGGCGTTCCTCGCGCATGGCATGGAGGACGTCGCGGAGCCCGTCCCGTGCGTCGGCCAGGGCGCCGTCGGCGGTGCGCAGGGCGCCCGGCAGGTCGGCAGGGGCGGCCACACCGATCACGGCGCCGCGGGTGCGCAGGACGTTCGACGCCCGTTCGGCGCGCGTTGCCGCCGCGTCCGCGCGGACGCGGGCGGCGGCGATCCTGGATGCCGCGACGACGGACGTCTCGTCGGCGGCGGCCAGGAGCGCGGCCGGCGTCGGTCCGGGTCGGTCGAGCCCGAGCCGGTCCGTGAGCGCCGCGACCGCCGCGGCCAGTCCGCGGAGCGGACCCGCATCGAGTTCGGCGAGGCGGGCGGCCGCCGCCTCCCGCGCAGCGGCGGTCCGTCGCGCCTCCGCATCGGCGCGGCGAAGACCGTCCTCGAGGGCCGCCACCTCGGCCTGTGCCCGGCCGATGGCCTCGGCCGGGTCGTCCGCCGCGCCCCAGTCGCCGAGTCGCGCCGCCAGCCGCGCCCGCTCGGCGTCGGCATCCGCGAGCGCCCTCGTGGCGGCGGCCTCGGCCGCGCCGGCCGTCGCCGCGGCCGCGTCGGCGGCGCGCCGCGCCGCATCCGCGCGGGTCGCCTCGGCGGTCGCCGCGGATGCGGTCTCGTCGTCCGCCGCGCCGGGCGGGACCTCCGCCAGCGCGACGCTCGCGCGCGCGAGCGCCGCCTCGTGGCGCGCACGAGCCGCCGCCGCGGTTTCGCCGGCGGCGCGTTCCGCCCGCTGGGCCGCGACCAGGTCGGCCGAGGCGGCGTCCGCCGCCCGCGCCAAGCGCTCGCGCTCGGGCGCCTGCGCCGGTCGCGGCGAGTGGTCTCCGACGGGGGTGCCGCAGACCGGGCATGGATCCCCGACGTGGAGCGCCGCCCGCAGGTGCGCCGCCGCATGGGCCCGCTCGGCGGCGTCCAGCTCGGCCCGCCCACGTTCCACTCGCCGATGCGCCTCGTCGAGGGTCGCCCGCGCCGCCGCCGCGACCCGATCGGCATCGTCGCCCTCACGCGCGGCCCGGACGACGTCGGCCTCGGCCGCGGCGGCCCGGACGCGGGCATCGCGACGCCGCTCGGCCACCGCCGCTTCGGCCGCGGCCCGCTCGGCCGAGCGGGCGGCGGCCTCGGCCTGCCCGCGGCGGTCCGTGGCCTCGGCCCTCGTCGCCGCGACATGGGCCTCGAGCCCGGGGCGACGCAGGTCGCGCCGCGCCAGCTCGTTCGCGGCCTCGCGCAGGGCGCCGAGCCCGGCCGCGTCCGCCGCGTGACGGGTCCGCGCGTCGTCGCAGGCCGCCGCCGCCCGAGCCCGGTCGGCGTCCGCCTCGTCACCCGCAGCGCTCGCGCGCGCGAGCGCTGCGGCCGCCTCCTCGCGTTCCGCCGCCAGCGCCGTGCGCGCGTCGCGGCCCGGAACATGGGCGAGCGTCGCCTGCAGGGCGTCGGCGTCGGCGCGGGCGGCCCCCTCCTCGGCGCTCGCACGCGTGACCTCGTCGGCGATCGGGGCGAGTGCCCGCGCGGTCGCGCGCCGCGCGGCGGCGTGGCGGACGCCACGGGCCGTCGCCACGAGGACACCGGGCCGGTGCGCGGCCAGCCGCGCGCGCTCCTCGGCGAGTGCGCTCGCGCGCGCACGGGACGCGTCCCGTGCGGCAAGCGCCGCCGCGCGCACCCCCTCGAGCGATGCGACGCCGAACAGCTCGCGGAGGATCGCGTCGCGCTCGGCGGGCTGCGCGCGCAGGAACCGGGCGAAGCGGCCCTGGGCCAGCAGCACGGTGCTCGTGAACGCCTCGAAGCTCATGCCGAGCAACTCGCCGATCCGCTCGCCGACGGGGGCCTCCCCGACCGCGACCGTCACCTCGTCGCCCGGCGCGAGTCGCTCGAGTGCCTGCGCCGGCTCGGGGGCGCCGGGACCGAATCGGCGCGTCACACGCCAGCGCTCCTCGCGCAGGGCGAACTCCAGCCGCACCTCGCCGTGCTCGTCGCCCAGTCGCAGGAGATCGCCCGTGCGGATGGACTCGGGCGTCCTGCCGAACAGCGCGAACGCGATCGCGTCGAGGAGCGAGGTCTTGCCCGACCCGGTGGCGCCCCCGATCACGACCAGGTCGTGACCGCTCCAATCGACGCGCGCGCGGTCGTAGGAGCGGAACCCGGTGAGCTCGAGAAGGAGCGGACGCACGCCCGCGCTCGCGCTATGCCGGCTTGGCGACCATCGCCCAGAGACCGACGAGGAGCACCACGATCTCGAGCGCGGACACGCCGAGCCGGATCCTGAGCAGGCGCGCGACCGCAGGCGACCCGGGCCCATCGGCCTCGATCGCGGCACGGATGCGGCGTGCGTAGGGCCCGTAGAAGAGCGCCGCGATGACGAACGCCACGAGCCACGCGGTGAGCCCGGTGGAGATCCAGGTCGCTCCGAAGTCGATGTCGGCGTCGAGGGCCGCCCAGACGCCGAACACGATCAGGAGCAGGCTCGCCACGCCGACCACGACCCCGACGATGCGCCCCTGGCGCGCGTAGGCGACGATCTGGGCGCCGTCACCCGTGCGCGCGGCCTGGATGCCGAGCCCCGCGGCGAGCACACCTGCGCCGATCCAGACGCATGCGCCGAGGATGTGCAGGAGGACGAGGGTCTCGTAGCCGCTCACGTCGACAACGCTATCCGTCCCGGGCGAGGTCGGCCGCCCCATGGCCTCGCCCCGGTCCGTTCGTCACGCGGCATCCTCGGCGGCACCGGCGAGTGCCCGCGCGAACGCCTCGGCCTGACGGGGGTCGAGCGGGCGCCCGATCGCGCGGTGCCACTCCTCGTAGAGCTCCGCCAGCCCGGCCGAGGGATCGATGTCGGCGTCCGGGCCGGGCATCTGCTCGACCGTCGGATAGACGGGATCGATCCGGATGGCGTCGGGCACCTCCTCGCGCACGGCCCGCCCGAGGTCGGGGCGCACCCCCTCCAGCTCCACCTCGCACCGAAAGAGCGCCCGCGGGTGGGCCGCGGCGAGCTCGGCGAGGGACCCCAGCGGACCCCGGATGCGGATCAGCGGCCGACCGGAGGTCAGCGCCACCTCGCGCGTCCGGGCCCCGTCCGGCGTGAGATCGACGATGGTGGCCGACGGGGCACCGCCCTCGTCCGAGAAGTCGAGCGCGATGGGGCTGCCCGCGTATCTACCGGGTGCCGCCAGCCCGGGGATCGCCTGGGCGCGGTGCACGTGGCCGAGCGCGATGTAGTCGAGGTCCGACGGGAGGGCCGATCGGGTGACGGCGTAGGTGATCCCGAGGGTCATCTCCCGCTCCCCGCCTCCGGCGCGGGCCTGATCGACCATGACGTGGGCCATCAGCACGGCGGCGTCGCCCGGCGCGCGGCGCGCGCGAAGCTCCTCGGCATAGGCGCCGATCACCCCGGCCGCCTTCTCGGCGTAGTGGCCGCGGGTCTCCGCGCCGCTCAGCCCGGCGGCGTGCTGCAACAGCCAGGCGTCGAGCCATGGAAGGCAGGCGACGTGTACCCGCCCGGCGCCGAGATCGAGCGAGCGGACCGCGTCGGCCGGACGACGCGGCTGCGCGACGACGGTGACGCCCGCGCCTTCCAGGTACGGCGCCAGTCGCTGCCAGAGCGCGGGGTCGTCGTGGTTGCCGGTCACGGCCACCACCGGTGCGACGCGGGCCAGCGCGTCGAGCCCGTCGAGGCAGGCCGTCAGCGCCACGGGGTCGAGCAGCCGCCGATCGAGCAGATCGCCCGCCACGAGCGTGGCGTCGACCTCCTCGCGGGCGGCGACCTCGGCGAGCTCGCTCAGCACGTCGCGCTGCTCGGGCATCCGCTCACGTCCGTGCAGGCGGCGCCCGACGTGCCAGTCGGCGGTGTGGAGCAGTCGCATCGGCGACCCTTCGTCAGGTGATGCCGAAGGCCGCCAGCGCGTCGTCGGCGCGCGCCGGGTGGCTGGCCTCGGCGGCGGACGTCGCCCAGGGCGGGAACGGCAGCTGGACCGCGAGCGACGCGGGGACGCTCGGCTGGCTGATCAGGACCCGCCCCTGCATCAGCAGGCGCGCGCGCGCGCGGGCCGCGGGGCTCATCCAGCCGTACTCGGGCCGCTCCGCCTCGGCGGGATCGAGCCGTCCCGAGATCCGGATCGCGGCGTTCTGGGTCACCTCCGACGCGACCAGGGACGCCTGCTGCTGTGCACCGACGAGGATCACGCCGAGCGAGCGGCCGCGCTGGGCGATGTCGACGAGCGTCGCCTTGAGCGGCGAGTCGCCCTCGCGCGGCGCGTACTTGTTGAGCTCGTCGAGGACCACGAACTCGATCGGGTCGCGCGTCCCGCGCTGCTTGGCGGCGAAGGTCTGATCGAGGAGCGTCCCGACGACGAACCGCTGCGCGAACTCGTGGAGGGGCGTCAGATGCACCACGGCAACCGGGGGTTCCTCGGCCGCGGCCGCCCCGCGCGGGATCGGCGCGGCGTCGGCCCGGATCAGGCCGGGCATGCGTGCCGCGGCGGCGCGCAGGCGCCGAAGGAACGCCTGCACCGTGCCCGGTGCCAGGTTTCCGCTCCACTCGCGGGGTGGGCTGTCGACGTCGAGCACCTCCGAGAGCCAGTCCACGAGCTCGCCGAGCGTCCGGAACGGGCCGGCCGCGAGGTCCGCGGCCGCGCGTGCCTCACGGCGCTCCGGCTCGCCGCCCGCCGGCCCGTCGGTCAGGCCGAGCGCGCCCGGATGGCCGATCACCGGGACCGCGCGGCGCAGCAGCTCGCTGCGGACGCGCTCCTCCATGAACGGCAGCTGGCTGCGGAAACTGTCCGCGTCGGCAAAGCAGAAGCGGAGCAGCCCCTCCTGCGCGAACGCGAGCGGCGTCCAGCCGAACACACGCACGTCGCCCTGGCGCGTCTCGCACGAGGGAAGGCCGTCGGGTCGCGGCGGCGCCCACACCCCCACCGAGGGGAACGGTCCGGGGTCGTCGAGCCCGAGCGACGCCCACTGGGCGTCCAGGGTGTCCCTGTCCTCGCGGCCGTCGTACCGGGCATTGCGCCGGTCCAGGTGCAGCAGGTCCTCGCCCTTGACGTTGAAGACGAGCACGCGGACCCGCCGGCGCATGTCCGGGTGCTCGAGCAAGAGGCGGACCAGGGCGAGCGCGGTGCTGGTCTTGGTCGCGACGCCGCTGATCCCGGAGATCGAGACGTGGCCCCCCTTGGCCCCGTCGAGGAAGTCGAGGTCGAGGCGCACCGGCAGTCCGTCGCGGGCGAGGCCGATGGGGAGGGGACGCTCCATCGTGTCCTCGTAGAGGGCCACCGTGCGCTCATGACCGCGCGCGCGGCGCACCGCCAGGCCGGGATGTGGTGCGATCCACCGCTCCGGGTCCACACGAAGCGCGAGCACCTCGGCGGTCCGGACCAGCTCGCCCGGCATCTCACCGCGCGCGATCGCGGCCGAGTCGGAGGGCAGGCTGGCGCCCTCGAGCTGCGCGTACGCCTCGATCACGATGCCGAAGGTCGTGACGTCGCCCTCGGGATCGGGGGTGGTGACGGCGACGAGCTCGTCGACCTCGAGCGTCCGGCCCTCCTCGAGCCCCACCGAGAAGGTCTGGCTGGTGGCCGCCTGATGCCCGAGGACGACCCCGACGGTCTCGTCGAGGCCGCTCACGCGGCGAGCGCCTCGGGTTCCTCCACGCCGACGGCGGTCGCGGGGCGGCGATCGAGGGTCGCCGAAAGCGCGGCCCGACGGATCGCGCGGACGGCGAGGCGGCGGTCACCCATGCGGTGCTTGAGCCGGGCCTCGAGCCCGCCGATCGGCGCGAGGTTCTGGGGTGCCCGCGGGTCGCGATGCGCCCGGCCCGCGAACCGAGGCAGCTCGGAGGCGGCGCGGTCCGCCAACTCGACCGCCCGCGCGACGCCGACCGAGCGCGCGACCTCGCCCCGCAGGATGCCCGCCCAGCCCTCCTCGCCCACTCCCGGGAGGCGCTGGTACCAGGACAGCCGATCGGCGCCGATGGCGAACAGCGGAGTGCGCTGGCCGACGCCGAGCGTCTGGACACAGGCCATCTCGGCTTCCGGCAGGTACGTCTGCTGGTGGCTCTTGACGGCACCCACGACGGGGCCCTTCGCGTCGCGCACGAACGAGAGGCGCCCGTCGAGGACCACGAGCCGATCCGCCGCGGCGAGGTCCTCGGCGAGGGCGTGCTCGATCTGCTGGCGAAGCTGCCCGATGCGGCGTTGCATCCCCATCGGCTCACGTGCGGGGCCGGTCGCCGCCTCCCATGCGAACCCGCCGACCGAGGCGAGCTCCAGCACGCGGTCGCCGCCGGTGATCACCCCACGGTGGACCTGCGCGGCGGTGATCGTCGCGCGCCCGGCGGGGACCGTCTCCACGGCCCCGGCCGCGACGGCGAAGCACACCGCCGAGATCGGCTCCGCCCGCCCCGGCTCGCTCACCGTCAGCCACGCCTCGACGCGCTGGGCGCCGTCGATGAACACGATCGGTCCGGGGGTGGCCGACACCGCGTCCCGAGGCCCCCACGGGCCGCCCTCGACGTCGAGTTCGACCGCCGCGGACTCGTGCTCGCCGAGGTCGATCGGCGCGCCGAAGCGCGGGTCGACGACCTGAACCGAGAGGCGTGACGAGGATCCTGGCATCCTCCAGACTCTAGAGCCGTTCACGGACGCCCGGAGGGACCCAGGCCGCACCTGCTCACGGCGGCCCCGGACGCGTCCGAAGGGTCCCGCGTACGGTGTCGATGCGCATCCAACCAAGGGGCGGGCGTTGTCCAGGAACCTCATCATCGGGATCGTCGTCGCGGCGGTCGTGGCCATCGGCGTGGCGGTGGGCCTGGCGCTCAGCCTGGGCGGTGACGACGACGACTCCGCGGCCACGCAGACGACCACCGAGTCGGTGGCGGGGCTCTTCGAGGGCGTCCCCCAGAGCGGGACCACCCTCGGCGCCGAGGACGCGCCGGTCCAGATCGTCGAGTTCGCCGACATGCAGTGCCCGTTTTGCAAGCAGGCCTCCGAGGAGGTCACGCCGGGCCTCGTGACCGACGTGGTCGGGCCGGGCGACGCCAACGTCCAGTTCGTGTCGCTCGCGTTCATCGGGCCCGACTCGGAGCGCGGCGCGCTCGCGGTCGAGGCGGCGGCCAATCAGGACAAGGGCTGGGAGATGGCCGAGACGCTCTTCGCCGCCCAGGGCGACGAGAACAGCGGCTGGCTGTCGGACGACCTGGTCTTCTCGACCGCCGAGGAGATCGGCCTCGACGTCGACACCTTCCGGACCGACTTCGCGAGCGACGAGGTCGCCGAGGCGATCTTCGACAACCAGTCGGTCGCCGCCGACGCCGGCGTCAGCTCCACCCCGACCTACGTCGTCACCGGCCCCAACGGGACGGAGACCGTGCCGGGGGCGGACCTCGACGCCATCAAGGAGGCGGTCGACTCGGTCCAGTGACGGTCCGGGGTCGAGTGGCCCCGTCCTCGCCTCCGGCGGTCAGTCGGCCGCCTCGGTGGGGACGTGGGCCCGGCCCGGGACGAAGCGGGCGTCGGTGAGCCAGAGGCCCGCGATCGCCACCGAGGCGCCGGCCAGCGAGATCGTCGCCACGATCGGCGTCAGCCCCGACAGCTCGAAGAAGTCCCGCAGGCCCGGGAAGGCGAACACCGCGCAGTAGAGCGCGAGCAGGCAGCCGCAGAGCGTCGCCACGATCCATCCGCGCATGCGGCTCGACCACTCGAGCAGCATGATGAGGTACAGGCCGACCAGCACGAGCACGTTGGTCGCGATCGTGCGGGCCTCGAGTGCCTCCATCTCCAGCAGGTTGACCGCGGCCAGGTAGCTCGCGACCACGCCGAAGCCCGTCGCGATGCCGGCGGGGACCGCGAAGCTCGAGAGCTCGCGCAGGAAGCCCCGCGTGCGCCAGGGCCCGGCGCTCGGCGCGAGCGCCAGGAAGAAGGCCGGGATCCCGAGCGTGAAGGCCGACGCAAGCGAGAGCTGGCGAGGGATGAAGGGATAGCTCTCGCTCGAGAGGCCGATCGTCAGGATCAAGAACGCGGCGAGTGCCGACTTGGCCACGAACAGCTTGGCCACCCGCTGCAGGTTGCGGAGCACCTTGCGCCCCTGCGAGATCATCGACGGCACGACCGAGAAGCCGTCCTTGACGAGGACGACGTCCGCGATCGAGCGCGCCATCTGCGCACCCGAGCCCTGCACGATCGCAAGCCGGGCGGCCTTGAGCGCCGGGACGTCGTTGACACCGTCGCCCACCATGGCCACGTAGTGGCCGTCGGCGGCGAGCGCCTCGACCACGCGGCGCTTGCCCTCGGGTGAGATGCGCCCCACGACGCTGAGCTCACGCGAGAGCTCCCTGAGGGCCGGCTCGTCGTCCGGAAGCTGCGCGCCGTCGAGCACCGTCCCGACCGGGATCCCCGCGTCGCGGGCGATCGCGGCGACCGTCGCGGGGGCGTCGCCGGAGATCACGATCGGCCGGATGTCCTCCTGGAGCAGGTACCCGATCGTCTCGGCCGCGTCGGGGCGCAGGCGCTCGGCCAGCACGACGAGCCCCACGACCTCGCAGCCGTGCGGCGGTGGGGAGGTGGGCTCCGGGGCGGCGAGCGGTGTCCTGGCGAGCGCCACCGCGAGCACCCGGCGCCCGGCGCCCGCCTCGGCCGCGACCCGTTCGGTCAGCCGGCCCAGCTCGAACAGCTCGGGCGCGCCGAGCACGACCCGCTCGCCCGCCACGCGCAGGCCGCTCCAGCGGCGCCGCGACGAGAACGGGACCAGCTCGTCGGCGGGCTCGGCGACGCCGGAGACGGCGTCCGCGATCGCGGCGAGCGTGAGGTTCCGCTCGGCGGCGCTCGCGGCGTAGCGGCCGACCAGGTCGCGCAGCCACTCCTCCTCCCGGCCGTCGGCGGGGACGAGCTCGGTCACCCGGAGGGCCTCCTCGGTCAGGGTGCCGGTCTTGTCCAGGCAGACGACGTCCGCCGAGGCGATCGACTCGACCGCGTTCATCTGCTGGATCAACGCGCCCTTGCGCGCGATCGCCGTCGCCGCGACCGCGAACGTGATCGCCGTCAGCAGCACGAGCCCCTCGGGCACGATCGTCACGGCCCCGGCGACCGCGGTCTGGAGGGCCTCCTCGGTGCCCACGCGCTGTTGGTAGAGGGACCAGGCCAGCAGGACGCCGAGCGGGATCATCGCCGCGGTCAGGATGATGAGCAGTCGGTCGAGCGCCTGCTCGAGGGGGGAGCGCGGGTGGCGGAACTCGCGCGCCTCCCCGACCAGGCGCTCGGCGTAGCTGTCGTGCCCGACCGCCGTGGCGCGGTAGGAGCCCGCCCCCTCCGCCACGAACGCCCCGGCGCGGATCTGCGATCCCGCGCCTCGCGCAACGGGCTCCGACTCACCGGTGAGGATCGACTCGTCGAGCGCGAGCCCCGACGCCTCGACGACCGTGCCGTCGGCGACGATCTGGTCGCCGGCCCGGATCCTCACGAGGTCGTCGCGGACCACCTGCGGGACCGCGACGGCGCGCTCGCGCCCGTCGCGGACGACCGTCGCCGTCGGCGCGACCAGCGCCGCGAGGCGATCGAGCGCGCGTTTGGCACGGGCCTCCTGCAGGATCCCGATCCCCGCGTTGACGAACAGGATCACCATGAAGATCGCGTCGCGCCAGTCGCCGAAGGCGAGGGTCAGGGCCGCGAAGACCAAGAGGATCACGTTGAAGACCGTGAAGACGTTGGCGCGGACGATGCTGGCCCACGAACGGCTCGTCGCGGGCGGTTCCTCCGGCATGAGCGCCAGCCGCCGGGTGGCCTCGACCTCGGTCAGGCCCTCTGCGGGACCCCCGAGGAAGACCGTCGGGGCCTCTGCGGTCGGCTCGGTCGCCACCTCCCCATCATGACCGGACCCGCGCCCTCCGAGGGGTCGGCGGGGGCACGTGACACCATTTCCTCACATCCGCGTCCGGCGTCGCCGCCGGCGCACCCGTCGACCCGGAGCGCACGATGAACATCGACGTCCGCCACTCCCCGAGCTTCGCCGTCGCCCGTCTCGGCCTCGGCCCGGGGGAGACCATCAGGGCCGAGGCCGGCGCGATGCTCGCCATGTCGGACGGCGTCGCGATCGAGGCGTCCATGCAGGGCGGGCTGATGAAGTCGCTCCGGCGCGGCGTGCTCGGGGGCGAGTCGCTCTTTCTGACCACCTTCACCGCGCCCGACGGCGGAGGCTGGGTCGACGTGGCGCCGCAGCTTCCCGGCGACGTGACGACGCTCGAGCTCCACTCCGACACGCCCCTGGTGCTGGATCGCGGCAGCTTCCTCGCCTGCGCGTCGTCGGTCGAGATCGACAGCAAGTGGAAGGGCTTCAAGTCGCTGTTCGGCGGCGAGGGCGGCTTCATGGTGCACGCGAGCGGCGCCGGCCCGCTCGTCGTGGCGAGCTACGGCGCCATCGACCGCGTCGAGCTCGCGGCCGGCGAGCGCCTGGTCGTCGACACCGGGCACATGGTCGCCTTCCCCGAGTCGATCGACTGGACGCTCCGCCGCGCCGCGGACGGCAAGACCATCACGAGCATGAAGTCCGGCGAGCTGTTCGTCTTCGAGTTCGTCGGTCCCGGCCTGCTCCTCACGCAGACCCGCAGCTTCCAGAGCCTGGTCGCGCTCCTTCGTCCAGAGCTCGGCACGCGCGACTGACGCCCGCGCCACCGCCCGGGTCAGCGGTTGGCCGGGAGCACCTGGGCCAGCATCCAGTCGCGCCACTCGTCGAGTCCGCGGTCGTCGCGTTCGACCGCGACCCCGAACACCGGCAGTTCGGGGTCGCTCGCGTTGAGGTCCGCCCGGACGTCGCCCATGTCGAGCTCGGGTGCGGCGTCGAGCCGGGTCACGACGACCGCGGCGACGTCGGACAGGTGGCGTCGCTCCAGCGTCGCGAGGTCCGGGGCGCCGACCACGAGCACCTGATGGTCCTCGCCGACGCCCTTGGTCGCAGCCGCCGGGCCGTCGGCGTCCTCGACCAGCACCACCTGCACGTCGGAGAGCCGCTCGAGCGCACGGTGGAGCCCCGCGCGCCAGTGGGCCTCGGGGGCCTCGATCACGGGGACCCCGTGCAGCCGACCCTGCTCCGGCTCGGCGTCGTGGGCGTGCGCGCCCGCGCGGACGACACCCGAGTGGACATGCTGGATCAGCGGGATCGTCCGGCGAAGCAGCGCCCCCTTGGCGGACTCCGCGGGCCCGACCAGGCGGATGACCACCGGGCGGCCATGGCGGCGACCGATGCCGCGCGCGAGCGCGGACCGGATCACGGACATCGCGTCCGCGCGGGTCACGACCCCGGCGGGTGCGCCGTCCTCCCACGCGAGCACGGCCTCCTTGCCGGCGAGGAGCGCTTCGAACGCCTCCTCGGCATCCGCCTCGCCGCTGGTCTGGTGGACCTGTTCGGGTCCGACCATCACGAGCCGCCCGCCCGCCGAGAGCACCCACATCCCGGTGAGGCGCCCGTCCTCGATCAGCGGCACGTGGTGCAGGCGGCCGAGCGCCACGAGCCGCTGCAGGTCGGCCTCTCCTTCGTCCGGGCCCACCGAGAGCGGGTGCCTGGTCATGATGTCGGCGATCCTCAACGCTGATCCTCCTCGGCGGCGGGGGCCCTGACGACGAGCACGTCGCACGACGCATGGTATGCGAGGTGGGACGCGAAGCTCCCCGTCAGCGCACGTGTGACGGGCCCCCGGGTCGCGCCGACCACGAGCACGTCCGGGCCGGCGCGCGCCGCCCAGGCGCAGACGGCGGTCGGCGCGGTGCCGACGATGAGCGCCGCCTCGGCCCCGTACGCCTCGGCGAGACGGGCGAGCCACTGCGATGCGACCCACGTGGGGTCCTCGGGCCGGGCGACGCCGCCACGGCCCGCGGGCTCCTCCAGGACCGGCCGCGGGGCGCCGTGGACGACCGTCAACCGCGCGCCGACGTCGTCGGCGACCTGGCGGGCGGCCCGGAGGATCTCGTCCGCCCGGTCGTCCCGGGCGACGCAGCAGGCGACATGTGCCCATCGGGCGCCCGAGCCCGCATCCGCCCCCCGTGTCCGGCGCGAGGTCATCAGCCGCCGATCATGCTCATCGGCCGCCCCCGGTAGGACCACCCCTCCCGCCCGATGCCGTGGCCGGGGGGCTTGGCCGCGACCGCGGTCCGGGCGATCGCCGCGAGCTCTTCGTCGTCGGCGCCCGCTCGAAGCGGACCGAGCATGTCGGTCTCGGTCTCGGAGAACAGGCAGGTGCGAAGCCGGCCGTCGGCGGTCAGGCGCAGGCGGTCGCAGGCGGCGCAAAAGGGCGCGGTGACCGAGCTCACGAACTGCACCTCCCCGGCACCGTCCGCGAAGCGCCACCGCTCGGCCGGGGCCGACGGGCGCTCGCGGGTCATCGGCTCGAGTGGCCAGCGGCGCGCGATCATCGCCCGCACCTCGGCTCCGGCGATCACGTCGTCGCGCCGCCACTCGCGACCCGCGTCGATCGGCATCGCCTCGATGAAGCGGACCACGTACGGCCGTGCGCGGGCGAGATCCGCGAGGGGCAGCACGTCGTCCTCGGAGAGGCCGCGCACGAGGACGGCGTTCACCTTGATCGGCCCGAGCCGCGGGTGGCGCTCCAGCGCGGCGAGCCCCGACAGCACGCGGTCCAGGTCGTCCCGGCGCGCGATGCGATGGAAGCGCACGGGATCGAGGCTGTCCATGCTGACGTTGACGCGGCCGAGTCCCGCCGCCACGAGGGCGTCCGCGTGGTCGGCAAGGAGCACGCCGTTGGTCGTCATCGAGACCTCCGCGACGCCCGGCAGGGCGGCGAGCGCGCCGACGACGTCGACGAGATCGCGCCGTGCGAGCGGCTCGCCGCCGGTGATCCGCACGTCGTGGACGCCGAGCCCCACCATCAGCCGTGCGAGCCGGATGATCTCGTCGGTGCGCATCAGGCGCGCCTCCTCGATCCACTCCATCCCGCCCGCGGGCATGCAGTAGCGGCAGCGAAGGTTGCAGCGGTCGGTCACCGACAGGCGCAGCGAGCGGTGGACGCGGCCGAGCCCGTCGACGAGCGGCGCGGTCAGCGCGCGCTCCCGATGAGCTCGGCCAGATCGCGGACACCCTCGCGCGCCATTCGCGCGAGCAGGCCCCGGTTGATGTCGGCGACCACCGTGGGGCCACGGTAGGTCAGCGCTGTCCAGACCTGCACGAGGCACGCCCCGGCCGCGAGCCGCTCCCAGACGTCGTCCGCGTCGAAGACACCGCCGACGCTCACGAGCGCGACGTCGGGCGCGCGCCGGGCGACCCGCGTCAGCATCGCGAAGCTCCGTCCGGCGAGCGGGCGCCCGGACAGCCCGCCGGGCTCGCCCGCGTGGCGCGCACCGTCCACGCTCGGCCGTGCGATCGTCGTGTTGCAGAGGATGAGTCCCGCGACACCCCGGGCCGCGCAGACGTCGACGATCGCGTCCACCTGCTCGTCGCGCAGGTCGGGTGCGAGCTTGACCAGAAGCGGTCGCGGCGCCCCGTACGCGGCCGCCGCCGCCTGCTCGTTCGCCTCTGCGGCGGCGTCGATCACGCGTCCGAGCGCCCCGGAGTGCTGCAGATCACGAAGCCCCGGGGTGTTGGGCGACGAGACGTTCACGACCAGATAGTCGGCCACGGGCCAGGCGGCCGTCACAGCCCGGCGGTAGTCGTCCGGCGCCCCGTCCGCGGGCGTGTCCCGCCCCTTGCCGACGTTCACCCCGATCGGGATCCCCACCGGCCCCGCGGCCCGCACGGCGGCGATCCGCGCCATCGTCGCCGCGGCGCCGTCGTTGTTGAAGCCCAGGCGGTTGACGAGCGCCTCGTGCTCGGGGATGCGGAACACCCGCGGCCGAGGATTCCCCGGTTGGGGCGCCGGCGTGATCGTGCCCACCTCGACGAACCCGAAGCCGAGCGCCCGCCACGCGGGGATGGCGGCCGCCCGCTTGTCGTAGCCGGCCGCCAGTCCGACCGGGTTGGGGAAGTCGACGCCCCAGCGTCGCTGCGCGAGCCTGCGATCACGTGGCGCCCTGACGAGCACCGGGAGCGCGGGCTCGGCCGCCGCCAGCCCGCGGATCGCCAGGTCGTGGGCGCGCTCGGCCTCCACCATGAATGCCGCTCGTCGCGCAAGCCGATACGCCCGTCTGGTGAGCGCGGCCGTCATCGCTCCTCGGGGTCGCCGGTCGACAGGATGCCGAGGCGGAGCGCGCAGGCGAGGGCGCCCACGATCGCGAGGACGCCGACCGCCATCAGGAAGCCGCTCCGGCGTGACGAGGGCGCCAGCGCGTACGAGGCCGACGCGAGCGCATCGGCGCGATCCGCCTCCCGTGCGGCCAGCGTGTGCTGGGGGAAGCGGTCGAGCGTCTCGTCGAGCCCCGCCTTGGCCTGCTCGAGGTCGAGCGCCCACAGGTCCCGCATCGCCGAGCGGAAGGACGCCGCGGTCGCCCCCTCGCCGAGCTCCACCCCCGCGGCGTCCGCGACCTTTCTGATCTCCGATGCGGGGGCGACCCAGCCACCGTCCGGGAATCGCAGCAGCACGACGCCGCGCGCCCTGCCCTCGACGTCCACGACCGGGCCGCCGGAGTCGCCGCGTTCGACGGGGACGTCGACCTCCGTGAGGAAACGTTCCGGTTGGCCCGGCGGGGTCCCGGTGAGCCCCAGCCGGCCCTCCTCCAGGCGCGGCCCGTCGCCGTCGCCGCCACCCCCGAAGCCGATCATCACCACCGGCGTGCCCCGGGTCCTGCCACCGTCGAGCTCCAGGGCCGGTGCGCCGGGCGCGTCGATGTCGACGATCGCGAGATCACGCTCGCGCTCGGCCGCCACGAGGCGGCCCGCGTAGGGATCGGGCGGTGCCCCCGGCCCACGGTGGGCGGGGGTGAGCGCGAGGCGCACCGGGCCCATGCCGACGGGGCGCGCGCCGGTGCGCTCCACCCAGTCGGCGGCTCCGCTGAGGGAATGACCCCGCCCGGCGACCGCTCGCGAGACCAGGTAGGCGTCGCGGGCCACCTCGGCCTTGGTGGGCGCCGCCACGTGCGCGGCCGTCACCAGGATGCCGTCGGGCGCGACGGCGAACGCGGTCCCGCGTTCGACCAGGCGCGTGGCCTGCGGCGGGAGCTCGATACGGCGACCGTCCCGGGTCTCGAGCGCCTCGAGCTCGACGGTGCTCGTCAGCGCGTAGACGCTCGGGAGGGCGAGGATGGCCGAGCGGTCGAGCGGGTCCTGCGACAGGTCGTCCGGCGTGGCCGCCGACGCCATGCCCACCGCGCCCACCACGAGGACGAGGACCGTCAGCAGGGTGCGCAGCGGGGACACGGTGTTCAGGTTACGCCGGACGGCGCCGGTCGGGCATGGATCGGGGCGAGGGTGGCCAGTCCGGCGAGCCTGGATCGAGCCCCGACCCGGCGTCCCCCCGTGCGGTGTGCCACCGCCGGGCATCCCCTTCTGGACGGAGGCCCAGTCGGTCCACGCCGAGGGGACAGGGAGCCGGGAGGCAAGGCCTGACCGGCCGGCCCCGGTGTGGCGACGCAACCATGCGGCACCCAGGTCGCAGCACCGCTCCTCCGTTGTCCGCGGTGGCCCTCCTGGTCGTGGGGGCGGAGCGGGCTGGAGGGTCCTCGGTCGCGCCGCGGGTGGCGGGGTTCTCGGGGGCTGCCCGGCCACGTGGCGAGAAACAGGGCTTCCAATCCCACTCGCTGCGGATCCTCGGCGCAGCGAGTCGGCCCGGGGCGCCGGCTCCCTTCGCCTCGGGTGGGATTGCCCCTCACCCGGACGGTCCACCGGGACGCGGGGACGGTGATCTCGTTCGGTTTCGAGGCCTGCGCCGCGTCCCGGCGGCTGCGTCCGCTCGGCCTGATGTTCTCGAACCCGCTCCGCTTTTCGCGGAGCGTGTTCCGCGAACGGCCTCACGGTCGCACGGGGTGTCGGGGTGGCCATGTGTTCTCCCCGTCCTGGTTGGAATACATCGATCCTGTTTCGTGATCGCGCCCGTGGTCATGTGGGCGGGCCGGAGGGCCGTCCAAGGTCCGGGTGTCGGCCGAAGGCCGTCCCCGGGCCGGCATGTCCATGGGCGTGCTGTCCGCGGAGCGCGTGGTGGTGGGTCGTTGGATCTCCGCACCGCTCCCAGGACGGGGCGGCCTGCGAGTTCTCGATCGCGCCCAAGGTGGCGGGGTTCTCGGGGCCTCCGCGGTCACATGGCGAGAAACAGGGCGGGTCAATCCCAGTCGTTGCGGATCCTCGGCGAAAGCGTCCGGCCCGGGGGGCCGCACCCCTTCGCCTCGGGTGGGATTGCCCCAAACCGGACGGTCCACCGGAACGCGGGGACGGCGGTCTCGTTCGTCGAGTGGTCTGCGCCCCGTCCCGGCGGCTGCGTCCTCTCGCACTGATGCGCTCGAACCCGCTCCGCTACCGCGGAGCGCGTTCTGTGCGCGCGCTCACCTAGTGCCGGAAGTGGCGGCGCCCGGTCATGACCATCGTGACGCCGGCCTGCTCGGAGGCGGCGACGACCTCGTCGTCGCGGATCGAGCCACCGGGCTGGATGACCCCGGTCACGCCGGCGTCGTAGGCGGCCTGGGGGCCGTCGGCGAACGGGAAGAACGCGTCCGACGCGACGACGGACCCCTCGACGGGGACCTGCGCCTTCTCGATCGCGAGGCGGACCGAGTCGACCCGGCTCATCTGGCCGGCGCCCACCCCGACCGTCGTCAGGTCCCGGGCGAACACGATCGCGTTCGACTTCACGTGCTTGGCCACCCGCCAGGCGAACAGGAGGTCGCCCCACTCGCGCTCGCTCGGCGTCCGAGAGGTGGCGACGGTCATGCCGTCGCGATCCTCGCTCTCGGCATCCCGGTCCTGGACGAGCATTCCGCCCATGACCCGTCGCAGGTCTCGCTCGCCCGGATTGCCCCTGCGACGCTCGTCGTTGCGCAGGATCCGCGTGTTCGGCTTGCGTGTGAGGGCCGCCAGCGCATCCTCGTCGTATCCCGGGGCCAGCAGCACCTCGACGAACGTGCCGGCCAGCAGTTCCCCGAGCTCGCCGTCGACCGGGCGGTTGACGACGATCACCCCGCCGTAGGCCGACACCGGATCGGCGTCGCGGGCGCGGCGGTAGGCGTCGCCCACGTCGCTGGCGACCGCCACGCCACACGGGTTGTTGTGCTTGACGATCACGCACGTCGGGAGCTCGAACTCCGCCAGCAGGCCGCGGGCGGCGTCCAGGTCGTAGAGGTTGTTGAACGAGAGGTCCTTGCCGTGGATCTTCTCGACGCGCTCGAGCAGGTGCGTGCGCGCGCCCCGCTCGGTGTAGTAGGCGGCGCGCTGGTGCGGGTTCTCGCCGTAGGAGACCTCGAGTCGGCGGTCGAGGCCGATGAGGATCGACTCCGGGAAGTCCTCGTCGCCGGTCGTCATCCAGTCGGCGATCGCCGCGTCGTAGCGCGCGGTCCGCTGGAAGGCGGCCGCGGCCAGACGTGTCCGGGTCGCCTGCGTCAGCTCGCCGTCACCCGCGCGAAGCTCGTCGAGCACCTCGGCGTACTGCGCGGTGTCCGTCAGCACACCGACCCGGGCCTGGTTCTTGGCCGCGGCGCGGATCATGGCCGGTCCGCCGATGTCGATCTGCTCGACGACCTCGGCCGGCGTCGCGCCGCGACGTCCGGCCCAGTCCTCGAACGGATAGAGGTTGATGACCACGAGCCCGATGGGCGTGATCTCGGCCTGCTCGAGTTCCTGGACGTCGCTCGGGACGTCGAGGCGGGCGAGGATGCCGCCGTGCACCTTCGGGTGGAGGGTCTTGACCCGCCCGCCGAGGATCTCGGGGTGCCCGGTGACCTCGTCGATCGGCGTGACGGCGATGCCGAGCGCCTCGATCGCCTTCGCGGTGCCCCCGGTCGAGACGATCTCGATGCCGAGGTCGACCAGGCCGCGCACCAGGTTCTCGAGGCCCGACTTGTCCGACACAGACACGAGCGCGCGGGTGACCTTCACGACCCCTCCTCGACGCGGACCTGGCGTGGGTGCGCCGAGTCACGGTGCACGCGCCCTTGTGCGAACGCCCGCACCGCCCGCGGCAGCAGATCGTGCTCGACGGCGCGGATGCGCTCGCGGAGGGCGTCGGGGGCGTCACCGTACCTGACCGGTACGGGCTCCTGCAGGATCGGCGGACCCGCGTCGACGGCCTCCTCCGCGTAGTGCACCGTGACGCCTGTCCACCGGACGCCCCACTCGACCGCCTGCTCGATCGCGTGCATTCCGGGGAACGCGGGAAGCATGGAGGGGTGCAGGTTGATGACCCGGTCGGGGAACCGGTCGAGGAACGCGCCGGTCACGATGCTCATCCAGCCCGCCATCACCACGAGGTGCGGGTCGGCCTCGGCGACCAGGTCGGCCAACCGGCGGTCGCGGTCCTCGCGGGTGCCATCGCCCTGCACGACCACGCCGATCCCGATCCCGGCCTCCGACGCCCTCGCGAGCGCCGGGGCGTCCGCGCGCGAGGCGACCACGAGCACGATCCGCGCGGGCGACCGTTCGTCGCGGTGGACACCGTCGATCAGGGACTGGAGGTTGGTCCCCGCGCCGGACACGAGCACGACGACGCGGAACTCGCCCTCGGGGCGGTGTGGATCAGGGGACGGGTCGGCCACCGGGCTCACGCTCCTTCGCGCGGTGACGATACCCGCGCCCGGCCCCGCCCGGCCCGCCGCCGCGTCAGCCACCGATCAGCCGCACCCCCGGCGGGCCCTCCTCCACGTACCCCACGATCGTGGCGTCGGCGAGGATCCCGAGCGCGGCCTCGGCGGCATGCTCGGGCAGCACGACGCACATGCCAAGGCCCATGTTGAAGGTCCGCCACGCCTCGTCCTCGCCGACGCGCCCCGTCGCGAGCACCGCCGTCGCGGCGGCGCCGATGCTCCACGCGTCGGGGTCGAGGGCGGCGCGGAGTCCGGCCGGAAGCGCCCGGGGCAGGTTCTCGGGGAGGCCTCCGCCGGTGATGTGGGCCGCCGCGTGCACCTCGGTCCTGGCGGACGACAACCGCCGGACGTCGTCGACGTACAGCCGTGTCGGCGCGAGGAGCAGGGCGGGGTCCGCCGTCAGCCGCCCCTCGGCGACGAGGGCGCGGACCAGCGAGTAGCCGTTCGAGTGGAGTCCCGACGAGGCGATGCCGACGATCAGGTCGCCGGGCCGGACGCGCTCCGGGCCGAGCATCTCGTCGCGCTCCACGACCCCCACGGCGAACCCCGCGAGGTCGAAGTGCCCGGCGGCGTAGAGCCCGGGCAGCTCGGCGGTCTCGCCCCCCACGAGCGGGCAGTCGACCGCCTCGCAGGCCGCGGCGATCGAGGCGACCACGCGCGCCGTGACGTCGGGGTCCAGGCGGCCGACCGCCAGGTAGTCGAGGAACGCGATCGGGCGCGCCCCGCTCGTGGCCAGGTCGTTGACGCACATCGCCACCAGGTCCTGCCCCAGCCCCGACACGTCGCCGGCCTCGAGCGCGAGGAGCAGCTTGGTGCCGACGCCGTCGGTGCACGCCAGGAGGACGGGATCGCGGCCCGGCGGCAGCTCGAACACTCCGGCAAAGCCCGTCACCCCGGCCGAGATCATCCCCGAGATCGCCTCGGTGTGGCGCCGCGCCGCGTCCTGGTCGACACCCGAGTCGCGGTACGAGAGCGGCCCGCCGCCGCTCACCGGGTCGCGACCACCGGCTCGACGATCGCGCCCTCGAACCGGAGCTTCTCGTGCGCGTCGGGGACCGGGATCGGGTACTCCCCCGTGAAGCACGCCGAGCAGTACCCCTCCGCCGGGCGGCCGAGGGCCTCGTCGAGCCCCTCGAGGGACAGGTAGGCGAGCGACGACGTCTCGAGCAGTTCCCCGATCTCGGCCACCGTCCGTCCTGCGGCGACCAGCTCGGCGCGGTCGGCCATGTCGATCCCGTAGTAGCAGGGCCAGAGGATCGGTGGGCTCGAGATCCGCATGTGGACCGCCGCCGCCCCGGCGTCCATGAGCATGCGGACCGTCTGGCGGGTCGTGTTGCCACGCACGATCGAGTCGTCGACCACCACCAGCCGCTTGCCCTCGATCACCGACCGCAGCGGGTTGAACTTCAGCCGCACGCCCTGCTGGCGCATCTCCTGGTCTGGCTTGATGAAGCTGCGTCCCACATAGCGGTTCCGGACGACCGCCTCCGCGTAGGGGATGCCCGACTCCTCGGCGTAGCCGATCGCGGCCGGGGTGCCGGAGTCGGGCAGGCCGACCACGAGGTCGGCGTCGACCGGGGCCTCGCGTGCCAGCACGACGCCCATCGCCCGCCGGCTCTCCCACACCGTCCGCCCCCCGAGCATGCTGTCGGGGCGGGCGAAGTAGATGCTCTCGAACGAGCACAGCCGGCTGGCCGCCGCCGGCATCGCCTGGCGGCTCTCCGTGCGCTGGCGGGTCAGGCGGATCGCCTCCCCGGGGCGGACCTCGCGGACGAGTTCGGCGCCGACCTGGTCGAGCGCGCAGGTCTCCGAGGCGACGCACCACCCGTCGTCCGCCAGGCGCCCCAGCACGAGTGGCCGCACGCCGTGGGGATCACGGAAGGCGACGAGCTCGTCCTCGGACAGAGCGACGACCGAGTAGGCGCCCTCCATCCTCGGCATCACCGTGCAGACCGCGTCGAGGAGGCTGCCGGGGGCCTCGGCGATCAGCGCGGCGATCAGCTCCGAGTCGGTGGTGGCCGCGAGCGACGTGCGCCCGCCGGACAGCTGCTCGCGGATCGCGTCGGCATTGGTGAGGTTGCCGTTGTGGCCGATCGCCACGAGCCCGTCGCCCCGGGTATGGGCCACCGGCTGGGCGTTGTCCCACTTGTTGGCCCCGGTGGTCGAGTACCGCACGTGCCCGATGGCCGCGTGGCCGGTGAGGCTCCGGAGCGCAGGGTCGTCGAACACCTCCTCGACCAGCCCCAGGTCGCGCTGCACGGTGAGGTGTCCCTCGTCGTTGGTCGCGATGCCCGCGCTCTCCTGTCCACGGTGCTGCAGGGCGTGGAGGGCGAAGTAGGTGATCCGCGACACCTCGCGTCCGGGGGCCAGGACGGCGAAGACGCCGCATTCCTCGTTCGGGCTCTCGCCGATCACGCGGGCACCTCCAGCGCTGCCGGAATGGTCTGCTCGTACCGTCGTGCAGCATCGGCCACGGGCATGCGGACCTCCTGGTCGGCGAGACGCACGACGATGTCGTCGCCGCCGGTCTCGCCGCGGCCCACGATGGTCAGGCCGGCCGCATTCAGGCGATCCTCGAGATCGCGGACCCGTGCCGGGTCGAGGCTGACGACCACCCACGCCGCCCCCTCGCCGAAGAGCACCTCGTCGACACGTCCGTCGGCGTCGATCACGACCGACAGCCCGCGCCCGCCGGCGATGGCCGTCTCGGCGAGCGCCACCGCGAGACCCCCCGTGGACACGTCGTGCGCGCTTTGCAGCATCCCGAGCTCCGCGCTCGTCGCGAGCACGTCGCACAGCGCCGCCTCGAGTCCGAGGTCGGGCTCCGGAGGCCGGCCCCGGGGCGGGCCGAGGTGGATGCTGCCGTCGAGGCGCGGAACGCCGCACCCGATCACCATGACCGCATCCCCATCCCGCGCGAGCGCCGCCGCGAGGCTGCGCTCGGCATGCTCGACAAGGCCCACCATTCCGACGACCGGCGTGGGGTACACGACCCGGTCGCGACTTTCATTGTAGAGCGACACGTTGCCGGACACGATGGGTGTGCCGAGCGCACGGAGCGCGTCGGACATGCCGCCGATCACCTCGGCGAGCCGCCACCCCGTCGGGGGCTTCTCCGGGTTCCCGAAGTTGAGGCAGTCCGTCGCCCCGATCGGTCGCGCTCCCACGCACGCCAGGTTTCTCGCCGCCTCGAGCACCGCCCGTCGCCCGCCCGCCCGAGGGTCGAGCTGGCAGTGGCGCTCCGCGCCGTCCAGCGTCAGGCCGAGCGCCCGCGCGGTGCCGGGGATGCGGACGACGGCCGCATCGCCACCCGGGCGCACGATCGTGCCGGCGCCGACGAGGTGGTCGTACTGCTGGTAGACCCAGCGCTTGCTCGCGATGGTGGGCTCGGCCATCAGGTCCCCCCACGCGGCCGCCAGGTCCGCCGGGGGCGGGACGTCCGCCAGGTCGAGCGGCGCGGCGACCGGGGCCGGGTCCAGGGGGACCTCGTACACCGGCGCCTGATCGGTCAGCGACTCGGCCGGCAGGTCGACGACCATCTCACCGCCGGCGTGGGCGACGAACCGGCGCCGCTCGGTCACGGTGCCGATGGCGCTCGCCTCGAGCTCCCATCGGGCGCAGGCCTCGAGCACCGCCGGCAGGTCCTCGGGGGTGACCACGGCCAGCATCCGCTCCTGGCTCTCCGAGACCAGGATCTCGGCCGGCGTGAGGGGCTCGCGCAGCGGGACCAGGTCGAGATCGAGGTCCAGGCCGACGCCCCCCTTGGAGGCCATCTCGCTGGCCGCGCTGGTCAGGCCCGCGGCGCCCAGGTCCTGCAGGGAGACCAGCAGGTCGCGATCGGCGAGCTCGAGGCAGCAGTCGATCAGCTTCCGCTCGGTGAACGGGTCGCTCACCTGCACCGAGGGGCGCAGATCACGATCCGCGCCGAGCTCGGCCGAGGCCAGCACGCTGGCGCCGCCGATGCCGTCGCGTCCCGTCCGGTTGCCGATCAGCACCACTGGGTTGCCGACACCCTCGGCGGCGGCGGACAGGATCCTGTCGGCGCGGGCGACGCCCACGCACATGGCGTTCACCAGGCACGAATCCTCGTAGCACTCCTCGAAGGCGACCTCGCCCCCGACCGTGGGGACCCCGATGCAGTTGCCGTAGTGGCCGATGCCGTCAACGGCCCCGGCGAACAGATGCCTGCTGCGCGGGCTCGTCAGCGGACCGAAGCGCAGCGAGTCGAGCAGCGCGATCGGCCGTGCGCCCATCGCCAGGATGTCCCTGACGATCCCGCCGACGCCGGTGGCCGCGCCCTCGAAGGGCTCGACCGCGGAGGGGTGGTTGTGGCTCTCCACCTTGAAGATGGCGACGATCCCGTCGCCGACGTCCACCGCGCCCGCGTTCTCGCCCGGTCCCTGGACGACGCGCGGCCCCTCCGTCGGGAAGGCGCCGAGCAGCGGCCGGCTGTGCTTGTAGGAGCAGTGCTCGCTCCACATGAGGCTGAACATGACCAGCTCGGCGGGTCGTGGCTCCCGGCCGATCAGCTCCGGGATCCGCGCGAACTCGTCGTCGGTGAGCCCGAGCTGGCGGTGGATCGGGGCGGAGGTCTCGCTCATCGCGCGAGCCCCTCGAACAGCCGTCGCCCGTCGGTCGAGCCGAGGAGCGGATCGCAGGCCTCCTCCGGGTGGGGCATCAGTCCCATCACGTTGCCGGCACGGTTGGCGATCCCGGCGACGCCGTCGGTCGATCCGAGCGGATCGTCGCGGTAGCGCAGGACGACACGACCCTCGTCGGGATCGCCGTACCAGGCGCCGTCGTGGTTCTTGATCGGAATCGAGAGGCGCGCCCCCGCGTCCGCCCCGGCCGTCCAGGGGGTCTCCGAGTCGACGACCTCCAGCTCCACCTGTCGGCAGACGAAGCTCAGCCCGGCGTTCGGCCGGAGCGTGCCGGGCAGAAGGCCCGCCTCGCACAGCACCTGGAAGCCGTTGCAGATCCCGAGGACCGGCCCGCCGCGGTCGGCGTGCCGGCGGATCGCGCTCATGATCGGCGAGCGGCTCGCGATCGCACCCGGCCGCAGGTGGTCTCCGTAGGAGAAGCCGCCGGGCAGCACCACCGCGTCGACCCCCTCGGGCAGCCGCGTGTCGGCGTGCCATGCGTACTCGACCTGCGCACCCGCCCCCTCGGCCGCACGGCGGGCGCTCTCGTGGTCGAGCGACCCCGGAAAGCGGACCACGCCCACCCTCATGCCCCGTCGACCTCGACGTGCGCATCCTCCACGAGGGGGTTCGCGAGCAGGCGGTCGACCATCTCCTGGGCGACCGCGGCCGGTGCCTCGGCATCGAGCTCGATCTCGATCCGCTTGCCGACGCGGACGTCGCCGACCCCGTCGAAGCCGAGGCGGACGAGCGCACCTCGGACCGCCTGGCCCTGCGGGTCGAGCACCCCTTCCCGGGGCATGACCGTCACGACCACCTTGCTCATGCCCGCGCCTCCCTGAGGTACTCGTCGAATGCCCGCCCGGTGATCCGCTCGAACGCCGTCACGTAGCGCGCCCGCGTGCCCGCCACGACGTCGTCGGGGAGCGCCGGTCCCGGAGGGGTGTGGTCCCAGCCCGTGGCGTCCAGCCAGTCGCGCACGTACTGCTTGTCATACGAGGGCGGGCTCACGCCCGGTCGCCACTCGTCCCGGGGCCAGAACCGGGACGAGTCGGGGGTGACGACCTCGTCGCCGAGGACGAGCCGCCCGGAGTCGTCGCGTCCCAACTCGAGCTTGGTGTCGGCCAGGACGATGCCCGCCCGCGCGCACTCCGAGGCGGCGCGCGCGTAGACGGCCAGCGTGATCCGCTCGAGCTCGGTCAGCACGTCGGCGCCGACGAGGTCCGCGGCCTGCTCCCGGGTGATGTTCTCGTCGTGCCCCTCGTCGGCCTTGGTGGCGGGCGTGAAGATCGGCGTGGGCAGCGGGTCCGCCTCGCGGAGGCCGGCCGGCAGCGCATGCCCGCAGACCGCGCCCGTCGCCGCATAGTCGCGCCACCCGGACCCGGCCAGGTATCCACGCGCCACGCACTCGACCGGGAGCATCTCGAGGCGCCGCACGATCATGGTCCGTCCGAGGTTCCCGGGCTCGCGGAGCTCGGCGGGCGCATCGGCCAGATCGGTGCCGAGCAGGTGGTTCGGGACGATGTCGGCGGTCCGTCCGAACCAGTGGAGCGACAGGCCGGTCAGCACCCGTCCCTTGTCGGGGATCGCGGTCGGCATCACCACGTCGTAGGCCGAGATGCGATCCGAGGCCACGATCGCGAGGCGGCCCGGGCCCGCGTCGTGCACCTCGCGCACCTTGCCCCTCAGCACCAGGCTCACAGCGCCCGGACCCGATCCATGACGACCGTGACGTGGCGGGCGTACCAGGCGGGGTCGAACAGACCCGACAGGTCCTCCTCGGCCACGCGCCCGGCGATCTCGGGATCGTCGGCCAACAGCTCCGCCAGCGGCCGGTGCTCGTCCCACGCGCGCATCGCGTTGCGCTGGACGGCCGCATAGGCCTCCTCGCGCGTCAGTCCCGACTCGACGAGCGCCAACAGGACGCGCTGGGAGTACACCAGTCCGTGCGACGAGCGGAGGACCTCCTCCATGCGCTCGCGCCGGATCACCAGCCCCTCCATCAGGGTGCGGGTGGTCGCGAGCATGTAGTCGAGCGCCAGGAACGAGTCGGGGAGGATGATCCGCTCGACCGAGGAGTGCGAGATGTCGCGCTCGTGCCAGAGCGCCACGTCCTCGAGCGCCGGGATGGCGTTGGCACGCACGACGCGTGCCAGGCCGGTGATGCGCTCCGCGGTGATCGGGTTGCGCTTGTGGGGCATCGCCGAGCTGCCCTTCTGCCCCTTGGTGAACGCCTCCTCCGCCTCGCGCACCTCGGTCCGCTGAAGGTGGCGGAGCTCCACCGCCAGCCGCTCCAGCGAGCTGGCCGCGAGCGCCAGGGCGGTCATCAGGTGCGCATGGCGGTCGCGGGCCACGACCTGGGTCGCCGCCGGCTCCCCGCGCAGGGCCAGGGCACCGAGCACCGCCGACTCGAGCTCGGGGTCGAGCGTCGCGTAGGTGCCCACGGCACCCGAGAGCGTTCCCGTGGCGGCGTCCTCGATCGCGAGCCGCAGGCGTTCCTCGTTGCGCCGGCTCTCGAAGGCGAAGCCCGCGATCTTGAGGCCGAAGGTCGTCGGCTCGGCGTGCACGCCGTGCGTGCGCCCGACAGACGGGACGTCCGCGTGCGCGAGCGCCATGTCCCGGAGCGTCGTCGTGAGGGCCGCCTGCTCGACCAACAGCAGCGCCCCGGCGCGCCGGATCGCGAGCGCCAGGCCGGTGTCGAGCACGTCCGACGAGGTCATCCCGTAGTGGATCCAGCGGGATGCCGGCCCCACGCGCTCCGCGACGTCGGTCAGGAACGCGACCACGTCGTGGTTGGTCGTGCGCTCGAGCTCGCGCGTGCGCTCGAGCGAGAACCCCGCCCGCTCCTCGATCAGGACCAGGTCCTCGGCCGGGACCACTCCTCGCGCCGCCCATGCGCGGCACACCTCGAGCTCGACCTCGAGCCACCGGGCGAGCTTGGCCTCCTCGGTCCAGAGCGCCGCCATCGCCGGTCGTGAGTAGCGCCCGATCATGCGCCCGCCGCGATGTCGCGTCGCATATGCGCGCCCGGGAAGTGGATCAGGTCGGCCGCCGAGTAGGCGACCGCCCGCGCCGCCGTGGCATCGACGCCGCGGCCCACGACGGCGAGCACCCGTCCTCCCGCCGTCACGATCGCGTCGTCGCGCGCCTCGGTCCCGGCATGGAGCACGTCCGCGCCCGCCGCCTCGGCGTCCTCGATGCCGGTGATCGCCTCGCCCGTGCGTGGTGCGGCGGGGTAGCCCGGGGCGGCCATGACCACCGCCACGGCCGTCTCGGGGCGCACGCGCACCGCCCGGTCGGGCAGCTCACCGCGCGCGGCCGCCAGCAAGAGGTCGAAGAGGTCCTCGTCGAGGCGGGGCAGGATCGCCTGCGTCTCCGGGTCGCCGAAGCGGACGTTGAACTCGAGCACCCGTGGTCCGTCGGGCGTCAGCATGACCCCCGCGTAGAGGACGCCGGAGAACGGCGTCCCGATCTCGGCCATGCGGGCGATCACCGGCCGGTGGACCAACTCCAGGAGGTCACGGGCCAGGGCCTCGGGGACGTCCGGGACCGGGGAGTACGCGCCCATTCCGCCGGTGTTCGGCCCCGTGTTGCCCTCTCCGACCGGCTTGTGGTCGCGGGCCGCGGGGAATCGGGCGCACCGCCAGCCGTCCGACAGCGCGATCAGCGACACCTCGGGGCCGGTCAGCCCCTCCTCGACCAGGCAGACGCGTCCGGCCGCGCCGAACGCGTCCTCCTCGAGCGCGGCGACGAGCGCCCCGCGCGCCTCGTCCACGTCGCGGGCGACGGTCACGCCCTTGCCGGCCGCAAGGCCGTCGGCCTTGATCGCCACCGGCAGTCCGAGCTCCGCAACCGCCGCCATCCCGTCGGCGACCGTCTCGACGGCCCGCGAGCGCGCGGTCGGCACGCCCGCGTCCTCCATGACCTGCTTTGCGAAGACCTTGCTGCCCTCGAGTCGGGCGGCCGCGGCGCTCGGCCCGACGGTCGGCACACCGGCGGCCCGCAGCGCGTCGGCCATCCCCGCCACGAGCGGGGCCTCGGGGCCGATCACCGCCAGGGACACGGACTCCTCACGCGCGAGACGAACGACCTCCGTTTGCGTGGCCGCCGGGTGCACGCGGACCTCGCGGGCGATGCCGGCGTTGCCCGGAGCGCACACCACGCGGGGTGCGGACGCTGACCGGGTGAGGGCTCGAACGAGGGCGTGCTCACGCCCACCCCCTCCGACGACAAGCACCGTGCGGCTCACGCCGACACTCTGTCACAGGCGGTCGCCGTGCTGAGCGCCGCCGCGGCCGGCCGGACGTCCGTCAGTCGCCGCCGCCCCGCACCGAGCGCACGACCTCGCCGGAGGCGTCGACGTACACGTCGAACTCGACGCCGTCCTCGCGCGTGACCTCGACCTCCCAGGCGGCACCGAAGTCGTCCTCCGGCCCCGAGCCCGTGACGCTCGCGGGCTGCCCGTCGCGGTTCTCGATGAAGCCGAGGGCCGCGGACTCGGCGTCACCGAGGGTGATGACGCTGCCGCCCCCCGCGGTCGTCGTCCCGGATGAGGTCTCGGTCCTCGCCTCGGTCTCCGGCGGTGTCTCGGCGGTGACCGTCGTCGGCGGCATCTCGACCGTGACCGTCGTCGCGGGGGCCGCATCGTCGCCCCCGCACCCCGCCGCGGCCATCATCAGCCCGGCCACGCAGACGACCGGCACCACGCCGCGCCGCGCCCGTGATCTCCGCGGACGCGATCCGAACACGCGACGCTCGCCGGCCATCCGCGCCTCCTGTCGATTCGGACCCCGGGCGACGCCCGCACGGCCACGGATCGTACCCGGCGTCCGCTCGTCGCGTGGCGTCGGCG
This sequence comes from Miltoncostaeaceae bacterium, assembly GCA_963698665.1. GTDB lineage: Bacteria > Actinomycetota > Thermoleophilia > Miltoncostaeales > Miltoncostaeaceae > CALNYH01. The sequence continues at coordinate 289,225 of CAVORO010000002.1, read as the reverse complement.
GAGCGTCGACCACGGCGACCGAACGGCGCTACGATCCGGTTGATGAGCACGCACCGCCCAGAGGGCCGCCACGCCGACCACGAGGCGCTTCGCGCGCTGCTCCAGGACTCGCTCGCCGAGCTTCCGTCCTCCAGCGATCCCGACGCCGCCGCACGCGACGTGATGCGCGCCCTCGACGCCTACATGGAGGACGGCGGGTCGCTCCCCGCCAGGCAGTCGCGCGAGTCCCCGGTCACCGACTTCGACCGCCAGCGTCTCGCGTCGGGCCAGGACGACAAGAAGTGGACGCTGTGGCTCGTGCTCGGCGCCGCGGTCGTGACGACGATCACGGTGGTGGCGGTCCTGTCGGGCGGATGGCCGGCTGCGATCGCCGTGACGGCGATCTGGGTCGCGGCGATCCTGGCGCTGACGATCGCCTCCTGACGGCGGCGCCCGTGCGGACCACCGCGCGGTCATCTTCGGGCCGAGGTCGGCCGATGCTCCTGATGCGCGGGCGACCATCCCGGCTCGCCCTCCCACCACGGCCGCCCGCATGAGGCGGCGTAACCTGGAGCGTGCATGAGCCCCGGGCGCATCGTCACCATCGTCGTCGCCGTCGCGCTGATCGGCGCCGGGCTGGCTCTTCGCGCTGACACGGGGCGACGATTCGGGCGGCCCGGACGGGGCGTCCGGCGACGCCATCGTCGTCGACATGGTGGTCTCGCCCGAGAAGGAGCGCCTCCTGGCGCCGCTCGTGGACGAGATCAACGACGGTGGCGTGGAGGCCGCCGGCCGGCCGGTGCGGGTCGAGATGGAGGTCGTGTCCTCGGGCGAGGCGACCGAGCGCATCGTGGCCGGCGAGATCGAGCCGGCCATCTGGAGCCCGGCGTCGTCCCTCTGGGGGCGGCTGCTCAACTACCGGGCCGACCGCGCGCTCGCGCCGGACGAGTCGCCGTCCCTGGTCAAGACACCGCTCGTGATCGCCATGCCGGAGCCGTTCGCGCGGGCGCTCGGATGGCCCGATGAGCCGATCGGCTGGTCCACGCTGATCGCCGAGGCACGTTCGGAGCGGGGCTGGGCGGCCTACGGCCACCCCGAGTGGGGTCCGTTCAAGTTCGGCCAGACCAACCCCGAGTTCTCGACGTCCGGGCTGTCGGCCACCGTCGCCGAGTACCTCGCGGCGGCGGGCAAGCGCGAGGGGCTGACGCTCGCCGACGTCAGGGCGCCCAAGAACCGCAGGGTCGTGCGCGACCTGCAGCGATCGGTCGTGCACTACGGCGACACGACGCTCTTCTTCGCCGAGCAGATGGCCGCGCGCGGACCCACCTACGTCAGCGCGGTGGCGATGGAGGAGGTCACGGTCCTCGACTACAACCTGCGCCTTCGGACGGGCGGCCCTCGCCTGGTCGCGATCTCGCCCGAGGAGGGGACCTTCTACTCCGACAACCCGCTGATCGTCCCCGACGCGCCCTGGGTCGACGCGGACACGCGGGCCGCGGCCGAGGTCGTGAGCGAGCGCCTGATCTCGCGCATGACGCCCGAGGTGGCGGCGGAGGCGTACTTCCGCCCGCCGGACGACGCGCCGCCCGTCGCGCCGGTCGACGCCGCCAACGGCGCGGACCCGACCGAGCCGACCGCGCTGCTCGGGCTGCCCGAGCCCCGGGTGATGAACGCGATCATCGAGGCGTGGCGGGCGGACCGAAAGCCGGCCCGGGTCGAGGTCGTGCTCGACGTCTCGGGCTCGATGGTCGAGGAGGGCAAGCTGGAGGCCGCCAAGCAGGGCGTCGACGGCTTCGTCCGGTTGCTCCAGCCACAGGACGAGGTCGGGCTGTCGGTCTTCTCGGACGAGCCCGTCGTCGTGGCCGAGCCGGTGCCCATGCGCACCGGCCGTGCCCGTCTGCTCGCCCGCGTCCAGGGGCTCTTCCCCGAAGGGGACACCGCCCTCTACGACGCCACCGACCAGGCGGTGGCGCGGATCGCGGAGCGGGCCGGTGACGACCGGATCGACGCCGTCGTGGTGCTCTCCGACGGCGCCGACAACGCCAGCGACATCTCCTTCGAGCGCCTCCAGGAGCGGTTGCGCGAGGTGTCCGGCGACGAGGGCGACGGGGTCAGGGTCTTCACGATCGCCTACGGAAGCGGCGCCGAGGCCGAGCTCCTGGCGGACATCGCCACGTCCGGCGGCGGCCGCGCGTACGTGGGCGATCCGGCGACGATCGAGCAGGTCTACGTCGAGATCTCGAGCTTCTTCTGATGTCCCGGGGCGGAGGCGCGGTGGTGATCCGTGGCGCGGACTCCGGGCGAGGCGCGGACGTGGATCACCCGGCACGTCGGGCGATGTCCGGGACGTCGGGGGCGACGCTCCGCGACCGAGTGCGGCCGCGGACCGGTGGGCGGACGTTCGGCGCGGGACACTAGGGCGTGGCCCGCGACGACCAGATCAAGGCGCTCGCGGTCCGCTCGCTGACCAAGCCGCTCAACCTGCTGCCGGCGGCCGCCGTGGCCGGGCTCGGGCTGGCGCTCGAGCTGTGGTGGCTCGTCCTGGCCGGCCTGATCGTCTACGTCGTGCTCGTCGTGACCACGTTCCGCAATCCCGCCGAGGCCCGGAAGGTGATGGCGGGCACACGCGAGGACGGCGCGCGCGCGCCCGCACCGGCCGATGCGCTGCGCGACCCGGCGATCGTCAGCCGCTACCAGGAGGCGGTCGGCGAGGAGCGCCTGATCCGCGACGCCGTGCGCGCAAGCCCCATGCCGGTCGACGACGTCGAGGCGGAGCTGGTCGGGCTCAAGGACGAGCTGGAGGCGCTCTGCCTGCGGGCCCAGCGCATCTCGGACTACCTCGCCACGATCGACACGGGCGAGCTGCGCCGGCGGCGCATCGAGGTGCGGCGCCGAAAGGACGGTGCGCCCATCGAGCTGGCCCAGACGCTCGCGCGGACCGAGTCCGCGCTCGACGACCAGCTGGCAACGGTCGACTCGCTGGCCCGCCAGCTCGAGCGCTTCCACGCCGAGTCGCTCGGTGTCGTCAGCACCCTCGGTGCGATCAGGGGGCAGGTCGTCCGGGCCTCGGTCGCGGACTCGAGCGGCGCGGAGCGCCGGGTCCGGGACCAGCTGGGCGACGCCCGCCAGCTCGTCCGGGTGCTGACCGACGAGCTCGAGGCGCCGGCGGTCGAGCCGGGCGGCTAGGGCCCCTCGCGCGGGTCGGGCAGCGCCACGCGTGAGAGCGCGTGGAGCACGAGGGCGTGGCGGTCCGCCGCGTCCGGCGCCGTCCAGCGCCACGCGATCCCCGCCTCGACCTCGGTGGCGGCCCCGCGCGCGTCCCATGCGGCGGACACCTGGACCAGCACCGCGGCGACGTGCGCGGCCCCCGGCAGCGGATCGGCCACGACCCGGGCCCGTCCCACCGCCGAGACCGAGAAGGCCGGTCCGCTCAGCGACAGGCCGACGCGTGGCTCCGCCCGCAGCCGGGTGAGGGTCGCCCGGCGCCGCCCGAGGGCCAGGAGCAGGCGGTGCTCGTCGACCCGGTGGATCGCGCTCACCGGAATCGGCACCGGCCCGTCGGCGCCCACGGTCGCGAGCACAGCCACCTGGCCGGCCGGGAGCGCTGGGAGCGTCACGCCCTGGCGCGGCGCGCTCAGGCGGGTGAGGCCTCGACCAGGTCGATGACCTCGTGGCGACCCTGGCCGGTCCCGATCAGTCGGATCGGCGCCTCGGCGGCGTCGGCGATCCGCTCCACGTAGTTTCGCGCGGCCTGTGGCAGGCCGTCGATCGAGCGGCACCCCGAGAGGTCCTCGTCCCAGCCCGGCATGTCCTCGTACACCGGTGTGCAGCCGTGGAAGACCGTCTGGTGGTAGGGGAAGTCGGCGATCACCTCGCCCTCGCGGGTCCGGTAGGCGACGCAGAGGCGCACGCGCGCGAACCCCGAGAGCACGTCGAGCTTGGTCAGGGCGAGCTCGGTGATGCCCGAGAGGCGCACCGCGTACCGGAGCGCGACCAGGTCGAGCCACCCGCATCGGCGCTGGCGGCCGGTCGTCGTCCCGAACTCGTTGCCCCGCTCCAGCATCTGGCGACCGTCGTCGTCGTCGAGCTCGGTGGGGAACGGTCCCTCTCCGACCCGCGTCACGTAGGCCTTGCTCACGCCGAGCACGCGGTCGATGCGCGTGGGCCCGATGCCGACGCCGGTGCAGGCGGCGCCCGCGATGGGATTCGAGGACGTGACGAAGGGATAGGTGCCGTGGTCGATGTCGAGCATCGTCCCCTGGGCGCCCTCGAACAGCACGCGCCGTCCGTCGCGCAGCGCCTGGTCGATGAGCATCGAGGCGTCGGCGATGTGCGGGCGCAGTCGCTCCGCGTGCTCGAGCTGCTGCTCGGTGACCTCGGCCGGATCGAGCGTCGGCATGTCGTAGATGCGATCGAGCACGAGGTTCTTCTCCTCGAGCGCGACCTCGATCTTGCGGCGGAGGATCTTCGGGTCGAGCAGATCCTGCGCCCGGATGCCCATCCGGGCCGCCTTGTCCTGGTAGCAGGGCCCGATGCCGCGCCGGGTGGTCCCGATCGAGAATCGCCCGAGGCGCACCTCGTGCGCGCCGTCGAGCATCACGTGCCACGGCATGATCAGGTGCGCGTTGCCCGACAGCCGGAGCCCGTCGAGCGGGATCCGGCGCTCCTCGAGCATCGTGAGCTCGCGGCAAAGGGCGCCGGGGTCGACCACGGTCCCGTTGCCGATCACGCACATCGTTCCGCGGTAGAGGATGCCCGAGGGCACGAGGTGGAGCTTGAACTCCCCCTCGTCGGTGACGATCGTGTGGCCGGCGTTGTTGCCGCCCTGGTAGCGGGCGACCACGTCGGAGTCCTCGGCCAGCAGGTCGACGACCTTGCCCTTGCCCTCGTCGCCCCACTGGGCGCCGATCACGACGGTCGCCGGCATCAGTGGTCCCTCGGGATGCTGCCGAACTTGGCGTAGTTGGCCATGAAGGTGACCTTCACGCGGTTGACCGGCCCATTGCGGTTCTTGGCGACGTTGATCTCCGCGACGCCCTTCTCCTCGGTCTCGGTGTCGTAGTAGTCGTCCCGATAGATCATCAGCACGAGGTCGGCGTCCTGCTCGATCGCGCCCGACTCGCGCAGGTCGCTCAGCATCGGCCGCTTGTCGACCCGCGCGTCGGGTCCGCGGTTGAGCTGGGAGATGCAGATGAGCGGGACGGACAGGTCGCGCGCCAGCATCTTGAGGCTTCGCGAGATGGTGGAGATCTCCTGGACGCGGTTCTCGTCGCGGCGGTTGCGGGGGCCCTCCATCAGCTGGATGTAGTCCACGATCACGAGGTCGAGCCCCTCGCGGCTCTTCAGCCGTCGCGCCTTGGTCCGCATCTCGGCGACCGACATGCCCTCGGAGTCGTCGATGAACAGGCGCGCGTTGGACAGCCGGTCGGCCGCGTGGCTGATCCGTGGCCAGTCCTCGGGCCCGAGGCGCCCGTTGCGCACGCGCCCGGCGTCCACCATCGCCGCCGACGAGAGGAACCGCTGGACGAGTTCCTCGCCGCTCATCTCGAGGCTGAACACGGCCACCGAGGCGTTCTCCTCGAGCGCGACGTGCTCGGCGATCCCCAGGGCGAAGGCGGTCTTGCCCATCGACGGGCGTGCCGCGACCACGATCAGGTTGGACGCGCGAAGGCCCCCGGTGGTGCGATCGAGGTCGATGAACCCCGTCGGGAGCCCCGTGATCTCGGATCCGCGCTCGCTCGCCTCGACGAGCCGCTCCATGCTGCGGACGACCAGGTCGCCGGCCCGCTCGAAGTCGCCCCGCACGCGCTTCTGGGAGAGGCCGAACACGAGGTCCTCGGCCAATTGCACCATCGAGCCGGCCGCGCCCTCACGGCTGGCGACCATCGACTCGATCTCCTGGCCGACCTGCAGCAGCCGCCGCTGGGTCGCCGTGTCGCGGACGATCTCCGCGTAGGACTTGAAGCTCGCCGCGATGTACGGCGACTCCATCACGTCGAGCACGCCGAGGCGGCCGCCCGCGACCTCGATCGCGCCGTTCTTGGTGAGCTGCTCGATCACCGTGATCGGCTCGACGGGCTCACCCGTGTTGAACAGGTCGATGATCGCCTCGAAGATGCGGCGATGGCCCTCCCGATAGAAGTCGTCGGGCTGGAGCAGCCCGATCACGTCGGGCACGTGCAGCGGCACGTCCATCAGCGACGCGAGCAGCATCTGCTCGGCCTCGACGTTCTGCGGGGGCGAGACGCTCTGGGGTGCCATGGCTGGAGGCGACTCGGGGGTGCGCCCCGGGGCGCGTCGGCCGGTCAGTCGATCAGGGGGCTGACGATCGTCTTGACCTCGGCGACCTGCCCGTAGCCCAGTTCGACCGGGACCGTGTAGGTGCCCACCGCGCGGATCGGGGGCTCGACCAGGATGTGCCGCCGGTCGACCGCCGCGCCGCGCGCCTCGAGGATCGCGTCGGCGACGTCGGCCGAGGTGATCGACCCGAACAGCCGCCCGTCGCCGCCGGCCTTGGCCTTCAGCGTGAGGATGGTCCGGCCCAGCAGGTCGGCCAACTCGATCGCGCCCGCCTCGGCCCGCTTCTCGGCGGACTTGCGCTCGGACTCGCGTCGGCGCACCTCGGCGATGCGGCCCGGGGTGGCGATCTCGGCCAGGCCCCGCGGCAGCAGGTAGTTGCGCATGTAGCCGCGGTTGACGTCGACCACGTCGCCGGCGTCGCCGAGGGTCTCGACCGGGCTCAGAAGGATGGCCTGCATACGTGGATCCTCGCGGGTGTGGGGTTCAGAAGGGGATGTCGTCGTCGGAGGGCTGCGACGGCGCCGGCGACATGTCCGAGCGGTCGACCGGGAGGTCGCTGCCCGAGGACGCGGGGCGCTGCTCGCCCCACCCCTCGGCCTGACCGCCGCCCGCGCCGTCGGAGCGACTGTCGAGGAAGAAGATGTCGTTGGCGATCACCTCGACCGATTGGCGGCGATTGCCGTCCTTGTCCTGCCACTCCCGCCAGGAGAGACGCCCGTCGACGCCGATGCGCCGCCCCTTCGTGAGGTAGGTGGTGACGGTCTCGGCCTGGCGGCCGAACACGGTGACGTCGAAGTAGTTCGAGCGGTCGCCCCAGTTGCCGGAGTCGTCGCGCGCGCGGCTGCTGACCGCGAGCCGCATGCCGCACACCGGGTCGCCGGAGGCCGTGTGGCGAAGCTCGGGGTCGCGCGTCAGGCGGCCGACGAGCGTCACGCGGTTGAGATCGGCGGGCATCGGCCGGCCTACCGGCGGCGGCGGCCGCGGCCCCGCTGCGGTCGCGAGTCGCCCTCGGGCTCACGGTCCATCGGCACCGGCGCGCCGTGCGCCTTCGCCCACTCGGCCTCCTTCGGCCCGAGTCGCGTGAACATCGCCCGCAGGACGACCTCCTTGTTGATGGAGAGCACCCGCCCGAGCTCGTCGAGGGAGTCGGAGCGCCCGGAGCACGTGATGATCACGTACCTGCCGTCACCCTGCTTTTCCATCGGGAACGTGATCTTGCGCCGACCCCAGTCGTTGAGGTGCTCGATGACGCCGCCACCCTCGCGGATGAGTTCCTGCGCGCGCTCCAGCATCTCCTGCTGGCGCTCCTCATCGGCGTCCGGATTGATGATGAGCATGATCTCGTACGGGTGGATGCCGATACCTCCGACGGGCGGGTGAGCGTGGGCCTGGGGCGCGTCGTGGTCGCCCGGCCGCACGGCAGAGCAGACGGACCTGTGCCCGAAGCCGGGGGAGTATAGCAATGCACTACCCTCCGTCCGATCGGGCGACGAGGGGGACGGATGGGGATTCAGCGATCGGTGTTCGTGGCGGTCGGCGCGGCCGCGGCGGGGGCGGGGGCGGCGATCGCGTACGCCACGCGGCGGCGGGGCCGCGGGCGGGAACCGGAGATGCCGCTCGGCGAGGGCCCGCCCGCCCCGGTGCCCGCCGACGTCGAGCTCGCCCCGGATCCGGGCGAGGACCCTCAGGCCGCCCTCGACGCCGCGCGCGCCCGTCTGCGCTCGCGGGCCGAGCGGCTCGCGCGCGAACTCGACGGCGGGGATGACGGCCGGGAGGGGCCGGCCGAGGGGTGACGCGGGGCCGCGGTCTCGCCCTCGTCGCCTGCCTGCTCGTCGTCGCGGGGGCGCTCGGCGCGGGCGTGATCGGCCTCGGCGATCGGACCGACGCCGACCCCGGTCGCGGGGCCGGTCCCGGGACGAGCGCGGCCGACACCTCGCGAGCCGCTCCGCCGCCCCGTCCGGCGGTGACCCTGCTGGTCAAGGGCGACTGGGGATACGGCGGTCCGGCGCAGGCGGCCCTGACGCGCAGGATGTGCGACGTCGCCCGCCGGGACGGCATCCGCACGGTGCTCACGACGGGCGACAACTTCTACCGGCCCGACGGACGTGCCACGGCGGCCAACTGGACCCGGCCCGAGGCCTGTCTTCGCGAGCTGGGCGTGCGATGGCGGCCCGTCTGGGGCAACCACGACCTCGGAGGGGACGCCACCGCGCGGGTCCTCGGCGAGCCGCGGCGCCGGTACACCTTCCGCCAGGGGCCGATGCGCGTGATCGTCCTCGACGCCAACGACCCGGCCGACCCGGACCAGACGGCCTTCCTTCGGGACACGCTCGCCGCGCGCGACGCGCCCGTCACCGTGGTCGCCTTCCACCAGCCCGCCCAGACGTCGGGGCTCCACGGGCCGGGCGCCGAGCAGCGGCGCCGGTGGGTGCCCCTCTTTCGCCGGTACGGGGTCACGCTCGTGCTGCAGGGGCACAACCACGCCTACGAGCGCCTCGTCGTCGACGGCGTCACCTACGTCACCACGGGCGGCGGCGGCGCCCCGCTCACCCCGTGCGTCCGGCCCGCCCGCGGGCTCGAGACATGCCGGCTGGCCCACCATTTCCTGCGCCTGGCCGTCGACGAGGGCGGTGTCGAGGTCCGGCGATCGACACCGGTGGCCGGATCATGGAGCGCGTGCGGGTCTCCGCCCGGCGCTCCGGCGAGGCCATGGGCTAGCGGCGCGCCCGGGACGCGACCGCGGCCGCCCAGGCCGTCGCCACGCGCGCGGTGAGCTGGCTCATCGCCGCCCCGACCTCGTCGATCTGGCCCCGGTCGAGCGCGACCGGCTCCTCGGCCAGCGCCCGCTCGACGGCGCGCTCGAGGGCCAGGCTGCCGCCGAGCGTCACCTCGGCGCTCGACCCCGCGAGCCCGTGGCCGTTGCCGTAGGCCTCGGCGCGCTCGCCGGCATCGGCGAGCGAGCCGGATTCGAAGGCGTCGGCGAGCGCCTCGATCCAGCCGCGCACGACGGCGCGGCGCTCGGTGATCGGCAGCCGCCGGAACGCGGCCTCGGCGGGGCCCTCGACGTAGACGTCGACGTGCTCGCCGATGGCGTCGATCCGCCCGCGGAGCGCCTCGGCGGCGGCCGGGGAGACCCGCACGCCCGCCCTCGGCCGGGGCAACGGCCGTGCCGGCCGGGCCGGCTGCTGGGCGAGCCACTCGCGGAGCGCCTCAGGATCGAACCGCCGGTGCCCGCCCTCGGTCCGCACGTGCGGGACCCGCCCCTCGCTCGCCCACAGCCGCAGGGTGCTGGGGCTCACCCCGAGCGCGCGCGACGCGTCGGAGACCGACAGCCAGGGTCCGTCGCCGCGCCGCCGCCGGACGCCCGCGACATCGCTTCGCTCAGCCGCCACGGGCACGCACCCGCGATCGCACGCCGTCGGCGTAGCCCGCCGCGACCTTGGTCGCCATCCGGTCGAGCGCCCGCTCGAGCGCCCGGCGCTCGTCGGGCCGCCCGGCCAGGTGGTCGCGCATGCACCGCTCGACCGCGCGCCGGAGCGCGAGCGCCTCGGTGACCGGGACGTCGCCGGGGCCGCCGCTCGCGCCATGCCGGAAGCCCTCCCACTCGGCCTCGCGGTACGGGCGCCCCCAGATCGCCCTGCTCGAGCCCCTCGACGAGCGACTCGACCGCGTCGCGGGCCCGCGCCCGCCGCTGCGCGCCGCCTCGGCCCCGGCGTCCGGCGACGCGCGCCACCTCTTCCTCGAGGATCGCCAGGACGTCGCCGATCCGCGCGGCGAGCGCGGCGGCGAGCTCAGGGAGCGGCTCGCTCCTCGTGGGGACCAGCTCGCCGGTCCGCGTCGGGGTCGCCGGCGGCTCGCCGCCGCGCTCGCGCAGCCACCGCTCGAGCTCGCGGCGCGCGAACCGCCGGTGGCCGCCCGCGGTGCGCACATGCGGAACCCGGCCCGCCGCCGCCCAGGCCCGGAGCGAGCTGGAGCTCACGCCGAGCATGCGCGCGGCCGCCGACACCGCGAGCAGCTCGCCGGCGACGTCGTCCATGCGCGCGGAGATCCCGGTGTCGGACACCGTCTGGCTCACGCCCGCCCGTTCCTTGATCGTCGCCCCGTCGAGGGCCCGTGCCGGTTCGTCCATCGTCGACCCACCATCCATGGCATCACGTCGATTGTGGGTTCGAGCGAATCGTCCCGCAAGGTCGCGGGGCGTCGACGCGCCGCTCCGAACCGCGCAAAAAGCATGGACTCCACCGCCGGCTCATGGATTCTTCACAGCCTGTTGGCCGCCACGACCAATATCGGCAGCGCGACGACGATCGCGTAGTCCCCTAGCCGTGCACCCCGTCAGGCGGCGTCGGAGCGGCGTCCCCGGCGCCTGCGTGCTCGCCCGCCTCGATCGCGGCCCGCTCGCGTTCGGCCGCGGCCCGCTCGCGGCGCACGCGCGTGCGCTCGCGCCAGGCGACCGCCAACGCGACCAGCCCGGTGACCGCGAACGCGGCCAGGAAGGCCACCCAGGGCTGGTCGGCGAACGCCTGGCCGAGGAAGAAGCCGATCAGCGCCGCCTGGGACGCCCAGACGAACCCCCCGAGCGCGTCGAACACCAGGAAGCGCCGGTACCCCATCTGGCCCGCGCCGCAGGAGACGTTGATCGCGATCCGCAGGCCCGGCAGGAACCTCCCCACGAAGACGAGCGCGGGCCCGTGACGGCGGACCATCCGCTCGGCGGCGATCAGCCGGTCCTCCCCCGCCGCGCGCATCAGCCCGCGCCGCAGGGGCCCGCGTCCGGCTCGGCCGATCCAGTACGCGGTCGAGTCACCGATGACCGCGCCGACGGTGCCGGCCAGGATCACGAGCGTCAGCGACAACCCGCCGTCGGCCGCCAGCACGCCCGCCGCCACGATCGCGGTCTCGCCGGGCAGGAGCGGGAACACCCCGTCACCGGCGACCACGAGCAGCACGGCCCAGTAGCCGATTCCGGCGGCCCCCTCGGCGACCCGCTCGACGGACTCGAACAGGCCCGCTCCGGGGAACGCCAGCTGGCCCAAGCCGTTCACGCGATCCTCCGGGTCATCGTCGGCGGTGATTGTGACAGGGGTTCGGACGGGCTGCGCCAGGTCGGGCACAACGGCGGATCACGCCGGTTTCGCCGGCATTCCGGGCGCGGCGCGTCACCTGTCGTTGGCTTATGATCCGGCGCGCGAGCCGGGACGGCCGGCGGATCCACTGGGGGAACCGTGACCCGATCTGACCATCCGGGCGGCGCGTCGTCGCGAACCCGCCACGAGGGCGGCCTGGCGCGCCTGGCGCGTGTCTGCGCCCGCCACCGGTGGCGCACGATCATCGTGTGGATCGTCGCGGCGATCGCGATCATCTTCTCGGCGCAGACCTTCGGCGGCCAACTGGTCGACGAGTTCACGATCCCCAACTCGGATGCCCAGCGGGCGACGGACCTCCTCGAGGAGCGGTTCCCGTCGCGCTCGGGTGACGACGCGACGCTCGTCTTCGCCGCACCCGAGGGCGAGTCCCTGACCGGTGACCGGCGCCAGGCCGTCGAGGCGGGCCTCGCCGCGGCGCGCGAGGTGCCCGGGGTGCTCGAGGTCGGCGACCCGTTCGAGGACGTCGCCGGGGCCGTCTCCCAGGACGGGCGGATCGCCTTCGCCGACGCCCAGTTCGACCTGGCCTCGTTCGACGTGCCCAAGGAGGACGTGGAGGAGCTCGAGTCCTCCGTGAGCGCGGCCGTCCAGGCCGCGGGCGCCGACGTCGAGGTGGAGTACACCGGCCCGGTCATCATCAACTCCGAGACGCCCGAACCCGGCGCGGCCGAGATCATCGGCCTGATCGCGGCGGTCATCATCCTCCTGTTCATGCTCGGCGGCGCCGTCGCGGCGGGTCTTCCGATCGTGATGGCCCTGATCTCGGTGTTCCTCGGCCTGTCGCTCCTGTTCGTCGCGGCCGGGTTCACGAACTTCAACACGATCACGCCGACCCTCGCGGTCATGCTGGGGCTCGGCGTCGGGATCGACTATTCGCTCTTCATCCTCACGCGCTTCCGCCAGGCCATCCACGACGGCATGGGGGCCGAGGACGCCGCGGCCGCCGCGGCGTCCACCGCCGGCCGCGCGGTCGTCTTCGCCGGGGTGACCGTGGCGATCTCGATCTCGGCGCTGGCCGTGATCGGGCTCGACTTCATCACCAAGCTGGGCTTCGGCGCCGCGATCACGGTCGTCACGTCGGTGATCGCCGCCATCACGTTGCTGCCGGCGATCCTCAGCCTGCTCGGTCCGCGCATCGACGCGCTCAGGATCCCATGGCTCGATCGGGACGACTCCTTCGCCTCGCGCCAGCGCTCCCCGATCGCGCGGTGGGGGCGGTTCGTCACGCGCCACGCCGCGGTGGTCGCGACGGCCACGATCGTCCTGCTGGGCGTGCTGGCGCTGCCGGTGCTCTGGGTCCAGCTGGGCGCCAGCGACGCCGGCACCAATCCGCCGGACACGACCACCCGCAAGGCGTACGACCTGCTCGCCGAGGGCTTCGGCGCCGGCTTCAACGGCCCGTTGCTGGTCACGGTGGACCAGGGGGCCGACACCGGCGCCGCCGAGCGGTTGCGGACCCAGCTCGAGGCCGTCGAGGGCGTCGCCGCCGTGCCGCCCCCGATCTCGAACGAGGCCGGGGACACCGCGATCGTCACCGTGTTCCCGACCACGTCTCCGCAGTCGGCGGCGACGCGCGACCTGGTGGAGGAACTGCGCTCGGACGTCATCCCGGGTGCGCTCGAGGGGACCCAGACCGTCGCCTACGTGGGCGGCCCGACGGCGGCCTTCGACGACATCGCGGCGCAGATCCAGGACCGGCTGCCCTACTTCCTGCTCGCGGTGATCGGGATCACCTTCATCATCCTGTCGATGGCGTTCCGGTCGGTCGTCGTCGCGATCAAGGCCTCGATCACCACGCTCATGTCGGCCTTCGCGGCCTTCGGCGTCCTGATCGCCGTCTTCCAGTTCGGCTGGGGCAACGAGTTCGTCGGCCTGGACACCACCGGCCCGATCGAGACCTTCCTCCCGCCGATCGTCTTCGCGATCCTGTTCGGGCTCTCGATGGACTACGAGGTCTTCCTCGTCAGCCGCATGCGCGAGGAGTACGTCCACGGGGCACCGGCCAAGCAGGCCGTCACCGACGGGATCGCCGCGATCGGCCGGGTGGTGGTGGCCGCGGCGCTGATCATGACGTCCGTGTTCCTGGCCTTCATCCTCGGCGACGACCGCGTCATCAAGGAGTTCGGCCTGGCGCTCGGCGTCGCGATCCTCATCGACGCCTTCATCGTCCGGCTCGCGCTCGTGCCGGCGATCATGTACCTGCTCGGCGAGCGCGCCTGGTACATGCCGCGATGGCTCGATCGCATCCTCCCGCGGATCACGATCGAGGCGCCCTCGTCCGACGAGCGCCCGGCGGCGGACGCCCCGAGGGATCCGGTCGCGCCCTGATCCGCACCGGCTCGGAGGCCTCGTCGATCCGAGCCGTGTGCGATACTTCAAACATGACAGACATCCCCCCGGAGTTGCACGAGTCCTTCGGCCGTCTCGAGCCCGAGTTGCGCGAGAGCCTCGTCGGAGCGCTCGACCCCGTCTCATCCGAGCTCGGCCCGAGGGAGCTCGCCGTGCTCCAGCGGCTGGCCAACGGGATCGCCGACGATGCCCCGGCCAGCGAGTTGAACGCGTTCGTCCGCCTGCTTCCGGTCACGGTGAGCCGTGCGGTCGCACCGGCGATCGAGTCGCTGACCGCGACCAAGTAGCCCGTGCCCACCGCCCGGCGTCGGCCGGGCGGTGGGCCGTTCGATGTCGGCCATGACCGGCGACGGCGACCGTCAGCCGTGTCCGCGCTAGGGTGCGCTCCGTGCGCGGACCGCTCGCACACCTGGCCGCCCTGGTGCTCCTCGCGGGTGGCGTGATCGGGCTCACCGCCTGCGGTGACGACGCGACGACGGCGCAGGCCCCGGTGTCCGAGGAACGGTCCGGCGCGATCCGTGACGAGGCCGCCACGCGCCCGCCGTTTCGGCTCACGCGCGTGGCCGGGGGCCTTCGGGACGCGCTCTACGTGACGGGCGCGCCGGGCCAGGCCAGCCGCCTCTACGTGGTCCGTCAGTCGGGGACGATCAGGATCATGCAGCGGGGCCGGATGCTCCGCGCGCCGTTCCTGAACGTCGCGCGCCAGATCCGCTCCGGTGGCGAGCAGGGGTTGCTCGGCCTGGCGTTCCACCCCGACTACGCCCGCAACGGGCGCTTCTACGTCAACTTCACCGACACGTCGGGCGACACGCGGGTCGTGGAGTACCGGCGCGCCCGCGCCAACCGGGCCCGGGCGACCAGCGCCCGCACGCTGCTTCGCATCCCCCAGCCGTTCGCCAACCACAACGGCGGCCACATCGCGTTCGGCCCCGACGGGTTGCTCTACATCGCGACCGGCGACGGCGGCTCGGCGGGCGACCCCGAGGGCAACGGACAGGACACGTCCTCGCTGCTCGGGAAGATCCTCCGCATCGACGTCGATCGGCGCGAGGGCGGCCGCCAGTACGGCATCCCGTCCGGCAACCCGTTCGCCACCACCGGCGGCCGCCCCGAGATCTTCGCCTACGGTCTTCGCAACCCGTGGCGGTTCTCGTTCGACCGGACGCGCGGCGATCTCTGGATCGGCGACGTGGGGCAGAACCGGGTCGAGGAGATCGACTTCCTCCGCAAGGGGCACCGGGGCGGGGACCAACTTCGGCTGGAACGCCTTCGAGGGCCGCTCGGCCTTCGCCGGACCCACGGCGGTCCGCGGTCGCGCCCCGGTCCGCCCGGTCGCGCAGTACTCGCACGCACGCGGCTGCTCGGTGACCGGCGGGTACGTCTACCGCGGCACGCGGGCCCCGGCCCTCAGGGGCCGCTACGTCTTCGCCGACTTTTGCACCGGCGAGCTGTGGACGATGCGCGCGGGCCCCCGTCCCGGCGGCCTCCGCCGCGACACCGGCCGCCTGAACGTCGATCTTCGAAACGTGACCTCGTTCGGCGAGGGGAACGGGGGGGACCTGTATGTCATCTCGGGAGGGACGCTCTACCGCTTCAGCCGCTGAGGGCGGCGCGACGGACGCCGCCGTCCGCCCGTCCGAGGGCTGGGGCGTGGTGCACCTGATGCTGCGGGCCCGGCGCGGGGCGCACGGCGCCAGGGCGGTCAGCGCCGCGATCGCCGACTTCGTACGCGACGAGCCGCAGCAGGTGATCACGTTCTCGGTCCTCGGCGGCCGCGCCGACGTCGGGCTCATGGCGCTGTCGCCCGACCTCGATCGGCTCGACCTCCTGACCAAGCGCGTCCTGGCGGGCCCACTCGACCCGGTCGCCTCGTTCGTGTCGCTGACCGAGCGAAGCGAGTACACCTCGACCGAGGCGGACGAGCGCGCGCGCCTCGAGGCCGCGGGCGACGCGGACGTGGAGGCGTCGCTCGCGACCTGGCGGACCCGCATCGACGCCTACCTCGACGCCCGGCTCCACCCCCGGCTGCCCGCCCGTCGCGTGATCGCCTTCTATCCCATGTCCAAGCGCCGCGAGGGCGAGGACAACTGGTACTCGCTCGATTTCGGGGAGCGCAAGCGGCTGATGGCCGGTCACGCGCGCATCGGGCGCGGCTACGCCGGACGTGTGCTCCAGCTGATCACCGGCGCCACCGGCCTCGACGACTGGGAGTGGGGGGTGACCCTGCTCGCCGACGATCCGCTCGTGATCAAGGAGATCGTCTACGAGATGCGCTTCGATCCGGTGAGCGCGCGCTACGGCGAGTTCGGCCCGTTCTGGACCGGCCTCGTGATGGACCCCGCGGAGGCGCTCGCCCGGGCCGGCCTTTGACCCGCGCCGCCTGAGGGGCGAGGGGCACCGGTCGGAGCCCGCCTCGGCGCGGGGAGCTCCGCGTGCGCGAGGTGCGCCCGTGCGCATCCGGGGGGTCCGTCCGTCCACCGACCTCGCCGCGTATCCTGTCGATGAGTCCACGTCGAGGAGGGTCCGGTGAGCACCGCGGTCGATCGTGAGCTGGCGGAGCGGCTCGACGCCGCCGGGCAGTCGCACCTGGTCAGGGCACTCGAGGCCCTCGACGGCGATTCCAAGGCCACGCTCGGGGCGCAGCTGCGGGAGCTGGACCTCGACCTGATCGGCCGGCTGATCGACCGCTTCGTGATCGGGTCCGGCGAGCCGCCGGTCGAGGGCGCGATCGAGCCCGGCGACGCGATCCCGCTCGCGCAGGGGCGCGCCGGCCACGCCGAGGCCCAGCGGGCGCGGGAGGCCGGTGATCGGCTGGTCGCGGAGGGCAAGGTCGCCCTCGTCCTCCTGGCCGGCGGGCAGGGCACGCGACTCGGTTTCGCGGGCCCGAAGGGGGAGTTCCCCTTCGCTCCGGTCACGGGACGCACGCTGTTCGATCACCTGACGGCCAAGGTGGCGGCCATCCGGGCACGCCACGGCGCCCACCTGCCCCTGTACGTCCTGACCTCGCCGGTCAACGACGACGAGACCCGCCGCGACTTCCGCGAGCGAGGGTACTTCGGCCTCGATCCGGCGACGGTGCGGTTCGTCGTCCAGGGGACGCTTCCCGCGGTGGACCTGGAATCGGGGCGGATCCTGCTCGAGGCGCCGGACCGCCTGGCCCTCTCACCCGACGGCCACGGCGGTCTCCTCCCCGCGCTCCGTCGCTCCGGTGCGCTGGACCAGATGGCCGGCGAGGGCGTCGAGACGATCTTCACCTTCCAGGTCGACAACCCCCTCGTCCGGGTGGCCAAGCCGGAGTTGCTCGGCCACCACGTGCTCGCGGGCGCCGACATGTCGAGCGTGGTCGTGCGAAAGCGCTGGCCCGGGGAGCGGATGGGGGTCGTCGCCAGGGTCGGCGGTCGGACCGCGGTGGTCGAGTACAGCGACCTGCCGGACGCCCTCGCCGAGCAGCGGGACGCCGACGGCGAGCTCGTGTTCTGGGGTGGGTCGATCGCCGTGCACGCCATCCAGCGCTCCTTCGTCGAGCGGCTGACCGCCGGACCCGCGGGCGACGGCACGGGCCTGCCCTTCCACCGGGCCGTCAAGCGCGTGCCCCACGTCGGCCCGGACGGCGCGCTCGTGCAGCCGGACGCGCCGAACGCCGTCAAGTTCGAGACGTTCCTGTTCGACGCGTTGCCCCTCGCGGAGCGGACCGCCACGGTCGAGGCCGCGCGCGCCGAGGAGTTCTCCCCGGTCAAGAACGCCGCCGGGGACGACTCGCCCGAGTCGGCCCGCCGCGACCTCAACCGCCTCTACGCCGGATGGCTCGAGGCCGCCGGCGTCCATGTGGCGCACGGCGAGGACGGCGAGCCCGTCGACCTGGAGATCGACCCGCGCTTGGCCGACGACGCCGACACGCTCGCCGAGCGCATCCCGCCGGGGCTGGCGATCGACGGGCCGACCGCACTCGGGCCCGACGGCGAGCCCATCACCTTCCGGGCCTGAGGCTCGCTCAGCCGGGGGTCGTGGACCGCAGCTGCGAGGGGAGGGCGAAGACCACGCCCTCGGTGCTCGGCGTCTCCTCGCCCGAGCGCAGATAGCCGAGGTCCGACAGCCGGGCCGCGACCGCCTGGACCAGGACCTCGGGCGCGGATGCGCCTGCGGTCAGCGCCACGCGCGACCTGCCCTCGAGCCACGCGGGATCCAGCTCGTCCGCGTTGTCGATCAGGTGCGAGTCCGCGCCGGCGGTGACGGCGACCTCCACCATGCGGTTCGAGTTCGACGAGTTCCGCGAACCGACCACGAGCACGAGGTCCGCCCCCGCGCCGACGACGTCCTTGACCGCATCCTGGCGATTCTGCGTGGCGTAGCAGATGTCGCTCGAGGTGGGCATCTGCACCTTCGGAAAGCGCGCCTTGAGGACGTCGATGATCTCCGCGGTGTCGTCCAGCGACAGCGTCGTCTGCGTCGTGAGCGCCACGTTGTCGGGATCGGGCACCTCGACCGTCCGCGCCTGGTCGATGTCCTCGACCAGGATCACCTGGTCCGGCGCCTCGCCGCGCGTGCCGATGACCTCGTCGTGGTACGCGTGCCCGACCAACAGCACCGTCGCGCCCTTCCCGGCGTATCGGCGCACCTCCGCGTGCACCTTGCTGACCAGCGGGCACGTCGCGTCGATCACGTTGAGGCCACGCGCCGCGCAGTTGGCATGCACCTCGGGCGACACGCCGTGGGCCGAGAGGATGATCGTCTCGCCCTCGGGGACCATCAGCTCGCTGTCGACGAAGACCGCCCCGCGGTCGGCGAGCGTCTTGACGACGTGCTGGTTGTGGACGATCTCGCCGCGCACGTACACGGGCGCGCCCTGGCTGTCGAGCACCCGCTCGACGGTCTCGATGGCGCGGTCCACTCCGGCGCAGTAGCCCCGGGGGGCGACGAGGGTCATCTCGTGCGGCACGCCCGGAAGGGTAGCGGGACGTGGGCGCGCTGTGGACCGTTCGTGGCGTGACACCCGTGCGACGGAGGTCCGGCGACGTGGTCCGCGCGAGCGGGCATGATCCGTTCGCGTGCCCCCGTCCGATCCCCTCCTCGACCTGGCGGTCCGCGCCGCCCGCGCCGGCGGCGTCGAGCTCACCGGCAGATTCGGGGCGCCCGCCGCGGGGATCTCGCGCAAGTCCAGCCCCACCGACCTCGTGAGCGACGCCGACCGCGCGGCCGAGTCCGCGATCGTCGCGATGCTGCGCGCGGAACGCCCCGACGACGCGGTGATCGCCGAGGAGGGGGCGGCCAACGGCGGCGCGAGCGGCGTGCGGTGGCTGGTGGATCCGCTCGACGGAACCACCAACTACCTCTGGGGCATCCCCCAGTGGTGCGTCAGCGTCGCGGCCCACGATGCGGCGGGGGCCCGCGTCGGCGTCGTGCACGATCCGCTCCGGGACGAGACCTTCACGGCCCTCAGGGGCGCCGGCGCGTGGCATGGCGCGCGCCGGCTCGAGGTCCGGCGCCCGCCCACGACCCAGGAGGCGCTCGTCGGCACCGGGTTCAACTACGCCCGCGAGGAGCGTGCCCGCCAGGCGGCGCGCCTGCGCGCCCTCCTCCCGGCGGTCCGCGACCTGCGTCGCCTCGGCGCGGCCGCGCTCGATCTGGCCTGGGTGGCCGCCGGACGCCTCGACGCCTACTTCGAGACCGGACTCGCCCCGTGGGACTGGGCGGCGGGCGACCTGCTGGTGCGCGAGGCGGGCGGCGTCGTCCACGAGATCCCGTCGCACGACGGGGGCCCGGCGCTCATCCTGGCGGGTCCGGACGACCTGGCGGCGGCGATCGCGGGCCTGCTAAAGCACGGCGTGTGACGACGACGCACCGCCACCGCGGATGCCCCGACCCGTCCCGTTGCGGGTGCGGCCCGGCTCTGGGAGGTCGACGTGGCCCGCACCGTCGCCATCCTGATGATGGCCACGTATCACGTCGGATGGGACATCGGCGAGCTGGCGCCGAGCGTCCCGATCGATCCCTTCTCGGGCGGGTGGCGGGCGCTGCAGATCGCCACCGGAAGCAGCTTCCTGGCGCTCGTGGGCGTCAGCCTCGCGATCTCGGACGGGCGCTCGCGCGCGCGCGGGCGCTCCTTCGGCGCCGCGTACGCCCGCCACGCGCGTCGCGCGGCCCAGGTCATGGCCGCGGGCATCCTCGTCACGGTCGTGACGCTGGTCGCGCTCGGGCCCGACGACGCGATCCGGTTCGGGATCCTGCAGTGCATCGCGGTCTCGATGCTGATCGCGCCGCTCGCGCTCCCGCTCGGCGCCTGGGCCGCCCCCCTCGGCGTCGCGGTGATCGCGCTCGGCATCGCGATCGACGGCGCGAGCGCGCCCACCTCGCTCCTGCTCCCGATCGGCGTCGTTCCCGAATCGGGCGCGATCGGGGTCGACTACTACCCGCTGCTGCCCTGGCTCGGGCCGGTCCTGATCGGGCTCGCGCTCGGCCGATGGCTCTACCCGTCGGGCGCACGCGGCCGGCTGACGGCCCGTCTGGCCGCCGCGCCTCGAGGGGCGGATGCGGCCGGGTGGCTCGGCCGCCACGCGCTTGCGGTCTACCTGATCCACCAGCCGGTGCTGATCCCGCTCGTGATCATGGGCCTCCTGCTCGCGGGGGTCGAGGTCAGCCTGTAGGGGCCCGGACCGCGCCCGCGAGCAGGAGGCCGAGGTCCGACGCCCAGCGGCCCGCGGGGTCGGCCGCCCGCGTGCGGACGCCCACGCGCGCCGCGCCCCGACGCGCCGCCGCCCGGTCGTCCACGTAGAGGATGCGCGACGGCGCGACCCCGAGGCGCGCGAGCTGCGCGAACGCATCCGCGTCCGGCTTGACGCACCCGGTCTCGCTCGAGATCAGGACGGGGTCCAACAGGTCGAGCACCCCGGCCCGCGCGAGCGCCGGGCGCGCCCACTCGGCGCGGTGATTGCTCAAGATGCCGATGCGGACATGGCGGGACCAGTCGGGCAGACACCGGAGCGCCGGGAGCGGGCGCATGCGCGCGGCGACCCGGCTCGCCCACCTCGCCCGTCGCGCCGGCGAGAGCGGCGCTCCCGTCGACGACGCGATCCGCGCCCAGAAGACGTCGATCGACACCTCCCCGCTCCAAAGCGCATGGAGCAGTGCCGTGTCCACGTGCCGGCGGACCCGCTCCCGGTCCACGCCGACGTCGGACGCGACGTCGGCCACGATGCCGGGCATCGCGGAGGGAAAGAGGACCCCCCCGAGGTCGAGCACGAGCAACTCGGGCAGGGCCGACGCCCGGTTGTTCGCGTGGCGCGCCACCGGAGCCGAGGGTACGCCGTCCCCGGGCCGGCGATCGGGCATCATCACCGCGTGCGCGTGGTGATCGTGGGAGGCGGGTTCGCCGGGCTGCTCCTGGCCCGGGCGCTCGGGAGGCGGGGCGTGGCCGCGCCGGTGATCGAGCGCGGTCCGGCGAGCCGGACCATCCCCGGTCCGATCATGCTGCCCTTCCAGGCGTTCGACCCGCTCCAGGACGTCGGGCTGTTCGAGGCCGTCCGTGCGGCCGGGCGGGACATCGCGCCCGGTCCGGACGGGATGCCCGTCGCGATCGCGGTGCGGCGGCAGGTCATCCTGGAGGCGCTCCTCGAGGGCGCCGACGTGGCCCACGACCACGAGGTCGTGGATCTGCTGCGACGCGGCGAGCGCGTCACGGGCGTCCGGGTGCGGGGCCCCGCCGGCGCGCGCGAGCTGCCGGCCGATCTCGTGGTCGGCGCGGACGGGGTCCGGTCCGGGGTCCGGTCGCTCGCCGGATTCGAGGCCGAGCTTCGCGACGTGCCGGGGGCGACGCTCTCGTTTCGCAGCCCCGTCGAGAGCGACGTCCCGTTCGCGATGCGGTATCTGGCGGACGGTCGCCAGGTCGGGCTGCTGGGCTATCCGGGCGGGTCGGCCGGCTGGTGGCAGATCGAGGACGTCGGTCGTCACGCGGCCCTCGCACCGGGCGTCGAGGCGTTCGTGGCGGCGTTCGCGCGGTTGCTCCCGGAGGCCGCACCGGCGCTCGCCGGCGTGCGCGGCGAGGACCAGCTCATCTACCGGACCGTGACCGAGGTCCGCTGCGCCACGTGGTGGCGCCCCGGCGTGGCGCTGATCGGCGAGGCCGCGCACGCGATCGACCCCGAGACCGGCATCGGCTCGGGGCTCGGCATGGGCGACGCGCTGGCGTTGGCCGTGGCCGTCGCGTCCGCGGGCGACGATCCCGACCGGGCGGCGTCCGAGTACGAGCGGTGGCGGCGCCCCGCCGTCGCACCGTACGAGGCGGTCGGGGCCGAGGGGACCCGCCTCGCGCGCGGCGGCCCGCTGCCCGACGAGGAGCGCTGGCCGCCGCGGGCGACCCCCCTCGCGTGGCCGTGGCGGACGCGTGTCGACCGGCGCGGACGGTCCGGACGATCCCTCGCCGGCGCTGTTCACACCAGGTTCACCACAGAGTCACAGGCCGGAAACCCGCCGCGCGGACGCGCCGCTGTTAGCGTCGCCGCCGCCCGTCCGGCTCATCGGCCGGTATCGATCTCAGTCCCATAGGGAGGCCTCTTCATGGTCCGCCGACGCAAGATCGCCATCGCCCTCGCCTCCGTGGCGCTCGCCGCCGGATCGGTCGCGCTCACCGCGTGTGGTGACGACGACGACAGTGGTGACGGCTCGAGCCTGTCGGGCACGGTCGCCGGCGCAGGCGCCAGCTCGCAGGCCGCCGCGATGGAGGCCTGGATCGCGGGGTTCCAGACCGAGAACCCCGACACGACGGTCTCCTATGACCCGGTCGGCTCCGGAGGCGGTCGTGAGCAGTTCGTCGCCGGTGCGACCGCCTTCGGCGGCACCGACGCCGCCCTCGCCGACGAGGAGCTCACCGGCGCGCAGGAGCGCTGCGGCGGAGCCGACAACCTGATCGAGATCCCCGGCTACGTGTCGCCGATCGCGGTCATCTACAACCTCGACGGCGTCGACGAGCTGAACCTCTCGGCGACGACGCTCGCGAGCATCATGAAGCAGGAGATCACGAACTGGAACGACCCGGCGATCGCCGCCGACAACCCCGACGCGACGCTCCCCGACCAGCGCATCGTGACCGTCAACCGGTCCGATGAGTCGGGCACGACGGAGAACTTCGTCGAGTACCTCGCCGCGGCGGCGCCGGACGTCTGGGACTTCGAGATCAGCGGCGACTGGCCGGTCAGCGGCGGCGAGGCGGCCCAGGGCACCTCGGGCGTCGTGGCGGCGGTCAGCAACGGCTCGGGCACCATCGGGTATGCCGACGCGAGCCAGGCCGGCGACCTCGGGGTCGCGAGCATCGGTGTGGGCGACGAGTTCGTCGGGCCGACCCCGGAGGCGGCCGCCGCGGTGCTGGAGGCGTCGGAGCGCGATGAGGGCTCCGGCCAGTACGTCTTCACCTACGACCTCGACCGCGACACGGAGGAGTCGGGCGTCTACCCGATCGTGCTCGTCTCCTACGACATGGCCTGCACCCAGTACGACGATGCGAACACCGCGGCGCTGGTGCAGGGCTTCCTCGGCTACGTGATCAGCCCCGACGGGCAAGACGTCGCCGCCGAGGCCGCGGGCGCCGCCCCGTTGTCTGACAGCCTGCGCGAGCAGATCCAGCCGGCGATCGACGCGATCGGTTCGTAGCGACCGCCCACCCGCACGACGGGACCCCCGGGGAGTCGACGCCCTGGGGGTCCGTTCGTGTCGCACGACACACGAGGAGCTACGGGAAACGTGACGAGCGCACCACCAGAGACGCCTCGCGGAGGCGGCCTCGCAGGTCAGAGCCGAAGCGATCGGCTGCGACGCGCGGGCGACACGATCTTCTCGTCGGCGGCATACGTCTCGGGTGTCCTGATCCTCGCGATCCTCGCCGGGGTCGCGATCTTCCTGCTGGTGGAGGCGTGGCCGGCGATCACCGCGGACGCCTCCGAGATCCCGGGTGGCGACGGACTCCTCCCCTACATCGGTCCGCTCGTGTTCGGCACCGTCCTGGCGGCGGCGATCGCGATCATCATCGCGGTCCCGCTCTCGGTGGGGGTGTCGCTGTTCATCAACTTCTACGCGCCCCGGCGGCTGGCCCAGACGCTCGGGTACGTCGTCGACCTCCTCGCGGCCGTGCCCAGCATCGTCTTCGGCCTGTGGGGGATCGCCGTGCTCGGGCCGGCGTCGGTCCCGCTCCTCGATTGGCTCGAGGAGAACCTCGGGTTCATCCCGTTCTTCGAGGGTCCGGCCTCGACGACCGGGCGGACGATGCTCGTCGTCGGCTTCGTCCTCGCCGTGATGATCCTTCCGATCATCAGCGCCGTGTCGCGCGAGGTCTTCTCGCAGACGCCGCGCCAGCACCGCGAGGCCGCGCTGTCGCTCGGCGCGACCCGCTGGGAGATGATCAGGATGACGGTGCTGCCCTTTGGGCGCTCCGCGATCATCGGCGGGACCATGCTGGGCCTCGGACGGGCCCTCGGCGAGACCATGGCCGTCGCGATCATCCTTTCGGTCTCGGGTGGGGTGACCTGGAACCTGATCAGCTCCGGCAACCCGTCGACCATCGCCGCAAACATCGCGCTCGTCTTCCCCGAGTCGTCGGGCCTGGACGTGAACGTCCTGATCGCGACCGGTCTGGCGCTGTTCGCGATCACCCTGGTCGTCAACATGGTCGCGCGCGCGGTCATCTATCGGACGGAGGCCAAGAGCCGATGACCGCCGCAACGGCTCCGCCGAACGACACGCCGGCCGCTCCGCCGCCGCCCGGCCGGCCCAAGATGATCGCGGGCACGCTCCCGAGGTGGGGATCGTGGGCGGTCTACGGTTCGGCCGGGGTCATCGCCGTCGTGCTGAGCGTGTTCACGAGCCTCAACATCGCCGTGCTCGCGATCCTCGCCGCCGTGGTGGCCGGGATCGTGATCTACGCGTGGGCCCGCCGGGTCGAGGGCGCGCGGCGGGCCAAGGACCGCGTCGTCACGCTGCTCGTGGTCTGCGCGTTCGGCATCGCCGTGACGCCCCTGGTCTCCTTGATCTGGACGGTCGTCGATCTCGGAAGCGTCCGGCTCGACACCGAGTTCTTCACCTCCGACATGCGCAACGTCGTGGGCGCCGGGGGCGGCATCTACCACGCGCTCGATCGGGACGCTCGTGATCACCGGCATCGCGACGCTGATCTCGGTCCCGATCGGCGTCATGTGCGCGATCTACCTGCACGAGTATGGACGGGGGCCGCTCAAGGCTGGCATCACGTTCTTCGTCGACGTCATGACCGGCATCCCGTCGATCGTCGCCGGCCTGTTCGCCTTCGCCCTGTTCGCGCTCTTCTTCGGTCCCGGCATCCGCCTCGGGGTGATGGGATCGATCGCCCTGACCGTCCTGATGATTCCGATCGTCGTGCGATCGACCGAAGAGATGCTCAAGATCGTGCCGAACTCACTTCGGGAGGCCTCGTACGCCCTCGGCATCCCGAAGTGGCGGACGATCGTGAGCGTCGTCCTCCCGACCGCGCTCGCCGGGATCGTTACGGGGATCATGGTGGCGATCGCGCGCATCATGGGCGAGACTGCGCCTCTCCTGATCACGACCGGGATCGTCTCCACCACGAACTGGAACCCCTTCGAAGGCCGGATGGCGAACCTTCCGGTCTTCGCGTACACGCAGTACCAGAACCCCGGCGTTCCGCCGCAGCCGTACCTCGACCGGGCGTGGACGGCGGCGCTCCTTCTCATCGCGCTCGTGATGGCCCTGAACCTGATCGCGCGGGCGCTCTACCGAAAGTTCGGAACCGAGATCCGCTGACAAGCGCGTAGGGGTCGGGAGCCACGGGCCCCGAGTCCGACCACAGCGACGACAGGAAGGGCTGGACGTGTCCGACGTGACTCCGGAGACCGACAAGGCGCCTGCGGACGCCGCGGTCCCGGCGCTCGAGGCCCGAAAGGCCGAGGTCGACACCACGGCCCAGCAGGTGGCCGCCAAGGGCAAGGCCGTCCAGGTCTCCGACCTGAACCTCTACTACGGGGCGTTCAAGGCGGTCGAGGGCGTCAACATGGAGATCCGCGCCAACAAGGTGACCGCCTTCATCGGATCGTCCGGCTGCGGCAAGTCCACGGTGCTCCGGGCCCTCAACCGGATGCACGAGCTGATCCAGGGCGCCCGGGTCGAGGGAAGCGTCGTTCTCGATGGCCAGGACATCTACGCCTCGAACGTGGACCCGGTGCTCGTCCGCGAGAGGTGGGCATGGTGTTCCAGCAGCCCAACCCGTTCCCGACGATGTCGATCTACGACAACGTCGCGGCCGGTCTCAAGCTCAGCTCGCGCAAGGTGAAGCGCGATGAGATGGACCACGTGGTCGAGAGGTCGCTTCGCGGGGCCAACCTCTGGGACGAGGTCAAGGATCGGCTCAAGCGGCCCGGGGTCGGGCCTCTCGGGCGGCCAGCAGCAGCGGCTGTGCATCGCCCGCACGATCGCGGTCGAGCCGGAGGTGATCCTGATGGACGAGCCGGCGTCGGCGCTCGACCCGATCTCGACGAACGCGATCGAGGAGCTCGTGCTCGAGCTCAAGAACCGCTTCACGATCGTGATCGTGACCCACAACATGCAGCAGGCGGCGCGTGCGAGCGACTACACCGCGTTCTTCAACATCGGCCCCGATGGCCCGCCCGGCATGCTGATCGAGATGGACGAGACCGAGACGATCTTCAGCAAGCCCAAGGTCAAGGCGACAGAGGACTACGTCTCCGGTCGCTTCGGCTGATCGGCTTCGCGGCCAGCGTCCGTGCGCTGCCGCGACGCGCGGGGCGAGAGGTGCGGGGCGCGACGGCGCCGGACCCCCGACGGGCGATCGCGGTGGCTCTCGTCAGGCGGACCCGGGCCCGCGGGACTCCCCGGGGCCTGCGAACTCGGCCGGCCGGTCGAGCGGGCCTCCGCGCAGGTTGGCCGAGCGCCGGGGCGCCTCGAGGGCGCCCCGGCCGCGATCACGCGACGCGGGTCACCCCGACGCGGCCGTCGACTCCGCGTAGAGGCGTCGCAGGACGGTCGGCAGCACGCCGCCGTTTCGCATGTAGGCCAGCTCGGTCGGTCCGTCGACGCGGGTGACGGTCTCGAACGAGCCCGAGCCGCCGTCCTCCGTGGTGTAGGCGACGCTCACGCGCTGGCGCGGCTCCAGGTCGGCCAGGCCTCGGATCTCGAACGTCTCGCGCCCGGTGAGGCCCAGCTCGGCCAGTCCCTCGCCCGGCAGGAACTCGAGGGGCAGCACGCCCATGCCGACGAGGTTGCCGCGGTGGATGCGCTCGAACGACTGCGCGATCACGGCCCGGACGCCCAGGAGCAACGTGCCCTTGGCGGCCCAGTCGCGGCTCGACCCGCTCCCGTACTCGCGGCCGGCGATCACGACCAGCGGGGTCTCGTCCGCCTGGTAGCGCATCGAGGCGTCGTAGACCGAGGTCAGCTCGCCGGACGGAAGGTGGGTCGTCCAGTTGCCCTCCTTGCCCTCGGCGAGCGCGTTGCGAAGGCGGATGTTGGCGAAGGTCCCGCGCATCATGACCTCGTGGTTCCCGCGGCGTGAGCCGTAGGAGTTGAAGTCCCGCAACTCGACGCCGTTGTCGACGAGGTAGCGGCCCGCCGGTGATGCGCCCGCGATGCTGCCCGCCGGCGAGATGTGGTCCGTCGTCACCGAGTCGGCGACGACGCAGAGCGCCCGCGCGCCGACGATGTCGTCGATGCCGGGCGGCTCCGGGGCCAGCGCCTCGAAGAAGGGGGGCTTGCGGATGTACGTGGAGTCGGCGGCCCAGTCGTAGGTGCCCCCGTCGGGCACCGGCAGCGCCTTCCAGCGCTCGTCGCCCTCGAACACCGTGGCGTAGCTGGACGTGAACAGCTCCGAGTCGATCGAGCTGCCGATCGTGGCGGCGATCTCCTCGTGGGTCGGCCAGACCTCGTGCAGGTACACCGGCGTCCCATCGGATCCGATGCCGAGCGGCTCCTCGGTGAGGTCGATGTCGACCCGCCCGGCGAGCGCGTACGCGACCACGAGCGGCGGTGAGGCCAGGTAGCTGGCGCGGATGTTCGGGTGGACGCGACCCTCGAAGTTGCGGTTCCCGGAGAGCACCGCGGCCGCGACCAGGCCGTTGTCCTCGATCGCCTGGGCGATCGGCTCCGCGAGCGGCCCGGAGTTCCCGATGCAGGTCGTGCAGCCGTATCCGACGAGGTCGAACTTCAGCTTGTCCAGGTACTCGTCCAGGCCGGCCTTCTCCAGGTAGCCGGTCACCGCGCGGCTCCCGGGCGCCAGGCTGGTCTTGACCCACGGCGGCGTCTCGAGGCCGCGCTCGACGGCCTTCTTGGCCAGGAGGCCGGCGCCGACCATCACGCTCGGGTTGGAGGTGTTGGTGCAGCTCGTGATCGCCGCGATGGCGACCGATCCGCTGGCCAGCGGGAAGGTCTCGCCGTCGCTGGTGACCTCGACCGGCGCGTAGTGGGGGCCGTCGCCGTTGGCGACGAGCCCCTCGGTGAAGCGCTCGCGAAAGCCCTCGCGGACCGCGGGCAGCG
Organism: Miltoncostaeaceae bacterium; assembly: GCA_963698665.1. Classification (GTDB taxonomy): domain Bacteria; phylum Actinomycetota; class Thermoleophilia; order Miltoncostaeales; family Miltoncostaeaceae; genus CALNYH01. Next base: position 260,933 of record CAVORO010000002.1, on the reverse strand, counting down.
CGACCCGGTCCTGCGGGCGGCTCGGGCCGGCGAGGCTCGGCTCCACGTCCTCGAGCGCCAGCTCGAGCACCTCGTCGAACATCGGATCGGGGGCGCCGTCCACGCGGAACATCCCCTGCGTCCGCGCGTAGGCCTCCGCCCGGGCGACCACCTCGTCGGGGCGGCCCGTCAGGCGCATGTACTCGAGCGTGCCGTCGTCGACGGGGAACATCGTCGCCGTCGCGCCGAACTCGGGCGACATGTTCGAGATCGTGGCCCGGTCGGCCAGCGAGAGCGACGACAGTCCGTCGCCGAACAGCTCGACGAACTTGCCGACGACCCCGTGGGCGCGAAGCATCTCGGTGACCGTGAGGACGAGGTCGGTCGCGGTCGCGCCGGGGCGCATCGCGCCGGTCAGCTTCAGGCCGATCACGACCGGGGTCGGCTGGGAGATCGGCTGGCCGAGCAGGACGGCCTCGGCCTCGATCCCGCCGACGCCGAAGCCGAGCACCCCGAGACCGTTGATCATGGTCGTGTGCGAGTCGGTGCCGACCAGCGTGTCGGGAAACGCGACCAGCTCGCCGTCGATCTCGCGCGCGGCGACGACCGGCGCCAGGTACTCCAGGTTCACCTGGTGCACGATGCCGGTGCCGGGGGGCACGACGCTGAAGTTGTCGAAGGCCTGCTGGGCCCAGCGCAGCAGCATGTAGCGCTCGCGATTGCGCTCGTACTCGCGCTCGACGTTGGCCGCGAACGCCTCGGGCGTGCCGAAGCTGTCGACCTGGACCGAGTGGTCGATCACCAGGTCGGCGGGCACCAGGGGGTTGATCCGGTCGGGATCGCCGCCGAGCTCGGTCATCGCGTCGCGCATCGCCGCGAGGTCGACCACGCACGGCACACCGGTGAAGTCCTGCAGCACGACCCGTCCGGGCAGGAAGGGCACCTCCTGGGCCACCCCCGTGCCGGGCGTCCAGCCGGCCACGAACCGCACGTCGTCCTCGGTCACGAAGCCCCGGCCGACGTTCCTGAGGACGTTCTCCAGCAGGACCTTGATCGTGTACGGGAGTCGTGTCAGGTCCGCGCCGAGGGCGTCGAGCCTGTAGATGACGTACGAGGTGCCGTCCACCTCGAGCGTGTCGCGCGCGCTGAACGGGTCCGGTGCCACGTGGTGCTCCTCGGGTGCGTGTCGTCTGCCGACCCCGGAGGCTACCGAAGCGCGCCGCGCGCGGCGCCGCCCGTGACCGCCCCGCGGCGGGGCATCAGCCGGGGACGGTCAGCCGGCGGTAGGTGATGCGCTTGGGGCGCGCGTCGTCGCCGAGCGTGCGCCGCCGGTGCTCCTCGTAGTCGGCGTACGAGCCCTCGAACCACACGACGCGGCTGTCCCCCTCGAACGAGAGGATGTGCGTCGCCAGCCGATCGAGGAACCAGCGGTCATGGCTCGTGATCATCGCGCAGCCGGCGAAGTCGACGAGGGTCTCCTCCAGCGCGCGCAGGGTGTCGACGTCCAGGTCGTTGGTCGGCTCGTCGAGCAGGAGCAGGTTGCCCCCGCCCGCGAGCAGCTTGGCCAGGTGCACGCGGTTGCGCTCCCCCCCCGACAGGGAGCCCACCTTCTTCTGCTGGTCGGGGCCCTTGAAGTTGAACGAGGCCACGTAGGCCCGCGAGTTGATCTCGTCCTTGCCCCCGAGCGCGATCAGGTCGTGCCCGCCGGAGATCTCCTCCCAGACGGTCTTCCCGGGGTCCAGCTCGGCCCGCGACTGGTCCACGTACTGCAGCTGGACCGCCTCGGCGATGCGAAGGGCGCCGGCGTCGGGTGTCTCCTGGCCGGCGATCATCCGGAACAGGGTCGTCTTGCCGGCCCCGTTCGCGCCGATCACCCCCACGATCCCCCCGGGCGGCAGCGTGAACGAGAGATCGTCGATCAGCAGCCGGTCGCCGTAGCCCTTTCGCAGGCCCTCGGCGACGACGACCTGATCGCCGAGCCGGGGTGCCTCCGGGATGCGGATCTCGACGCGTCGCTGGCGCTCGTGGGTCGACTCGGCCCGGAGCTCCTCGAAGCGCTGGATGCGGGCCTTGTTCTTGGCCTGGCGTGCCCGGGGTGAGCTTCGGACCCACTCGAGCTCATGGGCCAGGGCCCGCTGGCGGGCGGACTCCTCGCGCTCCTCCTGGGCCAGTCGCGCGCCCTTTTGCTCGAGCCAGCCGGAGTAGTTGCCCTTGTAGGGGATGCCGCGACCCCGGTCGAGCTCCAGGATCCACTCCGCCACGTTGTCGAGGAAGTAGCGGTCGTGGGTCACCGCGACGACGGTGCCCTCGTACTCCTCGAGGAACCGTTCCAGCCAGCCGACGGACTCGGCGTCGAGGTGGTTGGTGGGCTCGTCGAGCAGGAGCAGGTCGGGTGCCGCCAGGAGCAGCCGGCAGAGGGCCACGCGACGGCGCTCGCCGCCCGAGAGGGACTCCACGTCGGCGTCGCCCGGCGGCACGCGCAGGGCGTCCATCGCGATCTCGAGCGTGCGCTCGAGATCCCACGCGTTGGCCCGCTCGATCGCCTCCTGCACGTCCTGGTACTCCTCGAGCAGGGCGGTCATCTCGTCGGCGTCGACGTCCTCGCCGAGGCGCGCCCCGATCTCGTTGAAGCGGTCGACGAGGCCCTTCTGGGCGGCGATCCCGTCCTCGATGTTCCCGCGCACGTCCTTGGCGGGATCCAGCTCGGGCTCCTGGGCCAGGAGCCCGACGGTCGCCCCCGGCGCGAGCTGCGCCTCGCCCTGCACCGCGGTGTCGACCCCGGCCATGATCCGGAGCAGCGAGCTCTTGCCCGATCCGTTGACGCCCAGCACGCCGATCTTCGCGCCGGGCAGGAACGACAGGGACACGTCCTTGAGCACGACGCGGTCCGGCGGGTGCACCTTGGTGAGCTGGTGCATCGTGAAGATGTACTGCTCGGCCACGTGTTTCAGGTTAGCGGCCAGGGGTCACAGGTGGCCGCCACCGCTCACGGAGTGACGCGCTACCGTCGACTCGAACGACGACGACGAGAACACGAAACGCGCGCGGGACCGGACCGAGGGCTCGCGCAAGGGTCCCAGGAGGGGCCGGACATGGCGACCATCTTGACCGGCGCCCCCCGCCCGACCGCCGACGAGCGCGGCCTGGTCGCGCGACGCTCGAGCGGGGGCTGGGGGGCCTATCACCGCCCGGGATGCGCTCGGGCACCGCGACTGGACGACGAGGACGTGCGAAGCGTCGTGCGTGGCCCGTGGCGCTATCTGGCCCACCACTGGCGGCCGTGTCCCGAGTGCCGCCCTCCCGGCGGCGGGGGCGACTGACCCGCCCCGCTGGGGGGCGATCGGCGACGGGCAGGCGCTACCCTCGAAGGCGGCCGGATCCGGGGAGGAGACGAGGATGGACGTGACCGAGGCGACCTTCGAGCAGGAGGTCATCGAGCGCTCGCACAGTGTGCCGGTGGTCGTCGACTTCTGGGCCGCATGGTGCGGTCCGTGCCGCCAGCTGGCCCCCGTGCTCGAGTCCGCGGTCGACCGCCGCGACGGCGCCGTCGACCTCGCCAAGGTCGACATCGACGCCAACCCGAATCTCGCGCGGCGGTACCGGGTCCAGAGCATCCCGTTCGTGAAGGGATTCCGCGACGGGGAGGCGGTCGCCGAGTTCGTCGGGCTGCAGCCGCCTCCGCAGATCGAGTCGTTTCTCGAGAAGCTCGTCCCATCCCAGGCCGACCGCCTGGTCGAGGCCGGTGACGAGGCCTCGCTCCGGGAGGCGTTGATCCGCGAGCCGGGGCACACCGCGGCCCGCGTCGCGCTCGGCCGGCTCCTGCTTGCGGAGGGGCGACCCGACGAGATCGAGGAGGTCCTCACGCCCGTGGCCTTCGAGCCCGCCGCCGCCGGGCTCCTGGCCCGGGCCCGCCTCGCGGCCGCCGATCAGCCGGACATCGCGGCGGGCCTGAGCGCCCTCGACAGCGGGCTCTACGAGCCCGCGCTGACGCACCTGCTCGACGCCGTGCGCGTCGCGCCCGCCGAGCGCCGCGACGACCTGCGGGCGACGATGGTCGGCGTGTTCGCCGAGCTCGGCGAGCAGCACCCGCTCACCTCGCGCTTTCGCCGCCGCTTGGCGCAGGCCCTCTACTAGACGACCGCCCTGGCGGTCGGGCGCCGTGGGGGACGGGCGCCGACCCGTCGCCCGTGCGTGGGCATCGCGTCGGGTCCGGGGTTCGCCCTCTCCCGCGACGCTCACGAGGCGGTCCAGGCAATGCCGCCGGCCGTGGTCGTGCCGGTCCGACGGCGCGCTCGAGCAGACGTCGTGGGGGCGCCGTCCCCGGTGCCGATAGGCTCGAGACCCGACTCAGGAGGCCCCAGATCCCGACAGCCGAGAACGTCGTCGTGCTCGCGCGCCACGGGGAGACCGAGTGGTCCGCGACCGGACGGCACACCGGGCTGACCGACATCCCCCTGACGCGAAGGGGCGAGGACCAGGCCCGCGCGCTGGCGCCGATGCTGGCCGGGCATCGGTTCGCGCTGGTCCTGGCGAGCCCGTTGGCCCGGGCCCAGGAGACCGCGCGACTTGCGGGGTTCGGCGATCGGGTCGTCGACGAGCCGGATCTGGTCGAGTGGGACTACGGGGACTACGAGGGTCGTACCACCCCCGAGATCCGGACCGAGGCTCCGGGCTGGACGATCTGGGACGGCGTCGACGCCCGGGGGCGAGACGATCGAGCAGGTCGCGGCGAGGGTCGAGCGGGTGATCGCCCGCTGCCGCGCCGCCGAGGGTGACGTCCTGGCCTTCGCCCATGGCCACCTGCTGCGGGTGCTCGCGGCCCGCTGGTGCGAGCTGGCGCCGGTCGAGGGCCGGCGTTTCGTCCTCGGGACGGGAACCCTCAGCCGGCTGGGGTGGGAGCACGCCGCCCCCGCCCTGACGGCGTGGAACGCCCCTGGCCTCCCGGGCTGATTCCGCCCCCGGCGTCCGCCCGTCGGGGGTGGGCGACACTCGCCCTACGGCCGGTGCGGCCCCCCCGGATGTCGGGCGCGCGACGGGCGGCCCCTGGGTACGCTCGACGAGAGCCGAGCCGCACGAACCGAAAGCCTCCCGCTGTTCGAATCGCACCTCACGTCGGAGATGATCTCCTCCTGGTCCGACCAGGTCGCCGAGTCCGAGGTCCGTCATGTCGAGGAGATACTCGACCGCGGCGTCGGCGACGGCTCCGGTGAGGACTACCGCGTGGCCCTCGACGAGATCCGCCGCCGGTTCCGCCGGCTGACGGTCACGCAGCGCGAGCGCGTCGTCGAGCTGATCGGCGACCCCAAGTAGCCGCTCGCGGGCGCCGCCAGGCCCTTCGGGCCGTCGGGGCACCGTGATCCGGGGAGGCCGCCCGGGAGGAGGGGTGGCGGGGCCGGCCGCGGCCGTGCCCGCGTCCGCCGGCGAGTTGGCCCCGACCCCGCCGGCGAGCTACGATACGAAACGGTGTCGTAGCGTATAGGTGAGGACGACTCCGTGGCGGTACGACGGGACAGGCGGGTGGAGCGTTCTCGGTCGGCGGTCATCGCCGCCTGCGGCGAGCTCGTGTGCGAGCGCGGCGTCGCCGGCGTGAGCCTCGAGTCGGTCGCCGACCGCTCCGGCGTCGCCAAGACGACCATCTACCGCCATTGGGCGTCGCGTGAGGCGCTGCTGGCCGACGCGCTCGGCGCGCTCGGGGGGCCGTCACCGGTGGGTGCGGGCACCTGCCTGGTCGAGGATCTGCGGCGCGCCGTCGGCCGCCTCGCCGAGAGCCTCGACAACGATCGCTGGCCCGACGCGTTGCCGTCGCTTGCCGACGCGGCGAGCCGCGACCCGGACCTCGAGCGGGCGCACCGCGCGCTGTGCCGTGATCGGCGCCGGCCCTTCGTCGACGCGCTCGAGCGCGCGGTCGCGCGCGGTGAGCTGTCACCGGGGGTCGACGTCGAGACGGCGGTGGACCTCCTGGCGGGTCCGCTGTTCTATCGTCGTCTCCTCGGAGACGGGCGCGTCGACGACCGGGAGTTCGTCGACGCGGTCATCCACGGGGCGCTCGCCGCACTCGGCGCGCGTCCACAGGACATGAGCGGGGGCACGGAGACATGAGCGACGTTCTGGAGACGCACCTGCCCGGTGTCGGGGTCCGGATGGACTTCACGACCAGGGGCGGCGACCGGCTGGGGATGATCTCCCACCGCGCCGGTCACAAGGACCTGCTGGTCTACGACCGGGACGATCCCGACAGCTGCGGTCTCGTGCTCCGCCTCGAGGACGACGACGCGCGAACGCTCGGCGACATGCTGGGCGCGGATCAGGTGATGGAGGAGGTCACCAAGATCCAGTCGATCCCGGGGCTCACCATCGACTGGGTGCCGGTCCGGGGCGGATCGCGCTGCGCGGGCTCCAGCATGGCCGCAGCTCGGCGCCCACCGCGACATCGGCGCCGCGGTGGTGGCGGTGATCCGCGACGACGACACGATTCCGTCGCCGCCGGACGATTTCGTGCTGCGCGACGGGGACACCGCGGTCGCCGTCGGCGGCGCCGACGGTGTCCGTCGCCTGTTCGAGCTGCTCCAGGGGCGGCCGGAGGCGTGATCCTCGCCGCGGGACGACGGGCCGGGGGTGTGACCCAGACCGCGGCCGCCGCCGCCAGCACGACCGACGTCCCGGCCATCCTCATCGGCCTCGGGGTCGCCGGGCTGTTGCTGGCCGGGCTCGCCCGTCTCGCGATGCGCACGGGCTTCTCGCCGATCCCGATGTACCTGCTCGTGGGCATCGCGGCGGGCGCGCTCGCCCCGTTCGACATCAGCACCGGCGCCGTCGAGCTCGGCTCCAACATCGGCGTCATCCTGCTGCTGTTCATGCTCGGGCTCGAGTACTCGAGCGACGAGCTGTCGACCGAGCTCACGCGGGGGCTCCCCGCCGGGATCCTCGACTTCGTCATGAACTTCACGCCGGGGCTGGTGGTGGGGCTGGTGCTCGGGTGGGATCCCGTGGCCGCCGTACTGCTCGGGGGGGTCACCTGGGTCTCGAGCTCGGGGATCATCGCCAAGCTGCTCGCCGACCTCGATCGGCTGGGCAACCGCGAGACGCCGTCGGTGCTCTCGGTCCTCGTGCTCGAGGACCTGGCGATGGCCGTGTACCTCCCACTCGTCGCCGCGCTGCTCGTCGGCGGCACGGTCCTCGCCACGGCCGGGTCGCTGACGGTCGCGCTGGCCGCGGCGACGGTGGCGCTGGTGATCGCGCTTCGCTTCGGCGGCCGGATCAGCCGCGCGATCGACCATCGCTCGGACGAGGCCGTGCTGCTCGCGACGGCCGGCCTCCTCCTGCTCGTGGCGGGGGTCGCGGAGCAACTCGGCGTGTCCTCGGCGGTCGGCGCGTTTCTCGTCGGCGTGGCGCTCTCGGGGGCCGTCGCCGAGCGCGCACGCCTGCTCCTCGGCCCGTTGCGCGACATCTTCGCGGCGACCTTCTTCGTCTTCTTCGGCCTGTCGATCGACGTCGGCAGCATCCCGCCGATCCTCGCCATCGCGATCGCCCTGGCGGTTGTCACCACCGTGACCAAGCTGATCAGCGGGTGGTGGGCGGCGTCACGGGTCGGGGTGGGCGCGCGCGGGCGCGCCCGCGCGGCCGCGACGCTCGTCGCCCGCGGCGAGTTCTCCATCGTGATCGCCGGGTTGGGCGTCGCCGCCGGGATCGAGTCCCAGCTCGGCCCGCTCTCGGCGGCCTATGTCCTGATCCTGGCGCTCGGTGCGCCGCTTCTGACCCGCTCGTACGGCTGGCTGGTGCCGGTCGGGACGCGGGTGGAACGGCTGGTGGCGCGCCGCTCGCGCTCGCGGCCGGAGCCGGAACCGGTGCGGTAGCCGGAGACGGCCGTCCGGACGTCTTCGGCGCGTCGTCGGGCGGGCACGGTTTTTGCAGACTCCATACGGATGCCCCGTGATCGGGAGTGGCGTGGCGGGTCTACCCTGGCCTCATGACCACGCCGGATGTCGGCACCGTGTTCCGGACGCTCGCGGGGGCGCTCCAGACCGGTGCGCTGCTCCTCGACGACCAGGGGTCGGTGGTCGAGGTCAACGAGCCCTTCGCCGACCTCGTCGGCCGCCCACCGGCGCGGTGCGTCGGCGCGGTCGCGCCGCATCCGTGGTGGCAGGGGCCGGACCTCGGAGCGCTGGTCCAGGCGGTCGCGTCCGGCGCGGCGGCGAGTGCGCGCGCCCACGGCCGCATCCTCACGCCGGACGGCGTGGTGGACGTGGACGTCGACGTCCGGGGCTTCGAGACCGACGAGGGTGTCGCGCCACGGGGTGCGATCGCCGTCGTCCGCAACCGCTCGAGCGATCGCCGACTCGATCTCGGGTTCATCGCCCGCCACGTCGGCGACGTGATCTCGGTCCACGACCCCGACGGGCGCATCGCGTTCATGAGCGACGCGAGCCGGACGCTCTACGGCGTCCCGCCCGAGCGCCTGATCGGCCGGCTCCCGTTCGATCTGCTCGTCCCCGACGACCGGCCGTTGCTCCGCGAGACGCTCGAGCGGCTCCGCTCCGGCGCCGGCACCGACGAGTCGGTGTCGTTTCGCGTGCGTCGACCCGACGGCCGCGAGCTCGCCGTCGACGCCAACGCGCACGCGGTGCGCGACCCCGACGGGACGCTCTCGTCGATCACCTGCGTCGCGCGCGACGCGACCAGCCGCATCGTCGCCGAGCGCGCCGCCGCGCGCGACGCCGCCCGCCGCTCGCAGCTGCGGGCGGCCGAGCAGGCGGCGCTCCGGCGCGTCGCCCTCGCCGCGGCCACCGAGACCCACCCGTCCGCGGTGCTTGGGACGATCGCCCGCGAGGTGGCCCGGCTGCTCGACGTCGAGGCGGCGCTCGTGTGCATGCTCGACGGACCCGGGTTCTCGGTCGTCGGGCTCCACGGGACGGTGGAGGGCGTCCTGCTCGGCGACTGGATCGCGAGCGCGAGCGTCCCCGCGCTCTCATGGATCGCCGAAGAGCAGGGGCCGGTCCCGGCCACGACGCAGACGCCGCCGCGCGGCCTCGTCGGGGCCACGATGCTCGCCGCCCCGGTCGACGCCGACGACCGGCGCTGGGGCGCGGTCGTGGCCCTCGCGCCGTCGGGCACACGCGTGCCGTCGAGCGCCGAGCCGCGGCTCGCGCGCTTCTGTGAGGTGGTCGGCGTCGCCGTCGGCGCCGCCGACGCGCGCCGGCGCCTGGCCTCGCAGGCGGAGACCGACCCGCTCACGGGGCTCGCGAACCACCGCGCGTTCCAGGAGCGGCTTCGTGGCGAGGTGGCCCGCGCCCAGCGCCACGGGCGCACGCTCTCGCTCGCCCTGCTCGATCTCGACCACTTCAAGAACCTCAACGACTGGTACGGGCACCAGGAGGGCGACCGCGCGCTGGTCGAGGTGGCGCATCGGCTCCGCGAGGCCGCGCGCTCGGGCGACCTGATCGCGCGCGTCGGGGGTGAGGAGTTCGCCTGGCTGCTCCCCGAGACGGATGGGGTCCGCGCGCTCGAGGCGGTCCACCGCGCGAGGGAGTTGGTCGGAGACTCGCCCCTCCAGGGCGGGCAGGACATCACCGTCTCGGGGGGCGTCTGCGACCTGGCATGGGCGACGGGCGCCGACGAGCTGTACCGCCTGGCGGACGGCGCGCTCTATTGGGCGAAGGCCAACGGCCGCAACCAGGTCTGCCTGTACTCGCCCGACGTGGTCGAGCCGATGTCGGCCGAGGAGCGGGCCGACTGGCTGGCGCGCTCGAACCAGCTCGCGGCGCTCCGCGCGCTGGTTCACGCCGTCGACGCGCGTATCCCCGGCGCCTGGCCGCACGCGGAGCGCGTGGCCGCGCTCGCCGGCGACCTGGCGCTCACGCTGGGGTGGCCGGTCGACGCCGCCAACGCCGTGCGCGAGGCCGGACTGCTGCACGACGTGGGCAAGATCGCGGCCTCCGGTGAGCCGGACGCGCCCGACGGCCACGCCGCGATCGGCGCGGAGATCGCCCGCGACGCGCTGAGCGACGAGCAGTGCGATTGGATCCGCCGCCACCACGAGCACGCCGACGCCGGCACGGACGACGACCTGGCGGGCGACCATCTGCCGACGGGGGCGTCGATCCTGGCGGTTGCGGAGGCGTGGGACGAGATGGTCGAGGGGTCGCCGGCCCTCGCGCCCGAGGCGGTCCTCGAGGCGTTTCGCGCGGAGTCCGGGCGCCGGTTCGCGCCCGAGGTCGTCGATGCGCTGGTGCGCCTGCAGCGGGGACCCTCGTTCGAGGCGTCCGAGGTCGGCTGACGGCGCGCTCGGTGGGGGCGCGCGTGTGACGGCGGCGCGACTGGCTACCGTCGCGCTGTGATCGCCCATCTCGACCTCGACGCATTCTTCGCGGCCGCGGAACTCCACCGGCGGCCCGAGCTTCGCGGTCGGCCGCTCGTCGTCGGCGGCGACCCCGACGGGCGCGGCGTCGTGGCGACCGCAAGCTACGCGGCGCGCCGATACGGGATCCGGAGCGCGATGAGCTCGGCCGAGGCGCGGCGGCGCTGCCCGGAGGTCGTCTTCGTGCCTCCCGACATCGCCCACTACCGGGAATGGTCCGGCGCGCCTGTGGGAGGTCGTGCGGGCGGTGGTGCCGGCGGTCGAGGTCGTCGGCCTGGACGAGGGGTACCTCGCGCTCGCCGAGGGCGATCCCGTACGGCAGGCCCACGCCGTCAAGGACACCGTCGCCGAGCGCGTACGGCTCTCCTGCTCGATCGGGGTCGGCACGTCGAAGGTCGTGGCGAAGATCGCTTCCGATCGCGACAAGCCGGGTGGCGTCACGGTCGTGGCGGCCGGCACCGAGGCGGCCTTCCTCGCGCCGCTTCCCGTCCGAGCGCTCCCGGGCGCTGGACCGCGCACCGCGGAGCGCCTCGCGTCGGCGGGCGTGACGACGATCGGCGCCCTGGCCGCGCTCACCGACGAGGAGCTCGCATCCGCCGTCCCGGGATCGGCGGGACGCGACCTGCGAGGGCGCGCGCGCGGCGTCGATCGCCGGGAGGTGCGAGCAGCACCACAGGAACGTGTGTCGGTCAGCGCCGAGCGGACGTTCGAGCACGACATCTCCGACCCGGCGGTGCTCGCCGCGCGTGGGCGTGAGATGGCCGACCACGTGTCGGACCGGCTCCGCAGGGGCGGCCGGGCCGCGCGGACGGTGAGCGTCAAGATCCGGTACCGGGACTTCCAGACCATCAGCCGCGCGCGGACGCTCGGCGCACCGACCGATGAGGCCGCGACGATCTGGGCGGTTGCCGAGCGGCTGCTCCGGGACGCGCTGGCCGAGCGCACGGCGCCGCTCCGGTTGCTCGGCGTCGGCGCCTCCGGCCTGGTGGACGCCGGGCAGCTCGCGCTGTTTCGCTGACAGGCCCGCCCCCGGCGCGTCCCGCGGCGGGCGGCCGCCGTCGAGCGACCCGTGATCCTCGGAGGGCGATCCATCGGGTCCGACTCGACAGAATCCACGAAACGCACGAAGCTCGCGACGTGCGCGGCTGCGGACCGCACCCATTTCGTGATGCAAGGAGAGCGCCCATGCCCAATCCACCACGTCTCGGCTACGTGATCGTCCACGTTCCCGACGTCGCCTCCACGGTCGCGTTCTGGGAGCGCGCGTTCGGCCTCGACACCCGCATGGTCCACGATGCCGGCGACTACGCCGAGCTCGAGACCGGCGCGACGACCCTCGCCTTCGTGGGCGAGTCGTTCGCCGCCTCGCAGCTCGACGCACCCCCGCGACCGAACCGCCCCGACGTGCCGCCGGCCGCGATCGAGGTCTGCCTGGTCATGGACGACGTCGAGTCGGCGTACCGGCGCGCGGTGAGGGCGGGCGCGACCCCCACCACCGAGCCGGCCGCGACCCCGTGGGGGCAGACGATCGCCTACGTCCGTGACGAGGACGGGATCCTGGTCGAGCTCGCCTCACCAATGTGAGCGCGCGCACAGAACGCGCTCCGCGATCAGCGGAGCGACGTTCGAGCGCATCGGCGCGAGAGGACGCAGCCGCCGGGACGCGGCGCGGACCGCGCGACGAACACGACCACCTCCGTCGCGTCCCGGTGGACCGTCCGGTTGGGGGCAATGCCCACCCGAGGCGAAGGGGTGCGGCGCCTCGCGCCGGACGCCTTCGCCGAGGATCCGCAGCGATTGGGATTGACTCGCGCTGTTTCTCGCCAGCGTGACCGGGCAGGCCCAGCAACCCCCGCCACCCTGAGCGCGCCCCGAGGACCTCGCGGCCCGCCTCGTCCGGGGCGCCGAGACCCGACGACCCACCACCACGCGCTCCGCGAACCACACGCCCATGGACATGCCGGCCCGGGGACGGCCTTCGGCCGACACCCGGACCTTGGACGGCCCGTCGGCCCGCCCACATGACCACGGGCGCGACCACGAAACAGGTTGATCGATTGAAACCAGGACGGGGAGAAGACAACCCCTGCCCGACTCCCCGTGCGACCGTGAGCGCGCGCGCAGAACGCGCTCCGCGGTCGCGGAGTGGGTTCGAGCGCATTGGCGCGAGAGGACGCAGCCGCCGGGACGCGGAGCGAACCGCTCGACGAACACGACCACCTCGGTCGCGTTCCGGTGGACCGTCCGGTCGTGGGCCGCCCCGAGGATCGACGGCGAGAGGGTGGAGTCGCCGTTCGGGTCCGATCGTCCGTACGGACGAGCATCCGCTCGTCCGCGCCGATCTGTCCCCGAACCGTGAAGGCACCCGGTCATGGGCTTGGGGCAATCCCACCCGAGGCGAAGGGGTGCGGCGCCTTGCGCCGAGCCTTGCGCCGAGGATCCGCAACGACTGGGATCGACCCCACCCGTTCTCGCCACGTGACCGGGCAGGCCCCACACCCCCGCCGGCCTCGCGCGCCTGGGGACCCGTGAGCGCCCCGTCCCAGACGCCTGGCACAACGGCGACCACCTCGCGCTCCACGAACCACAGGCCCATGGACATGCCCGCCGAGAGGCGGCCGTCGGCCGACACCCGGACCTTGGACGGCCCCGGCGATCTCAGAACGGTGTCGCATCGGCGTCGGCGCCGACCCCGGCCGTCTCCTTGCGCGCAGCGGGCCGCCCGTCCAGCAGGACGACGTCCGCGGCGATGATCTCGACGGTCTGGCGCTTCGTCCCGTCGCGTGCCGCCCATTCCCGCCAGCTCAGCCGGCCGTCGACACCGATGCGGGCGCCCTTCGACAGGTGGGCGGAGAGCGCCTCCGCGCGGCGCCCGAAGACGGCGACATCGAAGAAGTTCCCGCGATCGGTCCACTCGCCGTCGTCATCGCGCTGGCGGCTGTTGACGGCCAGGCGCAGCGACAGGACGGGATCGCCGCTCGGCCTGCTGCGCATCTCGGGGTCCCGGGTGAGGCGCCCCACGACGGCGACGCTGTTCAGATCGGCGGACATCTCGGCCTCCTGGTCGCTTGCCGGGCGGATGGTGGCCCGGCACCCCGTCGCGCCGCCAGACGCGGGTGGAACGCATGGGCGTCATCCCTGTGTCGATGCCGGTGCCGGGCGCTCGCGGGCCACGCGTGCTCAAGGCGTCGCCGCGTCGGTCGAACCAGGATGCATGGAGGTGTCCGAACCACCGGGGATCGTCGACGCGATGGCCCGGGTCCAGGCGATCGCGGCCATGCTCCAGCCGCCACCGGCCGGCGATGGCGCCGGCGCGCAGGCGCAGACGCCGACCGCGTTCGCGGACCAGCTGGCGGCGGCCTCGGCGGGCGGCGTCGCGCTCCCGCCGGCCGCCAAGAGCGCGCAGTCGTACCTCGCCGGCGGCGCGCCCGTGCTGGGGGCGATGGCACCCGGCGTCCCGCTCGGTGCATCCCTGCAGCCGGGTCTCGTCGGCGCCGTCCCGTCCGCTGCCGGGCCGGTCACCGCGGCCGAGCTCGACGCCTGGATGCGCGAGAAGGTGCCCGACTCCCCGCTCGTGGGCATGGGCGACGTCTTCGTCCGAGAGGGGGTCGCCAACGGGATCGACCCGCGCTTCCTGGTGGCGGTCGCGTACCACGAGAGCGTCCTCGGGACCGCGGGCTCGGGGCGCGACATCAACAACGCCTTCGGGTGGGGGCCGGCGATCCCGTTCCCGTCGTGGGAGGCGAACATCGCCCGCGTGGCCTCCGGTCTGGCCGAGGGCTACGTCGGGGAGGGTCTCGACACCGTCGCCGAGATCCAGGGCAAGTGGGCGCCGATCGGGGCGGGCAACGACCCCACCGACCTCAACTCCAACTGGACCGGTGCCGTCACGAAGATGCTCGTCGAGATGGGCGGCGACCCGGCCGGCGGCGTCACCATCGGCGCTCCGTAGGGGTCGCGCCCGAGGCGCGCCGGTCGTCGGCGCGCCTCGGGCGCCGAGCCCGCCGAGGCGCCCGCAGCCACCGCCGGCGGTGCGCACCGGCGCCGGACGCACCCGTCCGTCGCGATGCCCCGGTGCCGGCCGGGCAGCAGGGGCGTCCGCTCGCCGCCGCCGCCACCCGGCGCGCACGAGGTCCGCGGCGACGCGCTCGCGGGCCGAGTCCCCGGCTCGGTCACGACGTGGCGCACGCGGCGGCCGCGGACCTCGTGGTGGGCGGCGCCGAGCGTGCATCGGCCGGCTCGCCACAGGCGCACTGCACGCGCTCGTCCTCGTCGCCCAGGATCGACGGCGATCCTCCATCTCGGCCGGGGACCCGTGGATCCAGGTGGCGTGCGTCGACGCGATCGCGCGGCGCCGCGCCTCGCAGGTCCGCCGTCGGAGGGTCCCATGGCCGCCGCCGGATCCCGGACGCGCGATGGTGTGCGTGCGTCCGGGATGCGACGCCGTCCGCCTCCGCGGGCGACGCGTCGTCTCGGACCTCCGCCGGTGGCCCGGCTAGGCTCGACCGATGCCTCTCGAGCTCTCGGCGATGGGTCCACTGCGGCCGCCGGCCGACGCGATCATCGACGCCTGTCGTCGCCGCGAGGCGCAGGGCTTCGATGCCATCTGGTGGGCCGACCACCTGCTGCACTGGTTCCCGGACGCGGTCTGGACCCCCGACCTCATCCCCCAGGCGGCCCGCCAGCCGAGCCCCCACGTCTGGATGGACCCGTTCGCGGTGCTCGCCGCCGCAGGGGCGGCGACGTCCGAGATCCGGCTCGGCGTGGCCGTCACCGACCTCGTCCGTCACCACCCGGCCCAGCTCGCGCAGACGGCGCTCACGCTCGACCACCTGACCGGCGGCCGTTTCGTCCTCGGCGTCGGTACGGGCGAGGACCTGAACCTCGCGCCGATCGGCCTCGCGAACGACCACCCGCTCGGGCGCCTCGAGGAGGGCATGGACATCATGCGCCGCCTCTGGTCGAGTCCCGACCCCGTCGACCACGACGGCCGGCATTTCACGCTGCGCGGCATGGCGCTCGGGCTGCGGCCGCTCGGCGCGTCGCCCCCACCGGTGTGGGTTGCGGCCCACCGCCCTCGCGGGCTCGCCTTCGTGGGGCGTGCCGCCGACGGATGGCTGCCGCTGGCGACCGACCCCGGCGACTACGCGGCGATGCTCGCACGGGTGCGCGCCGCCGAGCACGACGCGGGGCGCGCCGAGGGCGCGGTGACCGCCGGGCTCTACGCGCGGGTGGTCCTGGCCGAGCGCGAGGAGGACGCCCGGCGGGCGATCGACGAGTCGCTCGCGATGCGCTTCATCGCCCTGACCCGGCCGGACGAGGTCTTCGCGGCCCACGGCGCCGAGCACCCCCTGGGCCGTGGCGCGTTCGGTCTGACCGACTTCCTCCCGACCCGCTACGGGCGCGAGGAGGCGCTCGCCATGGCGCGTGCCGTGCCCGACGCCGTCGTCCGCGAGACCGCGATCCACGGGACACCCGACCAGGTGGCGGATGCGCTCGCGGCGATGGTCGGCGCGGGCGCCGAGCACGTCCAGCTCACGAACATGACCCCCCTGGCCGCCCCGTCGCTCGCCGCCGCGAGCGAGGACCTCATGGGCGCGTCCATCGCGGCGCTGCGACGGAGGACCGACGGGTGACCGGGCCCCGGCCGCGACCCCTCCAGATCGGCGCGCACGGCGCCGAGCAGGGACGGCGGGAGGGGCGAGTCGCCCTCACCGCGGGCGATCCAACGCGCGCGACGCGTGCGCGAACGGCGACATGGAGCGGCGATGGCTGACAAAGAGCATTCCGATGCGCTCGTCTTCTTCGGAGCGAGCGGCGACCTGGCCTACAAGAAGATCTTCCCGTCGCTGCACGCGATGGTGCGCCGGGGAGAGCTGAAGGTCCCGGTGATCGGAGTCGCCCTCGACGACTGGACGGTGGACGACCTCGCTGCGCGCGCCCGTGCGTCGATCGACGAGCACGGCGGCGGCGTCGATGAGGACGCCTTCGCCAAGCTGGTCGCGCTCATGGGGTACGTCGGGGGGGACTACACGAACCCCGCGACCTTCGCCGCGCTCCGGACCGCGCTCGGCGACGCCTCCCGGCCCGCCCACTACCTCGCCATCCCTCCGAGCCTGTTCGGGACGGTGGCGGACGCACTCGCCGGCTCGGGGTGCGCCAGGGGCGCCCGCGTCATCATCGAGAAGCCGTTCGGGCACGACCTGGCCTCGGCCGAGGCGCTCAACCGCGACCTGCACCGCCACTTCCCCGAGGACGCGATCTTTCGGATCGACCACTACCTGGGCAAGGAGTCGGTCCAGAACATCCTGTTCTTCCGGTTCGCGAATGCGTTCCTCGAGCCGATCTGGAACCGGCGCTACGTCAGGAGCGTGCAGATCACGATGGCGGAGAGCTTCGGCGTCAAGGGCCGCGGTCGCTTCTACGAGGAGGCGGGCGCGATCCGCGACGTCGTCCAGAACCACATGCTCCAGGTGGTGAGCATGATCGCGATGGAGCCGCCGGCGGGGCTCGGCGCACGGGCGCAGCGCGACGCCAAGGCGGCCCTGTTCAACGTGATGCGCCCGCTCTCTCCGGACGACCTCGTCCGGGGCCAGTTCGTCGGCTATCGCGACGAGGACGGTGTCGCCCCCGATTCGAACGTCGAGACGTTCGCCGCGGTCCGGCTGCACATCGACTCGTGGCGCTGGGCCGGGGTCCCGTTCTACATCCGGGCCGGGAAGTGCCTTCCGGTCGACGCCACCGAGGTGGTGGTCGAGCTCGACCATCCCCCGCTCGACGTGTTCGGCACCAAGGCCGCCGAGGCACAGCCGAACCACGTGCGCTTCCGGCTGGGCCCCGACCGCGTGGCGATCGGCATCGGTGCGCAGGTCAAGCGCCCCGGCGAGGCCATGCGGGGCGACATGATCGAGTTGGAGATGAGCCGCACGAAGGGCCCCGACGTCGAGAGCGCGTACGAGCGACTGCTCGGCGAGGCGATGGAGGGCGACGCCACCCTGTTCGCCCGCCAGGACGCCGTCGAGCAGGCCTGGCGGGTCGTCGACCCGGTGCTCGACGACCCGCGGCCGGTCCTGACCTACGCCCCCGGCACCTGGGGCCCGGACCGGGCGGCGGGTCTCCTGCCCTCGACGGACGTCTGGTTCAACCCGTCCTCCGACGGCTCGACCCCGCCGACGGCCGCGGAGCCGATCTACCTGGCCTGATCAGGATCGCCGGCCCAGCGTCAGGTGCTGCCCTGACGCTGGGCTTGTCCACGTCCGAGATGTGATGCAGACTCGGCTGCCAATGGGCGGCCGCCATCACACCGTCGACCGGCGCCGCGCATCGTGAGCGAGGACGCGCCCGGGGCGGATCCGGGTCTCCAGGGCGACGACCTCGCGCGCCAGGCGCAGGAGGTCGCGGGGGTCGGTGCCTTCGTGCTGGACGCCGCGACGCGTGAGGTGATCGGCTTCTCGCGCACGGCCGTCGAGATGCTCGACCTCGATCCGGCGGCCGGCGACCTGCCCGGTCAGGCCCGCGCGCGAATCCACCCCGACGACCGCGACCGCGTGTTCGAGGCGATCGAGCGCACGCGCTTCCAGGGCGTGCCCTTCGACCTGGACCACAGGATCGTCCGCGCGAGCGACGGCAGGACGCGCTGGATCCGCGGTTCGTGCGGAGCTCATCGACGGTCGCGTCGTCGGCACGGTGCTGGACATCACAGATCGGATCGAGTCGGCACGCACGATCGCCCGCGCGCAGGAGATCGCGCACCTGGGGCTCTGGGAGCGCGACCTGGCGTCAGGCACCCTCACCAGCAGCGATGAGCTCCGCCGGATCGTCGGCCTCGACCCGTCGCGCACCGGGCACCTCGGCGCCGCGCCGGCGGCACGCCTGTCCTGGCCCGACCTCGTCGACCGGGTCCACCCCGACGATCGTGCGCGCTTCGAGACCGCCGCCGAGTCGGCGCTCGACGACCACGGGGGCTTTCGTCTGGAGCATCGCGTCGTGCATCCGGACGGCACCGTGCGCGTCGTCGACTCCCAGGGCGAGGTGGAGCAGGCCGGGGACGGGAGGCCCGCCCGGGTGCTCGGCGTCATGCTCGACGTGACCGAGCGGGCGGCCGCGGAGCGACGGCTTCGGCGCGGCGAGGAGCGCTTTCGGCGCCTTGCGGACGAGGCGCCGGTCGGCATCTTCGAGACGGACGCCGACGGGTCGTGTCTGTGGGTCAACGACCGCTGGTGCGAGATCTCAGGGCTGCCGCCCGAGCAGGCGATCGGGATCGGCTGGCTCGCCGCCCTGCACCCCGATGACCGCGACCAGATGCTCGAGCGGTGGACCCAGGGAACCGCCAACCGCGCACCGCGCGCCTTCGAGTGCCGCCTGCGGGCGCCGGACGGACGCGTCGCGCACGTCGTCGGGCGGGTCGCCCCCCTCGTGGACGACCAGGGTGTGGTCACCGGGTTCCTCGGAACGGTCACCGACGTCTCCGACCGGGTGCGCCGCGAACGCGAGCAGCGCGGCCTTCGGCGCGTCGCCACTGCGGTCGCGGCCGAGGCGGAGCCGGCCCACGTCTTCGCGCTCGTGGCCGCACAGGTGGGCGAGGTGCTCGAGGCCCACGCGGCCGGCATCGCCCAGCTCGACGCGTCGGGCGAATCGGCGACGGTCGTGGGCGGCTGGTGCGCGCTCGCAGACGACGTGGAGCTCGGGGCACGGATCCCGGTCCGTCGCGAGGGCGTCCTGGACCGTGTGCGCGTCGCGGGCCTCGCCATGCGCAGCACCGAGCAGTCGGAGGCGATGGCGCTGTTCGGGCACGGCGCCGCCAGCGGGGTCGACGGCCTGGCGGTCGCGCCGGTCTGGCTCGGTCGCCGGCTCTGGGGAGTGGTCGGCGTCGGCGCATCCGGCGGGCTGGCGCCCGGCGCCGAGGACGGCCTCCAGCGGTTCGCCGACCTCGTCGGTCTCGCGCTGACGGGTGCGGACGCGCGGCGCCAGCTCGCGCGTCTCGCCTCGACCGACCATCTGACCGGTCTGCCGAACCGGCGATCCTTCGAGGAGCGGCTGGCATCGGAGGTGACCCGTGCCCGGCGCCACGACCGCCAGCTCGCCCTGGTCGTGCTCGACATCGACAACTTCAAGCAGATCAACGATGCGTGGGGACACGACGTCGGCGATCGGGCGCTCGTCGAGTTCGCGGAGCGGCTCGGCACGCTCGCGCGGGCGGGCGAGACGCTCGCCCGGATCGGTGGCGAGGAGTTCGCGTGGATCCTCCCCGAGTCCGACGCGATGGGCGGCATCGCCGCCGCCGAGCGGGCGCGCCGGGCGATCGGCGGCACGCCCTTCGCGACGGTCGGCGACGTCACGGTCTCGGGTGGGGTCTGCGACCTGACGCAGGCCGAGACGTCACGGGAGCTGTTCCGGTACGCCGACGTCGCGCTCTACTGGGCCAAGTCGCAGGGCCGGGACGCCGTCTTCCGCTACTCGCCCGAGGTCGTGGAGCTGCTCTCGGCCGAGGAGCAGGCGCACCGCATCCGTCGGGCCGAGGCGCTCAGCGGGATCAGGGCGCTCGCCAACGCGGTCGACGCAAAGGACTCCGCGACACAGCGCCACTCGGAGCGCGTGGCCGATCTCGCCGAGGCCCTCGCCGACGCCCGGGGGTGGGGTCCCGAGCGGATCGCGCGCCTGCGCGAGGCGGCGCTCGTCCACGACGTCGGCAAGATCGGCGTCCGCGACGTGGTGCTGCTCAAGCCCTCTCGTCTCACGCCCGCGGAGTACGACGAGGTTCGCCTCCACGCGCGGCTGGGCGCTCGGATGGTGGAGGGGCTTCTGGGCGACGAGCAGGTGTCCTGGGTGCTGGGCCACCACGAGCGCTGGGACGGAGAGGGCTACCCGGACGGCCTGGTCGGCACGAGCATCCCCGAGGGAGCGCGCATCCTGGCGCTCGCCGACGCCCTCGACGCGATGGTGATGGCGCGCCCCCACTCACCCGGACTGAGCATCGCGGCCGCGGTCGACGAGGCGCGCCGGTGCGCGGGCACGCAGTTCGATCCGGCGCTCGTCGAGACGCTCGAGGAGCTCGCCGCGTCGGAGCGGCTGCCGGGGCTGTTCGTGCCCGGGGCCGCCGCCGAGTTGCACGACGAGCCCCGGGCCGAGCCGCCGCCCGGCTGACCGGCGCGGCCCGCCGCCGCCCCTCAGCGCTCCCAGGTGACGAGGAACGGGCGGATCGGGCCGAGGCCGGGTGGCGGTTCCGGGACGATCCGTGCGGCCAGCGCGAGCGCACCGCTCGCCTCCGCGACGACCTCCGCCCGGTAGCGCGACGCGCCACCCGGGCCGTCCGCGGCGCGCTCGGCGGTCACGACCCGATCCGGAACGATGCCCCCGTCGCCGTCGGTGGTCCCGACCACCACCTCGACGCGCACCTCGTGCGGGGCGACGTCGCCGAGGGTCGCCTCGACGACCATCGGGATGCGCCCGCCGACCTGCGCCGAGTCGGGCGCCGGCTCGGTCCGGATGGCCACCTCGGGCCACGCGGCGCTGATGCGCGACCGCCAGGCGGCGAGCTCCGCGGCGCCGCGGCAGTGGTCGGCCCCGAGCAGGGTCCCCGCCCGGTGCGCGGGGACGTACGCGCGCTCGGCGTACTCGCGCACCATGCGATGCGTGCTGAACGCGGCGCCCAGCCGCCGGATGGCGGTGGCCATCATCTGGATCCACTCGTGGGGCCTGCCCGAGGCGTCGCGCTGGTGGAACAGGGGCGCGACCTCCCGCTCGAGCAGCGAGTAGAGCGCCTCGCCCTCGACGGCGTCCTGCTCGTCGGGGTCCTCGTACTCCTCGCCGCCGCCGATCGCCCACCCGCACTCGGGTGCGTACCCCTCGGCCCACCACCCGTCGAGCACGGACAGGTTGAGGACGCCGTTGGCGGCGGCCTTCATCCCGCTCGTCCCCGAGGCCTCGAGCGGCCGACGCGGCACGTTCAGCCAGACGTCGGCGCCCTGCACCAGGTATCGCGCCACGTGCATGTCGTAGTCCTCGATGAACACGATCCGCTCGCGCAGGCCGGGCTCCTGGGCGACGTGCACGATCGAGCGCATCAGCTCCTTGGCGGGCTGGTCCTGGGGGTGGGCCTTGCCGGCGACGATCACCTGCACGGGCCGCGAGTCGTCGCCCAGAAGGCGGGCCAGGCGCTCGGGATCGCGGAAGAGCAGGCCGGCGCGCTTGTACGTCGCGAACCGTCTGGCGAAGCAGATCGTGAGCGCATCGGGTCGGAGGGCCTCCGCGGCCTCACGGAGCGCCACGCGACGGGACCCCTGGCGGGCGATCTGACGCCCCAGCCGCTGGCGGGCGAAGAAGACGAGCGCCTCACGTCGCAGCTCATGGGCGCGCCAGAGCTCGCCCGGCGGGATCGACTCGACGCGTTCCCACAGCTCCGCGTCGTCCGGCCGGTCCCGAAGACCGGGCCCCACGTACCGCTCCAGGAGCTCGTGGATCTCGGGGCTCAGCCACGACGCCGTGTGGATGCCGTTCGTGACGCTCGTGATCGGGATCTCGCGCTCGGGAAGGCCCGGCCAGAGGCCCCGCCACATCCGTCGGGAGGTCTCGCCGTGCAGGCGCGCGACCCCGTTCGCGAACCCGGAGGTGCGAAGCGCGAGCGGCGTCAGCCCGAACACCTCACCGTCGTCGGGCCCCTCCCCGAGGGCGGCGAGCCCCTCCCAGTCCAGGCCGATCCTCGTCGCGAGCGGCTCCAGGTAGCGCCGTGCGAGCTCGATCGGAAAGGTCTCGTTGCCGGCCGGGACCGGGGTGTGCGTCGTGAAGACGGTGGACGCGGCGACCTGCTCGAACGCCGCCGCCTCGGCGAGGCCCTCGTCCTCGATGAGGGTGCGCACGCGCTCGAGGGCCAGGAGCGCGGAGTGCCCCTCGTTCATGTGGAGCACCGTCGGCGTCAGCCCGGCGGCCCGTAGCGCACGGACGCCGCCGACGCCGAGCAGGAGCTCCTGGCGGATGCGCTGCTCCTTGTCGCCGCCGTAGAGGGTGCTGGTGATCGTGCGCAGGTCCTCGTCGTTGTCGGGGATGTCGGCGTCCAGCAGGATGAGCGGCACGCGCCCGACGTCCATGCGTCGGACCGCCGCCACGACGGTGCGGTCGGCGAGCTCCACGGTCACCGTGAGCGGCGCGCCCGCGGCGTCCGTGACCTCGCGCAGCGGCAGCTCCGACCAGTCGGTGGCGGGGTAGCGCTCGCGCTGGCCCCCGTCGGGACCCAGGTGTTGCCGGAAGTAGCCGTTTCGGTACAGCAGCCCGACCGCCACCAACGGGATGCCGAGGTCCGAGGCCGACTTGAGGTGGTCGCCGGCCAGGATCCCCAGCCCGCCGGAGTACAGGGGGATGCCGGGGTCCAGGCCGAACTCGAGCGAGAAGTAGGCCACGCGCATGCCGGCGACGTCCGGGTGGGCGTCCGGGAACCATCCGCGTGCGGCGAGGTAGCCGGCGAGCCGGATCTGCACCCGGGCCACCATCGCGACGAACGACTCGTCCTCTGCCGCGTCGGCCAGCGTCTCCTGCGACACCTCGCGAAGCAGGGCCACCGGGTTGCGGTCGAGCCGTTCCCACAGCTCCGGGTCGAGCCGCGCGAACAGCGCGGCGGCGTCCGGGCTCCAGGCGTGCCAGACGTTGGCGGCGATGTCACCGAGCGCCGCGATCGGCGGCGGGAGGGCGGGCAGCACCTCGACCTCGTGGACCTTCACGCAGCGACCTCCGGTCGTCGTCGGGAGCCGCCCCCTCGGGGCGGGATCGGGCGGTGTCCGGGATGTCGCCGAGCGTCAGCCGGCGCCCGCGCACGTTAGCGCGTGGCGGGCCCTTCGCGGGGCGTCCCCGGGGGCGTGTCGAGACGACGGCACCCCGGGTCGTTCACGGGTGTGACGCGCGATGCGACACGAGGCCGCCGACCACCTCGGCCAGGTGGCGGGCGAGCACCGGATCCGACCAGTAGCCGACGTGTCCGCCGGCCTGGGCGAGGCACAGGTCGCGAAACCGTGGCCCGCCCGGCACCGTTGCGGAGAAGGCCTCGGCGCCGGGGACGTTGGACGCCGGGGCGAGTGGGTCGGCCCAGATCGCGCGCCCGACGTAGTCCCCGGCACGGTAGGCGTTCACCCACTCCCCCGAGAGCGGCGCCAGTGTGGCGGCGGGCCGGGTGGGCAGCCCCCGCAGATCGGTGTACTGGTCCGGCAGCAGTCGGTCGTAGAGCTGGGTGATCGGCGATCCGAAGGTCACCACGGACAGGCCTCCGTCGGCCAGCCGTGCGGCCAGGCGCGCGTCCCGTTCGACCAGCGGCGGCTCGGGCTCCCGGCGGGCGGCGTCGCCGAACAGGACCGTCGCGGTCAGGAGCGACCCCTGGCTGTGGCCCATCAGCACGACGGCGTCGTAGCCGATGGATCCGTCGGCGTGGCGCGCCTCGGTCGTGGCGCGGAGGATCGCCCGGTACCGCTCGAGGATCGCGGTCCTGGCCCCGCCGCGGCCCGCTCCGGTGAGTCGCAGGTAGTTGGCGATGTCGTACGGGAGGTCGAGCACGCGCTGGAGCGGTGCGAGCGCCCCGCCCGTCGATCCTCCCAGCGGGACCAGCCGCAGCCCCGCCAGGAGGATCGCGATGCCGATCGCGATCCCGGACGCCCACGGGCCGGGCAGGAGAGCGACGTCGATCGCCGTCCACCAGAGAACCGCCCAGACGACGGCGATGACCGTGCCACCCGCGAGCACGCCTGCGGCCACGGGTGTGTCGAGGCGTGCCAGGCCCTGTCCGAGCGTCGCCCCCACCTCGGTGAGCCGGGCGCGCCGCCGCTCCTCGGGCGCCCCGCGCTCCAGCCGGAGGCGCGCGCGCGCCAGAAGATGCGGGCCGAGCGCCGCGAGCAGCCCGAGCACGAGTACGACCGCGGCCACGGCGCCACCGAGCATGGCGCCCGCCATGTTCCCGAAGACCCCGCGGGCCCAGGTGCCGGGGGCGATCCCCGCGGCCCGTTCGGCCGCCCGCGCCTCGTCGGCGAAGACGTCCGCTCGGACGTCGGCGCGCGCCGACGCGCGCGGATCGATCTGCGCGAGGGCGTCGGCGCGCCCTCGCGCCTCGTCCGCCGCCGCATAGAGGCCGGCCGCGCGCAGGACGTCCTCGCGCACCTGCGCGTCGCCGGCGCCGCAGCGTGTGAGGGTCCAGCTGCGCCCGCTCTCTGGGCAGCGCAACTGGGCGACGTCGGCGCCCCACCCGCGCTGCTGGACGCTCGTGACCGCGACCGCCCCCACCGCGGCACTCGCCCCGCCCGCGATCACGGCGATCATGAGCGGTGCCAGGGCGAAGGCGGCCATCGCCGAGATCGCCCCGGAGCGCACCGCCGGGACGCGGGACCAGAGCACGGCGAGCGTCACCGACGTGGCGCCCACCGCGATCAGCGTGACGATCCAGATGGGGCGCACGACGTACGCGAGCACGCCCGCCAGGGCGTTGGCCAGGCCGACCGCCGCGCCCTCGTCGGCGGTGAGGGCGATCATCGCCGCCGCGACCGCCGCGACCAGGACGAGCAGCACCGGAACGGTGGCGGGCCATCCGCCGCGCCGGATGCCGAGTGCCGCCGCCGCGACGCCGATGAGGGCGAGCACCGCGACGATCGCCGCCACCGGGAGCCACGGCGTCCCCGCGAGGCCGACCGCGGCCCAGAGGGCCAGTGCCAGGCCTCCCGCGATCGCCAGCGATCCGAGGGCGATGGTGGCGAGGCACCAGGATGCGAGGTTGCCGAGGCCGAGCGCCGTGTCGAGGGCGCGCCGCCCCTCCGGCGGCAGGTCCCGTCGTGTCTCCGACGGCCGGACCGCCTCCAGCCCGATCGTCGGGACCTGCAGGCCGAGGGAGATCGCGGTGCGCACGAACGCGATCAGGCCG
This sequence comes from Miltoncostaeaceae bacterium, assembly GCA_963698665.1. Lineage (GTDB taxonomy): Bacteria > Actinomycetota > Thermoleophilia > Miltoncostaeales > Miltoncostaeaceae > CALNYH01. Next base: position 235,716 of record CAVORO010000002.1, on the reverse strand, counting down.
ACGGGGAACCGCGACAGGTCGGCCCACGCCATCTCGTAGAGGTGGACCTCGACGCCGTCGGTGCGCGTCAGGCGCCGCCGTTCGACCGCGTGCCGTGTGCGTCGCCCGCCGACCGGTACGAGCACCCGGTCCGCCTCGGCGGCCGTCGCCCCTCGCGCCGCGAGCACACCGCCGGCGAGGCTGTCGACGGTGTCGCCGGGTCGCTCGTCCCCGACTCCGGGGACCGCCACGACCGCGACGCGGGCGCGAGGTGCGCCGGGGGCGGGTCCGTTCACGGTCCGCGATCCCAGCACGTCACCGTCTCGGGGTCCAGTCCGGCGGTGCGGTCGACCGGCGTCCGGGTGGCGACTAGATTCCGCGACGTGACGGTTCCTCCGCCGATCGACGCCGACACGATCCAGGCGGTCGGCGTCGACTGGTCGGGCGCGTCGACCCGTTCCGCGCAGCGGCGCTCGATCTGGATCGCGGTCGTGCGCGGCGGCAGGCTCGCCGAGCTCGAGTCGGGGATGGACCGGGACGAGGCGCGTGCGCGCCTCGTCGAGCTCGCGCGCGCTGTTCCCGCGACGGCGATCGGCATGGACTTCGCGTTCTCGTTCCCCCGCTGGTACATGCGGGAGCGCGGCTGGGAGCACGCCCGCGCGGCGTGGGACTGGGCGGAGTCCGAGGAGCGCGGTGAGCGCGCGCGGACGCCCCCGGGCCGGGACCCCACGCCGGGCTGGACGCGGCGGATGCCCGAGCCCTTCTGGGGTCCGCACATCCGCTCCATGCCCACGGGCGTCGAGCGCAGCCGTCATTTTCGGCGCACGGAGCTCGCGAGCGCCCGTCCGGGGGCGACACCGCAATCCCCGTTCAAGCTGACGGGGGCGGGGGCCGTCGGCTCGCAGTCGCTTCGGGGCATGGCCCAGCTCGCCCAGATGGAGGGCGTCCACGTCTGGCCGTTCGACGACCCCGGTTGGCCGCTGGTGGTCGAGGTGTTCCCCCGCCTGTTCGTGCGTGAGCTGCGGCCGGACCTGTCCGGGATGACGGGCGCGGCGCTCGTCGACGAGGCCCTCGCGGGGTCGGACCCGGTGCTCTGGGGCGGGCGGGAGGAATGGCGCGATGCGATGGCCGAGCGCCAGGACGCCTTCGACGCCGTCGCGGCCGCGTGGGGGCTCTGGGCGTCACGTCGCGCGCTCGTCGCGCTCCCGGTCGAGACCGAGCAGACGTACCGGCTCGAGGGGCGCATCTTCTCGCTCGCGCTCGCGGCCAGGATCGCGGGCCCGGACGGCCTGGACGTCGCGCTCGACCGGTGCCCACGGCCCGCGCGAGCTGCCGCGAGCGGGGGTGCGCCCGGTCGAGCAGGCACTCGCCGGCGACCCCGCCCTCCTGGCGCGTGACGCGGGCATCCTCTTCGAGTTGTACCGGCTGATGCGGGACCGGCCCGGCGCCGGCCCGGCGCCGGCCCATCCGGCCCAACCGCAGGGGTCCGCGCCGGTCATCGACGTCCTCGACGGCCCGCGCCGGTTCACCGCCCACTGGGTGGCGGAGGGACTCGTGCTCTGCAACCTGCCCTTCGCCGCCGACCAGGTCGACGCGCTCGCCCGTCTGGGCGTCGCGACGGTCCTCAACATGTGCGAGGACGGTGAGTACCGCGGGGATCAGCGGCGCGAGGTCACCTCGGCCTACGCCCGGCAGGGCGTCGTCGAGCACCGCCTTGCCACGCCCGACGGAACGGCTCCGTCGTCGGCGGTGCTCGACCTCGCGGTCGACCTGTTCTTCGGCGCGCGCCGACGCGGCGCGGTCGCGGTCCACTGCCTGGGCGGCCGCGAGCGGTCGGCCACGGTCGCCGCCGCCATCCGCACGAGCCTGATGGGCGAGCCGCCGGAGGACGCGGTCGACGCGATCGAGGCGATCGGCTCGGGCGTCTGCCCGCTCCCCGGGCAGATGGCCGTGCTGGTCGACTGGGCGGCGGCCGGGCGCTGACCGAGTGGAGCCTCGTGCTGGCGGTGGCGGGCGCGGCGCTCGTCACCGCGCTTGCGACCGGCCTCGGCGCCGTGCCGCTCGCGATCGTCCGCGACCCGGGGGAGCGACTGCTCGGGATCGCCGACGGCGTCGCCGCGGGGGTCATGGCGGCGGCGAGCATCGGCCTGGCGGTCGAAGGCGCCCGCATCGGATCGATCCGGACCGCGCTCGGCGCACTCGCCGGGATCGCGCTGATCGTCGTCGTGCGCCGTCTCCTGCCGAGCGGCGACGGCGCCCGCTTCGCGGGGCTGGGCGGGGCGGGTGCCGCGCAGGCGATCCTGGTCGTCGGCGTCATGACCGCCCACTCCTTCGCGGAGGGGATCGCCGTCGGGCGTGGCGTTCGGCGGCGAGGAGGCCTTCGGCTGGGCGATCACAATCGCGATCGCGATCCACAACATCCCCGAGGGCCTCGCGATCAGCCTCGTGATGGTGCCGCGGGGCGCGAGCGTCGCGAGCGCCGCGGCGTGGAGCGTGGTGTCGAGCCTGCCGCAGCCGCTGATGGCCGTGCCGGCGTTCCTGTTCGTGTCGGTCTTCGCGCCGGCGCTTCCCGTCGGGCTCGGGCTGGCCGCCGGGGCCATGCTGTGGATGGTCGCCGCGGAGCTCCTGCCGGACGCGCGCCGCCATGCGGGCGCGCGCGACGTGGCGCTCGGCGCGGTCGTCGCCTTCGCGGCGATGTGGACGCTGCAGGTGCTCGTCGCCGGGTAGGCGGTCGCCCGCAGTCCGCATGTGGAGGCCGCGGGTTGTGCCATACGATGTGTGCGTCGCCCGCGGCCACCGCCTCGAGGGCGTCCCCGATCACCGATCGACCTGGACCCCCGATGCCCCAGCGCCACCCCCTCTATCGGCACATCGCCTGCTTCATCGACCAGACCGACGACGCGGTGATCCGCTCGGCGCTCGCGGTCGCCGCGCGCCTGCACGTCGAGGGCGGGAGACTGAGCCTCGTCCATGTCGCCCCCCCGGTGCAGGTGCTCCAGTCCGGTCTCAGCGGCTGGCCCCTCGACGCCGACGATCCTGTCCGCCCCGTGCGTGACTGGCTCGAGCAGGAGACCGCGGGGATCGAGGGCGCGGAGCGCCTGGTCCTGACCGACGCCCATCCGGCCAAGCGGGCGGTGGAGTGGGCAGCGGGGGCGGGCGTGGACCTCGTCGTCGCGAGTCGGCACAGCACCCGCGTTCAGCGGGCCGCACTCGGGAGCTTCACCGACGGGCTGGCCCGGCACACACAGACGTCGGTCCTGCTCGTGCCCCCCGGGTACGCGGGGCGTCTCACCGAACCGGCGTCGGACCTCGCGCACATCCTGTGCTGCATCGACGATTCCCCCGCCGCATCCGCGGCCCTGTCCGAGGCGGCCCGCCTGCGCGACGCCGCCGGCCTGGCGCGGCTGACGGCCCTGCGGGTCATCGTGCCGCCGCGCCCCTTCCGGATCGGCGCGCTCGCGCGACACCTGCCCGCACCCGGGAGTCAGGAGCGGTGGGTGCGCGGGCGGCTCGATGCCGCGGCGGCCGGCACGGCCCATGCCCAGGCGGTCGTCATCAAGGGACTCCCCCGCGACGCATGCACCTGGGCGACCGACAACGGCGTGGACCTGATCGTCGTGGGAGCGCATGGCGACCGGCCCGGCCCGCGCATGCCCGGGACCTTCGCGCATACCGTGGGTCTGCACGCTGCGGAGCCCGTCCTGCTCGTGCCACCCGCGCCCGGGGCGGCGGACGCGGAGTCTCCCGGCACGGAGGGCTGAGGCCGAGCCGCCCGCGTCAAGACCCGACGTCGTCGGTCGACAACGGTTCGTCTGGACGTCGACGACGTGGAGTGGGACATGGACGGGGGAGCGGTGCTCGTGAGCGGGGCCGGGCCGGTGGGCCTGGTCGCGGCGGCGGAGATGGCCCGCCATGGCGTCCGCCCATCGGATCATCGACATGGCGCCCGAGCGCGACGGGCTCTCGAAGGCCCTGGGGATCCAGGTCCGACAGCCTCGAGCTGCTCGAGCGCATGGGGTGCGTCGACGCGTTCCTGGATGCCGGCGAGTGGTCGCCCCGTGTGACCTTCCACGCCGATCGCCGCCGGCTCGGCACCGTCGAGATGCGCGGCGCCGGCTCCCGCTTCGAGGCGGCGCTGATCCTCGCCCAGTGCGAGACCGAGCGGCTGCTGGAGGAGCACCTCGGCACGTTCGGCATCGACGTCGAGCGCGGCACCGAGCTCGTGGCGTTCGACGCCGGCGACACGGGGCGTCGACTGCCGCCTGCGCCACGCGGACGGGACGACCGAGGAGTTCCGGGTCGGTTGGCTCGTCGGCGCCGACGGCGCGCGCAGCGCGGTGCGGCGGACGCTCGATCTCCCGTTCGACGGCGTCACCGAGCCGGGGACCTTCCTTCTGGCCGACGTCGCCATGGACTGGCCGCTTCCGGCGGACGAGATCGTGATCTTCTGGCACCGCGCCGGGGTCATGGCGTACTTCCCGGTGCGTCCGGGCGTCGGGCGGATCGTCGCGTCGGTCGACGTGGGGCGTGACGCGCCGCTGTCGCTCGAGGACGTGCGGTTCGTCGTGGCCGAGCGGGGGCCCTCCGGTGTCGTCGTGCACGACACGACATGGCGCTCGCGCTTCGTCATCAACGAGCGAAAGGTGCCCGACCACCGTGCCGGCCGGTGCTTCCTCGTCGGCGACGCGGCCCACATCCACAGCCCGGCCGGCGGGCAGGGCATGAACACCGGGATGCAGGACGCCGCGAACCTCGCCTGGAAGCTGGCCGCGGTCGTCGTCCGCCCCGACGGCGACGTGGGGCCGCGCCTGGCGCCGCCGAGCGTCGCCGAGGTCATGGCCCATTTCCGGGACGACCTGGGATGGAGGATCCGCACCCGGGCGCCCGCCGCGCCCGCCCCGGTGCCCGCCTGACTCGACCCGCCGGGCGCGGCGCCGTCAGTCGCGAAGCATGCACCGCAGCACGTCGAGGTGGGTCACGAGGCCCACCAGTCGGCCCTCCTCGACGACGGGCAGGTGCCCGATCCGCTCGTCCAGCATCAGCTCCGTGGCGTCCCAGACCGACCTGTCGGGCGTGGTGGTGATCACGGGACTGCTCATCACCTCTCGCGCGCGACGGTCGCGGGCGGCCCGGTAGACATCGTGCATCTGAGCCGCGTCGGCGACCCAGTCGTCGAGCAGCGCGGGCGCGCGCACCTGGGGGTAGCCGAGCGGAACCCGGCGGGTGCGGATCTGAAGGTCCGTGCGGGTCACGATGCCGAGCAACCCGGGCCGCGCCCCGGTGTCCGGCGCGACGATGACGACGCTCCCGATGCGGGCGTCGAGCATGGTGGCGACCACCTCGGCGAGGCGCGCGTCCGGCGGCGCGGTGAGGACCTCGCTCGTCATGACGTCGCGCACGATCATCGACATGACCATGACAGGCCGCGGGCGCGTGCGGGCCTCTCGCGGGCCACGGCCCGCTCAGCCCGACAGGAGGAACCCGCGGATGTGACGCTCGAGGGCGGCGGCGGCGTCCGGACCGCGGCCGGCCGCGACGAGCGATGCGATCTCGATGTGCTCGCCCGCCAGCCTGGCGCGCGTGCGCGGCCAGTCGTCGTCGGCCAGCGCCCGCTCGAGCAGCGAGCGCTCCATCGCCGATCGCACGCCCCTCGGCCACGAGGGTCAGGATCGGGTTCGCCGCCGCCCGCACGATGGCGACGTGCAGGTCGGCGTCGGCGGTCACGAATCGATCGGGCGCGAGCATGTCGTCGGCCGTCGCCTCGGCCAGACGACACGATGTGCGCGGCGGCGGGCCCGCCGCGCCCGGCGGCCTCGACGATCGCCCAGGACTCGACCAGGACGCGGAAGGCCACGAGGTCGGCCACGGTGGCGTGGCGGAGCTGCAGGTGCATGCGGACGAGCTCGCCGAAGCCGTCGCCCGGGTGCTCGCGAAGGCGCGCGCCGTGCTCGGGCCCGCGGCCGGGTCTCCACGAGCCCGAGCGCCTCCAGCACCCTGAGCGCCTCCCGGACCGACGACCGCGCGACGCCGAGCTGCGCCGCGAGCTCACGCTCCGCCGGGAGGCGCTCGCCGGCGGTGAGCCGCCCGGCCGCGATCTGCGCCTCGAGCCGCGCGAGCACCTGCTCGAAGGCGCGCCCGGCCACGCGGTGCGCTACGAGGGCGCCAGGGCGATCGCCTCGACCTCGACCACCGCGCCGAGGGGCAGCCGCGCCACGCCGACCGTGGCGCGGGCCGGCGCGTGGTCGCCGAACGCGGCGCCGTAGGCGGTGTTCATCGCCGGGAAGTCGCCGGCCAGGTCCGTGAGGTAGACCGTCGTCTTGAGCACCCGGTCGAGTCCCGAGCCCGCGGCCCGGAGCACCGCGTCGACGTGCGCGAGCGCCGCCGTGGTCTGGGCCGCCACGCCGCCGTCGGCCAGGGCGCCCGTGGCCATGTCGATCCCGACCTGGCCGGAGACGAACACCAGCCCGCCGACCGGGGCGACGACCCCGGGGCTGTAGGGCGCACCCGCGACCGGCGCGGGGGACTCCGGGGAGCGCACGGGGCGGATCGGCGCGTCGGGCATGCGGCGACCCTACCGCAGCTGCTGTAGCCTCGGCCCAATGGTCAGACCAACGGTCGAGCGGCTCGGCGCCCTGGTCCTGCGCCGCCCGCGGGCGAGCGCCGCCACCCCCGTGGCGGCACGCCTGGTCGAGGAGCTCCGGGCCCTGCTCGGCCCCGCGCGCGTCGTGGCCGACCCCCTCGAGCGCCGCCTCTACGGTCGCGACGGCGGCATCAGCACGGGCGCGTGCGCCGCGGTGGCGCTTCCCGAGACCACCGCCGAGGTCGCCGCATGCGTGCGCATCGCCGTCGCGGCGGGCGTCCCCGTCGTCCCCCGGGGCTCCGGCACGGGCCTGGCCGGTGGCGCCGTGCCGCTCGACGGCGCGCTCGTGATCTCGCTCGCCCGGATGCGCGCGATCACGGCCGTGGACCCGGCGGTGCCGTGCGCCTGGGTGGAGCCGGGCGTGCTCAACCTCGACCTCTCGCATGCGGTCCGCCATCTGGGCCTCCACTACGCGCCCGATCCCTCCAGCCAGGCGGCCTGCTCGATCGGCGGGAACGTCGGCACCAACGCGGGCGGCCCCCACTGCCTGGCGTCCGGCGTCACGGTGCAGCACGTGCTCGGCATGGAGATGGTCCTCGCCGACGGTGAGGTGGTGACCCTCGGCGGCCCGGCGCCCGACCCCGCGGGATACGACCTGCGCGGGGTCGCGGTGGGTGGCGAGGGGACGCTCGGCATCGTGACCCGCGTGTGCGCCCGCCTCATGCCGACGCCGCCCGCGGTGCGGACCGTCCTCCTCGACTTCGACAGCGTGGGCGCGGCGGGGGCGTGCGTCGGCGACATCGTCGCCGGCGGCGTGATCCCGGCCGCGCTCGAGATGATGGACCGGGGGATGACCCGGGCGGTCGAGGCGTTCGTGCACGCGGGCCTGCCGGTCGACGCGGCCGCGGTGCTGCTCGTCGAGGTGGACGGCAGCCCCGCCCAGGTGGCGTACGAGGCGGCCGAGGTGGAGCGCGTCGCCCGCCGCCACGGCGTCGGCGATGTGCGCGTCGCGGCGGACGCCGCCGAGCGCGATCTGCTCTGGAAGGCGCGCAAGTCGGCCTTCGGCGCCGTCGCCCGGGTCGCGCCCAACTACTACCTGCACGACTGCGTGGTGCCCCGCACCCGTCTGGTCGAGACGCTCGCCAGGGTGGAGGCCATCGCGGCGGCCCACGACCTCGTGATCCTGAACGTGTTCCACGCGGGCGACGGCAACCTGCACCCGCTGATCGCCTTCGACCAGCGCGACGAGGCCCAGACCGCGCGCGTGCTGGAGGCCGGCCGCGAGATCGTCGAGACGTGCATGGCGGTCGGCGGCACGCTGTCGGGCGAGCACGGGATCGGGCTGGAAAAGCGCGACCTGATGCCGCTCCAGTTCGCCCCCGAGGACCTGGCGCTCCAGGCATGCGCGCGCCAGGCCTTCGATCCCGAGGGGCGCCTCAACCCGCACAAGGTGCTCCCCCGGCGGCAGCCGCTGCGGGGAGATCGGCGCGCGCGTCGACGCCGTGCCACCGGGGGCGTGGGTGTGAGCGCGCTCGTGACCCCGCGGGACCGCGAATCACTCGTCGAGGCGCTTCGTCTCGCGAGCACCGAGCGCCGGACGCTCGCCGTGCGCGGCGGCGGCTCCCACGGGCGCCGCGGTCACGTCGTGCCCCCGCCCGACGCGACCATCTCGACGCTCGGCCTCGACCGCGTGGTCGACCATGCGCCCGCCGATCTGACCGTCACGGTCGAGGGCGGCGTGCGCGTCGACGACCTCGCGGCGCTGCTCGCGGGCGCCGGGCAGCGCTGGCCGCAGGTCGACCCGGCGCCGGGCGCGACGGTCGGCGGCGCGATCGCGGCGGGCGCGTCCGGGCGGATGCGCCTGCGGCACGGGCCGATCCGGGACGGCGTGCTCGAGATCGTGATCGCGACCGGGGACGGCCGGCTCGGGACGGCCGGCGGACGGACGGTCAAGGGGGTGGCGGGCTACGACCTGCCCCGGCTCATGACCGGCGCGCTCGGGACGCTCGGGGTGGTCGTGCAGGCGACCCTCAAGCTCTGGCCGATGCCCCCCGCCGCCGCGTGGTTCGTCGTGGAGGGCGATCTCGATGCGCGCCTCGACGCCGCGACGCGGTGGCTGCGCGACCTGGTCCGGCCCGCCGCCGTCCTGCTCCGCCCGGACGGCGCGTGGCTCCATCTCGAGGGGCCGCCGGACGATGTCGTGGCGCCCTCGGGCGCGCGCGCCGCCGCCGACCCGCCGCCGCGGCCGGCCGGCACCGGGGTCTTGAGCGTCGGCGTCCCACCACCCGCCACCGCCACGCTCGTCCGGGCGCTCGCGGTCGGCGGGGACGCGTACGAGGCGCAGCTCGGCGTGGGTGCCTGTCAGGTCGTGGTCGACGGCGCCGCGGACGTGGCGCGCGTCCGGGCGATCGCGACCGGCCTCGGCGGACACGCGTGGGTGGCCGACGGCCCCGACGCGCTCCGCGAGGACCCGTGGGGCCCCGCGCCGGGCGGGCTCGACGTGATGCGTCGCCTGAAGGCCGCGTTCGACCCCGCCGGGATCCTGTCGCCCGGCATCGGCGTCGGGCGGATCTGATGGCCGCGGCCGGCTGGGACCCGGGGCGCATGGCGCCGAGCGACGCGGACATCTCCCAGTGCGTCGCATGCGGGCTCTGCCTGCCGCACTGCCCGACCTTCCGGGTCACCGGCCGCGAGACCGCGTCGCCGCGGGGGCGCATCGCCGCGATGGGGGCGGTGGCCGAGGGCGCCGCGTCGCCCGCCGAGCCCGCCTTTCGCTCGATGATGGACGAGTGCCTGGCGTGCCGGGCCTGCGAGGCGGCGTGCCCGAGCGGCGTGCCCTTCGGGCGCATGATCGAGGCCGCCCGGGCCCAGGTCGAGCCGGTTCGACCGGCCTCCGACTCCCTCGCGCGGCGAATCGGGCTGACGCAGGTGCTCCCCCGCAGGTGGCTCACGCGTGCGCTCGGCCTCGGCCTCGGAGTCGCACAGGCGCTCCGTCTCGACCATGCGCTGGTCCCCTCGGCGCTCCGCCGATCGACGCCGCGTGTCTCCTTGCGCCAGCAGGCGGCGCCCCTTCGCCCGATGGGGGACGGACCGACCGCGGCGGTGCTGACCGGGTGCGTCATGGATCTCGCCTTCCGCCCGGTGCACCGGGCGGCGCTTCGCCTGGTCGCCGGGGCGGGGTATCGCGCGGTGCCGGTCGACGGGTGCTGCGGCGCGCTCTCGATGCACCACGGCTACCCCGAGGCGGCCCGGTCGATGGCCAAGGAGCGGATCGCGGCGCTCGAGGGCGCCGATCTGGTCGTCGTCGACGCGGCGGGGTGCAGCGCGCACGTCAAGGAGTACGCGCATCTCCTGGCCGACGATCCCGAGTGGGCGGCTCGCGCGCGGCGCGTCGCCGCCCGGACCGTCGACCTGGTCGAGGTCGAGGCGCCGGACCGGGACGGTCCCGGCATCGGTCCGGTCGCCGTGCACGACGCGTGCCACCACGTGCACGCGCAAGCGATCACCCGCGGGTCCCCGCGCCATGTTGCGCGCCGCCGGCGCGGAGCCGGTCGAGGTGCCCGACGGCACGCGCTGCTGCGGGGCGGCGGGGCTCTACTCGGTCCTCGAGCCTGAGATGTCGGCCACCCTCCGGCGACAGAAGGCCGAGGCGATCGCGTCGACGGGTGCGCCCCTGGTCTCGGTGGCCAACCCGGGGTGCGCCATCCAGATCGCCGCGGGTCTTCGCGAGATCGGCGCCGACGTCAGGGTGGTCCATCCCGCCGAGGCCGCGGCGCGGCGCTGATCAGCCGGCCATGCGGCCCGACATCAGCCGGACACGAGCGATCGCCCGATCGACGATCGGACGATCCCAGCCCTCGGCCCGTAGGCGCTCGGCCACCCTGGTCGCCGCCTCCGGCGCGCGCTCGGCGATCCGCCGCCGCCGCCGCCTCGCCGCCGCCGCCCCGAGGCCGGCGGCGGTCGCGAATCGTTCCCAATGCCGCTCCGCCACGTACTCGATCCGATCCTCCCCGCCGATGCCCATCGCGAGTCGCCGCGACAGGCCCGAGTAGCACACCGTGCAGAGCGAGTCGTAAAGCGGCGCGAGTCGCGGACCGTCGTCGTCGAGCAGGATCGACACGTTCTTGCCGTGAGCATCCGCGTTGCCGACCAGGACGTTGACGGTCAGGGCGTCGAGGAACCGGAGCACATCACTGCCGGGCCGCCGTGACGTGCGTCGAAGCAACTCGATGCAGTCGATGAGGCCGGGTCCGCCCTCGGCTTCGTACTTCGTCTCGCTCGGACGTCCGAGCGCCTGGACCATGTCCTCTTGGTGGACGCGGATCGTTCGCCCATCGATCTCACGGCGGTCGTACCGCGTCACGAGCAAGTAGTCGATGTCGGCCGCTGTTCTCGGCTCCGCGGCGACGGCGTGGATGCCGAGCTCGCGGGCGAGGCCGAGGCAGAAGGCCTCGTTCACGATGCTGTCGCTGATCTGCGGGATCGGAGCCTTGATGATGTGTGTCGATGGCGTCCCTTTGAGCGGCAGCCCGATCCGCCCGTCGGCGGAGACATGGACCGGGACCTTGTCGTGCGCACCCGCGAGCGACAGGCGGACGTCTCCCGCTGCGTCCGTCCCGAGGGGGCGTTGCGGAAGCTCGCTGATCAGGGTGCCGAGATCGGCCTCGCTCAGCCAGCGGACCTCGTGCCGGTCATCGGCCGGGGCGTCGACGCCCTCGGCGACGATGCGCACGGCTCCGGCGCAATCGCCCCCGACTGCGGCGAGAAGGGAGAAGTCGTTGCCGGGGGAGACGCCGAGCTGCCGTGCGAGGTGGTCTCGGACCCGAGCCCTCTGGCAGGAGCCCGCCGAAGAACGCCCGCGTCTCGGCATCGCCGTACGGTTCGTCGCGAACGGGCAGGCTCAGGGAGATCGCGCGAGCGTCGGGCCCGTAGGTCATCTCCATGCGTCCGTCGCGATCCGTCAGCGAGGCGACGGGGTGCTCTCCGAGCCAGACCGCCAGCGTTCGCGTCATCGGTCGACCGTCCTGACGACCAGCGACGCGCCAAGCGCGGCGACGACTCGACGCAACGCCCCGGTCTGCACCGACTCCTTGCCGGCCTCGAGATCGATCACGAAGCGCCGGCCGACGCCCGCCGCGAGCGCCAGTTCCTCCTGGGTCAGCCCTTGGGCCCGGCGGATGCGCCGGAGCCCTGCGCCGAGAGCTGCCACCTCGGTGATCGGTATGTCGGTCGAGTCGTCCATGTGCTCGTTCGGGAACATTACTGGTTCCACAGGCCGCAACCCCACGGATGTTCCCGATCGGGCACTTTCGTCCCGCGAAGGTCGATCTGTCGCGATATGTTCCCGATCGGGAACCCGCTGGGTGTTCCCTCAGCGTCCGGGCTGGCAGACGGGACACCAGTGCGCGGGCCGCGCCCCGAGGTCGGCCCGGGTGACGGGGCCGGCGCAGGTGCCGCACGTCGTCTGGCGGTAGACGTAGAGGCGTCGGCCCCCGTGGTCGGCGTCCGGGAACGTGACGATCCGCCCGCCGCGCGCCCCCTCGGCCATGAGCGACACCGCCAGCTCCCACATGCGCGAGCGCTCGTCGGGGGTCGTCGCCCGTCCGGGGACCTGCGGCGCCATGCCGATCAGGTGGAGGATCTCGCACCGGTAGACGTTCCCGATGCCGGCGATGATCGACTGATCCAGGAGCAGCTCACCGATCGTGCGCCGGCTCCGGGCGATGCGCGCGAGCGCGGACGCCGGGTCGGCGTCGGCGCGGAGAGGATCGGGACCGAGGCGCGCGAGCAGCTCGTCGAGGTCGCCGGGCTCGATCAGGCGACAGGCGGTCGGGCCGCGCAGGTCCCAGGCGACCCGGTCGGTGGCCAGCCGCAGCCGCACGGCCCCGCGTGGCTCGGCCGACGGGTCCCGTCGGCGGCCCATCTTCCCGAACAGCCCGAGGTGCACGTGCAGCAGCCGGCCGGACTCATAGCCCAGCACGAGATGCTTGCCGTGGGCGTCGCTCGATGCCGGGACGTCACCGTCGATCTCGGCGGCGCCCTCCAGGAAGCGGCCCTGGGGTGAGGACGCGCGCGTCGCCGTGCCGACGAGGTCCCGCCGGAGCCGTCTGGCGAGGCGGTGCACGGTGTGGCCTTCAGGCATCCCGCCGAGGCTCGCGCGCGGCCGCGGTCGGCGCCACCGGGACCGGTCCACGTCGGCGACGACCACGTCCTCGTCGGGGCCGAGCCCGCGGGGCGCGTCGGGCCGCATGTGCGTGGCGGCGCACTCGGAAAAGAGCGTCACGTTGATCCAGCTCGCCTCGACCACGGACCACCAGCGCAGTCCGACGGCATCCGGATGAGATCGGTGGAGCGCGTCGGCGGCGCGCTGCGTGACGTCCCGGTGCCCGGTCGCGACCGCCGACGGGCGGAGCCCCTCGCCGACCAGCACGGACGGGTCGTCCAGGTCGATCAGCGTCGCCCGTTCGTCGAGGTCGTAGCCGCAGAGGGCGAGGGGTCGCCCCGCCTGCTCCAGCAGGGCCGGTCGGGAGCGCCCGCCACGAAAGCGCCGCCAACTGCGACAGCCCCTTGACGGTCCCCAGGCATGCTCGTCCGCCGACGCGGGGCGCTGGCCTCCGCCGATCTCTTCCGGCTGGACCCGGCGCTTCGCGTGGCGCTCGGCCTCGACCGACGCTCAGGTCGCGGTGGATCCCGTCGTCCAGCGCTCCGGGGCGGCCGGGGTGACGACCCGATTCGCGGGTCAGGTCGTCGACCACGCGCGCGACCTCCTCCGCGAGGCTCGTGTCCGGCAGGCGGCGCCGGTAGATCGTCGGCGAGCGCGACGTAGTACCCGACCGTCTCCTCCGGCGTCGCCTTGAACCGCCCCCAGACCGCGTCGCCGACCGCCCGATGGTCGTTCAGGATCGCGGTCGCGTTGTGGAGCTTGTCGGCGGCGCTCACCAGGACGACCGCGTCGTCGGCGGTCACGAGCTCGGCCAGGTAGGCGCGCTTGCGCTCGGCCCAGGGCGGCTTGGGGTCGACGTACGCGTCGGTGCAGCCGTCGACGATCATCGCCACGCGCTCGCCGAACTCGTTGCGGATGCGTTCGAGCATCGGCCGCCCGCCGCCGTCCTCGACGGCGTCGTGGAGCAGCGCCGCGATCGCCTCGTCCTCGTCCCCGCCGTGCTCCAGGACGATCGCCGTGACCGCAAGGACATGGGCGACGTAGGGGATCTCCGTGCCCTTTCGCCGCTGGTCGGCGTGCACCTCGGCGGCCAGCACCAGCGCCGCACGGAATCGTGGTCCAGGGGTCGTCACGTCGTCTCCTCCCGCTCGCACGAATTGTGCATGGTGGAGATGAGGGCGTCCCAGATGAAGGCCCGCGTCGGCCCGGCGCCCACCACGAACCGGAGCCGGTCGAGGGCATCCAGCCCCGCCCGCACGAGCGCCAGGTCGTCGACCTCCTCCTCGTCGGCCCACGCGAGCGACGCGAAGTCCTGCAGCACGCTCGCCGTGAGCACCTCCTCCTGGCGCAGGTGGTACGCGACCCCCTGCGTGGCCATCTCGGCGATGTCGACGCGCTCGGCGAACCGTGCGCGCTTCCCTTGGCGTTCCGCTTCCTGCGCCGTGATCCCACCCCGGCCCCCTTTCCGGTTTCCCATGTGCACATCCGGCCGACCGGGGTGGTTTCTCACCCGCCCGCCCGTGTCACCGGAGTCGCCACTCCACCGGTGTTGCCGAATCCGGAGTCGGTCGCCCACTGGAAGGTGCGAAGCGGGGCCGTGCCGACCTCGAACGAGATCCAGCCCTCGCGCGAGTCCCCGGGCGCGATCGTGACCGTGCCGAGCGAGGGCTCCTTGGCCTCGAACACGTTGCCGTCCCACTCGACGTCCTGGCCGTCGACGACCGCGGCGCCGTTGGACGGTGGGTCGTCGTAGGGCGCGTCGCCCTGATTTCGGATGCGAAGGCGCACCCCGACGAACCGGTTGCCGGCGTCGGGCTGGATGAACTGGTTGTCGGAGGTCACGGGGTCCTCGATCCCGACGAGCGTGACCTCGAGCGGCGTCCCGTCGAGGTCCTCGACGGTGATCGAGTCGCCGACCCGCGCCGTCCGCGCCTCCTCGGGTGCGCCCGGGTCGTGGTGGGCGCGGGTCTCGGGCTCCCGGCGATCATCGCCGCAACCCGCCGGCGACGGGGCCGCCGGGTCATGGCGTGGATCGGGACGTCGCCGTCCGTGCTCGCGATCGTCCTCGCGATCGTCGGTGCCGCGATCGTGGACGATGCCGCTCACCGACCTCGATCGCGACCTCGACGAGATCGAGCGGGAGCTCGAGCGGCCCCGAGGGCGCGCTCGGCGGCTTGACGTCCGGCGCCGGCGTGGACGAGATTCCACGGATGGCCGCCACGCACGAGGACGTCGCCTCGCATCCGCGCGGCGTGGATCGCGCTCGCCGCCGCCGTCGTCCTGGCGCTCGCGGGGGCCGCCCATGCCGCGCCCGCGCCGGCGGATCGCACGACCACGCCGCTTCGCATCGGCGTCATCGACGGCACGCGCGTGATCGCGGGGGGCTACGACACGGAGCGTCCGCTCGGCGCGGCGATCGCCCGCTACGGCGACCCCACCACCCGCCGGCCGACCGACGACATCATCTGCGACGTGCGCTGGCGCGGTCTCGGCGCCCGCTACTCCTTCTACAACCTGGGCGGTCTCGACCCCTGCTCCGACGCGGGGGGTCTGGTCGGGAGCGCGGTGCTCACGGGCCCGCGCTGGCGGACGACCCGCGGTGTCCGCGTGGGCGATCCGGCGAGCAGGATCAGGCGCCAGCCCGGGGCGTTTCGCTGCGATCGCAGGTTCCTGCGCGCGCCCGAGAACCGTCGCAGCCGCGCGGCCAAGGTGTCGCGGGCCGAGCGGCGGGCGATGACGGCCGACTGTCGGCGCGAGTCGTCCGGGCGTTCCGGCACCTGGTGGCTCGCGCCGGTGTACGACGTCGCCGGCACCTTCCCGACCTACTCCCCCAGGATCACGATCGTGGTCCGAAAGGGCCGGGTGGCGTCGTTCCGGCTGGCGATCGGCGCGGGCGGCGAGTAGGCCTCACCCCATCCCGAACAGCCGGTCCAGCTCGTCGGGCGGCTCCGCGGTCGCGTGGTCGTCGGGCAGCCGCTCGGGCACGGGCGTGCCGGGCTCGGGACGCCGGTAGCTCAGGGTGCTCGGCGCCGCCGCCGGACCCCACGCACCCATGCTCTCGGTCGCCGTCGGCTCTGCGCCGCGCCAGACCGCCAGGCGCGCCACCGGCACCGAGAGGGCGTCCGCGATCGCCCGGAACACCGAGTCGTCGACCCGTCGAGGATCGAGCAGCCCGGTCTCGAGGCGCTGGTAGTAGTCCTGCAGGCGCCCGCGGGTTCGCGGGTCGACGCCGAGCGCCGCGACGAGTCGGTCGACGACCTCGGCCACCCTGGCGCCGCGCGAGGTTCGAAGCGTGAGCAGCGTGGGCTCGCCGTGGATCCAGCCGTCGATCATCGCGGCCACGTCTGGTGCCGCCGTCGTCCCGGGCGCCGATCGCAGGAAGGTGTCGAGCATCCGCCGGAGCACCGGCGCGTCATCGCCGGCCCGCTCGAGCAACGGGCGCGGGTCGGGCGCCTCGCCACGCCGGTGGGCGGCGACGAACTCGTCGAACAGCCGGTCCACGCCGTCAGTCATCGACCAGCCCCCGCAGCGTCTGATGGGCCCGCCACAGCGCCTGGTCGACGGCGTTTCGCGTCATCCCCAGGTGGGCGGCGATCTCCTCGTGGGTGCGCCCGTCCAGGTACCGGAGCTCGGCGACCTGACGCTCGCGACCACGCAGGAGATCAAGCGCGCGCCTGACGTAGTCGTCGGCCTCGACGTCCCCGTAGCCCGTCTCGTCGTCCGAGGGCTCCCACTCCGGCGGCAGCGTCACCGTTCGGGCGCGACCGGCGCGGTGGTCGGCGATCTGCCACGTGAGGCGCTTGTGCAGGATCACCCGGATCGGGAGGTCGAACCCGCCGCGGCGACCCCAGTCGTCGTGCACGCGCACGAGCGTGTCGTGCACGACGTCCTGCGCCTCGCCGTCGTGGCGCATGGCCAGGCGCGCCCGGGCCTGGAGGGCGTCGTAGTGCCGGGCCATCGCGTCGCCGATCCTTCCCTCGGCGAGCAGTCCCCGGTCGATCTCATCGCCTGCCGCGTGGTCCACGTGGGAAGGATTCCGGTGCATGGGGGGGTGAACTTACGAGAGATGGAATGCGTGCGCTCATCCGCCCGGCAGCAGGCCGACCTCGTCATGTGCCGAGCGGTTGGCGCCGAGCGCCCGGTCGATCGCCTCGCGCGGCGTGATCGCGCGCGCCTCGTCGCGCGGTGTTCCCGCGGGGGCCGGGGGCGCGGCGTCCGCCAGTCGGCGCGCCTCGAGCGAGCGCGCCCACTCCTCGGCGAGCACCGGCCAGCGCCCAAGGACCTCGAGGTGGCGTGCCTCCCAGACGTGACGTGGCGGCATCGACGAAACCTAGTCGAGTCACGTCCGGACGTGCCAATGCGCAAGTCCGCGGAGGATGCGGTTTTTTGTACTTCGCGGGCCTCCGGCTACCCTGACAACGCGATCCGGACGCGGATCGTGGGCAGATGCGCCCGCCCGCCGGCGGACGACATGGGATCGAGCCACTGAACGCGGTCAGGACAGCGATCGGTGCGCGCGCGCAGAGCGTGACGCCGAGCGACCTGCGCCGAGGCCTCACGGTCGTCGGCGCCATCATCGTCACCCAGGTGCTGCTGGTGCTCCTCGGGGCCCCGGACCTGCCCGGCGGGCGTGTCGTCACCCAGGCGCTGTTCGTCCTGGCGATGGCCGGGTGCGCGGTCCTCGCCGCCGGTCGCGTGATCCTGGCGAGCGGGCGCGAGCGCATCGCGTGGGCGACCCTGACGGTCGGCGCGTTCTCCTGGGTCGCCGCCGAGATCGGCGCGGTCTTCGTCTCGCCCGTCCCGGCGGGGCAACTCGGCCCGCCCGGGGTCGAGGTCTTCTTCCTGATCGCCTACGTGGCGGGCATCGTCGGCATCGGAATCCTCGCCTGGGCCGCCGTCGGCGGCCTTCGGTCGATCCTATGGCTGGACGTCATGGCCGCCGCCGGGGCGGCCGCCGCGCTCACCGCCGCGCTCGTCGCACCGCTCCAGGCCGGGGAGGCGGTCAACTCCGCGTTGCTGGTCACCTACCCGCTCAGTCAGGGCGCATGGGTCGGAATCGCCATCGGCCTCATCGCCCTCGGTGGTGCCCGGCTCGACGTGCGGTGGCTCTCGATCGGCGCCGGGGTCGGCTGCATGCTGGCCGCCAACGGTCTCGAGTTCTCACGCGCCGACGGCACCACGAGCCATGCCGACCCCACGCTGATCCACACCCTCTGGGCGCTCTCGATCTTCGCGATCGCGATCGCCGCCACGGTGTCGCCGCCACCTCCGGGCAAGCCGCTCTCGGCCGGTGCCATCGCCGCGCCCGCGATCGCGGCCGTGGTCTCGATCGCGCTCCTGATCACGAGCAGCTTCACGATGCAAAACGTCGTGGCGATCGTGCTGGCGTCGGTTGCGCTCGCCGCGGTCGTCGCCCGGCTGGCGGTGACGCTCGCCAGCAACCAGCGCCTGCTCGCGGCGATCCGTCGCCAGGAGAAGGGGCAGGCCGCCCTCCGCCACGTCGCCACCCTGGTGGCGGCCGACTCCGAGCCCCCAGACGTCTTCGCGGCCGTCGCCGAGGAGCTCGGGGCGATGCTCGACGCCGACGCGGGACTCGTCTGCCGATTCGTCGACGGGAACGCGGTCGTCACCGGCACGTGGGGCGACCACGGCGCGCGGCTCGGCGTCGCGCTCCCCCTGGAGGGAGCCGGGGCGCTCGCGGGCGTGGCGCGCACGAGCGCGCCCTCCCGGGTGGACGACTACCGGCTGCTCGGAGACGAGCTGGACGTGCCGACGCGGGTGGCCCGACGCGAGGGGTTCCAGGCGTCCGTGGCCGCCCCCGTGCGCGTGTCCGGCGTCGTCTGGGGGGCGGTGATGGCCAGCACCCGCAGCACCGCGGGGCTGCACGCCGACGCCGAGGACCGGATCGAGCGGTTCGCGGAGCTGGTCGGGATGGCGATCGACAACTCGGAGGCCCACGCCCGCCTGGTCGAGCGCGCGGGGACCGACTCGCTCACCGGCCTCGCCAACCACCGGACCTTCCAGGAGGCGCTTCGGACGCGGTTCACCGCCGCCCGTCGCGCCCGCCGGCATCTCTCGCTCGTGCTCTTCGACCTCGATCACTTCAAGCAGGTCAACGACGCCCACGGCCACCAGGTGGGCGACCGGGTCCTGGTCGAGGTGGCGCGCCGCCTGGCCGGCTGCGCCCGCCCCGGGGACGTCGTCGCGCGGATCGGTGGCGAGGAGTTCGCCTGGATCATGCCCGAGGCCGACGGGATCGCCGCGTACGCCGCGGCCGAGCGGGCGCGGGTCGCGGCGGTGGAGTTCCCGCTGCCGGTCGCGGCCCGCTCGCCGATCACGATCTCCGCGGGGGTCTGCGATCTGCTCCACGCCTCGTCGCCCGACGAGCTCGTCCGGCTGGCGGACGGCTCGCTCTACTGGGCCAAGGCCCACGGCCGCGACGCGACCTACCTCTACTCACCCTCGGTCGTGAAGGAGCTCTCGGCCCAGGAGCGGGCGGCGCGCCTCGAGCGCCAGCAGGCCCTCGCCGGCCTGCGGGCCCTCGCTCGCGCGGTGGACGCCAAGGACCAGTCGACGCGCGCCCACTCGGAGCGCGTCGCCGATCTGGCCACGCGCATCGCGGCGCGGCTCGGATGGAGCGACGATTCGTTGGCCAAGCTGCACGAGGCGGGGCTGTTGCACGACGTCGGGAAGATCGGGGTGCCGGACGCGGTGCTCTTCAAGCCCGGGGCGCTCAGCGACGAGGAGTACCGCCTGGTCAAGCAGCACGCGTCGCTCGGGGCCGAGATCGCCGACGAGGTCCTCTCCTCGGACCAGGTCTCCTGGATCCGTGGGCACCACGAGCGGTGGGACGGCGGCGGCTATCCCGACGGACTGTCCGAGACCGCCATCCCCCAGGGGGCCCGCATCCTCAGCATCGCGGACGCGTGGGACGTGATGATCAGCGTGCGCAGCTACAAGTCGCCCCTGTCCATGGGCGGCGCCATCGACGAGGTCCGCCGCCACTCCGGTGCGCAGTTCGCCCCGGAGGCGGTCGCCGTGCTGGAGCAGCTCTGGGCCGAGGGCTCGCTGCTCCCGACGATCCCGAACGCCGAGGAGGAGACCGCCCCGGCGGGCGAGCTGCCACCCGACCAGGTGTGAGCACCGGTCCCGTCGGGCATCATCACCGCCGTGGGGACACCGTCCGACGACGAGCTCATCGCGCTGGCGGGCCGGATCGGGTGCGCGCCGATCGTCGATGCGCTCGGCGTGCGACACCGCCACAGGTCGCACCTGCACGACCTGGTCGCGCCCGCGCCCGGGCGTCGCCTGACAGGGCCGGTCATGACCATGCGGTTCCTCCCCCTTCGGCGTGACCTCGTCGACCCCGGCCGGCATGACTTCGGGGCGCTCCTGGCCGCCGCCGCCGAGTCCCGGGCGCTCGACGGGATGGTGCTCGTCTGCGCGGCCGACGACCCCGAGCAGGCCGTCGCCGGCGGCAAGAAGCTCGCGCGCCTCCGGTCGCTCGGGCTGGGCGGTCTCGTGACCGACGGGCGCGTGCGCGATTTCGCGGAGGCGTCCGAGATGGGGCTGGCGGTCTGGTGCCGCGGCGAGGCGGTTCGAAACGCGAACGACGTCCTCATGGCCTGGGAGACCGGCGTCGCGGTGTCCCTCGCGGGGACGGCCGTGGCTCCGGGGGACTGGATCCACGCCGACGCGAGCGGTGCCGTCGTCATCCCGGGCAACGATGTGGCCGGGGTGCTCGCGGAGGCCGCCGCGATCGTGGAACGCGACGCCGCGCAGGTGGCGCGGATGCGGGGGGACGATGCCACGCGCGCGCGACGCGGCTGAGGGTGGCCGGCGGGCGGGCCGAAGCGCCCTGCGCTGGGCGGGCCGGACCCTGCTCGCGATCGGGATCGTGCTCGGCGCCATGGCCGGTCTCGTGGTGGCGCTGTTCGCACTGATCCTCGGGGCCGGCGCCACGGTGCTGCTCTACGCGCCGATGATCGGCGCGGGCATCGGTTTCCTGGTGGTGCGACTCGGCCTCGCGCACGGCCACCGGCTGGCGCCGGTGGCGCTCTGGATGGCGGAGCGCCGCGCGAAGGGGGGCGCGACGGGCGTGATCGTCCTCATGGTCGCGCGCTCGCTCCTGGGTCGCGACCGGCGCTGATCGGGCTCATTCCCCGGGCCGCCGCCGCCGATACATCACGGGAACGGACTCGACGCGGGATGTGCGCTGATGGGCCTGACCCGGATGGACCCGGTGGGCGAGCGGCGAAACGCCGTCGGTGAGCTCGACATGCTGGCCGCCGCCGCAATCGACTCGATGCTCGCGCTTCGCCTCGTCGCGACGCGTGGCTCGGGAACCCCGCAGGAGCGAGCGCTCCTTGCCGGGGTCGCCCGAGAGGCGGCCGAGCTGCAGCGGTTCATCGACGGTGTCGAACGCGCGCCCGAGTCGTCGATCGCCGACCCGGCGGTGGTCTGAGGTCGCAGCGCTCCGCGGCGGCTCCGTCCGGGGAGACGACGGTCCTCGACGGTCGTCTCGAGCGGGATCGGGTTCGTCAGGCAGTAGTGGCCCGGGCATCGCGCATCGGCGAGGGCGCGGATCTCGTCCACCGTGCCCGCGGGCGCGTCCGAGTCGACCTCGAGCGTCCAGTGGAGTCGCTCGACCGGCGGAACGTCCGCCAGTCCCAGCATGCGTCGCTGGTCGACCTCGGTCGTGACCCTGGCGCGAAGGGCCCTGAGCTCGATTCCGGCGAGGGCCGCCTCGGTCGCGAAGGTCATCGCGTAGCAGGCGATGCCGCCCCACAGGCAGTATGCGAGCGGGTTGGGCGCCTGGCCGCCGCCGCCCATGGCCTTCGGGAAATCGCAGTCGAAGCGCACGCTGCCGCCGGGGAAGGGGACGTGCCCCTGGAACTGCGGGCCGTCGCCCTCGACGTTCCACTCGCCGCCCAGGTCGACCGGCATCCGCCCACTCGCGGACCCCTCTGCGACCGCGGTCCGCGTCGCGGCGATCGCGGTGGTGACGACCTCTGGCATGGACACCTCCCCAACCGGTACCGATCGACGAGGAGGATACCACTGATCAAGTAATCAGTTGTCGATGAGCCCGCACTGCGGCGGATGCCGCGACGATGTGCGGGAGACCACGGATGGACGCCGATTCGCAGGCGGCGATCATGGCCGTGACGACGGGGATCCCGGCCCCGCCCCCGAACTCGTTCCAGGAGGCGGTCATGCTCAGCGTCGCGCAGCGCGAAGAGGTCCTCGACACCCTCATCAAGGAGCACGTCAGAACGGGCACGTTCTCGTTCTTCGAGGCGTTCGAGACGGCCAAGCGGGTCGATGTCGACGAATCGGCGAGGGTGCCCGAGGTGCGCTACATGCTGCACATGTGGGAGGCGCGCAACGTCCTTCGGGAGGACCCGGACCAGGGGTATCGCATCCGGCTCGGCTGAGCCGGGTGGTGGGGGAGCCGGACCGGCTCCCCCGGGCGCGGCGGCGCCCCAGGACGGTCGGAGACCCGGCGCATCGCCCCGACGGGGGCGGTCCGGCGCATGGTCGCGTCGCGCCCGGCGGGTGTCGCCGCCGCCACCCGAGCGGCGGTCGGCGACGGTGCCCCGGTGCCGCGAGCGCCCGTCGATTCCGGGGCGGATCGAGCACGGCCCGCACAGGGATCGGCGTCCGACGGCACCCGCGCATGCGGGGCCGCACGTCCTCGGCCGGCGGCGGGCGATGAGGGCGCCGTCGTCGCGGCGCTCGGCACGGGCCGGACGGGACCCGACGTCGATACCGGCCGCCGCCCCGCCGCTCCGCCGCCCCGCCGCCCCGGGGGTCCGGGGCTCGGGTCGAGATCCGTGAGGCGTCGCATCGGCGACCTCCCGGCGGCCCGAGCGTCGCCGCCCCGGGGGGCCACGTCGGAACGCGCCGTCCGTGTCCCTATGCTCGCCCGATGCGGATCCTCTACGGCGTGGTCGGCGAGGGCATGGGCCACGCCATCCGCTCGCGGGTCGTGATCGAGGCACTGTCGCGCACGCACGAGGTGCGGGTCGTCGCGTCCGGCCGGGCGCGGGACTATCTGGCCGAGCACTTCGACGACGTCGACTCGATCTGGGGGCTGACGCTCGCGTACCGGGACAACGAGGTCCGCTCCTGGCAGACCCTCGTCCAGAACCTGCACCGCGGCGTGCGCGGCCTGCCGGCCAACGGCCGGGCGCTCGTGCGCCTCGCCGAGCGGTTCTCACCGGATGCCGTCGTGTCCGACTTCGAGAGCTTCGCCTACGCGTTCGGAAAGGTGCACCGCCTTCCCGTCATCAGCGTGGACAACATCCAGATGATCGCCCGCTGCCGCCACGCGCCCGACGTGACCGCCGGTGTCGAGACCGACTACCGCCTCGCCCGGCAGATCGTCCGCGCGAAGCTCGTCGCGGCCTCGCACTATCTGATCACGACCTTCTTCTACCCGGAGGTCTCGGCTCCCCGGACGACGCTCGTGCCGTCGATCCTCCGCCCCGAGATCCTCGCGGCGTCCCCGGCACGTGGCGACCACCTGCTCGTCTACCAGACCGCCGAGGGCAACTCGGCGCTTCCGGAGGCGCTCGCGGCGGCGGGGGTCCC
Organism: Miltoncostaeaceae bacterium; assembly: GCA_963698665.1. Classification (GTDB taxonomy): domain Bacteria; phylum Actinomycetota; class Thermoleophilia; order Miltoncostaeales; family Miltoncostaeaceae; genus CALNYH01. Next base: position 212,398 of record CAVORO010000002.1, on the reverse strand, counting down.
GTCGCGCGTGTACGGCTATCGGCGTGACCTCACGGCGCCCGAGCGCGATCGGGTCGATCACGTACCTCCCGTTCGACGAGGCGCGCTTCGTCGACGACCTGGCGAGCGCGCGCGCCGTCGTCACGGGCGGTGGGTTCACGCTCCTGAGCGAGGCCGTCTCCCTCGGCAAGCCGATCCTCTCCATCCCGCTCGGCGGGCAGTTCGAGCAGGTCATGAACGCGCGCTATGTCGAGAAGCTCGGCTTCGGCACGGTGGCCGCCCGCGCGACCCCCGAGACGCTCGCGGACTTCGTGCGCTCCGCCGACCGGTACGCCGAGGCCGTGGCCGCCTACCACCAGGACGGGAACACCCTGGCGCTGGCGGCGCTGGATCGACTGCTGGCGGGGATCGGGCGGCGCGTGGCCACGTGAGCCTCGTCGGCTGGATCGCGCTCCTGTGGTGCTGGGCGCTCGCGCTCGCGATCCTCGAGGTGGAGATCGAGGGCGCCTACGGATGGGCCGAGCGGCTCCCGACCTGGTTTCGCTCGCGTGGGCCGATCGGTCGTCTCTGGGGTGTGATCTCCGGCGGGCGTCCGGCCACCGGGTACCACGTCGCGATGATCGTGATGCTGCTGCTCGCGATCCACTACCCGTTCGTCGTCGGCCGGGAGTGGAGCGTCGCGAGCGAGCTCGGCGTCATCGCGACCTACCTCGCCTGGGTGATCGCGTGGGACTACCTGTGGTTCGTCGTGAACCCGTACTACGGGCTGCGGCGCTTCAGGAAGGGGAACGTCTGGTGGTACCCGGGGCCCTGGGTCGCGCGCGTGCCGGCCGACTACCTGCTCGCGATCGGCGCCTCGATCGCCGTCGCGGCGGCGGCGGTCCCCCTCGGGGGCGGACCCGACGTCCTGGTCGACCACCTGCTCCTCGTGGTCGGGCTGATCGTGCTGATGCCGCTCGGCGTCGCGGTCGCGCCGCTCTACCGGCGGGCGTACGTCGCGCTCCGCCGGCCCGGCACCGACGACCGCCCGAACGTCGGCATCACCCCGCCGCCCGCGGGCGATGCCGACGTCTTCCCCTGGGTCTCGCGCGAGCGCGCCGAGGGCTCGTCAGCCGACGACACCTGACCCGATCGCCGCCGCCGTGGCCCCGAGCGCGGCGACCAAGAGGCCGAACAGGCCGGCGAGCGCGATCTGGGTGCGTCGGGCCGGCTCCTCGTCCACCGCCTGCGTGCGAACTCGTGGCATCGTCGTCCTCCCCGGGGCGTTCACATCGGTCACGCCACCCACGATGACGCGACGACACGAAGCGCCGGTCAAGTCCGTGCGAGGGCTTCGTTAAGGCGACCACCCGCGACGTCGACGCACGTGCCGTCAGCGGCCCCCGCGGGCGATGCAAAAGGCGATCAGGTCCTCGGCCTCGCGGCGGACCCGGCGGAACTCCTCCCGATCGTCCTCCCCCCCGGCGTCGTGCTCGGCCACGAGCAGTCGGAACGCCAGCATGGCGCCGCGGACGGTCTCGGCGGCATGTGAGGTCGCCATGGTCTCGATCGATGACATCGTGGCCTCCCTCGCGTCGCCGTCACGAGGGATGGTCGAGCACGCCGGCGGCGGTGTCTGCAGGTTTCCCGCTGACGCGCGCTGCGGGTGACTACCGACGCTCCAGACGCGTCTCGAAGCGCGGGAGTCGCGCGGTCACGCGCGCGCGTCCGGATTCCCTTCCACCGCCACGCGCCCGGTCCCGGGACGCGGCATCTCCCGGCGCGAGGCGTCCGGCGTCAGGCGGTGCAGGCACCGGTGCCGACCGGGGTGCCCGGGCCCCGGAGGCCCTCGCGGATCTGCTCCGGCGGCACGGCGGCCCCCGCGTCGCCCTCGGGGTTGCCGCCGAAGATCATCGCCACGACGCGCCCGTCACCGTCGACGATCGGACCGCCGCTCGATCCCGGACCCAGGCTGCCGCGCACCGTGACCACCTGTCGCAGCTGGCGGCGGCCGTCGACGTCGGGCGCGAACACCGTCTGCGGAGGCGCGGCGGTCGCCGCCTCCGCCCGGAGCGCGCCTCCGCCCGGGTAGCCCATCAGCACGACCGACGTCGGGCGCGAAGGGGCCTCGCCGAGCGTGAGCGGCGCAAGATCGAGGCCCGGCACCCGGAGCAGCGCGACGTCGTCGGCGCGATCGACGTGGACCGGTGTGCCGTCGAGGCGCCGCCCGTCCGGGACGAGGACCTCGGGATCGTCCATTCCGGCCACGACGTGGGCGTTGGTGGCGATCAGGTCGGGTGCGACGACCCATCCCGACCCGGCGCGTCCGACCCCGCACGCCCGTCCCCGGATCTGCACCACCTGGGCGCGTGCCGCCGCCGCCTGCGGGCGGGCCAACACCGACTCGTCCGGCGGTGGCAGCGCGCCGGCCGTGATGGGGACGAGCGGCAGGGGGTCGAGACGCGCGATCGCGCCGCTCAGGCGGTCCGGGGGGACCGCGGCGAGTGCTCGGCTGAGGATCGCCGAGCGCTGCACGCCATCGCGGAGCGCGCTTCCCTGGCGGTCACCTGGCACGTGGATCAGCGCGGCGGCGACGAGCCATGCGAGCGCCAGGCCCACGACGGCGCCCACCACGGCCCCGCCGCCCGCGTCGACCGGTCGGAGCGGTCCGCGCCGCACCACCATGCGAAGCGGGGTCGCCAGGCGCAGGATCAGCGCCTGGACCAGCGCGGCCCCCACGATCGCCCCGACGAGCACCGCGATCGGGACCCATTCGTCGCCTGCGCTCCCGCCCAGCAGGATCGGAGCCACGCGCCCGCCGACCACGGCGCCCAGGGCCAGGCCACCGAACGAGAGCAGCTGCTCGGTCATCCCCCGCCCGAGGCCGATGGCGCCCCAGACGATGATCCAGCCCACGATCACGAGATCGATCAGCGTCACCGCTCATGGGTAGCGGTGCGTGCGGACGGTCTCAAGCGGGGCGGTCCGGTCGCCGCTCGCGGGCTACGCTTGGCGCATGCGCGAGATCGCGCCCGGGCTCCACCACTGGACGACGACCCACGAGCGATGGGGCATCGACGTGAGCTCGTACCTGCTCGCGCCCGAGGGGATCGTGATCGACCCCCGCGTCCCCGCGTCGGGGATCGAGTCGGTGGCCGCGCTGGCGACACCGACGGTGCTGCTCTTGACCAACCGTCACCACTACCGGCACGCCGATGCGTTCGTGACGAGGTTCGGCGCGCGGGTCTGGTGCAACGCGGCCGGCCTCCACGAGCTCCCGGCGCACGCGCCGGTGACCCCCTTCGCCCCGGGCGACGTCCTCCCCGGCCACGTCGTGGCGCTCGGCGTCGGGGCGATCTGTCCCGACGAGACGGCGCTCTATTCCTCCCGCCACCGCGCGGTGGCGCTCGCGGACTGCGCCGTGCGGATGCCGTCCGACGGACCGCTCGGCTTCGTGCCGGACGTGCTGATGGACGACCCGCCCGCGACCAAGGCCGGCATCGTCGCCGCGCTCAGGACGCTGCTCGATCTCGACTTCGACCATCTGCTGCTCGCCCACGGCGATCCGATCGTCGGCGACGGCAAGCAGGCGCTCGCGACCTTCGTCTCCGCGCACGGGGAGCTCGATGGCTGACGACGCCACCGTGGCGGTGCCGCTCTGGACCCGCGCGGTGGCCGACGAGCGCTTCCGCGCCGAGCTGATCGACGATCCCCTGCGGGCCGTGGCCGCGGCCGGGAACATCGACGTCTCGTCGGAGCAGATGCGCCTGCTCGACGAGATGGATGCGACGAGCCGTGAGGAGCTCGTCACGGAGGTCGTCCGTCGCGTCCACTGGGCGGGCGGCGCGGCCCGGTTCGGCGGCATCGGTCCCGACGGCCGGATCGGCGGCCTCCCGGGCACCTAGTCCTCGAGCGCCTCGGCCGCCGCGAGCCAGCGCGACTCGAGCTCCTCGCGCTCGCCCGCCACCTCGGCGAGCTCGGCGTTCAGCGCGCGAAGGCGCCCGTGGTCGGTGGCCGCCGCCGCCATCGCCTGGTGCAGCCGCGCCTCGCGCTCGCCGATGCGCTCGATCGCGCGCTCCAGCCGCTCGGTCTCCTTGCGTGCGGCCCGGCGTACCGCGCCCGGCGGCGGTGCGCCGGCGTCCCCGCGGGGCCCGGCGGTGGGCGCGGCGCCGGGGCGTTCGCCGAGCATCGCCGTGTACTGATCGACGCCCCCCGGCAGGTGGCGGATGGTTCCGTCGCCCACGAGCCCGAACACGTCGTCGCAGACCCGCTCGATGAAGTACCGGTCGTGGCTCACGACGACGAGCGTCCCCGGCCAGCCGTCCAGCAGGTCCTCGAGCGCGGTCAGTGTCTCGATGTCCAGGTCGTTGGTGGGCTCGTCGAGCAGCAGGACGTTCGGCTCGTCCATCAGCAGCCGCATCATCTGCAGGCGACGCCGCTCGCCGCCGGACAGATCGCGGACGAGCGCGCGCCCGCGGGCGCCGCGAAAGCCGAACCGCTCGCACAGTTGCGCGGCGGTCGTCTCGCGCCCGTCGCCGAGCGTGGTGCGCCGGCGGACCTGCTCGAGCGACTCGAGGACGCGGAGCTCGCCGGGGATGTCGGCGCCCTCCTGCGTGAGGTGGGCCAGCCGGACCGTCACGCCGCGACGGACCTCGCCCTCGGTCGGGGTGAGCGCGCCCGCCAACAGGCGGATCAAGGAGGTCTTCCCGGAACCGTTCACGCCCACGACGGCGACGCGGTCGCCGGGTCCGAGGCGCCAGGTCACGCGCCGGAGCAGGTGCGCGTCGCCGAGGGTGAGGGACACGCCCTCGGCGTCGAGCACGTTGGCACCGAGGCGCGCGGACGCGAACCTGACCAGCTCGGCGCGGTCGCGGGGCTCCGGCTCGTCGGCGATCAGGGCGTTTGCGGCCTCGATCCGAAAGCGCGGTTTGGAGGTACGCGCCGGCGGCCCGCGACGAAGCCATGCGAGCTCCTTTCGGACCAGGCGCCGACGCCGGTCCTCGTGCGCCGCCGCGACGCGCTCGCGCTCGGCCCGGGCCAGCACGTAGGCCGAGTAGCCACCCTCGTGGCGGTGGACCGTGCCGTCGGCCACCTCCCAGGTCCACGTGCAGACCGCGTCGAGGAACCAGCGGTCGTGGGTGACGACGACGAGCGCGCCACGGCGGGCCGACAGGTGACGCGCGAGCCAGTCGACCCCCTCGATGTCCAGATGGTTGGTGGGCTCGTCGAGCAGGAGCAACGCGGGCGCGTCGAGGAGCATCCGTGCGAGTGCCACCCGGCGCCGCTCGCCACCCGAGAGCGGCCCGACGCGGGTGTCGAGCCCCCCGGGGAAGCGCGCGACCCGGACGCCCCCGAGCAACCCGTCGAGGACGGCGCGGACCGCGGCGTCGGCCGCCCACTCGTGGTCGGGGCGTCCGCCCACCAGGACGTCGCGCACGGTCGACGCCGGATCGAGGTCGTCGCGCTGGCCGAGCATCGCCCGGGTGAGGTCGTTCGTGTGCGTGACGATCCCGGCGTCCGGGTCCTCGTCGCCGTGCATCAGGCGAAGCAACGTCGACTTCCCGTCGCCGTTGCGGCCGACGACGCCGATGCGCTCACCCGCCGCCACGCCGAGCGAGACGTCCTCCAGGATCGGTCGACCGGCGTACGCCTTGCCGACCGCGGAGAGGTTCACGAGGTTTCGCTGCGCGGGCACGGTGCGGATCATCGCGTGTCCGCGATGTCAGGGACCGTTAAGGCCCCGGTCGCGGGATCGTAAGGGCGCGGTCGTACCGTCGGCGGCATGAGGCAACGAAGCGATTCCCCAACGAGGTCCGCGCGGCCGCGCGGCCCGCGTCCTGACCGGTGCGATCGTCGCCCTCGCGGCGGCCGTCGTCGTGCTGCTCGGCGTCTATGTGTTCGCGGGCGAGCTCGCGCCCGGCGGTGAGCGCGGCTCGATGGTGGTGATGGCCCTCTGGTTCGCCGCGGCCGTCGGCGCCGGGTTCCTGGTCCAGCGTCGCGTCCGGTTCCTGCGGGTGCCGCTCGCGATCGGCATCGTCGGGACGATCGTCGTCGTGACCGGGATCCTCGGCTACACGGCGGTGACCGACCGGGTCGTCGACGAGCAGGTCGCCGTGGCGGGTGAGGTGGCGCCCGCCGGACCGCCCGCGCGATCCGCCGAGCAACCGCCCGCCCCCGACCCGGCACGCGCACCGTCGCCCGCGCCCGCGGTCAACGTCGAGGTCGGTGCCGGTTCGTTCCGGGGCCTCGGCCACCCCACGTCGGGGCGCGCCTCGGCGATCGAGCTGGCCGAAGGCGGACGGGTGCTCACCCTGACCGACTTCGAGACCGACAACGGGCCCGACCTGCTCGTGTACCTCGTCGCCGGTGAGGTGGACGGAAACGGTGACGGCGAGGGGTTCGTCGACCTCGGCGCGCTCAAGGGCAACATCGGCGACCAGCAGTACGCGATCCCGGACGGCGTCGATCTGACCCGCTACTCGAGCGTCGTGATCTGGTGCCGCGCCTTCTCGTCCGGGTTCGGGGTTGCCGAGCTGTCACCCCCGGGCGCCTGACTCCGCCCAGGGGGGCCGATCGTCCGTCTCGTGGTCGTTCCTTGTCCCGGCCGTCGCGCCGGCCCGGCGCTCGTCGCGACGCGTGCGCGGCCGCGATCGGGGGTTCGACGCGGCGGGTCACCCGGCCGGACGGCCACCGATCACCCCACCGGGACTCACGGCGGGGTCACGCTCCGGACCGCGGCCCCAGGATCACCACGGCGGTCTCGTCGAGCGCCGCGCCGCGTAGGCGTCGAGGTGCTCGTCGATCTCGCGCCAGCGGCCCCACAGCCGCTCACGCTCGGCGCCCCGGGCCTCGCGCGCGGTGACCATGCGCGGCCCGTCGGGGAGGTCGACCCGCGCGTCGGGGTTGGCCTTGAGGTTCAGCCACCACGCGGGCTCGCCCTCGCCCCACCCGTTCATGGCCATGGCGATGAGGTTCGGTCCGTCCTCGAAGTAGCCGACCATCACGCTGCGCTTCCTGCCGGTTCGGCGCCCGGTCGTCAGGAGGCGCATGGCGCCCCAGCCGTTCGGTTTCGGGCGCCAGAGCCCCAGACGCCCTCGGCTCAGGCCGTAGAGGCGGCGGTGGCACACCCAGAAGAGGCGGATGAACCATCGCGGCGGCAGCCGCGGCGTCTTGGTTCTCGGCTCGGACACGCGCAGCGGCCTCCTCAGGTCGGCGCTCGTCGCGACGGCACGCCGCCTGCGTCGAGCGCATTGAACAACGGCGGGGGGACGTGCGCGTCGCGCGGAACGAGGACGATCGCCTCCGGCCCCTCCGTGCGTCGGACGAGGCGGTGGGGGCGGACGGCGTGCGCGGCACGCGACGGGTGCTCGCGCCGGGCATGGCGCGTCGGCCGCGGCGACACCGGTGCGCCCGCGGTCCGCACCCAAGGTCCCGCCTTCGCGACGAGTAGCCTCCACCCGCGCGCCCGGGACCGATCGGCGCAGGCAAGGAGACCCCGACGTGACGGACGAGGACGGACGGCCGAACCCCTGGTTGGCGCTCGCGGCGGCGTCACTCGCGATCCTCCTGATCGCGGTCAACACGACGTCGATCAACTCGGCGATCAACGACGTCGCCGACGATCTGTCGCTCTCGACGACGACACTCACGTGGGTCGTCAACGCATACGTCGTGGCCTCCGCGGCGTTCGTCGCGCTCGCGGGCCGTCTCGGCGACGTGATCGGGATCCAGCGGGTCTTCTACGTGGGGTACGCGTCGTTCGTGGTCGGCTCGGTGGGCGCCGCGATCGCGCCCGGCCCGGAGATGCTGATCGGGGCGCGGCTCTTCCAGGGGCTGGCGGCGGCGATCCTCATGACCGCGTCGACCGCCGCGATCGGCGCCGCCACGCCCGCGGCGCGCAAGGGGCTCGCGATGGGGATCTGGGGCGCGGTCGGCGGCGCCGGTCTCGCGCTCGGCCCCCTGTGGGGTGCGGTGCTGACCGACGCGATCGGCTGGCGGGCGATCTTCTGGGCCGACCTCCTGTTCATCGCGGCGGGCGCCGTGCTCGCCGTGATCGGCCTGCGCAACCTGCCGCGGCCCGCCGCGGCCCGGTTCGACGTCCGTGCCGGCATCGTCCTGGCGCTCGGCATCTTCCTGGTCGTCGCCGCCGCACAGGGCGCGCAGGGCTGGGGTTTCGGGTCGCCGCTCTTTCTCAGCGTCCTCGGCATCGGCGTCGCCGCCCTGATCCTCTTCGGCGCCATCGAGCGGCGGCGCGACCCGGACGTCCGCCTCATCGACATCCACCTGTTCCGGTACCCGGCGTTCGCCGGTGCCTGCAGCGTCACCTTCGCCGGCGTCGCGGGCATCTTCGGGATGCTCTTCTTCTTCAACCTCTACGCCCAGTCGGACGTGGTCCTCGGGTACTCGCCGATCGTCGCGGCCGCCGCGTTGCTCCCGTTCGGCGTGGCGCTGTTCGTCATGTCGCTCGTCGTCGGGCCCATCGCGGATCGGGTCGGGTACCGCCTCCCCCTGACCGCGGGCATGGCCCTCGCCGCGGTCGGGTTCTTCCTGCTGGCGGACCTCTCGACCGGCGAGGGTGGCATCGGGCTCTGGTTGCCGCTGGCGATCGCCGGAATCGGGGTCGGCGCGACGTGGGCGACCGCGGGTGCGGTCGGGCTCGCGGCCGTGCCGCGGCGCTTTCTCGGCGAGGCGGCCGGGATCTTCAACACGGTGCGCTACGTGGGAGGGGCGCTGGCGCTCGCCCTCGGCAGCTCCCTGTATCTCTCGATCGCGGTCCGCAGCTTCAACACCGAGCTCGCCGCCGCGGATCGGCCCACCGCGAACGTCGATCAGCTCGACAACGCCGTCACCGGCACCAACGACGGGCTGGAGGACGCCCTTCGGCAGCTCGAGCCGACCGAGGAGTCGGTGGTGGCCAGGGCGGCCGAGACCGCCATCACCGATGGGTTCCGGGCGACGATGGCGCTTCTCGCGATCTTCGCCGTGGTCGGGACTGTCGTCGCCGCGTTCACGTTCGTGTCCAAGCGCGACGAGACCGACACTCCCGCGTAGTCGCGGACCGCCCGCGGGCGCGGTGCCTGGCTAGGATCGCGCCGGTGAGCGCACAATGGTCCCGAGGACGGCGCCGATTCACGCGCCGCTCCGGGCGACGGCGGCCTTCGCCGCCGCCTCGCCGCCGACGATCCCGAGGAGGACGAGGACCTCGAGCGCGACGAGCAGGCCGCGGCACCGGTCGATCGCGGCTCCTGGCGGGGCCTGCTCCGCTACCTATGGCCCAAGCGCGACCTGAGCCGCGACGAGCGCCGGGAGGTCCTCGCCCAGCTCTTCCCGGATCCCGGCGAGACGCGGCGCTGGGCCGGCCGCCACTTCGCGCTCATGGGGTTCTCGGTCGCGATCGCGACCTACGGGTTGCTCAACGACTCCGCCGCGGTGGTCATCGGTGCGATGCTCGTCGCGCCCCTGATGACGCCGATGATGGGGTACGCGGCGGCGATGGTCATGGCCTGGCCACGGCGCCAGGCATGGTCGCTCGGGGTCGTGACCACGTCCTCGGCGTACGCGATCGCGGTGGCCATCGCGCTCAGCCTCATCGTGCCCGCCGGCCCCGAGGGCGGGCTACCCGGCGAGGTGCTGGCCCGCACCTCGCCGAACGTGCTCGACCTCTTCATCGCCCTGGCGGCCGGCGGCGCCGGCGCCTACGTCACCGTGCACACGCGCGTCGGCGGCGCCCTGCCGGGTGTCGCCATCGCCGTCGCCCTGGTTCCTCCGCTCGCGACCATCGGGATCCTGGTCCGCTACGGCGAATGGGATCTCGCGGCGGGCGCGGTGCTGCTGTTCCTCACCAACTGGGCGGCGATCGTGTTCGCCGCCGGCGCGGTGTTCCTGATCGCGGGGGTCACGCCGCGCGCCCGCGCCGTCCGCTACAGCCGCAGGATCAAGCTCGGGCTCGCGTTCGCCGTGCTTGTCGTCGTCGTGATCGCGGTCCCGCTCGGTGTCCATTCCGCGCGGGAGTTCCGGACCGCATCGGTGCACGCGACGACCGCGGAGACCGTCGACGCGTGGATCGGGGATCGGGAGCTGCGGGTGCTGGACCTCGAGATCGACCTGGAGGGGACCTCCGACCAGATCGACGTGAGCGCGGTGGTCGCCGGGCCCGAGCAGCCCCCCGCGCGCGGCGGTGCTGGCCAGCGGGCTCGCGGATGCGCTCGACCGCGAGGCGGAGGTGCAGGTCCGCTGGCTTCGTGAGCAGCCCTCCCGGGCCACCGCGTCGCCCACCGGGTGAGCGCGGCGCCCGTCAGCCCACGCGCGGCGGCACCGGGATGATCGCGGTCGAGGCCGCCGCCAGCGCGGTCAGGGCGGCGCACGCGAGGAGCACGGGCGCGTAGGACTCGAACGCCACGTCTCCGAGGGCGACGAGGAGCGGACCGAGCGCGGACGCCGCGACGGCGACCCCGGTCTCGATCCCCCGGATGGCGCCGATGTGACCCACGCCGAACCAGCCCGGGAGCGCCACCGCCGCGACCGACCGCACCGCACCCATGTTGACCCCGAGCAGCAGCCCGTACAGGAGTGCGAGCGGTCCCGGGGAGACGACGGTCGCGAGCGCCAGGCCGACGGCCAGGAGCCCGCCGGCCACCGGGAGCAGGACCCGCGCCGAGATGCGGTCGCTCATCCACCCGAAGGCGAAACCCGCGGCGATCGTGCCCGCGACCTGGGGCAGGAACACCGCCGCCGCCTCGGCCTGGCCGAGCCCGCGCGCGCCCATGATGGCGATGTGGTGGAAGGTGACGCCGGTCACGAACGCCGCCGTCAGGGCGCTGATGACGTTCACGCTCCAGAAGGCGGGCGTGCGGACGGCCTCGGCGACCGTGCTGCTCGGCGGGAGCGCCTCCGGCGGTGCGCGGTCGTCTGGCGCCATGTCGCCGTCGGGATACTGGCCGACGTCGGACGGACGGTCGATCACGGCCACCACGGCGATCGGGACCACCGTCGCCCAGACGACCAGTCCGATCACGACCCACCCGACTCGCCAGCCGACGCCGTCGATCAGGAGCGTGAAGGCGAGTGGCGCGAGCGCCATGAGGGCGGACGACACGGTGATCGCGAGCGCGATCGCGAACCCGCGGCGGCGCTCGAACCAGAGGGTCACCCCGGTCTGCCCCACGAGCCCGAGCGCCCCCTGGCCGAGCATGCGGATCCCGACGAACGCGATCGTCAGCGTGACGAGGCCCTGGACCCCCCCGGTTGCGATCAGGGCCGCACCGAAGGCGATCCCGACCACCGCCATGGCACGCCGCACGCCATGGTGATCGATGGCCCGACCGATGCGGGGCAGTGAGAGCGCGCCGAGCGCCGTTCCGACCAGGTACGCGGCCGACACCTGCGCGCGCGAGACATCGAGGCCGGCGACGAAGTGGTCGACGAAGACGGCCACGCCGATGGTCTGACCCGGCGCGGTCAGGGCCATCGCGAGCGTGAACCAGCTCAGCATGCGCCAGCCCGAAAAGCGCGGCGCGCCCGGCCGCCACGTGATCTCCGTCCCAGGGGATGCGGCGCGCGAGCTCACGCGGGCCGAGTATGGCGCACGCCGGCGGGTGCGCCACGCCCATCCTCCGGCACGGGTCGCGATCGAGGGCCGGACCCGCTCGAGGGGAGTCGTGGTCTTGGCACCACGGCCCGACTCTGCCCGTTCGGGCCCGGGTGCGGCGCGTCGGGGACCCGTGCCGGCCGCCGCGTCGGCGCGCGCCGGCTCGGTGGTTCGGCGGGGGTTGGGGGTACAACAGCACGGGTATGTGACGGTAGGGTCACATTGTCGGACGCCGACAGGAGGTTCAGTGCCCAGGGGGCGCCGACCTCGTCGGCACCCGCGCCCACAGCCATGAGCGGCCATCAGAACAACGGTGCGACCCCGGTGGCCATCAGGCTGGACGCGGTCGACAAGGTGTTCCCCGGCGCGTCCGAGCCCGCCGTGCGCGGCCTGTCGCTCGATGTGCGGCGTGGCGAGACCGTCGCCCTGATCGGCCCGTCCGGGTGCGGGAAGACGACGACGCTTCGGATGATCAACGCGCTCATCCGGCCGAGCGCGGGCCGGATCGAGGTCGAGGGCGTGGACATCGCCTCCGAGTCCGTCGCCGAGCTGCGACGCGGGATCGGCTACGTGATCCAGCAGGTCGGCCTGTTCCCGCACCGGACGATCGCCCAGAACATCGGCACCGTCCCGAAGATGACCGGCTGGGACAAGCAGCGGATCCGCGATCGCATCGACGAGCTGGTGGATCTCGTCGGGCTCGAGCGCGACATGCTCCGGCGCTATCCGGACGAGCTCTCCGGTGGCCAGCAACAGCGGGTGGGGGTGGCCCGGGCACTCGCCGCCGATCCCCCCGTGCTCCTCATGGACGAGCCGTTCGGGGCCGTCGATCCGCTCGTCAGGGCACGTCTCCAGGACGAGCTGATCGCGCTCCAGGAGCGCGTGAACAAGACGATCGTGCTCGTCACCCACGACCTCGACGAGGCGATCAAGCTCGCCGATCGGATCGCCCTGCTGAACGTCGGGGGCATCCTCGAGCAGTACGACTCACCCGACGACCTGCTCCGGGCCCCGGCGAACGATTTCGTGGAGCGCTTCGTCGGCGGCGACCGGAGCCTCCGCCGATTGACGCTCGCGCGCGTCGACGAGCTCCCGTTCGAGCAGGGGCCGGTCGTGGAGTACTCGGCGCCCGCGGCCGAGGCCCTGGAGGCGATGGAACGCTGCGGGACGGATTGGTTCGGGCTCACCCGCGACGGCCGGTTCCTCGGATGGGTCCATCGCGAACAGATCGACGGGGGGCCGATCGACGACCTCCCGCGCCAGCCGGCGGCGGCGCAGATCCTGCCCCACAGCACGTTGCGTGAGGCGATGGAGGTCATCGTCACCTCGTCCACCGAGACGGCGGTCATCGACGACGACGGACGGTTCGGCGGCGTCGTGACGCTCGAGCAGATCAGGGAGCGGTTGGGGACGGCCGTTCAGGCGGCATGACCCCCCTCTCATCCTCCCGGAACCCGCTCGTGCGCTGGGACTGGGTCACCAATGAGTGGGACCAGATCCAGGAGGCGCTCCTGCAGCACCTCCAGCTCACGCTCCTGTCCGTCTTCTACGGGATCATCATCTCCGCGTTCCTGGCGGCGATCGCCCTGCGCTTCCACTGGGCGATGGCACCCGTCACCGCCACCACCGGCTTTCTCTACACGATCCCGAGCGTCGCGCTGTTCGGGCTCCTCGTCCCCTACACGGGGCTCAACGCGCGCACCGCGATCATCGCGCTCACGAGCTACACGCTGCTCATCATCGTCACCAACACCGTGGCGGGCTTCCGGTCGGTTCCGGCGTCGGTGCTCGAGGCCGCGAACGGCATGGGCCTGAGCTCCCGGAGGCGTGTCTTCACCGTCGAGCTGCCGCTGGCGCTGCCGTACATCATCACCGGGATCCGGATCGCGACCGTCACGACGGTGGGCCTCGTGACCATCGCGGCGATCATCGGCCAGGGCGGGCTCGGGCGCCTGATCCTCGACGGGCTCCAGCGAACCTTCTGGACGCCGATGGTGGTCGGCGCGGTGCTGTCGGTGATCATGGCGCTCGCGCTCGATCTCCTGATCTACGGGGCCGGTGTCGTCGCCACTCCCTGGGCGCGGCGGGCACGCGTCAGATGATCGATCTGCGTCTCCAGAGCGCGGTGCCGCGCGACATCGGCCTCTGGGAGTGGTTCTCCGATCCCGAGACCTGGACCGATCCCGACACCGGCATCCTCGTCTCGCTGGTCGACACGATCACGCTCTGCCTGGCGGTGATGGCGATCGCCGTGCTCGTCGCCGTGCCCCTCGGCGCCGGCCTCGCGCATCTGCGAAAGGGCGAGCTCACGGCGACCTGGGTCGTGAACATCGGGCGCGCCCTCCCCACGTTCGCGGTCGCGGGCCTCCTCGTGCCCGTCGCGCTCCGCCAGGGGTGGGGGTTCGAGCCCTGGCCGATCCTGATCGCGCTCGTCCTGCTCGCGCTGCCGCCGATCTACCTGAACACCCACACGGCCGTGCGCCAGTCGAACACCGGCGCCGTGGAGGCGGCCCGCGCGATGGGCTTCTCCGAGCGCGACGTGCTCTTTCGCGTCGAGCTCGCGCTCGGCGCCGGCCTGATCCTGGCCGGCATCCGGATCGCGGCGGTGCAGGTCGTCGCCACCGAGCCGCTTCGCGCGTACTTCGGCGGCGACGGCCTCGGCCGCTACGTCCGCGACGGCCTGGGGCAGAACAATGACACCCTCCTCATCGGCGGAGCGATCCTGGTGGCCACGCTGGCCGTCTCGACAGGCCTCCTCCTCAGCCTTCTCGAACGCGTCGCACTGCCAAGCGGCGTGCGCCGTCTGCGAGTGTCCCGACCCCGACAGACAAGAGGTGCCCAGTGAAGAAACGCGCACTGCTCGCGATGATGCTCTCCGTCATCGTCGCGCTCCTGCTCGTCGCCGCAGGTTGTGGCGACGACGACGATTCGGGAGCCGACTCGGGGACGGTCCCGGACGGGCCGACCATCGTCACGCGTGGCCAGGACTTCAGCGAGTCCGAGACCATCGCGCAGGTGTACGGCCAGTACCTGGCCGCGAAGGGCTACGACACCGAGATCCTCACGGCCGCCGGTTTTCGCACCGAGGCCATCGACGCGCTCGAGAACGGCGACGTCAACCTGATCGTCGACTACATCGGCGGTTCGCAGACCGAGCTCGCGCCGGACGAGGAGACCTCCTCCGACCCGCAGGTCGTGGTCGACGTCATCACGCCGCTCTATGCCGAGCAGGGGGCCACGGTGCTCGACTACTCGCCGGCCGTCGACGGTGACGCCCTGGTGGTCCGCGGCGACGCCGACGCCGCCACGATCTCCAACCTCAAGGGCATGGACTTCCGGTTCGGCGCCTCGTCGCAGTGCTACGAGCGCCCGCAGTGCTACCCCGGCTACACCAACCCGGACATCTACGACATCACCTTCAGCGAGCGGAAGACCATCGAGTTCGGTCCGCTGCTCGGCGAGGCGCTGAAGGCCAACGAGGTCGACGCCGTGGTCTGGAACACGACCGCGCCGCAGATCGAGGCCGACGGCTTCAAGGTGCTCGAGGACGACATGGGTCTCCACCCGGCGCAGAACATCGCGCCGATCGTCGACACGGAGACGCTCGACGCCTACGGGGACCAACTCAGGGACGACCTCAACGAGTTGAGCGCCCAGATCACCACCGAGGACCTGCTCGCGTGGAACACCGAGACGGACATCGACAAGCGCGAGTCCGACGCGGTCGCCGCCGACTGGCTCGAGGAGAAGGGCCTGATCTAGGTCCGCGTCGACGCCCCGGGCCGCCCCAGCGGCGGCCCGGGTGCCCGGCGCCCCCGCGGCGCCGGGCACCCCGGGCTCACCCTCCCGCCGTCCCCCGGCCGGCATCCACGGTCGAGATCGGCACCGGCGAAGGACCCGTCGGCACGAGACCGTTCGGATGAACCACGAGCTCGCACGGCCGGCGACCGTCCCGCCGCGCCGATCTCGACGGGGAGCGTCGGTCCCGTGACCACGGGCGTCGCCGTCGTCACGAACGTCGCGAGGGCGACCGGGGCCACCAGCGGTTCTGCTCGATTGCGACCTCGACGCGAGCGGCGAGAACCACCCCCTCGCGACCGCGACGACGCGCCCGTGCCCACCGGTGAGGGGACCACGACCGCGGCCGGCCCCGCCCGGCTCGCGTTCCGGCCGCGACCCCGGATAGCGTCAGCCGATACCCCCCCGAGCCCCCGGCTCCGACGATCGAGGCGACACGATGGCCGCGCGCACGACGAAGTCCCCGCTCCCACCGACGACCCGCCGCTCCATGCGAGCGCGTCTCGGCGTCGCCGGTGTCGCCGCCCTTGTGGTCGCCGCCGCGACCCCGGCGCTTGCGAGCGCCGCATGGGCCGAGCCCCAGACGGTCTGCACCGCGTGCTCGGTCGGCGGCGTGGCGAGCTACGCCGAGGCGCCCAACGGCGCCGCCGTCGCCGCCTGGCGGGGGCCCTCGAGCGCTCGCGCCGCGTACCGTGGTCCGAACGACGACGAGTTCGGGACGCCGTTCACGATCGCCACGGGCGGTGTGCCCGAGTTCGTGCGGGCGGCGATCGGCGCCGACGGAAGCGTCGCCGTGGCGACGTGGCTCCCCGCGGTCGCCGACAGCAACGTCGTCGCACGGATCTCCCCGTCGCAGCCGACCTGGAGCACGGTCCCGGCGCCCGAGGGCAGCACCAACGCCCACGTCGGCGTGGGCCCGACCGGCGTCGTGAGCGCACTGATCCAGGACTCACCGCTCACGGGCCCCACCACCTACAAGGTCTACTCGCTGCCGGTCGGGGCGGCCGCCTTCTCGAGCCCGGTGACCCTCGAGACCCTGACCACCACCGTCCCGCAGGGTGACCTGACGCTCGCGAGCAACGGCCTCGGCGGATTCGTCGCCGCCTGGTCGACGGCGGCGAGCACGGCGCCGGTCAACTTCCAGTACCGCGCCTCGTACTCCTCGGACGGCGTGACCTGGGGTGCCCCGACGACGGTGGCCACCACGCAGACGATCGGGAACGAGATGTCGATCGACCCGATGGGCAACGCGCTCGCGACCTACGCCGGCACCTCCGGGACCGAGGCGGTGTACCGCTCGTACCTCGACGACGCGTGGCGCACACCGACGCCCGAACCCGGCCGGGGCCGGCGACGTTCGGCTTCGACATGGTGGGCAACGGCGCGGGCGTCGGCCAGGACACGCGCCGGCGCCTGGGGCTACACCGTCCGCTCGGTCACCAACGGCGCCTTCAGCCGCGTGGGGCTCCCGTCCGTGCAGGGAGCGTCGGTGGCCGTGTCACCCGGTGGCGACACGCTCGTGATCGAGCAGAACAACGGCACGCTCACCTCCAAGTGGGGCTCGACGCTCACGCCCACGAGCGGCCTCGGCAACGAGGACACGCTGCCGGGCGCGGGCCCCAAGTCCCTGATCGGCGCGGGCCTCGATCAGAACAGCCTGGCGACGGCGGTGTGGCGGACCACGCCGAGCTCGGGCTCGGGCAACGTCCTTGCGTCCACGCGCACGCCCGGAAGCGGCGGCGAGGTCGAGCTGACGACATCGCAGCTTCTGACCAACCAGCGCATCTCCCAGGCGGCGGTGCTCCGCTCCAACGGCGCCCTCGACGCCCTGGACGCGGGCCTTCCGGCCGAGGCGTTTCGAAACGCCGGGTTCGGCGGGCCGGCGTTCGGCGCGAGCGTGCCGATCACCGGCACGGCGACCCCCGCGCCCCCCTCGAACGCGCTCGGCTACACCGTGCCGATCCCGGCCAAGACCGGCGGCGGGGGCACGGTCGAGCTGACGGCCGAGCAACTGCGGATCAACCAGAAGATCTCCCAGGCGGCGGTCCTTCGCTCCAACGCCGTGCGCGACCGGATCCAGCAGGGGCTGACCGCGTCCCAGATCGGGACCGGCGCGATCACCTCCGCCAAGCTGCGGCCGGGGCTTGGCTTCGGCGCCCTCGGCGCCAACGCACCGGGCACCCCGATCACCGTCGGCACCGCGAGCGGCGGCGGCGGGGACGTGACGCTCTCCGAGCAGCAGCTTCTGATCAACCAGCGCATCTCCCAGGCCGCGGTGCGCCGATCGAACCTCAACATCGCCGAGCTGCAGGCCGGGCTCACGCAGGACGGCATCGCGCCCGGGGGCATCGCCTCGCAGAACGTGACGCCGTAGAGGATCGGCCGGGGCCGGGTGGGCGACGCCCCCCGGCCCCGGCGGTCGGTTCTGAGCCGGCGTGCCCCGGCGCGTCGGCGGCGAGGCGTCCCCGACCGGGGCGCTCGCGCGCCGTCCCGCCCTACCCGCCCTGGCCGGGCGGCTCCTCGGGCCCCCCCGCGTCCATCCGCGACCCGACCTCCTGCATCGCCTCGACGTCGGGCTCGCTCGAGGGCACGACGCCGGAGGCGCGCGCGGACGCGTACTCGGTCATCTCGTCGATCCATCCGCCGAGATCCGTCCAGGCGACCCTGACGTCGTCGAAGTCGAAGCTCGCGTCGATCCCGGCCACCGCGAGAGCCTCGTTGATGAAGACCTCGAACATCTCCTCGAAGTTCCCGGCCTCGGCGAACCGGCCCTCGAACTCGGCGAGCCATTCGCCCATGGTCACGATCTGCCGCGCCGCGACCTCGGACATGGTCTGGAGGAAGAGCCCGATCTCGTCGGCGTTCGCCAGCACCTCGTCGAGCGCGGAGCCGGCCGCCTCCTTGGCGAGGTCGAGCGCCACGCGGGCCTGATCGATCACGAGGCCGATCCCGCTCTCGGCGAGATCCGACCCCACGCCGACGACCGCCTCCGCCGTGTCCGCGAAGACGCCCTCGCCCAGATCGACATCCGGCAGCTCGATGTCGGGGATCTGCACCTCGTCGAGCGAGATGCGCGCATCCGCGACGCCGTCGATCACGCCCTGGGTCTTCTCGGCCCCCGTGGTGCCGAACAGCTCGAGCTCACCGAGCATCGCGATCCTGGTGCGCATCCCGCTGAAGACCTGGAGCCCGGCCTCCTTCGCGGCCGCGAACGGCTCCTGGCCGTCGAGCAGCACCGTGGCGAGCTCCTCGGCCGCCGCCGCGTGCTCGCCCACGGAGTCGGCCGCCGCGGTGACGATCGCGTCGCCGATGTCGTAGCCGAGCCGCATCCGCTGCAGCTCGATGAGGGCGAGCGTCCAGCCGGCCCGCGTCAGCGCGTCGTCGCCGCCCTCGCGGGCCAGCATCCCGGCGGCGGGCGCACGTGCGACCGACCGGTCGACCGTGCCGACCGCCGCCTGGCGCCCGCCGGTGATCAGTCCGCCGCCGCGCACGTTCCACTGCCCGACCAGGGCGCCGGCCGCGGCCATGATGAACGTCTTGACCGCCGGGCCGACGGCCTTCAGCCAGTTGCCGATCTGCCACAGGATCGAGCCCTGCGCGGCGCCGCCCGTCAGCCCGTCGAAGCTGTCGAGGATGAGCGTCATGAAGTCCGTCATGACGTTCGCCAGGTAGCTCTCGCCGAGCTGCAGCCAGGCCTCGGCCTCCTCGCTCGGCGGCGCCGCGATCGCGGCGTTGGTGAGGGCGGTGACCTCGATCAGGAAGTCGAGCATCTCCTGGCCGAGGTCGATCGGGACCTTGATCCCCTCCGCCGTCGAGATGATCGCCGCCGAGACCGGGACCGCCTCCGCGGCGACCACCGACGCGAGCAACCCGTCCTGGATCATCTGGGCGACGTAGATCACGTGGCCATAGCCGTTGTTCAGGAGGTTCACGCCGCTTCGTAGGCCGATCAGCGTGTGCGCGATCGGCGCCTCGTACTGCCAGGTCGCCCCGAACAGGTCCTGGCCCGCGTTGATGAGATCCGAGGCGCCGCCGGTGGCGAGGCCGACGAATGGGATCACCCGGGTGACCTCGCCGACCTTGCGGATGTCGTTGAGCGTGTCGTCCGCCCAGAAGGCCGGCCAGTCGATCTCGCCCCCGGCCGGCGCGGCCTGCGCCCCCGCGCCGCTCCCGCCACCCCCGCCGGTACCCGCATCCGGGCCCTGGCGGGCCAGCATGCGGCTGATCCCCGCGTTGCTGACGCCGCCGCCCATCGCGAGGCGGGCCGTGGCCGGGGGTGTGCCCACGTCCGGCCCGGACACCCGGGCGCGTGGGGTCGCCGCCGCGGCGGACCCGTCCGCCCGGTCCGTTCCCGTGTCGCGAGCATCGGACGTTCGGCGCTCCACGGGCGGAGTCTCGACCGGCCCCCTCGCCGCGTCAAGCGCCATTCCGGCGATCCGCGCCCGGCGTGCGCCCCCCCCGCCGCCCGGACCGAGGTGGCCGCCACGCGGGTGGCACCGGGGCACCGAACGCTCGTCGCCCGGGCGATCCGAGGGCACGCTCGCCGAGGACGGCGGACGCGGCGCACTACGATCACCCCGGGTGGGGCACAGGCACACACGCGAACAGATCCTCGCGGGCGCGGTCGAGGCGGCGCTCGACGAGGGCGTCAGTCGGCTCACGTTCGGTCGGCTGGCACGACGGCTGGCGATCAGCGACCGGATCGTCGTCTACTACTTCCCGAGCAAGGACGCGCTGATCACGGCGGTGCTCGTCGAGGTCGGCGACCGGCTGCAGGAGGGGCTCGCCGTGGCCTTCGCCGCGCCGGCGGGGGACCACCTGCAGCTGGCCCGGTCGGCGTGGCCCCACCTCGCGCGAGCCGAGGTGGATCCGGTCTTCGGTCTCTTCTTCGAGGCGATCGGGCTGGCCGCATCCGGGCTCGAGCCGTACCGGACCCTCGTGACCCGGCTGGTCGGCGCCTGGATCGACTGGCTCGCGGGGTTCTTCGAGGGTCCGCTCGACGCCCGTCGCGCCGAGGCCGAGGCGGCGCTGGCCCTGATCGACGGGCTGCTCCTGATCCGGCACGTGGCGGGCCCGGCGGCCGCCGGGCGGGCCGCCGCTCGCCTCGGCGTGGTCTAGGGCGGGCGCCTCCCGGCGCCCGGTCGAGCGACCCGGCCCGAGTCGCGCGCCGCCAGGATCGCCGCCCAGGCGGACGCTCGAGCGGACGTGAGCCGGGGCGCCGCTCGCGCTGCACGGACGACCGACGCGCGCGGTCCGGCTATCGGCCTCGGAGGAAGTCCACGATGTCGGATGCGACCCGTGCGGGCTCGTGAAAGAGGAACGCGTGCCCCGTGCGCGCGTAGTCCTTCGCCCTCGCGCCGGGAATGCCCTCGGCCAGCGCGGCCGAGTCGCTCGGCGGGACGACCGCGTCCTCCGCGCCGGTGAGCACGAGCGTCGGTGCGGTGATGGCGCCGAGCCGCGCATGGGTGCCGCCGTGGCCGGAGGCCCACCCCGGACCCTCGGCGACCCGCTGGGCCACGAGCGTCTCCCTCGGGACGCGGAACCACTCCGAGGTCGCGCCGGGTTGCGACGCGACGCGCTCGATCCACGCGCGCGCGGCGCCGGCGCCGTCCTCGCCGTCGGGGAACGACAGGCGTGCCAGCTCCGCGTCCGTCGACTCGGCGGGCTCCCAGTCCGTCGCCCGCCCGCCCGCCCCGAGCGCCTCGGGGCCACCGGCATCGGTCGCGGCGAGGATCAGCGCGGAGACCCGGTCGGGTGCCCTGAGCGCAACCTCCTGCGCGATGTAGCCGCCCATCCCCCAGCCCAGGAGATCGGCGCTGTCGATGCCGAGGGCGTCCAGGATGGCGATCACGTCGTCGGCCATCGAGACGATCGTGAGCGCCTGGGGGTCGCCGAGCGGAGAGCTCGTCCCGATGCCGCGGTTGTCGAACACGGTCACGCGTCGGCCGGCGAGTGCGAGTGCCTCCACGAGGAGCGGGTCCCACGTGGCCATGACCCCGCCCGCCCCCATGATCATGAGAAGGGGATGGCCCTGGCCGGCGGACCGGTATCCGAAGCGCACCCCGCGCGCGTCGATGTGCGCGACGCGCGACAGATGCACCGCCCGGTGCGGACCCCGTGGTCCGGACTCGAGGTGTGGGCCGGACGTGCTGGGGACGGCCTCGAGGGCGGCCTCGCGCGTCGCGGGCTCGGCGTCCGCCACCCGGTGCATCGCGTCGGCCAGGACGCGGACGTCCACCCGCACGTCGTGCGCCATGCGGGCGAGCTTGTCGATGTCCTCCTCCGAGAGCATGCCGCCGCCG
The DNA here is from genome assembly GCA_963698665.1 of Miltoncostaeaceae bacterium. Lineage (GTDB taxonomy): Bacteria > Actinomycetota > Thermoleophilia > Miltoncostaeales > Miltoncostaeaceae > CALNYH01. The sequence goes on along the minus strand of CAVORO010000002.1, from coordinate 190,753 downwards.
TGGCCAGGCCCCGGCCCGAGCTCGCGCTCTGCGGTGCCGATCGGATCGGGGATACCGAGCGCCTGGCCGATCTCGGTCTCGCGGTCACGTGTGGACGTCTCGTGATCCCGCCCGTGGCCCCGCCGCCCGCGCCCGTGTCCCTGCCCGTCGTCCGTCATGCCGGTGATGTTAGGCCGCCGCCGCGTGCCGTGGGTCGCGGCGCCGTGGGCGTCGATCGCGCCCGGCCCCGATGCGCGGCGGCACCGCGGGGGCGCGTTCCGGGCATGGTCCACGTTCTCCGAGCGGAACTCCCCGACTCACGGGTCGCGCGGTGCGCTCGAGCGGGTGGCGCTTCCCGGATGCGCACCCGCCGAGAGGGGTGGGGCGGACACGGTCCGCCGGTTTCAGCCCCCCTCGTGCCGATGTCCCGCGCAACCTCGGGCGCTAGCCCCCCGAGGTCCCCTCCGCGACGACCACCGGGCCCTCGCCGGCCCCTGCGTCCGCCTCCGCGGGGGCGGTCGGCCGGCGCAGGATGAGCGCCATCGCGATGCCGACGATGGCGATCACCGCACCGATCAGGAACGCGCGCTGAAAGCCCTCGGCCAGGGCCTCGAGCTCGCCGGTGCCCGATGTGACGGCGTCGTCGGTCACGGCGACCGCGACGGCGGCCAGGACGGCCACCCCGACCGCGCCACCGACCTCCTGCGAGGTGTTGACGAGCCCCGAGGCGAGACCGCTGTCGCTCTCGTCGAAGCCGGTGAAGGCGGCCACCTGCGCTGCCGGGAAAGCACAGCCCGATCCCGATCCCCGCCATGAGGAACCAGGGCAACAGGCCGCTTGCGAAGGTCGTGTCGGTGTCGACTCGCGACAGGCCGAACAGCGCCACCGTCAGGATCGTGAGGCCGGTCACGAGGATCGGCCGGACCCCGATCCGCTCGACGAGCACCGCGCCGGTCGTGGCGGCCGCAAGCAGCGCCGGCACCGAGACGGTGAGCCACGCGAGGCCGGCCTCGAGCGCCGTGTAGCCGAGCACCTGTTGCATGAACAGCGTGCCGACGAAGATGAGCGAGAAGAACGACGCCAGAAGAAGGAACGCGACCACGTTCGCCAGCCCCACCGTTCGGTTGGCGACGCGCTTGAGCGGAACGAGCGGCTGGGCGACACGGGTCTCGATCACCAGGAAGGCGATGTGGAGCACCAGCGACGCGACGAGCACGCCGATCGTCCGCGGGTCGGTCCAGCCCCAGATCTCGCCCCGGTTGACCCCGAACACCAACAGCAGAAGACCCGCGGTGATCGTGACCGCGCCGAAGACGTCGAAGCTCTGCTGGCGTTCGCCGTAGCTCTCGGAGAGCAGGAGATACGCGCCGACGGCGAGCACGATCCCGACGGGGACGTTGATGAAGAAGATCCACTCCCAGCCCGGCCCGTCGGTCAGAAGGCCCGACACGACGACACCCGCCGTCGCGCCCGAGGCCGAGATCGCACCCCAGATGCCGAGGGCCTTCGTGCGTCCCGGCCCCTCCTCGAAGGTCGCCGTCAGGATGGCCAGCGCCGCCGATGCGGTCAGCGCCGCGCCGAACCCCTGCGCACCGCGTGCGGCGACCAGCACCCCGAGCGTCGTCGAGAAGCCGGCGACGAGCGATGAACCCGCGAAGATCAGGATCCCCGTCGCGAAGACCTTCCGTCGCCCGAGCAGGTCGGCGGTCCGGCCGCCGAGCAACAGGAACCCGCCGAGGAAGATCCCGTACGCGACGACCGCCCACTGCAGGTCGTTCTGGCTGACGCCGAGGTCGAGCTGGATCGATGGAAGCGCCACGTTCACGATGGCGACGTCCAGGACGACCATGAACTGCCCGGCGCAGACCAGGGCGAGGATCAGCCCCGCGGAGGCGGTCTTGGCCGGGGTGTCACGTGTGCTCATCGATGAGCCCTTCCTGAGAAGTGATGGTTGACCGGTCGGTTCACCGGCAGCCTCCGCGTCGTCGTGCGGTGCTCATGGAGATGACGATCAGCTCGTGCCGGTTTCGACAGGAGTGCCAGGGACCGCGAGCCGGAGGGCCAGCGGCAGCAGGCGTTCGGCGACCGACACGTCGTTGGCGTTCTTGCTCATGAGGAGCACGCCCTCGATGTACGCGATCATGGCGCGGGCGACCTCGGAGGTGTCGGTGTCCCGAAGGGCACCTCGCCCGCCTCCGACCGCATCGTCCAGCAGCGCCGCGCAGCACCTGCTGCTGGTTCGCGAACAACCGCTCGAGCCGCGCGCGGACCGCGTCGTCGATCGTGCTGAGCTCCACCGCCAGGTTGCCGTACGGGCATCCCGGCACCGACGCCGAGCACGTCGGTGAGGCGGCCGACCTCGTGGGCGATGCCGCACGAGCAGGGCGCGGACCCGATCGAGCGGCGTGGTCGCCCTCGGCGAGCGCGGGCACCGACGATCCGCTCGAAGTCGTCGTTCCAATGGCGGTCGATCACCGCCACCGCGAGCTCCTGCTTGGACGAGAAGAAGTGGTAGAAGCTGCCCTTTCGCACGTCTGCGACGTCGCAGATCTCGCTCACGCCGACGTCCGCGTAGCTGCGCGCGTGCCACAGGCCCGCCGCCGCGTCGACAAGACGCTACTCGGTATCGCTCGTTCGAGGCACTCGTCCCACTCCCTTGACTGACCGGTCAACTTCTATGGCTCGGACGCGGGATGTCAAGGGAACGCCACCGTGCGGAGACGATCGCGCGCGTCAGCGTCGTCGATATGGGCCCGGGCGGAGCCGCGCGAGCGCCATGCGCCGCCCCTCCGCCGAGAGCTCCGGGTGCTGATCGACGAATGCCCCTCGACCCGTGCCGGTTCCCATTCGTCCTCCACGCCGCCTTCCCACGCGCCGCGCGCCCGGGCGCGCCCCGATCGATCCACGCATGCCTACGATCAGACGATGGCCACCGACCGGGAGCGAACCGACCGATCCGCGCCGCGGTGCGCGCGCACGCGACCGTTCTCGGCGTCGCGGGCGAGCGGCCCCGGGGGCCAGCACGTCAACACGTCCTCGACACGGGTCGAGTTGCGCATGCCGGTCGCCGCGTTGCCGTTCAGCGACGCCGAGCGCTCGCGCGTGCGTGCCCGCCTCGGCGGGCGGATCACCGCGGACGACGAGATCCGCGTGGCGATCGCGACCGAGCGCAGCCAGCTGCTGAATCGTCGTCGCGCCGAGGAGGTGCTCGTCGATCTGGTGAGCGGTGCACGTCGCGCGGATCCTCCGCGGCGGCCGACGCGGCCGACGCGCGCATCGGCCGAGGACGGCGCGCGCCAAGGCGCGGCGATCACAACTCAAGAGCCAGCGGGGCGGCCGCCCGAGCCGGACTGAGCGCCGCCTGCCGCAACGATCGACCCGCCGCACCGCGTCGCGTCAGGCGATCTGGATCACCCGGAGCACGTCCGTCGTGCGTGACCCTCGGCCGACCCCGGCCAGCACGACGACGACATCGCCGTTGCGCACGTGTCCCTCGGCGCGCGCGGTCTCGAGCGCCTCGCGGACCATCTCCTCGGTGTCGGCGAAGCCCGAGAGCGACATCGGCATGGCGCCCCAGCTGACCGAGAGCTGGCGTCGCACCCGCTCGTCCGGCGTGAAGCCGAGGATCGGTGTGCGCGGCCGGTAGCGCGCGACGGCACGAACGGTGAAACCCGTCCTGGTCAGACAGACGATCGCGCTTGCATCGACCTCTCGCGCCACCCGCCAGGCGGCATCGGTCATCGTGTCGGTGATGCGGAGGTCCTGGTTCTCGGCCCCGTTCGGCGCACCGCTGCGAAGCCCGCTGACCAGTCGTGTCCAGCCCTCGACGTCGAAGTTCTCGTCGGCGCGGGCGCACAGGCGTGCCATCGTCGCGACCACGTTGACCGGATCGTTGCCCGTCGCGGTCTCGCCCGAGAGCATGACCGCGGACGAGCCGTCGAAGACGGCGTTCGCGACATCCGAGGCCTCGGCGCGGGTCGGGGTCGCGGTGCGGACCATCGACTCCAGCATCTGCGTGGCCGTGATCGCCGGCCGCCCGCCCGCGATGCACTCGCGGATGATGTGCTTTTGCAGATGGGGCAGCTCCTCGATCGAGCACTCGATGCCGAGGTCTCCGCGGGCGATCATCACCGCGCCCGCCGCCTCGACGATGGCGGCGAGGTTGTCGACGGCGGCCCGAGTCTCGATCTTCGCGACGACGAGCGGGCCACGGGGGTACGGCTCGGTGCCGAGCCGTCGCAGATCATGGGCCGAGCGCACGAAGCTGAGCGCCACCATGTCGACGCCCGCCTCGACGAAGGCGTCGAGGATGCGGAGGTCTTCCTTGGTGGGTGTGCTGATCGCGAGGCGCTCGGAGGGCACGTGGACCCCGGGACGCCCGGTCAGGCTTCCGCCGTGGCGCACGACCGCCTCGAGTCGGTCCCCGGGGGCGTCCGTGACCTCCAGGTCGATGCCGCCGTCCCCGAAGCTGATCCGATCGCCGACCTCGATGCCACCGAGCAGGCCCGGGTAGTCGACCTGGATCACCTCGTCGGTCGAGCCCTCCTGCCCGGGCTCCAGGCGGACGCGCTGGCCGTCCTCGAGCACGACGCCGTCACGCCCGAAGCTGGCGGCGCGGATCTTCGGGCCCGGCAGGTCGACCAGCGTGCCGACGGGGCGGTCGAGCTCCGCGGCCAGCGTCCGCACGCGCTGGTGGACCGCGAGCGCTTCCTCGAGCGTCCCGTGCGAGAGGTTCAGGCGGACCGCGTCCATGCCCGCCTCGATCATGCCCCGGAGCACGCGCTCCGAATCGGATGCGGGGCCGACGGTGGCGAGGATCTTGGTACGGCGCTCGGTCGTGTGCATGGCGCTCGCGATCATAGGCCGCCGCGAGGCCCGGCGCGCCGCCGGGCACCGCTCACGGCCGGACGCCGCTTCCCATGAGCGGCGCCATCGTCTCGTCGCCGATCGGCACGCGAAACGCGGTGTCCACGTGCACCGCGCCAAGGCCGGCGTCGGTCAGCGCGGTCGTGGATCTCCTCACGCGACAGGCCATACGGCTCGGCGTCGTCCGGATCGAGCTCCCAGTCCCACTGGACGAACATGCCGCCGGCGCGAAGGAGCGACGCCAGGTGACGGGCGGTCCCCGGGTAGTCGTCGAGGAACGCGCACACCGACGAGCACACGACCAGGTCGTAGTGCTCGCCCGTCGCGGGGGGCGCGGCGAGCGTGCGGACGTGTCCCCAGCCGGCGCGGGCGATCTTGCCCCCGAGGACCTCGAGCATCCCGGGCGATGCGTCGACCGCGTCGATGCGCGCGGACCCACCCACCAGTTGCTCGGTCAAGAGACCGGTGCCGCAGCCGAAGTCGCAGACCCGGGCGCCCGCGAGCGCCACGCCACGCCGCGCCGCCTCGGACGAAAGCGAGTCGAACGCCGCCCGCGAGTAGGCTCGGGCCACGGGGTCCTCGTCCCACGTCGATGCGTGCTCGTCCCATTCCATGCGCCGACCCCCCCCGGCCGGAGTCTCGCACCCCGACGTCACCATGCGCGGTTCCGAGGCGCGCGAGGCGTCGCGTGATCCCGGCACAGGTTCGTCCCCTGGGCGACGTTGCGCGAGGCTCGCTGCGGTGACATGGTGATCCGCTTCGACGGTCGGGTGCTCGAGCCCTTCGGAGCGGGCGCCGACGCCGAGAAGCGCCTCCATCCGCTCGTGTCGCGCATCGAGACGAACGAGGGCTGCGGGGTGCGTTCCGGGCCGTGCGCTCCGAGCGACGCGGATGGGAACGCGACACGGGAAGGGGTGTCGCGGGCGGCACCCCTTCCCGACGTCGATCCGGCGGTGGCTCAGGCGGTCGGCGCGGTCCCCCGCTCGCGCGATCCCGCGATCGCACGCGACTCCCCGCGGAGCATGGTGATCCCGACCCAGACGAACCAGACGATCAGCCCCAGACCGAAGATCGCTCCGACCAGCTCCAATTGCGGGACCAGGGTGACCAGGCCGGCCACGCCGATGACCGCGCCGAACCAGTTGAGTCCCCGCGGAAGCCATCCCGCCCGAAGTGCCGCGACGCTGAACAGCAGCACCCAGAGGCCGCCGACGAGCTCGTTCCCTCCACCCAGGCCGTTGGAGACCGAGTCGACCGCCGACCAGACGGTCGCGGCCATCTCGGGGTCGGACTCGTTGAGGTCGACGACCGTGCCGAAGCCGATGTTCACGATCATGCCGGTCGCGATGACGAGGCCGGACCAGATCAGGCCGAAGACCGTGGCCGTCCGGGCCAGCACGGGCGACGTGCCCTTGACGCGCTCGTGGAGCGCCAGCACGAGCGGCACCAGGGCGACACCGAAGACGATCATGATCAGCAGGTTCCAGACGTAGAGCGGCACCTGGTTGTCGACCAGGAACGCGACCGCATCCCGGGGATCATCCGCCGTCGTGTAGTCGATCAGCACGGTCGCGTACATGACCAGCCCGACGACGAACGTGGCCGCCGCGATGAGCGCGGCGACACCGCCGGCCTTCTGCAGAGCTCTCATGGTCTCCCTTTCGCAGGTGCGAGGCGTCGACGCCGGTCGGCACGCTCGCGTTCATCTCTCCGACCGATTCTGCGGTCGGACTCGTCTTGGCGCCCAGGTCGGTTGAGTGACGATTCCTGCCAATCCTCGACGGCGACGACGCGCCCGTCACCCGGCCCAACACGCCCGGCGCGCGCGAGTCGTGACAGCCGGGCGCATCCCGTGCTGTTAGCGTCGTCTTCGTCCGTCACGACGATGGGGTTGGCTGCGATGGCGAGCGGCGGTGGCAACAACGGTGGCGCGGCGGCGGGGGGAGGGGCGCTCTACGTCCTCGGCATCTTCGGCGCCTGGGTCTGGTTCTGGCAGCAGGCGGACGGATTCTGGGAGCACCTGCTCGCCGTCCTCCAGGGGCTCGTCTGGCCCGCGTTCATGGTCTACGAGGCCTTCGACGCGCTGGCCGGCTGACGCCGACGTCCCGTCCGCGCGCCGGGTGGTCCGCGCCGACGCGGCCCGCCCGCGAGTCCCGACGACGAGCCGGACCGCTTCCCGCTCGGCGGCGCGCGGGAGCATCCGGAGCGGTTCGAGCCGGACCGCTACGGTTGTGCAGCTTCCAGGCGCAGGATCGGGGGAGGATGGCAAGTGACGGCCGAGCGGACGCCCGTCGATCGGCTCCTGCGACTCGACGGCGAGACCGCGATCGTCACGGGCGCCGCGAAGGGGATCGGCCTCGCCGTCGCCACGCGACTCGCCGAGGCCGGCGCCACGGTCATGCTGAGCGACGTCGACGTCGCCGCGCTCGCGGATGCCGCCGCCGCGCTTGCGGATCGCGGGTTGTCCATCGATTCGCATCCAGCCGACGTGGCGTCCGAGTCCGACGTTCGGTCGCTGGTCGACGCATGCGTCGATCGCCTCGGTGGGATCGACATGCTCGTCAACAACGCGGGTGTCTTCCCAGCGTTTTCGGTTCGCGGGATGTCGACGGAGGATCTCGATCGGGTCGTGTCGATCAACCTTCGCGGTCCCGTGATGCTCACGCGCGACGTCGCCGAGGTGATGATCGCCGCCGGCACGGGTGGGCGCATCCTCAACATCACATCCATCGACGCGCTCCACCCCTCCATGGTCGGTCTCGCGGCCTACGACGCCTCGAAGCACGGCCTGTGGGGCTTCACGAAGAACGCAGCGCTCGAGTTGGCGCAGCACGGCGTTCGCGTCAACGCGCTCGCGCCCGGCGGCGTCCTGACCCCAGGAGTGATGGAGATGACCAGCGACGGGGCGGAGGGCGACGTCGACCCCGCGGGCGGGGTCGACGACTTCGTCGCGGCCCTGCCGACCGGTCGTCTGGCCGATCCCGACGAGATCGCGACGGTGGCGCTGGCGATCCTGTCGCCGATCGGCAGCTACATGGTCGGCTCGCAGGTGGTCGTCGACGGCGGCGCCCTCCTCACGTGAACCGACGTCGCGCTGACCGCGGGCGGATCGTCGACCGGGCGACGGCACGGGTACGGGCGCGTCGGCGACGATCCGGCGTGGTCCGATCGCCCGGTCGCCGCCGCCTCGGGCCCTCCCCGCACGGCGGGACCGGCGGGCACGGTGCGGATGCCCCTGTCGGTGCGCCGGTGGGGCGACGGCGCGGATGACCTCGCCGCGAGATCCCGTCGGGACGGGCGGCCCGTCCGGCGCCGGGGGCGCGGGTCGTGCCCGCGTCCTTCCCTTCTCCGAGGGCGCCCGCGATCTGCGCCCGTTGCTCGGCGGGAAGGGCGCCAACCTCGCCGAGATGACACGGCTCGGTCTGCCGGTGCCACAGGGGTTCACCGTGACGACGGCGGCGTGCAACGAGTACCTCGCCGCCGGCGGGGTCATGCCCGACGGGCTTCTGGCGCGAGATCGATCGTGCGCTCGTCCGGCTCGAGGACGAGGTGGGGCGACGCCTCGGCGACGGCGCCGACCCCCTGCTCGTGTCCGTCCGGTCCGGGGCCGCGATCTCGATGCCGGGGATGATGGACACGGTCCTCAACCTCGGGCTCAACGCGACGAGCCGGGAGGGCCTGGCCGCCCGCACGGGCAACCGGCGGTTCGCGCTCGACTCGCACCGGCGCCTCGTGCAGATGTTCGCCGACGTCGTCCGCGGCGTGCCCCGGCGCCCCTTCGAGGATCGCCTGCGGGCTCGCGCGCGAGCGCGCCGGCGTCGGTTCCGACATCGAGCTGCCCGTGACCGACCTCGAGGCCGTGGTCGACGACTTCCTCGCCATCTACGCGGCCGAGACCGGCGAGTCGTTCCCCGACGACCCGAGGGACCAGCTCCGCCAGTCGGTCGAGGCCGTCTTCCGGTCCTGGGAGGGCCGGCGCGCCCGCGACTACCGGCGCGCGCACGGCATCGCGAACGATCTCGGTACCGCGGTGAACGTGCAGCGGATGGTCTTCGGCAACAGCGGGCCGCGCTCGGCGACGGGCGTCGCCTTCACGCGCGACAACGTCACCGGCGAGCCGTGGCCGGTGGGTGAGTTCCTCGTCAACGCGCAGGGCGAGGACGTGGTCGCGGGCATCCGCACGCCCCGCCCGCTGGAGGAGATGGCCGAGGTGCTGCCCTCGGCCCACGACGCGCTGCTCGGCCACCTCACACGACTCGAGGCCGAGTACCACGACATGCAGGACGTCGAGTTCACCGTGCAGGACGGCGAGCTGTTCGTCCTGCAGACACGTTCGGGAAAGCGAAGTGCGGTCGCGATGGCACGGATCGCGGTCGACATGGTGGCGGAGGAGCTCGTGTCGGAGCGCGACGCGCTGGCGACGCTGGTCGACCCCGCCCAGGTGCCACGACTCCTCGTCCCCCAGGTCGATCCGGCGTCGGCGCCGGAGCCGATCGGCCACGGCGTCGCGGCCTCGCCCGGTGCCGGAAGCGGAGCGATCGTGCTCACGGCCGATGACGCGGCCGAGCGGGGCGCGGCCGGCGAGGCGGTCATCCTCGTCCGGGACGAGACGACGCCCGACGACTTCCACGGCATGGTCGCGAGCCGCGGCATCCTCACCGGGCGGGGCGGCAAGACCAGCCACGCCGCGATCGTCGCGGTCGGAATGGGCACGCCGGCCGTGTGCGGTCTGGAGGCGATGCGCATCACCGACGATCCACGCGGCATCGAGATCGCGGGGCGTCGCTTCGCGGAGGGCGATCAGATCACCGTCAACGGGACCAACGGGCAGGTCTACGCCGGCGCGCTCGAGCTGGTCGAGCCGGACCCCGAGGCCTCCGAGCTCGCCACGCTGCTCGGCTGGGCGGATCGTGCGCGCTCGCTCGGCGTCCGTGCCAACGCCGACACGCCGGAGGACGCGTCCCGCGCGCGCGCCCTCGGCGCGGAGGGCATCGGCCTCTGCCGGACCGAGCACATGTTCGGCGCCGAGGAGCGACTCCCGGTCGTCCACGAGATGATCATGGCCGACGACGACGCGCAGGCGACGCGCGCGCTCGACACGCTCCGCGCCTTCCAGGAGGAGGACTTCCGCGGGATCTTCGAGGCGATGGCGGGGCTTCCCGTGACGATCCGCCTGCTCGACCCGCCGCTCCACGAGTTCCTTCCGCCCCTGGTCGACCTCGCCGTCGCCGTCGAACGCGCCGAGGCACGTGGCGAGGACGCCGCCGACACCCGTCGCCGGCTCGAGCGCGTCAGGCAACTGCACGAGGTCAACCCGATGCTCGGAACGCGCGGCGTGCGGCTCGGGATCTCGCGGCCCGCGATCTACCGGATGCAGGTCGCGGCGATCATGAGCGCCGCGAGCCGCGTCGCGCGGCGGACCGGCGTGGCGCCCGAGGTGGAGATCATGATCCCGCTGGTGGGCTTCGCCGAAGAGCTTCGCCTCGCACGCGCACACGTGGACGAGGTCGCGGCCGCCGTCGCGAGCGAGCAGGGTGTCGAGGTGCCGTATCGCGTCGGCACGATGATCGAGGTGCCCCGGGCGGCCCTCGCCGCCCGGCAGATCGCCGCGCACGCCGACTTCTTCAGCTTCGGCACCAACGACCTCACCCAGATGACGCTCGGGTTCAGCCGCGACGACGCCGAGACGGGGTTCATGGACGACTACCTGCAGCGCGGCCTCCTCGCGACCAACCCGTTCGAGACCATCGATCCCAAGGTCGCCGAGCTCGTCCGAATCGGCGTCGAGCGGGGGCGGGAGGGCAATCCCGACCTGCGCATCGGCGTGTGCGGTGAGCACGGCGGTGATCCGGCCTCGATCGACGTCCTGCGCGACGCCGGTCTCGACTACGTGAGCTGCTCCCCGTTTCGCGTCCAGACCGCGCGGATCGCGGCGGGAGTCGCGGCGTGTCGCGCCGCCCCCCGGTAGCCCGGCGCGCCCACGGCCGGGCGTCGCGCGCGCCCTGGCTCGACCTCGGCCCACCTGGCGTCGCCTCGCTCGGGACGTGCCGGCGTCGCCGCGACGTCGTGCGCGAGCGGTTCGCCGCCGCCCGCCAACGGGCCCTCTGGAGCGTCGGTTCCGGCCAGCCCTCTGCCGGGGCCCAGGTGACGCCGGCCTCGCGGGTGCGGCTTCGCCGAAACCCGGTCGTCGGCGCACCCGAGGGGTCGTCGGTGGGTCCGCACGGAAGCCGGGGCGCGCGCGTCGTGCTGGACTTCGTCACCGCTGGCGTACCGCCATCGCTTCGGACATGCTCCGTCCACGACGGGAGGCCTCAGCATCAGCGTCTTCGAGAGGGGGCCAGGCGTTGTCGGCTGCGCCGCCGTCGCGTGCGCGCTCTTGGTCGGAGCGATCGCCCCTACGCCGGCGACGGCGGGCACTCAGGCGCCGCGGCTCTCGCTGAGCTGGACCGTCGCACCCCACGATGCGGTCCGCGTCGTGGGCGGGGGCTGGGCGGACGGGCCCCGAGCGGTCACTTTGCAGGTTCGGCCCTGCCGGCGTGGCGCGAAGCTCATCGAGCTGCGCGGGCCCGGGCTTCAGGCGAGGATCAGGACGACGAGGTGCACCGCCAGGGCCCGTCTTCCCCGAGATGCGGTCTACTCAGGTCGCGCGCGCGCCGACGGCGTCGCGCGGTTCGGACCTTCCGCGCGGATCGCACCCAGGCGCGTGAGGATCGTTGCGCTCGGAGACTCCTTCATGAGCGGCGAGGGCAACCCGGACCGGTCCGGCCTGTACGTGCCGCAGCGCGACAGCGCCGGTGACGTGATCGGTGTGATCGCGCTCCGGCGCGCACGCTGGTCGGACGCGGCGTGCCATCGAAGCGCCGCGGCGGCGCCGGTGTTCGCAGCCCGGAGCCTGGCCGACGGCCGAACGCATCTGACGCGTCGTCCACACGGCGTGCCACGGGGGCCCGGGTGCGGGCCGGCCTCCTTGCGCCCGGGAACGGCCTGCGCTCGGACCTGCTGCTCGACGGGGCCGCCCAGAGTCGCCAGGCCGCGGTCGCCCAGCTCGTACGCGCGCGCCGATCGCTGCGCGGTCGCCGGGCGGACGCGGTTCTCGTCGGTATCGGCGGAAACGAGCTGGGCTTCTCGCAGATCGTGCGAACGTGCGCGACGCTCGAGCGATGCCAGGACCGGCTGGCCCCGGCAATCCCCACGCGGCTCGCGGGGCTCGATGCCGACCTCGTGTCGCTGGGGACGGCGCTCGCGGCGATCGCCCCCCGCCGTCGCGTGATCGCGGTACCGTACCCCGATGTCGTGTCCGGTGAGGCGGGCTCCTGTGGCGTGCCCGGCCTCGGATTGGGCGCGGACGAGGCGGCGTGGGCCGCCGGAGCGATCGCGGCGCTCAACGGCACGCTGCGGGCGGCCGCCCGGCGTGAGCGCTGGCGGGTCGCCGCCGGCGTCGGCACGGCCTTCGGGGCCCACGGGATCTGCGCAGCGCGACCCCGGGTCCACTCGCTCGGAGGATCAGTCGTTCGCCAGGGGACCGAGACGGGGACGCTCCACCCGACGGCACGGGGGCAGCGAGCCATCGGGACCGCCGTTGCGCGAGCGCTCCGTGCCGTGATCCCGAATGCCTCGCCGCGGTGACCGGTCCGGCCGCTCGCCGATCGAGCGAGACGCCGCCGGCTCGCAGAGGTGGTCGTGCAACCCCGAACGAGGAGACCCGCCGTCATGCCCAACCCGAAGGTACCCGACATGCACCAGAAGGCCGCCGAGGTCGACGACCCGCAGCTCCTCATCGACCGTGTGCAGTACCGGGACTCCCGACTGCTCGTGGCGGCTGCCGAGCCCGGCTCGAACCTCGTCGCCGAGGTCCGGGCGATGACGGGTCACAACACGGCCGACCTCAACCGGCTTCGCGAGCTGATCTCCGGCTCGTAGTCCGGGCCGAGGATCTTGGCGCGTCGCTCGAGCGGCGATCGATGCCGTTGGCGACCACCCGGTGTGACGCGGTCCGGCTGAGGTGGACCGTGCAGCCTCGGCTGTCGCTGAGCTGGACCGTCGCACCGGACGATGCGGTCCGCGTCATCGGCGGGGGCTCGGCGGACGGGCCCCGAGCGGTCACTTTGCGCGTTCGCCCCTGCCGCCGCGGCGCGAAGCTGATCGAGCTGCGCGGGCCCGGGCTTCAGGCGAGGATCAGGACGACGAGGTGCACCGCCCGGGTGCGCCTTCCCCGAGATGCGGTCTACTCGGGTCGCGCGCGCGCCGACGGTGTCGCGCGGTTCGGCCCGTCGGCGCGGATCGCACCCCGGCGCGTGCGGATCGTCGCGCTCGGGGACTCCTTCACGAGCGGCGAGGGCAATCCGGACCGGGCCGGGCTGTATGTGCCGCAGCGCGACAGCGCCGGTGACGTGATCGGTGTGATCGCGCTCCGGCGCGCACGCTGGTCGGACGCGGCGTGCCATCGAAGCGCCGCGGCCGCGCCGGTGTTCGCAGCCCGGAGCCTGGCCGACGGCCGAACGCACCTGACGGTCGTCCACACGGCGTGCACGGGGGCCCGGGTGCGGGCCGGCCTCCTCGCGCCCGGTGGCGGCCTGCGCTCGGAGCTGCTGCTCGACGGGGCCGCCCAGGCTCGCCAGGACGTGGTCGCCCAGCTCGTCCGCGCGCGCCGATCGCTGCGCGGTCGCCGGGCGGACGCGGTTCGTCGTCGGCATCGGCGGAAACGAGCTGGGCTTCTCGCAGATCGTGCGAACGTGCGCGACGCTCGAGCGGTGCCAGGACCAGCTGGCTCCGGCGATCCCCTCGCGACTCGCGGGCCTCGATGCGGACCTCGTGTCGTTGGGAGAGGCGCTCACGGCGATCGCTCCCCGCCGTCGCGTGATCGCGGTTCCGTACCCCGATGTCGTGTCCGGTGAGGCGGGCTCGTGTGCGGTGCCAGAGCTCGGATTGGGCGCGGACGAGGCGGCATGGGCCGCCCGAGCGATCGCGGCGCTCAACGGCACGCTCGCGGGCGGCCGCCCGGCGTGAGCGCTGGCGGGTCGCCGCCGGCGTCGGCACGGCCTTCGGGGCCCACGGGATCTGCGCAGCGCGACCCCGGGTCCACTCGCTCGGAGGATCAGTCGTTCGCCAGGGGACCGAGACGGGGACGCTCCACCCAACGGCACGGGGGCAGCGAGCCATCGGTACCGCCGTTGCGCGAGCGCTCCGCGCCGTGATCCCGAATGCCTCGCCGCGGTGACCGGTCCGGCCGCTCGCCGATCGAGCGAGCGGCTGCCGGCTCGCAGAGGTGGTCGTGCAACCCCGAACGAGGAGACCCGCCACGATGCCCAACCCCAAGGTACCCGACATGCACCTGAAGGCCGCCGAGGTCGACGATCCGCAGCTCCTCATCGACCGCGTGCAGTACCGCGACTCCCGACTGCTCGTGGCGGCTGCCGAGCCCGGCTCGAATCTCGTCGCCGAGGTCCGGGCGATGACGGGCCACAACACGGCCGACCTCAACCGGCTTCGCCAGCTGATCTCCGGCTCGTAGTCCGGGCCGAGGATCTCGGCGCGCCGCTCGATCGGCGATTCATGCCGTTGGCGACCACCGGGTGTGACGCGGTCCGGGTGAGGTGGCGCCGGGGGTCCACGGATTTGGCGCCCGCCCGCCGCGACCGCCCGCGTCCCGCCCGCCTGCCCGCGGAGGGTCCGCAGCCATGCTCCAGGCCGTCCGGCCCGGCATCGCGCTCGTCGCCGAAGGTTGCCCGAGGGGTTGCTCTGCGACACGTCATCCTCGACTGTTCGAGTGAGAGCGGAGGAGGGGGCACGTCATGCAGACGCTCTGGTCGACGTCACCCGTGGGGTTGACGGGTCGCACGGTCGTGTTGTTCGCCGAGGGCAGCGAGGAGGCGGGAGCACGAGGCATCACGGCGGCGATCGGCGCCGAGGTCGCCGACACGCGTTCGGCTCCCGACGGCATGCTCACCGGAAAGGCCATCGAGCGGGGCCGTGCGCTGCTCTTTTCGGAACTCGGCGTCGCCGTGATCGACGCGCGCCCCGAGCAACTCGAGGCGTTGTCCGTCTGCCGAGCGTGACGCCGTGCTGGCCATCGAACCCGAGCGCACCGTGTATGCGCAGGTCGATCCGGGGCCTCCAGCGGCTCCCGTCGCCCGCGGCCGGCTCGCTCTCGCCGGACTATCTCAGGGGCTTCCGCGATGCGGCCGACGCCGTCCTGCGGGCGGGCGCTCTCGCCCGCGGTCCCGGTCTCGACTCACCGCCGGAGGCGGGCCCGCCGACACCGGTCGACGAGTCCCAGGCCACATGGGGCCTTCAGGCCGTCGGCGCCACCACCTCCGCGTACACCGGCAGCGGTGTCGCGGTGGCCGTGCTCGACACCGGCATCGACCTGGAGCACCCGGACTTCGACACGCGGCGGATCGTGTCTCAGTCGTTCGTCCTCGATGAGGAGGTGCAAGACGGCAACGGTCACGGCACGCACTGCATCGGAACCGCGTGCGGTCCGCGCCGGCCCGATCTCCTGCCCCACTACGGCGTCGCGCCGGATGCCCAGATCTTCGCCGGGAAGGTGCTCTCGAATCGCGGGACCGGGACGGACGCGAGCATCCTCGGCGGGATCGAGTGGGCCGTTCGGAGCGGCTGCCAGATCATCTCGATGTCGCTCGGGGCTCGCGCCACAGCGGGCCAGGAGTACTCGCGAATCTTCGAGACGGTCGCGCGCCGAGCGCTTCGGCGGGGCACGCTGGTCGTTGCCGCCGCCGGAAACGACTCCGCCCGCTCGAGCGGGTTCGTCGCGCCGGTTTCGCACCCGGCGAACTGCCCCTCGATCCTCGCCGTCGGGGCGCTCGACGCGCAGGGGGGGATCGCCGACTTCTCGAATCGGGGTATCGACCAGGCGGGCGGCCAGCTCGACTTCGCGGCGCCGGGCGTCGACGTCCTGTCGACGTGGCCGATGCCGCGTCGGTACCGGCGGATCTCGGGGACGAGCATGGCGACGCCTCACGTCTCGGGGGTGCTGGCGCTGATCGCCGAGGCGAACCCGGGCGCGCGCGCGGACGAGCTCGTCGCCCTGGCGTTCAAGGGTGCGACACGACTCGGGCATCCGAGCCACGACGTCGGCGCCGGGCTGATCCAGGCGCCGTAGGCGAGCGTCGCGTGGCCGACCAGATCGAGATCACCGTCCTGGCCGCCGAGGCGGGACCGGGGGTGCACGCCCTCGCCCGGCGGGTCGCGTCGCTCGGGGTGTCCGTGTCGGACGTACAGGAGTCGATCGGGGTGGTCTCCGGGTTCGCGGACGCCGACCAGCTCGAGCGGGTGCGCGCGCTTCCCGGCGTCGATGCGGTCGAGGCGGCGCGAGCGATCCAGCTGCCCCCCCCGGAGGCGGACGTCCAGTAGGGACCCGCACGCGCGGGGTGCGCTCCGGCGCCGTCCGGACGACTCGGTCGCCCCTCCGCCGGTACGGGCTGTAGCGTGTGCTCCGAGATCCAGCCGGCGGGACATGGGGGAGTGGATGATCCGGACGATGCTTCGGTTCAGCGCATCGGTGGTCGATGGTGGCGTGGCCGTCGTGAGCGCGGTCGGGGGCGCCGGCGCGGACGGCCTGCGCTGGCTGGCCGAGCGGGGCGAGGAGGACTCGTCCGCGCCCGCCGTCCGACGACCCCCGCGGGGCGACGAGCCCGGATCCCGCCCGACGGCTGACGATCCCGGTCGTCGAAACGGCTCGCCGTCCGGATGAGACGGGAAGTGATCGGCGCGGCGCCCGCCTGAGCCGGCCCGCGCGTTCGTCGGCGGCGGTCCGACCGATGGCGGCCGCGTCCCGCTGAAGCCGAGCGTCGGCCGACCGCACGGCCGAAGCGGTTCACCTGGCGACGCCGAACGCCGACACATAGGGTCGAAGCGCGTCGGATCGACCGGGTGGAAGATGTCCGCCCTGTCCTTGGAGACACGACGACGGCGTGGGAAGGGCGCGGGTGCTCGGAGCGTCAGCGGGTTCGAAGTCGAGGGGGCGGAGGACCGGCGTGTCGCGGGAGCGAGCCCCGCGCGACGGGCGACTGATGGTCGTCCTCCTGGTTGCCCTGGGAGCACTCGCGGGGGTCGCTCCAGCCGTGCTCGCGTCCGCGTCGCCCCCCCTGGTCGCGGTGCTCGGCCTCGGCGGTGTCGCCGCCGTGCTCATGAGCGGCGAGCTCGACCGATCGGCTCGCGCCCGGCGCGGCTTCGGACCTCGGTGGTATTCGCTCGCACGAAACCTCGCGATGCTCTTGTTCGTCGCGATCACTGTCGCCGCCGTCGCCGGGATCGCGATCCCGGCACCTCCGCTCGTCACGACGTGGCTGCTCACGCCGTTGCTCTACCTCGCCGGGGCCGGCATCGCGCAGCGGTTCCTCGGCATGAGTCGCGTGCGCACGATCATCATCGGCAGCGGGGAGGTCGCGCACACGGCCATCGAGACGACGCGTCGCCATCCCGAGCTCGGCATCGACGTCGTCGGCATCGTCGACGATCCGCCACCCGTCGGCGAGTTCCATGGGTTCGCCCTGGGTCACTCGCGGAGCTTCCGGAGCTCGTCGCGCGGCTCGACGCGCAGAGCGTCCTCGTCGGCTTCTCGACGCGTCGCGACCACGAGCTCGTCGCCACGCTCCGCGGGTGCGACGAGCTCGGCGTCGAGGTCGCCGTCGTCCCCCGTCTGTTCGACCTCATCGGCCCGCGCCCTTCCGAGCTCGCGCTCGGCGCGCTCGGCACCGTCGCGTTCCGTCGCCAGCCCCCGGGGCGTATCGAGAAGGCCGTCAAGCGCTGCTTTGACCTCCCCGTCGTCGCCGTCCTGGCGGTGCCCGCCGTCGTCGCGGTCACCATCGCGGCGCTCGCCGTCAAGCTCAGCAGTCCCGGACCCGTGTTCTTCAGGCAGGAGCGGATCGGGCTTCGAGGACGCCGATTCAGCATCCTGAAGCTCCGGACCATGGTGACCGACGCCGAGGCGCGCGTCGCCGGCAAGGTCGACCGCATGCGCGGGACGGCGCGAGCGGGGGCGAGATCGCGGCCGCCACCAAGCAGGTCGACGACCCACGCGTCACCTCGGTCGGGCGAGCGCTCCGCCGGACCAGCCTCGACGAGCTGCCGCAGCTGTGGAACGTGCTCGCGGGCGAGATGAGCATCGTCGGTCCTCGGCCGCTGCCGCTCCGCGAGGGCGAGGACCTCGGTTCATGGGAGCTGGCCCGGCCTCGACATGCGGCCTGGCATCACCGGCCTGTGGCAGGTCGTGGGACGCAGTGCGCTCCCGTGGGAGGAGCGCATGCAGCTCGACTACCTCTACGTCCGCAACTGGTCCCTCGCCACCGACCTCTCGATCATCGCCCGGACGCTCGGCACGGTGAGCCGCGCGCGCGGCGCGACGTGACCGCCGGATCCGATCCGCCTACGCGTGCGGTCCTCGGCCCGGGTCGCGCCGCCAGGCCCCCCGGCGAGTTTGGATGCCAGATGAGCCTGCCGTACCATCTCCGAGTGCGGTCCACCCCCGCCATTCCTCGTGGTCAAGCGCGCCGTGCGCTGGCGCTCACCACCCTCGCCGTCGCTGAGCCTCGCGTCCTCGTGCGCGCCGCGAGCACGGTGCGCGCGAGACCGCTCGAGCGGTGCGTCGAGCGGAACACCGTCCGATACTCCGAGCCGGCCAACTCCGCGCTCGGCCAGTACTTCGATCTCGAGGCCGCGTGCAGGTCGGCGATCGAGGGAGACGCGGAGACCGGTTTCACCCTGACGCCGGAGGCCTCCGGCCCCGAGGGCGCCGCGGCCGAAACGCCCGGGCCGCCATCGCGGGCGCCGGCCGCTCCCGGCGGTGCGAGCGGCGAGGATGCTCCCGGCGGTGCGAACGGCCAGGACGGCGCGCCCGCGGCGCCGGTTCGTCGAGCCCGACGGACCCGCGTCCCCCGGGGCAGGCCGCGGGGGGTGCGCGATGACGCGTCAGCGAGCCCTCCGCGCCGCGTCGGCCGAGCGCGGCGGCCCGCCCCTGGCGGAGAACGGCCTCCCCGATCGGGCGGTCGTCGGGCAGGCCCGTGGCCTGGCGTTCCGTACTGGGTGATCGCCATCGTCGCGTTCGGCGATCGCGGCTCGCGATCGCGATCGCGGTACGGGACAGCCGCGCGCGGCACGGATCGGGTGCCGGGGACGGCTGAGCCCGCCCCTCGCCCGGCGGCCGTACCGTGTCGCCGCGCGCCCGAGACGTCGTCGCCGTGGCGGCCCTCGCGATGCTCGGCGCGTGCGCGTGCGCTTGCGTTTCGCTCGGGTGGATACTTCCTGGCCGACTGGGGCCTCGTCGCGATCGTCATTCTCTCCGGCGTCGCGCTCGTGGGTCTCCTCGCCGGCGGACTCGGTGGCTGGGTCGGAGTCGCCTCGGTCGGGTCGTGGATCGGGCTCGCCGCGTTTCAGTCCGTGTCGGCGGACTGGGCCGACGACCCCGGCGCCGCGCAGGATGCCGCCAACCTCACGCTCGCTCTACGCCGGCGCGCTCGCGCTGGCCATGATGGGGCTTCGACACGCGTCCTGGCTCACCAGAGTGGTCGACATCACGCTGATCGGGGTCGCCGCGGTGTCCGCGATCGCCGTCGCCGCGCGTCTCGCACCCGGGGTCGTCGGTGAGGATCCGCACGGTCGCCTGTCCTGGCCCATCGGCTACTGGAACGGCCTCGGGGCGCTCGTCGCGATGGGCGCCGTCCTCGCGATCGGCGTCGCCGGCACGCCCTCACGGACGCTGGCGCTTCGCGTCGGGTCGGCCGCGCTCGTCCCCATGTTCGCCCTTGCCCTTCTGATGACGGTCTCGCGCGGCGCCGTCGCCGTCGGGCTCCTGTCCCTGCTGCTCCTCGTGATCGTCGGCCCGGCCCGTCTCGAGACCATCAGCGTCGCGGTCGCCTGCATCGCCGTGTCGATCCCGCTCCTGCTCGACGCGAACGCGCAGGACGGGCTGGTGTCGCTCGCCGGAGCGCCGCCCGAGGGCCATGGCGCGGCGGGCGTCCGCGTGGCCGTCCTGCTGGTCATCGCCATGGCCGCGGCCGGCGCCGCCGCGGCCCTCTCGGCCATCGGGCTTCGTCGCGTCGCCGACGCGGTCAAGCGGCGCGTCGCTCGTCGCGCTCGGCATCGCCGCCGTCATCGCGGTCGTGGTCGCCGTGCTGGTCCCCCCGCCGCCCGGCGGCCTCGTCGGCGCCGCCGACGCGCAATTCCGGAGCTTCCAGTCCTTCCAGGCGGACGGCCGTACCGAGTCGGAGTCGCTGTCCGACCGGCTGGTCGACGCGGCGGGGACGGGCCGATGGCAGAACTGGGAGGTCGCCGCCGAACAGTGGCGCTCCGCGCCGCTGGCCGGCACCGGCGCGGGCGAATACGTCCTGTGGTGGAACGAGCGGCGTCCATTCGACCAGTCCGTGCGCAACGCGCACAGCGTGTACCTCGAGGTCGCCGGCGAGAGCGGCCTGCTCGGGCTCGGTCTGCTGCTCGGGCCGCTCGTGATCGGCGCGTTCGTCCTCGTCAGGGCACGTCTTCGCGGTCCCATTCCGTCCGTCCTCGCTCGCGAGCACGCGACCGTCGTCGCCGCGACGTCGGTGATCGTCCTTCACTCGGCCGGCGACTGGGACTGGCAGCTTCCCGGGGTCGTTCTTCCCGCCGTCGTGCTGGGCGGCGCCGCGGTCAAGTCCGCCGTCGTCGCTCGGGCGGCGCCGACGCTCCCGCCGACTCCCGTCCGGCCTCCGCGTGGGGTCGTCTCGCGATCGCGCTCGTCGCGCTCCTTTGCATCCCGCTCGTGACGGGGCCGACCGAAGCGGCGCTGCGGGCGGCCGACGCTCGATCGCTCGCACGTGCCGGTGACCTCCCTGGCGCGCTGGAGCGAGCCGACGACGCCGCGGCCGCGAACCCCCGGAGCGCCGGCGCGCGTCTGCTCCGGGCCAACCTCCTCGACGACCTCGGCCGTCACGCCGACGCCGACATCGCGTATCGAGAGGCGCTCGAGCGGAGCCCTCGCAGCTGGCTCGCGCTCTCGGATTGGGCGGCATCGCTGCGATCGCGTGGCGAGCGCCGCGCCGCGCGTATCCTCGTCGAGCGGGCCCGGACTGCGAACCCCTTGGAGCGGAGGGTGATCCTGCTGAGCGAGGCGACTCGAGCGCCACGATCGTGACCCGATGCGCCTGCACGCGGGCCCGGCTCCCGGGCCTAGTGTCCGCCGTCATGGTCGCGCTGCTCTGGGCGGCGCCATCGGGCCACGCCGCCTCGCAGGACGTCGGGGTCGTCGTCACCGGATGGGCCACCCCCATCGAGCGCCAGGTCGACCTCGCGTCGCGACTCGACGCCGGCTGGATCTCGTTCGGGGTCGTCTGGTGGAGATACGAGACGACGCCGCGCTCGTATACGCGCCCCGGCCACCCCGATCGCGAGCGGTGGACGCAGCTCGGCGAGGAGCTCGCCGCGGCGAAGGCGCGCGGGCTCAAGGTCTCGGTGACGTTCTTCCGCCCGCCCCCGTGGGCGCGGGCGAGCGACGACGAGCGCGCCGGCCCCGCCGCCGGTCGGGTCGACGACTTCGTCCGGTTCGTCGACGACGTCGCCCGCACCTACGGCGAGGACATCGACGCCTACGCGACCTGGAACGAGCCGAACATCGATCAGTTCTGGCGAGGCCCTGACCCGGTCGCCTACGCGCGCCTGCATCGCGCCGCCGCGGGTCGCATCTCGGCGGTCGATCCGTCCGCGTCGATCATCCTCGGACCCTTCGCCGGAAACGCGCCCAACGCCCTCGGCTTCGCGTCGAGCCGTCTACGCGCACGGCGTCCGGAGATCGGTCGACCGGCTGGGGTGGAACGTGTACCCGGCCACCGCCCCGTGGGTCCGAGGCGATGCCGCAACGCTCGACAGCGTCCGTCTGCTCGCGCCGCTGCTCCGTCGCGGTCGACCCCGGCCGACGTGTGTGGATCGGTGAGCTCGGGTGGAGCACGTGCGCCTGCGGCAGCGAGGCCTTCAACGTCGTGAGCCCGCCCGTGCAGGCCGACTACCTGCTCTCGGCCCTCAGCTACACACGCGCGATACCTCCGCGGCCTCGTGGACCGGACGTCGGTCTACAGTCTGGCCGACGGACCGAACCGGACGGTCTGGCCGGAGAACCACGGCCTCGTGCGGTTCGACTTCCGCCCCAAGCCCGCCGTTCCGCGCACTCGCGGGCGCCCGGCGCCGCAGCTCTCTGGCCCCAGGGGTCCGCTGGCGCCGGAGCGCCGTCCGGCCCCGGCGGAGCCGTCCGCGGACTGCGCCTCGTCCCGCGGCGCGGCGTGATTCGCGTGTCCGCGCGCCTCGCCCTCCCGTCGTCGGGCCGCGTCCGCGTGTTCGGCTACTGGCGCGGACGCTGGCGCCCGCTTGGCCTCCGAGCGTGATTCGGTCGCGGGCCGGTTGTCGCTCGTCCATCGAGGATCGCGGGCTTCCGGGCGATCCGCGTCATGGTGCGCGGCCCGCGAAGCGGCTGGGTCGACCGCGCAGATGCCCGTCCCCTCGGCCCCGCGGATCTCGACGCACACGGGCCCGCCTCCGGACCTGATCGGTCGGGTCGCGCCGCCCTGCTCAGCAGGAGCGCGCGACCTCCGCGGCGCAGACGTCCGCACCGGCGCCACCCCGGGCGAGGTCCCTCCCGCGCCCGCCGACGAGCCGGTCGCGATGGCGCCCGCCGAGCAGGCGGTCGCGTCCACTCCCCGCCGAAGAGGCGGTCGCCGCCGCCGCCGCCGATCAGGATGTCGCGTCCAGCGCCGCCGTACACCCGATCGGCGCCGCCGCCGGCCCTGATGCGGTCGTGCCCTGCGCCCGCATGCACCCGATCGGCTCCCGCTCCGGCGCAGATGCGATCGTCCCCGCCGAACCCGACCACCACGTCGTCGCCGCCGAGCGCGACCACGACGTCGGCGCGGGGCGTGCCGCGCAGGTGGTCGTCTCCGCGGGTGCCGACGATGGTCGCGCGTCGTCCGAGGCAGCGCCGGACGCCGCGCGTCCGTCGATCGACTCCGGCGGCGACGCGACGTCTCGCGGCCAGCGGAGCGCTCGCCCCCATGCGATGCGGGGACGCGACCGGCGACACCGATGACCCGAGCGGTTCCGGTGTCATCGGAGTGGTGGGTGGCGCGGTCGGCACCGCGTCGCCCGCGAGCCGTTGAGCGAGGTGAACGCGGTAAAGCTCGGCTTCGGCGAGTAGTCCCACCGGACGAGCCCGCGGTTGTCGTCCCACGAGCCCCGGTCGGGCCCGAGGTCGTGGAGCCCGTACCAGAAGGCCCGCTCGACGCCCGGTGGCGGTCGCCAGCCGCGCCTCGGCGCGGGTCAGGTAGTCCGCCTGCTCGGCCTCAGAGGCCTGATTGCCCCAGCCCGGACGGTCGTAGTTGCTCCATCCGATCTCCGTGATCCACGCGCTGATCCCGGGTTGGTGACGGCGCGCCTCGTCGACGAGCGCCCCGACCGCGCACAGGTCCTTCGCCACCGGCCTGCCGTCGGTGCGCGGACGGCATCGTTCCGGTGTGCGCTCGGGGTACACGTGCAGCCCGAGTCGGTCGATGTCGCCCGCCATGCCCGCGGCCATCGCGCTCGCGACGAACGGGTACGGGTCGGCTCCGTCCGGCGAGAGACCGGCCGAGACGACGAGCGCGCCGGGATCGGCGGCGCGGATCGCGGGCGCCGTCCGAGAGACCAGACGTCCGTAGGCGGCCGCGTCCGTCGACCGCCAGAACCGCGGCAGGTTCGGCTCGTTCCAGATCTGCCACGCGTCCACGCGCCCTCGGAACGTCGTCGCCATCCGCTCCATGAACCGCGCGTAGTCGGCGAAGTGGGCCTCGGTGGGCGGCAGGTCGGCGCTGTGGACGCCGGTGCCGTTCGCCCAGCCGGGGTCGCATCGACGAAGAGCAGCACCTTGTGCCCGCCCGCCCGCGCCCCTCGACCGCCTGTGCCACCTGCGCCAGCGCGGACGCCTCCTGCGATCCTGCGCGCTCGTACGCGCGCGGTCCGCTCGACTCCAGCGCATTCCACGAGACGCTCATCCGGACCCATGGCGCCCCGGTCTGGGTCGCCAGCGCGAGCTCGGCCGAGTGGTCGACCCCGGATTCCACGCCGGGAGCCAATGCGCGTTGACGTTCAGCCCGTCGGTGACCGGCGCCCCCGCGCCGGTCGCCGCGGGCATGGCGGCGACGAGCGCGACGAGGAGCGCGACGCCGCGAAGGAGCCGACGGCGCGGATCCCCCGTTGGAGTGAAGACGATGAACGCCGATGGTGCATTTGTCGACGCCACGTTTCGGAGCCTTGACGGGTCAGCTGGTGGCGCCACCCCCCGCGTCCCAGGGCGCCCGCCGAAGGACACGTCCGCGCCGAAGCGCGACCAGGCCGTAGCTGAAGGCGATCGAGAGGTTCTGCGGCGACGCGATCCGCTTGGCGGCGCGACGACGGTAGTCGTGGACGATCGTCGCGTCCGGTACGTACTCGACGCGCCATCCCGCCGACCACATGCCGAGGCCCCAGTCCGCGTCCTCGTACCCGAACTGGAACGACTCGACGAACCGACCGATGTCCGCCGCGGCCTCGGCCCTGAAGAACATCGCCGCACCGAGGACGTATTCCACGGGCATGACCCGGTCGTGCGGCACGTCGATCATCAGGTGGCGAACCCGGCTCGGGTGACCCTCGAGCCGGGAGACGCGGTTGGCGATCATCGCGGCGGGCGTGGGAAAGCGACGGCACGAGAGCTGGAGGCGTCCGTCGGCGTGCTCGAGGCGCGGGCCGACGAGGCCCACGCTTGGATGGTCGTCGAGGTGCCGGGCGAGCGTCTCGAGGGCGCCCTCGCGGACATAGGCATCGGAGTCGAGCATCAGGACGTAGCGACCCGAGGCTCGCGCCATCCCCTGGTTCCGCCCGGCCGGGACGCCGCGATTGCGCCGGTTCGCGATCACCCGGACCCCGCGGAAGCGGCGCGACAGCATGTCGAGCGTCCCGTCGGTCGACCCCTGGTCGACCACGATGACCTCGGTGGGTCGATCGGGCGGGAATCGCTCGAGCGCATCGAGGCAGCGCTCGAGTTGGTCGCGCTCGTTCCAGGTGAGGACCACCACCGAGACCGCGACGTCGCTCACGCGCGGAACTCCCGACTCGAGGGTGGCGGGTCCCCGGCGAGGTGTGCCTCGATCGCCGCCGAGACCGCCTCCGCCCGCGCCTCCCACGTGTGGCGCGCGGCGACCGCGCGGCGCTCGTCCGCTCGAGGTGGCGTCCCGAGCGCACGTTCGATCGACCCGACGAACGAGGGTGCGTCCCCGGCCTGGACGACGAGGTCGTCGAACTCGTCGAGGTCGGGCAGCGGTGTGCTGACGATCGGAAGTCCCGCCGCCAGGTACTGGTGGAGCTTGGCCGGATAGGTGTACCGCGTCATCGCGATGTCCGCATACGGCATGAGCGCGACGTCGAACGCCGCGAGGGCGTCTGGGACCTGGGAGATCGGCACGGGTCCGAGGAGGGTCACGTTGTCGAGCGCCGACAGCTCGCCGACGTCGATGTCGACGACCGGCCCGACGACCGCGATGCTCCACTCCGGGTGTGCCCTCGCCGCGGCGGCGAGGAGCCCGGGATCGATCCGGTGATCCACGGTGCCCATGTACCCGATGACCGGTCGGGCGAGCCGAGCCGACCACGCGGCGGGGGTCGCGTCCGCCTGCGATTCGGGGTTCACGCCGCTCGGGATGCGATAGACGAATGGATGGCGACGCACCCGCTCCTCGTAGAGCAGGATGCCGTCGGCGACGACGAGGTCCGCCGCCGCCATGAGCTTCCGCTCGACCTCCGCGGTCGAGGGAGGGGCGAGGGGCCGTCCCGCGTGGTGCTGCGTGCAGTGGTACAGGCAAAGGTCTTCGCCCAGGGCACCGACGAGGTCGAGCGGGGCGTACGCCGGCGTGTAGATCCACAGGACCAGCGGATGGGCGTCCGCGATCATCGGGCGCAGCGTCGCGAGCATGCGACGCCGGTTCACGTGCCGGGCGAGCCTCGAACGCGCGCCGGGGATCAGGAGCGGCGACACGAGCTCGACCCCGGGCGGGAGCGCGGCCGCCGTACTCGGCCCCCGCCGCCGTCCCACCCGCGCCCGACGGACGCGGCCGACGACGCGCGGAAGATCGAAGACCCTCGGGCGGCGCCAGCCGACCGTCTCGACGTAGATGACGCGATTTCCCGCGGCGCCGAACCGCGTCGCCAGCTCCTGCGGTCCGTGCCATGGCGCGTTCCAGTCGACCGCGGACATGTAGACGATCGTCGCCCCGGAGATCATGCGCCACCCGCGCGCCGCGCGAGGATCCGCTCGTCGACGACGCGCTCCGGCAGGCGGTCGAGCATCTCGAGCGCGCGCGCGACGACCTCCTCGACGTCCCATTGCGCGCCTCGCGGATGGAACGCGCCCAGTCCCGACGGGCCGAGCGTCAGCGCCACACGGCCGAGTCCGGGCGCGGACCCTGGACGCCGAGGCCGCGCGAGGTCGATCCTGGTCTCCCGGTGGACGGGTCGCGGGAGGGTGTGCCCTGATGAGATCGCGCGCTGGACGCCGGCACGATACGCGAGCGCGCACAGGCCGTGGAGGAGCGCCAGCCACGCCTGCCGCTGACCGGTGCGCTCGAGCGCGGCGAGTCCACGATCGGATGCGCGAGACAGGGGCCCCATCACCGCTCGCCCGAGCGTCACGTCCCGCCGCCAGGCGGACGACCCGCGGGATGCCGACGCGTGGATGGCGCGAAGCGGCAGGTCCTCGAGCGCATCGGGGTGGCGCCCGACCATGAGGACGTCGCCGTAGCCCTCGCCCTCGGCGTCGCGCACGAGGCGCCGCGGGGACATCGAGTAGTCGTGGCGGGCACGGGCGCCCGGGACGATCCGCACCGCCAATCCGTCGCCCAGCACCCGACTCCCGAACTCCCAGTCCTCGCGGCGGCACCCGGAGAACGCCTCGTCGAACCCTCCGAGTGCCCAGAACCTCGCCCGCGGAACGCAGAGGTTGCCGGTGACCACGTCGGCGAAGGTGGGCTGGCGGCCCGGCCGTTGCGCTCGGTCGAAGAACCCGTGCCACCAGCGGAACGCCGTCTGCTCGGCAAGCGTCCTGGGTGCGACCGCGGGGAGGTACGGCCCGATGGTGACGGCCGGCGTGCCCTGTGCGTCCATGTGCGCCCGAAGCGCGTCCCGCGCGAGCTGGACGTCGTCGTCGACGAAGACGACCAGATCGCCCGTCGCCACGTCCGCGCCCGCGTTCCGTGCAGCCGCGGCGCTCGGCTCGCGCCGGGGCCGCACCACGTCGGCGCCGGGTGGGTGCGGGAGCGACATTGCGCGAGGGCCGTTCGGGACGACGATCACCTCCACTTCGTCGGCAGGGAGGTCCTGGTTCGAGATGGCGCCGAGGCACCGCGACAGCGCCGCCTCGCGCCCCGCGACCGTCGGCACGACGACGCTCAGGCGCGCGCGCGGCCGCGCGCGCGCGGCGGTGTGGGGTGCCCGCCCGCCCGCCCGCCCGCTCCGGAGCGGTTGCGAGCGAAAGCGCTCCGGGTCGAGGACGACCGCCCCGCCCCCCGCGACGATCGCCGGCAGCACGCCGTGGACCCCGACGGTCGCGTCGAGCCAGGCGGCGCGCACGATGACGCCGTCCGGGGGGGCGTCGCCGAGCAGGCGCGACCAGCCCCGCGTCCTCCAGTCGACTCGACGCGGCCGCTCGCACGGCGCGCCCCGGGGCGCGTCGGCGACCGCCCCGACCGATCCGTCGGAGAAGTGACGCATCAGCCCGTCGAGCCACCCCGGCCGCGGAATCCAGCCCGCACGGACGACCGAGACCACGCCGTCGGGGCGCGCCACCGCGATCGCGTCCCGCATCGCCTGAGCGTGATCGGCCGCGAGCGGGACGATCCGGGGACGGGGATGCAGACGCTCGAGCGCGTCGCGCGTCCTGGACGCCCCGGGGCCGTCGGTCAGGACCACGGCGATCCGGGGTTCGGGCAGGTCCTGCCACCACCATCCGTCGAGCCGGTCGCGCAGCGCGGTCTCGATGCGCCGCCGCCGGTCCCCGCTCATGCCCGCCCCATTCCGACGACCGCCCGGGCGACCGTGCGGAGCTCGGGGATGGTGACGGTTCGAAGGGCGACCGCGAGCGCGGCGAACACGGCGAGGCCGCCGATGAGCGCGAGTTCCATCTGGACGGTCCGGAGCGCCAGCAGGGCCGCGGTCAGCCCCCCGAATGCGATCAGCGCGCGGGCGGCGAAGCGTGCGCCCGGCGATCCGACGGGCGCGCGCCGAACGATGACGAGGATTGCGGCGCCCATGCCTGCCTCGGCTGCGATCGTCACCCAGGCGGCGCCGACGAAGCCGAAATGCGGGACGACGATCAGGTTGCCGACGACGTTGGCGCTCGCGCCGACGACGAGCACGGCGGCGTGGATCCGCTCGCGGCCCGCAGCGCGAAGGAGCGCGGCGCTCAGGGCCGTGAACGCGGCGAGCGGGACCCACCAGATGAGCACCTCCAGCGCGGCCGCCGACGCGGCGTACGCCGATCCGTAGAAGCGCGCGATGATCGGGCCCGCGAGCACCGTCGCGACGATGGCCGCCGGGATCGTCGTCAGCGCCGCCGCTCTGAGCGCTCCCGACCACGAGGCGCGAAGCTCGTCCGGCTCGCGATCGATCGTCCGCGAGAAGACGGGGTACACGGCGACGGAGAGAATCCACGGGATGATCTGCACGCCCGTCACCAGGGCGTAGGCCGCCGTGTAGAGCCCGACGTCGGTCACGCCGTCGATCGCCCCGATGACGATCGAGTCGGCTCGCAGGATCACGGCGTTGCAGACGACGACCACCATTATCGGCACCGCACTCGAGAGCACCGCCCGAAGCGGGAGTGGTCGAAGCGGCGGGACCCCGCCCCGGCTGCTCCGGCGTTCGCGCCGGAGCCTGAGGACGACGGCCAGTGCCTGGACGCCCGCCACGGCCGCCATCCATACGAGGACGTACGCGAGCTCGCCCGTCAGCACGACGAGGGCGACGCCGCCGCCCGTCCGCGCGAGCCCTCCGACGAGCGCGGTGATCGCCTCGAACCGCATCACCTCGAGGCCCTGGAGGTAGGCGGCGCCGAGGAAGAAGCCCGCCTCCAGCGTCATGGCCAGGTAGAGGATCGGCACCGCCCGCGCCACGTCGGACCCTTGCTCGAGCATGAGCCAGGCGACCACGCCGACCATCCCGACGCCCGCGGTGAGCACGCGGAGGCCGACGAGCCGTCGAAGCCCGGCGTCGAGGCGTGCGCGATCGCGCGCCACCTCGCGGGTCACGTACGGCTGGAGTCCGAGGTCGGTCACGGCGACGATGACCAGGACGATCGCCGCCGCGAGCGTGTAGGTCCCGTACGTGGACGGCCCGAGCCCTCGTGCGAGCGCGAGCCCGAGGACGAGCCCGAGGAGCCGATTCCCGACCGCCGCGACGCTCAGCAGCGCGAAGTTCCGCGCCGTCGAGCTCGCCGTCTCGTCGGCGCCGGTCCGTCCGCGCTCCGGCGCGGGGTCCGTCGGACGCCCCCGGCTAGCGCGCACGAGCGCGCCGCGCCGGGAGCGGTCGTGCGGTCACGGCGGCCGCCACTCCGATCATCATGGCCGCCACCATCAGCGTCGGGACGTTGTGGTACACGACCGCGTCGAAGGCGCCGCCGACGAGCATGACGATGATCGCGCCCAGGCAGCCCGACGCGATGGCGCGCGGCTCGCCGCGCTCGCGAAGGACGCGCCTCGTGAGCGCGACGAGCAGCGTGAGCAGCACCACGGCGAGCCCCGCAGCGGCCACGACCCCGAGCTCGGACGCCGTCGTCAGGAGGAGGTTGTGCGCGTGGGGCGGCGCATCCGCGGTCCGCGGGAGCGTCACCGCTCCGGAGGATGTCGGGAACGCCTCGACGCCCACACCGGTCAGCGGGCGCTCCCGGATCAGCGTCAGCGAGCGCTCCCAGATCTCGAGTCGCCCTCCCGACAGGTCGGCTTCGGAGAAGCGGTCGACGATCCGTGGGCTGAGCACGGCCACCGCGACGACGCCCGCCGCGAGCAGGGCGAGCCCGACCCGACTCGTGAGGCACACGACGACGAGCGCGAGCGCGACCGCGATCCAGAAGTTGCGCGAGTACGTGAGCGCGAGCGCCGTGAGCCCGAGCAGCGCGCTCGTCGCCAGGAGCACCCTGGCCCATCCCCGTGCCGGCCCGATCGCATACGCGAAGACCAGCGGAAGCAGCACGCCGAGGGTCGCCGCGAACTGGTTCGGGTGGCCGAACGACGCCGGAAAGATCCGACGGGTCACCTCGTCGCCCTCGAGTTGGACGCCCACCCCGGTCTCGCCCCCGCCCGCATAGAGCGCGAGGGCCGCGAGCCCGAGCACGGCGAGGCCGGCGGCCGCACCGGCGACGACGACCCGGCGCCCGCGCTCGCCCGACGCGATCCAGCATGCGACGAGCGCCGCCGCCGGCGCGGCCGCGATGTTCAGGGCGAAGACCGAGGGATCGGTCGCGACGATGACGTTGGCGAGCGCGGCGCCGGAGATCGCGAGACCTCCCGCCAAGAGGCTCAGGCGCACGGGACGTAGGTCGCCCCGCGACACGCGCCACACGCCCGCGATCGCGATCAGCACCGCGAGTCCGAGCAGGGCCAGCGGGGCGTCCTCCACCGACGCGCTCGCGAGGGCGACGGCACCCACGAGCAGCACGGCCGCCGCTGCGAGCGGCACGAGCGGCCGCGCGTCGAGGGCGGTCATCCGGTGTGGCGCCGGGTCCTGGCCACGACGTCGACGAGGACGGCGACCAGGAAACCCGCGAGCACCGACAGGCCGATGACGGCCGCGACGGCCACCCACGGCGAGTCGGGGATGGCCTGACCCTGGCTCGCCGGGACGGCGACGACCACGCGAGAGCGTTCGCGGACCGCATCCCGCGCCGGCGGCAGCCCCGTGCCCACGAGCGTCGAGGCCAGCAGGCGCGCCTCCTCCGCGCTCGGGCCGTCCGCGCGGACCGCGATCGTCTGCCAGCCGTCGGGTTCGGACGTGACGGCGACCCGCGACTGCACCTCGTCGGGGGTCGGGTCCCCGCCGAGCGCGTCGGAGGTCGCGACCGCGACGCCCCGCGAGACGAGCACGTCTCGTACCGTACGACTCGTCTCGAACGCCGGGACGTACGCGTAGTCCGGCTCGACCGGCTCGGGTGGCGCGACCGCCACGAGCGCCTCGCTCCGGTACTCCGGGTCGGCGGTGAGCACGAGGCCCAGGGGGGCGATCGCGAGCACGACGGCGGCGATCGCCACGATCCACCAGCGCTGCCGGATGATCCGCCAGACGTCGAGCGCCCGGCCGGGCGGCGGATTCGGCTGAGGCGGGGCCTCCCGCCCGACCGGACCGTCCTCGACCGCGCGCCGCGTCGTCTGCGGCGCTGCCGCCATCGCGCGCGAGGACGTCGGCCGCGCGCCGCGCGCCGGCTCACCCGCGACCGTCACGACGCCGGCGTCCTCCCGGCGCGCGTCGGCGTCGCGGGTGCGACCCGTGGGTCGGTGGGGCGTGAACCACCCGAAGACCCGCAGTCCGTCCCGTGCCGTCCGGAGCAGGGCTCTCAGCGGGTCCTCCGCGAGTGGGGCGAGGGAAGATCGCCCGATCGGTCGTGCATCGGCCACCCCGACATGTTCGGCGGATCGAGGCCGATTTCGAGTCGGCTCGGCCGGGATGACCTTAGCGCTGATGCGATCGGCGGCGACGACGACGCGTGACGGCCGACGCGCCGACGCTCGCGGGCCCAGGCGCATCGCTCGACTCGGCGTCGCCGTTTCCGTCGAGCAGCCGGTCCAGGACCGAGCGCGCAAGCTCGAGCGCCTCGCGATCGTCGAGCCCGCGCCCCTCGGCGCGCGCCCGCGCGACGGTCGCTCCACCCGCCGCCACCTCGTGCTCGGCGTCGGTGACGAGGGCCATGAAGGCGGGTGTCTCGAGCATGCCGGTCGCCTCGAGATACCCCAGCATGCGCGCCGAGTCCTCGAGCCGTCCCAGTCGCGCCAGCACGTCCGCCAGCTCGAGGCAGGTGATGCTGACCCCCTGCATGTTGTCGGTCGCCGCGAGGTCGTCCACGTGCGCGTCGAAGACGGCGAGCGCGCGATCGACCTCCCCACGCCGAAAGGCATCCCGGGCCTCGATGGTTCTGCTCGGCGAATGCGTCCGGGGCGGCAGGCGGACGGCGACGGCGTCGGCGAAGCGACGCTCGGCCTCGTCGTCGTCCCCCCGGAGGCGGGCGGAGTAGCCGAGGAACATCAACGTCCAGTTGTGAAGCGTCGGTGGACCCTCGACCCGGTACCGCTCGGCCAGCATGCGCATCCACCGATCGTGCTCCGCCATTCGGCCCAGGTTGAGAAGGGCGGCACCCACGTCGACCTCGGCCAGGCGCGCTCCCTGCTCGTCGCCGTCCTCGCGCAGATGCGCGGACGCGCGCGGCGCCCACTCGAGGAGCCCGGCGTGGTCGTCGTGGACGAAGACCCTGGCGTGGTGCACGAGCGTGTCCGGCGGCGGTCCGTGGTCGGCGGCCAGCCGGTCCCAGGCGGACCGATCGCGCGCCACCGCGTGGCGCCGCGCGGCCCACGAGAGGCAGAACACCACCGTCTCGTCGTCCGGCGGTGACGCGACGCGCAGGATCCGCTCGAGCCAGTCGCCGATCTCCTGGCGACTCCTGAGGAGCACCTCGGCGACGATCGGGCGGACGAGCGCGACCGCGAGCGCCTGGTCGCCGCGCCCGAGGGCCCGGTCGACGGCCGCGCGCAGGTTCGGCCAGAGCTCGTCGAGGCGCGCGACGCCCTCGACCTCCTCCGCCCCGAGCAGCAGGCGGCGGATCGCCGCGAGCTGGGAACGACACCATTCCGAGTGGCGCGCCCCGACCGCCGCCGACGCGCCGGTGGCCTCGAGCCGCTCGGCGCCGAAGCTCCGCATCGTCTCGAGCATCCGGAAGCGCCGCCCGAAGGGCCCCGACTCCACGATGAGCATCGAGCGGTCGACCAGCGCCGCGAGATGGTCGTCGACGTCGAGCGCCGCGAGCTCGACGTCGGCGGCGACCGCTTCGGCCGCCCCGAGATCGAAGGGGCCCGCGAAGACCGCGAGCCGGTCGAAGAGCGTTCGCTCGCCCGACCGGAGCAGGTCGTAGGACCACTGGACCGTCGCCCGGAGGGTCCTGTGGCGCGCCGCATCGGTCCGGCGCCCACCCGTCAGCAGGCGGAGCCGCTCGTCGAGCCGCGCGGTGATCTCGAGGGGAGTCAGGACTCGCGCCCGGGCGGCGGCGAGTTCGATCGCGAGCGGAACGCCGTCGAGGCGCCCGCAGAGCTCCTCGACGTCCGCTCGGCAGCGCGCGATGTCGAAGTGCGGGTCTGCCGCCCGCGCGCGCTCGGCGAACAGGTCCGTCGCCGCGCCCGCGGCGTCGAGCGGCGCGACGGTGATGACTCGCTCCTCGCGCACGCCGAGGGGCTCGCGGGACGTGGCGAGGACACGGATGTCGGGCGCGCCCTCGGCGAGTGCCGCGGCCAGTGACGCCGCGCCGCCGACGACGTGCTCGCAGTTGTCGAGCACGACCAGCGCGTGTCGATGACGCAGCGTGGCGATGATGGAGTCGGTGAGCGCACGCGACGGGGTGCCCGGCACGCCGAGCGCCTCCGCGGTCGCCCGGGGGACCTCGTCGGGGCTCGCGACCTCGGCCAGCTCGACCAGCCACGCGCCGTGTGCCAGGTCGACCTCGACGCGGCGTGCGGCCGCGAGGGCGAGCCGCGTCTTGCCGATGCCTCCGGGGCCGACGAGCGTGACGAGCGGCGACGTGGCGAGGGCGTCGGCCACGAGCGCGACCTCCGCGTCGCGGCCATGGAGCGTCCCGAGCCGCCTCGGGAGGTTCCCCCGTCGGCCGGTGGCCCCCCGAAGCGGGGGATGCGCACCCGCGCCCAGCTGGAGCACGGGCATCTCCTCGGCGAGCTCGTCCGGGCGGAGGACCCCGACGTCGATGAGCTCGGCATCGGCAAGGAGCGCCGCGGTCGTGCCGGAGACCAGCGTCTGCCCGCCGTGTCCGGCCGCCGCCAGCGCGGCCGCGGTGTTCACCGCGGGACCGAAGTAGCCCCGGCCGTGGGGTTCGGCCTCGCCGGTGTGGAGGCCCACCCGCACCCGGGGCGCCACGGCCCCCGGGCCCGCGGACGCCGCCGCGGCCTGGACCGACCGCGCCCACGCCGCCGCGTCCGCGGGCCGGCGGAAGGCGACCGTCAGGGAGTCGCCGCCGCTCGCCACGACGTGACCGGCGTGTCGGTCCGCCGCGTCACGGATCGAGTCGTCGAGCCGCGCGAGGGCCCGCGCGGCCTCGGACCCGTGAAGCGCCCAGAGTCGCGTCGCGCCCTCGACGTCGGTGGCACCGAACGTGACGATTCCGCCCGGGGGCCGGTCCTCCGCCCGCTCGGTCGCGAGAGGCGGCATCGGGGGGCGGAACCTCATGCGCCAGGATCGCCGCCTCGAGCTCGCGAAGGCGCGGCCCCGGCTCGACGCCGAGCTCGTCGACGAGACGACCTCTCGCCGTCCGAAACGCCGCGAGCGCGTCGGCCTGGCGACCCGAGCGATAGAGCGCGGACATGAGAAGCGCCCAGAACCCCTCCCGGAAGGGGTGAACCGCGGTCAGCTCGGTCAGCGGCCCGACGGCGCTCGCGGGATCCGCGTCGACCGCCCGGCCGAGGCGTTCCTCGACCGCGCCGAGCCTGCGCTCGGTGAGCGCCTCCGCGGCGGCGCGCAGCGGACCGTCCACGTCGAGGCCCGCCATCGGCGCGCCGCCCCACTCGGCGAGCGCACCGTCCACGTCGCCGGCGTCGAGGCGCCGCTCGAAGCGAAGGACGTCGACCGCGGAGGGGTCGACGTCCAGCCGGTAGGCGGCGCCGACGCGCGCGATCGACTCGGGCCCGATGGCCTTGCGCAGCCGGGCGACGTAGGTCTGGAGCGTCTTCTCGGCGGTCCGCGGCGGCCGCTCACCCCAGATCGACTCGACCAGGCGCGAGACCGGCACGGGCACCCCGGCCGAGAGCGCGAGCGCCGCCAGGAGCGCCTTGCACCGCGCCGGCCCCACGTCGATCGGGCGCCCGGCGTCGTCGGCCCCGACCTCGCCGAACAGGCGTATCTCGACCACGCGTGACCTCTCGAATCGGCTCCACCGCGACGCTACCGCACCGCGCGAGCGGGGCTCGATCCCCGCTCGACCGAGGCTCGACCGAGGCTCGACCGGGCGTTCCTAGCGTGGCCCCATGACCACCTCACGCATGGACCCATCCCCCGCGCCGGGCGCCCCAGCGGCCCCGCGACGCGACGACGGACCTCGTCGATCCTGGACCGACCCGGTCCTCGGCACCTCGCCCCGGACGCTCGCGCGAGTGGCCGGGCTGCTCTACCTCGTCATCTTCGTCTGCGCGCTGTTCAGCGAGCTCGTCGTGCGTCAACGGCTGATCGAGCCGGGCGACGCCGCCGCGACCGCCGAGGCGATCGCCGGCTCCGAGGGTCTGTTCCGCGTCGGCTTCCTGGCCGACCTCGTCGCGTTCTCGGCCGACGTGGCGACCGGCATCCTGATCTACGTCCTGCTCCGGCCGGTCAGCCGGACGCTCGCCCTTCTCGCGACCGGCTTCCGCCTGGTGCAGAGCGCCGTCCTCGGCATGAACCTGCTCAACCAGCTCATGGCGATCGTGATCCTCGACGACGCCGCCGAGCTCAGCGCCTTCGACCAAGGCCAGATCGACGACCTGGTGCTGCTCTCGATGAACGCGCACACCTACGGCTATCTCATCGCGCTCGTCTTCTTCGCGTTCCACCTGCTGATCATCGGCCACCTCGTGTGGCGCTCGGGCTTCCTGCCCCGCGCGCTCGGCGCGCTCCTCGCGCTCGCGGGCGTCGGCTACCTCGTCGACAGCCTCATGTTCTTCCTGATCCCCGGCTACGAGGGGGCGGCGTCACCGCTCGTCCTGGCACCCGCCATCGTCGCCGAGGCCGGCCTCATCCTCTGGCTCCTGATCAAGGGGGTCGACGTCCAGCGCTGGCGCGAGCGGTCCGAGGCGCGGTCCGCACCGCCGACCGCCGACGCGCCCATTCCCGCGGGCACGCGCTGAGCGCGCCCGCCGCCCCACCGACTCGAAGGGAGGCACCATGAAGGCGATGGTCCAGCGGGAGTACGGCCTCGACGTCGCGCTCGAGCTCCGGGAACTGACGGAGCCGATCCCCGGCGAGGGCCAGGTCCGGATCCGGGTGGAGGCCACGAGCCTCCACCCGGGCGACCGGCACGTGATGCGGGGGCGCCCGTACGTGCTGCGGCTGATGGGCTTCGGTCTGCGGCGCCCGCGCCAGCCGGTCCCGGGCACCGACGTCGCCGGGCGCGTCGAGGCGGTGGGGCCGGGGGTCACCCGGCTGCGTCCGGGCGACGCGGTCTTCGGCTCCACCCGCGGGGCGCTGGCCGAGCAGGTCGTGGCGGGCGCGGACATGTTCGCGCGACGGCCCGAGGGGCTTTCGGCCGCCGAGGCGGCCGTGGTGCCCGCATCGGGTCTCACCGCGCTTCGCGCCCTGCGTGATCTCGGTGAGGTCGCTCCGGGCGCGCGCGTGCTGGTGATCGGCGCCTCGGGCGGCGTCGGGACCTTCGCGGTGCAGATCGCGAAGGCGCTCGGCGCGACGGTGACCGGGGTCGCGAGCGCTCGCAACGCGGACCTGGTCCGTGCCCTCGGTGCCGATCGGGTCGTCGCCTACGACGCGGAGCACGCGCCGACGCACACCGAGCCCCACGACGTCGTCCTCGACGCGGTCGGTTCGCAGCCGATCCGCGACCTGCGCCGGCTGCTCGCGCCGGGGGGAGTGCTGGTCCTCGTCGGGGGCCAGGGGGGTCGGATGCTCGGTGGGGTCGGACGCTTCGCCGGGGCGGCCATGCGCTCGCCCTTCGTGTCCCAGCGACTCCGTCCCCTGATCGCGGGCGACGAGCCGTCCGGCGCGGACCTCGAGGCGCTCGCCCGGATGATCGAGTCGGGCCACGTGCGTCCGGTGATCGAGCGGGAGTTCTCGTTCCACGAGGCCGCGGACGCGATGCGCCGGCTCGACGCGGGGCACGCGCGCGGCAAGCTGGTGGTCGTCCTCTGACCGGCGCTCGTGGGCCCTCCGAGCAGGTTGCGACGGCCGCCGCCGCCACCCGCCCCCGGCGGCTCGTGGCCGGGCGACGGTCCGCTCGACCTCCTCCTGCGCCGCGGTTCCCGGCCGGGCCGTCACCCTCGTCCCCGAGGCTAGTCTTCCCCGGTGGCGAGCGGCGCACCCGACAGCGGCTTCGTCCGGCGCCTCGCCCGGCTTCGCGAGGAGCCGGCACTCACCACCACCTTCGGTCCGCTCACCCTGTTGGCGCTGGGTCTCGGAACCGTCGTCGGGGCCGGGATCCTGGTCGTCGTCGGCCGTGCCGCCGCCGACTTCGCGGGCCCCGGGCTCGCGATCAGCCTGCTCGTCGCGACCCTCGTCGCCGGTGTCGTCGCCCTCTGCTACATGCGGCTTGCAAGCGTCCTGCCCGTCTCGGGGGGCTCCTACGCCTACGCCCACACCATCCTGGGTCCGACCGCCGGCTGGGTCGTCGCGCTCGGGATGGGGCTCGAGTACATGCTCGCCGCCGGGGTGCTCGCGATCGGCTTCGCCGCGTATCTGGACAACCTGCTCGCGAGCCTCGGCATCGGGCTTCCGCAGATGCTCTCCGAGAGCCGCTTCGACTCCGCGGGCGGCGGGGTCGACCTGCCGGCCGCGGGGATCGTCCTCCTCCTCGGTGTCCTGCTCGTCGTCGGCCTCAGGGAGTCGGCCCGCGTCGCGACCGTGCTGGTCGCGATCAAGGTGGGGGCGCTCGTCCTGTTCGTCGCGGTCGGGAGCGCCTTCGTCGACCCCGGCAACTGGGAGCCGCTCGTCCCGGAGCGGAGCGGCGGCGCGTTCGGCTGGTTCGGGGTCCTGCAGGCGACGTCGATCGTCTTCTTCTCCTTCCTCGGCTTCGACGTCGTCACGACCGCCGGGCGCGAGACCCGACGCCCCAGGCGCACGGTGCCCCTGGCGGTGCTCGGCACGCTCCTGATCACCGCCGCGCTCTACATCGGCGTGAGCCTGGTCATGACCGGGCTGCGCTCGTACGAGGTCCTGGGCGTCGCCGACCCGCTGTCGGCCGCCCTCCAGTCGTTCCCGGAGCTCGACTGGCTGCGCTCGACGATCAACGTCGCGGCCATCGTCGGCCTGCCGGTGGGTGTCATGGCGTCACTGCTCGCGCTCAGCAGGATGGTCATGCGACTGGGCGCCGACGGGGCGCTGCCCGAGCGCGTGGCGCGAATCGACCCCCGCGTGCGCCTGCCGCGGGCGGCGACCATCGTGGTCGCCGTCGTCGTCGCGGGAATCGCCGCGCTCGCGCCCCTCGACACGCTCGCCTCGGCGACGTCGGCGGGCACCCTGATCGCGTTCATCGCCGTGTCGCTCGCGACGCTCCTGTTGGCCCGCCGCGCGGTCGGCACCGACCTGCCGGCGGGCATCGGTCTCCCCGCGGCGGTCCCGGTCGTCGCGATCGCCCTCTGCCTCGGACTGCTCGTGATCCTTCCCGGCGAGACGAAGATCATCGCCGCGGTGTGGTTCGCGCTCGGTCTTGCGGCGTGGGTGCTCGCGCTGCGGCGAAGGGTCGTGCGCAGGCTCGCCGAGGGGTCCCCTCAGCCCTCCAGCTGACGGAGCACCCCCGCGATGCCGCCGCCGGGGGGGTGGACGACGTCGAGCACGCGTGATGACCTCGCCCTCCACCTGGGCGACGAACGGCTCCGGCGGGAGCGTGACCACCCGTCCCGTCGGTTGCAGTTCCACGCCACGTCGGGGCAGGGAGAGGACACCCGTGTGGCGGGCGCGGATGTTGAAGGTCCCCGTGCAGCGCCCGTCGCCCTCGTCGCGGCAGACGAGACCATGGTCCTGTTCCGAGAACGCCGCGCGAAGCGGCGCGACGGCGTCGAGCCACTCGTCGGGTCCGATGGTCTGCACGCGCTCGGTCCCGGCGACCACCGAGCGCGATCGGTGCGCGAAGTCGTCCGCGAGGCGCGCACGGGCGGCCGGGCGGTCTCCCTCGTCCATCGCCGCGAAGACGGCGCGGACGACGCGGCACGCGGTCACGACACGGGCCCGTCGGCGACGAGGGGCGCTCGGGTGATGCGCACCAGCCGCACCGCCGCCACGAGGCCGCCGACCACGAGCACGAGCCCGAGCGCGAGCGCCCCCCGGGTCGCGTCGACCAGCCGCCCGCGGATGTCCGCAACCAGCGGCGCCAGCTCGGGATCGCGGTCGAGGTCCGCCAGCGTGTCCGCGCGTCCGCCGTCGCTCGTGCCCGACCCGCTCGCGAAGTGCGCGGCCTCCTCGACCGTCGTCCGCTCCGAC
The DNA here is from genome assembly GCA_963698665.1 of Miltoncostaeaceae bacterium. Classification (GTDB taxonomy): domain Bacteria; phylum Actinomycetota; class Thermoleophilia; order Miltoncostaeales; family Miltoncostaeaceae; genus CALNYH01. The sequence goes on along the minus strand of CAVORO010000002.1, from coordinate 151,498 downwards.
GCGGTCAGGTCGTACCTGGCGAGCTCCGCATCGAGGCCTCCCGTCGCGATCACCGAGCTGGTCCCGATCATGACCGCGGTGGCGAGCGCCGCGGCGGTCAGGCGGCTCGTCGGGGCGATCCCGCCCGGCAAGCGACGACGCATCGCGCGGGACGTCGGCGAACGTGATGTTGGTCAGCGCCGAGAACGCCGACCCGTAGGCCAGCCCGTAGACGCCCAGCAGCGGCGCGATGCGCCACGGCTCGCCCGGGTCCGAGATCAGCGGCAGGACGCCCGCGAGCAGCAGCGGCTGCAGGGCGAGGCCGGCCACCGCCATACGCGCGGCGCCGACGCGGTCGATCAGCCTGCTCGCGGCGACGCCGCCGACCGCGCTCCCGGCCCCCAGGCACGCCAGGACGAGTCCCGCCTCGAGCGGTCCCGCCAACAGGACGAACTGCAGGTAGATCGACACCATGAGGACGATCGCATAGGCCGCCATCGACATGAGCGCACTCGCGAGGAGCGCCACCCGGAAGGTGCGCACGCGAAGGACGTCCGGGTCGAGCAGGACCGCCCCGCCGCGTCGGATGCGCCGCACCTCGACCCGCCAGAGCGCGAGCAGGGCGATGACCCCGACCGCCATGAGCACGGGTGTCAGGCCGAGTCGCGACGGGTCGGAGGGGGCCGTGACCCAGCCGAGTGATCCACCCTCCTGCAGCGCGACGACCACCGCGCCGATGCCCACCGCGAGCAGGACGGTGCCGGCGACGTCGACCCGGCGCCGGTGACCGGACCTGGACTCGGGTGCCAGGACGCGTATCGCCACACCCGCACCCAGGCAGATCGGGATCCCGACGAAGAACGCCCAGCGCCAGGAGACGTCCTGCGCGAAGGCGCCGCCGAGCAGCGGACCGACCGCGGCCGCCGACCCCGCCACGGTGGCCCAGAGCGAGAACGCAAGCGTCCGTCCCGGGCTGCCCTTGGGAAACAGGTGGTTCATCAGGCCGATCGTGGCCGGCGCGTAGAGCGCGAGCACGAACCCCTGGATCGCCCGTCCGGCCAGGAGCATGGGCACGTTGCTCGCAAGGCCGGTGACCGCGCTCCCGAGCGCGAACACCCCCATCGCGAGGACCGCCGCCCGGCGACGGCCAGCCGCGTCGACGAGGCTCCCGACCGGGACGAGGAAGACCGCCGCGACGACCGTGAAGACCGTGATCGTGAGCGACGCGACCGAGACGTCGCTTCCGAGGTCGTCGATGATCGAGGGGAGCAGCACCGCGGTGATGGTCTGGTCCATCACCACGACGACCAGCCCGACCAGGAGCGCGGCCATCGCCGCCCAGCGGCGGCGTCCCTCAGTCACGCGTCAGGAGCACGCTCGTCATCGAGCCGCCCGCGCTGATGTTGGTGAGCCCAGAGGGCGCCAGGCGGGTCAGCAGGCCGCCGAAGTGCCCGGCGAACAGAAAGGGATCGGTGCTCTCCTCGAACGAGACGCGCTCCGACGGGTCGGCGAGGAGCGGATAGTCGGCCCGCGCGGGGGGGACCGCGCGCTGGAGGACCCATTGATCGGCCTCGCGGGCGGCGTCGTCGAGTGCGGCGTCCCAGGCGCGCGCGTCCGATGCGGCGCCGATGATGACGCCGTGGCCGGCGCGGTCGTGGTTGGGCTTGAGGACCATCCCGGCCCGCTCGCGGCGCGCGGTCTCGAGGAGATCGAGCGGGGCTCCGTCCGCGTCGGTCGTCGCGCCGTCGCGGACGAGTCGCGTCCAGGGCACCGTGCGCCGGGCGGCGTCGCGCTCGGGTGCGGGCAGGGCGCGGAGGTACTCGGTGTCGGTGAGCGGTGCGAACAGGGCCTTGCGATCGAGGACGCTCACGGGGAACGGGTCGATCATCGTCACCGCCTCGCCGCGGACGGCCTCGCGCAGGACCCGCGTGTCGTCGCGTCGGCCCAGCATGTCGACGACCCCGAGGCGCCGGTACACCAGGTCGATCGGGCCGTGCTCGCAGACGAGGCGACCACCCTCCAGCTCGAGCGCCCGCGCGTCGACCGGGTGGCAGTCGACCCCTCGCTCGGCCATCCATCGCGACAGCATGTGGAAGGTCGTCAGGTTGACCTCGTCGAGGAAGTCGACGATCGCGATGCGCGGGAGGTCGCGGCCGCCGGCGCCGTGCCAGGCGGTCAGGATCGTCTCGGTGAGGCCGCCGCGCAGATCGAACGGCGCCATCCGATGGGCCTCCGCAAGGCGCGCGTAGGTCGGGCCGCCGGTGACGAGCTCGTCGAGCAGGTGCGTCGCCTCGACGCCGGCCGGCACCGTGCCGTTCAGCTCGTAGAAGACGATGCCCTCGTCGGTGAGGGTCCCGTCGAGCCGGGCGACGACGTCGCCGCGCCCGAGCGGCGAGGGCATCTCGAGCAGCTCGCGCTCCTCGTCGTCGAACGGCCCGACGGCGTCCGAGAACCGCTCGGGGTCGGCCATGATCGCGCGCTCGATGCGCTCCAGCGCCCGCAGGACCAGCTCGGCGTCGCGTGCGACCGCCGCCGCGCCCGCCGCCGTGACGATGCGCGGCCGGGCGACCGAGCACGCGAGCTGCCCCCGCACGACGAACTCGTGCTCGCGCTGGGCACGCGCGAATGCGGCCCGCTCGTCGGCCGCGTCGGGCCGTGCGATCAGGTCCTCCCACTCGCCGGTCGGCGCGGTGGCGTCGATCGCCGGGACGCTCACCGCGCCCCGCTGGTCCGGGCCGGGATCGTCACGGACCGAGGTCGGCATCCGGCGCGAGCCACCTCGGCCCCGGCTGGCCCAGGTGGTCGCGCAGCACGTGCTCGGTCGTCTGGAGCGCCCCCTGGATCCAGCCCTGCCGCCCCGAGAACGCCTCGCCGCAGACGTAGAGGGGGTGCACCGACGAGGGCCGCCGGACGGCGGGGATCATCCGCTCGCTCAGGGTGCCCGTCCGCCAGTAGTGCCATCCCGCGCCGAAGGGCTCGACGCCCCAGTCGACGAAGATCGCCCACTCGGGCGTGGGCACCTCGATCCCGTGCACCTCGCCGAGCTGGCGTCGAACGTCGCCGACCAGCACGTCGCTCGCCTCGAGCCCCTTCGGCGGGGTGAATCCTCCCTCGAACACGTCCCCCCGGCGCGCGAGCGCCCGCCAGTAGCGGACGTCCTCGGCGTCGGCGTAGGTGGCGACAAGGAGGGCGTGGCGGTCCTCCGGGCGCGCGCCGGGGGCCTCGCCCTCGACGCCGAAGTACAGGCACTGGTGCATGGGGAGGTCGGTGACCGACTTGCCGCTCGCGATGCCGAGCGGCTCCCACCAGGGCTCGGCGAACCCGAGGTAGACCTTCACGGCCTCGACGGGCACGGTCCCGCCGATCGCCTCGCCAAGCACGGGTGCGGCGAGCGGACCCGATGCGCGATCGAGCGCGTCGAGCGCATGGCGGGGGAGGGCGAGGACGACATGGCGGGCCTCGACGACCTCGCTCGCCCCGCCCCGCTCGCATCGCAGGGAAAGGAGCCCGTCGGGACCCTCCTCGACGCCGCGCACCGTCGTCTCGGTTCGCAGGTCGACCCTGTCCTCGACGGCCGTGACCAGTGCGTCGGTCAGCCCCTGCATCCCGCCCTGGATCGTGCGCTGCCCGCCGACGCTGTCCCCGACCTGGAGCACCAGCGCGGCCGAGACCTCGGGGTCGAGTTGTTCCCGGTACCCGCCGCCGTCGCGCACGAGCGCCACCGCCTCGTCGGTGAGCGCGGCGGAGAGGAGGCTCTCCAGCGAGCGCTCGTAGAGGGCTGGGCCCTCCGGGGTCGGCACCGACTCGCGCGCGCGGCGCTCCGTCGAGGAGATCGACAGGTAGTCGGGGATCGCCCGCTCGATCGCGCGCCGGACGAGCGCCGACACCGGGACGCCGCGCTCGTCGTCGGCGAGCGCGTACGGCACCGCGTCCGAGCCGGCCAGGAGATCGGCCAGCGTGAAGCGGGTGCCGCGCAGGTAGAACAGGTCGTGCTCGTCGTTCATCACCGCTCGATGGAACGGGACCGAGGTCAGTCCGAGCCGGCCGACCAGCCCCGCGAGAAGTGTCTGGGAGTCGTAGAAGCGCATGCCCCCGACCTCGGCGCGAAGGTGCGGGGCGTCGGGGGGTGCCTGGGTCCGGATGCGTCCCCCGAGCCGTTCCGAGCATTCGAGCAGCGCGACGCGCGGTGGACCGTCGCCACCGGGGACCGGTGCCCCGCGCTCCACGAGCGAGAAGGCGCAGTAGAGGCCGGCGACCCCCCCGCCGACGATCGCGACGTCGAGCGGCTCAGCCACCGGTCCCCCATTCGGCAACCGGTGGACCGAGCGGTCCGAACGCCGTGAACTCGCGCAGCATCTCGGTGAGCGCGTCCTCGCGGCCGATCGCCTCCTCCCGCGCCGCCACCGTCGCGCGCTGCCAGGTCGCCCCGGTCACGCCGCGGGCGAGCCTGCGCTCGATGATCGAGAGCGTCCGGTCGACGTCGTCGGACGCGACACCCGCCCCGACGAGCGCCTCCGCCGCGCGTGGCAGCAACTCGGCCGCGAGCCGGCGCAGGGGCCGCGGGCGCGGGGAGGGGGCCTCGGCCGCGGGCCAGAGGATCGTCGCGTCCAGCCCGTCGCGAGCCGCCGTGACCAGGTTGGCCTCGGCCGCGGCGAACGGCATCGACTCGACCAGCGCCGTGTCCTCGGCCAGGACGAGGGTGAGCCCCAGGATGAAGGCGGCGTTGGCCACCATGTCCGCGACCGTCGGCCCGCTCGGAAGCACGCGGAGCTCCATCCGCACGTGGCCCTCGTCGCCCGGCTCGACGACCGGCCGGTTCCAGCGCCAGATGGTCCCGGAGTGGAGCCGGAGCGCGTGGAGCGCCCGGTCGGGCTCGGATCCGGACACCGGCAGGAGGGCCGCGTACATGCGCACGTTCTCGGCGAACAGCTCGTACGCCGAGCCGCGCAGCCACCCGTGGGCGAGCGGGGCGCGTGAGGGATGGCCGGGGCGGGCGCGGGCGCCGTCGACGACCTGGCGAAAGAGCGGGATGCGCGACTCGGGCCAGAGCGACCGGCCGAGGACGAACTGGGAGTTGGCCGCGAGCGCCAGGACGGGCGCGCTCGCCAGGTGGGCGGCGTTGAGCGTCGCCGCAAAGCGCGCGGGGTCGACGCGCAGGTGGACCTGGAGCGCCGACATGGTGCCCTCGGCGGCGATGCCGGGGAGCCGCAGCGACAGGTGCTCCTCGCCCTCGATCGTGATCCGGTCGTCGGCGCGCTCGTCGGTCAGGCGCGTCCCGAGGGCGGTGTAGCGGGCCTCGGCCGTCACCGCACGATCGAACGCGAGCTCCTCGAGGCTGGCGGTCGGGAGGGTGCCGATCGCGATCGCCGCGCACTCGTGCGCCGCGGCCGCGGCCTGGACACGTTCGATCCCCCGCGCGATCTCGCGTTCCAGATCGGCGAAGGGGGTCCCCGCGAGCGGGCCGGGCGGGGTGTCGAGCTCCACGCAGAACGCGTCCACCTCGGGCGAGGCGCCGTCGGGCCCCGCGTGGTCGCCGAGTGTGTCGAGCACCTCGAGGTTCACGTGGGCCGGGCGCATGTCCCGGTCGACCAGCACCATCTCGACCTCGGCCCCGACGCTCGCGGGGCCCGCCCCGAAGCCGGGCCGTTCCAGCAGGGTCGACAGCTCGTCGAGCTCGCGGGCGAGCCGTGCGCGAAAGGCGGCCTCGTCCCGCTCGTCGAACGTGCTGCTCGCGATCGCCTCGCCCATGGACCCCCGCTTGTCGGCGTGCGGGCAAGGCTATCTCGTCACTCGGCCGGGCCGGCCGAGTCGTCGACCGCCACGACCCCGCGGCCGAGGGCGACGCCGACCCGTCGCGCCCCCGTGCAGACGGTTCCCGCACCCGGCGCCTCCCGGCCGACGAGGCCGACGCGCCTCCCGGCCGCGCACCCCTCGGGGCCCTCGAGAGCGACGAATCGCGATCCGGGGGTCTCGAACGGGTCCCTCGTCGCGCGGCGTGAGATGATTTCCAGATGGGACGCCATTCGGGCAGGGAGCAGCGACCGGCCGGGGTCGACGGGCACCGCTCCGCCGGGCGGCGCGACGACGCCCCCGCCGCGGGTGTCCCGCCGGTGCGATCGCTCCAGTCGCTGGTCGGCAACGCGGCCGTCGCGAGACTCGTGCGCGGCGCTCCCGCCCGGCTGGCGCGCGCGGACGCCCCGGCCGCACAGGGCGAGGCGGGGCTCGACGCGGCCCAGCAGGCGGAGGTCGTGCGCCTGGAGGGCGAGATCAAGCGGCTCGCCCAGAAGAACGCCTGGAGCGGCGTGGTCCGACAGGTCGGGTCGCTCGAGGCGATCGGGCTGGACCACGCCAAGCGCAGCACCCACTACATCGCGGCCCAGGGCGAGAAGAACGTGAACGGGGTCACCAACCGCTATCTCGACTTCCTGAACCGGGTGATCAGCGGTCCCGCCTCCGACGAGGGGGACCCCGCCGAGATCGCCACCGCGCGCCAGATGCGCGAGGACATCTTCACGGGGTTCCGCGAGGTCTGGATCACGCCCCCCGGTGGCGCGCCGGAGGAGGACGGGGGCGATCGCGGGGGCGGGCTGTTCGGGGGGATGTTCGGCGGCGGCAAGGGGAAGGACGAGGAGGTCGAGCGGCCCACCGCCGAGCTCGTCTGCGACCCGATGCCCTTCGCGGGCGACACGCGCATGGCGATCGAGGGCGCCCAGCGCAAGCTCGCCACCGACGGCTGGTTCAAGGGGCACCTTCCCCACGGCGAGTACACGCTGAACGGCGCCCCGCTCGTGGTCGAGCGCGGGGCGAGCCGCATGAACGTGACCTACTAGGGCGGCCCGCGTCGCGGGAGTGTGGGTCTGGCCCGCGTCCCCGAGTGCCTCCGCCGAACACCTCGGCGCCGCCGGATGGAACGGCTGAGCGCGAGACGCGGATCGCGTGTGCCGAGTGCGCTCGTCGCGTGTGCGAACGTCGAGCGTCGCCTCGGGCCGAAATCGCCGTCACCGACGATCCGGGGAGTCTGCACCACCACGATGGTCACCCATGTCGTGGGTCCAGGTCGGCACCGCGGCGATGAGGACGAGTCCGAGCTCCTGGCGACCACCACCGACCCGCGGTCGACGTCGCGAGCGCCGGCAGGGCGCTCCTCCGTCGTGATGCCGGCCACCTCGACGGGATCCTCGGCGACCCCGCCCGAGCCGCCGCGCCGTCCGCCAGTTCACCTTCCGACCAGACCTCTCACACCACGCCGTCGGCCTCCGCCGAGCTGCGGGACCCCCGGGCGTCCTCCCTCCCGGGGACGCCCGCCTCCTCTCCCGAGGCGTAGATCACGTGGTGATCCTGGTATTGATCGCGCACACCCGTCTCGGGGTTCCAGGCTCGTCCGCCCTGACTCCGTCGCGCTCGGCCCGGTCCTTGAGGTTCGTGAGCTGGCGCAGCGCCATCACGGAGTCGACCAGCGGGAACAGCAGCGCCACGAGCCACCGGGTCGCGCCCGCCGCCGCGGCGTCGACTCGCATCACAAGGCGCGAGCCGTCGCCCTCCGCCGTCACCCGGTACTGCCACGACGACCAGGTCCGCGCCCCGAGGAAGGGAACGTCCTTCGCCCACCACGTGATCTCCCGCCCCGGCTCCAGGTGCCGGAGGTAGCCGATCGCCGCCGCGTCGCCGACGCGCGGTGGCGGGATCCAACGGACGATGTGTCGCGCCGACGCGCGCCCCCCGTTGTCGAGACGCTCGTGGCTGTACCACCCGCGCCGCGGCCCATCTGCGCGAGCCAGGGCCAGACGGCCTCCGGCGACGCCGCGATCGAGATCGCGCGGGTCATCCGGATCCGAACACCGGGCACTCCCTCGAACCAGTCCTCGCCCGTCCCGGCCGACGCGATCTCCGTCGGCGTCGCGCCCCAGCGCGCGCCGCGGCGGGTCCACACCACGACTGCCGCAAGGAGGCCCAGTGCGACCCCGGTGATGGCCCCGATCCAGCGCACGTCGACCCGCACCGTACCGGCGAGACCGGAGGCCGACCCCGAGCCGCCCCGCGACCTCGCCGTCGGCGTCGGGGCCGTGTCGAGCGGAGCGCCGCTCCGAACGTCGCGCGACCGGCCTACGTGAGCAGCTCCCGGGCCCGCAGGTAGTCGGTGATCCCGTCCGCGATGGCGCCCGTCGCCAACCTGGTGTCGCGAAGGAAGGCATCGTCCGAGCCGGCCGCGCCGGCCTCGACGATGACCCGGGCACCCGCGTTCGTCCGGAAGAATCCGTAGTACCGGGTCATGCGGGGGTTCTCGCGCTCGGAGGCGACGCCGGCGAAGCTCGAGCCCGCGCCGTTCGCGGGCGTGAAGACGGGCCGGTAGCGCCGTGCGATCGCCTGCCCGAGTTGCGCCGAGGCGGCCTCCACCGCGGGCGTGACCTCGGTCGCCGCCCGGTGCGGGGCGCTGTCCGGGTAGGGCGTCGGACTGGGCTCGCCGTACCCCTCGCCCCGGTAGTAGTTCTCGCTCGTTCCGGCGTGTGCCCCCGCGATCGCCGCCCGGCCGCCCGGCGCGTCGTGGTGCAGGCTCACGAACGCGGCGCCCTCGGCACCCAGCGGCGTGACCTCCCCCGGCGTCGTCCGGGCATCGACCCCCGCTGCCCGGAGCCGGGCCGCCACCGCATCGGCGAGCCTGGTCGTGAACGCGATCTCATCGCCGAACGGACCGGATCCGGCGCCGGTCTGGTCGCGGTAGCCCGGTTCCCGCGGCTCGGCGTGCCCGGCTTGGATCCACACCACGGGCCGCTCGTTCGACGATGCTGCCCGGGGTTCGATGCGCCCCTGCGTCGTGGCGCCGGCGCGGCTTCCGGGCGAGGTCGTCTCGGTCCCGCTCGTGGCCTGCGCGGAATCGCGCGGGGGGCCCGGGAGATCCGCCGCCGGAGGCGCCAGGGGCGTCGCCCGCACCGGCCCGCCGGTCGTCGTGGTGGCGCGCGCGTTCCCACCGGCGGTCCGGGCGCCGCCCTCGTCGCGGACGAGCGCCCATGTGCCCATCGCGGCGCCCGCGGCCACGAGCGCCACGGCGAGCGCGGCGACGATCCCCGTGATGCGACGGCGCCGCCTGCGCCTCCTGTTCTCGTCGTCGCGGCGACGACGCCACTCGCGCCGGTGCCCGCTGTCGCTCGGATTCGTCATTCAGCCGCCTCGGCCGGGCCTCGCCCGTCGGCTCCTAGAAGGGCGTGTAGGTGTCTCGACTGAGGAAGAACCCGCGTCCGCTCGAGACCGATCGGCAGGTGATCCCCGTCTGTCTCGGAGTCGCACCGGAAGGGTCCGCTGACCCAGTCGGAGCCGTACGGCACGATCTGGCCTCCGCCCTCGATCGCGCCGCTTCCGGTGGTCGGCGGTCCGAACTCGGGAAGGGTCGCGCTGAAGCCGTCGTTCGCGCTCGAGCAGCGCAGGCTCGTTCCGAACGACGTGCAGCGAAGGTTGCCGGTCGGCGAGGAGAAGGCCGTCCCGGTGACGATGCCGGGGCTCGGGGTGGGCGTGGGTGACGGGGTCGCGGGCTCCGGCTCCGGCTCCGGCTCGGCCAGTTCCTGCGCGCGTGCCTCGGCCTCGGTGAGCGCCGCCTTGAGCCCGGCCGTGTCGTCCAGATCGCTTCCGGTGATGGCGTCGGGCGCCTCCGGCACCAGCGCGAAGAACACCCCGTACCTGCTCTCGAGCGAGTCCGCCTGACTGCGCACCTGGGGGACGAGCTCGAGGCCCTGCTCGGGTGCGAGGCTCACCGTGCGCGAGAGCGTGACCAGGTAGCGCCGCTGGGTCGCCGACGCCGCGAGGAGCGCCTGGTGGGCGGCCCGATCCTCGTCGGCGACGCTCATCGCCGAGAGCGTCTTCCGCGCGTTCTCCACCACGTCGAGCTGGCGGTCGGCGTTGCGTCCCAGCCGCTTGAGGTCGGCCGGGGTGGAGACTCGCGCGAGCGTCTTGCCGATCGACACCGCCGAGTCGGTGAGGCGGCCGTAGGGCGTCTCGATCTGGCCCAGATAGCCCTCCGCGACCTGCTCCGTGGCCGCCGGCGCCGCCTCCTCGCTCGCCCGAGGACCAGGGTTGCGTGATGAGGAGCGCGGCCGCACCCGCGACGACGACGATGATCGCCGCGAGCACGCCGAGTGCTGCGGGGACCGGCATCCCGAGGATCCGCTTTCCCTCGCCCGGGCCGCCGGGCGGCGTCGGCCCCCCGCCGGGGCCGGGCTCCTGCGGCGGCGGAGGCGCGGCCGCCGGTTGCGCGGTCGGGGGCGGCGTGATCACCGTCTCGTCCGTCGCCCTCGGACCGCCCGCCGCGCCGCCGGGGGGCGCCCCGGTCGCCTCCAGGATCCGCTGCCGTGCGGCTCCGAGCTCCGAGGCGGAGATCTCGCCGCGCTCGTAGAGCAGATCGAGCGCCGCGAGGCGGTCGTGCATGGCCTCGGCCAGGCCGCCCTGGATCTTGGCGTGCTCGTCGGCGCTCAGGACGTCGAGCCGCTCGACGTGGTCCGCAGACCCGAGGCGCCCCGCCATGTGCGCGGCGAGTCGCTCATGGGCATCACCGGCGGTCGCGTCGCCGCCCGTCTCGGGCGGATCGGGCTCGTTCTCGTGGGGGCCTGGGTGTGGAGGATCGGCCATCGTGCGGACCTCGAGGCGGCGGGAGCAGATGACGTCGGTCGCTGGAGCCATCACGGCTCCTGACCTCTCAAGCTTCCAGAAACGCCAGCGATCCGCTGCCGTGAACTGCCCCACCGACGCCTCGGCGGACTACGGATTCGCAGCTGCCGAGAAGCGGGGCCGGACGTCATGCCGGTGATTCGGGAGCGCCCGTGCGGGTCGCCCGGAGGCCTGCGGGCTGTCCGAAGCGCCCCCGTGGCCGCACCGGATTCCGTCGAGCGATCCGCGACCCACCTTCCGAGCCCGGTCCGGGGACGCGGTGCGGAGACGCTCACGTGCGATCGCCACGATGGCGCTCGCGGCGATCGCTGCGGCCGTCGTGCTTCTCGCCGGAATGCCGGCGACGCACACAGGTGCCCCGGGATCGCGCCGTGCTCCCTGTCGCTCGGCGCGGGTTCCTCGAGGCGGGTGATGTCGACGCCCCTCCCCCGTCCACTCTCAGACCGGGCTGAGGACGGAGTTGGTGTCGGCACTGGAAGGTCCCGCCCGTCTTCGGGTCGCGCCGCGCCGGGTTGGAGTCTCCGATCTGTCGCGACCGCATGTCACCGCGACCGGGAAGTGGCCCTGTTGGCGAAGATGGGCGGTGCCGGCGCGCCTCGACGACCGAGCAGGACAGCCGGCGTCAGGTGGTTGTCCAGAACCGGCACGACGCCGCCCAGGCGCTCGCACGGCGCGACGTCGCGGGCCCTCGAGAGCCGCGATGGGGCGACCCTCGGGGTCCGGGGGCCATCGTAGTCTCGGCTGGTCATGCTCCCTCGGGGTCCCCTCGGCCGCCTGCTGCTCGCCATCTGCGCGCTGGCGATTCTGGGCGCCGTGTCCTTCGCTCCGGATGTCGCCGACGCCCGCGCCCCGACCAACGGGCGGTCATCCACGCTCGAGCAGGCGATACGCGTGAATGCCGATGTCGTCCGCAGCCGTCGCGCGCTCGCCGCGCTGCGCCGCGGGTCGAGCTCACCGGCCCGGATCGAGCGAGAGGCGCGGCGCCTGCGCGCGGCGGCCGTCGCGGCCAAGCGCCTCACCGCCGGATACCGGCGCGGCGTCGCCCGCGGACGGCCGACGGCAAGCCCGAAGGAGGCGACGCTCCTGGTCGCGACGCTGGCCGAGCTCGACCGGGCGATGGGCGAGCTCGAGAAGCTCAGCGGGGTCCCGACCGAGCCCCCCAGGGCCACGACCGAGCGCACGCGCGCCCAGCCGCTGATCCGCCAGCTGCTTCCCGCGGCGATCGACCGCGCGATCGGCTCGGAGCTGGCGGCGTTCGGTCTCACCACCGCGGTGCTGCCGCCGACGACGAGAGAGGAGCTCGTCGCGCGGCTGCAGGCCGAAGTGGGTGCGCTCGCCGACACCGAGCTCGAGGCCGCCGCCGGCGATGCCGCGCTCGAGTCCCTGGCACTGAACGTTCCGCTGCAGACCGCGGCGAAGCGCCGGGCGACCCAGCTCGCCGGGACGATCCTGTCGCGACTGGTCGTGAACGGCGACCCCGTGCGCGGATGGGTCGTCCGCCTCGTCGGCCTTCAGGGTGTCCTCGACGAGGTCGCCGTGCGGAGCGTGCAGGTCGTGACGTGGCCGGTCGACCGGGTGGCGTCGCTGATCCGCGGGATCGGACGGCGGAGCCTCACCCTCGGCGCCCGCGCCAACCGCTCGGCCAAGGGACTGCGCAACCGGGCCATGACCCTCCGCTGTCGGATTCGTCCGAGGGCCGACGCCAAGGTGGGCGGCGGCAGCTGCAAGGGGATCCGGCACGGCGCCTCGCCCCGCCAGGTCGAGCGGCTCATCGCCCAGGCCGAGCGCACGTTCGGGCGGTCCCTCCAGCTCGAGCGGGACCTGGCGCTCAGCGGAGGCGCCAAGCAGATCACGAACTTCACCTCCGCCAGGTCCGAGCTTCGGAACGCCGTCGCGGCCGCGCAGCGGCGGTATCTCCTCGACACCAGCCTGTATCGCGACGCACCCGAGAACCACCGTCTCGTCTGCGTTCGGCTGGACCAGATCCGGGGGATGATCTCGCGCCTCGGGCGAACGGCGCCCGCACCGGCACCCGCTCCCTCGACAGGTCGAGATGTCTTCGTCATAGCCGGGCCCGTCCCCCGGCAGGGTGCGAACAGCGTCACCGTCGAGCTGAAGGGCTGGCCCGCGGGCCGGGAGGTGCAGATCCAGGTCGTGGACGCCAACGGGCGCACGGTCGTCGACGAGACCGCGCGGACCAGCTCGAGCGGGGGGCTGATCGAGTTCTACGGCGTGGTGACCACCTTCGCGCCGCGGGGTCAGTGGCGAGCGAGCGTGACCGTCGCGGGTCTGCAGACCGTCACGAAGACCTTCCAGGTCCAGTAGGCGGCCGGCGGCGCAGTTGCGCGCCCGTTTCCTCTGGGCGGCCGGCGTCGTGAGCGAGTGCCCCAGGCGCCGACGAGCCGACTCGAACCCCGCCCCCTTCGTCGGGATCGGGTTTGGCCCACTCCAGCAGAGGTCGCAGAACGTCGTCGCGAAGGCGACCCCCTGCGAGTGACGCGGGGCGCTGGAGGGAGGGGGCTCGGTGGAGTTCGGCCGAGCTGGATACGGCCTGGGGACGATTCCGATCCGGCGCCTTCAACAAAAGCCGGTTTCGGGCGCCTCGGTTGCGTGGATGGGCCACCTGCGGGCCACGCCGCTCCCGCGCGCGACCCGACCCCTTCGCTGGTTGGGGTCAGGTCGAGGAGCCCGGGGTCAGCGAGGCCCGGGGACCCACCGCCTTGCCGCGCTGATCGCCATCACCTCATGGGACGCTGACCATCCTCCGGCGCCCTGAGGCCTGACATCTCGCCCGTCTCAGGCCGACGCTCGCGAAACCCATCTCCGCCCTCGTCGGCGCGACGGTGCGGCTCACGTCCCTCGGGGTGGGGGTCGCACAACGTCCTCGAGGACGTGAGACTGGCCGCCGCCCGCAAGCGCGACGGTGTACGCGTGGCGGCCCCGCTTCGCGCCGGAATCGGCGACGGTCCCGCGGTCCCCCGTCGTCCGGATCTCGACGACCGCGCCCTTCGCGAAGACCAGGTGCTCGAGCGCATCCGTGCCTGCGGGGAAGATCCGCTTCTCGCCGGAGTCGAAGAGGACGCCCACGCGGCCGCCCTCGACGACGCGGACGACGCCGATCTCGTCGTCGCCGTTTCGCCAGCAGACGAGGTTTCCTTTGACGAGCGGCTGAGGCATGAGTTCTTGCACCTTGTCGGTCTGCATCGCCTGCGTCGACTTCCGGCCAGCTGCGCAGGGGGCGTCCAGGGTCGCCCGCCTGCCGAGACCGGCGCGGATGGCGCACCGCCGGCACCGAAGGCGCCAACGGCGAGCCCACCTTCATTCTGGCCGATTTACGGGCCGACGCCCGGACCCGAACCCGCGGCCGCGCCGCGTGACGGCCTCGCCTCGCGCACGGGTGGCGCAGACCCGACGGTGGTCGGGCGGGGGCGTGCCCGGGGCCCGCACCGCGGCCGCCACGGCCGGTCCGGTGCACGAGTGTGCAACTCGGGCTGCCCCAACGGACGGTCGCCGCCCGGTTGCCGGGGTCCCTGCGCCGGGACCAGAATGCGCGCATGGGAGCCCACGCGGAGCTTGCGGAGCGAGAGCCGGTGGTGCCGGATCCGGAGGCGATCCGCAGGCGCGACGCGCCGACCGCACCTGCGGCCTCGATCGCCCGGGTCCGGGCGCTCCAGGCCACGGCCGGCAATTCGGCGGTGGCCGGGGTTCTCGCGCGCGGCGCCGCGGGGGCCGGCGGTCGTGGCGGCGCCGCGTCAGTGCCGCCTCTCACCGCCATGCCGCTCCTCCTTCTCGCGCGGCAGGGCGACGACGAGCAGGACGTCCTCGACGCGGGCGTTCCGCCGGTCGCCGGGGTGGCAGAGGTTCCTGCGGCGGCCGCCGAGGCCCCGGTCGGTGAGCCGGCCACGGCCCCCCGCCCGTCTGGATCCTCGACGCCCTCGTCCGTCGAGCCGCCGGGCGAGCTTCGCCCCATGACACCCCAGGCGGGCGGGCGCGGCGGCGGACCGGCATCGACGGGCGGGGGCGCGGGCGGGGCGGGCGGGGCGGGCGGGGCGCGGTCAAGTCCCCGCCCGGCACCCGCCCCCGCGCCGTTCGACGGTCCGACGATCGGTCCGGCCCCCGATGTCTCGCCACGGCCCATCACCCCTGCCGACCCCTCGAGCGGCATCCCCTGGGATCAGATGTGGGAATCGGTCACGTCGGACACGGGTCTGAACGTCATCCGCACGACGTTCGAGGTCGGCCGGCTCGTTCCGGGCGCCGGGTTCTACAGCGGGCTCGCGGCGGACGGCATCAACATGGCGCAGGACCTGCGCGCGATCCCCGAGGAGAGCTCGGGGATCGCCGAAGTGGTCGTCGTGCTGAGAAGCGCCGTGAACGCCGCAAACAACGGCATCGGCGCGATCCTCACCGTCAACCAGCTCATCCAGGACGGATTGGGCGCGTCGGTCGTCCTCGCGGAGTTCATCCCGCTGACGGCGACGGTCAACGAGATCGGCGTGGCCGGGAAGCTGAACCTCGACGCGGCCCAGTTCCTCCTGGACGGATCGATGGCGATCGGGTTCTACGCGGCCGCGCAAACCTCCTCGACGCCCGAGGAGGCCGCGGGCTGGCAGTCGCTCGTCGACGGCTACCAGTCCAACGTCCTCACCGACTTCCTCGGCACCGCCAACGACCTCATCGGCCTCGGGACCGCAGGCGCATCGCAGAGCGGGTGGATCGGGCAGGCGCTCAGGTCGCTCGGGCCGATCCTGGGGATCGCGGCGAAGCTGAGCCCGACGATGCGGGCGGTGATCATCTCCTTGCAGAACGTCTGGGGCGGCCTCCTCTGGGGAACCGAGCCTCCCGCGGTCGCCCGGACGCTGGCCCGCCAGGCCGCGGGCAGGTCCGCCGGCGACACGGCGCAGGGATTCGCCTGGGAGATCGCCGAGCTCGAGCTGCGCCGCATGAAGACCTGCTACCAGATCGGCGACGGGTTGGTGTCGGCGGCCGGCGAGGCGATCTCCAGCTCGATCGACGACGCCAACGCGATCGCCACCGACCTGCTCGGCGGGCAGGAGCCCTTCGCGCTCGTCCAGCAGCTGACCGTCGACCTGATGGCGGACATGCGGGCAAAGCTCGCGAGCCTCGCCGAGCTCGAGGCGCTGACGGCCGGCGGCGCCGAGAACGCGGCGACCGTCCGAACCGGCGTCGAGGGCCTGCGCGCGACGATCGACGCGCTCGCGATTCCGGACGTGGAGATCCCCGAGGTCGATCTGGGCGAGGGGATGCTGGCCGATGCCGGAGAGGCGCTGATCGGCGCTGGGAGCGACGTCGCCAACGCCGGCATCGAACTGGTCATCGGGCAGGTGCAGGGCGCGCTCGACCAGGCGAAGTCCGCCGCCATCGCGCCGCTGGACGGCGTCGCCGCCGAGGCCGACTCGATCGGGGAGTTCATTGCGGCGATGGGCGAGGGCGCGCGTATCCAGATCGGGACGATCGAGGGCTTCATCGCGAGCTTCGAGGGCCGGATCGCCGACGCCGAGAACGTGCCCGACATCATCGAGGCGCTCGTCAACCAGTCGCTCGAGCTCGTCGGCGTCGACGCTCAATTCTCCTTCGAGGACATCCAGGCGGGATGGAACGAGATCGGCCCGATGCTCGACGAGGCAATCGCCTACGCGGAATCTCGCGGCCTGACCGGCCCACCGCCCCTGGCGGCAGCAGGGGCACGACCCGCCCCCGTGGCGGTGGCCGGGGCGTCGGAGGAGTAGGGCGGCCGTCCTGGTCGCTCCCCTGGATCCCGGGCCGGCGCGATGGGCGGGCGAGTACTGCCGCGGGGGGTCGTGACCGACGACGACACTGACCCGCTTCGCCCGGCGCGGAGGGATGCTCCGCGCCGGAGATGACGGCCACGCCGTCGTCCGAGCGCGGAGCGCGTGGGGAGGTGGGGCCGACGCCCCGGAGTAGCGCTGGCCTGAGCCCCCGTGCAGCGCCTCGTTTCACATCTCGACGCTCGCCAGGCCAGGGGCTGGTGCGCCCCCCAGAGATCGTCCGTGTCGTGACGAGGCTCGGGTCCGGGCCGGCGGGATGAAGTCGAGTAAGGGAACGCCCCTTTGGCGGAGAGATGCAGGCGAGGACCAGGCCCCCGAGCGCACGCGGCGGCCCTCCGAGGAGCGCGGCCAGTGAAACGGGGATACCGAGACGGAACGCACCGATCCCTGGACCCTCGTCGTCGAGCGCCACTTCGGGGAGCCAGAGGGCGAGCGTGTCGTCGAAGCGCGATGGGCTCAGCCTCTCGGTGCCGTGGGTCGTCGCCGCATGCGCCGTGGCCGTCCTGCTGCTCGCGTGAGTCGGCGTCCTGGGAACGCTCACGTTCGTGAACTTCCAGCGGGCGGACGAGAACCGGGAACGGGCTGACGCGTGGCGTGATCGCTCCGAGGAACTCCAGGATCTCGTCGCCACCCGGACCAAGGACCTCAACCGCCAGACGGCGCGGCTGAACGTCGCCTCGAACCGGCTTCGGAGCGCCCGCACCTCGATCAGGCGATCGGAGCAGGACGTCGCGGCGCTGGAGACACGCCAGCGCGAGCTCGCGGCCGAGAAGGCCGCGGTCGAGGACGAGCGGGGACAGCTCGAGGTCGAGCGGAACCTCCTGGGCGAGGCCGCCGTCGAGGTCGGCGAATGCAACGCGGCGCTGATTGACGTCTTCAACGGCATCGATCCCTCCGACGGCTCGGTGCCGCCCGGCCCCTGTCGACCGGGCCGACGCCGAGTGCACCGAAGCCGACGATGTCGTGGCCGGGCTGGCGAGCGTCGTCGCCATGAGGTGGCCCCTCGTGCCTCTTGCGCTTGTGGTCGTCGCGCTCGCGAGCGCGCTGTGCGAGCGTCGCCGAGGAGCCCCCGGCCGCCTCGCCCGAGGAGCTGGCCCCCGCCCTCGAGAGGGAGGTCCCCGCCGCCGAAGGGCATCGCCCAGGTGAAGCTGCCGGCGCTCTCGCGCGACAGCTACGAGCGTCGTGCGGAGCGGCTCACGGTGCGCGTGCGGAACCTCACCTGCCAGGGTGTCGGCACGGGCTCCGGCTTCGCCGTCGACGGCTCGACCCTGGTGACGAACCGGCACGTCGTCGCGGGCGCCGACCGTCTCGAGGTCAGCACCTGGGACGGGCGCACGCTCGAGGTGCGGGCGGCCGAGGTCGGCGTGCTGGGCGACGTGGCCTACGTGCGCGTCGAGGGCGAGCTTCCGGTGGTCGGTGACCTGTCGGGGAGGGCCCAGGCGGGAAGTGACGTCGCCGCCGTCGGCTACCCGCTCGGCGGCCCGTTCGTCATCGAGCGGGGGGTCGTCATCGACCGCGTTCAGGGCGACGAGTTCGGCGTTCCGGGAGAGATCCTCCGCATCAACGCACCGCTCGAGCCCGGCAACTCGGGCGGCCCCCTGCTCGACGCGGAGGGAAGGGTCGCCGGCGTCGTCTACGCGATCGAGCTGGCGACGGGCTTCGGCCTGGCGTTTCCGATTAGCACGATGGATGCGTTGCTCGCCACCGCGGGGACGACAGGCGTTCCGCCGTGCGGGTACGAGTAGAAGCGCCCAGTCCCTGGCAACAAAGCGGCC
The DNA here is from genome assembly GCA_963698665.1 of Miltoncostaeaceae bacterium. Lineage (GTDB taxonomy): Bacteria > Actinomycetota > Thermoleophilia > Miltoncostaeales > Miltoncostaeaceae > CALNYH01. Next base: position 133,281 of record CAVORO010000002.1, on the reverse strand, counting down.
TTGCCGACAGGCCTGACTGTGCCGCGAGGTCGCCTTGTGCGAGGCCCTGGCGATCTCGTCGCCTCGAAAGGGCGTCGACTCGCAGTGTGTCGCCGGATTCGTTGTCACCACGGCCCAGGCGGGTTCCGCTGAACCGGTTGTCGACGTCCAACGGCCGCTCGAGCCACCTGAATGAGGAGGCCTGGCCGGTACCCCGGCGCCGGTAGCGGTCGCCAGGTTCCTGTACGCGCGGGGGGTGCCTCCCGGACCGGAGGCCTGAGTGGGTCGGCGCACCGCCAACGTCACCGGGAGGTGGCCCTGATGTCTCTGAGGTGGCTCGCGATTCCGCTCGCGGCCGGGGTGCTCGCGATGCCCGGAGCGGTTGCTCCTGAGCCGGCGTCCTCGACGCCTGTGTTCGTGCGAGCGGCGACGGACATCCAGACGGGACTGCGCGTGAAGGTCTGGACGAGGCCGCAGTACCGCACACGCTGCAAGGTTAACCTGTTCACGAGCGTCTTCGACTACGACGGTCGGCGCGTGGCCGGTCTCGGCCGTCAGAGCGTGAACGGGTGCGCGCGCAACGTGTTCTCCGCGGTTGTGCCGACGCGCAGCCTGCGTCGCGGACAGCGGTACGTCGTGTGTGTGTGGGCGGCCAACAGCGCCAACAACGGGCGTGGGATCCGGCATCGGTCGTGCCGGCGCTTCCGGGGTAGGTGATCAGCACCCTGACTGATTCCTCGGGCCCGCCCACATGTGTCGGCGCCCACACGGCTGGAAACGCCGGCTCGCTGGTACAGCTTGCTGGACTCGCGAGCGTGGAGTCGCTGGAGGACGTGATCTGATCGGCTTCGCGAACCGGGAGCTCACCGCGCGCCCGTCGCGCGCAGAGGTGCTGGCCGCCGCCGCCGGTGCCGTCTCGATGGCCAAGCGAGGGTCTGGTTCCCCCGAGGCTGTCGAGCGCCTCGGCACCGGGTGGGTGGCAGAGGGGGCGCTCGCGATCGAGCTTAACAGCACACTCGTCGCGTCCGACTTCCGCGAAAGCGTTCTACTGGCGGTGAACCACTCCGGCGATTCGGACAGCACCGTGGCGGATCCCTTCATGCTGGGCAGACTCGCCCGTCTTTCCGCCGACACTTTCGGGGCGAGAGGAAGTCTGGCGGTTGCACCGTTGCGGCCAGGCGCGGCTCCGGGACCGGTGAGCACGATCCGTGGCGAGAGATCATGATTCGCCACCGCCGAGCCTTGTTGACCCCTGGCCTCGACGAAGCCTCAGCGGTGCCGACCCAGTGCTCGACAACCGCTTGAGGAAGGGAAGCCGACGCCCGGACTCGAACCGGGGACCCCTTCATTACGAGCGCTCGAGAGGGGTTTCGGCTGAGTTCGGCTGGGCTGGGAAATGCCTGCAAAGTGTGTATATCAGGCGCTGGGAACACGATATGAACCGCACTGGGAAAACGGGAGGCTCCGAAGCCTGGCCGGAGATGGCCGGGCAAAGGAGAATCCAAACGAATGCCCGCACCCAGGAAGTACCCCGATGAGCTGATGGCCCGGGCGGTCAACGAGGTGATCTCGACGGGCCGCCCCGTCGCCCAGGTCGCGCGCGATCTGGACATCCATCCTGAGGCGCTTCGAAAGCGCGTGCGACAAGCCGAGGCCGACGCCGCACCGACATCTGCGCGCGTGCTCCCAAGCGAGGTCTCAGAGGAACTGAAGGCGCTTCGTCGCGAGAACGCGGAGCTTCGCCGCGCCAACTCGATCCTCAAAGAGGCAAGCGTGCTTTTCGCGCAAGAGCTCGACCCGACCCGGCGCAGGTGACCCGCGTGGTGAGAACGCTCGCGGCCACCTACGGGGTCGAGCCCGTCTGCCAGACGCTCGGGGTCGCCACAAGCACCCACTACGCCCGGCAGAACCGGACACCCTCGGCGCGCGATCTGCGCGATCGCGAGCTGGTGCGCGAGATCCGCGATGCCCGCGCGGGCTACCGGCAGGTCTACGGGCAGCGAAAGACCTGGCGCGAGCTGCGCCGGCGAGGTGTTCAAGTCGGCCGCGACCGGGTGGCCCGGCTGATGCGCCAAGAAGGGCTCTCAGGCATCCGCCGCGGGCGGGGCGTGCGTACGACACGGCCTGAGGCCGCCGCCGATCGGGCACGTGATCTCGTCGAGCGCCGCTTCTGTGCGGATCAGCCGAACCAGCTGTGGGTCGCGGATATGACCTACGTGCGCACCTACTCAGGATTCGTCTACCTGGCCGTCATCCTCGATGTTCTCACGGCGCATCGTGGGCTGGCAGATCGCAAGCCACATGCGCACCGAGTTGGTGATGGACGCCTTGGAGATGGCAGTCGCGACGAGGATGCCGGGCCGAGGACTCATCGCCCACACCGACCGCGGCTCGCAATACACGAGCTTGGCCTACACCGATCGCCTGGATGAGCTTCGGGATCGCGCCATCGGTCGGATCGAGAGGTGACGCCTACGACAACGCCATGGCCGAGTCGTTCGTGGCGACCTTCAAGTCGGAGCTCGTCGCCGGGCGCAGGTTCCCGGGCCTCGAGCACGCAGAGCACGAGGCCCTTGCCTGGATCGGCTTCTACAACGCCGAGCGCCTGCACGAGGAACTCGGCGACATCCCGCCGGCAGAGTTCGAGGCCATGCTCCTCGACGACCAACTGCCCGGGCGCGAAGCGCCCGCCGAGGCCGGCCGTCCAGCGCTCTCAGGCGGCGCGCCGTCCGGCCTCGGGTACGCGACCCCAGCGAGCCGGTGACGACCAGCTAACCCACCAATCAGAGCCTCCAACAGACCCAGTGCGGTTCACAACCCCTACCCCTCAGATGCCACTAGGGAGGCGTCCGGGAGCGAGACAGCTCAGCAGCCGCCGGGCACGCCCTCTCGCTGGTATCCGGTTCCCGACCGCGATGTGACAGGGCGAGCCGGGTGCGAGGTCTCGTCGCGTGTGTGGGCAAATGTGGGGCAACCAGTCCTCGGTTGCCGAGATCCTAGAGCCGACGCCCGGACTCGAACCGGGGACCCCTTCATTACGAGTGAAGTGCTCTGCCAGCTGAGCTACGTCGGCGCTGCCCGTCCTGGCGGCGGGCGACGTGCAGGATAGCGCGGGCGGGGAGGGCGTCGGGTCGCCGGTGCGCCGCGCGGCCACTGCGGGTGTTCCCGGGTGCCTGATCCGGGTCCGCGCAGATGACGGCTCGGCCTCGGTCGACGAACCTTCGGGGATGATCTTCGCCGACCGCACCCATGCCGGCAGGCGGCTCGCCGCCGAGTTGTCGTGGCTCCTGCCGCAGCACCCGATCGTGGTGGCGCTTCCCCGCGGGGGCGTCCCGGTCGCGGTCGAGGTCGCGGCGGCGCTCGACGCCCCGATCGAGCTCCTCACCGTCCGGAAGATCGGCGCGCCGCAGAACCCGGAGTTCGCCGTCGGCGCGATGGCCGAGGACGGGGTCGCCATCGTCGACTCCGGGACCGTCGCCGCGCTCGGCCTGACCGACGCGGACATCGAGCGGGTCGTCGAGCGCGAGTCCCGCGAGCTTCGCCGCCGGGTCGAGCGCTTTCGTGGCGCCGAGCCGCCGACCGGGGTCCGGGGGAGAACCGTCGTGGTCGTGGACGACGGCCTGGCCACGGGACTCACCGACCTGGCCGCCGTCCGCACGCTCCGTGGGCGCGGCGCGGCCCGCATCATCGTGGCGGTGCCGGTCGGCTCGCACCAGGCCGTCGCCATGCTGCGCGAGGAGGCGGACGAGGTCGTCTGCCTGGAGGTCCCCGACGACCTCGGGGGCGTCGGCCGCTGGTACCGGGACTTCGCGCAGGTCTCCGACGAGGAGGTGCTCTCGCTCCTCGGTCGCACGGGCGCGTCGGCCGGCCTGCCGAGGCACCCTCGACGCCCGAGGCGACGACCGAGGCGCTGACGCTGCAGGTCGACGGCGTCGTCCTCGGCGGCGACCTCGCCGTCCCGTCCGACGCCCGGGGGCTCGTGATCTTCGCCCACGGGAGCGGGAGCAGCCGCCACAGCCCCCGGAATCGCGACGTCGCCCGGCGGCTCAACGACGCCGGCTTCGCCACGCTCCTGTTCGACCTCCTCGCGGATCGCGAGGAGGGGCGCCGCGACCTGGTCTTCGACACCGAGCTCCTCGGCGCGCGCCTGGCGGCCGTCACGCGCTGGGCGGCCGCCGAGTCGGCGGCGGCGGGCCTTTCGATCGGCTACTTCGGCGCCTCCACGGGCGCCGCGGCGGCACTTCGGGCGGCCGCGGACCTGGGAGACCTCGTCGGGGCGGTCGTCTCGCGCGGCGGCCGACCCGACCTGGCCGCGGAGCGCCTCGGTGAGGTGCGCGCTCCGACGCTCCTGATCGTGGGATCGCTCGACACGCAGGTGCTGGAGCTCAACCGCCAGGCCGCGGCCCGCATGCGGTGCCCGAACGAGATCGCCGTCGTCGAGGGCGCCACGCACCTGTTCGAGGAGCCGGGCACGCTGGACGAGGTCGCGCGACTCGCGACCGCATGGCTTCGCACCCATCTCGCGGCGGCGTCGCTCGGCGCCTCGGAGGTCTGACGCCATGGCCCTCGTCCCGGCAGCCCCGCGGATCGCACGGGCCGACGTCGACGCCATCCGGGCGGTCGCGCACCCGATCTCGGGCGGACCGCGGGACTACGACCCCCTGATCGACCTCATCGGCGACGCGAGGATCGTCCTGCTCGGGGAGGCCAGCCACGGCACGCACGAGTTCTACCGCGAGCGCGCCCGCATCACGAAGCGGCTGATCTCGGATCACGGCTTCGGCGCGGTCGCGATCGAGGGCGACTGGCCCGACGCGCTGCGGCTCAGCCGCTACGTGCGGGGCGCCGACGACGACGCCGACGCCGAGGAGGCGCTTCGCGGATTCCGCCGCTTCCCGACCTGGATGTGGCGCAACGCCGAGTTCCTCGACCTGGTCGGGTGGCTCCGTGCCCACAACGACCGGCGTCCGGCGGATGTCGCGAAGGTCGGCGTCTACGGGCTCGACCTCTACAGCCTGGGCGCGTCGATGGAGGCGGTGATCCGCTATCTGGACGCACACGACCCTCCCGCCGCGGCCCGCGCGCGCCGCCGCTACGAGTGCCTCCAGCCCTACGGGGCCGAGAGCGCCGCCTACGGCCAGGCCGTCCTGCTCGGCGTGAGCGAGTCGTGCCGCCGCCACGTGCTGGGCGAATTGGTCGAGCTTCGGCGCCACGCCGGCGACTACCTTCGCACCGACGGCCCGGTGGCCGAGGACGAGTACTTCTTCGCCGAGCAGAACGCCACGGTCGTCGCCGACGCGGAGGAGTACTACCGGACCGTGTTCGGCTCCCAGGCGGCGTCGTGGAACCTCCGCGACCGCCACATGGCCGAGACGCTCGACCACCTCGTCGCCCACCTCGACCGTGGCGACGGCGCGAGCCGGGTCGTGGTCTGGGAGCACAACTCGCACATCGGCGACGCGCGGGCCACCGAGATGGCGCGGCGGGGTGAGCTGAACGTGGGCCAGCTGATGCGCGAGCGGCACGGCGACGAGGTGGTGCTCGTCGGGTTCACCACGTCCCGGGGCACGGTGTCGGCGGCGTCGGAGTGGGGCGCGCCCGTCGAGCGCAAGCGCATCGTCCCGGCGCTCGACGAGAGCTACGAGGCGCTCTTCCACGCGACCGGGATGCCCGCGTTCCTGCTCGCGCCGATCACCGACGAGGCGCTTCGGGACGTGCTCGGCCGGCCGCGGCTCGAGCGCGCGATCGGCGTGATCTACCGACCCGACACCGAGCGTCAGAGCCACTGGTTCGGCGCCGCGATCGCGGACCAGTTCGACGCCCTCGTCCACATCGACGTCACACGGGCGGTCGAGCCCCTCGAACGTGGTCGGCAATGGCTCTCGGGGGAGCCGCCGGAGACCTACCCGAGCGCCCTCTGACGCGCCCCCGCACCGCTCGGCGCGCCCGCGCCGCGCCGCGTGTCGATTCCGGCGTGCCGATTCTTGGACACGTGTCGATGGTGCGCCGGCGTCGTCCGCGCGACGATCGTCACATGCGGCACACCGACGACCCCACGGAGCATCACTCGGACCACGTCGGGCGGCCGGAGCCCGGATGCGCCGACGGGGCGGCCGCGCCGCCCCCGGACGCGCATCCTCCGCGGCGCTGGCGCGTCCTGGCGCTCGCGGCCTCGATGGGCGACGAGGACGGACGGCGGAGGGTGGTCCTGGTCGACGGGTGAGGCCGCGGCCCTCGGTCCCGGCTCCGCCGTCACCCCGTCTTCGTCGGCCCGACCCTGGTCGGCGTGATCCGGATCAGCACCCGGCGCTCGCGCTCCATCCTGGCCCGGTAGTCGTCCCAGTCCATGCCGACCGCGTCGGCGAACCGGCCGCGGTAGTCGACCAGGGGCTCCATCGCCTCCGGCAACGACAGGATGTGCGCGTCGCCCTCGGCCCACATCCACCGCCCGAAGAAGTCGTTGGTGAAGATGCAGACCTGCGCCCACGGATCCTCGCGCAGGTAGCGGGTCTTGTAGGCGCCCTCGCGCGAGCTGATCACGATGTGGCCCTCGTCGTCGGCGGCGGCCACGATCGGCGACTGCCGCACGCCGCCGCCCGGGCCCCTGGTCGCGAGCACCCCGCGATGGTGGTCGCGCACGAACGCCAGTGCCTCGTCGATGTCCATCGTGCGCTCCTCGCTCGTTCGCTCGCTTGCCGGCCCGGTCGGGACACATGCTGACAGCGATCGGAGCGATTCGCGTTCGTTCGCGAACCGGTGTGTCGATTCCGGGTCCCCCCGTCCGTCGAGACTACGAGCGGCCACTCCGCCGCCTCGCACCAGCGCAACAGACCCTGGGGGAACCGATGCCCGAAGTCACCGAGTACGCGCCCGGAACACCGTCCTGGGTGGATCTCGCGTCCACCGACGTCGACGCCGCCAAGCCCTTCTACGAGCGCCTCTTCGGCTGGACCTACGACGACGGCCCGACGCCCGACGGCGGCACCTACACGATGGTCATGTCGAAGGGGAAGCCCGTCTGCGGGATCATGACGCAGCCGCCGAACATGGCGGGCATGCCCTCGATGTGGAGCACCTTCGTGAGCGTCGAGGACGTCGACGCCTCGATCGCCGCGGCCGAGGCCGCCGGCGGGACCGTCGTCAGCCCGGCCATGGACGTCATGGACGCCGGCCGCATGGCGGTCCTCCAGGACCCGACCGGCGCCGTGATCTGCCTCTGGCAGCCGCAGGGCGCACATCGGCGCCCACCTGGTCAACGAGCACGGCGCGCTCACCTGGACCGACCTCATGACCGACGACAAGGCCGCCGCCGCCGAGTTCTACGGCGCGCTCTTCGGCTGGGAGGCGACCACGAGCCCGCCGATGCCAAACGGCGGCACCGCCACCATGTTCGGCCTGAACGGCGGCATGGTCGCGAGCGCCGGCGACCTCCCAGCGCCCGAGGTCCCGCCGCACTGGCACGTCTTCTTCGCCGTCGACGACGCCGACGCCGCGGCGGCCACGATCACCGAGGCCGGCGGGCAGGTGGTCTCGGGTCCGTTCGACACACCGCCCGGGCGCATGGTCGTCGCCGCCGACCCGACCGGGGGGTCCTTCTCGGTCATCCAGCTCAATCCCGACTTCGTCACCACGGGGGCCTGACCGGCACGGGCACCGCCGACGTCCCCCGGGCCGCGTAGATTCGTCTCGGCGGCACGGGGGAGGTCGGTTCGATGGCGCGACGAGCACGAGGACACGGGCCGGCCCCCGCGGCGCGCGCGGCGGGGCGCCCGCCGGTCCATGCGGAGCGCGGACCCCACGACCCTCCACCTGCTCTCGCAGACCGGCGGCAACGCCGCCGCGGCCCGCATGATGCGCCGCTCCCGCCCGGCGGACCCCGAGGCGGCGGGCATCCGCGAGGAGCCGTTGCCCTTCGTCCCGCGTCCGTCGACCGAGACGCGGTCCTACACGCTCGCCACCACGATCGCGTGGGATCCGGACGCGACGCCGCTGGGGTCACCGGCCGCGGTCGCCACGGCGCTCGCGGATGCCCCGCGCGGCCAGGAGGAGGGTGTCGACGAGTCGGCGCTCGAGAAGCTGACCCTCGATCCGCCCATGCCGAGCGGCGCGACGCCCGAGACCGCCAACCCGGGCGCGCCACCGGCCGCCGAGGCCGCCTTCGCCGGCCAGGAGGGCCCCGAGTCCGAGGAGGCGTCCGAGCGGTCCGCCACGCCCGAGTCGGCGGCGCAGGACCCACGGGCGGACTCCGCCGCCCCGGCCGCGCCCGTGTCGCTGCCCGACATCCGGATCGACGGCCTCGAGGACCTCCACATGACGGACTCGGTGTCGTCGTGGCTCGGATACGAGGGCTCCATCAGCCGCGGCGGCATCGCGGTGGGCGGCAACTTCGGGATCACCGGCTTCGGCGACGTCCGCGTGACCGACATCACGGTGCTGCCGGTGCCGTGGCTCGGCGTCTTCGTCGTGCGCGCGAACATCGTGCACGCGATCAGGTGGGACGTGCGCTCCCGGGTGGGGCCGGGCGGCGAGGTCGACGTGAGCTCGTTTCTCAGCTCCGCGCTGACCGGCGCGAACTACGAGGACGCGGCCGACGACCTGACGCCCGACATGGGCGACCTGAACGGCCGCCCCCCTCGCGATGGCTTCTGGGCGGAGGATCTGACCGAGCGCCACGAGCGCTTCCACGCCGAGGACGCCAAGGCGAACGGGCCCGCCGCGGTGGGCGTCGGGTCGGCCTGGCTCTCGGCGCAGGCCGCCGCCGACGTGCCGGGCGTGCACGCGCTCCTTGCGAGCGTGCCCGGCAGGATCGTGACCGCGCTGATCGCGGCCATGGCGTTCCCCGACGTCGAGGAGCGCGCCTACGGGGACGGCGCGGGCGCGTATCGTCGCCGGGCGATGGCGATCCGGGCGGCGGGCGCCGCCGGGCTCTACACATGAGCCCCGACCCGCCGCGCGAGTACCGCTTCGAGGCGCCCGGACTCCACGTGCCCCACGACATCGACGGGGCCGCCGACGAGGATCGGGGCGACGCGCGGGCCCGCGCGCTGCTGGAGGCCAACGGGGTCACGACCGACCCGCCCTCGCTCGAGGCGGCGCTCGCGGGCGACACCGAGGTCCTGCGGGCCGCAGCGGCGCGCATCCTGGGCGCCGACGACGCCCGGGGGGCCGGCCCGGCGCTCGAGGAGCTCGCGGCCGGCACCGGCGACACCGATCGGGTCGAGGCGGCCTATGCGCTCGTCCGGCTGGGGCGGCGGGGGCCCGGCGTCGCCGCGTTGACCGCGATGCTGCCGCTGCCGGTCGAGGCCTTCCTCGGCGCCAGCATGGCGGCGGGCGACCTGGCGCGGATCGGCGACGGGGCCGGCTGGGGCACGATCGATCGCGCGCTCGGCTCGTCGAATCCGATCGTGCGGCGGGTCGCCGCCCGGCAACTGGTCCACTTCGCGGCGCTCGACGCCGACCGGGCCGCCCCGCTCGTCCACCGCGCGGTCGCCGACACCGACGCCGAGGTCGTGCGCGAGGCGGTGCTCGCGCGCCTGTCGCTCGGCGCCCCGGAGTAGGGCCGCATGGCCGCGGTCCCGGCCGAGCCGGGGTGGTACGCCGTCATCGCCTGGCCGCTCCTGGGCGACGAGGAGGCGCGCAACGAGGTGGACCGGTACCCGGTGCTGGCCTGGGTCATCCCGGACGACCCGACGCTCGGCGACGACGCCCTGATCTACGACCCGGGTGTGGCGAGCCCCGGACTCGTGCGGGTGGGGTCGATCATCGCCGCCGCCGGAGGGCGCCTGCTGCGCTACGAGCACGAGCGGTGGGCCCCCCGCCCGACGCCTCCGCGCTAGCGGTGGTTCGATTCAGCCGATCCGCACCGAGCCGACCGCGACCGTCTTCGGTCCCCACTTGAGCACGGCGCGGTAGGTGCCCTTCGGAAGGCGGCCGGAGCGGTTGCGGAGGAAGGTCGTGACGGTGGAGCGCCGCTTCTTGACCACCGGCTTGGCGACCCGCTTGCCGTTCCGGTACCAGGCGACCGTGATCTTCTTGGAGCGCTTGGGAAGCGCGCCCGGTGCGAACTGGAACCTGCCGTAGATGGTCTTGCGCCGGCCGGTGACGCGGCTGATCGCCTTCCCCGAGCGGCTGAGGCTGACGTAGGCGCTCCGCGCGACGCCCTCCTTCGGGGCCTTCAGCGACACGGTCCGCGTCGACTTGGGGAGCGCGACGCCCTCGAAGCTGACGGGCGACACCTGCAGGTCGTAGCGGCCCGGGAGCAGGCCGGGCGCGATCCTGATCGAGCGCGAGAAGGCTCCGCCGCCGACGCTCGTCTGCACGAAGGCCGATCGGGTCACCTTCGGCACGCGACCGCGCGAGTTGGCGGCGCCCTTTCGGCGCAGCTGGACGTTCATCACGGCGCCGCTCGGCGACGAGCCCTTGAACGTGACCCTGCCGCGGGCCGCGCTTCGTCGCCAGGACGTCTTGGCGGACGCGCTCGAGAGCGTGAGCAGGCCGATCCCCGGCGGGGTCGGCGTGATCTCGACCTGCCCCCGGGCGCGCCGCTCGCGGCCGTCGAACGCGACGACGATCTCGGTGTCGTAGGTGCCGGGCGGTGTGGACGGGGGGACCTCGACCGACACCGAGACGGCCCGCTCGCCGGTCCCGCCGAAGTCGATCGCCGTCGTGTCGGGCGTCACGGTGGCACCCGGGATCGCGCTGCCCGCCGCGATCGTGAGCGGTGCGCCGGGCGCGGTCCCCGCGTAGTCGACCGCGAAGGGCACGTTGACGAGCGCCCCGCCGACCGCCTTCGCCGGGCCCGAGGTGGCGCGGGCACCGGCGTCGCGGGTCGCGACGGTCGCGGAGGCGCCGACGGTCCCGAGGTCCGGGCCCGCGACGCAGATGGTGTCGTCGGCGACCTGGCTCGGGTTCGCGGCGCAGACCACGGGTCGCCCGGCGGTCGTGGCGTCGGTCGCCGCACGCGCCCCGACCACCACGCGGTACTCGAAGGGTCCCGCGAACGCGCGCCCGTCCGGCCCCGCCGGAAGGCCGAACTCCATGGGGAGCGTCTGCGGCCCGGCCGCGGCGACCGCGGCGAGGTTCGTCGGACGCGGACATGTACCCGACCCACTTCTGGCCCGCCGGCGCCGGGAGCACCGACTGGAGGGCGTTCGCGTAGTCGTCGCGCCGGTCGAGATCGAGCCCCGACCCCTGGATCGTGACCGTCTGCGGCGACGGCGCTCCGTCGCTCGTGCGCACGGCGACCATGAGCTGGCCGGTGCCCGCCGGCGATGCGCCGGGGGCGCACCCGACGGTGCCCTGGCGGCAGATCTTCGCGTCGAGCTTGACCGGTCCGAGCGGCGCGGACTGGGTCCCGGTCACGCTGGAGAAGGAAAAGCCGCTCGCCAGCATCACCAGGCCGCCGAGCGCGACGGCGCCCGTGGCGGCGCGCGCCACCCTCAAATCAGTCCCTCGCGGACCGCCATCGCGACCGCCTGCGAGCGCGTGCGCACGTTGAGCTTGGTCACCACGTCGTGGATCACGTTCTTGATCGTCCGCTCCGAATAGCGCATCTTCTCGGCGACCTCCCGGATCGGGTGCCCGTCGGCCACCAGCCGGAGCACCTGCTGCTCGCGATTGTCGAGGCGGGAGAGGGTGAGCCCCCGCGGCTCCAGCACCTCGCTGGAGGCCTTGGAGATGCCCCGCAGGAGCGATCCGAGCAGCTCGGGCGACATCACGCCCGCACCGCTCGCCGCCGCCCGCACCGCGCCCACGAGGGACTCGGGGTCGAGGCTGTCCTTCTCCAAGTATCCCACCGCGCCGGCCGCGACCGCCGCGACGACGTCGCCCTGCTCGTATCGACCGGCGACGACGAGGACCTTCGCGTTCGGGGCCACCCCGGCCACCTGGCGGACGAACTCGAGCCCGCCCGTGGTGTCCGGATCGACGACCACGACGTCGGCGTCGCGGAGGCGCGCGTCCTTCCAGGCCTCGCCCACGGACCCGGCCTCGGCGACCTCGGACACGTCCGCGACGGCCGCAAGGCACGAGACCGTGCCGCGCCGGTAGATCGCGTGTGAGTCGAGGACGAAGACTCTCATGACGGGCCTCCACGACGACCGTTCCCGGTGCCTCGGAGCGCTGCAACTATAGTGCGAGGTCTCTCTCCCTGAACAGTCAAAACGAGAGAATCCTGAAGATGCCCTTCGTCGTCACATCCAACGCCCGGATCATCTGCGCGCACGGCGGCCAGGTGCAGCTGATCCCGAAGCAGACGACGGTGTCGATCCAGGGCGGGATGGTGATGCGCGAGACGGACCTGATCGGCGCCCCGATCCTCGGCTGCCCGGTCGTCCCGAGCACGAACTCGAAACCCTGCACGATGGTGGCCTCCACCTTTCCCGGCGGAAGCGCGCCGAACGTCCTCGCGGTCGGCATGCCGGTCCATCTCGACACGCTGAGCGGCATCACCGACGGCCTCCCGCCGGGGACCATCAGCGTGGTCGATCCCGGCCAGCGGGTCGTGCAGGCCTGATGCGCGCGCCCGGGGCGTCCACGGGGCCCGCGGCACGCGCGGCCGCGTGAGGAGCGCGGCGCGATGATCGCGTCCGGGGAGACGGTCGGCCGATACACGGTCGATCGCGAGATCGGCCGCGGCGGCATGGCGGTGGTCTACCTGGCCGAGCAGGGTGACCTCGACCGCAGGGTGGCGCTCAAGCAGCTCGCGGGGCTGCACGCCTCCGATCCCGCGTCGGTGGCCAGGTTCCTCTACGAGTCGCGGGTCACGGGCGGGCTGCAGCATCCGAACATCGTCACGGTCTACGAGTACTTCCAGGCCGACGGCGTCCCGTTCATCGCGATGGAGTACCTCGACCGCGGGTCGCTTCGCGCGCACGTCGGCCGGCTGACGCTGCCTCAGGTGTGCGGGGTCATGGAGGGCCTTCTGGCCGCGCTCGCGCACGCCGCCGATCGCGGCATCGTCCATCGCGACCTCAAGCCCGAGAACGTCATGCTCACGAGCACGGGCGGCGTCAAGGTGGGCGACTTCGGGATCGCGAAGGCGCTCGGCGACGCCGGGGTCGGTTTCGCCACCGCGACGGGGACGACGGTCGGGACGCCCGTCTACATGGCCCCGGAGCAGGCGATGGGCCAGGAGGTCTCGCCCGCGACCGACCTGTACGCCGCCGGCGTCATGGCCTACGAGCTCGTGCTCGGCCGCGTCCCGTTCCCCGCCGAGCAGACGCCGGTCGCGGTGCTGCTCAAGCACGTCAACGAGCCGCCGCCCCCCGCCGCCGAGATCGATCCCGACATCGACCCGGCCCTGGCCGCGTGGCTCGCGCGCATGCTGGCCAAGGACCCGGCGGACCGGCCGGAGGACGCGCCCGCCGCCTGGGAGGCGCTCGAGGAGATCGTGCTGCGGCTCGAGGGGCCGCGGTGGCGTCGCGAGGCGCGCATCGTCGCGGGCGCGGCCCCGGCCGCCGAGCAGCGGCCGCTGACGCCCGCGCCGTTCTCCCAGCAGGTGGCGACGCCGCCTCCCGCCGCCACGGATCCGTCGCCCGCGCCGCCCGCCGACCCGACCGTGGCGCCGCCGGTGCCGACACCTCCCACCGCAGAGTCGCCGCCCGCCGACGATGGCTTCGAGACGTTCGTCGGCGGCGAGGAGGACCTGGCCGAGTCCTCGTCGCCCGCGGCGACCCCGGCGAAGCCCCCGCCGACACCACCCGTCGGCCCCCGCGCCGTCCGACGACGGCTTCGAGACGTTCGTCGGCGGTGATGAGGATCTGCCCCAGCCTCCGCCCGCGGCACCCCCGCCGCAGGTACCTCCCGCGGCGGGGGCGCCGGCCGCCGCCGCGGGCTTCGACACGTTCCTGCGCCCGGGCCAGGACGCGGCGGAGGCGCCCGGAGGCCGAGTCGCCCACCGCGGGCACCGACGCACCGGCGCCGTCCGACGACGGCTTCGCCACCTACAACGCGCCGGGCACCGCGGCGCCCCCGCCGCCGCCGGAGCCGCCGCCCCGAGCCGCCCGCCGCCGCGCCCCCACCACCACCCACGCCACCCCCCGCCGATCCGCCGCCGGAGCCCCAGGATCCGCCGGAGCCCGCGGGCACGGCGCCCGGGGCCACCATCCCTCCGTCGGCGCTCCGCACGCCGCCCGCCGCGACGCTCCCGCCGCCGGACGCCCCCTCGGGTGACGGCTCCGGGGACGGCGAGGGCGGGGGAGACGACGGCCGGCGACGCCGGATGCTCCTGATCGGCGGTGGCGCCGCCGCACTCGTCGCGGTCGCGGTCGTCGGTGGCGTGCTGATCCTCTCCGGCGGCGACGACGGTGGCGGCGACCCGCCGCCGACGACGACGAACGAGGAACCCGTGGCGCCGGTCGTCGCGGACCTGATCCCGCAGCAGCCCCCGCGGCTGGCGTCGGCGGGCACGGCCACCCTGATCGCTGACCCCGCGGGCCGGTTGCTGCGCGTCAACGCCGAGGGCGAGGCGCGCGGAACGGTCCGGGACCCGGCCGGTCCCACCGCGGCGGTGACCCTCGGGAACCGCACGCTCGTCGGCGACGGCGACGGGGTCACCGTGCTCGCGACCGGCGACCTCGCGCCGGTGGCCGCCTTCGCCTTGCCGGGGGTCGTCGCGATGGCCCCGACCCCGACGGGCGACGCCGCCTTCGCGGTGGCCGACGACGGCGAGGAGGGCGGCCGCGTGTGCCGCGTCACGCCGGCGGCCCTCGGGCCCTGCGCGTCGCTCGACTTCGCCCCGTCGGGTGTCGGCGCGACGCCGGCGGGCGCCTTCGTGGCCGACGAGCGGACCGCCTCGCTTCGCGTTCATCGGGTCGCGGGCGGCGAGCTCGACGAGGTCGGTGAGATCGACGTCGGGGCACGCCCGCGCGGGGGCATGGCGAGCGACGACGGGCGCCTCTACGTCCCGGTCGAGCGCGGCATCGCCATCGTCGACACGAGAGCCGGCGCCACGATCGCCACGGTCCCGACCGAGACCAGCCCCGCCGATCTGCACGTGGACGGCACGGGGCGCCTCTACGCGGCCCTTCCCGGAAGCGACGCGGTCGCGGTCCTCGAGGGCGGGAGCCCGCGCGAGGAACCGGTCCTGATCCCCGCCGGACCCGAGCCGGTCGCGCTCGCGGGGACCGGGGCGCGGGTCGTCGTCCTGCGCGAGGGCAACCGCACGCTCGCGCGCGTGAACGCCGCGGCCCGGTCGGTGTCGGGGTCGACCAGGGTCGCGGGGCTGGGCGGTGCCACGCCGCCGGTCGCGACCGTCTCGCGCGTCTCGGGCGCGGCGTCGGGGAGGATCGTGACGATCACCGTGGCACTCGGCTCCGGATCGCTCCAGGACGGGGGCATCAAGGTCGTGGACCGTTCGATCGCCGACGGCCGCGCCGCGATCGAGCTGTGGCAGGGCGGGATCACCTCGAGCGTCACGAGCGCGAGCCCGCAGGACGTGGACGTGTCGATCGCCGGGCGCCCGTCACGGCTCGTCGTCGCGCTCGCGGCCGACGAGGACCGATTCGAGTCGATGGCGGTGTCACCGGCGAAGCGCGGGGCCGCCGTGGTCGTGCGGCTGACCGAGCCCGAGCCGGAGCCGGAGCCCGTCGCGCCGACACCCGCGCCGAGCACGCCGACCCCCGTGACGCCGACGCCGACGCCGACGCCGACGCCGGCCCCCGCGCCGACGCCGAGTCCCTCGCCCGCCCCCGCACCGGCGCCCGGCCCCGACTTCCAGGTGGGCTGAGCCCTACCGCACCCGGATGGTCGTCGTCGCCATGGGTACCTTGCCCCGGCGAAGCTGGGCGACGTAGCGTCCCGGCGGCAGGGCCCCGGCGTTGTTGCGAAGGAACGAGATCGAGAGTCTCCCGAGCCGCCGCGACAGCGGACGGGTCCCGATCACGCGGCCGTTGAGGCTCCAGCGCACGCGGAGCTTCACGCCGGACTTGGGCTTGTTGACGAAGTTGAAGTGGGCGAACACGATCCCGGGCCGCGCGGACGATGACAGCGCCTTCTTTCCCTTGCCGCCGACCGACGTGGCGATGAAGCTCGTCGTCACGACCCCCTCGCGCGGCGCCGGAAGACGGACGGTCCGGGTGCGAGGCGTCGCCCCGGGCACGCGCTCCTGCATCACGACGCGGTAGGCGCCGGGCAGCAGTCGCTTCTTCGTCGGGAGCGCCAGCCGCTTGCGGAACGGGGCCTCCGCCTTGACCGCGGTCGTCCAGGTGCGAAGCGTGCGCCAGGCGGTGGCGCGCGTTTGCAGCGTCGATGCGCGCTTGGCCAGGTTGTCCGCCTGCGTCGTCTTGCCCTGGCGCCGGAGCGCCGCCGCCCGGACCCGCAGCTTGCGCGCGGAGGCGAGCATCTTCGCGTTCCGGTTCCGATTCTGAAGCCGCACGGTCGCCCGTGTCCCGGCGCCCGCGGTCCCCCGCACCTCGAGCCTGCCGCGCGGCCGGCTGTTGCGCCACTTGGCGATGAAGCGGCTCGCGGTCAGCGAGAGGGTCGGGCCGGCCGCCGGCGGGGCCGGTGCGGCCTGCGCGGCCTGCTGACCCGTGTCCGCTCGGAGGCGGAGGCGGCGGTGGTGGCGGCGGCGGTGGCGGCGGTGGTCGGGCGTCGCCCACTGGCGCGCGAACACCTCGACTCTGGCCGTCCACGAGCCCACCGGTGTTCCCGTCGCGCGGGGCAGGTGAGAGCGCGCGACCGGTCGTCGCCGCCGTCGGCGAGCGCCGGACCGGTCCGTGACGCGTCGATGTTCGGCGTCGCCGTCGGCGCCGCAGCTGGGAGACGCGACTGCTGGCTTCCGAGCGGGCTGCCGGCCTCGCTCACACGGCGCCCGTAGACCTCGTTCTCGCCGTCGACGAGCGGCGGCGTCTTGGTGTCGGCGACCCAGCCGACGAGGAACTCGGACTTCGCGCCGCGGTAGACGACGTCCGGCGTCGAACGCCTCCACGCCCGGATCGGCCGCGGGCGCCACCTGCGAGATGAGCGTGTCGGCGTCGCTGCCGTCGAGCACCGCACCGGACGCGCTCAGGCGCTCGCTGAAGATCTCGGACTTGTTGTCGACCAGGGTGTCGGCATCCCAGACGACCAGCGCACTCGCCGTTGGCCGGGTTGATCGCGACCTTCGGCCGGAACGCGTCGCGGTCGGCGCCGTTGTGCGAGATGCGGAAGTCGTCGCTTCCCGGTCGGGCGCGAGGTTGCCGGCGAGCAGTCGCTGGCCGAAGATCTCGAACTGGTTGGCGACGAGCCCGCCGACGTTGTCGGTGCCCGAGAAGACGACCAGGTACTCGTTCGAGACCGGGTTGAAGGCGATGTCGGAGAAGCTCGCGGTGAAGCCGGTGTTGCCGGGCCCGCCCATCTCGGAGACCTGCGCTGCGCACGCCGTAGGAACTCGCCAGCCGCCGTCGAGCCGGCGGCCGTGGATCTCGACGTCGTTGTCGACGTCGTCATCGCCGGTCCACGCGACGAGGTACTCACCGCTGACGCGGGTTGACCGCGACCGACGGCTGGACGTCGCGAAGAAGTTGGCGTTGCCGGTCTCGTGCCCGGGCGGGCCCATGAACGAGATCCGGAAGTCGTCGGCGCCGACCTGGTTCCCGTTCGCGTCCAGGCGCTGGCCGAAGATCTCGAACTCGTTGGGGTCGAGCCCGCCCTGGTCGTCGTTGCCGTCCCAGACGACGAGGAACTCGTTGGTCACGGGGTTGAAGGCGACGTCCGGGACAGGGCGTTGAACGCATCGACCTCGTTGGCGCCCATCGTCGAGATGCGGAACGCGCCGCCCGCCAGCGGGTCGCCGTAGCGCGTCGACGAAGCGGCCGTAGATCTCGAGTGCGCCCGTCCATGGGCTCGTCGTGCCAGACGACGAGCGTAGCGCTGGCGCACCGGGTCGAACGCCGCCTGCGGGAGTCCGGCGTCGAGGTTGGCGTCCCCGTCGGCGCCCACGAGCGAGATCCGCTCCTGCTGAGCCGAACGGGCCCGTCGCGATCGCCGCCGCCGGCACGAGGAGCGTCGCCGCCCCCACCGTCGCGACGATCCCGATCCGCCGACCACGCCCTCCGACGCCTCACACGTGACATCGCCCCGCCCCACCTCGCGAACTCCACCGTGGCGGCAGACGATCATCCATCGGCCCGGTCGTCAACCGCCCCTGTGGGGGGTGCGGACCTCACCCGTAGACGAGCTTGCGCGCCTCCTCGAGGCGGGTCTGGTACCTGCCCCGGTACTGGGCGGCGGGCCGCTCCACGTCGGCGATCCACTCGCCCCACCCCGCGGGGTCCTGCCCGAAGTCCGTGAGCCCCTCCGAGACGCGCTTCTCCTTGAGCGCGGTGGCGTTGTCGATGAACCACTTGAGCTGGAGCTCCGGCTTTTCGGGATACCCGGCGTACTCGCCCTGGTTCCAGATCGAGACGCGCATCTGGAAGTAGCCGAGCGAGTCCGCGTCGCCGTGGTCGAGGTTCTGGAGACCGGACTCGACCAGGCCCGCCATCACGGGAAGCTCGGGCGGGAGGCCGGCCTTCTGGGCCTGGCGGGCCATCCAGCGGGCGATCTCCTCCTTCGGGGCGTCGTCGCCCGGGTAGAGATCGGTCGGGTCGGGCAGGACGCCCGCGGCGTCGGTCGCCCCCGACACGCCGGACGGATCGGCGGGCGGCACGGCCGCCGCAGGCGCCGGCTGCGCCACCGGCGCGGGTTGCGCGGGCACGGGCTCCGGCGGTGGCGCGGGGGGTCGTGGCTCGACCGCGGGCATCGAGCGTGCCGTGTTGGGTCGCTCGATGGCGGGCTCGTCGGCGGGCGGCGTCTCGTCGTCCTCGGCCGCCGCCGCCTCGTCGGCGTCCGGCGGAGGGGCGGCCTGGAACACGCCGCTCTGGCGCCCGAAGCTCGGCGGCTCGGCGGGCCCCTTCTTCGGGCCGGCGGGCGCATCGGGAGAAGGCGCGGGCTCGACCGGCGGGGCGGCCGCGGCGGGCACCGGCTGCGGTGGGACCGCGGGTGCGGCGGGCGGCACCGCGGGGGCGGCGGGTGGCACGGCCGGTGCGGCGGGGGGCGGCACCGCCGCCGGAGCGGGGACCGCCGGCGCGGGTGCGACCGGCGCGGGTGCGACCGGCGCGGCGGCCGGGGGACCGCGGGTGCCGCCGGAACCGCGGGCGGGGCCGGGGCGGCGGGTGGCACCGGGGCGGCGACCGGCGCGGGTGCGGGCGCGGCGGGCGCGGCGGGTGCGGGCGCGACCGGCGCGGGCGCGACCGGCGCCGCCTGGGGCGCGGCCGGCACACCCGGCGCGGCCGCCGGCGCCGCCGGCGCCGCGGCGGGCGCATCCCCCTCCACGAAACCGATCACGATCCGGTCCGTCGACCCGGCGTCGCTGTAGAAGCCGGGGCCCTTGATCTTCCAGGGCGCCCCCACCTCGGATGGGCGGCTGCCGTCCTCGAGGGCTGCGAGCGCCTGCGCCAGGTCGCGCGCGTCGACGTTGCCCGGCCCCACCGGGTCGCCGTTGACGCTCGTGATCACGATCTCGCTGACGCGGCCGTCGACCTCGATGCTCGTCACGCCGATCTCGTACTCCTCGGTGAGGCGGGTCAGCACCGCGAGCGTGCGAGGGTCCAGGTCGGGGTTCAGGAGCTCGGAGCGGACCGGGGCGGCGGCGAGCAGCGCGGGGTCGTCGATGAGCGCCTCGGGGGTCGCGACGACCGGCGCCGGCGCGGGTGCGACCGGGACCGCCGGCGCGGGAACGGGCACCGCCCCGGGGGCCGCCGCGCCCGGCGGCGGCGACGGCGGCGCGCCCTGGCCGTAGAGGGCCCGCAGATAGATCATCGGGTCCTCCATGTTCTGCTTGTTGTAGCCGCCCTCCAGCGTCTTCCAGACCTCGATGTGGGTGTGGTCGAGGCCGTCGGTCCAGTCCGTCACCCCGGCGAGCGGCTGTCCGGCCTGCACCTGCTGTCCGACCGACACGCCGCTCGGCTCGACGTGGCGGAAGACCCACACACGGCCGTCCGCCGACTGGACCTTGACCGTGCCGCCGAAGATCTGGCCGGAGTTGCCGCGCGACTCGCGCACCTCGACGATCGTGCCGGCGACCGGCGCCCGGACCTCGGCGCCGGGATCGGTGAACATGTCGTAGGCCGCGTGGAACCGCCCGCCCGGGCCGGGTGCGCCCTCGGCGTCCGGGACGTCGAACTCGGACTGGTGGAGCTTTCCGCCGTCGTTGCTCCCGGCCATCTGGGACGGGTCGACCGGCGCGACGGTCGGCGGGACCAGCGTCGCGGGCTCGCCCGCCAGGGCCTCCACGACCGCCTCATCGCCGGCGTCCGGCGCCCGGACGCCCCCGGCGCGAAAGGGCTCGTCCGGGTCGGCGGAGGGGGCGCGGGCGCCACCGATCCGCTGCGCCTCCCCCTGGCCGCGGACGGCCGCCGTCCCACGGACGTCGGAGTCGGGGGCGGCGAACCGGTCCGGATCGACCCCCTCGGCCATGCACTCCGGGCAAAGCGGCGCCCCGAGCGGCGCGGGGTCGCCACACCGGGCGCAGCGGGTGTAGCCGGGCGCGGCGTCGGGGTCCTTGAGGGTGCAGATGGGACACACCCCCGGCTGCTCCTCGCCGCCGGCCATGTCGGCGTCGATCTCCTCGCCGCCACCCCCTCCGCCGTTCGCCGACTCGGCGGCCTCCTCGGGCGTCACCGCCTTCTGGAAGCCCGTGCGAGAGAGCGCCTGCTGGATCGCCGACTGGTGCTGCGGCTCGTCCACCCCGCCGAGCAGCTCCGCCAGGTCGAACGTGTCGATGCCCTCCACCGCGAGCGCGGCGAGCACCCCGGCGAGCCCGGACCGCGACTCCCTGATCTCGAGCGTCTGGAACCCGGCCTGGGCCGGGAGCGCGTCGGCCAGGTCGGCGAGCGCCAGCTCGCGGCAGACCCGCTGGGGGTCGCGGCGGAAGGCCGCGCGGAACTCCCCGTCCACGAGCAGGCGCGTCAGCAGATCGGCCGTCTGTTCGGAGCTCACCCGTCGCCTCCCCGAAGCCGGGTCCAGAGGGGTCGCACGAGCACCACGATCACCGGGACGAACAAGAGCGCGTAGACGACGCCGAGCACCGACCAGACGACCGCATCGGGAGCGAGCCCCGTGAGGACCCCGTAATAGCGCGTCGAGAGCCCGATGGCGAACGCCGCCGCGGCGAGCATCCAGCCGATCGAGGCGAGCGAGTAGATCGTCAGCGACCGGCCGTCGGCCTCGTCGCTCGGCTTGCCGGACAGCCGCGCCGCGAAGTGGCGCCGTGCCCGGCGGCGCAGTCCGGGCTCGCGCAGCGCGTCGACCAGCATGTGGTACCCGTCGCGGTCCAGGAACGGGTTCAGGTTGAAGAAGGCGCCGAGGTAGGCGGCGAAGGCGATCTGGAACATCACGTCGCCGAGGCTCCCCGGCAGCACGAGCGCGGCGATGATCGCCGCCGTCCCGCCGAGCGCCAGGTCGCTCGCGGGTCCCGCGGCGCTGACGGCGATCCGTCGCCGCCGCGACTCGAACCATGCCTCCGTCGTGTCGACGAACGCGAACGGCACGACGATCATCAGCTTGACCCCCGCGCGGGGAATGCGGCGCCCGAACGAGGCCATCGCGAGGCCGTGCGCCAGCTCGTGCACGACCACGAGCGCGAGCCGCCCCAGGATGAACACGAGCGCCCCCAGCCCGATCCGGTCGCCGACCACGAACGGCGTCGCCTTGCCCTCGGCGATGGTCCAGGCGAACGCGGCGACCCCGGCGATGATCACGAGCGTGATGACCGCGAGACCGGCCGCGGTGAACGGGATCCAGCCGCCGCGCCGGTAGATCGCCTCGACGATCGCCTGGCCGCGCTCGGTCGTGAGCTCCCGTGGGCGGACGAGTCGCGCGAGCCGCCCCGGCGGCGCGGTGCGCTCGCCCTCCACGTCGGCGAGGAACCCCCGGTCGCCGAGCTCGGCCAGGAGCCGCGCCAGACCCGCGACCCCGTCGCCCCCGCCGCGGCGCTCGGCCTGGGCGATCAGGTCCGGAAGCTCGTTGGTCCCGTCGAGCAGATCGAGCAGCCCGGCCTGCTCGTCGGCCATCCGCACGAGCGCGCCGTCGCGATCGCTCCTGAGCACCCACCGCAGCTCGCCCTCGTCCTCGGCGAGACGCTTGAGCGTCCACCCCGAGCGCATGCGGGGCCGCATCCCGCCGGCGGGCGCGGGCACGTCGAGCACGGAGCCCTCGACGGACCCGACGACGACGGTGCCCACCGCTGGCACGACGATCGTCCGCCCCTCGTCCGCGTCGTCACGTCGCAGCTCGACCGTGAGCTCGACGTCGCCGAGCGTGATGCGGGCACCGTCCGTGAGCGCCTCGGTGCCCGCGAGCGGCCGGCCGTCGACCTGCGTCCCGTAGCTCGAGCCCGCGTCCTCGATCATGGGCACGTCGCCCGCGGCGAGCACCCTGGCGTGGTGGCGCGACACCGAGCGGTCCTCCAGGCGCACGGCGTTGTCCGGGGAGCGACCGAGCGTCACCGAGCCACGCAGCGGCATCTTCGTCCCGTCCGGGAGCACCAGCTGGTAGACGGCCCCGCCGCGGACCGGGGCGGCGCAGTGCTCGCAGACCGGATCCCCCGGGCGCACCTGCCGGCGACACCTCGTACAGAGCACCTACTCGTCCGAGGCGAAGGGCGACCAGGCGGGGTTGCCCGAGTTGGTGCCGACGGCGGTCAGGAGCGTCTGGGTCCCCGGCGCCGCCGGATCCACCACGGTGATCCGCCCGCGCTCGTCGCAGTCGCTGTCACGCTGTGCGACCGCCAGGGTGCGCCCGTCGGGTCGCCACGCCAGCTCGCAGGCGGGGATCAGCGGCGAGGGCTCGGCCTCCTCGGCGAAGGTGCCGTCGGCGTTCACGGGCAACGTGAACAGCTTGAAGGCGCCGTCCTTCCAGTTGGCCGAGAAGGCCAGCCGCGTCCCGTCGGGCGAGAAGGCCGAGCTCAGCACCTGGTCCCTCGGCCGGTCGCCGTGCATCGTGTCGGTGATGAGGCCCTGATCGACCCAGTCGGCGGCCCGCGGCGAGTTCGGCGTGGCCGAGGTGTAGAGGAGCAGCTCGGTCTGGGTGTCGTCGCTCGCGGTCACGACGATCGAGCGTCCGTCGGGCGACCAGGCCGGCCGGCTGACGTTCACGTCGCGGTCGCCGATGCAGTTCGGGCTCGCCTGAGCGCCGTCGGTCCGCACCAGGCACAGGTCGTAGTCGTCGGGCCGGCTGCCCCGGTTGGACACGAACGCGACGACCGAGCCGTCGGGCGAGATCGCCGGCCGGCGGTCGTCGAAGCCCGCGTTGGTGAGGGGCCGTCGCGACCGGGGGTCGCCGGGCGCGACGGTGACGATCTGCCCGGTCGGCGCCAGGCCGGGCGTCGACCCCTCGCGCCCCGCGCGGAACGCGATCAGGTCGCCCGCCCTGCTCACGCTCGGCTGGCTCTCGACGTCCTCGCTCTCGGCCAGCAGGCCGATCTCCTCGCCGGTCGCCCCGCGCACCTGGACGATGTCGCCGTCCCGCTCGAAGAAGAGGTCCGGGATGCCCGCGGACACCACGACGGCGACGGTCGTCCCGGCCGCCACCGGGGTCCCCGCGGGCGGCGCCTGGCTGACGATCTGCCCCGCGGGCACGGTCGCGTCGTACTCGAGCTGCACCGACGCGACGAGCCCGGCGGCGGCGACCTCGTCCACGCCCGCCTGGCTCGCGTCGCCGACCACGTCCGGCATCTCGACCTCGCCGGAGGCGTCGGCGGGCGGCGGCACCGTCACGGTCTGCTGGGCGGGCGTGCCCCCGCCGGCCGGAGCCTCCGGCTCCGGCGCGGTCGTGGGCTCGGTCGGAACCGTCACGGTCCCGGGAGTGCCCGGCTCGGCGTTCGGCTCCTGGCCGGGCGATCCGGCCGCGGGGACGGCCGGCACGGGCGCGCCCGGCACGACGGCGCCCGCCGCGGGCTCCGGCTCGGCCTGGGCGTCCGCCGCCGCCTCCTCCTCGGGGGGAGGCTCGAACACGAGGTCGATGGACGATCCCTCCTCCTCGAGGGTGTCCGGGACCGGGATCTGGCTCGTGACCGTGGACGTGGCGGGATCGCTCGGCTCGGTCAGGCTGCGACCGAGCTGGAACCCCGCCTGGTCGAGCGTCTGCCCCGCCTGGTCGAGCGTCTGGCCGGTGACGTCCGGCACCGCGAACTTGCCGTCCCCGAGGGCCACCTTGATCGAGACCGCGGCGCCCTCCTCGACCTCCTCGCCGGCGGCGGGGGTCTGCTCCACGATCGATCCGGGCTCGGCGTCGGGATCGGGCTCCTCGAACTTGTCCCCGAGCGTGAGCCCGGCCTCCTTGAGGGTCGACTCGGCCGCGAACACGTCGGCGGAGTCGGTCAGGTCGGGGACCGTCGCGTTCGCCGGCCGGGTGAGGAGGAACCAGACGACCAGCGCGATGATGATCGGCACGAGGATCAAGAGCCACCATGGGAGCCACTGGCGCTGCACGAACGTGGCGGCCGAGGGCGGCTGCGGGGCGTCGACCCCGACCGGCTGCACGGTGACCTGGAACGGATGGTGCGTCGAGCGTCCGATCCAGATCTGCTTGGGCGGCTGGACGGAGAGCACGAGCTTGGCCTCCTCGCCCGGACCCAGGCGCACGCGCGAGACCTCGCGGCCGAGCGGCTTGCGCCTGCGGATCCAGGCGAGCACCCGCTGGGTCGCGCCGCTTCGGGCCTTCATCGCCGCGCGCTTGGCGGCGTCGGCCGGTGCCCCCGCGGCGGCGGCCGGGCGGAGCGCGGCGGCCTGCGCCTCGCGCTGCCGCGTCGTCGACGAGTTCCCGGCGCGCCGCGCCCCTTGCGCTTGCGCTTCGGTCCCGGCGGCTCACGGAACTCGAAGGTGAGCGACTCCTCGGCGTCGACGCCCGTCGGCTCGACGGTCACCTCGGCGTTGGCCTTGTTGGTGACGGTCAGGTCGTACCTGGCCTCGACCCGGCCCTTGCGCCGCTCCGGCGCGACCGTGGACGCCAGCTCCTGGTACGGGCCGATCTCGACCTCCGCCGGCGCCGCGGCGACGTCGCCCTCGCTCGCGCGCGAGGTCGCCACCACCGACAGCTCCCACAGCCGCGCCTCGGCCTCGGGCGCGCGCGGCGGATGCAGGTGGATCTCGACCTCCTGCTCGTAGGAGCCGCCGCCGGCCCCGTAGGGCACCAGATAGACCGTCTGGGGCGTGATGGTCCACCAGCCCTCGTCGAGCCCGTCGACCCGGAGGTCGTAGTTGTCGACGATCCCGCTCTGGTTGCGAACCAGCGCCATCAGCACGACCCGCCCGCCGGGGTCGACCTGGACGCGCGGCGCGCCGCTCGTGTACCCGTCGTCCTCCGGTGCGCGCATGGTGATGAGGACCGGCTCGGGCTCCTCGGGCGCCGGGGCGGGCGGGGTCGGCGCGGGGGGAGGGGCGGGTGTGCCCGACGGCGCGGACCCCGACGCCCGGCGGCGTCTCCCGCCGGGCGTCGGGGGGCTCGCGGGCGGCGGCGCCTCGACCGACTCCTGCACACCCGTCGCCTCCCAACGCAGGTACTCGCCGCAGCTCTCGCAGAAGTCGTTGCCGTCCTCGTTGAGGTGGCCGCACGCGGGGCAGGCCTTCACCGGGGCCCCCGCGAACGGCGGCGGGGCGCCGCGCTCATGCCGTGTCTGGGCGACGCTTCGGCGAGCGGATCCGCAGGCGGTAGTTCACGTGGACCGGCTTCATGACCTCGATCATGCGCGCCAGTCCGGCCGGTTCCTCGAGTGGGATGTCGCAGTAGACGTAGAACTCCGGCGCCCCTTGGGCGGGAAGCTCGGACGGATCCCGAGCCCAGACGACCCCACCGGGGTCCTCGACCCGCAGTGGGAGATCGGGAAAGACTACGGCCAGCGCCTCCTCGAGGCCACGCCTCGTGCCACGCCGGCGGGAGAGGTCCGACGCCCGGCGCACCAGCTCGCGTTTGCGGTCGAGCGGCCACGACTCCTCGAGCTCGACGCCCAGCCACCCCGCGAGGAGCTGGAGCTGGTCGCCCTCCACGAGCGACGGCTCGAAGTGCGCCGGCAGCCCGTCGAGCGTTCCGACCAGGGGATCGAGCAACTGCTCGAGCGCCCCGACGAACCGCATGCCGAAGTCGCCCTCCTGGTAGATGCTCGGAAGGCCGGAGCGCAGGTAGCGCCGGGCCGACGCGTTTCGCGGGCCGTCCTCGACCTCGTCGCCGGTGGGTGCCGGTGCCATCAGTACTCCGGGTGCTCGGCCTTGACGACGTGCCGGGCCGAGGCGACGAGCTCGTCCTCGGCCAGCGGGATGTGGCTGCCGGCCTGCTTGGGCTGCTGCTCGCCGGTGGTGAGGTCGGTCTCGTAGATGCGGAGGATCTTGACGAAGTCGACCCCGTCGACCCCGTGGATCACGCCGTAGAGCTCGCCCTGGTTGAGGGCGCGCCCGAAGGCCCATCCGGCGCCCGCGCCCTCCATCGCGCCGCCGACGAGCGGGTTCAGGTACGTGTAGAGGGCGGTCGTCACGTCCTCCTCGACCCGGCGCGGGTCGGCGCGCAGGTTGGCCTGGAGGTTCACGACGACGCTGACGCCGCGAAAGCTCGCCGGCACGAGCTCGACCCGGGTGCCGACCAGCCGGCGCTCGTCCAGGTAGTCCGAGACCTGCTGGAAGAGGGCGTCGTCCGGGATCAGCTCCGCGAGCTCCAGCTGACGCTCCGCCGGCTCGATGCGCGGGACGAGATGGATCCGGGCCACGCCGACCGTGTTGGGCGGCTCCACGCAGAGCGCCCGGGCGACCCGGGGCGACGCCTCGCCGCACAGGAACTCGAAGTCGTCGGCCGTCACCGCGCGATACCGGGTGCGGATCTCGAGCGCCGCCCGCTGGCGGGCCGCGGCGAGGCTCTCGGCGTCGACGCCACCGGTCGCCGGGAGCGGGTTGGTCGCGCCGACGACGGTCGGGATGGCCGTCTTGAGCACCGTGAGCGACCCCGCCGACACGTTGCCGCGTCGCCCGCCGCCGTGTCGGTAGCTCGACATGCGAAGCCGCGCGCCCTTGGCCGGCACGGCCCCGTACTGGCGCCAGCCCCCCGTGCCGGTGCGCACCGCCGGCCCGAAGGCGATCTCACCGCTGGCGAGGTCGAGGGTGTGGTGGCGGTCGTCGGGGCCGCTCTCGGCGAACGACTCGACCAGGTCCCAGCGCTGCCAGGCGCCCACCTCGGGGTCGAGCACCTCGAGCCCCTCGCCCTCGCGGATCGGCAGGACCGGCGCGTAGCGAAGGCGGACCACCTGCCCGGCGGTGCCATCGCTCTCGGGCAGGTCCTCCTCGTCGATGCGGACCGAGTGCTCGGCCGGGACGAGCGCGCCGATCGGCGCCGCGGTGATCGAGTAGATCTCGGGCGGCTGCGAGAAGGTCGCCGCCTGGTTGCCGTGGCGGGTCGTGTCCGACACGCGGCACCGGATCCAGTGGCTCCGCACGGAGCCGAGCGCACGCGGGTCGTGCAGCGTCGGCAGCTGCAGCTCGACGACACCGCTCCCGTAGTTGAAGCCGCCGGTCGTGTCCTCGAGCACCTGCGCCTCCATCCAGCCCCCCGGCGCGTCCGAGACGGAGACCTCCCACTTGAGCGGCGGGTCCTCGGGGTCCACCCCCGCGCCGCGGGCCTGCGAGCACTCGACGTCGATCCTGACCATCATCCGCGCGAGCGATTCGTCGAAGCCCAGGTAGAGGGCGTCGCCGAGCTGCGGCGGGTTGCCGAAGGGGAGCTGGTCGGGGCCCTTCGGACGCGCGACGCCATGGGCGACGCCGACGTCCTTGACCGCGCGGGCGCGCTCGACGGCGTAGGCCGCGGGCGCCGCCGCTCGGATCGTCATGTCCTCGGTGGTCTGGAAGACGATCGGGTCCTCGCCGGGCACCCGGAGCGTCCCGACCTCGGTCCGCCCGGCCGGGATGTGGACCAGGTCCGTCGGCGGCTTGGCGAGCCGGAAGCGCAGGTCGACGACCGAGGCGGTCGGCGGCTCCAGGGTGATGCCGAGGAGCTCCATGAGGGCGACGTGGAGCTTGTCGGGGATCCGGTTCATCCGGTAGATCAGCATGTCCGTCATCCAGGCGAACAGCTCGATCAGGGTGATGCCGGGGTCCGACACGTTGTGCTCGGTCCACTCCGGGCACGACTGGCTGATGCGGTGGCGGGCCTCGTTGACCAGGTCCTGGAAGTCGCGGTCGTCGAGCCGTACGTCGGGCAGGCGCATCAGCGCTCCTCCGCCGGGACCAGGTAGAAGGGGTAGACCAGGTTGCGCACGTCGTTGGTGTCGCGCAGCCGGTAGCTGATGTCGATCACGACGATGTCGTCGAGCGCCGGGCCGGTGCCGCCGCGCTCGAGCGAGAAGTCGATGTCCAGCACGCGGATCCGCGGCTCCCAGCGGTCGAGGGCGATCCGGATCTCGGCCTCGAGCCGCCCCATGGTGTGCGCGTCCACGGACTCGAACACGAAGTCGTGGATGCCGCAGCCGAACTCCGGGCGCATCGGCCGCTCACCGCGCGCCGTCCCGAGGATCAGCTGGATCGCCTCGCGGACGTCCTCGTCGTCGTGGGCACAGGGCGATGCCGCCGGCCGCGTCGACGCGGAGCGGAAAGCCGAGTCCTGATCCGAGCATGCCGCCCATCAGCCGAGGGTGATCGCGGTGCCGGAGACGCTGACCTGACCGCTGGCCTGGATGGAGATGCTGCCCCCCTTGATCGTGAGGCTGCTCCCGGCCTCGAGCGTGACCGCACTCGCGGCCTTGATCTTGACCTCGCCGCCGGACTCGACCTCGTGGTTCCCCGAGGGCTTGAGCACCGCCTTCTCCGTGGTCGTGATCTCGAGGCTCTTCTCGCCGGTGATGGTCATCTCCCCGTTGGCGGTCATCTCGATCCTCTCGTCGGAGTGCAGGCGGAAGGAGCCGTCGGTCTGCGGCAGGTCGCCCGGCGAGTCCTCGCCGTTCCAGAGCGCGCCGATCACGTACGGGCGGCGGACGTCGTCGTGCTCGAAGGCCACGAGCACCTCGTCGCCGACGAGCGGCGTCATGATCAGCCCCCGCTCCTTGCCGGCTCCGGGACTCGCGATGCGGGCCCACCAGCCCTCGGCGTCGTCGCCGAGGGTCGGGAACGAGATGCGCACCCGGCCCAGCCCGTCGGGGTCCTCGTTCTGGGTGACCACCCCCACGGCCACCGCCGAGCCGTCCCACCGGCGCCGCTCGGGGGCGCTCGCCAGGTCGAGCAGACCGCGCGATGCGGCCCCGCTCACTCGGAAGCGCGTCTGGAACCCGGTCGTGCCGCGCATGACGTGGTTGACCGACGACACCCGGTAGGTGCCGCTGTAGGTCGCGCCGAGCCCCTGCACGTCGACCATGCGCCCCGCCCGGATGCGTGCGTCCCCGGCGCAGGCGCCGTCCGCCTCGGCGAACGCCCCGGCGATCTCGGCGGCGATCCCGTCCGCCAACGCCTGCGCCTCCTCCTGTGAGGTCACCGCGGCGTCGGCGAGGAGCAGCTCCCCGCCGGCGAGCGCCCCCACGACGGTGTCGCGCTCGATGCCGATCGTGCCGGGAGTCGCGGGTGTGGCGACCGCCTCGATGGCCTGCTTGGAGGAGTAGTCCCAGCCGCGCACGGTCACGGTCTCGACCTGCTGGACGCCGCTCACGCGCGGGCGGAACGCGCGAAGCTCCTTGCCGTAGCGCAGCTCGATCGGGGACTCGCCGCCGTCGTCGCCGATGCGGCGCATGCGCACCTCGCCCGCGTCGACCGTCAGCTCGCAGCCGGCCCGGCGCGCGAGGCGGCGAAGGAAGTCGAGGTCGGTCTCGTCGGACTGCTGGATGAACTCCTGAACGCCGCCGACCTCCTGCAGGTCGCCACCGCTGAGGCCGTTGCGCTCGGCCACCCTGCGGACGACGTCGGCGACGGTCGTGTCCTGGTAGGTGTCGGTGCGCCTGCTGCGCGTCATGGCGTGCGAGCGGTCGTAGCCGCGGACGGCGACCGTGACGCCGTCGGCCCGGAACTCGGGCTCCAGCGCCGTGATGAGGCCGTCGAGCACCTCGACCAGCGCCGCGTCGCCGGGCCCGGCCATCGAGATCTTGACCTGGGCGCCGACGGAGAACGGTCCCTCGTCGACGATCTCGAGGCGGGGGTCGTCGAGCCGGAGCGCGAACGTCGCGGGGACGGCGATGCTCTGCTCCACGCGCACCTCGCCGATCACGGCCTTGAGCGACGGGTCGAGCGGGGTTCCGTCCACCGACACCTCGACGCCGGAGATGCCTGCGCTGGCAAGGCCACGGGTCGACATCGTCAGTCCGGGAGCACCGGGATCCCGAGCACGGTGCCGCGCTCGAGCCGGGTGGGGTCGTCGATGCCGTTCTGCTCCGCGATGAGCCGCCAGCGCGTGGCGTCGCCGTACGACGCGAACGCGATGCTCTGCAGGCTGTCGCCGTCGTGCACCACGTGCGAGCGCAGGCCGCGCACGCCGCGGGTGGTCGGGTTCTGCGCACGCTCCCCGGACTGCTTTTCCTTCCCGACCGCCCGCTCCACCTGGAGCAGCGTCACCTTGGCCTCGGCCCTGATCGGCGTTCCGTCGGGGCGGAACAGCGTGAACTGGACCGACAGCTGCTCGAGGACCGCGTTGAAGGTCGTGGTCGAGCCCCAGCCGAACTCGATCATCGGCGGACGGGCGCTGTTCTTGCTGCTCGCGGTGCTCTGGTCGGGCTCCATCGCCGCGAACAGCGGGTCGGTCACCTTGCGGACGTCGCCGTGCTCACCGTCGGAGTCGTCGAGCATCAGGCTGAGCGTCAGCTTGCTCGGCTTGCCCCCGCCGAACTGGGCCGGCGGGACCTCCTCGCCGACGACCGACTCGGTGGTCCACTGGTTGGACTTGGCGATCGTGTACTCGGCCGGGTTGAACCAGCAGGTGATCTCCTCGCCCGACTCGATCCGGAGATACGCCTTGCTGAGGCTCGTGGGGACGGCCATCGCTACTGCTCCGAGAAGCCCTGGTGGGCGATCTCGAGGGTCTCGGTCGCGAAGTCGCTCGACCCGGCCTTCATGTCCGGGCCGGTCCACTTGACCGGGAAGGCGCCCGCGAACGACCACGTCCGCACGGGATCACCCGCGGGGCTCAGCATCGTCAGCGTCAGGTCGCGTCGCTCGGTCTTGTCGCGGCACGCCTGGAACCACTCCACGAGGCCCTTCTCGTGGGTCACGCCGCGGGTGAGGACGAGGTTCTGGTACTTCGCACGACCGCGCAGCTTGTGCACGAAGTCGTTGACGCCCCCCTCGGAGTACTCCTTGACCTCGTACTCGACGGTCAGGCCCGAGACGTCGGTGAAATAGCCGATCGGCGCTCCGACCTCGACCAGGAACCAGGCACCCGAGACCGGGTCGGGATTCGAGCTTCCCGGTGCGGGGCTCCTGGATGCGCCGGCGTTGGTGCCCATCGTCCCCCCTACCTCGGCAGGTCGCCGAGGCTGTCGCCGAGCCGCTCGCGCTCGACCATGAGCTCGCGCCGCAGGCGATCGACGACCGTGTCGTAGATCTCGTCGATGCTCGGCGTCGGCGGGGACTCCTCGGCCCCCTGTGGATGCGGCGCGATGTCGGCGCCGATGCGCGGCACGTTGACGGCGCGGGCGAGCGGCGCCCCGTCCCGCCCCGGTGTCTCCGTGGGCGACGGCGCACGCTGTGCCGGTGTCGCCCACGGAGGCGCCGGGAACGCGACGCTCTGGCGCCCGGTGTCGTCCACGACCCGTTCGGCGCCGTCGGCCACGGCCCGTGCGATCCGCTCCTCGGGTCGCGTGGGTGCCGCGTCGGCGGCGCCGACGCGGCGGACCGGACGGAGCGTGGGGGGCGCGGCCGGCCGTCCCGTGGCGGCGCGCGCGAGCGCCGCACGGGGCCGGCCGTCGCCGCCGACGCGCGATGCGGCGGCGGGTGGCGCATCCGGCGCCTCGCCGTCGCCGTCGCCGTCGCCGGCCGGACGGGCACGCGTCGGGCCGCGGCGATCGTCGAGGGTGCGGGCGGTGCCGACGACGGGGCGTCGACCGGCGCGCCGGGGCGGGCGGCCCTGCCGGCGTGCTCGCCCGGTCCGGGCGCGGGCGGGGGTCCGCGGTGTCCGGTCGGCGGCGGTGGTGCGGGGCGGCCGCGCGCGCCGGTGCGCTCGGACCGGGGTTCGACGTGGGTGTCGCGGTGCGCCGCGGGCGCGCGGCCTCCGCGCTGATCGGGCGATCGCACGGGCCGGGCGTGCGACGTGCGGTGTCGGCGCGCCGACACCGGCGGGCGTGGCCGGGGCCGGGGCCGGGACGGGGGGACCGTGCGGGGCGCGGCCGTCGTGGCGCTCG
This sequence comes from Miltoncostaeaceae bacterium, assembly GCA_963698665.1. Lineage (GTDB taxonomy): Bacteria > Actinomycetota > Thermoleophilia > Miltoncostaeales > Miltoncostaeaceae > CALNYH01. The sequence goes on along the minus strand of CAVORO010000002.1, from coordinate 100,994 downwards.
GCCCGGTGCGTCGCCCGGCCGCGCGGTCTGCGCCACCGCCGTGTCGCGGGCGGCGGGTCGTGCGCCGATCGGCGGCGACGCGGGCGCGACCTCGGCCCGCCCGGCGAGCGCGCGCGCGATCGGCTGTGGCATCCCGGCGGGGCGAGCGTCCGCGCCGGGTGGCCTCGGGGCCGGTGCGGCGGGTTCAGGTGTGGCGGCGCTCGCCGTCCGGTCCCGCCGGTGGGCGGGTTCGGCACCGGTCCGGCGGCGGGCCGGCCGGTGGTCGCCGCGGCGCGCCGACGACGGCCGTGCTCGGCGCGCGGCGGCGGGGGGTGCGTCCGCCGGTGAGGCGGCCGGGGGCGCCGGGGGCGCCATCGGCTGCGGCATGCCGGCCGGCCGCGTCTGCGTGGCCGCGCGCGCCAGGGGGCGCGCCGTCGGAGTGGGGGAGCGAGGGGGCGGCGGCGCGGACCGGCGTCGAGGTGCGGGCGGAGGCGGCGGACGGGTCGCGTCCGGGGCCGGCGCGGCCGGCGCGGAGCGGGCCATCGGCTGCGGCATGCCGGCCGGGCGCACCTCGGCGGTCGTGCGGCGGCGTCGATGCGGCTCCCGCGGGCGCCGAGGGTGCGGTGCGCGAACGGCCGCGGGCGTCGTGGTGGCGGCCTCGGCGGGGGAGGGGGCGGCGGGCGAGCGCGCGGCCCGTCGGGCGGGCGCGGCGGCGGGCGCGGATGCGACCGGGCGCCGAGGCGCGGGCCGCGCGGCGGGCGGCGCGACCGGCTGCGGCATCCCCGCCGGGCGCACCTGCGTCGCGGGTGCGGGGTGCGTCGTGGCCGCCTTCGGTGCTACCGGCGCCGGTGTGGGCGTGGGCGGTGCCGTCGGATCGGCGACCGGCCCCGTCGGCGACGCGGCGGATGCGGGGACGGGCGGGGGCGCGGGCGGGGCCACGGGCGAGCCGGGACGCACCGACACGGGATCCCCCACCGGGCCCCGAGGTGCGGTCGGCGACGACGGGGCCGACCGTCCGCGCGGGCGGTGGCGGCGCGCTCGCGGGCGTGCGCGCGGCGGCCCGGACCGCGGGCGGACGGGGTCGCGCGGCGGCGCGCGCCACGCGCGGCGTCGCCATGGCCGGGGGTCGCGCGGCCCGCGCGGGGCCGGGGGACGGTCGCGCGGACGGCGTCACGGCCGCCGGGCCCGCGGGTGGCGCCGTCGCGGTCGACGGGGGGTCCGGCGGCGACGCGGGCGCGCGCTCGGCGTCCGCGGTCGTCGGCGGTGCGGCAGGCGTCGGCACCGCGGCGGGGGCCGGCGCCAGACGGTAGCCACGCGGCCGCGGCGGCACCTCCTCCACCACGCCGCGCCGCGCCGGGGGCGCGGGCCTGCGCGGTCGCGTGGGCTCGTCGGCGGCACGGGCCATCGGGCGCGGCGACGGGGCGGGTGAGGACGGCGCCTCGGACTCCCGTCGCTCGACCGCGGCACCGCCGGCGAACGGGCGCCCCTCGGCCTCGCCGTCGCCGAACATCCAGCGGTAGGCGAACTCCGAGATGCCTGCGGGTCGGGACTCGGGCGCCGCGGCCGCTACCGGTGCGGCGGGACGGATCCCGCGTCGGCCCCCGGGCGTCGGCGCGCGACCATGCGAAGGGCGGCCACCTGCGGGCCCGGATGGCGTTCGCCCACGGCGCGGGCGATCACGCGCGCGCGCACCGCGGCGCCGGCGGGTCTCCGCGCCACCGACACACGGCGTCCCAGCCGGCCCACCGCGGGCCGCATCGTCGTCGGCGCGTCACTCACCGCTCACCCGCCGCCATCCGCTCGGCCTGGTCGAGGAAGCGCCGCCGGTCGCGGTGCTCCAACTCCAGGATCGTGTCGAGGGGCCAGTGCAGGTGGTAGGCGAGCCGGGCCGTCTCCCCGAGCAGTTCCTCGGGGGACGGCCTCACGCTTCCCCCAGACTTCGGTCCTCGACCTCGGTCATGTCGACGTCGAACTCGTGACCGCACTCCGGGCAGGAGACCACGCCCACGGTGTCCGAGTCCGCGTTCAGTCGCTGGTACAGGCGCTGCAGGTGGTCGAAATCGACCGCGAACAGGTCCTGCGACGAGATCCTCGTCGATGTCGGTCACGGTGCCGATCCGCTCGACGACCCGGGCGAGCAGCTTCACCGCCAGGAGCGCGTCGTTCTGGCGGACCGCCGGGTCGCGCAGCGGCTCGATCTCGTCACGGGCGGTCGCGAGTCGCATGACCCCCTCGCGATGCACCGATCCCTCACCGTCGCGGTAGCCCCGCGGCAGCGTGAACGAGACCTCGGTCCGAAGCGTCGACCCGGCCATCGCCGCGGGCTACTCCCGCTCCATCCCCTCGTGGCAGATGACGACCTCCTCCACTGCCACGTCGCTCGAGTTCGGGTCGAGCGATGCGCCCGTGTACTTGATCGGCCACCCCTGGAGGAACTTCCAACGGGCGATCGGCGAGCCGCTGTAGTCCAGCAACTCCACGAAGCCGTCGGTGCGGGCCGAGTCCGGGCCCTCGTCGAGGACCTTCTTGCGCCAGTCCCACAGGTCGGCGCTCTCGTCCACACCGCGCTTCAGGGTGATGTCCGACCACTTGGTCGGACCCGGGACCTTGCGCACGATCGGGTTGCCGTTCTCGTCGACCGACACGTGCTCGATGACCGTCGTCTCGGAATCGAGCCCCGAGCACTCGCGGAACATCCCGACACCCTCCTGTCCGCCCAGGTCGAGACGGAAATGTGATGCGGGACGTGGCTCCTTCGGCGGCATTTCGTACTCCTCCTCTCGTCAGGTGCGCCGCGGCCCGTCAGGCCGAGACCTCGGCCGTGCCGGCCGTGTACTGGCTGATGCGGAACACGACGAACTCGGCCGGCTTGACCGGCGCGATGCCGATCTCGATCACGACCTGCCCGGCCTCGATCACGTCCGGCGGGTTGGTCTCCGAGTCGCACTTCACGAAGAACGCCTGCTCGGGCGTGCTGCCGAACAGGGCGCCGTCGCGCCACACCCGGGTCAGGAAGTTCGACGCCGAGATGCGAAGACGTGTCCAGAGGCGCTCGTCGTTGGGCTCGAAGACGGCCCACTGGGTCCCCTCGACGATCGACTCCGAGATGTAGTTGAACAGGCGCCGGACGCTCACGTAGCGCCACTCCGGGTCGCTGGAGAGCGTCCGCGCCCCCCACACCCGGATGCCGCGGCCGGGGAAGGCGCGGATGCAGTTGACGCCGTTGGAGTTGAGGCCGCCCTGCTCCTCCTGGGTGACCTGGAACGCCAGGCCGTTGGCGCCCATGACGACCTCGTTGGCGGGTGCCTTGTGGACGCCGCGCGAGCCGTCGACGCGGGCCCACAGCCCGGCCACGTGGCCGCTCGGCGGCACCAGCATCGGCCGGTTGGTGAGGGGGTCCATGACCTCCAGCCACGGGTAGTAGAGCGCCGCGAACTTGGAGTCGTACCCGGCGGTGTTCATCCGCCAGTCGTTGACGTCGGCCGGACCCATGTCGGACGGCGGGTCGAGGATCGCCATGCGGTCGCCGAAGCCCTCGCAGTGGGCGATCATCTTGCCCTGCACGTCGCGGACCTGGACCTCGTCCTCGAGCGTCATGAGGTCGGGCATCACGACCATGGTCACCTCGTCGATGGCCGCGAGGTTGCCCATGCCCTCCCGCTTGGCGACGTCACCCTCGAAGTCGCTGCCGGCCACCTCGCCGGTCGCCTCGGCGGCCGTCACGAGCGTGTAGCTGCCCGTCGCGGGCGCCCGCTGGCCCTCGGGAAGGGACGCGCCCGTCTCCTCGATGGCGATCAGCTTGGAGGCGGCGTTGACCTTGGTCGCGATGTTGCTGCGCCCCTTCTTGAGGGTCAGCCCCTCGTGTTCCTCGCGCTGGTTCCCGAGCGAGACGGTCACCTTGAAGGTGGGGTCCGCGGGCTTGTCGCCCTCGCCCTCGCCGTCACCCTCGGCGGCCTTGGGGGTCTCCTCGGTGATCTCGACCTTGACGTCGCCGTCGACGTCCGGGAGCGCCACCGCGCGGTAGGCCTCGACACCCGGGTTGCTTGCGGCGGGGAGGGCGGCGTGGGCGCGCGGCGCCGATGCCCCGTTGCCGTTGGAGCCGCCGACCCTGACCACCCAGCACAGGTTCCCGCCGTTCTGGAAGAACCCGTAGACGGAGTGGGCCAGGTAGGCGCCGCTCATGAACGGGCCCGCGTCGGGGTTCGACGGATCGCTGAACCGCTTTGCGAACTCGCTCCAGTTGGCGCATTGGATCGGCGTGTTGAGCGGCCCGCCCGGGGCGAGGCCGACGAATGCCGCGACCGCCGTCCCGACGCCCTCGATGGGCTTGGACTGGGCCGGCACCTCCTCGACGTAGACGCCGGGGGTCAGGTACGTGGGCATCTCACTCCTCTCTGGGTGGCATGCGGGGGGTCAGCAGCTCGTCGATGAGCGCTGCGGGCGTGCTGCCCGCGATCCTGCGCGGCACCTGGGCACCGGCGTCGTAGACCTGCATCTCGGATTCGTCCTTGGCCCAGAGCACGACCTTGGCACCGGGCGCCCCCGCGCGGACGTCGCCCAGCTCGGTCGGCGTCGACGACATGGGAAGGACCACCGCGTCGGGTCGCAACCGCCCGGCGGCCGTCCCGGCCTCCTGTGGCGCGTCGACGACGCGGACGTCGGACTCCCGGAGCAGCGTGGCCATCCCGACCCGCGTCATCGGGTCGAGCCCGCCGATCAGGACGATCATCGGCTGCCGCGCCTGCGGCTGTGCTCCATTCGGACACACGGACGATCCTCTTACCGGCGGCCGCTCGGGGCGACCGTCGAACCGGGCAGCGATTCGGGCAGTCCTGACTGCCCGAAGGTCTGCCGACTCAGTCCTTCGTGTCGGAGGCCTTACGCTTGCGCGGCTTTCGAACCACCACCCGGGCCTCGCCACCGGGAACGGCCACGCGCTCGCTCGCCTCGCGCCCGTCCGGCGCGCGCACCGTGAGCGTGTACTCGCCTGCGGGGAGGCGGTCCACGACGAAGCGCCCCTCGGAGTCGGTCGCCTCCCAGGCCCCCGGGGGCTCGGGGACCACGATCCAGGCATCGGGCACGGGTGTGTCGTCGCCGTCGACGACCACGCCGCGGAGGCGATGGATCTCCTCCATCTTCCCTCGGGGCCCGTCCGCGTCGAGGAGGCGGATCGTCTGCGAGGAGACCTCCGGCCCGCGCTCGCGGACGGTCCCGGCCTCGCAGGCGAGGGTCACGGTGTAGTCGACAGATGCCTTGAACGTGCCACCGATCGCCGACCAGAACTCGGCGCCGCCCTCGGTCCGGGGCTGCGCGACGCGGGTGTGGATCGGGAACCGCTGCGCCGCGGGGTCTGCGAGACCGGGCACCAGGATCTCCCCCTCGAGCCGCGGGAAGGCGTAGAGGATGGCCATGAGCTGCGAGAGCAGTCGATGCTCGTCCTCGATCTCCCTCGTCCATGCGGTGACGGCGAACGTGCAGTCCACGCGCAGCGGCGGGCGCATCTCCCGCACGCTTCCGTCGCCGGGGATCGGATCCCAGTCGATCGGGCGCCGGTCGCGCGTCTCGCGGATGTCGTGCAGGAACAGGTTGACCGTCGGCGCCGACAGCTTGCTGGACCACTCCCGGTCGGGGGTCTCGAACGCGATGTCGACGCCGTCGAACCCGTGGAGCGCGAGCTGGCCGCCGATCAGCCGCCGGACCGTCTCGTCCAGCTCGGCGAGCATCGTGTTGAGCGGCACGACGGTGTGCAGTTGCTGCGGACTCGTGGCCATCGGGACCCCTTGCGTGTCGTGCGGTCGGACTACGTGGTGGGGCGCGACACCCGCACCCCCCGTGGTGGCTCGGGGCACATCCTCACACCGCGGCCGGCCCTCGGGGCCGCTCGAACTCCGCGTCGATCGTCAGCCGGCCGAGCTTTCCGTACTCGAGCGCGACACCCGCGACGAGGTCGCGCTGCGTGACGGCGGTGCCGGCCTCGGCGGCGAGGAACGCCCCGGCGAGCGACGCGTTGCGGATGCCGCCCCCCGACAGCTTGTAGCGCTCCGCCAGCCGTTCCACGTCGATGTCGTCCGCGAGCGGCGCGGCGTCGGGGAGCATCCGGCGCCAGATCTCCGCCCGGTACTCGGCCTCCGGAAACGGGAAGTCGACCACGAAATCAAGTCGCCGCAGGAACGCCTCGTCGATGTTCTGGCGGAAGTTGGTCGCGAGCATGACCGCGCCCGAGTGCTCCTCCATCTTCTGGAGGAGGTATGCGACCTCGATGTTCGCGTACCGGTCGTGCGAGTCGCTCACGTCGGATCGCTTGCCGAGCAGCGCGTCGGCCTCGTCGAAGAAGAGGATGGCGTTCGATCCCTCCGCGGCCGAGAAGATGCGGTCGAGGTTCTTCTCCGTCTCGCCGATGTACTTGGACACGATCGACGCCAGGTCGAGGCGGTAGATCTCCAGGCCGAGCTCGCGCGCGAGGACCTGGGCGGCCATCGTCTTGCCGGTGCCCGACTCGCCCGCGAACAGCGCCTTGAGGCCCTGGTTGCGGCCGATCGTGGCGCCATACCCCCATTCCTGCAGCACCAGGTCGCGATGGCGCAGGTACGAGCTGATCGATCGCAGGATCTCGAGGGGGCGGTCGGGCAGCACGAGGTCGTCCCACCCGAAGACCGGGTCGAGTCGATGGGCGAGCTCGCCGAGGCGGGTCGCCGAGGCCCGTCGCGCCCCCAGGTCCAGATCGGCGGCCGAGGGTGACTCCCTCCCGGTGCGCCGCGCCCGCTGGCGGGCGACCTCGGCCGCATCGGCGATCTGGCCGAGCGACAGGCGGAACTTCGCGGCCACCTCGTCGACCTCCTCGGTCCCGGCGGCCGTGGCCCATGCCGAGCGCCGCTCCGAGTAGCCGGGCTCCGGCGTCTCGAGCACGTGGGCCGTCCGGTCCCCCAGCGCGACCAGCGCGGTGCGCCCGCGCGCACAGAGGATCGGGCGCGGCTCGTGCGCGAACAGCGTTCGGAGCGCCTCGGTGCGTTCGTCGGGCGCGATCACGTCGAGTCCCTTCACGGCGAGCACTCGGCCTTCGAGCGCGGACGCCAGCCGTGCGTCGCGGAGCAGGTCACCGGAGATGTCGGCCAGATCGATGACGAGCACGGGGCGCCGGACGGCCGCGGCGAGGATGCTCGTCGCGTCGGGGCCGACGACCAGGATGGCCAGCCGCGATCCACTCGAGATCAGTGAGCGCAGCTCCGAGAGCACCGCGCGCTGTCCCGTCTCGAGGCCCGGCGGGGCGACGCGCTCCAGGCGGTCGTCGACATCGACGGGCTGCGGTCCCGCCCCGGTCAGGACCCCGGCGAGGGGATCGGCGACCTTGATCGCGCGCTCGACCAGGGGTGTCTGCCCGCGTTCGTCGATCAGCCGGAGCGCGCCGAGTCTTCGAAGGGGCGCGTCGGCGCCGAAGCGCGCGAGGGTCTGCTCCGGAGGGACACCGCCGGGGCCGCCGAGCAGGCGGGCGATCAGCCCGGGGCTCGGCAGGCGCCGGGTCACGTCGTCGTGCAGGTACGCGTAGAGGCGCCCGTACTTGGGGTTGAGCTCCGGGGCGGCGGCAAGCGCGAGGATCGCGGCGTCCAGCGGGACGAGGGCGAGGCGGGTGGTGGCGATCCCGAGTCGTTCCTCGATCTCGGCGCCCGGCGCCGTGCGCGCGGCCGCGAGCGCCTGCTCGTCGGTGATGTAGAGCCCGCGAAGGGGGTCCGTCGGGTTCGGGTCGGTCGCCGCGACGCGCTCGACGATCGACCGCAGGCGCGCGTCCAGCTCCGCGAACGGGACGGCGCGCGGGGCCGCGTCAGGCGCCGGCATCCCGCGCGATCTCGTCCGCCTCCGTCTCGATCGCGTCGCCCGGCTGCGTCACCGTGAGCGGGCCGGAGGCCGGTGCGCCCTGCTGCTGGGCCACGTGCGCCAGCTCATGCGACAGCAGTTCGTTTCCTCCGCTGGTTCCGGGCCGGTACTCCCCCTCCGCGAAGAACACGTCCGATCCGACGGTGAACGCGCGCGCCTGCACCGACCGGGCCAGCGCGTCCGCGTCCGCTCCCGTGTGGGCACGAACGTCCCCGAGCGGTCCGCCGGTCGCACCCTCCACGCGCGCCCGGGCCGCCCCGTCGACCGGGCGCCCACCGCCGCGCATGCGCGCGATGGTGTCCTCGATCGCGGGGTGCACGCGGCCGTCGGGCAGGATGCCGTCGCCCGAGCGCGCGAGGGCGGCGAACGCCCGGTTCCCGGCACGCGATGCGAGCCATCGCGCATCCCGGGCGGGTGGTTCGAGGACGTGCGCATCCTCGACCGCGTCTTGGTCCTGGTGCTCGCGCTCGCGATCCCGGCTCATCGTCAGCCCCTCACTGTCGCGCCGGCCACGGCGTCACCGACCGGACAGACCGTACGCGGTCTGGACGAGCGCGTCGCCGAGTCCGCCCGCCGTCGACACCGCGACGTCCCCGAGCCCCTGGGCCGTGGACACTCCGGCGCCGCCCACCCCCGAGGCCGTCCCCACGAGCGCCGCGCCGAGCCCGCCCGCCAGATCCACGATCGACGCCCCGGGCCCCGGGCCGCCGGTCGGGAGACGCGGCGAGGGCGGTCCGACCGGACCGGTGGGGCCGGACATGCCGCCGGAGGGCGCACCGGCCAGCGCGCCGGCGGCGCCCGCGAGGTCGGTCGCGGCCGCGGCCAGGCCGGTGGCGGCGGTCGCGACACCCGCCGCCGAACCGGACGCCGCGGCACCCAGTCCTCCCGCCGCCCCGACGAGGGCGTTCCCCAGCCCCGATGCCGTGTCGACCGCCGCGCCCCCGAGGCCGCCGGCGGTGCTCGTGAGGGCACCCCCGAGTCCGCTCGCCGTGTCGACCGCCGCGCCCCCGAGTCCCCCGGCGGTTCCCACGAGCGCGTTTCCGAGCCCACCGGCCGTCGAGACCAGCGCCCCGCCCAGCCCGGACGCCGTGTCGACCGCCGCCCCGCCCAGCCCGCCGATCGCCCCCGGAAGCATCCCGAGACCGCCGAGGGCCATCGGCACGCCGAGCCCGAGCGCCGGTCCGAGGGCCATCCCGGCCAGCATCCCCGGCACGCCGGCGACCAGGCCGCCGATCGCGGGGGCGCCCAGCATGGCGGCGAGCCCGAGCATGCCGGCCAAGTCGCCAGCACCACCGCCCGGACCCGAGGCGGCCGGCGCCCCGAACATCCCCCCGCGGCGGCGCTCGCGAGCGCGCCGCCGAGTCCGGACGCGGTATCGACCGCCACGCCGCCGAGGCCGCCGGCGGTTCCCACGAGCGCGTTTCCGAGCCCCCCGGCCGTGGAGACCAGCGCACCGCCGAGCCCACCGGCCGTGTCGACCGCCACGCCGCCGAGCCCTCCCATGGTTCCGACGAGCGGACCTCCGAAGCCCCCGAAGCCCCCGTACGGCATCCCGATCGGCGGCATTCCGATCGGCGGCATCCCGAAGGGCGGCATCCCGATCGGCGGCATCCCGATCGGTGGCATCCCGAACGGCGGCATCCCGAAGGGCGGCATCCCGAAGGGCGGCATCCCGATCGGCGGCATCCCGATCGGCGGCATCCCGATCGGCGGCATCCCGATCGGCGGCATCCCGATCGGTGGCATCCCGATCGGCGGCATTCCGATCGGCGGCATCCCAAAGGGCGGTATCCCGATCGGCGGCATCCCGAAGGCCGGCATCCCCAGGCCCTTGCCGAGACCCCCTGTCGGTGCGCCGAACCCCCCGAACCCGCCACCGAGCCCGCCCACCGTGCTCGTCAGCGCCCCGCCCAGCCCGGACGCCGTGTCGACCGCCGCGTCACCCGGCCCCCGGCGGTGCCGACGAGGGCCCCGCCGAGCCCGCCGACCGTGCTCGTCAGCGCACCGCCGAGGCCGGACGCCGTGTCGACCGCCGCCCCGCCGAGCCCGCCGACCGTGCTCGTCAGCGCCCCGCCGAGGCCGGAGGCCGTGTCGACCGCCGCCCCGCCGAGCCCGCCGACCGTGCTCGTCAGCGCACCGCCGAGGCCGGAGGCCGTGTCGACCGCCGCCCCGCCGAGCCCGCCGACCGTGCTCGTCAGCGCCCCGCCGAGGCCGGACGCCGTGTCGACCGCCGCGTCACCCAGTCCCCCGGCGGTGCCGACGAGGGTCCCGCCCAGCCCGGACGCCGTGTCGACCGCCGCCCCACCGAGCCCGCCCACCGTGCTCGTCAGCGCCCCGCCCAGCCCGGACGCCGTGTCGACCGCCGCGTCACCCAGTCCCCCGGCGGTGCCGACGAGGGCGCCACCAAGGCCCTCCGCGGTCGTGGTGGCGGCACCGCCGAGACCGGAGGCCGTCGAGACGACGGAGGCGCCCAGGTCGTCCCAGAAGGCGCGTCCCAGCGTGCCGGAACCGCCGCCGGACGACGCACCGGAGACGGCCGCCGCGACGGCCGCGTTCCCTGCCTTTCCCTGGAGGTCGAGCACCGCGCCCGTGCCGCTGCCGGGCGTGCCGGTCGCGACGTCTCCGGCGTCCGTCGGGCCGGGTGTCCTGGACGGCACCGCCTGCTGTTGATCCGCCTCTTTCATGTCCTTCGCACCGGAGATTCGACGTGGACGTCTCCGCCCGCGATCTTCGTACGGCGAGTCGCAACCTGTCGACGCAGACTTCCTCGCCCCTTCGGGCAGCCGTTCGGGCAGGGGGTGGCCCTCCGGCGCTCGACGCGTTGGAATCGCGACGACCGACGAGATCGCGGAGGTCCGGTCGATGGACGAGACGAATCAAGCGCGGCGTGACGTGTTCGAGGTCGTGTCCGGACCGGACGCGGGTGCGGTGTTCGCGATCCGCGACGGCGGCGATGCGCTCGTCGGCCGGGATCACGAGGCCGGGTTCCCGCTGACCGACCCGCATGTCTCTCGACGTCACGCCGAGGTGCGTCTCGGCGGCGGTGTGCTCGTGATCGAGGACCTGGGCTCCCGTGCGGGGACGTCGGTCAACGGCGCCCGCATCGACGGCCCGACGGCGCTGGTCACCGGCGACGTCGTGCGGGTGGGGATGACCGAGGTACGGGTCGTGTGGGCCCCCGAGCCCTCTGCGACCATCGTGGCGCCGGCGGTCCCGCCGCCGGATGCGACCGTCATCAGCACGATCGTCCCGGAGCCGCCGCGCCCCCCCGCCGAGCCGGAGCCGGTCGCCGCACCCGAGCCCGAGCCGGGGCCGGTCCCCGAGCCCGAGCCGATCGCCGCACCCGAGCCCGAGCCGATCGCCGCACCCGAGCCCGAGCCGATCGCCGCACCCGAGCCCGCCGGAGCCGGTCCCCGAGCCCGAGCCGATCGCCGCCCCCGAGCCAGAGCCGATCGCCGCCCCCGAGCCAGAGCCGGAGCCGGTCCCCGAGCCCGAGCCGGTCGCCGCACCCGAGCCCGAGCCGATCGCCGCCCCCGAGCCAGAGCCGGAGCCGGTCCCCGAGCCCGGGGAGGTGCAGGCACCTCCGCCCCCCGCCGCGGCGCTCCCGGTCGATGAGCCCGAGCGCCCGCCGCCGCCTCCGCCACCCCCGCCCGTCGCTGCGTCCGTCCCACCGCCACCGCCCGTCGAACCGCCCGCCGACGCCGACGAACCCGATCGGGCGTCGTCGCCGACGCGGTCGGGGACGGACCAGGGCGAGGGCGAGGTGGCTCCGCCGCCCTCCTTCGACGAGTCGCCGTTGTCGCCGGAGACCGACCCCGAGCAGCCGGCCGGGGGTCCCGTGGATGCGCGGAGCGCGCCGGACGAGTGGCCGGCGACCGAGACACCGGACGAGGTGCTCGGCGCGCCGGAGGCGCCGGCCGTGCCGTCGGACGCCGTGCCACCCGAGCCCGTGGGGCCACCGACGCCGCAGGCGCCCGACGGGGCGGCTCCGGCCGCCCACGAACCGTCGGCGCCGGGGCCGGACCCGCAGCCCGACGCGACCGACGTACGGGCGCCCGCCGACGTCGGTGTCGACCACCCGCTCGACGACGGCCTGGACGACTTCGAGGAGTACGACCCGGGCGCCGAGCGGGCAGCGCCTGCCATCGAGCCGGCCGCCCCCGGCCCGGCTCGCCCCCCCGGCTCCGCGCGTGCCGATTCTGGCCCCACGGGCTTCCAGGAGTACGTGCAGCCCGGACCCGAGGACCCCGGGCCACGACGCGACGCCGTTCCCCCGCAGCCGCCGGCCCCGCAGCCGCCGACCCCGGAGGACGCCTACGCCACCTTCCAGAAGGTGCCGGTCGTGGAGCCGGAGGAGCCCTCGGAGTCCCCGTCGGTGCGCCCGCCGGATGAGCACGAGGCCCCGCCGCCGCCCGTGTCCTCCGATCGGGCCGATCCGCCGGCGCCCCCAGCGCCGGCTCCGCCGCCGCCACCGCCCGCGGTCGCGTCCTCGGGAACGACGCCCGCACCGGAGGCGCGACCGGCCGAGGCGCCCGTCCCTCATCCGTCGCCCCCTCCGCCCCCTCCGCCCCCTCCGCCCCCACCGGCACCGGTCGAACCTCCGAAGGACGCCGTCGCCGGTGGCGAGGAGTCGCCCGCCTCGGCACCCGTCACGCCGGACGAGGGCGACGGGGAGACGGACCAGCCGTCCTTCTGGAGGCGGATCCTCGGCCGCAAGTGACCGATCTCGGGGGTCCCGGCGGCCGGGATGCCATCAGCGCGGCGAGGGATGGGCTCCGGATCACGGGTGCCGTTGCCCCGGCGAGTCGTGCGCCTGTCCGCACCGGCGACGCGGTCGTCCGGGCGGACCCGCGTGCGAGCGGCGATCCGCCGCCGTTCCGGGACCGAGCGGACGCCCGAGCCGCGGGCCTGGACCGAACGCGCGTCGCGGCGACACGTGGGAACCGACGCCGTCCCCGCCCCCCAGCGCGGCGTCCCGAGTGGTCGGTGCGGCGCGCCAGGCGGGACGAGCAGGCGTCGCGGACCCTCCGCGCCCGGGCGGATGCCGGGCGTCGGCCGCTCGGCCCCGTGCCGTCAGGGCTGGAGACGGCCCCGGAGGAAGGCGTTGACGTCGGCGGCGACCGTCGCCGGCTCCTGGAAGATGAACCGGTGTCCCAGTCCGTCGTAGAGGCGCAGGATCGCGGTGGGGATCTCCTCGGCGAGGAGTCGGGCGTTGTCGGGATGCACGGTCGTGTCCGCGGCACCGCCGAGCACCAGGGTCGGTGCGGCGATGGCGCCGAGACGACTGCGCGTCCCGCCACCGGGGTCGGTCCACGCGCGACCCGCACGCCTGGCGCTGGCGTTCGTGCACCTCGGGCGGCACGTGGAACCACGTGGGGTCGACGCCCTGCTGTGCGGCGATCCTGGCCTTCCAGCCCTCGGCGGACTCCGCCGGCGCCTCGGCGTCGTGCGCGCCGATGATCGCCGTCGGGCCGCCGGCATCGGCCCCGGCGAGGATCAGGCAGCCGACGCGATGCGGATGCGCCAGCGCGAGCTCCTGAGCGATCCGTCCGCCCATGCCCCATCCGAGCACGTCGGCGCGACCGATCCCGAGCGCGTCGAGCAGCGAGGCCACGTCACCCGCCATCGCGGAGATGGAGAAGTCGTCCTCCGCCGACCAGGTGCTGGTGCCGACCCCGCGGTTGTCGAACATCGTCACGCGCCGCCCGCCGAGCGCGAGCGCCTCGACGAGCGCGGGGTCCCAGGTGGCCATGGGGCCGCCCACGTTCTGGATCAAGAGCAGCGGCGCGCCCTGCCCCGCGACCCGATAGCCGAAACGTGCGCCCGCGGCGTCGACGTGGGCGACCGGAGAGGTCGCGACCGTCCGGTGGTACCCGTCGGGCCCGCCCCGCAGGTGCGGCGCGGTCGTCGCCGCCACGCGGCTCAGCATGTCGGCGCGCTCGGGGGTCGGCGCACCGTCGATGTGCCCCAGGACGTCGGCGAGCACCTGGATGTCGACGCGAAGATTGTGGCCGAGTCGGCTGAGGTCGCCGATCTCGGCTTCCGGAATCAGCTCCGACCCGGGTCCGGGCGGCGCGCCGACGCGCGCCTGCGCGCGCTCGATCGCGTCATCGAGGCCGATCGCGCGGGCCAGTGCGGCCTCGCGCTCGCGCGCCGCGGCGGCCCGGGACTTGATGGCGGCGACGTTCCCGAGGCCGTCCGATGTGTGGTGGTGCGAGGAGGTGGGCATGCCCTAGAGATCGGCATCGGCCGCGAAACCTTCACACGCGGCGCGGAGGCGCCGATCCACCCGGGTCGAATCACATCTCCCCTCAGGGGGGCGGGATTCGCCCCGACTCGGTCGACGGTGCGCGCAGACGACCCGTCCCGACCCGCATGCGACACGGAGGCACTCATGTGCCATCGGAATCGCTGGGCCGCGGGACTCGTTGCAGGCGTCGTGCTCGGCGGCGCGGGCGTGTTCGCGATCGGCACGAACCAGACCGCCGACGCGCAAGGTGACTTCAAGGTCACCCCGGCGCAGCTGCAGTTCAACCAGAAGATCTCCCAGGCGGCAGTGCGCCGGTCGAACCAGGGTCTCAACTCCCTGTTCTCGATCGGCGCCTCCAGTCCGACGCGGCCGACACGGGTCGATACGGCGTCACGCCGCTGGCAAACGTGCCCGGAACCGGTCAGGGGTGGACCGGCTCCCGGATCGCCAACGAGGCGATCAACTCGGAAGAACGCCCCCGGCAGCGTGACCTCGGGTGACCTGGCCAACAACGCCGTCACCGAGGCCAAGATCGCCGCGGGCGCGGTGGCGGGTGCCCAGCTCGGTGGCGCCGCCGTCACCACCGCCAAGATCGCCAACGAGGCCATCAACTCAGAGAAGATCGCCCCCGGTGGCGTCACGTCTGGCGACCTCGCCGACAGCGCGGTGACCCGCTCGAAGATCGCGCCGGGGCTGCTCGCGTTCTGGGCCGTCGTCGCGAACGACGGGACGAAGACCCATTCGGAGCCCTCGGGCATCACGAGCACGAAGATCGGCGGCGCCACCTACGCGGTCACGTTTCCCGCCGCGATCGATCAGTGCGCACTACCAGGTCTCGATCGCGAGCCCTGGCAACCAGCCCCCCACGCCGCTCAACAACGGCGTCATCTCGGCGTTCGCGCAGTCGGCGGTCACCATCGAGGTGCGGACCTACAGTGTCCAGGTGAGCCCGCCGGTCCTGCAGGACCGCCCGTTCCACGTCACGGTCAACTGCTGAGCAGTCGGTCGCGTTGCGGGCTCAGGCCCGCAGCGCGAACGCCCGCTCGGCGGGGCTGAGCGACCCCAGCGTCGCGATCAGCTCGCGCAGGAGCAGCAGGTCCTCGCGCACCATGCGGGCGACGACCGCCAGTGCCGCGAGCTCGGTCGTCCCGAAGCCGCCACCGTCGACGCGAGGCGCGGGGCCGAGGCGGGCGACCGCCGACTGGACCACCTCCGCGCGGACCAGCGCGCCGCAGAGCGCCTGCGAGCGACCCCGGCCGGCCATGGCGCGCGCGCGCAGGTCGTGCTCGCTGACGCCGCGCTCGTCCGATCGGTCGATGCCGGGTGGGGCAGGGGACGCGGGCACGGTCACATCGTGGGCGATCGGCGCGCGCGCGCCTATCGCCCGAGGGCCGAGATCCGCGGTGCCCGTTCGGCCCGGGGGCGAACGGGGGCGGCCGGGCGTCAGGTCGCGGCGGCACCGATCCGGTCGAGGCGTTCCCACTCGTCGGCGGTCAGCTCGAGCTCGCGTCGCACCCACGAGCTCGGCCACCTGATCCGTGGAGGTGGCGCTCGCGATCGCGCTCGTGATGCCCGGGCGCGCCATCAGCCATGCGAGGGCGACCTGGGCGGGCGTCGCGGCGTGCGCCTCGGCGACACCGTCCAGCGCGTCCAGCACGGCGAAGCCGGCGTCGTTGAAGTACTCACGGACGACACCGGCCGCGCGCGGCGTCTCCGGGATGGGCGCGCCCGGGCGGTACTTGCCCGACAGGAATCCGCGCGCGAGCGAGAAGTAGACCGCGACCCCGAGCTCCTCCGCCCGACAGAGGTCCTCGAGCGCACCCTCGTACTCCGCGCGGTCGACCAGGTTGTAGCGCGGTTGCATGGCGCCGAAGCGCCCGATCTCGAGCTCGTCGCTCACCTCGAGCGCGCGCCGCAGGCGGTCCGCCGAGTAGTTGGACGCCGCGACCGCCCCGACCATGCCCTGCGTCCGCAGCTCGTCGAACGCCCGCAGCGTCTCTTCGAGCGGCGTGTCGGGATCGTCCAGGTGCGCGTAGTACAGCGGGATGCGCTCCAGGCGCATCCGCTCGAGCGACTCCTCGCACGAGCGCAGCACGCGATCCCGCGAGAGCCCCTTCTCGAAGCGTCCGCCGGGATAGCCGACCTTCGTGGCGACGATCAGGTCGTCGGGCCACTCACCGGACCGCCACGCCCCGATCAGCGACTCGGACTCGCCGCCCTGGTTGCCCGGCACCCACCCCGAGTAGACCTCGGCGGTGTCGATGAAGTTGCCGCCGGCCTCGACGTAGGCGTCGAGCACGGCGAACGAGGTGTCGCGGTCCGCGCTCCAGCCGAAGACGTTGCCGCCGAGGCAAAGCGGCGAGACCTCGAGTCCGGTCGCGCCGAGGGGGCGTCGTGCGTGCATCGCGGTGAGGGTATCCGACCCCCGCCGTGAGAGGATCGCCCGGTGTCGACGCATCGACTGCACGGTCTCGTCGCCGGTGGCGGCGACTGGGCGTCGGGAAACCGGCTGGTCGTCGAGGCGTCCGACGTGCGCCTCGTCAGGCGCGGCGGGCTCGGGCGCTCCGGTCTGGCCCGGATGCCGCTCGCGTCGATCGCCGACGTGCGTGAGGGGCAGGTGGCCGACCTGCTCCAGGACGACGACGTCGCCGAGGCGGAGGCCGACGGGCTTCGGCGCCTCGCGGGCGACGCACACGACGCCGCGGGCCTGGTCGTCCGGTTCGACGACGACGACCGCGGGCGCGCCGCGTGGGTGTTCGCGGGTGATCCGGCGCGGGTCGCCACCGCGTACTCCCAGCTCGAGCAGGCGCGCGGCGTGGCGTCGCAGGCCGCCCCAGGCGCGGGTCGGAGACCGACGGAACTCCGCCGGCCACGGTTTCCGTGCCCCCCACCTCCGGCTCGCATCGCCTGATCGTCACGGCCGCGGTGCTCATCGTCGTCGCCCTGGTCGGGGTGGTCTCGGTCGCGGTCGTGGGTCTCTCCCAGCGGGGTCTGCCACTGCCGAGCTTCGGGTCGGACGACGATGCGCCCGCCGCGCCCGCCTCGGCTGCGGCATCCGGTGGGTCCAGGGGTGACGACGGCGTGGGGCCACCTCGCGTGGTCGGGCCGTACGCCCCCGGGGGCCTCACCCGAATCGAGCGGCAGGTGGCCCAACGCGTCGGGCAGGCCCGGCCCCGCTACGTCGACGTCATCGTGTCGCGGGACTTCGCGCGCTTCGACGTGCTCGTCGGTCGAGTCGACGTCGACGCATACGTCTGGCGGGACGGGGTCGTGCTCGGTCCCGAGCCGCTCCAGGCCTTCGGCGCCACACCGCCCCGAGAGCGCGCGTTCCGCCGCGGGGACGTGCGGCTGGCCGCCCTTCCGAGCCTCGTCCGGCGTGCGGGGCGCCTGAAGCTCGGCGGGAACACGGAGGTGTCGACGACCGTGATCCAGCGGGCGCTCCCCTTCGCGCCGGGGGTCCGGTTCCTGGTCAACGTGAGGGGCGATCGCCGGACCGCTCAGCTTCGCGCGAATGCGCGCGGGCGCGTCACCGAGATCCTCCGGAGCTGATCCGAGCGTCGCACCTCCGGCCGCGCGGACGGCGCCGATCCGCTTCAATCCCGGGTGTGTCCAGCCACACGCTCGACGGGACGGTCGCCGGTGGCGGCGACCAGCCCACTGGGAACCGCCTGGAGATCTCCGAGGATCTGATCGGGCTCGAGCAGGTCGACGACACCGGGGCGTCGATGCTCGCCTCGATGCCGCCGAGGTCGCTGATCGCGACCAAGATCGGCAGTGCCGAGGACGTCCTCGCGGATCCCGAGCTTGCGAGCGGGGAGCGCGACGGCGTCCAGCGGATCGCGATCGAGCACCCCGAGATGGGGGCGATCGTCCTGCGCTTCGTGGATCAGGACAAGGGCCGGGCGAGCTGGGTGTTCGCGGGCTCCGAGGCCGACGTCGCCGGGGCCGGGGTCGCCCTGCAGGAGGTGCGCGAGGCGGTGGCCACGGCGACAGCGGCCGCCAAGGCCGAGCGCCTCCAGGCCGGCGCGGTGCCCATCCCCGACGGCCGCCCGCAGGTCTCGGGCGCCCATCGCGCGATCATCATCGCCTTCGTGCTGATCATCATCGCGATCATCGTCATCGGGGCGCTGCTGGTGATCGACCTCGAGCCCTGGAACATCGAGCTTCCGAGCCCGCCCGAGGAGGGCGGCGCCGGCGGCGCCGGGTAGGGACGGGGCACCACACCCGTCGAATCCCCTCGGGTCGATCGTGGGCGCCCGGCGTCCACCCATCCGTCCTTCGGGGGCTCAGATGTCCAACCCACGTGCCGGTCGCATCTGGCCGATCATCGCCGCGGCGGCGGTGCTCGTCGCGGCGGCCGCCCTGTTCGTCCGCGCGGCACCGGCGCCCGCCGAGGCCCAGTCCGCGGTCGTGTCGACCCCCGAGCAGCTGCGCATCAATCAGCGGATCTCGCAGGCCGCCGTCCGGCGCAGCAACCGGGCGCTCGACATCCTGCGCCCGCTCACGGCGCCGTCGCCGACCCCGGGCGACACCAACGGCTGGCGGACGAGGGAGATCCGCGACGGTGCCATCACCGAGCGCAAGCTGGCCCCGGCGCTCCGAGACGAGGCGGCCCTCTTCGCGTCGGTCGCGGCCACCGGCAGCCTGACCGCGGGCCGCGGCGTCACCGGGAGCCAGCAACTGTCCCAGGGCGAGTACGTCGTGACCTTCGAGCGCTCCGTGGCGGCATGCGCGGCGTGGGTCCAGCCGGTGCGGACAGAACGCCTTCGTCCAGGCGTCGTCGAGCAGCGTGCAGACCGACTCGGTCCTCGTCACGACGAGTGCCGCCGGAGGTGACCGCTCCGACCGGGCGTTCAACGTGATGGTCCTCTGCCCGTGACGTGAGCGCGCGCGCAGAACGCGCTCCGCGGTAGCGGAGCGGGTTCGAGCGCATTGGCGCGAGAGGACGCAGCCGCCGGGACGCGGAGCGAGCCGAGCGACGAACGCGACCACGCATCCGTCGCGTCCCGGTGGACCGTCCTTCGCGGCCGCCCCGGAGGGAGCAGCGGCGAGCCGGTGAGGGCACCCGGTCGAGAGGTGAGGGGCAATCCCAACCCGAGGCGAAGGGGGTCGGCGCCTCGGGCCGGCTCGTCTTCGCCGAGGATCCGAAGCGACTGGGATCGACCCGGCCTGTTTCTCGAAACGTGAGCGGGGAGGCCCCACGACCCCGCCACCCGGAGCGCGCCGGAGGACGCCCGACGCCGTCCCGAGGGCACCACGACCGGACGCATCACCGCGCGGGCCCCGCGAAGGCAACGCCCATGGACATGCCGGCCCGGGGACGGCCTTCGGCCGACACCCGGACCCTGGACGGCCCTTCGGCCGGCCACATGACCACGGGCGCGACCACGGACGAGAAGTCGATGGACTCCGGCCAACGGCGACAGGATCCGCGACGACCGGGATTCAGGCGAGCGACTGAAGGCCGCCGCGCGAGGATCGCCGCCACCCCCTTCCGTGCGACCATCGTCCCGACACGACCCGACACCACGACCGGGGGAACGATGGCGCTGAGCGACGAGGCCCGCGAGCTGTTCGAGCGTCCGAACTACGTCCACCTCGCGACCCTGATGCCGGACGGCTCGCCCCACACGGTCGCCGTCTGGGCGGGCATGGTCGGCGACCGGATCGGGATCTACACCGGGTCGACGTCGAGCACGAAGGCGCGGAACATGCTCGCCGACCCGCGCGTGTCGCTGTCGGTCGTCGACATGGACGATCCGTACCGGACGGCGCACGTGCGCGGGCGGGTCGTCGAGACGTGGCACGACGAGCCGGCGCTCGAGGTCATGGACCGCATCTCGGTGGGCTACACGGGCAACCCCTTCCCGATGCGCGGACCCGGCGGGATCCTCTTCCTGATCGAGCCCGAGCGCTCCAGCCACCGGAAGCTCCCCTTCGAGCACCGGCCCGGATAGGGCGCCGCGGTCCGGACCTACCCCCCGAAGCGCGTGGGCACGTCGGGCGCGCGCAGCATCTCGGGCTCGTCCTCGTCCATCTCCTTCATCACCCGTCCGTAGCGGCGCCCGAGCGGCGCCGCGGTGACGCCGTGGGCGATGACGCTCATCAGCACCGCGACCCCCGCGACCAGGGCGATCGTGTCGGCGCCGTCGAGGTCGGAATCGGCGGTCGCGACGAGCGTCAGCACGATCGTCGCGATCCCCCTCGGCCCGAACCACCCCAGGAAGAGGAAGGTCGCGGGCCGCAGCCGCAGTCCGATCAGGGAGATCGCCACCGGCAGCATCCTGATCACGGTCAGGCTCGCGACGGCATAGAGCGCGACCCGCCAGTCGACGTCCCCGAGCACCGGCCCGACGATCGCCGCGCCGAAGATGAAGAACGTCGCCAGGTTGAGCAGCTGCCCCTCGTCGACCGCGAAGTTGACGACCGCCGGGCGCGCCGCCGCGAGCGTCGCACCCGCACCCAGCCCGCCGACGAAGGCGGCGATGAAGCCGTTCCCGCCGACCGCGTCGGCGCCCGCCCACGCGATGATCGGCAGCGACACCACCGCGAGCTGCTCGAACAGCGCCGCTCACCGCGCCCGCCCGCTTGGCCCGTGCGATCAGGATGCCGCCGACCGCACCCACCGTGGCGCCCACGAACGCTCCGTAGACGATCTGCTCCAGCGTGAACCGGATGAAGAACGACGGCGCGTCGAGTCCCTCCTCACGCTCGGCGAGGGCGATGAAGACGGTCAGGAAGGGCACCGACAGCCCGTCGTTCAGCCCGCTCTCGACGTTGAGCGCCTGGCGGATCCGCTGCGGGATGGCCTTGTTCTCGACGACGGCCTGACCGAGCGCCGCGTCGGTCGGCGCGAGCACCGCCGCGAGGATCGCGGCCTCCCAGAACTCCAGCCCCGGCAGGAGCGCCAGTCCCAGTGCCAGACCGGCGATGATCGTGAGCGGCAGACCGATGACGAGCAGCCGCGTGGGCATCGCCTTGTTTCGTCGCAGGACCGCCAGGTCGATCCGGCTGGCGTCCGTGAACAGCAGCACGACCAGAGTGATCTCGGCGATCGCGAGGACGACCTCGTTCTCGAGGTCGAACGAGACCGCGCCGACGCCGGCCGGCCCGAGCGCGAGCCCGGCCAGCACGAAGACCATCGGCGCGGTCACGACCGTGCCCTTGAGGCGTCCGGAGACGAGGGCGTACGCCAGGACGACCGCCGCCAGGATGCCGATGTCGGCCACTCAGCCCCCGGGCGACGAGGTGGCGCCCGCCCGCGGCGCCGTGCTCACGAGACCACGAACGGAAGGCGTCCGTGCGCCACGAGCGGTGGTTGCTCCCCCCGCAGGTCCGCGGCGATCGTCGCGAGGAGCCCCTCGATGGCGAGCCCCGCCGTCGGGTTGAGGGCGAGCTCGCCCCGGCGCAACTCGATCGCCTCGAGCGCCGCGATGAGCGTCGTCGGGTCGGTCCGGGCGGCGACCGCCGCGAGCTCGTCCCGCCGCGTCTCCAGGCGGGTCACCGAGGCGCCGACGGCGATCGCCAGCGCGTCCCGGGTCGCCTCCGCCATGCCGGCGAGCACGTCCTTCCAGCCGTCGTTGGCGATCCGCCGCGCCTCGCGTCGTGCCTGGTCGTCGGCGCGCTTCTCGGCGGTCCGCAGTCCTCGCGCCGCGCGCTTGTCGCCACGCCGCTCGGCCTCGGCCTTCGCCTCGGCCTCCCCTCGGAGCCGCCGGAGCTCGTCGGAGGGCGTCGCGGCCGCGAGCTCCTCCATCCGCGCCTGGGCGTCGGCCACGATCGCGCCGAGCCGACCCGCGCCGCCGAGGACGGCGAGCCCCAGGTCGACGCCGAGCGCCCGCATCTCCCGCTCGAGCGGAGCCCGGCGCCGCTCGACCGCGCTCCAGCCGGGGAACCGGAACGGGACCGGGACGCACCGCGAGCGCAGGGTGGGAAGGAGGTCCTCGACGAGGTCGGTCACGAGGATGATCACCGATCGCTCCGGCGGCTCCTCGAGGATCTTGAGCAACCGGGTCGCGCTGTTGCCCGTGACCAGGCGCTCGGCCTCCTCGATCAACAGCACCCGCCGGCTGTGGACCATCGGGCGGGTGTGGATCGCCGCGATGCCCTCCTCGATCTCCTCGCGCCTGATGACCGCGCCGGTCCCCGCGATGATCAGGATGTCGAGCGAGACCTCGTCGGGGTCGTGCGACTCCCCGGGCGCCGAGAGCTCCCATGCCAGGCGTCGGGCCGCCTCGCGCTTGCCGGTCCCGCCCGGGCCGAAGACGAGGATCTGCCGGGGCGGGTCCGGGCGGGCGAGCGCCTGGGTGAGCACGCGCTCCGCAAGCGGTTGCTCCGGGAGCGAGATCACAGGGCGCCGGCGTCGCGAAGCGCCGCGAGCACCGCGGCGTGCACCGCGTCGGGATCCGCATCGCCCGCGACCATGCGGATCCGCTCCGGCGATCGATCGGCGAGCAGGCGGTAGCCGGCGGCCACCGACCCCTGGAAGCCGGCGCCCTCCGCCTCGATCCGGTCCGGCGCCGCGCAGCGCCGCTCGGCCGCCATCGCGATCGGCACGTCGATCACGACGGTGTGGTCCGGCAGGCACCCGTCGACCGCCGGGGCGTTGATGGCCATCACCGCGTCGATCCCGAGGCCGCGGGCGGCCCCCTGGTAGGCGAGCGACGAGTCGAGGAAGCGGTCGCTCACGACCCAGCGACCGGCGGCGAGCGCCGGGCGGACGACCGCGCGGACGAGCTCCGCGCGGGCGGCCGCGAACAGGAGCGCCTCGGCGGCCAGGCTCACCTCGGCCACGGTGCCGTCGAGCAGGAGTCCGCGCAGCGACTCGCCGAGGGGGGTCCCGCCCGGCTCGCGCGTCTCGACGACCTCGTGGCCCCGCGCGCGGACGGCGTCCGCCAGCATGCGGGCCTGGGTCGTCTTGCCGCTGCCGTCGATCCCCTCGAACGAGATGAAGCGCGCGGCTACCAGGGGTGGACCTCGACCGCGGCGTCGACGATCAGGATCGCGATCGCGACGATCAGGAGCCAGCCCGCGACCCGCGCCGTGCGTGAGGGGCGACGGCGCACGAACCGGCGCTCCTGCTGGGCGGCGAGGCGGGCCAGGACGCTCGGCTCGCCCGAACGCGGCTCCCCGGGGATGGTCACCGGGGCATCTCTCGCTTGTCGCGAGGTCCGCCGTCGGGCACCATGCCCGCCGAGGTGGATCGCCCCCAGGCACATCGTCCCGGTCGTCGACCCTCGCGCATCACGGCGCGAGCGTAGCGATGCCGGCGACGATCGTCACCGGCGGCGCCGGCTTCATCGGGTCGAACCTGGCCGACTCGCTCGTCGCCGACGGGCTCGAGGTCCATGTCGTGGACGATCTCTCGACCGGTCGCGAGATCCGCCTTCCGCCCGAGGCCACGCTCCACCGCGTGGACATCCGGGACATGGCGAGGATGCGCGCGGTCTTCGACGAGGTCCGCCCGCGGGTCGTCCATCACCTGGCCGCGCAGGCCGACGTGCGCAAGGCGCTCGAGGACCCCACCTTCGACTGCGACGTCAACGTGGGCGGGACGATCGTCGTGCTGGAGGCCGCCCGGGCCGTCGGGGCCAGGGTCGTGTTCACCTCGACGGGCGGCGCCGGCTACGGGGAATACGAGGGGCTGGCGCTGCCGACCCCCGAGCACGCCGAGACCCGCCCGCTCTCCCACTACGGGATGAGCAAGATGGCGGGGGAGGGCTACTGCCGCCTGTACGGACGGCTCTACGGTCTCGAGACCGTGGTCCTGCGGCTCGCCAACGTCTACGGGCCCCGCCAGGATCCCCACGGCGAGGCGGGGGTGGTCGCCATCTTCGCCGGGCGCCTGCTCGACGGCGTGCCGCCGACCGTGTTCGGGGACGGCCGCCAGACCAGGGACTACGTCTACGTCGGCGATGTCGTCGCCGCCATCCGGGCCGCGGCCGAGGGCCCGGCGGGGGTCACGGTGAACATCGGCCGGGGCGAGGAGGTGACGGTCCTCGACCTCCTCGACGGGCTGGGATGCGACCTGGAGCCGAGGTTCGATCCGCCCCGGACCGGTGAGCTCGGCAGGAGCGCGCTCGATCCGGCGCGCGCGCTGGAAGCTCTACGGCTGGCGCGCCGAGACGACGCTCGCCGACGGCCTGCGGATGACCCGCGCGGCGGTCGCCGCGACCCGCGCGACACCGGATCGGCGACCGCCGGGGCACCTGGACGACGCCTGACGAGAACCCCGATGGGGGCGGCCCAGAGGTCTGGCCGACGTTGACGTTCCCGTCCGGCTCCGATAGACACCCGGCGCCCGTATCAACGTCGCCTGGACACCCATGCCCATGATCCCTCCGACGGACCGGCGAGCGGTCCGACCCACCATTGCGCGTGAGAGACGTGCCCTGAACCTTGGCTGACTCCGAGACCCCCACCCTCACGATCGGCGTCCCCGCCGAGTCGCTCGACGGCGAGCGGCGCGTCGGGCTGACGCCCGCGGTCCTGTCGACCCTCACCAAGCAGGGCCTGAACGTCGTGGTCGAGTCCGGCGCCGGCGCCGACGCCGGTTTCCCGGACGAGGCCTATGAAGCGCGCGGCGCCACGATCGGCTCGCGCGACGACGCGTTCGCCGCCGACATCCTCGTGCAGGTGCGCGTGATGTCGGGCGATGCCGCGAGCCCCGACCTCGCCAAGCTCCGCACGGGGCAGGTCGTCGTCGGCATGGTGGCTCCCTTCGCCCAGCCCGAGGTCGTCAAGGCCGTCGCCGGCAAGGGCGCGAGCCTGTTCGCCCTCGAGTTGGTCCCCCGCATCACGCGGGCCCAGGCGATGGACGTCCTGAGCTCCCAGGCGAACGTCGCCGGGTACAAGAGCGTGCTGCTGGCCGCCGCGGCGCTTCCGAAGATGTTCCCGCTCCTGACGACCGCCGCCGGCACGCTCGCGCCGGCGAAGGTCTTCATCATGGGCGCCGGCGTCGCCGGGCTGTCGGCGATCGCCACCGCCCGTCGCCTCGGCGCGGTCGTCGAGGCCTACGACGTGCGCCCCGCGGTCAAGGAAGAGGTCCAGAGCCTGGGGGCCCGCTTCGTCGAGCTCGAGCTCGAGACGGGGCAGGAGGGCGCCGGCTCCGGCGCGTACGCCCAGGAGATGGGCGAGGAGGCGCTCCGCAAGCAGCGCGAGCTGATGGCCAAGACGGTCGCCGCGAGCGACGTCGTCATCACCACCGCGCTCGTCCAGGGCAAGCAGGCGCCGACGCTCGTCACCGCCGAGATGGTGCGGGCCATGACGCCGGGCTCGGTCGTGGTCGACCTGGCCGCCGAGCAGGGCGGCAACTGCGAGGTCACCGAGGCCGGCCGGACCGTCGACGTCGACGGCGTGCAGGTGATCGGCCCGGTCAACCTTCCGGCGACGATCCCGCACCACTCGAGCCTCATGTACGCCAAGAACGTCACGAGCTTCCTCGGCCTGCTCGCCAAGGGCGGCGAGCTCGCCGTGGACAGCGAGGACGAGGTCATCACGGGGAGCCTGGTCGCCAAGGGCGGCGAGGTCGTCAACGAGCGAGTTCGCGAGGCGCTCGGCGCCGGCGAGGGGGTCGCGACGTGAGTGCCGAAGTGATCATCGGCAGTCTGTTCATCTTCGCTCTGGCCGGGTTCCTCGGCCTGGAGCTGATCCGAAACGTCCCGCGTCTGCTGCACACGCCGCTCATGGCGCTCACCAACGCCCTGTCGGCGATCGGCATCGTGGCCGCCATCTACGTCCTCGGCGAGGCCGAGAACAACCTGCAGCGGGCCATGTGCTTCGTCGCGATCACCGCGTTCAGCATCAACATCGTCGGCGGGTTCATCATCACCGACCGCATGCTGAAGATGTTCAAGCCGCGCGAGAAGAAGCCCGCCCCGGCCGAGGGGGCGAACCAGTGAGAGAGAACCTGATCAACATCGCGTACCTGATCGGTGCGCTCGGATTCGCCCTCTCGCTCAAGTGGATGACCAAGGCGCGACGGCCCGCAAGGGCCTCGTCGCGGGTGAGATCGGCTTCGCCATCGCCGTCGTCGCGACGCTCTTCAACGAGTCGCTCGACGGCAACGACTACATCCTGATCGCCGTCGCGATCCTGCTCGGATCGGCCGTCGGCGTCCCGCTCGGGCTCCTGGTGCCGATGACGGCGATGCCCCAGCGGATCGCGCTCTCGCACGCCTTCGGCGGCATCGCGGTCGGCCTCGTCGGTCTCGCGCACTACCTCTCGAGGTCGAGCCCGACCTGAACTGGTTCGAGATGATGGTGCTCGGCGCCGAGATCGTGCTCGGGATGCTGGTGTTCACCGGCAGCCTGATGGCCGCCGGCAAGCTGCAGGGGTGGCTGCCGCAGCAGCCGATCCTCTGGAAGGGCCAGAACGCCTTCAACTTCACCCTGCTCGGCATCGCCGTCGTCGGGATCGTGGTCCTGATGATCAGCCCCGAGCTGTGGTGGGTCACCCCGATCCTGGCCGTCCTCGGCCTCGCCTTCGGGATCCTGCTGATCATCCCGATCGGCGGCGCGGACATGCCGACGGTGATCGCCCTCCTGAACGCCTACGCCGGCCTCTCGGCTGCGGGTCTCGGGATCGTCCTCGACAACAAGCTGCTGATCGTGGCCGGTGCGCTCGACGGCATGTCCGGCCTGATCCTCGCGATCATGATGTGCCGCGCGATGAACCGTTCGTTCAGCAACGTGCTGTTCGGCGGCTTCGGCGCCGTCCAGGCGGTCGCCCGAGGGCGAGCTGGAGCAGCGCCAGGCTCGAACCGCCACGTACGACGAGGCCGCGGACCTGATGAAGATCGCCCGCTCGGTCGTGATCATCCCGGGCTACGGGATGGCCGTCGCCCAGGCCCAGCACAAGGTGCGCGAGCTGGCCGACGCGCTGACCAAGGAGGGGGTCGACGTCAAGTACGCGATCCACCCCGTGGCCGGGCGCATGCCGGGACACATGAACGTGCTCCTGGCCGAGGCGAACGTGCCGTACGAGCAGCTGCTCGACATGGAGGACATCAACCCCGAGCTGCCGCAGACCGACGTGGTCCTGGTCCTCGGCGCGAACGACGTCGTGAACCCCGCCGCGAGGTACGACGAGAGCAGTCCGATCTACGGGATGCCCATCCTGGACGCCGACAAGGCGCAGACGATCATGGTCGTCAAGCGGTCGATGCGTCCCGGCTTCGCGGGTGTCGAGAACGAGCTGTTCTTCAACGAGAAGACGCTGATGGTGCTCGGCGACGCGAAGACCGTCGTCGGCGAGCTGGCCGCCGAGGTCAGCGGCCAGAAGGACAAGATCAGCCTCTGATCAGCGTGTGACCCGGCGGGCCCTCCGGGCCCGCCGGCGTCCGCGACCCGCCGCTCAGCCGTGGCGGGCGGACGTCCTGGCCGGCGATCACGAGCCCCGGCCCCTCGTCGACCATCCACGCCAGGTCGGCGACCTCGACGCCCATCTCGTCGGCCGCGGCGGCGATGCCGGGCCGCATGTCGGGGTTGCGCCACTCGGCGGAGTGGGCGTCGGAGGCGATGAGATGCGCCCAGCCCAGCCGCAGCAGCGCCCGTGCGGTCCGGTCGGCCGCGGCCCCGTGCTCCCCGGTCAGGCTGGACGCGGTGATCTGGGTCACGGCGCCGCGGCCGATCGCGTCGCGGAGCCGGTCGGGCTGGCGCTGGACCGACTCGGCCCGCTCGGGGTGTGCCAGCACGGCGCGAAAGCCCCGGATCTCCAGGTCGTCGATGATGCGCCCGAGGTCGAGCGGCCAGCCGGTGAACGGCATCTCCACGAGGAGCCAGCGGCCGTTGTGGCCGAGGCTCGCGGCCCGGAGCTGCTCGTCGTCCATCACCCGCAGACGCTCGATCGCGATCTCGCCGCCGGGAAGGATCGCGAGCGGGACCTCCGCCCTCGCGAGCGCATCGCGCATGTCGTCCACGGCCGCGTGCACGGCCGCCGGCGGCGTCGGCAGCCGCGGCATCATGTGCGGCGTGCAGACCATCGTCGCGGTGCCGGCCTCGGTCGCGCGGCGCGCCATCTCGATGGCGTCGGCCATCACCGACGGCCCGTCGTCGATTCCCGGCAGCAGATGGCTGTGGAGGTCGATCACGGCCACCAGCGTAGCCCGCCATCGGGGGCTCGCAGGCGCGGTGTGACGGCTGGTACCCTCCCGTTTCACTCGCGGGGCATTAGCTCAGCTGGGAGAGCGCCTGGATCGCACCCAGGAGGTCGGCGGTTCGAGTCCGCCATGCTCCACTCCGCGCAGCCGTCGGTCACCGGATCGGGTGTCCGCCGACCGGGCCGGGTCGGCCGACCCGGGGCACTCGAGCCCGCCACGGACGACCCCCTCGGCGGTGCGCCCGGCGCGGGCGGCCGGACGAGTCGGCCGCGAGGGCGATGCGCGGCCCGGACCCGGCCCGCCGCCAGGTCAACCGCTGCCGCCCTCGGCCCGCGACCTGATGCCGAGCAGCATGCCGCGGGTCATCACGAAGCTCACGAGGCCGACGGGCGCCATGAGCATCCTCGTGATCGTGCGCTCGAACGCCACGCGCTCGCGCACGAGCAGTCGTGTGCCGCCGGGAGCGTCCCGAACGGCGAAGGTCCACTGGAACTCCCATCGCAGCTTCTCGTCGCGCCGGAGGGGGCGGCCCGCGGCCAAATCGCCGACCTGGAGGACGAGTGCCTCGTTCGGGCGCAGATCGACCACGTACCAGCCGCCGGTCCCGGCACGGTCGGCGTGCACCACGTCGCCGACCTGGAGGTCCTGCCAGCGATCCACGATCTCGTCGGCACTGTGGATGCCGAGACCGAACAGGTTCTCGAGGAGGTCGTAGGTGTAGAAGCCGCCCCGGTCGGCGCCCATCTGGACGATCCAGGGCCACACCTCCTCGCGGCTCGCGTCGATCGTGACGGCGCGGGTCACCTGTGACGCCGGCTCGCGAAGGAGCCCGTCACCGGGAAGCGGCAGGGCGATCTCCTCGTCGGTCGCCCCCCATCGCTCCTGCCAGGGCTTGACCCAGCGCGCGTAGGCCGCAGCCGAGGCGCCGGTCACGACGGCCGCGGCCGCCAGCGTGCGCGTCCTCATCGTGGTGCCCCCGTCCCGGATCGGTTCGCCCGGTGCTCGGGCGGAGTGTCGCCCGTTCGCGAAACGACGGCCAGGGCCGGGGTCGCGACGCGCCGGTCGCCGGTGCTGCAGGATCGACCGCGGCGCGGGCGCGGACGTGTGCCGGGACACTCGCGGCGGGAGACGCTCGGCTCCCGCCGCGGACGCTCGTGCGCTCCGGGGTGGCAGCCGACGGGCCGGTACGCTGGCGCGCATGATCGACCTCCGCCCGGACGACCTGCGATCCGCCGCCGGTCTCGGCGTGGCCGGCAACTTCGCGGGCCATCTGGAGCAGGCCGGCGAGGCGGTCGACTTCGTGGACGTCGCGGCGCCGCCCGACGCGCCGAAGGGCGTCTTCCCCTGGTACCTGCCCGGGGCCGACTCGTTTCTCGGCACCTTCCCGCTGTCCTCCGACCGGCTCCGGGCGCCGGGACTCGACGCCCCCGGCGAGTTGCAGATCGAGCCCGAGGCCGGTGTGCTCTGCGACCTCGACTACGACTCCGAGGGGCGCGTGCTCGCGCTCGCCCCCCGCGCCCTCGGTGCGTTCAACGATTGCTCGATCCGTCGTCCGGGCGCGGCCAAGATCAGCCACAAGAAGAACTGGGGCCCGGACTCGAAGGGGTTCGCGACCCGCTGCTTCGAGGTGACGGACATCGAGCCGGACGGCGCCCTCGCGGCGCTTCGCCTCGCCGGCTTCCTTCGGCGCGACGGCCAGGCGCATCCTTACGGGGTCGACAGCCCCCTCGCGGGCTACTCGTACGCCGGGCGGCGCCTGTTGGAGTGGGTCGCCGGCCGCCTGCGCGCCCAGGTCGGCGGCCCGGACTCCCCCCTCGAGCCCGTCGGGGACCAGCTCGCCGGTGCGGGATGCCCACGCCGTGTCCTGGTGGGGATCGGCGCGACGCGCTACACCCCGTACGGCGAGACCACGTTCCTGCGGCCCGGCGACGCGTCGATCGTGATCGTCTACGACGGCGGCGTCACGGGGCCGGGTGAGGTGGCGAGGGCGGTCGCGGCGGGGCGGGAGGACGATCTCGCCGCGGCATCGGTGCTCCGCCAGCTCGTGGGCGCGCCGACGACCGACGGATCGGAGGGCTGATGCAGACGAGGACGCTCGGTGACGGCACACCGGTCGGGGCGATCGCCCTCGGCGCGATGGCCTTCGCCGACTTCTACGCCGGCGGCGACGACGAGGCGGGTGTCGCCGCGATCCGGCGGGCGCTCGACACCGGTGTCACGCTGATCGACACGGCCGAGGCCTATGGCCAGGGGCGAAGCGAGGCCCTCGTCGGTCGCGCGGTGGCGGGTCGTCGCGACGAGGCGGTCATCGCGACCAAGGCCAGCCGCGGCGACCCGGCGTACCTGCGGGCGGCCATCGACCGTAGCCTCGGCCATCTGGGGCTCGACCACGTCGATCTCTACTACCTGCACCGGGTCGACGCCGAGGTCCCGATCGAGGAGTCGGTCGGGGCGATGTCGGAGATGGTGGCGGCCGGGAAGGTCCGGGCGATCGGCCTCTCGGAGGCCGGCTCCGGCACGATCCGCCGCGCCCACGCCGTCCACCCGATCGCCGCACTCCAGACCGAGTACTCGCTCCTGGAGCGGGGGCCCGAGACCGGCCTGCTGACGACCACGCGCGAGCTCGGTATCACCTTCGTCGCCTACAGCCCGCTCAGCCGGGGCCTCTTGACCGGACGCATCCGGACCGAGGCGGACCTGCCCGACGAGGACTGGCGGCGCAACGTGCCGCGGTTCCAGGGGGCCAACCTGACCCACAACGTGTCGCTCTTGGCACCGCTCGAGCGACTGGCCGAGGAGCGGAACACGACACCGGCGGCCGTCGCCCTGGCGTGGCTGCTCGGTCGGGGAGAGGACATCGTCCCCCTGGTCGGGATGGGTCGACCCGCGAACGTCGACCGGGCGCTCGAGGCCCTGACGGTCGACCTCACGCCGGAGGACGTCGCCATGCTCGACGCCGCCGTCCCGATCGGCGCCGCCGCGGGCGCCCGCTACCCCGAGGGGATGATGGACGCGCTCGGCAGATAGCCGGACCCCCCGCCCGAGGGGTGCCCGGCATCAGCCCCCGGGGATAGGTTCTGGGGGTTCGCGCATCCGATCGGGATCGTCCGCCATGCGTCACCACCGCCCGCTCATCCTCGCACTCGCCCTCGGCATCGCCGTCGCGGGCACGACGGAGGCCGGGGCGTTCGGGACCATCCGGGCGCTCGGGCAGAACTCCGAGCACGAACGGATCACCCGCCGGGCGCTCGCCTGCCCGCCGGGGGTGCCGTCGGACAACTCGTGCTTCGAGCCGGCGACGCTCGACGAGTTGGCCGGGAAAGCGGGGACGTTCGGCGCCATCGGGATCCCGGACCGAGGACCGCTCATCGAGGACGCCTCGTTCCACTGCGACGGCGGCGACCACCTCGCCGTCCCCGGCTACCCCCAGAGCAAGGCGAAGGCGCGAAAGGCGCTCGCGGCCTGCCGGACGCGCATGGTGCAGAACCTCCGGGCCGCCACGGTCCGCGCCGGCGCCTTGCTGGACGACCAGGGGCGCATCCGGGCCGACCAGGTCTCGCTCGGTTGCGTCTTCGTCGGGGGCATCTCCGGCAGGGCGAAGTGCAACGTGCTCGAGTCGATGGGCCTGATGCTCCACACGGCGCAGGACTTCTACGCGCACACGAACTGGACCGACCGCCCCGGCAAAGGCCTGATCGGCCCGGGGAACCCTCCCGGCCTTTCGAAAACGGCGCCCGCCCAGTACATCGACCTCCGTGGGCGCACCCCGTTCCCGGTGGGGCTGATCAGCGGCTGCTTCGGCAGCGGACCGGTGATCCTCCCGATCCCCGGGCTGCTCGGAAAGCCGGAGTCGAAGTACTGCAACTACGGGTTCCTCGGGGGCCTCAACCGCGTCAAGCACCGTGATCTCAACAAGGACGAGGGTACGATCGACCCGGTCCTCAAGAACGCAGGCGCGACGTCGCGCGGCAAGGTCAACGGCAACTTCGGTCGCGCGGTCCGCGTCGCCGCCGCCGACACCTCCGACAAGTGGGCGACCCTCGGTGAGGCGCTGGTCGCCCGGTACGGACGCTCGCGCGGGACGCTCATGATCTGCGCGATCGTGCGCGACGATCCGGTCCGTGACTGCCAGGGGCGCTCGGTCGCGCTCGTGCTCGACTCGTCCGGCTCGAACCGCACCACGGACCCGGGAAACCTCCGGATCGAGGCGGCCCTGTCGGTGGCGTCCGACCTGGTCGGCACGGCCGAGGCGGCGGGGGCCGAACCCGACCGTCTCGCCGTCGTCGACTTCGACTCGTCGGCTCGCGTGACCTATCCGCCGGGCGACCCGGACGGCGCCGCCCCCGCCATCCGGGCCACGGACTCGGCGGGCGGCACGAACATCGCCACAGGGATCCGCACGGCGACCGCCGCGCTCGGCGAGGGTGGGATCGCCGCGGGCAAGTCCGGGATCGTCGTGTTGACCGACGGCCAGGATTCCAACGCCGATGCGCTCGCCGAGGCGATCCGGTCCGCCGGCGCGGTCGGAATCCGGGTCTCGATCGGTTTCCTCAGTCCGCCCGCGGGAGGGCTCGGGGCGAACGCCCTGCGGGCGGAGCCGCACCAGTCCCAGGCCGCGTCCACCGGCGTCGTGCAGCAGGCGGTCGTCGCCACCGGCGGGGTCTTCGGCACGATTCGAAGCGCCGAGGAGCAGGCGGCCTTCGCCGATCTGGTCGAGCAGCGCGGGCTGACGGCGGTCGACGATCCTGACGGGGTCGGCGAGGGCGGCGACCTCGCGGTCGGCGTCGAGGTCGCGGGCGTGCTCGGGGGCGCCGACGAGTGGACCTACACGGCCGGGCGTCGCGAGGGCCTGAAGGTGACGCTGACACCGCCCGCCGGCGCGTCCGGCAGGCTCACGATCCTCACGACCGACGGGCGTCGCGTCGCGGCGCGCGCCGGGAGCGGCGCGCCGGTGATCGCAACGCTCTCGCCGCCCCGCGCCGGGACGCTTCGCATCCGCGTCGCGGGCGCCGGGACCGGCGCCTACACCCTGCGCATCGATCCCGACCCGACCGCGCGGGTTCCGGCGCGTCCGCGCGAGAAGGCGAAGGTGCCCGCCGTCGCCGTGCTCCGTCGCCCCAAGCTGTCGCTCGTCCGCGGCGGCCCGGCGGTCAGGACCGCGCGGCGGGGCCGGGCGGCGATCCTGACCTGGCGCGTTCGCGCACGTCGGGGAACCCTGGTCGTGCGGGTGTCCGGACCCCGTGGCGAGCGGGCGAGCGCGAAGGTCCGCCTGCGCCGCACGGCCAGGCCCGCGAGCCGAAGCGTCGTGGCGACGCTGCCGATCATCGGGCGCCGACGCGGCCTCTGGCGGGTTCAGCTCACGAGCGGCCGCACCATCGTCGACCAGACGGCGGTCAGGACACGCTGATCGCCGCCGCCCGGCGGGCGCTCAGGGAATGACGACCCGCTTCCCGGCGCCCCGGTCGGCCTCCATGTCGGCATGGGCGCGCGCGATCTCGTCGAGGGGGTAGGTCTGCCCGATCGGCACCGCCAGCCGCCCCTCGGCGACGGCGTCGAGGAATCCCCGGAGCACGTCCTCGGGGAGGTCGGCCGCGTCGCCGCCGTAGGCCGTCAGGCGCACCCCGGTCGGGATGTAGCCGATCGGGTAGAAGTCCCGGACGATCCACTCGTTGCTGAGCATGCCGGTGAAGCAGACGACGCCGTGGACGGCGGTCGCGGCGAGCGTGTCGGGAAGCGTGGGCGTGCCGACCAGCTCGAGGGCCGCGTCGACGCCGGCGGGGGCGATCCGCCGCACCGCGTCGGCGATGTCGCCGTCGTCGATCAGCACGTGGTCCACGCCGATCGCCGACAGCGCGCCCGCCTTGTCCGGGCGCCGCGTCGTCGAGAGCACCGTGAGCCCGCGGTCCTTGGCGAGCACCGCCGCCGCCATGCCGACCGACGACGTCCCCCCGCGCACCAGCAGCGTCTGCCCGGCCCGCGCGTCGAGGCCGACCGTGAGCGACCCGTGGGCCGTCTGGAGCATCTCCGGGACGGCGCCGAGGATCTCCCACGGCAGGTCGCTCTCGAAACGGACCGTCTGCGCCACGGGCACGACGACGAACTCGGCGTACCCGCCGTCGCGGGTACGCCCCATGCCACCCATCATGGCCATGACCTGCGCCCCGGCCGCGAGCTCGCCGCCCGGGCAGTCGCGGACCACCCCGGTGGCCTCGATGCCGAGCACGCGGGGGAGGACCACACCCTCGCCGAGTCCGAGGCGCGTGTGGAGCTCGGAGCGGTTGAGCCCGGCGGCCCGCACCTCGATCAGCACCTGCCCCGGACCGGGTGTCGGGATCGGGAGATCACGCACCACGAGGGCCTCGGGCGGGCCCGGGGCGTCCAGCACCGCGGCGCGCATCGTCCGGTCGGTCATGCCGAGTGCTCCTCATCGTCCGCGCTCGCCGTGCGGAGCCGCGCGAGCGCCCGAGCGAGCGCGTCCGCACCGTCCGGGTCGAGCGC
Organism: Miltoncostaeaceae bacterium; assembly: GCA_963698665.1. GTDB lineage: Bacteria > Actinomycetota > Thermoleophilia > Miltoncostaeales > Miltoncostaeaceae > CALNYH01. Next base: position 66,303 of record CAVORO010000002.1, on the reverse strand, counting down.
TCGCGCCAGCACGGGCGCGAGCGTCTCGTCCACCGTCCGTGACGCGGCGGTGTGCATGGCAAGCCCGCCATCCGTCGCGACCACCCACGCGGCCCGCCCGTCCTCGGCGTCGGGCTCCCTGCGGGCGAGCCCGGCGCCCTCGAGTCGGTCGGCCAGCTTGCTGGCCGCGCCGCGGGTCACGCGGAGCGCCGACGCGATCTCGCCGACCCGCGCTCGTCCACCGCGGCCGATGACGACCCGGAGTGGCTCGAAGCTCGAGAGCGGGAGGTCGTGCGCGCCACGCAGGCGCCGGTCGACCCTGTTCCAGAGCGCGATCTCCACCCGGATCAGGTCGTCGAACAGCTCGGACGGGGTGGCGACGGGCATGGGTCCACCGTCACATATTGATTCCAGGGAAGCAATATCCCGCGGCGACACCGGGCAGCGGCCGGCGGATAGCATTCGACCCGTGGGACTCGTCGCCGCATTCGTCGTCCGCTTCGTCGTCGCCGTCGTCGCCCTGCTGGTGGCGTCGCTGGTGCTCGACGACTTCGACATCTCGACGCTGGCCTTCCCGCTCGTCGCTCTGATCTACACCGTGATCGCGATGATCGCGCAGCCCGGGATCGAGAAGCTCCTGGAGGACCGGGGGTGGTGGGCCTCGACCGCCGTGGGGTTGCTCGCCGCGTTCGTCGCGCTGCTCGTCACCGACCTGATCACCGACGACCTCGAGATCTCGGGCATCGGGACCTGGATCATGGCGACGGTCATCGTCTGGATCGCCGGCGTGCTGGCCAACCTGCTGCTCGGCCGGTGGCTCTACCGGCGGATCGCGGGCGACGAGCGTAGGTAGGCGCGCCCGCGAGCCGAGTCGCCTTCGGCCCGCCTTCCGTTGCTCGTGTCTCAGTCCTCGCCGTACATCTCTGCGATGAGGTCCGCGAAGTGCTCCTCGCAGACCCGGCGCCGGAGCTTGAGCGTCGGCGTGACCTCGCCTCGCTCGGGATCGAACGGGCGGGGCGTCACCGCGAATCGCCGGACGCGCTCGTCGGTCCCCAGCCGGCCGTTCACGTCGGCGACGACGGGCGCGACGCGCCGGCGCAGGTCGTTGGCATCGTCGGCGCCGGCGAGATGGGCCCGGTCCACGTCGATCAGCGCGCCGATGTGCGGGTGCGTGCCGCCGACCACGAGCGCCTGGGCGACGAGCGGCGACTCGCGGAGCATCGCCTCGATGCGCTGCGGCGCGACGTTCTTGCCTCCGGGCGTGACGATGATGTCCTTCTTGCGATCGACGATCGCCACGTGGCCGTCTCGGTCGAGGCGACCGAGGTCGCCCGTGCGTAGCCAGCCGTCCTCGGTGAGGACCGCCCGCGTCGCATCCTCGTTGTCGTGATATCCCCGGAAGACGTGCGGCCCGCGCACGAGGATCTCGCCGTCCGGGGCGAGGCGCACCTCGCACCCGGGCACCGGGGGCCCAACGGTGCCCGTCCGGTTGGATCCGGGCCGGTTGACCGCGATGACGGTCGTGCACTCGGTCATGCCGTAGCCCTCGAGAAGCGGGATGCCCATGTCGGCGAAGAAGTCGCTCACATCCGCGGGCAACGCGGCGCCGCCCGCGACGGCGACCCGAAGCGCGCCGCCGAAGCGCTCGCGCACGCGCCGGAGCACCAGGCGGTCGGCGATCGCGGCCCGGGCACCGAGCACGGGGCCGACACGTGCGCCGGCCCGCCGTCGCGCGCCCGCCAGGCGTGCGGCCGCGAGGGCCTCGCGGCCGATCGCCCGCTGGAGCCGCGACCCCTCTTCGACGCGCGCCGCGGCGGCGTGTCGCGCGGTCTCGAACAGGCGGGGCACGCTCACGAGGATGGTCGGGCGCACGGCGGCGAGTGCCGAGGGGAGCTGCGCGGGCTCCGGGCAGAGCCCCATGGTCAGCCCCAGACGGGCCGACATCATCTCGATCAGGCGGGCGAAGACGTGGGCCAGCGGGAGATGCAGCACGGTACGGTCGCCCGGGCGGACCAGCTCCGGCATCGCCGCGATCATCTCGACGTGTGCCCGCCAGTTCCGATGGGTCAGCTCGCAGCCCTTCGGCGGTCCGGTCGTGCCCGAGGTGTAGACGATCGTCATGAGATCGTCGGGTTCGACGCGGGCCCGCCGTGTCGCCACGAGCGACGCGTCGTGCGCGACCTCCTCCCGCCCGCGCGCTCGCACCTCCTCGAGCGAAAGGTCGCCGCTCGCCTCGCCGATGCCCACGACGGTCTCGAGTCCGAGCAGCTCGTCCCGGGCGGCGTCCACGTGGCGCATCTGCGCCGCCGAGTCACAGGCGAGCATCCGCGCGCCCGAGTCGTTCAGGACGTGGGCGACGTCGGCGAATCCCGACGTGGGGTAGATCGGAACCACCACGGCACCGAGCGCGAGAAGCGCATGGTCGAGGAGGATCCACTCGAGGCCGGTCTTGGCGAGGAGGGCCACCCGGTCGCCGTGCCCCACGCCGAGCGCGGCCAACCCGGCCGCGATCTCGTCGACGGAGGTGTTCGCCTCGGTCCATCCGACATCCCGCCACGCCCCGCCGGCGCGGACGACGAACGCCGCTTCCCGCAGCCCCCTCGCCACCGCCTCCGGCCAGAGGTCGGCCGCGGTTCCCGTCTCCTGGATCCAGGGGTCTGCCACAGGCGCTCCTCATGTCCACGTGCCGCGCCACGCAGCGCCTCGAGAATCGCACAGGCGCGCCGGTGGCGCCAGACGCGCCCCGCGCGTCGTCGGCATCGGCGCGGTCTCGGAATGTAAACTCGGACCTCACGTCCCGGTCGTCGACCCCACCACATCGCCCATGGCAAACACCCAGCTCACCCCGGCCAACTTCCCGCCGCCCTTCAGCGCCGAGGACTACGTCACGCGGCCGCAGGCCGCCGACGACGAGCGCATCGAGGTCGGCGTGCTCATCGTGGGCGCGGGGTCGGCGGGGCTCGCCTGCGCCGTCCGGCTGGGCCAGCTGCTGGCGGACGATCCGGCGCTGACCGAGGAGCTCGGCGAGGTGCCGGTCGCGGTCGCCGAGAAGGGCAAGGCCGCGGGCTCCCACCTGCTCTCGGGCGCGGTCATGCGCCCCGGCGCCCTCAAGGAGCTGTTCCCGGACGTGGCGCCCGGCGACATCCCCCACTACACCGAGGTCGAGGGCGAGAAGGTCTTCCTCATGACCAAGGGCGGCAAGGTGCGCATCCCGGCGCCGCCGCAGCTCCACAACAAGGGCAACTGGGTCGTCTCGGTGTCCCAGCTCGCGCGCTGGATGAGCGAGCAGGCGGAGGAGCTCGGGGCGTTCATGCTCCCCGAGACGGACGCGCAGAAGGTCCTGATCGACCGCGGCCGGGTCGTCGGCGTGGTGACCGGCGACAAGGGCCGTGGCAAGGAGGGCGAGGAGCTCTCCACCTTCGAGCCCGGCGCCGAGGTCCGCGCGAAGGTGACCGTGCTGGCCGAGGGGACCCAGGGCCACCTGGCGGGCGTCGTCCGCAGCCACTACGACCTCGACCGCGACTCGATCCAGACCTGGGAGCTCGGGGTCAAGGAGGTGTGGAGGGTCGCCACGCCGCTCAAGGACGTCATCCACACGCTCGGATGGCCGCTGCGCTTCGGGAAGAAGTACCGCGAGTACGGCGGCTCGTGGATCTATCCCATGGGCGACGACATGGTCTCGATCGGCTTCGTGGTCGGGCTCGACTACGCCGACGCCACCCTGTCCTGCCACGACGTCCTCCAGCAGTTCAAGACCCACCCCTACGTCAAGGGGATCCTGGAGGGCGGTGAGCGGCTGACCTGGGGCGCCAAGACCATCCCGGGGAGCGGTATCTGGGGGCTTCCCAGCCGCCTGCACGTCCCCGGTGCGCTGTTCGTCGGCGATGCCGCGGGCTTCGTCGACCTGAGCACCCTGAAGGGCGTCGGCTACGCGATCCGGTCCGGCATGCTCGCGGCCGATGCCATCTACGAGTCGCTCAAGGCCGGACGCGCGGAGTCGACGGCGGGCCTCTGGGGCTACGACGAGCGGATCAAGAAGTCCGAGGTGTGGGACGACCTCTGGAAGGCGCGCAACATCCGCCCCGCCTTCCAGCGCGGCTTCGTCTACGGCGGGATGGTCCACATGATGGCCACCGCGACCAAGGGCAAGATGCCCAAGAAGGTCAAGCCGATCGTCGATGCCAGGGAGCCGATCTTCGTCGGCGACCGCTCGTACCCGGCGCCGGACGGGTCGCTCACCTTCGACAAGCTCTCGAGCGTCTTCGCCAGCGGCAACCAGACCCGCGACGATCAGCCGAACCACATCCGCGTGCGCACGAAGGTTCCCCGCGAGCTCGCTGTGGCGTGGGAGTCGATGTGCCCCGCGAAGGTCTACGAGGTCGCCGAGGACGAGCCCCAGAACGGGACCGTGACCGTCCGCCTGAACCCGTCGAACTGCGTGCAGTGCGGCGCGATCACGGCGAAGGGCGGCCAGCTCACCCCGCCCGAGGGCGGCTCGGGCCCGGAGTACACGATCACCTGATCCGTCTGGGGGCACCCCGACCGATGACCGGCGACGCGACAGTGCGTCCGAGCGCCACCGTGGGCGCGCTCCATCCCGCGGCGCGTGCGGTGCTCGCCTCGATGCAGGCCGACGGGACCCGGCTGCGTGTGCTGATCGACGAGGAGCTCGAGGCCGCCGGCGGCGCCGACGCGCCCGCCGACGAGCTGACACCGGCGGGCGACCCCGCCATCCGCGCGCACCTGCGGTTCCTCGCCGAGGCGCTCGCTGCGACGGCGGCGCCGGGCGAGTCGGGGATGGCGCGCCTCGCCGAGGGGCTGCCGTCGGCGCTCGCGGACGCGGAGGGCGCGCGGCTCGCCGCCGAGATCGAGCGGGTGGGGGACGCCACCGCCTTCGAGCTGGAGCTCCAGTTCGGTGGCGAGGTGGTCGACGACGCATCGCTCCACGCGGTGGCCGACCGGCGCATCCGCATCGCCGCCTGGACCCGTGTGTTCCTCGACGAGCTCGACGCCGCGCGTCACGGTCCGCCGATCGCGGGCGCGACCCTCGCATGGATGGGCGAGCGCCAGGTCAAGCTGGCCGACACGATCTTCTCGATGGATCGGCGGGCCAAGCAGGCCGAGATCGCCCGCTCGGGGCCGCGGGCCGTCGACGATCCCGACACCGTGAACCGGATCGGTCAGGCGGCGATGCTCCAGGCGCACGTGCGGTTCCTGGTCGAGGCGCTCGCCGAGACCCTCTCCGCCCCCTCGCGGGCCCGGTCGTGACCGACCGACCGGCGCCGCGGCCCGAGGTCCGGACGGCGGCGACGGAGTGCGGACGACCTCGAGCGCCGGATCGAGACGGCCCTGGAGGTCGTCCGCACCCGGATGCGCGATGCGCCCCGGTTCGACCCGCGGCCCGGCGTCTCAAACGGGTCGAAGGTCGCGTGGCCGGGGCCGGCGATGCTCTCGCGCGAGGACGGGCTGCTGGCCATCGTCCACGCGCTGGTCGAAGAGGGCGTGCCGTGGGACTGGATCCACCTTCGGGTGGGCCTCGGGCGCTGGTTGTACGCGCCGCCGCACCCGCTCACCGAGGGGCTCCTGCGCTGGACGGTCGACCTGGCGATCGTCTCGCCGGACGAGTTGCTCGCCGACCCCCTTCCCGACCGCACCGGGACCACCCGCTTCGCCGCCTTCATCGAGTTCACGTATCTGGACGACGGCTGGCGCCTGCGCGGCGCCTCGCCGCCCGCGAACGCCCTCCACGGCATGGAGTTCGACTGCGAGAAGCTCCTGTCGGCACTCCGCACCGGCGCATGCCGCCTGGGGTACGCCGTGGCCGTGATGGCCTGCGACCACGAGGTCGAGGAGAACCTGCGCGACCGCTGGGAGGCGCGTCACCCCGGTCTTCGCATGCGCTTCCTGCACGCGTGGTGAACGGCGAGGCACCCGGGCGGGGTCGCCGCCGCGGGGCGTCCGTGGCATGATCGAAGGATGGAGTTGCTCGAGCTGATCGGCACGCTGGTCGTGCTCGCCTCGGTCCTCGTCGTGGTCCTGGGGACGTGGACATGGGTCGTGCACACCCACCGCGCGGCGGTGCGCCGGGCCCGCCAGCGGGTGCAGGTGCACCTGGACGCCCTGGCCGAGCAGATCTGCGACGCCCTCGCCGCCGCGGACGAGCGCAGCCATGCCGTGTTGCTCGGGCGCTACGAGCGCCTGCGCGACGATCTCGCGGCGTGCTCTCGCCTGCGGGACCTCCGGCGCCTCGAGATCCGGGCGCGGGCCGACGCCGCGATGTGGCGGGCGCGCGCGGGTGCCGAGCAGGCGCTCGAGCGGCTTCTCGGCGCCGCCCGGACCGCGGTGGTGGCCGACGTGGCGCGTGACGCGCAGGGCGCGGCGCTCGCGTGGTGGCAGGTGGCGCGGGCCGCCGCCGGCCGCCCGGCGCGCTGACGCGCGAGGCGCCGCCCCCGTCAGGTGGGGATTCGCGAGATGACGGCGATCGCGACGTCGTCGTCGATCCGCCCGCCCGCCCAGGCCCGGGCGTTCGCGTAGACCTGGCGGGCGAGCTCCGCGGGTGGCCGCGAGAGTGACTCGAGAAGCGCCCGCCGGATCCCGTCCTCGTCGAACTGGGTCCCGGAGCGCCGCGCCTCGCTGAGGCCGTCCGTGTAGGCGAACAGCACGTCACCGGGTGAGAAGGACTCGACGTGGGTCGCGTAGCGGGTCGTGGGGAAGGCGCCGCACGGCGGATCGGGGTCGTCGAGCGCGGTGACCGTGCGGGCGGTGCCGACCAGCAGCGCCGGGGGGTGCCCGGCGCTCGTCCACTGGAGCGTCGACCCGTTCGCGTCGATGACCACGAGCAGCACGGTCACGATGGCGCCGTCGGGGATCCGGCCCCACAGCAGCCGGTTCAACTCGGTCAGCACGTCGCCCGAGTCGCTCATCGAGCGGGCCAGGGCCTCGGCCATGTAGCGGACCATCGCGGTCAGGCCGGCGGCCTCGACGCCCTTTCCGCTGACGTCGCCGAGAAGCACCGCGACCCGCGTCCCGACCGGCCAGACGGCATAGAAGTCGCCGCCGACGAGCGCCCCCTCCGACGGACGGTAGAGCGTCGCGAGCTCGAGGCCGGGGATGCGCGGCAGGTCGTCCGCCAGCAGGGAGCGCTGCAGGGTCTCGGCCACGTGGCGCTCGCGCTCGTACTCGCGCGCGTTGCCGAGCGCGGTGGCCGCGTGCCGGGCCAGCTCGCCGAGCACATGGGCGTCCCGGTCGTCGAAGGCCCCCGGTCGCTCGGAGTTGACGCTCACGAGCCCGTGGACCCGTTCGCCGAGGACGATCGGGACATGGAGGAAGGACCGGATCCGCTCCGGCCCGACGATGCGCCGCGAGATCCGCGGATCGCCCTCGACGTCGTCGCAGGTGAAGGCGCGTCCCTCCGCCACCACGGTTCCGGCGAGCCCCTCGCCGGCCCGGAAGATCATGCGCCGGACCGTGTGCTCCGCGAACCCGGCGGTGGCGACGGGGAGCAGGTCGCCACGCCCGTCGAGCTCCAGCACCGCCGCCTTGTCGCAGGGGACGAGGCGGCGTGCCTCCGCGAGCAGGCGCTCGTGGATCTCGGCCCGCGTCATCTCGGACGCCATCGCATGCGCGGCCCGGCTGAGCGCGACCTCCTCGCCGACGCGGCGCACCTCGCGACCGTGGAGCTCGGCCTTCTCGGCCGCGAGACGGGCGCTCTCGGACTGCGCGCGGCGCTCGCGGGTCACGTCCACGAAGACATCCACGACCGCCGTCCCGCCGCCGCCGATCTCGCGGCGCTCGTGGCGGACCTCGCGGCCGTCCCGTGTCGCCAGGTGCTCGGGCGCCGTGTCGCGAAGCGGCCCCCGCAGGCGCTCGCCGGCCACGTCGTCGAGACGCGCCGCAAGCGCGGAGGCGGCGAGTACCCCCCGCCTGCCCACCACGGAGACCGGGTCGATCCCGAGGACCGCCTCGACCGGGCCGTGCCAGCCGATCACCCGCCCCGAGCGGTCCCACTCGATCAGCACCGCTCCGGCGCACGCGGCGAGCGCCTCGCCCACCGCCCGCGCCCGGCCGAGGCGCGCGTCCAGCCGCTCGGCGCGAGCGGCCAGCCGCGCGAGCGGCGCCAGCTCCGCGAGCGCGTCGATCAGGCCGTGGGGAGGGTCGTGGCCGTCGAGGTGCACGGCGATCAACGCGCCACCCCCACCCGTCACGCCGGGCTCGAGCGGCACCGCGGTTGCGCCCGCGTCCGCGAGGGCGCCGGCCAGCCAGGCATGCGTTCCACCACCACCGAGGAGGCGCTCCAGCCCGGCCGCCGCAGCGGCGGCGTCCCCCACGCGGTCCCAGACGACCGGGACGCCCTCGGCGCGGACGGCCTCCGCCAGGCCGAGCGGGTCGGAGTGCGTCCCGAGCGCGTCCTCGGCGCCCGAGAGCACCGGACCGGTCTCCTGGATCACGATCGTCGCCTCGCCCGGCTCGTCACCCGCGAGCGTCACGGTCACGAGATCCGCGTCGGTGCGCCGTCGTGCCTCGCGCGCCACCGCCCGGAGGTCGCCGAAGCCGGCGGTCGTCGCCCGCGCGTGCGCCGGCGCCCGCGCGGAACGCCTCGACCCACTGGGTCATCGGTGCTTCGCGATCATGCCGACGTAGTGGCGGGCCGAGTGCCTGATGCTCTCGCGTTGCCCGGCGGTCGTCGGGCGGAGCACACGCGCGGGCACGCCGACCACCATGCTTCCCGCGGGGACGTCGGTGCCCTCGGTGACCACGGCTCCCGCACCGATGATCGACCCACCGCCCACGCGTGCGCCGTTCAGGACCACCGCGCCGATCCCGACCAGCACCTCGTCCTCCAGCGTGCAGCCGTGCACGGTGGCGTTGTGGCCGATCGTCACGCGCGCGCCGACCGTGCACGGGACCCCGGCGTCGGCGTGCAGGACCGCGCCGTCCTGCACGTTGCTGTCGGACCCGACGGTGATCAGGTCGGTGTCGCCGCGGATCACGGCGCACGGCCAGACGGATGCCCCGGCGCCGATGCGCACTCGGCCGATGACCCAGGCGCCCGGGTGGACGAACGCGCCGTCCGCGACCTCCGGGACGTGACCCGCGAGCGCGCTGACCATCATGTGACGACTGTAGCGAAGTCCCACGGAGCGTCGCACCGGCGAGCCCGTGGCCATGACGGTCGTCCACCGGGTGTTGCGGGGAACTGGCCGCGCCGTGCGGTCCGCACTAGGATGGCGCCCTCTCGTCCCATCCGACCGTGGTTGGTGCCGCTGTGCGCAAGCTGATCTCCCTGGCAACGCTCCTCGCGCTCGTCGCGACGCTCGGGCTCGCGGCCTGCAGCGACTCGGACCCTGAGGCCGCCGACACGCCGGCCGACGCGCCGACGGCCGTCAACAGCGCGATCCAGACCGACGAGAACGGCGAGACGATCACGGCCGAGGACCGGCCCGAGGTCACCGCCGCCGAGGAGGAGGCCGCCGAAGAGGAGGCCGTCGACGGCGAGGCGCCTGCGGCGGAGGCCGGTGACGTGGCCGCGGGCGAGCAGGTCTTCGCGGCGGTCTGCTCCGGGTGTCACCTCAACAACGGCCTGGACGCCGGCGGCGTCGGACCGCAGCTCGCGGGCGACCCCAACATCACCGGCCCCGACTTCGTCGTCAACGTCGTGGAGAACGGGCAGGGCACCATGCCCGCCGGGCTTGCGAGCGGCGAGGACCTCACCAACGTCGCCGCCTACGTGGTGAGCCTGCAGTAGTCGCGCCGCCCGGCTGCGACCGGGGCGGGGGCGCTGTACGATCGCCCCCGCATGGGCCTTCAGGTGCACACCGAGGCCCGCGATGACCTCACCACGGTCACGTTGGCGGGCGAGCTCGACATCTACACCGTGGCCGACTTCCGGGCGCGGCTCGAGGACGTCGATCCCTCCGAGCGCCAGGTCGTGGTCGACCTGACCGACGTCACCCTGCTCGACTCGTCCGGTCTCGGCGCGCTGGTCAGCCTCGTGAACCGTGCGCGCGAGGGCGAGCGGGGTCTCGGTCTCGTGTGCCCCCACAGGCGGCTCCTGCGGGTCTTCGAGATCACGGGGCTGCGCCGATCGTTCGCGTTCGGCGACGATCTCGACTCGGTTCGGATCGCCCTCGTGGAGGCCGGGTAGCGATGCTCGACCTGCGACTCATCCGAACCGAGCCCGAGCGGATCCGGGCCGCGCTCGCCCGTCGCGGCGCCCATGCGCAACTCGACACCGTCGTGTCGGCGGACGAGCTCGCGCGGGCGGAGCGCGCACGGGCGGAGGAGCTTCGAGCCGAGCGCACGCGGGTGTCCAAGCAGATCGGGGCCATCCGCCGCGACGGCGGCGACACCGCCACGCTCGAGGCGGAGGCACGCGGGCTCGGGGAGCGGCTCGCGACGCTCGAGACCGACCTCGTCCGCTCCGAAGAGCGCCGCGACGCGGCCCTCCTCGAGCTTCCGAACCTCGCCGAGCCCGACGCACCCGACGGGGGCGAGGACGACGCCGTCGAGGTGCGACGGGTCGGCGAGCCACGCACGAGCGGCCCCGTCCGCGACCACCTGGAGCTCGCCGGCGCCGCGGGCGCCATCGACATGGAGTCCGCGGCGAAGGTCTCGGGCGCCCGATTCGCCTACCTGCTCGGACCCCTCGTGCGGGTGCAGTTCGCCCTGGTGACCTTCGCGCTCGACGTCCTCGAGGAGGAGGGCTTCACGCCGGTCGTGCCGCCGGTGCTGGTGCGCGAGGAGGCGATGTACGGCACCGGGTTCTTCCCGACCGACCGTCAGTCGATCTACCGCACCGCCGAGGACGACCTGTTCCTGGTTGGGACCTCCGAGGTGCCGCTCGCCGGTCTCCACATGGACGAGATCATCGACGCCGACGCGCTTCCGCTGCGCTACGCAGGCGTGTCGACCTGTTTTCGGCGCGAGGCCGGCGCCGCCGGCCGGGACACACGCGGGATCTTCCGCGTGCACCAGTTCGACAAGGTCGAGATGTTCTCGTTCACCGCGGCCGACCGTTCCCAGGCCGAACACCGTCGTCTGCTGGCCATCGAGGAGCGCGTGCTCGTGGCGCTCGAGATCCCGTACCGCGTGGTCGACATCGCGATCGGTGACCTGGGCGCGTCCGCGGCCCGCAAGTTCGACTGCGAGGCGTGGATCCCGTCCCAGGAGCGGTATCGCGAGGTGACGAGCTGCTCCAACTGCACCGACTACCAGGCGCGCCGTCTGAAGGCGCGCACGAGGGTCGAGGGCGCGAAGGGCACGGTGCCGGTCCACACGCTCAACGGCACCGTCGTCGCGATCGGGCGGACGATCATCGCGCTCCTCGAGAACGGGCAGCGCCCCGACGGATCGGTGGCCGTCCCCGACGTGCTCGTGCGTCGCGGGGCACCGGCCGAGATCACACCGCGATGAGCCCCCCCGCCGGCGGGGGGCGACCGTCGGTCGCCGTCGTCGGCCACGTCGAGTGGGTCGTGCACGTCCGCGGGGTGATGCCGCCCGCCGGCCAGATCGCGCACCTCGAGGATCCGATCGAGGAGCCGGCCGGGGGCGGCGCGGTGACCGCCGCCCAGGTCGCCAAGCTCGGCGCGCGGTCGCTCTTTTTCACCGCGCTCGGCGACGACGCCCGCGGCGAGGCGGCCGGCGAGCGACTTGCGGCGGAGGGGGTCGAGGTCCTCGCGGTCCGCTCGAAGCGACCCCAGACGTGGGCGCTGAGCGCGGCGGGGGCGGATGGCGAGCGCGGGATCGCGGTCGTGGGCCCGGCGCTGATCGCGCGCGCCGACGACCCCCTGCCGTGGGAGCGGATCGCCACGTGCCGGGCCGCCTACTTCACCGGGCACGACCCCGACGCGCTCGTGCGCGCCCGCGCGGCGGACGTCCTCGTGGTCACGGCGCGCCGGATCACCGAGCTCGTGACATCCGGTGTCCGCGCCGACGTGATCGTCGCGAGCGGGACCGACGCCGGCGAGCGGTTCGATCCGGCGGATCTTCCCGTCGCGCCGGGCGCGCGCGTGATCACCGAGGGCGCGCGCGGCGGACGGATCGTGGCTCGCGACGGCGAGCGGCGCTTCGCGTCGAGCGCACCGCCCGGACCCGTGCTCGACACCTACGGGGCGGGTGACAGCTTCGCGGCCGGCCTCACGGTCGGCCTCGCGCGGGGGCTCACGCTGGACGACGCATGCCTGCTGGGCGCCCGCTGTGGCGCGGCAGCGCTGACCGTTCGCGGCGGTCTTCCCGGCCAACTCCGGGAGACCGGCTAGTCCACCTGCCGTGGGTTCGCCCTCGCCCTTCGTCGCGCCGGGGGCGGTCGGCGCCCCGGCCGGGACGGAGGGCGAGGGCCGTCGGCCACCCACCCCCTCCGGCGCGGTTCCCCCTCGAAGGCCCGGCCTATTCCGGGCGCGACGCGAGGAGCAGGGCGTCCCTGCTCGCCGGGTCGATCTGTCGCGAGTCGTACACCGAGGTGATCGAGGTGACGAGGCCGTCGGCGTCGAGCTCCAGTGCGGTGATGCCGACGAGGCGCCCGGCATCGGAGCCCGCGGTCCATTCGAAGCCGCCACCGTCGCGTCCGCCGACGACGTGACGCAGGGTGCTGGCGCGCCCGTAGGGGACGCGCCCGAGGACGCGCTCGAGGTAGCGGAGCGCCTCGATCCGGCCGACGACGTGCGTGCGCAAGGCCATGTCGACGAGGACCACGTCGGTGTGCATGACGGCGGCTGCGGACGATGCGTCGGCCGCCGCGAACGCGCGCTGCAGAGCAGTCGCCGCCTCGACCATCTCGGAGGAGGCGCGGGTCGGGACCTCGGAGTCCTTCAGGTCCGTCGGGAAGCTGTCGGCCGGCGTCCGGTACTGCTGGTACAGCCCGGCGTCGAACGGCGAGCCGTCCCAGTAGTCGACCCACCGCACGATCTTGCCGTCGGAGAAGTCGATCGCGGCGATGATCCTGAGCTCGCCGCCGAAGAGCTCCGGGGTGTCGACCATGTGGACCAGGGCGCTCTCCCCGCCGGCCAGGATCTTCGAGGCGTACGAGCGTGCCGGAGGGCCCCAGTCGGGCATGTGCTGTTCGAACACGGCCCGCAGGGCGGAGTGGCCGTCGATGTCCCAGCCCAGCGTCGCGTCGATGTAGGACGACAGGTCCGGCGAGAAGTACGCCATCGTCCCGTCGACGTCGGCGGCGGTCTTGGTCTCGAAGAACGCGTCGAGGAGCGCGGGCAGCGCCCGCGCCTGCTCCCGGACCGCCATCTCCTATGCCTCCCCGAGGACGAGCAGCGTCTCCGGGCGGACGCCGTCGTGGCGCATCGCCGCCGCGGCCTCCTCGGACCGCATGAACTCCTGGAACAGCGCCATGTCCGGGATCTCCGCGATCAGCCCGACCCGGTTCGACCCCTGCGGGTCCCGGAACGGCCGCACGCTGATCCCCAGCGGCCCGAAGACCTCCTGGCGCCTGGGGGAGTTGCACCAGTGGTCGACGTCGTCGACCTCGTGGACGACGAGATAGGTTGCCATCGCTGCTGCCTCCTGGGTTGAACCTTCGGACGCCGCCATTGTCCGCACACCGGTCCGGGCGGGCGCCATCCCAGAATCCTGGTGACCTGCTGCCGCGAGACCACCCAGATCCGTGGGGGTTGTCCCCGGCGCCGCGAACGCGGAGACTGGCGATCATGCGCACGCCTGACGGCCTTCGCCGTACCAATGACGAGCTCGATCTGCTCGCCCACGCGGGGCTGGACTCGTTCGCCTACCGCGAGCAGGCGATCCGAACCCTGCAGAAGGTGGTGCCGTTCGACGCGGCGTGGTGGTGGACGACCGACCCGGCGAGCACGTTCTTCACGAGCGGCGTCTTCGAGCCGTTCCCGTCGGACCACACCATCTGCGGCGGCCTGCACACGAACGAGTACGGGGAGACGGACTTCAACAAGTTCCGCGTCCTCGCGCGCCAGCGCGACCCGGTCGGTGTCCTCGGCGCCGCGACCGACGGACGGCCGGAGCGCAGCGACCGCTATCGCGACCTGCTCGTGCCACTGGGGTACGAGCACGAGCTCCGGCTCGCGCTCAGCGACGATTCGAGCCTGTGGGGGGCGGTCGCGTTGCTGCGCGAGCCTGGGGCACCCGATTTCACCCGGGCAGAGGCTCGCCGCGTCGCGTCCCTACGACCCGCGCTGACCCTGGGGCTGCGTATCGGGGTCGCCCTCGGCGCCGTGTCCATCGACTGTGTACCGGGTGGCCCGGGGATGCTGCTCGTCGACGACGATCTGCAGATCGTCACGATCACGTCGAACGGCGAGCGATGGCTCGGCGAGCTGACCGACGGCTGCCCCGGGCTCCCGGATGCCGTCAGGGCGGTCGTCAGCCACGTGACACGGATCGGGAATGGCGACGCTCCGGAGGGCCTCCCTTCGCGTGCCCGGGTCCGCGGCACGTCCGGCCGATGGCTGACGATCCACGCCTCGCGCGCTCGCGCGAGCAGCTCCGCATCGACGACCACCGCCGTGATCATCGAGGAGGCAAAGCCGTCTGAGATCGCGCCCCTCATCATCCGCGCCTACGGCCTGTCGCCACGTGAGGCGCGCGTGACCCGTCTCGTGCTCCAGGGCCTTCCGACCAGGGAGATCGCCGAGGAGATGCATCTCTCCCCGTACACCGTGCAGGACCACCTCAAGGCGATCTTCGACAAGGTGGGTGTCCGCTCGCGGCGGGAGCTCGTGGCGCTGATCTTCGACCAGTACCACTGGCCGCGCTTCGGCCTGGGCGAGCGGTCTCCCGAGGCCGACGGGGCGGTCGCCGGGATCTACGAAGCCGAGGGCACGACCGCCTAGCGCCCCCTGCGCGGGTCGGGGCCGGGCGCGCCGGCGGCTTCGATCGAGGGGAACGCCCGCTCCCCCCGGCGGCGACACCTCGGCCGAACGGTCGAGCTCCTCGACATCTGCGCGAGGGCATCCGGTCGTGGCGCGTCGCCGTCGATGCCCTGGTGTTCGTCGACCCGCGGAAGGATCCGCATCCGTGCCCCCCGGGAGTCGCCCCCCGAGGCACGGACCGAGCTCTCGATTCAGGACGTCTCGGCGTCGGAGCGCTCGCGACCCGCGCGCGCCGGGTCGTCGGCGGAGCGGTTCCCGTTGGCGTCGTGCGCGTCATCCGCCTCCGGGAGCCCGCCGCTCGCCTGCGACGCCCCGGCGTCCCCATCCGGGGCGCCCGCCGTGCCCGCCGCCGCGGGCTCGATGGACACGAGGGCGATCCGCGTGCCGCGGATCGCCTCGACGGTCAGCCGCCACCCGGCGACGTCGATCGTCTCCCCGGCAAGCGGAAGCCGGCCGAGGCGGGTGAAGATCAATCCGCCGACGCTCGTCACCGATTCCTCCTCGATGACGATGTCGTAGTCCTCGAGGTCCTCCAGGGGGACGTGGCCGCGGACCATCAGGCGGCCGTCGGGAAGGCGGTCGACCGCGGCGCCCCGGTCGCGCTCGTCGTGGATCTCGCCGACGATCTCCTCGATGATGTCCTCGACGGCGACGACCCCGGCGAAGTCGCCGTACTCGTCGAGGACGACCGCGAGCGACGTCCGCTGGCGCTGGAGCTCGCGCAGCAGCTCGTCGACCGGCTGCGTCTCCGGCACGAAGAGCGGGCGTGACACCATCTCGCGGACGATCAGGCCGTCGCCGCGCTCGAGCGCGCCGCGCGCCAATCCGCTCAGGTGGACGATGCCGAGCACGCTGTCCTCGTCCACCACCGGGAACCGGCTGTGACGCGTCGCGAGTGCCGCCTTGAGGGCGTCGCGGACGACGAGGTCGCCGTCGAGGGTCGTGACCGCCGGTCGCGGGGTCATCACGTCGCGGGTCGGCGTCTCGTGGAGCCCGAACACGCCCTCCAGCATGTCCGCCTCCTCGGGGTCGATCGCGCCGCCGCGCTCGCTCTGCTCGATCAGGATCTGGAAGTCCTCCGGGGTCGAGGCGAGGTCGTGCTCGCTCGCGGGCTCGACCCCCAGCAGCTTGACGAGGCGGTTCGCGGCTCCGTTGAGCGTCCAGATGATCGGCGCGAACAGGACCCGGAACCACTCGAGCGGTCGCGCCACCCAGGATGCGGTCCGCTCGGCCCGCTGGATCGCGATCGTCTTCGGCGCCAGCTCGCCGACCACCACGTGGAGGATGGTGATGATCGCGAACGCGATGATGCCCGCCGTGACCACCGAGGCGGCCGCGCCGAGACCGACGGTCTCGAGGGCCGGCTCGATCAGATGCGCGAACGCCGGCTCGCCGAGCCAGCCGAGCCCCAGGCTCGCCAGCGTGATGCCGAGCTGGCAGGCCGCGAGGTACCGGTCGATGTTCTTGATCTCGTCGCGGGCGAGCGCCGCGCTCGAGCTTCCGGCCTCGACCATCTGCTCGATCCGAGTGTGTCGGGCGCGTGCCAGCGAGAACTCAGCGGCCACGAAGAACCCGTTGAGGAGCACCAGAAGGAGCGCCCCGGTGATGGCAAGGAGATCGGTCAACGGCTCGGCAAGCCGTGCACGGGGTGATCATAGACGACTCGTCCGCCCCGGTGTCGCCGCGACGCTAGACAACCAATCAGTTGATTAGTGATAGTGTGGACACGTCGCCGGGACCACCGGCGAGGTGGATCGCACGACCGACCGGTTGGGAGGAGACATGGGACGGCAGGCAGATGCGGTGGATCCGCGCGACGGGGCCACGCGATCGGCGTGGCGTGGCGCGTGGCCCCTGGAGCGGGCGCTGTTCGCGCTCGCCGGGACGGTGACGCTCGTGAGCGCCGCGCTGGGCGCGTTCGTGTCCCCCTGGTTCCTCGTGCTCACGGCCTTCGTGGGCCTGAGCCAGTGGAGCTATGTCATCGCGGGCGAGTGCCCGGCGTCGATCGTCCTGCGCCGGCTCGCGGGCCTCGAGCCCGGGTGCGCGCGATGAGCGCCGGACCGGTCGGGCGCATCGGTCGCTGGTCGGCCCGGCACGCCAAGTGGGTCGGGCTCGTGTGGGTGGTCGTCGTCCTCGGGCTCGGGGTGCTGGCGCCCCGGGTCGAGCACGCGCTCTCGGGCGCCGGATGGCAGGACTCCGGATCGGAGTCCGTCGCTGCGCGCGAGCTCGTCAACGAGAACTTCGCCGGCAACGACTCCACGGCGCTCATGGTGGTGGTCCACTCGGAGTCGGCCACCCTCGACGACCCCGAGTTCGCGGCCACCGTCGGCCGGGTCGAGGACGTCCTGCGCGACGACGCGGCCGTGGCGAGCGTCACGCCGCCCGGGCCGCAGACCACGAGCGCGGACCGGCGGACCGCGGTTGTGATGGGCGGGGCGGGGGACGACCCCACCGCGATGGTCGCCGCCGCGGACGACCTCAAGGGCGAGCTGCGGGCGGCCGGCACCGACGCGGTCGCGGTCGATCTGACCGGTGCTTCGGGCATGTGGTCGGACTTCAACGAGGCCAACCGCGAGGCCATGCTCCGCTCGGAGATCATCTCCTGGCCCGTGACGCTGGCGATCCTGGTCGTCGCGTTCGGTGCCCTGGTCGCGGCGGGACTCCCGCTCATGCTCACCATCATGGGCCTGGTCGCGTCGGCCGGATCGCTGTTCGTCCTCTCGCAGGCCTTCGACGTCTCCATCTGGGCGATGAACTTCGCGCTCATGTTCGCGCTGGCGCTCGGGATCGACTACGCGCTGTTCATCCTGGTTCGATTCCGCGCGGCGCTGTTCGGAAGCGGCATGTCGAAGCTCGACGCCGTGACCACCGCGATGGACACCGCGGGCAAGGCGGTCATGTTCTCGGGCCTGACGGTCCTGATCTCGCTGTCGGCGGTGATGCTCGTTCCGAGTCCGGCGTTCCGGTCGATGGCGCTCGGGATCATGGTCTCGGTGGTGTTCATCCTCGCGGCGGCGCTCACGCTGCTCCCCGCCGTGCTGTACGCGCTCGGCACGCGCGTCGACAAGTGGTCGTTGCCGTGGGTCCACCAGGGGGAGCACCGCTCACCCCGGTTCGCCGCCTGGGGAGAGCGCCTGTGGCGGCGGCCGAAGCCGATCGGCGCCGCGGCCCTCGTGGTCCTGGTGGTGCTCGCGCTCCCCGTGTTCGGTCTTCGTACCGGCATGCCATCGATCACGGTCGTCCCCGAGGACGATCCGGCGCGCGTGGGCTACGAGCAGGTCGCGGCCGCCTTCGGCGAGGGCGCGCCGGGCGCGCTGCAACTGGTCGGCCCCGCCGACGTGATGGACGAGGCGTCCGCGCTGGCCGCGGACGACCCCAACGTCGCGGGCGTCACGCCGCCCCAGCCCGGGGGCGAGGGGCTGGCGCTCGTGCAGGCCATCCCGCGCACCAACCCGTCGGACGCCGAGATGGGCCCGACCGTCGATCGGCTGCGCGGCGAGATGCCGACCGGCGTGCTGGTCGGCGGCGCGGCGGTCGAGAACGTCGATCTGGAGTCCGCGCTCGCGCGCACGACGCCGATCGTGATCGGCGTGGTCCTCGTGCTCGGCTTCGCGCTGCTCCTGGTCGCCTTCCAGGCGCCGCTGGTCGCCGCGATCGGGGTCGTCACCAACCTCCTGGCGGTCGGCGCGGCCTTCGGGGTCGCCCGCCTGATCTTCCAGGAGGGGTGGCTGTCGGGGATCCTCGGCTTCGAGTCGCAAGGGTTCATCGACGCATGGGGCCCGGTGTTCTTCTTCGCCATGATCTTCGCGATCAGCATGGACTACACCGTGTTCCTCCTGTCCTCGGCGAAGGAGCACTGGGATCGCTCCCACGACCCGCACGAGGCGATGGTCGGCGGGCTGGCGCACTCGGGCCCGGTGATCGTCGCGGCGGCGGCGGTCATGGTGGCGGTCTTCTTCACCTTCGCCCTCTCGGGTCCGCTGCCGCCGAAGGAGATGGGGATCATCCTCGGCGTCGCGGTGCTGCTCGATGCGTTGCTCGTCCGGCTGCTGCTCGTCCCGGTGGCGCTGCGTCTCGCCGGTCGTGCCGCCTGGTGGCAGCCGTCGTGGCTTGCCCGCGCGCTTCCCGAGATCCGGTTCGGACACTGAAAGGGGGCGGGACGTGAATCCACTACGATCGACGCCCATGTCGACGCCGAGCCCGCTGCCGGAGCCACTCGTCGAGCGCATCGCCCAGCGGTTCCGGGCGATGGGCGAACCGATGCGGATCCGCATCCTCGACTCGCTTCGCGACGGTCCCGCGACCGCCCAGGAGTTGACGGCTCGGCTCGGCACCTCGCCGCAGAACATCTCGAAGCATCTGGGCGTGTTGCGAGCGGCGGGCCTCGTGCGCCGCGAGCGCGACGGGGCGGCGGTGCTCCACGAGATCGCCGACCCCACGGTGCTCTCGATCTGCGAGCAGGTCTGCGGTGAGCTCACGCGCGAGGTGCGTGAGCTCGGTCGCCTGCTGGAGCCGCAGGCCGACACCGCGGCCTGAGCAGCGCACCCGCCGGGGGCGGGGGCCGGGGGGGTGCGCCGCCCGTCCCTCCGCCCTCGCCGTGGCGGCCTGGGCCGGATCGTCCGGACGCCTCGGGGCCACGGCGCGGGCCGCGGCGTCGAGGGACTACCCGGGCTGGGCGACGAACATGGCGATCAGGACGATCAGCCACCAGAGCGCGGCGCCGGCGACGCCCACGATGAACCCGGCGAGCGCCAGCCCGCGCGCCTGGCTCGACGGCGCGCCGCCCCGCATGCCGCCGGTGCCCAAGAGGCCGAACGCGATCGCGATCGCCTGGACCATCGGGAGCAGGACGCCGACGATCGCCAGGACGAGCGACGCCACCCCCGCGCCGGATCCCGACGGGAGGGGGCGGCCGCGGGCGATCCACGCGACGCCGACCAGCGACACGACCATGCCGATGAACCCGACGACGGTCGCCGCGACGAGGATCCAGCCGCCCGCGCCGAACTCGACGTCCGGCCCGCCGGTGTCGAACCGGTCCGACAGGCGGGTCGTCAGGACGCTCAGGCCGAGCGTGATCGCCAGCGCTCCGGCGACGCCGACGCCGGTGAGCCGCGCCCACAGCATCGGCAGGGCGGCGGCGACCGCGAGCACCACCGCGGCGAAGGCGGCGATCCACACACCCGGCTCGACGTCGATCACGAGATCCGCGCCGTCGGCGAAGGGGCCGGGCTCCTGCGAGACGAACACGCGACCGAGGGCCGACGTCGCGACCACGCCCGAGACCGCGGCGATGCCGATGCCGACGCGCGTCAGGATGTCCGCGTCCTTGCCCGGCGCCCCGGCCGCCCGCGCGCGCGAGCGCCTCGAGCCGGCACCTGCGATCTCCCCCACCTGGTCCGGCGCCGGCGGCGGGTACGAGAGCGGGTTCACCGGCGCCGAGCGCGTCTGACCGTCCTCGCTGACCCAGGCGCTCCAGGAGGACCCGTCCCAGTAGCGGAGCCGCCCCGGCTCGGCCGGGTCCGGGTACCAGTCCGCGCTCGCGCTCACGACACCGCCAACGGGGTGCGGCGAGGCTCGCGTGTCGTGGCGGCGCATGCGAGTCTTCCCATGGTGGCCGGAAGACTGCCAGACGCGCCCGGCGCGAGGTTCCGTGTCCTGCAACGCGACGAGCGCGGCGCGGCGATCGTGCACGGCGGTGTCGAGATCGTCCCGATCGCGCGCGTCTACGGTGTCGGCGCGGTGACGCCGTGGGGCACGCTCGGGGGCTCGCTGACCCGCCCGCGCTCCGTGGAGGTCCGCCGCGGCGGCGTGCTCCACGCGCGCCACGCCGTCCCCGACTGGGGGCTTCGGGCGACGCTCGCGTCGGCGGCCCTCGTCGGGCTCGCGGCGCTCACCCACCTTCGACGACGGAGCAGACGATGCGCAATGACGTGAACGGTGGCGGTGGCCCCGACGACCCGATCGACGCGATCGGCGCGCGGGTCGAGTCCGGGCTCGCCCGGCTGATGGAAGGCGTCGGCGTCGGGGGGGTCTTCGGCGCCCCCGAGCAGGCGGGCGACCGGACGGTCATCACCGCCGCAACGGTCGTGCGAAGCGGCGGCTTCGGCTTCGGCGGCGGCGTCGACCTCGAGGAGGACGAGCAGGAGATCGGCGGCGGCGGCGGCGGCGGCGGTCACTCGCTGGCGCGCCCGGTCGCCGTGATCGTGGTCGGGCCCGAGGGTGTCGAGGTCAAGCCGGTGATCGACTTCACCCACATCGGGGTGACCCTTCTGGCGACCGCGGTCACCATGATCCGCGCGCTGCGCTAGCGACGACGACGGCCGCCCTCGCCGGCCGGTCGGACGAAGAGCTCGGGCGGGGTGCCTCACGCCCCCCGGGTGCGGCGATCCCCGCCCGATGTCAAGGATGAGCCCCCCGCCCGCCGGGGACAATGGGTGATTGCTCTAGTCGGGCCGCCTCAGGCCACCGCACGAGCGTCGCCCGCCTCCTCGGGCGCCGATCGGCCGGGGTAGATCCCGCCGATCGCGGCGCCCGCCGCCGAGACGATCAGGTTGAAGCCGAGAGCGGCCACGAAGGCCAGGACGAAGGCGTCGTCGACGATGCCGCCCGCCTGGTCGGCGATCGACGGCGCCTGGGCGGCCACCGTCTCGCGCGCCGCCTCCGATCCGGAGAGCAGACCGTCGACGTCGTCGCGGACGGTGGGCGTGACGCTCGAGAGGTCGCTCGCGATCCGGTCGCTCTCGACCGCCTTGAACACGGCGCCGGTCAGGGCGATACCGGCCGCCCCGATCGCGAACCGGGCCGCGTTCAGGATGCCGGAGGCGATCCCCGCCTTGCTTTCGGGGATGGCGCTCATGCCGGCGACGACGGAGATGTTGTACGCGAGCGACGCGCCGTGGCCGAAGATGAAGAAGCCGACCCCGAGCGCGATCAGGCTCTCGGTCGTCGAGGTCCCGACGAGCATCATCGGGAGGATCGAGATCGACTGGAGCACCATCCCGAGCACCATGCCGTTGCGTTCGCCGACCAGCTTGATGATGCGGCCGGTGAAGGGCGACGTCCAGACGAACGGGATCGTGAGCGTCAGGAACATGAGCCCGGTCGTCCCGGCGCTCAGATCGAGCACGTTCTGCATGTAGAGCGTCGCGAAGAAGGCGATCGCCAGGAAGTTGGCCGCCTGGAGGCCTCCGACGAGCGCCGCCGACATGTACCCGCGCCGCTCGAACAGGCGGAGGTCCATCAGCGGCTCGCGGGCGCGCAGTTCCAGCCAGACGAACAGCCCGAGCGTCGCGACGCCGAGCGCGAGTGCGCCGAGCACCTCGGGCGATCCCCACCCGGCCGTGTCGCTTTGCTGGATGCCGAAGATCAGGGCGACCATGCCGATCGTGACCGCGAGGAAGCCGTACACGTCGAGTCTGCGGCTGGCGGTCTCGTCGCGCTCCTCGTCCACGACCGCGAGCACGAGGACCACCGTGATGATGCTGACGGGCACGTTGATGAAGAAGAACCACCGCCAGTCGAGGAACTGCGTCAGCGCACCGCCGAGGAGTGGTCCCACCGCCGAGCCGGTGGCCCCGACGGCGGTCCAGATGCCGATCGCCCGGCCGCGCTCGCCCCGGTCGAAGGCGTTGCTGACGATCGAGAGCGACGTGGCGAAAAAGAGCGCCGCACCGGCGCCCTGGAGCGTCCGTCCCGCGATCAGGATCTCGTCGGTGGCGGCCAGCCCGCACAGAAGCGACGCGCCGCCGAACACGACCGAGCCGACCAACAGCACCAGCCGCCGACCGACGATGTCCGCGATCCGCCCGGCGGGGATGAGGAGCGCCGCGAGCGCCAGCATGTAGGCGTTCATCACCCACTGCAGGCTGTTCGTGGACGCGTCCAGGTCGTCGCCGAGGTCCGGCAGCGCCACCGAGATGCCGTTGATGTCGACGGTGAGCATGAACACCGGCAGCGACATCGCCACCAGCACCCACCATCGGTTGCGCACCATCGGCATCGGCCAACCTCCCCTCGTCGCCCGTCCGGTCCTGCGATCATCCATCGATCGTCACCGTCACGCACTTCACCGACCCGGCCTGCCCGTGGGACTTCGCCGCCGAGCCCATCCGGTTGCGCCTCGAGGCCACCTTCGGCGATGCGCTTGCCTGGCAGCGTCGCATGATCGTGTTGACCGAAGACGCATCGCAGGCCCCCGATCCGGGCCTGCTCGTCGATCCGCACGCGATGATCCGCGCCCGGTACGGGCAGCCGGCGTCGTTGGTCGCCAAGCCGCGGCGCAGCGCGACCCGGCCCGCGTGTCTGGCCGTCGTGGCGGCCCGGCGGCAGGGGCTGGGGGACGCGCTCCTTCGCGCGTTGCGCCTGCTGGTGGTCGGGGAGGGGCGGTTGATCGACCTCCCCGAAACGCTGACCGATGCCGCGCACCGCGCCGGCGCCGACCGCGTGCGACTGGAGGCGGACATGCGCGACCCCGCCGTCGACGCCGAGCTCAGGGCGGACATGGAGGCCGCGCGCACGACCTCCGCGGCCGCGCGCGCCATCCCGGGCGCGACACGCCCGTGGCACGACGGGCGGGAGCGGTACACGGCGCCGAGCTACGTCTACCGCCGCGGCGGCGTCGAGATCGCGCTGCCGGGGATGCGGACCTGGGACGCGCACCAGGCGGTCGTCGCGAACCTCGCGCCCGAGGCCCCGCGTGCGCCCGCGCCGTCCGTCGCCGCGGTGCTTCGCGCCGAGCCACTCACCACGGCCGAGATCGCGATGGTCTGCGGGCTGTCGATCGACGAGGCGCGCGGACGCCTGGCGGCGCTCGTCGACGTCGGACGCGCGCACCGGACGCCCCTCGCCCAGGATGCGACCTGGCGGGTGCGACCGCACGGCGGGGCCTAGCCGGTTCCACCCCCCGTTCGCGCGTCGGCGGCGGCCTCGGCGCCCATCCGACCCCGGTGCGCACGGACCGCCTCCGTGCGCGACACGTCCCCGTCCGGTCCCCGAGGTCGCCGTTCGAGCTCGGTGAGTCGCGGGCGGGCGCCGTAGAGCACGAGCGAGTCACCGGGCTGCACGACGGTCTCGTCCGCCGGCACGCCGATGTACGTGCCGCCGTCTCGACGAAGGCCGAGCGGGGCGACGCCCTCCGCGGGGAGGGCGAGTTCCCCCAGCGTGCGTCCGGCGAGCCACGATCGCTCGGCGACGTGGAACTCCGCGACCGAGTAGTCGTGCTCCAGGTCGAGGAGGCTCGCGTAGTCCCGGACCTCCAGCCGGGCGTGTCGCGCGAGCATTCGCTCGATGGCGCGTGTGAGGCCGCGGTCCACGATGGGGATGCGGGTTGCGAGCAGGAGAGCGACGAGCGCTCCGGCGAGGATCCCGATCCTGGCCAGGCGGTCCGTCCCTCCGTCCGCGGTGGAGAGCGAGACGACCAGCGTGGCGACCGCCGCGACGATGCCCGCGCTTCCCACGAGCATGAGGATCATCACCACCCGTCGGCGCACGGGGTGGTTGACGATCGACTCCGCCTCGGTCGTCGTGAAGCCCACCCCCGAGAACGCCGAGCGCGCCTGGAACCGGGCGCTCTGGGCCGAGAGGCCGGTGAGCCCGAGGACCACAGTCGCGATGCGCGTCACGATCAGCGACAGCACGACCACGACGACGACGGTCGCGACGGCGATCATCTACAGGCGGGCTCCGCCCGGTGCCGCGTGGACGGCGGCGCGACGTGCTCCGCGTCGCTCGGATCGCCTCATCGGCCGGCCCTCGACGACCGCCCGACGTCGGGCGGCGCCGATGCGACGACGCGCACGTCGGGTGGGTCGAGGACGACCGCCCCGACGGTCGTCGCCCACGCGGTCTGGGCGGCGTCCAGGCCCGTCGCGATCCGGACGGTCGTCTCCGGTGCGGACATCCCGGTGGGGTCGAGCAGGATCCAGCCGTCGCCGTCGTGCGCCTCAGCCACCGCGTGGAAGTCCGGCGGGTCGACCGACGGTGAATAGACCGCGACGACGCGGGCGGGGACCCCGTTCGCCCGAAGGAGCGCGACGGCCAGATGGGCGAAGTCGCGGCACACGCCCCGGCGCGCGAGCAGCGTGTCGGTGGCGCTCGCCAGCGGGTCCGTCGCTCCGGGCCGGTAGTCGATCGACTCCGCGACCCAGTCGTGGACCACGCGGACGACGTCGGCGCGCTCCCGGCCGGCCGTGAGCGCCAGCGCGGTCGGCGCGAGACGGTCGGCCGGGCAGTACCGGCTGGGCGCCGTCCAGGCCGCCAGCCCCAGATCGATCCCGGCGAGCGTCGGCACGGTGCCGGCCGTGCGCGGCGGGCGCGCCACTCGCACTCGCGCCGTGTACCGAAGCGTCCGCTCGCCCTCGGGCATCGCGACGCGCACGAGCGGCCCGGACGGCGTGGGGCACCGCTCCTCGGTCCCGTCCGCCACGTCGAGCGACTCTTCCACGACATCCTGCGAGGGGTCCTCATCGTCCGCGAGGATCCGCAGGAGCACCGCGCCGGCGCCGCTCCACCGCACCCGGACGTCGATCGCGACCTCGCTCACTCGCCTGGTCTCGGCCGAGGGTCGGACGACCGACGCGACCGGGGCGTCGACGAGCGGATCCGTCGGGCGCCCGCCCCGGCGCGGAGCCCCTCCGGCGCCCGGCGCCCGCGCGCCACCGGGGTGAACGCCGACGCCCGTGGGCGGTGGACGCGGGGCCGCATCACGGAACGCCGGACCGCGCGCCCGTTCAACTGACGGCGTCCTTGGCCTTCTTGGCCGCGTCGCCGGCGCTCTTCTTGGCCTCGTCGGCCGTCGCCTTGCGCTCCTGGACCTCGCCCTCGGCCTTCTTGTCGTCGTCGCCGGTCACGGCGCCGACCGCCTGCTTGAGACGTCCCTTGGCCTTCTCCTTGGTGTGCTCGAGATCGCTCATCGGCCCTCCTCGGTCGCGAGCGGCGTCGGATCGCCGCACCTGTCGGTCGGCGGTGGGATTCCCGGCGCGGCCGGTCCGAAACGTCGGCGGGCGACGTGCGTCCGGGCGATGGGCCACGCTCGCCGGGTGCACGGTGAGGCGAACATGCCCGGTCGGGGCGACCGGGTCCGGACCCGACGGATCGGCGCCGCCGCCCTGGCGGCGGCTGCGGCCGGCGTGCTCGTGCTCGTCGTCTCGGCGGCGGCGGGTCTCGTCAGCGGCGGCGGGGCGGAGACCGACACGCCGGTGGGGACCGACTACGCGGCGGTCCGGGCGAGTGCCTACGGAGGGGCCTTCGTCGGGCGCCGCACGGCGTGCGGCGAGATCCTCACGGATGGTTCCCGGATCGTCGCCCACCGCACGCTCGCCTGTGGGACGCCCCTCGACCTGCGGCTCGACGGAACGACCGTCTCGGTGACGGTGGGCGACCGCGGTCCGTTCGAGGCCGGCCGCGAGCTCGACCTGGCCCCGGCGGTCTGGAGCGAGTTCGGCTACGCCTCGATCGCCGCGTTCGGCGTCCGGCCGGTCGACGTGCGACTGGCCGGCTGAGCCGGCCCGTCGAGATCACGCGGGCCCGGTGGTGAGCATGAACGCCGTCTCGGCGACGGTCGCGCCGTTGACGATCACCTCGACGCGATGGAGCCCCGGGTGGTGCGTGCGCGTGGAATGCTGGCGCAACGAGACCCGCTTTCGGATCGCGACACGCTCGCCAGGGGCCAACTCGAGTGTCCGGACCTTGAACACCTTGGGCCCGATCGCGCCCCGGGACTTCACGAAGTGGACCCGCAGATCCACCACCAGGCGTGCCGTCACCCGGGCGGGGTTCCCGACCTCGGCCCGCACGTCCACCGACCCCCCGATCATGGCCTCGGCGGGCGCCACGGTGAGATCCGTGACGTCGGCGGGCGCGCCGGGCACGAAGCCGAGCGCTGCGAGCGCTGCGGGATCACCCGCCTTGACGAGCGTCCGCAGTCCGTGGGAGACGAGCCGGCGCCGGTCCGGTCCCGCATCGCGCATCCAGCGGGTCGCGACCGCGACCGCGACGTCGGGGTGGTCCTTCGAGATGTCGTTGAGGTTGTTCGCGACCGAGCGCCGCACGTACTCGCTCGGGTCGTCCTTCAGGGCGTCGAGCAGCTCGACCACGGGCGCAGGATCATCCATGAAACCGCGAAGGCGCGGCGCCCACGGGAGTCGCGGCCGCGTGCCCTCCGACACCAGTCGCCGCACGTGCTCGCTCGGATCGCGGGTCCAGCGCGCGAGCCGGGGCATCGTCCGCTCCGGCGCATGCTCGATGAACGCGCGGATGCTGAACTCGCACGTGAACCGCCGGGTGATCGCGTGCTGCGCGTCGAGCGACGCCTCGACGCACGCCAGGCCGTTGTCGGCCACGAAGAACACGTACGGCAGGTAGACGAACGACGCCATGCCGGTGCTCGCCCCCTCGTCGAGGGGCGGCCCGAGCGACTCGACCAACACGCCGATGGCGGTCTCGGGATCCGGCGGCAGCGCGTCCGCCAGGGCCGCCGCGATCCTCCTCGCGCGCGGCGTGAGCTCGAGCGCCTCGTACCCGTCGAGGGCGTCCGCGATGAACGTCTCGCGCGGGAACGCCGGGGCGACGGGCTCGATCATGTCCGCGATCCGAACCGCGACGTCCGCTCCGAAGGCGTTCTTGAGCGGCTCGGCCATGGGCGTTACCCGGTCGTCGTGCCCCCGCCCGTGACCTCGACGTTCGTCGGCCGATAGCTGAACGAGTCCTCGCCGGTCATCGTGACCGACAGGGTGTAGGTGACCTCCCGGCCCTCCTCGACACCCGTGATCGTGCAGTCGAACTCCTCGCCCTCGGCAACCGACTGCCCGTCGGGGCAGGCCACCGAGTCGCCGTCGAACTCGACGCCCGGAAGCGCGCCCTGAAGCTCCTCCGGGGCCTCCTCGGAGAGCTTGTCCTGGACGTCCCCGATGTCCGGGTCGCCGCCGCAGCCGGTGAGCAAGAGGCCGCCCGCCACGGCGAGCGCGCCGATGGCCGCGTGGAAGGGGCGAAGATGGTGGTGGACTGGCATCGGGTCTCCGTTTCGTGGTGCGTCAGCGGGTGACCCGGGCACCCTACCCGGCGCCGGTCAGAGAGAGATCCGCGCGAGCGCCGGCTCGGTGCCACGGATCAGCTCGACCGCGAGCGTCGCTCCCCGCGACGCGTCGAGGTGCGCACCGAGCGCCGCGAGCGACCGGAGTGCCGTGCCGTCGGCGGCGGTGATGACGTCGCCCGCGAGGATCCCGGCGCGGGCGGCCGGCCCGCCGGGGTCGACGGCCTGCACGAGCAGCCCGGGATCGCCCGGAAGTCCGACGGCCTGCCGCATTGCGATGGTCACGTGCGACGGCGCAAGCCGCATGCCGAGTGCCGGCCCCGCGGTGTCGACGCCCTCGTACTCGCCGAGCAGGCGTCCGAGGAGATGGGCGAGGGCGTCGCGCTCACCGTCGGAGAGCGGCGCGAGCAGGCGTCGCTGGTTGGCCAGGTGCGCCGGGATGGCCCGTTCGCTCACCTCCCGGCCGCGCTCCGTCAGGCCGATCAGCGTGTTGCGGCGATCCTCGGGGTCCGGTCCGCGGGTGACGAGCCCGTCGCCCACGAGGCGGTCGACGCGAACGCTGACCGTGCCCGCGGTCAGCCCGAGCTCGTCCGCCAGCCGGCGCTGGGAGACGCCCTCGGGCGCGGCGAGCCGGGTCAGGGTGGCGAGCAGGGCGAAGCTCGGGCCGCTCAGGCCGTGTGCGCCGAGCAGGCGCTCGGTCTCCTCGTCGACCATGCGACGTACACGCGACAGCCGCGCGACCACGCCGAGGGAGGCGACGTCGAACGACGGTCGTGCCCGCCGCCAGTCCGCGATCAGGCGATCAACCGAATCCTGTGACACGAGGACAGCCTATCCAAGGCGACGCGTTTGACAGTACATTGAAATCAAACTATCTATACGAAGTGAATGGGACGAACGCGATGAGCGAGGTCACGATGTCGCCCACAGGCACGACGGATCACCACGAGGTCATCGACGTCCGCGGCGGCCCTCGTCCGAGGGTCGTGATGGTGGTCGCCAACCCCACCACGTCGACCACCACCGGCTGGCCGGTGGGTTTCTGGGCCGCGGAGCTCTTCCACCCACTCCACGTGTTCGCCCGGGCTCGCTACGAGGTCACCATCGTCTCGCCCGACGGCGGACCCGTCGCGCTCGACACGCTGAGCGACCCCCGCGACCCGAGTCGCTGGTCGGCGGACGACGTGATCTCCATGGGGTACCTGCACATGCCGGAGGTGATGGCGTCGCTCGAGCACACCCCGGCGGTGTCCGACCTGGATCCCGCCGAGCTCGACGCCATCGTGGTCTGCGGCGGCCAGGGGCCGATGTTCCAGTTCCGCGGCCACACGGGTCTGCAGGAGTTGATCGTCTCGGTGTTCGAGTCGGGGCGGCCCACCGCGGCCCTTTGCCATGGCGTCTCGGCGCTCATCGACTGCCACCTCGCCGACGGCACGCCTCTCGTCGCGGGGCGCACGGTGACGGGCTTCGCGAACGTCGAGGAGGAGTTCTCGGATGCGGCGGCGGGGACGACGGTCATGCCCTACCGGGTCGAGGACGAGCTCCGCGCACGGGGGGCCAACTACGTCCAGGCGGGCCTGTTCAGGTCCTTCGCGGTGCGCGACGGCAACCTGATCACCGGCCAGCAGCAGTACTCGGGGACCAGGGTCGCCGACCACGTCGTCCACGCGCTGGGGGTCTGAGATGCGGATCGCGATCGTCGGTGCCGGACGGATCGGCGGGAACGTCGCCCGGCGGTTCGCCCTGGCGGGCCACGAGGTCGTGCTGACCTTCTCGCGCGAGGGCGCGCGTCTGGGCGCGCTCGCCGACGCGATCGGCCCCCGGGCGACGGTCGCCGACACCTCGGATGCCGTCGCCGGTTCGGAGGTCGTGGTGCTGGCCGTGCCGTGGGACGTCATCCCGGCCGCCATCGATGCGATGGGACCCCTCGACGGGCGGATCGTCGTCGACACGACCAACCAGTTCGGGCGCGTCGAGACGCCGCCGACCGGGACGACCGCGGCGGCCTGGAACGCGTCCCGTCTGCCGGGCGGCCGCTACGTCAAGTGCTTCAACACGCTCACGGCGGCCTTCCAGGTCGACGCCGCGGAGCGCACGGGGGACGCGCGGATCGTCCAGTGGATCTGCGGCGACGACACCGATGCGAAGGCGGTCGTGGCGAGCCTGGTCGAGGGGGCGGGGTACGTCCCGGTCGACCTCGGCGGCACCCACGGATGCGCGGTCATGGAGGCGCCCCGGCGCCCGGGCGCGGTGTACGGGGAGGAGTATCGGGCGGAGGACGCCGCCGGTGTCCTCGCGGCGATGGCGCAGGGTCGGGCGATCCCTCCTGCCCCGGCCCACTGAGCCCGGGATGCGCGTGGTCCGGAGGGCTCGGACGCGCGCGGCCCCTATCATCGGTTCGTCAGCGAGGACGACGATTCGGGAGGCTCGAGATGGCGCGCGGATTCACCCTTTCGGGGATCGGGCACGAGCGGGCGGACGACATCGAGCGGCTGCTCCAGGACCGCCTGGTGGCCCTGATCGACCTGCAGCTCACGCTCAAGCACATCCACTGGAACGTCGTCGGGCCGCAGTTCATCGCCGTGCACGAGATGCTGGACGACGGCGTCGACGAGGTGCGCGAGATGTCCGACGAGGTGGCCGAGCGGATCGCCGCTCTCGGCGGCGTCCCCGTCGGGACCCCGGGGCACGTCTCGGCCAATCGGGCCTGGGAGGACTACCCGATCGGTCGCGCCGACACGCAGGTGCACCTGGCCAAGCTCGACCGCGTGCTCGCGGGGGTGAACACGTCCCACCGTGAGGCGGTGGGCCGGCTCGACGAGCTGGACCTGGTCACGCAGGACCTCCTGATCGGCCAGCTCTCCAAGCTGGAGAAGCTCCAGTGGTTCGTGCGGGCGCACCTGAGCGACGCCGACGGGAACCTGCCGGAGGGCGCGAGCGACAGGGCGTAGGCGCTCCCTGGGCGGGCGCGCTCCCGCCCGCCCGGGCCGAGATTGACAGGGGCGCCACTCCGTGGTTTGAACGGCAGGTGGTCCCAGGAGCGGCCATCCGGCGAGCCCTGCTCGTCGCCCTCTCGGTCCTCATCAGCGCGGCGAGCGCCGCGGGTGCGTCCGCGGCCCAGCTCATCGTGCCGGACCCCGGTGCGCCGACCCAGGTCGCCCGAACCGTCTCGCTCCAGGAGGGCGCGCGACTCGGCCTTGTCGACCTCCGCGCCAAGGGGCTGCAGTACGGGGACTCGGTCTCGATCAAGGTCACGCACCGGCCGATGCGCGGTCCGGTCGACGTACGCATCCGGGTCGAGTTCCACTTCGCCGGCGCGGGCACGCTCAGCCAGGGGGCGATCGACGGCATCAAGTCGGTCGTGGAGAAGCGCCTCAACCGCGGCGACCCGACCACCGGCGCCGGCGATCCGGTCCGCTTCGAGCTGGAGGTGCGCGCGCGGGGCAAGGGCGAGCAGCCGACGATGGGCTTCCACCAGATCCGCCTCGTCGATCCGCTCCGCGACCTTCGTCCACCCGTGCCGGACTTCCGCGACGACTCGCCGCTCGGCGTGCCCAACGCACCCCAGGATCCGGCCGAGGCCGAGGGCGACTGGAGCATCCGCTCGACCCGTGCCTGGCCGCACGAGGCCCTGCACCTGGCGGGCCTGGCCGATCGCTACCAGGACGTCTACGTCGCCAAGGGGCGCGTCTATCCCCTCCCCGAGGACCTGGACGTCAACGACCGGGCCGTGCTGGCCAAGTGGGCGCGTTCCCACAAGCCGCCACTGGCGCCACCGCCCGCGGGCAGGATCGACTCGCGCCAGCGGCCGGGGACGGGCCCCTGCGACATCATGGGCCTCGGGGCCGACAGCCCGTGCGCGCGGGTGAGCAAGCGGGATCTCGACTGGCTCGCCTCGCGGGCGGGGGTCAAGGTCGAGACGCACCCCGGCGACGTCCTGCTGAACAAGGACCCCTCGCGCCAGAACATGGGCATCAGCTTCTCGACGATCGTCTTCGCGCCGCCGGGTCGCAGCGAGACCGCCGACGGGATCAGCGCGTACTGCATCTCCGAGACGCGTGGACGCCCCCAGCCCGGGGACGGGTTCGACGTCCTCGGCCCGGCGGCCGAGCGGCCGGAGCCCGGCATGCGCGAGCTCGGGCTCGTCCTGGCCGAGCTCGGTCGGCGACAGGTGGACGTGGACGACGTCGGCGTCGACGCGCAACTTGCGCTTTGGAGCGTCACCGACGGCTTCGATCTCACCGGGACCTTCGGCCTCGAGCCGAGCATCGAGATCCTCCGGGCCGCCGGTGTCACGCAGGGAGCCGCGACGGGCTTCGTGCAGCTCGCGTCTCCGAACCCCGCCGGCACCACCACCGCTGTGACGCCCGACGGAGTGGTTCCCTCGCCGCCCGCGCCCCGCGCCCCGAGAGCGCGACCGGGCCAGCTCGTGCGGGCCGCGCTCTTCCCGGCTCGGATCGTCGCCGGACGGCCCTCTCGCGCCGAGCTGGCGCTGGCGGTCACCGGCGAGGCCACGCGCGGGCGGGTCGTGCTCCAGCGACGGGCCGGCGCCCGGTGGGTCGCCACCCGGCGCCCTGTCCGCAGGGTGCTCGAGCCGGGCGAGACGATCATGCGCCTTCGGCTTCCGGCCCTTCGGCCCGGCCGCCATCGGCTCGTCGTGACCACGGGTCACGGGACGTTGCGCGTGCCCGTGCGGGTGAGCCGCTCCGCGCCCCGGCGGTGAGGCCGGCGGGCCGCTCGCTCGTGCCGGCGCCGCATGCGTCCGTCCGTCCGCGCGCTCGGCTGGAATGGAGGCCCGCGTACGAGCCGAGGAGGAGATCCATGCCGACCCAGGTCTGTCCTGGATGCGGTGCGCCGTGCAGAGACGAGCACGGGCATCTGCGGTGTACCGGCTGCGGTCGGGTCACCGAGAGCTGTTGCGAGGGGGCCCCCGTCTCCTGCGCCGCGCCACGACCGGCATGAGCGGCGCCGGGATGCGGTACACCCGCCTGTTCAACGACGTCGAGGGCGGGTCGCATTTCGAGGAGCTCTCGGTCCCGTTCGAGGAACGCGACTTCGCCCCGCCCACAGCGCCCGTGCTGATCGCGCCGTTCCTCGACACGGCCCACGGCTTCTTCTTTCGCGCCGACCCCTCCTGGGCCGGTGACGTCCCGCACCCCTCGCCGCAGCGGCAGGTGTTCTGCGTCCTCGCGGGCGCGGTCGAGGCGACCACGAGCGACGGTGCGTCGCACATCTTGCGGCCCGGGGACGTCGTCGTGGTGGACGACACCGAGGGTGTCGGGCATTCGACGCGAGTCGTCGGCGATACGCCGTTGCTCATGTTCGGTGCCGCGCTCGCCGACCAGACACCGCACCCCGGTCCGACCCCGCTCGAATGATCGACAGGACAAACCGATGGACACGCTGAGCGAGCCGCTCACCATCCCGGTCTCGACGACCTTCACGATCGATGGGCGCACGATCGAGCGCCACATCGGCCCCGTCTTCGGGCTGATCGCGCGCTCCACCGGTTTCGCCCGCGGGGTGAAGGGCTCATTCAAGGCCTTCCGGCGCGGCGAGGTCTCCGAGTTCACCCAGACGCTCGAGGACGCCCGGCGCACCGCGATCGAGCGGCTGGTCGCCAACGCCCAGGACATGGGGGCCGATGCCGTGGTCGGGCTGCGCTTCGACTCGACCGACATGGGTCAGCAGCAGGGGATGGCGGAGATCGTCGCCTACGGGACCGCGGTGCGGCTCAGGCGCTGACAGGGCATCGGCCGGCCGGCGGCCCGATCCCGCCGCCGGGCTGCTCAGACGTCGCCCGGGGCCAGGACGTGGCGCGCGAGGCGCGCGTGGACACCCTTCGTGCCGTTGACCACCTGGGTCACGGCGAAGTCGACGGCCACGCTCATGAGCGAGTACGCGTCCTGGCGCGTGAGGCCCCGGCCGGCGGTCAGGAACTCCAGCATGTGGTGCGCGGCCGCGTGCATGGCCCCGTCCAGGTCGTCGCCGAACCCGTGCACGATCCACTCGTCGGCCGTCTGCACCAGGGGTGAGGGCAACGCGATGTCCGGCCGCGCCACGAGCCGCATGCGCACGTCGAGCGACCCCTCGATCGCCGTGCCGCTGAGCTCGCCGTCGCCCTGGGCGAGGTGCGGGTCGCCGACCGAGAAGCGCGCCCCGGCCACCTCGACGGGGTAGAAGACGGTCGCGCCCGCGCCGATTCGCCGGTCGTCGACGTTCCCGCCGTGGCGCCCCGGCGGGACGCTGCTGACGCGGCCCGGCGCGTCCGGGGCGACGCCCGCGACGCCCAGGTGCGGCCGGACGGGCACGCGGACGCCCGCAAGCGCGGCCTCGCGCTCGGCCTCCGGCACGTGGACGACGGTGCCAGGCGGCGGCCGTCGGGTCCGGTGCGTCGTAGGCGTAGCGACCACGTGCGACGAGGCCGTCGGGATCCAGTTCGTAGATCGTCACGCGCGTTCGTCGGCCGGTCGCCTCGAACAGCTCGCCCCACGCCGCGGCCACGTTCGACCCGTGGCGGCGGCGCGGCGTCATCCGCAGGAAGCGGACCTCGAGCATTCCGCCCGGCACCGCGCCGTCGACGTGGATCGGGCCGGTGAGGATGTGACCGCCCGGGCCGCGGTCCGACCGGGGGACGCCGCGGTAGATCGCCTCGATCTCCGCATCCATCATCAGTTCGGGCGCGTCCCCCGCATGGTGGGTCACGGCCCGGACGTCGACGAGGTCGCCGCTCGCGATGTCGAGCACGGGCGCCAGCGAGGCGTCGAAGTGGCCCCAGTGGACCGTTCGCGGCGTCGCGTCCAGGCGGTGGAGACGCCCCGGCCCGACGCCGTCCGGGTCCGGTGTGCCGGTCATCGCCGGCGCCACGGCGGGGCGCGGCGCCGTGTCCGTCCGAGCCCGATGCAAGTATCAATAGTCACGAGACCCCATCCACTCACGGAGGCGTTCGTGGGCACCTTCGCAAGTACCGAGGCTCCAACGGCGGCGAGCACGGCGCATGAGGCTCAGGTCGAGCACCTCGAGACGATGACCGACGACGACGAGCGACTCGACTGGTCCGAGACGCTCTCGTGGTTCGCGGCGCTGCTCGTGGGCGCCGCCGTCTGGGGGGCGCTCCTGCTGCTCGTCCTCTCGCTGCTCTAGCGGCGCCGAACGCGACCCCCTGCCGGTCGTCCCGTGCGGCCGGCAGGGGTCCGGTCCCACGCCGGCGCGGCCAGGCCGTGATGTCACACCCCGGCCTCGGCGCGTCGTGCGGCGATCAGGCGGGCCACGAGCGAGTCCGGGAGCGGCCGGTCGACCTCGAACCTGAGCGCACCCTTCGAGACGCCGAACCCTGCGAGGCGGGTCGGATCGATGGAGCCGAGCACGCTCCCGCTGTGGGGCAGATAGCTCAGGTGGTGCCTCGCCGCGGCGAAGCCCGCGATCGGCGTTCCGCCGAGCCGGAACGCGGGGACGCCGTACGAGAGGCCCTGCTCGACGTCGGGGGCGGCGCCGATGATCGAGCGTCGCAGCCGCTCGAGCGTTCCACGCTTCGGTTCCGCCAGGCCGCGCAGGTATGCGTCGACCTCGTCCGCTGACATGGGCCCGTCCCTCCGCCCGATCCGACGTTCGTTCGCACCCGACGCTACCCCACGGGGGCGCTCCGACGCCGAGCCGCGGCTTCGGTGCACGCCCGGATCGCCCGATACGGTCGTGAGGGAGCCGACGGGACCGTGCGGCGCCGGTTCCCCCATGGCGCAGCAGGCGGAACCTCGACGGTTCGGAGGCACGATGGCATCGCTCGCACCCATCCTCCTCGGCATGCTCGGAACCGTCCTCGCCGTCGCGGGTCCGTCCGCCGCCGCACCCGACGCGCGCGTGATCGGGAACGGGACCCCGTCGAGCTGCACGTCCGCCGCCGTGGTCGGGGCGGTCGCCGCCGGCGGGCGGGTGACCTTCGACTGCGGGTCGGACCCGGTCACCATTCGGATGCGGCGGACGGCGAAGGTCCGCAACACGAACCCGGTGCTCGTGCTCGACGGGGGTGGCAAGGTCACGCTGAGCGGCATGGGCCGGCGGCGCATCCTCTACCAGAACACCTGCGACCGAGCGCAGGTGTGGACGACGTCCCGCTGCCAGAACCAGGCGTCACCCAGGCTGATCGTGAAGGGCCTCACCTTCGCCGACGGCAACTCCACCGGGCGGCGCACCGACGGCGGCGGGGGCGGCGCGATCTTCGTCCGCGGAGGCCGCCTGACGGTCGCGGACTCCCGGTTCGTCCGAAACCGCTGCGAGCGGACCGGTCCGGACGTGGGCGGCGCGGCGATCCGCGCGCTCAGCCAGTACCGCAATCGGCCCGTGCGGGTCGTGCGCAGCACGTTCACGGGCGGGCGGTGCGCGAACGGCGGCGCGATCAGCAGCATCGGCGTGTCGTGGTCGATCGTCGGGAGCGAGTTCCGCGGCAACCGGGCGATCGGCCGCGGCGCCAACCCCGCCCGAACGGGCACCCCCGGAGGCGGCAACGGCGGCGCGATCTATCTGGACGGCAACCGCTTCACGCTCTCGCTGCGCGGCACGCGCATCGAGGGCAACACGGCCCGTGAGGGCGGCGGCGCGATCTTCTTCGTCAGCAACGATCGCTCCGGGACCGCCGCGCTCGCCTCGTCGACGCTTCGGCGCAACCGGAGCCTCGGATTCGAGACGCGCGGCCTGCCGGGGATCTTCTTTCTCGGCGCGCGTCCGCCACGGCTCACGGCGGGGACCACGCTCACCCGCTAGCGGCATCTCGCGTTCGGCGCATGGATCGCCGGGCGCCGAGTGCCGGCGCTCGGCGGTGCCGGTGGAGACGGGTCGTCCCTCGGCAACGTCCGGTCCGCGCCTCGACTCGTGTCGCGGCGTCCCTGGCGGGCGGGTCGGGCCCCGGGCGCCCCGCCCGGTCGCGCCGACGGTCGGCGCGCTTCGCTCAAGTCGAGGTCCGCAGGACCGACACACACCCCGGACCGACTCCATCGAGGAAGGGTTGCGTACCCATGCCGAGAGCGATCAACACCATGTCGGTGGTCGCCGCCGCGGCGGTGCTGTGCGGGGCCGCGACGGGTGCCGTCGGGGCCGAAGCGCACCAGAGCGGCTCGCCCCCGCCGGCGAGCGTGGTCGCCGAGTACGACACCCCCTCGACTCCGGGCGCGGTGCGGTACGCGTACGGCGCCGCATGGGTCACGGCGCCGGCGGCGCGTTCGGTCCTCAGGATCGCGCCGGGCGCGGAGACGCCGACGACCACGCGCCTTCCCGGCAGGATCCTCGACATCACCGAGGGCTACGGACGGATCTGGGTGCTCTGGTCCTCGGGGGCGCGGTCCTACCTGGCGGCCCTCGATCCCCGCACCGGCAGGCTCGTCGGTTCGGCCCGGCGATCCAAGCTCGAGGGCCGGCCGACCGACATCGAGGCGGGGGCGGGCGCTGTCTGGGCGAGCCGCCTCGGTCTGAGCTTTCGCGCGCGGGCCGTCCTCTCGCGCGTCCACCCCTCGACGCGGCGGGTCACGGCCCGCCGCTGGCCGACCCCGGCGGGCTTCTTCGTCGAGCGCGGGCTCATCTGGTCGTTCACCGGCCAGCGACTCGTCAAGCGCGCGCCCGCGACGCTTCGGACGCGCGGGAGCGTCCGCGCCTTCAGCGGGTACAACGCGGTCACGTACGGGCTCGGGAACTTCTGGACCTCGTCACTCGGACCGACCGCCGACGGCGGCGTGACGAGGGTCTCACCGGCGAAGGGCCGTGGTCCGGTCTACGAGTTCCCGGGCGAGTCGGACGTCAACGACGCCGGCGGCATCGTCACGGGCGCGGGGACGATCTGGGCGGCCTGGCAGACCGACGAGTCGTCAGGTGGGGGCTCCTGGGACCTGGTCGGCTTCAGCCCCTCCGGCGACGCCGGCCAGATCGTGCAGCTGCCGATCAGCGCGTCGCCGGAGGTCGCCTACGGCGCGGGCGCGCTCTGGGTGACCGACACGGCCGGGAAGCGCATCCTCGCGGTCGCGCCGCCGAGCGCCTGAGCTGCGCACGTCCGGCCTCCCGGTTGCGGTTCCGGCGGCGCGCGACCAGCATTCGGGCTCCAAGGCGCCCAGGAGGACACATGAAGGCCGTCGGACTCACCCGCTATCTGCCCGTCGACGATCCCGAGGCGCTCCTCGACCTCGACCTGCCCAAGCCCACTCCCGGCCCGAGGGACCTCCTGGTCGCCGTCCGGGCGGTCGCGGTGAATCCCGTCGATACGAAGATCCGGGCTCCGAAGGACAGGACGGAGGACCCCCCCAAGGTCCTCGGCTGGGATGCGAGCGGCGTCGTCGAGTCGGTCGGGTCCGACGTGACGCTGTTCGAAGCGGGCGACGAGGTCTACTACGCGGGTGACCTCAAGCGCCCCGGCTCGAACGCCGAGTACCAGTCGGTCGACGAGCGGATCGTCGGCCGCAAGCCGTCGTCGCTGAGTCACGCCGAGGCGGCCGCGCTGCCGCTGACGACGATCACGGCCTACGAGTCGTTCTTCGATCGGCTCGGAATCGACCCCGACGGCGCGAACGCCGGCGAGTCGATCCTGCTCATCGGCGCCGGGGGTGGCGTCGGCTCGATCGGGATCCAGCTCGCGAAGCTCGCGGGCCTCGTCGTGATCGCGACCGCCTCGCGGCCGGAGACGACCGACTGGGTCCGCGAGCTGGGGGCGGACCACGTCGTCGACCACCGCGAGGACATGGTCGCGCAGGTGCGCGCCGCGGGCTTTCGGAACGTCGATCACGTCGCCGTCTTCAACGACATGGGCCACTGGCAGGCGGCGGTGGAGCTCATCCGCCCCCAGGGCGGGATCGTCTCGATCGACGACACGAACCAGCCCATGCCGATGGCGGCGCTCAAGACCAAGTCCGGGAGCCTCCACTGGGAGCTGATGTTCACCCGCGCGATGAACGAGACGCCCGACATGATCGAGCAGCACCGCCTGCTCACCCGGGTCGCCGACGAGATCGACGCCGGGAGGATCCGGACCACCGTGAGCGAGGTGCTCGGCCCCATCAACGCCGCGAACCTCCTGCGCGCCCACGCGATGCTGGAGACGCGGACCGCCCGCGGGAAGATCGTCGTCGAGGGGTTCTGAGCGTGCTCGCCGTGCTCCTTGCGATCGAGGAGGCGGCCGCGCGTTGGCGCACCACCGGCCTCGGCGCGACGCGTGACCACGTCGTCCGGCGGTCGGTTCGGGGCCCGCTCGGACCTCACGGGCGGCGAGCGTGAACGCGCCTGATCCGAGCCGGGCCCGGCCGGCATCCGAGCTGATCGACGAGCGGATCGCCGCGCTCGGGGACTGGCGCGGGCACATTCTTCGCAGGATGCGGGCCCTCATCAAGGAGGCGGAGCCGGAGGTCCTCGAGGAGCTCAAGTGGCGCGGGACCCCCACGTGGTCCCGCGACGGCATCATCTGTACCGGCGAGTCCTACGCGTCGAAGGTGAAGCTCACCTTCATGCGGGGGGCGTCGTTGGAGGATCCGGCCCGGCTCTTCAACGCGAGCCTCGACGGGAACACCCGGCGCGCGATCGACATCCGCGAGGGCGACGAGGTCGACGCGGCCGCGTTCAGGGCGCTCGTCCGCGCGGCGGTCGCCCGCAACAGGTCCGGCGCGAGGACCTGAGTCGAGCGCCCGACGAGCGGGCGTGGCGGCGGCCCGTGCACATCGCCCCGTCCGCCGGCCGGGAGGTGCGCCGCCGCGAGCGAGCCGAGGCGTCCGCGGCGGCGGTGCGCGGACCCGGTCGGGGCCTTGCGCGACGGGTCGCCCGTGCCGGAGACTCACCGGACCGGACCCCGGAACGGAGGTCACGATGGATCTCAACGGCAACTCGGTCACGTGGCTCGGACACGGCACGTGGCTCTGGACCACCAGCGAGGGGAAGCGGATCCTGGTCGACCCGTTCCTCGAGAACAACCCGCAGTGCCCCGAGGAGCTCAAACGGCCGGCGCCGGTCGACGCGGTGCTGGTGACCCACGGGCACATCGACCACATCGCCGACCTGGCGAGCTTCGTCGGCGACAGTCAGACCCCGGTGATCGCGAGCTGGGAGGTCGGCGCCCACCTCAAGGGCGAGGGCGTCGGCGGAGTCGACCAGGTCGGGGTCGGGGGGACGGTCGAGGTGGCGGGCGTCCGGGCCACGATGGTCCACGCCAACCACGGCAGCGGCATCGGCGACCCGGGCGCCACGATGGTCGAGGGCGGGGTGGCGGCCGGGTACATGCTGCGGTTCCCCGACGGGCTGGTGGCCTACCAGGCCGGCGACACCGACGTCTTCGGCGACATGGCGTTGCTCGCGGAGATCCACTCGCCGGACGTCGCGATCCTGCCCATCGGCGATCACTTCACGATGGGGCCGGAGCGGGCGGTGCACGCCGTGCGCCTGCTGGGCGTCAGGAGGGTGCTCTGCGGGCACTGGGGCACGTTCCCCGTGCTGACCGGCAGGCCGGAGGCGCTGCGACGGCTCGTCCCCGGCGATGTCGAGGTGCCGGATCTCGCGCCGGGCGACACGTTCGGAGGCTGACGGCACCACGATGCGGATGACCGCGGGCCGCGCGGAGCGTTCCTTCCAGCCATCGGCGTCGATCCGCCGTCCAGGCGCGGCCGGCGCGACCGGCGGACGGTCGCCCGCTCGGTCGGCGAGATCGACGAGGACACGCCCGCGACCTCGCGAGGAGCCGCGCAACGTCGCCTTCTCCGAACGACTTGGCTTCGAGGT
Organism: Miltoncostaeaceae bacterium; assembly: GCA_963698665.1. Classification (GTDB taxonomy): domain Bacteria; phylum Actinomycetota; class Thermoleophilia; order Miltoncostaeales; family Miltoncostaeaceae; genus CALNYH01. Next base: position 25,710 of record CAVORO010000002.1, on the reverse strand, counting down.
CGTCGGGCGCATGCAGATCGGCGATCGCCCACCCTCACCGCGATCGGCGTCCTGCGCGCCGAGCGCCCGGCGCGCGGAACCCGAGGCGGGGCCTGGCCCCCGCGATCTCGGCCTCTATCTACCCGAAAGCTGCGCATAGAGCTGTCGAAGGCGACCGATGTTCGCGCCAGAGGTCGCGCGCTCCCGTATCTCGATCGCCGACGTCGCGAGAGCGGTTCGGTCGGCGCCCGCGATGGCCTCGGCGGCGTCCTCGGGCCGGTCCACCACCAGGCCGACTCCCCAGTCGCGTGCCATGTCGGCGAGCGCGGTGTGTGGCAGGCAGAGAAACGGGACCCCGCATGCGACGTACTCGAATGCCTTGTTGGGCAGCGCCGTGTCGAGGTGGGGTCCGTTCGGGAGGAGTTGAATCCGGCCCTCCCCCCGCCGTACCGGCCAGGACGTGCATCAGGCCCGAGGCGTCAGGGGTGGGCGAGGCGAATGGCCACCTGAGGCCCGGGAGGACGCGCGCGAAGGTCGGGTGATCACCGGTTGTGGTCAACGTGCCCTCGTAGACCAACCGGTCGCGTCGCGGGTCGGCACCGGCTGCGGCCCGACGCGGGTGGCGTAATTGCCATAGGTCAACAGCGGGCCGGACACCCGATGGCGGGCGCGGATCTCGCGGGCCATCGGTCCGAGACGCGACCACGGTGCTGGCACCCTCGATCGCGCGCTTCTCGTCGGTGGCTGGATCGACGGCCTCGGGCAGCCCGTCCTCGTACTCGGTGCGCCGAAGGCTCCACATGTCGTGGACGTCATGGACGACGGGGATCGCCCCTTGCCGACGAGCGGCGCCGAGACCGCGAGGACGGCGAGCGTGTCCGGCAGATTGTGGTGGTGGATTCGACGTCGGGGCGCCAGCGTTCGATCGCCGCGTCAGCCCCTCCCGGGCACCGATGGTGGGGACGCGGAACCACGTCGAAGAGCTCCGCCCTCCCCCTAGAAGCCACTCGAGCGTGAGGCCCTGATAGGCGAAGGCCAGCCGGACCTCGGGGTGGCGTTCCGCCAGCGCCGAGGCGTACTTGAGGGTGCGGGCGCAGGGCTGGCCCTGGACGAAGAGCACGCGCACGCTACTTGCGCGACCTGATCGCCTTCGCCGGGTTGCCCACGGCGATCGACCAAGCGGGGATGTCCTTGGCGACCACGCTGCCTCCCCCCACGACGACGCCCTCACCGATGGTGACACCGGGCATGATCGAGACGCCCATGCCGATCCAGCAGTCGGGGCCGATCTCGACGCGCGAGCTGTTCCATCCCTGATCCTGGAAGGAGTGAGAGGTGTCCATCTCGTGGTTCGCCGTGTGGATCATCGAGTAGGGCCCGATGATTGTCCGGTCACCGATCACGAGGCCGCCGTAGCCGTTGACGTAACAGCCGAAGTTGAAGCCCACGCGATCCCCGAGCTCGATCTCGGACCGGTTGAGCCAGATGATCTGGTCGAGGTAGAAACAGCCCTCGCCGACGCGCTTCGCGTCGCCCGGTCGAAAGGGGATCACACTCTTCGATTCCTCGGTGATCATCATCGGTGGGATCTCCATCGTTGGTGGCGTGACGCTCGGAAGGTCGTCCGACCGTAGCGCCGCCCCGGCGCCGGCGCGAGGATCGATCATCGGAGGCCCGGCGCCCCGGTCCGGGCGGCGAGCGGAGCCTCTGGGTGGCCGTCTACCGGCCGGGTCGATTTCACGGCGGCTCGGCGGTCTCGCGTCGGCGGCGAACGTGCCGACCAGTCGGAGGTGGCGCAGTGGCCTTGGTCGGTGCGCTTCCCCCGCGTTCGCCCGGGACCGGCAGTCGCACCGGGGCGGGCGCGCGGCCCTGCCGGTCGGCACTCTGCGCGGTCACTCGACGCCCGGGCCCGGATGGAGCCCTGAGTCGGGTTGGTCTTCGTCGGGGTGCGGGGGCCACGGCACCTCGTGCCTGGTCCCTTCGAGGAGACTCCCGGCGCACCGAGCGGAGCCAACACCGTGAACGAGTTCGAACTCCTCGTTGAACTGCATCTCGCCGGACGGCGGCAGGGACCCGGAAGCGACGACACAACCCGTCGCGCGATAGCCCTGTCAGGCCTCGGCGACGCCAACCGCCTGAGCATCGCCGACATCGGCTGCGGGACCGGGGCATCGACGCTCGTCCTCGCGCAGGAGCTCGATGCGCACGTGGTCGGCGTCGACCTCGTCCCGGACTTCCTTCGCCGACTCGACGCCGCGGCGGCGCGCCGCCATCTCGACGAGCGCGTCGCGACCGTGGAGGCGGCGATGGACGCGCTCCCCTTCGATGAGGGGTCCTTCGACGGCATCTGGTCCGAGGGCGCCGTCTACACCATGGGCTTCGCGCACGGGATCGGGGCCTGGCGACGCTTCCTGAAGCCGGGAGGCGTTCTGGCCGTCTCCGAGCTGACGTGGCTGACCCGCGAGCGGCCCGACGAGCTCGAGCGGCACTGGACGGGGGAGTATCCCGAGGTCGCGACCGCCTCGACCAAGATGGCCCTGCTCGAGGAGGGCGGCTACTCACCGATCGGGTACTTCGTGCTGCCGGAGCGCTGCTGGCTGGAGAACTACTACCGCCCGATGGAGGACCGGTTCGCCGGTTTCCTCGCTCGTCACGGGCACTCCGAGGCCGCCCGGCGCATCGTCGACGCCGAGCGGCATGAGATCGCGCTCTACGAGCGCTTCTCCCGGTTCGTCGGCTACGGCTACTACGTTGCCCGTCGGGCCGAGGAGTGAGGGCGGCTGCGATGCGCGGCGACCGGGCGGCGCGTCTGCGCGTCCGCGCGCACCGCTGTGGTCGGACGCCGTGACCTCAGGGCACCACGATCGGGTAGCCGGCCTCCTGCCAGGTGGTCACGCCTCCGGGACGGACGACCCGCACATCGGACGCGCCGGCGGCGACGAGCGCGTCGCCGGCGGTCGTCGCCCGATTGCCGGTGCGACAGATCACCGCGATCGGCCGGTCGAGATCGAGTCCCTCCGTGTCCCCGGCCTCGACCTCGTCGTGCGGGATGTTTCGCGCGCCGGGAATCGTGCCCCCGGCGACCTCCTCCGGCGTGCGGACGTCGAGGATCTGCAGGCCGTCGACCTCGTCACGTTGCGCCGCGAGGGTGTCGACATCGATCACCTGGAAGGGCTCGGCGGCGGCCGGGCGCTCCGCGTCGCCCGAATCGCCTCCGCAGCCGGCGATGAGCGCGAAGGTGGCGACGAGCGTCAGCAGGACCGCGAGCGGGAGCCGGACGGATCTCATGGGGACCTCGGGTGTCGGTGCGCGGGTGTCGTGTGACGACATACGGCGCCGCGCGGATCGGTCGGGCGCCTACTCGAAAGTGTGCCTGGCCGGGGCGCGCCCGCGGGCGTGAGGGGCGAGCGCGACAGCGGCCGGAGCGCCGCGGTGGTTATCGGCGCGCGATCCCGGGATGGACGCGGCGTCAGCCCCTGCCGGTCGAACGTCCGATCAGGGCGACACCTGCGCCGACCGCCAGGCCGCCCGACACGCCGAGCGAGAGGCCGATCCCCGCCGCGCCCACGATCGCGCCGACGACTCCACCCATCAAGGTGCCGGCCGCCATTCCGAGGGCCATGTGCCGGGCATACGAGGACGACGTCGGATCCTCTGGCCGGGTCTCGTGGTCCGTGGGTGCTCCCTCCCCGGGACGACTGCCGGTTCCCGCGGGCGCGTCGCGATCCGCCCGATCGGGACGTGGATCCGTTGGTCCGCGGGGACGTGCGGATACCCGGTGAGGCGTACCCGCCGAATGGGTCCGGTCGTCGCCCCCTCGTCAGCGTGAGCACGACGGGCTCGGGCGAATCGACGAGGTCCACGACCGAGCGCCCCGACCGGGGCTCGATGGTGAGGACGGGATGCGCCCTGGCGACGAGCTCTCAGGAAGCGGGCTTCGGAATCCGGGGCTGCGCGGAGCGACCGACGCGCTGGCCGTCCATCATCTGGGCGGGCGGGCGGGCGCACCCGGGTTCCCGCGACCGAGCGCGAGCACGACGGGGGAACCGTCTCCGGCACGACACCTTCATCGATGCGCCGTCCTGCGGAGGACCTCGTATCCGGGGGCGAGCGGCGACCCCCGATCAGGGGGTCAGGTTCGCCCCGGTGATCGTTGCGCGACGCAGATCGTCGCCCGAGATCCCATCGAGGAGGCGGCTCCGGACGTCGTTCAGCCGTCGGATGGCCGCCTGTCCGATCCGCTGGTTGATCCGCAGCTGCGCGGCGCTCAGCGTGAATACGACCCCGCTCTTGTCGGCAGCCGGCGCGATCACCGTCCGGGTCGGCGCGGGCCGCGCCGTCGCGTCGGCGCGGATCGCGGCGATCGTCGCGCCGATCCGGTCGGCGCTCACGGCGCCCGGACCGACGTCGCCGCCCGAGAGCCCGCCGTCGAGGCGGGCGGCGAGCGCGTTGGCCCGGCGCAGCGCCGCCGAGGCGATCCGCTGGTTGACCTGGAGCTGATCCACGTCGAGGGTGAACCGCACGTCGTCCTTGTCGGCCGCCGGACGGATCGTGAGCGCGCGCGGCGTCGGCACCGGCGCGGCGCGGGGCCCGGGCGCCGGGACGATCTCGACGCCCGCGCCCAGTTCTGTGGCGCCGATGCCTCCGCCGCAGAGGTCCTGCGTGGCGATGCCCGCTCGAAGCCAGTCCTCGAGCGCGTCGGCCCGGCGCAGGGCGGCCGAGTAGATCCGCTGGTTGATCCGAAGCTGGGCGGCGCTCAACGTGATCGTGTCGGCGGTGGCCGGGGGTGGCGACTGCGGCGCGGCGGCGCAGGCGGCGGCCGGGACGCGATCCGACCACAGGTTCAGCGACCCGAAGTCCCCGCCCCCTTCGCTCACCCACGTCAGCGCCGCCTCGCCGCGCCCCGAGGGCGCGAGCGCGACCTGCTCCATGGTGGCGCTGGCGATGACGGTGTAGTCGCGGGCCGTCGGGAAGGGCACGGCCGCGGGCGCGGCGGTCGCCCAGATCGCGGGCATGCCGAAGAGGGTGCTGTGCCAGGCCAGCAAGGTCGTCCCCAGGGAGTCGACGGCCGCCACCACGTCGTTCGCGCGCTGGTAGATGGGTTCCCGTCCGTCCTGGACGGCGAACACGGTCTCCTCGGCGCCCCAGGCGCCCGAGGGCGCGCGCCGGCGCGCGCGCATGATGTCGCCGAGCGGATAGGTCAGGTCGAACGGCCGCGCCGGAGGGCGGGTGAAGTCCGGGTCCGGCGGATCCAGCGTGTCGAGGTTCACCCCGTAGGCGACCAGCGCATGGCCGGCCGGGCCGACGGCGGCGACCGGCAGGAACCCGGCCGGCGCGAGCGTCCCTGGCGGGCCCCAGGCCTCGCCGAGCCCGGCCCGGGTGGCGACGACGATCTCCCCCCTGGCCGCCCCACGGACCCAGGCCGCCACGACCGGCCCGCCGTCGGCGATGGCGATCCTCGCCTGGCTTCCCGCCGGATCGAGGGTCACGGGCGCCTCCCAGTCCGCGGCTCCGGCCGCCCGACTCGTCACGACCACCGGCGCGGTCGCCCCGGTCACCGAGACCCCGTCGCCCGCCGGGCCGATGGCGACGACGTCACCCTGCGGGTTCACGGCCAGCGCCGGTTGGACGCCGAGCACCTGCGGTTCCTCGGGGGACCAGTACCGAGCGGTCGGCACGTCGAGGTCGTAGACGGCGCGACGGACCTGCCAGCCCGCGGGCGCGACCTCGCCCCACGCGAAGGTCGCGCGGCCGCCGGCGAACGCGAGCACGGGCGAGGCGACCGCCCCCGGTCCGGTGGGATCGCCGATCGCTCCGGCGTCCTGCCACACCCCCGTCGCGGTCGACCGGAGCGCCGACCGCAGGTCGACGCCGGAGACCCCGTGCGGGCGGCGCCAGACCACGATCGCCCGCCCGCGCTCGTCCACCGCGACCACGATCTGATCCGGGCGCCGCCCGGTCACCTTCGAGATCCGGGCGCGCGGGCCCCACGGCCCGCCCGCCCGCGACCGCGAGCGCGCGAACACGGCGAACCCGTCACCGACGGGCGCGGTGAAGGCTGCGACGGTGCGCCCCTGGGCGTTCATCGCGATGCCCGAGCTCACCGGGTCCGGTGTGGGAGCGGTCGCGACGACGTCCAACGCGCCCGCCGAGCCGGCGGCGAGCGACAGCGCCACGGCCAAGAGCGCGAGCACCAGGGTCCGTTGGATGGTCGTCATCAACCGACCATCCTCCTCTGCGCCTCCCGGCGAGCCGGTGGAATCCCTCATTCCGAGCGCGGATAGGCCGCACCGGCTCGGGAACCTCAGGGTCAGTGCCGGGAGGCGTGCCCGTCCCCGGTGGCGTCGTTCCGACGGCCACTCGCGCACTCCGGCGCTCGGGCCTCGGACCCGTGGCGCCGCGGCCGGGCGCCGCGGCCTCCGCCCCGGGGCGCCCGTCGAGCTCACCGGCGGTGCTGGCGTGACCCGGCGCGTGAGGCCGTGTCGAACCCCATGGGCAACGGCGATCCCCGGGGGGGCGGGTGCTCCGTCGCGCCCCCGGTTCGGTCTAGTATCGCCACGACGCACGCCACACCGACCCGAGTCGAAGGAGACGCCTTGTCCGCGGACCGGCCGAACATCGTCGTGATCTGGGGCGACGACATCGGGCTCACCAATCTCAGCTGCTACGGCGATGGCCTCATGGGCTATCGGACGCCGAACATCGACCGGATCGCCGACGAGGGGATGCGGTTCACCGACGCCTACGGCGAGCAGAGCTGCACCGCCGGGCGCTCGGCCTTCATCACGGGTCAGAGCGTCTACCGGACGGGGCTCAGCAAGGTCGGCCTGCCGGGCGCCGACACCGGCATCCAGGCCGAGGATCCGACGATCGCGGAGCTGCTCGGACCCCTCGGCTACGCGACCGGTCAGTTCGGGAAGAACCACCTCGGTGACAAGGACGAGCACCTTCCGACCAACCACGGGTTCGACGAGTTCTTCGGGAGCCTCTACCACCTCAACGCCGAGGAGGAGCCCGAGCACGAGGACTACCCGGACCCCGAGCGCTTCCCGCGGTTCCGGTCCCGGTTCGGCCCTCGCGGCGTCCTGCGCTGCACGCGAAACGCGGACGGCACGCAGGAGATCGAGGACACGGGCCCCCTCACGCGCGAGCGGATGCAGACGATCGACGACGAGATCGTCGACGGCGCGGTCGACTTCATCACGCGCAAGCACTCCGAGGGCGTTCCGTTCTTCACGTGGATCAACACGACCCACATGCACTTCCGGACCCACACCAAGCCCGAGAGCCGTGGACAGGCGGGGCCGTGGCAGTCCGGGTACCACGACACGATGATCGACCACGACCGCCACGTCGGCCGGGTGCTCGACACGCTCGACGAGCTCGGCATCGCCGAGGACACGATCGTCGTCTACTCCACCGACAACGGGCCCCACGCGAACACCTGGCCGGACGGCGCGACGACGCCGTTTCGCAGCGAGAAGAACACCAACTGGGAGGGCGCCTTCCGCGTGCCGCAGGTGATCCGCTGGCCCGGGCGGATCCCGGCGAACACGGTCTCCAACGAGATCATCAGCCACCTCGACTGGCTGCCGACGCTGCTCTCCGCCGCCGGCGCGCCCGGCATCCGGGAGTCGCTCCTCGAGGGCCACGAGGTCGACGGCCGGACCTTCCGCGTCCATCTCGACGGGTACGACTTCCTGCCGTACCTGACGGGGCAGGACGAGCGCGGCCCGCGGGTCGAGTTCTTCTACTTCTCCGACGACGGCGATCTCGTCGCGCTGCGCTACGACAACTGGAAGCTCGTGTTCATGGAGCAGCGGGTCCAGGGGACCGTCGCGGTGTGGCTCGAGCCGCTCGTGCCGCTGCGGGCGCCCAAGATCTTCAACCTGCGGACGGATCCCTTCGAGCGCGCCGACACGGGCTCGAACACCTACTGGGACTGGTACATCGACCGCATCTTCCTGGCCGTTCCGGCACAGATGATCGTCGGCGAGTTCCTCCAGACCTTCGTAGAGTTCCCGCCGCGCCAAAAGGCGGCGTCGTTCTCGATCGATCAGGTCCAGGCCCGGCTGGAGGCGGTCATCGGCGGCCGGGACTAGCGCGATGGAGGGGGCGGTCCGGATCGCCGGGGGGCCGTTTCTCATGGGCTCGGACGCGCACTACCCGGAGGAGGCTCCGGCGCAGCGGGTCGTCGTCGATCCGTTCTGGATGGACCGCCACCCGACGACGAACGCGCAGTTCGCGGCCTTCGTCGCCGAGACCGGCTACCGGACCGTCGCCGAGCGCCCGCTCGAGCCCGCCGATTTCCCCGGCGCACCGCCGGAGAACCTCGTTCCGGGCTCGCTCGTGTTCACCGCAGCGCCCGGGCCGGTCGACCTGCGGCACCTGAGCCAGTGGTGGACGTGGACGCCCGGGGCGTGCTGGCATCGACCCGAGGGATCCGGCAGCACCATCGTGGGCCGGGAGGCGCACCCCGTCGTCCACGTGGCGCTCGAGGACGCCGAGGCCTACGCCGCGTGGGTGGGCAAGGAGCTCCCGACCGAGGCCGAATGGGAGCTCGCGGCGAGGGGCGGGCTCGAGGGCGCGCGGTACGCCTGGGGGGACGACCCGGAGCCCGACGGAGTACGCCTCGCCAACTACTGGCACGGGGAGTTCCCCTGGAGGGCGGCGCCCGGCTATGGGCACACGACGCCGGTCGGGACCTTCCCACCCAACGGCTTCGGCCTTCACGACATGGCCGGAAACGTGTGGGAGTGGACGGCCGACTGGTACTCGGAGCGGCACCCCGACCCCGCGGAGTCACCGTGCTGTGCCCCCCGCAACCCCCCGGGGGCGACCATCGACGCGAGCTACGACCCCCGCCAACCGGAGTTCCGCGTCCCCCGGCGGGTCATCAAGGGTGGGTCGTTCCTCTGCGCCGACAGCTACTGCATGCGCTACCGGCCGGCCGCGCGGCGCCCCCAGCAGATCGACACCGGGATGAGCCACATCGGCTTTCGCTGCGTCACGCGTGAGGGTCCCGGCGCTCGGGCGCGCTGAGCCGGGCGCCCTCGCACGAACGCCCGTCACGGTCGCCGTGGACGGGGCAGCGGGGATCGACGTCGAACGCCTCGGGCGCCCCGCCGGGAACCGGCCGTAGGGCTGGCGTCGGCCGCCGGGGTGACCACGGGCTCCCTCCACCACCACTCCGGCAGCAAGCTCGGTCTCCACGATCTCGTGGGCGCCGGGGCGGAGCAGCGCTTGATCGATCGGATGGAGGGAGCGCCACCCGCGAAAGGCGCGAGCCGCCCTGGCCTCGCTCGGCCCGCACGAGGTCTACGCGTGAGGATGGCGGGCGTCGGTGGACGAACTCGGACACGGCAGGCGAGGACGACCCACCGCCCCCGGCGAACCCGCCCCGCTCACCAGATGCGCCGGGGTGGCCCTTGACGCTGCGCCTGGCCCTGGCCTCGATGACACACGCCGCGGCCTCGACGAGCGCCCTCGAGCGCTCCGACGAGGCGCGTCGCGACCATCGATCGAATGCGCCCGGTCCCGAATGCGCCCGATTCGCCTCCGGCCGCGGACGATCTGTTCAGGTCTTCCGCCTAGCATCGACGTGACCTGACCATCCGCGGTCCGGGGTCGCGTTGCCCGGGCGTCGCGGAATCCCCCCCGGAGGTGTGCCATGCCCTTCTTGTCCAAGCGCCGACTGACCGTCGCCCTCGCGATCGCGGTGGCGTCGATCGGGTTGATCGCCGCGGGATGCGGTGACGACGACGATGATTCCAACGGCGGGGCGGAGGCCACGACCGAGCAGGTCGAGACGATGGCCGACCCGACAACCGAGCAGGCGACCGAGGCCGCCCCCGCGGAGGCGACGGTCGTCGACATCCCCGTCGCGGAGGCGGGCCTCGCCTACGCAGTCACCGAGGTGACGGCTCCCGCCGGCGAGATCACCCTCCGGTCGGTCAACGACCAGAGCACGCCCCACAACATCGCGATCGACGAGCCGGAGACGACGCTCGGCGAGATCGTCAGCGACGGTGGCACGTCCGAGATCACGGTGACCCTGGAACCGGGAACCTATGAGTACTACTGCTCGGTCCCCGGACACCGCGAGGCCGGGATGGTCGGGACCCTCACCGTCGAGTAGCCCCGTCCACGCCCCGCCGGCGAGCGGCCGTCGTCGGTCCGCGATCGACGGCGAGCCTCGTGTGACTGGAGTCGAACCCAAAGCCCCCTGTGGCTGGACGGAGCGCAGGGGGAGGGGCTCGAACTACGGTGGGCCCGGTGGTGCGAGCGAGTCGTCGATTGATTCGACGCCGACACGGGTCGCGATGAGGCAACGGTTGGAGCGCGTGCGCTCCCCGGACGACGACGACTCGCCTGATCGACCGAGCGCGGCGCTCGGTCGCGGCCTCGTCAGGGCCTCGGCATCCCCCGCATCGGGGCGGTCATCGGCAGCTGCTGGACCGGCGGCCGTGCGCCCGGCGGGGCGGGAATCCGAGTCATGCCGCCAGGCCCGCTCTTGTCGAGGCCGGGCGGGGAGGTGAGCGGCGCCGAGAAGACGCGCGCGGAGGGCTCGGCGCACTCCGGGCACGGCGCATCTGCCGGGGCCGTGCCGAGCGGCAGTGTCAACTCGAACACGCCGTCGTGCTCGCACCGGTAGTCATATCTCGCCACGACGACAGTGTACCCCACCGCCGTCGCGATCCGTCGGGGTACCCGGGCGGGGCCGGAGTCGATCCCTTGGCGTCGGGTGGATCCCGACGCACCGCGGGCCACCGGCCTCGGCGAGGCCGGAACGTGACCCCGTTCCCCGACGCGGCTCGAGGGACCGACGGGTCGCCGGACATCAAGGGCGGAATCGCGCCTTCAGCGACGAGCGGGCCTTGCGGGATTGAAGTTGAACCCAAACCTCTGGGCGTGAGCACGCGCCGAGAGAGGGAAGCGGGCAGCCCTTCCAGAGGCGCGACGTGAACAGCGGCCTTCGTGCGTCGATGAGCGACCCCCGTAGGTCCTTCCCGAGGCGCGCCCCGGCCTCCCGGACCCGCGCAGGAAGCTCCGACACGCGGAGATCCCACCTTTTCACGCGGCGGGCGCCCGGGGCCGACGACACGGTGCCGGGCCTGCTCGCGGTTCGGCCGGCAGCGCAACCTCGGTTCACCCGGAGCGCATGCCGTTCATGTCGCGGCGGGCGATCTCGAAAGCCATGAGCAGGGCAGCCGGATGCGCGACGAATCGCGAGGCCGGGGTGTTCGGCCACCGGGTCTAGTCGATCTGACGCCGTTCTGAACTCGGCGGGACTCCGTACTTGCGCGAGTACTCGCGGCTGAACTGGTTCGCGCTCTCGTAGCCCACCTCATACGCCACCTCGGAGACCGAATGCCGTCCGGCGATCAGGAGTCTCCGGGCCTCGAGCAGCCGCAGATCCTTCTGAAACTGGAGGGGGGTCGTGGCCGTGATCGCCCGGAAGTGCCTGTGGAGCGACGACGGGCTCATCCCGATCTCTCGCGCGAGTTCGGGCACGGCGATCGTCTCCCGGTAGCCGACCCGGATCCGTGAGATGGCCTCCGCGACCAGACTCGCGTGGCTGTTGTGACGCAGAAGGCCCCGCAGCATTCCCCCGCCGGGTGCCATGAGCAGCCGGAAGTGGATCTCGCGGCGGAGCGCGGGTGCCAGGACTCTCGCGTCGACCTCGCGCTCGGCGAGCGCGAGATACCTCCCGATCGCATCGATCAGGGGCGGCTCGGCCGCCATGGCGGCCAGGGCATGGGAGGTGCCCGAGGTTGGGATGTGCCCGGCGGCGCGTCCCGCCTCTTCATAGAGGCCGCGCAGCATTCCGACGTCGAGCGAGACGATCACCGCCAGGTACGGCTTACCCGGCCGTGCGGTCGTGATTCGTGAGACGACGGGGACGTCGTGACTCACCACGAGGATGTCCCCCCGTCCCAGCTGGTGGACCTGATCCCCGAGCAGGACCCTCTTCGCACCCTGCAGGATCAGGCAGATGATCGGCTCATACAGCTCCGCGGCCAGCGGGGTGGGCCGCGAGCTCTCAAGGACGAGCACGTCCGGGAACACGGCGGCTGCGCCGGAGTCGCTGTCGGCCAGATCACGCCAGCGTCGCGACAGCGCCGCAAGGCGGTCAAGTTCCACAGCGGTCTCCGATCATGCGGAACGCTAGCTTCGGAACGAACGTCGAGCCACCCCTCATTCTCTCGGTGCGTGCAGGATCAGGCACGCATCCGGGAGGATCCGGCAGGACGACGGAGACGCCGAACCATAGCCTGACCGGCGTACCGCCACGTGCGGTACCGCCCATGCGTCCACCGGGGAGATGCCTCGAATGGCGGCTGAAGCCACTCCGCTCACGAAGCGGATCCTCATCACCGGTGCGAGCGGCGCCGTGGGCCGCGCCGCCTGCGAGATCCTCACCGCGAAGGGCCATCGGGTCGCGGGCACCATGCGCTCTCGAGGTGGCGGGAACATGGAGACCGCCGCCTCCCTCGAGGCGCTCGGCGTCGCCGTCGTCGAGATGGACGTGACCGACGACATGAGCGCGCAGGCCGGGGTCGACGCCGCCCTGGATGCCCTCGGCGGGCTTGACGTCGTCTTCAACAACGCGGGGATCGGCTCCTATGGTGTCCAGGAACTCTTCAGCGCGGAGGAGATGCACCGGGTCTTCGACGTGAACGTGTTCGGCGTCCAGCGCGTGATGCGGGCGGTGCTGCCACACCTGCGCGGACAGGGATCCGGCACCATCGTCTACACCTCGAGCCTGATCGGCCGGGTTTCGGTGCCGTACTGGGCGACGTACTGCGCATCCAAGTGGGCACTGGAGGCCGTGGCCCAGTCCTACCGCGCGGAGCTGGCGCGGTTCGGAATCGATTCCTTCATCGTCGAGCCCGGGGCACTGCCGACCCCGTTTCTCGAGGACATGGTCATGCCCGGCGATCACAGTGACGACTACGCCCCGGAGATCGCGTCGCTCGATCGCTCCCTAAGAGGCCTGGTCGAAATGCTTAAGGCGAATCCCGAGCAGAACCCCGAGATGGTGGCGGGTGTCGTGGCCGATCTCGTCGACGCGCCGACCGGGAGGAGGCCGTTCCGCGTTGTCGCCGATCGTACCGGGATGGGCGAGTCCATCGTCGGGTACAACGAGTTCCTCGGGCGGCTCACGCATGGGATCTACGCGGCGAACGGCCTGGACGTCGACACAATGCTGAGCCTCAACGCGGGACCGACCTGATGCGACGGATTCCCGTGGAGGGGGACGCGATGAGCAAGACCATCTTCATCACCGGCGCCTCGAGCGGCATCGGCAGGGCCACCGCGCACCATTTTCATGACCGCGGCTGGAACGTCGTCGCGACGATGCGGTCACCCGACGGGGCCGCTGAGCTCGCCACGATGGACAGGGTGCTCGTCGCGCGTCTCGACGTGCTCGACCGTGACTCGATCGCCCCGGCACGAGATGCGGCACTCGAACGGTTTGGGCGCGTGGACGTATTGCTGAACAACGCCGGCTACGGCGCCTATGGCCCACTCGAGGCGTTCCCGATGGAGCGCATCGAGCGACAGTTCGACACCAACGTGATCGGCCTGCTGGCGGTCACGAAGGCCTTCCTGCCGCACTTCCGGCAGCACAGGGCGGGGGTCATCGTCAACATCTCGTCGATCGGGGGTCAGATGACCTTCCCGCTCGGCACGCTCTACCACGGAACGAAGTTCGCCGTCGAAGGGCTGTCGGAATCACTGCACTACGAACTCGAACCCCTCGGTGTGCGGGTGAAGATCGTGGAGCCGGGCATGGTCAAGACGGCATTCGGTGGCCGCTCGTTCGACTTCTGCAACGACGAATCGCTCGCGGAGTACCAGGACACGGTTCGGAAGCTCTTCGCGTACTGGGGGAGGATCGCGTCGAGCCCCTCGGACCCGGCCGTCGTCGCCGAGGTGATCTGGGCCGCCGCCCACGATGAGGGAGATGCCCTGAGGTTCCGGGCCGGTGCGGACGCCGAGGCGTTCCTCGCCGCCAGGCGGGCCCAGGACGACGCGACCTTCATCGGCGAGCTGAAGGCCCAGCTCGGACACGGGCGGGGCTGAACGGGTCGCCTCGCCGCGCGACCTGCGGCCGCTCATCTCCGGGCGCCGCCGTTCCGCCACGGGACACGACGGCCTCGCACATGCACGGCCCCCCCGCGACCGGCTCCGGACGCGTGTTCCCCGGCGGCCGGGACCCGTCCGGCGAGCGAGCGGAGGGGGTGGGATTCGAACCCACGGTCCGGCGTGACCGGACAGCGGTTTTCAAGACCGCCGCATTCGACCGCTCTGCCACCCCTCCTGGCGGTCCCAAGGCTGCCACAGGCCGGTGGCGGTTGCGGCTCCTCGGCCGTCCTGGCGATCCGACCGGCGCTCGCTACGATACGGCCGCTTCGTGGAGAGGTGGCCGAGTGGCCGAAGGCGCCCGCCTGCTAAGCGGGTCTCCGGGGAAACTTGGAGCGAGGGTTCGAATCCCTCCCTCTCCGTCTCGATCGCCGCGTGCGCGCCGTGCCCGACGGCGCGCCGCGGGCGTCGCCTAGTAGTTGCCGCTCAGCAGGTCCCATGCCCGGCGAAGGCGCGCCTGCAGGCCGTGATCCGGCGGCTCGGACGGGATCGAAGGCCACGGCGACCGGGTTCTCGGACGGGCGATGAAGCGCGCGAACTCCCTCCCGGTCGAGGGTGAGCAGCACCCCCCGCTCGTGGATCTCGGCGACGTCGTCGCGGTCGGCATAGCGCGGGTCGTCGTCGTCGAGCGTGATCACGAGCCCCTCGAAGATGTCCTGCGACTCGGAGGCCAGCACATGGGCCAGCCGGCCGACGCGACTTCCGTCGCTCGCGTGGACGGGCAGGCCCGCCGTGGCGACCAGGTAGCTGATCGGAGGGCCGAGATCGGGATGCGGGTCGGTCACGTCGGCTGTCCTCTCAGGCCGGGATGCCCTGTGCGAAGCGGAACACCTCGTCGGGATCGTATCGGCGCTTGACCGCCACCAGGCGGCCGTAGTTCTGCGCGTAGTACGCGCGGCGCCAGTCCTTGAGGGTGGGGTCGATGTAGTTCTGGTAGGCCTGCCGGGACACGTACGGCGCGGTCGCCCGGTACGCCCCCTGCAGCCAGGCGATGCTCTGGCGTTGGCTCGAGGGACTGGTCCACTGGGTGAAGTACTGGATCGAGCAGATGTTGTCCCGATGGACGAAGGCGGTCGCGGTCGGCGAGGGCTCGTTGAGCGCACCGCCGTAGGAGTCGAGGAGGAAGGCGCCGGAGCCGATCGCGCTCTGGGTCTGGCGCAGGTCGATCTGGCGCACCATCTCGCGTGCGCCCTCGTCGGACATGGGCCGCTCCACGTAGGCCGACTTGGCGAAGAAGGCGTCTCGCGGGAGCGTGCCGCGCCGGGTGGTGCCGCTCAGGTGGCACTGGGCGACGCTCAGGCCGAGGCACCCGGCCCAGCGCTTCATCAGGTCGAGGTAGCCCTCGGTCCCGATCGTCACGCCGGTCGGGCGCACCTCGCCGGTCAGGCCGTGGAGCTCGCGCCGAAGCGCCTCCTCGGTCCCGAACCACTGTCCGAAGACGCGGACCTGGGGGGCGTCCGCGCCGGTCTCGACGGCGCAGATCGAATACAGCTCCGGCGGTGCCTCGGGCGCCCAGCGCTGCCACCGGCGCACGACCGCGACCGCCTCGGACCACGGGAAGTCGAGGAAGAAGTAGCTCGCCGCGCGGACCGCGTGGGTGCGGAACCGAAAGCTCGTGGCGATGCCGAAGTTGCCCCCGCCACCACCACGCGAGGCCCAGTAGAGGTCGGCGTTGCGGCGCGAGTCCGCGGTCCGGACGCGACCGTCCGCCGTGACGATGCGAAGGCTGAGCAGGTTGTCCGACGTCGTGCCCCAGCGGCGCGCGGCCATGCCGACGCCGCCGCCGAGCGTGAGCCCGGCGATCCCGACCGTCGGGCACGACCCGCCGGGCACGGTCACGCCGCGACGGGCGAGGGCCGCGTAGAAGTCGATCAGCTGCATGCCCGCGCCGATGCGCGCCGTCCGCCGGCGCACGTCCACCGATGCGTGGTCCAGGGCGCTCAGGTCGACCACCAGCCCGTTGCGGACGGTGGAGTAGCCGCCGTAGCTGTGCCCGCCGGATCGGGCCGCGATCGGGATGGAGTTGGTCGCGGCCCACCTGACCGCCGCGATGACGTCCGCCTCGTTCGCGGCACGGAGGACCGCGAGCGGCCGGATGCCGTCGAAGCGCGTGTTGAAGACCTGGGAGACCGTGCGGTAGCCGCGATCACCGCGGGTCGTCAGCCGCCCGCGGGTCTCGCCCGCGAGCTGGCGCAGCAGGCGCGAGGTCCGGGAGGCGCGCGCGCCGGCCGCGGGGCTCAGGAGCGGCAACCCGCCCGCGACGGCCGCGGTCCCGGCCCCGAGGGCCATCAGGAAGGCGCGTCGGTCGCGCCCGCGCTCGGGCGGATCGGGTGCGGGGTCCTCGTCCATCGTCGCCTCCGGGATCGCGTTCGGATGATCGTACCCGCGTCCGCAGGCGTCCCCGCGTGCGCGACCTGCGAGACTCGTCCCACGGACATGCGTCGAGCCCAGGGGGTGGAAGTGTCGGCCAAGATCGTTGCGGTCGCGTACGACGACGTCGAGATGGCGGACCGTGCGCTCGAGCGCATCCGCGGCCTCGAGGAGGGCAACCAGCTGGCGCTCGAGGACGCGGCCGTCGTCGTGCGCGACGAGGACGGCTCCATCAGCCACCACTCGCTGGGCGATCAGCCGGGGGACCGGGTGCAGGGCGGCGCGATCGGCGCGCTCACCGGCACGCTGGTCGGCATGCTGTTCGGCCCGGTCGGCGCGGTCGTCGGGATGATCGGCGGGGGCGCGATCGGCGCGCAGCACTGGCACGAGGTCGCGATCACCGAGTCCTTCGTCGAGGAGCTCGCAAACGGGCTGCAGCCGGGATCGTCGGCGATCATCGTGCTGGGCGAGGAGGAGGAGCTGACCTTCCTCGCGAGCAAGGTCCCCGCCGACATCCGCGGACGCATCATCAGCACCGACCTCGACGACGAGCAGGTGACGCGCCTTCGCAAGGTGGCCGGGAGGTAGGGGCCCCGGTCCGTCCCCCCCGCGCGTCACCGAGCCGCGCGGGCGAAGCTGCATCCAGTTGTCGATGCGGTCGAACCGCGGCGCCTCGTCGGGCACGAACGTCGCCGGGCCGCGCCAGCCCGCTGCGAGCGGGGCCTGCTCCTTGCCGCAGAAGGCGGTGAGCGATGCGTTGCCCCGGTCGAAGACGTCCGCGTCCGGCGACGCCTGGACGGTCTCCGGGCAGCCCGCGGAGGCGGAACATCGCGCGAGGCGAGTCGATGCCACGGTCGCGCGAGAGACGATGGGGCGTCGCGCCGTCGGCTGCTAGCATCGCCCGCTCACGCGCCAGTAGCTCAGTCGGATAGAGCGTCGGTCTACGAAACCGAAGGTCAGAGGTTCGAGTCCTCTCTGGCGCATCATCGAAACCCCGCTCCGGTAGCGGGGTTTCGTCGTTCCGGGGCCGTCGCACTCCGGGCGCTCCGGAGGTTGGGCGAACGTCCGGGCGAACATCAGGTTGACTTGGCGTGACCGGATGCGGGTCATCCGAACTGGGCGCAAGAGTCACCCACATCCGGTTCGCCGGGTGCGGCAAGCGGGCCGACGGGACCAGGAGTCCCGGCCGCCGGTCAAGCTGGGGCCAGGAGCCCCCGGACGTGCAGCGCGAGCGAGACGCGAGCGATGCTTCACCCCGTATATCGGGGGTTCCGGGATGTCTTCTCCTGTCCTCTCCTTCGACGGAGATTCGCTTCGCGAGCTTCGGTCTAGCCGGGGTCTGAGTCGCGAGCAGATCGCCATCGCGATTGGAGGCACCTCGCAGCAAGTCGCCCTCTATGAGCGTGGCGGCTCCGTCCCGCCCACGTCGGTCTTGGGGGCGCTGGCGGGGGTACTCGACGTCCCCATCGAGCGGCTGTTCAATCGGCGGGTGGCATGAGCGCCGCCATCAGGGATGCCGCCAAGGCACTCCGCGCTGCCGCCTTCGCGCTCGACCGCGCGGCTGACGAGGCCGAGCGGTCGCCGGATCGGTTCCTTTCGGTCGCGACCGTGGCGACGTTGCTCGACACGACGCCGGGGCGCATCTACAAGTTGACCAGCTCGGGCGATCTGCGGGTCGCGGTCCGCGATGGGCGGCGACCTCTCTACGACCGGCGGGACGTCGACGCCTACCCGTCGAGCGGTGGGGCAGTTGCACGCTCTCGCGCTGCAGATCGGGGCAGTCCCACCGGAGTGCGGCGACGAGGGCCGCGACGGGTGGACCGGGCGGGACTGAGCGGGCCTCCGGCGGCGTGTGCGTCGGGACCGTGGGTGGGCAAGCGCTGGCAGCCGGACTAGCCTTTGGCGAGAGAGCTTCGCGAAGCACTTGGGAGGCACGCGAGTGTCGACAGCCGGCCCCATGCGAAACCATGTCGAGCAGCTGTACCGCCAAGACATGGCGACGATGGAGCGGGCGGATGCGTGGGGCGCGCGGATGGGTGCGGAGAGCGCGGAGTGGGGCCTCGAACCCATGCCGGCGCTGGTGTGGTCTTGTGCCGCCAGGGGCGGGGCCCTCATCGGGGCGCTACTTGTCTGGGGCCGCGATTCGCTCCTGGCCCCGCGCGGCGGTGACGCCGACGCGGCGGCTGTCGAGGTGATGCACCGGGCGAGGTGGGCGGTGGCACTCACCACCTGCCGACGGGCGGCGCGAAGCGAGAGTGGCTCAGCGCTCGCGGATCGAATCGTCGAGTCGGGGGCCGAGCGCGAGCCGCACATCGAGGTCGCCCGCGCGGGGAGCATCAGGTGCGCTCAGGCGAGCGGGACCCGGAGTTGTCAGAACAAGCCAAGCGGCCGTGGTTCGAGGCGCTCGCGGAGTGGGTGGCAGGACCCCTCGTCAGAAAGGAGGATGCCCCGGCCTGGGTCCGGATCGGCTCCGATGCGGGTCGTGCCGAACTCGTCGCTCGGGTCCAAGAGTGCGAATCGCAGCCGACTGAGCGCACTCCGAGAGGCTGATCACAGGCGCAGAACGCCTCGTCCGTGCCGCTTCACATCGTGAGCGTTGACCCTCCGCGATCCCCGCCGCCGGCCATCCTCAGCTTCGAACGCGGCGTGTCCACCATCGACACCCGTGACCTGATGCGCCACGCGAACGCCGACCTGACCGTCAGCACCTACCAGCGCGACGACGGCGAGGCGCGGGCCGAACGGCTCCGGCGGGCGGTGGGCGATTGCCAGTAGTCGCGTGACCAAGAAAGACCGCGAGAACGTGGCCGGTCCGCCCCGCGACGCCGCACTAGGCGGGGCCAGCGGCGACCCCCGGCGGCGGGACGGCCTGGCGCTTGCGGCCGCTATCCGCTGGTTGTGACGGCTGGACCGCTTTCGCTACTTGAACGGATCATGCTGACGGCCACGCCTAGGACCCAGACGCCGAAGCCGATGACCGCAGGGAACCCGAGAGCACCGAGAAAGCCCTCGTCATCCCCGGTGAACGGCCACAGCGCACTGACCACCAAGAGAAGGACCACCACGCCTCCCAGCCAGGCGATCCACTTCGCCATCACGCCCGTCTGGATGATCACGACCGACGCTCCCAGCACGAACAGTGCCTGGGCCCAATTGATGATCGCGAAGAAGATGATGGTGCCGAAAGCGGCCAAGGTCTTCACGGTTCCATCCGAAGCGACAGCGAGGACCTCGTCCTGGGCGAGCACGGCCCAGAACGCAAGCCCGCCAAGAGCAGTCGAAACCGTAAGCAAGGCCCCCGCGAACGACAAACGCGCCCACACTCCCTCATTCCTGCTGTCCGCGGATCCCAGGACGCTGCGCAGCCCCGACGCAAAGAGGAGGAAGAAGACCCCGAACACCAGCGGCCCGGCCCATGTCTGCATACGGACCGTCAATTCGTTGTCCTCAAACCATTGACGAAACTCGGCGGCCGAGGCGGAGGAGCCCGGAGGGTCGGCGCTGACGATGGTGATCATCAGCGCCACGAACAGAACGACGTACGATCCCAGCGATCCCCGAAATCCGTCTCCAAGAGTTGGACATCAACAACCTTCCAAAGGCATTTCGGCGCAGAGAGGTCCGGCGCAGCGAAGGCCTCACCCCTTATCGCGCTCCGGATGGCGACGACCCTAGCTTGAACATTGCCCGGCTGCGGAGTCGGGGCAGGCATGCGACTGACGGCGGCTTCAATCGCTCGCGGCCGGATCAACCCACCAAGACGCCGCCGACGCCGCGGAGGTGCACCGGGTCACCTCAGGGCCGCCGCATTAGCGGCGGTCGACGAGCTACACGCCCGCTGCTCCGCCGCCGCCGTCGCCGCCGTCGGCCTCGAAGCGGGCCGACGGCGGCGAGAGCAGGTCGAGTCGTGCGAAGCGGCCTACTCGACGAGCCCGAGCGCTCGCATGATGTTGGCAAGGTCGAAGTAGTGGTGCATCGACGCGAGCTTGCCGTCCCGCACCGTCGCGATCATGGCGGCCGGGTTAACGGTCGCCTTGTTCGTCGGCGAGGGTCTGGCCGTCGGGAGCGTGGACGCCCGGCGGCGTGCCAGCCGGACGGTTTCGAGCGCGACTTCGTCGCCGGTGATCGTCTTGTTGTCCGTGTTCCGCGGGTCCGGCCAAGACGCCTTGAACGCGATGCAGCTCGACTACGAGCAGTTCGTCGAGGAGTTCGACAGGATCGCCGACTACGTGCGCTCGCAGACGAGCGTCGCCTGACCGGGAGGCGTGCCCGGGTGCTCCCCGGGCACGCCTCCCCTGGCGCATCTCGGACGAGGTCCCCGGGGTGCCCCCGGCGTGGACCGCGGTCGCGGCGTCAGTCGCGCCGCCGGCGCGGCCGCGAGACCGTGCCCGGCCGGGGCCACCTCGGCCAGGGCCCGCAGCTCCGAGTCCGAGCCGAACACCAGGTCGACGCGGGTGCCCGTCCACCGGGCCGCCCCGGTCGCGCGGTCGGTCCCCTCGAACACCTCGCCGTCGCCGTTGACGGCCGTCCACTCCGTCGGATCGTCCAGCAGGTCCACGAAGACGTCGAAGGTCACCGGTTCGAGTCGGTCTGGCGCACTCCGTGCGCCGAACCGTCGGCCTCGGCGCCAGGGGCGCATGCCCCCGACGAGGGCCGTCAGCACCCGCCCTCCTGATGAGTCTCACCCCGGCGGGGGCTCAGTACGAGCATCTCACCGCTCCCCGCTGAGTCGGAGGCGGTGGACGGATCGCTGCGCACCCCGTCCTCGGCCATCAGCCGCGCCCGCAGATCGTCGATCGCCGGGTAGCGCCGGCCGGCGGTGTCGCCCTGCGCGTAGACCCGCACCTCCCGTCTGCACGCGCGCCAGCTCGCGCAGGCCCGCCAGATGCGCCGTCTCGTCGAAGTGGTCGGGTACGAGAAGAGCAGGTAGGCGCTCAGCACGAGCCGGAAGCGCCGGTCGGGAAACGGCAGGAACGGGAGCGACGCCTACGACGCCGCCGTGGATCCTCGGCGAAGACGTCGAGCGCGGCCAGGCGCCGGCGCCGCAGCTCCGCCAGCGATTGGAAGTACCCCCACTCATACGACTCGGCGTTGCGGGCGAGGTAGGCGAGGGCCAGCTCGAGGCCCGCGCTCGACGCGGCCACGAGCTCGGCGGGGCGGTAGGGCGAACGCGGGGTCCACGCTCACGACCCGCCCGCCGGCTGCATGCGGCGGAACGCTCCCGCTCCGGCGGGGTTCACCGGTCCGGCGAGCACGTCGTCGTCGGTGAGATCGAACATCGCCAGGTACTCGTCGTACGGGCGGCTGCTGACGATGATCTCGCCAAGGCCCCGCGGCTCGTCGGGGTGACGATCCGCCCGCGCCCCCGACGGGCGGACCACATGGCACGCCGGCGCGAGGCGGGCGATCGCTCGATCGTCGTGCCCGGCGACGGGCCGGTTGGCCGCGGACATCGCGAGGGGGTCGACCCGGTCAAGGCCCGAGTCCCCGCCGCCCGCGTAGGCCTCGGCTCGCATTGACACTAGCGCCGAGCAGGATGGCCAGCGCGCTCAGCCAGAGCCACGTCAACAGCACGATCACGGCGGAGAGGGAGCCCCAGGCCGCGTCGTAGCTTCCGAAGTTCGCGACGTAGAGCGTAAGAGCCCGGAGAGCAGGAGCCAGAGCACGGCGAGAAGCCCCCGGCATCACCCCGCGCCTGGTCGGGTGCTCGACATCGGGGCGACGTATTGGATCCGCGCGAGCGCGACGACGAGGCCGACGATCGCGAGCGGCCACTGGATGCTCCGCCAGAGCGTGTTGACCACCCCGGGGCTGCCCGGCCGCGTCGCCGACCCGGTCGGCGAGGACCGGACCAGGCGCGATCACGCCGATCGCGACGACCAGGGCCACGAGAGCCACCCGACCAGCATGAGCGCGACGACGCGCTGGCGGACCGCGCTCCGCGACTCGGTCCGCGAGTGCGCCGAGTTGAGCCCCCGCATGAGCGCGGTCGCGGCGCCGGTCGCGCTCCAGAGTGCGAACAGACTCCCCACCGCGATCAGGCTGACGCCGCTGCCCCCGGATCCCGCGACGCGATCGATCACGTCCTGGAGGAGTTGGACGGCCGACTCGGGGGCGAACGACGAGAGGCGGTCGACGAGGTCCTCGACCCGGTCGGGGTCGACGACCAGGCCGTGACACCGAGCGCGACGACGAGCAGCGACGGCACGGCGAGAAAGCCGTAGTAGGCCAGGCCAGCGGCCTGGTCGGTGACCCCCGACTTGAGCGCCGCCCGGACGGCGCGCACGACCAGGGCGCCGCCCGCGACGACGCGGCGCCAGACGGGGCTCCCGCGCCGCCGCTCCTCCTCCGCGCTCGGTTCGTCCGCGGCTCGCGGCTCCGGGGGAGTCGAGCGACCGCCCGTCCCGGTGCCCGCCCGTCCCGCGGGTGGCCGAGCGGAGGGGCGCCGGTCCCCGACCAGCACGCGGGCGACCGCGACCCCAAGCGCGACCGCGATGAGGCTCCGGAGCACCGCCCTCATCGCGCGGTCCGGCGGCGGGACCCGGACGGCGTCTGGTCGTGCATGTCGCGCAACCTAGCGACTCGCGCAGGCCGGATCGGTCCGGCGCGACAGCGCGGCGTGGGTCGGTTGGCGCGCCGATCTGGCGGCCGGCGACGTCCCGCTCGTCGGATCGGACGGCTGGGTGCGACCGGCGGACCGGCGCCGGCCGGAGCCCCGTGCTCGACTCACGAAATCCGTACGGCAACGCCATCCGACGTGGACGCAGCCAGCGATCCCGCATGTCTTCGAATGCCTTGCGTGGCCGAGGAGGCTCATGTGAATACCGCTATCCCATAGAAGACTGAATCTCATAATGAGATACGCGAATCACGGGAGGCACCGAGATGCACAGTCGAGCACAGCGCCGACAAGCGCTTCATCCTCGGCCACGAGGTGACCCCGATCGTCGTGGGCGGTCGCATCGCCGCGGTCGACGTCGTCGTCACGCCCCGCGTCCCCGGGCCCCCGCCCCACCACCACGTCGACTCGGACGAGTTCTTCTACATGCTGGACGGCGAGCTTGAGATCATGAGCGACGGCGAGTGGTACTCGGTCGGTGCGGGTGACCACTTCGTCGTTCCGGGCAATGCAGTCCACACGTTCCGCGTGCCGGGCGACCCGCGCGCGTTTCATCACCGGATGGGAGCCGCAGGGCTTCGAGCGGTTCTTCGTCGAGATCGGCATCGCCGCTGACGAGCCGAACGCGTTCGACCGCTCGATCGACGACGAGATGATCCCGGCGATCCTCGAGAGCTTTGTGCGCAACGGCGCGATCCCGGCCGAGACGGCGACGGCGGCCCCGTGAGCGCCGGCGACGCAACGTCCCAGCGCCGGAACGGAGCGGAGTGCGGCCCAGAAACGGCGAACCCCGCCAGGCGCTCCTCGACGCGGCGAACGCGGTCGCTCACCAGGGTCGGCGTCCGTCGCTCGACGATGTCGCTGAACGCGCTGAGGTCTCCCGAGCCACCGCCTACCGGTACTTCACGTCGAGTGATGACCTCCTGACCGACGCGGTGATCGACCGATCGCTCGTCCCAGCCGGAGGTGCTGTTCCCGGAGCGCGAGGGGAGCCTCCTCGACCGCGCGCTCGCGGTCGAGGAGGCCGCCAACCCGTTCCTGCTCGCGGACGAGGTGGCCGTGCACGTGATCACGCCGGTGACGAGCGAGGCGTGGCTGTCCGGCGGCCCGAGGACCCGGGTGGGCGACCCGAGCGTGGCTGCCGCTGATCGACGCCGCGCTCGCGCCGTACGCCGACATGCTCGGGCTGGCGGGCGCCGGAGAACGGCGGACTCCGCGATGCCATCCCCTCGCGATCGGCATCGAGGCGGTGCTCACGCTCCGCGACGTGTGCGCGAGCCACCACCCGACGACGCCCGTGAGACCGCCCGATGGGCGATCCGCGCGCTGTCGACGCCGCGCTCGCGGAGGTTGAGGGCGCGGCGGATTGATCCTCCGGCTCAGGTGCGCCCGGCGGCCTCTGCGCCACGCGTGCGTGTCGAACGGCGGGGCCGCGACGGCTCGGTTCGCGGTGGACGTGGGTGGCGGCGGCGCCCGAAACGCGCCCGGGGAGCGCGGATGCCCGCCGATCGGCGCGGGAACGCACCCGCAGCCGGGACGATGACGAAACCGAGGTCGGCGATCCGGGCATCACCGGCGGGTTCTCGGTCGCGCCGAACCCGGGCCTCCGTCGCCGAAGAGCGGGATGGGCGTCTTCGACCTGCGGCTGCCCCGGCGGCCTCGAGGCGACCGCCGCCGGCACCGCGCCGATCCCGGACAACCTGAAACCGGGCTCCGCATTCGCCCCGTTGAGGGGGCCGGACGGCCGTGGCACCGTCGGGTCATGGGACGTGGCATCGGACCACGAGCGCGGTCGGCGCGCTGGCGCTGGTCACCGCCGCGGCGGCGCCGGCGGCCGCGGTCGACCTGATCGGGCTCTCGGTGCAGCAGCAGGCGGCCGGTGCGAGGTATGCCGCGACCGTCACGCCCTCGGCGGAGCAGACCGGTTGCGAGGTTGCCCTCACCGCCGAGCTGTTGCGTGCGCGCCCGCGCCGTGCGCCCCGGTGTGGTGCGGCGCACGAGGTCGACCGCGGACGTCTGTGCGACCGGCGAGACGGGGGACGACCTTCATCCCGGTCCGGGCGCGCGGATCGGTGCCGACGGGCGGGCTGGCCTCCGGCCGCTACGTGCTCGACTGCGGGCGGACGCGGTCGGCGTGAACGGCATCCTCACCGACGCCGTCTCGGCGAGGATGCTCCTGCGGGTGCTCATCATCCGCCCGAGCCGCGTGGGACGCGGACGGACCCTGACCTTCGTCGGCGCCGGCTGGCCCAGGCGGGCTGACCGTGCTCCTGGCCGCCGGTCCGCCGAACACGAGCCCCGGCGACCGCATCGCCCTGACTCCGGACGATGGCGCGCGGGACGTTCACCCGGCGCGTCCGCATCAGCACCCGCGCCACCAGGGGCACCTACGTCGGCGTCGCGATCCTCACCAACGGCGAGAAGTCGAGCGCGCGCTTCAGGATCGTCTGACCTTTGCGCCCACGCCCTCAGCTCTCCACGCGCTCGGCGAGGTAGGCGGCCGCCAAGCGGCGTCGCAAGCGCCGCGTAGTCGGCCTCGGGCACGTCCACGCCGGTCCGCTCGCGCAGGATCTCGAGGACCGTGAGGAGGT
>CAVORO010000001.1:0-770564 GCA_963698665.1 Miltoncostaeaceae bacterium | reverse complement strand
ACGAGCTGCAGCAGCGTCGCTAGGACCGCGGGCGTTCGTCGCGCCGCCGTCCAAGTGGCGGCGACTCGATGCTCGTCGCACCCCCGGTCCCTGCCCGTGCGCGCACGTGGAGCGACGCTCGTCACGGACGTGTGCGGCCCTCGATCGGACGCGCCACGACGCGTGCCGGGGCCGCGTCCCCTCCGACGATCCGAAGCGGCGCCACGATGATCTCGTGCCACCCCTGACGGAGCGGGCGCAGGTCGAGCCCCTCCAGGATGACCACGCCCGCGTCGAGCAGGACCCGGTGGACCGGCAGCGGGTCGTCGACGGGCGCGATCGACATGTAGTCGATGCCCACCAGGCGCGTCCCCCGGGCGGCGACCGCGACCGCGGCACCCTCCGAGAGCCCGACCAGCCCGCGTCTGGAACCCCGCTTCGTCCCAGAGCCCCGCGCTCCGCGTCGCGACGAGGACGCGATCGGCCTCGGGCGGGACCCTCGCGAGCGCCGCCGCCGCGACCTCGTGCACGGCGTCGCGGACGTCGAGCACATAGGCCGCTCCGCAGAGATCGTCGAGCCGCAGCGCCTCCGCGCCGGGCCCGGTCGCCGCGAGGTGCCGCCGCGTGTCGACGTGGGTGCCCGCATGCAGGCTCATCGAGAGCTCCGAGACCGCGACCCCGTCCTCGTCGACGGTCGCGACGTCGCGCAACCGCACCGGTGGGTCACCGTCGTAGACGGCCATCCCGGGCGCGACCGGCCGGCCGATCTCGATCCACCTCGCGACCATGGCCGACCACCCTGGCAGACGGGCGTGATCCGCACGCTCGGTCGTCGGTGCGACCCCACGTCGATCCGACCGGACCTCGGGCCTCGTGACGCCCGTCTCGCCCTCCGCATGGACCGACGTGGGCCCTCGGTCCACCTCGGGGACGACGAGCGACCGGCCGTCCGGGTCACTAGGTTCACGGGGTCCGAGCGGTCGACGAGCGGGGACGACATGACGACGCGCGTACCACGATCCGGTCCGATCGGCGCGGTGGCGCTCGTGGCGGGCGCCTGCGCGCTCGTGCTGGGTGCCTCCGCCTCGCCCGTGGCGGGGCAGGGGGGCGAGCCGGCCACGCCCCGGATCGACTGCACCACGGCCGCGAAGGACCCCGATGCGATCCGTGGGACCGCGCGCGGCGAGCGCATCATCGGCACGGCGGGCGACGACGTCATCGTGGCCGGCGGCGGGAACGACCGCATCAGCGGTCTCGGGGGCGACGACATCATCATCGCCGGGGCCGGGAACGACACGGTGCGCGGCAACGCCGGGGACGACACGCTCTGTGGCGGGCTCGGACGGGACCGCCTGGTCGGCAGCCAGGGCGCCGACCGGCTGGCCGGTGGTCCGGGGGCGGACACGATCACGAGCGGCTCCGGCGGCCGCGTGCGCACCGAGACGTCGAGCGTCGCGACCGCCCTGCTCGCGGCGCGGATCCCGGGCCTGGGCGGCGACGTCATTCGAGGCGACGGCGGGAACGACGACATCGTGCTCGACTCCTACCTTCGCAGTCGCGTCGACGCGGGCCCCGGCAACGACACGATCGCCGTGCGGGCACGACGCTCGGGCCCCCGGTCGGTCGCCAACTCGCCGCTGGTCGACGGCGGCGGGGGGGCGGACGTGATGTCGAGCGGCCCGAGCGCGCGCGGCATCTACCGCTTCTTCGGGGGGTCGGGGAACGACGAGATCTCGGGCGACCGGGGTCTCGACGTGATCGACCTGGGTCCCGGAAACGACGTCGGGCGCGGGTTCGGCGGCAACGACCGCATCAAGGGCGCCGCCGGAAACGACCGGATCTTCGGCCAGGCGGGGACCGACACGGTCGACGGCGGGCCGGGCAGCGACTTCTGCCGCACGTCGGAGCGGGTCTCCTCGTGCGAGCTCTGAACCGATGCGCTCGGCGGCGGCGGCGGCCGTCCGGTCGGCGGCGCTCGGCCGGTGATCGCCCGATCGCCGCCGGCACCCGAGCCTTCGATCCGGGCCGCCCGTGGCCCGTGGGCGCGTGACCGTGCCCGGGCGCGTCGTCATCTGCGGGGCCGGCGCGATCGGTGCGTCGGTCGCCTACTACCTCACCCGCCGCGGGGTGCGCCCCCTCGTCGTCGATCGGGCCCGCCCGGCCGCCGCCGCATCCGGACGGGCCGCGGGCTTCCTGGCGCTCGATTGGAACGCCGGCACACCGCTCGACGAGCTCGCCCGCGCGAGCTTCGGACTCCATCTCGAGCTGGCCGAGGAGCTCGGCGCCGAGCGCCTCGGCCATCGCCCGATGGAGGCGTTGATGACGGCCGCCGCCGACCAGGAGGAGCTCGGTCGGTACCGGCGCCTTCCGAGCCCGGAGTGGCTCGACGGCAACGTCGTCGTCCACGAGGCGATCGGCGACCCGACCACGACGGCGCAGGTGAACCCGCTCCAGTTCACGACGGCGCTCATGGAGGCGTCGATCGAGCGGGGGGCGGAGCTCGTCTCAGGGGTCGTCGACGGGCTCGTCGTCGCGGGCGACGGGTGCGGTGGGCGGGGTCTCGATCGACGGTACGGACCACCCTGCGGACATCGTCGTGCTCGCCCTCGGGCCCTGGACGAGCCAGGCGCAGCGCTGGCTCGCCCTGCCCCAGGTCTTCGGCAGCAAGAGCGCGAGCATCGTGCTGGGTGCCGAGGCGCCCGCGACGGCGGTCTTCAGCGAGTTCATCGCCCGTGACGGCGCCAGGAGCACGATCGAGGTCTACCCGCGCCAGGGCGGCATGGTCTACGTCGCCGGCCACCCCGAGCACGGCGCGTTGCCCGACGACCCGGACGAGATCCGTCCGAGCGACGAGGCCTGCGACGAGCTGCAACGGGTCGCGGGCGTCCACTCCACCGCGCTTCGCGCGGCCGAGGTGGTCGGCCGCTCCGCGTGCTTTCGCCCGCTGACCGTCGACGGCGTACCGCTCATCGGACCCGTGCCGGGGGCGGCCGGCGCGTATCTGGCGACCGGCCACGCGTCCTGGGGCATCCTGAACGCCCCCGCGACGGGCCGGATGATCACCGAGATGATCATGGACGGAGAATCGCGGTCGGTCGACGCCGGCCCGTTCGCGGTCTCCCGCCTTCCGGCGGGGCGCGTCGTGCCGAACACGCCCTGATCCCGTGCGCCGGCGCGCCGGCGTCGCGACGCCGGCGTCAGCTCCGGCCGGCGACCGGCATCACGACCTCGGTCACCCACTCCTCGGGTCGTTCGGCGGTCGGAGGCGCCGCGACGTAGGACTCCCACGGCGGCGCGGTCGCCTCGAGCCCCTCCTGCGAGAGGTACTCCGTCACCTCCGCCCACACGCCCGCGAGCCCCTCGTAGGCGCCCTCGTGACGTGCGACGACGCTCAGACCACCCGGAAGGTGCAGGGTCTCGAGGTCGTCCGCGACCGGCAACGGCGGCGCCAGCGGGAAGCCGACGGCGATCGTCCACGCCGACTCGTCGTCGGTGTTGAGGTAGATCGCCACCGGAGGGCCGATCGGCGTGGCGCCGAGCGCGGCGAGTCGCTCGCCGAGGCGCTCGTAGGCGTCACCCATTCGCTCGCCGATCTCGGCCAACGGCGTCGTGATGCGCTCGACGACGGCATCGGCGGAGGTGCGCTCGACGACCTCGATCTCCACGCGCCCGTCTCCCGGTCGACTCCCGCGGACGCGGTCGAGCCTATCGCCCGTGCCGGGGTGGACCCATGACGAACATATGTTCTACCCTCTTCGCGACCATGGATGTGCCACCCGCCATCCTCCATGCCGACCTCGACGCCTTCTACGCGTCGGTCGAGCAGCTTCTCGACCCGCGGCTTCGTGGGCGCCCGATCGCGGTCGGGGGCAGCGTGGTCCTGGCCGCCTCGTACGAGGCGAAGCGCGTCGGCGTCTCCGGCGGCATGGCCGCGTGGCGCGCGCGCGAGCGGTGCCCCGAGCTCGTCGTCGTCCGCGGGCACTTCTCAGAGTACCGGCGGCTCGGCGATCTCGTCATGCGGGTGCTGGGCGACTACACGCCCCTCGTGCAGCGGATCTCCATCGACGAGGCCTTCCTCGACGTCGGCGGGTCCCGGCGGCTGTTCGGTGGGCCCGCCCAGATCGCGGCCGCCATCCGCCGGAGGGTCCACGACGAGGTGGGGCTGGCGATCTCCGTCGGGGGTGCCACGACGCGCCACCTCGCGAAGATCGCCTCGCAGGTGGCCAAGCCCGACGGCATGGTCGTGGTCGCCCCGGGCGAGGAGCGGGCCTTCCTCGACCCCCTCCCGGTCGGCCTCGTGTGGGGGGTGGGACCCGTGACCGAGGCGCGGCTCGCCGCGCGCGGCATCACGACCATCGGCGCGCTGGCCCGTGCATCCCCGTCGACGCTCGCGCGGGTGGTCGGCGCCGCCGCCGCCGCCAGGCTCCACTCCCTCGCCAACGACCAGGACCCGCGGCCGGTCCGCGCCGCGGGGC
This sequence comes from Miltoncostaeaceae bacterium, assembly GCA_963698665.1. Classification (GTDB taxonomy): domain Bacteria; phylum Actinomycetota; class Thermoleophilia; order Miltoncostaeales; family Miltoncostaeaceae; genus CALNYH01. The sequence goes on along the minus strand of CAVORO010000001.1, from coordinate 766,110 downwards.
GCGCGAGGTCGGTCGGCGCGCAGTCGGCGCTCGGGCGGGTCGTCCCCACCGCGGAACTGCGCGCCGAGGTGCTCGGACACCTGGCGGATCGCGTCGCGGGGCGACTGCGCCGCGGCGGACGCGCGGGCCGCACGGTGACGGTCCGCATCCGGTTCACCGGCATGCGGAGCATCACGCGATCCACCACGCTCGCCGAGCCGGTCGCGTCGACGCTCACGCTGCGCGAGCTGGCCGAGGAGCTGGTCGTGCGCGGGCTCGCGGAGCACCCGCGGGAGCGCGTCGTCACGCTCCTTGCGATCTCCGTCTCGGGGCTCGTCGTCCACCCCGACGTCCAGCTCGAGTTGCCGGTGGACGAGGACGACCCGCATCGGGCGGCCTCCGCCGGCGGGGCCGCCCGGATCGCGCTCGACCACTCGGTCGACGCCGTGCGCGCGCGATTCGGCCGGACCTCGGTGGGCTATGCCGCCCCGGCGCTCTCGACGCGGACGGCCGTGCCCGACGAGTTCCGCGAGTTGGCCGAGCGCGATCGGTGAGCGTCCGCGCGGCGCCGTCGATGTGACACGGTGTCGGGCGCCCGGCGGCGTGCACGTTTGCGAGGGTGTGCGGGTCGACGCCACCGGGCGAGAGCCGGCGAGGAGGAGATCCACGTGATCGAGATGATCGAGGGACTGCCGGCACCCGTCGTCGGGATGCGGGCCGAGGGCAAGCTCTCCAAGCAGGACTACGAGGACGCCGTGATCCCGGCCGTCCGGGCGATGCTCGACGGGCACGATCGGGTGCGGCTGCTCTACGTGCTCGGCGACGATTTCGACGGGTACTCGATCGGCGCGATGTGGGAGGACACCAAGCTCGGCGTCGGGCACCTGCGCAGCTTCGAGCGGATCGCCTGCGTGACCGACGCGGACTGGGTGGACGAACGCGGTCAAGGCCTTCGGCTGGATGATCCCGGGCGAGGTGCGCGCGTTCGACGACGACGAGGAGGACGCGGCCCGGGCGTGGATCACGGAGGGGCTCTGACGTCGCCCGCCGCGCCGGCCATCCGCGACCGGATGCGGGGGCGACGCTCGTGCTCGGCCCGCGGGCGAGCGGCCGTGTCAGCCGGCCTCGGGCGCCTGGGGGGCGTCGGGGACCGCGGGGCGTGACGCCAGGACCGGCAGGGACAGCACCGCCGCCGCGGCGAGCGCGGGCACGACGAGCAGCGCGAGCCCGACGCTCCAGCCCACGGCGCCGAGCAGGACCCCGAACCCCACCGGCGCGATGGCGTTCGCCGTGAGCGTCGCGGTCATGCGCACGCCGAGCGCCGTCCCGACCAGCGCGAGGGGGACCCGTTCGCTCACCGCTCCGGCGCTCACGCCGTTGCCCGACGCGGCCACCACGATGGCGAGTGAGGCGGCGAGCGCGACCGCGGGCTCATAGGCCGCCGTCGCGAGCGCAAGGAGCGCCGTCGCGCCCCCGGCGGCGACGGCGAGGGCGCGGACGACCGCGACCCGCGAGCCGGCCCGGCCGGCGACCCAGCCGGACACGACGCGGCCTCCGGCCGCCACGAGGAGCGCCGCGGCGAGCAGCACGCCGGCGGCCTGCACGCTCCAGTCGAGCTCCTGGACGAGCAGGATCGACGTGAAGCCGATCAGCGAGACCCCGGTCAACTGCAGGAGCGCCGCCGCGCCCGCGAGCGCGATCGACCGCACGGTTCCGCAGCACGGATCGCGCGCCGGGCCGCGCGCCCTCGGCGGTTCGCGGGCGATCCGGGGGGCGGCGGAGGAACACGGCGGCGATCAGCGCGCCCGCGCCGCAGGCGAGCGCGAGCGCGACGAAGACGTGCGGCACCGACAGCGCCACCGCGATCGACGGGCAGGACGAGTGCCCCGGCGGCCGCGCCGAGCATCGGGGCCGACTGGCGCGCCGACACCGCGAACGCCCGGTCGGCGTCGGAGAACCATGCCGCCGCGGCCCGGCCGCCGATCGCCGCGGTCGCACCGAAGACGCCCGCGAGCGCGAGCCACGCGGCGAGGCCGAGCGGCCCGTCGGCCGTCGACGCCCCGAGCAGCGCGAGCGCCGCGAGCGCCAGTCCGCCGCCGATGACGATCCGCTCGCCGTAGCGGTCCGCGGCGACCCCGACCGCGGCCACGCTCAGCAGCATCCCGAACAGCGGCGCCGAGAGGACGAGTCCCACCTCGCCGAGCGTCAGGTCGTCGGCGGCGGCGATCTCGCTGCCGATCGACGGCAGGCCGAAGTAGGCCGCCGAGAAGGTCGCCTGCGCCACGATGGCGGCCACCAGGACCAGCCACCGTTCGGGTCGCTCGGTGTCGGCCGCTCGGGCCGGATCGTGCGCGCCGGTCATGTGCGAGCACCCTGCCAGCCGGGGCCTGCGCGCGCCGCCGCGACCGCAGGCCCGTGTCCGCGGAGCGGCGCGCCGGTCGCGTGTCCGGTGTCACGTCCCGTCGGCCGGGTGCGGCCCCCGACCGAACGGGCGGCGCCCGCGCGCGAGCCGGAGGCCGATCCAGACCAGCAGCCAGCCGGGCATGCCGAGGAACCAGACCACGGGCACGATCCAGGCGACGCCGGGATCGACCACCGCGACGGCGCCGCAGGCCACGGCGGGCACGAGGAGCGCGACCACGAGGAGCATGACGCCGCGCCGCCGCCGTCGGCGGACGTCGCGCGGCGTCGGGTGGATCGCGGTCGTCTGGCACGCCCCGAAGGGTCGCACCCCGGCCGTCCCGCGGTGGGCGCCGCCCGGGGGCCGGTGGCCTGCCCCGGGGCCCAGGGGCAGGAGTCCGCCGGGCGAGCGCCAAACGAGCGGGGATGCTCTGGCGCACGCGATACCGGCTGCGCGAGTTCGTCTCCGGCTCGATCTGGCCCATCCCGGTCCTCATCGTCCTGCTCGCCTCCCAGATCACGACGTGGACGGCGCCGCTCGACCGGGATGTCGCCGACACCGCTCCTGTCGATCTCTCGGTCGGCGTCGTCACCGCGCTGCTGGCGTCGATCGCGGGCGCGATGATCACCTTCACCGGCTTCGTGTTCTCCGTCCTGCTCCTGGTCGTGCAGTTCGCGAGCAACCAGTTCACGCCGAGGGTGCTCCGGATCACCTATCGGGAGCGGCTGACGCAGGTCGCGCTCGGCGTCTTCATCGGGACCTTCGTCTACTCGCTCTACGTGCTCGAGGAGGTCAGCGAGGACGGCGTCCCGGAGGTGTCGCTCGCGCTCGCGCTCCTGTTCGTGCTCGTGTCGGTGATCCTGTTCATCGCCCTCATCAGCCGGGTCGCCGGCCGGCTGCGCGCGCCGAGCATCGCCGACACGGTGGCCGAGGACGGCCTCAAGGCGATCCGGTGCCTCGTGCAAGCGCACGCCCGCGGGCGCCGCGCGCGAGCCCGCACCGGCGCCACCGAGCGGCGCCCCCACGCAGGTCGTGCACGCCCGTCGCACGGGCGTGGTCCGCGCCGTGAACGCGCGCGGGCTCGTGCGCATCGCGCGCCGGCACGGGGCCGAGATCACCATGCGGCGCGGGATCGGCGACTTCGTCAGCCCCCTCGGCCCGCTGTTCGAGGTCCGGGGCGGAACCGTGCCGCGGCGGGCGCTCGCCCGTGCGGTCATGGTGCGCGAGGAGCGCGCCACCGCGTACGACCCGACCTTCGCCCTGCGCGTGCTCGTCGACATCGCCAACAAGGCCCTGTCGCCGGGCATCAACGATCCGACGACCGCCGTCCAGGTGATCGACCGCATCCAGGCCCTGCTGGAGGAGCTGCTCCGGCGCCAGGTGCCCGACGGCGTCCGGCGGGACCGCCACGGTGAGATCCGCTTCCGTCGGCCGGTGCCGACCTGGGAGGACATGCTCGAGCTCGCGCTCGGGGAGATCCAGCACTACGGCGCCGACAACCCGCAGGTCGCCCGCCGGCTGCGGGCGCTGCTGCTCGACCTGCTGGAGCAGTCGCCGCCCGATCGGCGCGCCGCGATCCAGGAGCGCCTCGGGCGGCTCGAGCGCTCGACGGCGGAGGCGTTCCCCGAGCCGAGCGACCGCCGGCTCGCCGAGGCCGCCGACTGGCAGGGGCTCGGGCTCGGACGACGCATCACCCCCTCCGGCGTGGGCGCGGGCGCCCAGGCGCCGCGCCCCGACCCGCGCGACTGACCCGCCGGGCGTTACCCCGCCGGGGCGATCCTCCACACCGCGTCGTCGGCGGCCAGGTAGACCTCGCCGTCCGCGTCGACGCCGAAGGAGCGGACGTCGCCGATCTCGGCGCCGAGGGCGTCGGTCAGCTCACGCGGTTCGCCGGGCGCCTCGGCGTCGAGGCCGAAGATCCGTCCCGAGCAGTAGTCGGCGTAGAGGTAGGTCCCCTCGAGCGAGGGGACCGCGGCCCCCCGGTAGACGACGCCGCCGGTCACCGAGCACCCGATGTCGTGGCCGTACTCGGCGACCGGATCGACCGCGGGCGACACGTCGAGGCCCGGCGCGTCCTCGCCGTGGCGGGTCGTGCCCTCGAACGTCGCCCATCCGAAGTTGGCGCCGCCCTCGCCCGCCGGGAGCAGGTCGATCTCCTCCCGCGTCGCCTGACCCACGTCGCCGATCCAGAGGTCGCCGCCCTCGGGGTCGAAGCTGAACCGCCACGGGTTGCGAAGGCCGTAGGCCAGGATCTCCGGGGCGCCCTCGCGGCCGTCCGCGAAGGGGTTGTCGTCCGGGATGCCGTAGGCGCGGCCCCCGGGGCCGCTCGCCTGATCGACATCGATGCGAAGGATCGCACCGAGCAGCGTGGTCGGATCCTGGCCGTTGCCGTCCGGATCCCCGGCGCCGCCGCCATCCCCGAGGCCGACGTGGAGCATCCCGTCGGGCCCGAAGGCGAGATGGCCGCCGTTGTGGTTCTCGAAGGGCTGGTCGACGCGCAGGATCTCGCGCCCGTCGGGGTCGATGCGCTCCGCCCCGACCCGTCCGGAGAGCTCGACGACCCGTGTGTCGCCCGCGGGGTCGGTGTAGTTGACGAACAGCCGGCCGTTGTCGGCGAAGTCCGGATGGAAGGCCAGCCCGAGCAGGCCGCGCTCGCCGCCTTCCGAGATGCGGTCGCGCACGTCGAGGTAGGGGACGCGATCTCTGACTCCGTCGCGGAGCGCCCAGACCGTCCCCGGCCGCTCGACGACGAGCACCCGCTCACCATCCGGCGCGCCCACGACCAGGAGCGGGGCGGCGAAGCCGTCGGCGACCCGCTCGAGCGTGGCGTCCGGCAGGTCGCCGCTCGCCGGGGCCGGGGGATCGTCGACCGGGTCGGAACCGCACGCCGCGAGCACCACCGCCGCGCCCGACGGCGGCGACGAGCGCCCCCACCCGTCCCCGCGCACGCCTCATGCGCAGATCCACGCGATCGCGGCGTCGCGCTCCTCGCCCCGGTAGCGCCCTGACCTCGCCCGGGAGCATGCAGGCCGAGCGTCCCCACCGCGTCGCGCATCCATCCGGCCTCGGTCACGACCGCGATCCGCTCCCAGGACTGGAGGCGCGCGAGCCCGAGCGTTCCGTCCTGCCAGATCGCGGCCAGCGACGACGCGTCGAAGTCGGCCCCGAGGACGTAGATGACCCGCACCCGTCCGTGTGCGAGCAGGGCGTCCTCGACCCGCGGCATGAACCGCCGCGCGTACTCCTCCTTGGTCACCCGCCCGTCGGCGCGGAGGCCGACGACCTCCGGTGGCAGTCCGGTGATCTCCTCGATCACGTCGCCCGGCCGTCGTCGTCCGGAGGCGACGGTCCCGATCGCGCCGCGTCGCGCGCGAGGCGACGCCACGGCACGACGCCGTCGATCTCGATGTCGAGCGAGAAGCTCAGAAGCACACGGACGAGGACCAGCACGCCCAGTGTCAGGACGCTCTCGAGCGAGGTGTCGACCGCCACCGTCTTGATGATGTCGGCCGCGACGAGGATCTCCAGGCCGAGCAGGAGCGCGCGACCGAAACGGCGGCGCATGACCGAGTAGAAGTCCTTGCCCGCGATGCTCTCGCGAAAGGACGCGACGAACGCGTAGGCGCATCCGATCACGATCGTCGCCACGCCGATCGCCTCGAACGTCTTGGCGATCACGTCCATGACCTCGGTGAACTCCACGACGGGAGCGTAGTGACCGGCCCCGCGCGGGCGCCGAGGTGATCGACATGATCAGGGCCACGTCGTCCCGCGCCGCCCCGGGCGCACACATCGCTGGAGGTCCGCCGATGTTCGCCGCGATCGGCACGCTCGTGATCGTCGCCCTGCTCTCGATGACCGTCACCCGCGTCGCCGCGGGCGCGCTCGTGGCGACCGGCCTTCCGCCGGAGATCGCGCGCTTCCAGGCGCGATCGGCGTTCACCGGTGTCGGCTTCACGACCAACGAATCGGCGAACCGTCGTGCGTCACCCCCAGCGCCGCCGGGTCGTCTTCCATCTGATGCTGCTCGGCAACCTGGGCACCGCGACGGTGCTCGCCACGCTCGTGCTCGGCATCCTCGCCCCGGGGCCGCTCCGGGCCGACGCGCGCTTTCTCCTGATCCTCGCGGGTGTCGCGCTGCTCTTTGTGATCCTCCGCTTCGGGCCGATCGACCGGGCGTTCACGCGCTTCGGGATGCGCGCCGGGCCCCGTTGGGCGGGCCATCACCTGGACGGCCCCGTCGAGTTGCTGGAGGTCGCGTCGGATCGGGTCGTCGTCGAGGTCACGATCACCGGCGAGGCCGACGCCGGACCGAGCGACGACGACTCGACCTCCCGCCGGGACGGGCGCTCGTGATCGGCGTGATCGGGACGGACGGCGAGTTCCGGGACGTCTGGGCTCCCAACGGTGTGACCGACTACGCGGCCGGCGAGACGGTCGTGCTCTTCGGCAGGCCGAAGCTGCTCCAGGGGCTCTCGCCCGACGCCGCGACCGAGCGGGGTGGCGGGTGAGCGTGACCGCGACATCCGCCCGTGGCGGCGCAACGTCCGGATGTCGCGCGCGCGCTCGAGCCCCCGGACCGGGTGTCGGCCTAGACCTTCGACCGTTGCGGAGGTTCTGGTCGGTCGGGATATGGTCCTGGGGTCCCGAACGACCGGAGTCACTCGCATATGACCCGCATCTCACTGGCCCTCGCGACCGCGATCGCCGCCCTCGCCGCGTTCGCGTCGTCGGCGATCGCGATCCCGTTCGGCGCGGATCTCAACCGGCCCCCCAACAACACCGTGGGCTGCGAGACCGCCGGGATCACCCCGACCCCTTCCAGGGCAGTTCTTCCTGTTCCCGAGCGGGCAGCCCAACTGCACATGGACGTCCAGCGGCCGGGTCCCGGACTTCGCGGAGACGCTGGCGGTTCCGACCTCGGGCGTCGTCACCCAGGTGCAGGTCCGCGTGGGTCCGACCACCGGCCCGATGCAGGTCGTGGTCTACAGCGCCCTCGCGCAGATCGTCGCGGGCAAGCTCGTGGGTGAGCCCGCGTGCTGTCAGACGCGCGCCCTCAGCCAGGTCTTCACGCCTGCGCCCAACGCGGTCACGACCGTGCCCGTGAACCTCCCGGTCGTGACCGAGAAGCTGCCCCCACCGGGGACGAACTTCATCCGCAACGACTCGCTGGCCCTGTCGGTCCTGGCGCTCGGCGTCCCGGTTCCCGCGCACAACACCGGCAACTTCGACGCCCTCGCGGGCGCTCCGGTGGGCGGGATCTACACTCCGGCGCTCGGGGCCGGACAGGAGCGCCTGTCTCCGGCGGCCAACATCGGCTTCCAGGTGCTGCTCCGGGCCGACGTCACGCCGAGCGCCCTCGTCGGCGCCGGTGGCGCCGGCGGTGCCGGTGGTGCCGGTGGCGCCGGGGGTGCCGGGGGTGCCGGGGGTGCCGGGAGCGCCGGATCCGCGAGTTGCGGCGGCAAGACACCGACCATCGTGGGGACGCCCGGCAACGACACGCTCCGTGGCACGAAGGGCCCCGACGTCATCGCGGGCCTCGGCGGCAACGACCGCATCCTCGGTCTCGGCGGCAACGACCGCATCTGCGGCAACGCCGGCAACGATCGGATCCTCGCCGGTGCGCGGCAACGACCGCGCCTGGGGTGGCCCGGGCAACGACCGCCTCGACGGCCAGGCCGGCAACGACCGCATGTACGGCCAGGCCGGCAACGACCGCATGTACGGCCGGAAGCGGGAACGACCTCGCCTACGGCGGGGCGGGCAAGGACCTGGCCTGGGGCGGCCCGGGGAACGACCGCCTGTTCGGTGGGGGCAGCAACGACATCCTCCGCGGGCAGGGCGGCCGTGACCGACTCGACGGGCAGGCCGGGAGTCGCGATCGGCTCATCGGAGGCGCCTCCAGCGATCGTTGTACGCGGGGAACCCGGGTCTCCTGCTGACCGTGTGGCCGCCGCCGATGTGACGTCGGCGGCGGTTGCGCTCCTGGGGCCGGCGGCGGTAGCGTCGTCGTGACGAACATGTGTTCGTCACGACGCGACCGCCGGAGGTCCCACACCATGAGCGCCGTTCCACCCATCCCCGAGAACTACCCGCGGATCACGCCGTATCTGTGCATCGACGGCGCGGAGGCGGCCATCGGCTTCTACACGAAGGTGTTCGGCGCGCTCGAGCGCATGCGCCTGCCGGCGCCGGACGGCAGGATCGCGCACGCGGAGCTCGCCATCGGCGACGGCCTGATCATGGTCTCCGACGAGTTCCCCGATTGGGGCGCGCTCGCGCCCGGGAGCATCGGCGGCACGCCGGTCACGATCTCGATCTACGTCGAGGACGTCGATGCGGTGTTCGCGACCGCGATCAAGGCGGGCGCGACGTCGCGCGCGCCCGTGACGGATCAGTTCTACGGCGACCGCGGCGGCCAGTTGACCGATCCGTTCGGCCACCGCTGGATGATCGCGAGCCACATCGAGGATCTCACCCCCGAGGAGATCGAGGCCCGGATGGCCGCGGAGATGGGGTCCTGAGCGGCCGCTGATCAACGAGGGCCCCGGTGGAACAGGCGTCGTGCCGTTCCACCGGGGCCCTCGTGTCGTACGCGCTCAGTGCGCCTGGCTCACGCCTTGGTGATCAGGCGCTCCATGGCCTCGCTCTCGGCCTCGACCAGCTCGCCGACGGTGTCGACGTCGACGTCCGCGACGATGATCTCGCCGACCTCGTCGTTGACGTTCTCGAAGATCCCGAGCCGCTTCATGCTCTCGGACGCCCGGTGGTTGTCCTCGGTCGGCGTCAGGTAGTGGATCGAGTCCGCCCTGTACCGGGTGATGAGGAACAGGTGCAGCAGCGTCATGAGCCGCTTGCGCCGGAGTGACGTGTCGAGCGTGTTCTGGTCGCGGATGGAGATGATCGACCGTCCCCGACGGTCCTGGATCGTGTCGAACACGATGTCCGCGACCTTGTCGCCGGCCGGGTTCAGGATCGCCAGCTCGAGCAGCTCGGAGCCGGGCGTGTGCGGGCGAAGCGACACCTGGAGCGGCCCGGGCACGTCGTAGTGGTCGGCCCAGGAGGCCAGCCATCCCGCCAGCACCTTCGGCGGCACCTCGGTCTGGACCAGGTGCTGCACCTGGGTGGAGCCCTTCCCCATGGCCTTCGTGGTGGCCGTCTGGCCCGACGTCGACATGAGCGCCGCGTCGGCCCGCGGCCCACCCACGAGCGTCTGGGGCGTGCGGTACGGCGAGTCGATCAGGCGGAGCTTGCGCTGCAGGCGTGCCAGGGCCAGCATCCCGTCCTGGCGGAGCGCGTGGGCGAACTCCTCGGCCGCCAGGCCGTCGATCTGGTGCCCGCCGTAGGTCATGAAGTTGAAGACGAAGCCCATCTTGCCGAGCTCGGCGGGGAACTCGCGCATCTCGTCCTCGGTCATGCCCGTCGTGTCCCAGTTGAACGACGGCGACAGGTTGTAGGCGAGCATCTTGTCGGGGTAGACGGCGTGGATCGCCTCGGCGAACTCGCGCGCGTCCTCCAGGTTCGCCGTCTTCGTCTCCATCCAGAGCAGGTCGGCGTAGGGGGCCGCGGCGAGGGACTTCGCCACGGCGTAGGGGATCCCGCCCTGCACCTGGTAGTAGCCCTCGGGCGTCATCGCCAGCTCGGCGTTCCACGTGACGTCGACGCCGAGCTCGCCCGCCTTGGCGCGCATCTCGAAGAACGACGAGGTGGAGGCGAACGCGAGCCACTCCGGCACGCTCATGCCGAGCTCGACGCCCTCCTCCTCGCGGAACGCCATCACGTCGGCGACCGCCTGGGGAAGGGTCGTGAGCCCCGCCTCGCTCTGCCACACGTCCACGAAGGTGTTCGCGGCGGTGTCGAGCGAATCCTCGGCCTGGCCGCCCTCGCCGGCCACGAACGCCTGGGCGGCCGCGTCGATCGCCGCCGCCACGCCGGTCCGCTCCAGCCACGCGTCGGCCTGCGCGTACTGCGCCTCGGGGACCTGGTAGAGCAGGTGGCCGTTGACCTCCTCGACCCCGCCGGCCTGAAGGCGGCGCATGAGTGCCAGGTAGGCGACCTTGTACGGCGGGACCGTCGAGTTGGTCGCGCCGAGGATGAAGGGCTGGTCGCGCTCGTCCGAGGCGCCGTCCAGCAGGTTCGCGGCCTCGGCGTCGGTGCGCGCGACGATCAGGCCGGGCACGGCCATGGTGTCGAGCTGGAAGCGGGCTGCGTTCAGCCGCTTGATCTGCTCATCTGACGACACCAGCACCTTGCCGCCCTGGTGGCCGCACTTCTTGACGCCGGGCTTTTGGTCCTCGATGTGGTAGCCGGGCACGCCCGCCTCGACGAACCGCCGGATGAGGTTGCGCACGTGCGCCTCGCCACCGTGGCCGGTGTCGGCGTCGGCGACGATGTACGGGGTGAAGTCGACCTCGGGCGTGGCCTTCTGGTCGTACTCGCTCATCTTGGAGCGCGCGAACCGCTGGTTGCGGTCTGCGGTCAGGAGTGCCCGCACGAGGCCCGCGGCCTCGTTGGGCACCTGGCTCAGCGGGTAGCTGGCGAGATCGGGACCCGGATCCTCGTCCAGCGAGCCCTTCGCCGAGGTCGCCCACCCGCCGAGGTAGATCCCTTCGATGCCCGCCTTCTTCATCGCCACGGCCTGGCCGGGGGAGTACGGGCCGAACGTGGTGATGGACTTGCCCTGCGAGAACAGCTCACGAAGGCGCTTGTGGAAGCGTGCGGCCGCGTTGCGGGCCACCGGATAGTCGGTCGGCACCGACCCGCGCTGTTCCACGACCATTCTGGGCGAGTAGAGGCGCGTGATCCCCTTGAATCGCTCGCCCTCCATCTCGACTCGAGTCGTCTCGACCTCGTCCTCGAACGCACCCATTCGCCGGTCCCTTCGTCGATGCTGCCGGGATAGGCCGTCCAGTGTACGTGGCGGCGCATGCCCCTCGCCGTGTCGCCCGTGACGACCCTCGGCCACGCACCGGGCGCACCGTCATTGATCGCCCCCATCTCGATGCCCGGGCCGTGCCGGCCCGCGACATGTGTCAGACCGGGACCGCGGTGATGACGATGTTGTCGCGATAGAAGCCGCTGGAGCGCTCGAACGGACCGCCGCAGGTGACGAGGACCAGCTTGTGGCTCCCCTTCGTCGAGAACACGTTGGTCGGGAGCTTCGCCTTGCGGTACGAGCGGACCGAGGTCACCCGGTACGTGTACGTGCGACCCGCGCGCGTGCGGACCTGGATCCGCTCTCCCCGCTCGGCCTGGGGGAGCCGGAAGAAGGCCCCCGCCCCGGCGGCGGCGCTGTCGAGGTGGCCGGCGATCAGCACGTTGCCCGACTTGGCACCAGGGACCTTGCTGTCACGCCACCACCCCGTGCGGCGGATGTTCGCCGGAACGCCGAGCTCGCCCTTGGCGACGTCGATGCCGGAGGCGACGATCGGCGCGTCGATCCGGAGACCCGGGACGCGGACCCGGGTCGGCGTCGCGCCGCCGGCGCTGGTGGCCTTGATCACCTTCGTCTGCTCGCCGCGGCCGGTCGTGATCGCCGGCGTGGCGAGCGAGGTCTCCGAGGCCACCCCGCACGCCGAGCGCGAGCCGATGACCGTCTCGCTCCCGGCGACGGACTCCCGGTAGGTGTAGAAGCCGGCCTTCGGCACCCGGACCCGGGGCGAGGTGACCTGGCCGTCGCCCTTGGCGGTGACCGTGCCCTTCCAGAGCGGCGTCCCCGTGCAGCGCATGGCCGCGCGGGTCGCGTACGGCCCGTAGAGCTCGAGGTCGACCTGCACCGTCGTCGCGCCGGCGCCGCTCACCTGCACGCGGTCGAAGATGCGCGACCCGGGCCGGACGAGCTGGTTCGAGACGATCGTCCGGACCTTGGGACGCGCCCTTGTGAGCGTGGTCTCCGCCGCCAGGCCGCACTCGGTCGCCGTCGCGTCGTTGGCCTCGGAGCCCGCGATCTGCTCGGTGTAGGTGTAGTAGCCGGCGGCGTCGACCTTCACGGGCTCGGTCGTGTAGGTCCCGTCACCGGTCGCGGTGAAGCTTCCCGACCAGAACGGGGTTCCCTCGCACCGGATCGCCTCGCGGCTGGGGAAGGGGCCCCAGAGCTGTGCCTGCACGGTGGCGCTCAGGTTGCCAAGGCCGGTGACGACCACCTGGTCGGTCACGGTGTCGCCCGGGCTCGTGGTCTGGTCGCTGATCTGGGTTGTGACCTGAGGCGACCCGACGACCACCGTCGTCTCGGCGACCTCGCCGCACGGGTGCGTGGCGGTGCGCACGAAGCCCTGCGCGGCGATGGTCTCGACGTAGGTGTAGTAGGCGGGCGTGTCGAGCCTGACCGCGGGCGTGACGTACTCGCCGTCGCCGGTCACCCGGATCTCACCGGTCCAGAAGGGGGCGCCGTCGCAGGTGATCGCCTCCCGGGTCGGGAACGGTCCGTAGAGGGCCGCGGTGACCGTGGCCGACTCGCCCACGAGGCCCGACACGCGGACGGTGTCGAAGACCTCGGTCCCGGGTCGCACGGATTGCGCGCTCACCACGGTCGTGACCGTCGGCTGCACGTCCACGCGGAACGTCTCCTCCGGCACGCCACAGGGCGTGGTCAGCCCGATCAGGTCGGCGGTCTCGGGGAGGACGAGCTGGTACGTGTACCAGCCGGGCCGATCGAACCGGGCCGGCTCGGTCATCAGCTTCCCGGAGCCGTTCAGCGGCAGCCGGCTCGTCGCCGCGGGAGCACCGTCGCAGGTGATCTCCTCGCGCGTGCGGAAGGGGCCGAACACCCGGACCGCGGCGTTGACGCGCGTTCCGCTCGGGATCCCCTTCACCGTGACCTCGTCCCTGCTCTCCTCGCCCACGAGGAGCTCCCGGGGGGTGGCCTTGGTCGAGATCACGGGCTTGGACTTGCGCACCGGGAGCGTCTCGGTCGCCGTCAGGGTCTGCGAGTCGGGGGCGGCGACGCGCTGGGCGTTGCGTCGCTCGCGGGCGTCCGTGGGGATGTAGAGCTCGGGAAGCGTGGAGGGGAGCTTCGGCGTCGTGACCGAGACACGGACGCCGTCGGCGGCGTCGGCGGCGGTGAAGCGCAGCCGGGCGACCCCGTTGGAGCCCGTGCGCACGCGCGCGGGGACGCCACGGGCGCCCTCGGCCTTGACGCTGAGGGTCAGGTTCGGAACCGCGCGACCGCTCGCCGAGAGGACCCGGACGGTGCCGGTGCCCTTGGCACCGACCGTCATGCGCTTGGGAAGCGTGGTGTCGATGCGGTACGGGCCGTGGTACCGGGCCGCGTCGCGGGCGACCCTGCGGTAGATGGACCGCACCGCCCGGCTGTCGAGCGAGCGCGGGTCGACCTCGCCGGGCGCGCCGTCGCCCATCATCTCGTGCACGTAGAGCATCACGGCGGCCTGGCGGTTGGCCGCGTTGCTGCGCCCGTACGCCCACATCGCGTACGCCATCTGCCGTTGCCTCTTGACCGACACCCGCTCGCCGTCGCGGTTGCGCAGATTCTCCGGCGTCAGCGCGACGTACTGGTAGCCCTTCCCGGGGTACCAGTAGCGCAGGTCGATGCAAAAGACGTTCTTCTCACCGGGGACGACGTTGCGGTAGTCGCCGAACCAGCGCAGGCCGTAGCGGTAGTTCTCGTAGAAGCCCTTGCCGGTCGTGCCGCAGGTGTTGCGGCCGGCGCTCGAGCAGGGGTCGTTCTGGTTCGGCGGCTCACCGGCCATGCCCGTGGACGCGCCGAGGAGAAGTGCCAGGCCCGCGAGGACCCCCGCGAGGGTGACGTGCAGTCGAGCCACCGCGGCAACCTACACCGGGTGCCGGTCGGCGCCACACCGGACGATCGTCCCGCCCCGCCAGATTCGCCGGTCCCGTGACCGGACGTGCATCGCGGCGATCGCGCTGGGACCGACGCCGGTGCGGATGTCACGACGTGGCCGCCGTGGCGGCGGGTCGCCGGGCGGTCCGCCGCCCCGGAGACCGTGCGCGGGACGCGCGGACGATCTCCGGGGTTCCGCCGGGCGGTCGGCGATCAGCCGAGGATCTTGGCCTTCTGGGCGCCGAACTCCTGCTCGGTGATGATGCCCGCGTCTCGAAGCTCGGCCAGCTTCTTGAGCTGCTCCACCTTGTCGTCCATGGAGGCCTCGGGCGCCGCCGGCGCCGCGGCCGGTGGCGGCGGCGGAGCGGCCTGCTGCTGGGCCATCTGCTGTTGCTCCTGCGCGCTCCACCGCTGCTGCTGGCGACGGCTGACCCTGCCCGACACCGCGCTCGCCGTCCCGGCGATCACCGCGGTCCTTCCGACGGTCCTGAGAAGTGGCATGCGTGTCTCCGTTCGGTCAGGAGGCGGCGTCGGCCGCCTCGAGGGCTTCGAGCAGGTCCTGCACGGGGATCCGGCCGCTCGCGACGACCTCGCCGCCCGACCCGCGCACGGCGTTGGCGAAGGGGATCGCCCACAGGTTCTCCCAGACCAGCAGTCCCGCCGTCGTGCCGGGCTCGAGGGCCTCGGCCGCGGCGAGCACGTCCTCGTCGCTGATCACGCCGAGCGTCCCCTCGGCGAGACCTCCGAGCGCGCCCACCTCGTCCTCGTCGAGCTCGACGAGGTCGAAGGACGAGACGTTCCCGGACTCGTCCTTGCGGACGACGATGAGCTCCAGGATGCGGACGAGGCCGCGCTCGACGAGGTCGATCATCGCGGGAGCGATGCGCCCGTTGAACCTGCTGCCCGGGAACTCGACCAGCAGATAGTCGACCGGCCCCAGGCCGACGTCGGTGCCTTCGCTGTCAGCGCCGCTCACGATCACTCCTCCGCTCTGCGACGACGGCCCCGCTCGGCCGTCGCCTGTCGGCGCAGATCGTAGTGAACGGGGGTGCGCCGGGTGGGTCGGATCCTCGCCCGCGCCGCTATCGTCGTCGCATGGGCGATCGCTCGAGCACCACCGAGCGCGGCGGCGTCGGTGGCGGCGTGCTGCTGGTCGGGTTCGGAATGCTGCTGCTGACCGGCTGGTGGTGGCCCGGGATCATGGTCGTGATCGGCGCCGCGATCGCCGCCGACCGGCTGATCGCGGGGCAGGTCCGAAGCGCGGTGATCGTCCTGGCCGTCTTCATCGGCGTGCCCGTCGGGATCGCGCTGCTTTCCAGCATCGACATCCCGTGGGTCGAGTTGGCGGCCTTCGTGCTGATCGTGCTCGGCGGCGTGGCCATCGCGCGCGCGCTCGCCGGATCCAGGGGGACCTAGGCGCGACGCGGCCGGCGCTGCGGCGCCATGCCCGCTCCTCCCCGCTCGCCCCGACGCCGTCTGGGCTCCGCTCGGACACAGCGCCTCCTCGAGTCGTCGACACACCTCTGCGACACGACGCGAGGACGTGCGTGTACGCCCGATCGAAGGAGCCGCCCGTCCGCGTGCCGGGGCGACGAGTCCGGAACGGACCTCAGCGTTCGGTGCCGGCACCCACGGTCCGTCGCGGGTCCTGCTCGCCGGGCGGCGGCACCTCGGCGGGGCGCCGCGACATCCGCGACGGCCACCAGTTCCAGCGGCCCAGGAGCGCGACGGCGGAGGGCACCAGGAGCGTTCGCACGAGGAACGTGTCGAGGAGGACGCCGAGCGCGATCGCGATGCCGAGCTGGCGCACCTGGGTGCTCGGGGTCGTGATCCCGACCACGAGGAAGGTGGCCGCCAGCACCATGCCCGCCGAGGTCACCGTCGTGCCGGTCAGGTGGACGGCGCGCATGATCGCCCGGTGGAGGGGCAGGTCCTGCGCCTCCTCGCGGATGCGGCTCATCACGAGGATGTTGTAGTCCGAGCCGAGCGCCATGAGGAAGACGAACATGAGGAAGGGCAGGACGAAGTTGAGGCCGTCCGCCCCGCCGATCCACTGGAAGGCGAGCACGGCGAGCCCGAGCGCGGCGAAGTACGACAGCACCACGCTGACGACCAGATAGATGGGTGCGACCAGGCTCCGGAGCACGAGCGCGAGCAGCCCGGCGATCAGGACGAGCACCACCGGAAGCACGCGCTTGAGGTCCTGGTTCGAGACCGACGAGATGTCGTACGAGACCGGTGCGATCCCGGCGACGCCCGCCTCGGCGGCGCCGACGCGCTCGGCCACCGTGGCGGCCTCGCGCCGGATCTCGGGCACGGCGTCGAGCGCGGCGGTGCCGGAGGCCGGCCCCGCGCGCAGGCCGGTCAGGAACTGGACCGTGCGCCCGTCCGGGCTCACGTACTGCGCGGTGGCCCGATAGGCCTCGTAGACCCCGGCCGGGACCGCGTCCGTCGTCGGAACGGGCGCGAGCCGGGACGGCGGCCCGAGGGTCGCGTGCAGCTCCTCGAGCTCGGCTGCCGGGATCGCGGTCCCGGCCGGATCGGTGAGGCCGGACACCGACGAGAAGGCGGGACGCGCGGACAGCTCGGCCTGCGCGCGCGCGACCGGCCCCAGATCGCTCCAGACGCTTCGGTCGAATCGCATGACGACCGTCGTCGGGTCGGTCAGCGCCTCGGGGTAGTGCGCGGCGATCAGCGCGTCCCCCTTGGCCGACCCGCTGCCCGAGGGGCCACCGCCACCGCCACCGAAACCGGCCGACGTGAAGCCGGTCGCGCAGAGCGCCAGCACCACCAGGAAGATCCCGCCGGCCAGGAGGGCGCGGCGGGGCCGCGAGACGACGCGCTCGGCGATTCGTCCCCACAGTCCGTCCTCGGCCTGGGCGGTGATCCTGCGCGGCCAGAAGACCCGCCGGCCGAGGATCGCCACGAGGGCCGGGAGGAGCGTGAGCGCGGCGACGAGCATGATCGCGACGGCGATCGCCAGCGCCGGGCCGAGGTCGGCATAGAGGCCGAACGACGCCAGGAGCAGCGACAGCAGCGCGACGATGACGGTGCCGGCCGAGGATGCGATCGACTCGCCCACGTTTCGCACCGAGCGGATCACCGCCTCGCGCGGCTCGTGGCCGGCGGCGATCTCCTCGCGTGTGCGGAGCACGAGGAACAGCCCGTAGTCGGTGCCGGCCCCGATCACGATCACGGTGAACAGCGCCTGGGTGACCGACGAGACGTCGAACCACCCCGCCTGCGATGCCGCCGCGATGACCGGTCCGCCGACGGCGAGCGCGACGACGGCCGGAAGCAGCGTGACGACGGGCGCGAGGAGGCTGCGGTAGACCAGGAACAGCATCACGAGCACGACCACGTTGGTCAGGATCGCCGTGAGGCGGCTCGCGCTGGCACTGGCGTTCTCGGTGTCGACCTGGGCGGCGAGCGTGCCCGTGAGCTCGGCCTCGACGCCGGGACCGAAGTCGACCCGTTCGATCTCCGACCGGATCCGCGCGACGACATCGGACGCGTCCGGGTCGGACACCGCGATCGGTGAGACGACGAGCGCGGTGGCGGCGCGGCCGTCGGCCGACACGCCCTGGTCACGAACGGAGCTGACCTCGTCCAGGCCCTGCACGCGTCGCTCGGCGTCGGTCAGCCGTGCCAGGTCGGCGGGCGTGAGCGCGCGCGCCCGAGCGCGCGATCACGATCTGGGCGGTACTGCCCTCGAGCGGCGTGAACGGCGCCGCGAGGGTCGCCGCCTCGACGCTCGGCTCGTCGGACGGAAGAAACGTGCTCTGGTTCTGGTCGACGACCGAGGCCATGCTCGGGAGGAACGCGACGCATCCCACCGCCGCGGCGATCCAGACCGCCACGACCGCCCACCTGAACCGCACCGCCTGCGCCCCGATCCAGCCCATCGTCCACCTCGCGCGATCGCCTCCGAGCGATCATCGGCCGAGCGAGGGCCGACATGAGCGTCTGGGGGAGAGGGCGGAGGCGGCTCAGGCCCGGAAGGCGGCCGGGCAGATGTCCGCGAGCACGCATTCCCCGCAACGCGGGCGGCGCGCGACGCACACCCGCCGGCCGTGGAGGATCAGCCGCATCGAGGTGTCGGTCCAGAGGCGTCGCGGCCAGAGGCCGGCCAGGTCGCGCTCGACCGCGACCGGGTCGTCCGACGTGCTCAGGCCGAGCCGACGCGAGAGGCGAAGGACATGGGTGTCGACCGTGATCGCCGGAGCGCCGAACCAGTGCCCGATGATCACGTTGGCGGTCTTGCGCCCGACGCTCGGGAGTGACGTGAGCGCGGCCATCGTGTCCGGGACGCGGCCGTCGAACCGGTCGACGATCGCGGAGGACATGCCGATCAAGCCCCGGGTCTTCTGCCGGTAGAAGCCGGTCGGACGGATCAGCGCCTCCACCGTGGCGGGATCGGCGGCGGCCATGGCCTCGGCGTCCGGGAACCGCGCGAACAGGCCCGGCGTGACGCGGTTGACCATGGCGTCGGTGCACTGGGCCGAGAGGATGGTGGCCGCCAGCAACTGGAACGCGCTCGAATGGTCGAGCGGCACCGCGTACTCGGGGAAGGCACGCGCAAGCCGCTCGGCCACGATCCGCCCCCGGCCGCGGGGGCTGCGCGGCCGGCGTCTCGGCGGCAGCGGCGTCGGGTCGGGGGGTGCCTGGGGCACGCGGAGTACGTTACGGGCATGTGGGGTCGCTCCAGCGGCCGGTCGGCGCGGCCGCGCGCGGTGGCCTCCCCCGGAGTGCCGATCGTGTCCGGCGCATGAGGTCGGCGACCGTCCTCGCGCTGGTCGCGATGGGTCTGTGGGGGCTCGCGTACGTGCCCTCGGCCTGGCTCCTCGACACCTGGCCCGCGCTCACCGCCGCCGGCGCCCGCCTGGCCCTGGCGGGCGTCCTGCTCCTGGCCGTGCTCGCCGCCTCGGGCAACGGCGTGCGCCCCGGTGCCGGCGTCATCGCGGTGCTCTGGCTCGCGCTCACGCAGACGACCCTCTTCTACGGCGCGACCTTCCTCGGCATCGAGAGCGAGGGCGCGGGCATCGCGGCGGTGCTCGTCAACACCGATCCGCTGTTCGTCGCCGTCCTGGGCGTCCTGTTCCTCGGCGACCGACTGGTGCCGGCGCAGTGGATCGGGCTCGCCGTCGGCTTCGTGGGCATGGCGTTCGTGGCCTGGGAGGGGCCCCTGTGGCCGCCCGCGATCGGCCTCGGGGCGCTGATCCTGCTCGGCGGTGCGCTCTCGTGGTCGATCGGCACCGTGACCGCCTCGAAGGCCATACGCGGGCGCGGCGTTCCGCTGGCCATCGCCGGTTGGCAGATGGCCGCGGGCGGACTGCTCCTGATCGCGATCGGCGTGCTGACGGAGTCGTCGCCCCCGGCGCCGGGGGCGCGCGAGCTCGGGCTGATCGTGCTCCTCGCGACCCTCGGCTCGGCCGTCCCGCTGGGGCTCTTCTACCTTGCGCTCAACCGCGCCCCCGCGGCCATCGTCTCGGCGTGGTTCTTTCTCATCCCCGTCATCGGCGTCCTGTCGGCATGGCCGATCCTCGGCGAGGAGCCGACGGCGTCCCTCTGGGTCGGGCTGGTGGGCATCTGCCTGGGGCTCCTGTTCGTGATGGTCCCGGACGCGCTCACCGTGGCGCATCGCCTGGTGCGCGGCCCGACAACAGGTCGCTGAGGGCGCCGAGCACGAGTCGGTCGAGGCCGCGCGCCGTGCGGGGCACCGGGGCGAGCAGGCCGGCGAGCGCCGGCCACCGGGCCGAGGTCGCCCGAGCGAAGGTCTCGCGGAACTCGGCGCCGTGGCGCGCGCGCGCCGGGAGCGCTGCGTGCGAGAGCTCGTGGAGCAGGATGAAGCTCGCCTCGGCGAGCCCGGCGGACGCGGGCAGGGTCACGACCACGCGCCGCTCCCGGTCGAGGTGGCATCGTCCGGTCAGATGCGTGCCGCGGTGGCGCCGTCGGACGGTGATCGGTGGGCAGGATCGGCGCCGCCCGCGCTCGAAGCGGCGCCAATGCACGGCGCCCGCGGCCGCCGCATGCGGCCAGATCGCGGCCGCCTCGTCGTCCACGACCGTGCCGTCGGCGAGGACGCCGCGGGTGCCCGGCCTCCCGGGGCTCACCCCGGCCCGTACCTGCGCTCGAGCCGGCGGTGCGCATCGAGTCGGGTCACGTCCTCGAATTCGTGGAACCCGATCAGCTGGTCCTCGGCGCCGCGCATCGTGCCCTCGTCGGCGAGACGGCCGTACGCGCGGCGCATCGCCCGGGTCGCGGCCATGAGGCCCGACAGCGGCGTCACGCCGAGTCCGAACCCGAGGCGCGCGAGCTCCGCCGGCGTGAGCAGTGGCGTGCGACCCCCCTCGACCATGTTCGCGACCAGCGTGACGCCGGGCAGCCCCGCCGCGATGGCCTCCATCTCGTCGAGGTGCTCGGGCGCCTCGACGAACACGGCGTCGACCCCGAGGGAGCGGGCTGCGCGACCTCGGGCGATCGCCTCCTCCAGCCCGATCGCGGCGCGGGCGTCCGTGCGCGCGACCAGGTAGACGTCCCGCGAGGTCTCCTCGCGCCAGTCGACGACGGCTCGGAGCTTGGCCAGCCAGTCCTCGCGCGCCACGACGCGCTTGCCCGCGAAGTGCCCGCATCGCTTGGGCCACTCCTGATCCTCGAGGAAGACGCCCGCCGCGCCGGCCGCGACCAGGGTCTCGACGGTGTGCCGGGCGTTGGCGGCGTTCCCGTAGCCGGTGTCCGCGTCGACCACGACCGGTCCGCCGGCGACGCGCGCGACCCAGCGGGTGACCTCGGCCATGTCGGCGAGCGCCACATAGCCGAGGTCGGGCGCCGCGAGCCGTGTCGCCGCGACCGCGAACCCCGAGACGAAGAGCACGCCGAAGCCCGCGTCGGCGGCAAGGCGTGCGCTCAGGCCGTCGTGGACCCCGGGCATCGCGACCGGGCCCGCCCGCACGGCGCGCCGGATCGCGTCGGCGTCGGTGGCGCGTGGATGGCCGTCCGGCACGGGCCGATGCTACGTCACCGTGCGGGATGGGTCCTCGGGCACGCGCGCCGATCACAACGTCGGAGACGCCCGAACCGATCGGAGCACGATGCTCAGATGCGCGCTCGCCACGGTGCTCGCCGCAGCGCTCCTCGTGCCTGCCATGGCCCAGGCCAGGACGACCATCGTCTACGACGACCAGGCCGCCGCGGCGCGCGTGTTCGCGGGGCTCGCGGGCGACCCGGTGGCGTCGGTGCTCCGGCAGGAGCCCGGGCGCGGCGGCGCGTTCGCCGGCGGCGAGGGCCGCCGGCGGATCGCGAAGATCAACGACGAGGAGCTGCACGGTCGCTCGGCGGCGCAGATGGCCGCGATCCTCAAGCGGGAGATCGACGCGCCGGACGAGGGCGAGGCGAACGCGCACATCGTCGCCGTGGACGAGATCGGCAACCACTTCCGTGACGTCCGGGCCACGCGCGCGTTCAAGACGGTCGTCGTCCGCGGCAAGCGATACCGCATCGCCGTGCACAACGACATCGAGGTCACGCGGAAAGGGTGGCGCCTTCGCAAGCGCACGCCGCCGGCCCCGCGACCCCGCGCCCACGACCCCGGCGTGCGCTTCTCGAAGGCGATGGAGATCCTCGCGCGGACGCCCTCCCCGTACGGTGGGAGCTACGCGAGCCGTGTGCACGTGTATCTGGCGCCCGCGCTCGTCACCTCGATCGGTGAGGGCCGCGGCCGGCACTTCACGCTGGGCCGAAGCGGATCCACGCACATCCGCGCGGGTTGGCGCGGCCTCTTCCCGGGGCTGGCGCGCGCGGGCGGCGTCTGGCTGCAGATGTACCACGGCGACGGGGGGTCGGTGCGCGCGTCGGTGTGGAGGCGGGCGCCGGGGCGGATCGCCGGCTACCTGGCACGGTTCGGCGGCGAGCGATCCCGTGTCCATCTGGTCTTCACCGGTTCGCGCACGGCGCCGGCGGGCGCGGGGAACTGCGGATCGCCGATGCGATGCCAGTGGGCGCTCGCCTCACGGGGCGCCACCCGCGCGATCCTCGAGAACGGGCCCGGGGCCTACCGCCTCGGCGCCGACGCCGACGAATGGGTCGCCGGCTACCGCGCCGCCTTCTGATCCGCCCGGCGTCGTCGTTCCGGAACCTCGTGCGTCGGGCTGGCCGTGGCGGGCACATGGCGCAATCATGGGCGCATGGGCATGGAGGTCTCCGGAGCAGGTCGGGCGACGGGGTTCGGGTCGGCACGGCGCGAGCGGCGGGATCGACGCGCCCGCGAGAAGACCCGCTCCCAGCTCGAGCGTCAGTCGTCGCTCGAGTCGGAGGCGCGCGTGCAGGGCGCGCGCCGCCTGGGGCCGGCCGGGCGCCCGGTCGGCGAGGCGGCGATCTCGGGGTGGGTGCGCGCCCAGGCCACGGCCTATCTGGCGCTCCCGCCCTGGCGACGGGCGTGGTTGACCTGGCAGAGCTGGGGCCGGCTGCGGCGGGCCGCGGCGGTGCTGGCGCTCGCGTGCGTCTGGACCGTGGTGCTCCTCCCGCTGCGCATGCTCGGCCTTGCGACCGTCGAGGCGTCACAGATCGGCGTCGCCGTGCTCGCGCTCGCGGCGCCGGTGGCGGCCTTCGTGCCGCCGCGTCGCCTCGGCCGCTTCGAGCGCGAGCTCCCGCCGCCCGGCCCGCCCTGGCGGAGCTCTCGCAAGGCGGTCAGGATCCGGCGCGCCGCCGTGCTCGTCTCGCTCGGTCTGATCGGCGCGTTCAGCCTGGCGGCGTGGATCGGGCCCGGCCTGCGCGAGGCCGATCGTGGCGCGAGCACCGGGACGGGCGAGCGGGCCAACCAGATCGTCGTCGAGCGCGTCGTCGCGGGCATCTGCGAGGGGGTCGCACCGGTCGAGATCCGTCGCACCGGCCCCGAGCTCTACGCCGCGACCCTCGCGAACGGCCAGACCGCGCGGGTGCGGGTCGAGTTCTCGGGCCGCGCCCCGTCGGGCTCGGGCGCGGGCTACGGGGTCCTCGTCGGCCCGGCGCCGCGCTGCCCGTGACCCGCGCTTTCGCACGTCGCCCGCGATCGCGACGGGGACGCGCCGCGAGGCGTCCGGCGCGCGCGCCCGAAGGATGAGCGCCGCGGACGACATGCGACTCATGGGGCTCGCGATCGACGAGGCGGCCCGCGCCCCGTCCCACGGCGACGTCCCGGTCGGCTGCGTCATCTCGCGCGACGGCGAGGTGATCGCGGCCGCCCGCAACGAGCGTGAGCTGCGCGCCGACCCGACCGCGCACGCGGAGGTGCTCGCCATCCGCGCCGCCGCCCTTGCGCTCGGAGGGTGGCGTCTGATCGGCTGCGAGATGCACGTCACCCTCGAGCCGTGCCCGATGTGCGCCGGGGCGATCCTGTCGGCCCGACTCGAGCGGGTGGTCTTCGGGGCGACGCGATCCGAAGCTGGGCGCGGCCGGGTCGCGCGTGGACCTGCTTCGCGACCCACGGCTCCCGGGCACACCGTGCGTGGAATCGGGTCCCTGCGCGGAGCGATCCGCATCACTTCTTCAAGGTTTCTTCACGGCGCGACGATGATCCGGTCCGTCGCGACCGCCGACCCTGGACTCGACCGCCGGTGCCGTGTCTAGGCTGCCGCGCCGATCACCTTCCGTCCGAGGAGCCGAACTGGTGGACCACCGCAAGCAGGTCGTTCGAGGGGCGATGCTCGCCGTCGCAGCAGGCGCGTGTCTCGGGCTCCCGACGTCGGGGCTCGGCGCGGTCGCCGCGGTCGAAGACGATCGGATCATCAACGTCGCCCCCGAGGGGGTCGAGGACCGCGTCAAGCTGATCAAGGGCACGGGCGCCAAGGTCAGCATGATCGACATCTTCTGGAGCGCCGTCGCCCCGACCAAGCCGCGCAACGCCGCGCCGGCACACCGATCCCGCCTACAACTGGGCCCTGATCGACGCCATGGCGATCGAGATGAAGCGTCGCAAGATCACGCCGATCGTGAGCGTCTACTCGACGCCGACGTGGGCCAACGGCAACCGCCAGGCGCCGTGCCTGAACAACATCTCGCCGTGCGCGCGCTCCCAGTACAACCCGTACGCGCCCCTCAAGCCGGCCGACTTCGGTCGCTTCATGCGGGCGGCGGCGACCCGCTACAACGGCAAGCAGTTCGTCACGTACGAGGGCAAGCGCACCCGGCTCCCCAAGCTCAGCCACTGGGAGATCTGGAACGAGCCGAACCTCAAGTCGTTCTTTCGCAAGCGCAACAACCGCTCCAGCCTGGCGACCTACGGGGCGATGGTCCGGGCGGCGTACCCCCAGATCAAGCGCGCGAACCGGCGCGCGATCGTGATCGCCGGGGCCACCGGTCCGCGCAGCACCACCGGCAACGGCAACATCGGCGCGCGCGCCTGGATGAACGGCCTGATGCGTCAGCGCAAGACGAGGTTCGACGCCTACTCGCAGCACATCTACCCCGCCGCCGCGCCGAACCGGCGGACGAAGGCGTTCCCCTCCTGGTCGAGCCTTCCCGAGATCTTCCGTTCGATCGACCGGAAGAAGAAGGGCATGCCCGTCTACATCACCGAGGCGAGCTACACGACGGCCAAGACGCCGTTTCGGAATGTCTCCGTGACGCCTGCGCCAGCAGCGCGCCTACATGCGCCAGATCTTCCGGCTGCCGACCGTGCGCTCCTCGAGGGTGCCGGTGATCATGTGGTTCAACCTCCAGGACAACCAGTTCTGGCCGGGCGGTCTCTACCGCGAGAACCTCAGGAAGAAGCCCAGCTACGCGGCGTTCCGCTCGCTCGCGCGCAAGCCGCTCACCCGGTCCCAGCGCGCGCAGCTGATCCGCTGAGGGCCGCCGCCCCCGCCCCCACGAACGGGGGCGGGGCGCCGCCGGGGGTTTGCCCGGCGGCCGGTCGACGATAGGGTGGTGCGCGGCGGCGGTGCTCGTCCTCTGCCTGTGGCGGCCTCCCGGGCCTCCCCTGGGCGAGCGAGGGGTCACTCGCTCTTCAGCCCCGTCGCGTGCCCTTCGGACGCACGCCTCGGCTGAGGAGGACTTCTGCATGGAACGCACGACGATCACCGATGTACCCGCGACGAGGAACGGATCCCGACGGGGGTTGCGCCGCGTCCCGATCGCGATGCCTCCAGGAGACCGTGTCGAGCAGGACGTCGAGTGGTGTGTCGCGCGCGTCGACGGCCAGTGGCAGGAAGTCCGCTTCCATGACTACGGCCTGATCTACGAGGTCCCCGGGCTCTACGAGCGCATCTTCTACGACGTCCTTCGGTGCGCCTCGCCCGAGACGGTCTGCGGGTTGCTCGCAGACGAGCTCGACGCGGAGGACCTGGACGGATCCGATCTTCGCGTGCTCGACCTGGGCGCCGGCAACGGCATCATGGCCGAGGAGCTCGCCGCGATCGGCGCCGAGCACGTCGTCGGGGTGGACATCCTCGACGAGGCGGCGGCGGCGGCCGAGCGCGATCGTCCGGGCGTGTACGCCGACTACCTCGTCGCGGACCTGTGCGACATCGACCCCCGCGACCAGCACGCGCTCGAGGAGGCGGAGCTCAACTGCCTCACGTGCGTCGCGGCGCTCGGGTTCGGCGACATCCCGCCGAAGGCGTTTCGCACCGCGTTCGACCTGATCGCCGACGACGGCTGGGCCGCGTTCAACATCAAGACGGACTTCCTCGACGGCGGTGACGGCACGGGGTTCTCGCGTCTGATCGCGCGCATGATCGAGGAGGACATCCTCGACGCCCGCGTCCAGACCCGGTACCGCCACCGCGACGCGAGCAACGGTGATCCGATCGACTACGTCGCGATCATCGGCCGCAAGAATCGCTCGATCGGCGACAGCCTGCCGGGAGACGACTGACTCAGCGTTTGGCCGAGCCGCTCCCGCCGTCCGCGCCGCGGCGGCGTGAACGGCTCGTCGTCGTCTCGTCGCCGGCCGCGGGATCGCCCTCGAGCCGCGCGATCTTGGCCTCCCAGTCCCGGATCATCTCCTCGGGCACAGGCCCGGGGCCCGGGAGCTCACGGCCGTCTTGGTCGCGCAGGCCGCGCTCCACGTCCTCGGGGACGTAGCGTCCGGGCACGATGATCCTGTTGCGCCCCCCGTCCTCGGCGCCGGGCGCCTCCTCTACGTCCGCGGCCGGTGGCTCGTCCAGCTCCTCGGGCGGTGCCTCGTCCACATCCGCGGCCGGTGGCTCGTCCAGCTCCTCGGGCGGCGCTTCGCCCACATCCGCGGCAGCGATGTCGTCCGCATCCGTGGGATGCGACTCGGGTGGGTCCTCGTCCCACGCACCGGCCTCGGGGGCGGCGTCGGGCGGATCGTCCGGCACCGAAGATGCCGTCGCCTCACCCGCCACGTCCTCTCCCGACGCGGGTGGCACGTCGTCGTGGATCGGGACCCGCTCCCCGTCGCGCTCGATCGCCACGACGTAGTCGCGGGCGGTCGCGATCGGGCCCTCGCGCAGGCGGGACTCCGCGTCGAGCGCCGCCGCACGGGCACCCTCCAGCGTGCGGTGACGGCTCAGCTCGGTGCGGTGGCCCACCGCGAGGCGCGCGGTGCCGACGAGGAGCACGACCCAGCGACGCCTCATGGGGCTGATCTCATCGGAAGGCTCGTCAAGGCGCGTCAGGCTACTCCACATCCGAGTCCGGATGCGGGCGACGAGGTGCGGGGTTTGTGGCACCCTCTTCTCGGTCGACCGGTTGGGGGGAACCATGGCGGAGGCGCGCACCGGCAGGCCGGTGATGCTGACCGTTGACGACGATCCCGGGGTCTCGAGGGCGGTCCAGCGGGACCTCCGCCGTCGGTACGGCGGCGACTTCCGCGTGCTTCGCGCCGAGTCGGGTGCGCAGGCGCTGGAGCTGCTCGGCGAGTTGGCGCTCCGCGCGGAGCCGGTCGCGCTGCTCCTCGTCGATCAGCGCATGCCCGGCATGACCGGCGTCGAGATGCTGGCCAAGGCGCGCGAGGCCGCGCCGTCCGCCAAGCGCGTGCTCCTGACCGCCTACGCGGACACGCAGGCCGCGATCGACGCGATCAACGTCGTGCGGCTCGACCACTACCTCATGAAGCCCTGGGACCCCCCGGAGGAGCAGCTCTACCCGCTGATCGACGACCTGCTCGACGACTGGAGCGAGGCCGCCGTGGCCGACTCCGGGGTCCGGGTCATCGGACACCGGTACTCGCGCGAGTCACATGCCATGCGCGACTTCCTCGCGAGCAACCACGTGCCCTACCGTTGGATCGACTCGGAGGCCGACCCCCAGGACGCAAGCCGGCTGCTCGCGGCGGGCGGCGTCGAGGAGCCCGCGCTCCCGGTCGTCGTGCTCCCGGACGGACGGGTGCTCCAGGCGCCCGAGCGGCGCGACGTGGCGGAGGCGGTCGGCATCGCGACCGAGCCGGCGGGCCCGTTCTACGACCTCGTGGTCGTCGGCGGCGGACCGGCGGGGCTCGCGGCGTCCGTCTACGGTGCCTCGGAGGGCCTTCGGACGGCGCTCGTCGAGCGACAGGCTCCTGGCGGCCAGGCCGGCCAGAGCTCGCGGATCGAGAACTATCTGGGATTCCCGGTCGGGCTCTCGGGCGCCGATCTCACGCGCCGGGCGGCGACCCAGGCCAGGCGCTTCGGCGCCGAGATGATCACGGTGCGCGAGGTGGTCGGCATCCACGAGCGGGGCTCGGCCCGTGCCGTCGTGCTCGCCGACGGTAGCGAGATCGAGGCGCACGGCGTGATCATCGCCACCGGGGTCGAGTACCGGCGCCTCGAGGCGCCCGGTGCCGACGAGCTGACCGGGCGCGGCGTCTACTACGGCGGGTCGCGCAGCGAGGCCGGCAACGTGGCCGGCGACCACGTGCTCGTGGTGGGCGGCGCCAACTCGGCCGGCCAGGCGGCCGTCTACTTCGCCGGCCACGCCG
The DNA here is from genome assembly GCA_963698665.1 of Miltoncostaeaceae bacterium. Classification (GTDB taxonomy): domain Bacteria; phylum Actinomycetota; class Thermoleophilia; order Miltoncostaeales; family Miltoncostaeaceae; genus CALNYH01. The sequence continues at coordinate 738,039 of CAVORO010000001.1, read as the reverse complement.
ACCGGGTCACCATCCTCTGCCGGGGCGACGATCTGGCCACGAGCATGTCGGCCTACCTGATCGAGCAGATCGCCCAGGTGCCGAACATCGACGTCCGGCTGAACACCGAGATCGCGACCGTCCACGGCGATGAGTCGCTCGAGTCGGTCACCGTGCGCGACCGCCGCGACGGGGCCGAGGAGCGGATGGACGCGAGGGCGATCTTCATCTTCATCGGCGCGCGACCCAACACCGACTGGCTCGACGGTGTCATCGCACGCGACGAACGGGGGTTCATCCTCACCGGCTCGGATCTGGCCGCCGTGCGCGAGGGGCCGCGGTGGCCGTTGCAGCGCGCCCCGCTCCTCCTGGAGACCAGCATGCCCGGGGTCATGGCCGCCGGCGACGTGCGCCACCAGTCCATCAAGCGCGTCGCCGCCGCTGTCGGCGACGGCAGCATGGCGGTGCAGTTCGTGCATCAGTACATGGGCACGCTGTGACCGGCGCCGACGATCCCATGCGCGATGTGCTTCGCCGACTCGACCTGTTCGAGGAGCTCTCGGACGGCTGCCTGGACCGGCTGGTGGAGGCGGGCGAGCACCGCCGGATGGAGGCGGGGGACGTGCTCGTGCGCGAGGGCGGTGAGGTGACCGACTTCAACGTGATGCTCGACGGCGGGGTGGAGTGGTCACGTCAGGTGGACGGACAGCGCGTCGTCATGGGCGGGCGCACCGGGCTGACCTATGCCGGCGCGATGAACCTGCTGACCGACGAGCCGTCGATGGCGACCGGCACTGCGGTGGAGCCGACACGCGTCTTCCGCGTCCCCGGGGACGAGTTCCGGCGCCTGCTGCGCGAGGAGCCCACCGTGCTCCGCGGCGCGCTCAGGGTGATCGCCCCGGTCCAGCAGGCGGCGGGCCGCGCCATGGAACAGCGGGAGAAGCTCGTCGCGCTCGGCACCCTCTCGGCGGGCCTTGCGCACGAGCTGAACAACCCGGCCGCCGCCGCACGGCGATCCGCCCAGGAGCTCGGCCGCGCGCTCGGGGTGATGCAGGAGACGGTCAACCACTTCGTCTCGAGCGGCGTCGAGCGCACCGAGGCCGGAGTCCTCGTCGAGCTCCAGCGCGAGGCACTTGCCCGGGCGGCGGCAGGTGGTCCTGGTGTCGGCGCGATCGAGCTCTCGGAGCTCGAGGACACGCTCGTCGACGCCATCGACGAGCTCGGGTTCGAGGGGTTCCGCCTGGCGCCGCCGCTCGCCGAGGCCGGTCTCGACGAGGCGTGGCTCGAGCGCGTGCGGGCGGCCGCCGGGGATGCGACCGGCGCGGCCCTCGAATGGGTGGCCGCATCGCTCGGCGCCCGGGCGCTCGCCGACGAGCTGACCGACGCCACGGAGCGCATCTCGGGGATCGTCTCGGCCGTGCGCGACTACACCCAGATGGACCGCGCGGGCGTCCGTGAGATCGACGTCCGGGACGGCCTCGAGAGCACGCTGACGATCCTCGCGCACAAGCTCAAGCGCGGCACGCTCCGTGTCGAGCGCGACTACGCGGACGACGTCCCGCCCATCATGGCGAGCGCCTCGCAGCTCAACCAGGTCTGGACGAACCTGATCGACAACGCCATCGACGCGATCGACGGCGACGGCACGATCTCGGTGTCGACACGGCGGCTCGGTGATCGCATCGAGGTCTGCGTCGCCGACGACGGCCCGGGCGTCCCGCCCGAGATCCAGGCGCGCGTGTTCGAGCCCTTCTTCACGACCAAGGACGTGGGGGAGGGGACCGGGCTCGGGCTGGACGTGTCGCTTCGCATCGTCCGCACCCACGGCGGCGAGCTCGTGCTCGACTCGGTGCCCGGCAGGACGCGCTTTGCGGTGCGCATCCCGATCGCGGCGGCGTGAGCGATCGACCCGCCGCGCCGATCGACCCGCGGGTCGACGTGGGGCACGTCCACCTGAAGGTCGCCGACATCGATCGCGCGCTCGCGTTCTGGCGCGACGCGCTCGGCTTCGAGGTCATGGCGCGCGGCCGCGAGGTCGTGTTCCTCTCGGCGGGCGGATACCACCACCACATCGCGCTGAACGCCTGGAGGAGCCGTGGAGGCGACCCGCCGCCGCCCGGGACGACGGGGCTCTTCCACGTCGCCCTCCGGTACCCGACGCGGCCGGCGCTCGCGACCGCAGTCGCGCGGCTCGTGGCGCATGGCGTCCGTCTGGACGGCGCCGCCGATCACGGGGTCAGCGAGGCGGTCTACCTGCACGATCCGGACCGAAACGGCGTCGAGCTCTCGTGGGACCGTCCGCGCGAGGACTGGCCGCGCGACGACGCGGGCAGGCATCGCGATGGCGACGGACCCGTTGGACCTGGACGGGCTGCTCGCATCGGCCACGACGGGTGAGCGTGACCCGGGAGCGCGCCGGGACTGAGATTCTGGCGGTTCGGCGCGGTCGGCGCGCCCTCGTGCCCCCCGCACGACTTCAGCCACGGTGCGTGAGCGCCGATCCAGACGGTGGATGAGCCCACCGGACCGCCCTCCGGCGGCCGGCCATCCCGGCGAAGTGCCCAACGCCCTGGAGTCGCCCGTGACCTCGAGCCCCGCTCGCCGCCCGCGCCGTGCGCGCCCGCGCGCCGCCGTGGCCGCCTGCATCTCGCTGGCCGTCGCCGTCGCCGCGGTCGGCTGCGGCGGCGACGAGTCCTCCGATGCGGCCCCCGCCGCGGCCGTGCCGCCCGCGCAGCTCCAGCAGGTGGCGGCCCCCGCGCAGCCCGCGGGCCTCGGGGACCCGGTGCGACCGGGCCCGGACACGCCGAAGAAGGTCGCCAAAGCCCTGACGGAGACCACCGACGTCGTCGTGATCGCGTTCGTGCTCGACGGCGTCGCCGACGACGAGCGGGTGGCGGCCGCGGTGCGGGCGGCCAAGCGGGGCGGCCCGAGCGCGCGTGGTGCCACGTACTTCACGTTCCGGATCGGGCCGAAGACGGCGTCGTTCGGCGACCTGCCGGACATCCTCGACGTCGACGGGACGCCGTCGGTGGCCGTGATCGCCCGCGACCGCACGCTCTCGAATCTCTTCACCGGCCTCGTCGACGCCGCGATCGTGCGCCAGGCGGTGGCGACCGCCAAGGAGGCGCCGCCGGTGGCGCTCACGCCGGCGCGGGCGGGGGTCGGCGCCGGTGCGACGTCCGACGGCGACGGCCTCACCGGCAACGCGAAGGGCGTGGCGATGCTGCGCAAGGTGGTCGCCGCCTACGACGACGTCCCCGGGATCGAGGTCACCGGCACGGTCGCCGTGGCTGGGCAGGGGCCGACGACGCTCCGCTACGTCCAGCGGATCGAGGACGGGGTCCCGACGGAGGGGCACGCCGCCATCGAGGTCCGCGACGTCGCGCTCGACGCGGTGAGCCGGGGCGGCACCACGGCGATCAGGTTCGGCGGTGAGGGCCAGTGCTGGCTCGACGAGGCGACGGCCGGCCAGGCCGGCCTTCCCGGTGCCGGTGTGCAGACCGCCTCGCTCCCCCAGGCGGGCAAGGTGGGGGCCATCCGTCGCGAGGGCGGCACGATCGTGCTCGCGCTCAAGGCGGACGACGCGGTGCTCGTCTACCGGGTCGACGCCGCCACCAAGCGGATCGAATCGGTCTCGGCGGGGGGCCGCCGGCTCGCGGTGCGGGCCCTCGACGAGCCCCCGGCGATCCCGGGCACCGAGCCGTCGTGCGGGTCGCTCGAGGACGCGCTCTCGGGGGTCGCGGGCAAGCTCACGCCCTAGCCTCGCGCGGCGCGCCGGCGCCGCATCCTCCGCCGGCGCGCGCCGGCCGGCCCAGCGCCGTGCGGAGTCCGCGCGGCCGAGCATGCCCGCGCCCATGAGGGCTCGGCGTCAGCGCGCGCGCGTGCTCCGGTCGACCCGTCCGGGCGGGCAACGAGAACCCGTTCGGGTGCGGATGCGCGCGCCCGCGCCCGGCGACGCCCGACCGCGTCGGCGTGCCGTGGGTCGATCGCGATCCGCACGAGATCGTCGCCGGCCCGTCGCGACGGCCCGCGTCACTGGGCGACGCTCGCGGGGTTCGGCGTTCGTGTCCCGGTTGACGCGCGAGCATCGACGCGTCAGTAAGCGGACCAGTCCGTTTCACGAGCGGAAGTGGACCGTATATGGCGAAGATCTCGATCATCTACTACAGCGCGACGGGCTCGGTGCACCAGCTCGCACTCGCGATCGAGGAGGGGGCGGCGAGCGAGGGCGCCGAGGTCCGCCGACGTCACGTCGCCGAACTCGCCCCGCAAGAGGCGATCGCCCAGAACGAGGCCTGGGTCGGCCACCGCGAGAACGTGGCGGACGATCCCGTTGCCACCCTCGACGACCTCGGCTGGGCGGACGGGTTCGCATTCGGCTCGCCGACCCGCTTCGGCAACATCTCCTCGCAGCTCAAGCAGTTCCTGGACACCGCCGGAGGGCTCTGGATGCAGGGGCTCCTGGCAGACAAGCCCGCCTCGGGATTCACGAGCTCCCAGAATGCCCACGGCGGACAGGAGTCCACGCTGCTCGCGCTCTACGACACGCTGTACCACTGGGGCTCGATCATCGTCCCGCCCGGGCTACACCGACCAGCGGCTGTTGCCCGCGGGCGGCAACCCGTACGGCGCGAGCAGCGTCGGCGCGCCCGACGACGCCGAACTCGACGCGGCCCGCTACCTGGGGGAGCGGTTGGCGCGGGTCACCGCGAAGTTCGCCGGCCGACCCTCGCGTGCTGCGGCAGCGGTCGTCGCGCCTCCGGAGCGACCGGACTCGCGCACGACGAGCTGGGACGCGTGTGGCGACCCGGATCGACCGGTCGTGTCGTCCGTGCCGCCGCATCGATCTCCGGGTCGGAGTCGCGACGAAGCGTGCAGACCCGCTCGCGTGCCTCCGCTGTCCACTGAATATCACGGGTCGGTGTCAACGGCCCAAAAGGAGCAAGCCGCATGACTGGTGACAACCTTCGCTTCTGGTCGGGGACGTACCCCGACTCTGGTGATGCGGCCGCCGACTTCGAGACCCTGAAGAGCGCAGAAGCCGCCGGCGAGTACTAGGTCGTGGGCGCGGTCGTGATGAGCAGCGACGAGAAGGGCAACGTCGAAGGTCGACGAGCACGGCACCGGCGAAGTCGGCGGCGGCACCGCCATCGGCGCGGTCGGGGGCCTCGTGGTCGGGTTGTTCGCGCCGCCGCTCCTGCTGCGACCGCGATCGGCGCCGCGGATCGGCGCCGGGATGGGCGCGCTGGTCAAGCGCCACGACGAGAAGGAGATGGGCGTCGACCTCGAGCAGTACCTGCCGCCGGGCACCTCCGCGAGTCGTCGTCGTCGTCAGCGACGACTACGCCGACACGTCGAGAAGTCGCTGCTGAAGGCCGACAAGAAGATCAACAAGGCCATCGACTCCGGCGACGTCGACAAGCTTCAGACGGCGCTCGACGACGCCGGCTACGACATCGACGACGCGATCAACTCCTGACGACTGGCCACCTGGCCCGAGGTGAACCGTCCTCGACCAGGTGACGTGGCCTCGACCTCCTGGGAGCCGGACGGACGCCCCGGCATGACGCGACCAGATGACCCGGGCAGGGTTCGGCAAGGATCCGACGACGGTGCTGAGCTCCTGGTGTCGCCTTCGGCCCTCGGCGGGTCGCGCCGGGTCGCGCGCACCGATCGCTGCGACCGCCGTGACACGGCTCGGACCCCGTCGGACGTCGGCTCGGCTGCCGAGCATCGCCGCGCCGTCGAGCCGCCCTCGGCGCGTTCAGATCGTCCACCCGCGCGGCCGACTCGGAGCGCGGAGCTCAGTCGTCCGGCCAGGATCATGTCCGACGCGCGCTCGGCGATCATCATGACCGGCGCGTGGATGTTGCCCGAGGTGATCGACGGCATCACCGATGCGTCGGCGACCCGCAGGCCCTCGACGCCCCGGACGCGCAGGCGCGCGTCCACCACCGCCCCGTCGTCGCTTCCCATCCGACACGTGCCGCACGGGTGGTACAGGGTCTGGCCCGTCGCCCGGGCCCATGCGAAGCAGGGCGTCGTCGTCCACGGCGAGCGGGCCGGGGTTCATCTCGCGCACGACGAGCGGGGCGAGCGCGGGGCGTGACACCAGGCGCCGCGCGCGCCGGATCGCGTCGACCACGCGCTCGCGGTCCTCGGGGGCGCTCAGGAACCGCGGGCGGATCGCGGGCGGCCGGGTGGGGTCGGCCGACGCGCTGTGGATGGACCCCGTCGAGCGCGGTCGTTGTTGGATGATCCCGATCGTCATCCCGGGCGCGCGATCCAGGACGCGCCTGGCGGCGTTCTCGTAGCTCGCGTGCATGAACAGGAACTGCGTGTCGGGGCGCTCACCCTCGGGGTCGACCGTGACGAATCCGTGGCAGAGGGCGGGCCCCAGCGTGAGGATGCCCCTGCGCCTTGCCGCGTACCGCGCGAGCGCGACGGCCAGCCGCCACCCCCGCGTGGACTCGTTGAGACTCCGGATACCTCGCAGTCTCCAGTTCATGCGCAACGCGTAGTGGTCGGAGTAGTGCTCGCCGACACCGGCCAGCTCGTGGCGGACCGGGACCCCGATGGTGCCGAGCACCTCGGCGCGCCCGATCCCCGAGAGCTCGAGCAGTTGGGGCGAGCGGATCGCCCCCGCCGTGAGGATCACCCCTCGCCGGGCTCGCACGCGAAGGGTGCCCCGTCCCCGTCCGAGCGTCGCACCGGTGCACCGGGCGCCGTCGAACGTGAGCCCGAGGGCGGTGGTGTGGACCATCACGGCGAGGTTCGATCGTCGCCGAGCGGGTGCCAGGTATGCCTCGTATGGGCTCCATCGTCGGCCGCGGAACTGGTTCACCTGGTAGTAGCCGAACCCCGTCTGCTCCAGGTTGTAGTCCTCGACCAGGCGCGCGCCGTCCTCGACGGCCGCGCGGAGGAACGCGTCGGCCGCCGGGAAGCGCTCGCGAACCTGTGTGACGTGGAGCGGCCCGTCGTGTCCACGCCCCCGCCCGCCCTGCGCGTAGTTCTCGAGGCGCCGGAAGTACGGCTCGACGTCCGCGTACGCCCAGCCGCTCGCGCCGCCGGCGGCCCATCCGTCGTAGTCGGCGGCCTGGCCGCGCACGTAGACCATGCCGTTGATGAGGCCCGACCCGCCCAGCCCGCGTCCGCTCGGGATCGGGATCGCCCGCCCGTCGGTGTCCGGATCGGGGGCCGACTCGTACCCCCAGTTGTGGCGCCGGCTGCGGAGCAGGTGGCCGAATCCCGCCGGGATGCGGATGAACGGGCTGCGGGGCTCGCCGCCCGCCTCGACGAGCAGCACCCGGTGCCGGCCGGACTCCGTGAGGCGGTTGGCGAGGATGCACCCCGCGGTGCCACCGCCGATGATCAGGTAGTCGACATCGTCCACAGCCACTCCGCCGTATCGTCGGGCCACCCTGGAGTATGCGCCCCCGCCCGCCCGCCCGGCCGTGCCCGTGCTCGATCGTCGGTCCGTGGGGCGGGACGCTTGTTCGACTGAGTCCAAGACTGGACCGTGTATGGTCAGCCCGTGCCGATGCCCGGAGCGCCCGCCGATCTCCTTCGACGCCACGGGGTGCGGGTCACGGCCCAGCGGGTGGCGGTCCTCCAGGCGGTCGGCGGTCAGCCGCACGCGACGGCCTACGACGTCGCGGAGGCCGTCCGGGCCAGGATCGGCGTCATCTCGCGTCAGGCCGTCTACGACGCCCTGGGCGTGCTCGTCGACAAGGGCATCCTCCGGCGGATCCAGCCGGCCGGGTCACCGGCGCGCTACGAGCATCGGGCCGGTGACGAGCACCACCACCTGATCTGTCGTGGCTGCGGCGGCATGTTCGACGTCGAGCACGTGCCCGGAGCGGCGCTCGGCGGCGTTCCCGCCGGGGACCGGGGTTTCGAGATCGACGAGACCGAGGTCATCCATCGAGGCCACTGCCCCGCGTGCCGGCGCGCGGGCGCGGGCGCGCACGCGCACGCGGTGCCCGACATCACTGAGGCCACATCAACGGACGAGGAGCGAGATGAGCACTGAGGACCACGGCACGGTCGTGACGAGCGACGATCCCTCGGGAGCGCGATGCCCGGTGATGCGCGAGGAGCACCAGGCCGTGGGGATCACGGCCAACCAGCACTGGTGGCCGAACCAGTTGAACCTGAGCGTCCTCCGACAGGGCAACCCGCGCGCCAACCCGATGGGTGACGGCTTCGACTACGCGGCGGAGTTCGCACGCCTCGACTTCGACGCGCTCGCGAAGGACGTCGACGCGCTGATGACGGACTCGCAGGAGTGGTGGCCGGCCGACTACGGCCACTACGGCCCGCTGTTCATCCGCATGACCTGGCACGCCGCGGGCACGTACCGGATCGCCGACGGTCGCGGCGGCGGCGGCACCGGCGCGCAGCGCTTCGCCCCGCTCAACAGCTGGCCCGACAACGCGAACCTCGACAAGGCGCGCCGGCTCCTCTGGCCGATCAAGCGCAAGTACGGCCGCCGCATCTCGTGGGCGGATCTCCTGATCTTCGCCGGGAACCGGGCGCTCGAGACGATGGGCTTTCGGACCTTCGGCTTCGGCGGCGGCCGCGAGGACATCTGGTCACCCGAGGAGGACGTCTACTGGGGTCCGGAGCGCGAGTGGCTGGGCGACGAGCGCTACAGCGGCGACCGGGAGCTGGCGAACCCGCTCGGCGCCGTCCAGATGGGCCTCATCTACGTGAACCCGGAGGGCCCCAATGGCAACCCCGACCCGATGGCCGCGGCGCGGGACATCCGCGAGACGTTCGCCCGGATGGCGATGAACGACGAGGAGACGGTCGCGCTGATCGCCGGGGGCCACACGTTCGGCAAGACCCACGGCGCCGCGAACCCCGACGAGTACGTCGGACCCGAGCCCGAGGGCGCCGACATCTCGACGCAGGGGCTCGGCTGGCTGAGCACGTACGCGTCGGGCAAGGGCGACGACACGATCACGAGCGGCCTCGAGGGCGCGTGGACCAACGACCCGATCACGTGGGACAACGGGTACTACGAGAACCTGTTCGGCCACGAGTGGGAGCTGACCAAGAGCCCCGCGGGGGCCCACCAGTGGACGCCCAAGGACCCCGCTGCGAAGGAAGCGGTGCCGGCCGCGCACGATCCCGCCAGGCGCGAGGCGCCGATGATGGCGACGACCGACATCGCGATGATCGTCGACCCGGTCTACAAGGAGATCTCCAAGCGGTTCTACGAGCACCCAGACGAGCTGGCCGACGCCTTCGCCCGCGCCTGGTACAAGCTGCTCCACCGGGACATGGGGCCCACCACCCGGTACCTCGGCCCCTGGGTCCCCGACGAGGAGCTGCTCTGGCAGGACCCGGTCCCCGCGGTCGACCACGAGCTCGTCGACGATGACGACGTCGCCGCGCTGAAGGCGAGGATCCTCGAGAGCGGCTGCTCGATCGCCCAGCTCGTCTCGACCGCCTGGGCGTCCGCGTCGACCTACCGCGACACCGACAAGCGCGGCGGCGCGAACGGCGCGCGGATCCGCCTCTCGCCGCAGGCCGGCTGGGACGCCAACGTGGCCTCGGAGGTCGCACCGGTTCTGGCGGTGCTGACGGGAATCCAGCGCGAGTTCAACGACGCGCAGGCGGGCGGCAAGGCGGTCTCGCTGGCCGACCTGATCGTCCTGGGCGGCTGTGCGGCCGTCGAGCGGGCGGCCGAGGAGGCCGGCCACGACGTCGCGGTCGGCTTCTCGCCGGGTCGGACGGACGCCTCCCAGGAGCAGACCGACGTCGAGGCGTTCGCACCCCTGGAGCCGACCGCGGACGGCTTTCGCAACTACCTCCAGCCCGGCCACGCGGTGCCGGCGGAGCACCTGCTCGTGGACAAGGCGTTCATGCTGACGCTCTCGCCCCCCGAGATGACGGCCCTCGTCGGCGGCCTGCGCGTGCTCGGCGCGAACGCGGGGCGCTCGCCGCACGGCGTGCTCACCGACCGACCGGGGGCGTTGACCAACGACTTCTTCGTCAACCTCCTCGACGAGTCGATCGAGTGGACGCCGACCTCGGAGGCCGAGAACGCCTTCACGGGGTCCGATCGCGCGAGCGGGGAGACCCGCTGGAGCGGCACCCGGGTCGACCTGGTGTTCGGCTCCAACTCCGAGCTCAGGGCCCTCGCCGAGGTCTACGCGAGCGACGACGCGGCGGACACGTTCGTCCGCGACTTCGTGGCCGCGTGGGAGAAGGTCATGGACCTCGACCGCTTCGATCTGGGCTGATCGCCGCGACCTTCGGCACGGGCGCCGATCCGGTGCCCGTGCCGGTCGCGGCGGGAGATCGCCTCGTCGCAGCGACCCGTGCGCGTCGTGCGATCGCCGGTGTCGGCAACGAACCCTGGCCACGGAAACGATGACCGACCACACCACGCAGATGCGCTGGTCGCTCGAGGTCGTCGTCGTCCCGGTCTCGGACGTCGACCGCGCCAAGGCCTTCTACGCCGAGCGCCTCGGCTTCCACGTCGACCACGACACCGTCGTCGACGAGCGCAGCCGTGTCGTGCAGCTCACCCCGCGCGGGTCGGGCTGCTCGATCGTGATCGGCGCCGGCGTCGTCCCCGACGTGCCCCCCGGCTCGCTCAAGGGGCTCCAGCTCGTCGTGCCGGACATCATCCGCGCGCATCGTGAGCTCACCGAGCGGGGCGTCGACGTGAGCCCCGTCCAGACGCTCGGCGAGAATCCGACGCCGACACCGCATCCCCTCGACAACGTCGGCTTCGTGTTCTTCAGCGACCCGGACGGAAACGGATGGGCCGTCCAGCAGATCTCCGGCCGGGGTCCGGGGGTCGCCCAGGGCTGAGGCACGTGTCGCCCGGGCTGCGCGGGGGGCCTCCGTGGAGCCGAGGCCCCCGGTCGCCACCCTTCTGGCCTGTGCCGGCGACTCGGCCGCGGCCACTGTTCCCTCGTGGCCATCACCCGGGCGCGGCGGGTTTCCGTTCCGTTCCGGTGACGCTGTCCAGCTGGCAGAAGGAGCCAGGAGACACGCCCCGCCAGTTGGCCAGCGCCGAGCCGCCGGGCCGTGGATACCCGAAACGGAGAACCGGGGCCGCCCCGACGGACCCGGCGCCGCTCGGGCGGATGCTGCCGCCAGGGCCGTCTCCACGGCAGGAGAGTTCGTGATCGATCGCCAGCGCATCGCCCGCGAGGCCGGCAGCACCCCCGCACGAGGATGTCGCCGACGCCGAACCGCAGGGCTCGTGAGCGCACTCGCCGCAGTTGTCGCGGTGTTCGCCGACGGGGGCGTCACGGCCACCGCCGCGCCTCCGCCGCCGGACGGCGTGGTGGACCTCCTGACGGCCGCCAACGCGGAGATCGTCGGGGCCCCGGAATACCCGCGCCTCACCGGGGGCGGCGATCTGAACGGCGATGGACGTGGCGACATCCTGGTGGGCTCACCCTTCGCCGAGGACAACGGCCCCTTCTCGGGCTCGGTGTCGGTGCTGGCCGGACGCGCGCAGCCGGTCGACGTCGACCTGGCCGCGCCCGGACCGCTGGTGTTGGCGCGCATCGGTGGGGCGGCGCCCTCCGACAACCTCGGCTCCTCGGTCGCCGTGGTCGGCGACCTCAACGGTGACGGGGCCGCGGACCTCGTCGCGGGCGCCCCCGGCGCCGACAACAACGGGCGGGCCGGCTCGGGCTCGGCCTACGTGATCTTCGGCGGCCCCGGCTTCGCCGCCGTCGACCTCACGGCCCTCGGCGCCTCGGGCGCGCGGATCGACGGGGCGGCCGAGGGGTGGGGCGTCGGGGGGAGCGTCGCGCCCGCGGGCGATGTGAACGGCGACGGGCTGGCCGACGTCCTGCTCAGAGTGGGCGAGACCGTCTATGTCGTCTTCGGCGCTCCGGGCTTCGGCGACCTCGACCTGGCGACCCCGGGGGCGCGGGCGATGCGGATCACGGGCGGCTATGGCTTCGACGGCGCGGGCGACTTCGACGGCGACGGCTACGGCGACGTGATCGTCGGCGGGGAGCCGATAGGCCTCCCCAACCGCGCCTTCGTTGTCTTCGGATCCCGGGCGCCGACCGACGTCGACCTGGCGGCGCCCGCCGGAAGGGCCATCCGCATCCTGGGCGGGGACAAGGCATCGATCTTCGGCATGGTCGCCGGAGCCGGGGACGTCAACGGCGACGGCTTCGACGACGTCGCTGTGCGCGCTCCCGAGGGCCGCCGCCGCGCGGAGGCGATCGACGCCTTCTACGTCATCAAGGGCGACCCCCGGCGCGGCGACATCGATCTGACGTCGCCGGGCAGCCGGGCGACGCGGTTCGTGCCCGGCGTGTCCGGAGGTTTGGGCAACCCCCTCACCGGCGTCGGCGACGTGGACGGCAACGGCTACGACGACCTGGCGGCCGGGGCCGGTCAGGCCGATTTCGGCAGCCGCGTCCGCGCGGGGTCGGTGCTGGTGTTCCTCGGCGGACCGCGCTTCTTCCGCTCGCCGACGCGCACCGCCGCGCCCGGTGGCGGGGGGATCCTCCGCCTGGTCGGACCCCTTCCACGAGCGGAGACCGGCTGGGTGCAGCGCGCCGGAGACACGGACGGCGACGACCGGGCCGACATCCTGGTCGCGGGCGGACAGGTGGCCGATCTCAAGGGCCGGAACCGGGCCAGGGGCGCATGGCTCTACGGCTACGGCCCGGCGCGTCCCTGCGCCGCGGTCCCGAGTCCAGGCGCCCGGTCAGTCCGGGGTTCCCCCGATCCCATCCGCCTCACCCGCGGGCAGCTCGTCATCAACCAGCGGATCGGCCAGGCGGCGATCCGCCGGTTGGCCGCCGTGGAGCAGCGCCTCGACGCGGGCATCAGGGACCGCGACGTCTGCGGCGGCACGATCAGTTCGCAGAGCCTGGTCTCCACGCTCGCGCCGGCCTACGGCGCCGAGATCGCTCCGCCGAGCGCCGACCCGGAGCCGATCATTACTGCGCCCGCGGTCGGCGACCCCACCCGTGTCAGGCTCACGCCCCAGCAGCTCTTGATCAACCAGCGCGTCTATCAGGTGGCGCTGCTGCGCGCGCGGGCCCTCGCGGCCCGGCTCAGCGGTCGCCTGACGGGCGGCGACGTGGACGCCGACGGCCTCAGCCGCGGCCGCCTCACCCCGGGCCTCACCGTGAGCGCGGCCGGCCCGGCGGCCTCCTCACCGCCCTCGCGCTCGAACCCGCGCATCCCTCCTCGCCACGCCGGCAAGGAGGTCACCCTCAGCGCCTCCCAGCTCGCGATCAATCAGCGGATCGCCCAGGCGGCCGTGCGCACCGCCAACGACGCCGTCGCCCAGATCGAGCGGGGCCTGGTCAACTCCAACTTCGCGGACGGCAGCATCGGCGCCGACGCACTCGCCCCGGGAGTGGTCACCGGCCGGTAGCTGCCCCCCCGGGGTCGCCGAGGGCTGAGACGCGCCACCGGGGCCGACCGGTGGTTCCACGCGAGTGCCACGACCCGGCGGCCGTCGCCGCGATTCTACGTCCGCGGCTCGACCGGGGTCACTCCGAGAAGCGCCTCCAGGGTCTGTCGCAGGATGCGCAGCTGGGCGCGCATGCGAGAGGTGTCGCGCAGTGCGCGCGCCAGGATGAAGGCGCCCTCGAAGGTGACGAAGACGTGGTCGGCGAGGTCGTCGACGTCGATCCCCTCCCGGAGCGACCCCCGGGCCACGGCCGCCGCGAGCTTGTCGGCGATCGCGACCCGCCACGCCTCGATCGCCTCGACGATCACCTCGGTGCTGCCGTCCGCCGTGAGCTCGCGGTGGTGGACGAACGAGGTGTAGAGGCAGCTCGACTGGTGCTCGTCGGCGATCTCGTCGCCGATCTCCTCGAAGCTCCGGACGAACTCGATCAACTGGATCGCCGGGTCGTCGCTTCGCTGCTCCGCGGATGCCATGAAGCGGCGGAGCGTGGCGACGTCGGCGGCGGCATACCGCGCGACCAGCGCACGACCGAGGTCGCTCTTGCTCGCGAAGTGGTGGAAGAAGGCGCCCTTCGAGCTCTCGGCCTCCGCGATGACCTGGTCGACCGTCGTCGCCGAGAAGCCCTGCCCGAGGGCGAGTCGCTCGGCGGCATCGAGCAGGCGCGCCCTGGTCTCCGTGCCGTCCTTTGGCATGACCGAACTTGTACCAGACTATAAGGTCTGTTACAAACAGACCAGATGGTCTGAAACCCGCCGCCCGGGCGGGGCCGACTCGCCAAGGAGACGCCCGACATGTCGTACAGGGACGCACTGCCGCAGCTGAACGGCCGGTTCTTGATCACCGACGGAGGACTCGAGACCGACCTCGTGTTCAACAAGGGCGTCGACCTGCCCGCCTTCGCGGCGTTCCCGTTGATCGCAGAGGCCGAGGGGCGGCGCCTGCTCGAGGAGTGGTTCGACGGCTACGCCCGCATCGCCGAGGCCCACGGGGTCGGCCTTCTGCTGGAGAGCCCGACCTGGAGGGCCCACGGCGACTGGGGGCCGGTGCTCGGCTACGAGCCCTCGGATCTCGACGACCTGAACCGCCGGGCGATCGAGATGCTGCTGCGCCTTCGCGAGGTCTACTCACGGCATGTCGACCCCGTGGTCGTGAGCGGCTGCATCGGTCCGCGAGGCGACGGCTACGTCGTGGACGCCGCGATGGACGCCGCCGCGGCCGCCGAGTACCACTCCAGGCAGATCGGGGTGCTCGCCGACAGCGGCGTGGACATGATCTCGGCGCTCACGCTCAACTACGCGGCCGAGGCGTCGGGCATCGTGCGCGCCGCGCGCGCGGCCGGCGTGCCCGCGGTGATCTCGTTCACCCTGGAGACCGACGGTCGCCTGCCGACCGGCCAGCCTCTGGACGAGGCGGTCGCCCAGGTCGACGCCGAGGGCGACGGCGGGCCCGCCTACTACATGGTCAACTGCGCCCACCCGACCCACTTCGAGGAGACCTTCGCATCGGGCGGCGAGTGGACGCGCCGTATCGTCGGCGTGCGCGCCAACGCATCCAAGTGCAGCCACGAGGAGCTCGACGAGTCCACGGAACTCGACGACGGCGACGCCGTCGAGCTCGGCCGGGACCACGCCCGCCTCAAGCGACGCCTGCCCCACCTGACCGTGCTCGGCGGCTGCTGTGGCACCGACCACCGCCACGTCGCCGAGATCGGCGCCGCATGGCAGGCGGCGGCCTAGTTGTAGTCGGCACCCGGCCGGTCGCGGCCTCGGGCGGGGGGCGTCGCGGACCCCTGCTCGGGCGCCGTGCGGAGGAAAACGGAGGGGGTGGGATTTGAACCCACGTCGGAGCCGAAACCCCGAAACGGTTTTCGAGACCGCCGCATTCGACCGCTCTGCCACCCCTCCGGGCGGAGGACGCTAGCACGCACGGCCCGTCGGCTACGATCCCCTCTCCGCTGGAGAGGTGTCCGAGCGGCCGAAGGAGCGCGACTGGAAATCGCGTAGTCGGGGCAACCCGGCTCGAGGGTTCAAATCCCTCCCTCTCCGCTCAGCCCGGGGGAGGGGTGCCGTCGGCACCCCTCCTCGGATGTGCGCCGCGCAGCGCGCCTGGCAGGCGGCGGTCGCGCTACCCCTCCGAAGTGAGCGGCCCACGCTCCGGCCAGAGCGGGTAGAGCACCTCGTAGACCTCGGGACGGACCTCCGTCGCCTCGTAGGCCGCGGGGATGGTCCGCGCGAGTTCACTCTCGCGGAACGCGGACAGCGACTCCGGGGAGTCGAAGAAGTAGATGCCGCACCACGCCCCGGACGAGTCGCGACCGTAGATCTTCTGCACGAGTCCGGGCACCTCACGAAAGCGCGGGCGGCGCGCCTCGGCGCGCCGCTCCAACTCGGCCGGATCGAGATCGGACTCCACCCGCACGAAGAGGACCGAAGGCATCGCACGACGGTACAGCCCCGTCGAGCCACTGCCCAGCCCGCCCTATCAGGCGTGCATCAGGTGGCCGGCACGCGGGGCTCGCGACTGCATGTCGAGAAGACGCGCATGCGTCATCGCCGCAACCCGCGACGACCGAGGGCCCCGGTTCGCCGGGGCCCTCGTGGGTGGGATCCGCCCTCGAACCCTCAGGCCGGGACGTCGACCGGCGTCCGGGGCTCGTCCTGCGGCTCCGGCGGCTCACCCTCCTTCCAGCCGAAGCGGTCGTGGAATCGGCGGAGCGGTCCCGGCGCCCACCAGTTCCAGTCCCCGAGCAGCTTCATGAGCGACGGGACCAGGAAGGCGCGGATGACGGTGGCATCGATCAGGACCGCGATCGCGGTGCCGACGCCGAGCTCCTTGATCAGCTTGATGTCGCTGATCGCGAAGGCCCCGATGGCCACCGCGAACAGGAGGGCCGCGGCCGTGACGATCCGCCCCGTGCGCTGCAGGCCGACCGCCACCGCCTCGTCGTTGGAGAGCCCCGAGTCGCGGGCCTCCTTGATGCGCGAGAGGAGGAACACCGCGTAGTCGGTCGAGAGTCCGAACGCCAGCGCGCCCAGCAGGATCGGCTGGGTGAGGTCGAGCGCGCCGTTGGGGTCGTAGTTGAGGAGCCCCGTCAGGCGGCCGTCCTGGAAGATGAGCACCATCAGCCCGAGCGTCGCGCCCAGGGTCAGCAGGTTCATGATCACCGCCTTGACCGGCAGCAGCACCGACCCGGTCATCAGGAAGAGCGCGACGATGGTCACCGCGGCGACGATCGCGATCGCCCATGGCAGGCGGCCTGCGAGGCTCTCCTGCTGGTCGACGAACGCCGCGCTGACCCCGGCCACCAGCGCATCGGGCCCGTCGATGTCGCGGATCGCGACGACGATGTCCTTCGTCTCGGCATCGAGCGGCGCGCCGCTCGGCAGCGCATCGATCCGCCAGGTGTCGGGCCCGACCAGCTCGGGTCCGACGACCGCCGCGACCCCCGGGAGCTCGCCGATCTCGGCCGCATAGGTCGTGACGGCGGCCTGGTCGGACGGCGGCGCCGAAACCGCCACGATCACGGGCGCGCTTCTGTCCTGGGGGAAGTCCGTCTCGAGAACGTCGGCGACCTGGCGCCCGCTCGCGCTCGTCGGGAGCGTGCTGGCGTCGACCGAGTTGAAGGCGATCCGGAAGGCCGGAAGCGCGACGATGATCAGCGCGAGCGCCGTCACGCCGGCGATCAGACCCGGACGGCGCATGACGCTCCGCGACAGTCGGTACCAAAAGCCCGCCTCGACCAGCTCGTCGGCCGCGGCGGTCTTGCGCTGCCATGCGCGGGGCGCCAGTGCGTTGATGCGGGTTCCGAGCAGGGCGAGCACGGCGGGCAGGACCACGAGCGCCGCGATACCCGCGAGGGCGGCCACGAGGACCCCCGCGAGGCCCATCGAGAAGAGGAAGTTCTGCGGGAAGATCATGAGACCCGCCAGGGCCGCGGCGACCGTCACGGCGCTGAAGAAGACGCTTCGTCCCGCGGTCTGCATCGTCCGCAGGAGCGCCTCGAACGTGGCACCCCGCTGAGCGATCTCCTCGCGATACCGGGAGAGGATCAGCAGGCTGTAGTCGATCGCGAGCCCCAGGCTCAACCCGATCGCCAGGTTCAGCGAGAAGACCGACACGGTGATGGTCTCGTTGATGAGCCCGAGCGAGAGGAAGGTCGCGAAGATGACCAGGGCACCCATCAGCACCGGCAGCAGCGCAGCGACCAGGCCGCGGAAGATCCAGAGGGAAAGCAGGAACAGGATCGGCAGGGCGATCAGCTCGGCTCGGGCGAGGTCCTCGCCGATGATCGAGCTGGTCTGCTCGCCGACGACGGCGGCGCCGCCGAGGCGCACGTCCTCATCGTCCGCGAACGACTCCTGGATCCGCGTCGCGGCATCGCTCGCGGCGTCGTCGGAGATCGGGCGAAAGTTCGCGACGACGTAGGCGCTCTCGCCATCCGCGCTGATGAGGGCGTCGCCACCCCCGGTGAACGGTCCCACCACGAGGCCGACGTCGGCGTCCTCGGCGAGGGTCGCGGCGGTCCGGTCGACCGCCGCCCGGCCCTCGGCGCTCGCGATCGGCACACCCGGCTCGACCAGCGCGATCACGGCCGGGTCCGGCGTGACGCCCGTGGCCTCCTCGAGTCGCTCCTGCGCGGCCACGGACTCCGATGCCGGGTCCTGGAACCCGCCCGACGACAGGTTCCCCGTGAGCGGTCCTCCGACCGCGAAGCCGAGGACGAAGACGATCGCCGCGACCGCGACGATCCACCACGGACGTCGGAACTCGATCCCCGCAAGGCGCGTCATCGCCGATCCTCCTCGATCTCGTCGCCGGCGCGTTCCATGGCCGCCGAGTCTCGCGGCACGACCTCGATCAGCTCCATGCCGAGGTTCCGCACGTGGTCGAGCACCCCGAACATGTGGCACCGGTCGACGATCTCGCCGGTGATGGTCGTGCGCCCGTCGCGCACGTCGCATTCGAGCGGCGCGAACGCGCCCGCCAGGCGGGGCGCGATCTCTCCGCGGACGGTGATCGTGTAGTCGGTGGTGGGCATCGCTCCCTCGCGAGTCGTCGAGCCGGTCGCGGTGGAGGCTCCCGCCCGCCGGGGTGATCGCGCATCACCCCGCGGGCCATTTCACCCCGGGGTGATCGTCGCCGGTCCGGCTACCGGAGCAGCGCGAGCGCTCGGGCCCGGCCGACCGCGTCGACCCGCGAGGCGACGCCGAGCTTTCGGTAGATGGAGCGCACCTGCGTCTTGATCGTGTTGGGCGACACGTAGAGGTCGACGGCGATCTCGCGGACCGACATCGGCCCGCTCAGGCGCCGGAGGACGTCGAGCTCGCGTGGGGTCAGCGCGTCCGGCGCGCCCGTGGCCAGGACGCCCTCGCCGAGCGCGGCCGGTCGCACGGCCTCAGCTTCGGCCTCGGCCATGGCGGCGTCCATCGCGGCCACGTCGGCGACGGACTTCGCCGACGCGCCCCGGCTCGTCGCGATGAACCGGTGGGCCGCCTCGGCGAGCGCCCTGGCCTCCTGCTCGTGCCCGCGGCGCATGAGGATCGGCGCGAGGGCCGAGCCGACGAACACCGACTCCCCCGGCGAGGCGCCTCTGTTCGCGAGCACGAGTGCCCTCCGCGCCTCCCGCTCCGCGGCCTCGAGATCGCCGCGCGCGAGGGCGACCTGTGCGAGGGCGGAGTGCGAGGTGCACCCGTGCGGATACTCGCTGTGGCGCTCGGCCTCAGCGAGGGCGATGGACGCCCTCGCGCACCGCTCGGCCTCGTCGACATCATCCAGCGCGAGGGCGATGTTGGCCAGGTAGCCCGTGCAGACGGCGGCCGGCACGACCATGCCGCCCTCCTCGGCGACGGCCGCCGCGTCCGCGAACACCGCCCGCGACTCCTCGAGCCGCATCTCACCGACGAGGCGCATGCCGACGGCCATGCCGGCGACCGAGCGCCACGGGGAGTCTCTCGGGAACGTGTCGAGGTCGAGGCGCCGGCTGAGCTCGGCGGCGGCCTCGGAGTCGCCGACCAGCTCGTGGGCGATCGCCCCCGCGGTCAGGAGCGCCGACTCCACGTCCGGGAAGCCGTCGACCGGGTCCGTCGCCTCCGCGGCCCGGTGGGCGACGTCGATCCACCGCGACGCGCTGGCCGCGCGTCCGAGGCTCAGCTCGATCCAGATCCAGGCCAGACACAGCCGGACGTCGTGCTCGACCCGTTCGGACGGAAGGAGCCCCAGCCACCGCTCCACCGTCGCAAGGCGCCCGTCGTTCACGCACGCCTGCCACGCCTCGAGCACCGCCTCGACGGCCTCGTCGACGGCGCCCGCCGCGAGGAGGTGGGTGACGGCCTCGTCCTCGAACCCGTTCGCCCGGAACCAGCCGCCGGCTTGCAGGTGGAGCTTGTCCACCACCTCGGGCGGCTCGCTCAGCACCAGCTCGTGGCGGAGCAGGTCGGCGAACAGGTGGTGGTAGCGGTACCACCCGCGTCGCTCGTCGAGCGGGATCACGAAGACGTTCGTGCGCTCCAGTTCGTCGAGCGCGCGCGCCGCGTCGTCGTCGCCCGTGACCGCCTCGCAGAGCGGTCCCGAGAGCCGCTCCAGGATCGACGTCGCGAGCAGGAACTCGCGGCGCTCCGGCGCGAGCTCGCGCAGCACCTCCTCGCCCAGGTAATCGACGACCATCCGATGATCGCCGGCGAACTCGTCGACGAAGCGCGCGACGTCCCGCCGGCCCTGCAGCGAGAGGGCCGCCAGGTAGAGCCCCGCCGCCCACCCCTCGGTCCGCTCGCACAGTCGCGCGACGTCGGTCGCGGCGAGGTCGGGGACGACGGCGCCGAGCAGAGCGCCGGCTTCGAGCGGGGCGAACCGGAGCTCCGACATCCGGACCTCGGCGAGCTCGCCGCGCGCCCGCATGCGCGCCAGGGGGAGCGCCGGATCGACGCGCGTCGCCATCGCCACGTGGAGCGTCGGCGGCATGTGCTCGATCAGGAATGCCAGGTCCTCGTCGATCTCGCGGTTGCCGACCACGTGGTAGTCGTCGAGCGCGAGCACCGCACCGGTCGGCGCCTGCGACAGCCGGTTGATCAGCTCCGGAAGCGCCAGGTCGCGCGGCGCCATGCCGGGGACCCTGAGCGCCGCGGCGACGTCGTCGTCGTCGTCGAGTCCCGGGACCGCGCGCCGGAGGGACTCGACCGCGTAGCTCCAGAAGCGCACCGGGTCGGCGTCGTGCTGGTCGAGGGCGACCCATGCGAAGGCGCGTCCCTGCGGGTCGGCCCGGTGCCATTGGCCGAGCAGGGTGGTCTTGCCCCAGCCCGCCGGCGCGTCGACCAGGGTGAGGCGGGTCCCCGGACGGCCGAGGGCCGCCAGCAGGTCGGGCCTCGGGACGACCCCGGGCTTCGGGTCGGGGGCGTGGAGTTTCGTGTCGAGGAGGACGCCACCGGCGTCCGCGACCTGGGGCATCGGCGCGCTCGGTCCGCTGAGGACCGTCGAAAGCCTAGCGCGGCTCCCCGACCGGGACGCGGGGGAGCCTCCGTCAGTAGGGGCTCTCGCGCGGGGAGACCGCGGCGCCGGGGGCTCGGCGGGGCGCCGCCGCCGTCGCCCCGGTCCCCCGGGAACTCTCGGATGATCTGGCGCCGGAGGACCTCGCCGCCGAGGGCCACGAGGATCGCCAGCACGAGGATCCCGAGCAGGTTCTGGACGCCGCCGCTCGGTCCGAAGAGCAGGATGAGCAGGAAGACCACGGCGATCGCACCATAGGCGACGGCCGGGCGGTCGCGAACGACCGGCGCCGCGGCGCCGCGGGCGGCGACCGCCCATCGGGTCTGTCCGCTGATCCAGGCGGCGAACACCGCGACGAGGCCGTAGACGACGAGCGCCCAGCCGATGTCGCGGAGCAGGCCGGTGCCGATCGACCAGACGGCCTCGCCCGCGTCCACGGTGCTCGCATCCGTGACCGACGAGATCAGCGCGTCGCCGACCAGGCGTCGTGCGACCAGCACGCAGGATGCCCACGCCGACCCATGTCCACCCCGTCGTGCGCAGGGTCACGCGGCGGTGGCCGCGCGCGAGCACGAAGGCCGCGACCAGGAGCGCCAGGACGACCAGGAAGATGAAGACCGAGAGGAAGTCGAGGAGCTGGACCGCCTCCTGGGCGGCCGATGAGATCCTCGGACTCGATGACCGTGATCTGCGCGGCGTCCGGCCGGGAGCGTGACCGACACGCCGACGCGCGAGCCGAGGCGGTCGACCAGCGGCTGCAGGTCCAGGTAGACGCGTCCGTCCTCGACCGACAGCCGCTCGAGGTCCTCCTCGCGGAGCACGGCGACCAGTCGCTCGTGGGCCGCGCGGTTGATCGTCCCTCCAGATCGCCTGGGTCTGGGGCAGTCCGAGCAGCTCGTTGGCCGCGTCGATAGGCCAGGTTCTGCAGGAGCGCCGCGGCCTGGGGCGCGAAGGGCGCGACCTCCGGGGGGAGTCGCTGCTGCAAGCCGGTCGGTCACGCGGCCGTCGGCGAACAGCGCCTCGACGAGGGCGTCGGCGGTCGCCTCGCGGACCGCCTCGTCCTCGAGCAGCTGCCCGCTGGTGTCGACCCAGTTGTCCGTGTCGAGCACCTGGCGCTCGACCCAGATCGTCAGCGACGAGACGAACAGCATGAGCGCCGCCAGCCCGATCAGCACCCAGACAGCGATCTTCCGCCCGCGACCGAGCGGCGGGGCCTCGGCCGGCGCGACGCGCTCGGGACGCTCCGGTCCGCGGAGCGCGCCCTTGACCCGGTCCATGAGGCCCGGGGTGTCGGCCGGTGTCGGCTCGTCTGCGGCCATTGCTGCACGCTCTCACTCGCTGGACGTGATGTCGCGCGTTTCGCCGCCGACGGCCGGAACCCTACCGCCCGCGAGTGCATCGGGAGCCGCGGAACGCGGTGGTATCGTGCCCGTCCCCGGGCAGTTAGCTCAGCGGGAGAGCGCCCGCCTCACACGCGGGAGGTCGCTGGTTCGATCCCAGCACTGCCCATCACGGAACGCCCCGCACGCGCGGGGCGTTCGTTGATCCGGGGCCGTCCGTCGACACGAGGCGGTCCTCACCTATCGCCAGGAGACCGCCCCCGCCCGCCTGGCGTGATCGCCAGAGCGAGTTCGCCCTGGCCAAGTCGTCGGTCGCTGGCCGCGTCGCCGCCGGGAGGCGTCGCGAAGTCGACCAGGGGCCGCAGGTAGGACGTGAACGTCGACATGGGCCCGCGCGACCGGCCCCGAGGGGCGGGCCGGCGCCTCAGGGCAGTGAGGCCCGGCCCACGGATCACGCACGAGTCACAGGGGCTGCGTGACCGACCCGATTATCTCACATCAGAAGACATGAATCCAAAATCGTGCTCTAGAAGGCCTGTGCATGATCGGGTCGTCCTGTCGGCCGCCCAGCAGGAAGGCGGTCGTTCCGCACGAAACGGATGCGAGCACAACGGAACTCGTCACCGACCTGCTCGGAGCCCGCATGCAGCGCCATCGAAGGTCCGCCGTCCTGCTCGTCCTCCTCGCCCTCGGCATCGCCCCGCTCGTCGCCGCCTGCGGGGATGACGACGACTCCGCCTCGACGGGACCGGAGACCGTGACCGTCACGACCGCGGGGACGACGGTCTCCGACGCCGCGCCCGAGGACCTCGAGCGCTGGCAGACGGACCTGAACGCCGTGGGCTGCTACGCCGGCGCCGTCGACGGCTCGCTCGGGCCCGAGACCGAGAACGCGATCAGCGAGTTCCAGTCCGCGGCCGGACTCCAGGTCGACGGCCTGCTGGGTCCCGAGACCGAGAACGCCCTCCAGGACGCGGTCGACGCCGGCGAGACCGTGTGCACTGGAACCACGACCGCCGGCACCGCGACCGCGACCACGACCGCGACCACGACCGCGACCACGACCGCGACCACGACCGCGACGAGCACCGGTGGGTCGGCGTCGATCGACTCTCCCGACTACGTGAAGACGTTCACCCTCGATTCGTGCTCGCTCAACGCCGACGTCGAGAACATCTCGCTCCGCGGACGCGCCGACGGGCTGACGCTCACGGTGGACGCCACCCAGGGGACCGGGACGCTCGGCGTCGACGGCGGGGACGAGCAGGACGGCATCACGCTGAACGGCGACGTCGAGGCGGTCTCGATCGCCGCCGACCGCTCCTTCGACCTGTCCGGGACCTTCGGCTCCCC
The DNA here is from genome assembly GCA_963698665.1 of Miltoncostaeaceae bacterium. GTDB lineage: Bacteria > Actinomycetota > Thermoleophilia > Miltoncostaeales > Miltoncostaeaceae > CALNYH01. The sequence goes on along the minus strand of CAVORO010000001.1, from coordinate 714,468 downwards.
GAACTTCGCGGGCGAGCCGTTCTCGATGAGCGGGTCCTGCCCGGAGTAGGCGGACACCGACGTGGCGTCGGGCTCGACCGCGCGCCGTCGTGCGCGCTCGGCCCCCGGTCACGCCGAGCGACGGGCGAATCGGGCGGTTCGCCCGGTCGGTGCGGCTGCGCGGATCGCGCCGGCCGGGGCGGGAAGGGCACATCCGACGGCGCTGGCCCGGATCCGCCGACGCGCACTGCCCGAGACGTCGGGCGCCGGCCCGCCCGCGGCCCCTGGGCGCCGCGTCGCGATGCTCTCGTCCGCGAGCGCGCGCACCAGGACACCTCCGATCTCGACCCGCTCACATGACCGTGCCCCCGGCTCGCCGACCAGGTTTCGTCGACTTGGCGGGTGGCGCGACCCACGGTCGCGGTCCGTGCGCGAGCGGGGTTCTTCGGCCGCCGGAGTCCGCTCCGATGCCGGGGGGCCGGCGCGCCTCGCGACTCAGTCGACCACCACGACCTCGTCGCTCGCGGCGCGCCACAGTGAGTTGAGCGCGTACTGCAGGTAGACGATGTGGGTCGAGAAGACGAAGAGCCAGAGGAGCAGCGAGATGACCGGGTTCACGGTGTACGTGCTCCCGGACATCGTCTGCGCCCGGGCCAACCGGGACGGCGTCGTCCAGTTCGTCACGAACGGCGGGACGATGATGAGCCCGCCCGGAAAGAGCGCCAGCAGGGAGAGCGCCGGGTCGTTCTCGAACGGTTGCCCCTTGCCCGCCGAGTAGTCGCGCAGCTCGCGGTTGATCTTGTACCACCAGACCAGCCCGTAGATCCCGAGCGTGATGAGGCTGAGCAGCCACGCACCCCATGGGTGGCGGATCCTGACCTGCGCTCCGGCGGCGATGACGTCGTCTGCCATGGTGCCCCTCGTCCGTGGGTGGTCGTCAGGTGTTGGACGGCCCGGGCGGCACTCCTCCCGGCCGGACGCCGATGCCGACCGTCCGACAGGGCGCGGCTGCTGGTTCTCGCCGGGCTCGGGTTCCGACCTCAGTCGCGGGCGAGCGCCGCGCAGACCGCCGTGGCCTGGGCCGCGCGAAGCCGCGTGATCGCGCCCCTGTCGCGACTGCTCACCTGGGTGTTGACCGAGAAGGTCACGGATCTGCGTCCGTCGCGGCTCGACGCCATGAGCTGGGTGTATCCGAGGATCGACCCGGTGTGGCCGAATACCGTGCCGCAGCGGGTGGTGTAGCGAAAGACCGCCAGACCGGCACGGTTGACGCCTGGGCCGGGCGGCTCGGAGGCGCCGCGGACGAGCCGATACTGACGTCGCTGCACGCCCGGCCCGAAGAGCCGCCCGCCCACGTACGCCCGGATGAAGCGGTTGAGGTTGTCGGGCGTCGACACGACGCCCCCCGACGCCCAGGCCCATCCGCCGAAGGCGACGGCGTCGCTCACGTCCTGCGGCGCGCCGTCATCGGGCACGTCGTAGCCGCGCATGAGCGGCCGCGAGATCCGCACGGCGGGGCGAAGCGACGTGCGGCCGAGCCGGAGCGGGCCGAGCACGCGGCTCGACAGCACGGCCGGGTAGGTGCGGCCGGTGGCCGCCTGGACGATCAGGCCCACCGCGACGTTGTCCGAGTTCGAGTAGCGGTACCGGCTCCCCGGCCGGAACCGGAGCGGCTCGTCGGCGACGTAGCCGAGCAGCTCCTCGGGTGGCGGCGCGAGGCGCGGAGACGAGGTCACCGCGTCGACGAACGCCTGGCTGGCGGTGAAGTCGGGGAGGCCGCTCGTGTGCTGCAGGAGCTGTGCGAGCGTCACGTCGTGCCAGGCGTCGGGCTGGCCGGGGAGCCACCGCCCGATCGTGTCGTCGGGGCGGAGCACCCCGCGCTGCACGAGCGAGAGCGCAGCCGCCCCCGAGAACGCCTTCGACGTGCTGGCGATCCGCATGTGGTCGCGAGCGCGTGGTGGCGTTCCGCGGCCGACGTCACCCACGCCCGCGGTGTGGACCCGTCGCTCGCCGCCTCGCTGCACGATCGCGATGACGCCGGGCGGCCCGCCGTCTGCGGCGACCAGGCGCTCGAGCGCCCGGTCGAGCGCGGCGTCGGCGCGCTCGGTCGCCGAGCCACCGTTCGCGGACGCCGCCGCCGGGACGAGGACGAGCGTGCCGAGCGCGGCGAGGGCCATCGCGCACCGCCGTCGCACGGCCCGCCGACCGTCCTGTGAGCGTCGTGTGCGGTGCATGCCGTCCTCCGTCGTCGATCGTCGTCGCCCGCCCGGGGCGCTCCGTTGCGCCAGGCTCCGAGGGTCACCTTCGGCACCGAGGGCGATCCTCCGCGCGATCCGCGCCCGCTCGGCACGTGGCTCGTCCCGCCCGGACGCCGCCGAGCGTCAGGTGCGGGCCCTGGCCCCACCGCCCAGGTAGAGGTCCGTGATGGTCCCCTCCGCGGCCTCGGCGGCGAGGCCGAGGGTCTCCGAGAGCGTCGGGTGCGGGTGGATCGTGAGCGCGAGGTCCTCGGCGTCGGAGCCCATCTCGATCGCGTGGACGGCCTCGACGATCAGGTCACCCGCGTGCACGCCGACGATGCCCGCGCCCAGGATGCGGCGGCTCTCGGGGTCGACGATCAGCTTGGTGCGGCCCTCGCCCCGCCCCTGCGCGAGCGCACGCCCGGACGCGGCCCACGGAAAGACGCCGACCTCGTGGGCGATCCCGCGCGCCGCCGCCTCGGTCTCGGTCAGGCCCGCCCACGCGATCTCGGGATCGGTGTAGGCGACCGAGGGCACGGCGCGAGCGTCGAAGGCGACGTCCCGGCCCGCGACGACCTCGGCCGCGACGGCCCCCTGGTGCGACGCCTTGTGGGCCAGCATCGGGTCGCCGACGACGTCGCCGATGGCGAGGATGGCGGGGACGTTCGTCCGCATCCGCTCGTCGACCGGGATCACGCCGCGCTCGCCGACCTCGACGCCCGCGGCCTCCGCCCCCACCGAATCGCCGCTCGCGCGTCGGCCGACCGACAGCAACATGCGGTCGACCACCTGGGTGCGCGTCGGTCCCTCGCCCTCGAGGGCGACGTGGAGTCCGGCGCCGTCGGCCTCGACACCCGCGACCCGGGTGCCGAGGTGGATCGCCTCGTAGCGCGGGTCGATCCGGGCCCGAAGGGGCGCGACCAGGTCCGGGTCGCAGCCGGGGATCAGGCGGTCGAGCATCTCGACGACCGTCACGCGGCTCCCGAGCGCCTCGTAGACCGTCGCCATCTCGAGCCCGATGATCCCGCCGCCCACGATCATCAGCCGCTCGGGCACCTCCTCGAGCGCGAGGGCCCCCTCCGAGTCCATGATCCTGGGGTCGTCGGGGATGCCCGGCGGGCGCGCCGGCTCCGAGCCGACGGCGATGATGCAGTGGGCGAAGGTGATCGTCCGTCGACCATCCGGGGTCTCGACCGCGAGCTCGTGGTCCGAGGCCAGACGACCGGTGCCGCGGACGACCGCGACCCCCCGTCGCCGGGCCAGCCCGTCGAGCCCCGCCGCCAGGCGGTCGACGACCTCGGTGGTCGCGCGCCGCAGCATCGGCGCGTCGATCTGGGGCTCGCCGAACTCGATCCCGATCGTCCGGGCGTGCTCGACCTCGGCGAGGATCCGGGCCGCGTGGAGGAGCGCCTTCGAGGGGATGCAGCCGACGTGCAGGCAGACGCCGCCGATCTTGGAATGGCGCTCGACGATCGCCACCGACAGCCCGAGGTCTGCCGCGCGGAACGCCGCCGTGTAGCCGCCCGGCCCACCACCGAGGACGACGAGGTCCACCTGGTCCGGCGGCTCGCTCACAGCAGCATGTTGCGCGGGTCGCGCAGCAGGGAGCCCAGGTGCGTCGTGAAGCGCGCCGCCGCGGCGCCGTCGATCACGCGGTGGTCGTAGGAGAGCGAGAGCGGAAGCATGAGCCGCGGCACGAACCCCTCGCCGTCCCAGACCGGACGCATGGTCGACCGCGAGACGCCGAGGATGGCGACCTCGGGGGCGTTGATGATCGGGGTGAAGGCGGTGCCGCCGATGCCGCCGAGGCTCGAGATCGTGAACGTGCCGCCCTGCATGTCCTCGCTTCGCAGTGCGCCCTCGCGGGCGCGGCCGGACAACTCGGTGAGCTCGCGTGCGATGTCGAGGAGCCCCTTGCGGTCCACGTCTCGGATCACCGGGACCACGAGGCCCTCCGGGGTGTCGACCGCGAAGCCCAGGTGGTGGTAGCCCTTGAGGACCAGCGTGTCCCCCTCGAGCGACGCGTTGAACTCCGGGAATACCCGCAGGGCGGCCGCGCAGGCCTTGAGGAGCAGCGAGACCATCGTGACCTTCACGCCGTCGGCCGCGTGCGCGGCGTTGACCTCCTTGCGGAACGCCTCGAGGTCGGTGATGTCGGCTTCGTCGTGCTGGGTGACGTGCGGGATCGTCACCCAGTTGCGCTGGAGGATCGGTCCGGCGATGCGCTTGATCCGCGACAGCTCGGCGCGCTCGATCGGGCCGAAGCGGGCGAAGTCGACCGAGGGCCAGCCGGGAAGCTCCTCCAGCCCGGCTGTGGGCGCGGCGTCCGGCGCGGCTCGGGGTGCGGACGGCCTGCGCGCCGCCGCCGCCCGCACGTCGTCGGCGGTCGCGCGGCCCTTGTCGCCGGTGCCGGCGACGTCGGCCAGGTCGACCCCGAGCTCGCGCGCCAGCCTGCGGGCGGACGGACCGGCGTAGACGCCGTCTCGGTCGGGACGCTCGTCGACCGCGCGGCCCGCCGCGGCCGGCCCGCCCGAGCCCTCGGTGGTCTCGGCCCGCTCCGCGGGCGGGGTCGAGGATCCCGCGTCCGGGGGCGCGGCGCCGTTCCCGCTCCCGTCCGCGTCTTCGTCCCCGCTTCCGTCCCCGTCCCCGTCCAGGGTCAGGATCATGTCGCCTTCGGACAGGGTGTCGCCGACCGAGACGGCGAGTCCGCGCACGACGCCGCCGGCGGGGGAGGGCACCTCCATCGTGGCCTTGTCGGTCTCGAGCACGATCAGCGGTGTCTCGGGTGCGACCGTGTCCCCCTCCGCCACGAGCACCTCGATGACCGGCACATCGGTGAAGTCGCCGATGTCGGGAAGATGGACCTCGGTCAGCGTCGCCATGGCGGCAGTGCCTCCGCGTCGATGTCGTAGCGGGAGATCGCGTCGTTGACGGCGTCGGGCGTGATCGCGCCCTGCTCCGCGAGCGCCCAAAGCGCCGTGACCACGACGTTGTGGCGGTCCACCTCGAAGAAGCGGCGAAGCTGCGCCCGCGTGTCGCTCCGGCCGAAGCCGTCCGTGCCGAGCACGTGGTAGTCGCCGGGCACGAACGGGCGGATCTGGTCGGCCACCGTTCGCATGTAGTCGGAGGCGGCGACCACCGGTCCGGGGCGATCCGCGAGCATGCGCCCCACATAGGGGAGCGCCGGCGCGTCGGCGGGGTGCAGGCGGCTCCAGCGCTCGGCCTCGATCCCGTCGCGGCGAAGCTCGGTGAAGCTGGTGACGCTCCAGACGTCCGCGTCGACGCCGTGCTCGTCGGCGAGTATCTCGGCGGCCGCGAGCACCTCGCGCAGGATGGCGCCGGCGCCCATCAGCTGCACCCGCAGCTCTCCCCCGGCCGCCTCGCGGATCAGGTGCATCCCCCGAAGGACGCCCTCCTCGGCGCCCTCGGGCATGGACGGCTGGGCGTAGTTCTCGTTGAGCGTCGTGACGTAGTAGAAGACGTCCTCCTGCTCGGCCACCATGCGTCGCAGGCCGTCCTGGAGGATGACCGCGAACTCGTAGGCGTACGCCGGGTCGTAGGCGCGGCAGTTGGGGATCGTCGAGGCCAGGAGGTGGCTGTGGCCGTCCTGGTGCTGGAGGCCCTCCCCCTCGAGGGTGGTCCGTCCCGAGGTCCCCCCGATCAGAAAGCCGCGCGCCCGGCTGTCGCCCGCGGCCCAGGCCAGGTCGCCGACCCGCTGGAAGCCGAACATCGAGTAGAAGATGAAGAAGGGCACCATCGTGATGCCGTTGTTGGCGTACGAGGTCGCCGCAGCCAGCCAGGACGAGAACGCCCCGGCCTCGGTGATCCCCTCCTGGAGGATCTGCCCCTCCCGGTCCTCGCGGTAGAACATGAGCTGGCCGGAGTCCTCCGGCTGGTAGAGCTGGCCCACGGACGAGTAGATCCCGAGCTGGCGGAACAGGCCCTCCATGCCGAAGGTCCGCGACTCGTCGGCCACGATCGGGACGATCCGCGGCCCGAGCGCGTCGTCTTTGACCAGGGTGCCGAGGGCCCGTACGAACGCCATCGTCGTCGAGATCTCGCGCTCGCCGGTGCCGTCCAGCAGGGCCTGGAAGTCGCCGAGGGGCGGGACGGGGAGCGGGGGCGCCGCGGCGCCGCGCGAGGGCAGGCTGCCGCCGAGCGCCTCCCGGCGCTCACGCAGGTAGACCATCTCCGGGCTGTCCTCGGGCGGGCGGTAGAAGACCGCGGTCCGCGCCTCGTCGTCGCTCAGGGGCACGCCGAAGCGGTCGCGGAACGCCAGCAGCGCGTCCTCCTCCATCTTCTTGGCCTGGTGGGAGATGTTGCGCCCCTCGCCCGCGACGCCCATGCCGTAGCCCTTGACGGTCTTCGCGAGGATCACGGTCGGCTCGCCGACATGGTGGGTCGCCGCGTGGTACGCGGCGTAGACCTTGCGCGGGCTGTGGCCGCCGCGGTTGAGGGCGAAGATCTCCTCGTCGCTCATGTGCGCGACGCGCTCGCGCAGGTCGTCGTACGCGCCGAAGAACTTCTCGCGCACGTAGGCGCCGTGCTTGGACTTGTAGCTCTGGTACTCGCCGTCGAGGCCCTCCTCCATGCGCCGGCGGAGCAGCCCGTCGTGATCGGCCGCCAGCAGCGGGTCCCACCGCTCGCCCCAGATCACCTTGATCACGTTCCACCCGGCGCCGCGGAAGCTGGTCTCGAGCTCCTGGATGATCTTGCCGTTCCCGCGCACCGGGCCGTCGAGGCGCTGCAGGTTGCAGTTGACGACGAACACCAGGTTGTCGAGGCGCTCGCGCGCGGCGAGCGAGATCGCGCCCATCGACTCCGGCTCGTCCATCTCCCCGTCGCCCATGTAGGCCCAGACCTTCCGGCCGGGCGCCGACAGGATCCCGCGGTGCTCCAGGTACTTGAGGAAACGCGCCTGGTAGATCGCCATGATCGGCCCGAGGCCCATCGAGACCGTGGGAAAGCGCCAGAACGCCGGCATCAGCCACGGGTGGGGATAGGACGACAAGCCGCTCCGGTCGGTCTCGCGGCGGAAGTTCCGAAGCTGCTCCTCGTCGATCCGGCCCTCGAGGAACGCGCGCGCGTAGATGCCGGGCGAGGAGTGGCCCTGCATGTAGACGAGATCGCCGGGGCGCTCGTCGGTCGGGGCGTGCCAGAAGTGGTTGAAGCCGGTCTCGTAGAGCGTGGCCGCCGACTGGAAGCTCGCGATGTGCCCGCCGATCCCGGGTGAGGACATGTTCGCCCGGAGGACCATGGCCGCGGCGTTCCAGCGCACGATCGAGCGCAGGCGCCGCTCGACGTCCGGATCGCCGGGAAGCTGCGGCTCCTGCTCGACCGGGATGGTGTTCACGTAGGGCGTGCTGGTCGGGACCGACACCGGCGCGCCGGCGAGGCGCGCCTCCGCGACGACCGACTCCAGCAGGTGCGCGGCCCGTTCCGGGCCGTGGACCGCCAGCACGTCGCGGAAGGCGTCGAGCCAGTCCCGGAGCTCGTCGGGGTCCAGGCCGTCCGTCGTCCCGGTCTGAAGGCCGTCCGTCGTCGCCATGGCGCCGTCCTCCGCTCGCCGAGGCACCGCGCGGCTCTCCGCCGGCCCGGTCGCCTCGTGTGTCGCCATCCGCCTGCCTCTCCATCTTGACGCAGACGGACGCCGTCATGCGGCCTGCCGTGGAAACGTCCGTTCACGTTCGCTTGCCGCCCGCGGGGAGATCGACGACCGTGGGGCCGGTGCACGGTGCCCATACGATTCCCGCGCCGCGTGAGCGGATCGTCCTCCATGTCGGGGGAATGCGCTACGCGTCGGAGCAGGAGGTCGTCGAGCATGCCCTCGGCGGGCGGCCGGGCGTCCTCGATGTGGTCGCCAACCCCGTCGCCCAGACCGCGACGGTGACCTACGACCCTGACGTCACGTCGGTCGCCGAGCTTCACGCGTGGGTCACCGAGTGCGGGTACCACTGCGCCGGGAGGTCGGTCCCCGGCCACGTGTGCGATCCGATGGCGCCCTCCGGCGACGACGCCGACACCGTCGCCGCGCGCGCGGCGGCCGCCCACGGGGACGGCCACGGCGGCCATGCGGGCATGTCGATGGACGCGATGGCGCGCGACATGCGCAATCGCCTGCTGGTCGCCGTCGTCTTCGCGATCCCGATCGTCGTCTGGTCGCCGCTCGGCACCGACGTGCTCGCGCTCGACGTCCCGACCCCGTTCGGTCTGTCGCGCGACGTGCTGGCGTTCCTGCTGAGTCTCCCGGTCGTGTTCTACTCCTCGTGGATCTTCTTCCGGGGGACCTGGTACGCGCTCCGGGTCCGGGCACTCGACATGATGGTGCTGATCGCTGTCGCGATCGGGACCGCCTGGGTCTACTCGGTGGCCGCGACCTTCTGGATCGAGGGCGAGCCCTTCTACGAGGCCGCCGTGATGCTGGCCGTCTTCGTGCTCCTCGGCCACTGGCTCGAGATGCGCGCCCGCGGGGGCGCCAACGACGCCATCCGGTCCCTTCTGGACCTCGCGCCGCCCTCGGCCGTCGTGGTGCGGGACGGCACGCCCGTCGAGGTGCCGACGGCCGAGGTCGTCGTCGGCGACCTGCTGCTCATCCGCCCGGGGGCCAAGGTCCCGGTCGACGCCGAGGTCCTTGAGGGGGTCAGCGACGTCGACGAGTCGACGGTCACCGGCGAGAGCATCCCGGTGGCCAAGGGCCCGGGCGCCGCGCTCGTCGGTGCCACGATCAACACGACCGGGACGCTCCGCGCCCGCGCGAGCGCGGTGGGCGCGGACACGGCGCTCGCTCAGATCGTGACGCTGGTCCAGGAGGCCCAGGGCTCGCGCGCACCCGGGCAGCGGTTGGCCGACCGGGCGGCGGCGTGGCTCGTGCTGGTCGCGCTGGCCGGCGGGCTCACCACCTTCCTCGCCTGGTACGTCGTCGTCGGCGTGTCGGTCGAGGAGGCGCTCCTGTTCGCCATCACCGTGGTCGTCATCACCTGCCCGGACGCGCTCGGCCTCGCCACGCCGACGGCGATCATGGTCGGCATGGGTCTGGGCGCCCGTCGGGGCATCCTGTTCAAGAGCGCCGTCGCCCTGGAGCAGGCGGCCGGCGTCGACATGGTCGTCTTCGACAAGACCGGGACGCTGACCGAAGGGTCGCCCGCGGTCGTCGAGGTCGTCGCGTCCGGCGGTGTCGACCCCGACGATCTCATCAGCCGGGCGGCGGCGGTGGAGGGCGACAGCGAGCACCCGCTCGCGCGAGCGGTCGTCGCCGACGCGGACCGGCGGCGGGTCGAGGTGCCCGCCGCGGACGACTTCCGGTCGATCCCCGGGGAGGGTGCCGTCGCCCTGGTCGACGGCGTCCCGGTCGCCATCGGAAACGCGCGCCTCATGGCGCGCGAGGGAATCGATCCGGCACCGCTGTCCGCGGACGTCCGCCGGCTCGCCGAGGCCGGGCGCACCGCGGTCCACGTGGGGGTCGAGGGACGCCTGGCCGGTGTGATCGGGGTCGCGGACGCGCCGCGGCCGAGCGCCGTCCGCGCGGTCGCCGACCTCGCGGCGATCGGTGTCCGCACGGCGATGCTGACCGGCGACGGCGCGGCGACCGCGCGCGGGGTCGCGGGCGAGGTCGGGATCGACGAGGTGATCGCCGAGGTCCTCCCCGCGCAGAAGGCCGAGCGCATCGCGGCGCTTCAGCGCGCACGCGACGGCCGCGTGGCGATGGTCGGCGACGGCGTCAACGACGCCCCGGCCCTCGCGCGTGCGGACGTCGGGATCGCGATCGGCGCGGGCACCGACGTCGCCGTCGACACGGCCGACGTCGTCCTGATGCGCTCCGACCCGGTGGACGTCGCGACGGGCCTGGTCATCAGCCGCGGCACGCTCGCCAAGATGCGACAGAACCTCGCCTGGGCGATCGGCTACAACTCGCTCGCGATCCCGATCGCCGCCGGGGTCTTCGCGGCATGGGGGGTCACGCTGCGGCCCGAGGTCGCCGCCATCACGATGGCGGGGTCGAGCATCATCGTCGCGCTGAACGCCGTCGCGCTCAAGCGCCTGCGATTGCCGGCCCAGGGCCCCGCGGGCGGCTGAGCGAGTCGTCCCAGGGGCGGCGGGCGAGCAGCACCTGACTCCAGTAGCCCGCGGCGACGTGCCGCTCGTCCCGGACGTCGAAGCCGGCCCGCTCGACGATCGGCCTGGCGTCGGCCGGCGTGCGCTGCCCGCCGGCGGGAGCAGGGACGTCGGTCAGCGCGCGCCAGATGCGCCCGTACGCGCGGCCGACCGGGGTCGGTGGGGGGCTGTGGATGACGGCGGCCAGACGCCCACCCGGGCGGAGCACGCGACGTGCCTCGTCGAGGACGGCGGCGGCGTCGTCCGGCCCGAGCAGGTGCAGCAGGTAGCCGATGGTCACGACGTCGAAGCGCTCCGCCGGGTGCCCGAGACGGAGCGCGTCGCCGGACTCGATCCGAAGCGGCGGCGTGGCGACCCGCCTCGCCAGGCGCCTGCGCGCCCGCCGGAGCATCGCGGGCGACCGGTCGACCAGGACGAGCTCGTGTGGCGCCCCGCCCGCCACGACGAGCGCGTCGGCGAGGGCGCCGGTACCGCTCGCGAGGTCCAGCACCCGCAGCCCCGCGAGGGGGCCGACGAGCGCCGCGGCCGCCGCGAGCGGTCGGCGCTCGAGCGGGAGCTGGAGGTCATAGAGCGGCGCACGTCGATCGAAGCCCCGCGCGCGCCGCCCCGCGCCGGCCGGGCTCACGTCGCGGGCGCGCTGCGATAGCTCCAGCTGAAGTCGTCACTCCGCTTGAGCGCGTCGCCCTCGAAGACGCGACGGCTGTAGCGTTGGGTGAACGCGCCCGAGCCCTGCGGGCCCATCTCGGTCTCGACCCGTCGCCCGAGCGGTGTCGAGTACATGCTGAAGGTGATCGACGTGTCGGTGGCGACCGCCTTGATCAGCACCGCCGCCTTCCAGTCGTTGGTGAAGATCAGCTCCGGCCCGCCCCAGGAGATCGTGGCCTCCCGCCCGGGCGGATAGCGCGAGATGTAGAACTCGTGCGGGGTGTGCGAGTCAAGGCGCAGCCCCGCGAACCACGCCGCATTGAACAGCGTGGTCGCGATCTGGCTGACGCCACCGCCCACCGCGTCCTCCAACTGCCCCGCGTTGATCTGCGGCGCCGCCACGAAGCCTCGATCGGTCGTGCGTTCGCCCACGACCTCGTTCATCGAGAAGGTGCCGCCCGCCGGGATGATCGTGCCGTCGATCTCCTGGGCCGCGAGCTGGATGTTCGTGACGCGGGGCTGGCAGCACGGGTACTCGGTGGTGAACTCGGACACCTTGGTACGGATGCCGAGCGCACGCGCCTGGGCGGTGGTGCGGGCCGGCGCCTTGGAGGTGAAGCGCGCCTTGACCCGCGTCGCGCCCGGGGCACGGGTGATGCTGGTCGCGATGCGGGCCGCGTCGAGCGTCCGTCCGGCGCGCGAGGGCTCGATCACGACGCGGTCGCCGGCGACGCGGAACCGGGCCGACACGGGGCGCCGCTCCAGGGGCGCGAACGCCGGGGCCACGCGGGTGCGGACGACCGCCGGGTCGAGTTCGACCGCGAGCATCCCGTCGGCCGGACGCACCCGGAGCGCCCTCCTGAGGTCCTGCGGGCGGAGGACCGCCCGCCGCCCGGACGCGACGACCCGCACCGGCCGGTCGGCGATCGCCCGCGCCTCGATCGCCGCCGCCCTGGCTTCCGCGGTCGTCACCGCCGGGTCCTCGCGCTCGGTCGGGACCTCGATCCGCTCCGGCAGGCGGCTGATCATCCCCGCCAGCGCGGCACGGTCGACGACCCGCCCCGCGCGTGCGGCGCGGACCGTGATCCGCTCGGCGCCCACCCGGACCCGTCCCTGGACCGGCCGCTCGTCGAGCGTCTTGGCGACCCGCGCCGTCACCGCCCTCACACGACCGCGGTCGACCGCGTAGTCGATCGGGACGTCCACCGCCGGCGCGACCCCGAGCTCACCCATCAGGCGACGCGAGAACGAGTCCTTTGCGAGCGCGGCCTCGACCGCCCGCGTGGCCCGCGGCCGCGGTGCGAGGATGCCGATCGGGACGTCGACCGCGAACGCCGGCCGCGCGGCGTCGCGCAGCGCGATCTCGCCCGTGCGCGACCCGCTCGCGAGCACCGCGCGGTGCGCCTGGTCGGCGGACAGGCCGCCCACGTCGAGCCCACCGATCGTCACGCCGGCGGGGATCCGCTCCTCGTCGGCGGAGAGCGCCCGGGCGCCCGCGATCGTCACGCTGGCCCCGACGACCACGATCGCCACGAGCACCAGCGTGGCCACCACGAACGCACGCGAGCCCGCCGCCCGCTGGAACCGGTCCCTCACCGACCGACATCTTCGGTGGTCGGCCGCGGATTCCCGCGCGCGGAGGTTCGAGCACCACCCCGGACGCTCACCGCGGGCGCGTCGCCCCCGCGCCGTCGCCGGTCGTCGTCCCCCCGGCGCCGACCTCGATCTCGGCGTCGAGCACCCGCTCCGGCGTCGGCGTCGCCGACCTCGCGGCGGGCGCGCAGGTCGAAGTACGTGTACCCGGTGGCGATCGCCGCGAACGGCATCACCAGCACGTAGATCAGCGCGGCGAGCAGGTTGACGAGGTTGAACGCGGCGCCGCTCACGAGCAGCACGAGCGCGCCGACGAAGGGGCCGACGAGGATCGCCGCCGTGCTCACGCCGACCACGAGCAGGAACGTCTTGGGCCAGTGCCCCCTCACGAGCGAGGCGCTCCGGCGAAGCACCCCGCGCACGCCGTGCGACTCCACCTCGACCACCGCGCCGAGCAGCGACCACCGCACCAGCAGGAAGATCCCGAGCGGGATGCCGACGATCGTGAAGCTGAGGGCCACCTGGACGACCACCGCGATGGCGAGCGCGCCGAGGAGCGGACGGATGCTGTCGGTGACGCCCCGATAGGCCGACAGGGGCGTCACCGGGCGTCCCGCGTCCAGTTCCACCATCGTCCGCGCGACCGTCGCGACGACGATCGAGAAGGCGAACAGCGTCAGCACGCTCCCCAGCCCGAGCGCCAGCAACGCGAGGGCCCCGTTCTGCTCGCCGGTGCTGAGGAGCAACGGCTCCAGCGTCCCGATCCGGAAGATCAGGTACTGGAGTCCGGTGATGACGAGGCCGATCGGGATGAAGGCCAGGCCGATCCCGAGGAACAGGCGCGGGTGCCCCACGTACATCCGCCAGGTCGCCGAGAGCACCTGGCCGACCGTGCGTCGACGGGCGACCCGGAGCGGGGTGGACGGGCGCCAGGCGGTCCGGGTGACGAACCAGACGAACAGGGCGCCGAGGATCGCGACGACCAGGAGGGTCGTGCCGGGGTCGCTCGTGAGCCGGCGAAGCAGATCGGACCCGGTGGCGACCGCGCCGCAGAAGAACCCCGTGGCCGAGGTGCCACCGGTGCCGGCCGCCGGCACCGCGAAGCTCTCGTCTCGCCACTCCTCCTGGGACCAGGTGATCGGGCGCGTCCACTGGGGTTTGGTGTTCGGCCCCGTCGGCCCGTTGAAGAACGCGGGCTGCATCTCACCCCAGCGCCCCTCGAAACCGAGCCATGGGTACTCCGGGAGGTAGTCGGCGGGGGCGGTGGGCACGTCATCGACCACCGGGCGGACCTGCACGGAGGGTCCGGTCGTGTCGTCGCAGCCGACGCCCTCGGCGCCGGTCCGGCCGAGGTAGAGCGCGGAGTCGTAGTAGTTGGCGTGGGAGCCCGACGCGGGGTAGACGACGGGGTGGGTCCCGTCGACCCTTTGCAGCTTGTCGTCGCTCCAGCCGGCGCGCTCGGCGCTCTCGTGCTGGCTGTATCCGACCTCGGTCGGGCCTGCGGCGAGCGCACCCTCCGCGTCGCCCGCATCGAAGACGAGCTGGATCATCTCCCAGTCGCCCTCGTGCTTGTTGTTGAAGTCGTTGAAGGGGTAGAAGAACCAGTACTGCAGGGCGATCCGGTTCGCGACGCCCGCCTCCGTGGCCACGCGGCCGTAGACCGTCGGCGGGCTGCCGTCGGTCAGCCGGTCCGACCACTCCTCGTAGTCGCACCCGGGATCGAGCGGGTCGCCCGGGAAGTCCAGGTGGTACCCGAACAGCCCCTCGCCGAGTGTGTCGGCGCTCGGCCCGATCTCGACCAGGTCCGCGGGGTTCCACGGGCCGCGGAGCGCGACCTCGACGTCGTCCATCAGGAGGTCGACGTCGGTCGGCTGATACGGCTCGCCGGGGCCGCAGGCCTCGGGCTGCTCTTTCAGCCGCACGACCGGGGCGTAGGTGGCGATCAGCTCGGCTTCGGCGGCCGTGACCGGCGCGGCCGCCCCCGGTCGCGCGGAGGCGCCGAGCACGACGCCCAGGACCATCACGACCGCCACCAGGACGAGTGCCCGCGTGCGCCAGGGGCACCGGCCGGTACGGTTCGTCGGGTCCGAGATCACGCGATGCTGCCCAGGTGGGCGCGTGAACGCAAGCGGCGGGCCTCCGACGATCGGTCGGGGCCGCGCGATCGGCGGCGATGCCCCAGACGACGACACCCCTCGAGCAGCGTCATCGTGGTCTGGCGCCGCAGACCACGTTCCTGCTGGTCCTGACGTTCGCCGCGGGGGCGGTCGACGCGCTCAGCCTCGCCGGGGTCGACGGCGTCTTCGCCGCGAATCAGACCGGCAACGTCGTCTTCGCACCTCTCGGGCTGGCCGGATGGGAGGTCGGCGTGCGTCTGGGCGCCGCACTCGTGGCGTTGAGCTTCTTCGTCGGGGGTGCGCTGTTGGCGGCGCGTCTGCTCCCGAGCTCGCCCACGAGTCAGGTCTGGGGCCCACCGGCCCTCGCGGTCACGGCGGTGCACCTCGTGCTCATGCTCGCGGCCCTCGCCGTCTGGGCGACGGCCGGGCTGTCGGAGCAGTGGGTGCGCTTCGGCGTGACCGCGCTCCTGGCGTCGGGGATGGGCATCCAGGCGGCGACAGCCCGCCGTATCGCGATACCCGGGCTTCCGACCGTCATGTTGACGGGTGTGCTCCTGGGCTTGAGCGTCGAGTCCCCACGCAGCATCTCGGCACGCAGGCGCTGGGCGCACGAGATCGGCAGCCTCGCGACGATGGCCGGGGGCGCGCTCGCCGCCGCCTTCGCGCTCAAGGTGTCCGTCGGCCTCGCCTTCGCCGTCGCGGTGGCCGCCGTCTCGGCCGCCGTCCTGGTGGTGGCCGAGACGATCCGTCGTGATCGCCGCGGCCCCTGAGCCCGTCCTAGACGCCCTCCTGGGCCGGGATGCGGCCCTCGTCGATCGCGGCGCGAAGGGCGGCGTGATCGACGACGTTGCGATCGGCGTATGCGCGTCCGAACGCAGCGAGCGCCCGGTCGAACGTGTCGCCCTTGCCCAGATAGGCGGCGATCGCGATCCGGTCGGCCGAGCGCGCGTGCGCCCGTGCCAACGTGTCGGCGCACAGCTCGCCGTACTTTCCGAGGGTGTCGGGACGCATCACCTCGATCTGCGCCGAGCCCTTCCAGTCCTTGAGCTGGCGCACGTAGTAGTCGTGGGACCGCCCGTCCGGGGGAACCACCCGCTGGTATCCGAGGAAGATGTCGCTCGCCGCCTGCATGAGCCGTTGGCCGGCCACCACGCGGTGGCCGGCGTTGCGGTATGCGCTGCGGCCGGCGTACGGCTCGAGCACCGACGCCGTCGCCTCCTTGACCTGGAGGAAGAGCGGATCGTCGCCGTCGCGCCCCATCATGAGGGCGATCCAGGCCCGAGTGCCGACGCTTCCCACGCCGACGACCTTGTGTGCGAAGTCGACCAGCCGGAAGCGGCCGAGCAGGTGGCGCCGGTCGGAGACGAGCGTCCTTGCGTAGCCGTCGAGGACGTCCGAGATCCGCCGGTGGATCTCGGACGGATCGATCCCGGTGACCTCGCTCGGTGACACGATGAGGGGCGGGTCGGGCACGATCCTCGGAATCCCGTCGGTGGTGGTCGCGATCTTGGCGAACACGTGCTCGCTGTCCTTGGTCTTCGCCTTCGCCACCGCCTTGGTCATGCGCTTGCGGGCGCGTTTGCTGAGGACCACGTCCGGATCGGCCATCAGCGCGTCGACGTCGATCCGCGCGTACCAGACGTCGAGCTCCTTGACCGTCGCCAGGTACCGCATCGCCCCGCGATACCGCGCGGCGCACGCCCGGGCGATCTCCTCGCCCGTTGCCGGCGACGCGCCGATGGACCGGGCCGCGATCACCATGCTCGCGACGAGCCGCTTGACGTCCCACTCGAACGGACCCGGGAGCGTCTCGTCGAAGTCGTTGACGTCGAACACCAGCCGCCGCTCGGGCGAGGCGAACGCGCCGAAGTTCGACAGGTGGGCGTCTCCGCACAGCTGCGCCCGGAGCCCGGTCGACACGGTGCCGCCGACATCTGCGGCCATGACCGCCGCAGCGCCCCGGTAGAAGGTGAACGGCGAGGCCACCATGCGCCCGTACCGGATCGGGAGGAGCTGGGGGACCCGCGATTCGGCCTGCGCGGTGAGGACACCGATCGGGTCACGGTCCTCCGCGGGGCCGATGTCGGCGAGCGAGGATCGCGGCACGGCCTTGCGGGCGGCGCGTCCCGCCTCGGCGCGCTCGGCGGGCGTGGGGGCGTTCGAGGGGTTCGTCATGGCACAGGCTAGCGTCGCCGGGGGCCCCTCAGCCGAGGATCGTCACCATGATGGTGATCACGAGGAGCACCGCGACGTTGACCGGCAGGCCCGCGCGCAGGTAGTCGGTGAATCGGTAGCCGCCGGGCCCGTAGACCATCGTGTTGGTCTGGTAGCCGATCGGCGAGATGAACGACGACGACGCGGCGATCGCCACCCCCATCGCCATGATCCGCGGGTCGATCCCGGCGGGTCCGGCGATCGTGAACGCGATCGGGAAGACCACGGCGGCGGCGGCGTTGTTCGTGACGACCTCGGTCAGGAGCGTCGTCGCCAGCATCACGCCCGAGCACCACCCCGAAGGTGCCCCACGAGTCGAAGGTCGACACGAACGTGCTCGCGACGTCGGCGGCGAGCCCGCTCGACTCGACCGCGGCGCCCAACCCGAACGCGGCGCCGATCAGGAGGACGACGTCCAGGTCGACCGAGCGCTTGGCGTCCGAGAAGGAGATCGTGCGGGTCGCGATGCAGCGCTCCGGCGGCCAGGAGCGCTCCCTCGACCACCGAGAGCACGCCGAACGCCGAGAGCGCGACGAACCCGACGAGGGCGGCGGCGACGAGCGGCGCGTGGCGCGTCGCCGCGGGCGGAGTGCCGTCGAGGGCCGCGACGACCAGGAAGTCCTCGCGGTCGGTCCAGCGGGCGCGGAAGTCCGGCTCGGCGAGGAGGACGAGGGTGTCGCCGTGACGCAGGCGCACGTCGCCGAGCTTGGACTCGACGCGCTGGCCCGAGCGATGGATGGCGAGCACCGCCGCGCCGTAGCGCGCCCGGAATCCCGCCTCCTTGAGGGTCTCGCCGGCGATCGGCGAGGCGCGGCCGACGACGGCCTCGAACAGCTTGCTCCGGGCGCTTCCGAGCTCGCCGAGATGCTCTCTGGCGGCCGGCTCGAGTCCCCGCATGCGCTGCAGGTCGAGCACGTTGTCGACCTGGCCGGCGAAGGTCAGCACGTCGCCGCCGCGGAGGATCTCGGTGGGGGCGACCGGCGCGATGGCGTCGCCGCCGCGGTCGATCTGGACCAGGTACACGCCCACGAGATGCCGGAGCCCGGCCTCCTCGACCGTCTTGCCCACGATCGCCGACTCCTCGACCACGCGCATCTCCATGAGGAACTCGCGGATCTCGTCGTCGGTGCGGTCCGGGACGGCGCGACGCTCGCGAAGGAGCGGCACCGACGCGAACAGCACGACGACGAGGCCGACCACGGCCACGGGTGCGCCGATGATCGTGAGCTCGAAGATGCCGAGCGGATCCTCCCCCGATTCCTGGAGCAGGCCCGACACGACGAGGTTCGTCGACGTGCCGATGACCGTCAGCGTCCCTCCGAGGATCGCCGCGTACGAGAGCGGCAGGAGGTAGCGCGACGCCGCCACGCCCCTGCTTCGGCTCCACGACAGGACGTCGGGCATGAGCACCGCCACGAGCGGCGTGTTGTTGACGAACCCGGAGAGCCCCGCGGTCGGCAGCAGCAGGCGCGCCGCGCTCGAGCGCCGCCCGCCCCCTCGATCGAGCACCGCGGCGACGACCGCCGACAGGAGTCCCGTTCGCTGGGCGGCGGCCGCCACGACGTAGAGCGCCGCCACCGTGATCGGCGCGGGATTCGCGAACCCGCTGAAGGCCTGCGTCGTGTCGATGACCCCGGTCAGAAGCAGCGCGAACGTCGCGCCGAGGATCACGACCGAGGGCGCGTACCGGCCCCAGACGAGCAGTCCGAGCGACAGGGCGAGGACGGCCGATGTGATCCAGGCGTCGGTGGTCACCTCCGCGCCCGCCCGCCGTCTCGCGAGGATGGCCGTGTCCCGGGCATCGACATAAGCAGAACGCTATAGCAGTCATAAGCCGAGTATGTGAAACGACCGTGGCGGGCCGGTCGGCGCCGGCACGCCGTGCACGGCGCCGCAGATACCCCACCGGGGCACGTGTCCGGTGCTAGCCTGGGCGACGTGGGGGACGAATCGCACGGATACGCCGCGAACAAGGACCAGATCAAGGGTCGGCTGGCGCGTGTCGAGGGGCAGGTGCGAGGGATCACGCGGATGGTCGACGAGGACCGCTACTGCATCGATGTCCTCACGCAGATCGCCGCGGTCCAGGCGGCGCTCGACAAGGTCGCGCTGGGCCTGCTCGACGACCACGTCGCCCACTGCGTGCTGGGCGCCGAACCGGCCGACCGCCCGGCCAAGCACGCGGAGCTGATGGCGGCGGTGGGCCGTCTGGTGCGCACCTGATCACTCCTCGTGCGGGGGGCTGCCGGTCATTCCCTCGCCCGATGTCCCTCGGGGCGGCTCGGCGCCGATACAGACGGTGTGCACGGCGCATGCGATTCGACACTCCTCGTCCCCCGCGGTGACGAGCTCCCGGCGCTGGTCGACCGTGGCGGGCTGATCGTCGTCCTCGACGGCGCGGACGCGTCCGCCGCCGAGCGCATCGCGGGTGCCGGCGTGGTCCGCCTGCGACGGGGCGACGCGATCGCGCTTCGCGCCGGGTGCGACGGCGTCCCGACCTGGATCGACGGTCGCATCGACATCCTCCCCAGCCATGTCGAGGGCGACGTCGACGGGACCCTCGAGGGCACGGGTGACCTCACCCTCTCGGGCGCGGTGCGGGCGGGCGCGACGGTGCGCGCGACCGGCGCCGTGGTCGTCGGTGGGGCGGTCGAGCGGGCCACGGTGGCGGCGGGGGCGTCGCTTGTGATCGAGGGCCGGGCGGCACGGGCTGAGCTTCGCGCCGGATGGACCGCCGGCGTGGCCGAGTCGCTTCGCCAGGCCCTCGCGGGGGTCGCACCCGCGCTCGTCGACATCGCGGCATCGGCGCGCCTCGCCGGCCGCGACCGGGGCCGGCGGATCCAGGTGATCCATCGCGTCGTCGGTCTCGACCATCCGGGGCTCGGAGCACGTCTCGCGCAGGCCGAGGACGCTGTCGGCACGGTGCGATCGGACTGGCCGATGCTCTTTGGCAGCGTCGCCGACGCCCTCGTGCGTGCGCGGCGCGGGCTCGCCGGGGCCGCGCTCATCGACGACCCCGTGGGCGAGATCACGCGCGCAGCCGAGGTTCTGGCCGCCGCGTTCCAGGGCGAGCGGGCACCGGTGCCCGCCGTGCTGCGCGTCGCCCGCCTGGACGAGTCGGTCGTCGACGCGAGTGGGTCGCTCCACGTCACCGAGTCGGGCGTCGTGGAGAGCGACCTCGAGGTCGGCGGCGACCTGTTCGTGATGGCGCCGCGTGCGAGCGTGCGGGGCGGCGTGCTCGCCGTCGGCGGGCGTCTTCGCGCGCGGCGCCTCACATGCGACAAGCGGCGGCCGCTTCGCGTCGAGCTCCGCGCGTCCACCGGCGTCCGCGAGCCGCTTCGCGCCGAGCAGGTCGATCGCGGCGTCGAGATCCGGGTCCTCGGTGAGCGGTTCACGCCGACGCGCCGTCTGCGCGAGGTCACGGTCGTGATCGAGCGTGGACGCCCGCTCCTGCTCGCCGAGGGGGTCCGGGTCGCCGGCTGACGGCGCGGCCGGCGACACGCGGACCGTCCCGATCCGGCCGTGGGCGGCGAGCGTGTAGCGTTTCGCACATGGCGATCATCCGCGGCGACCGCCCCCCGCTTCCTCCACGCCTGCTCGCGCTCTTCATCGGGGCCGGGATCGGCGCGCTCTGGGGTGCGGTCATGTGGGGCATCGGGTTGATGCTCGGCCACGACTACACGGCCTCGACGCTCCTCTACCTGATGATCACGACCGCCATGATCGGCGGCGGGGTCGCCTCGGTGTTCGGCGCCCTCAACGCGCGCAAGAAGGGCGAGAAGGTCATGCCCAAGTCGCCGTACCGAAAGCCGAAGGACCTCTAGCCGGCCGCCCCACGGGGCCGCCGTCCCTCGCGCGGCGGGTCCGGCTCGACTATCCTCGCCGGGTGACCGTGCTAGGCGGGGAGCTAGCGGTGCCCTGTACCCGCAATCCGCTACAGCGGGGCACAATTCCCGCCCGAGGGGCGGGGTCGAGGAACGCCGGCATGAGTGCTGCGGCGTCGATGACGAGGTCCCACTCGGTGGACGACCGCGAATCAGGTCAGGTCCGGAAGGAAGCAGCCTTAAGCGGCCCCTTCCACGCGCAGTGGGGTTCCCTCGTCGGAGCCGGCGGCTCACGCCGTGTCCCCGACCCTCGTTTCGACGGTGGGTGCACGGTCACTTCTCTTTGACGTGGAGCCGGTCCATCGGTGACTGACACGCCCGCGAGCGGCCCCCCCTCGCCCGCCGACCCGAACGGGGTCGCGGGGGAGGGGGGTGGCAGCCTCTACAACCGCCATCGCCCGCATGTGTTCGCGGACATGGTGGGCCAGGACCACGTGGCGCGAGCGCTCAGGAACGCCCTGGGCTCGGGGTCGCCGCCGCGTGCCTACCTCTTCTCGGGCCCGCGCGGCACCGGCAAGACGACGATCGCGCGGATCCTCGCCCGGTGCCTCAACTGCATGTCGACTCCGGGCCCGACCGCGGAGCCGTGCGGGCGGTGCGAGTCGTGCCGTCGCACCGGCCACGAGGACTGGCTTGACGTCCTGGAGGTCGACGCGGCGTCGAGCGCCCGGCGCATCGACGAGATGCGGGACTGGCTCGACAGCGTGCGCTACCCGCCGGTCGCGGCGCGCTACCGCATCACGATCATGGACGAGGCCCACCAGATCCAGCCGCAGGCCGCGAGCGCGCTGCTCAAGACGCTCGAGGAACCGCCGTCGTATCTGGTCGTGATCCTCTGCACCACCGAGCCCTGGGACATCCTGGCGACGATCCGCTCGCGGCTGCAGCACTACGCGCTCCGCCGGCCGGGGGTCCCGGATCTCGTGCGGGTGCTCGACCGCGTCGTCGAGGGCCGAGGGCATCGAGACCTCCGAGCGAGCGCTCGACATCGTCGCGC
Organism: Miltoncostaeaceae bacterium; assembly: GCA_963698665.1. Lineage (GTDB taxonomy): Bacteria > Actinomycetota > Thermoleophilia > Miltoncostaeales > Miltoncostaeaceae > CALNYH01. The sequence goes on along the minus strand of CAVORO010000001.1, from coordinate 692,690 downwards.
GCGCGGCCGACGGCTCGTACCGCGACGGGCTGGGCCTGCTCGAGCAGGTGGCGACCTACGCCGGCGGCCGGGTCGAGGTCCCGGACGCGCTCGAGCTGATCGGCGCGGTGTCGCGCGAGGCGATCTTCGAGCTGGTCGAGCTGGTCGCGGGAGGCCACTCGGGCGAGGCCATCGAACGGCTCGAGTCGAGCCTCGACTCCGGCAGCGACCCGGAGCAGCTGATGCGGGGGCTGGTCGCGCACCTTCGCCACCTGTTCCTGCTGCAGCAGGGCGCGAGGGCGCGCGACGAGTGGGGGCTCGTCGCCGAGGAGATCGAGCGGCTGGAGGCGCAGACCCACGTGCTCGCGGCGACGCAGGTCGTCCGGACGCTCGATCTGCTGGCCGACGCCCAGCTGCGGATCCGAAACGGTGCCGACGCCCGCATGCAGCTGGAGCTGGTCGCCGCCAAGCTCGGGCGTCCCGCACTCGACCCCACGCTGGAGGGGCTCGCGACCCGCGTCGCCAACCTGGAGCGGGGTGTCCGCCCGGCACACGACGCGTCGCGGCCGATCGCGCCGCAGGCGCCCCCGGCGCCCACCCGCGCGACGCGGCCGCCGGTCCCGCAGGAGGGCCCCCGGGCGGCCACCCCGGCGGACCACCCCCGACGTCACCCCCGACCGCCGCGCCGGCCCCACCCGATGCCGCAGGCGCGCCCTCTGGATCCGCCGAGACCGGGGCGCCTCCGGAGCCGCCGGCCCCGGAGCCCCCTGCCTCGGGGGCGTCTGCCCCGGAGCCGCCCGCCGCGGAGGCGGCGGCCGGGCCCGCGAGCCCGTCCGGGCCCGAGGCGTCGCCGGGCACCGCCGAGACCGACCCACCCGCCCCGCAGGGGCCCGACCCGGTCTCGACCGACCATGTCGATCTGGAGCACGTCGAACGGGCGTGGCCCGGGATCATGTCCGCCCTCCAGGAGCAGTCGCCCTCGACGCGTGGGTTCCTGGACGGCGCCCGCGTGATCGAGGTGGGGCCCGGCGGCATCACGATCGGCGTGCCGAGCGCGATGCGCGTCCGCATGCTCGAGGGTCCCGATCATCGCCGGCGCCTGGCGCACGTCGTCTCGCTCGCGCTCGGCGGTGCGTTTCCGGTGGTCTTCGAGGCCGTCGACACCCCCGCGTCCGCACCGGTCGTCTCCGAGGCGCCCGGGCTGTCGCAGGAGGAGCACGATCGCGTCCTGCGCGAGCGGATGCGAGAGCTCTTCGGCGCCGTCGAGGAGTCCGAGGACACCGCCGCCGACCGGTACGGTCAGCAGCGCGGCGAGACGAAAGGAGCCGGTTGATGGCGCAGGGCGGGATGAACCCCCAGAAGATGATGCAGCAGATGGCCAAGATGCAGGCCGACATGGCCCGCGTGCAGGAGGAGCTCCAGTCCGAGACCGTCCAGGCGCAGGCCGGCGGCGGGGCGGTCACCGCCGTCGTCACGGGCGGGCTCGAGCTGGTCGAGCTCCGGATCGACCCGTCGGCCGTCGATCCGGACGACGTCGAGCTGCTCCAGGACGTCGTGGTCGCGGCCGTCAACGAGGCGATGCGGGCCGCCCAGGAGATGGCGCAGGAGCGGATCAACTCCGTGGCCGGTGGCCTCGGCGGGCTCGGGATCCCGGGGCTCTGACGCCGAGCGGGTGCTGACGCCTTCCATCGAGCGGCTGGTCGCGGAGCTCGCACGACTGCCGGGGATCGGTCCACGGAGCGCCCAGCGCCTGGCCTTCAGCCTGCTGCGCGCTCCGTCGGAGCGGCCCGAGGCGCTTTCGGCCGCGCTCACGTCGGTCGGTGAGCGGGTCAGCCTGTGCCCCGAGTGTTTCTCGTTCAGCGAGGACGGGGTGTGCCCGATCTGCTCGGATCCGCGACGCGACGCGACGCTTCTGTGCGCGGTCGAGGAGCCGTCCGCGATCATCCCCATCGAGCGGACCCACGAGTACCGCGGGAGGTACCACGTCATCGGGGGCGCCCTGTCGCCGATCGACGGCATCGACCCCGAGGACCTGAACATCGAGCAGATCCTCGGCCGCATCGAGCGCGACGGCGTGCAGGAGCTGGTGGTCGCCACCAACCCGACGATGGCCGGCGAGGCGACCGCGCTCTACCTGGCCGATCTGGTTCGCGGCAAGGTCCGGGTGACGCGCCTCGCGAGCGGCCTTCCCGTCGGGGCCGACCTGGAGCACGCCGACGAGCTCACGCTCGGCCGGGCGCTGCTCGGGCGCCGCGAGCTGTAGGCCCGGCGCGGCAGGTCCCCGCCGACGGGCCGCGGCCTCTATCATCCGCAGCCGTCCGCCGACGGAGGGGAGCGAGGTGGCGCTCAGGACCATGAAGTTCGGCGGCACCTCGGTCGCCGACGCAGAGAAGATCCGCAACGTTGCGCGTCGGATCGCATCCGCCCGCGAGGCGGGCGACGATGTCGTGGCGGTCGTCTCGGCGCGCGGGAAGACGACCGACGAGCTCGTCTCGATGGCGAACGAGATCTCGGATCGCCCCGATCCCCGTGAGATGGACATGCTGCTCTCGACCGGCGAGCGGATCTCCTGCGCGCTGATGGCCATGGCCCTCCAGGACCTGGGCCACGCGGCGACCTCGTTCACGGGGTCGCAGGCCGGGATCGTGACCGATACGTCGCACACCAAGGCGAAGATCGTGGAGATCCGCGCCGACCGGCTTCGGGAGGCGCTCTCGGGCGGGTCGATCGTGCTCGTCGCGGGCTTCCAGGGCGTGTCGACCGATCGCAACGTCACGACGCTCGGGCGCGGCGGCAGCGATCTCTCCGCCGTGGCGCTCGCGGCCGCGCTCGACGCCGACGTCTGCGAGATCTACACGGACGTGACCGGTGTGTTCACCGCGGACCCCCGCGTGGAGCCCGGCGCGCGCAAGCTCCCGAAGCTGAGCCACGAGGAGATGCTGGAGATGGCGGCCTCGGGCTCGCGCGTGCTGGCGCTCCGCTCCGTCGAGTACGCCCGCAACCACGGCGTCAACCTGCACGTGCGCTCCTCGTTTCGAGACGAGGAGGGGACCTGGATCACCGAGGAGACACCCGACATGGAGAAGGCGATCGTCTCGGCCGTCGCGCACCGGAGCGACGAGGCCAAGATCACGGTGTCCGGCGTGCGCGACCGGCCAGGTGTGGCGGCCACGATCATGACCGCGCTCGCCGACGCGAACCTGAACGTGGACACGATCATCCAGAACGTGAGCGCCGAGGGCGTGACCGACCTCTCGCTCACGGTCCCGCTGGACGAGCTGCGAAAGGCGCTCGACGCGATCGAGGGCCTGGGCGACGAGCTGCCGCACCGAGGCATCTCGGCGGACGATCAGATCGGGAAGGTGACCCTCGTGGGGGCCGGCATGAAGTCCAACCCCGGGATCGCCGCGAAGATGTTCCGCACGCTGGCGGCGCGCGGGATCAACATCCAGATGATCGACACCTCGACGATCCGCATCACGGTGGTGATCGACCGCCGCGAGATCGAGCCCGCCGTACGAGCCCTGCACGACGCGTTCGACCTGTCCTCCGAGGCCGCGCGGCGGGCCGGTGTTTAGGGTCGCCGTCGTCGGCGCCACCGGCGCCGTCGGGGGCACGATGCTTCGCGTGCTTGAGGAGCGGGGCTTTCCGGTCACGGAGCTCCGGCCGCTCGCGTCGTCGCGGAGCGCCGGCCGCGAGCTCGAGTACCTGGGTCGGCCCGCCATCGTGCGCGAGCTGACCGACGACGCCTTCGAGGACATCGACGTGGCGCTCTTCAGCGCCGGGGCCACCCGCTCGCGGGCCTTCGCCCCGGCGGCGGTCGAGGCGGGCGCGGTCGTGATCGACAACAGCTCGGCGTATCGCATGGACCCAGCGGTGCCGCTCGTCGTCCCCGAGGTCAACGAGGAGGCGCTCGCCGGGCACGCCGGGATCGTCGCGAATCCCAACTGCGTCGCCGCACCGCTCGTGGTCGCGCTCAAGCCGATCCTCGACGCAGCCGGCCTGGAGCGCGTCATCGTCTCGAGCTACCAGGCGGTCAGCGGCACGGGGCTCGCCGCGGTCGAGGAGTTGCGGGCCCAGTCGCTGCAGGTGCTGTCCGGCGAGGAGCCGGCCCCCGAGGTCTATCCGCACCCCATCGCGTTCAACGTCCTGCCGCACATCGACACCTTCGACGAGGACGGGCAGACCGGCGAGGAGCGGAAGGTGATGGAGGAGACGCGCAAGATGCTCGGTCTCGCGGACCTCCCGGTCAGCGCGACGTGCGTGCGGGTGCCGGTGATGCACGGCCACTCGGAGTCGGTGCACATCGAGACCACGACGCAGATCGACCCCGATGAGGTCCGCAACCTCCTGATGACGGCGCCAGGCGTGGCGCTCGTCGACGAGCCGGCCTACAACCGCTACCCGATGCCGATCGACGCGGCGGGCCGAGACGAGGTGCTCGTTGGGCGGATCCGGCGCGACCCCTCCCACCCGCGCGGGATCGTCCTCTGGCTGAGCTCCGACAACCTGCGAAAGGGCGCCGCCACCAACGCCGTTCAGGTCGCCGAATCGATCGTGACCAACGGCTGGCTCTAGGTGAGGCCCCGCGCAGAACGTCCTCCGCGACAGGCGGAGGACGTTCGCGCGCCGGGGCAGAACACAAGCACCACCCCGACTCCCCGTGCGACCGTGAGCCGTTCGCAGAACGCGCTCCGCGATGAGCGGAGCGGGTTCGAGAACATCAGGCCGAGAGGACGCAGCCGCCGGGACGCGGAGTGAGCCTAGTCGACGACCACGCGCACCACCGTCCCCGCGTCCCGGTGGACCGTCCGGTTGTGGGGCAATCCCACCCGAGGCGAAGGGGTGCGGCGCCCCGGGCCGACTGCTTGCGCCGAGGATCCGCAGCGATTGGGATTGACGCGCGCTGTTTCTCGCCACGTGACCGGGCAGGCCCCGAGAACCCCGCCACCTTGAGCGCGACCGAAGGACCCGCGGGCCCGCCCCGTCCCGGGAGCGCCGAGAGCCAACGACGCACCACCACGCGCTCCGCGACCACCACGCCCATGGACATGCCGGCCCGGGGACGGCCGTCGGCCGACACCCGGACCTTGGACGGCCCTCCGGCCCGACCACATGACCACGGGCGCGACCACGAACGACGAGTTGATGGATTCGATCAGGACGGGGAGAGACAGCCCACGCCCGACCCCCGTGCGACCGTGAGGCCGTTCGCAGAACGCGCTCCGCGGCGAGCGGAGCGGGTTCGAGGAACATCGGGCCGAGAGGACGCAGCCGCCGGGACGCGGAGCCGACCTCGTCGATTCCCGCGACCACCGTCCCCGCGCCCGGTGGATCGTCGGTTCGGGCAGGGCGACCCGAGGCGATTGGGATCGACCCGCCTCGGGCGATCGGGCGCGGCCGCCGAGCCCGGGTCCGCCGCGGTCGGGCTGGTCGTACGATCGCGCCCGTTCAAGGACCGAGGGGGCATCCATGAGGAACATCGGCCGCGCGCTCGCGCTCGTGGCCGGGGCGTCGGTACTCACCGGCGCATCGGCCATCGCCGCTCCGGGGGCGGAATTCAGGACCGAGCACTCGTCCGGAGGTGTCCAGGGCGCGTCCGGATACACCGCGAACAGCTTCGTGCTGGAGAACACCGGCGATCCGGCGGCGACTCCGAGTCCCGATCCTGCGATCACCGCGTTCTCGATCGAACTCGAGGCCGGCGCCACCGCGATCCCCGATCTCATGTTCGACCTCGACCCGCTCAACCCGGCTGGTGACGGCATCGCCAAGAGCTTCGAGCTGAACGGCGGAACCTCGGGCCTCGTGGCGGGCGATTTCGTGGTCAGCCCCTCGGACCCCTTGGGCGGAGGGTTCCGCAAGATCGACGTGGCGCGTCGGGTCCGGCGGGATTCCGGCCGGGGCATCGATCGAGTTCTCGATCGACGTCGATCCGCTCTCGACCGCCGGCGAGGCGGGCAGCTCACCGGCGGGCCCCGTATCGGGGGCGGAGATGTCCGGCTCGATCGTCGACGTCGAGTTCGACGGGTCGACGACCGAGACGACGCGGCTCGCCCCGTACGTGGTCGGCCCCGCGCTCGGGGTCAACGCGCGCGGTGTCGTCCCGGTGCCGTCCGCGATCGACATCCGTCCGACCGTCACGCAGTTCAGCGGCGCGCCGTGGCCGGCGGATGCCACGGTGACCACCGCGGCACAGCAGTTCCTCAACGACGCCACCCCGGCATCCAACGGCCAAACGATCCGCGTCTTCAAGGTCGAGGCGGCCACGCGTCGCCAGTCGGCGTCGCCATCCGGGGTCCCCCGGAACCTGTTCCTCGGCAACGTGCAGACCGGCGGCGGGCAGACTCTTTTCGTCCGGGCTGGCGCCCGACCAGCTTCCTCCTCGATCGCAGCCCCGAGGATGCCCAGACCGCCACCGGCAAGAACGTCGTCATGGCCTACCTCGAGGCGGCCGACGGCACCCCGGGCCCCGTCTCCCTCCCCGTGCAGGTCGAGCTCGTCGCGCCGGTCAACCTGACGCCGCCGTCGGTGTCCGGTGCCGCGACCGAGGGGCAGACGATCTCCTGCGACCCGGGGACATGGGATCCGACGTCGCCGGGCATCGCCTACGAGTGGCTCCGCGACGGCGCTCCGATCGCGGGCGCCACCGGCGCGACCTACGACCTCGTCCAGGAGGATGTCGGCGCCGCGGTGGGCTGCCGGGTGACGGCGACCGGCGACGGAGGCGCCTCGACCGAGTCGAGCGCGCCGACCGGCGCCGTCGCCGACGCGCCGCCCGCGGCGCTGACGCCACCGGCCGTCACCGGCGACGCCCAGGTCGGCGCCACCCTGACCTGCGAGACCGGGACGTGGGACCCGGCCGACGCCACGCTCGCCCTGCAGTGGCTTCGCGACGGCGCTCCGATCCCGGGTGCCACCGGCACCACCTACTCGCCGACCGCGGACGACCTCGGGACGGCGCTCAGCTGCCGCGTCGCCGCCGCGGGCCCGGGTGGCGAGACCGTCGCCACGAGCGCGGCGACGTCGCCCGTGGTCGCCGCCCCGAGCGGCGGCACTCCGAGCCCGGCGCCGCCACCCGCCACCCCCACGACCCCCGCCGCGACGCCGGCGCCGGCCGTGCAGGCGGCCGCGCGCTGCGCCACGCCGAGCGCCGTCGCGTCGGCCACGTCCGGCTCGTCGACGGTGACGCTGACCTCGGCGCAGCTCCTGATCAACCAGCGCATCTCCCAGGCGGCGGTCCGGCGCGCCAATGCCATCCAGGCGCGCCTCGACGGCGGGCTCGGCGAGCGCGACCTCTGCGGCGGCGCGCTGACCCCGGCCGAGTTCACGGGCGTCACGTTCGCCGCGGGCGCGGTCGTGGCATCGACCCCGGCGGCGCCCGACCCCGTGCGGGTCGCGAGCGCGGCGGGAGCGCGCGCCGGCGCGACGGTGGCGCTCACACCCGAGCAGCTCCTGATCAACCAGCGCATCTCCCAGGCGGCCGTGCGTCGGCTGAACGCGCTGCGGGCCAGGATCGACGGTGGGCTGACCGGCGGCGACCTGCGCGACGGGGCCGTCACCGCGGGCAAGCTGCCGCCCGGGATCATCGTGCGGTCCGTGTCGCCGTCCACCCCGGTACCGGCGACCACGACGCGAGTGGCACCCGCGTCCCAGGGGGCCGGCGCCGGCGTCGAGGCGAGCGTCGCCCAGCTCAGGATCAACCAGAAGATCTCGCAGGCGGCCGTGCGTCGGGCCAACGACCTGATCGAGAAGCTCGAGACCGGCTTCACCGGGGAGGACTTCCAGGACGGGACGCTCAGCGGCCCCGACCTGGGAGCGGCCCTCCGCGGGTAGGACCGACGGCACCCACGGTGCCGGGGCGGACCCCCGGCACCGTGGGTGCCGTCGTCGGCCGATCGGGCGCGGCCGTCGAGCCCTCCGCCTCTATTCACGCGATACGGTTCGTGTGACTGGGAGCGGGCATGGAGTTCGGATCGGTCGCGCATGTGCTCGTGCTCGCCGCCACGCTGGGGCTCTGCCTGGCGGCGGCCCTCGTCCCGCGCGGCAGGACGGGGCCGGGGTGGCTCGTCGCGGCGCGCGCGTTCGCCGTGATCCTGGTGGCGAACGAGGTCGTGCTTCGCGTCGCGCTCCTGTCGGACCGGGAGTGGCTCGCCGGCCGCGACCTCCCGTTGCACCTGTCGGACGCGGCCGTGCTCGTCGCGGCGATCTCGCTCTGGTTCAAGCGCCCGCCGCGACTCGCGTACGAGGTCCTCTACTTCTGGGCGTTCAGCGCGACGCTCCTGACCGTCATCACCCCGGACCTGCCACAGGGGCCGGGCGATCCTCGCTTCTGGTCCTTCTTCATCGCCCACTCCGGGGTGCTCATCGCCGCCAGCTACGTCTCCTGGGGTCGCGGGCTCGCCCCGGGTCCGGGGGCCGTCGGCCGGGTGCTCGGTGCGTCGGTGGTCTGGACGTGCCTGGCGGCGATCGGGACGATCGCGAGCGGCGGCAACTACATGTACCTGCGCGAGCCGCCGCCGATGGGCAGCGTGCTGGACCTGTTCGGTCCCTGGCCCTGGTACCTGGTGGGCGCGGCGGGCCTCGCCGTCGTGCTGTTCGTCGTCCTCGACCGACTCCGGCGCCTCGACCCCGGCGCATGGTGGCGTCGCCTGGGGGAGATGTCGTCCACCGGGCGCGCCGGCGTCGTCGTCGCGTGGGCGTTCTACGACTTCGCGAACACCATCTTCAGCTTCGCGGTCGTCTCCTTCGCCATGAGTCTCTGGAGCATCAGGTTCCTCGGCGAGGGGCCGGGCCTGTTCTGGTTCACGGTCGCCGTCAGCGCCTCGGTGCTGGTCAACGCTCTGGTCTCGCCGATCCTCGGCGCGATGAGCGATCGCGTCGGCCGCCGGAAGCCGTTCCTCGCCTTCTTCACGGCGCTCGCCGTCGGGTCCACCGCGGCGATCGGCTTCGTCGACATCGCCCTCGGCCTGTTCCTGTTCGGGGTCGCCAACTTCGCGTTCCAGGCCTCCCTGATCTACTACGACGCGCTCCTCGTGACCGTCGCGCGACCCGAGGCCCGCGGGCGCCTCTCCGGTCTCGGCGGTGGTCTCGGATACGCCGGCGTGCTCCTGGCGGGGATCCTGATCCCGCTGACCACCGACGACGGTCGCATCACGGCGGCGAGCTTCCTGTTCGTCGCGGTGCTGTTCGGGGTCGTCGCGCTACCCGCCCTCGTCGCGATCCACGAGCCCGGCCCGGGCGCGCGCATCGGCGTCGTGGCCGAGGCCCGCCGGCCATGGCGACGACTGATCGCCGCGTTTCGCGGTGCGCGCGACGAGCCCGGACTGCTCCGGTTCATCGTCGCGCGCTTCTTCTACAGCGACCCGGTCAACACCGCGATCGCCGTGATGAGCGCCTTCGCGGTGGCGGCCGTCGGGTTCAGCGAGGGCGAGGCGCTCAACGTGCTGCTCGTGCTGGTGGTCGTGGCCGTCATCGCCTCGTTCGCCTGGGGGCGCCTTTGCGACCGGATCGGCGCCGTGCCGTCGTTGCTCGCGGTGCTGTGGGTCTGGGCGATCGGCCTCGCGCTGCTGGCCGGGTTCCTCGCGCCGGTGCCGTTCCTCGTGGCGGGTGCGATCCTCGGGGCCGGGGTGGGGGGGATGCAGGTGGTCGAGCGGGTCGTGCTCACGCGACTCGCACCCCCAGAGCGCCTCGGCGAGATGTTCGGCGTGTACGGGCTGGCGGGGCGCGCGAGCGCGGTCGTCGGCCCGATCCTCTACGGCGCCATCGTGGCGCTCCTCGTGGAGCCGCTCGGGCGTGGGGCCTACCAGGTCGCGGTGGTCAGCCTGATGGTCCCGCTCGTCGTGGGCTACGCGCTGGCCTGGCGCCTTCCCCGTCCCCGTCCCGCGATCGCACCCGCGAGCCCTCCCGCGGACGTGCCGGTCCGGTGATCCCCGACGGTCGACTCCCGCGCGCCGCCGCCCTCGTCGGCGGGGCGTTCGTCGCCGGCGCCGCGTCCTGGGCGCTCCTCCAGGCGCTCGCGCCGGCGACCATCGAGGACCGTGTCCGTCTGGCCGGCGAGGTCACGAACGTCGTGATCGACACCGCACAGGGCGACCTGGAGATCCGTGCGGCGCCGGATCCGGGCGTCGAGGCCGTCTCGAGAGAGCGGAGCTTCCTCCTCGGGGTCGCCTTCGCGGCCTCGGCCGACGCGGGCGCGGCGACGCTCCGGTGGAGCTGTCGCCTCTGGGCGTCCTGTCGCGCCGACGTCCGGGCCCGCGTGCCCGACGGCGTCGCCGTCGAGGCGCGCACCGGGCTCGGGGAGGTGACCCTACGGGGGGCGATCGAGGGCGCCGACGTCCAGACCCGCGCGGGGGACGTCCGGGCGAATGCGCTCGCCGGCGGGCGCGTCCTCGTGGACGCGCGTCGGGGCGACGTCACGCTCGTCTTCGCGCGCGCCCCGGACGAGGTGACGGTGGACGTCTCCTCCGGCGACGTCGAGGTCGTGCTTCCCCCGGCCGCCTACCGGGTCGAGGCGACGTCGCGCGCAGGTGACGTGCGCCTTCGCGGCGTGCGCGACGACCCGCGCGCCACGCGGAGGATCGTGATCGAGACGGGCGCCGGCGACGTGGTGGTGCGCGAGGCCGGATGAGGGTCGGGGCGCGGCATGAACCCGCGCGCCCCCCGCGACCACGACGATCCGAAGCCGCGACCTCCGTCCGCCCCGCGTGCCGACGGCGGGGCTAGCCTGGACCAATGCGGCGACCTCGATCTCGGCGATGGGCGTGGTGGGTGCTCGGCCTGGTCGTGGTGGTCCTGGCGGCGGGCCTCCTCGTCGCCCTCGACCGATCCGGCGACGGCGGGGCGGCGAGCGTCGACGACCCCCCGACCGGGGAGCTGGGCGGTCGGGTCGACCGTGTCGTCGACGGCGACACGGTCAGGGTCCGGACGCCGGCAGGCGAGGAGACGGTGCGGCTGATCGGCATCGACACCCCGGAGACCAAGGCGCCGAACCGGCCGGTCGAGTGCTTCGGACCCGAGGCGAGCGCGCGCGCCGAGGAGCTGATGCCGCCGGGCGCCCGGGTGGTCCTGGAACTCGATCCGACCCAGGACACACGCGACCGCTACGGGCGGCTGCTCGCCTACGTCCACGTCGGCGACGGCCCCCGAGGACCGGACTCGGTGAACCGCGCCCTCGTCCAGAGCGGCCACGCGGAGGTCTACGTGTTCCGGACGCCGTTTCGCTACACGGCAGAGTTCTCGCGCGCCGAGCAGGCGGCGCGCGACGGCGGGCGGGGTCTGTGGGGCCGGTGCCCGGAGGGGCGGGCCGCCCGGGCCGGCGCACCGGCACCGGACGCACCGCCGATCCCCGGCGCGGGGTGCGATCCGGCGTACGTCGGCGCCTGCGTCCCGACGGCGCCCCCGGACCTCGACTGCGACGATCTCGAGGGCCCCATCCGCGTCGTCGGCGCCGACCCCCATCGACTCGACGGCGACGGCGACGGCGTGGCCTGCGGCTGACCGGCGCCGCATCGCCCAGGGCTCCCCGGTCCGTCGCCATGGGGAGACCGACTCGTCCGAGCGGCTGACTCCCTCCGGGGGCCGGCCGGGTACCGTGGCCCGATGATCGCCCGTTTCTGGCGCAGGATCGGCACGCGGGTCGGCCCGCTGGCGCGGGATCGCATCCTGGCGGGGTTCCTCGCACTCGCCGCGGTCGGCTCGGTGGCCGACGGGCACGCGGCGGACCCGCGGGCGCCCGTCCTCGTCGGCGTCGCGCTCGCGCTGGCGAGCGCACTCCCGGTCGCGGTGCGCCGAGCCCGTCCGGTCGAGGGGCTGCTCGTGTCGGCGGGTGCGTTCGCGCTCGGGATCGCGCTCCAGACCGGGGACGAGGTCGCGTGGCTCGCCACCGTCGTGATGGTCTTCAGCGTGGCGTCCCGCCGGCCACGGCGCGAGTCGCTGCGGCTGGCCGGCCTCGCCGCGCTCCTGGTGGGCATGGGGACGCTCGTCGACGATCCCCGTCGCGCCGGGGAACTCGTCTTCGTGGGCGCGGTCTTCGCGGCGGCATGGGCCATCGGGGGACAGGTCCGCCTTCGGCGTCAGCGGGCCGTCGACCGTGCCGAGGCGGCGGACGCCGAGGCGCGCGCGCGTGAGCTCCGGGCCGAGCAGCGGATCGCCGACGAGCGCATCCGGATCGCCCGCGAGCTCCACGACGTGGTCGCCCACAGCGTCAGCGTGATGGTCATCCAGGCCGGAGCGGCGCGGACCGTGCTCGAGAGCGACCCCGAGCGGGCGACCGAGGCGATGCGGACCGTCGAGGAGACGGGGCGGGGTGCGCTCAACGAGATGCGCCGCCTGCTCGGCGTGCTTCGCGGCTCGGAGGCCGGTGCGCGGCTGCCCCAGCCCTCGGCGCTCGACATCGAGCACCTCGTCGCCCAGAGCAGGGAGGCGGGGCTCGACGTCTCGCTCTCCGTCGCCGGAGACCTCGGCCGTGTGCCCGACACGGTCGGCGTGTCGGCGTACCGCATCGTCCAGGAGGCGCTCACGAACGTCCGCCGCCACGCGGGCGCGGCCGCGACGGCCGCGGTCCGCCTCGACTACGCTCGCGGGCGCCTCGAGGTGCGGGTCACCGATGCGGGCGGGGACGGGGCGACGGGCCTGACCTCCGAGGGCGAGGGGCACGGGATGGTCGGGATGCGAGAGCGCGTGGACACCCACGGGGGGTCGCTCACCGCTGGTCCGCGACCCGCGGGCGGATGGGAGGTCCACGCGATGCTTCCCGTCGACGACGAGGAGGATCCGGCGTGAGCGAGACCAAGGTGCTGATCGTCGACGACCAGGCGATGGTGCGGGGCGGCTTTCGGCTCGTCCTCGACGCCCAGGCCGATCTGCGCGTCGTGGGCGAGGCCGAGGACGGGCTGGCCGCGATCGACGCCGTGCAGCGGCTCTGGCCGGACGTGGTCGTGATGGACGTGCGGATGCCGCGCATGGACGGTGTCGAGGCGACGGCCCGGATCACCGCCGCCGAGGATGCGCCGCGCGTCCTCATCCTGACCACCTTCGACCTCGACGAGTACGTCTACGCCGCGATCGAGGCCGGCGCGAGCGGGTTCATGCTCAAGGACGCGCCGCCCGAGGCCCTCGTCGACGCCGTGCGGGTCGTCGCGGCCGGCGACGCGCTTCTCGCCCCCTCGATCACCAGGCGCCTGCTCGCCGAGTTCGCGACCTCACGGCGCGCGAGCCCGCCGCCGCCCGCGCTCGGCGACCTCACCGACCGCGAGGCGGAGGTGCTGATGCTGGTGGCCCGCGGCCTGAGCAACGCGGAGATCGCGGAGCGCCTGGTCGTCGGTGAGGCGACGGTCAAGACCCACGTGTCGCGCGTGCTCGCCAAGCTCGGCCTGCGCGATCGGGTGCAGGCGGTCGTGTTCGCCTACGAGCACGGGGTCGTCCACCCGGGGGATGACTGACCCGTCCGTCGCGCCCGCCGACCGGCGGAGGCCGGATCGGCCGGGCCGCCGACGCCGACCGGCGTCCTCGGCGCCAGTGTGCGAGTCGTACCGCAACGGTCCGACCAGGAGGCGCACATGCCCCGAGAGCTTCCCTATCCCGCCGCGAGCCCGCCGTATCCGGTGCAGCTCGACGGTGAACTCGACCAGGACCTCAGCCGGTGGAAGTGGCTCGTGAAGTGGTTCCTCGCGATCCCGCACCTGATCGTGCTCGCGTTCCTGTGGCTCGGGTTCGTCCTCACGTCGATCGCCGCGCTCGTGATGGTCGTCGCCACCGGCCGCTATCCGCGGCCGCTGTTCGACTTCAACGTCGGTGTGATGCGCTGGACCTGGCGCGTCGGCTTCTACGCGTTCAACGCCATCGGGACGGACCGGTATCCGCCCTTCAGCCTGGCCGAGCGGCCCGACTATCCGGCGCGCCTGCGCGTCGACTACCCGGAGCGGCTCAATCGCGGCCTCGCGCTCGTCAAGTGGTGGCTGCTCGCGATCCCGCACTACGTGCTGGTGGCGGTGTTCATCGGCGGCGTGCTCGTCCCCGACGTCTCGCCGATCCCGCTCCTGGCGTCACCCGGGTCGCTGATCTCGATCCTGACGTTGTTCGCGGGTGTCGCGCTGCTGTTCACCACCCGCTACCCGGCGGGGGTCTTCAGCTTCGTCGTCGGGCTCAACCGCTGGGCGTTCCGGACCGTCGCATACGCCGCGCTCATGCGTGACGAGTACCCGCCCTTCCGCCTCGAGCGGTAGGCCTCCGCGTCAGCTCCCCGCCCCGGTGGCAGCCGGCGCGGGGGGCCGGCGCAGGGCGTCGTCGGGCATCTCGTCGAAGGGCACCGGCCCGGCCCGCGTGGGAATCGCGCGCCGACGCAGCACGGCGCCACCGCGCGGCCGCGTCGGCGCACGCAACGCAGACCGACGCCCGGCCCAGCCCCTCGACGTCCGCCGCCCCGGTGGCCGGCCCGTGACCGGGGTCCACGGCGCACAGCCCGTCGAACGGCCGATCGGCGGGGAGGTCCTCGCCCACCGTCGCGGCCACCTCCGCCAGTCCCGTCAGCGACGACCGCAGCGGCGGGAGCACGGCGGGGATCTGGGACGTGCTGTCGGCGGCTTGGAGCTTTCCGAGCGCGTCCGCATGGTCGGCCCGCGCCGCCTCGATCTTCGCCCGCGCCTCCTCGTCGAGATCGGTCCGCCCGCCGAGCGCGGCGGTGCGCTCGCGCACCGCGTCGAGGCATGCCGACAGGTAGCCGCGCGCCGCGGCGAGCTCGCCGCGCTGTCCGCGGCGCTCGCGGCGCAGCCCCCATGCGACGGCCCAGGCCGCGCCGAGCGCCGCGAGCGCCAGGACGGCGGCGATCGTGCGGGTTCCGCCGCCCCCGTCGGCCTCTGGCGCGACCGCGTCGGCGGCGACGAGCACGCGCTCGGTCGGGTCGCCGCGCCTCGCCGCACCGGATTCGCGGAGGCGCCGCGTGACCACGGCCGGTGGGTCGGTGCTCGCCGCCACGACGGGACGTCCCGGCGCGGTGATCACGAGCGTGTCCCCGCCACCGAGCTCTCGGCGAAGGTCGCGCACATAGGCCCGCATGGACGGCGCCCCGACCGGACCGAGCACGATCGCGAGCTTGACCGGCCGGCCCTCGGCGGCGAGATCGGCCGCGCCGACGGCGAGCCGCGCCTCGGCGTCCGCGGCCGCGGGTCCGAGGGCGCGCAGGCTGACGTACGCGTCCGCGTCGCGAAGGGCGTCGACGGCCGGATCCGCCGCGGCCGGTGCGGTCGCGACGGTGGCCGTCGCGACGAGCGCGACGACCGCAAGGAGCGCGGCGCGCCGCATCACGGTGCGAGCTGGGTGGCGGGTGCGGGGGGCGGCTCGAGCCCCAACCGTTCCAGGATTCCGACGCGGGGGTTCGGCGCCGGGGCGAGTCCGCCCAACCGAAGGCGCATGAGCGCCACGGTGCCGCGCTCACGCCGCACGCCGAAGCCGAGGCGCTCCAGGAGGTCACGGTCCATGAGCGTGTGATGGCCCGCCAGCCCGTCGGACGAGCGCGGGTGGCTCGCCCGACGGGCGAAGGCCTCGACGGCGTCGGCGCCACGCGCCTTCAGGTCCGCGAGACACTCGAGCGCCAGTCGTTCGTAGGTTCCGGCGGGGTCGTCGCCCGCCAGGTACACGCAGGTGATCAGCGCGGCGTCGCGGCTCGGAGGACCCGCGGGAAGGCGCCGCGCCCGGGGGAACAGCGGCGCCGGGCCGTACTGGATCATCGCCCGGGCGCCGTCGGGAGCGACGACCATCCGTCCCCAGACGCCGCCCTCGGCCTCGACACCGCGCACCCAGCGATCCTTGCGCTCGGGATCCGTGGTCGCGCGCCGGTGCTGCCAGAAGACGCAGTCGACGCACGGCGGCGGCAGCGCCTGCCGCGTCGCCGCGCTGACCGCGCGGATCGATCCGGTCCCGGTCTCGTGGCCCACGCCGGGGATGATAGGCGCCCCCGCGGCCGCGGCCGCGGGGGGCGTCATGCGGGCGATCGGCGGCGCCGTGCCCGGCGCCCCTCGGGGCGCCGGGCGGGGATCGTCAGGCTCCGACGACCTCGAGCACCGGGTCCACCGGGACCATGTGGCGCTTGAAGTCCATGATCTTCGAGTCCAGCCCCAGCGCGAGCCCGATCAGCTGCGGGAGGTGGAGCACCGGCATGTTGTACTCCATGCCGTTCAGCTGCTCGGCCTTGCGCTGGTAGGCGTCCATCGCCAGGTGGCAGAGCGGGCAGGGGGTGACCATGCACTCGGCGCCCGCCTCGACCGACTGCGACAGCGCGACGTGCGACTCCCTGAGCGCCACGTTCGGCCGGGCCAGGATGATCGGGAAGCCGCAGCACGAGGTCTTGGCCTCGTAGTCGGCGACCTCGCCGCCGAGGGCCGTGATCAGCCGCTCGAGCGACTGGGGCTGGTCGGGATCCTCGAAGCCCATGACCGACGACGGCCGGAGCAGCTGGCACCCGTAGTAGGGCGCCACGCGCAGGCCGTTGAGGCCCTTCGGGCCCTGGCGCTCGAGCAGGCTGAGGCCCTCCTCGGTCGCCAGGTACCAGAGGAGGTGCGTGACCTCCTTGGTGCCCTCGTACGGACGCCCGCCCGCCTTGACGAGCTCCTCGTTGACGCTCTCGAGCAGCCGCGGATCGTCCTTGACCATCTTGTTGGCGCGTCGCAGGTTGAGCGTGCACACGTTGCAGATGGTCATGACGTCGACGCCCATCTCCTCGGCCTGGCTGAGGATGCGGACGTTCAACGTCAGGTACAGGTTGGGCTTGGCCTCGGCGATGTCGCCGGCGCCGCAGCAGGTCGCCGCGGGCATCGGGAGCAGCTCGATGTCGAGCATCGGCGCCAGGGCCTGCGTGGTGGCGTTGAGCTCCTTGGAGCTGAACTCCGCGATGCAGCCGGGGTAGTAGGCGAACTGACGTGCCATCAGATCGTCTCCTTGACGTTCTTGAGCAGCTTCCGGACCTCGTCGTGCTTCTTGATCCGCGGGTGGAACGGCGAGGGCGCCTTGCCCTTGCTGAGCATCCGCAGCGCGAACGGCGTGTCCAGCGGCGCGCCGATCGGGTCGGTGTAGGGCACCAGGAGCGTCTCGTTGAGCTTGCCCTGGGTGCGCATCGAGATGAGGAAGGCCTTGGCGTGGCGGGCGCCCTTGTCGGCGGTCACGCCCTCCTGGAAGGCGATGCCGCCGAGCTTCTCGATCGCGTCGCGCGGATCGACGCCCTTGGGGCAGCGCTCGTTGCAGTACATGCACCGCGTGCAGTCCCAGACGCCGTGGTCGCCCGAGTACAGCTTGGCGCGCGACTTGCGCTCGCCGTCGCGCTCGTCGGCGGCGAACCGGTAGCCCCAGGCGAACGCGGCCGGGCCGACGAACTCGGGGTCGGCGGCCAGCGAGTTGCACTCGCTGTAGCAGGCGGCGCACAGGATGCACTTGGCCTCGTTGTAGATCTTTTGCATCGCCTCCTTGGGGACGATGCGCTCCTTGTCCGGGGGCGGGTCGTTCGGGATCAGGTACGGCTTGACCGACTTGAACTTGTCCCAGAACGGATCCATGTCGACCACGAGATCCTTGATCGGACGGAAGTTGCCGATCGGGTCGACCGCGATGCGGTCGGTGCCGAAGTCGCGCTTGACGTCCTCGACCTGGGTCATGCAGGCGAGGACGGTCTTGCCGTTGGCCTTGCAGGCGCACGAGCCGCAGATCGCGCTCCGGCACGAGTACCGGACGGCGAGCGTCCCGTCCTGGGTGTTCTGCAGGTCGAGGACCGCGTCGAGCAGCGTCGTGTCCTCGGCGTGCTCCAGATCGAAGTCCTGCCGGTACGGCGCGTCGGCGACGTCGGGCTGATAGCGGAAGATGTCGAGCGTGGTCGTTGGCATCAGTAGGACCTCACCTGGGGCTCGTACTTGGTCACGGTGACCTCGGAGTAGTCCAGGCGGATCTGGTCGTCCTCCAAGTAGGACAGCGTGTGCTTCATCCAGTTTTCGTCGTCGCGCTCCGGGAAGTCGGTGCGCGAGTGGGCGCCCCGGCTCTCGGTCCGCTCGACCGCCCCCTCGACCATGCAGGCCGCGAGGTCGATCAGCCAGCCGGTCTCGATCGTGTGGATGAGCGACTGGTTGAACGTGCGGCCCTTGTCGTCGACGCTCACGCCGGTGAACTGGTCGCGAAGGTCGTCGATCACCGCCTTCGCGTCGCGGAGCTCCTCGCCGGTGCGGAACACGCCGACCTTCTCCTGCATCGTGTCCGCCAGCTTGTCGCGGAGCAGGTGCTGCTGCGGGCCGCCGTCGCGGTCGAGCAGGATGCGGAGCTTGCGCTCGTAGTCGCGAGCCGCGGCGGGCGTCGCGGCGACGCCCTTGCCGTTCACGCTCTCGGTGGCGTAGCGCGCCGCCGCGTCACCCGTCCGGGCGCCGAAGACGACGGCCTCGAGCAGCGAGTTGCCGCCGAGCCGGTTGGCGCCGTGGACGGACACGCAGGCGCACTCGCCGGCCGCGAACAGCCCGGGCATGTGCGGCGCGGCGCCCCAGCTGTCCACGTGCACGCCACCCATGTGGTAGTGCGCGCCCGGCCGGATCGGGATGGGCGCCTCGATCGGGTCGACGCCCGCGAACGCCATCGCGAGCTCGCGGATCTGCGGAAGCCGCTCCATGATCCTGTCGTGGCCGAGGTGGGTCAGGTCGAGCATCACGCTGCCGTTGATCCCCCGGCCCTCCATGATCTCGGTGGCCTCCGAGCGCGACACGACGTCGCGCGAGGCCAGCTCGAGCTTGTTGGGCGCGTACTTGCTCATGAACCGCTCGCCGTCGGAGTTGAGGAGGATGCCCCCCTCGCCGCGTGCGCCCTCGGTCACCAGCACGCCGCTCGGATTGAGCGTCGTGGGGTGGAACTGCATGAACTCCATGTCCTTGAGCGGGACGCCTGCGGCGAGCGCCAGGCCCATGCCGTCGCCCGTCGACGAGTGGGAGTTCGTCGAGGGCCGGTAGACCCGTCCCGCCCCGCCCGTGGCGAGCACGACCGCCTTGGCGCCGATCGACTCGACGGTCCCGTGGATCATGTCGTACGACACGACACCGCAGCAGCCGCCGTGGTCGTCGGGGATCAGCTCCGTGACGAAGTGCTCCTCGTAGGTCGGGATGTCGTACTTCACGCAGACCGTGTAGAGCGTGTGGAGGATCACGAGCCCGGTCAGGTCGGCCGCGTAGCAGGTGCGCGGGAAGCCGGCGCCGCCGAAGGGCCGCTGGGCGATCCGCCCGTCGTCCTGGCGGCTGAACACCGCACCCCAGTGCTCGAGCTGGATGATCTCCTTGGGCGCCATCCCGCACAGGATCTCGATGGCGTCCTGGTCGCCGATGTAGTCGGCGCCCTTGACCGTGTCGAACGTGTGGGAATCGGTGGAGTCGTCCGACCGGTTGCCGAGCGCCGCGTTGATCCCGCCCTGCGCCGCGCCCGAGTGGCTGCGCACGGGGTGGACCTTGGTCACCAGCGCCACGTCCGCGCCGGCCTCGTGCGCGGCGATCGCCGCCCGCATGCCGGCGAGTCCCGCGCCGACGACGACGACGTCATGGCTTCGCAAGTGCTCCCCCTCGGTCCTGAGACGTCTGAACGCCCGCACGGTTCCCGCAACGCGGGCTGACTTCAGGTTACCGGACCGTCACCCTCGAACCGTGCCGCCTCCGGGCCCCGGTCCGCCAACGGACGGCCCTGGAGAGCGTGTCGAAGGACCCTTGTTGCGCGACGGCCGACCTCCGACGGCGAACGCGCGGTGTCGCGTCGGACCGTGACGGCGCCCGGTGGGACCCGATCGAGCGCGTCGGTCGCATATACTCGGGTCGTTTCGCGGCCGCTTCCCCGGACGCACCACACCTCGTCGCGTGCGAACGCCGCGGCGGACCACCGGGGCGCGGCCGTATCTGTGGACACCGCCAGAGGAGTTCGTCTCGTGGCACATCAGGTCACGTTCATCCCCGGAGACGGCACCGGCCCTGAGATCGCCGAGGCGACCAAGCGCGTGCTCGACGCCACCGGCGTCGAGTTCGACTGGGACGTCCAGGAGGCCGGCGTCGACATCATGGAGACCGCCGGCACGCCGCTCCCGGACAGCGTCATCGAATCGCTCATGCGCACCGGTGTAGGCATCAAGGGCCCGATCACGACGCCGGTAGGCCACGGCTTTCGCAGCGTCAACGTCGCGCTCCGCAAGATGGGCGACCTGTTCGCCTGCGTGCGGCCCTGCAAGTACTACCCGGGCGTGCGGTCCCGCTACGACAACGTGGACATCGTCATCGTCCGGGAGAACACCGAGGACCTCTACGCCGGCATCGAGTTCGAGAAGGACACGCCCGCCGCGCTGGAGCTGAAGGCCAAGATCGAGGAGCTCGAGCCGGGCGCCAAGATCAACGACCACGCCGGCATCTCGATCAAGCCGATCTCGGTCGAGGGCACCGAGCGGATCGTGCAGTACGCCTTCGACTACGCCCGCGAGAACGGGCGCAAGAAGGTGACCGCGGTCCACAAGGCCAACATCATGAAGTACACCGACGGCCTGTTCCTGGCCGTCGCGACCGACGTCGCGTCGCGCAACACGGACATCGAGTTCGAGGAGCGCATCGTCGACAACATGTGCATGCAGCTCGTCCAGAAGCCCGAGCTGTACGACGTGCTCGTGATGGAGAACCTGTACGGGGACATCCTGAGCGACCTGGGCGCCGGCCTCGTCGGCGGTCTCGGCGTCGCGCCGGGCGCCAACATCGGCACCAAGGCCGCCCTGTTCGAGCCGACCCACGGCAGCGCGCCCAAGTACGCCGGCCAGAACAAGGTCAACCCGATCGCGATGATGCTCTCGGGCGTCATGATGCTCCGTCACCTCAAGGAGCACGAGGCGGCGGACCGCATGGAGGGGGCCATCGCCGACGTCATCCTCGAGGGCAAGTCGGTCACGTACGACATGAAGGAAGACCGCAACGACCCGACCGCCGTCGGGACCTCGCAGCTCGCCGACGCGATCATCGAGAAGCTGCAGGTGACCGCATGAGTGCCGCCAAGCGGCCGGTCCGGGTCGCGGTCACCGGCGCCGCCGGTCAGATCGGCTACAGCATCCTTCCGCGGATCGCCGCGGGCGAGATGCTCGGCAAGGACCAGCCGATCATCCTCCAGCTGCTGGAGATCCCCGCCGAGGGCCCGCAGAAGGCGATGGGCGGGGTCGCGATGGAGCTCGACGACTGCGCCTTCCCGCTGCTGCACGGGATCGTCACGACCGACGACCCCGAGGTCGCGTTCGGCGACGCCGGATGGGCGCTGCTCATCGGCAGCAAGCCACGCGGCCCGGGCATGGAGCGGGCCGACCTCCTCAAGGACAACGGCGCGATCTTCGTGCAGCAGGGCAAGGCGCTCGACGCGGCCGCGGCCGAGGACTGCCGCGTCGTGGTGGTCGGGAACCCGTGCAACACCAACTGCATGATCGCGGCGTCGCAGGCCAAGCGGCTCGCACCCGAGCAGTTCACCGCCATGACCCGCCTGGACCAGAACCGGGCTGCGACCCAGTTGGCGAAGAAGGCCGACGCGCCGGTCACCGCGGTGGAGAACATCATCATCTTCGGGAACCACTCCCCGACGATGTTCGCCGACTTCACGAACGCGACGATCGGCGGGTCGCCCGTCGTCGACGTGGTTCGCGACGACCAGTGGCTCAAGGAGGAGTTCCTTCCGACCGTCGGCAAGCGCGGCGCGGCGATCATCGCCGCCCGTGGCCTGTCGAGCGCGGCCTCTGCGGCAAACGCGGCGATCGACCACGTGCGCGACCTGGCGACGCCGGGCGACACGCTGCACTCGATCGCGGTGCGCTCCGACGGAAGCTACGGCTTCGCCGAGGGCGTCTGGGCATCGGTGCCGGTCCGCACGACCGCGCCGGGCGCCTACGAGGTGGACACGAGCTTCACCCACGACGACTTCTCCAAGGAGAAGATCGCCACCACGAATCAGGAACTCGTGGACGAGCGCGAGACCGTCAAGGACATGCTGGCCTGAGGTGCGTCGTCGTCCAACCCGCACCCCGATTCGGGTGCACGGGTGGACGACGCACGCTCACCGTTCGCGGCCGAGCGAGGCCGGCGCGGCCGCGTCAGCCGCGTCGGAGGGCATCGATCAGCTCGCCCTTGTCCATGTCCGAGCGTCCATCGATGTCGAGGTTCCCTGGCGCGGTCGTCGAGCTCGTCCTTGGTCCACTCCTCGTACGGCGGGCTCCCACCGCCGTGCCGTCCGGCCGTCTCGGCGTCGGTGTTGGCGATCGCGGCCGACTTCGCCTTCGAGTACCCCTGCTCGCGGAGTCGCTCGTAGCGGGCGTCGTCCTTGATCGACGGCCCGTGGTCCTTGCCCATCTCGTCCTCCTCGCGTCTCGCGTGGCCTGCGGCTCGCTCCGCGGGCGCACGGTCGCGCCCGCGCGAGGTGGCCGGGCCGGCCAGCGACCTCGCGCGGGTCCGGGCCGGTCCGCGGTCAACGGGTGGCGTCCTGCTCCACCTCGCCGCGCCACGCACCGGTCTCGGCGCCGCGCTCCTCGATCATGACCTTGAAGCGCTCCAGGTCGTTCCTGGTCTGGCGTCCGACGAGGCCGAGGAAGTCGCCGACCTGCTCCAGCGCGCCGTCCGGCTCGTAGTCCATCTGCAGCATCACCTTGGACCTGCCGTCCGCGATCCGGTGGAACGTCACGACGCCGGAGTGTCCGGCCCCGCTGGTGGACGTCCAGGCGATCCGCTGATCGGGGGTCTGCTCGGTGATCGCGGTGTCGAAGTCCCGGCGCTGGCCGGCGATCTCCGTCACCCAGCGCAGATGCGTGTCGTCGACGTGCGTCACCGACTCGACTCCGTCCATGAATCGGGGGAAGTCCTCGAACTGGGTCCACTGGTCGTAGGCGGTGCGGACCGGCACGTCGACCTCGACGGACTGCTCGATGCTCGAGCTCATGTGGGTCTCCCTTCTCGGTTGAGGGCGTGGTGCCCGTCGCGGGCGGCCGCGAAACAGGGGCTCGGCGGCGGCGGGTCAGGGCGCTCGGGGGTCCCGTCCGCGTCGGGCCGCGCCGCTCCACCTTCGAGCCGGTCATCGGGCACGCCGGTGGGCCGGGCTGGCGCCCCTGCGCGTGACCGGCCATGATCGACACGACTTGGTCGACTGGTGTCCTGAGGCGAGGCCGAGGGGCGGGGGGCGTGATCATCGGGGACGGACATCGCCCGGCGGGGCGAGCGGACTTCGCGAAGGGCGAGGTGTCGCCACGGCAGCTGATCGACAGCCTCGTCGCGTTCGTGGGCGTCCTCGCGCTCGACGGCACGCTGCTCGAGGCGAACGACTCGGCGCTCGACGCCGCGGGGCTTCGGGCGGACGAGGTCGTGGGGCGTCCGTTCTGGGAGGCGCACTGGTGGTCGTGGAGCGCCGACGAACAGCGGCGCCTCCGCGATGCGATCGAGCGGGCGGGTGCCGGGCTGACCGTGCGCTACGACGCCGTGATCCGGCTCCGCGACGAGGCACGCATCGTGATCGACTTCCAGCTCGCGCCGCTCCACGGCGCCGGTGGCGTCGTGACACACCTCGTGCCGTCGGGCATCGACGTGACGGACCGTCGCGACGCCGAGGGCCTCATCAACTCGATCATCGCCGCCGCCCCGATCGGGTTCGCGCAGTTCGACCGCGAGATGCGGTTCGTCCGCATCAACGACGAGCTCGCGGCCATGAACGGCATCCCGCCTCATGCGCACATCGGGCGCCTGCCCTGGGACCTGCTTCCCGGGCTCGCGAAGGAGACGATCACGGCGCCGCTCGGTGCCGCGCTCCGAGGCGAGGTCGTGGAGGAGGAGCTGGTGGGGTGGACCCCCGCCGATCCGCAGCGGGAGCGGGTGTGGCTCGAGCGCTTCTACCCGCTTCGAAACGGCTCCGGCGAGATCGTCGGCGCCGGCGTGTTCGCCCTCGAGGTGACCGAGCGACGCGAATCGGAGCGCCGTCGCGAGCAGGAGGTGCGGGCGCTCCAGCAGAGCCTGCTCCCGACGGCGATCCCCCGGCTGGAGCGGCTCGAGGTCGCGGCGGGCTACACGGCCGCGAGCGACACCCTCGACGTCGGCGGCGACTTCTACGAGGTGCTCTCGGGTTCATTCGGTGGGGCGGCGATCATCGGCGACGTCTGTGGTCGCGGCGCCGAGGCCGCCGCGCTGACCGCGACGGCGCGCTACACCCTGATCCCGATCATCGAGCAGAACCACGACTCGCCCGCACGCGCGCTGCGCGAGCTCAACCGGGTCATCTGCGAGCACCACGAGCCGACGACGCGGTTCGTCACGGTCGCCGTCGCGATGCTCCGACGACACGGCGACGACGTCCGCGCGCGAGTCGCGCTCGCGGGGCACCCGCATCCGGTCGTCGTGCGCTCCGACGGAACGGTCGATCGTGTCGGCGTCGCCGGATCCCTGATCGGGATCGATCTGGTGGTCGAGGTGGTCGACGCGGAGGTCCGCCTCGGGCCGGGTGACGCGCTCGTGCTCTTCACCGACGGATACACCGAGGCCCGCGACGAGCACGGCCGGATGCTGGGCGAGGCCGGCCTCGAAGGCGCGCTGGGGGCAGCCGCGTCGCAGGGTGTCGAGGAGATGATCGCGGCCGCCGACAGGGCCGTCGCCGCGCATCTCGGTGAGCGGGGGTCGACCGACGACCGTGCCATCCTGGCCCTGCGCGTCGCCCCCGCCTGAGCCCGGGAGTCCGTCGCTCGCCACCCCGCGTCTCGGCCGTGCCGCATGAATCGAGGCCCGTTCGGGCACCTCTCGTGTCGAAACCCCACGTACGGAGGGATCGACATGGACACGCACGGACACGGCACGGCGGGACACGCGTTGGACGTGCCGGCACGCGATCTGGTCGGCCGCGAGGTCGTCGACATGCGTGGCGAGCGGCTCGGACGGGTCGACGCGGTGTTCGTCGACGACGACGAGACGCCCCGCTATCTCGCGATCGAGACCGGCTGGTACGGCGCCGAGCGGGCGGTCCTTCCGGTCGAGGGGATCGACCGTGGCGCCGACGGCAATGCGGTGAGCAGGTACCCACGCGCCCACGTGGCGGAGGGTCCGCGCGTCGACCGCGACAACGCGCTGCGGGTGGACGAGGCGAGCGAGATCCACGAGCACTACGGCCTCGGGAGCATCGAGGGCGCCCGCCGGGCGCGGCAGACGGCGCCGGCCCCGACACCCGAGATCGCGGAGGCCGAGATCGCCTCGGCGGTCCGCGGTGGCGGCGACCCGGGCGACGTCGTCGCCCGGCGCTGGGGGACCTGACCCCGCCGATCGACCCCGCGTGGGTCCGAGATGACGGGCGAGCGGTCCGGGTCGGCGGCGACGAGGCTGGACGGACACGGCGGGGCTCCGCCGGCGCAGGCGGCCGGAGCCCCGCCGCGCGCCTTGACGGCGGCCGCCTCGTGGGGGTGGCGTGTGCCGCATTCGGCCGGACTCTCGCGGGGCGACGAGACGCTCCCGGGGTGAACACCCGCGGTGCGATCGCGACGTCGAGGGTCGGCGCCGGCCGATCCACACCGCCGTCCGCGTCGGTGCTGCGATCTAGCGGGGCGCATCCTTCCCGGGCGCCCCCCGGAGACGGAAGGCGACGGTCAGCTCCTCCCGCTGCGCGTCGATCGCCGTGACCGACCGGCGGTCGGCCAGCGCGTCGATCACGTTGCGGGCACCGGGGACGTCGGCATTGCGCACGAGCGCCACGCTCGTGTCCCGCGGGAGGGGGCCGAGCGTGAGGCTGACGCCGTCGGGCAGGGGCGACAGGCGTACCGCGAGTCGTTCGAGTCCGCTCCCGCGGGCCGCCGCGCAGAGCGCCCGCACGGCGAGCTGGGCGTCGGCCAGGCGGTCGACGGGGAGTGCCGTCCGCGCCGCCGAGGCGGCGACGACGCGCTCGAGCGTGCGCTCCGCGAATGGGCCGAGCCGGACCTCGAGCGTGGCATCCGGCGCGCTCATCGTGACGGCTCGACCTCGAAGCGGAGCCGGACCTCGTTCTCGCCCGCGGGCGAGCGGCCGAACGTCACCGCGTCCGCGATCGCGATCATGAGCGGAAGCCCGAGCCCGAGGCCGCGAGAATCGTCCGAGTAGGCGGGGACGAACCCGGCGCCCTCGTCGCGGACGACCACCTCGAGGGCGCCGGAGCGCACCCAGGCGGCCACCGTGAGGGGCCCGGAGCCGTCGTCGCCGTACGCGTGGTTCACGACGTTGTTGCACGCCTCGCCCGCCGCGACGGCCATGTCGCCGTTGCGCTCGTCGTCGAAGCCGACGTGCTCACCGAGCGCGAGGAGCATCTGCCGTGCGATCCCGACGCTCTCGCGGACGGCCGGCGCCCGAAGCTCCGCATCCGGGGCGTCGGCCCCTTCGTGATCGGGCGAGGGGTCGGCCGTCGTCACCCTGAGACTGTACCTGGGATCAGTCATCCACCCTCCCGGGCGCCGCGCCCGGCGCGACGCCGTCCAGCATTCCCTCGCGACGAAGCGTGTCGAGCGCCCGCCGCAGGAGGCGCGAGACGTGCATCTGCGAGATGCCGACCTCCCGTGCGATCTCGGCCTGGGTCATGTCGCGCTCGAAGCGCAGCTCGAGGATGCGTCGTGCCCTGGCGTCGACGGCCGGGAGCGCGGCCTCGAGTGCGACCCGCGTCTCGGCCTGGCCGAAACCCGCGTCGTCCGCCCGGATCTCACGCTCGCCTTCCGAATCGTCGCCCACCGGCCGCGACAGGGAGTCCGGGCGCTGGGCGCTGGCCGCGGCCAGCGCGTCGAGCACCTCGTCGAGTTGGAGTCCGGTGGCCTCGGCGATCTCGGGCACCGACGGGCTTCGGCCCTCTCGTCCGGAGAGCCGATCGATCGCCCGGTTGACCTGCTGGCGGGCCTCCTGCACGCCGCGTGGCACCCGTACCGACCACGTCGTGTCGCGGAAATGGCGGCGGATCTCGCCGAGGATCGTCGGTGTGGCGAAGCTCTCGAACGTGCTGCCGCGATTCGGATCGAATCGGTCGACCGCCTTGACGAGACCGATGGTCCCCGCCTGGATCAGGTCGTCGACGGGCTCGCCCCGACCGGCGTAGCGCCGTGCGAGACGCTCGACGAGGGGCATGTGGGCGAGGATGCGATCCTCGCGCGATCGCGTCTGGCCTGCGGTCACAGGGCACCCCTTCCCGGACCGGCGGCGATCGAAACATGACGCGTCGCCATCGGGCCCAGGCTACCCTCTCGTCGTGGACGTCCGGCGCCCGGGTGAGCACACGGGATGTGGACGGTGTCGCGGTCGTCCGGGTGGCCGGAGATCTCGACATCGCGACCGCCGACGACGTGCTGGCCGCGGTGGCGGGTGCCTCGCACGGCCATCGGGGCATGGTGCTCGACCTCGGTGCCGTGGGATTCGTCGATTCGTCGGGCCTCAGAGTCCTGCTCGAGGCCGAGTCGCGGTGTCGAAGCGAGGGCGTTCGCCTGGCGATCGTCTCGTCGCCGCGCGTCGATCGGACGCTGGCCATGGTCGGACTCGCGGACCGCTTCGCGCGGCTCGCGCACGCGGGTGACGCCTCAGGATGGTTGGATCGACCGGCGGGCGGGTAGCTCCGGGTCATCCAGCGATTCGCGAGGTGACCGGTGAACGATGATCGCCGCATCGAGATGTCCGACCCGCCGATCCGCGTCTCACGCCCAGACGGGACGTCGGATCCGAAGACGGGAGAGCCGTCGCCTGGGCGACGACCGAACGCGGCCGAACGCGACCTCCCTCGGCGGGGGGGACGGCGGATCGCCTGGCTCGTCGCGGCATGGGCGGCGGGCGGTGCGCTCGTGGGCGTGGCCTTGGCGCTCGTGGTCCGGTTCGTCGGCGGAGTCATCCTCGGGATCGACGGTGTGCTCGAGGGCGCGCTCGTCTTGGCGGTGTTCGGGGTCGGCTTCGGTGTGATCGCCGGCACCATCGGTGGACTGGTGCTCCTGGCCGGAGAGGACGGTCGTGCGGACATCGAGGGCCGAGATGGCTCGTCGGCGCTCCCGCGGCGCGCCCTGACCCGGCCCGGCGGGCGTCGCACCCGATCCGGCGTCAGCCGAGCGGTGCGAGGTCTTCGGGCTCGAGCCCCGGGACCTCGGTGAAGCGATCGTCCAGCCGCGTGAGCGCGAGCATCCTGCGCACCGCGGGCGACGGACGGTACATCGCGGCCGGGCCACCCTCCGCGAGGACGTCGATCAGCGCACGCACCCCGGTCGAGTCGACGAAGCGCACCTCCGCGAGGTCGAGGACGACCGGTCCACCGTGGGCCCGCGCGGCCTCCTCGAGTGTCCCGGCGGTCGCGATGTCGATCTCGCCGGAGACGTGAAGGATCAGCGCCGCCCCGCGCGCTTCGTCGGTCACCGTCAGCGTCGACGGCGCCGTGTCCTGTCCGCCGTTGCTCATCCTGTCGCGCAAGGTAGCAGCGGTGTGCGGGTTTCGGATGGCCGGTGTCCGGGAATCGTCCCGACGGACGACACTCCGGGGGAGGGCCGACAGGTGACAGGTGGCGAGCAGGGGCACGTGGAGATGAGCGCGAGCGGCGCGGTGGCCGAGCCCGTTCGGTTCGACTACCGACTGGTGGCCGTCGACGACCCCGGGGCGGACGCCCTCCTGGCCGCGGCCACGCGGGCCGGTGACCAGGGGTGGCGCGTCGTGCAGGTTCTCGTGGGGGAGGACCGCTCCGAGCGCCTGCTGCTCGTGGAGCGCCCGATCGCGGGGTGAGCGCGGACGGCCCGACGGCGCTCGCCGAGTCGCGCCGCCGATCGCCCTCCGGGGCGCGGTCGACACGGTGCCCGTCAGCACGGGACGCGCGGGTCGCACGTCGCCCCTTCAACCGGGTGATTCACCGTCGGGGAAGGGTGCGGCCGGCGGCCGACCGTGCGACTCGACCCCGCGGCAACTCCATGCGGTACCTCCGGGGCCGCGACTCCACCGGGTGATTCACCGTCGATGTGGACCGGCGTGCCGGTCCGTGCGACATCGACCCCGACGGCGACTCCACCCTCTCGCGGCTGATTCCCTCCGGGGCGGCTCACCGCTAGCCCGACCTGCAGCAGCTGTGGGGCGACCTGCTTCTTGCGGCTCATGACCCCCGGCAGGTCGTAGACGTCGCCGTTCGCCTCCACGCCGAACGCCCGCTGGACGGCCGTCTGGTCGCCGGCCACGAGCAGCTCCGTGCCTCGGGCGACGATGTCGGTCACCATCAGGGCGTAGAAGGCGTAGTCGGCCTCCTGGCGCGCCTCCTCCAGCACCCCGAGCAGCTCGTCCTTGCGGCCGAGCAGCCCCTTGCCGACGGTCTCGATCTGTGCGATGCAGGCCCGCCTCCCGTGGCGGATGTCGTACTCCTTGGCGTCGCGCCGGATGATGTCGGTCGCGGCCACGTCGCCGACGTCCGACGACGCCTCGAACATCGCGGTGCCGAACTCGGTGGCGTCGACCTCGAGCAGTTCCTCGAGGTAGGAGACCACCTGTCGGTCGCGTTCGGTGGTGGTGGGCGAGCTCAGGATCACCGTGTCCGAGAGCACGGCCGCCAGGAGCAGCACCGCCGTGGGGCGCTTTGGCTCGCGTCCGTGGGCGCGGAAGCGCTCGACCACGAGGGTCGCGGTGCTGCCGACCGGGTCGAACGTCGCGGCGACCGGGAAGCGTGTCTCGACGGACCCGATGTGGTGGTGATCGAGGATCTCGACGACGTGCGCCTCCTCGATGCCCGCGACGCTCTGCGCCTGTTCGGCATGGTCCACGAGGAGCACCTGTCGCGGCTCGGGGCTGACGAGCTCCGACCGGGTGACGAGGCCCACGAGCACGCGATGCTCGTCGACCACGATCGCGGCGCTGTAGTGGACGTCCTTGATGCGGTCGGCGATGTCGGCGATCAGATCGTCCGGCTCGACCTCGAGCGGGTCACGGCTCATGACCTCGCGCACCGGGACCGACAGCGACACGAGGCGGCCGGTGACGTACGAGTCGAGCGGGGAGACCACGACCCCCGTGCCGTGCTCGCGCGCGAGCTCCAGGATCTCGGCGTCCGGGTGCTCGCCGTACGGGGTGACGATCAGGGCGACCCCGATCTCGACCGCGCGGCGTTGGGCGTCGGTCCGGTTCCCGACGATCACGATGTCGTTGGGGCCCATCGTGTGGCCCATGCGATCCGCGTCGACGGTGACGGCCCAGAGCCGCCCGTTCAGCTTGCGCTCGGGGCGCACGAGCATCTCGCCCTCGAGCGTGTTCACGATCAGATCGGCCGAGATGGGCCGGTCCGCGAAGCTCGACGGCTCGCTGGTCTCCTTGACGTAGCGTCGCGCGATGTCCCGGGCGGTCAGCATCCCGACCACGACACCGTCCCCGTCGACGATCGGGATCAGGTCCGTCTCGGCGTTCGCGACCGTGATGCCGACGTCCCGAAGCGACGCCTCCTGATCCGCCGAGGGGTAGTCGAACCGCATGACGTCGGAGGCACGGAGCATGACGTGCTCCAGGAGTTCGGGCGCCTCGACGCCGGCCTGCGTCAATGCCCACTCGGTCTGGGCGTTCACCTCACCGAGCCGGACCGGGACATACCGGTCGTCGCCGTTGAGTCGCTGCTTGAGTTCCGCATATCCCACCGCCGACGCGATCGAGTCGGTGTCGGGATTGCGGTGCCCCGTGACGTAGATGGTCGTCAAGTGGCTCCTTTCCGTGCTGTCGTCGTCGGGGTGATTCTCCCCGCATCGGGCGCCCGCGGGTCCGATCGCGCGCTCGGCCGATCTGGGCATGGCCTCTACGCGCCCGCCTGGGTGCGACGCCCGCGCCCGATCTCTGGGGGGCAGGGCACAACCGCCGCCCCGGACGGGCGGCCTCAGCCGACGGCTCCGGCGGGCACCCGGTGTCGTCACCCACCACGAAGGGGCGCCACGGGCACGGGCGCCCCTTCGTCGTTCCGAGGGTGGCCGCCCGGCGCACCACGCCGATGGCCTACGGCCCCGCGATCCTCTCGACGCCCGAGGCCCCGACGCGTGCGCGGACCGGGCGTCCAGCGAGCCGTCCCCGCAGCTCCCCGCCCGGCGCGAGCGTCAGCGTGCCTCGGGCGGCCGCGGGGCCCCCGACTCGGAGGGTGGTCCCGCGAGGGCCGAGCGGCCCAGACCGGCAGCCCACCGGTCAGCGTGACTCCCGGCACGTAGCTGAAGCGTCGGAGCGACACCCGGGCGGACCGCGAGGAGAAGCGCGCGATCACGCGGCCGCCGCGAAGCCCCGTGGAGCGTACGGTCGTGCCCCCGGGATCGGGCGCGAGCTGGATGCTCGGGTCGATGTCCTCGATGGTCCGTGCGACCGCGGTCAGCGTTCGGCCGGTCCGCCCCGCGAAGCCGCGGGCAGCGGGCAGGTCCGCGAGCCGGGCGGGCGGCACCGGGTAGGGGTCGATGAGTCGACGGGTCCCCGTGCAGATCGAGCCGGCCACCGCGCGCCCGGCGAAGAAGCGACCGACCGCCGTCTCCACGCACCGCTCCCCCTGGGTCAGCAGCGAATGGCCGCGTCGCGGGACGACGATGAGCGTCGAGCCGGGCGCCTGCGCCGCCACGCGCCGGGCGGACTCGGTCGGCGTGCGCACGTCCTCCGCACCGGAGAGGATCAGGGTTGGGATGTCCGCCGCGATGTCACCCGCCGGCGGCTGGTAGATGTTGGCCTCCGGCCAGCCGAGGCAGAGCGTCCATGGGCCGTAGCCGAGGGCCTCGGAGCGCCGAAACGGTGCGAACCGACCCGGTGGCACGGTGTCGAGCTCGCGGACGAACGCCGCCCGCCGGACGTCGGCCGGGTCCGCGCCCGTCCACGGCAAGGCCGTCTCCTCGCAGGTCGTGGCCAGGAAGAGGGCCGCGCTGAAGTCCCCCGGGCCCGCCGAGGCATCGACGCCGGCCCGCGAGAGGCGGTTGAGGAGCGTGGCGTCGCCCCGGAGGGCCGCGCGGACGCCCGCGGGGAAGGCGGCTCTGGCGGCGGGCGACAGGTCGCCGCTTTGGAGCGCGCCGATGAGCGCTCCCCGCGCGCGTGGCCCTCCGAAGGCCGCCCGCCCCGCGCGCCCGCCCGCGTCCACGGCGGTGCCCGGGACGGCGCGTCGTTCGAGCACGGCGGCGAGCCGTGACGTCGTCGCCACGAGGGGACCGACGCCCGGGCAGGCGCCCCCGGAGCAGAGGCCCGCCGTGATCCGGCGGGCCGCGTCGAAGGGTTCCAGATCGAGGGCGCGAGGTCCCTCGAGCGGCAGCGGCGAGTCCAGCAGCAGGCGCTCCACCCGCTGGGGGGCGATCCGGGCGTAGCTGGTCGCCACGAACGTTCCGTACGACACGCCGCCGACACTCCATCGCTCCAGCCCCAGGGCGTCGCGGATCCGCTCGAGGTCCTGGACGCTCTGTCCGGTCGTGAAGAACGCCCGCCGGTCCCCGAGCTCGCGTGCGCAGGCCGCCGCGGCGGCGGCGGACGACGTCAGGTCCGCCGGGGCGACCCCCGCCGGGCGGTCAGCGACCGCGCACCGAAGCGCGGTGGTGCCGGTGCCTCGCTGATCCACCGAGACCACGGTTCGCCGCCCGGTGATCCTCGCGATGTCGCGCATGGCATCCGCGCCCCCGGCGCGCGCCAGCCCCGCCTGACCGGGCCCCCCCGTCAGGATGACCACGGCGCCGCGCTCCGGCCGCCCGGGAAGGATCTGGACTCCGAGGCCGAGCGTCCCCGATCCGGGGTCGGCGTAGTCGAGGGGGACGTCGACCGTCAGGCAACGAAGGCCGCCGTTCCCGCATGGCTGCGGGGCCGCCGCGCCCGCCGCGCCCGCCCAGAACAAGGCGGAGGCCGCGGCGAGGAGCGCGGCGAGGGCGGTCGTGCGCATGAGTGACACCTGAAGGTCGGAAACCGGGCGGGGATCGTATCGGCCTCCCGGCGGGCCGGCATCAGGGGGCGGTCGACCTCACGCACCGTGCGGGAGAGGCCGGGCACACGCTCGCGATCGGACGAGCGGGCGCACACCTGGGCCGATGCCTGGTGTGCAGCACACGACGGGAAGACGCCGCCGGGCACGCGGCGCCCCGCACATCGCGACCCAGCCGGACGGGCACCCGGCCGGTCGCGCTCACAACCAGAAGGGCGCCGCTCAACCGGGAGATCCACGTCCGGGGCACCGACCGGCGTGGACCGGCGTCGCCGGTCCGCACGGACACCATCCCCGGACGCGGCTCCTCCCTCTCGGGCTGACCCTCCGGGCCGCCTCACGGGCACGGCGCCCTTCGTCATGTTCGGCGACCGGCCGGGCCTCGGATCCACGCCATGCGGCGGTGCCCATGCCCCTCCTTCGCGGGGTGCCGGTCGCGCTCACTCGTCGAGCCCCGCTCCGTGCGTGACACGGCAGGCGATCACGTGGTCGATGACATTCGTGAGTCCCCGCCGTGCCCGCGATGGAAGGACCGCAATGCGACGAACCCTCACGACCGGTGCCCTCGCCGTGCTGGCCACTGCAGCGCTCGGCGCGACGGCGGCCAACGCGGCCCCGTCCGGTGCCGCCTTCTCCACGAACCCTGGTGGCGCCACCGTCAACGAGAACCACTACTCGAAGAAGTCGGACGTCAGCATCAACGGGGGGCCGACGAAGCGGGCGCCCTCGCACGCTGCCGCCCTCCCCGACGGCGAGTACGTGTACCGCGTGACGGATGCGAGCGGGAAGACGACGCTCACGGCCGAGGAGGGCCGCTTCGGCGTCGCGGGTGGCGTGATCGTCTGGTCGACGGGCGCGGAGACGACGAGCCCGTCCGGAGACGTCCTGACCGTCTCGGTGGGTGAGTTCGGAGACAGCCTCAACGGCGTCTACAAGCTCTGGATCGCCCCCGCCGGATCGGACTTCGCCCGCAAGTCGTCGAAGACGGACAACTTCCTCATGGGCAAGGGGCGGCGGGGAACGCAGCCGCCGCCGACGGCAGCCGCCCGACCGCCGGCCGACGAGGCACCACGACCGCCGCCGACGAGCCGCCTGCCGACGAGCCGCCTGCCGACGAGGCACCACGACCGCCGCCGACGAGCCGCCTGCCGACGAGCCGCACCACGAGCCGCCTGCCGACGAGCCGCCGCCGACGAGCCGCCGCCGACGAGCCGCCTACCGACGAGCCGCCGCCGACGAGGCACCACGAGCCGCCGGACGAGCCGCACCACGAGCCGCCTGCCGACGAGCCGCCTGCCGACGAGCCGCCGCCGACCGCCGGCCGAGGCACCCGACCGCCGCCGACGAGGCACCACGAGCCGCCTGCCGACGAGCCGCCGCCGACGAGGCCTCCACGAGCCGCCTGCGACGAGCCGCACCACGCCGCCTGCCGACGAGCCGCCTGCCGACGAGCCGCCTGCCGACGAGCCGCCTGCCGACGAGCCGCCTGCCGACGAGCCGCCTGCCGACGAGCCGCCGCCGACGAGCCCGCATTCTGATCCCTTGGAGACGTCCGACCCCGCCAGGTTCCGGGCGGCGGTCGGCGTCAGTCGTCGTCGCGGACGATCTTTCGCCGGGCCAGCCGCATGAGCAGCGGGCCGGCGATCATGCCGAGCGCCACCGAGAGCAGGATGACCCAGATCAGCGAGACGTCGGCGCTGAAGAAGACGAACGACACCTCGACGCGGCCCGTGTTCAGCAGGACGAACAGCAGGACCAGGAGTCCCACGACACCGAGGCCGAGGATCGTGAGGATCCGACGGAGCTCGGGCTCGGATGGCTTTCGCCGGGGCGGCCCCGGGGCCACGTCAGGCGGCGGGCGCCGCCGACCCGCGGAAGACGTCGCCGAGTCGGCGCATGCCCTCCGAGATCTCCTCGGGGGAGACCCCGCTGTAGGCGAGGCGGAGGCTGCGCTCGCCACCGGACGCGAAGCAGTCGCTGCCCTTGACGAACACGACGCCGGCGTCCTTGGCGGGACCGAACAGGGCGTCGGCGGAGTACCCCTCGGGCAGCGTCATCCACAGGAAGAAGCCCCCCTCGGGGGGCGTGCACGCGGTGCCGTCGGGCATGCGTCCGAGCTCGGCGACCATGGCATCGCGCCGGGCGCGCATCAGGTCGGTGACGTGGGCGATGCTCGCCTCGAGGTGGCCGCCGCCGATGAGCTGCTCGATCGCGCCCTGGGCGAGGAAGGAGGGCGAGATGTACGTGCGGTTCGCGATCGCCGCGAGCCGGTCGGCCACGTCGCGCGGAGTCACGATGTACCCGACGCGAAGGCCCGGCGCCACGGTCTTCGAGAACGACGACGTGAACATGGTCCGCTCGGGCCCCGAGCGCTCGAACAACCCCTCGAGCGCAACACCCTCGAATCGCAGCTTGCCGTACGGGTCGTCCTCGAGGATGCGGATGTCGTAGCGGTCCGCCAGCTCCAGGAGGGCGACCCGCTTCGCCTCGCCGAGTGTCGCTCCCGAGGGGTTCTGGAAGTTGGGGATCGTGTAGAGGAGCTTCGGCACGTCGCCACGCGCGCAGGCCGCGGCGAGCATGTCCACGTCCAGCCCGTCCTCGGCGACCGGCAGCGGCAGCACGCGCATGCCGTGGCCCTCGAGCTGGAGGAGCGCGCGGTCGTACGTGGGGGCCTCGACGGCGACCAGATCGCCCGGCGCGAGCTCGGTCTCGAGCAGGAACACGAATCCCTGGAGGGACCCGTTGGTGATGAAGACCTGCTCCGGAGCGACGCCGTGCATCGCGCCGAGGGTCTCGCGAAGCGGGGCGTACCCGCGACCGTCGCCGTAGGAGAGGATGCGGGTGCCGTCGGCCTCGAGCGCCCGTCGGGCGCAGTCGCCGACCACGTCGGCACGGAGGGCGTCCGGGTGGGGCGCGCCCCGCGCGAAGGAGATCGAATCGCTCACGCCGTGCAGTCTATGCGAGCGGCCCGCGGCCGACCCGGGACCGGGCCGCTCAGCGGACGCGGATCGAGGCCGCGGCCCACGTCGAGCCGGAGGCCACCGCGGCGCCGCTTCGGCCGATGATCCGGACGCGGATCCTGTACGAGCCCTTCTTGCGGAGCTTGGACTTCGGCACCGTCGCGCGCGTCGCCTTGGTCGTGCGCTTGTAGACGGTCGCCTTGCCCCGTGTGACGACGACCGAGTAGCGCGTGGCGCCCGCGCTCTTGGCCCAGCGCAGGTTGAGCTTGCGCTTGGCGCGCACGGAGCTTCCCTTCGGTGCCGTGAGGCGCGTCCTGGTCTTGGGGAGCGGCGCCACGTCGAAGTAGCTCACGCCGATCGGCTGCTTGGCGGATGTCCTCCCGACGAACGGCCACACCCGCCACACGTACCGCTCGCCGCGCTTGAGGCGTCCGCCCGGAAGGCGGACCCTGTTCGTCTTCGGAAACGACGAGTGCACCTTGCTGAACTTGTTCCCGTTCATCCGGAACACCTGGATGTTGTAGAGCGACGCGCCCTTTCGCTTCTTCCAGCGAAGCGTCGGCCTGACCACCTTCACCACGGTGCCCGCCCGCGGCTTGAGCCGCGCGACGTTGCTCGTCGCGGGCTTGATCTTCTGGGCGGGCGTGGGCGTCGGCTTGGCGGGTGTGCCCGCGGTCGACGGCGGCGGTCCGGCCCCTGCGGACGCCGCGCCGTCGGGCGACCCGCCACCGGCGACCGGGATCGGGCGGCGGCAGGATCGAGAAGAGGGCCGGCCCCGCGACCCCTCCGGGGTTGCCGGCCGCGTCGATCTGACGGATGCGAAAGCCGTAGGCCCCCGGTCCGAGCGGTCCGAGCTGGATCGTGGTCTCGGGTGTCGCGCCGGAGCCGAGCACTCCGCCGGTCGACCCGAGCAGTTCCCACTCGAAGCGCGCCCCTGGCTCACCGTTCCAGGCGAGCGACGGGGTGGCGGCCAGTGAGTTGGCGGGCGGGACCACGAGGAACCCGGGCGGCGCCGGCGCCACGGTGTCGACCACGACGGTCGCGGCGCGCGTGCCGCCCTCGTTCCCCACGGGCGTCGTCTGCGTGACCTGGATTTGGTTGGCGCCGTCGTTGAGGGGCCCGATGGTCGCCTGGGGCGCGGTCGTCTGGCCGCTCTTGGTGGTCGCGCCCGTGACCGTCCACCTGAAGGTCGCACCGGGCACGCCCTGGAACCCGCAGCACCGGGCTCGCGACGTTCGTCGGGGAGGACGGGAACGTCACGCTCGGCGGCGGGGGCGCCAGCAGGTCGAGTGTGAACTTCGCCGAGACCGAGGAGGTGTTGTTCCCGCCGTCCTTGGCGACGACCTCCCAGTCGTAGTCCTTCTTGAACGACGGACCCGGCGGGGCGGGGAGCTGGGGCAGCGTGAACGACGTGGTGCTCGCGGGCAGGTTCACGTCCGGCTGCCCGTCGACCTTCAGCGTGTAGCCGGTGATCGGGCGAGCCAGCCCAGCGGGTCCGCGGCGCTCCAACTCAGCGTCGGCGTGCGGTCGTTGGTGATCTCGCCGTCGGCGGGAGCAGACGATCCCCGGTGCGCCAGGGTCGAAGCTGTCCTTGATCGTGAAGACGACCTGCTGGCTGCTCGGGTTGCCGGCGTGGTCGGCCGCGTTGACGGTCAGGCTCTTGGTGCCGAGCGAGGTGGTGACGATCGGCCGCCCGGAGACGATCCCGCTGGGCGTGGTGCACGAGGCCACGCCTGAGAGCGCGTCCGAGCACGGGAACATCGCTGTGAGCGGCGTGCCGTACTCGTAGTCCTGGGCGGCCGGGGAGGTGATCGAGATCGACGGATCGGTCGTGTCGATGTTCGCCGGTCCGGGTGCGCCGACCCAGGCGGAGACGTTCCCCGCACCGTCCACGGCCCGGAACTGGACGAGCGTGCTGCCCTGCTGCGTCACGGTCTCGGTCGCCCCGTTGCTCGGACCCGACCACGTCGCGCCGCCGTTGGTCGACGTGCGGTGCTGGTACCCGTCCAGGCCGGACGGCCCGCCGACGGACCCCGTCGCCGAGAACTGCACCGAGCCCTGGGTCCACGCCCCCGAACCGCCGCTGACGACCGGCGCGCTCGGCGGCGTGCGGTCGATGATCAGCGTCCGGGCACCCGAGAGGCCGGAGGGGTTGCCCGCGTTGTCCACGGCGCGGACCTGCCACGCGTAGGTGCCCTCGGCGCTCAGGATCGAGTTCCGTCACGCCCGGCGCGGTCGTCGCCGAGCGAATCGCCGCCCGAGGAGACCTCGTAGCGGTTGAGGCCCGACGAGGGGCTCGGGTCGGTCGACGCGTTCCAGTCGAGTGTGACCGACGGCGGCGTTCGTGACGGTGTTCGTCGCGGGCGCGACCGCCGCGGGGGTGCTCGGCGGCGTCGACGTCCAGGACGACTCGTACGTGTGCGGTCGCCGACGCGGGCTCGCCGCGCGACCCGGTGGCCGTCACGGTGAAGGCCTGCCCGACGCCGAGCGTGCCGGTGATCGAGGCCCCGTTCGGGATCGACCACGTGTCGCATGCGATCGGGAGCCCGGACTCCGTGCAGGTGAACGACGCCGTCGCGGGTCCACCACCCGCGTACTGGCCCGTGTCGACCGGTGAGGTGATCGTGATCACCGGGACCGCGGCCGGGCCCTGCGCGGCCGCCGCGCCGAGGACCGCCGGCGTCAGGCACAGCGCGATCGCGAGTCGGCGGGTCGACGGTCGGCGCGTTCGCATCGGGCGGGATTCCTCCTGAGGCGGCGAGGGGCGCGCGCGGACCGGGTTTCCGCGTGGGCCCGTGACACCGGGTCAGTGCCGCCGAACGAACGCATAGTAAGGCGCATCGCCTCGATCGGCCACCTGGTCGGTCGTGCAGGTGGTCTCCGGCCGTCGGATCGGGTCCGCATCGTGGTCCGCCATCCCCGAGGGGGGTGGCGATCGCCCTCCTCCGCTGCACAATGGTTCGCGGTGGCCGCTCGCCGCAGACATCCCCGCGTTCGAACCGTCCGCCGCCGCGGCGCCATCGCCATGCTCGCGGGCGCGGCGCTGCTCGGCACGGCGCCCGCCACGCTCGGGGCCCCGTCCGCGTCGCTCGAGCTGCGGGACCCGAACTCCGGCCGGGACATGGGGCACTCGTCCACCTTCACCGCGGGCACCTTCCGCCTGACCAACACCGGCGGACCCGGCGACCCGGCGATCACCCGGCTGCGGATCGACCTTCGCACCGCGCTCTTCCCGGATCTCGTGTTCGACCCGAACGGCACCGCCGGGGACGACGTCGGGCGTGACATCACCGTGAACGCGGGCGGCGCCGGCCCGCAGAGCGACATCCCGCAAGGGGCCGTCGCGCCGGCCTGGAACGACGAGCGCGACGGTGGCTACGACGTCCTCGACGCCGCGATCACGGGCTTCGACCCCGGCGAGACCCTCGTCTTCGGGGTCGACGTGGACCCCACCTCGGTCAAGGGGTCCGACGGGAGCTCCGACGCCACGACCCCTCCGGCCGGCCACGTCTCCGGGGCGGAGCTGGCCGGCGCGACGGTGATCGTCTCGTTCGCCGACGGCACCGAGCGCACGTCGTCGATCAGCGTCATGCCGCGAGTCGCTCGCGGGCGGCAACTGGCAGCGCGCCGCGCGCGCGGACCTCTCGGCGGCACCGCCGGTCGCGCCGTCGCTCGGCCTCGTCTCCGGCGCGCCGTCCCCGCTGCTCCTGCCGGCGGCCCAGGCCGCACAGACGCTCCGCGTGAGCGGGACCGCCGGGCGCCTCGGTGACGGTGGTCGTCGCCGAGGGGCACCTGAACGTCGCACGCGTGCCGATCCGGCGGCTTCGACCTGGACGAGCCGTTCGAGGCGAACATGGCCGCGCGTTTCACCGAGAGCCGACCGCAACGGTGGGCGCCGGGGGGACGGTCGACGTGCCGGTCGCGCTGACCGCCACGTCGCCGCACGAGGACTTCACGGCGCCATCCGACGCGCCGCAGAACGTCGGGATCAACGTCGCGACCGCCTACGTGCGCGGTCCAGGGCGGTGTGCCCGGCCCCGTGTCGAACCAGCTCGTCCTCGCTGCTCGACGCCGGCCGCCTCGGCGCCGGTCGCACAGGTCGCGTCGCCGGCCCCCGGCGCGGTCGGCGTGCCGACGGCCGCATCCGTCGCGGCGCGCTTCAGCGAGCCGATGACCGTCGATGCGACCGGGGCCGCGCTCACCCTCCGCCGGGCGGACACCGGCGCGATCGTCCCCGGCACCGTGGCGGCGTCCGACGGAGCGACCCTGTTCACGTTGACCCCGACCGCGCCGCTCGCTCCCGGGACGACCTACACCGCGTCCGTGTCGGGCGCCGCGATCGACGCGGATCGGACACCCGTGGCCGCGCCTCTCGAGTGGAGCTTCACGACGGCCGGGGCGGCCGCCACCCGGCGGAGCGCCGCCGTCGACGCCGACCTCGCCCGGCGTACCGCCGTCGCCGGGGTCGCCGCCGCCGCCGGCCGCCGCCGCCGGCCCGACGCTCGGACCCGCGGGCGCCGTCGCGGCGAGGCCGCGTTGCGCGCCCGTCGCGACCCGGGCCGCGGGACGCGCGGGC
Organism: Miltoncostaeaceae bacterium; assembly: GCA_963698665.1. GTDB lineage: Bacteria > Actinomycetota > Thermoleophilia > Miltoncostaeales > Miltoncostaeaceae > CALNYH01. Next base: position 652,286 of record CAVORO010000001.1, on the reverse strand, counting down.
GGCCGCGTCGCCCTCACCTCGGCCCAGCTCACCATCAACCGCCGGATCGCCCGGGCCGCCCTCGGCGGGCCGAGGCGATCCGCGACTGGCTCGACGCCGGCGTGCGCGCGCGGGACCTCTGCATCGGGGCGCTCACCGCCGCGGAGTTCGCTCCGGGGGTCGATCTGGCCGGTGGACCCGTCGTCGAGGCGGCCGGGGTCGCGCGGCCGCGGCCGCTCGCGCCGGCTCGCGCGGCGGCCGGCTCGCGGGTGCCGCTCGGCGCCGCGTCGATGCGGCCAACCAGCGCATCTCACAGCGGGCGATCCGCGTCCTGAACGCCGTCGACGCCCGCCTCGAGCGTGGGCTGACCGGGCGCGACGTCGTCGACGGATCGTTGACGCCCTCCGTCCTGGCGCCGGGACTCGTGGTCACCGGACTCGGTGCACCCAACGACCCCCCGCCGAGCGGCGGCGTCCGGACGGCCTCCGGCGCGACGTCGGCCCGCGTGACCCTCTCGACGCGCCAGCTCCGGATCAATCAGCGCATCTCGGCCGCCGCCGTCCGCCGGGCGAACGCCCTGCAGGATCGTCTGGCCGCGGGCCTCACGGGCGACGACTTCCGGGACGGGACGCTGGGCGCACAGGATCTGGCCCGCTGACCCGGTCCGTCTAGCGGCGGGCCCTCGTGCTGATCGCCGGTGCGTTGGGAACGACGGCGCCGGCGAGCGCCCATCCCCCCCGCGCACCCTTGGCCCGGATGCGCACCGCCCGCCATCCGTCGTCGTCGATCGTGGTCCGGAAGGCCCCGGTCCGCGCGGCGCCGGAATCGATCGGCCGCCAGCGCCCGCGCCAGTACCCCTCGACCCGGAGGCGCCCGGCCCCGGTGATCCGCAGTCCCGCCCGAACGGTGATCCGGCCCCGGCGGCTCGACATCCGAAGGGACGAGACCGACGCGCCCGCGGAGGTGCCGGCGCGCTTGAGGCCCCTCGGCGCGGCGAGCCGTCGATCGATCAGGCGAAGCGACGTGTAGGCCGGCTTGGCGCGGCGATCGTTGAAGCGAAGGCCGTGGTTCGAGGCCCATCGGGCCGGGTCCTGCCCGTCGGTCAGGTTGTACCAGTTGACCTGATCGATGAATCCGCGCAGGTATCGACGCCGGTAGGACAACGTGCGCACGAGGTAGTCCGACTGCACCGCGGGCGTGACGACGTTGAACTCGCCGCAGGCGGTGCACGTGCTCCAGCTCGTCTCGGTGATCCAGGCGCGGCGACCCGGGTCGACCCGGCGCATCAGCGTCGCGACGCCGAAGATCGAGTCGAGGGCCGACGGGCTGCCGCGCTCGGGCGCGGTCGCCGGGTACGTGTTCCAGCCGAGCAGGTTGACGTACCCCCGCAGCCCGGCCGCGTATGCGCGGCGGAGGAACCCCTTCGCATCGGGCCCGTTGCCGGCGATGGGTCCGATCATCACCCGTGCGGTGGGGTCGTTCTGGCGGATCGACACGGCGGTCGCACGGTGGAGCGCGGCGTATGCCGCCGGGTCAGGGTTCAGCCAGAATTGGTCGATGTTGGGCTCGTTCCAGACCGCGTAGACGTCGATCGAGTCGCCGTACTCGCGCGCCAGGTCACCGACGAACGCCGCGAAATCGTCGCGGGCGCCGGGCGCGGGCCCGGACCGCGGGTCGCTTCGTGTGCTGCGGGCCCACACCGGGGGCGTCTTGAACGTCACGAGGACCTTGACGCCCCGCGAGCGGGCGTAGCGGAACGTGGCGCCGAGCTCCTCGAAGCGCGTCCGGGCGGCACCCGGTGTGAGGTTGTTGTCGGGGTTCGGCTCGAACCGGCTCCAGTTGACGAAGAAGGAGACCTGCCGCAGTCCCGCCGCCCGGGCCTGGTCGATCTGCAGGCGGGGCTCGCTCTCGTTGCCCGCGATCACCGCACCCGCGTCGGTCGTCGCGGCGCTCGCGAGCGCGGGTGCGACGACCAGCGCCCCGCACGCCAGGGCCGCCAAAACCGAGTTCCGTCGTCCGGGCACGGTCGTCACTGTGGCACACGATCGCCGGCGGCCCGACACCGCGGAGGTCCAGCGTCCCGACTGGACGATCGGCGACCCGGGCCGTCCGATGTGCGACTACGATGGAGCCGGTCGGGCCCGTGCCGGCCGATGGGAGCGACGTGACGCGTACACGACAGGGGATATGGGCCCTTCTCGCCGCCGTGGTGGTCGCGCTGGTGATCGCGCCCGCGGCCATGGGTCAGGCGCCGGCGCCCTCGGGCGGACCCGACGCGCCGCCGCCGACCGCCCCGTCGGCCGGTCCTGACCGTGCACCGGCACCGGCACCGGCACCGGCCCCGGCACCCGCCCCGGCACCCGCGCCCACCCCGGCTCCGACGCCCGCACCGGCACCCGCACCACCACCGACGTTCACGCCCGCCCCCGCCCCGGTCGTCCCCTTCACGCCGGAGCCGGAGGTCGCCCCGCCCACGGTCGAGCCGGAGGGCCCGACCGCCGCGGAGCAGGCCGCCGAGGCACGCAGGCGGGCGGCGGCGGCCAGGCGGGCGCGCATCGCCCGCGAGCGCCGAGCGGCGGCGGCGCTCCGGCGGCAGGTCGTCGCGGCTGCCCGGAGCGCCCGGACCGAGGCCGCCTCGTCCACCGCTGTGGCCACACTTGCGGTCGGCGACGTCGCCACCATCCTGGGCCTCGATCCCCCGCTCACCTCGAGCGTGGGCGAGACCGTGACGATGGGGGGCGCGATCGTCGTGGCCCTCCTCCTATGGGCGGCGTTCGCCCTCTGGCTCGCCATGCTGATCCGGCGCGGGCACCTGGTCCGGATCGTGATGGCCGTGCTGGGGCTCGTGATCCTCGAGGTGTCGCTGTTCGCGTCGGGCAACGACGTCCCGCGCGGGATCCTCAACCCGGGCGCCGGTGGGCTGTCGGTCAGCCTGTTCGAGATCGCGATCACCGCAGCCATCGCGGGCTTTCTCCTCGCGGGCCGGCGACCGCCGCTCACGCCGGCGACCATCTGGTGGGCGGGTTTCCTCGGGTGGTGGCTCGCGGCCGCCGTCATGGGCGTCGCCCTCGACAACGCCACCGATCTGGTGCTGTTCTCGGGCCGGGCGGCCGTCTACGTCGGCTTCCTGCTGCTGGTGGCCTCGGTCCCCGCGCGGGAGTACATCGGTCCCCGTGGGCTGCCCTCGCTCATCATCCCCGCCGCGGCGCTCGCGAGCCTCCTCGTGGTCATGTCCGCGGCCGGGGTGACGGTCGCCCTCCCGATCCCGGGCGCCGCGGTTCCGGGATTCGGCGAGGTCGGCGGCGACGCGGCCACGGTGTTCGCGTCGCTCGGCCTCATCGCGCTCACGTCGGGCATCGTCGCCAAGCGCGGGCGCGTGGGCATGCTGCTGGCCGCCGCGCCCATGCTCGCGACGACGCTGTTCTCGTTCCAGCGGGCGGCCCTGCTCGCGACGGCCATCGCCGTCGTGATCGTCATCGCGGCGCTCACGTTCGGTCCCGGCCGTGCCCGTGTGCGGCTCCATCCGATGCAGGGGCTGACCGTCGTGCTCGTGATCGCGGCCGTGGGCCTGACGGGGCTGCTCGCCACGACGGCGATCTCGGGCCGCGCGCCCGAGGCCCCGATCGTCTCGAACATCGACGAGGCGTTCAACCGCCAGGGCAAGGCGAGCGCCGCCGAGTCGCGGGTGAACCAGTGGACGACCGCGAGCCGTCTCGTGGGCGACGCGCCGGTCTTCGGCCACGGCCTCGGGTTCGAGTACGCCTTCTACGAGCCGGGCAAGTTCGTGGTCGCGCAGAGCAAGCTGACCCACAACATCCTGCTCGACCTGGCCCTGCGGACCGGCGTCGTCGGCCTGATCCTGTTCGTCGTGGCGGTCGCGCTGACGTTCCGAGACGGCGTCAGGACCTGGCTCCGCCAGTCCGACGATCGCATCGCCGCCCTCGCGCTCGCCTGCACCGCCGCGCTGGCCGCGCTGCTCGCGAAGGGCATGGTGGAATCGCTGTTCGAGAAGTACCGCCTCGCCGTGTTCCTCGGGCTCCTCGTCGGGGTGATGATCAGCGCGGCGCTTGCGACGCGGAGCGAGGGCGCGGCCGAGCCGGCGTCGTCGCGGCGCCGTGGGCGGCGCGCCTCGGACCCGCTGGTTCCCCTGGGCCCGGTGAGCGCGGCCGAACCGGCGACCGCGCCGGGCGCCGGGGTGGCCGCCGCAGGCGGCGCGGGAGCCTTCGGGGCGGTGCCGGCGCGGGCACCCACCCGCGGTCCGACGAGGTAGGTCCACCGAGGGCCGCGGTCCCGTGTCGCCCCAGCGCCGTTCCTGCAACGCCGTCGCACCTTTGTGAGCGGCGGGTAAGCATCTGCCCGCAGACGGCTATGCAGGACCTGGACGTCCGGTTAGTATCGCCGCCGCTCGGGATGCCCGGCCCGCGCGACCAGCCATCGGATGAGGACGCCGACAGATCCGCCCAGCCGGACCGCATCGTCGCACCGCCCGACCGACCCCGAGGACGCCCGCCACACGCCTGGCGGCGCTCGTCCTGGCGGTCGTGGTCGGCCTGCTCGTCGCCAACGCGACGGCGTCCGCCCGAACGTTCGCGCCGCCCGAAGGCACGATCTACTCCGGGGCGGCGGTCGAGTGGCCTCCGAGCAACGCCGCGGCCTTCGCCGAGATGACAGGCCAGCCGGGTCTCGCCATCTTCCACCGCTACTCGAGCTGGCTCGAGTCGATGGAGGCGATGCTCGATGACAGCAGGGGCGTCGACGCCGCCGTGATGGTCAGCTGGCGGCCGATGGCCTCCAGCAAGAGCGCCCCCGGTGGGACCCTCGACTCCATCGTCCGCGGCGACATCGACGGCTACATCGTCGCGTCGGCCAGATCGGTCAGCGACTACCCGCGACCCGTGTTCCTCCGCACCTTCTGGGAGATGAACGGCGACTGGTTCCCCTGGTCGGCCTACGTCGACGGCGGCACGAACTCGGGCAACTCGGCGGCGCTCTTCCGAAAGGCCTGGGCGCGGATGCACATCATCTTCTCCGGGGGATCGCGCGCGCAGGTCAATGCGCGGCTCGCCGCCGCCGGGCTGTCGGCGCTCGAGGCCTCCGGGTCCAGCTTCCCCGACGCCAACGCCAACGCGGCGTGGGTCTGGTCGCTCACGAAGGGGTACGCCAAGCCGCGCGGCGCGATCAAGAACGTCGACTACTACCCGGGCGACGGCTACGTCGACTGGATCGGGTTGACGTTCCACCAGTACGAGGACCGCCCCGTGTCGTACTGGGCGTCCGAGATCCAGAACTCGACCGACCCGCTCGCGCGCGCCGACGACCTCTACGACTTCGGTGTGTCCCGTGGAAAGCCGTTCATGCTCGGCGAGTGGGGCGTGACCGAAAAGCCGGACGGCAACGGTGACGATCCGAAGTGGATCAACGACATGCTGAGCTGGGCCGAGGCGCGCCCACTCGTGAAGGCGCAGGTGTACTTCGAGCGAGAGCACGGCAGCAAGAGCCATCGTCTGGCGGACCACCCCAAGGCACGGGCGGCCTTCCGCGCGCGGGTCGGCAAGTGGCCGTACATCCACGACTGGCGGGTGATGCTCCAGGACCACTCGACGGCCGTCGTCCCAGGCGCGGCCGGTTCCGGACCCGCGCCCGGCGCGCCGGGTGTCGGTGCGCTCGCGCCAGGCGTCGCCGCGGCGGGTGGCGCGCAGGGGCTGACCGGGACCGGTGGTCCGACGGGTCACTTCGTGGGCGTCACCGGCAGGGGCGCGCCGGCACCGGCGGTCGACGGCCCGGCCAAGCCCGACCCGGGCGGGCCGGGCGGGTCGACGATCGACTGCGGGCGGGTCGGTCCACTCGACCTGCGCGTCGCCGTCACCCGCAGGGTGCGCTCCGAGGCATCGGTGTGCGCAGGGGGCCGGCCGGTCTCCATGACCGTGGCGGTGAACCGATCCCGCGTGCAGGGAGTGATCCGCACGTCGCACCGCACCACGCGACTGACCGCCACGATCGGCCGGCGCTCGCTCAAGGTCCGCCGGGCCGGCGCACGGACGTGGCGGTTCACGACCCGCCGCCCGAGCCCGGGCCAGTTCCGCCTCGTCGTGCGTCAGCGGGGCGCGGAGTCGGCCCCCGTGGCACTCCGGGTGAACGCCAGACGCGCGGTCTCCGCCCGGCTCAACGTGACCGCGACGGCGAAGGTCGTCGCGATGTCGAGTCGACTCGCCCGCCACCGCGTGTCGGTGCGCGCAGGCGCCGGGTCCGCGGGACTCGTCAGGGGCACGGTCAAGCTCGGCGGGGCCGCGGTCAGGGGCGCGACGGTGCGGGTCGTGCCCGCGTCGAGCGTCCGGCGTGCGAACGCCCGCAAGTGGAGCTTCCGGGGCGCGTCGCCGATCGCCGGCCTCAGCGTGGGCAACGGCCCGCGCGGCTGAACGACCTGCCGGATGGGACGAGCCCCGCGGGCTCGTGCCGGGGTGAGGCTCCCCCGAACTGGCCGAACGGCCAGAGGTGCGTTCGCCCCGACCTAGACCCGCGGCCCTCCCGTGCGCCGCCGCCGTCTGTCTCAATGACGGTGTTGCGGGGGCAGGCGTGCGAAGCATGGGGGAACGGGATGAGCGGGATGGCGCGTGTGAGCCGGCGGACGCGGCTGGCGCTCGGCGGCGCGGTCGGCGCGACCGCGCTCCTTTTCAGCGGTGCGACGGCGATGGCGGTGCCGCCGAACATCAACGCTCGGCTTCGGTCGACCCCGGGGGAACGATCCTCGACAAGGACGGGCAGGGGACCGGGTTCACCGGGCTCATGTCGCCGCACGCCACCGGCAACGCCTACGTCCCGGCGACATCGACATCGTTACGGCGCGGGACTGCTCAACGTCACGACGTCGGCCGGCGATGCCGATCGGCGTCACGAACACCCAGGAGAACGGCCTGCAGGTGGACTTCGACGGGAGCGATTCGTACGCCGTCGAGGTCGCCATCGACGGCCCCTGGCCCTCACGTGACCAATCAGAGCGGCGGGGTCTGGGTCGGAGCCGGGCAGAACGACTACATCAAGCTGGTCGTCCGCTAGACGTCCGGGGTTTCGGCATCCAGGTCCTCTCCGAGAAGGTCGGCGGCGACCGGGGTGAACCAGACCGCGAGCGTCTCGTCCCTGGAGACGGCGACCAGCGTCAAGCTGCGACTCGAGGTCGACGCGGTCGACGGCACCGTCACCGCCAAGTACACGCTTCGACGACACCGCGCTTCGTCCGCTCGAGCACCGTGGGCGGCGTCGACTGCCCGCCGGTGTGGTCGCGATCATCCGGCGTCGGCGGGTGTGCTCCAGACCCACTTCAACTCGGCCGTGCCCTTCACCGTCAACTACGACGCCTCTCCGTGCAGCCCTTCACGCCGAGTTCGGGCGACATCGCGTTCGAGCCAAAGGAGACCGTGATCAACGCCGGGAGTGGCGCGCCGGACTTCAAGCTGCCGACCTCCATCGAGATCGGGCCGAGCCCGGCCGGCATCGCCAAGCGCCTCTACGTCGGCCAACAGAACGGGAAGATCAGCATCATGACCTGGACGGCGACAACGACGCGACCTTCCTCACCAGCTGCTCAACATCAACAACACGCCCCAACTTCAACTTCGACGGAGACCCCCAAGCCCGGCATCAGCGGGCGCCAGATCACCGGCATCGTGGTCGATCCGGCCTCGACGCCGAGCAACCGATCCTCTACGTCACCCACTCCGACCCCGAGATCTACAAAGAGCAAGACCCCGGCGACGTCGACGGTCGATCCTGCCTCCGGTGTCCTCACGAAGCTCGTACTCGACTCCGACGGGCGACGTGGTCGACGAGCAGGATCTGGTGACGGCCTTCCCGCGCTCGGCCGAGAACCACGGTCCGAACGGCATCACGTTCAAGGACGGCTGGCTGTACATCGCCCTCGGGAGCAACACCAATCGCGGCGCCCAGAGCAAGTTCTTCAGCTTCTACCCGGAGACCCCGATGTCGGCGGCCATCATCCGGGTCGAATCCCGGCGCGATCGGCGGGGCGACGATCGATGCACCGAGGGGGCCCGGTTCAGCTGCACCGACCTCCCGAGCGACGACTTCTCCCTTCTCGGCACGTGGCCGGGCGATATCGGCACCGTGACCGACAAAGTCGAGCTCTAGGCGACGGGCTTTCGCAACGGCTACGACATGCCTGGCACTCGAACGGGCACCTCTACCTGAACGAGAACACCACAACACCGTTCGGCGACACGCCCGATCTCGGACGGTGTCCGAGCACGTGCGCCGACCCGCCCACCGGTCCGGACGAGCCTCAGGACGAGCCCTGTATGGGGCAACCGGGTGCCGTACCACGGCCACCCCAACCCATCACGCGGCGAGTGCGTGCTGGTCGGCGGAGTCCAGCCGATCGGCGAGTTCGGCGTAAGTCCTCGACCACCGGTATCGCCGAGTACAAGGCAACGCGTCGGCCCGATGCTCAAGGGCCAGCTCCTTTCCACCAACTACGCGATCGGTAACTCGAACCTCGCGCGTCGAGCTCTCCGCCAACGGCCCGCAGTCCTCGAGATGGCCACGTGGCCACCGTTGCCCGACTCGACCCATCGACCTCGACGTGACGCCCGGCGGCGACATCCTCGTCGCGGAGCACAACATCGCGCCCTCGTCCAGATCGGCCTGCTCGGCCGGATCGACGCCGTCCCTTACGACACCGGCGGCACCCGTTCGGCCGACCGACTCGACGGTGACGGATCTCAAGAACCAAGACGAGATCGACAACGGACCGAGAGTCTGAGCCCGGCGAACTCGCCGCCCGACTTCAACGGGGACAAGGTCTCGGACCTGAACGATCCGGACGACGACAGCGACGGGATCCTGGACGTCGCCGACCAGTTCCAGTTCGACGCGCAGCAACGGGACGACGACCACGGTGCCCTTCACACTGAGCTTCGACCCCTCCGACCCCGGCTGGGACCGCACCGGTTGGTTCGGCACCGGTTTCCGCGGCGATCCAGCTCTCTCGAAGGGCGGCGGCGCGGTCCGGGCACGTCTCCGGTGATCCCCGGGTGGCGGGGGCGGCTACCGGGCTTCCTCAGCGCGACCGAGACGGAACGGCCGAGGGCGCGGCAACAACCAGGTCAACGCCCTGCAGCAGGGCTTCGACGCTAGGAACCGTTCGAGGTCGAGACGGGGTCATCGAGCCCTTCCGGGTCGGCGCGCTCCCGGCCGTGGTCCGCGGGGCGTCTACTTCGGCCCGGGGAGGACGACTTCCTCCGGCTGGCGGTCAACGCCAACGGCGGCGAACCCCGTCATCGAGCTCGGGCTCGAGACCGACGGCGTCTTCACGCGCGTGGCGACCGTCCCCCTCCCGCTCCAGCGCGAGCGTCCGGCTTACCTCGAGGGGCAAGCCCGGAAGCGGCGCCGTCGGGCCGTACGCGATCGGCTCCGGCCCCGTCGTCGACCCGCGCAGACGCTTCGGATCGTCGGGTCCCGAGCGCCTGGTTCGGCAGGGCGCGCCCGGCGGGATCATGACCTCGGCCAAGGGCAGCTCGTCCGGATCGACGACTTCACCGATTCAGAAGCGTCGACGCCGAAGCGATCAGCCCGCCCGCCCCCCGACGACCCCCACGACCCCGACCACGCCGACCACGCCGACCACGCCCGCGTCCGGCACGCCGTCCGCCACCCCCGCGGCGCTCTGCGCGACCCCCCACCACGGTCGCGACATCGAAATCGAGCGGCTCGTCGAAGGTGACCCTGAGCGCCGCGCAGCTGCTCATCAACCAGCGCATCTCGCAGGCCGCCGTCCGACGGGCCAACGCGATCCAGGCGCGCCTCGACGCGGGGCTGGCGCCGGCGACCTGTGCGGCGCCTCGCTGACGCAGGTCGACTTCGCGGCCGGCGTGACCGCTCGGTGCCGGCCCGGCGGTCGCGGGCGCGCCGGCGTCGCCCGCGCCGGTCAAGACGGCCAAGGCCGCGTCCGCCGCCAAGTCGGCGAACGTGACGCTGAGCTCGGCACAGCTGCGCATCAACCAGCGCATCTCGCAGGCCGCCGTGCGTCGGCTGAACGGCATCAAGTCCAGGATCGACGGCGGACTCACCGGCGGCGATCTGCGCGACGGCAGCATCACCGCGGGCAAGCTGGCGCCGGGCCTCACCGTGGCGGGCGCGGGTGACACGCCGCCCGTGGCGGCGAGCCGCACCGTCGTCAAGGCCGCCGGGCGTGGCTCGGGTCGGGTCACCGCCAGCGCCGCGCAGCTTCGGATCAACCAGAAGATCTCGCAGGCCGCCGTCCGGCGGGCGAACACCCTGATCGTCAAGCTCGAGACGGGGTTCACCGGGGCGGACTTCCGCGACGGCACGCTCGGCACCCAGGACCTCGCGGGAGAGCTGCGGCCGACGCCGTGACGAGCCGCCGCCCGCGCCTCGCGGCGCCGGGCGGCGCGCCCCGGCGCCGGGGCGGCCGATGACCGAGCGCGTCGTCGCGCCGCCTCCGGGGACCGCGCTCGTCGGCGTCTCCGTCGACGACCCCGACGGTCTCGACGCCTTCCTCGGTGCGGCCGGCCTGGATCAGGTCGGCATCGTGCACGTCTACAGCGGCTTCATGAACGTCGAGGGGCTCGACCGTCCGCTGGCCGAGCTCGGGGATCTCGGCGCCGACGAGGACACGGTCGGGATGATCTCGTGGCGGGCCTTCTCGGCCGACACCTCCGAGTCGTTCGTCGGCCGGTACGACCCGGAGCTCGCGGGCGGGACGAGCGCATCGATCGCGCGCGGCGACGTCGACGCGCGGTTGCTGCAGATCGCCGACCAGGCGCGTTCGTGGGAACAACCGCTGCTCATGCGTCCCAACTGGGAGATGAACGCGCCCTGGTACCCATGGGGCGCGTTCGCGCGCGAGGTCGACGGGGTGGCGGACGCGCGGCCCGGCAACGCTCCGCTCGCGTACGGGGCGGCGTGGCGCCGCATCGTGATCCTCTGGGAGGGGGGGTCGGCGGACGAGGTCGACGCCGCCCTCGCGCAGGCCGGCCTTCCGGGGCTGACCGTGGACGTCGACGCGATCGAGCCGGTCCCGAACGTGGACTGGGTGTGGTCTCCGATCCTCGGCCCCGCACGGCCCGAGTCGGCGGACCACGACGTCGCCGACTACTACCCGGGCGACCCGTATGTCGACTGGGTCGCGACGGACTGGTATCCGAACGGCGACGACTCCGTGGCGTTCGCGGCATCCGAGCGGTCGTTCGACTCCGACCCGCTCACGCGTGCCGACGACTTCTACCGAGTGTTCGCAACGGAGCACGACAAGCCGTTCATGATCGCCGAGTGGGGTGTCCGCGACGCACCCCGTGGCAACGGGGACGACCCGGAATGGGCGCGCGACCTCCTGGACTGGGCGGCGGATCGGCCGCAGGTCGATGCGGTCGTGTACTTCAGCCGCGATGCGGCGACCGGCGACCACCGCCTCGAGAGCTTTCCGCGGACGGCGGACGCCGTGGCGGAGCGACTCGACGAGGGCGGGTTCGCCCGGGCGACACCGCCGGCCGGGGCGTCGCCCGCGCCGCCGCCCCCGGCGGCCGACGGGGGGTGGGGGGTCGGTCCGGTCCAGGCGCTCGCCGCGCTCGGGCTCCTGGTCGCGCTGGCCGTGCTGCTGGTCGTCGTCCTTCGCCGGCGGTCTCGGGCCGCCTGAGCGCGGCGGCGGGGTCTCAGCGCGCCGGCGCGGGCGCCGACACCCTGACCACCGTCCGCCCCCGGCCGTCCCTGGCCACGAGCCGCACCACGTTGTTCCCCCGCGCGGCCGGGACGAGCAGGCGGCGCCGCGCCGACGAGCGGACGTCGACGCGCCGTGGGGGGCCTCCCGCGTCGATCTCGACCGATGCCACGGTAGAGCGAGCGGCCCGGCCGACGCGCGCGGCGACCACGACGCGGCCCGCCCGCCGTGCGCCGACCTCGAGCGCCACTCCGTCTGCCCGGGCGCGGCGTGCCGCCGCGCGCTCGCGTCGGAGTGCCCGCCGCGCGGTCGCGCGGCGCGACGCCGAGAGCCGTGCGACGACCAGGTCTCGGGTGACCGCGGTGCGCGTGCCGTCGCCCGCGGTGGCGACGACGCGAAGGCGGTGGCGTCCGACACCGAGTCGTGCCGGGTCGAGCGCGTGCGCGGGACGCATGCGGTCCACGTCGCGCAGGCGGCCGTCGACATGGAACCCGACCGAGGCGATCCCGGACGGGTGGCGGGTGCGTGGGCGCACGACCAGTCGCGAGAGCAGCGTGCCCGCGACCGACGGCGGCACGACCAGGGTGGGCCGCGCGCTCCGCACGCGCAGGCCGAGTGAGAGCGACGAGACGTTGCCGCGGCGATCCACCGCGTCGATCCGCACGGTCCTCGAGCCCGCGGGCACCGTGGCCGGGTCGAGACGCCAGCGCGCGGCGCGCCCGGTCGTCGCCACGAGCGCCCCGTCGACGTGGAACCGGACCTGGGCGACGCCCGAGGGGTCCGCGACGCGCGGGCGCAGCTCGCGGCGGGTGCGGATCAGGGCCCCGCTCCGGGGTGCCGCGAGCGAGATCGAGGGCCCGGTCGTGTCGGGCGCCGCGCGACGGCGGGGAGCCGTGAACGTCCGCGGCGAGGGGCTCGTCACCGGTGCGCCGCCGGCGCCGGGGCGCGGGCCGGCGGGGCTGGCGCGGCGGGGGCGCGCGCCGGCGGGGCCGGCGCGGCGGGGCGCGCCGGTGCGGTCGGCGCCGGTTGGGGATCCGGCGGGGGTCCGGGAGCCGGGGTCGTCTGGACCCCGCTCGGAACAGTGAACGGGACGACGTGCGCGGCCGTACGGCCCAGGACGTCGATCGCGACCACGCGCAACTCATGTGGACCCGCGGCCAGCCTCGAGGGATCGAGGTCGTAGGCGGCGTCGTCGGCCCGATCGGTGTCGACCAGCGCGCCGTCCACGTAGAACCACACCCACTCGATCTGGGCCTGGGAGGCGAACTGGGGGCGGATGGTGGTCGAGTTCGTGATCTGGGCACCGGGCGCCGGCGTCGGCAGCGAGATCTGCGGGCCCCCCGCGTCCGGGGGGGTGGCCGGGCCGCCCGGACCCGGGGTCGCCGGCGTGTCGGTCCGGGGCCCGACGTACGTCCGCGAGACGACCATGTCGTCGAAGTAGGCGTCCTGGTCGCTCGCCGGGAAGACGGACCCGCCGTAGAAGACGGCGTTGAACACCTGGTTGATGCGAAGCTCCGGGTGCGCGGCGGTCCGGTACTGGACGTCGTCGAGGTCGATGGCCAGACGACCGTTGAGCCATCCCCGATGCACGCCGTCGTTGTGTCCGGGTGTGTTCATCCGGTACTGGATCTCGACCAGGTTCCAGGCGCCCGGCACGAAGCTCGCGTACCCCTTGTCGGGGTCCGCGTCCTTGTACCAGCGCGGGCTGATCCCGACGTGCCGGCCGTTCTTGGTCGTCATCCACTTGCCGTCCGCGTGCTTGACGTAGAGGTACGAGACCAGGCCACCACCACCCGACGACGTCGGCTGCTTCCAGTAGAGCCGCCCGCTCCAGCTGTCCTCGTGGTAGTCGCCCCCCGCCGAGGTCGTGCCGGGCCCCCTGGTCACCCCGGACAGGCCGGGCAGCTTGCCGCCCTCCTCCCAGGCGTAGTCCTCGGGGAAGTAGACGTAGTAGCGCAGGAACGCCTCGTCCTGGGCTGCGACACCCCAGCGGTCGAAGCCCACCCGCATGTCGATTCCCCACTTGTTGGTCCGCGCCGGCGAGCCCGGCGTGTGGACGCGCAGGACCTTGCCGGTGTCCGAGAACGCCGGCTGGACCACCGACGCGTTCTGCGCGTTGCCGAACTGGTCGATCCCCAGGTTCGCCCGCCAGTCCCCCGCCGAGTCGAACGTCGCCATCCAGAGCGTGTCCGGGTCGCTCGCCAGACGGGGCTCGGCCGTGGAGGTCCCCGCGTCGCCCGCCGCCGCGTGGGCGCTCGCCACGGGCACGCAGAAGGCGAGCCAGAGCATGGCGAGCAGACGGGATCGACGCATCCGGCGTCCTTCCGCGGGCGACTGGGGCAGCGCGCGCCGCATCGCCTGATCCGCGCGTCATGCACGGTGGGCACACAGGACGAAGGGACGTCGCACACTTGGTGTCGGCGTCCTCGCCGGGACCCTGAACCGCCGGCGGGCCGTGTCCTTCCGGTCCGGCCGCGCGAGCGACCGGGTTCCTCAGCCCGCCGCGATCACCTCTTGGAGTGCGGCGAGGCGCGGCTCGAGCGGGTTGAGCGCCTGCGCGCGGGCGAGGCGGGCCGCCGCGGCGTCGTTCCGGCCGCGGGCCGCGAGCGACGCCGCCCAGTCGGCCGCGATGACCCAGTCCCTGGGAGCGCGTCGAAGCGCCTCGCGGTACGCGAGGTCCGCCTGGGCGCCGGCGCCCAGATCGCTCAGCAGGTTGGCCTCGAGCAGTCGTGCCGACGGGTTCGAGGGGTCGCGCTCCACCGCGGTGCGGGCCTCCGAGAGCGCCGCGACGAGGTCACCGCCGCGCGCCTCGGCCCGGGCCGCGTCGACGGCGCGCGCCGAGAGCGTCGGACCCGCCAGGACCAGGACCCCGAGCAGGGCGACGGTCGCGATCGCAAGCCGGGTGAACGGCCCGCGATCGAACCCGTCCCCCGGGTCGTCGACGCCCGCCTCCGCGCTCGCCCGGATCGCCGCGCCGCCGAGCACGACGGCGGGGATCACGACGGCCGGCAACTGCCAGTCCCAGTCGCCCGCCATGTGCAGGGCGAGGGTCAGGAACGCCGCGCCCGCCACCGCGACCTCGCGGGTCAGCCAGGGGGGGCCGCGACGGGTCAGGCGGATCCCCGCCCAGACGCCCACGCCGAGCGGGACGAGCCAGAGCAGCAGACCGATCAGGCCGCTCTCGCCGAGGAGCTCCAGGTACAGGGAGTGCGCGTTGACGACCGCCTGCTCGATCGGCCGCTCCTCCGCCCACTCGAACCGGTAGTCGCCCGCTCCGGTCCCCACCAGAGGCGCCTGGCGGAATTGTGCGCCCGCGACCTCCCACTGCTGCCATCGACCGGATCCGGCCGCCACCGCGAGCCGGTCGGAGATCGAGCCGCTCTGTCCGCGTGCCCCGGGTTGGAATGCCCGGAAGTCCGCGAACTGCTCGTCGGCCCATCCGATCGGCCCGCCCGGCGGCGGTGCGACCACGAGCGAGCCGAGCGCCGCCAGGCCGATCAGCCCGGCCAGCGCACCGACCACGTATCGGCGGGGACGGTCGGGAACGCGCGCGGCCCCCCACGCCGCTGCGCCGCCCGCGACCGCGCTCGCGACGACGACTCCGAGCAGGAGCAGTCCGACCCGGCGCCCGTCGTCGGCGTGGGGCGGCAACTCGCCCTTCAGCGCGACCAGGGTTTCGATCCCGTTGGTGTAGAGGACCAGTGGCGCGCTGATCGCGAGGGTCACCGCGGCGACCGCCAGCGTCTCGATGCGACCCGGTGCGAGGGCGACCAGGGCCACCAGGCCGACGACCGCGACCAGCAGCGCCCCCCGGGAGAGCGCGAAGAGCATGGTCATGCAGAAGAGCGGCACGAGGCCGGCGGCGACCGTGCGGATCGCCAGGTGTCGTGCCGGCCCGGATGCGATGCCGATGGCGAGCACGAGCCCCACCGCCGCGAGCGCCCCGAGACCGTTCCAGTAGCCGATCGGCCACGACAGACGCGCCTCCGCGTCATCGCCGATGCTGCCGGGTGCGAGCCGGGCCGTGACCGCCGCTCCGCACACGATCGTCGCGGCGCCGAGCGCCGCCTCCCCGACCCGCGGAAGCCACTCCCGTCGTCGAAGCCCGACCAGCCCCAACCCGAGCGCGCCGGCATAGAGCAGGGTGAGACCCATGGCGGCCCGCGCGCCGGCCGGCTCGTCGGCCCAGGCCATCGACGCCCCCTGCCAGACCGCCAACCCCGACCAGCCGCCGAGCGCGGCCAGGCCCCACCTGCCGCCGATCCCCGGCGCGAGCATGACCGCCGCCGCCAGCCCCCCCAGGAGGACCATTCCGGCGACCCCCCACTGGGCGATGAAGTACCCGCCCTCATGGAAGGCCAGCACCACTCCGACCACGAGCGGAAGCGCGAGGGCCGCGACCCCGACCGCGTCGGGAAGCGCGACGGCGCGACACGCGAATCGAGGCGCCCGGCCGGGCGCGTCGCTCACCCCTGGCGGCGTCGGCGGGCCTCCCAGCCTGCGCCCGCGGCGCTCGCGACGAACGCGGATCCCACGAGGAGCGCCAGCCAGGCGGGCGTGCCGGAGAACGGCGTCGCGCCGGCCGCCTCGACCGGCAGGGGCGTCGCCACCGCGGCCGCGGCCTCCTCGGCGGTGCCGGCGTCGGCCGGTGCCACCACGATCGTCTCGCGGTCGGTCGGCTGCGCGGGCCCAGCGCCTCCGTCCGGCTCGTCGGTCGTCGTCCCGCCACCGCCGGCCCCCGCGGAGCCACCGCCGGCCCCTGCGGAGCCCCGTCGGCCCGTGCGGAGCGACTTCCGGCCGGCGCATTCGCGCCACCGCCACCGGGCGCCACGTCCGGTCCCGACGCCCCCGATCCGCCGCCGGGCCCGGGTGCATCGGGACCGCCCGTGATGGTGAAGCCGCTGGACTCGCCCTCCTCGAGCGCCGAGCGACAGGCCGACTCGACCTCGACGTACTGGGCGACCGCCGACGAGCCGGGCTCCGAGTAGCGGATCGCGTTGCGTGCCACGCACTCGCGGAGCGCGTCGTCGTCGACCGCGAACGCCGTCGGCGCCGCGAACCCCGCCGCCGCGGCGGCCACGGCGAGGAGCACCGGCGCCGGGCGGATGCTCACGTGGCGCCCTTTCGGAGCAGCACGACGCGGACCGTCTTGACGAGGATCTCGAAATCGAGCGCGAGCGACCAGTGGCGCGCGTAGTCGTAGTCGAGCTGCATCCGCTCACCCCACCCGATGTCGCTCCGGCCGAGGACCTGCCAGAGCCCGGTGATGCCCGGCCGCACCGCCTGGCGGGTCTGCTGCCAGCCCTTGAGCGACTCCACCTCGAAGGGCCGGAGCGGCCGCGGGCCGACGAGGCTCATCTGGCCGGCCAGCACGTTCAGCAGCTGGGGCAGCTCGTCGAGGCTCGTGCGACGCAGGAAGTGGCCGACGCGCGTGACCCGGGGGTCGCGCCGGGCGCCGTTCTTGAGGGACTCGACGGCCGCGTCGATCGAGAGATCGCCGTTCTTGACCCGCTCGGTGAGCTCACGGTCGAGCTTCTCGGCGTCGGTCACCATGGTCCGGAACTTGGCGACCCGGAACAGCCGTCCGTGCTGCCCCACGCGGATCTGCCGGAACAGGACGGGACCGCCGTCGAGCTTCACCGCGATCGCGATGGCGACCAGGGCGGGACTCGCGAGCAGGAGCAGGCCGCCCGCGGCGATCATGTCCAGGGCGCGCTTGGCGAACCGCTGGACGGGCTTGTCGGAGGCGCCCCGCACGCCGAGCACCGGCACCCCGCCGATCGACCGCGCCGCCGGCTGCGGGCCGACGACGTCGAACAGGCGGGGGACCACGTCCAGCTCGACGCGGTGCTCGTCGCAGCTGCGCAGGATGTCCGAGAGGTCGTGGTCCGCCAGCCGCGAGAACGCCACGACGACACGGTCGACGCGCATCGTCTCGAGCACCAGGGGCAGTTCGCGGAGGTTGCCGAGCAGCGGAACGCCACTCCGGTCGTCGTCGGCACCGGGCTCGTCGTCCAGGCACCCGATCACCTCGAGCCCGTAGCGCGGCTCGCGGCGGGCGACGTCGACCACCCGCTGGGCGACGACGCCCGAGCCGAGCAGGAGGACTCGCTCGGGGGTCGCGAGCACCGAGGACATGAGGGCGCGGCCGGCCGACCAGCCGAGCGGCATGAGCAGCGACGCCGCCGCGATCTGGACGAGCGCGGGCTCGCGGCCGATCGCGGCATCGATGATCCAGACGATCCACGCGACACACAGGCTGACCGCGGCGAGTCGCGCGAGCCCGTGACGACCACCCGGCAGCACCGCGCTCCGGTAGGAGCCGGCGAGGGTGAGACCGGCGATGCTCAGGCCGGCGATCAGGAGGGCCTCGATCCCGAACGGGCTCGCCGCCGGGCCGCCCAGGGCGCTTCCGTCAGCCGGGAGCCCGGCGAGCGGCGCCGTGAGCGCGAGCGCCAGCACCACGACCAGCGCGTCCAGGCCGATCAGGAGCGCGAACCGGAAATCGGTCCGCCGGGCGTGATCGGTGGGGACCGCCGCGGCGGTCATGCGCTTGTCGGTTGGCGAGGTGCTGGCAGTGGACATCCGATCCCTCCAGATCTCTCCGTCGCGGTGGTTCGACCGAGGCTCGCGTGTAGTCAAGACGACACCTCGGCTGCCCGCGCCCCGCGAACGAACGGGCGCGCCGGTGACGAACGGCTAGGTCCGCCACTGATGTATCGACTCGACGTTCGGGTGGCATGTCCCCCCGCGGCCGGTCGATACCTTCTGCATTGGCGCGCGCCGATCCTTGTCCCCCCCGAACACCAGGACCCGCCGTCGTCACGCGGCGACCGTCGCCCCCGACCCGGAAGGACCCATCCGATGACCGGACCCACGGACCACGGATCGACAGCGACGGAACCCGACGGCGCCGGGAGCGCCGACTCGGACCGCGCCGGGATCGTAGCCGTCTGCTGCCTCACGTTCAGACGACCCGTCGGGCTCCGACGTGTGCTCGAGGGGATCGCGGCGCTTCGTTTCGACACCGGTGTCACACCCGAATCGGTCCGGGTCGTGATCGTCGACAACGACCCCGAGGGCTCGGGCGAGGCGATCGTCGACGAGATGCGGGCGGAGGTCCCGTTCGAGCTCCGCTATGCCGTCGAGGCGCGGCGCGGGATCCCCTTCGGTCGCAACCGCGCCGTCGCGGAGAGCGGGGACGTCGATCTGATCGCGTTCCTCGACGACGACGAGGCGCCGGAGCCCGACTGGCTGGCACAACTCCTTCACACCGCCGCGGAGACCGGCGCCGACGTGGTCACGGGCCCGGTGCTCCCGGTGTTCGACGAGCGGCCGCCGGACTGGGTGCTCCGGGGAAGGTTCTTCGACCGACGCCGCCACGCGACCGGGGAACTGCTCCACTACGCGAGGACCAGCAACGTGCTGATCCGCCGGGACCTGATCGCGCGCTGGGAGGAGCAGCCCTTCGAGGTCGCGTTCGGCATGAGCGGCGGGGACGACACGTACTTCTTCAAGCGGGCGTACCTCGACGGCGCCACCATCGTGTGGGCGGACGAGGCGGTCGTGCGAGAATGGGTGCCGGTCACCCGGGTCTCCGTGCGCTGGATGCTCAAGCGCGAGTTCCGGCGGGGCAACACGCTCAGCCTCTGCCTTCGCATGCTGCAGGACTCCCCGGCGCGCCGCGTCCGGCGCGTCGTCGGCGGCCTGGGGCAGATCGCTCGGGGCGTCGTGACGGTCCCCTTCGGGCTCGTGCGCGGCCGCGAGGTCGCGGTCGCGGGGCTCAAGCGCATCTGGTTCGGCGCCGGCCTCATCGGCGGCCTCACGGGCTCGGTCGTCTCGGAGTACTCGACCGTCCACGGCCGGTGATGCGGCAACCGGCCGGCCTTCGCCGGGTCCTCTACGTCTCCACCGCGGGCACGCTGTGGGGCGCCGAGCGCAGCCTCCTGCTGCTCGTCGCGAGCCTGCCGCGTCACGGCTGGCGTCCGATCGTGGCCTGTCCGCCGGGCAGGCTGGCCGACGCGGCCCGCGGCGTGGGCGTCGACGTCGTGGAGATCGCGTGGCGTCCGCTCGGCGACATCAGCGATCGCTCGGGCGGCCGGAAGCGCTACCCGCTGGGGCGCGTGTGGTCCGCGGCGCGCGCGAGCCTCGCCAACGCCCGCACCGTGGCCCGCATCGCTCGGGCGGTCGACGCGGACGTCGTCGTCTCGAACTCGTACCACGCCCATCCCTACGTCACCCTGGGCGCCCGTCTCGCCCGCCGCCCGCCGGTCTGGCATCTCCGCGACATCGTGGCTCCGGGCCCGGGCCGCCGCGCCCTCGATCTCATGGCCCGGGCGTCGTCGGGGGTCATCGCCATCAGCGCCGCGGTGGCCGCGACGATCCGCCGTCCCACACCGCGGGTCGTGCCCAACCCGGTCGCCTCCCCGGCCCCGGGGCCCGCGCCGCGGTGGGCGGGCGACGGCCCGATCGTGGGCTTCCTCGGGCGGATCGACGCCCGCAAGGGACTCGAGGACCTGATCGCCGCCGCCGGTCGCGTCGGCCGGGGCAGGATCGTCGTCGTCGGCGCGCCGCTTCGCTCCGGCGACGGGTATCTCGAGCGTCTCCGGGCCGAGGCGGAGGCCCAGGCACCGGGGCGCGTGTCGTTCGTCGGCCGCACCGAGGATCCCGCGGCGGCGCTCGCGGCCTTCGACGTGTGCGTCGTCCCGTCGCACAACGAGCCGTGGGGGAGGGTCGCCGCCGAGGCCCTCGCGGTCGGCACGCCCGTGGTCGCGGCGCGCGCCGGCGGGCTGGTCGAGATCGTCTCCGACGGTGATGACGGCGTGCTCTACCCTCCTGGCGACATCGACGCGCTCGTAGCCGCGATCGACCACCTGCTCGATGACGACGCGCGCCGCGCGTCGATGGGCGCCAGGGGCCGCGAGCACGCGCGACGGTTCGACCCGGACGCCCACGCCGCCGGCGTGGGCGCGTTCCTCATGGAGGTTGTCGATGGCTGATGGTCGGACGCGGGTGCTCGTGGTGACCAAGTGGGTGCCGGACGGCCCGCCCTCGGGCGGCGTCATCCGCACGCACGCACTGATCGACGCGCTCCGGACGCGATTCGACGTGCGGATCATCGGCTACCGGGAGAACGGCTCGCCGAGTCCGCGACGCAAGGTCGAGGCGCTCGTGCACGGTCTTCTGACACGTCAGGCGTACCAGGTCTCGCGCTACGACCGACCCGGTCTCAGAGCGGCGATCGCGCGCGAGGTGGCCGAGTTCCGGCCGGCGGCCATCCACGTCGACTACATCCAGCTCGCCCCGTTCGTGCGCGACGTCCCGCTCCCGCGGCTCGTCGACATGCACAACGTGGAGTCCGTGTTCGCGCAAGGCGTCGCCGAGACGACGCGCTGGCCGATCTCGATGATCGCCGCCCGCGACGCGCGCAAGCTGCGGGCCCTCGAGGAGGAGGTGGCGCGGGACTACGAGCTCGTGATCGTCAACAGCGCCACGGAGGCGGCGCGGACGCCCGGTGCGCCCGAGGTCGTCCCGAACGGGGTCTTCCCGTCCAAGGCGCCGCTCGACGTGACACCTGACCCGCGCCGCGTGGTCTTCGTCGGCCTCTTCTCGTGGATCCCCAACATCGAGGGCGCGGAGTGGCTCGTCAACGAGGTGTTGCCCCTCCTGCCGGACGACGTCACGGTGGACCTGGTCGGCCGGCGCCCCGACCGCCGCGTGGAGGAGCTGGCCGGGCCACGCGTCCGCGTGACGGGGGAGGTGCCCGACACGTGGCCCTACGTCGCCGCCTCGACGGTGGTGCTCTGCCCGATCCTCTCGACCGGCGGAACGCGCCACAAGATCCTCGAGGGGTTGCTGGCCGAGCGCCCCGTCGTGTCCACGCCCGAGGGGGCCGACGGGCTGCACGATCTGGAAGGGGAGGGGCTCGTCCTGGCCTCCGGCCCGCAGGCGTTCGCCGACGCCGTGACCGCGCTGCTGGACGACGGGACGCAGGCCGAGCGACTGGGTCGCGCCGGCCGGCGGGCGGTGGTCGACCGCTACGACTGGGCGCGGATCGGCGAGCGCCTCCTCGGCCTCTACGACACCCGGCTCGGCGTGCGGTGACATCCGTGGCGCTCGTCCTGCCGTGAGGGGCGCGTGAGCGCCTCGCTCCTTCGCCGGGCGATCATCCACTACTGGTGGGTCGGCGTGGTCGTGCTCGCCGGGGCGCTCCTCGGCGGCCTGGTCGTCGCCGCCACCGAGAGCGGCGACCGGCAGGCCACGGCACAGATCGTGGTGACCCCGGACCGCAAGCTCGGCCGCAACCTGCAGGCGGTCCAGCTGGTCGTCCCGACGCTCGTCGAGCAGATCGACGCCCCCGCGACCTTCATCGCGACCCAGGCGGGGCTCCCGGCCACGCTGCGGGGCGTCGAATGGCGCGCCGACATCACGACCGATTCCGAGGCGCTCCTGATCTCGGTGACGGTCACCTCGCCCGACGAGGACGCGGTCGTGCCGATCGCCAACGCGTACGCGAGCGAGGTGGTCGCGAGCCGCGCCGACGACGCCCTCGCCGACTACCGCGTGCTCCGCCTGGCCGACGACCCGACGCCCGTCGCGGACCGGAACCGGCCGATCCTCGTCGGCCTCGTCGCCGGCGTGCTGCTCGGCCTCCTCGCCATGGTCACCGCGCAGGCACGACGCCCGCTCGTGACGAGCTCCAAGGACCTTCGCGGTCTCGGGATCCCCGTGCTGGGCGACGTCGACCACGCGCCGTCGGAGTACCCGACCCACCGGGTGATGGCCGACGACGGGCCCCTGTCGCGCACGTACGAGCGGCTGGCGCTCTCGATCGACGCGGCGCGGGTGGCCGCCGGGCGTCCCGCGGCGGCCGTCGTCGCCATCGACCTCGACGACGGCGCCGCGGGTGTCGCGGCCGGCCTCGCCTGGGCGGGGGCGGTGCTGGGGCGCCCGGTCGGCGCCGTCGAGGCCGACCCGCGCCGCCCCGGGCTCCATCGCCATCTCGGCGTGCCGCGCTCGCCGCGGGACCGGTCGATCCGAGGCGCTCCGCCGTCGCTCCGTGTGCCGCCGCTCAATGTCGGCGACGGGTCCGCGTCGGGTGCGCGCGCGCGCGTCGAGGCGGCGCTGGAGGCGGATCGGGCTGACGGGGCCGCATCGATCCTCAGCGCCCCGCCGCTGGTCGACACGGCCGAGGCGCTCGTCGCCGCCCGGCTCGCGGGCGCCGCCGTGCTCGTCGTCCGCCGCGGCGGCCACAGCCGGTTCTCGATCGAGGCCGCGCTCGCCGAGTTGCGGCGGGCCGACGTCCCGGTGCTCGGCGTCGTCGTGACCCGCGAGCGCCGCGGCGGGGTCGCGGGCGCGACGCCCCTCGCGGAGGAGACGCTCATCGCGCGCCACCCGGTCGTCGGCGGTCCGGCGGCCGTCGATCCCGACGCGGAGCAGCCGCTCCACGACGAGCCCGCGGTTGCGCCCACCGGGTCACGCGCGCGCAGCACGATTCGCAACGGCGCCTACGTCTTCGTGCAGACGGGCATGGCGCCCCTGCTCAACGTCCTGCTCCTCCCCGTCCTGGTCAACGAGCTGGGACTCGTCCAGTACGGCGTGTTCGCGACGCTCCAGGCGGTGTTCGTGTTCACGTCGGTGTTCGACCTCGGGCTCTCGAAGTCGGTCGTCAAGTACGTCTCCGCCTTCTGGACAAAGGGCGACACCGCGTCGATCTCGCGGTTCACGAGCACGGCCTTCACGCTCTACCTGGTGCTCGGCTTCCTGGTGTTCGTGGCCTCGGTCGGGGTCGCGGTGCTCGGGGTGGGCATCCTGGGCGTCCCGGACGACCTGCAGGACGAGGCCATGCTGGCCGCCCTCGTGTTCGGGGCGACGAGCTTCTACAACTTCCCGGCCGGAACGCTCGGCGGCGTGCTCGGCGGGCTCAAGCGTCACGACACCGAGAGCCGCCTCCACATCGTCGTCGCCGTCCTTCAGGCGGTCGGCCAGGCGGCGGCGGCGTTCGCGGGGCTCGGGCTCCTGGCGGTCGTGATCGCGTTCAACGCCCCCCAGTACATCCGGCCGTGGGTGCGCCTGCGCATCATCCGCCGCATGGTCCCGGACTTCCGGATCTCGCCGCGGCTCTTCTCGCGCGCCACCCTCCGGGAGATCGGCGGATACAGCGTCTGGTCGTTCATGGTCGACCTGGGCCGGAACGTGGTCGGGAACTTCGGGATCGTCGTGGTCGCGTCGTTCCTCGGTCCGGCGACGGCGGCCTCGTACAACATCGGCACCCAGGTCGGTCGCCTGCTCCAGCGCATGACGCTTCCGGTCGCGTTCGTGCTCCTGCCGCTCGCGTCGGAGTTCGACGCCACCGGCGACCGCCGCGCCGCGCGCCGCCTGATCGAGCGCGCCTCGCGCTACACGACCGCGATCTCGATCGCGCTGGCCGGCCCGCTGATCGTCCTCGCACCCGACGTCATCAGGGTGTGGCTCGGCGAGCCGCTCCCGCTCGCCGTCGACGTCGCCCGCATCTTCCTCGTGGTCTCCGTGTTCCTGATGGTGCGCGCGCCGCTCTCGAACGTGCTGGAGGGGAGCGCGGCCGGGGTCCGCACCGCGGGCATCTGGATCGCGCTCGAGAGCGTCGCGAGCATCGCCCTCTCGATCGTGCTCGTGCAGACCGGCGGCGCTCGCGGAGCGGTGCTCGGGGTCCTGGCCGCGGTCATGCTCGCGAGCGTGATCGGCATCATCCCCGCGGCGCTCCGCCGGTACGACATCGGCATCCCGGAATACCTGCGCGCAAGCGCCCTGCCGCCGCTGGTCCCGCTGGCGGTCGCGGTCCTGCCCTGGCTCGGCATCGCCTACGCCGTGAGCGGTCGCGGCCTCGTCGTCGTCCTCGCGGGCCTCGCCGCGAGCATCGGCGTCTACCTGGTGGCCTTCTGGTTCCTCCTTCCCCGGCGCGAGCGCGACGACCTGGGGCCGGCCCTCCTCGGGCGATTCGGGCTCCGCCGGTCCGATGCCCGTCGTTCGACCGGTTCCGACCAGCCCGGACGGGGGAGTCGCGAGACGCCGGTGCGTCGCTAGCATGGCGGCCATGCGAATCGCCATCTTCGGTCTCGGATACGTCGGCATGGTGTCGGCGGCCTGCTTCGCGGGTCGTGGGAACACCGTGGTCGGCGTCGATGTCAACAGCGACAAGGTCCGCCTCGTCTCCGAGGGCAAACCCACGATGATCGAGGACGACATCGGCGAGCTCGTCGCCGACGCCGTCCAGTCCGGACGGCTGACGGCGACGACCTCGGCCGCGGAGGCGGTCGCCGCGACCGACCTCGCCATGGTCTGCGTCGGGACGCCGTCGTCGCCGGCCGGCGGTCTCTCGACCGAGTTCCTCGAGCGGGTGGCGGAGGACATCGGTGCCGCGCTGCCGGACGACCGGCGGTACACCGTGGTCATCAGGTCGACGATGCTCCCCGGCACCTGCGAGGGCAGGATCGTGCCGGCGCTCGAGCGTGCGTCGGGGATGACCGCGGGAGACGCCTTCGGCCTTTGCGTCAACCCGGAGTTCCTGCGCGAGGGGACCAGCGTCAAGGACTTCTACGACCCGCCGAAGACCGTGATCGGCGAGATCGATCAGGCCGTCGGGCGACATCGTGGCGGAGCTCTACGAGGGGCTCCCCGGCCCGGTGTTCCGCGTCCCGGTCACGGTCGCCGAGATGACCAAGTACGTGGACAACAGCTTCCACGCGCTCAAGGTCGGCTTCGCGAACGAGATCGGCGCGATCTGCAAGGCGGCGGGCGTCGACTCGCACGAGGTCATGGACGTCTTCAAGGCCGACCGCAAGCTCAACATCTCGCCCGCGTACCTCACGCCGGGGATGGCGTTCGGCGGTTCCTGTCTGCCCAAGGACGTCCGCGCCATCGTGCACTGGGGTCGACACGAGGATCTCGACATCCCGATCCTCGAGAGCGTGCTGCCGTCCAACCGGGCGCACCTGACCCGCGCCTACGACATGGTCGCGCGCTCCGGCAGGCGCCGCGTGGGCGTCCTCGGCCTGAGCTTCAAGAGCGGCACCGACGACCTTCGCGAGAGCCCCATGGTCGAGCTGTCCGAGCGGCTGATCGGTCGCGGCTACGACCTTCGCATCCATGACGCGAACGTCGCGCTGTCGCAGCTGCTCGGCGCGAACCGCGCATACATCGACGCGCACATCCCGCACCTGTCGCGCCTGATCTCCGGGTCGGTGGACGAGGTCCTCGACCACGCGGAGATCGCGCTGATCGGGACCCGCGACGCCGAGGTGCTCGAGGCGGTCCGGATGCGCCCGGACCTCGACGTCGTCGACCTGGTCAGGATTCCCACCAACGGCGGACCGGACGGCGGTGGCCGATACGACGGGCTCTGCTGGTGACCCTCCGCCACCGAGCGCCAGGGTGTGACCGCGTGGCCCGGCCGTGAGCGTCGTCTCCGTCCGGCAGGCGGTGCGGCGCTTCTGGTGGCTCGGGCTGGTCGTCTTCCTCGGGTGCACGGCGCTGGGGGTCCTGCTGGCGGTCGGGCAGGCCGAGCGCTACAGCGCGACCTCACAGGTCCTCGTCCGCCCGAGCGAGGAGCTCGGGTCGAACATCCAGGGCATCCGCTTCGTCCTCCCCTCGCTCGCGGAGCAGGTCAACTCCCCGCAGAACTTCCTGGCGACGCGCGAGGCCCTGCCGCCGCCGGTCCGGGACGCCGACTGGGACGTGGCGATCGCCACCGACGACGAGACGCTCGTCCTCTCGATCACGGCGGAGTCCGAACGCAAGGACGTCGTGGTCCCCGCCGCCAACGGCTTCGCGAACCAGATCGTCCAGGGCGACGAGGGCGGGCGGCTCGTGGTGTTCACGCTGCTCGAGGCGGCGACCGAGGCGACGTCGAACTCCGCCGCGCGACGGGTGCTCGTGCTCGGCGGCATCGCGCTCGGCGCGGTGCTCGGGGTGCTGGCGATGCTGAGCGCGCAGGCGCTGCTTCCCCGGGTCAGTCGCGGTGAGGACGTCCGGCGCATGGGTGTGCCCGTGCTCGGTGTCGTGCCGCTGGAGCCCGCCTCGCGGCCGGCCTCGGAGGTCATGGGCGCCGCGGGCGCGACCGCCGACGCCTACGAGCGCGTCGCCGTGGGTCTCGACGCCGCGCGCAGCCGGGTCGGGGCACCGGCGATCGCCGTGCTGAGCCTCGAGCGCGGCGAGGGGAGCACGCGCGTGGCCGCCAACCTGGGCTGGGCGCTGGCCGCCATGGGGCACCAGGTCGGCCTGATCGACGCCGACCTGCGATACCCCGGCCTGCACTGGGCGCTTCGCATGGAGAACCAGGACGGGCTCGCCGACGGCGCCGAGCCGCGGCGTGTCCCCGGATCACCCGCGGGCCCGCTCTGGGCGACGACCGCGGGGCGTGTGCGCGGCAACTCGCTCGAGGTCGTCAACGGTCGTCTTCCGGGCGCGCTCTCGCGCCACGAGCAGGCGGGGGCGGGAGTCCTCGTCGACGCGCCGGCCCTCGACGAGAGCGCGGACGCCCTCGTCGTGGCGGGGCTCGCGCGGTCCGCGGTGCTCGTGATCCGCGCGGGCGCGCACCCGCCCAAGGAGCTGAGCGAGTCGATCGCGGAGCTCGGCGACGCGGGCGTGATCCTCCTCGGCGTGGTCCTCACGACCGCCGGGCGCTCCGGTCGAGACGGCTCGCGGCCGCCTGCGGGGACCGCCGCGCGCCCGCCGCGCGCCCGCGCGAGCGCGGCCCCGGATCCGCAGCCCGCACGATCCGAGCGCTGAGCCGGTGGGCGTGACGGACGGTGGCCCGGCGGGCGGGCGACGCCTGCGCATCCTCATGATCACGCAGGTCTTCGCCCCGGAGATGGGGGCGCTCGCGAACCGCCTCGAGCCGTTCGCGCGGGGCCTGTCCGAGGCCGGCCACGAGGTCTTCGTGGCCACCGGCATGCCGAACTACCCCCGTGGCGAGGTGTTCCCCGAGTACCGCGGCCGACGGACCATGCGCGAGCGGCGGGGTGGCGCGACCGTCATCCGGACGATCAACTACATGACGCCCCGAAACGTCTCACGCGGTGGCCAGCTCGCGAGCTACCTCACCTTCGTCCCCGCGTCGTTCGCCGGCGCCATGCGCGCCGGCCCCCTGGACGTCGTGTTCGTGACCTCGCCGCCGCTGTTCCCGGTGATCTCGGCGATGGCCGTCGCGACCGCGCGGCGGGCCAAGCTGGTCCTCGACCTGCGCGACCTGTGGCCGGACGAGATCGTCGCGGTGGGCGCCGGCGAGGAGGGGTCGCCCGCGGTCCGGGCGATGCGGATGCTCGAGCGGAGCGCCTACCGGCGGGCGGACATGATCACGTGCACCACGCGCGAGTTCATGCGCACCGTCGAGGAGCGTGGTGCGCGCCGAGGGAAGCTCGTCTATCTGCCCAACGGGGCCGACCTCTCGCTGTTCCACCCGCGCGCCGCGGACAATCCGGTCGCGGCCGGGTACGGCTTCGGCGACCGTTTCGTCGTCATGTACTCCGGGCTGCTCGGCATCAAGCACGGTCTCGAGGCCGTCGTCGAGGCGGCCGATCTGCTCCGCGGCCGACCGGACATCCTCTTCTTCCTGCGCGGGGACGGGCCGCGCCGCGCCGCCCTCGAGCAGATGGTCGCCGAGCGCGGGCTCGACAACGTCCGCTTCGGGGGCGAGATCCCGCTGTCGGACGTCCCGATGGTCCTGGCGCGCGCCGATGCGTGCGTCACGAACCTCCTGCCCGACCCGTACCTGCGGAAGATCATCTCCGTCAAGGTGTTCGAGTACATGGCGATGGCCAAACCCGTCGTCGCCGCGCTGGAGGGCGAGGGGGCGCGGGTCGTGCGTGAGGCCGACGCCGGGATCGTCGTCCGCCCCGGGGACCCACGGGGGATCGCCGACGCGGTCGTCCGGCTCGCAGACGACCCGGGCCTTCGGCACCGCATGGGCGCCTCGGGACGGCGTCACGTCGAGGAGCGCTACTCGCGTCAGGCGACGGCGCGGCGGCTCGACCAGGCGCTGACCCAGCTCTGCGGGCGCTGAGCCTCGGCGCTGCGCCCAGCACCCCCGGCCGGGGGTGCTGGGCGCCGTCCGTCCCGATCAGAGGTTGATCGGGCGGAGCACCTCGTTGACCGTGTGCACGATGCCGTTGCCGGCCATGATGTTCTTGGGCGGCGTGATCCTGGCGTTGCGGTCGTCCCGGTCGGCGTCGATGATCGCGTTGCCCACGACCTTCACGCTCTGACCGAGCAGCGTCTCGACGCGCTTGCCCTTGAGTTGCTGGGCGGTCTTGGCGCCCGGGACGACGTGGTAGAGCAGCACGTCGTCGAGCAGGCCGGGGTCGGCGGGGGAGACGTAGCCCGTGGCGCCCGCGATGAAGGCGAACGCACCGGCCTCGTCGTGGCCTGCGAACCCGAGGTCGCGCGCCAGCTTGACGAACGCGCCGTCGCGCGGCGCGAACACCGTGATGTCCTCGGCGGCCTGGACCGCGCCCACGAGACCGGCGGCCGTCAGGGCCTCCCGCAGCAGGTCGTAGTCCTTCATGTTGTCGTCGAAGCCCTCGGTCCCCGAGGTCTCGAGCACCACGTCGACGACGTTCTCGAACGGCGCGGGTGCCGGGGGGGCGTCGAGGTCGGCGGGGCGGAGCACCTCGTTGACCGTGTGCACGATGCCGTTGCTCGCCATGATGTTCTTGGGCGGCGTGATCCTGGCGTTGCGGTCGTCCCGGTCGGCGTCGATGATGGCGGTGCCCCGGACCTTCACGCTCTGACCGAGCAGCGTCTCGACGCGCTTGCCCTTGAGCTGCTGGGCGGTCTTGGCGCCCGGCGCGACGTGGTAGAGGAGGATGTCGTCGAGCAGCCCCGGCTCGGTGGGCGAGACGTATCCCGTGGCGCCGGCGAGGAATGCGAAGACGCCGGCCTCGTCGTGGCCCGTGTAGCCCAGGTCCCTGGCGAGACGCTTGAAGGCCTGGTCGCGCGGTGCGAAGACCGTGACGTCCTCGGCCGCCTGGACGGCGCCGACGAGGTCGGTCGCGACGAGCGCCTCGCGAAGCAGGTCGTAGTCGAACGCGTTGTCGTCGAAGCCCTCGGGCCCGGACGTGCTGATCACCACGTCCACGATGTTCGGCTTGTCGTCGGTCGCGCTCGCGGCTGCCGGAACCGCGGCGAGCCCGAGCACGGCGGCTCCCGCGAGCATCCTCTTGGTGACCTTGCGCATCGATCGTCCCCCTGGGTCTGTACGTGCTGTCGATGTCATTGCGTACCGACCGCCGCGACCGGTTCATCGCCGGGGGAGGTTTCACGTTCTCGTCACCTGGACCGACCTCGGCCCCGATGCGCCTCAGCCGCGGGTGGTGCTCCGCCACTCGGCGAGCCAGACGTCCGCGTCCTGCTCGAGGCGGTAGGCCCCGACGCCGTTGCCGAGCACGGCCCGTGTGCCCGCCGACGACCGTGCGGCGGCCCACTGGCAGGCCATCGCGCCGCCGCAGCCGGCCACGCCCGCCGGAGCGCCCGGCACGGAGGTGAACAGCACGTGCACGCGAGTCGGATCACCGCCGTGGCGGGCGAGATACCCGGCCATGCGCCCCGGCGCGCGCCGCCACTGGAGGGCCGACACGCTCCGCCTCCCCCCGTGGTACATCTGCAGCCAGACACCGCCGGCCCGGGCGACACCGGGGACCACCCCTCGCCAGGCGGCGCGGATCGCGCGCGATCCGCGCCGGTCGAGCGTGAAGTGCGGGCCGCGACCGGCGCCGATCGACGTCACCATCGCCGGTGCGATCAGCAGGTGGACGCGCTCCGCGTAGCTGCCCCCCCACGGGGAGGGTGTCTCGGCCAGGATGGCCATCGCCGCGGAGAAGCGGCTCCCCGGGTGCCCGGGCCCCGGCACCCGTGGCTCCGGCGGCTCACGGACCAGCCGCCAGCCGGAGCGCGTGACCACGATCCGGTTGTGCGAGGCGATGCGGTAGGCGCTGCCCCGCACCCGCACGGTCTTGTACCGCGTCCGCGGTCTCGGGTCGCGGAATCGGTTTCCCATCTCGTCGATCGCGATCACGTGGGGCGTGAACCCCGGCCGCGTCGCGCCGTCGATCGCCCGCCTGAGCGTCGCGGCCATGCCCTCGGCGCTCAGGCCGTCGAGGCGCTCGTCGGTGATCGTCGCCGGTCGGACCGTCGCGTCGCCGGGCCCGAGCCCCACGGGGCCGCTCGAGAGGCCCTGGAGCGTCGCGGCGTCGTAGACCAGCGTCCGCGCATCGGCGGGGCCCGCGCCGGCGACGGCGACGCCGGCGAGCGCGGTGAGGATGAAAGAGGACGCTCGGGCTGGGACGGCCACGCGGCTCCTGGGGTCGGGTCGCCCTGCGGA
Source organism: Miltoncostaeaceae bacterium (assembly GCA_963698665.1). Taxonomy (GTDB): domain Bacteria; phylum Actinomycetota; class Thermoleophilia; order Miltoncostaeales; family Miltoncostaeaceae; genus CALNYH01. Next base: position 621,267 of record CAVORO010000001.1, on the reverse strand, counting down.
TGGGCGTACGCTAGCCCCGATTCTCGGCACGACCGTGCGGGATCTGAGTCCCAACGGTTCGGATCGTGTGAGAAACGACGGGGCGGGCCGGTCCCGCCCGCCCCGTCGTGTTCGACGTCAGGCCAGCCGATCCCTCACGAGCTCCGCGACCTCGGTCGGGTTGGTCCCCACGCGGACCCCCCTGGCCTCGAGCGCGTCCTTCTTGGCCTGGGCCGTTCCGGACGAGCCGGTGATGATCGCGCCCGCGTGCCCCATCTGCTTTCCGGGCGGCGCCTGGAAGCCCGCGATGTACGCGACGACCGGGGTCGACATGTGCTCGGCGATGAACTCCGCCGCCTTCTCCTCCTCGGCGCCGCCGATCTCGCCCACCATGACGACGAGCTCGGTCTCGGGGTCCTTCTCGAAGCGTCCGAGGATGTCGATGAACGAGCTCCCGACGACCGGGTCGCCGCCGATGCCCACGACCGTGCTCTGCCCGATGCCGAAGTCCGCCAGCTCCTTGCTGATCTGGTAGGTCAGCGTGCCGGAACGGCTGACCAGCCCGACCTTGCCCGGCTGGAAGACCTGCGTGGGCATGATCCCCACGGTGGCGACCCCCGGCGAGATCACGCCCGGGCAGTTGGGACCCACCAGGACCTGGTCACCCCGGCGCAGGTGGGTGTACACGCGGAGCATGTCGTGGGCCGGGATGCCCTCCGTGATGCAGACGACCAGCTCGACGCCGCTCTCGATCGCCTCGTAGAGCGCGTCGGTCGCGAAGCGGGGCGGGACGAAGACCATGGCCGTGTTGGCGCCGGTCTGCTCGACCGCGTCCCGGACCGTGTTGAAGACGGGGATGCCCTCGACGTCCTGCCCGGCCTTGCCGGGTGTGACTCCGGCGACCACCTGCGTGCCGTAGGCCTTGTTGCGCGTCGCGTGGAAGGCGCCCTCGCGGCCCGTGATGCCCTGCACCACGAGGCGGGTGTCGCGATCGACCAGGATGCTCACGCTGCCTCCTTCGCCAGCTGCACGACCCGCCGGGCGGCGGACAGCATGGTCTGCTCGACGACGACGTTGTCCGGGGCCTCCTCGGCGATGATGCGCCTGCCCTCCTCCTGGTTCGTGCCGTCCAGCCGCACGACGATCGGCAGCGTCGCGCCGATCTGCGAGAGGGCGGTCACGAGCCCGCGGGCGACCTCGTCGCCGCGGGTGATCCCGCCGAAGATGTTCACCAGGAGCGCCTTGACCTTGGCGTCCGACAGCAGCACCTCGAGTGCCGCGACGACCTCGTCGGCCTTCGATCCGCCGCCGGCGTCCAGGAAGTTGGCCGGCCGGCCGCCGGCGAGCGCGACGACGTCGAGCGTGCTCATCACGAGGCCCGCGCCGTTGCCGAGGATGCCGACGTCGCCGTCGAGCTTGACGTACGTGACGCCCTTCTCCTGGGCCATGCGCTCCTGAGGATCCTCGGTGACCGCCTCCTGCATCTCGTGCAGGTCGGGGTGCCGGTAGAGCGCGTTGCCGTCGATCGTCACCTTGGCGTCCAGCGCGATGACGTCGCCGTCCTCCGTGAGGATCAGCGGGTTGATCTCCATGAGCATGGCGTCGAGGTCGATGAAGGCCTTGTAGAGCTTCTCGAGGATCCCGACGACGCCGCGGATCGCGCCCGCGTCGATGCCCGCGGTGTAGGCGAGCCAGCGGGCGTGGTAGGCGTGGAAGCCGGCCAGCGGGTCCACGTGCAGGCGCGCGAGCTTGTCCGGCTGGCTCGCGGCGACCTCCTCGATGTCCACGCCGCCGACGGCGGAGAGCATCACCAACGGCATCTTCTCGCCGCGGTCGAAGGTGATCGACGCGTAGTACTCCTTGGCGATCGCCGAGGCCGACTCGATCCACACGCGATGGACCGTGTGCCCCTTGATGTCCATCCCGAGGATGTCCCGGGCCTTCGCCTCGGCCTCGTCGGGGGTCTCGGCGAGCTGGATGCCGCCGGCCTTGCCACGTCCACCGACCTGCACCTGTGCCTTGACCACCACCTTGCCGCCGATCCGCTCCGCGGCCGCGCGGGCCGCCTCGGGCGTCTCGGCCACCTCGCCGCTCGGCACGGGGATCCCGTGTCGCGCGAAGAGCTGCTTGCCCTGATACTCGAAGAGATCCACTCTCGTCCTCGGGTCGCCTTCATCGGCCGCCCCGGCGCTCGCGGGGCGCGCGCACACTATCGGGCGCGCGCGCGCCGGACGTGGCGGTGCGGGCGGCGGTCGTCGAGGCCGGACCGGCGCGTGCCGATCGCACACCCGTCAATGCCGACGACGCACGCGACGCATTCTCCCCGACTCGACGCGGCGACCGTGGCGCTCGAGATCACGAGCGGCCTGCTCGTGATCCCGTACCTGATCATCTCCGCGTTCCAGGACGGCGGCGTCGGCGGCCCCGCGGCGATCGTGAACTGGACGAGCTGGGCGCTCCTCGTGGCCGCGCTCGTCCTTCGCCGCGTGGAGGCGCCCGACACGCGCGGCTGGCTGCGGAATCAGTGGCTGTGGATCGGCGTGGCCGTGCTCAGCGTCCCCGTCCTCGCGTTCGGCCCCCTCCACGCGCTCCGACTCCTTCGGCTGAGCGCCGTCGCCCGGCTGTTCGGGGGCACGGGTCGCCTGATCACCCTGCTCGGGCGCCGGGCGGCGCTCCCCGCGCTCGCGCTCGGGGCGGCGCTGATCGTCGTGATCGGCGGGCTCATGTTCGCCGCGGTCGAGCCCGCGTCGAAGGTCGGGAGCTGGGACGGCGTCTGGTGGGCCCTTCAGACGGCGACGACGGTGGGCTACGGCGACGTCGTGCCGACGACGACGGCGGGCCGGCTGGTCGGGGTGTTCGTGATGGTCGTGGGCGTGGGCCTGGTCGCGGCGTTCACGGCCGCGCTCGCGAGCGCGGTGCTGGCGATGGGGGGCTCCGACCGGCACGCCGACCCCCTGCTCGAGGAGGTGATCGACCGGCTCGAGCGGATCGAGCGCCAGGCGCTCGGGCGGTCGGCGGACGAGGACGGCTCGACCTCGACTTAAGGAGGGGGTATCCGGCCGACGGATGGGGGAGACTCCGCCGACCCCTCCGAGGAGCCGCCGTTGCCTCCTGCCCGCACGTTCGTCGTGGTGATGTCGCTCGTGATGGCCTTCGCCGCCGCCGTCGCCTCCGCAGCGGAGCCGAACGTCGGTCTCGGGTTCGCCGATCCCGTCGCGGGGACCGTCGTCGACGGGACGGGCGTGGGGACCGGCTTCACCGGCGTGCTGCCCAACACCGCGGGCGACCAGCACGCTCCCGCGAACCTGGCCCTCACGCAGGGTGAGCTCCGCGTGACGTCGACCGCGGGCGATGTCGCGGGCGGCGTGAACACGCAAGACAACGCGCTCCACGTCTCCGTCGACGGCACGTCGGGGGCATATCGGGTGATGGCCACGCTGCGCGGACCGCTCGGCCTGAGCCAGGCGTTCCAAGGCGGCGGCATCTTCGTCGGTCAGGATCAGCAGAACTACGTCAAGCTCGTGGCCGGTCAGGGCACCGGTGGGCCGCGGCTCCAGCTGTTCAAGGAGGTCGCGGGCGCCACGACGGCGACGAACGTGAGCCTTGCCGCGTTGGGCACCGCCGCACGCGTGGATCTCGTCCTCGAGGTGGACCCCGCGGCGGGGACCGTGACCGGCAAGTACTCGCTCGACGGCGGCCCCCTGGCGACCGTCGGGTCGACCGCGTTCGCCGGCATCGGCACGGCCGGCGACCTCGCCGGGGTCATGACGACCAACGCGGGGTCGACGACGCCGGTCACGTTCCGCTATGACGCCTTCCTGGTCGAGCCCGCCGCGATCCTCGCGTTCGAGGCGCCCGAGATCGCCTACCAGTTCCCCACCCTGAACGGGCCGGCCGGCGGCAAGCAGTTCCCGACCTCGATCGAGATCGGCCCGGACGGGCGCCTGTACGCCTCCGCGCAGTACGGGCGGATCCACGTCATGAACCTGGACGCCGACAACGACGCGACCGCGTTCAAGGTCATCGACGAGATCTACGACACGCCCAACCAGCTCTTCGACGGAAGCCCGCAGCCCGGCGAGACGGGGCGGCAGGTCACGGGGATCGTGTTCGACCCCGCCTCCACGCCGACCAACCAGATCCTCTACGTGTCCCACTCGGACCCCGAGATCTTCGAGGAGGCGGAGCCCGGTCAGTCCGAGATCTACCCGGCCTCGGGCCGCGTGACCAAGCTGGTGCTCGACGGGCAGGCCGACGTGGTCTCGCAGCAGGACGTCGTCGTCGGCCTCCCGCGCTCGGGCGAGAACCACGCGCCGAACGGAATGGACTTCGGTCCCGACGGCTGGCTGTACCTCTCGCTCGGCGGCAACACCAACGCCGGCGACCAGGCCAAGCCCTTCGGCTACTTCCCGGAGGTCGCGCTCTCGGCATCGGTGGTCAGGATCGACCCGGGCGCGATCGGCACCGACACCGTGGACGTGTCGGCGGCGTCGGAGATCACGTTCACCGATCCGTGCGGTCCCGGCGAGAGCGTGGGCAACGGCTGCTCGGCCGCCGCGGACGTCGCGACGTCCATCCCCAACGTGCCCAACAAGTTCGAGCTCTACGCGAGCGGCTTTCGCAACGGCTACGACATCGCCTGGCACTCGAACGGGAACCTCTACCTCAACGAGAACCAGCACAACACCGGATTCGGCGGCACGCCCGGCCCGCAGACGTCGCCGGCCGGCGCCTGCACCGACCCCTCCCAGGAGGTCGGCACCCCGGCCGACGTGCTCTTCCTGGTGGAGGACGGGGGGTACCACGGCCACCCGAACCCGGCCCGCGGCGAGTGCGAGCTGTTCGGCGGCGTGGATCCCATCGGGACGTTCCAGAGCAAGTCGTCGACGACCGGCATCACCGAGTACACGCCCGCGACCGTCGGGCCGCTCCTCGAGGGGCAGTTGCTCGTGACCAACTACGCCGTCGGCAAGAACCTCCAACGTGTGAAGCTCTCCGCGGACGGAACCCAGGTGGTGGAGAAGGCCGACATCGCCACCGGCCTCGACTCGCCGATCGACGTGATCGCCGCGGACAACGGGGACATCCTGGTGGCCGAGCACAACGTCGCGCCCTCGTTCGCATCGGGACGGATCACGCGAATCCGTCCCGTCCCGACGAGCGGGCTTGGCTGCGACCCGATCGGGCCGACCGCCGACACCGACGGCGACGGGTTCACCGATCAGGACGAGATCGACAACGCCACGTCGCGCTGCAACCCGGCCGACACGCCACCCGACTTCGACGGTGACGGTGTCTCGGACCGCAACGACCCCGACGCGGACGGCGACGCGGTCCCGGACACCGCCGACCCCTTCCAGCGCGACCCGTCGAACGGCGCCGACACCACGCTGCCGTTCTTCCAGGGCTTCACGACCCCGGACGCGGGAGGGTGGTTCGGCACCGGCCTGACGGGGATCCAGCTCTCGACGAGCGGCGGGCCGACGGCGACCGACGCGGCCGGCGCCCCACTCGTCGGTGCAGGGGGAGCGGGGGGCTTCCTGCAGGTGATCGCCACGCCCGGCACCGCCGAGGGCGGGGCGAACTCGCAGGCCAACGCCTTGCAGCAGGGCTTCGATGCGCGCCAGCCGTTCGAGGCCTCGACGTCCGTCGTGGAGCCGTTCGCGGGCGGGAACGCCGAGGGCGGCGAGATGGCGGGCGTCTTCTTCGGGCCGGGCGAGGACGACTTCGTCCGCCTCGCCGTCGACGCCGACGGTGGGACGCCGCGGATCGAGCTCGGGCTCGAGACCGGGGGCGCGTTCGACACCGAGGCCACGCTGCCGCTCGCGCTGCCGGCGTCGCAGGTTCGGCTGACGTTGCAGGGGCGCCCGGCGGACGACCAGGTGGTCGCGCGCGCCCGGATCGGCGACGGACCGGAGCAGACCGTCGGCACCGTGCAGGTGCCGCTCGATCTGGTTCGCGAACGCGGGTGTGGCGGGACCGGCGGCGGGGCTCGTGACCTCTGCCGAGGGGTCGTCCAAGGACCAGGTCGCGTTCGTGTTCGGCGACTTCACGATCGAGCGCGCATCGGACGCGCAGGCGCTCATGACGATCACCCACCCGGGCCGCGACATCGACTCGGCGTCGACCTTCACCGAGGGCACGATGCGGATCGAGAACACGTCGGCCGGCGATCCGGCGATCACCGGCGCACGCCTCGACCTGGGCACGGGGCCCGCCGTGTTCCCGGACCTGGTGTTCGATCCGGACGACGGGACCCCGGCCGGCGACACGGATGCCAAGTCCTTCACCGTCGATCCTGGGACGTCCCCCGGCGTGAGCGCGACCGCGTCGTACTCGGAGCCCAACGGTCTCGGCTTCGAGGTGCTCGACCTCGACGTGAGCGGCCTCGATCCCGGAGACGCGCTCGAGTTCTCGGCCGATGTCGACCCCACGTCGATTCAGGGCGGCCCGGGCTCGCTCGTGTCGGGGAAGGTCTCCGGCGCGGAGCTCCACGGAGCGACCCTTGAGATCACCTTCGCCGACGGCACCGTGCGCGCAAGCGATCTCACCCTGGAGCCCGGCAGCGACACCGACTCACGCGTCGTCCTGCGCGCGGGGACCCCGGTCGCGCCCACCCTCGCCCGAGCGGGCGGGGCGCCGACGCCGGCCACCGTGAGCCAGGCGGCGCAGACGGTGGTCGTCTCGGGTCCGGCCGGTGCCGAGGGCGTCGTGCTCGTGGTGGAGGGGCGTCTCGAGGTCGACGGCGCGCCCGGTGGCGGGACCGACCTGGACCCGTTCGAGGCCAACACGGCCACGTCGTTCTCCGAAGTGCCCTTCACGATCGGCGCGGGTGGGACCGTCCAGGTGCCCGTGACGCTCACGGCGACGCCGTCCGCCACGGCGACAGCGGTCGGTCGCAACCACGTCACCGCCCACCTGGTCGAGGACGGTGACGCGGGTGCGGTCTCGGACCCCCTGGTCCTGGAGCTCGACACCGCGGGCCCCGACACCACACCCCCCACGCTCCAGAGCCGCACACCGGTGATCGACGCCACCGACGTGGCCGTGGGCACCGACGTGACCGCCACCTTCTCCGAGGCGATCGACCCGGCCACGATCAGCGCATCGAGCGTCACCCTCACCCAGGGCACCACCCCGGTGCCCGCCACCCGCACCCTCACCGGCGCGGGCACCACGCTCACGATCGACCCCGACGCCGACCTGGCACCGGACACCACCTACACCGTCACCCTGACCGGCGCGATCGAGGACACCGCCGGCAACCCCCTGGCGTCGGCGCCGATCACCTGGGACTTCACGACCGCCGCCGACGATCCGCCCCCGGGCGGCTCGGGCGCCTATCTGGCGTCGGACGGCCAGGTCGTGATCGAGGCCGAGTCGGCCGATCAGGCGATCGCCCGCTCGGGCCAGTCGTGGGCACCCGGTGGCCCGGCGGGCGCCGTCGGTGGCGCGGTGACCCTCGCCCCCGACTCGGGCCAGGGCTACTCGGCCGCAGAGGCACCCACCCAGGCACCCGAGCTCGTGTTCGACGTCGACTTCGACCAGGCCGGCACGTGGATGGTCCACGTGCGCGGCAACCCCGCCGACACCGCGGGCAACTCGATCCACATGGGGCTCGACGGCCAGGTCCAGTCCTCGGCCGACAACATCTCGGCCGGTGGCTTCGGCACCTGGGGCTGGTTCAACTGGACCTCGGGCGGCACCGAGTGCGGCCTTCTTGAACGTCCCGAGCCCGGGTGTGCACACCGTGCACGTGTGGGGCCGCGAGGACGGTATGTCGCTCGATCGGATCGTCCTGCAGACCCAAGGGGCGGCCCCGAGCGGCGACGGACCGCCCGAGAGCGCCCGCGACACCGCGGGCGGCGGCGACACCACGCCCCCGGCCCTCACCGCCGGGCCCCGGCCGCCGACGCCACCGACGTCGCCGTCGGCGCCAACGTGACCGCGACCTTCTCCGAGGCGATCGACCCGGCCACGATCACGGCATCGAGCGTCACGCTCGTGCCCCAGGGCGGCGGCACGGCGATCGCGGCCACCCGCGGGCTGACCGCCGGCGGCACGCAGGCCGTTCTCAACCCCGACGCCGACCTGGCACCGGACACCACCTACACCGTCACCCTGACCGGCGCGATCGAAGACACCGCCGGCAACCCCCTGGCGTCGGCGCCGATCACATGGGACTTCACGACCGCGCCCGCCACCGCGGCCCAGCCCGGCACGTGGTTCCAGCTTCCGGATCTGCCCGCGCCCCCGCGTCGTGAACAGGGTATGGCGGTCTTCGGTGGCGACATCTACGCCTTCGGCGGTGCCGTCTCCGGCCCGGATCGCACGAACGCCGTCGACGTGTTCGATCCGGACACCTGGACCTGGACGGGCCGGGCGCCGTATCCGGGTGCCGCCGTCGATCATCCGGGGGTCGTCGTGCTCGACGGCCTGATCTACATGATCGGGGGCCTCACCGACACGGCGCAGGGGCATCCGGGCGTCACCGACGTACGCGTCTACGACCCGGTCGCCGATGAGTGGGACGCGAGGGCCGACCTGCCAGCGCCGCGTGGCGGCCACGGCACGGCCGTCCTTGACGGCAAGGTCTACGTCGTCGGCGGATGGGTGTCGCAATCGCAGTCCGACTCGGCCGTGGTCTACGACCCCGGTGCGGACGCCTGGTCGGCGATCGCGCCGCTCCCGGAGAAGCGCGATCACGTCAACCTCGTCGCGATCGATGGCCTCATCTATGCACTCGGCGGGCGGACGGTCGGGGGCACGATCATCGACACGGTCCACGTCTACGACCCTGGAGCCGATAGTTGGTCGACGCTGGGGAGCGCCTTCCCGACGCCGCGCTACAGCTTCGGTTCGGTTGCGCTCGACGGTCGGATCATCGCCTTCGGCGGCACCGTCGACGCGCCGGGAGGAGGACTCGCCGTGACGGGGTCGACCGTGGCCTACGACCCGGGGGCCGGCGTCTGGGAGCAGCTCGCCGACATGCCGCGCCCACGGCGCGGGACCTACGCGGCGGTCTCCGCGGGCATCGTCTACGCGGTCGGCGGCGCCGAGAGCCCTGGCGAGCCATCGTCACAGAAGGTCGACGCGTTCACGTTCGGAACGCCCCCGGATCCGCCCCCGGGCGACACCACACCCCCCACGCTCCAGAGCCGCACGCCGGTGATCGACGCCACCGACGTGGCCGTGGACACCGACGTGACCGCCACGTTCTCCGAGGCGATCGACCCGGCCACGATCACGGCATCGAGCGTCACCCTCACCGAGGGCACCACCCCGGTGCCCGCCACCCGCACCCTCACCGGCGCGGGCACCACGCTCACGATCGACCCCGACGCCGACCTGGCGCCGGACACCACCTACACCGTCACCCTGACCGGCGCGATCGAAGACACCGCCGGCAACCCGCTGGCGTCCGCGCCGATCACCTGGGACTTCACGACCGCCGCCGACGATCCGCCCCCGGGCGGCTCGGGCGCCTATCTGGCGTCGGACGGCCAGGTCGTGATCGAGGCCGAGTCGGCCGATCAGGCGATCGCCCGCTCGGGCCAGTCGTGGGCACCCGGCGGCCCGGCGGGCGCCGTCGGTGGCGCGGTGACCCTCGCCCCCGACTCGGGCCAGGGCTACTCGGCCGCAGAGGCACCCACCCAGGCACCCGAGCTCGTGTTCGACGTCGACTTCGACCAGGCCGGCACGTGGATGGTCCACGTGCGCGGCAACCCGCCGACACCGCGGGCAACTCGATCCACATGGGGCTCGACGGCCAGGTCCAGTCCTCGGCCGACAACATCTCGGCCGGTGGCTTCGGCACCTGGGGCTGGTTCAACTGGACCTCGGGCGGCCCGAGCGCGGCCTTCCTGAACGTCCCGAGCCCGGGTGTGCACACCGTGCACGTGTGGGGCCGCGAGGACGGCATGTCGCTCGATCGGATCGTCCTGCAGACCCAAGGAGCGGGCCCGAGCGGCGACGGACCGCCCGAGAGCGCCCGCGACACCGCGGGCGGCCGCGACACCACGCCCCCCACGCTCCAGAGCCGCACACCGGCCGATCGACGCCACCGACGTGGCCGTGGACGCCAACGTGACCGCCACCTTCTCCGAGGCGATCGACCCGGCCACGATCACGGCATCGAGCGTCACGCTCAGCCCCGAGGGCGGCGCACCCCGATCGCGGCCACCCGCAGGCTCACCGCCGGCGGCACCACGCTCACGATCGACCCCGACGCCGACCTGGCGCCCGACACCACCTACACCGTCACCCTGACCGGCGCGATCGAGGACACCGCCGGCAACCCGCTGGCGTCCGCGCCGATCACCTGGGACTTCACGACCGAGACGGCGCCGGTCCCGCCCGCCGGCGGCGACGCTCTCGATCGCTCACCCGGGTCGGACCATCGCCGATGCATCGACCTTCACCGCCGGGACGATCACCGTCTCGAACACGTCGGCCGGCGGGCAGTCGATCACGGGCCTCATCGTCGACCTGGGCAACGGCCCGGCGATGTTCCCGGACCTCGTGTTCGATCCCGCGGACGGAACGTTCGCGGGCGACACGGTCGCCAAGTCGTTCACCGTCGACGCCGGGACGACGGCGCGGGGTCAGCGCCACGGCGACCTACGGGGCGCCGAACGGGCTCGGGCTTCGAGGTGGTCGACGTCGCGACGTGCGGCTTCGGTGCGGGCGCCACGCTGAAGGCCTCGATCGACGTCGATCCGACCTCGATCCAGGGCTGCGCAGGGGACCGTCGCGGCGGGCCCGGTGTCGGGTGCCGAGCTCCACGGTGCGACGGTCACCGTGGAGTTCGACGACGGCACCGAGCTGACCAACGACGTCAGCCTGACCCCCGGAAGCGCGACCGGCGCCGCAGCCGTGCTCTCCGGCGGCACCCCGCCCGCGCCCGGACTCACGCGGGCGGGCGGCGCGAGCGCGCCGGCGACGGTGACCAGTCCCGCCCAGTCCGTCGTCGTGACCGGACCGCCCGGTGCCCAGGGGACCGTGGTCGTGGCCGAGGGGCATCTCGAGGTGGCGCAGGCGCCGGGTGGCGGCACCGACCTCGACCCGTTCGAGGCCAACACCGTGGTCGCGATCGACGAGGTCCCCTTCACGCTCGGCGGGAACGGCTCCGTGTCGGTCCCCGTGACGTTGACCTCGACCGACGACCCGACCGCCGCCGACACCGGCCTCAACCACGTCACGGCGTACCTGGTCGACGGCGGGACGCGAGGCGCGGTCTCGGATCCCGTCGTCATGGATCTCGATCCGCCCCCGGGCGGCTCGGGCGCCTATCTGGCGTCGGACGGCCAGGTCGTGATCGAGGCCGAGTCGGCCGATCAGGCGATCGCCCGCTCGGGCCAGTCGTGGGCACCCGGTGGCCCGGCGGGCGCCGTCGGTGGCGCGGTGACCCTCGCCCCCGACTCGGGCCAGGGCTACTCGGCCGCAGAGGCACCCACCCAGGCACCCGAGCTCGTGTTCGACGTCGACTTCGACCAGGCCGGCACGTGGATGGTCCACGTGCGCGGCAACCCCGCCGACACCGCGGGCAACTCGATCCACATGGGGCTCGACGGCCAGGTCCAGTCCTCGGCCGACAACATCTCGGCCGGTGGCTTCGGCACCTGGGGCTGGTTCAACTGGACCTCGGGCGGACCGAGTGCGGCCTTCCTGAACGTCCCGACCCCGGGTGTGCACACCGTGCACGTGTGGGGCCGCGAGGACGGTATGTCGCTGGATCGGATCGTCCTGCAGACCCAAGGGGCGGCCCCGAGCGGCGACGGACCGCCCGAGAGCGCCCGTTCCGGTGCCTGACCGCGCGCGACACCCGCTGCGCCGGGCCGTCTGGGCCGTGTCCGTGGCGGCGTTCGCCGCGCTCCTCGGCGTGTTCGGCGGACAGGTCGCCCACGCGGGGCCTCCGCCGGGCTTCGAGGTGCGGCCGATCGCCACGGGCTTCAATCAGCCCGTCGCGGTCGCGTTCGCCCCCGACGGCAGGATCTTCGTCGCCGAGAAGCAGGGCATCCTCAAGGTGGTCGACGGATCGACGACCCACACGGTGTTCAACATCAAGTCGCTGGTCAACCAGGCCAGCGACCGCGGCCTGCTCGGCCTCGCGCTCGACCCGGACTTCACGACCAACCGGCGCCTGTACGTCCTCTACACCCGCGAACTGCACCCGTCGGACCCCGACCGGAGCAGCCTGCCCGCCGGAGGCGAGATCGTCCGCGTCGAAATGGACGCATCGGCCCCGAACTCGGCTGACATGTCGACGTGGACCGTGCTGCTCGACGGCTTCCAGTCGGACGGGTCGTCCCACTCGGTCGGCGCGCTTCGCTTCGACGGGGCCGGCAGGCTCCTCGCCTCCTTCGGAGACGGATCCGACTACTCGGACGTCGACCCGCGCGCGCTTCGCACCTACGACCTCGACCTGCTCAACGGGAAGGTCGTGCGGATCGATCCGGACACGGGGCTGGGCGTCCCGGACAACCCCTACTTCGATGCGCTCGACTCAGACGCGGTCCGCTCGAAGGTGCTCGCGCGGGGCTTGCGTAACCCGTCTCGTTTCGTGCCAGACACGGAGACGGACGCCGTGTGGGTCGGCGACGTCGGATGGGGGGCCTGGGAGGAGTACAACGTCATCCCCGAGGCCTGGACGAACGCGGACCGCGAGCTGAACTTCGGCTGGCCCTGCTACGAGGGGCAGTCCGGGGTGTCCGCCAAGCAGCCCGGGTACGCCGCCGATCCGGAGACGTCCGCGGCGTGTGCCGCGATCTACACCCCGGCGGAGGGGGGCAGCGGCATCGGTGCCCAGGCGGCGGTCCACGCGTACCACCGCTCCGAGCCTCCCTCGGCCTACAAGCGGGATGGCGGCAACGGCCAGGCCGCGATCGGCGGCCCGCGCTACACGGGGACCGACTACCCGGCCGAGTATCGCGGCAGGGTGTTCTTCGCCGACTACGCCCGCGATCGTTTCCAGCTCCACGAGCCCGGCGGGGGGGTGACCGACTTCGGAACCCCCGGAGGGTGGGGGAATCCGGTCGACGTGACCCTCGGACCGAACGGGAACGTCGTCTACGTCAGCATCTCGACGGGCGAGATCCGTGAGATCGCCGCCGTCGAGCCACCGGATCCGGCATCGGGCAGCCATTCGTTGTCGTTCGACGGCGACGACGTGGCCCGGGACACCTCGGCCGCGGGGCTTCCCGCGGGGCACCCGTACACGGTGTCGGCGTGGTTCAGGGCCGACCCGACGACCGAGACGCGCTACCTCGTGCAGCACGGCGCGAACACCTCACCGCAAAGCGGCTGGGGCCTTCGCCGACTCGCCGACGGCAGAATCCAGTTCGCACACCACGGTGAGGGCTCGGCGACCTTCGCACCGACCACCCCGACCGGCGCGTGGGTGTTCGTCGCCGTCTCTGGGACGGGTTCCGCGATCCGCCTGGACACATGGGACGCCGCGAGCGGCTGGCGGCAGGACACGTTGCCGGCGCTTCCCGCCATGACGCCGCCGGACGCTCCGCTGAGCGTCGGAGGCGCCCTGGACGCGACCCGCGAGCCGTTCGACGGCCTGATCGACGACGTTCGCGTCTGGAGCGTCGCGCGTTCGTCGGCCGCGCTGGCCGGTGACCACGATGTGACCCTCGCGGGGACGGAGGCGGGTCTCGCCGGCTATTGGCGGCTCGACGAGGGCGCCGGCGCCGGCGCCGCCGACAGCACGACGGCGGGGAACACGCTGAGCCTGATCGGCCCACCGGGCTGGTCCGGCGATTCCCCCATCACCGCCGACGGCGTCCCCCCGCGCCTCTTGACGCGTGCGCCCGCCCCCGGCGATGCCGCGGTGCCCGCGGACACGGTCGTCCGCGCGACCTTCGACGAGGCACTCGACCCGGCGAGCGTCGACGGGACGAGCGTCGCCCTCGAGCGCGTCACGGGTGGGGCGACCGTGGCCGCCTCGGTGTCGCTGGACGGCGCGGGGGGCACCCTGACCCTGACGCCGGACGCGGAACTCGAGGGCGACACGCAGTACCGCGCGCGCATCACGACCGAGGTCGCCGACCTGGCGGGTAACCGGCTGGACTCGGAGATCTCATGGACGTTCTGGGTGAACGCGCCCCCCGAGCTCCAGCTGATCTCCCCCACACAGGGTCAACCGTACGTCGTCGGCGAGACCATCGGCGTCGAGATGGCCGCCGAGGACCCCGAGGAGGGCCCCCTCTCCGGGGCCGACGTGACCTGGCAGGTGATCCAGCACCACACCGGGCACCTCCACTACGGCGCGATCCGAGAGGGCGCGAACGGGTCGTTCGAGGTCGACGACCACGGGGACGACAGCTACCTCGAGATCGTGGCCACGGCAACCGACTCGCGAGGGGCGACGACCACGGCGTCGGCGGCCCTCAACCCGACGGTGGCACCGGTGACGATCACGAGCACGCCGCCGGGCGTCACGGTCGTCGTCAACGGCGAGGCGCACGAGACCCCGTACTCCTGGTCCTCGATCGTGAACGGTTCGCACACCGTGGTGGCGCCGGCAACGGTCACCGCCGGCGGCGTCGAGCGTTCGTTCGTGGAGTGGGACGACGGAACGACGCAGACCTCGAACATCCAGTACCAGTGGACCACTACGCCCTCCGGCCATTCGCTGAGCGCGAGCTACGACGTCCCGCCCGACAGCGATCCCCCGACGCTCGCCTCGCGCTATCCGGCGCCCGGCGCGAGCGGTGTCGCGGCCGGCGACGACGTCTCGGTCTCGTTCTCGGAGGCGATCGACCCGGCGACGGTCGACGCGAGCTCGTTCTCGCTCGCGCCCTCCGGAGGCGGGTCGCCGCTCGCGGGGACGATCGCGGCGTCCGCGGGGAACACCTCCTTCACGATCGACCCCGACGCCGACCTGGCACCGGACACCACCTACACCGTCACCCTGACCGGCGCGATCGAAGACACCGCCGGCAACCCCCTGGCGTCGGCGCCGATCACATGGGACTTCACGACCGCCGCCGACGATCCGCCCCCGGGCGGCTCGGGCGCCTATCTGGCGTCGGACGGCCAGGTCGTGATCGAGGCCGAGCACGCCTCCGAGGTCGTCGCCCGTTCGGGCGCCACCTGGGCGCCGGGCGGCCCGAGCGGTTCGGTCGGCGGCGCCATGAGCGCGCTTCCGAACTCCGGCCAGGCGTGGGGCACGCTCCCGGGCGCCACGACGAGTGCACCCGAGCTTCGCTTCCTGGTCGATTTCGACCAGGCCGGCACGTACAAGCTGTGGCTCCGGGCCAACTCGCCCGACGCCGCGAGCAACTCGCTCCACGTGGGCCTGGACGGCCAGATCACCTCCACGTCGGACGCCATCACGCTCAGCACGTTCGACCAGTGGCTTTGGTACTCGTGGGGCTCGGGCGGACCCAACCCGGCCACGATCCAGGTGCCGAGCCCCGGCCTTCACACCGTGAGCGTCTGGGCGCGTGAGGACGGCGTCTCGCTGGATCGGATCGTCCTGCAGACCCAAGGGGCGGCCCCGAGCGGCGACGGACCGCCCGAGAGCGCCCGCGACACCGCGGGCGGCGGCGACACCACGCCCCCGGCCCTCACCGCCCGGGCCCCGGCCGCCGACGCCACCGACGTCGCCGTCGGCGCCAACGTGACCGCGACCTTCTCCGAGGCGATCGACCCGGCCACGATCACGGCATCGAGCGTCACGCTCGTGCCCCAGGGGGGCGGGACGGCGATCGCGGCCACCCGCGGGCTGACCGCCGGCGGCACGCAGGCCGTTCTCAACCCCGACGCCGACCTGGCACCGGACACCACCTACACCGTCACCCTGACCGGCGCGATCGAAGACACCGCCGGCAACCCCCTGGCGTCGGCGCCGATCACCTGGGACTTCACGACCGCCGCCGACGATCCGCCCCCGGGCGACACCACACCCCCCACGCTCCAGAGCCGCACGCCGGTGATCGACGCCACCGACGTGGCCGTGGACACCGACGTGACCGCCACGTTCTCCGAGGCGATCGACCCGGCCACGATCACGCGCATCGAGCGTCACCCTCACCCAGGGCACCACCCCGGTGCCCGCCACCCGCACCCTCACCGGCGCGGGCACCACGCTCACGATCGACCCCGACGCCGACCTGGCACCCGACACCACCTACACCGTCACCCTGACCGGCGCGATCGAAGACACCGCCGGCAACCCGCTGGCGTCGGCGCCGATCACCTGGGACTTCACGACCGCCGCCGACGATCCGCCCCCGGGCGGCTCGGGCGCCTACCTGGCGTCGGACGGCCAGGTCGTGATCGAGGCCGAGAACGCCTCCGAGGTCGTCGCCCGCTCGGGCGCCACCTGGGCGCCGGGCGGCCCGGCGGGCTCGGTCGGCGGCGCCATGAGCGCGCTTCCGAACTCCGGCCAGGCGCTGGGGCGCGCTCCCGGGCGCCACGACGAGCGCACCCGAGCTTCGCTTCCTGGTCGACTTCGACCAGGCCGGCACGTACAAGCTGTGGCTCCGGGCCAACTCGCCCGACACCGCGAGCAACTCGCTCCACGTGGGCCTGGACGGCCAGGTCACCTCCACGTCGGACGCCATCACGCTCAGCACGTTCGACCAGTGGCTGTGGTACTCGTGGGGCTCGGGCGGACCCAATCCGGCCACGATCCAGGTGCCGAGCCCCGGCCTGCACACCGTGAGCGTCTGGGCGCGTGAGGACGGCATCTCGCTCGATCGGATCGTCCTGCAGACCCAAGGGGCGGCCCCGAGCGGCGACGGACCGCCCGAGAGCGCCCGCGACGGCTCGGCGCCGCCGGCGGCACCGGGGCCTTCGTCCCTCAGCGGCGGCGTCGGTCGCCATCGAAGCCGACGAGCTTCGACGCGATCGTGTCCCGAGGTCGGCGACTCGTGGTCGACCGGGACCGCGCAGGACTGGACGGCGGTCGTCTCCTCTCCGATCACCCGCTACGAGGGCCAGGGCGCGGCCGTGAACGGGAAGCTGTACGCGCTCGGCGGCTACACGACCTGCTGCCCACCCGCGGTGACGCCGGCCTCGCACGTCTACGACCCCGCCGCCGACTCGTGGTCGGCGATCGCGGACCTCCCCATACCGGTGACCCATGCCGGCACCGCCGTCGTCGGCGACGAGATCGTGATCGCCGGGGGCTTCGTCGGTGACTCGCCCGGGGCCGCGACCGCCGAGGTGTGGCGCTACGACACGGTCACACGACACGTGGACCCGCGGCGTCGACCTGCCGGACGCCCGGGGGGCGGGGGCGCTGGTCCGGATCGGCGACGAACCTCCACTTCTTCGGCGGCGGCGGTCCGGGCGGGGGTGAGCTCATCGACCAGGACTACGGCGATCACTGGGTCCTCGCCGACGCGCGACCGAATGGGTCGCGCTCGCACCGCTGGCGAACCCGCGCAACCACTCGCCGGCGTCGCGCTCGGTGGCCGGATCTACGCGATCGGCGGCCAGCATCTCGACGACGAGACGAGCGGAAACCAATCGACGGTCGAGATCTACGATCCGGCGAGCGCCACCTGGAGCGCCGGCCCGGAGCTCCCGCAGCCGCTCGGCCACATCGCGGCGTCGACCTTCGTCCGCGATGGACGCATCGTGGTGATCGGTGGCAAGACGCAGAACAAGACGCTCGTCGACGACGTCATCGAGCTTGATCCGCTCGAAGGCACGTGGTCGTCGCTCCCCGAGATCCCGACGGCGGTCCAGTCGCCGCTCGCGGAGTCGTTCGGCGATCGCATCGTCGTCGCGACCGGCGGGGGCGGTGGCGACATCTACGCCGACACGTTCGTCCTCGACGGCCCCGGAGCTGGTCCGCCCGGCTCGGTCGGCTCGGCCCTGGCGGTCTCCCCAGACGACGGATCCGTCTATGGCATCGACCCTGAGGCGACGGCGCCCGAGCTCTCGGTCGCCGTCGACTTCCCGACCGCCGGCACCTGGCACGCGTGGGTGCGTGGACACTCGGCCGACGCGTCGGCGAACAGCGTGCATCTCGGCTTGGACGGCGCCGTCCAGCCCGCCTCGGCGGACCTCGACCAGGCGACGCTCGGCGACTGGTCGTGGTTCGACACACGCCTGGACCCGCCGAGCGCGCGCATCGAGGTGCCGTCGCCAGGTGTGCACACGCTGAACGTCTGGGCCCGGGAGGACGGCTTCTGGCTCGATCGACTCGTGCTGACCACGGACCCGTCGTTCACGCCCGCGGGAGACGGCCCGCCGGAAAGCGGCAGGGGCACCGGCTGACCGCGAGTTCAGCGCGTCCTCCGAGGGGATGCCGCGTGCGGCTCCGCGCGCCGGGTGCACCGACGCTGCCCGTGGGCTGCCCCCAGGCGGTCCTCCGCGGGGGGCTGGGTTGCGAGATCCGGGCCGGTCGCGGCTCGCCGGCGTGCCGTGACGACGCCGAGCCCCGCGGGCGTGCCCGTGACGACGCCGTGCCCCGCGGGCGAGCCCTCGTCACGATCGAGACGGCCTCGACGAGTCGGTCGACCGCCAGGCGCGACGCGGGCGTGATGCGACGGCGATGCCGGCCGAGCCCGACCCGATCAGGCAGGATCCGTCCGCGGCGCCTGGAACTCTTTCCCGGTCGTCGAGACGGTGTTCCGGGGGTGGACGTGCCGAAGGTCCCGGTCGCGCGGTGGTTGACACCTGCGCTGATCCTGAACTGCCTGGCCGTGATGTGCGTGGTCGGTGTCGCCGAGGGCGCCGCCGCCGGACGGGCGGTGTTCGGCCTGCAGGACGACTATCTGTCGTCCGCGCGCGTGGACGAGGTGGGCCACCGACTGGATGCGCTCGAGGCGAGCGGCGCGACCGTGTCGCGCGTCGACGTCCTCTGGCGAGATGTCGCGCCGACGCCCCCGGCCCGTCCGGAGGATCCCGACGATCCGGCCTACGACTGGTCGCGCATCGACGCGGTGGTCGAGGGGCTGAAGGACCGCGACGTCGACGCCCTCCTCACCGCGTACAGCACGCCGCCCTGGGCCACCGATCGGGATGCGCCCGCGGGCTCGGCGGTGAACCCAGGCCTCCCGAACGTGGTCGCGTACGCACGGTTCATGCAGGCGCTCGCGACCCGCTACAGCGGGCGGCACGTGCCGCCGGGCACGACCGCGCGCCTCCCGGAGGTGCGCGTGATCGAGATCTGGAACGAGCCCAACCTGGAGCGCTTCCTCGCGCCCCAGTGGAACGCGGGCAAGGCCGTCGCGCGTGCGCGCTACATCCAGATGCTCCGGGCCGCGTACCCGCGCATCAAGCGGGGGAACCGGCGGGCGGTCGTGCTGGCGGGCGCCGGCGGTCCGCGCAGCTCGACGAGCCAGACCGGCATCGCCGCGTACGAGTGGCTTCGCGGCATCGCCGCGTCGGGTGCCCGGTTCGACGCCTACAGCCAGCACGTCTACCCGGCGGTCGGACCCGCGAAGGGGACGCGCGGCTTTCCGGCCTGGCGGACGCTCCCGTTCGCGCTCCGTGAGCTCGACCGCCATCGCGCCCATCGGGGCAAGCCCCTCTACGTCACCGAGGCCGGCTACACCACGTTGCCGACCGGGCTTCGCAAGGTGGTCTTCAGCGAGGCCCAGCAGGCGGCGTTCCTGACCGGGATCACCCGCACGCCGGTGCTGAGATCGGGCCGCGTCCCCGTCGTGATCTGGTTCAACCTGCAGGACAACCCCGACTGGCCGGGCGGGCTCTGGCGCGGTGACGGCACGCGCAAGCGAAGCTGGAGCACGTTCGGATCGGTCGTGCGCCGAGGGCCGACCCCCGCCCCCGTGGCGCGAAGGACGCGCAGCGCCCGCCAGCTCCTGATCGACCAGCGCATCTCCCAGACCGCGCTCCGGCGGGTCGCGGCGATCGAGCGTCGCCTCGCGCGACTCACCGCGCGCGACCTGCGCCCCGGTGGCCTCTCCGCCGAGGTCTTCGACGCGAGTGTCGCGGTGTCCGGTCGTCCGGACCTCGGCGGGTCCACGCCGGCGACGAACCGGCGGATCGCGTTCCCGCGTGCGCCCCGCTCACGGGGCGTGCGGCCGCTTGCCCCGGCCGCGCAGGCGCGGGTCAACCTTCGCATCGCGCGCACCGCGTTGCGTCGGTCGATGGCGCTCGAGCGGCGGCTGGCGGGCGGCCTCACCGGCCGTGACGTGCCTTCGGGGGTCGTGACCGCGGCGGCGCTCGCGAAGGGCCTGACCGCCGCGCCGATTGCGTCGGGGCGGCTCACCGAGGAGGGCCCGGCCCGCCGCTCCACCGGCGGCAACCTCGGGTTCTGGCGGCGCCAGGCCGACGGGCAGCGCGTGGGGCAAGAGGCGATCCGCAGGACCGCGCGTGTCACCGGCGCGCTCGAGCGGGGCCTTGCCGCGCACAACTTCGAGCCTGGGGCGCTCTCCGCGCGACATCTGGTGGAGTGACGGGGCCGGCGGCGGGCGTCCACCCCGCGGTACGGCCGATCAGAGGGCGGCGTCGGCCTCGAGTTCCGCCGGCACCCGTCCGCCGAGGACGACGATTCGAAGCTCCGAGTCGCGCATGGTGACCGTCAGTCGGCGGGAGCGGTCCTCCTCCTGCCACTCGCTCGAGAGGAACAGCCCCTCGACCAGGGTGAACGTCCCGCCGGAGTCCAGGTCGAACACCACGTGCTCCTGTCCCGCCGGCGTGTGGGCCGACTCCTCGCCCTGGCGTGGCGGCGCCCCGAGCAGGGTGCCCGTCGAGGACAGGCGCGGCTCGCCCTCCTCCGGGTCGATGCGCATCTCCACCAGGAGGTCCCGGCCGACGAGCTCGACCAGCTTCCCGATCGTCCCCTCGTAGTCCAGTCGCGTCCAGTTCACGTTCCTGCCTCTCCATTCGCGCCGCCCATCGACCACCCGTCGGGCCATTCCCACACCGTGACGCGGCCCTCGGCGTCCCCGGTGATCAACCGTGCCCCGTCGGGCTCCATCCACATGCAGCTGATCTCGACCGGAGCGGTGAAGCTCGCGAGACCGGTCGGCCCGCGCGGGTCCCAGGGGTCCCAGACGACGAGGGTCTCGAGCCAGCCGTCGTCGTTCGGGAAGCTGCCCACGAGCATCCCCCCGGGGCCGAACGCGACCTCGTAGCCGAGGCGCGCGCGTACGGACGTCACGGTGGTCCCGTCGGTGAGGTCCCAGACCACCGCGACCTGCTCGGCGAGCGGCTCGTCGTCCGGGTCGGCGGGATCCTCGACGTCGTCGGCGCGTGCCTGGGTCTCGCCGTCGGAGACCGCGAGCAGCCGACCGCCGTCGGGCGAGAACGCCATCGTCTCGACCGCGCCCACACCGCCCGTGAGCTCCGCGACCGGGTCGGCGGTCGAGAGCCGGATCACCGACGCGGATCCGTCCCGACGACCGAGCGCGACCAGATCACCGTCCGGGCTCAGCGCGAGCGAGGAGATCCCGCGGTCCGGGTCGGGCGTCTCGCTTTCGGCGAGCTCCACGTCCCGGAGCTCGGTCGTCTCACCGCCGTCGGGGTCGCTCGGAACGAGCACGAGCCGGTCGAACAGCGCGGCGTAGAGCACCCTGCCGTCCGGAGAGAACGCCAGCGCCTCGGGGACCATCTCGATCGCGAGCAGTTCCGGGGCGAGGTGGGCCCGCACGGGGTCCGCGCCGAGCTCCTCCCGGTCGAAGAACGCGACCTGGGGCACACTCGCTACGAGACCGCGGTCGTCCCCGTCGATGCTGTACCCCTCTGCGGCGGCGAGCGCACCGGACCCCGCCGCGGCGGTGATCGCGTTCACCCGTCCACGAAAGCGCCGACCGGTTCCGTCGACCCACACCAGCGCGGGGGGAAGCAGCGACACCGTGTCCTCGGGCGAGTCGCTCACGCGCCGAACGCTATCCCACGGCGGACCGCGACGGACGCGCGTCCGCTCCGTGCGATCAGTCGATCACCGCGACGATCTGATCGGCCTGGACGGCGTCGCCGGCCGCGACGTTCAACTCGGTCACGGTTCCCGCGCGGTGTGCCGCGACCTCGTTCTCCATCTTCATGGCCTCGACGACGCAGATCACGTCGCCGACGACGACCGACTGCCCCTGCTCGACGAGCACCTTCAACACCGTGCCCTGCATCGGGGTCGTGAGGGCCTCGGTGGGCGCCGCGACCGCCGCCGCGCTCGATGCACCGCCGCGCCGCCTCGGACGAGCCGCGACTCCGTCGCCCGATGCCGGTCCGCCACCCGGGTAGCGGAGCGCCACGTCGAACCGGCGTCCGTCGACCTCCGCCAGGAAGCGCCGCTCGGTGAGCGGGGCGTCGTCGGGCGCCGGATCGGGGGTCGGCCTTGGCGCGGCCGATCCCGGAGCCGGGATGGGCGTTGGCTCCTCGGACATCCGGTCGAGCGTCTCGTGGAGCGCGCCCCCGGCGATGAACTCATCCTGCGTGAACAGCCACCGGTGGAAGGGGATGAGCGTCGTCGGCCCCTCGATCACGTATTCGTCCAGCGCCCGGATCATCCGCCGCCGGGCCGCCTCGCGGTCGACGTCCCACACGATCAGCTTGGCGACCATCGGGTCGTAGATCTCCGGAATGTCGGACCCGGCACGCACGCCCGAGTCGACCCGGACTCCGGGACCGGACGGCTCTCGATAGGCGGTGATGCGCGCCGGCGCCGGGAGGAACCGCCGGCTCGCGTCCTCGGCGTTGATCCGGCACTCGAACGCGTGGCCGCGCGGCCGGACGTCCTCCTGGCGGATGCTCATGCCCTCGCCGGCGGCGATACGGATCTGCTCCCGCACGAGGTCGACTCCGACCACCTCCTCGGTGACCGTGTGCTCGACCTGGATGCGCGTGTTCATCTCCAGGAAGAAGAACTCCTCGCCCGCGACCAGGTACTCGCAGGTGCCCGCAGACGCGTAGTCGACCGCGAGCGCCGCGCGTACCGACGCCTCGCCCATCCGCCCGCGCAGGTCATCCGAGACCACGGGGCTCGGGGTCTCCTCCACGAGCTTCTGGTGGCGCCGCTGGATCGAGCAGTCGCGCTCGCCCAGCCAGATGCACTCGCCCGCGCCGTCGGCGAGCACCTGGATCTCGACATGGCGCGGGCTCGGCAGATAGCGCTCGAGATAGACGACCGAGTCGGCGAAGAACTTCTCGCTCTCGCGTCGCGCGCCCTCGAAGGCATCCAGGAGGTCGTCGGCCGTGAGAGCGACGCGAAACCCCTTGCCACCGCCACCCGCGGCGGCCTTCACGGCGACGGGGTAGCCGATCTCCAGCGCGATCCGGTCGGGCCTCGTCGATGTCGGCGACGGCGTCGGTGACACCGGGGACGATGGGGACGCCGGCGGCCGACATGAGCTCGCGGGCCCGGATCTTCGAGCCCATCGCGTCGATCGCGGACGGGGGCGGGCCGATGAAGACGACGCCCGCCTCGGCGCAGGCGCGCGCGAACGGCGCGTTCTCGGCAAGGAAGCCGAAGCCGGGATGGACCGCCTGCGCGCCGGAGCGTGCCGCGGCGTCGAGGATTCGCTCGATGTGCAGATAGCTCTCGCTCGCCGGGCCGGGCCCGAGCAGGTACGCCTCGTCGGCGAGCTCCACGAACGGCGCGTCGCGGTCGATCTCGCTGTACACCGCGACCGAGGCCACGCCCATCTCGCGCAGCGTGCGGAGGACCCGGATCGCGATCTCGCCCCGGTTCGCGACGAGCACCTTGTCGAACACCCCTACCTCCGGGTCGTGACGTCGAGCGAAGACCGGATCCCCTCACGCACGGCCGCGGCGCGCCAGCGCGAGCGGTAGGCGCGTGGCGTCGGATCACGTGGCGGGGCCGCCTCCTCGTCCAGGAGCGCGGCCGCGGCTGCCGTGATCGCCGCGAGCTCGGCCGGGGACGGGGTCCCACCGCGTGTGATCGTGACGGTCATGGGCGGCGACCTCGCCGGGAGGGCGCGGTCCGCACGTCACCGCTCGACCGGGCGACTCCACCCTCTCGCCGCCGATTCCCTCCGGGGCGCCTCACAGGGCCCCTCGACCGGGTGATCCACCGTT
The DNA here is from genome assembly GCA_963698665.1 of Miltoncostaeaceae bacterium. Classification (GTDB taxonomy): domain Bacteria; phylum Actinomycetota; class Thermoleophilia; order Miltoncostaeales; family Miltoncostaeaceae; genus CALNYH01. The sequence continues at coordinate 597,318 of CAVORO010000001.1, read as the reverse complement.
CGGGGACGGATCGTTGCGGCCGAGCGGTGCTCGTCCGTGCGACGACGAACCCGAGCGGCGGCTCCACCCTCTCGGCGCCGATCCCTCCGGGGCGCCTCACAGGGCCCCTCGACCGGGTGATCCACCGTTCGGGGACGGATCGTTGCGGCCGAGCGGTGCTCGTCCGTGCGACGACGAACCCGAGCGGCGGCTCCACCCTCTCGGCGCCGATCCCTCCGGGGCGCCTCACAGGGGGATGTTCCCGTGCTTGCGCGCCGGCCCGCGCTCCCGCTTGGTCAGCGACGCCGCGAGCGCCGCGCACAGCCATGCCCGCGTCTCCTCGGGCAGGATCACGTCGTCGACGTACCCGCGCTCGGCGGCGACGTACGGGTTCGCGAAGCGCGCCTTGTACTCCTCGATCAGCTCGGCTCGCCGGGCCTCGACGTCCTTGCCGTCCGCGGCGGCCTGCTCGAGCTCGCGGCGAAACACGATGTTGACCGCCCCGTCCGGTCCCATCACCGCGACCTCGGCCGTGGGCCAGGCGGCGTTGAAGTCGGCGCCGACGTGCTTGCTCGACATGACGTCGTAGGCGCCGCCGTACGCCTTGCGGGTGATGATCGTCAGCTTCGGCACCGTGGCCTCGGCATACGCGTAGAGGAGCTTGGCCCCGTGCAGGATGATCCCGCCGTACTCCTGCGTCGTCCCGGGCAGGAATCCGGGGACGTCGACCAGCGTGACGAGGGGGATGTTGAAGGCGTCGCAGAACCGCACGAATCGCGCGCCCTTGATCGACGCGTCGATGTCGAGCACCCCCGCCAGGCTGCGCGGCTGGTTCCCGACGACGCCGACCACATGTCCGTCGAGGCGGGCGAAGCCCACGATCAGGTTGGTGGCATAGAGCGGCGCCACCTCGAAGAAGTCGCCGTCGTCGACGATCAGCCGCACGACCTCGGACATGTCGTAGGGCTTGGTGGGGGCGTCCGGGACGATCGTGGCGAGCGCCGGCTCGGCCCGGTCCGGCGAGTCGCCCGTCTCCATGTAGGGGGGCGGCTCCAGGTTGTTCTCCGGGAGGAACGAGAGCAGGTCTCGCACCATCTCGAGGCTCTCCTGCTCGGAGTCGGCCGCGAAGTGGCACACGCCGGATCGGGTCGCATGGCTCTGGGCGCCTCCGAGCTCCTCCATCGTCACGTCCTCGCCCGTGACGGTCTTGATCACGTTCGGGCCCGTGATGAACATGTGGCTCGTCCCGCGCACCATGAAGATGAAGTCGGTGATCGCGGGTGAATAGACGGCGCCGCCGGCACAGGGACCCATCACGACCGAGATCTGCGGGATGACGCCGCTCGCCTGCACGTTGCGAAAGAAGATGTCGGCGTAGCCGGCCAGGCTGACGACGCCCTCCTGGATGCGGGCGCCGCCCGAGTCGTTGATCCCGACGATCGGGCAGCCCATCCGGACCGCGAGCTCCATGACCTTCACGATCTTCTCGGCGAACACCTCGCCCAGGCTGCCGCCGAAGACGGTGAAATCCTGGCTGAAGACGAAGATGCGCCGGCCGTCGACGGTTCCGTGACCGGTGATCACGCCGTCGCCCCAGGGCTGCTGGTCCTCCAGACCGAAGCCGTGCGCCCGGTGACGTGACAGGCGATCGAGCTCGACGAACGATCCGGGGTCGAGGAGCATGTCGATGCGCTCGCGGGCGGTCCCCTTGCCCCGGGCCCTCTGGCGCTCGACGGCCGCCTCGCCGACGGGGACCTCCGCGGCGCGCCGAAGTGCCAGCAGGCGCTCGCGTGGATCCTCGTCGCTCACCGCCGGGACGATACCGACCCGGTCGATCGACGGTCCGACCGGGCGGCGACGATACGATCGGGCGCGTGCCCGAGGACATCGACGTGACCGTCCGCCTGTTCGCGGCCCTGCGCGAGGCGGCCGGGACCGACCGGGTCGCGCTCCGGCTTCCGGCGGGGACTCCCGCCGGCGCCGTCTGGGCCCATCTGCCCGGGGGGCTCGCCACGGCGCCACCACCGCCGGGGACGCGCTGGGCGCTCAACGACACCTGGACGCTTCCGGGCACGCCGCTTCGCGACGGCGACGTCGTCGCCGTCCTGCTTCCGGGCGCCGGTGGATGATCGCCCTGCGCGCGACGCCGATCGACACGGCCGAGGTCGCGTCGGCCGTCGGCGGGCCCGAGCACGGGGGCGCCGTCGTCTTCGTCGGGTCCACGCGCGGGGACACGTCCGAGCGACCGGTCGCGGCGCTCGCCTACGAGGCCTACGAAGAGCTCGCGCTCGCTGAGATGGAGGCGATCTGCGCCGAGGCCGCCCGGCGCCACGGTGCCCGGATCGCCGTCGTACACCGCCTCGGGCGTGTGCCGGTGGGTGAGACGACGGTCGTCGTCGCGGCCTCGGCGGCGGGCCGGGCCGGCGCCTTCGCGGCGACCAGGTACGTGATCGACGAGCTCAAGCGCCGTGTGCCGATCTGGAAGCGCGCCGAGTACGTCGACGGTGGGGCGGAGTGGCTTCCGGGTGCCTGATCGGGCTACCCTTCCCGCGATGGGCCACGACGCGGACACACGACCCGAGCCCGGCCGGCCGCTCGTCGACGACGACTCGGCCACCGTCGTCCTCCCCGGCGTCGACCTCGACGAGGGCGTCGAGGAGGAGCTGTGGACCGACGATTCGGGCGAGGACTACACGGGCTGGTACTGCGTCCGGACGGAGCCCTTCCCGTGTCCGGCGGACGGCTGTGAGTTCGTGGCGGACTTCCTCACCGCCTCGCATCTGGTCATCGTGTGGCCCGAGATGGACGACCCCAGCCTCCTGCGCCATTGCGCCGCGGCGCGCGACGTCGGGCGCAACCCGCGACCGACCGAGTACGAGCGGGGCTTCGGTCCAGCGTGCTCGTACTACCTGTGGGAGTCCTCGGGGTTTCCCGTCCACGCCGTCCGCAAGGACGATTCGGGCGTGTACGACAAGAAGTCGCGCTAGGCCGTTCGTCCCTGGCGGCGTGGTCGCCGCCGCCCTACGGTGATTCCCATGGGACGTGACCGATGATCGCGCCGGACGAGCTGGCCGGCGCGTGGTCGGTGGCGGCGCTCGAGCTCGCCGCGGTGGCCGTGTGGTGCGTGCTCTATGCGGCCGGCGCGCGCAGGCTCGGTCCCCGGCTTCCCCGCTGGCGCATCGCGGCCTTCGCCGCCGGCATGGGGGTGCTCGTCCTCTGCGTGGTCAGCCCGCTCGACGCGCTCGCCGAGACCCTGTTCGGCGCGCACATGCTCCAGCACGTGCTGATCACCGACGTCGCCGCGCCGCTCGCCCTGGCCGGCGTCACGGGCGCGATGCTCCGGCCCCTGCTCGCCCAGCGCGGCGTCCTGCGGCTGCGGGTGCTCTCGCACCCGATGGTCGCGCTGCCCCTCTGGACGGTGCTCACGGTGGTGTGGTTGCTCCCGCCGCTGTACGCCCTGCAGCTCGCCGACCCGGTGCTCCACGCGTTGGCGCACGGCACGTTCTTTGCGGCCGGGCTCGTCCTGTGGGCGCCGATCATCGAGCCGCTGCCCGCGCCGACCTGGTTCGGCACCCCGCAAAAGCTCGTGTACCTGGCCGCGCTCTGGGTCGTGGGGCTCGTCATCGCCAACGTCTACTGGTTCTCGGGGACCGTCTTCTATCCCGACCACGTCGAGGGCGCGCGCCTGTGGGACATCACCCCGCTCCAGGATCAGGCCAACGGCGGCACCGTGATGATGCTCGCGATGCTGCTGCTCGTCGGCCTGCTGGCGACGACGATGTTCTTCCGGTGGGCCAGGGAGAGCGAGCTCTCCCAGGAGCTGATCGAGATGGGGCACGACCGCGAGGCCGTGCGACGCGCGGTGCGCTTCGGGCGCGCCGAGCAGTTGCGCGATCGCGGGCTCGACGGCACGAGCGGGGCCGCGGCCGACGGCGCGGAGCACTCCACCGCGCCCTCGTGACCCGAGGGCCGGGCGTCGCGGCCGCGCGCCCGCCGGCGCTCGGCGTGTGCTCCTGACAGCCGCGCCGGTTGCCGATCCAAAGGGTGTGCCCCACGACGCACTCGACGATGACGACGCCTTTTGTCGCGTTGTCAGGGTCCAGCTCGGCCGTGCCCAGATCGATGCCCTCGCGGGTGCCGTCGGTACCGCCGGCCGCCGGGCACGCCGGACGGCGATCGAGCACGCGTTGCTCGCCAGCGCATGGTCCGTCGCGCGGCCCGGCGAGCCCGCGGCGCTCTGGCGCCGGGTGGTCCAGCCGATCGAGCCCGCGATCGAGGACGTCGCGCCCGACGAGGAGCTCCTCGTGCTCGTCGCCGGTGTCCGTCGTGCCATCGCGGAGGCGGCCGAGGCGGGGGACGAGGAGGCCAAGGCCCGGATGGCATTCGCCCGCGAGACCTTCGGTGAGCCCGGGTCGGGAGCAGATCGGCCGCCTGCTGGCGCAGGCGCGCGCCGCGACGCCCTGAGCTCGCACGCGGGCGTCGGGCGGGTGGCGTCCGGCGGAGGCGAGCGAACCGAGGCCGGGAGGGACCGTGGCGCTCGTGAATCGAGGCTTCCGGCGGCGCTCGCGACGACGACGGCCGTCTGCCACCCGGCCAGTACGTCGGGAGCGGAGCTTCCGGTGATGTCGGCGGGCTCGACCCAGCGAACGCCGACCGCCGAGCGGGACCTGGCGGTCGGCGGGGCGGTGGCCCTGGAGCGCCGCTGGACCTGGGACGAGATCCTGGCGTTCGAGCCCGAGGACGTCACCTGCGACATCCACCGCGTCACGAAGTGGAGCACGCGCCCGCCCGCCGCCCGATGGGCCGGTTGCGCGCGCCGTGTGGACGACCGGGTGCCAGCCGAGATCGCATGGCCTCGCGGCGCCGGACAGGCCGCCGACGTCGTGCGGTCCGACACCGTTCGTCGAGCGCGTCGCCGATCTTCTCGTGTCACGGGGGAAGCCCCACTCGGCGATCCGCACGGAACGCTTCGGGACCGGCCGGCGCACGGGTGAGGCGCGATCGCCGAGTCGCGGCGCCCCGTCGGGGGTGCCGCCCGGCGGGGCTCGTCCGGCGCTCCGTGACGGCGGTCGACGGCCGAGCTACCCTGATCGTCGACCCTCGACGGAAGGAGCGCCGATGAGCACGCCCCTGTCTGCGCAGGTCGCACGACGCGTGGAGGAACTGGCGGCCGCCGGCTTCACGTGCAGCTTCGAGGCATCCCCCGGGGGGCGCGTGTGCCGGGTCGTCCGGGGGGACGCGGTCGTCACCGTGGCGACGGCGCCGACCGACGACGAGGCCGCCGAGATCGCGATGGACGCGCTCGATCGCGTCGACGAGGCCTCGATGGAGTCGTTCCCCGCGTCCGACCCGCCCGGGTGGACCGACGCCGGGATCTGACGGCGTCGCCTCCCCGGCACGCACGGGGTAGGCTCGCTCGCCGATGGGCGCACCGATGAACCCTGCCCTCGCGGTGACCGCGGTTCGCATCGCGGCCATCCCGGTCGTGATGGTCCTGCTCCTGTCGGGGATCCCGAACGGCGGATGGTGGGCGGCCGGGCTCTACCTGGCCGCCGCCGCCACCGACAGCCTCGACGGCTGGCTCGCGCGCTCGCGCGGCCAGGTCACCGTCGCGGGGGCGTTCCTCGACCCCCTCGCCGACAAGCTCCTCGTGACGGCGGCACTGGTCTCTCTGGTCGAGCTCGGCGAGATCTCGGCGTGGCCGGTGATGATCATCGTCGCGCGGGAGTTCGCGGTGACCGGGCTGCGCCTGGTCGCCGCCAGCGAGGACCTCGTGATCCCCGCGAGCCGCCTCGGCAAGGCCAAGACCCTCTCGCAGAACGCGGCGATCCTGGCCATCATGGCGCCGCACCCGTGGCCGGTGATCGACATGCCGCTGCTGTGGATCGCGCTCGTGCTCACCGTCGTGAGCGGCGCCTACTACTTCCTGGTCGCCCGGCGGCGCCTGTTCGGGCACAAGCCGCCGAGCCAGTCGGTGCCCGGTGACATCTGAATCCGTCGTCCGGCGCGCGGCGCGGCGCGCCTCCACGGGGTGTCCGGGGCCATCGGGTAGAGCGGACGCGGCCCCCGCCGACCGTGGTCCACGCCGTGCTCTCCGCCCACGTCCACGATGAGCGGCGCCGTCGCGATCGTCGTCGCGTACCTCCTGGGCTCGATCCCCTCCGGCTACCTGGCCGGCCGCCTGCGCGGGGTGGACATCAGGACCGTCGGGTCCAGGAACGTCGGCGCCACCAACGTGTTCCGCACGCTCGGAAAGGGCATCGGCATCGGTGTCATGGCCGCCGACATCGCCAAGGGGGCGGCGGCGGTGCTGTTCGCGGATGCGATCGCGGGCCAACCCTGGAGCATCTTCGCCGCCGCGGCGGCGATCATCGGGCACGTCTGGCCGGTGTGGCTGCGTTTTCGCGGAGGCAAGGGTGTGGCGGTCGGCGCGGGCGCCGCCGCCGCGCTCACCCCGCTCCCGTTCGCCGTCCTGTTCGTGCTCTGGATCCTCATCGTCCTCGGCACCCGCTACGTCTCGGTCGCGAGCATCGTCTGCGCGGCGGCGTACGCACCGCTCGTCTGGCTGTTCGGGGCGTCCTGGGAGATCGTCCTCTATGCGGCGATCGCCTCCGTGGCCGTGATCTGGCTGCACCGCAAGAACATCACGCGCCTGGCCTCCGGAACCGAGCTGCGGCTCTCGCTCCGCTCCCGCGGAGGAGCTCGGAACGGGTCGACGTCAGCCGCCGATCCGTCCGGCCGGGAGCGCTGACTCCCCCTCCTCTGCGCCGAGCGGCGGCGCGTCGATCGGGCAGCAGGGCGGCGTGTCGGCGACGGGCTCGCGCGGGTTGCGGATCGTCAGCGCCGAGAGCAGGCCGCCGAGGACGCAGAGCGCGGCGGCGATGAGCAGCGCGGACCGGTAGCCGTCGGTCAGCGCGACGGGATCCTGGTACGCGTCCCCCGAGAGACCCACGACGACCGGGATCACCGCGACCGCGAGCAATCCGGCGACGCGCGCGACGCTGTTGTTGACCGCCGACGCCACGCCCGCCCGCTCCTCGCTGGCGGCGGCCAGGACGGTGGCCGTCAGCGGGGCCACGGTCAGCGACAACCCGACGGCGAACACGAGTATCCCCGGCAGGATCGCGGTCAGGTAGTCGTCCCCCGCCGAGACGCCCGCCAGGAGGGCCAGGCCGCCGCCGGCGACGACGGGCCCGACGGTCATCGGGAGCCGTGGCCCGATCCGCCCCGAGATCCGCCCGGCGCGGGCCGACAGGAGCAGCATCACGAGCGTCAGCGGGATCAGCGCCGAGCCGGCGGCGATCGGCGCGTAGTCGAGTGAGATCTGGAGCTGGATCGGAAGCAGGAACAGCCCGCCGCCGAGCGCCCCGTAGACGACGAAGGTCACGAGGTTGGCCGCGGTGAACTGCCGCGAGGCGAACAGCCCGAGGTCGACGAGCGGGTCGTCGATCCGTGCCTCGACGACGACGAAGGCGATGAGCGCCCCGACGCCCGCGACGCCCACCGCCACCGTGGCGGCGTCCCACCCCGACTCGGGCCCAGCCGTGAGCGCGTAGATCACCCCCGCGAGCCCGAGCGCCGTGAGCGCCGCGCCCCACCAGTCGAGCGGCTTGCCGCGTGCCGCCTCGTCGCGGCTCTCGGGCACGCGCGTGGCGCCGACCCAGAAGACGACGGCCGCGATCGGCACGTTGATCAGGAAGATCAGCCGCCACGACACGCTCTCGATCAGCCATCCGCCGAGGAACGGGCCGAGCGCGGTCGCGGCGCCGGCCAGCCCGGACCACGCGCCGATCGCGACCCCGCGATCGGCCTTCCGAAAGCTCGCCTCGATGATCGCGAGGCTCCCGGGCGTCAGCATCGCGCCGCCGACGCCCTGCAGGCCACGGCCGATGATCAGCGTCTCGATGGTCGGCGCGACGGTGCAAAGGAGCGATGCGGCCGCGAACCACGCGACGCCCCAGAGGAAGACGCGCCGCCGCCCGAAGCGATCACCGAGCGCGCCGCCCAGAAGGAGCAGTCCGGCGAGGGTCAGCGTGTAGGCGTTGACCGTCCACTGCAGCCCGGCCAGGCCGGCGTCGAACTCCTCGCCGATCGCCGGGAGGGCGATGTTGACGACCGTTGCGTCGAGGAACGCCATCCCCGACCCGAGCACCGTCGCCAGCAGGATCCAGCGGCCGGCCGCCGAGCGGTAGGCCACGCCTTCGGGCGCCGGGGGCCCGCTCATCGCGACCGGCATCGGCGCCTGCCGGGCGTTCCAGGGGCGGCGGTCGTGGAGTCACGATCAGTCGGGAGCGCCCCCGAGCCACTCGCGGAGCGTCGCGTGCCGCGCGACGGGCACGTGCCCCTGGAGCTCGGCCTGGATCTCACCGAACAGGCCGGACCGCTCGGCCTCCACGTCGTGGGTGTGGATGGTCTCGAAGTTCGCCTGATGGGCGCGGATGAAGGTGTCGCTCGGCAGGTCCGGGAACCGCTCGGTGACGCCGCGCACCATCTCCCGGACGCTGTCCTCGACGAACCGCGGCCGCCGGTGCGCGCGATCGACGACGTACTGCTCGTCAGGGCGCTTCATCAGCTCGTAGATCTCGGACGACATCGAGTCCTCGACGATCTCGAGCAACACCTCGGCGGGGACGTCGCGGTCGTCGGCCGCGCCGACGTAGAGGGTCCCACGGGCGCGCTGATTGTGCGTGGCGACCGGGACGAGCTGCAGGATCCGCTCGATCTGCTCGTCGTCGAAGCCGTCGCCCTCGAGCGCGTCGCCCGCCTGGGCCCGGATCAGCTCCTGGGCGCACGGGCAGGCGTTCATCCCCTGCGCCGAGACACCGACGAGCCGTCGAGCGCCATGGGGCCCGACCGCCGCCATCCCGATGAGCCCGTAGGTCTCCTGGGTGGGGATGTCGGTCACCGGCGTCCGTCGCTCGATCGGGTAGCTGGCGTTGATGGTGACGTCGCTCCGGAGCGAGCGCTGTCCGACGACGACGCGCTCGGCGATGCGTTCGGCGAGGGCCTCGATGTGGAGCGCCTCTCCGATCACGACCTCGTCGATCGCCTCGTTCAGCGACTCCTCGAAGCGCGACATGTGCACGCCCTTCTGGGTGGCCGCGAGATCCGCAAAGCACGCGATCTCGGCCTGGAACAGCCGCTCCTGCCCGTCGTGGCGGATCCTGATCGCCTTGGCCGATCGGGTCACGCCCGCGCGCGTGAGGCTGAGCGGCGTGGGCGGGAGCGATGCCTGCAGGTCTGGGAGGGCGCGCTTCTCGGTCGCCATTCTTCTCGGGCCTTTCGGGGCTGGGGCGCCGGCTCCGACGTGGGCGGGCGCTGCGGGTTCGACGCGGATTCTTGCATCGGGCACATGCCGCACAAGGGGGGCCTGTTGCGCGGATGTCGCCCGGGCGCTCGGTGTCTCGGCCCCCGGCTCCTATAATCACGCGGGACCCGTCTGACGGGGGAGGGGTGCGCCCTCTCCGAAAGGAGGCCCGGATGGTGGCACGCTCGCGAACGCCCCGTGCACGCGCGGAGACGAGCCTGGCCGAGGTCGATGAGATCCGGGCGCTCGTCAAGGAGGGTCGCGAACGGGGCTACCTGACCCACAGCGAGATCGTCGACGCGCTCGAGCCGACCGACGTGACCGCGGAGCAGGTGGAGGGGCTGCACGCGCACCTCGCCGAGATCGGCGTCGAGGTGATCGAACGGGACGAGGCCCCGGGCCCCGCTCCGCGCCGTGAGCTCGATCTCGCGGTCGAGCCCAGCATGGACTCCCTTCGGCTCTACCTCCGGGAGATCGGCAGGGTCGAGCTCCTGACGGCCGGCGAGGAGGTCGCACTCGCCAAGCGGATCGAGCGTGGCGACATGGAGGCCAAGGCCCAGATGGTCGAGGCCAATCTGCGCCTCGTGGTGAGCATCGCCAAGAGCTACCTGGGGCGGGGGCTGTCGTTCCTCGACCTGATCCAGGAGGGCAGCCTCGGGCTGATCCGTGCGGTCGAGAAGTTCGACTACCGGCGCGGGTACAAGTTCTCGACGTACGCGACCTGGTGGATCCGCCAGGCCGTGACGCGGGCGATCGCCGACAAGTCGCGGACGATCCGGATCCCGGTGCACATGGTCGAGAAGCTCAACAAGGTCGTCCACATGGAGCGCCAGATGGTGCAGCGACTCGGCCGTGAGCCGGCACCCGAGGAGATCGCCGAGGAGCTGCGCATGCAGCCCGACGAGGTGCGCGACATCCTCCGCATGGCGCAGCTGCCGGTGAGCCTCGAGAAGCCGATCGGCGAAGAGGAGGAGTCGGCGCTCGGCGACTTCATCGAGGACGAGTCGGCACCGTCACCCTTCGACGAGGCCGCCACGCGGCTTCGGAGCGCGGACGTGCACCGTGCCCTCGAGGGGCTGCCGGAGCGGGAGCGACGCGTGCTCGAGCTGCGGTTCGGTCTGGACGGCGAGCAGCCGAAGACGCTCGAGGAGGTCGGGAAGGCCTTCGGCGTCACACGCGAGCGGATCCGCCAGATCGAGAACAACACCCTGCGAAAGCTGCAGGCCAGCCCCGACGCGAACGCGCTGCGCGACTCGGCCTAGCCGCACGGGGAGTCGCCGCCCGGGCGGCCCGCGGACGCGGCGTCAGCCGGCGTCGAGCGACGCGTGGCCCGCGGCCCGGAGCACCTCGGGCATGCGGCGCGGGACGGCGTAGAGGCGATAGCCGATGCGGTGCTGGGTCTGGATGTAGGTGTACTCGCCGCCGACCTCGTCCACCTTGCGGCGCAGTCGCCGCACGAGCACGTCGACGGAGCGGTCGCCGTGGGCACGCTCGCCACCCCAGACCTTGCGATAGATCTCGTCGCGCGAGAGCGCGCGCTGACGCGCGTCGGCCAGGGTCAAGAGCAGGCGGAACTCCATCGGCGTCAGGTCGGCCGCCCGCCCGCCGATCTCCGCGGTCAGCCGCTCGGGGTCGATCCGGAGGTCGCCCTCCGAGATCGGCGCCCGCTCGGCGTCGGCGCTGACGGCGGCGGACCGGCGCAGCGCGGCGCGCACCCTGGCGCGAAGCTCGCGCATGGAGAACGGCTTGGCCATGACGTCGTCGGCCCCGAGGCCCAGGACCTCGACCCGGTCGTGCTCGTTGGTGCGGGCGGTGACGACGATGATCGGAAGCTGGGGCGCCCATTCGCGGACGCGGCGGATCAGATGCCACCCGTCCATGTGGGGCAGCATGAGATCGAGGACCAGGACGTCGGGGACCTCGGCCGTGAGCGCCCGCATCCCCGCGAGCCCGTCGCGCACCAGGCGCGTCTCCAGACCTCCGCGCGCCAGGTGGAACTCCATCGCGTCGCCGGTGGCATCGTCGTCCTCGACGATCAGGATGCGCGGCTGACGGGTCCCTGCCTCCACGGGTGGCGAGGATAGAAGAGCGGACCGCCGGGGACCCGTCGTTCCCGTGACCATGCTGTGAAGCGTGGGTGAAGGCCTGGGTCGAGGTCGTTCACGACCCTCGGAGCCAGGCGTCCAGGCGACCCGCCTGACCGGGGGTCAGGCCGTGCCCGCCGTCGGGATCGACGACCGCCTCGACCTCGGCGCCGGCCGCACGGTACCCGGCCACGCCGGCCTCGAGCTGCGACTCGTCGAAGAACGGGTCGTGGGCACCGCGGAGCGCCAGGACACGCCGTCCGGCGAGTCGCCCCGCCGGGAGCAGGTCGGGCGGGAGCGGGTAGGCGCCGGCCACGAGCGCGGCGCCCTCGACGAGGTCGGGGCGGGCCGCGAGCATCGCGCCGGCCATCATCCCGCCGTTCGAGAATCCGATCGCCGTCAGCGGGCGCGCGAGGCCCTCGGCCTCGAGCATCGTGTCGAGCCACGCCGAGAGCTCTCCGAGGCGCTCGTCGAGGCTGTCCCGGACGGGGATCCCGATGCGCACGTGGCGAAACCACGCCCACCCGGAGCCCTCCGGATCTCGTCCGCGCGGTGCGATCAGCGGGCGGGTCGGTGCGATCGCGCGCGCGACCGCCACGAGGTCCCCCTCCGAGCCGCCTCGTCCGTGGAGCAGGAGGAGGGGCCCACCCGCGCCCGGCTCGATGACGGCGTGGTGTGCGCTCATCGCGGGGCTCCCGCCACGGGCGGACGCTCGAAGGGGCGCAGACGTCGCGCGATCTCGTCGCGATGGGGCTCGTAGACCGGTGGGAGCTTGAGCGCCTCGCCGAGGGTGTCCTCGGGCTCGTCCGCGGTGAAGCCCGGTCCGACGGTGGCGATCTCGAAGAGCACGCCCCCGGGCTCCCGGAAGTACACGGAGCGAAAGTACTGGCGATCGACCACGTCGGTCCCCTGGAGCCCTCCGTCACGGACCCGGTCCCGCCACCGCTCGTGGTCGTCGTCCATGGCGGTCCAGGCGACGTGGTGCACGGTGCCGGCCCCCGGCGCGCGGCGCGAGTCGGGAGGCGGGGTGTCGAGCCAGAGCCGTCCGCTCCGCCGGGCGCCGCGCGCGACCAGCACGTCGGGGTGCTCGGCCTGGAAGCCGAGCACCTCCGTCGCCGCCGCGAGTGTCCGCTCGGGGCGGAGCGAGTGCATCCGCACGCCGTCGATCCCGGTGACGGCGACGTCCGGGATCGCGGGCGCCGTGAGCGGCGTCTCGCCGCGACCGGACGCGCGCAGCTCGAGGGCGAGGCCCTCGGGGTCGGCGGTGACGAGCGACGTCTCGTCGCGCTCGACGGGCCGTCCGGCCATCCTGAGCCGACGCTCCCACTCGTCCAGCGCGGCCTCGTCCGGGACCCGGAGCACCACGCGGTGGATCATCCCCGGACCGGCCGCGCCCGGCGCGGCGCCTGGGATCTCGAAGAACGTCAGGATGCTCCCCGGGCTGCCCGTCCGGTCGCCGAAGTAGAGGTGGTACATGTCGGGCGCGTCGAAGTTGACCGTCGTCTTCACCAGGCGCAGCCCGAGCGTCCCGGCGTAGAAGTCCACGTTCCGCTGCGCGTCCGCCGTGATCGCCGTGACGTGGTGAATCCCGTCGAGCCGCATCGCCTGTCCTCCGTCGTTCTGGATGGTACGCTCGTTACGTGAGCACGCAAAAAGATACGTGACTGGGCAATCACAGGTCAAGACGGACCCGGTGGCGGTCTGGCGCGGGGTGGCACGGGTCCACGCGCGCCTGGCGGGTGCGCTCGACGAGGCGCTTCAGGGGGGGCTGGGCCTCTCCCTGACCGACGCCGAGGCGCTCGAGGCGATCGGCGGCGGGCACGACGGACGGACACGGATCTCCGCGCTCGGGCCGCCGCTCGGGCTGACCCCGAGCGGCGCGAGTCGGTGCGTGGATCGCCTCGAGCGCGCCGGACTCGTCGTCCGTGAGGCGTGTCCGGAGGACGGCCGCGGCTGGTTCGCGGCGATCACGGACACCGGTCGCGACCGTCTCCGCGCGGCGCTCGCGATCCGTGCGAGCGCGCTCGCCGGCCCGGTCGGGGCGATCCTCTCCGACGACGAGGCCGCCTGCGCCGCGCGCTGGGCGGCCGCGCCGGATGCGTCGGAGCGGGCCGGAACCCAGGGGGAGGGCTGAAGCGCGTGGAGACCTGGGACGCCATCCGAGCACGTCGCGACGTCCGCGCGCACGCCGACCGCGCGATCCCCGAGGGCGACCTCGACCGGATCCTCGAGGCCGGACGACGGACCCCCTCGTCACGCAACCTGCAGCGCTGGGACTTCGTCGTGGTCCGCGGCCGTGCGCGTCTCGAGGCCCTCGCCCAGGTGTGGCACGGCGCCCGGCACGTCGCGACGTCGGATGCGACGGTGGCGCTCGTGGCTCCCGTCGCCGACGACCGGCGCACGCGCGAGTCGATCCAGTACGACCTCGGCCAGGTCACGATGAGCATGATGCTGGCCGCCGCCGACCGGGGGATCGGGAGCGCCCACTCGGCTGTCGGCGACGACGATCTCGCCCGCCGGTTGCTCGGTCTGCCGCCGGATCGCGTCTGCGCCTGGCTGCTGTCGTTCGGCTACCCCGCCGACCGGCCGCTCAGGCCCCTCCAGCGCCCCGCGCGCCGCGACATCGCCGACGTCGTGCACCGGGACCGCTGGCGGGGCTGATCACGCGGCGGCGGCGGGGCCCGACGCGCGCCTGATGTCCGCGCGCTCGCGCTGTTCCCAGGCGTTGACGCGGCGAAGGCCCTGGGTCGTGACCGCCCACCCGCCCTCGTCGCGCACGACGAACGGCGGCGCGGCGCTCGCCAGATCCTCGAGGGCGCCCGGCGCGAGAGCGTAGAGCGTCACGCGGAGCGCCACCTGGTCGTCCGACAACCATCCGCCGGCGCGCACGAGGTCGTGCAAGAGCGCGGCGTAGCGCCGGGCGCTGAGGTTCTCCGGGCCGAGTTGGGGCATGCCGTACAGGTGTCGGCCGTCGGCGCCGCGACCTGAGACCCGATCAGGCGCCCCGCGGCTCGCGCAGCAGGTCGTCGACCCCGACGAGTTCGAGACCCCGGCCTCGCGCCCCGTCGCAGATGGCCGTGATCGCCGCGGCGGACGTGGTGGCGCCGCCCGGGGCCGGCGGCCCGATCGCGACCACCGCACCCGGCTCCATGCCCCCGACCGCCCGATGCGCGATCGCCGCGGCGCCGTCGTCCGCCGCCGGCCAGACCGCGCGCGACCACGAGACCATGCGGTACCCGGCGTGGCGCGCGCCAAGCCACGTTCCCGCTCCGCGGATGCCGTCGGGGGCCATGAAGAGCCGGAGCAGCACGTCGTCCCCGAGCGCCTCGGCCACGATCTCCTCCGTCGCGCGCAGATCGCGGGCGACGCCGGCCGGTCCCCGGAGCGCGATCGGCCGTGTCGCCAGACCGGCGCTCGCCAGGTCGTGCCCGTCGTCGCGGATGCGCCTGACCATGGCCGGCCGGCTCCGGGCGCGCTCGCCCGCGATGAAGAACGTGGCCCGCGCACCCGCCCGGGCGAGCGCGTCGAGCACCGCGGGGGTGTCGGGGCCGGGCGCCACGGCGATCGCGAGCGCCGCCGCCGCGCGCTCCCGGCTGCCCCGCGACGCGACCGACCCGAGCAACGGGTTGCTCGGCCGCACGGTGGCCCACGCCACGCCCATGCCGCCGATCGCGACCAGGGCGCCGAGGCGCCGGTGCCGCGTGGACAGCCCGGCCGCAAGCCCGGACGCGAGGGCGCCGGCCGCGATCGCGCGGCGGACCCCCTGGGCTCGTGCGGCCGGGTTCGTGATCACGCGCCAACGGTACCGCGCCGCGGCCGCGGGTCGCGGGGTGCCGCGGTTGGCACTTGTCGGGGGAGAGTGCCAGGAGCGTTGCGTCGCCCGCTATGATCCGTGCGCACGCGAACACCGCCCGGAGGTTGGGCCCTCTTGCCGATCTACGAGTACCGGTGCCCGGACTGTGAGCACGAGTTCGAGGCGCTCCAGCGGATGTCCGACGATCCGGTCGGCGTCTGCCCGAGCTGCGGGTCGACGGCCGTCGCGCGCGTCCTCTCGGCTCCCGCCATCCACTTCAAGGGCAGCGGCTTCTACAACACCGACTACGGGACGAAGAAGCGCGCGGCCGAGAAGGCGTCGTCCAACGGTGACGCCGGCTCGACCAAGGGCACCGGGAGCGGGACGGCGGGCGGGTCCTCCGACTCCGGCTCGACGTCCACGTCCTCCGGTTCGTCCGATTCGGGTTCCGGCTCGTCGAAGTCGGTCGGGCTCGACAAGGTCTGATCCGTCGTCCCCGCCGGGGGCGGCCTGCCCGGTCAGGTCTCGCCCATGAACTGGGCGATCTCCCGCTCGTTCGCGTCCGGGTTGCCGATCACGAAGGCCTGGCCGCCGATGAGCTGCGGTGACCCGCTCAGCAGGATGCGGTCGTCGGGGTTCGCGTCCAGCCGCGCCTGGAGCCAGGCGAACTTCAGCATGTCGATGGTGCCGATGTCGGTGTTGAGGGCATCGACCACCGCCGCGCCGCGCCATGGGGCGAACGGCAGGCTCGCCGGGGCGATGACGCGGTCCTTGAGGGACGAGACGAGAGCCTGCTGACGCGCCTGGCGCGCGAAGTCGTCGTCGCACTTGCGGACTCGCGCGAACGCCAGCGCCTGGTCTCCGTCGAGCTCGACGTCGCCCTTTCGGAACGTCACCGTCTGGCCGCCCTCGTAGTAGCAGTCGATCAGCTCGGTGGGGTTGTCGACCGTGACGCCGCCGAGCTCGTCGACGAGCCGGCCGAAGCCGTTGAACTTCACCACGATCACGTGGTTGACCGGCACGCCGGTGACCCGCTTGACCGCGTTGATCATCCCCTGCTGGCCGAGGAAGAAGAACGCCGAGTTGATCTTCTGCTCGCCCTGGCCCGGCACGTCGACGCGGAAGTCCCGGGGGATCGAGAGGTATCTGATCTCACCGGCGTCCGGGTCGGTCCGCATCAGCAGGATCGTGTCGGCACGGCTGCGCGTCTCACCCCGCCGGGCGTCGGCGCCGATGATGAGCGTGTTGGTCGGCGTGCCGAGCATCCCGCCCGCGGGCTCGTCGAGTGCGGCGTAGGCGCCGGGCGTGATCCGGTCGTTGGCCTCGCCGACGGCCCGGTTGAGCACCAGCATTCCGACCGCCGCCCACACGACGAACAGGGCCGCGAGCACGACGCCGATCCGGAGCGCCCAGCGCCCGGCTCCGGCCGTGCGTCGGCCCGAGCGGCCCGACGTGCGCGCCGGCGCCGCCTTGGGAGCGGGCCTCGGTGCCGCCGCGCGCGCACGGCCGTTCGGCGTGCCCGTGCGGTTGAGCGCCCGGAGCGCGTCCAGGTCGCCGTTCGCCCCCCGGGCCCGGAAGCGCCGATAGGGTTTGGTGGATCGGGCCACGAATCGCGATGGTACCGGCGGGCTCGGAGATCGCGGCGATCGGGGTCGTGTGGGACCGGTGAGTGGATCCGGACGCCTGAGCGTCATCGCCACGCCGATCGGCAACCTGGGGGATCTGTCCGAGCGGGCGATCGCCGCGCTCCGCGCGGCCGACGTGGTCGCGTGCGAGGACACCCGCCGCACGGGGCAGCTCATGCGCCACCTCGGCGCGACGGCGAAGCTGGTCTCGATCCACCAGCATCAGGAGGCCTCCCGCGCCGCGGCGGTGCGCGACCAGGTCGGCGCCGGGAAGTCGGTCGCGCTCGTCAGCGACGCCGGCGCGCCCGCGGTGAGCGACCCCGGGGCACGCGTGGTCGCCGCCGTGCTCGCGGCGGGGCTCCCGGTGGAGGTGATCCCCGGGCCGAGCGCGGTCACGGCCGCGCTCGCGGTCTCGGGACTCCCCGCCGATCGGTTCACGTTCGTCGGCTTCCTGCCCCGCAAGCCGGTCGAGCGCGCGGCCCTCTGGGACCGCGTCGACGCGCTGGGCTGGACCTCCGTCGCGCTCGAGAGCCCCGTCCGTGCGCCGGTGACCCTCGCGGAGCTCGCCGAACGCGACCCGGCGCGCACGGTCGTCGTCTGCCGCGAGCTGACCAAGCTGCACGAGGAGGTCGTGCGAGGGGCCGCGATCGACGTCGCGGCGCGCGTCGGTCAGGCGCCCAGGGGCGAGGTGACGCTCGTGGTCGGACCCCCGGCGGCCAGATCCGACGGCCCCGGCGAGGAGGCGCTCGACGCGGCGATCGCCGCGATGCTCGAGGCGGGCCTGGCGCCGCGTGCGGCGGCCGAGCTGGCGGCGCGCCTCGGCATCGCCCGCAAGAACGCCGCCTATCGGGCCGCGCTCGCGTCGCTCGGCGAGGCGCCCTCGGGCGGGTGAGCACGCCGGGGGCGCACGAGGGCCGCGAGCCGCTTCGCGACGTGGGCGTCGCGCAGCGGCACGCCCTCGCAGCCGGTCGCGCACAGGCGGATCGCGGCCCAGTCACCCAGGACGATCGCGCGGGTGAGGTGCTCCTCGGGCGGCGCGACCCAGATCGTCCGGTCCCCCACGCGCACCCGTCGCGACTCCGCCAGCTGGGCGTCCCAATCGGGCGCGAGGACCCCGCCCGGACCCTCAACCCGAAGGCTCGACGTGAGGTCGAGCTCGGTCCCGTTGAGCAGGCCTCGGGCGCGGAGCCCGTCGCGTCCGCCGCCGGCGTCGCGCCGAAGGGGCAGGCCGAGCGCCGCGGCGGCCCGGGCGGCGTCGGGCTCGTCGACCTCGAGGTCGACGTCACCGGGGCGCCGGTCGCACCCGAGGAGCGCCCGCCCGGTGCCGCCCGTGACCAGGAAGCGGGTGCCCACCCGCTCCAGCCGCGAGGCCACGGCGATCAGGGTCGCGTGCGTGCGCGGGGGCAGGGTCACGGGTCGAGCGGGTCCCGCCCGATACGATCCGGCCGATGAGCGACGGTCGGTACTACCTCACCACCCCGATCTACTACGTCAACGCCGAGCCCCACATCGGGCACGCGTACACGACGATCATGGCGGACGTGCTGGCCCGGCATCACCGCCAGCGCGGCGAGGACGTGTTCTTCCTGACCGGGACCGACGAGCACGGGACCAAGGTCGAGCGCTCCGCGCTCGCCGCCGGCCGGACGCCGCGCGAGCACGCGGACCGCCTCTCGGCCCGGTTTCGCGCCATGGGCGAGTCGCTCGGAGCGAGCAACGACTTCTTCATCCGCACGAGCGACGCCGAGCACGAGGCGGCGGTCCGCGACCTGATGGAGCGCCTCCGCGCGTCGGGTGACGTCTACAAGGCCGCGTACGCGGGCTGGTACTGCAGCGCGTGCGAGGCCTTCTACCGCGAGGGCGAGCTGGTCGACGGGGATCGTTGCCCGATCCACGCGACGCCGGTCGAGTGGGTCGAGCAGGAGAACTGGTTCTTCCGGCTCTCGGCGTACCGGGACCGGCTGCTCGCGCGGCTCGACGCCGACCCCGACTGGGTGCGCCCTCCGGCTCGCGCCAACGAGGCCCGCCGCATGATCGAGGAGGTCGAGGACCTCTCGATCAGTCGCGCGCAGCTCGAGTGGGGTGTCACCGTCCCCTGGGACCCCGAGCAGGTGGTCTACGTCTGGGTCGACGCGCTCTTCAACTACTACACGGCCCTCACCTACGCCCGTCCTGGCGAGGACCTGGTCGGGGCGCTCTGGCCGCCCGATCTGCAGCTCATGGCCAAGGACATCCTCAAGTTCCACGCGGTGATCTGGCCGGCCCTCCTGATGTCGGCGGGGCTCGAGTTGCCCCGGCGCCTGTTCGTGCACGGCTACGTGCTCAAGGGCGGCGAGAAGATGAGCAAGACCGTCGGCAACGTCGTCGACCCGTTCCCGTTCATCGAGCGCTACGGCGTGGATGCCCTCCGCTACTACCTGGTCCGAGAGGTCAGCTTCGGCGAGGACGGGGTGTTCAGCGCGGAGGGATTCGAGGCCCGCTACAACGGCGAGTTGGCCAACGAGCTCGGCAACCTGCTCAATCGCACCGTGAACATGGTCGGCCGCTACCGGGACGGGGCGGTGCCCGCGGACCCGGGGACCGAGGAGGCGCTCGCGGCCGAGATCGCCGCGACGGTCGCGGCGGTGCGCGTCCGCGTGGATCGCCTCGAGCTGACGCGGGCCGCGGAGGACGTCTGGGCGCTCGTCCGCCGGCTCAACCAGCTGGTTGAGCAGCGGGCGCCCTGGACGCTGGCCAAGGACCCGGCGCGCGCCACCGAGCTCGACGGGGCGCTGGTCGGGCTGACCGAGGGGCTGCGGGCCGTCGCGATCCTCCTCTGGCCGGTCATGCCCGGATCGAGTGAGCGGATCCTCGCGGCCCTCGGGCAGCCCGCGGACGAGGTGGCGCTGGCCCGCGCCGCGTGGGGCGCCGGGGTGGCTCCGGCGCGCGTCGAGCCCGCGGGGCCGCTGTTCCCGCGCCTCGAGGAGTCCGCCGCCTGATCGACTCCCATACGCATCTCGACTCCTGCGACGGGCCGGTGGCCGACCTCGTCGCCGAGGCCGTCGCCGCCGGCGTCACCCGAATCGTGACGATCGGGACCGGACGCGAATCGAGCGAGCGCGCCCTCGTCCATGCGGAGGCCCACCCGGAGGTGTTCGCGGCCGTCGGCGTGCACCCTCACGACGCGGACGCCTTCTCGGCCGCCGACCTCGACTGGATGCGCGCGCTCTCGGACCATCCCAAGGTCGTGGCGATCGGCGAGTGCGGCCTCGACTACCACTACGACCGGGCCGACCGGCGAGCCCAGCGAGCGGCCTTCGTCGCGCAGGTCGGCCTGGCCCGGGAGGTCGGTCTGCCCGTCGTCGTGCACACGCGCGACGCGCCGGAGGACACGTTCACGGTCCTCCGCGACGAGGCCGACGGCGTCGCCGTCGTGTTGCACTGCTTCAGCCTGCCCGACCACGTGGGCGCGGTCATCGCCGGTGGGTGGATGACCAGCTTCGCCGGGCCGCTCACGTTCCCCAGGAACCAGGCCCTGCGCGAGGCCGCGGCGGCGCTTCCGGAGGATCGTCTGCTGGTCGAGACCGATGCCCCCTATCTTGCGCCGGTTCCGCGACGCGGGAGGCCGAACCGCCCAGCGTACGTCGCCCACACGCTCGCGGCGCTCGCGGACGCCCGCGGCGCCGACGTCGATGAGATCGACCGGCTCACCACCGCCAACGCCGGCCGCGTCCTCGGCGTCTGACAGCCCGCGCCTCGGCGTGATGCGCCAGTTGGCGCGTCACGGCCTGCGCCCGGACACGTCGCTCGGCCAGCACTTCCTGCTGGACGAGAACCTGGTCGACGTGTCGGTCCGCGAGGCCGAGATCGGCCCGGACGACACGGTGCTCGAGATCGGTCCGGGCGTCGGCGTGCTCACCGTCGCGCTCGCCCGGAAGGCTCGGACCGTCCACGCGGTCGAGGTCGATCGGCGCCTCGAGCCGGCCCTGACGGACGTGCTCGCCGACGCCGAGGGTGTCCACCTGATCTTCGAGGACGCGGTCCGTCTGGACGTCGAGTCGCTCGATCCGCCGCCGACGCGGTTCGTCGCGAACCTCCCGTACTCGATCGCCACCCCGGTCGTCGTGGAGAGCACCTGGCGCCTGCCGCTCGTGCGGCGCTGGTCGGTCATGGTGCAGCGCGAGGTCGCCGACCGGTGGCTCGCGGCGCCGGGTGGGCGTGACTACGCGGCGCCCTCGGTGATGATCCAGCTCGCGACGCGCCCCGTCGCCCGCCGGGCGGTCCCGGCGACCGCGTTCGTGCCGCGACCGCGCGTCGAGTCCGCCCTCGTGGTGCTGGAGCGGACCGGGCCGGGCGTCGATCCCGACGTGCGCCGACTGGTGCGCGCGGCCTTCTCGGGCCGGCGCAAGACCCTGGCCAACGCGCTCGCCGGAGCGGGGTACGAGAAGGCCGAGGTGACGGCCGCGCTCGGACGAATGGGGCTCGGCACCGCCGTGCGGCCCGAGGTGCTCGCGCCCGCCGAGTACGTCGCCCTCGCCGAGGAGCTCGGGTGAGCGACGTCGTCGAGCAGGCGCCCGCAAAGCTCAACCTCCGTCTGCTCGTCGGCCCGCTCCGACCCGACGGCTACCACGGGATCGAGTCGCTGATGGTCAGCCTGGAGGGGCTCTCGGACACCGTCCGCGTCGCCCGGGCGCCCCGGCGATCGATCACCTGCCGAGGTCTCGACGAGGCGCTCCGGCCCGAGGAGAACCTGGCGTGGCGGGCGCTCGACGCGCTCGACGCGGAGATGGGGACATCGCTCCCGCCGCTCGCCGTCGAGATCGACAAGCGCATCCCGGCGCGCGCCGGCCTCGGTGGTGGCTCGAGCGACGCCGCGGCCACGCTTCGGGCGGCCGATCGACTCCTCGGCCTCGGCCTCGGCACCTCGCGACTGGAGCGCGTCGCGGCCGACGTCGGATCCGACGTCGTGTTCCTCGTGGCGGGCGGGTGCAGGTGGGCCCGGGGCCGGGGCGAGGTGCTCCATCCCGCGTCCGTGCCCGCGTTCGACGCCGTGGTCGTGGTGCCCGATCTCGGGCTCTCGACGCCGGCGGTCTACCGTGCCTTCGACCGCCTGCCCGCGCCGTTCCCCGACACGACCCCGGCGCCCGAGTGTGCGGCGGCACTGCCGGGATGGGTTCGCAACGACCTCTGGCCCGCGGCGCTCGCCTGCGCGCCGCGGGTCGCCCGGACGGCGCGCGACCTTCGCGCCGCCGGCGCCACGGCGACGCTCCTGTGCGGCAGCGGTGCGGGTGTGGCGGGCCTGTTCGCGGACCGCGCCGCGGCCGAGCGCGCCGCTGCCGGTCCGTTGCGGGCGGCGGGCCGTTGCGTCGCGCGGGTCTCGGGCGGCGCGCCCTGAGCGACGCCGTCGCCCTCGTCCCGGACGCGGCTCGCCGCGCCCGCCTCGTGGCGCGGCATGGACTGGACCGGGGCGCGCGGGACGTCGTCGAGGTCGTGCGGGGGCTGGTGGCGATGCACTCGAGTGATCCCATCACCCCCTTCCTCGGGAGTCGCGCGCGTCTCCCCGGATTCGAGGTGGGTGACCTGGAGCGCGCGCTGTACGACGAGCGGACGCTCTGGCGGCTCCATGGCATGCGGCGCACGCTGTTCGTGGTGGCGAGCGACGAGGGCCCGACCGTCGAGGCGGGCGCGGCGTTCGGCGTGGCGCGGACCGAGCGACGCCGGCTCGAGGCATGGATCGCGGACTCGCGACCCGGGGAGTCGGCGTCGACGCTGCTGGCGCGGGCACAGGAGGGTGTGCGCTCGGCGCTCGCCGGCGCGCCCGAGCTGCGGACCCAGGAGCTCGTTGCACTCGTTCCCGAGCTCGCGACCGAGATCGAGCTCGGGTCGGGGCGCTGGGCGACGACCGCGCCCCTCGGGACGCGACTGCTCGTCGTCATGGCCATGGAGGGCCTCCTCGTGCGCGGTCGGGCCGTCGGCAGCTGGAGGTCAAGCCAGTACCGATGGTCGGCGAGAGCGTCCTGGTTCGGCGAGGCGGATCCACGGCCCGATCCGCGCGCCGCGCGCGCCCTGCTCGCGCGCCGATACCTCGAGTCACACGGGCCGGCGACCATGCGCGACCTCGCATGGTGGACAGGTTGGGGCACCCGGGCCGCTGCGACGGCGGCCCGTGACGCCGGTGTCCTTCAGGTCCGGCTCGAGGCGACCGACGAGCCTGGACTCGTGCTCGTGGACGACGTCGAGGACGACGCCCACCCGGTCGCGGAGGAACGGGTCTCGCTCCTGCCCGGACTCGATCCGACACCGATGGGCTGGAAGCGGCGAGACTTCTACCTCGGGCCCCACGCGGACGTGCTCTTCGACCGCAACGGCAACGTGGGCCCGACGATATGGCTCGGTGGACGCGTGGTCGGCGGGTGGGCGCAGCGCACCGACGGTGGCATCGCGTTCCGCCTACTCGAGGACGTCGGCAAAGAGGCATCCCGTCGCGTGGCCGCCGAGGCGGCCACGCTCGAGGCCTGGTTGGGCGGGACGGTCACGGTCCCGCGGTTCCGGACGCCGCTGGAGCGTGAGCTCGCCGCCTGAGGAGGGCGGGCTCCCACGGGGTCGGCGCCCGCGGGTGTCATCCGGGAAGGCTCACGTCCTCGGCGGCCTGAGGACCGCCGGCAGGCGGCCGCGTCGCGCCTCGGCCCGGAACGCCGCGAGGCTCGGCTTCGCCTTGCCGCCGCGGCGGATCAGCCCGGCCGGCCAGAAGCGGTTGTCCTGCAGGTTGAACCACACGACGACGGGGATCCGGCCCGACCGGACGACCGGGGTCCGGAAGATCTGTCGCAGATACGCGGCCTGGCGTCGCGGCGAGACCCGGCTGGTGCGGTAGGGGGTGCGCGCGGTCGTGTACCCGGCCTCGGTCACGTAGAGCTTCATCCCTCGCCGCCGGGGGACCCGGTCGAGTTCGCGCAGGATGCGCCCGAGCGTGCTCCAGGCCGGGACCGCCCGCGTGTCCCGAAGGGGCGCGGCGGCGGGGTAGACGTGCTGGGAGTAGGCGTCGAACCTGGCCGAGCTCCGCGCGAGCGCGCGGACCCACGGGATCGCCCCCGTGCCGGTACGACTCGTCGAGCCGCGCGGCCCGGCGACGCCCGCGATCACGACGGCGTCGCGATTGGCCCGTTTGATCAACGGGTAGCTCAGGCGCGTCATGGTGACGTACCGGCGGAGCGCAAAGCGCGACCCCTTCCAGACCTGCGGGCGGAGGAAGCCGTTCAGGTTCGGCTCGTTCCAGATCTCCCAGTGGCGCACCTCGGGGAGGCGCGGCGGCCTGCGTCCCTCGCTCGCCACGGGCCGGAAGCGTCCCGAGTAGCGCGTCGCGGCGGCCTTCATGAACCGGGCGAAATGGGCCGCGTGGGGCGCGCGCGAGTTGACGCCGCTGTCGGCGGCGGTCCGCCGCCCGCCGCTCGCCCAGGCCGGCGCGCCGTAGACGGTCACGATCGGCGTGATGCGGCGTGCCGCGAGCCCTCGGACGATCGCATCGGCCCGGCGCCAGTCGTATGCCGGATCCGAGGGGGACGTCGCGCGCCGAGGCCTGCTCGGGGCCACCGACTGCCAGAGGAGGTCGACCCGGGCGACCCTCGCCCGTGTCCGCCTGATGAGGGACAGGCGGTCCTGGACCTCATCGACCGGGACGACGCCCAGATGGTCGTCCTGGACGCCCGCGACCGCGCGTGCGGCGGACGCCTGGCCCGGCACGAGGGCGAGGGGCGCGATGGCGGCGAGGGCGAGCGCACCCCGAGTGGTGGACGAGGGCATGGGCACCTCCCGATCGTTGTCGCGGGGGGTCCTCCCACAGGAACAGGCGAGCGCGAACGACGACTGTGGCCCCTTCCACCGGCCCGCCCGGGACGCCGCGGCCGGTGTTCGTCCGGAACCGGGGCCCTTCGCCGATGTCCCGGAGCGTGAGAGACCTCCGCCCCGTGTCCGCCCGCCGCCTGACATCGCTGCTCGCGGCCACCGCGGTTCTGGCGCCGGCGTCGGGGCTCGCCGATCGGGCAGACGCCCGGATGACGATCCTCTACGACCAGCCGGGCATCCACGACCTGCTCGTGCAGCCCGGGCCCGACGGCGAGCCGGGCCTCGGTGTCGCCGACCGCGCGTTCCAGCAGCAGCCCACGTTCCGGGTCCTCCCGGCGTCCCAGCAGGCCTGGAAGGTGTCGGGTGCCAGGGGCTCGAGGGCCACGCCCACGCTGATCGGACGCGGGCCCGACGGCATGGCCAAGCTGCTCCGCGATCGCGTGCGCCGCTCCGGCGCCAAGATGGTGTTCCTCGACGAGCTCGCCTCCCGCTTCCGCGGCCGTGAGGGGGACGATCTCGGAGCCGCGATGCGCATCCTCGAGCAGGAGCAGTCGCCGGTCGGCGGACCCACCTCCCGACGCGTCCATGTCTACGTCCTGTCGCCCGCGGTGCTGATGGCGCAGCCGCAGGCGTGGTCGGGCTCGTGGGATGCGCTCGTGCGCGCGGGCGGGGTCTGGCTCGAGGCCTACCACCGCGGGCAGCCCTGGGCGCCGGAGCAATGGCTGGCCTGGCCCGGGGCCTTCGCGCGCGAGTTCGCCGCCCGTGGCGGGGACCCGACGCGGCTTCATCTGCTGATGACCGGGGACACTCCCGCCCAGCAGCGCGAGCAGTGGGCCTGGGCGCGCACGGGTGCCGCGTGCCCGATCCTCGCCAACGGACCCGGCGCGTACCGGGTCGATCGCGCCGCGCCGTACTTCGTGCAGGAGTTCCGTCGGACGTTCGGCACCGCCCCCGCACCGCAGGACGGGCCGTCGCCCCTGACGTGCACGCCCTCGCCGGTGCTCTCCGAGGAGGACACGCGCCGCTTGTCGGTTCCGCTCTCGACCGACCGCGTCGGGTACGTCCTGGGCCAGGGCGCGCTCGGGTCGCCTCGCGTCTACGCCGGGATCGAGCAGCGGGTCCCCATCCGGCTGGGTGCGGACCCGCTGGGGCTCGCGGAGGCGCTCGGCCGCGATCCGCGTGCGTTCTGGGGTGCCGCCAAGGCGCGTGTCCGGGCGCAAGGGGAGGGCTGGCGTACGAGTGCCCCGGTCCGTGCCGACGGCACCGCCCGGCTCACGGTGCTGCCGCGCACCGAGGGCCCCGTTCAGCTCAGCCTGATCGTCCCCGCCCGGGAGATCCGCCGCTCCCTCGGCGCGCCGAGGGATCTCGTGACCTCGTTCCTTCCGTACGCACCCGAACTCGGCGGGGTCTACCGGCGGATGATCAGGAGTCCGCGCTCGTGGTCGATGAACGTCCCGCTCGGGTTGTCGGGGCGCACGCCGGCCGAGCCCGATCTCTACGCCTATCGCGCCCCCGGCGCCGACGAGATCGCCGACCTCAGGGCCACGATGGCCGGTCCGCGCGAGACGCGCCGGCTCGGGAGAGCCGCGGGCAGGTGGCGCCTCGTCCTCGTGCAGGCGCGGACCGGGGAAGGGGTCCCGGTGCCGGCGGCGACCCTCCTTGTGCGGCGGACCGACGGCAACCGCAGAATCGTGCGGACCGACGTGCGGGGCCGCGCGCGCGTGCTCGTGCCGTGGCGCCGCGGGCGCGTCCAGGCGGACGTTCGGGGCGTGACGGGCGCGCCGCGGGCGAAGGTGCTCCTGTCGGGCCCCGCCCGGGGCTGACCGAACCGCCGAATCCGGCCGCCGCGCCCACGGTCGGCGCGAACCTGAAACGGATCGCTCACACACGGGCGGACCGTCTGCGAATCCCGCGCTACCGTGGCGTCGGGAGGCCGAAGTGCGCATCACGTCACGTGTTCGCCAGATCATCTCGAGCATCGGTCGCGGTGATCGCCCCGCCGGGCGCGCTTCCGGCGGACCGGAGTCGGCCGGGGCACCCGCCGAGTCGGGGCCGCCCGGTGGCGAGTCGCATGCTCCGGGCCGCGGCGCCGGCGTGGGCGACCGGCTCCACAACGCCGCCCGGGCCGCCGTGGGCGTCGTCACCGTCGCGGGTGCGATCGGCCTGACCGCGATGCTCGTCGTCGCCTTCGGTCTTCGGAGTGACCCCAACCCCACGGGGGCGCCCGCGGACGACGTGGCGGAGGGTGTACGTCCGCGGGGGTCGCCGACGGTCACCACCCTCGATCTCAGCCGCTCGCCCGCCGGCGTGACGATCACCCTGCTGCGCGTCGAGCGTCTCGGACGTGGCGGCCGGGTCTACCTGAAGGCCCGCAACCGCTCGGCCGGGCGGATCGCGATCCCGGACTCGGACATCCGCCTGAGCCAGCGCTACGGACGCGCCCTCCCGGCCCCGGACCCGTTCGTCGGCAGGCTGCCGAGCTTCGGGCCGTTCCTGGCCCCCGGCGACACGGCCACGAGTGTCCGCTACTTCCCCCGGCTGCGCCGCGGTGGCGCGGTGGTCGAGGTGCAGTGGTTCAGCAACGACACCGACCTGGACCCCGAACCGGTGAGCTTCTCCTTCGAGGTCACGTGAGGTGAGGCCCGCACAGAACGCGCTCCGCGCCAGCGGAGCGGGTTCGAGCGGAATCAGGCCGAGAGGACACCGTGAGCGCGCGCGCAGAAACGCGCTCCGCGACGAGCGGAGCGGGTTCGAGCGCATCAGCGCGAGAGGACGCAGCCGCCGGGACGCGGGCGGGCCGCGAAACCGAACGAGACCACCTCGGTCGCGTTCCGCGTGGACCGTCCGGCTTGGGGCACACCCACCCGAGGCGAAGGGAGTCGGCCCCTCGGGTCGACTGCTCGAGCCGAGGATCCGCAACGAGTGGGATGGCCCCGCCCCGTTTCTCCCCATGTGACCGGGTAGGCCCGAGAACCCCGCCACCTTCGCCGCGACGAAGGACGCCCGCCCCGTCTTGGAGTGGCGAGAGGACGAGTGCACCACCACCAGGCCAGCCCCGAACACGACGCCCATGGACATGCCGGCCCGGTGACGGCCTCCGGCCGGCACCCGGACCTCGGATCGGCCCCCCGGCCCGCCCACACGACCACGGGCACGACCCCCGAAGGGGATCGCTCGATTGCGGAAACGGCGCAGGGCGAGGCGAAGCGAGTCGGCCCCCCGGCCCCCGGCCCCGGACTCCCACCCGCCCGTTCGGGGCGGGTGGGGACCGTCAACGGCGCCTCACGCTGCGGGGGGCGTGTCCTCCAGGTCGGTGGAGATCTCGGCTTCGAAATCGATCTCCTCCTCGCCCGCGCGCATGCGCTTGGCGATGACCACGCCGGCGGCCGCGGCCACGACCGCACCGACGAGCAGGAGCAGGCGCCCGCGACGCCTTCGCTTCTTCGCGGCCTGGACGCCGACCCGCTCGAGCGCCTCGTCGACCTCCTGCAGCGCGGTGCCGAGCCGGCGCTGGATGCCCTCGTCGGTCGCCAGCATGTGGAGCGCATCGCGCGGGTTCTCGCTGCGCAGTTGGTCCAAGGCGCCCCGGCCGGCGGCCGCCGCACGGCTCAGCCCGAGCTGGAACTCGGGGTCACGGATCGCCGCGATCACATACGGACGGCTGGCCAGCGCGCCGCCGATGGTCCGTGGTGCCGCGCTCGCACCGTTCCTGATCCACGCCATCGCAACCTCCGCTCGGCCGTTCGTTTCGCGCGCGCGCCGAGTGGCGCGACGCCCCTTTTCGGTCGCGGCCTGACCCGCCTTCGTCACCTGCCGGCGCAGGATCTTCCGCGCAAGCATGTAGACGAGGTAGCCGATCACGGCTCGGTGGCCCTTGACCTTGCTCATCGTAGTGCCCCTTCCGGAGTTCGTACGCGCCCGTTGGCGCGACGCCGGCGCGCCCGTGGCGGAGCACCGGGTCGCGCGTCTGAGATCCGGCGCGTCAGCCCTTGGCGGCCGCGTAGCGCTCGGCAACCTCGTCCCAGTTGACGACGTTCCACCAGGCGCTCAGGTAGTCGGGGCGACGGTTCTGGTACTTGAGGTAGTAGGCGTGCTCCCAGACGTCGATGCCGAGCAGGGGCACCTGGCCCGCCGAGACCGGACTGTCCTGGTTGGCCGTCGCGGTGACGGCGAGGCCCGAACCGTCCCACACGAGCCAGGTCCAGCCCGGATCCGAACTGGTTCGCGCCGCCGGCGTTGACCTTCTCCTTGAGGGCGTCGAGTCCGCCGAACGTCGAGTCGATCGCCGCCGCCAGGTCGCCGGAGGGCGCGCCGCCGCCGCCCGGGCCCATGATCTGCCAGAACAGCGTGTGGTTCGCGTGGCCGCCGGCGTTGTTGCGCACGGCGGTGCGGATGTCCGCGGGCAGCGAGTCGAGGGCGCGGAGCACGTCGTCGACGTCCGCGTCGGCCCACTCGGTGCCGGCGAGGGCGGCGTTGGCCTTGTCGACGTAGGCCTGATGGTGCTTGTCGTGGTGGACCCGCATCGTCTGCTCGTCGATGTGCGGCTCCAGCGCGGCGTAGTCGTACGGAAGGGGGGGAAGCTCGAAGGCCACGGT
This sequence comes from Miltoncostaeaceae bacterium, assembly GCA_963698665.1. Classification (GTDB taxonomy): domain Bacteria; phylum Actinomycetota; class Thermoleophilia; order Miltoncostaeales; family Miltoncostaeaceae; genus CALNYH01. The sequence goes on along the minus strand of CAVORO010000001.1, from coordinate 568,114 downwards.
CGGACTCCTCATGTGGTTTCGGGGCGGGCGGCGTGCGCCGACCGGACGTCGGCGACCTGCCTGATGGTACCCACCGCACCGCCGGGCCATTCCCGGGCGGAGGACGGATCGGGGCGAGGGCGTACAATCGTGGGCGTGCGCGACGAAACGCTGATCGTCATCGATGCGGGTCCGGACGGGCGGCCGCGCAAGCGCTCCCCGCTGGAGGGGCGGCGCCTGGCCGCCATCGGGCTCCTGGCCCTCGCCGAGGTGATCGCGCTTGCGGTCTGGCGCCCCGGCGTCCTCGTCGGCAGCCTGCTCGCCGTGGCCGTGCTCGCGCTCGCCGTGGCGGGCATCGTGCGGACGCGCCCGGGCCTCCTTCGCGATGTCCTGCTCGTCGTCGCGGGCGCCCAGGCGGTGATCGTCGTGGTACCGGCGTTGCTCGCCGCCTCCCTCCTGCTCGCCATCGTGGTCGCGGCACTGCTCGTGGTCGTCGTGATCGCCGCCCTCGTCATGCCGCGGGCACGCCGTGGCTGACGACCCGGAGCGACGTCGGAACCACGGCCGGAGGTGCTCGTCGCGGCGACGTCCCGGACCGACATGTCCTGCGATCGGGACCTGAGTTGTCACAGGAGGGCGAGCGCGTGGGTGGAGGCGACACCGAGGACGAGGTTTCGGCGACGCTGTCAGCCGTGACCGGCGCACACGGGAATGCCGCCGCGGCGGGGATCGACCTGCGCGACCCGACGCTCTACATCAACCGCGAGCTCAGCTGGCTCGAGTTCAACGCGCGCGTCCTCGCGCTGGCCGAGAACCCGGGCATCCCCCTGCTCGAGCGCTGCAAGTTCCTCGCGATCTTCTCGAGCAACCTGGACGAGTTCTTCATGGTCCGGATCGCGGTCCAGCAGGAGGCGGTCGAGGCCGGCCGCCCGCCGTCGACGTGGGACCGCATGCCGCGCGAGGAGGTTCTCGCCGCCGCCGCGGCGCGCGTCCGGGCGCTCGTCGCCCGTCAGGGCGCCATCTGGCACGAGCAGATCCTCCCCGAGCTGGCCGAGAACGAGATCCATGTCGTCCGATACGAGGATCTCGACGGCGCCGAGCGCCGCGACGCCGACGATCGTTTCGACCGCCTGGTCTACCCGGCGCTGACCCCGCTCGCCGTCGGACCCGCGCAGCCGTTCCCGTACATCTCCGGCCTCTCCTTGAACCTGGGGATGATGGTCAACGATCCGGTCGAGGGCGAGGCGCGCTTCGCCCGCCTCAAGGTGCCGCCGCGGCTGCCTCGCCTGATGCCCGCCGGATCCCGGCTCGTCCCGCTGGAGGAGATCATCCAGGTCCACGTGGAGCGCCTGTTCGCGGGCATGGACGTGGCCGAGTCGGTCCAGTTCCGCCTCACGCGGGACGCGGACTTCGAGATCTCGGACGAGGCCGAGGACCTGCTCGGTGAGCTCAAGGACAAGTTGCGGGACCGCCGATTCGGCCACGTCGTGCGGCTGGAGGTCGACGAGGCCGCCTCCGATCCCGCGGTCGCGATGCTCGCCACCCAACTCGAGGTCGACGCGCAGGACGTCTACCGGGTGCGCCGACCGCTGGACCTCACGTGCCTCTGGGCGCTCGCGACCCTCGATCGCCCGACCCTCCGGGACGAGCCGTGGTCGCCGCGGACCCAGCCGCGCCTGCAGCCCGAGCAGGGGCGCAGCGTCGACGTGTTCGCCGCCATGCGCGCCGGTGACCTCCTGGTCTTCCATCCGTACGACGACTTCCTCACGAGCGTCCTGCGGTTCGTCGAGCAGGCGGTCGAGGATCCGGACGTGCTGGCGATCAAGCACACGATGTATCGCACCAGCGGCGACTCCCCGATCGTGCGCGCCCTCATCAAGGCGGCCGAGCAGGGCAAGCAGGCGGTCTGCCTCGTCGAGATCAAGGCCAGGTTCGACGAGGAGGCGAACATCCGGTGGGGCCGGACGATGGAGGAGGCCGGCGTCCACGTCGTCTACGGCCAGCCCGGGCTCAAGACGCACAGCAAGCTGGCGCTGGTCGTCCGCCGGGAGGGGGACGAGGTCCGGCGCTACACGCACATCGGGACGGGGAACTACAACTCCTCGACGGCCAAGCTCTACACGGACCTCGGCCTGTTCACGTGCCGCGAGGACATCGCCGAGGACGCCGCGGACCTCTTCAACCATCTGACCGGGTTCTCCCGCACGCCGAGCTTTCGCAAGCTCCTGGTCGCGCCGAACCACCTTCGTGACGGGCTGCTGGCCGATGTCGAGCGCGTGATCGACCACCATCGCGACGGGGTTCCCGGGCGCATCCAGATCAAGTGCAACGCGATCGTGGACGGACCGATGATCGAGGCGCTCTTCCGTGCCTCGCAGGCGGGTGTGCCGGTCGAGATCGTGTCGAGGGGCATCGCCGGCCTGCGCCCCGGCGTCGAGGGCGTGAGCGAGAACATCCGCCTCATCTCGATCGTCGGACGCTTCCTGGAGCACGCGCGCATCTATGCGTTCCACAGCGGAGAGGAGTCGCGCTACCTGATGGGCTCGGCCGACCTCATGCCGCGCAACCTCGACCACCGGGTCGAGGTCGTCACCCCGGTCGACGACCCGCGCATCCAGCGTGAGCTCCAGTGGGTGCTCGACGTCGAGCTGGCCGACACCGCCCTCGCGTGGCAGCTCGAGCCGAGCGGTGAGTGGCACCGCGTGCTGCCGCCCGACGGCACCCCGGCGCTCGACAGCCAGGCGGCGCTCATGGAGCGTGCGGCCCGCAGGGCCGCGTCTGACCGTGGTGCCGCCCCCGGTGCGGTATCGTGACCGCGTGACCACGACGGAGCAGGGGCCCGGCTGGACCCCGCCCCCAAAGCCCAGCTTCAATTCGCCGGCCGCGGATCTCAATCAGCTCCGCAACGAGGCGAAGCGGATCGCCGAGACCGCGCCGGGCCAGGCCGTCCATGCGGCGGTCCTCGAGCGCGCGCGCATGCTCAGCCGCGCGATCGAGCACGACCTCGGGCTCCCGAGCGATCCGAACGGTCTGAGCTACGCCGACCTCGCGGTGTTGCTCTCGCAGTCCAAGTAGGACCGCGCCGCGCTCGTCAGCCGGGGTCCGGCGGTCCCAGGAAGCGGCGGGCGATGATCCCGTAGTCGGCGTCGTCCGGCAGGCCGCGCACGAGGCCTGCCGTCACGTCCCCGATCGGGAGCGGACCGCCGGCGAGCCCCTGTGCGTGGCCGAGGTCCTTGCGCAGGTCCCTGATCCGGAACCCCGGCCGGTGGTCGCCGGCGAGGACCCGGGGGAACAGGTGCTCGAGCTGCCATGAGCTCCCGGTTGCGCCGAGCACGACCCGGCGCGCGAGCCGCGGGTCGACGCCGGCCTCCTGCGCGAGCCCGAGCGCCTCTCCGGTCGCCGCGGTGATGCTCGCCACGAGCAGGTTGTTCACGAGCTTCACGACCAGGCCGCTCCCGATCGGGCCGCAGTGCGTGCGCCGGTCGGGGTCGCCGAGCACGTCGAGGATCGGTGCCGCGGCGGCCAGGGCGGCCGCGTCCCCGCCGACCATGATCGCGAGCGTGCCGGCCTCGGCGCCGGGGGGTCCGCCGCTGACCGGGCAGTCCAGGTACGCGACCCCGCGCTCGGCCGAGCGCGCCCCGAGCGATCGTGCCGTGTCGGGCGCGATCGTGCTCATCTCGATGACGAGCGGCGGCGGCCGTGTCGCGGTCAGGGCCGCGTCGACCACCTGCACGACGTCGTCCGAGTCCGTCACGATCGAGCAGAGGGCGTCGGCGCCGTCGGCGGCCTCGGCCACGGAGGACGCGCGCGCGCCGGGCAGGCCGTCCGCGACGTCGGGGCGCCGCGCGTAGACGACGACGTCGTGGCCGGCGTCCGCGAGGCGACGCACCATCGGCCCGCCCATCAGGCCCGTTCCGACGAATGCGACGCGCATGGCCTATTCATACTCCGGCGCGCGAGGGCGCGCCGGGACGGTCACGTCTGGCAGGTCGGGCACCAGTAGGTCGTCCGGTTCGCGTCGCCCTGGCCTCGCGAGCGGATCACCGCACCGCACCGTCGGCAGGGCCTGCCCGCCCGGCCGTAGACCCACTTCCCGCGTGTCGGAACGCCCGGCGGCATGCCCGGCCGCCGATAGGTGCCGATCCGGCCGTCCTGGCGCACGCCCTCCGCCAGCAGTCGGGCGCCGATCCCCCCGAGGCGCCCGCGCTCGTCCACCGACAGCGTCCCGACGGCCCTCCAGGGGTCGATTCCGGCCAGGAAGCAGGTCTCGCTCTTGTAGACGTTGCCGATCCCCGCCACCAGGCGCTGGTCCATGAGGGCGTCGCCGACCTGGCGGGCCGGATCGGCCCGCGCGAGGCCGGCCTCGGCGGAGCGGACCGGATCGAGTTCGTCGTCGAGGAGATCGGGGCCGACCGCCGCGAGCGCCGGGGGGAGCGGTTCGCCCGGCTCGAGCAGGCGCAGCCGCGGGCAGCGGTAGAGGACGGCCTGGTGGTCGCGGGTCGCCAGCACCAGGTCCGGCCGCCCCCAGGGCTCCTCGGCCGCGGAGCGTACGCGCCAGACCCCCCGCATCATCAGGTGGCTGACGAGGATCCGGCCGGACGCGAACCGAAGGAGGTGATGCTTGCCGCGCGCCTCGGCCGCGGCCGGCGTGTCTCCCGCCAGCCGCTCGGGGAGCCTGTGCGGTGCGAGCCGCGCGGAGGGGGCGTCGATCCGCACGAGCGGCCGCCCCACGATGGTGCGCGTGAGATCGCGCGCGTTGCGATGGCTGATCTGGCCTTCGGGCACCTCAGGCCGCCCGCAGCAGCATGCCGCGCAGGTCGTCGCGGAATCCCGCCTCGGCGAGGAGCTCCGAGAGCGGCGACTCGCGGACCGGGACGCCGTCCACCCGCTCGATCAGGAGCCTCCGCGATCGATCGGCCAGCACCCAGTCCGCGACCGCGCCGAGCGCGGCGCGCAACCGTGCCGGCGACGGGGCGCCGAGGGTGATCAGGCGACGCCCGCCTCGCTCGAGATAGAGCGTCGCCTCGCCGTCGGACAGCACGACGTGGGCGCCGAACACCCGCGGTGGCGTGCGGCCGGCACCCGAGGGCGGCCACGGCACCGCGGCGCCGTAGACCTGGGCCGGGTCGGCCGCACCGAGCACGAGCGTGGCTGAGGGGCGGTCGTCCCGCGCGCCCGCCTCGCGCAGGTCTCGAACCCGCTCCACCGCGCCCGGCAGCGCGAACTGCGCGCCGCCGAGGCCCTCGACGAAGTAGCCGCGCCGGCACGCCCCGAGCGTCTCGAGGTCGGCGAGCTCGCGATAGACACCCGAGAACCCCCCGGGCACGCCCTCCGCCAGGACGGCGCCCCGGGTGACGATACCGTGGCGTTCGAGCAGCAGCTCGGCACGGGCACGGGCGCGCTCGACGCTCCGAGGGTGCGCGCGCGAACAGGCCCGCGGCGAGGGACCAGCGCCCCGCGGTCGCCGACGGGGCGCCGCGTCTGCGTCCGATCCGCCGACGCGATCCGCCGCGGGCCGCCGGGGCGAGCGTGGCGAGTCGTCGCGGCGCGCGAAGCGGTGCCCACAGGTCATTGGTGACCTCGCCCGACCACACGAGCCGCCAGAGCGCCGCGAACACCTCCTCGCGGGCCGCGTCGGTGCACTGGAGCAACTCCTCCCAGAAGGCCGCGCCGCCCGCGAGCGCCGCGCGGAGGGCCGTGCTCACCTCGTCGGCGGGTGGCTCGTCGCCCGCGGGTGGTCCGAGCAGGGCGGCCTCCTCCCGGAAGTAGACCGCGACCCGCCCGCCGCCGACGCCGCCGGAGCCCGCGCCGACCCACACGACCTCTCCGGTCGCGGCCAGCTCGTCGAGCCACGTCGGCGAGTAGGCGCCGAGGCGTCGCGGCAGCACCTCGCCCTCCCACTGCCCCGAGGGCAGGGCCAGTCCCTGGAGCGGGCCGAGCACCTCGCGGAGCGCGTCCGCGCCGCCGGGGCCCGTGGCGCGATCGACCCGCTGCCAGGCGGGCAGCAGTCGCGCCAGCGCCGAGTGCTCGGCCGGCTCGACCTCGCGCCTGAGCGCGGCGAGGCTCGCCCGGCGCAGGCGCCTGAGGACCTCGGCGTCGCACCATTCCCGCCCCGTGCCACCGGGCCGCAGCTCGCCCCGGACGAGCGTGCCGTCCGACTCCAGCACCGAGAGCCGCTCCGCCGCGGCGTCGTGGGCCACGCCGAGACGCGCGGCGACGTCCTCGGCGCGGAAGGGGCCTCGTCCGCGCGCGAACCGGGCGACCAGCCCACCGAGGGCGTCCTCGACCGGCTCGAGCAGCGCGTCCGGCAGACCCGCCGGCGGCATCGCGCCCACCCCGTCCCGGTAGCGGGCCGCGTCCTCGACGGCGACGAGCCGGGTCTCGCCCCCGATCCGCATCGAGACGGCGCGCCGTTCGTGAAGGAGCGCCGCGAGGTCGTGTTCGAGCTCGTCCGGTGCGCGCACCCGCTCGCGCAGCTCGCCCTCGGTCAGGTCGCCGAGCCGGCGGAGCAGGTCGTGGATGCCGTCCGCGCCGCGTGCCCGCGTGCGCTCGGAGCGGCCCGCGAGGTCGTCCTCCACCTCCCCGAGCGCGGTCGGATCGATCAGCTCGCGCATCTCGTCCTGTCCGAGCAGCTCCCGCAGCAGGTCGCGGTCGAGCGCCAGCACCTGCGCCCGGCGCTCGGCCGCGGGGGTGTCGTCCTCGTACATGTAGGAGGCGACGTAGTCGAACATCAGCGACCCCGCGAAGGGCGACGCGTGCGTCGTCTCGACCTCGACGACGGCGACCTCGCGAGCGGCGATCCGCTCGAGCAGCCCGCGGAGCGCCGGCATGTCGAACCAGTCGTCCAGGCACTCGCGATAGGTCTCGAGGATGATCGGAAAGCTCCCGTAGCGTCGGGCCACCTGCAGGAGCGCCTGGGCGCGAAGGCGCTGCTGCCAGAGCGGTGTGCGCCGGTCGGGGCGGCGGCGGGGGATCAGGAGCGCCCGGGCGGCGTTCTCCCGAAAGCGCGCACCGAAGAGCGCCGTGCCCCCGAGCTCGCCGATCACGAGCTCCTCGAGCTCGGTCGGATCGACGAGGATCGCCTCGGCGCCGGGCGTCACGTCAGCATCGGGCAGGTGGACGGCGATGCCGTCATCGCTCCAGATCGCATGCGCGTCGCCGCCGGTCGCCTCCCGCAGACGGGCGGCGATCGCGAGTGCCCAGGGGGCGTGGACGCGCCCGCCGAACGGCGACAACAGACACAGCCGCCAGTCGCCGATCTCGTCGCGGAACCGCTCGACGACGAGCGCGCGGTCGCTCGGGACGACACCGGTCGCCTGGATCTGGTCGTCCAGGTAGGCGATCAGGTTGGCGGCGGCGCGGTCGTCGAACGCCGATTCGCCACGAAGGCGCGCCGTCGCGTCCGCGGGCGACAGGGCGGCGATCTCGCGCGCCGTGCGCCCCACGGCCTCGCCGACCTCGAAGGGGCGCCCCGGTCCCTCGCCGCGCCAGAAGGGCACCGCCCCCGGCGCGCCGGGGGCGGGGGAGACCAGCACCCGATCGCGCGTGATCTCCTCGATCCGCCAGGTGGAGGCGCCCAGCATGAACGTCTGTCCGGAACGGGCCTCGTAGACCATCTCCTCGTCGAGCTCGCCGACCCGCCCCGACCCGTCGGCGAGAAAGACGCCGTACAGGCCGCGATCCGGGATCGTTCCGGCGTTCTGGACCGCCAGCCGGCGGGCGTCGTCGCGTCCCCGGACCATCCCGCCGGCGCGGTCCCACACGATCCGGGGGCGGAGCTCGGCGAACTCGTCCGAGGGGTAGCGACCGGCGAGCATGTCGAGCACGCCCTCGAGCTGCTCCTTCGAGAGCTCGGCGAAGGGGTACGCCCCCCGCGCGAGGGCCAGCAGGTCGTCGACCCGCCACGGCGCCATCGCCGTCACGGCGACGATCTGCTGGGCCAGCACGTCGAGCGGGCGCGTCGGGACGCTGGTCGACTCGATCTCCGCCGTCCGCATCCTCGCGACCACGGCGGCGCACTCGAGCAGATCCCCGCGGTGCTTGGGAAAGACCCGCCCACGGCTGGCCTCGCCCACCCCGTGACCCGAGCGCCCGACGCGCTGGATTCCGCGCGCGACGCTTCTCGGGCTCTCGATCTGCACCACGAGGTCGATCGCGCCCATGTCGATCCCGAGCTCCAGGCTGCTCGTGGCGACGAGCGCCGGCAGCCGGCCCGCCTTCAGCGCCTCCTCGATCTCGATCCGCTGCTCGCGGGCGACGCTGCCGTGGTGCGCGCGCGCGACCTCCTCGTCGGCCAGCTCGTTCAGCCGCAGCGCCAGGCGCTCCGCGAGGCGGCGATTGTTGACGAACACGAGCGTCGAGCGGTGGGCGCGGATCAGCTCCAGCAGCTCGGGGTACATCGCCGGCCAGATCGAGCGGACCGTGGACTCGGACCCCGCGACGTGGTCCAGTTCCGCGGTGGGCGTGGGCGCGGCCCCGAGCTCGCGCATGTCCTCGACCGGGATCCTGACCTCGAGGTCCATCTCCTTCCGCGCCCCGGCATCGATGATCTCGACCGCCCGCGGTCGGCCGTCGTCGCCCTGGCCGCCGAGGAACCGGGCGATCTCGGAGAGGGGGCGCTGGGTCGCCGAGAGCCCGACCCGCTGCAAACGCCCACCCGCCGCCGCCACGCGCCACTCGAGGCGTTCCAGGCTCAGGGCGAGATGCGCCCCCCGCTTGGTGGCGGCCACCGAGTGGATCTCGTCGACGATCACGAACCCCGTCGCATCGAGTGCCTCGGCGGCATTCGACGTCAACATGAGGTAGAGGCTTTCGGGCGTCGTGATGAGCACGTCCGGCGGGGTCCGCGCGATCCGGGCCCGTTCGCGTTGCGGCGTGTCGCCGGTCCGCACGGCCACCGTGACCTCGGGCGGCGCGAGCCCGTGCTCGCCCGCAACCGTCGCGATGCCCGCGAGCGGCCCGCGCAGGTTGCGCTCCACGTCGTAGTTGAGCGCCTTGAGCGGGGAGATGTAGAGCACGCGCGGGGGTTCTCGTCCGGCCAGGCGCGCGCGCACGACCCGGTCGAGGGCCCAGAGGAACGCCGCAAGGGTCTTTCCCGACCCGGTCGGCGCCAGGATCAGGGTGTTGCGCCCCGCGGCGATCGCCGGCCAGCCGCGGGTCTGCGCGGGCGTCGGCTCGGCGAACGCCCGCGCGAACCACTCACCCACGACGGGATGGAACAGGGCGCCGCCGGCCTGGGTCGTGGGCGTCCCGTGGCTCGTCACCCCCCGATGGTAGAACCCCGCCACACGGGTGCGCGACGCCGTCGCTCAAGTCCGGCGTCCGATTGCCGAGGATGCGGGTGTCGGATCGATCGGAGGCGCGCGGCCATCAGCACCCTCGGACTGCTCGGCATTCAGGGCACGCTCAGTCGCATCTCGCAGATCACCGGATCGCTGGCGACCAGGCCGGCCGGTTCGGCGACCCCCTCGGGGTCCGGGGGCGCGGGCGCCTTCGAGGCGGAGCTCGCCCGGCGGGCGGCCGCGTCGCTCGGCGGATCCGACACGGGCGCCGATCCGCTCGGCGCGACGCCCGCCTTCGGGGCGAACTCCCTCGGCGGGCTCGGCTCCGCGCTCGGACTCGGCGGCGGGCAGCCGACGGTCCTGGCGGCGCCGACCACCATGACCCTGCCGGCCGGTGCGTCGGTGTCGCTTCCCGGGCTCGCCCCGATCCCGTCGTCGGTCGGTGTGCCCGTCCTGCCCCTCCCGGCGTCGGCCGAGGTGGTGGGGGGCCCGGGTGGTGCTGGACCGCTCGGGCAACGCATCGCCGCGATCGCCGCCGCCGAGCTCGGGGTCGAGGAGTCGCCCAAGGGCTCGAACGACGCGCCGCGGATCGCCGAGTACCGCACGGCGACGGTCGGCTCGTCACCGGCCCCCTGGTGCGCCTACTTCACCTCGTGGGTCGGCCGCCAGGCCGGGATCCCGATCGGCGAGGGTGGAAAGGGCGAGGGCTGGGTGCCGGCGGTCAAGGAGTGGGGTGAGTCCACCGGTCGCTACATCCCGCCGGGATCGGCGCCGCCGCAGGCCGGCGACATGGTGCTGTTCGACCGTGCCGGAGACGGCGTGCTCGACCACATCGGGATCGTGACCGGCGTGGCGGCGGACGGGTCGATCTCGACGGTCGAGGGCAACTCGAGCGACGCCGTCTCGGCGCGCCGCTACGGCCCCGGCGAGTACGCGGGCCTGGTGCGGCTGGCCCCGCCCGGCGTCTAGCTGAGCCGGGACGGCGGCGCTCACCCACCCTCGACGGAGAGTGGGGCGCCCAGGGGTCCCCCCGATCGCGAGGACCGTCGCACCCGCGTCTCCGGCGACGAGGCGCCGCCGTGCCCTCGGCGAGGGCGTGGGAGACGCCGTCGGCCACGAGCGTAGCGAGCCCGCCATCACGACGTAGAGCTCTCGTGCCCATGGCCGAATGGTCGTGCTCGGGGTGCGCGGCGCTACCGGGATCGAGCTCGAGCACGTTCATGCCCCACGCCGAGACGCCGAGGGCGTGTCCCGCGGCACGGAAGCGGATTCCCGGGATGGCGCCCGGCCCCTCAGCGCGGGCGACCGGGCTCGCCCCGCGCGTCCTCCAGCGGCTCTTTCGCGAGCAGGTCGGCGAGTCGCTCGAATGGGTGATCCGGCGCACTCGCCTGCAAGGAGGTGGCCGATCGGATCGAGCGAAGCGAGGCGACCGACCTGGCACGGCTCGCGACGGAGCTCGGGTACGCCGACCAGGCCCATCTGACGCGGGACTTCCGCGACGCGGTCGGGGTCAGCCCCGGCCGGTTGCGGGCGCGGGTCCGGGCGCGTGCGGCCCCGGACGGGCCCGCACGGCGCTGATGCCGTCGAGCACGGTCCGGGTGACCGCCGCCGGCGCGTCGGCGCGCGCGAGCACACCGCGCGCGATCGCACCCCACGCGGCGTAGACGGCGGCCATCAGCACCTCGAGCACCCACGTCACGGGGAGGTCGTCCCGGAGCGCGCCCGATGCGCGGCCACGCTCGATGAGCACGACGATCGGCGCGGCCAGCTCGCGCTCGGCCGCGTCGACGGCGGGGTCGCCGACGAGCGCGGGCTCGCGGAGCAGGAAGGCGAACCGGTCCCCGAGGGCCACGAGCTCGTGGACCAGGCGCGCGAGCGCGTCGATCGGTGGGCCCTCGTCGAGACGCGCGGCCGCATAGGCATCCCGGGTGGCGTCCATCGCCGCGTCCGCGATGGCTCGGACCAGGGCGTCGCGATCCGGGAAGTGCCGATGGACCGTCGTCCGCCCGACGCCGGCCGCGCGGGCGATCGTGCCGAGCGATGCGTCGGGCGTGCGCGACAGCACGGCGGTCGCCGATTCGATGATCGCGCGCCGCGTCCGCGCGCGCGCGCCCGTGCTCGACCCGCCCGAGGTCACGGCGAAGGCGATGGACGTATTCGGAACATACATGTACCGTATTGAATCATGAGCGTTCCATCAACCGCGGATGCCCGGGTGCGGCACGGGCTGGTCGACATGCTCCGCGGGCTCGCCCTCTTCGGGATCCTGGTCGTCAACCTGGAGTTCATCGCCTCGCCCCCCTTCGAGGGCTGGTACGCGTTCGAGGACCCCCTGGACCAGGCGGCGCGGTGGGCGACGGTCACCTTCTTCCAGCTCAAGTCCTACATCGTCTTCTCGCTGTTGTTCGGCTACGGCCTCGCGATCATGGCGTCCCGCGCGACGGAGGGTCTCGGGCCGCGCTACCTGCGGCGGATGCTCGTGCTCGCCATCCTCGGCATCCTCCACGCGGTCTTCTTCTACGCGGGCGACATCCTCGTCACGTACGCCCTTCTCGGGACGCTCCTGTTCCCGATGCGCAACTGGTCGACGCGGCGCCTGATCCGGATCGCGGCGTGGGTCTACGGAATCGGCCTGCTCGTCGTGATCGGCGTGGCGGCGCTCGTGGCATCCGCCCCACTCGACGATCCCGCCCAGGGGGCGCGCACCGACGTGTACCTCGACGGGTCGTTCCTCGAGGTCGCCGCCCAGCGGATCGAGGACGCGCCGATCGTCGCGATCGGCGGCCTGCTGCTGCAGTACCCGAGCATCATGGCGGCGTTCCTCGTCGGGGTCGTGGTCGGTCGCGGCGACCTCCTCTCGGCACCCGGGCGACACGCCGCGACGGCCCGGCGGGTCATGTGGTGGTGCCTCCCGATCGGGTTCGGGCTCTCGGGGGTCGCCGGGGTCGCGGCGCTCACCGCCGACGCGGACGGGCTCGGCCCGGGTCCGGCGCTCGCGATCGTGTTGCAGACCGTCTCCGGCCCGATCGCCGTCGCCGGCGTCGTGGCGGCCGTCGTCGTCCTGTCGGGCCGATCCTGGTGGCCGCGCGTGGAGCGCCCGCTCACCCCCGCGGGACGCTCGTCGCTGAGCGTCTACCTCGGCGAGTCGATCGTGGCGTCGCTCGTGTTCGCCGGCTACGGCCTCGGGCTGTCCGGGGTCGTCGGCCCGGCTGGTGCGCTCGCGTTCGCCGCCGCGATCTTCGCGGTCTTGGCGGGTGCCGCGGCCCTGTGGCTCACCCGGTTCCGCCAGGGGCCGTTCGAGTGGCTCCTGCGCTCGGCGACCTACTGGCGCCTCCAGCCGCTTCGCCGCTCGTCGCATCGCCCCCGGTAAGCTGCGAGACGTGTCGACGCTCTCGCCGCCGAAACGACTCGAGCGCACCGGACGGCCCGGTGAGGGCACCGGTGGCCGACCTTGCCACGTCGTCGTCCTCAACGACGACCACAACACCTTCGAGCACGTCGCGCGGACCCTCTCGCAGTTCATCCCCGGCGTCGACTACCAGCAGGGCATGCGCCTGGCCAATCGGATCCACAGCGCCGGCCGGGCGAGGGTCTGGAGCGGAGAACGGGAGCGGGCGGAGCTCTACTGGGAGCAGCTGCGTGACGCCGGCCTGACGATGGCCCCGCTCGAGGAGTAGCCGACGGGGGCACCGGGCCGCCGGTCGCCCGCGGGCCAACTGGGGGAGCGCCATGGACGGAGCGGACTGGCTGCTCGCGGCACTGGCGGCCGAGGGTGTCGATGTGCTGACCGGCAACCCCGGCTCGACCGAGCTGCCCCTGATCGACGCCCTGCCGCGCCAGCGGGCCGTGCGCTACGTGGCCTGCCTGCACGAGAGCGTCGCCGTCGGCGTGGCCGACGGCATTGCGCAGGTCTCGGGTCGTACCGCCGCCGTCAACCTGCACGTGCAGCCCGGGCTCGCCAACGGGCTCTCCGGGATCCTGAACGCGGCCCGCGCCCGCGTCCCGATGCTCGTCACCGTGGGCCAGCAGGTCACCGGCCTCGCCGAGGAGGCGCCGTTCCTCGGCGGTGACGTCGTCGGGATGGCGACCCCGCCCGCCAAGGCGGTGTTCGAGCCGCGGGACGGTGGCGAGCTCGCCCGCGATCTCGGCCGGGCGCTGTCGGCCGCGCGCGCGCATCCGCGTGGCCCGGTCGTGCTCTCCCTTCCGCTCGACGTCCAGGCGGGCCCGCCGCCGGCGTGGCCGCACGTCGGGGGCGCCGTCGGGCCACCACCGCCACCACCCCCGGATCGTCTGCGCGCCGCCGCCGACCTGCTCCGGACGGCCCGCGCACCCGCGATCATCGCCGGAGACGGCGTCGTCGCCGCGAAGGCGAGCGTCGCGCTCGTCGCGCTCGCCGAGCGGCTCGGGGCGCCGGTGTTCGGAGAGCCGATGGGCGCCCGCCAGCCCATGGCGAGCGATCATCCGTGCTGGCGGGGTCTCCTGCCGAACCTCGGTGCGCGGAGTCGCGCGGTGCTCGACGGCCACGACGTCGTGTTCCTCGTGGCGATGCCCTGGCTTCGCATCTTCGGCCCGAGCCCGGGGCCGCCGCTTCCGCCCGGCGCGACCGTCCTCCACCTGGACGTCGACCCGGCCGAGGTGGCGCGCGCCGCGCTTCCGCGCCGAGCGCTCGTCGGCGAACCCGCCGCCGCCCTGGATGCGCTCGTCCGGCTGCTCGGCCCGCCGGACGGGGCCGCTCGCGCGCGTGCGGGCGCGGTGGCGGTCGAGGGTGCCCGCGCGCGTCGGATGGCGCGGGCCGCGGTGGCGCGCGAGGCCGGTGCGTCCACGGCGATCACGAGCGCCCGGCTCGCGCTGGCGCTCGCGGATCTGATCGGCCCCAACGACCTGGTGGTCGACGAGGCCCTCACCTCGGCGCGGCCGCTCCGGGCCGTCGTCTCGCGCCGACGCCCCGACACGTGGCTGGCCCACCGGGGCAGCGCGCTCGGCTGGGGGCTTCCGGCCGCCGTCGGCGCCGCGATGGCCGATCGGACCCGCCGCGTGCTCTGCGTGCAGGGGGACGGCGGGGCGTTGTTCGGTGTCCAGGCCCTCTGGACGGCCGCGAACCAGGGCGTCCCCCTGGCGGTCGTGATCGCGGACAACGGCGGGTACGAGATCCTCCGCGCGGGCCTGGAGGGGCTCACCGGCCGGGCGGACGGTGACTGGCCCGGGCTCTGGCTGGACCGCCCGCCCATCGATCTCGTCGCCGTCTGCCGCGGCTACGGCGCCGACGCGGACCGGATCGACGCGCCGGGCGACCTGCGGGGCGCGTTGCGCGAACTCTGGCGTCGGGCGCGGGCCGGCCCGGCGGTGCTCGTCGTCGGCGTCCACGGCCCGAGCGCGCCGATCGGGGGCCCGATCGGCGCGCTGGGGCGCTGGGTCAGTAGTCCAGTCGGTCGGCACGTCCGCGTCGCAGGAACAGCGACCACACCGCCACGATCAGGAGCAGCTTGACGCCGAGGTCCATGACGAGGACCCATGCGACGAGCAGTGGTCCCGGCACGTCGGCGCCGTAGAGCACCAGCGAGATCAGCGTTCCGACGACCGCGAGCAGCGTGAGGCCGGCGAGCGCGACGACGTCGCGGACGCGATGGCGCTCCCTCGCCGCCCGGGTCGGTTCCGCCGACGGCGGGACGACCGTGTCCCGGCCGGTCGCGGCGTCGACCACGACGTGCGTGATCGGCACGCCGTGGCGTCTGCGGGCCTGCGGCACCAGGTCGTGCTCCAGCCAGTTCTCACGGTCCTCGGGGTGCGTCGCGACGACGATCTCGTCGGGGGCGAACAGCCGCACCTCGTCGTCGATGGCCTGAAGGGGATCGCCGTCGCCGACGACGCCCTCGACGTCGACTCCGGCGGCGCGGCACTCGGCGAGCGACGCCTCCAGGCGCGCCGCCGCGGCATCGCGCGCGGGTGTCTCGTCGGAGGCCCAGAACTGCAGTCGCGACATGAGCGCCGGCGCGACGACGCGAATCCGCGTCCGCTCGGAGCCCGCGCGCGCCCGAAGCTCGTCGATGAGTTCGGCGCCGACGCACCGCTCGGCCGCGACGACGAGGACCCTGCGCCCGCCGTCGTCCTCGTGGCGGCCTCGATCGCCCGCCACGGTGTCGTGGGTGGTCATCGCGCACCTCCTCTCGGGGGGTCCTCCAAGGGTGGCATCGCGCGCACCGGGGGACGTCCGGGGCGCCACGGACTCCGCGTCAGGGTGTTGCCGAATGGGCGCGCGCCGATCCCGGCGACGTGCGTCCGGACCATGTCCGCACGTCTTCTTGCCAGGTTCCTGGACGAATCTGAACACACGACTCGCGTAGCCGCCGTTATCGTCGATCCACGAGATCAACACGGATCGGAGCCGGGTATGCGCACAAGGATCACCACCGCCGTCGTGGCGGCCACGGCCGCCGCCGGTGCCTGGGTGGCGACGGATGTCGCCCCGACGAACCCCACCACCCCCGCCGCGGTCGCCGCCGGCGGCTCGGGCACGACCCTCGCGCAGGCGAGGGTGATCGCCGACCGCTGGGTCGAGCGGCGATTCGGGCAGCCCGCGCGTGTGACCGATACGAGCCGCGAGGACGACCACGGCGCCCGCTGGGAGATCGAGGTCACCCGTCGCGACGGCCTCGAGTTCGACGTGTACGTCAGCGCGCGCGGGCGCGTGGTGAAGGTCATCCGCAGCGGGCGCGCGCGCCCGGCGGTGCGGCCGGGCGGCGGCGCGACGGCGACGGCGGCCCGTGCGAGGGTGACCGCCGACCGTCACATCGAGCGCCGCTTCGGTCAGCCCGCGCGGGTGACCGGCATCGAGCGCGAGAACGACCACGGCGCCCGCTGGGAGGTCGAGGTCACCCGTGGCGACGGCGTCGAGTTCGACGTCTACGTCAACGCCCGCAACCGGGTCGTGAAGGTCGTCCGAGAATCCGACGACGACTGAGCGACGCGTCCTCCCCGGGGGCGCCACGCGTCCCCGGGGGATCGAGCCCGGCGCTCACGGGGCGAGGTGCGCGCCGGCCGCGCCGGCGACGTGGCGATCGACGGTCGCGATCACGAGGGCCTCGTCTGCGGACGGGACCAGCCGGCGAAGCCCCACCGTCCGTTCGGACAGCGCGCCGGCGGCGACGGGGTCGAGCCGCAGAAGATCCGACAGGCGTCCCGCGTCGAACGTGAGCGGGATCCCCGCCTGGAGCAGCGCCCCCTCGCGACGCCTGACCTGCGAGAGGCCGACCAGCTTGCGCCCGTCGGCCACGACCTCGTAGGGCGAGAGGGAGCCGAAGCAGGCCGCGGCCGTGGCCGCGGCGGCGACCCTGTCGGCCCGCGCCACATCCGGTGGCACGACGCGCACACCGGGGACGCCGATCTCCGCCATCGCGGCCCCCAGCGCCTCGCCGAGCCACCGGTAGGCGCGGACCACATCGCGATCGGCGAGCCGGTGCTCGCTCGGGAGCGCGACGTCGAGCGCAAGCAGCCCGGTGTCCCAGAGCACGGCACCGCCGCCCGACCCCCGGCGGAGGATCGCGATCCCCTCGCGTCCGGCCAGGTCGAGGTCGAGCGGCGGATCCTGGGCGGCGCGCCCGAGGACGAGCGCCGGGCTCGTGACGGTCGTCCAGGCGACCGCCGGACCCCCTCCGGCCGCGAGATCGCCGAGCATCTGGCCCGGCCGGGCCACGGCGGCGTCCGGGGCCAGCCGATCAGGCCCCGTTCGCCGCCAGGTCTCGGGCACTACGAGTGGTAGGGCGCGACCCCGATGCCCTGCTTGGCCGCGTGCATCACCGACTCGCTCACCGTCGGATGCGCGTGGATGATCTCGCCGAGATCGGTGACCGACATGCCGTCCGAGATCGCCACGCCGATCTCGTGGATCATCTCGACGGCGTGGACGCCCATGATCGTGGCGCCCAGGATGAGGCCGGAATCGGCGTCGAAGACGATCTGCGAGAAGCCCTCGGGCTCACCCTCGCCGAGGGGCTTGCCGAAGCCGGCGAATCGCGTCTGGCCGGTCTTGACCGTGTGTCCGGCCTCCTTGGCCTCGTCGGCGTTCAGGCCGACGGTCGCGATCTCGGGGTGCGTGTAGATGCAGCTCGGCACGACGGTCCGATCCATCGGGACCGGGACGCTCCCGAGCGCGTTCTCGATCGCGCGGTCGCCCTCGGCCTCGGCCAGGTGCGCCAGCTGGAGGCCCCCGATGCAGTCGCCCGCCGCGTAGATCTTCGGGTTCCCGGTGCGGAGGTACTCGTCGACCACGATGTGCCCGCGCTCGTTGATCTCGACGCCGGCCTCCTCGAGGCCGATCCCGGCCGTCTGGGCCGCCCGCCCGATCGAGACGAGGAGCTTGTCGGCCTCGATCACCGTGCCGTCGTCGAGCTTGGCGGTGATGCCGTCGTCGCGATACTCGGTGATCTCCTCGAGGCGCCTGCCCAGGTGGAGCGTCACGCCGTCCTTCTCCAGGATGCGCTGGAACTGGGAGGCGGTGCGGTTGTCGATCCCGGCGATGATGCGCGGAAGGATCTCGACCATCGTGATCGTCGTGCCGAGCGGCGCGAACAGGCTCGCGAACTCGCACCCGATCACGCCGGCGCCGATGATCAGCATCCGCTCGGGGATCGACTCGAGCATGAGGATGTCGTTCGAGGTGAGGATCGCCGGGTGCGACATGTCCAGGCCCGGCAGCCCGGAGGGCTCGGTGCCGGTGCAAAGGACGAGCACGTCGAACGGGTACGACTCGTCGCCGACCACGACCGTGTCACCCGAGACCCGCCCCTCGCCGCGCACGACCTCGACGCCCTTGCGCTTGCAGGCGCCCTCGACGCCCTGGCGCATCTTGAGGACGATCTCGTCCTTGCGGGACATCATCCGGGGGAAGTCGACCGACACGTCCGGCGCCACGATCCCGTACTCCTCGGCCCGCCGGAACCGACGGAGCAGATCGGCCGACGACAGGAGTGACTTCGTCGGGATGCAGCCCCAGTTGAGACACGTCCCGCCGAGCTCGGCGCGCTCGACGATCGTCACCTCCGCCCCCATCTGGGCGGCACGCAGGGCTGCGACGTCGCCGGCCGGGCCTCCGCCCAGCACGACGACCTTCTTGGCGTCGGTCATTCACTCCCCTTGGTGTCGAGCAGGGCGCTCTCGAGGATGCGGTCCTGCTCGTGGCTGTGCGCCTGCGGGTAGCCCTCGCTCGAGCTGGCGCGCCGCGGGCGTCCCTCGTACTCCAACTCGATCCCGTCCGGCAGCAGCGCGGGCAGCAGGCGCCGGCGGCGCATGTAGTCCCAGGCGCCCATGTTGCGCGGCTCCTCCTGGACCCAGATCACGCGCTCCAGGTTGGGGTACGTCGAGAGCAACTCGACCAGCTCGTACTCCGGGAAGGGGTAGAGCAGCTCGACGCGACCGATCGCAAGGTCGCGCTGGTCCGGCCGTAGGGCGTGGCCCTCCAGCTCGTGGAAGATCTTCCCGCTGCAGAGGATCAGGCGGCGCACGGCGGCCGGATCCTCGACGGCCGGATCGGCGATGACCGGCTCGAAGAGCCCGTCGACCAGCTCGTCGAGCGCCGACGAGGCGGCCCGCAGGCGGAGCAGGCTCTTGGGGGTCATGACCACGAGCGGCCGGACCTTGTCCGAGAGCGCCTGCCGGCGCAGAAGGTGGAAGTACTGGGCGGCGGTCGAGCAGTTGGCCACCCGGATGTTGTCCTCGGCCGCCAGCTGCAGGAACCGCTCGAGCCGGGCGCTCGAGTGCTCGGGCCCGTTGCCCTCGTAGCCGTGCGGGAGGAGCAGCGTGAGGCGTGAGCGCTCGGCCCACTTGGCCCGACCGGAGACCAGGAACTGGTCGATCATGATCTGGGCGCCGTTGGCGAAGTCGCCGTACTGGGCCTCCCAGAGCACGAGCGCCTCGGGCGCCTGGGTCGAGTAGCCGTACTCGAAGCCGACGCAGGCGGCCTCGGAGAGCGGGCTGTTGTGGATCTCGATCGTGGCCTGGGCTCGAAGGAGGTTCGCGATCGGCGTGTAGACCCGGCCGGTCGATGGCGTGTACGTGCCCGACTCGTCCGTGTCGTGCAGGACGAGGTGGCGCTGGCTGAAGGTGCCGCGTTCGGCGTCCTGGCCGGTCAGCCGCACCGGAATGCCCTCGACGAGGAGGGTCGCGAGCGCGAGCGACTCGGCGTGCGCCCAGTTGATCCCGCCATCGTCCTCCTCGAACGCGACGCGACGGCGCTCGAGCTGGGGCTTGAGCTTGGGATGGACCGTGAAGCCGTCGGGCACGGTCAGGAGCTGCTCGTTCAGGCTCTCGAGCGTGTCGACCGAGACCGAGGTCTCGATCGGGGTGCGCGTCCATGGCTGTGGCTTGTGGGGCAGGCCCTCGGTGTCGTAGCCCCGGTCCTTCCTGCTGGTGACGGCCGTGTGCGCGGCGACCATCGCCTGCTCGGCCGTCGCGACCATCGCGTCGACCTGCTCGCGCGTCACGACACCGGCCTCGACGAGCTGGTCGGCGTAGATCCGGCTCACCGGCGGGTGGGCCTTGATGGTGCGGGCCATCACCGGCTGCGTGTAGGCGGGCTCGTCGAGCTCGTTGTGGCCCAGGCGGCGGTAGCCGATCAGGTCGATCAGCACGTCGCGCCGGTAGCGCTCGCGGTAGGCGACGGCCAGCCGGACGGCGGCGATGCAGGCATCGACGTCGTCGGCGTTGACGTGGATGATCGGGATGTCGAAGCCGCGGGCGAGATCGCTCGGGTGCTGCGTCGAGCGGGTGTCGGCGGGATCGGTCGTGAAGCCGATCTGGTTGTTGGCGATGATGTGGATCGTCCCGCCGGTGGTGTAGCCGTCGAGTCCCGACAGGTTGAGGGTCTCCGCCACGACCCCCTGGCCGCTGAACGCCGCGTCGCCGTGGATGACGAGCGGGACCGCCCCGGCCGGGTCGTGTCCCGGCTCGCGGCCCTTGCGGATCGTCTGGCGCGCGCGCGTGTAGCCCTCGACCACGGCGTTGACCTGCTCCAGGTGGCTCGGGTTGGCGGCGAGCTTGATCGTGATCGGCCGACCGGACCGCGCCTTGTACGTGCCCTCGGCGCCCTGGTGGTACTTCACGTCGCCGGCGTTCTCGTGGAAACCCTCCTCGGACTCCGGGTCGCCCTCGAACGCCATGTGCCCCTCGAACTCGGCGATGATCGACTCGCGTGGGCGCCCGACCACCTCGGTGATCGTCGCCAGTCGGCCGCGGTGGGCCATCCCGATCACGACCTCGGACGCGCCGCCCGCGGCGCTCAGGTCGATGACCTCGCGCATCATCGGGATGAGCATGTCGAGGCCCTCGCCGGAGAAGGTCTTCTGGCCGAGATAGGTGCGCCGCAGGAACCGCTCGAGCGCGTCGACCGCGATCAGTTGGCGGAGTGCCTCGACGCGCACCTCCTTGGGGAGCCATGAGTGCCGGAACCCGGATCCGGACTCGCCGTAGAACTCGCCCGACTCGATCGCGCCCCGCAGCCACACCCGCTGCTCGTGGTCCGAGATGTGCTCGACCTCGTACGCGATCGTCCCGCAGTAGACCGCCCGCAGGTGCGGGAGCGCCTCGGCGAACGTGTCGCCCGGAACCTTGAGCCGCAGGATCGAGGACGGGATCTTCGCCATCAGCTCGGGCGTCAGGTTCACGTTCGCCGGGTTGAGCGCAGGGTCGCCGGGCGGCTTCGACCCGAGCGGATCGAGGTCTGCCGCCAGGTGTCCGTGCGTGCGGTAGGCCTTGACGACCGACACCGCGCCGGAGACCGCATCGAGCATCGCCTCGTCGGGGACGGCGGCGGGGGGTGCCGGTGCCACCGCGCCGGGCGCCGGGATGCCCGCGGGCACCGGGGCGGCGATCTCGGCGCCGGCCGCGTCGAGGCCGAGGTCCCCGCGCACGTCGGCGTAGAAGTCGTCCTCGCCCTGCAGCAGGCGGTCGATCTCGGCGAGGAAGGCCCCGCTCTCGGCGCCCTGGATCACGCGGTGGTCGTAGGTGCTCGTGAGCGTGACGACCTTCTCGACGCCGAGCTGGGCCAGGGTGTCGGCCGGCACGCTCGCGAGTCCGGGCGGGTACCCGATGGCGCCCGCGGCGACGATCGTGCCCTGGCCGGGCATCAGGCGCGGCACGGACGCGACCGTGCCGAGACCGCCGGGGTTGGTCAGCGTGACGCTCGCGCCCTGGAGCTCGTCCGGCGTGATGCCCCCGAATCGCGTCCGCTTGACCTTGTCGTCGTACGCGTCGCGGAACCCGGTGAAGCCGAGGGCACCCGCGTCCGCCACGACCGGGACCAGGAGCGACCGGCTGCCGTCCTTGCGCTCGACGTCGACCGCGAGCCCCAGGTTGACCGCGGCCCGGACGAGCTTGTTGGGCTTGCCGTCCCGGACCTCGTACGCGGTGCCCATGACCGGCCACGCCTGCGTCGCCCTGATGATCGCCCAGGCGATCAGGTGCGTGAAGGAGAGCTTCTCGTCGCGACCGGCGGCCTTGAGGTCGCCGTTGATCTTTCGGCGCTGGGCGTCGAGCGCGCCGACCGGCACCGTGCGGAAGCTGGTCGCGGTCGGAATGGTGAGGCTCTGGTCCATGTAGTTGGCGAGCGCCGCGGCCGGGCCGCGCAGCACGATCGCCTCCTCGCCGGCGGGCACCTCGGGCGGCGGGCCCTCCGCCGCGGCCCTGACGACGTCCTCGCGCCGGATGATCCCGCCGGGACCCGAGCCCTCGACCCTCGTCAGGTCGACGCCCTCGTGGGTCGCCATCCGTCGCGCGACCGGGGACACCTTCGGCCACTCGAGTGCGGGGGCGAGCCCGGTCGCTCGGTCCGCCGGCGCGGCGGTCGCCTCGGGCGCGGCGCTCGGGGCGGGGGCGGCGCCCTCGGGAGCCGCGCCCTCGGTGAGCGTGCCGAGCGGGCTCGTGACCTGGAACTCCTCACCGGCCTGGACGGCGATCGAGGTCAGCACACCCGCGGTCGGCGCGGGCACCTCCAGGTCGACCTTGTCCGTGGAGACCTCGACCAGCACCTCGTCGCGCGCGACGGCGTCGCCGACGGCCTTGCGCCACTCGACGACGACGCCCTCGGTCACGGACTCCATCTCGCCGAGAACGATCTCGACGACCCTGCCCGGCTCGCCGGACGGCGGCGGCGGGGCGGCGTCCTCGGCGTCGGAACTCGGCGCGTCGCCGTTGCCGCCGCCCGGCGCCAGCTCCGCGAGCACGGCGCCCACCTCGACCGCGTCGCCGGCCTGGGCCAGGATGCGGGTGACGACGCCGGCCGTCGGGGCCGGCACCTCCACGTCGACCTTGTCGGTCGTCAGGTCGAGGAGGATCTCACCGGCCTCGATGTGCTCGCCCTCGGACTTGCGCCATTCGACGATGACGCCCTCGGTGACCGACTCACCGAGTTCGGGCAGGGTGACTTGGACTGTCTCGGACGATGTGGTCGACACGTGAGCCTTCCGGAAGGATATCGCGCGCTCACCGGCGGCGTCTCCGGGCGGCGACCGCGGGCGGCAACCGTCGGGTTCTAGCAGTCGCGGGCCTCGGGTGCCGAGTATTCGGGCGATTCGGGAACGTCCGAGGAACAAGATGGGACACATGAGCGCTCCGGACACCGGCCGCGGATCGGCGCCGCTGATCGTCGAGAAGGGCAAGTGGGTCGGCCCGCCCACCTCGCGCTGGGTCGCCGACCTGATCGTCGCGGCACCACGACGGCTGGCGTGGCGCACGCCCGCGGGCACGGTGCGGGCACGGCCGAGGAGGCATCGCACCGAGGCGACGTCGGTCGTCGAGGTGTCCGCGACGACCGGCGGCTGGTGGGTCGCGACGCGCCTGCCCGGGCCGCGGCCGCGCTGGAAGATCGACGCCTGCACACCGGTCCGGATCGAGGACGGCGTGGCCCGCTTCACGGACCTCGACCTCGACCTCGTGATCGGACCGGGCGCGCGCGTGCGTCTCCACGACCTCGGGCAGATGGCCCTCCGGGCGCGCGAGTGGCGGTACCCGCCGTGGCTGGTCGCCCGCGCGCTCGGCGGGCTCGCGGCGGCGCTCGCACGCCGGCTGCTCGGGTGGTGGCCCTTCGACGGCTCGATCTGAGCGGCCGGATCCCGCCGGCAATCCGTGACGCGGCGCGATCGGACGCGAGGGGTAAACGGCGTCATGGTTGACCGGAAACCGATGACGGTATGATGATGAGGCGCCGCCGCCAGTCGGGCGGCGCCTCATCTGATCGGGGGGACGCATGACGCTCGAGCCGCTCTACCGCATGACCTTCAACTACCCCGAGGGCTGGGGCACCAAGGTGACCGGCGAGCACGGGTCGGAGGGCCACTACTTCTTCGTCGCCGAGGGCCGCGCCGAGGGGACGGTCGCGGGGCGCCTGCGGGCGGTCAACCACCCCCGCTCCCGCGTGGACGGGTGCGCCCTTCCGAACATCCAGGGCGTGATCGAGACCGACGACGGCGCCACCGTGCTCTTCGATCTCACCGGCTTTGCCCGTCCGTACCCCGTCGGCCGGCGACAGATCGTGGTGCACGGACACCACACCTCGGAGGATCCGCGCTACTCGCGGCTCAACGACGTGGTGTGCGTCGGGACCGGCGAGATCCGGCCCAAGGAGGGCGGCGGCCCCCGGGACGTGGTCGGTCACTCGATCGACTTCGTGATCGACGTCGCGGAGCTCGTCTGGGACGGCGTGCCCGACTGACTCCTTCGCGCCCGGTGGCCCGCTACGCTGCCGCCGTGCGCCGCCAGGGGGCCTTCAACTTCGGACGCGGGTTCCTGATGGGCATGGCGGACGCCGTGCCCGGCGTCTCGGGCGGCACCATCGCCCTGCTCGTCGGCATCTACGAGCGCCTCGTGCACGCGGTCGCGACGGCGGCACGCGCGGCCGGCGAGTTGGTGCGCGGTCGGCCCCGTCGAGGCGTGGGCACGATTCGTCTCGATCGACTGGCTCCTCATCGTCCCGCTCCTTGCCGGGATCCTGACGGCGATCGTCCTGCTCGTGCGCGCCATCGAGT
Source organism: Miltoncostaeaceae bacterium (assembly GCA_963698665.1). Taxonomy (GTDB): domain Bacteria; phylum Actinomycetota; class Thermoleophilia; order Miltoncostaeales; family Miltoncostaeaceae; genus CALNYH01. The sequence continues at coordinate 543,843 of CAVORO010000001.1, read as the reverse complement.
ACCTGCTGGAGGAGCGCCCGATCGAGATGGCCGCCGTCTTCTTCGGGCTGGTCGCGGCCTCGGCATGGGTGGCGTGGGGGCTCATCCGTCACCGGACCGCCGCGCACGTCCCGATCGCGCTCCTCGTCGCGGCCCTCACGTTCGGCCTCCTGGGGTTCAAGGGGGGCGAGGTCACCGACCCGTCGACGCTCGTCATCCTCGGCTCGGGGGCGATCGCCATCTGCGCGATGATCCTGCCCGGCGTCAGCGGATCGTTCCTCCTGCTCATGCTCGGCATGTACGAGTTCGTGATCGGCGCGGTCAACGACCGCGACATCGCCTCGCTCGCGGTGTTCGCGCTCGGCTGCGCGATCGGCCTGGCGCTGTTCTCCTCGGCCCTCGACTGGTCGCTCCGGCACCACCACGACGTGATCATGGCCGCGCTCGTCGGGCTGATGATCGGATCGCTCCGCGTGCTGTGGCCGTGGCCGGAGGGGGTCGACAGCTCGGCGCTCGAGGCGCCCTCGCCGACCGGGTGGCTGATCCCGCTGCTCCTGGCGGTCGTCGCGGCCGGCATCGTCGTGGGTCTGACGCTGCTCGCACGCCGTCGCTCCGCCGAGGACTCCGCTCCGCCTCCATCGGAACGGGACGCGCCGACGCTCGCGTGAGGTCCGGTTCCGTCGCCGGATCGGGATCCTCGCCGCGGGCGGCTCGGGTGGGGGAGGAACGAGGGGAGTCGGGCCGCGACCCCAGACGCCTCGGCGAGGAGCTCGTTCGGTGGCATCGAGACCTGCGACCCCCTTGGCGTCATGGGCTCGATGGTCGGCCCCTCGCGATCGCCGCAGATCGGCCAGGGCTCGGTCGTCGTCGTACCCCCGCGAGGTGCCCCGGCGGCCGATCTCGGCATCGAACCACGTCGGGCGCTCCTCGTCGGGATCGGTCCTCCACCGGGTCCTCGTGACCTCGCGCGCGCTCGCGACGGAGGAGGTCCCGGTCCGCGCCGGCGGCGCTCCGGTGTCCGTGGGTTCGTGATCGGCGACGACGGAGATGCGTCGGCGGTCAGGCCGGGCTTCGACCCAGCCCCACCCGCGCCCGGGCCGTCATCGTGAAGCCGCCGTCGGGCCGGCCGAGACGCTCGAACATCACGCGGCGAACCTCGGCCCGGGGCTCATCCGCGAGCGCCATGCAGAACGCTCCGGCGGGACCGATGCCCTCGAGAAACCCGGACCAGAGCTCGTCGAAGCCCGAGTAGGCCGACGCGACCACCAGTGTCGATTCGGTGACCTCGTCGAACCCGGCGCACCTGAGCCAGTCGGACAACTCCCCCTCGCCACCGAAGCGCAAGGTTCGCGCCTCATCCGGTGCGGAGGGCACGACGTGGACGGCCGCGTCCCAAAACAGCCGGAGGACCTCCATCTCCTCGGCGAAGTCCCAGACGCACGCACCGACGCGACCCCCGCGATGCACCACGCGCCGCATCTCCTGGCCGGCCGCCGCGGGTTCGTCCACGAAGTGCAGCACGAGCTGGGACAACACCGCATCGAACGAGTCGTCTTCGAATGGAATCGACTCGAGTCGACCGGCCCGGACATCCACACCGGTGTTGCGGCGGGCGCACGTCTGCACGAACGTCGGCGACGGATCGAACGCCGACACCTTGTCGACCCCGAGCCGGCTCACCAGCACACCGGTGAGCGCACCGGGGCCGCAGCCGGCATCGAGGGCCGAGTCGCCCGGTGCGAGCCCCGCCGAGTCGGCGAAGAGCGTCGCGAGCGGCGCCGAGTAGCGGCCCATGAAGCGGTCGTATGCGCCGCCCGACACGTCGAACGAACTCGCACCCGCACCCACGGCAACCCCCAGTTCCCCTCGACGGTACGCCCCGACCGCCGGAAGGTCGACCCAGGACGGCTGCCACCGGCGCGTCGCCCGCCTCGGTACGTCGGTCGCCTTGATCGTCCGGGATGCGGCGAGACACCGGACCGAATGCCTCGATGATGCCTCGGGTCTCGGGTGATCCCACCGGCCCGAACGACGAAGGGCCCGCGTTTGCGGGCCCTTCGGTGAGTAGCGGGGGCAGGATTCGAACCTGCGACCTTCGGGTTATGAGCCCGACGAGCTACCAGACTGCTCCACCCCGCGGCAGGAACGGAAATGTTACCAGCGGTCGACCTCGCGGTCAAGCCTCAGGGGCCGGCGGGGAGCAGTCGCACCGTGTCGCCGACGGCGAGCCATCCGGTGGCGACGACCTGTGCGTAGACGCCGAACAGGTTGTCCCGGTCCCGCGCGATCCCGGCCAGCACGCGCGTGTCGCGCTCGAGCGTGTCCGGGTCGTAGGTCGTGACGGCGCACCGTTCGGTCGGGCTGACGACGCCGAGCACGACGTCGCCACCGAGGGCGAGGCGGTGTCCCGGCCAGCCGCTCTCGTGGAACGGTTCCGACTCCGACAACTCCACCACGACGTTCGCGCGAAAGCGACGTCGGTCGATCTCCCCGTCGACCCAGGACCCGGCCGCGGCGAGCGATGCCTCGCTCACGATGTGCAGCGGGGCGCAGTCGTGGACGGCGCCGGGACTCCTCGCCATCTGCACTTCCCGCCCGAGTCTCGACGTCAGGTCGAGGGAGAGTCGTGGGTCGCCCGGTGTCATCTCCGCACCGTCGGGCGTGGTCACGACGACGGCGTCGCCGGTGTCCGGATCTCCGCTTCGCGCCGAGTAGCCGAGGAGGGCCGAGACGCGCCGCGCCGAGAGCGCCGCGCCCGCGGCGGGGTCCAGCACCGCGTGGCGCCGGTCGCCGAGGACGCCGACCGGGCCGACGAACGCTCGGCGAAGACGCTCTCCACCGAATGACTTGACCGGGAATCGCCACAGGTCCGAGACGATTCCGACCTCGTCGCCCGCCACGCCGGTCAGCGGGTCAGGGCCAGCACGATCACCAGGATCAGGAGGACCGCCAGACCGAAGTAGACGTAGCGCAGAACCCGCCGGCGCAGCTCGTCATTGCCGCGGGCGATGCCCCGCCGCGCCCGCTCGAGCTTCTCCGGATCGTGCTCCGGCTCGGGCCAGTCGTCGTCGTCGTCGAAACCGCGATCGCTCACCGCTCCAACCTAGCGCGCACCCCTGGCGCCGGGTGTCGAACCCCGTCGCGCGAGCCGCGGCCGGCTCGGGAACGACAACGGGGGCCCCAGGGGCCCCCGTTGCGATCACGGCGTGCGAGGTGCGTGCGCGTCTCCTCAGGCGACATCCCGAAGCCGCTGCGCCTCGGCGAGGCTCGCCAGCTTCTGGAGCGACTGGTTCTCGATCTGCCTGATCCGCTCGCGCGTCACGTTGAAGGTGCGACCGACCTCGTCGAGCGTCCGGGGGTGCTCGCCGCCGAGCCCGTAGCGAAGCTCGAGGACGCGACGCTCGCGGTAGCTCAGGGTGTTGAGGACATCCTGGAGCCCCTCGTTGCGAAGCACCGTCTCGGCGGCCGACTCCGGCGCCACGGCCTTGTCGTCGGCGAGGAACTGGCCGAACTCGGACTCCTCATCGTCCCCGACCGGCTTCTCCAGCGACACCGGCGTCTGCGCGCTGCGCTTGATCGACTCGACCTCGGCCTCGGGCAGCTTGACCGCGTCCGCGATCTCCTCGATCGACGGCTCGCGACCCAGCTCGCTGACGAGCTTGCGCTCGGCACGGTTGATCTTGTTGAGCTTCTCGACGACGTGGACCGGCATCCTGATCGTGCGGCCCTTGTCGGCGATCGCGCGCGCAACCGCCTGGCGGATCCACCAGGTCGCGTAGGTCGAGAACTTGAAGCCCTTGCGGTGGTCGAACTTCTCCGCCGCGCGGACGAGGCCGAGGGTGCCCTCCTGGATGAGGTCCAGGAAGCCCAGGCCCTGATTGCGGTAGTTCTTGGCGATGGAGACGACGAGCCGCAGGTTGGACTCGACCATGATCTTCTTGGCCTCGAGGTCGCCCATCTCGATCCGCTTGGCGAGCTCGACCTCCTGCTTGGCCGTCAGCAGCGGCACGCGCCCGACGTCCTTGAGGAACAGCTGGAGCGAGTCGGTGCTGGTCTCGGTCTTCAGGTTCAGGCGCCGCGGGCGGTCCGCCTCGGCGGCCTGCTGGGCCTGGCGCTCGCGCGCGTCCGCCTGGTCGAGCAGCTCGATGCCGGACTCGTCGAGCATCCGGTACAGCTCCTCGGCGACGCGCTCATCGATGTCGATGCCGGCGACGGCCTGCGCCACCTCGTCGAAGCTGAGGAACCCCTGCTCCTGACCACGGGCGACAAGCGCCTGCACCTCGTCGAGCTCAACGATCTCGGTGACCGTCACGTTCATCTCTCCCTGGGCCCCCGCCGCTGGCGCGGCGCATCGGACCCTGCGCTAGTCGAACGAACAACCGTTCGGAGTCTATTGCTTCACTCTTTGAAGTCAAGGGTGAAGCGCCCAACCATCGGCAGCCGTGCCGTGAACCTTTAGCCGTCGTCCGGTTGGAGTCCTGCCGGGGCAGACCCAGGGACGTTCGCGAGATCCGTCTCGTAGGAACCATCGTCAGATTCCCAGTGCGACCTTAAGCCGTCGTTAAGCGCACATGGCCCGTCCGTGAAGCCTGCGGGCCGCCTTACGGAGTGCCGGTCTCCGGTGCGGCGGGCGCCTGTCGCTCCTCGTCGAGCAACTGGAGCAGCTGAGTGGCCGTGCGCCCGAGGCGGCTGTTCGAGTCGATGGCGATCGTCCGCCGCCAGGCGGCCTCGGCGGTCTCCGCGTCGCGTTGGTACGCGGCGAGCCATCCCTGGTTGAAGGCGACGATCTGGTTGTCGGGGTTCTGCGCCGCCAGATCCGTGAGCGCGCCCGCCGCGCGACGGGCGTCCTCGCCTCCCGCGGCCCCCGCGTTGAGCGCGAGCCCGACCTCGGCCGCGACGTCGTCCGGGTCGAGGCGCAGGGCGTTCACGTAGGCCTCGCGCGCCTCGTCGTTCCTCCGCGCCCCCTGGTAGGCGGCCCCCAACTCGACCAGTCGCCGCGGCTCGGCCCGGGTCGCCGCGAGGGCTCGCAGACGGCTGATCTGGTCCTCCGCGGGCAGGTCGCCGATCCCCCCGGGCGGCTGGCGGTCGAGCACGAGCGCGAGCGGCGGGAGCCCGCCCGTCGGCGTCGATCGGCCCGTCAACTCCTCGCCCGGCGCAACGATCGGCCCTGCGACGATCGGCTGCGCCTCGTCGACCGCTCCGGCCCCCACGGGGTCGTCGAGGCGCACCGCCAACCCGACGGCGATGATCGCGACCCCGACCGCGGCCGCGGCGGCGACCACCAGACTCCGCGTCGACGGGCGGACGCGCGCCGCCCGGGGATCCGGATCGGCGGCCTCCTCCGCGGCGTCGGTCGTGGCCGGCTCACTCATCCGAACCCCACGTTACCCCTCCGGCGCCCGGGGTCGAGCGGGCCGGTCGTCCCCCGAACCGAGGAGCTCGGGGTTCATGGCATCGAGCCGGTTTGCCGATTCCAGGGGTGTGCCCCTCCCGAACGGCCAGCCCGGGACCGCGCCGACGGGTCCGGACATCGATCCGCTGCTTCGCCACGCCGTCGGCGCGGGGGCGAGCGACCTCCACCTGAAGGTGCCGAGCCCTCCGGTCATGCGGCTGCACGGCAGGCTCGAGGCGGTCGCCGGCCATCCGCCGCTGACCCCCGCCCATACCGTGGCCTACGCCGCGCAGCTCACCGCGGCCCAGCCGGCGCGCCGGGCCGAGCTCGAGTCCGGCGGCGAGACCGACCTCGCGTACGGTCTCCCCGGCTACGGGCGCTTCCGCGTCAACGTCTTCCGCCAGCGCGGCGCGCTCAGCATCGCGCTCCGCGCCGTCCCGACCGCGGTCAAGACGCTGCAGGACCTCGGGCTGCCGCAGGCGGTCGGAGCGCTCGCGCGCGAGCAGCGCGGAATCGTCCTCGTCACCGGGACGACCGGCTCCGGCAAGAGCACCACGCTCGCGGCGATGATCGACCAGATGAACCGGACCGAGCGCCGACACATCGTGACGATCGAGGACCCGATCGAGTACCTCCACCAGGACCGTGGTTCGATCATCAACCAGCGGGAGGTCGGGACGGACACCGAGTCCTTCGCGGCCGCGCTCCGCCGGGTCCTCCGCCAGGACCCCGATGTGATCATGATCGGCGAGATCCGCGATCTCGCCACGATGGAGACGGCGCTCTCCGCGGCCGAGACGGGGCACCTCGTGCTCTCGACGATGCACACGCTCGACGCGACCGAGACCGTCAACCGCGCCATCGGGTTCTTCCCGCTCCACCAGCAGGGACCGGTCCGCGCGATGCTGGCCGGGACCCTCAAGGGAATCGTCTCGCAGCGACTCGTGCCGACGGCCGACGGCGAGGGCCGCGCCGCCGCCTGCGAGGTGCTGGTCGTGACCGGCCGCGCCCGCGACATGATCACGAACCCCGACGAAACGGGTCGTCTCCACGAGGTCATCAAGGACGGCGACTTCTACGGGATGCAGACGTTCGACCAGTCCCTGTTCGGGCACGTCACCGCCGGGCGCGTGAGCCTGGAGCAGGCCCTCGCCGCCGCATCGAGCCCCCACGACTTCCGCCTGATGCTGGACGCCGGAGCCCCCCGCCGCGAGGCCGCCCAGTACGCGTGAGGCCCGCGCGCAGAACGTCCTCCGCGTCAGCGGAGGACGTTCGAGCGGATCAGGCCGAGAGGACGCAGCCGCCGGGACGCGGAGCAGGCCGCGTCGACGATCACGACCACCATCCGTCGCGTCCCGGTGGACCGTCCGGCTTGGGGCACGCCCACCCGAGGCGAAGGGGTGCGGCGCCTCGCGCCGGACTGCCTGCGCCGAGGATCCGCGACGAGTGGGACTGACCCGACCCGTTTCCCGAGACGTGACCGGGCAGGCCCCGAGAACCCCGCCACCCCCGGCGCGACGAAGGACACGCTGGTCTTGCCCCGCTTTGAAACGGCGAGACGACGAGCGCACCACCACGATGCCCTCCCCGAACCACACGCCCATGGACATGCCGGCCCGGGGACGGCCGTCGGCCGACACCCGGACCTTGGACGGCCCTCTCGGCCCGTCCACATGACCACAGGCGCCACCACGGATGAGGAGGCGATGGACACCAAGCTCCTTGACCGCCCTCGATCCTGACCTGGACGCGGAGCGGGCCGAGGGCGGCCACGACCACCGTCCCCACGTCAGGGCAGACGATCTTGCGAGACGACAACGCCAGCCCGACACCCCGTGCGACCGTGAGGCCGTTCACAGAACTCGCTCCGCGCAAGCGGAGCGGGTTCGAGAACATTGGGCCGAGAGGACGCAGCCGCCGGGACGCGGAGTCAGCCTTGAGACGGAACGAGACCAGCACCGTCGCGTTCCGGTGGACCGTCCGGCTTGGGGCACACCCACCGCCGAGGATCCGCACCGACTGGGATCGACCCGACCCGTTTCCCGAGACGTGACCGGGCAGGCCCACGACCCCCGCCACCCCCGACGCGGCGAGCCACGCCGTCGAGCGGGGGTGTCACGCGTCCCGGGCCGGTCCCTCCCCGAACCAGGTTGCCCGGCGGGACCCGACCCCGCAGAATCATTCCGCATGGGCGAACGCACGTCGTACAGCCCCGGCACGTTCTGCTGGGTCGACCTGGCGACGAGCGACGTCGAGGGGGCCACGGCCTTCTACCACCGCGTGCTCGGGTGGATGCCCCAGGACATCCCGGCCACCGTCGGCGTGGCGTACCGGACGATGCACCGCGACGGCCATCTCGTCGCCGCGGTGTCGCAGATGCCCGAGTCGCAGCGGGCGTCCGGCGCTCCGCCCGCCTGGCTCGCCTACGTCGCCGTCGAGGACGCCGCTCTGACCGCCCAGCGGACCGAGGGCCTCGGCGGCACCGTGACCGCCGGTCCGTTCGAGGTCGCCGACGCCGGGCGCGCCGTCATGCTCCGCGACCCGGAAGGCGCGACGCTCGCCCTCTGGGAGGCGCGGGCGCACACGGGGGCCGCACTCGTCAACGATCCGGGCGCGCTCGTGCTCAACCAGCTGAACACCCCCGACCCGGGCGCGGCGGAGGACTTCTACACACGCCTGTTCGGCTGGACGGTGTTCCAGGCCGCGATCGAGCCGGTGCCCTACTGGGGGATCCGCAACGGCGACGCGCTCAACGGCGGGATGATGCGCCTCGACGAGGAGGGCACCGGCGCCCACTGGCTCGCCTACTTCTCCGCCGAGGACCTCGACCTGGCGGCCTGGACGATCGGGGACGCGGGTGGCTCGGTGTCCGTCCCGGCCACGCGAATCGAGTCCGGGCGCATCCTCGTGGCCACCGACCCCCAGGGCGCCGCCTTCGGCCTGTTCGAGGGCCCCGTCGACCCCTGACCCGCGCTCGCGCGGATTCCGACACCCGCGTGATGGTGCTACGTTCCAAATGATGCATTCCGACGGAACGGGCCTGTCGGACGAGTGTCCGGTCCTCGCCACGGCCCGCATCGTGTCCGGGAAGTGGACCCTCCTCGTGCTCCGAGACCTGGTCGACGGCCCGCGGCGCTTCGGCGAGCTCGAGCGATCGCTCTCCGGGATCAGCCCCCGCACGCTGTCGTGTCGCTTGCGTGCCCTCGAGGAGGAGCACGTGGTCGTACGACGCGTGTACGCCGAGGCGCCCCCCAGGGTCGAGTACCGGCTCACGGACAAGGGCGAGGCGCTGATCCCGATCATCGAGGCGATGAGGGCGTACGGCGACGCCTGGCTCGCCCGGGCCCGCGTCGCGGCGGCGGTCTGAGCCCCTCGGCTCAGCCCGGCCGGCGCGTGCGCAACAGTCGGATCGGCAGGTAGACGTCCCGGGGCAGGTGCGCCGCGATCGCGGCGCGCAACGCCTCGCGGCCGGCCGCGTCGAGCATGCCGCCGAGACCCGAGCGCCCGAAGACCGCCCAGGCGCGCTCCATGTCCGGCATCTCCAGCGCGAGCTGTATGTCGCGCTCTTCGGGCGTCAGGAACCCCGCGTCGCGGAACGCCGCGGCGTCGAGCGGTTCGTCCGGGATCGTCGCGCGGCTGGCGCGACCGGCGAGCGCACCCGGCGCATGGCGCGCGACGACGGCCAGGAGGCTCCCCATGAACGGTCCGTCGGCGGGGCGCAGGCGGTCCCAGTCCATCACGCTCGCGACCAGACGACCGCCGGGGCGGAGCACGCGGGCGATCTCCACCAGCGTCGGCCCGAGGTCGTCCATCTGATCGAGCAGCAGGCTGCAGATCGCCGCGTCGAAGCCGCGATCGGGGAGTCCCTCGAGCCGCTCGGCCCGCGCCACCCGGTAGAGCACCGGCAGGTCGTCGGGCGTCCGGCGCTCGGCCATGGCGACCGCGTTGGCCGCGTGGTCCACGCCGATCACGAGCCCGTCCTCGCCGACCGCCTCCGCCGCGGCCCGGGTGGCGCCGCCCGATCCGCAGCCGACGTCGAGGACCTTCTCGCCGGCGACGATCGGCGCCCATGCGATGAGCGTCCGGTAGACGTCGAGGGCGCGTACGGCGGGGAGCGCGGCGAGCGAGTCCTCGGTGGCGGCGGGGTCCGCCTCGGCCAGCAGCCGGGACAGCGTCGTGACGGCGGAGCCGACCAGTGGCCTCCCCGCCGCGAGGGAGTCGCGGAGCGCGTCGAGGTCGGTCGTCCCCTCGTGTCCGTCACCGGGCGGTGCGGGGGGGTGATCCGGGATCATGGTCGCCCGATGCTACCGCCACGGCGAGAACATCCGGCGATTCGGGTCCGCGCCGTCGCGACGGGGTGTCGCCCGTGAGGGTCCGTCTCGTGAGCGGCGCCCGGGCGCCGGGCGGGCCGTGGTCGCACGCGGTGCACCTGGCTGAGGGGCTCGCCGCGCGCGGGATCGACAGCGAGCTCGTGGTCGTCGCGCAGCCGGGCGTCCCGCCGCCCCGCACGCGGCGGGCGGGGCTCACGGTGCTCGCCGCCGCGAGCGGATCCGACGATCCGGACGCCCTCGCCGAGCGCGACGTGGCGACGCTCGCGCGGGCGCTCTCGGACCACGATGCGGCCGACGTCCTGCACGCCGAGGATGCCGTGGCCGGCCGCGCCGCCCGGCTCGCCGGCCGGGCGGCGGCGCTCGTCCTGACCGTCCACCACCTGGAGGCGACGAGCAGCGACACGATGGAGGAGCTCCAGCGCGCCGCCATCCAGGACGCCGACGCGTGCGTGACGGCGACGGCCTATTGGGCGGAGCGGATCGCGACGCTCTTCGGCGTCGACGCCGGCGTCATCCCCAACGGGGTCGATGCCGCGTTCGGCGCGTCCGGCCTGTCGCGGTCAGAGGCCCGCGCGGGGTTCGGGTGGGGCCCCGGCCCGATCGTCCTCGGCCTCGGCGGCATCGCTCGCCGCAAGGGGGCGCGGCTCCTGCTCGAGGCCTTCGCCCGGGCACGCCCGGGCCTCGGGCCCGAGGCCCTCCTGATCGTCCTCGGGCCGACCGACGGGCCCTCCGCGGACGCCTACGTGCGCGGCTTCCACGACGACGCCGAGCGGCTCGGCCTCGACGTCGGCACGCCCGGGCCGGTCGCGTCCGGCCCGGGCGTGCAACTCCTCGGACCGCTCGGAGCGGAGCGCATGCCGGCGCTCTTTCGCGCCGTCGATCTCGTGGCCGTCCCCTCGACGCGCGAGGGGTCGCCGCTCGTGGTCCTCGAGGCGGCCGCCGCCGGCCGGCCCGCCGTCGTCAGCGACCTTCCGTCGCTTCGTGAGTCACTCGTCGCGGACGAGGACGTCGTGATGGTGCCGACCGGCCACGCGGGAGCCCTCGCCGACGCCATGGTTCGGCTGATCAGCGAGCCTCGGCTCGCCGAGGCGCTCGTGGCCGGCGCGGCCCGCCGCGCGCACGCGGCCACCTGGGACGCCGCGGTCGACGCGCACGTCGCCCTCTACCGCAGGTTGCTCGCCCGCGGCTGAGCCCGGCTCAGCCGGTCAGCGCGCGGGCGATCCCGGCGATCCCGGCGACCTCGACGGGTTCGTCGGCCATCGCCGGTACCTCGGTGAGGGGCGCCTTCACCTGGGCCGCGACCGCCTCGCGCAGGTCCAGATCACGGAGGGCGATCCGACGAGCGTCCTCGAGCGCCGCGCAGGCACGGGCCGCCAGCCCGCTCGGATCGTCCACCGGACCGGCGAGCGCGTCCGCGAGCGCCGCCGCCGCACCGATCCCGCTCCCGGGCAGCGCGTGCATGCGGTTGAGCACCACGCCGTCGAGGTGGTAGTCCTCGTCGGCGAGCCTGCGGCCGAGCATCACCGCCTCGCGCGCCGGTTCCGGCTCGGGCGCGGTCACCACCAGGAAGCCCGTTGCGTCGGAGCGCAGCAGCGCCTCGACAGCCTTGGCCCGCTCGGCGACGCCTGCGTACATCCCGTCGAAGCCGCGCAGGAAGTCGGCGATGTCGCGCAGGAGCTGGGCGCCCGTCAGGCGCTCGAGGAGCGACATCGCGGCGGCGGTTCCGGCGTGGAGGGCGCGCCAGCCCAGGCGCCCGGCGCCGGCCGCGGGCCCGAGCATCGTCCGAAGCGCCCGCCCCTCGATGAAGCGGGTCATCCGCTCCGGGGCGTCGAGGAAGTCGAGCGCGTTGCCGGCGGGTGGCGTGTCGAGCACGATCCGCGCGAAGCGGCCGTCCTCGCGAAGCTCGAACAGGCGCTCGACGGCCATGTACTCCTGGGCGCCGGCCACGGCGCCCGACATGTGCTGATAGATCCGGTTGGCCATGATCCGCTCGCGCGCCTCCTCGGTGGGTGCGTGGCGTGCCACGAGCCGGTCGAAGGTCGCCTTGGAGTCGAGCTGGAGTGCCCACATCCTCCCGCCACCGGGGCCGAGTCCGGCCTCCGCGATCGCGTCCCGCGAGACCTCCTGGGGGTCGTCGCCGAGCTCGTGCATTCCGAGGGCGGCCGCCAGTCGCCGTGCCGGGTCGATCGTCACGACCACGACGTCCTCGCCGCGGGACGCGAGTGCCAGGCCGAGCGCCGCGCTGACCGTGGTCTTCCCGACGCCCCCGGCCCCGCAGCAGACGATCACGTCGCGATCGAGGGCCGGTCCGATCAACCGGCCACCGTCTCGTGCGCCTGGAACTGGACCGCGAGCGCGTCCGCGAGCGCCGCGACGCCGTCGTCGTCCACACGTGCGCGTGTGAGCCGCGGGAGCTCGATCACCGGGAGGCCCGCGGCAACGAGCCGCGCGCACTGCTCGCGCTCGCGCGCCGCCCGCGCGCGCTCGTCGAGGGCCGCGGCGGCCGCCGCCCTCCCGGCGATCGGCATGCCGTCCGCCAGGGCGGCGCGGAGGGCCTGATCGTCCGCCTCCTCGAACCGTTGCGGCGTCGTCGCGTTCAGGATCGCCGCCGCGACGGGCACGCCGAGCTCGTCGAGGCGCTCGACCGCGTCGAGCGCCTCACCGACCGGCAGCTCGTCCGGGCGCGCGACCAGCGCCACCCCGGTCGCGGCGGGGTGCGAGATGACCTGCTCGATCCGGTCCGCCTGATCGTGCACGGGTCCGGAGCGGGCGATGTCGCGGACGTTGCCGGCCGTCTCGAGCAGCGCGATGCCGTGGCCCGTCGCCGGGCAGTCGACGACGATCCTGTCCCACACGGGCGCGTCACCCGCCGGGCGAAGCTCGACCGCGAGCTGCCAGATCTTTCCGATCGTGACCATCTCCGCGAGGCCCGGGGCCGCCGCCGTGAACCCACGGAACGCCTTGCTGTGGACGAGGACCTCGGCCAGCGCACGCACCTTGAGCTGACCGCGCAGGTACTCCTCGGTCGCCGCCTGCGGGTCGATCGCGATCGCATGCAGGCCGCCGCCGACATCGACCGGCTCGGTCCCGACGCCGCGGTCCTCGAGAAGACGCGAGAGACGATTGCGGCCGAGCACCTCGACCAGCAGCGCGCGTGTTCCCTCTCGCGCATAGGCGCTCGCCAGGGCGGCCGCGACGGTGCTCTTGCCGACGCCGCCCTTCCCCATGACGAAGCACAGCCGGCGCTCCCACAGGGGCGGCCGACCCCGCTGGGATTCACCGGCCAGGCCGGATGCGCCCTGGTCCAGGTGACGTCTCCACGCCACCAAGGTTACCCGCCGCATCCGCCGCCGACGCCGCCGACCGTTCCAGCTCACGCACGACGTCCTCGGGCCCGAGCGCCGAGCGGCTCGGCGTGGAGTCCCGCCCGACCGGACGGAGCCGGGCGCGCGGGACCGCGGGCTCGTCGGCGCGCCATCGCACGCCAGGCGCCGTCTCGAGGGCGCTCAGTCGCGCCGCGACGTCGCCGAGCGGCGCCCGCGGGGCCATGTCGCTCCGAGGGAAGGCGACCCAGGTCTCGTACCTGTGGGTGAGCACGGGCGGCGCGCCGGCGGGCCACATGAGGATGCGCCCCCGTGGCGCGCGGGGATGCACGGCCATCTCGTCGATCGCGCGCGGCGCACGCACGACCGCCAGGTCGAGCGCGGGGTGGTCGTCGATCCGCGCGACGCCGGCGTCGAGGAGCGCGAGGTCCGACAGCACCCTCGACCAGCGGGCGCTCCAGAGGTCGGAGAACGCCTCGGGATCGCGGAGCAGGCGTGGGATGCGTGGCAGCACGGCTCGGTGGAGCGGCCCGATCGGCTCCCTGGCGCCCGTCGCGGTGAAGGCGCGTCGGACCGCCGGGATCGGGCTCGTGGCGGGCTCGGCGAGGGCCATCAGGGCGACGGCGATCCGCGGCGCCCAGGGGTCCGTCCAGTCCGCGTAGTCCCCGGCCGCGGCGGCGGCGAGGGCCAGCGCACGCTCGGGGGCGGCCGCCTCCGGACCCGCGAGGAGCAGCCACGCCGCCAGCATGCCGTCCTCGTCGACGTGGTTGTTGGTCACCACCGACACGGTCGGCCCGCGGGGGCGGAGGCGCAGGTAGCGATCGGCCATCGCCGCCGCCGTCGGGGCTCCGAGCCATGCCGGGGCGCCCGCATCGGGCCAGTGGCAGACGGCGAGCATCGCGGTCGCCGGCGCGGCGCCGTCGACCGCGATGCAGGCCGCGCCGTCGAGCTCGTCGGGCGCGAGGAAGCGGGCATCGTCGGCGAGCGCGGGGATCCGGTCGGCCGGTGGCGCGCCCGGCGTGCGATCAGGGTGCATCGGATGGGATACTGCCGGTCATGGACTGGATCGTCGACAACGCGATCGCCCTCTCGGCGGGGTTCCTCGGGGTGGTCGTCCTGATCGCCCTGGTCGTCCTCGCGCTCGCGGGCCTTCGGCTGTGGTTCAGGGCCCGTGCCGCGAGGGATCGCATCGAGCGGGAACGGGTCGGCCTCGAGACCTCGCTCGCCCGGCTGGAGGCGAGCCAGGCGGCGCTCCCGGTCCGTCAGGCCGAGCTCGAGGGCCGGATCCAGTCCCTCCAGGTCGACGTCGAGAAGCTCAAGACCCTCGTGCGGTACGCACGCGAGGCCGAGGACGCGCTCCGGTCGCCGCTTCGGTACATCGGGAGATGACCTCCCCGACGCGTCCCGCCATCGTCGACATCGGTTCCAACTCGACGCGACTGCTGCTCGTCGAGGGGATGGACCCGGACGGCGCGCGAGGCGCGCGCACGACGACGATCACGGGCCTTCGCCGGGGCGCGGCGCCGGACGGCCGCCTGGCCGAGGACGCGTTGGACCGACTCGACGCGGCGCTGGTCGACATCGCCGCGCGGATCGATCGGTTCGGACCGGACGTGGTCGTCCCGGTCGGGACCAGCGCCGTCCGGGACGCGCCCGATCGGCGCCGCGTCGAGGAGCTGATCGAGTCGCGACTCGGCGTCCGGCTGCACGTCGTCGCCGGTGAGAAGGAGGCGGGGTTCGCCTTCAGGGGCGCCCGCGCGGCCCATCCGGGCGGCACCGCGCTGGTCGTCGACATCGGCGGCGGGAGCACGGAGGTGATCGTCGGCGAGGTCGAGCCCGCGGCGGCGGTCAGCCTGCAGCGAGGTGCCGTCAGGTGCACCGAGGGCTTCCTCGGGGACGACCCGCCGGGCCGAGCGGCGCGCGCGCGACTCGCCGCGTCGCTCGACGACGACATGGCGTCGGCCCTCGCGCGGGTGGGGACGGCGCCCACGGTGATCGGGGTCGCCGGCACGTTCACGACCCTCGCGGCCGTCGACATCGGTCACTACGACCCCGAACTGGTCCACGGCCACGTGCTGTCCGCGGACCGCCTGGCGGGCGATCGTCGATCGCCTCGCGTCGCTCGCGCTGGCCGACCGACGCGAGGTGCCGGGACTCGACCCGGCCAGGGCCCCCTACATCGTCGCGGGCGGTGAGATCGCGCTGGCGGCGCTCAGGGCGGCGGATGCGACGGACGTGGTCATCAGCGAGCGAGACCTGCTCGACGGCATCGCGGCCGCCGTCGTCGAGGGGGTGTTCCCCGCGCACGACGACGCGGCTCCCGTGCCGGGCTCGTTTCGATCGTGACGATCTCCTAGGATGACGCACGATGGCCGAAGGGAACGGAGTCGACCGCCACGAGGGAGTCGATCGGATCGTCGACACGATCCGGGACGCGTCGCGCGAGATCGCGACCCCCCCGGACGAGCGGCGCATGATCTACGCCAAGGGGGAGAACCTCCGCCACGTGCGCCACGGCGAGATCCTCGAGCGGTGGCCGGTGCTCTCAGAGCCGTGGGCCCGGCGGGTCGAGGACTCGCGGCTCGCCGCGGTGGATCGGACGCCCGGCGCGGCGACCTTCGGGAGATGACGACGACGGCCTGGGCGGGTGCGCCCCGGATCGGCCCCGGACGCGAAGCGGCTACGCTGCCCGGGTCCTGCCGGAGTGGCGGAATCGGTAGACGCGGGGGACTTAAAATCCCCGGCCCTCGGGCGTCCGGGTTCGAGTCCCGGCTCCGGCATCCGTGAAGCTCTTCTCACGATCATTCCTGGTTCGCGCGCGCGTCTTCCTGTACCCGCCCGCCCGCGCGGCCGTCCTGCTCGACGCGGCCGACGGGCGCTGGCCCGAGCATCAGGCGGCCGACCGGTACGGCATCGGCGTGGGGATGTCCGCGCTCGCGTGCAACCGCACGAACGACCGTCGCTGGCCCGCGCTCAAGGCGGCGCTGCAGGACGTCGCCGCCGGCATCGCGACCGCCGGCTCCGATCCACTACCCGGCGATCTCATCCCGCTCGCGGGGTTCGAGCTGCCGGGCGGGCCGCTCCGGGTCGTGCCCTACGAGGGTGAGGGTCGCACCGAGATCGAGGCCGAACTGGTGAAGGCACCCGGCGGCGTGGTGCCGCGGATCAAGCTCGACCCGAAGTCGGCCGCACCGACGTTCGAGCTCGCCACGCTCGCCACGCTCGTCGCCCTCGCCGCCGACGCGCGCGCGGAGGACCGCCTGATGCTGGCGTTCGGCATCGAGGGCCTGCTGGCCTGGTACCGCGAGGCGCAGCGCGGCTCACCGGCGCGCGACGCCTTCCGGTTCGCCAACGCCCATGCCGACGACCGGCTGCGCGAGATCGGGAGGACCCTGCCCGAGGGTCTCTAGGGTCCCGGCGTCCGCGTCGGGCCCCCGCCCTCGCGGGCGATGCGACGCTCGAGCGCCTCGATCCGTCCGAGCAGCTCCAGGGCCAGCACGGCCCCTTGCGCGTTCAGCCCCAGGTCCCGCGCCAGGCGCACGGCGCGCGCCGCATCGACCGCGGCCGACCGCGGCCAGCGGCGCTCGGTCCCCGGCCGCCGCCACCGGGCGGGCCAGTCCCAGCGCGAGCAGCTCGGCCACGATCTCGTGCGGGAGCCCGGCCTCGGCTGCCAGGTCGTCGACGGAGACGGGCTCATCGGCGCGCGCGCGTGTGCGCCAAAGGACGAGCTCGACCTCCACGCGTGTCACCTCTGGGTCGGTCACGATCCACTCCCGGTGCCGGCGGCGTCACGAAGGGCCTCGTAGAGCTCGGTCTCGCGTTCGCTGAGCGTCGCCGGGACGACGATCTTCACGGTCGCGTACAGGTCCCCATCTGGTCCGGAGGGGTTGGGGAGGCCCTGGCCGCGAAGACGCAGGCGCCGCCCCGAGCTCGAGCCGGCCGGCACGCCGACGCGGGTCGTCCCGGTGAGCGTCCGCACGTCGACGCGTGCGCCAAGAGCCGCGTCCGCCGGGCTGACCGGGAGGTCGACGTGGAGGTCGCGACCCTCCAGCCGAAGCCGGTCGTGGGGGCGGATCCGCGCCTCGAGGAACAGGTCTCCAGGGGGGCCGTCGCCGACGCCCGGGCCCCCGCGACCCGCCAGCCTGATCCGCTGGCCCTCGATCATCCCCTTGGGGATGGTGACCTCGAGCGTCGTCCCGTCCCCGAGCGTCAGCCGGCGGCTCCCGCCGCGCGCGGCCTCCTCGAGCGTCAGGTCGACGACCGCCTCGAGGTCGGCACCCCGGGCCTGGAACCCCCGCCCTCGCATCCCGCCCTGGGCGCCCCGACCGAACAGCTGCTCGAAGAGCTCCTCGTACCCCTGGTCCGCGGTCGCTCCGGCGAAGCCTCCGGCCGCGTCCCGCCACTCGCCCGGGGGTGGCCCGTCGCCGCCCCGGTCGTATTCGGCGCGCCGCTCGGGATCGGAGAGCAACGCGTGCGCCTCGCCGATCTCCTTGAAGCGCTCCTCGGCGCCGGGCTCCCTGCTGACGTCCGGGTGGTGGGTGCGGGCAAGCGCGCGGTACGCGCGGCGGATCTCGTCCGCGTCCGCATCGCGTGCCACCCCGAGCACCTCATATGGGTCTCGACGGTCCATCACCCCGAATGATCCCCTTTTCGGGGGACGCAAGAAAGGGCCCGCCGCGGTCGAGGACTACTGGGCATGGAACGCAACAGCCCGACCCAGCCAAGGATGGCGGTGGGGGCGCAGCCGGGACGTGGCCGAGAGGTGGCCATCGCGGAACTCCGCGGACTCGGTGGTGTCGTCCTCGAGCAGGCCCTCGTCGATGGTGTGGGCACACCGCTCCCGAGCCTCGTGGCCTGGGGCAATCGACTCGCCGACGAGCTCGGCGTCGACGGTCTCGGACGTCCGGGCACGTACCGCGAGCTGATGCGCGGCGTGGCGAGCATCAACCGGCGGGCCGGAGCCGTCCCGGGCTGAGATCCCGCCGGGCGGACGCCAGGTCGTCCCAGGCGAGGACCGCCGCCACCGCCGCCGCGGGCAGCGCGACCGCGAGGCCGCCGACCACGTCGAGCACGTAGTGGTTGCCCGTCACGATCACCGAGATCGTCACCGCCACCGGGTACCCGACGAGGACCGCGGGTGCGAGGGCGCGCGGGAGGGCGAGGGCGAGGGCGCCCGCGACCATCGGCGCCATGCCGACGTGCAGGCTCGGCATCGCGGCGATGGGGTTGTAGAGGGCGCGGATCGGCCGGGAATCGAGGTCCACCGGCGTGTCCCGGCTGACCGTGTCGCGCGGGCCGTGCGCAGTGAGCCGTGGCGGGGCGACCGGCTGCAGCGCGTACCAGACCAGTCCCGCGCCCCACGAGAGCAGCGCGAAGTTGCGCATGAACGGATATGCGTCGCGTCGGCGGCGATGCACGAGGAAGATCGAGAGCGGGAGCGCGACGACCTGGCTCACGAGGTAGAAGGCGCTCCAGGCGGGCATGCCGGGACGACGGTCGACCGCGCGCTGCCAGCGCTCCTCGACGTCGATCCCGAGGCGCCGCTCCAGGGCCACGACGGCCGCGGCGTTGCGCCGACCCTCCTCCAGCGAGCCGCCGAAGGTCGCCCGGACGGCGTTGTACGCCCCGTATGCCGCCAGCATGACGGCCAGCTCGCGGCGGCCGCCGAGCTCGCGGCGGGCGCCGGCTGCGAAGACGTGCGAGTCGCCCGCGCGGCGGCCGCGGCCGCCGGGCGCCCATGCGGACGAGACGCGGGAGCCCCATACCGCCAAACGTAACAGCGGCCCGCCGCGTGGCGCCGTGGCCTCGACTAGCCTCGCGCCGTGCGAGTCCTGGTCGTCAACGCGGGGTCCACCGGCGTGAAGCTGCGCGTCGTCGACACGGACGACGGCGCGGCGCGGGTCCTCGCGGGCGACCTGCCGGACGCACTCGACGGGCTCGGCCACGTCGACGCCGTGGGCCACCGGGTCGTGCACGGCGGACGCGGGTTCGACGGGCCGGTGCTGATCGACGACCGGGTCAGGGCCGGCATCGCCGATCTGACATCGCTCGCGCCCATCCACCAGCCCCCCGCGCTCGCGGGCATCGACGCCGCCCGGGCCGCGCTCCCCCGGGTCCCGCAGGTGGCCTCGTTCGACACCGCCTTCCACCGCACGCTGCCGCCGGACGCGTACCTCTACGCGCTTCCGGCGCACGCGCGCGAGACGCTCGGGATCCGCAGATACGGCTTCCACGGGTTGAGCGTGGCCCACGCGGCGCCGCGGGCCGCCGAGCTGCTCGGGCGCCCGGTCACGGCGCTGCGCCTGGTCGTGTGCCACCTCGGCGGCGGCGCCTCCGTGACCGCGGTCGCCGCGGGTCGGTCGGTCGACACCTCGATGGGATACAGCCCGATGGAGGGGCTCGTCATGGCGACCCGCGCCGGAACGGTCGACCCCGCGGCCGTGATCGCCATGGCGCGGGACGGCCTCGACCCCGATGCGCTCGAACACATGCTCGATCGCCGGTCGGGGCTGCTGGGGCTGACCGGCACCGCCGACATGCGCGAGGTGCTCGCGCGTGCCGCGTCGGGCGACGCCGCCGCCGAGGACGCCCTGGCGCTCTACGCCCACCGCCTGCGCGCGGGGATCGCCGCCGCCGCCGCCTGCATGGGCGGCATCGACGGACTGGTGTTCACGGGCGGTGTGGGGGAGCGCTCCGCGCCGGTGCGCGCGCGGGGGACCGAGCGGCTCGGATTCATGGGGATCGCGATCGATCCGGCGCGCAACGCCGCCGCCGACGGCTCGGACGACGGCCGGATCGACGGCGGGCGGGTGCCCGTGCTGGTGATCGCCGCGCGCGAGGACCTTGTCATCGCGCGCGAGGCGGCGACGCTGCTCGGGGGGTGAGCGGAGGCCGGGCCTCGACGCCGCGTGCTCAGGCGTCCGGATCGAGCGCGACCCGCGCCGCGCGGATGCCGCTCCTGACCGCCCCCTCCATGGTCGCGGGCCAGCCCGTGTCGGTCCAGGCCCCCGCGAGGGCGACTCCGGGATGCGGTGTCCGCGCCCCGGGGCGTCGCCGCGCCTGCCCGGGACTCGGGGCGAAGGTGGCGCGGGCCTCCTTGACCACCGCGTGGTCGAGGGGTCGCCGCCCGCGTGCGCCGGGGATGATGTCCGCGAGCTCGCTCGCGATCATCGCCGCGAGCTCGTCGCGGGGGACGCCCATCTCGGCACGCGCGGCGCTGATCGACACGACCACCCGGTCCCCGTCGTCGACGCGTCCCTCCATCGCCCGCCGGCTGAAGACCCACTGCGCGGGGCTGTCGAGGAGGGCGAGCACCGGGAGGTCGCTGATCGGGCGCTCGTACCAGAGGTGCACGTTGACGATCGGCGACACGTCGAGGCCGGGGTCGTTCGGGAGCGCGCCCGGCGCGACGGCCCGGACGCGCTCGGGCGGCATGGCGAGGACGACCGCGTCCGCGCGCAGCTCGGCACCGTCGCCGAGCTGGATCCGCCCACCGTCGACGTGCGTGACCTCGCGCGCGCGGACGACGCGGCCACCGCGAGCGCACAGGTAGTCCTCGACGGCCGGGTCGACGAGCCGCGACAGCCCGACCAGCGACCACCCGATGGCGCCGGCGTCGGTCGCCGAGAGGACCCCCTCCTGGAAGACGAACGCCGCGAGCGCGGCCGACACGTCGTCGCTCCGGTCGTTGCAGGTGGCGAGCACGACGATGTCCCAGAACGCCGTGATCGCGCGCTCGCTCTGCCCGTGGCGGCGCAGCCAGTCGCCGAAGGTCGTGTCGTCCAGCCGGTCCCGGGCGTCGCCGCGCCTGCCCGCCAGCGCGACCATCGCGGCCCCGGCGGCGGATCGCTCCGATCGGTCCAGGTGGCGGTAGCGCAGCAGGGCCCGCGTCATGTGCAACGGCGACGGGAGCGGGTCCGCGCGCAGGTCGGCGCGCGACCCGTCGCGGGCCAGGACCGGGACGTCCAGGCGCCGCTGGCGGGTCAGGTGCACGGACGTGCCGAGCAGGTCCATCAGGCGGACGTACGCCGGACAGCACCCGAGGAAGACGTGCTGGCCGTTGTCGATCTCGCGCCCGCGGCGATCGCGGAAGCTGTAGGCGCGGCCGCCGAGGAACGGGCGGCGCTCGACGAGCGTCACGCGGGCCCCGAGCCCCGCGAGCTCACACGCCGCGGCGATCCCGGCGAGCCCGCCGCCGCAGACGACCGCGGTCGCTCGCGCCCGGCTCACGGCCGGCGCGAGTGGCGCACGAGCGCACCGCCGGCGACCCCGAGCTTGTGCGGCGTCGACAGCGAGACGCGCCCGCCGAGCACCGCGTAGTCGGAGCCTTCGATCTCCGTGAGGATCCCCCGGTAGAGACCCGCCATGGTCGCCACGCACAGCCGCGCCCGGCGATCCAGGAGTGGCAGCAGGCGCTCGCCCCGGGCGAAGTACACGTGGGCGCGCTGGCCCTGCGCACGCATGAGGTCGTGGAACGCGACCGAGGATCTCCGCGCGAGGATCTGCTCCTCGGAGACTCCGAACGCGGCCATCTCGTCCGCGGGGAGGTAGATGCGATCGCGCCCCGCGTCCTCCTCGACGTCACGCATGATGTTCACGAGCTGGAGGGCCACACCGAGCTGCTCGGCGTACTCCGGCGCGCGCGGATCGCGGAAGCCGAAGATGTGGAGCGACACGAGCCCGACCGCCCCGGCCACCCGATCGCAGTACGCGCGAAGCGAGGGCCAGTCGGCGTAGCGCGAGCGCACCAGGTCCATCTCGACGCCGTCGACGAGGGCGTCGAGATGGCGGCGGGGGATCTCGAACCGGCGCATGGCGTCGGCCAGGGCGACCAGGACCGCGTCGTCTGGGTCGGGCCGACCCTCGGCACACGCGTCGAGCTCGCGCCGGCGCCGCGCGACGGCGTCGAGCTTGACCTCGATCTCCTCGTCGCCGTCGACGCTGTCGTCGCACCGCCTGCTGAACGCGTACGCCGCGTAGATCCCGGCCCGACGCTCCGGGGGCAGGAGCACGAAGCCGTAGAAGAAGTTGCGAGCCTCCCGGCGGGTGATCCGGCGGCAGTGCTCGTACGCCTCGTCGGTCGTCACCCGCCACCGCGCGCGAGCGCGGCCGCGGCCCGGACGAGGATCCGCGCCCGTCCCGACTCGCCCGGGGGAGGGCCGGGCGCGGAGGGTGTCGTAGTCCTGGTCCGCGATCGCCCCGCACACTGCGAGGCCGCCTTCGGTGAACGCCCTGACGTCGAGCGCCGCACTCGGCATCACGAAGCGCGCGAGCGGAGCCCCCTCCTCGAGGAGTTGTCGCGCCCGTCCGACCTCGAACGCGACCAGGCGCCGAAGCTCCGGCCGTGCCCTGGGGCGGCGGAGGTCCTCCTCCCTGACGTCGAAGGCGATCATGTCCTCCGCCGGCAGGTAGATCCGGCCGTGCCGGTCGAGGTCTCGGCGGATGTCCTGCCAGAAGTTGACCAGCTGCAGGCCCATGCAGGTCGAATCGCTCATGCCGATGCGCCAGCGGTCTGTGTAGCCGAGCACCTCCAGCACCATGCGACCGACGGGCGTCGCGGAGTGCGTGCAGTAGGCCTTGAGCGCCTCGAAGGTGTCCCACCGGTCGCGGCGCTGGTCCATGCGGTTGGCCTCGATCAGCCGCTGGAACTCCTCGATGCCGAGCGACCGCCGGGCCACCGCCCGCGCGAGGGGGGCCAGCCGTCGGTCGCGAGGGCGGCCCTCGAACGCGCGCCGGACCTCCTCCTCCCAGAGGTCGAGCGCGGCCAGGCGCTCGTCCGGGCCGCCGCCGCCCTCGTCACCGATGTCGTCGGTGATCCGGCAGAAGGCGTAGACCGCGGCCATGTCGGCGCGGCGCGTCCGATCGAGGAAGGGGAAGAGCAGGGGGAAGTTCTCGTCGTGGCGGCGCATCGCGCCACGCATCAGACCGGCGGGATCGCCCGCCGGCGTGGCGGGTGCCGGCCCCGGCATCGCCGTGCTCACGCGAGGTACCGGGCGAGCGCGGTGACCGGGAAGACCTGGCGGTAGAGGTGGTAGTTGATCATGAAGTCCGATGGGAATCCTGTGCCCGTGTACCACGGCTCGTCCCAGGTTCCGTCCGACGCCTGGGTGTCGGCCAGGTGCCGGACGCCCCGCTCGACCGCAGGGTGGTCGCGATCGGCGGCGACGAGGGCGATGAGCGCCCAGGCGGTCTGCGAGGGCGTGGAATCGCCACGGCCGATCCAGGCCGGGTCGCGGTAGCTTGCCACGCTCTCGCCCCAGCCGCCGTCGATGTTCTGCCGCCGCGCGAGCCAGTCGACCGCGCGCCGGATCGCCGGGTCGCCGGGGGGGACCCCGGCCCTGACCAGGGCCGGGACCACCGCGCCCGTCCCGTAGATGTGGTTGACCCCCCAGCGACCCCACCAGGAGCCGTCCGCCCCCTGGCGCCTGCGCAGGAACGCGACGCCCCGGCGCACCGCCGGATGCGTGCTCGGCAGTCCGCAGGTGATCAGCGCCTCGACCACGTGGCCGGTCACGTCCTCGGTCGGCGGGTCGAGCACCTCGCCGAAGTCGCACATGGGCAGCTGACGCATGATGCGCATGTCGTTGTCGACGTCGAAGGACCCCCAGCCCCCGCCGGTGCACTCCATCGCCAGCAGCCACTCGACGCCGCGCCGGACGGCCGGGTGGCCGGGCCCGAGGCCGCCCTTGGAGAGCGCGATCAGCACCTCCGCCGTGTCGTCGGTGTCGGGGTACCACTGGTTCGAGAACTCGAACGACCATCCGCCGGGGCGGCCACGCCGGGGCAGGACGTGCCAATCGCCGTAGCGGCGGACCTCCTTGTCCACGAGCCAGTCCACCGCACCGCGAACCGACGCGCCGTCGGGGTCGTCCCCGGCGTCCTCGAGCGCGATCGTCGCGAGGGCCGTGTCCCAGATCGGCGACAGGCACGACTGGATGCGGATGCGTTCGCCGTCCTCGATCCGGAACCGCTCGTCGAATCCACGGAGGCCGCGCGCCATGACGGGGTGCTCGAGGGGGAACCCGAGCGCGTGGAGGGCGATGAGCGAGTAGACCCACGGCGGCTGGATGCCGCCCCACGATCCGTCCGCCTCCTGGCGCTCGCACAGCCAGCGTGCGATGCGTGCGTACGCGCGTCGGCGCGGACCGGGCAGCGGGTGGCGGCCGTAGGCCCGGCCGACGCGCTCGCAACGGGCCAGCCACGGCGACCATCGCCCGGGCGCGCGGACGTGCACCGGCGCATTCGTCCCCGGTGCCTCCAGGAACAACTCGTCGATCCCGAGCGGCTGCGGGTACCGAGGGCGAAGTGACATCACCGCCATCAGCGCGACGAAGGTGCCGCGGGCCCAGCTCGCGAACCGGTAGGGCGACAGCGGCGCGCGTGGTGGCAGGAAGATCAGCTCGGGCTGGAGCGCGGGCAGGCGGTCCCACGGGTAGCGGCCGAGGACCGCGAGCCACAACCGGGTGAAGAACCGCGCCCGGTTGACGCCCCCCATGTCGCGGACGGCGTCGCGGGCGCGGAGCATCGAGGGCGCGTCGGCAGGGATGCCCGCAAGTCGCAGGGCGTAGTACGCCTCGACGGTGACCGAGAGGTCGGGTGGCCCCCCGAACCAGATGGTCCACGTGCCGTCGCCGCGCTGGGTCGCGAGCAGTTCGGCGGCGAGGCCGTCGAGCTCGCGCCGGGTGGCGGTGCCGAGGATCGACGTCAGGAAGACGTGCTCGGCGGTGATCGCGGCGTTCGATTCGAGCTCGCCCCACCAGTACCCCGACGGCGACTGGAGCGCACGGAGGGCGTCCGTGCCGCGCTCGAGCGCGGCGGCTGCGACGGAGGCCGTCCCGCCGGCCGTCGCTCGTCGGATCGTGCTCATGTCGCGACCGCCACCCGCGGGGTGCCGAGTCCGAGGAACCAGCGGGCCGCCTCGGCGATCGCCGAGGCGGCGGAGCCGGGGCGGTGGCCGAGCTCGGCGCGTGCTCGCGCATCCGACACCCACATCCGCGCGCGCGCCATCAGCGCGCCGTCGAGCGGCGCGCGGGGCTCGCGCGCGAGGAGCCATCCCTCGACCAGCTCGTCGACCGCGGCGATCCCGATCGCGACCGAGTGGGGCAGTCGCACGCGCGGCGGCGGTCGGCCGGACTCCGCCGCCGCGATGCTCACGATCGAGTGGAGGGTGAGGTTCTCCCCGCCGAGGATGTAACGCCGCCCCGGGGCGCCGCGTTCGAGCGCGAGGACGTGTCCCCGTGCGACGTCGGCGACGTGCACGACGTTCAGACCGGTGTCGACCGTCGCCGGCATGCGCCCTCGGGCGGCGTCACGGATGAGCCGCCCGGTCGGGGTCGGGCGCCGGTCGCCCGGTCCGACCGGTGCGGTCGGGTTGACGACGACCACGTGCATGCCGGCCGCCGCCGCGCGGAGGGCCTGCCGCTCGGCGCCCAGCTTGGACCGCTTGTAGGCGCCGACCACGCCGCCGCGCAGGTCCGGTCCGTTCGTCGCCGAGCGCCGGCGGCGCCGGGATGCCGATCGTCGCGACCGACGACGTGTGGACCATCGGGAGGTCCGTCATGCGGCACGCACGGATGACCTCGCGCGTCGCGAGATCGTTCTCGGCGGCGAGCGCGCGCGCCCGACGCCGCGCGAGCGAGTAGGTGGCCGCGACATGGAAGACCGCGTCGGCGCCGATGACCGCGCGGCGCATCGTGGCGGGGTCCCTGAGGTCGCCGACGAGCGGATCGACGCCCTCGGGCGGTCCGAGGGACGCCTGCCCCGGGAGGCGGACGACGCCCGTCACCGCCCAGCCGTCCGCCATGAGGGCGCGGGCCACGTGTGCGCCCACGAAGCCCGCGGCGCCGGTGACGACCGCGCGTCTCATCCGCGGATCAGCTCCCCGGCCGCGCGGCGGAGCGCCCATCCGCCGACGACCGCGCCGAGCGCCAACCGGCCGAGCACCGGGACGTCCCGGGGCCGGAGCGTCCCCAGTGCCCGACGCACCGGCGTCGAGCCGTCGATCGCCGCGACCATCGCCGGCAGTTCCGTGTCGGCCGCGTCGCCGACGGCACGGATCGCGACGAACGGGATGCCCGCCCGGGCCGCCTCACGCGCGATCGGGGCGCTCTCCATGTCGACCGCGACCCCGGGCGCGGCGCGTCGCTCGGATGCCGAGCGGAGGGGGGCGGCCGCCGTCACGAGCGAACCGCGACGGCCCGCGACCCGCGCGCATGCCGACGCGTCGCACGCGTACCTCGCGCCGGAGCCGAGGTCGAGAACCTCGTCCGCGACGATCACGTCGCCGACGCGAAGGCCCGGCTCGAGTGCGCCGCACAGCCCGAGCGTGGCGATCAGCGACGGGCGCGTCGCGACGACCCGGCGCGCGGCCCGTGACGCTGCGCCCACACCCACGCCGGTCCGCTCGACGCGCGTCGATCCCCGTGCCGTCCCGGCGAGCGCGACCCGCTCCAGTGTCATCGCGCAGAGGATGATCCGGTGGCCGATCTCCGTCGGCCGGACGGGCGCGAGCGAGGGTCACGATCGTGCCAGCGCCACCAGGTCCCGGGGCTTCGAGAAGGCCTCGAGGATGGTGCTGGCCTCGTACCCGCAGTGCATGAGGCAGTTCGCGCACCGGGGATCGCGGCCCGTGCCGTACGCCTCCCAGTCGGTCTCGTCGTAGAGCTCGCGAAGGCTGCCGGCGTGGCGGTCGGCCAGCATGTAGCACGGGCTCCGCCACCCCTCCACCGTGTACGTCGGCATCGCCCAGGCCGTGCAGCGATAGTCGCGCTTGCCCTGGAGGAACTCGTGGAAGAGGGGGTTGTTGTAGAAGGGGATGTCCATCCCCTCACATGCCTCGTGGACCTCCGTGTAGAGCGCCTGCGCCTCGCGGCGGGCCAGGAACTGTGCACGGTCCGAGACGGACTCATAGTCGAAGCCGGGCGACGTGATGCACCCCTCGACGCCCATGTCCTTGAGGAACGCGAACAACTCGACGTATTCGTCGGCGGGCGTTCCGCGGTAGATCGTTGTGTTCGTGCACACCCGATAGCCGAGCGCGATCGCCTCGCGCATGTAGCCGGTGGCCGTGTCGAACACACCCTCGCGGTCGACCGCGTGGTCGTGCACCTCGCGCATGCCGTCGATGTGCACGACGAAGGCGAATCGCTCGGAGGGCGGGATGCGACCGAACGCCCGTCCCATCAGCACGCCGTTCGTGCACATGTAGACGAATCGGCCCTGCGCCTGGATGCCAAGCACGATCTCGTCGATCTGACGATGGATCATGGGCTCGCCACCCGGGATGTTGACGATCGGCGCGCCGGCCTCCTCGGCCACCCGCAGGCACTCGTCGACCGACAGTCGCTTGTCGAAGACGTGCTCGTACTCACGGATGCGACCACAGCCGTGACACTCGAGATTGCAGATCTCGAGCGGCTCCAGCATCAACGTCACCGGGAAGCGTTCCTGGCGCTGTATCAGCCGCTTCTTCGCCAGGTAGGTGGCCATGCCCATCTCGAGCGCGCGGGGGCGGTTCGGCACCGGTGGCTCCTCGCAGTCGGGGGGACGATTCGACGAGGCACCCGAACGCTAGCCCACCCGGTGTCCGATCCGCCACCGCCGGACGGGGATCCGGCTCAGTTCTGGCGCGCGAAGGTCAGATCGGTCAGGTCGACGAGGTCGTCGATGTCGCCGGGGGCGGCGTCGAGCAGGGCGCGGGCCCGTCCGTGCGCCTCCTCCGCGAGCCGCCGGGCGCCCTCGAGCCCGTGGAAGGAGACGTACGTGACCTTGCCCATCCGCTCGTCCGCGCCGACCGGCTTGCCGAGCACGTCCTCGGTCCCCGCGACGTCCAGGATGTCGTCGACGATCTGGAACAGCAGCCCGAGCTCGCGGGCGAACTCCCGGTAGCGCGCGGCGACCTCGGGCGGCGGGTCCGCCACGACGAGCGCGCATTGGATCGCGCACGCCATGAGTCGTCCCGTCTTGAGCGCGTGCACGCGCGTGAGCGCCTCCGCCGACGCCCTCCCCGCGTCGGTCAGGTCGAGGTACTGCCCGCCCACCATGCCGTGCACGCCGCTGGCCTGGCTGAGCGCCTGAAGGCACCCGATCCGGACCTCCGGACCGCCGCCCTGGTGCTCGCACACCAGGCGGATGGCCTCGGCATAGAGCGCGTCGCCCGCGAGGATCGCGGTGTCCTCGCCGAACACCACGTGGCAGGTCGGCCGACCGCGCCTGAGCGCGTCGTCGTCCATCGCGGGGAGGTCGTCGTGGATCAACGAGTAGGTGTGGACGAGCTCGAGGGCGGCGGCCGTCGGAAGCAACCGCTCCGCGGGATGCCCGAGGCTCTCGCAGGCGGCGAGCGCGAGCACGGGGCGCAGGCGCTTGCCGCCCGCGAGCAGCGAGTAGCGCATCGCCTCGATGAGGCCCTCGGTTCCGGCGCCGTCCTCGGCGTCGCGGGGGTCGTCGGATGTGAACGTGAGCCCGGCGAGATAGTCGTCGACCATCGCGCGAAGGCGCTCTGGATAGGGCGTCGCGTGCTCCTTTGCGGACGCGCCGATGCTACCCGGGTCGGCGGGTCGGCGGCGGCGCTCGCCGACCCGCCCCGCGACCCGTCAGCCCACGTTCTTGTCCATCCAGGCCCGGAGCTTGTCGAACTGCTCGGCCTGCTCACGCAGACGCGCGAGCTCCTGGTCCTGGCGGCGGACCGCCTGGGTCAGCTCGTCGAGCGCCGCCCCCACGCGGGCGAGCGCTCCCTCGACGTCCGAGGTCCCGCGCGGTCGGCCCGCCCCGCGCGGGCGGCGGCCCGCCCGCGGCGTGCGCGGCTGGAGCGCCGCACCCCGCTGGCGCGCCACCCGGTAGTAGTTGGCGGCCACCGTGCCGGCACGTCGGTCGGTCTCCTCGGAGATGCGCTCGAAGGCCTGCGTGCGGGTCAGGCCCTCGCCCTGCACGAGCTCCTCGACCCGCTCGAAGATCTCGACGCCGATCCGCCCACGCGGAGTCGCCTCACCCTGGGTCTCGTTCTCGTCCGCCATCGTGCGCTCCGCTTCGTCATCTGACATCTCGGGACGCGTAATTTATGTACCACCGTGGCGCGTCATTCAAGGCGGACGTTACGTAAAGTCACGTATCGCCGTCCGTCGTGGATCAGGCGGGAAAGAGCGCCACCGTCGCCGTGAAGCCGTGCAGGAAGTTGCGTCCGCCGACCGGGCCGATCTCGCCGTTGGCGAACATGCCGGCCAGTCGTGGGGCGGCGAGCATGCCGCTGATCATCGCCGCGTCGTGGTCAGGCACGTCGAACATGCCGGTCCCGCGCCCGTTGCAGGTGAACACGAGCGCCCCCCCGACCTCGGGAACGGCGTCGTGCGCCCGCTCCATGGCGATCCGCAGGTCGTCCGTGGCCGAGGCGGCGTCGCGGACGTGGAACCGGAGCGTCTGTCCGACCCGGATCCGCTCGCCGATCACGATCGCGCCCGTGCCGGGGTCGATCCCGTGGATGCCTCGCACCAGGAAGTCGCCGCGGTCGTAGTCGGGCTGGTTCTCGTCGATGACGAGGCCGGCGAGCAGTCCGTTCGCGGCCATGCGGCGCTCGTCCTCGTCGAGTTCCGCCACCATTTCCTCGAGCTTGGCGGTGGCCGGGCGGCTGGCGAGCTCCCCCACGCGCGCGCCGTCGGCGTCCGTGACGACCATCTCCGGGCCGATCGGGGCGCATCCCTGGCTGACCACCGGCACCATTCCGGCGCCGGCGATGCGCACGGCCACGGCGCCCTCCGGGAGCACCATGTCGTCGAGCAGCAGCGTGTGGTCGCCAGGCCGGGACCCGCCCGAGGCCAGGCCTCCGACGACCACCGGCGCCGGCGACGGCGCCGTGTCGGCGTCCAGGAGCGCATCGACCGGGAACGTGAACGGATCGGCGAGAAGGACGACGGGCGCGTCGTCGGCGTGGGTCGGCCATCCCGGGAGTCCGGCCTGGACGTCGTCGGCGCGAAGGAGGTAGGGCGTGATCGTCGCACCCGGGAGATGCGCCGCCCAGACCGAGATGGCGGGTGCCCCCTCGATCTCGCGGTCGTCGCCGACGATCGCTTCGGCCGACGCCCCGATCAGGCGACGGACGTCGATGTGTCGCCGGATCTCGTCGAGGACGGGATGCGCCTCGGCCATCACCTCGGGGGACGCGAACACGACCACGAGGTCCGCGGACTCGCCGGCGAGGCCCGCGGCCGCGGCGGAGGCGGCCTCGCGTGCCATATGGAGGGGATCGGTGCCGACCGCCAGGCCCGAGCCGAACCTGCGGGTCATGTCAGCTTCCCGTGCATCGTTGGGTCTCGGCGCTCTCCGAAGGGGGCGGGCTCAACGCGTCCTCGGGGCGCGCTGGGACTGGCGGGAGTGCTCGGGGCCTGCGCCGGTCGCCTGGCGAGAAACAGCGCGACCGATCCCAATCGTTGCGGATCCTCGGCGAAGGAGTCCGACCCGAGGGGCCGACTCCCTTCGCCTCGGGTGGGTGTGCCCCATGCCCCTCGACCGGGTGCCGTCACCGTTCGGGGACGGATCGGCCCGGACGAGCGGTGCTCGTCCGTACGGACGATCGACCCGAACGGCGACTCCACCCTCTCGCCGCCGATCCCTCCGGGGCGGCTCACGACGGACGGTCCACCGGAACGCGACGGAGGTGATCTCGTTCATCGAGGCGGTCTGCCCGCGTCCCGGCGGCCGCGTCCTCTCGCGCCGATGCGCTCGAACCCGCTCCGCGATCGCGGAGCGGGTTCTGCGCGCGCCACGGTGGCTCACAGGGGCTCTGCGGGGTCGAGCAGGGCCCGGGCCTCCATCTCGCGGTCGGCCGGGACGAGCAGCTCCCGCGGCCCTCCGGCGAGCATCTCCGGGACGTCGATCGTGGCGCGTCGGATCAGGACGGGGACCTCGATCTGCGCGAGCAGGCCGGCCAGCATGTCGGCCTCCGGCTCGTGCCGGGCGTAGGCGACCCGCACCCACGTCGGCTGCGCCGGTTCGCGCCGTTTGCGCGAGAAGAGTCCCATGCGAGGACTGTAGCTCGCCACGTGGAACCCGGACACGCGCGTCAGAAACCGCCACCCACGGCGGGGGAGGGCCGGCCGGGCGGTGGGCGGCCGCTCAGGAAGGGCTTCACGAGGAGCGCGCCCGCGACGAACCCGCCGATGTGCGCCCAGTAGGCGATTGCGCCGCCGCCGGTGGTCATGTCGCCGAGGAAGAGGAACTGCAGGGCGAAGTAGATGCCGAGCCACAGCCACGCCGGGATCTTGAACGGCAGGAAGAAGAACGGCAGCACGATCGTCCAGACGCCGACTCTGGGGTAGAGCACGAGGTAGGCCCCGAGCACTCCCGCGATCGCCCCGGATGCCCCGATCAGGGGGATGTCAGACCCCGGGTCGGCCAGCGCCTGCGCCACCGCGGCGGCCGCCCCGCAGGTCACGTAGAAGGGAAGGAACCGGAGGCGTCCGAGCCGGTCCTCGATGTTGTTGCCGAAGACCCACAGGAACAGCATGTTCCCGAGCAGATGGAGCCAGCCACCGTGGAGGAACTGGCTCGTCACCAGGCCGAGCAGGCGGTTCTGGCGCTGGTTGACGCCGAGGCACGTCGCGGGACGGCCGTCGTCGCCGTCGGCCGCGGCCGGATCGCCGCCCTCCACGAGATGGGCCGGCACGAGCCCGTACTCGCACGCCACGGCCTGCCGGCTCTCGAGGCTGCCGTCGTCGGGGCGCACGCCGACGCCGCCCGCGTCGACCTGGAGCGTCTGGAGGAACACGAACACCAGGACGTTGGCGACGATCAGCCCGATCGTGAGGACCGGGACGCGGCGGGTGGGGTTGCTGTCGTGGAGCGGGATCACGCGGCGTCCCCCTCGCGAGCGGGTCGCCTACGCGGGTCCGAGGGCCTGGGCGAGGAGCGCCGCCTGCGCGTGCATCCGGTTCTCGGCCTGATCCCACGCCGCCGATCGGGGCCCGTGCAGGACCTCGCCGGTGATCTCCTGACCCGGGTGCGCGGGGAGGCAGTGCATCGCCACCGCGTCCGGCGCGGCGGCGCGGAGCAGCGCGTCGTCGACGCGGTACGGGGCCAGGTCGCGTAGCCGGCGGCCCTCGTCCTCCTCGTCGCCCATGGAGATCCACGTGTCGGTGTAGAGCGCGCGGGCGCCCTCGACGGCGACGACCGCGTCGCGCTCGATGCGCGCGCCGCCGCCGCGCTCGCGGGCCATCGCGTCCGCCCACGCCAGGACGTCGGCCGGGGGGTCGTACCCGGGCGCGACCGCCACGGTCACGTCCAGGCCGGTGAGCGCGGCGACCACGAGCAGCGACACGCAGACGTTGTTCCCGTCGCCGAGCCATGCGACGCGGAGCCCGGCCAGCGAGCCGAACCGCTCGCGGAGCGTCATGGCGTCCGCGAGCGCCTGGCAGGGGTGGTGCTCGTAGGTGAGGCCGTTGACCACCGGGACGTCGCTGTGGGTGTCGAGCTCCTCCAGCTTGGCGTGCGGCCCGGTCCGCAGGACGATCGCGTCGACCATGCGCGAGAGCACGCGCGCCGTGTCCTCGATCGTCTCACCGCGCCCGAGTTGCAGGTCGCGCGCGCTGAGCGCCAGCGCCGAGCCCCCGAGTCGCACCACGCCGCTCTCGAACGACACCCGCGTCCGCGTCGACGGACGCTCGAAGACCAGCGCCACCACGCGGCCGGCCAGCAGGTGGGGCCAGGGCGCCGGGGTCGCCTTGAGCGCGTCGGCGAGGTCGAGCACGGCCCGGACGTCCGCGGGCGAGTGGTGGCGGAGCGTCAGCAGGGAGCGCCCGGCCAGGGCGGGCGCGGGGTCCGGCAGCGTGGACGGCCAGGTCACGCCGCGGCCTCCAGCGGGCCGGTCCGCCACCCCGCCCCGAGGCGCAGCGCGAGATCGACGTCCGACTCGGTGGCGACGCCGTCCGCGACGCACCGTCCGGCCTCGTCGCGGGCCGCCGCGTAGTAGGCGTCGGCGACCTCCCGGCCGGCCTCGGGGTCGCCCGCCGACGCATCGGGCGGCACGAGCCCGGCCCCGCTCTTTCTGCCGAGCCGTCCCTCCGCGACCAGGGGCGCGAGCACGCCGCCGTCGTCGAAGCGGCCGTCGTACGCGCCGTCGAGGTCGCGACGGATGTGCTCCAGGGTGTCCAGTCCGATCAGATCGCCGAGGGCGAAGGGCCCCATCGGAGCCGGACCCGACTCGACGACGGCCGCATCCACGTCCGCGACCCCGACGCCCCGCGACGACGCCTCCCGGTACGCGGCGGCGAGCGCGCGGACCAGCACGCGGTTGACGAGGAACCCCGGGCACTCCGCGACCCGGATGGGTGTCTTGCCCACGCGGCGGGCCAGCGCCTCGGCGACCTCCACCGCATCGGACCCGGTGTCCTCGCCGCGGACCACCTCGACCAGCGGCATCGTGCTCGCGGGATTGAAGAAGTGGAGCCCGAGCGTGCGCGCCGGCCGCCCCGCGGCACGTCCGAGGGCGGTCACCGAGAGCCCGGAGGTGTTGGTGGCGAGCACCGCGTCGGGCGCCATCACGCGTCCGACGCGCGCGAGCACCGCCGACTTGACGTCCATCACCTCGGGGACGGCCTCGATCACGACCTGGCATCCGGCGAGCGGTGCGTCCTCCTCGGTCGTCGCGACCCGGCGCATGAGCTCCTCGACCGCCGACTCGGCGAGGGCGCCGCGCCGCGCCCGCCGCTCGGCCGCGGCGCGCACGTGGGCCCGTCCGCGGGCGAGCGCCGCCGCATCGACGTCGAGGAGCACGACGCCGAGCCCCGCTTCGGCCATCACCTCGGCGATCTCGCCCCCCATCACGCCGGCGCCGACCACGCCGACCGTCTCGATCCGCACGTCCGTCTCCCAAGGGTGCTCCACGGCAGGAGACCGGGAGCGGGCCGGGAATGTTGTCACAGCCGATGCCGTCCGCGACCACGGATAGCGTCGCCTTCCGACCCAGCATGCGGAACCCGGTCGAGCTCCACCCCCCAGCCGTCCCTCCGAGGGGCGACGCCGCCGGCGATGCCGGGGTCGACGTGTCCGCCGGGACCGGGGCGGCGCGCCTCGCGGCCCGGCGCCGGGCGTCGCTCCTCGCGCTGGCACTGGCGGTCCCGGCGCTCCTGATCCTCGGCGGCGCGCCGTCGGCGTGGCCGCTCCTGATCCTCCCGCTCGTCGTGGCCGGCCCGCTGTGCGGCCCGCGGGGGCTCGTCGCCGCGGCCGCCGCGGCCGGCGTCGTGATCGCGCTCGCCTCCGGCGCCGAGGGTGCTGCGACGGGCGACATGGCGATCGGGCTCGCGGCCTTCGTCGGCGCCGGACTCCTGGTCGCGGCCGGCCACCGGGCCCAGGCGGTCCGCCTCGAGCGGATGGCCGACACGAGCACGACAGACCGGTTGACCGGCCTTCGCAACTACGCGTACCTCGAGGACGTGCTGGCGCGCGAGTGCCGGCGGGCAGAGCGCTACGGCGACGAGCTGTCGCTGGTCCTGCTGGACCTCGACCGCTTCAAGGAGTTCAACGACCGCCACGGCCACGAGGCCGGAAACCGCCTGCTCGCGTCCGTCGGGCGCACGGTCGCCGCCGGCATCCGGGGGTCGGACGTCGGCGCCCGGTTCGGCGGCGAGGAGTTCGCCGTCCTGGTGCCCCGTGGCGCGGCCGAGGCCGCCGAGGCCGGCGAGCGGCTCCGCCTGGAGATCGGTCGCACGGCGATCCTCGTGGCCGGCGGTGAGGCGACCGGCGTGACGGCGTCGGCCGGTGTCGCGCCGTTCGTGCCCGGTGACGGTCCCGCCGACCTGCTCCGCCGCGCCGACGGCGCCCTCTACTCGTCCAAGCGGGCGGGTCGCGACCGGCTCACGCTCGAGGACGGCACCGCCGGACGGGCGGTCGCGTAGGGCGGGCCGGCGGGGCGCGCCACGCGAAGCAGGACCGCGCTCCGGCGCACGAGTCGCGGCGGCCGAGAGCCCCACCAGGACCCCCGCCACGATGTCGGCCGGCTCGTGACGGCCGGCCAGCACACGTGCGGTCAGCCCGATCGCCGCCGCGGTCGCCGCGACCGCGCCGACACGCCGATCGTGGGCCGCCGCGATCGCGGCGATCGCCGCCGCCGCGGCGGCGTGCCGGCTGGGAAAGCCCGCGTCGGCGGACGGGGCCGGTCGTCGGCGCCCGAGCCTCGTGCGCGCCACGCCGGCGACCCGGGCGGCGATCTCGGCCGCGACGGCGGCCTGGACTCCGGCGGTCCGGGTGGGTCGGGCGACGATCGCGAGCGCCACGCCGGTCCGGAACACCGTCGACATCCCGGACGCCGTGAGGTCTGCTCCCCGGACGAGCGCGGGCGTCCGCCGGGCGTGCGATCGCAGCGCGCCGCCGAGGCGGCGATCCCCGCTCGCGATCGCCCGGACGACACGTTCGGCGCGCCCTGCGAGCCCCCGGTCCGGGTGCGAACCGCTGGGGTCTCGGGCGACCGAGCGGCTGCTACCGTCGCTGCGTGCGCGGATCCCGACTGGCATGGGTGCTCCTGGCGGTCGTGCTGGTCGTCGGGGTCCTGGTCGTGGGTCTCGTCGCCGGGACGCGCGGCGACGACGCGCCCGAGGCCGGCGCGACCCCGGCCGCGGCGGCCGACCGTGACCCGGCGCCCGAGTTCACCGTCCCCGCGCTCGAGGGCGGGGACGATCTCACGCTCGCCGGCTTCGAGGGGACCCCGGTCGTCCTCAACTTCTGGGCCTCGTGGTGTCCGCCGTGCCGCGCCGAGATGCCGGCGCTCAAGGCGTTCGCCGACGACAACCCGGACGTCGAGGTCGTGGGCCTCGCCGTCAACGACGAGCCGGAGAACAGCCGCTCGTTCGCGGACGACCTCGAGATCACGTTCCCCCTTGGAATCGATCGAGACGGTAGCGTCTCGATCGACTACGGCGCGACGGGGCTGCCGGTCA
The DNA here is from genome assembly GCA_963698665.1 of Miltoncostaeaceae bacterium. GTDB lineage: Bacteria > Actinomycetota > Thermoleophilia > Miltoncostaeales > Miltoncostaeaceae > CALNYH01. Next base: position 507,902 of record CAVORO010000001.1, on the reverse strand, counting down.
CCGTGTTCATCGACGCGCAGGGGAACGTGGCCGAGACGTGGTTCGGGGAGATCACACGAGAGGACCTCGACCGGCTGTCACGGCAGGTCGCGGCGACCTGATCGACCTCCTCGCGCGGGTCGACGCGCACTGCAGGCGACACGAGCTGCTCCCCGTCGGCGAGTGCGTGCTCGTGCTGGTCTCGGGCGGTGCCGACTCGGCCTGCCTGCTCGACCTCTTGGCCCGTCTCCACGACGGCCCGCTCCACGCCCTGACGTTCGACCACGGCCTGCGGCCCGACGCCGGCCGTGAGTGCGGCCTGGCCGAGCGCCATGCGGCCGCGCTCGGGATCCCGGCGCTCCGCGTGGAGCTCGACCTGCGCCCGGGCCCGGGCCTCCAGGCGCGTGCCCGCCAGGCCCGGATGGAGGCCGCCGACGCCGCCGCACGGGCGCGCGGGTGCGCGGCCGTGGCCACCGGGCACACGGCCTCCGATCAGGCCGAGACGGTGCTCTTTCGCATGGCCCGGGGGGCCGGGCGCACCGGGGCGCTCGGGATCGCCCCGCGCCGCGGCGCGTCGATCCGGCCCCTGCTGCCCCTCATGCGCGCCGAGACCCGTGCCTGGTGCGCCGCGCATGGGATCGCGTACGCGGACGACCCCAGCAACGTCGACCGCGCCTTCGCCCGCACGCGCGTCCGCGCCGGTCTGCTTCCGGCCATGCGGGCAGTCCATCCCGCGGCGGAGCGCAACGTCGCCAACCTGGCCGAGTCGCTGGCGGACGAGGCCGAGCTGATCGGCGAGGTCGTGGAGGCGGCATGGGCGCGGGCCGCGAGCCGGGGCGGCCTCGACGCGTCGTCGGTGGCGGGCGCGCCGCCCGCGCTCGCGCGTCTCCTCGTCCGCCGCCTGCTCCACGAGGCCGGCCTGCGGGGCGACGCCCTCGCGCGGGCCGCCGTCGAGGCGGTCCTGTCCGTCGCCACGTCGACCGACGGCGCCGCGGTGACCCTCTCGGGCGGGTCCGTGCGCCGGGAGTCCGGTCGGCTCGTCGCGCGCCCGGCCCGCTCCGCGCCCGCCCCGGCAGCACTCGACGTCCCGGGCGCCGCGGAGTTCGGGGCGGTGCGCCTGCGGGCGCGGTTGGGGCGTGCCGTCGCCCCGTCGCCCACCCGGGTGGCGCTGCGACCGTGCGGCCCGCTCACGGTGCGCGGTCCGCGTCCCGGTGACCGCCTCGCGCTCGCGGGCGGCGGCCGCCACGCCGTCGGCCGGCTGCTGGCGGGCGCCGGGGTTCCCGCGCCCGATCGTGCGCGGGTTCCCGTCGTGGCCGACGGCGAGCGCGTGCTCTGGGTCGCGGGCCACCGTGCCGACCCCACCGCGCTCGCGCCGATCGGCGCGAGCGCGGTCGTGCTCGAGATGGTCGGCGCATGAGCGCCGAGGTCGGCCGTCCGGGCGAGGTCCTCATCCCCGAGGCGGCGCTCCAGCGTCGCGTCGCCGAGCTCGGCGAGCGCATCTCCGCCGACTACGCGGGCCGTGAGCTGATCGTGATCGGCGTGCTCAAGGGGGCGGTGATCTTCATCGCCGATCTCGTGCGGCACATCAGCGTCCCCTGCGAGCTCGACTTCATGGCGGTGTCCTCGTACGGCGCGTCGACGCATTCCTCGGGCGTCGTGCGCATCCTCAAGGACCTCGACGTCCCCATCGCCGGCAGGCACGTCCTGGTCGTCGAGGACATCATCGACTCGGGCCTGACCCTCAGCTACCTGCTCAAGAACCTCGCCTCGCGGGAGCCCGCCTCGCTCGAGATCTGCACGCTCCTGGCCAAGCCGCGCAGGCGCCGCCTCGCGCTCGACGTGCGCTACGTCGGGTTCGAGCTCCCGGACCTCTTCGTCGTCGGGTACGGACTCGACCATGCCGAGCGCCATCGCAATCTCGGGCACATCGCGACCTACGACGAGGGCGCGTCGGAGCGGTGACCGAACGCGGGCGCCCGGGTGGTCCGATGGCCCCTCGGGGCGCTGCTATCCTCGCCCGACGGACGCCGAACGACCGCCGGTCGCGACGCGCCCACGCAAGCGAGGGGGCGCACACGGCGCCCGAGGGGCGCCCAGCGCGATGAACCGTTTCTTCAAGAGTGCGGCCTTCCCGATCCTGATCGTGATCCTGCTGGTGTTCGTGGCCCAGCGACTGGTCAGCTCGGACGGGAGCGACACGCCTCCCCCGACCTTCAACGACCTGCAGCAGCAGATCGAGGCCGGGCAGGTCGAGTCCGCGACGATGGAGGTCGAGGACAACGTCGTCAACGTCACGCTCAAGGACGGGACGAGCTACTCGAGCGGCTTCACCGGCGACGGGGACGATCTGCGGGCCCAGCTCACCGACGCCAACGTCGAGGTGACCGTCGAGGGTCGGAGCGGGACGCCCTGGTGGAGCTTCCTGATCACGCTCGCGCCGTTCCTCTTGTTCATCGTGTTCTGGATCTACCTGATGAACCGCATGCAGGGCGGCGGCTCCAAGGTGATGAGCTTCGGCAAGAGCAAGGCCAAGCGCATGTCGGTCGACGCACCCAAGGTCACGTTCAAGGACGTCGCCGGCGCCCAGGAGGCCGTCGAGGAGCTGCACGAGATCAAGGAGTTCCTCGAGAACCCGCGCAAGTTCCAGGCGCTCGGCGCGCGCATCCCGAAGGGCGTGCTGCTGTTCGGCCCTCCGGGCACCGGCAAGACGCTGCTCGCGCGGGCCGTGGCCGGCGAGGCCGGGGTGCCGTTCTTCTCCATCTCCGGCTCCGACTTCGTCGAGATGTTCGTCGGCGTCGGGGCGAGCCGCGTGCGCGACCTCTTCGAGCAGGCCAAGCAGAACTCGCCCTGCATCATCTTCATGGACGAGATCGACGCGGTCGGCCGCCACCGCGGCGCGGGGCTCGGCGGCGGGCACGACGAGCGCGAGCAGACGCTCAACCAGCTGCTCGTCGAGATGGACGGTTTCGAGGGGAAGGACAACATCATCCTGATCGCGGCGACCAACCGTCCCGACATCCTCGACCCGGCGCTCCTGCGCCCCGGGCGCTTCGACCGCCAGATCGTCGTCGACCGTCCCGACCGCGACGGGCGCGCCCAGATCCTCAAGGTCCACACCGCCGGCAAGCCGATCGACGGCGAGATCGAGCTCGAGGCCCTGGCGGGGCAGACCCCCGGCTTCACGGGCGCCGACCTGGCCAACCTGGTCAACGAGGCGGCGCTCCTGGCGGCGCGGCGCAACAAGCGCCACATCACCCAGTCGGAGCTCGAGGAGGGGATCATGCGCGTGATCGCCGGCCCCGAGAAGAAGAGCCGGCTGCTGTCCGAGCGCGAGCGGGTCGTCACGGCCTACCACGAGATGGGCCACGCCCTCGTGGGCCACTTCCTGCCGAACGCCGACCCCGTCCACAAGATCAGCGTCGTCAGCCGCGGTCAGGCGCTCGGGTACACGATCTCGATGCCGACCGAGGACCACTTCCTGACGACCAAGGCGCAGCTCGAGGACCAGATGGCGATGACCCTGGGCGGCCGTGCCGCCGAGGAGATCGTCTTCGGAGAGATCACCACCGGCGCCGCGAACGACCTCGAGAAGGTCACGTCCACCGCGAAGTCCATGACGATGCGGTTCGGCATGTCGGAGAAGCTCGGCCCCCGCGTCCTCGGCCACAACCAGGGCGCACCGTTCCTCGGCCGCGACATGCAGTCCGAGCCCGACTACTCGGACGACATGGCCCGCGTGATCGACTCGGAGATCCGGCGCATCATCGAGGAGGCGCACCAGAACGCGCGCGACATCCTCGTCGAGCACCGCGCCGACCTGGAGCGCCTCTCGCGGCTGCTGCTCGATCGGGAGACCATCGAGCGCGACGAGTTCATCGCCCTGCTGGACGGACAGGACGAAAAGGACGTGTTCCGGGCCAGGGACGAGCGCGCCGCGCGCGAGCTGGCAGAGCGTCCGACGACGTCCGACGCGCCCGCGGGCGCGGGCCGCATGCCGTATCCGGCGGCGCCGCCGCGACCGGTCGCCGAGGGCGGCGGCTGACGCACCCGGACCCCGCGCCGCGCGCGGGGGGTGCGACCCGAAGGGATCACCCCGCCGCGCTCGGATGGCGGTGCCGTTCCTGCGCGCGCTCAGGGGGGTCGTGCGGTGCGGGTACGCGCCTTGCCGAGGGGCACACGGCCCGAGGGGCGGCGCGGCGCCTGCGCGCAGGGTCGCGTGGCTGCGGGTCCACGTGCGCGGCGGCCGGCGGCGGGTGGACGCGAGGGCCGCGGTGCCGCTCGAGCGACCGGCCGCGGGGACGGGCGCGGCCGCCGTGTCTCGGCACGGGGGCGGTGCCCGGCGGCGCGCGGCACGCCGTCGAGTACGCTCGGTCCGTGGTCGCCACGCCCCTCGACTGGCTCGGTCAGCCCTGCGTGATGGGCATCCTGAACGTCACCCCCGACTCGTTCTCGGACGGCGGACGACATCTCGACGGTGTCGCGGCCATCGCCCGCGCCGAGGCGATCGCCGAGGACGGCGCGGCGATCATCGACGCGGGGGCCGAGAGCACGCGCCCCGGGGCGGAGCCGGTGCCCGCGGACGTCCAGCTGTCGCGGCTCGCGCCCCTGTTCGCGGCGGCCCGCGAGGGCGCGGTCCCGTGCCCGCTCAGCATCGACACGACCAGCGCGCGCGTCGCCGCCGCGGGGCTCGACGCGGGCGCGGTGCTGGTCAACGACGTGAGCGCCGGCCGCGACGACCCCGATCTCCTGCCGGTCGTGGCCGAGCACGCGGCCGCGGTCTGCCTCCTCCACATGCGGGGGCGCCCCGGCGACATGCAGGACGACCCGCGCTACGCCGACGTGGTCGGCGAGGTGGCCGACTTCCTCGCGGAGCGGATCGACGCCGCGCGTGCGGCCGGGATCGCGGACGACGCGATCCTGATCGATCCCGGCATCGGCTTCGGCAAGACGCTCGAGCACAACCTCTCGCTCCTTCGCGCCGTCGACCGGCTGGCGGAACTGGGTCCACCGGTCGTGATCGGGGTGTCGCGCAAGGGCATGTTCGGGTCCCTCCTCGGCCGGCCGGTGGACGAACGGCTCGCCGGGTCGCTCGGCGCGGCGCTCGCGGCGCTCGCGGGCGGCGCGGCGGTCATCCGCGCGCACGACGTGCGCGAGACCGTGGACGCCGTGACCGCCTGGTGCGCGGTGCGCTCGGCATGAGCGACGGCGACCAGATGGTCGTCCGGGTCGAGGGGCTCGAGGTGTTCGGGCGCCATGGCGTGCACGACGCGGAACGCCAGCTCGGGCAGCGGTTCGTGCTCGACCTGGCGGTCGAGTTGGCGGGATGCCCGGGCGCGACGACCGACCGGCTCGAGGACACGATCGACTACGCCCGTCTCACGGCCGACGTCGCCGAGATCGTGGCCGGACCACCCTTCGCGCTGCTCGAGCGGCTCGCGGACGTCGTTGCCGACCGCGTGCTCGAGGAGCCCCTCGCCGCCGCGGTCGAGGTGACGGTGCGAAAACCGCACGTCGCGCTCGCGCAGGCGCTTGCGGCGACCTCGGTGACGCTGCGCCGGGCCCGACGCGTGTGAGTGGGGGGGACGCCTACTGGATCGGTCTCGGTGCCAACCTCGGGGACCGCAGGGCGGCGCTCGCCGGTGCCGTGGCCGAGCTCGGGCGCCGGGGCCTGCGAGTCGAGGCGGCGAGTCGGATCTGGGAGACCGCGCCCAGGGAGATCGAGGATCAGCCCGCCTTCCTGAACGCTGCGGTGCGGGCGCGCTCCGAGCTGCCCCCGCCCCAGGCGCTCGCGGCGTGCAAGGCGACCGAGGTCGCGCTCGGCCGTGTCGAGGGGGTCCGGTACGGGCCTCGGGCGATCGACTGCGACCTTCTCGTGTGGAGCGGGGGAGACTGGGTCGAGGACGCGCTCGAGATCCCGCACCCGCGACTCGGCGAGCGTCGCTTCGCCCTGCTTCCGCTGCTCGACCTCGACCCGGAGCTCGCGCTCCCGGACGGCCGCCGCCTCGACGATCTCCTGTCGCGGCTCGACCCCGCCGGCCAGCCGGCGCGGGTGGCCCTCGACGAGACCGGCTGGTTCCACGGGGCGTGAGCGGTGGCCCGCGGGGAGGGCCCCCGGCCACGGGTGTCCGCGCCGCCGCCGGTGCTCGACCCGTCCCCTCGTCTACAATCGGCGGCCACTGACGGCCAGCAGGCCGCGCGGCGACGGTCCTCCTGGCCGCCGGCGCGAGATCACGTACCGGGCCCGGTGAGCGGCATGTCCCACACGGACGAGCTGGAGGAGTACGACGCCGAGCTCGAGCTCCGGCTCAAGCGCGAGTACGCGGATGTCTTCCCGCTGTTCAAGTACTGCGTGCTCACGCAGGAGGCGACCTACCTGTGCAACAGCCTGGAGCGGGAGTTCACCCCTCAGCCGGCGTATCCGCTCTTTCACGTGGTGATGGAGGACGTGTGGGTGTGGGACCGCAACCGACCCTCGCGGATCATCCCTCGCGTCGAGATCCACACCACCCAGGACGTCACGGTCGAGATCCTGCGGACGGGTGCCACCGGGAAGGACTGAGCCGATGCTGATCGCCGTCGACGTCGGCAACACCCAGACGCTCGCGGGTCTGTTCAGCGGAGGCGACCTGCTCCACGAATGGCGGATCGCGACCGACCGGACCGCGACCGCCGACGAGCTCGCCGCGTATCACGATCAGATCCTGCGCCTGCGCGGTGGCGGACTCGAGGCGCTCGACGCCATGGTGGTCTGCTCGGTCGTCCCCGTGGTCACCGCCGGCTACGTCGAGCTCGCGCGAAAGTACCTCGACCACGACGCGCTGGTGCTCGGCCCCGGGGTGCGGACCGGCATCCGGCTCGCGATCGACAACCCGCACGAGCTGGGAGCCGACCGGCTCGCCAACGCGGTGGCGGCGTTCGGTGCGTTCGGGGGGCCCTGCGTCGTCGTCGACTTCGGCACCGCCACGACGTTCGATGCGATCTCGGAGGTCGGCGAGTATCTGGGCGGCGCGATCGCGCCGGGGATCGAGACCTCGCTGGCCGCGCTCACGAGCCGCGCCGACCGGCTGATCCAGATCGACCTCGTCGCCCCCGATCGGGTGATCGGCAAGTCGACGCTCGAGAGCATGCGCTCGGGTGCGGTCTTCGGCACGGTGGCGATGGTCGACGGCATGGTCCGGCGCATGCGCGACGAGCTCGGTCCGCAGACGATCGTCGTCGCCACCGGCGGGCTCGCTCGTCTGGTCTGCCGCCTCTCGGTCGAGATCGACGAGCACCGCCCGCTGCTGACCCTGGAGGGCCTGCGGGCCGTCCACGAGCTGAACGCGCGCGCTCCGAGCCGCCCGCGATGAGAAAGCGCATGCGCGCGACGCTGACGAGCCGCACCCGCCCGGGTCCGGAGCCGGGCCACTCGGGACGTGGCCGCTCGCCGAGCCGTTCCGGATCGGCGGGGTCGAGGTCGCGAACCGCGTCGTGCAGGCCCCGCTCGCCGGGATCGCGAACGCGCCGTTCCGACGCCAGTCGCGGCGCCACGGCGCGGGCCTGGCGGTATCGGAGATGGTGTCCGCCCACGGGCTGGTGCACGGCAATCGCCGCACCCGTGAGCTGATCGTCGTCGACGACGAGCCCGGCCCCGTCGCGATCCAGATCTTCGGCGCCGACCCCGCCGTCATGGCCGAGGCCGCGGCCATCGTCGAGGACGCGGGCGCCGACATCATCGACGTCAACATGGGCTGCCCGGTCCGCAAGATCTGCAAGACGGGTGCCGGTGCCGCGCTCCTGTCGGATCCGGGCGCGGGCGCGGAGGCGGTCGCCGCGATGGTCGCGGCCGTCAAGGTCCCCGTCACCGTGAAGATGCGCCGTGGCGTCACCCCGGCGACCGCGCGCCCGGTGGAGGCCGCGCGGATGATGGTCGACGCCGGGGCGGCGGCGATCACGTTCCACCCCCGCGCGGCCGTCGAGGAGTACCGGGGGCGGGCCGACCACTCGGTCACCGCGCTGGTCGCCGCGGCGGTCGACGTGCCGGTGATCGCAAGCGGCGACATCGGCGATTCGGCCGAGGCCCTCCGGGTCGTCGCGGAGACCGGCTGCGACGCCGTGGCGATCGGGCGCGCCGGACTCGGCGACCCCTGGGTCTACGGGGCCATCGCCTCGGGGGCGTCGTCGGAGCGCCCGCCGGCCGACGAGATCGTCGAGGAGGCCACCGCGTTCGCGCTCGAGGTCGCGGCGCTGGTCGGCCCCGAGCGGGCGACCGGCTACATGCGCCGCTTCTACCCCTGGTACCTGGCCGGGCTGCCGGTCGGGCGCGCTGCGCTCGGCGCGCTCCAGACGGCCCCCACCCTCGACGAGGCGCTCGCGATGATGGCCGAGGTGGCCACCGGGGCGCGCGCCCTCGCTTGAAAAGCGGTGCCCCCCGGCCTACCGTTCGGCGCCGCCCGAGTCCCCTAAAGGAAGCACCCCGCGATGGACCGTGAAGTCATTCTCACCGAGGACGGCTACCGCAAGCTCCAGGAGGAGATCGACTACCTGTCCGGCGACAAGCGCCGCGAGGTGGCCGAGCGGATCAAGGAGGCGCGCGAGTTCGGAGACATCAGCGAGAACTCCGAATACGACGACGCCAAGAACGAGCAGGCCCAGATCGAGTACCGGATCCAGGCGCTCGAGGCGAAGCTGCGCAACGCGCGGGTGGTCGACACGGAGCACGTGTCCACCGAGACCGTCTCGATCGGCAACAAGGTGCGCCTCAAGGACCTCACGGCCGAGCGCGAGGTGGAGTACTCGATCGTCGGCAGCGCCGAGGCGGACCCGCGCCGCGGACGCCTCTCGAACGAGAGCCCCGTCGGCAAGGCCGTGCTCGGCCGGTCCCGCGGCGACAAGGTGACGATCCCCGCCCCACGCGGCGCCCTCAAGTACGAGATCGTCGAGATCGAGGCGGGCGACTGAGTGAGGCGCGCGCGGAGCAGTGCGCGCCGAGAGGGTGGAGCCGCCGGCGGGGAGCACGTCGTCCGCATGGGCGAGCCCCGCTCGTCCTCGGCTCTCGGTGCCCCGACGGTGGATCACCCGGGTGGGGGGCCGAGGCGCGCGCGGAGCAGTGCGCGCCGAGAGGGTGGAGCCGCCGGCGGGGAGCACGTCGTCCGCATGGGCGAGCCCCGCTCGTCCTCGGCGCTCGGTGCCCCGACGGTGGATCACCCGGGTGGGGGGCCGAGGCGCGCGCGGAGCAGTGCGCGCCGAGAGGGTGGAGCCGCCGGCGGGGAGCACGTCGTCCGCACGGACGAGCCCCGCTCGTCCTCGGCGCTCGGTGCCCCGACGGTGGATCACCCGGGCGCGGGTCGAGTGACCGGGTGGTCCGCCCGATCGTGACGTCGTGACTGAGCCGTCGGGCGGCTTGGAGCAGCTGCTCGCCGACCGCCGGGCAAAGGTCGCCGCGCTCCGGGCGGCGGGCATCGAGCCGTACCCCGCGTCCTTCGGCGATCGCGTCCCGATCGCGGACGCGCGGGCCACCGCCGACCCGCTCGAGCCCGGGGAGACGTCCGACACGGTCGTCCGGGTCGCGGGGCGGCTCGTCGCGCGACGGGGGCAGGGGCGCATCGCGTTCCTCGACATCGCCGACGAGTCGGGGCGCATGCAGGTCATGGCACCGGTCGACCGGCTGGGCGAGGACGGGCTGGCCAGGGTGCTCGAGACGGATCTCGGCGACCTGGTCGGGATCGAGGGCGCCGTCGCCCGGACCCGTCGCGGTGAGCCCAGCGTGGCGGCCGACACGTTCACCCTGCTCGCGAAGTCGCTGCGCCCGCCCCCCGACAAGCACGCGGGCCTCAAGGACACGGAGACGAGGTTCCGCCGGCGCTACCTCGACATGCTCTCGGATCCCGAGGCGCGCGAGGTCTTCGCCGTCAGGGCGCGCGCCGTCGCGGCCATCCGCCGCCACCTCGACGGGCGTGGCTTCATCGAGGTCGAGACGCCGGCCCTCCAGCCGATCTACGGGGGCGCGAGCGCCAGGCCCTTCGTCACGCATCACAACGCCCTCGATCGAGACCTCTACCTGAGGATCGCCCCCGAGCTCTACCTCAAGCGGTGCGTCGTCGGCGGCATGGAGCGGGTCTACGAGATCGGGAAGATGTTCCGAAACGAGGGCATCAGCTTCAAGCACAACCCCGAGTACACGTCGCTCGAGAGCTACGAGGCGTACGCCGACTACAACGACGTCATGCGGACGCTGGAGGGGCTCGTGGCGGCGGCCGCGACCGCGGCCACGGGGGGCACGGTCGTGACCTACCGCGGGCAGGAGATCGACCTCACGCCGCCGTGGCGCCGACTCGACCTGCGCGATGCGATCGCCGAGGCCAGCGGAATCGACGTGCGGGCCCACGCCGACGCCGACACGCTGCGCGACGCGATGCGCGCCGCCGGCCACGACGCGCCCGAGGGAGAGTCATGGGCCAGGCTCCTCGACGGTCTGCTCTCCCAGACGCTCGAGCCGAGCCTGATGCAGCCGACCTTCCTCGTCGACTACCCGGTCGAGCTCTCGCCCTTCGCCAAGCGCCGGCCCGACGACCCGGGCACCGTCGAGCGCTTCGAGGCGTTCGCGGGCGGCATGGAGATCGCCAACGCGTTCAGCGAGCTCAACGACCCCGACGACCAGCGGGCCCGGATGACCGAGCTGGCGGCCGCCCGCGCCGCGGGAGACGAGGAGGCCCAGCCCGAGGACGAGGACTTCCTGACGGCGCTCGAGTACGGCATGCCGCCGACCGGGGGCCTGGGGGTCGGGATCGATCGCCTCGTGATGCTCCTCACCGACAGGACGTCGATCCGCGAGGTGATCATCTTCCCGGCGGTCCGCCCGCGGCCCGCGTCGTGAGCCCGCTCCATTCCGTCCGGGCCGCGAGCCTGGTAGCCTCCGCGGTCGTTCACGAACCAGCCTGAGACGAGGGATATGGCCAAGCCCCGCGGCCGTCAGCGGTCCAAGAAGAAGAAGAGCGGTCAGCCCGCGCAGCGCAAGCGCCGGCCGCAGCTTTCCGTCGAGGAGATCGACTGGAAGAACTACCCGTCGCTCCGGCGCTTCGTCTCGGAGCGGGGCAAGATCCGCGCGCGCCGCATCACGGGCCTCTCGCGCAAGCAGCAGGCGCACGTCGCGCGCGCCGTCAAGCGCGCCCGCGAGATGGGGCTCCTGATCTATCCGGACCAGGACCGCCGCGTCCGACCCTGATCTCCCGGACGCCCGCGCCCGCCCGTCGAACTGACCGGACGGGTGGCGCGGGCGTCCGATCGCGCTGCCATAGTCGGTGCGGATGAGTGGACCCCGCCCGACCCCGTCAGCACCGATCTCGACGGGCGCGCGCCGGGTGCGAGGCACGCCGCGCACACCGGCCGCAGGGACGGCTGGCCCGCTCCGGACCCCGATGCCGACCCCCCGGGTGGGCTCGAGGGCCTTTGCTACCATCCTCGCTCCGGTCCACGACCGGGGCGCCGACGTCCCCGAATCCGCGCGATCCCAGTGTTCACGCGGCTCCGGAGGCCTTCAGCCGACGCTTCGCACTCTTTGACCATCGGTGAGCGGGCCCGGTCGAGCAGGGCCGGGACCGTGAGCCGAGGTGGAGAAGGAGGGGATCCCCCCGATGTTCGAGAGGTTCACAGAGCGCGCCCGCCAGGTCGTCGTACTCGCCCAGGAAGAGGCGCGCACCCTCAAGCACAACTACATCGGCACCGAGCACATCCTGCTCGGCCTGCTCCGTGAGGAGGAGGGTCTTGCGGCCCGCGTCCTCGAGGGGCTCGAGATCACGGTGGAGGAGGTCCGCGCCCAGGTCATCCGCATCGTCGGATCGGGCGAGGAGGTCACCTCCGGTCAGATCCCGTTCACGCCGCGCGCCAAGAAGGTGCTGGAGCTGGCGTTGCGCGAGGCGCTGTCGCTGGGCCACAACTACATCGGCACCGAGCACATCCTGCTCGGCCTCGTCCGCGAGAACGAGGGCGTCGCGGCCCGCATCCTGGCCGACTTCGACGCCGACTCCGAGAAGATCCGCAACGAGATCATCCGCATGCTCTCGGGCCCCGGGCGTCGCCAGCAGGGCCAGGGCGGCGGTGGCGGCGGGGCGAGCGGCCAGCAGGACAAGAAGTCGAGCAAGCTCCTCGACCAGTTCGGCCGCAACCTGACCAAGCTCGCCGCCGACGGCAAGCTCGACCCCGTGGTCGGGCGCCAGAACGAGATCGAGCGGGTCATGCAGATCCTGTCCCGGCGCACCAAGAACAACCCGGTCCTGATCGGTGAGCCCGGCGTCGGGAAGACCGCCGTCATCGAGGGTCTCGCCCAGCGCATCTCCTCCGGACAGGTGCCCGAGCTCCTGCGCAACAAGCAGATCTACACGCTGGACCTCGCGGCGCTCGTCGCGGGCTCCAAGTACCGCGGTGAGTTCGAGGAGCGGCTCAAGAAGGTGATGAAGGAGATCACCCAGCGCGGGGACATCATCCTGTTCATCGACGAGCTCCACAATCTCGTCGGCGCGGGCGCCGCCGAGGGCGCGATCGACGCGGCCTCCATCCTCAAGCCGGCCCTCGCCCGCGGCGAGCTCCAAACGGTGGGCGCCACCACCCTGGACGAGTACCGCAAGTACCTCGAGCGCGACTCCGCGCTCGAGCGGCGGTTCCAGAAGATCCAGGTCGACGAGCCGAGCCAGGAGGAGACCGAGCAGATCCTGCGCGGCCTCCGCGACCGCTACGAGGCCCACCACCGCATCACGATCACCGACGAGGCGCTCGCGGCCGCCGCGAATCTCTCCGACCGCTACATCTCCGACCGGTTCCTCCCCGACAAGGCCATCGACCTGATCGACGAGGCCGCGTCCCGCATGCGCATCAAGACGATGACCGCCCCTCCCACGTACCGCGACCTCGAGGACGAGATCGAGACCGTGCGCAAGGAGAAGGAGGCGGCGATCGAGGCGCAGGAGTTCGAGAAGGCCGCCAACCTCCGCGACAAGGAGCGGCGCCTCACGAACAAGAAGCGCGAGCTCGAGGAGGAGTGGAAGAACGACGAGGACGGCCCCCGGGCGGCGATCGGCGAGGAGGAGATCGCCGACATCGTCTCCATGTGGACCGGAATCCCCGTCTTCAAGCTCACCGAGGCCGAGACGCAGAAGCTCCTTCGCATGGAGGACGAGCTGCACAAGCGGGTCATCGGGCAGGAGCAGTCCATCAAGGCCGTCTCGCGGGCCATCCGGCGCGCGCGCGCCGGCATCAAGGACCCCAAGCGCCCGGCGGGATCGTTCATCTTCCTCGGCCCCTCGGGTGTCGGGAAGACCGAGCTGGCCCGCACGCTCGCCGAGTTCCTGTTCGGCGACGAGTCGGCGCTCATCCAGGTCGACATGTCCGAGTACATGGAAAAGCACGCGGTCTCGCGGCTCGTCGGCTCACCCCCCGGCTACGTCGGCTACGACGAGGGCGGCCAGCTCACCGAGCAGGTCCGCCGCAAGCCCTACTCGGTCGTGCTGCTCGACGAGGTCGAGAAGGCGCACCCCGAGGTGTTCAACATCCTCCTGCAGGTGCTGGAGGACGGCCGCCTCACGGACGCGCAGGGTCGTTCGGTCGACTTCCGCAACACGATCATGATCATGACGTCGAACATCGGCGCGGCGACGATCTCGCGCAACACCCCGCTCGGGTTCTCGGTCGCCGACGAGTCCGGCATCTCCTACGACGACATGAAGGCCCAGATCATGGGCGAGCTCAAGCGTGTCTTCCGCCCGGAGCTGCTCAACCGCATCGACGAGGTCATCGTCTTCCACAAGCTCACCAAGGAGGAGATCACCGAGATCGTCGATCTCCTGCTGGTCCGGCTCAAGAACCAGATGGCCGAGCACGGCGTCTCGCTCCAGCTCACGGACGACGCAAAGGAGTTGCTCGTCGAGCAGGGGTACGACCCCACGATGGGGGCACGGCCGCTTCGCCGGGCGATCCAGCGCCTGATCGAGGACGTGCTCGCCGACGAGGTGCTCGCCGGTCCGTTCGAGGAGGGGACGGCGATCCTGGTGGAGCGCGACGGCGACAAGATGAAGCTCGAGACCCGTGTCACACCGCCGGAGCCGGAGACGGTCGCCGCGGTCGCGGGCGCCGGCTCCGAGGAGCCGGGCTCCGACGAGAGCGATTCCTGACCGGCCCTCGGGCCGGTCGGGGGTCGTGGGCATCGGGTGAGTCGCTCGTGAGCGTCGGCCTCGACGACGACGCCGTGCATGCCCGGTGGCGGACGCCGCCGGGCACGGCCCGCCGCGCCGGGGCGATGCGCTAGTGGCGACCTCGCGCACGCTTCCGAGGTGGACCTGCGGTGCATGTGGCCACCGCACCTCCCGCTGGATGGGCCGCTGCCCCGAGTGTGCGGAGTGGGGCACGCTCGAGGATGCGCCGCCGGGCGGGCGGAGCGGCTCGGTCCCCATGGACGGGGTCCCGGCGCCGGTCGCGCTCGGTGCCTCCGGCGAGGCGCCGCCGCGCCGCCTGGCGAGCGGCGTCGGTGAGCTGGACCGGGTCCTCGGAGGAGGGCTGATCGAGGGTGGGCTCGTGCTGCTCGGCGGCGAGCCGGGCATCGGCAAGAGCACGCTCGTGCTGCAGGCGCTCGCCGGCGCGGGCAGGCACGGGCGCACGATCCTCGTGAGCGGAGAGGAGACCGTCGGCCAGGTGCGCGAGCGTGCGCAGCGGCTCGCCGTCGACGCCGACCGGGTCGAGGTCGTCGCGGACGCACGCCTCTCGGCCGCGGTCGCGGCGATCGAGCTGCACCGCCCCGCGGTCTGCGCGATCGACTCGGTGCAAACGCTGGTGGCCGACCACCTCGACGCGCCGGCCGGCTCCGTCGCCCAGGTGCGCGAGTGCGCGGCGACCCTCCTTCGCGTCGCGAAGGCGAGCGGCGTGGCGCTGATCCTGGTCGGCCAGGTGACCAAGGACGGGGGGCTCGCCGGGCCGCGCACGCTCGAGCACCTCGTCGACGTGGTCGTCTACTTCGAGGGCGACGAGACGCGTGCCGAGCGAATCCTCCGCCCGACGAAGAACCGCTTCGGGTCGACCGACGAGGCCGGCATCCTCGAGATGCGCCCCGACGGCCTGGCCGCGGCCGACCCGACCCGCCTCCTGATGAGCCCGGGCGAGCTCCGAGCGGGTGCCTGCGTCTACCCCGACGTGCGTGGCACGCGTGTGCTCCCGGTCGAGGTGCAGGCGCTCGTGGCCCCGACCGAGGTCGTGCCGCCACGTCGCCTCGCGGTCGGGATCGACCGTGGGCGTCTCGCCCAGGTCATCGCCGTGCTCTCCCGGCATGCCCGGGTGCGCCTCGGCGACCAGGATGTCTTCGTGAGCGTCGCCGGAGGCGCGCGGATCAGCGATCCCGCGTCGGATCTGGCGGTCGCGCTCGCGATCGCGAGCGCCCAGCGTGGCGTGCCGTTGGCGGCGCGCACCGCGGCGTTCGGTGAGCTCGGGCTGACCGGGGCCGTACGCCCGGTCGGCCATCATGCGCGGCGCCTCGGCGCCGCCGCGGACCACGGCATGGATGTCGCCGTGGTGCCCGCACGAGGCTCGGGCGCCCCGACCGATGGTGGTCGGGGCCCGGCGCGCGTGCGCGAGATCGAAGCGGTCGAGGATGCCCTCGACGTCGCGATCTCGCGGCCGTCGCGGTCCGAGTAGTTCCTGTCAGCGACGAGCACAAGGGGGGACGCTTGTACGAGGTCGGAGACAAGGTCGTGTACCCGCATCACGGCGCCGGGAAGATCCTTCGCAAGGAGATGAAGGAGGTCCTCGGACAGCGGCGGGAGTACCTGACGATTCAGATCCTCTACAACGAGATGACCGTCATGGTGCCCACGGAGAACGCCGACCGCGCGGGGTTGCGCAAGGTCATCGGCGAGGAGACCGTGGACGAGGTGCTCGCGGTATTGCGCGACGACGGCACCCAGATGCCCAAGAACTGGAACCGACGCTTCAAGCACAACCGCGACAAGATCAAGACCGGTGACATCTTCGAGTTGGCCGAGGTCGTGCGGAACCTGTCGATCAGGGACCTGGACAAGGGCCTGTCGACGGGCGAGAAGCAGATGTTCGGTCGCGCGAAGAAGATCCTCGCGAGCGAGCTGATGTATGCCCGGGACATGGAAGAGCAGGAGGCGCTGGACTTCCTCGAGGGGCTTCTCGAGGAGATCGGCGAGAACCGGGGCGCCGATGACGGGGCCGCCGACAGGGAGCGTGCGGGCGAGGCGCTCGTCGACTGAGTGCGCGGCGGCAGTCCGCCGGAGTAGCATCACGTTCGCCCGCACGGGCGCACGACGCTTCGGTGGCTCGCGGGCGCGCCCCCCGACGTCCGCACGAGAATGAGCCGCCGCCGCACACACCACCTCGCACCCGAGCGCCGACGGATCGGCGCTCGGTGCGTTCCCATTCGCGGGTCCGACCCGCGGGGACGCCGATGATCTGGATCGGTCGAATCGTCTTCGCCTTCCTCGGCGGGCTCGGAGCCTACGAGCTGGGGGACGCGCTTCCCCTCGAGGACTGGTTCTCCGACCCGTGGCGGTTCCTGGCCTGGGCGGCCGTCGTCGTGGCCGGCGTGCTGCTGGGCGGGTTGATCGGGGGACTGCTCGGGCGGTTCCTGGCCGCGCGCCTTCGCGCGATCGACCGGCTCGCGGACCGCCATTCGGCGGCCGAGCTCACGGTCGGGGCGCTCGGCCTCGTGGTCGGCCTCGTGGCCGCGGCGCTCGCGGGGGTGGCCGTGGCCCAGCTGCCAGTCGTCGGGCCGTATCTGCTGCTTCCCGTCGTGCTGGCGGTCGCGTACACGTTCACCCGGATATCGGTTCGACGACACGCCGACATCCTTCGGCTGGTCGGGATGCGCACCCGCGGCCAGGCGGCGGCGGTCCGGCTGCTCGACACGAGCGCCATCATCGACGGGCGGATCGTCGACGTGCTCGAGTCGCACTTTCTGTCCGGCACGATCGTGGTGCCGGACGTCGTGCTCGAGGAGCTCCAGAAGGTCGCCGACTCGGGTGATCCGCTCAAGCGCGCGCGCGGGCGCCGCGGGCTCGAGATCGTCGAGCAGATGAAGACCAGCGTGAACGGCGGCGTGTCGGTCCGCGAGGCGGACTATCCGTCGCTCGAGGGGGTCGACGCCAAGCTCGTGCGGATGGCCAAGGAGCTCGCGGCGTCGATCGTCACGACCGACTACAACCTCAACAAGGTCGCGAGCATCCAGGGCGTCGAGGTCCTCAACGTCAACGAGCTCGCGAACGCCCTCAAGCCGGCGGTCCTCCCCGGTGAGCCGCTGACCGTCAAGGTCATCCGTGAGGGCCGTGAGTACGACCAGGGGGTCGGGTACCTCGACGACGGGACGATGATCGTCGTCGACGGCGGGCGCGCCGCCCTCGGCCGCGAGGTCGAGGTGGAGGTCACCTCTGTGCTCCAGAGCCACTCGGGGAAGATGATCTTCACCCGCCTGGACGAACCCCGCTCGGGCGCCTCGGGGGGTCCCGGGCCGGACGCGTGACGGCCCGGCGCCCTCAGGCGCCGCCGCCTTCGTGCAGCCACAGGGCGAATGCCAGCCCGACGTGCGGATCATCCGGCGGGACGTCCTTGTGCCGGGCGAACGCGAGCACGGGCCGCGACGCGGCCTCGCGGACCAGGAGCGATCTCCAGGCATGGCGCGCCGGATCCTCGTATCGGTCGGCCCGCAGGCGCACGTAGCCCACGGGACCGGGTGGGAGGGCGTCCGGAACACCCCCGTCGCGCTCGGTCAGGCATCGCGTGGCGCCGGCGTCGCGGATGATCCCGTCCACCACCGGGTCCGACCAGCTCTCATGGGCGAGCTCGACGGCGGCCGGCGTCTCGCCTCCCAGGACGTCGAGCATACGACGAAGGCCCTCGTCGTCCCGGCGCCGACGCGGGTCGAGCTGGACGAGGAGGGCCCCGAGGCGGGGGCGGAGCGGTGCGATCGACTCCAGGAACCGCGCCCGGAGTTCGGGCCGGTCCTCCCGGGCGCCGACGATGCCGCGGTGGACCTTCACCGCGAACCGGAAGTCGTCCCCCACCGCGTCGGCCCAGCGCGCCGTCACCTCGGGTCGCTGCACGCGGTGGAATGTGCCGTTGACCTCACACGCGTCGAGTCGGGTGGCATAGCTCGCGAGAAAGTCCTCGCGACGCGTGCCGCGCGGGTAGAACGCGGGGCGCCACTCCGGGTAGGCCCAGCCGGAGGTCCCGATCCGGAGTGCCCCCGACCCCGACCCGCCCGTCACGCTCGGCCGCAGACGTCGCCCATCCGCCGTGACGGTACCGAACCGACCCGGTCGCGTCAGCCCGGCCCCGCGCACCCCGTCGCGGCGTGCGCGCGCCGCCAGGAGGCGTAGCGGTGCTCCACGGCGGCGATCGGCTGGTCGACGAGTTCCGCGCGCTCATGGGGTGAGAGGGAGTCGAGCCAGGCCGCCCGCGCGGCCAGCTCGGCGCGGACGCGGTCGCTCGGTCCGTCCGGATCCAGCTCTGACTGGTCGAAGGCGGGCTCCACTTCCATATCATCGGTCCGGTCCGCGCCCGTCGTCTGGGCAGTTCATCTACACACGCGAGCACCCGTGTCCGTCGCAGCCATCGCACTGGCGGCAGGCGCCGGGGTCCGGATGGGCGCCGGCATGCCGAAGGCCCTCCTGCCGGTGGCGGGTCGTCCGCTCATGTGCTGGAGCCTCGACGCGCTCGCGGCCAGTCCGGACGTCGACCACGTGGTCCTGGTCGTGCCCGAGGGGCGCGCCCGCGAGGTGGAGATGGCCATCGGCGGGGCCATGGCGGGCGTGGTCATGGTCGCCGGCGGGGCGACGCGTGCGCATTCGGTGGCCGCGGGGCTCGCGGCCGCGTCGGGCGCGGGCCGGGTCCTCGTGCACGACACCGCCCGACCGCTCCTGACGGCGCATCTCGTTGCGCGCGTCCTCGGCGCCGTCGACGGCGCCGACGGCGCGCTCGCGGCCTCCCCGCTCACGGACACGCTCAAGCGGGCCGGTGACGGCCTGGTGGTCGCCGCCACCGTCGATCGGGCGGGCCTGTGGCGAGCCGAGACACCGCAGGCCTTCGTGGCGGCGCGGCTCGGCGAGGCGATCGGCGCGGCCGATCGCGCGGGGCGGATCGGGCAGGCCACCGACTGCGCGTCGCTCGTCGAGGCGATCGGCGGGGTCGTCCGGCTCGTGCCGAGCGGGATGCCGAACCCCAAGCTCACGACTCCGGCCGACCTGGAGCTGATCGAGCGACTCCTCACGGTTCGGTCCGAGTAGGTTTCCGGCGGTGCTGACCGACTACCACCTGCACCTGTCGCCCGACGGCCCCGAGGCCAGGGAGAAGGCCGCGTCCACCTGGGAGGCGGCCGGAGGACTGCTCTCGCCTGAGTGGATCGGGCGCTACGCGGCCCGCGGCGCGGCGCGGGCGGTGGGCGAGATCGCCATCACGGAGCACGTGCACCGCTTCGTGGAGGCCCGCGCGTGGCTCGACAACCCCTGGTGGCGCGCCGAGGCCGAGCTCGGGCTGGACGAGTACTGCGAGGCGCTCACCGCGGCGCGCGAGACGGCGGGCCTGCCGGTGCTCGTGGGCATCGAGATGGACTGGCTCTCGCATCGGCGCGACGAGATCGCGGCACTCGTCGCCGGGCGCCCGTTCGACATCGTGCTCGGCTCCGTCCACTGGCTCGGCGACCTGGCGGTGGACCACCCCGACTTCCCGGCATGGGACGCGTCGCCCGCGGAGGAGGTGTGGTCCGCATACCTCACCCAGTTGCGGGCCGCGGCCGCGTCCGGGCTGTTCGACGTGCTGGCGCATCCCGACCTGCCGAAGGTCTTCGGCCACCGCATGCCGGACGCCCTCGAGGACGACCTCGCGCGCACCGTCGAGGTCATCGCCGAGTCCGGCGTCGCGATCGAGTGCTCGTCGGCGGGGCTTCGAAAGCGGATCGGTGAGCTGTATCCGGACCCGGATCTGCTCGGGCGATTCAATGCCGCCGGGATCCCGGTGACGCTCTCGAGCGACGCCCACGCGCCCGAGGACGTCGCCCGCGACTACCCCACGGCCGTCGCGGCGCTCCGTGGAGCCGGCTACGAGACGATCACGCGGTTCCGCGGCCGGACCCCCACTCAGGAGCCGATCGCGTGAGCGTCGTCGGGATCAGGGTCGGCACGGGCGTCGACGCCCATCGCTTCGGCCCGGGCGTGCCACTCGTGCTCGGAACCGTCGCGATCGACCACCCCGACGGCCTGGTCGGCCACTCCGACGGTGACGTCGTGGCCCACGCGCTCGCCGACGCCCTGCTCGCGGCTGCGGGCGACGTGGACATCGGCGTCGTCTTCCCGCCGGGTGAACCGCGGTGGCGCGGCGTCACCGGGACGCGGATGCTCGAGGTCGTCCACGAGCGCCTCCGCGCCGGAGGGTTCCGCGTGGTCAACGCGCACGTCACGGCGATCTGCGAGCGGCCGCGGCTCGCGCCCCATCGGGGGGAGATGTCGCGCCGGCTCACCGAGATCCTCGGCGCGCCCGTCGGCGTGCACGCGACCACCACCGACGGGATGGGCTTCACCGGCCGCGGCGAGGGCGTCGCCTGTCAGGCGGTCGCGCTCATCGAGGAGTCGGAGGTGTGACCGACCCAGGCGCGCCGCGGCTGTTCTCGACCCTCACCCGACGCAACGAGTCGCTCCTGCCGGGCCCGGACGGGACGATCGGGATCTACGTGTGCGGCCCGACGGTCTACGCGCCGATCCACATCGGCAACGCACGGCCGTTCGTCGTCTTCATGGTCATGAAGCGCTACCTGGAGCGCCGTGGAGCCCGCGTCAGGCTCGTCTCCAACCTCACCGACGTCAACGACAAGATCTTCGCCGCGGCCGCGGCGGCCGAGGTCCCCTCGACCGAATGGGCGGCGCGGATGGCCGCAGGATACGTCGAGGACACGGATCGCCTCGGCCTCGGCCGACCCGATGCCGAGCCGACGGTCGTGGAGTCGATGGATTCCATCGTCGCCCTGGTCTCGCGCCTGATCGAGGCGGACGCCGCCTACGTCGCCGGCGGCGACGTCTACTTCCGGGTCCGGCGGTTCACGCGCTACGGCGCGCTCTCCGGTCAGCGCATCGACGAGATGCACGCATCCGAGGACGCCGGGCCGAAGGAGGATCCGCTCGACTTCGCGCTCTGGAAGGCCCGAAAGCCCGGCGAGGACGCGGCATGGGACTCGCCGTGGGGCCCGGGACGCCCCGGCTGGCACATCGAGTGCTCCGCCATGGCCGGTGATGCCCTCGGCTGCGACTTCCAGGTCCACGGAGGCGGCATCGACCTCGTCTTCCCCCATCACGAGAACGAGATCGCGCAGACCGAGTCGTCCGGTTGCCACCGGATGGCGGGGATCTGGGCCCACAACGAGATGCTCGAGTTCGCCGGGGACAAGATGAGCAAGAGCCTCGGCAACGTGGCGACGCTTCGGGACGTCCTCGAGCGGTGGCCCCGCGAGGTCGTGATCGCCTTCTTCCTGACCAGCCACTACCGGTCGCGGCTCCCGTTCTCCGAGGAGCGGATGGCCGAGGCCGAGGCGGTCTGCGAGCGCCTTCGCAACACGATCCGGGCGATCGACCGGGCCACGCCCGGCGGTTCCCACGACGTGGGCCTCTCGCGTGCGACGCGCACGGCCCAGGGGCAGGTCTTCGCCGCGCTCGACGACGACTTCGGCACCCCCGCGGCGTTCGCGGCGTTGTTCGATCTCGTCCGAGAGGTCAACGCCCGTCTCGCCGCCGGAGCGGTGGACGCCGCGCAACTGCAGGAGGTCCGCGTCCGGTTGGTCGACCTCCTCGACATGTTCGGCCTCGGTGGGCTCGCCGCGCCCGTGGACGAGACCCCGGGCGAGGTCGCGGACCGGGTCGCTGCGCGCCAGGCCGCGCGCGCGGCTCGCGACTTCGATCGCGCGGACGTCCTCCGGGCCGAGATCGAGGCGATGGGGTTCGACGTCGTCGACACGTCGGAGGGCTCCCGCGTCTACCCGCGCCGTGGAAACTGAGGTCGTCTACGGCCGCAACCCCGTCCGCGAGCTGCTGGCGGCCGGTCGCCGTCCCGTGCACCGGATCGCCGCCCTCCCGCAGCTCGTCGACGAGCAGTGGCTGGCCCGCGCGGGCGTGCCCGTCCGGTCGGCCGATCGGGCCGAGCTCGGGCGCATGGCGGGCACCTCGGACCACCAGGGGGTCGTCGCCGAGGCCGGCCCCTACCCGTATGCGCAGGCGAGCCCGCTGCTTCGCGAAGACGGCCCCCTGGTCTGCCTCGACGGTGCCCAGGACCCGAGGAACATCGGCGCGGTGGCGCGCGTGGCGGAGGCCGGGGGCGCGGCGGGGCTCGTGATCCCGGGACGCGGCGGCCCGGGCGTGACGGCCGTCGTCTGCAAGGCGTCGGCCGGCGCGGTCGAGCACCTCCTCGTCAGCCGCACCGACGGCCTCGTCGGGCTGCTGCACGACGCCAGGGGGATGGGGCGGACCGTCGCCGGCGCGGACGCCGACGCGCCGGGGGTGGTGGACCACGTGGCCGCCGGCCTGCCGATCGACACGGTGCTCGTCCTCGGCGCCGAGGGCTCCGGTCTGCGCCCCCGCGTCCGCGACGCCTGCGACGTCCTCGTCGGGATCCCCATGCGGGGGCGGGTCGCCTCGCTGAACCTCTCCGTCGCCGCCGGGATCCTCCTGTTCGGCCTGCCACGGGCGCCAAGACCTCAACGATAAGTCTCTATCGAGAGTCGAGACATTTTCGCTCAGAGCGGCGAAACACCATTGACGAACGTGATCCCAGGGGGCAGAATGCCCGGGCCGACGGGCTCAAGTCTTCCGTCGAGGTTGAGGCTTTCCACCCGAGGGGCACAATGCACGCCGCACGTGGCCGGAGCATCCAGCGTGAACCCGAGCAGGCCGGGCACAACGCCCCGAGCCCGGGAGAGATCGAGGACCGGGCGCTCGTCGGCCGGGCACGCGCCGGGGACTCGGTCGCGATGGACCGGCTCGTGGAGCGGTACCGCGGCTTCGTGCGCCTGAAGGCGAGCTCGTACTTCATCGCCGGCGGCGACGGTGAGGACCTCGTCCAGGAGGGCCTGATCGGGCTGTTCAAGGCGGTCCGCGACTACCGCACCGACCGTGAGGCGTCGTTTCGCTCCTTCGTCGAGCTGTGCGTCACCCGCCAGATCATCACCGCGATCAAGACCGCCGCACGCAACAAGCACGCCCCGCTCAACAGCTACGTGTCGTTCTCGTATGCCCGCGCCGGCTCGTCGTCGGACCAGGAGATGTCGCTCGCGGAGGTGCTGGCCGGGGACCCCGTCGCCGACCCGGTCAACCAGGCGATCTCCTCCGAGGAGCTCCGCAGCCTCGTCGAGTGTCTGGGCAATGTCCTGTCCGACCTCGAGTCCTCGGTGCTGACGCAGTATCTCGAGGGGCGCTCGTACGAGGACATCGCAGAGCGGCTCACCTGCACGCCGAAGACGGTCGACAACGCGCTCCAGCGCGTGAAGCGCAAGGTCTCGACCCACATGCGCTCGCGTGAGACGCCGGACACCGCCGAGCTTCGCGCCGAGGCGCGGGCCGTGGTCCACCGCCTGCCGGGACCCGCCGCGGCGTAGCGCTTCCGCCGGCGGGCCCCGCGAGGGCTCCCGTCGGCGCCCCGGCCCCGTGGGGCGAGCGGCGGGTCGGCGCGCGCGGGGGACGGCGACGGCGACCGACCGGCGAGCCGGTCGGGTTTCCTGGGGCGAGCCGAGCGTGCGGCGCCGGCCGACGGCATCGCCCCGCGCGACGCCCGCGAGGCCGCCGGACCGAGGCGGCCATGGCGAGGATCGCGTCCCGCGCCCGTTCGCGACGAGGGCGGTCGGAGTCGTCGCCCGCACTGGTATCCTCCGCTCGTACCGCCCGAGCGAGCGGAGGGGCTCAGATGGGCTTGATGTCGCGTTTCTCGACGATCGTGAAATCCAAGGCCAGCAAGATGCTGGACAAGGCCGAGGATCCGAGGGAGACCCTCGACTACTCATATGAGAAGCAGCTCGAGATGCTGCAGAACGTCAGGCGAGGTGTCGCCGACGTCGCCACGAGCAAGAAGCGGCTCGAGTTGCAGGCCGCCAAGCTCGAGCAGAGCGTCCAGAAGCTGGACGGCCAGGCCCGCCAGGCGCTCCAGGCCAATCGCGAGGATCTCGCCCGCGCCGCGCTCGAGCGCAAGAAGGGCGTGCAGCTCCAGCTCCAGGGCATCGACGAGCAGCGGGCGCAGCTGCAGGCCGAGCAGGACAAGCTGGTCATGGCCGAGCAGCGGCTGACCGCGCGCGTCGAGTCCTTCCGGACCCGCAAGGAGACGATCAAGGCGCAGTACACCGCGGCCGAGGCGCAGAGCAAGATCGGCGAGGCGGTGTCGGGCATCGGCGAGGACATGGCCGACGTCGGCTTGGCCGTCGAGCGGGCCGAGAACAAGACCGAGGAGATGCGCGCCCGCGCGGGCGCCATCGACGAGCTTCTCGAGTCCGGGGCGCTCGAGGACTTCTCGGGGAGCCCGGGCGGGAGCGACCCGATCGAGCGCGAGCTGGCACAGCTCTCGGTGACGAGCGGCGTCGACGACGAGCTCGCGCAGATGCGCAACGAGCTCGGCGGCGGCGAGCCGGCAAAGGGTGAGATCGGCGCCGGCGAGGACGACGGCGCCGCAAAGGGGGGCACATGATCGTGCGGGTGCTTGGCGGCGAGGGCCAGTATCGCCTCGACGACGCGGCCTTCGCCGCGATCAGCGAGATCGACGACCGCGTCCAGGCGGCGGCCGAGGCGGGCGACGAGGCCGCGTTCTCGGCCGCGCTGTCGGAGCTCGTGGATGCCATCCACACGAAGGGCGAGCCGCTCCCGATCGACGAGCTGATCGGATCGGACGCCGTCGTGCCTGCCGACGGGACGAGCCTGGCCGAGGCGGAGGCGCTTCTCTCCACGGACGGCCTGATCCCGAACTGACGCGGCCTCCCGAGTGGCGGGGCCGCGAGCAGCGATGAGTCGTTCCCTCGTCTACCTGGTCGCCTCGACCGTCGACGGGTTCATCGCCGGCGCCGACGGCGCCACCGACATGTTCTCCTTCGAGGGCCCGCAGGTTCCCGACCTCCTGGGCGAGTTCCCGGAGACGATCCCGGGGCACCTTCGCGGATCACTCGGGATCGAGGGTGGGAGCCGTCGCTTCGACACGGTCCTCATGGGCCGCGCGACCTACGACGTCGGCGGGGCGCTCGGCGTGACGAGCCCCTATCCGCACCTTCGCCAGATCGTCGTGTCGACGTCCTTCGACGACACGCCGGATCCGGCCGTGGAGGTCGTCTCGGGCGACCCCCTGGAACGCGTCCGAGCGCTCAAGGCCGAGTCCGGCGGGGACGTGTGGCTCTGCGGCGGCGGGCGGCTGGCCGCGACGCTGGCGGACCAGATCGACGAGCTGATCCTCAAGGTCACGCCGGTGGTCATCGGCACCGGCCTGCCCCTGTTCGCCGGCGGCGGGAGGCGCGATCTGGTCCTCTCGGACCACCGGGTCTATCCCGGCGGGTTCATGGTGCTTCGGTACCGCGCGGCGGCCTGAGCGCCCCGGCGGCCGGGCCTCAGGAGGCCGCGGTCGGAGCGCCCCACACCGGGTACCAGCGCTCGAGCTCGGGCTCGATCGGCAGCTCCCCCTGGAGCGCGGCCTTCAGGCGCAGCTCGAGCGCGTTGTCGCGGCGGTTCTCGCCCGTCGGCACGAACGGGTAGAAGGTTCCCCGTTTGTACGCGTAGACGAAGTCGATCACCTCGCCGTCGCGCAGGAAGCCGAACACCGAGCACAGGAGCTGCTCCGAGAACCCACGCTCCTCCAGCGAGCCGTTGATCAGGTGGGCCGTCGTCACCAGGTCGTCGAAGTCGTCGTCCTCGAGCACGATCCAGGCGAAGCCGTAGTCGTCGTCGTGTCTGCGCACGACGGTGCCGCTCCCGCGGCCCGATATCTCGAGGAGCTCGGCCAGGTCACGCTCCATGTCCTCGAACGAGGCGCCATCGACCGGCTTGAAGCAGACGCCCGCCCGGCCCGTCGGGCGCAGGTTGAGGTTGACCTCCAGGGTGGTCTGGGCCGTGCTGATCGCGAAGATGCGGTCGAGGTCGGCCCGCTTGGGCGTCCGCTGCCCGCGGAGGATGTCGAACAGCCCCATCGCGTCAGCCGAGCCGGTCGAGAGGCAGGTCGCCGGCCGCGCCCGAGTCGATCCGGGCCTGCATCTCGAGCAGTCGCTCGATGCGCTTCTCGGCGGGGGGGTGCGTGGCGACCAGATTCGAGAGCGACATGCCCTTCGAGACCGCGGGCATGATGAAGAAGTGGTCCATGCCCTCGGCCGCGCGCAGATCGCGGTTGGGGATCCTGGCCATCGCGCCGCTGATCTTCCCCAGCGCGGAGGCGAGCTGCGACGGCGAGCCGGTCATGATCGCGGCCCCCCGGTCGGCCGCGAACTCGCGGTAGCGCGAGAGCGCCCGGATCAGGAGGAACGACAGCACGTAGACGACCACGGACGCGACGACGATGACGAGGAAGACGACCGCGGTGTTGTTGTTGCCGCGCGAGCTCATCATCCGCGAGTAGAGGCTGAAGCGGATCAAGAGTCCCGCGACCGTCGCGAGGAACGAGGCGATCGTCATCACCGCGACGTCTCGATTCGCGACGTGGGACAACTCGTGTGCCAGGACGCCCTCCACCTCGCGCTTCTCGAGGCGGTCCATGAGCCCGGTGGTCACGCAGACGGTCGCCTTCTTGGGGCTCCGGCCCGCGGCGAAGGCGTTCGGCACGTCGGTCCGCGCGATCGCGATGCGGGGCTTGGGAAGGTCGGAGAGCTGGCAGAGGCGCTCGACCGCCGCGTGCAGTTCCGGCGCCTGGTCGGCGGAGACCTCGTGGGCGCCCATCGCCGAGAGGGCGATCCGGTCGCTGAAGAACAGCTGCACGATCGCGACGCCGCCCGCCAGCACGAGCACGAGGATCGCGCTGGTGCCGAGGGCGATCAGCACGCCCATGAAGATCACGTAGACGAGGCCGAGGCCGAACATCGTGAAGCCCATGCGCCACGCGAGCCCGCGATCTCTGCCGTACCAGTGTTTGGCCATCTGTCTCCTCGGGATCATACGGGGACCGCACAGATAGCCTTGCAGCTGTGTCACGCCATGACCTGCGGATCGGGCGTCCCGGGCGGCTGTTCATCCTGCCGATCCTGTGGACCCGGCCCCACGCCGAGGTCGGGGACGGGTTCGTCCGGGTGCGCTTCGGGTGGCTGGGTCGCGCCGATGTCCCCGTCGCGTCGATCGTCGAGGCCCGGAGCTTCCCGTGGCCGTGGTGGGGTGGGATCGGCGTCCGGCTGGGCGGCGGCGGGCTCGTCGCCTACATGGCGCGATCGGGGGTCGGCGCCATGCTCGAGCTGGAGGGCACGTGCCGGGTGAGGGCGCCGCTTCCGTGGAGCGCCCGGCGAATCCTCATCGGCGTCGAGGACGTCGAGGGTTTCCTGGCGGACGTGGCCGCGGCGCGGCTCGGGATCGGGCCGGAGGAGGACGACATCGACGCCTGACCCCGTCGGTGACTCGGCAGGGTGCCGTTCCGGCCGGGGCGGCTCACCGAGGCGCGTCAGGGGGGCCGGGTCGCACGTTGCCCCTCGACCGGGTGACTTCACCGTTCGGGGAGAGATTGGCGCGGACGAGCGGGGCTCGTCCGTCCGGATGACGAACCCGAACGGCGACTCCACCCTCTCGCCGCCGATTCCCTCCGGGGCGGCTCACAGGGCGCGGGTCGCCGGTCGCCCCTCCGGTGATTCACCGTCGGGGAAGGATGTGGCGGACCGGCGGCGCCGGTCCGTACGGCGGACCCCGACGGCGACTCCACCCTCTCGCCGCTGATTCCCTCCGGGGCGGCTCACAGGGCGCGGGTCGCACGTGCCCCTCAACCGGGTGATTCACCGTCGGGGAAGGATTGGGCGGACCGGCGGCGCCGGTCCGTGCGGCATCGACCCCGACGGCGACTCCACCCTCTCGCCGCTGATTCCCTCCGGGGCGGCTCACAGGGCGCGGGTCGCACGTTGCCCCTCAACCGGGTGATTCACCGTCGGGGAAGGATTGGCGCGGACGAGCACTGCTGGTCCGTACGGACATCGACCCCGACGGCGACTCCACCCTCTCGCGGCCGATTCCCTCCGGGGCCGCTCACGAGGTGACTCCACCCTCTCGCGGCTATTTCCCTCCGGGGCCGCTCACGAAGGCGGTTCGATCGCGAGCAGCTCGTTGCCGTCGGGGTCGAAGAACTGCATGGTGCGCGCGCCGCCCATGTCCTCGATCTTGCCCCGCTGGACGTTCGCCTCGGCGAGGGCCGCCTCGACCGCCTCGATGTCGTCGGCACGGAGGACGACCGTCGCGCCGCCGCCCTGGGGCGCCACCGCCAACTCCCCCGACAGCGCGAGCACCTGCTCGCCGCCCGCGCGGAACTCGGTCCAGTCGCGGCCTTCGCGCCGAAGCAGCTCCAGGCCCAGGACGCCCTCGTAGAAGGCCACCGACCGATCCATGTTGCACACCTGGTAGAAGACCGTGTCGATCCCGCCGAAGAGTGCCATCGATACCGTCCGGTCGCCGTCGAGGAGCGGTGACGGTATCAGCCCGTGGGCGGCGATAGCGGAGGTCGCCGCTACAGTCGCTCGGACCGTGGACGTGCAGGCACAACTCGCGATTCCGCTGCCGGTGGCCCAGCCGGGCGCCGCCCCGCCGGGGTCGCTCGCCGATCGGCTCTGCACCCTGCTCGAGCGCCGCGGTCGACCCCTCGAGGTCGGCCACGTGGCCAGCCAGCTCCTGCGCCTGACGCGCTGCCCGCCGCGGCTCCAGCGGCGCCTCGTCGGGGAGCTCATCGACGGGGACGGCCGGCTGGCATGGATCGGTCGCGACCTCGTCGGCCTGGCGCCGGCGGGGTGGCACACCGTTCCGATCGAGGACGCCGAGCTCACGGTCGTCGACCTCGAGACGACCGGCGGGTCGCCCGGGCGGGGTCGGATCACCGAGATCGGCGCGGTGCGCGTGCGCGGTCTCGAGCCGGTCGCCCGCCTGAGCGTCCTCGTGGATCCCGGGCGGCCGATCCCGGAGCCGATCCAGTCGCTCACGGGGATCACGGATGAGATGGTCGCCGGGGCGCCCGCGATCGACGTCGCGATGGCACGGCTGGTCGAGTTCGTGGGCGACGACGTGCTGGTCGCTCACAACGCGCCGTTCGACCTGCGCTTTCTCAACTACGAGCGCCGGCGCACCGACGGCCGGTACTTCACCCAGGGGTGGATCGACACGCTCGTGCTCGCGCGGCGCCTGCTCCGCGGCAGCGCCGGCGGGCACGATCTGGCGACGCTCGCGCGCTGGGCCCACACGAAGGTGCGGCCGAGCCATCGCGCGCTCCCGGACGCGGAGGCCACCGCGGAGCTGCTCGCGGTCTTCTGCGGCATGCTGATGGAGCGGGGAATGGGCTCGCTGGCACGGGTGGTGTCGTTCGCCGGATTGCGCGGCGCCCGTCACGCCTACAAGCTCGCGCTCGCCGAGGACCTCCCCGCCAGCCCGGGCGTGTACCTGATGCGAGACCGCGAGGGGCGGGTGCTCTACGTGGGCAAGGCGGCCAACCTGCGTCGGCGGGTCCGATCCTACTTCGGGCCCCAGGGGCGACACGGCCGTCTGATCGGTCGCGCGCTCGAGGGGCTCGAGCGGGTCGATCACGAGGTGTGCGGCAGCGAGTTCGAGGCGCTCCTGCGCGAGGGGCGGCTGCTGCGCGAGCTCCAGCCGCCGTGCAACCGCCGAGGGCTCGCGGGCGGCGGTGCCTGGGTGCGGCTGACCGACGACGACTGGCCGCGGCTGGCGCCCGTGCGCCGTCCGGCGGCCGCCGGAGGCGCGCACTTCGGCCCGGTTCGCTCGCCGCGGCTGGCGCGGGCGCTGGTCGAGAGCCTCACGGCCGCCTATGGCCTGCGCGCATGTGTCCGCGCGTGCGCTCCGGAGGACGCGCCCGCGCCGGGGTGCCTGGGTCCGTGCGCGTCGCACGACCCCGTGGCCTACGCGGCCTCTGCCGCCGAGGCGCGCGCCGTGCTCGAGGGTGACCCCCGTGCGCTCGGGATGCTTCCCGGTCGCCTGGCGGTCGCGGCGGCCGAGGGGTTGTTGGGCGACGACGGCGGGCGCGAGCTGAGCGAGGAGCTGCTGGCCGGTCTCGCGGCGCTCGCCCGTTCGCGCCGCGCCACCGCGCGAAGCGCGGTCCTCGTCGAGCCGTCGGCGAGCGAGGGCGCCGCGCTCGCGATGTTCGTCGGGCGAGGTCGTGTGGTCCGCTCGGTCGAGGTGACCCGGCGCCGCTGGCGGGCCGCCGTCCGCGCGGGACTCGGGGAGGTGCGCGCCGCCGAGGCCTCGGCGGGTGAGCCGCACAGCGCTGCCGACCTGGAGGAGGCGCTGATCATCGAGGACCACGTCCGCGCCTCGGGGCGGTCCCCGGGGGTCGTCCGGCTCCAGCCGGGGTGGAGTCTCGAGGCCGGTCTCGCGCGGGTCCGGGACGCGGTGGCGACGGTGCTGCCGGCGCAGTGAGGGCGCCTGCGTGAGGGCGCTCCGGATCGGAGCCGCCCTGGCGCTGACGGGCCGCGACGCGCCGATGGCCGTCCAGGCCGCCGCGGGGATGCGCGCGTTCGCCCGCGCCCGCGGTGCGGACCTCGAGATCGTCGACCACATGAGCGAGGCGGGGGAGGCGGCGCGCGCGGTCGCAGCGCTCGCGCGGCGCTGTGATCTGTTGCTGGGCCCGTACGGCAGTGGTGCGACGCGCGCCGCCGCCGCGGCGCTCGACGGGCGACCGGAGGTCCTTTGGAACCACGGTGGCGCGGCGACCGATCCGGGTTGCGCCCGGGTCGTCGACGTCATCGGGCCCGCGCACGGCTACTGGGCGGGCCTCGCGGACGCGCTCGCGCGTGCCGGGGCCGACGGCGCCCGGACCGCGCTCGTGCACGGCCCGACCGGCTTCGGGCGCGCGGTCGCCGACGGCGCCCTCGCCTCGCTCGCCGCACGCGGGCGTCGTCCACTGATCGTCGTCCCGATCGGTGGCCCGGACGACGCCGAGGCCGCCGTCGACGCGGCGCGCGACGCGGGCGCCGAGACGATCGTGGGGGCCGGGCGGATGGAGGAGGAGTTCGCGCTCGCGGCCACGATCGCCGAACGGGGCCTTCGGGGGGCGCTCGTCGTCTGCGGCGTCGCGGCCGCCGCCGAGCGTCTCGGCGCGGCGGTGCTCGGCTGGATCGGTCCCGCGCAGTGGATCGCCGGCGCCGACCCGGAGTGGGAGGCGTGCCTTCCGCGCGCGGCCGACTACCCCGCCGCCCAGGCGCTCGCCGCCTGTCTGGTCGCCGAGCGGGCGCTCGCCGCGGCCGGATCGGCCGATCCGGAGCGTCTCTGGGCGGCGGCGCTCGGCCTTCGCACGCGCACCCTGCTCGGTCCGTTCGCGGTCGACCAGCGGGGACGGCAGATCGCCCACGCGCCGCTGATCGTGAGGTGGGAACCGGGTCCGGGCGGTCCGGTCCGGCGAGTCCTCTGGCGACCGGCGCCACCGGGGTGCGGTGACTTCGGTGGGCTGCCAGACTCCCACCCGTGAGCGGTGGCGAAGCTGACGGGGTGGAGCGACTGCTCCACTGGTTCGCCGCCGACGGCGCCGACCTCCCGTGGCGCAGGACCCGCGCGCGCTATCGGATCCTCGTCGCGGAGACGATGCTCCAGTCGACCCAGGTCGCCCGGGTGGTGCCGCGCTACGAGCGCTGGCTCGAGCGCTGGCCGAGTGTCGAGGGGCTCGCGCGTGCGCGCCTCGGGGACGTGCTCGCGGAGTGGCAGGGCCTCGGCTACCCGCGGCGGGCCCGCAACCTGCACCTGGCCGCGGGCCGGATCGCCAGGGACGGCTGGCCCACGCCCGATCGTCTCGTCGACCTTCCGGGGGTCGGGCCCTACACGGCGGCCGCGCTCCGTTGCTTTGCCGACGGCGAGGCGATCCTGCCCGTGGACGTCAACGTGACGCGCGTCCTCGCGCGGCGGTTCCCGTCCGGGTGGCCCGGCACGCCGGAGGGGCGTGGCTGGGAGGTCGGCCAGGCCCTCATGGACCTGGGGCGACTGCACTGCACGGCGCGCGCGCCGACCTGCGGGGCCGGTTGTCCCATGCGCTCCGGCTGTCCGGCCGCCGAGGCCGGGACGGTCGTCGCCGTGACCCCGCCGCGGCGTCGCCAGGGGCGCTACGAGGGTTCGCTCCGCCAGCGGCGGGGGTCGTTGCTGCGAGGCCTGGCCGACGCGGGAAGCGCGGACGTCGCCGCCGATCCCGAGGCGGCGGAGAGTCTCGTCCGCGACGGCCTCGCCGTGCGCAGGGGCGCGACGCTCCGCCCGGTCGGGTGAGCCGCACGGTGGTGGTCGCCGCCGTGATCGAGCGCGGCGGCCGGATCCTGATCAGTCAGCGGCGCGAGGGCGTCGGCCAGAGCGGGCGCTGGGAGTTCCCGGGAGGCAAGCGCGAGCCCGGCGAGGGCGATCGCGCGGCTCTCAGGCGCGAGCTCGTGGAGGAGCTCGGGGTGTCGATCGCGATCGAGAAGCGCCTGTGGACCTCGAGCGCGGGCCCCCTGGAGCTTCGGTTCTTCCGTTGCCGCTGGCGTGAGGGGCTGCGGCCGCGCCCGCTCGGGAGCGAGCAGTTCCGGTGGGTCCGGCGCGAGGACCTCCCGCGATACGACTTCCCGCCCGCCGACGAGGGGCTGGTCCGGGCGCTCGCCGCGGGCCGGCTGGCGCCGCCTCGCGACGGGGGCCGTCCGATCGTGCCCGCGGCTCGGGAGCGCGGCGCGGTACAATGAGGTTTCGTCAGATCGACTCGGAGGTGGGCGTTGGCCAAGGCCAAGCGGCAGCGACGGACCAGCATCCGAACGATGCCCACCGAGGCGTCCACCGATCAGCTCGATGCGCTCGAGCGGCTCGAGCAGATCGAGCGTGAGGCACGCGCGCAGGCGGAGCGAGCGGCCGAGCGGGACGACGAGGAGCCGGCCACCGCCGACGCCTGACCGTCCGAGCGCCGTCAGCCGGCGGCGCTTCGGCGCGTGAACGCCTCTCCGGTCGCCATGAAGCGCACTCGGCCGCCGAGCTCGGCGCCGTTGTTGGCGACGCGCTCGAGGTGGCGGCCGACGAGCACCGCGGCGGCCGACCACGCGCGCGTCTCGGGCTCGTCCGGCGCGCGCGCGACCACCTCCAGCAGCTCCCCGAGCATGCGCCGGACGTTGCGCGCCTCGAGGCCCGCCTCCTCGCCCAGCGCGACGTCGCCGCGTGCGATCGCCTGGACGGCCTTCGCCAGCGCATCGACGCCGCGCGCGCTCATGCGCGCGATGAGCATCTGCACATCGGGGACCGCGCCCTCGGGCCGGACGCCCCGCGCCTGCTCGGCGATCGCGACCGCGAGGTCGCCCACGCGCTCGAGCGCCACGGTCGCGATGAGCCCGACATGGAGCAGTCGTTGCTCCGCCAACCCGATGCCGTCCGTCGTCTGAAGCCCGAAGATCGCCGCGTCGAGCGCCGCGCACCGCTCGTCGACGTCCTCGTCGGCGGCGATCACCGCCGCGGCCGCCGCCGAGTCGACCGACTCCCATGCGGACACGCCGCGCTCGACCTGCGACAGCACGAGGCTGGCCATCTCGACCAGTCCGGTGCGGAAGCGCTGGACGTCCTCCGGGATCTCGGCGTGCATCCCCGTGAGGCTACGCGCTCGCTCTCCGGCCGTCGAACCCATTCCGTCCCCGCGTCCGCGGTGCGTCCGGGTGGAGCGTCCCGCGTTTCGGGGCGTCCATGGTGTCGCGCCGGTGAAGCAGCGCCGAACGGTCACCGTGAATCGCCGAAAGCGCCGACCTCACGTCGGTGGGCCGATTCCCGATGCGAGCGAGACGCCCGCGAGCGGCGCCACCGCGTCGATCGTCGCCAGCGCCCGATTCCCGCCGCGCGAGCGCGTGTGGCGCACCGCACCGGATCGCTCCTGGAGTGATCGGAGGAACGCCAGCGACGAGGTGGGCCGACGCCCGGCCGCCAGCAGGGCGCGTGTCGCAAGCGCGGTCGAGTTGGCGTTCGCCGCCGTCCCCGACGTGCTCGTCCACCCGCCGCCCGCGCGCTCGCGTGCGATCCAGGTGGTCGCGGATCTGACCACGGGGTTCGTCGCCCGGACGCCTGCCGCGCGCAGCGCGATCACCGAGAGCGCCGTGCTGTCCAGGTCCGGCGGGTCGCCGGGGTCGAGATCGAAGCTCCATCCCGGACCGGAGCGCGAGGCGCGGAGCGCCGTGACCGCGCCGCGGGGCACCGGCCGTCCCGCCGCGCGGAGCGCGATCATCGCGAGTCCGTGGTCGAAGGCCGTCGAGCCGAAGCGCCCCGGCGCGACGCCCCCCCGGCGCATGCGCGCGAGGTAGTCGACGCCTCCGAGTCGACGGGGGTCCACGCCGGCGGCCGCCGACGCCATGACGATCTTCGCGGCGGCGCCAGGTGTCCGGGCGTATCCGGGTGACCGCCGGGCCATCCGTGCCAGCCGCGGGCGAAGCGTGGCCCGCCGCGCGCCCGCGATGCGGAGCGCCACGATGACGTCGGCCTGCTGACCGGCGGGCATGCGGGTCGTCGGGAGCCGCGCGAGCCACTTGGCCGCGCGCGTCGCCGCGACCCGGTCCTCGCGTGCGACCGCGCCCGCCGCGCCCGCCCCGGGGCCGGCCGCGACGGCCGCCCCCAGCGCGAGCGCGATCGACGTGACGATGAGCCACCTCATCGGCGGAGCGCGGGGTCGAGGTCGGCGGCGGTCAGGGATCCGGGTGCGAACTGCGCCGAGGTGAGTCCGGCCCGGACCCGGTCGACCAGGGCGGCCGAGCGCCGGATGCCCGCAACCGCGACGCGCATGTCCACTCGCGTCGTCGCGGCCGACGGGGTCACGGCGGCGGCACCCGGGGCGCCCGCGGGTCCGTGCGGGCCGCCACGGGCGGCGCGAGCGCGGCGACGGACGCCGCGTCCAGTCCGGCCGCGAGCCTCCCGCGGTCGAGCGTGCCGTCGACGACGTCGCCGCCGTGCAGGCCACCGTCCAGTCGCCGCTCGAGCGCGCGGACGCGCGTCATCGCGGCGAGCACGATCCGCCGGGTCGCCGTGGCGAGCGCCCGGTTCGCCCTCGTCGGCCGCCCGCCGGTCGTCGCCGCGGCGGTCCGGCCGAGCGCGAGCGGGCGGGGGGTCGCGGTCGGAACCGACGTCACCGCGGCGCCGCTCGACCGCCCGGGGGCACCGGCGAACCGCGCCCCGTCGAGCGCGCCGCCGCAGATGTCGCCGCCGACGACGCCGTCGTCGATCCAGCGCTCGATCGCCGCCGTGCGCCGAATGCTGACCTGCGCGTAGCGCTGGATGCGAAGGAGGACCGCCGCGGTCGGGACGACGCGGCTGGGGTCCCCGCCGCCGATCGGGCGCTCCGGCAGCGGACGACAGCCGCCGGTTCCGCTCGTTTCGCGAGGGCTTCGCCGCGGCGCCCGAGGACGGTGTCCGCGTGGGTGCGACGGGCGATGGCGCGGCCGCCGGGTCGCACACCTGTGGCCGGTCGGCGGGGTGGCTGCAGACCCGCGTCGAGTCACGGACCGCCCCCGGCGCGCGGACCGTGACCGGCGCGGGACCCGACCCGTCGCCGACGAACGTCGCCCGCCCGGCACCGTCGGTGACCGCGTCGCTCGTCGCGTACGTGACCGACGCCCCGGGCGCGGGGGTCGCGACACCTGCGTTGTCGAAGCTCGTGACGGTGACCGTGAAGCTCGTCCCGGCCTCGACCGGTGCGGTCGGACCCGCGACGTCGAGCTCGGGCTCGTCGAAGGCGCTGAGCGACCAGAGGACCTCGGCGCCCTCGTCGAGGAGGGACTCGTCGGAACCCACGCTCGACGCGACATGGTCGATCTTGAGGCGCCAGAACCGCGAGAAGTCGGACGGCGCGCTCTCGCCGCCGATGCGCGTGACGAACGACGTCGGCCCTCCGCCGAAGTCGAACAGCTCGAACGAGAGCGGTACGCCGAGCGCGCCGGTGGCACGGTCGAGCTGTGAGGTGGCGCTGGCTTCGGGCACGGTCACCGTGTCCGCGTCGAGGTCGTCGGCGACCGTGCGCTCGCCCGAGCGCGGCAGGTCCACCGTCGTGGCCGGGACGATGGTCGCGTCGACGCCCTCCACCCGGACCGTGGTGTCGAGCGCGCCGGCCATCGACGGGATGACGAGGGCGCCCGCACAGGCGGCCGCGAGCGCGGCGCGCGTGGGAGAGGTCACTGATGCTCCTCTTTCCTCGGAGGTGCGTTGTTCAGGACGGGCGGACGGCAGGTCTCCTGGCTTCCCGGTCGAACGCGCCGTCGCACCTTCCCGGGGCCAGGGGCCCCAGTGGCCGGCTTCTCGCCAAGCGACGTCGCTCCCGGGTGACAGTGGCGGGACCGCGCCGGATTCTCACCGGCTTCCCTCTTCACGCCCCGAGGGGCGACCGTCAACCCAATGCGCGGCGACCCTATCCCATGCCTCGGATCGCGGTCGACGCCGGGGCCGCTCCCGCCCGCGCCGCCGCCGCCTCGGTCTACGATTGGCCGCCGTGTCGGCCGCACATGTCATGAGCATCCCGTCGAGCGCGTGGCGGGCCGCGGTGGGCGTCGCCGCCAGTCCCGGGCGGTTCGTGGTCGCCTCGTTCGTGATCACCACCGTCGGCCTCGCCCTCGACATCGTCGCGACGGTCCCGCAGCAGTATCTGCTGAGCCTCGCGGCCTGGGGCATCCTCGTCGTCGCGCTCGCTCCGGCCACCCACGCCGAGCGCGCGCAGACACTCGTGGTCGTGGGCGTGGCGACCCTCGCCGAGGTGTTCGGTTCGATCCTCGTCGGGGTGTACGAGTACCGCCACGGCAACCTGCCGTTGTTCGTCCCCGCCGGGCACGGGATCATCTATCTGACCGGGCTCAGGATGAGCCAGATGCGCTGGCCGTCGTCGCACCCGAGGCGGTTCACCGCGATCGCGGCGGGAGGGGCGATCGCATGGGCGGTCGCGGGACTCGGCGTGCTTCCGCGGCTCGACGTGGCGGGTGCGGTCGGCGTCGCCGTGCTCGTGGTCTTCCTGATCCGCAGTCGATACCGGGCGATCTACGCGGGCGTGTTCATCGCGGTCGCCTACCTGGAGATCTACGGCACGGCGATCGGGACGTGGCGATGGGCCGAGGAGATCCCCGGCATCAACATCCCGGACGGCAACCCCCCGAGCGGCGCGGCCGCCGGATACGTGCTGTTCGACATCGCGGCGCTGTGGCTCGCGCCACGTCTTCTCGGTGCGTGGGCGTCGCTTCGGGCCGACGACGTCGACGGACGAGCGTCCCAGGACGGCACCGGCGATCTCGGCCGCCGCGACCGCGAGGGGTAGCGTGGTGGTGTGATCCCGCGTCTGGTCTTGGTGCTCGCACTGCTGCTGGGGCTCCCGGCCGGGGCGCTCGCGCACTCGGGCGCCGGCACCGCCAGCGACTACCGGACCGAGCCCGGCGAGCTTCGCACGAGCGGCGGGGCGGTCGTCCCGGGCGCCCGGATCGAGGTCATCGGCGGAGACGACCGCCTGCGGCTGCGCTGGAGCGGCGACGGCGAGCTGATCGTCCGGGGGTACGCGGGTGAGCCCTACCTGCGCCTCGGCCCGGACGGGGCGTTCGAGAACGCCGCGTCCCCGTCGGTGGTCGCCAACCGCGAGCGTTTCGGCGGTGTGGTCGACGCCGCGAGCACGTCCGGCACCCCGCCGCAGTGGCGCCGGATCTCGGACGAGCCCGTCGCCGTCTGGCACGACCACCGCGCGCATTGGATGTCCGAGGCCGCGCCGCCGCCCGGCGTCGCCCGGGACCCCGGGCGCGAGCAGATCGTCCAACGGTGGGAGATCCCGATGACCGTGTCCGGCGCACCCGCCGCGGTGTCGGGGCGACTGGTCTACCTGCCGCCCCCGAGTCCCTGGCCCTGGGTGGCGCTGGCGGTGGTGATCGGCGTCGCGGGCGGGGTGCTCGCGGCGCTCGGATCGACACGCACGGCGTCGCGAAGCGCCCGCGTCGGAGCCGGCGTGGCCCTCGTCGCGGGGGTGGCGCTCGCCGCAGGCGAGGCCGCGGCCGCACCGGGGACGGGCCTGACCGACGGGATCGACGGGGGCCTCCCACCGGCGCTCCAGGCGGGGCTCTGGGGCCTGGGAGGGGCGGCCGCACTCCTCGTGTGGGCGCTCGCTCGCCGCCGCGGACCGGGTCACGAGGCGGTGGTCATGCTGGCGATCGCCTGGGTCTTCGGCGGCGGCGTCGCGCTGGCCCGGCTGGGTCACCTCGGCGGCTCGATCCTGCCGGAGCCCTTCCCGGAGGGTGCGGCCCGGCTCATGGTCGTGCTCTGCGTGGCGGCGATCATCGCCCCGACCGTCTGGGCGTGGCGGGCGCTCGCGGGCGTCCGCGCGGACGCGGGCGGACGCCCCGGCCGTGGATATACTCGCCCGGCCCCGACGGCGACACGCTGGGGCGTAGCCAAGCGGTAAGGCAGCGGGTTTTGGTCCCGCGATCGGAGGTTCGAATCCTCCCGCCCCAACCAGCACCAGGAAGCGGAAAACGGTGAACGTCGGAGCGATCGTTCTGGCGGCCGGTCACGGCACGCGCATGCGGTCGCGGCAGCCCAAGGTCCTGCACCGCCTCGCCGGGCGGACGATGCTCGGCTGGGTGCTGCGGGCCTTGGCCGACGGCGGTGTCGCACGCGTCGTGACCGTGCTCGGCCACGGGGCGGACGAGGTGCGCGCGACCCTGTCCGAGGACGTCGTCGTCGCCATTCAGGAGGAGCGACTCGGCACCGGCCACGCGACCGAGGTCGGCCTGGAGGGGCTCGAGGAGTCCGTCGGCACGGTGATCGTCGCGTGCGGCGACACGCCGCTGCTCGACGCCGCGACGATCACGGCGCTCGTCGCCGAGCACGTCGGGTCCGGACGGGCCGCGACGATGGTCACGGCGGTCCTCCCCGACGGAGGCGCCTACGGCCGCGTGATCCGTGACGCCACGGGCGGCGTCGCGCGCGTCGTCGAGGCGAGCGACGCCGACGAGGACGAGGCGGCCGTCACCGAGGTCAACGCGGGTCTCTACGCCTTCGACCGCGCGGCGCTGGCCGCGGCGCTCCGCCGCGTGGGGCGCGACAACGCGCAGAGCGAGGTGTACCTGCCCGACGCCCTGCCGTTGCTCGGCGGGCCGGTCGGGGCGCTTCCGGCATCGCCCGAGGTGATCCTCGGCGTGAACAATCGCATCGACCTGGCGGCCTGCGAGGACGTC
Organism: Miltoncostaeaceae bacterium; assembly: GCA_963698665.1. GTDB lineage: Bacteria > Actinomycetota > Thermoleophilia > Miltoncostaeales > Miltoncostaeaceae > CALNYH01. The sequence continues at coordinate 468,613 of CAVORO010000001.1, read as the reverse complement.
CTGCAGGCGCGCCTGCGCGCCGGGCTGATGCTCGACGGCGTGACCATGGCCGACCCGGCCGCCGTCTACCTCGAGGCCGGCGTCGTGGTCGGGGCCGACACCGTGCTGCTTCCCGGGGTGCACCTGCGGGCGGGCACCCGCATCGGCGAGGGGTGCGTGATCGGTCCCGACAGCGTGCTCGACGCGAGCGAGGTGGGGCGGGGCAGCCGGATCGTGGCGTCGCACCTGGACCGCGCCGTGGTCGGCGACGGGTGCTCGGTCGGCCCGTTCGCGTATCTGCGCCCGGAGGCGCGGCTCGAGGAGGGCGCCAAGGCGGGCACCTTCGTCGAGGTCAAGAAGTCGGTGATCGGGCCCGGCGCCAAGGTTCCGCACCTGTCGTACGTCGGCGACGCCGACGTCGGGGCCGGGGCCAACATCGGCGCCGGCAACATCACCGCCAACTACGACGGCTTTCGAAAGCACCGGACGGTCATCGGCGCGCGCGTCAAGACCGGCTCGGACTGCGTGTTCGTGGCGCCGGTGACCGTCGGCGACGACGCCATGACCGGTGCGGGGTCCATCATCACGGACGACGTCCCCGACGGTGCGCTCGGCATCGCCAGGGCGCGCCAGAGCGTGGTCGAGGACTTCACGCGCCGCGCGGCGGCGCGGGCGGCGTCGGCCGCCGACTCGACCGAGGGGGGCCCCACGTGAGCACCAGCATCGACCGCGAAGACTCCAAGCGACTGATGGTGTTCGCCGGGCGGGCCAGCCAGGAGCTCGGGCAGCGCATCGCCAACCGGCTCGGCATCGAGCTCGGCGACGTCACCGTCAAGACCTTCGCCAACGGCGAGATCTACTGCCGGTTCGAGGAGAGCGTGCGGGGCGCGGACGTCTTCCTGGTGCAGTCGACGAGCCGTCCGGTCAACGACAACCTGATCGAGCTGCTGATCATGATCGACGCGGCCCGACTCGCCTCGGCCCACCGCATCACCGCCGTGATCCCCTGGTACGGGTACTCGCGCCAGGACAAGAAATCCGCTCCGCGCGAACCGATCACGGCCCGTCTGATCGCCAACATGCTGGAGGGCGCCGGGGCCGACCGGGTGCTGACGATGGACCTCCACGCCGGACAGGTGCAGGGCTTCTTCCACATCCCGGTCGATCACATGACCGCGGTGCCGATGCTCGCGGACCACTTCCTGGAGCGGGCCTACTCGGGCGATCTCGCCGAGGAGCAGCTCGTGGTGGTGTCGCCGGACGCCGGCCGCGCGAAGCTGGCCAACCACTTCGCCGAGAAGCTCGGTGCGACGCTGGCCGTCCTCACCAAGCAGCGGCCGGACCACAACGAGGCCGAGGTCACGCTGCTGATCGGTGACGTGCGCGGGCGCACGGCGATCCTGATCGACGACATGATCGACACCGCCGGGACGCTCTGCGCGGGCGCGAAGGTCGTCCAGGACGCGGGCGCGACCCGGGTCTTCGCGGCCGCCACGCACGGCCTCTTCTCGGGCCCGGCGATCCAGCGGCTGGTGGACTCCGCGATCCAGGAGGTCGTGGTCACGGACACGATCCCCATCCCGGAGCACGCGGACCCGGACATGCTGCGCGTGCTGTCGGTCGACCGCATCCTGGCCGACTCGGTCCACAACGTCTTCGTCGACGAGTCGGTGAGCGACATCTTCTCGGGGGAGAACCAGCTCTTCTAGTGGGACCGGAGCGGCCGCCCGGGCGCAGGCTCGTCGAGACCACCGCAAGGCCGCCGGTCTCGAGGCGGAGCCTCCGTCGGCTCGTCGGCTCGTCGGCTCGTCGGCTCGTCGGCTCGTCGGCTCGTCGGCTCGTCGGCTCGTCGGCTCGTGCGGGCCTTCGCGGGGAGAGCGGTGGCGATCTCCGTGCTGCCCCGTGCCTCGCCGAGCACCGGGAGCACCGATCCGGCCCCGTCGCGGCCGGGCGCTACGGCGTCGGAACGGACCCCGTCGCGATGCCCGACGCCGTCACCGTCGCCCGTCGCAGATCCGACGCGGTGAGCCCGGTGGCGAGTCGTCGGCGCACCGCGTTGAGCCGGCGGATCGCGGCCTGTCGCGATCCGCTGGTTGATGCGAAGCTGCTCGGCCGACAGCGTGAACGTGACGCCGGTCTTGGTGGTGGCCGGCGCGAGCGCGGTGCGGGTCGGCGGCGGAGTCGGCCCCGCGGCGACGGCGACGAGGCCGATGGTCGGAGCGAGCGTCTCCGGTGTCACCGCCCCGGCCGCGAGATCGCCCCCGCTCAGGCCGTCGTCGAGGCGCGCGGTCAGCGCGTTCGCCTGCCGGACCACCCGGGAGGCGATCCGCTGGTTGATGCGAAGCTGCGCGGCCGAGAGCGTGAACTCGACACCCGTCTTCCGCGCCGGGGGCGCGATCCGGAGCGGCCGGGGGTCGGCGCTGAACCGCCCTCTGGCCGTGGCGGGCGCACCGGCCTCGACGCCGGGTCCGAGGACCGACGCCACGATGGCGCCGCCGCAGAGGTCGCGCGCCTCGATGCCCGCGTCCAGCCACGCCTCGATCGCGTCCGCCCGCCGGATGCCGGCCGAGGAGATGCGCTGGTTGATCCGCAGCTGCGTCGCGCTCAGCGTCACGGTCCCGTCCGGGGTCGTCCGATCGTCGATCACCTGCGGCCCGCACGTGGTCACGCGGAGCGGGGTGCCCACGAGGTCGGTGTTCCTGGCGGGGTCGTCCACGGCGAGCGATCGCGTCGAGGCGAGGAGGGCATCGCCGCGCCCGCTGGAGGCCAGTGCGAACCGCTCGCCGTCACCGCCGACTGCGAGGCCGCCGGCCTCCACGGGGGCCGGCGCCGGCCGCGTCCAGACGGAGCCGCGAACGGTCGCCGAGCCCGGTCCCTCCGGGTCGAGCACCGCGATGAACCCGTTGCCCAGGTCATCGAGATCGACCAGCGCGTTCGAGCCGCCGACGTCGACGGCGTCGAGCCTCACCGTCGCCTCCCACGCGTCGCCGCGCCTGCGCCGGGCGAAGACATCGAAGGGCGCGGGTCCGCCGTCGTTCGGGCCGAGCCATGCGGCAAGCGCCTCGCCCCGGCCGTTGACCGCGACGCTCGGTCCGAAGCGCCCACCCCCGATGTCCTCGGGTGGCGACCAGCCGGCTGAGCCGGCCGGACGGAGCGCCGCGCGATTCACGGGCGCGTGCATCACGTCCTTCCAGCCGGCGATCGTCGATCCGTCGTCGGCGACGTCCGCGGACGGGTTGCTCCCGGCGTCGCTCAGCTTCACGGGTGGCTCCCAGCCGGCCGCGGCGGGCGCGTGGCGCGATGCGCCCACCGGACCGGGTGTCGCATCCGCCGTCGCATCCACGCCGCTCGCCCCCGCGTCGGGGCCGGCCCAGACCGCCGCGACGGTGCCGTCTCCACCGACCGAGACGGCCGTCGCGCCGTCGACCGCGAGTGGGGCCGAGACGCGCCACGCGCCCGCGGCGAGGTCGAGCACCGCTCGGTGCGCGCGGCGGGCGGATCCGCGTCCATCGACCCAGGCGGCGGTCGCGATGCCGTCGGTCAACGCGACCGCAGGAGAGTCGAAGCCCGCGGGGCCGCCGGCGACGGACAGCCGTGTCCACTCGGCCCCGGCGGAGCGTCGGACGGCGGATCGCACGGGCTCGTCCGGCGAACGCCAGATCACCACCGCCGCGCCCCGCGGGTCGATCGCCACGGCCGGATCCGCGGGACGCGTCCGTGCGACCGGAGAGACGCGCACGGCCGGACCCCAGGGGCCGCCCGCCCGCGCTCGCGAGCGCGTCAGGACCGCGAACCCGGACTCCGAGCGGCCGGTGAACGCGATCACCTGGGCTCCGCTCGGCGCGATCGCGAGGTCCGGGTCGGCGGGCTGCAGCTCCGGGGCGCCGAGCACCTGGGTTCCCGGCGTCGTCGCCGACGCACCGGCGACGGGAACGGCGGCGGTCGTGAGGATCGCCGCCAGGATCGGGAGGACGCGCATGATCCGCCGATGCTCGCGGCGTCGTCCGGCCGGCGCATCCGTAGGCGGCCGCACCCGCGTTGCGGCGCCACCGCGCCCGTGTCGCCCGTCCGCCGTGACCCGGGGAACACCCCGCGGGTCACGGGTGGACGGCGCTACTCCGCGCCCTGGATCTCGTCGATCGCCGATCCGACCTGGTCGCTCAGCTCGTCGAGCTGCGCCTTCGCCTGGCTCCCCGCCTCCTCGGCGGCGCCCTGGATGGCGGCGGCCAGCGCCTGCGTGCCGTCGCCGATCGGACCACGACGCTGCGCCAGCTCGAGCAGGCCGTTGGCGGTCCCGTTCTCGAACTCGTCGGCGACACCGCTCCACGCATCCACGAACGGCGGGGAGGCGGCCACGAGGGCGTCCCGCTGCTCGGCGACGGTCTGCGGCTCGAGGTCGAGCTCCGCCATCTCGTCGATCGCGTCGCTCCAGCGGCCGAGCGCCGTCCTGACGTCGCTCGCGACCGTCGCCCCGTCGTCGCCCGAGATCGTCGCCGCGCCGAGATCGGCCGTCGCGTTCGTCGCCTCGGAGAGCGCGTTCACGTAGGTCTCCTCGGCGGACGCGGTCGTCGCGGTCGCGGCCGCGGTGGTCGCCCCGGCGTCGTCGTCGTCTCCGCCGCAGCCCGCGAGCGCGAGCGGCGCGAGGGCGCACAGGATGACGAGGACGAACAGCGTGGATGGACGGAATCTCATGGCGACCTCGTTCAGCGTGCGCGGACTCCGTAACGGTACGCGTCCGGGCGCCGGCCCGCGCGGCCACGGTTCCGCCTGCTCAAGGGGTGTCGGAGGCCGCCGATACGGGCCGCGTGAACGCCGCTTCCCCTGGCGCCCCGGCGGGCGCCGCCACCGTCCGCGAGCCGGGGACGGGCGGGCTGGTCCGCTGGCGGGACACGATCCCCTTCCTCCGACCCGAGCCTCCCGGGCTCGAGGCCGTGGCGCGCTACTTCGAGCTCTCGCGCCAGGCGGGCATGTTCGCCAACGGCGGCCCCTGTCATCGCCTGCTCGTCGAGCGGCTCGAGCGGTACCTCGGCGGCGGTGCGGCCTGCGTGCCCGTCGCCAGCGGGACGTCCGGACTGCTCCTCGCGATGCGGGCCGCGTTCGGGCCGCCCCGCGACGCCGAGGTGATCGTGCCGTCGTTCACGTTCACCGCCAGCGCCTGCGCGATCGAGTGGTGCGGGTTCCGCCCCCGGTTCGTCGACGTCGACGCGGAAAGCTGGCAGATGGATCCGGAGGCGCTCACCGACGCGCTCCGGGCCGCGGACGGCGAGGTCGCGGGCGTGCTCGGCTGTGCCACCTTCGGCGTCGCCCCGTCCCCGCCGGGTTCGCGCGGCATGGCGCGCCGCCACGACATCGGCCGGCGTCCCGCTCGTGATCGACTCCGCGGCGGGCTTCGGGACGACCGACTCGCGTGGACGGCCGCTCGGGTGCGGCGACGACACGGAGGTCTTCTCGTTCCACGCCACCAAGCCGTTCGGCATCGGCGAGGGCGGGCTCGTCACGACGGGCGATCCCGCGATCGCCGAGCGGATCGCACGGCTGGGCAACTTCGGGATCGAGGGCCCCGATCGGACGAGCGGGGAGGCGGGGCTCAACGGAAAGATGTCCGAGATGTCGGCGGCCGCGGGGCTCGCCATGCTCGATCGGTTCGACGAGGACCTGGCACGGCGCCGCGCGACGGCCGCGCGGCTTCGCGACGCGCTCGGCGCGGCCGGCGCGTCCTTTCAGGCGGGCTGCGAGACGTCGACCGCGCAGCTCATGCAGGTGCGGGTCGACACACCCGCCGCCCGGGACGCGTGCCGGTCCGTGGCACCGCGGCTGGGCGTCGACGTGCGGACCTACCACGATCCGCCCCTTCACCGGCACCCCGCCTTCGCCGGTGCGGCCCGCGGTCCGCTCCCGGTCACGGACGATCTGGCCGCGCGCTCGCTTTCGCTGCCCATGGCCAACCGCATGCCGCCGGAGGAGATCGCTCGGATCAGCGCGGTCGTGGCGACCGGTGTGGCGGCCGCGTGCTGAACTGGGTGAGCCGATACGCCCCGCTGGGTGGGCTGATCTGCCCGGACGGCGCGATGCCCGGCGGGGGCCTGCTCGACGTGGGAAGCGGCACGGTGGGAGCCTCGTGCCTCGGCCTGGGCGCACCCTTCGTCGGTGTGGACATCGCCTTCGACGGGCCGGTCGCGCCCGAGATGCGCGCCCTCGCGGTGGCGCCGGGTCCGCTCCCGTTTCGCGACGGCGCGTTCGAGACCGTCGTCTCCCTCGACGCCCTCGAGCACGTCCCGCGCCCCGACCGCGCCGGATTCGTCAGCGAGCTGATCCGCGTCAGCGCGTCGCGCGTGGTGCTGGCCTGCCCCACCGACGAGGCCGCCGCGATCGACGCGCTGCTCGGCCGTCTGCTCGTGGCCCTCGGCGGAGGGATCCCGCCCTGGCTGTCCGAGCATCAGGAGCACGTCCTGCCCTCGCGGGAGGAGGTGTGGGACCTCTGCGCCCTTCCCGGGGTCGAGGTGCAGGAGGTCCACGCGGGCAACGGCCTGCTGTCGGCCGCCCTCGCCGTCGCAGAGATGCTTCCCGTCACCGATGAGATGGCGTCGGTGGAGGAGGCGCGCTCGCCGGAACACTGGCGACGGCTGCTGGCCGACGCCCGCTTCGGGGCGGCCTACCGCGTCGCCCTCGTGCTGGATCGACCGGCTCCGCGCACCGCCGCGATCCGGTCCGACGACATCGATCGAACCCTCGTGGACGCCCTCCGCTGCCCCGGATGCACGTCCGCCGTCACGGGCGAGCACGTCGCCTCCGCCCGGTGCGACGCCTGCGGATGGGCGACCCATGGTCTCCCGTCGGGTGTGGTCGCGACCGCCGGGGTCGTGCCCGCGTGAGCGGATCCGGCGCCGTCACGCTCGCGCTCGACACCGACTGGCGGACGCCCGCGGGATGGATGCCGGCCGTCTGCGAGTACGTGGTGCACGCGCCGTGTGACGCCGGACATCTGCTCGTCCTCCCGCCCGGCGACGACGTCGTGCCCACCTCGAGCGTGGCCCGCATGCTCGAGACGGTCTGCGACTGGGCGAGCGGCGGCGCCGACTTCGCCGACGTCGCGGTCGACGCCGCTCCGGTCGAGGCGATCAGGGTGGCGGACGCCGCCGACGTCGCGTCGGCGCTCGGCCTGTCGAGCTCCCGGGATGCGGACGGGGCGGCAGCGCTCCTGGCGCGCGCCCGCGCCGCGAAGGAGATCGAGCGAGTCGTGCGGCTCGAGATCGACTCGGCCCACGTCGCCGCCGCACGCCGGATGCGGCCGAGCGAGTCACCGCTCGTCAGCGTGCCGATCCCCACCTGGAAGGGGCACGAGGTGCTCGTCGAGCGCACGATCCCCTCGGTCCTCAACGGGACGTACCGCAACGTCGAGGTCATCGTGGTGAGCGATGGGCCCGACGATGCGGCCCGCCGGGCCGTCGAGGGGCTCGCCGACCCACGCGTGCGCTACCTGGAGGTGCCGGCCCGGCCGGTGTACCCGACCCACAGCTTCCACTTCTGGATGGTCGCCGGCACGGACGCGGCCAACCTCGCCCTGTCGCAGTGCCGGGGGGAGTGGGTCGCCCCGCTCGACCACGACGACTCGTTCACCGACGACCACATCGCGCGCCTCCTGGCCGCCGCGCGCGCCGCGGACGCCGACATGGTCTACGGCCAGGGCATCTGCGAGTCGCGATCCTCCGCGTGGCGGGTGATCGGATCGACGCCGCTCCAGTGCGGCGCGATCACCCACGGCTCCGTGCTGTTCAGGGGCCCGCTCGCGGGTGTCCGGTTCGACCCGAGCGCCTGGCTCGTGGGCGAGCCGGGGGACTGGAACAAGTGGCAGCGGATGGCCCGGGCCGGGGCGCGGATCGGCTTCCTCGAGCGCGTGGTGCTGGTCCACTACATGGAGCGCACGGCCATCGAGGGTCGCGCCGACATCGCGGGCCGCGATCTCGAGGGCGACGCGGCCACCGCCGACGCGGACGTGGCCGAGGACGTCCGGTCGACCGAGGCGGCGTGGCTCGCCCGCCTCGCGCGCCGTTCCGCGGTTCCCGCCGCGGTCTGACGGGCGGGCGTCCGCGGCGCCGCTCAGCCGGCGCGCGTTCCGCGCGGGATGTAGGCGCCCTCCGCGTCATAGAGGTCCTCGCGCAGGCGTGCTTCCAGCTCGAGGATGCGCGACGAGGGCCGGCGCTTGAGCCGGCGTGCCGGGTTGCCCGCGTAGACCGTCCAGGGGTCCAGGTCCCGGGTCACGAGCGCACCGGCGCCGACGGCGGCGCCCTCGCCGATCGTGACGCCGGGCAGCACGACGGTGTTGGCCCCGACGATCACGTGGCGCTCCAGGCGCACGTGCGAGCGTTCGGCCACGCGGTACGGGGCGGGGACGGTGGGGTTGGTCAGGCAACCGCCCGAGTAGTCCTCGTTGCCGGTGTAGATCCGCACACCGCCGGACAGACCCGAGAAGTCGTCCATGACGAACTCGCCGCCGCCGGTCACCGACGTGAAGGACGCGATGTGCACGAAGCTCCCGATGTCGGTCCGGCCGCCGGCGTGGATGAACACGAAGTCGTCGACGATCACGGAGTCCCCGATGGAGACCCGGTGCGCGGGGACGATGCGGGCCGTCGGGAACACCACCACGTCCGCGCCGACGCGCTCAAGGCCCATCTCGTTGGCACGGTCGTCCGCGCCGCCGGGTGCGTCGCTCATGCGGCCGCGGCGGTGGCGTTCGTCCGGATGAACTCGATCAGGGTCGGCACGTGGTAGAGGCCGAGGGCCGCGAGGTCCTCGTCCTCGGGGAAGGTGACGCCCGTGGCCTCCTCGACCTCCAGCGTGAAGGTCATGGCGTCCAGCGAGTCGAGCACGTCGTCGGCGATCAGGTCGGCGTCCGCGGCGACGGTGGTCGGCTCTCGGCGCGCCCGCCCGACCGCGGCGCGGATGATCTCGAGTGCGGTGTCGTGGTCCATCGTCATCCCTCCGTTTGGTAGCGCAGCACGTTGGTGGCCCAGGAAAGACCCACCCCGAAGCCGGAGACGAGCACGGTGCGCCCCTCGAGCGCGTCACGCTCGCCGAGGCGGGCGAGCGTCAGCGGCACCGTCGAGGACACCGTGTTGCCGACGTCGGCCATGTCGATCACGACCCGCGCCGGGTCGACGTCGAGCCGTCGCGTCAGCTGCTCGAGCAGGTAGCGGCTGGCCTGGTGGAACACGAGCAGGTCGACCTCGTCCATCTCGAGCCCGTTCCGCTCGAGGCACCTCGACACGCTGGCCGGGACCCGCGTGAGCAGGAAGTTGAAGATGGCCCGTCCGTCCATGCGGAGCGCCATCGCGTCGCTGTCCGGCGCCACCGGCCCGGTCGCGGGGTCGGTGCGGACGTCCTGCAGCGGGTCACGCGCCCCTCCCGCCGCGACGATCAGCTTGGAGGCGCCGGACCCGTCGGTCCCGAGGTCGGCGGCCCCCAGGCCGGCACCGCTCCCGCGCGAGAGCCACGTGGCCGTGGCGGCGTCGCCGAAGAGCCCGACCACGTCCCGGTCCTGCCGGCGCATCGCACGTGAGTACGGGTCGCACGTGACGATCACGGCGTCGTCGATCCCCTCGCCCTGCATGAACCCGCGCACCGCGCTGAGCGCGTAGACCCAGCCCGAGCACCCGAGGTTGATGTCGAAGCAGGCGGCGTCGGTCCCGATGCCGGCACGGTCCTGCAGGAGCGCGGACGAGTGGGGAAGGCGGAAGTCCGGGTTCTGGGTCACGACCACCAGCAGTCCGATCGGCCGGTCCGCGAGCTCCGGCGCCCTGGCCCGCAGGTCCTCGAGGGCTCGGGCCGCGAGGTCGGTCGGGGTCTCGTCGTCCGCGAGCCAGCGCCTGGTCGCCACCCCGAGCTTGCCCTCGATGAAGGCCGGGTCGAGCCCCGACCACGCGGACACGTCCTCGTTTCGCACCTCCCACGAGGGGAGCGCCCAGCCGATCGCGCGGACACCGGCCCGTCCGTCCACGCCCTCCCCGTCGACGGTCATCTCACGCGCTTGCACTGGAACCTCGGTCGTCTCATGCGGTCGCACCCGGCATCGACGTCGGGTGCGACCGCGCTGAGCACACACGCCCGCGCGCACAGGTCCGCGTCCGTCCGAGCGCGCCCGCGGTGTCCGGGTCCGCTACAGTCCTGCGTCGGCCCCGGGATGGAACACCCGGACGCCGCGACGGGCGCCGGCCCGCCGCGAGGCCAGGGACGCGAGACGAGGCGAGGCATGGCGCAAGAACACGAGCAGCTCACCGCGAGCGTGCGGACCGCGCTCGGCAACGGCCCCACGAGGCGCCTCCGCCGCGAGGGCCGCACGCCGGGCATCCTCTACCAGAAGGGCGGCGACTCGATCGCGCTGGCCTTCGACACTCGCGAGCTGTGGCGGGCGGTGTCCGGCACCGGACGGACGTCGGTCATCGACGTCGCGATCGACGGCGAGACGCCCCGCCCGGCCGTGCTTGCGCGACGCGCAACTCGATCCGGTCCGCGAAGAGGTCCAGCACGTCGACTTGCAGCAGGTCGACCTGACCGTCGCCCTCGAGATGTCGGTCCCGCTCCACCTGGTGGGGACGGCGGTCGGTGTCCGCGAGGGCGGCATCCTCGATCAGGTGCTGCTGGAGGTGGCGGTGAGCGCGCTCCCCGACCGCATCCCGGACGCCATCGAGTACGACGTGTCGGAGCTCGAGGTCGGCGGCGCGATCACGGTCGCGGACCTGAGCGCGCCCGAGGGCGTGGAGATCATCGAGAGCGACGAGCAGTTCGTGGCCTCCGTGACGCTTCCGAGCGCCGAGCCCGTCGACGAGGGCGAGGCCGACGAAGCCGTCGACGAGGGCGAGATCGAGGCCGACGAGCCGGCCGAGTAGCGAGCCGGGGTGGACGGGGACGCAGACCGCGCCCCCGTGCGCCTGGTGGTGGGCCTCGGAAACCCCGGGCCGCGCTATGTCCGAACACGACACAACGCTGGCCGGTTGGCGGTCGAGGTGCTCGGCCGGCGCCTCGGCGCCGGACGGTATGCCTCCCGCTACGGCGGCCTGGTCGCCGACGTCCGCGGGCCGAACGGGCCGCTGACCCTGCTGCTTCCCGAGACGTTCATGAACCTCTCCGGCGACAGCGTCGGTCCGTGCGCGGGGAGCCTTCGCATCGATGCCGGCCAGGTCCTCGTCGTCCACGACGAGATCGACCTGCCGTTCGGCGAGGTCCGTGGCAAGGCCGGCGGCGGTCCGGGAGGGCACAACGGGCTGCGCTCGCTCGGGCGGGTACTCGGACCCGACACGCTGCGCGTGCGGATCGGCGTCGGCCGACCGGGGCCGGAGTGGCGCGGTGACCAGGCGGACTGGGTGCTCGGGCGCTTCACGGAGCCCGACGAGGAGGTCGCGCGCAGCATCGACCGCGCCGCCGACATGGCCGAGGTCGTGATCGGGTCTGGCATGGACGAGGCGATCCGTCGATTCCACGCGCGCCCTCCCGGCGCACGCGCGGCCGCGCGCCGCGACCGCGAGCCGGGAGGCGACGCGCCGGGCGACCCCGACCCCGCGGCGGGCGCCGCGTGAGCGGCACCCGCATCGACGAGCTGATCCTCGCGCGCCCCGCCGTGACCGCCGCCGCGGAGCGGCTTCGCGGCGGCGAGGCGGCGGGCGACATGATCCTCTCGCGCCCGGGGTGGGCGTGGCTCCTCGCCGCGATCGCGCCCCGTGTCGAGCGGGGCCTGGCGGTGGTGGCGCCGGCGGACGACGAGGCGCGCGACCTCGCCGACCAGCTCGGCGCGCTCCTCGGGCAGGCGGCGGTGGGCCTGTGGCCGACGCGCGGGGTGCCGACCGGCGGCCCGGTGGGCGCCGCGCCACACCTCGTCGGTCAGCGCGCCCGCGCCCGTGGGCTCCTCGGACGCCCCGGGCGTCTCGCGGTCGTGGGCGCATCGGCCTTGGCGGAACGGGTTCCGCCCGGTGGCGCCCCCGACCCCGTCGTCGTGCGCATCGGCGAGCACGACGAGCGTGACGACCTGCTCGACCGGCTCGCGGCGATCGGCTACGAACGGGTCCCCCAGGTCGAGGAGCGTGGCGAGATGGCCGTCCGGGGAGGGATCCTGGACGTCTACCCCACGACCGCCGACCTGCCGGTGCGAATCGAGCTCTTCGGCGACGAGATCGAGAGCCTGCGGGCGTTCTCGCCCTTCACGCAGCGCACCGTGCGGCCCATCGAGCGGATGGTGGCCTGGCCGGCGCGGGAGGAGCCGGGCGCGGGGGCGGCGCCGCTCGACGACCCGGCGCTCGCGTCCGCCGCGGTGGTCCGCCTGGCGCCGGACGAGCATGGCACCGCGCTGCGTGCGGCCGCCGAGCGCCTGGAGGACGAGGCCGCGGCGGGCGAGTTGGTCTCGGTGGACGAGGTGCTGGAACGCCTCGAGTCGGTCGCCGCGCTCGACCTCCGGCCCCCCGCGGGGGTGGCCGAGCCGGTGTTCGACGCGGTCGAGGCCCGGTTCGCGGTGCGGGGTCGGGCCGAGTCCGAGGCCGAGCTCTCGCGCCTGGCCCGCGCCGGCCGGCGGGTCGTCGTCGCCTTCGCCCGCCGCGGCGACCGCGATCGCACCCTGTCCCGCCTCGAGCGGGTCGAGGCCGAGGTCGTCGAGCGGGGCGAGGCGCCCGCGCCCGGCGCGGTGGGCTTCTCGGTGCTGCCCGTCGAGCAGGGGTTGCTCTCCCGTGAGCTCGGACTCGCCATCGCACCGGAGCAGGCGATCTTTCGTCGCAGGGCACGGCAGGAGCGCCCCGCCGTGGGCCGCCGGCTGGGCTCGTTCACCGACCTGCGCGTCGGCGATCACGTCGTGCACGAGGACCACGGCATCGGACGCCTGACCGGGTTCGAGACACGCACGGTGGTCGGCGTGACGAGGGACTACCTCGCGCTCGCCTTCGCCGCGGGCGACCGTCTGCTGGTCCCCGGCGACCAGCTCGACAAGGTCACCCGCTACGTCGGTGCCGACGGGTCCGCCCCCACGCTCAACAAGCTCGGCGGCAAGGCCTGGGAGAAGGTCAAGACCCGTGCCCGGGAGGCGGTCCGGGAGATGGCGGGCGAGCTCCTGACGCTCTACGAGGCCCGGGCCGCGGTCGAGGGCCACGCGTTCCCGCCAGAGGACGACCTGACCCGCGAGCTCGAGCGCCGCTTCCCCCACCAGGAGACGCCGGACCAGCTGCGCGCCATCGACGCCGTCATGGAGGACATGGAGCGTCCCCGGCCGATGGACCGGCTGGTGTGCGGCGACGTCGGGTTCGGAAAGACGGAGATCGCCATGCGAGCGGCGTTCCGCGCCGCCGCCGCCGGCAGGCAGAGCATGATCCTGGTCCCGACCACGATCCTGGCGCAGCAGCACCTGGCCACCTTTCGCGAGCGATACGAGGGCATGCCCGTCCGCCTCGAGATGGTCAGCCGGTTCCGCACGCCGGCCGAGACGCGCGACACGCTGGCGCGGTTCCGGTCGGGTGAGATCGACATCCTGATCGGGACCCACCGCCTGCTCTCGATGGACGTGCAGCCGAAGGACCTGGGGCTCGTGATCGTGGACGAGGAGCAGCGTTTCGGCGTCGCCCAGAAGGAGTCGCTCCGCCAGCTGCGGCTGAAGGTCGACGTGCTCGCCATGTCGGCGACCCCGATCCCGCGCACGTTGCAGATGTCCCTGTCCGGCCTGCGCGACATCAGCGTCATCGAGACCCCGCCGCGGGGACGCAAGCCGGTCGCGACCCACGTGGGGGAGTACGACGAGTCGCTCGTCGCCGAGGCGCTTCGCCGCGAGCACGAACGGGGCGGGCAGAGCTACTACCTGCACAACCGCGTCGAGACGATCGCGCAGGCCGCCGAGAGCGTCCGGGCGCTCGTCCCGGGGCTCAGGGTCGCCACCGCACACGGCCGCATGCCGGAGAACGAGCTGGAGGAGGCGATGATGGCCTTCGCCCGCGGCGAGGCCGACGTCCTCGTGGCCACGAGCATCATCGAGAGCGGCCTGGACATCCCGCAGGCCAACACCCTCGTCGTGGAGCGGGCCGACCAGCTCGGCCTGAGCCAGCTCTACCAGATCCGCGGGCGCATCGGCCGAAGCGACGCGACGGCGCACGCGTACCTGCTGTACCCGGACGCGGCCTCCCTCTCGCGCGAGTCGGCCGCCCGGCTGCGGGCGCTGGCCGACTACACGGAACTCGGCAGCGGCCTTCGCATCGCGATGCGCGACCTGGAGATCCGGGGCGCCGGCAACCTGCTGGGCGACGAGCAGAGCGGGCACGTGGCCGCCATCGGCTTCGAGATGTACGTCGAGATGCTCGCCGACGCCGTGGCGGTGGGGCAGGGCCAGGCGCCGGAGCGGGAGGTGCGCGTGGACATCCCCGTGTCGGCGTTCGTGCCCGCCGACTACGTGCCGCTCGAGGCGGCCAAGATCGACCTGCACCGGCGCATCGCCCGCACGGGGGACCTGGAGGGCCTCGAGTCGCTGCGCGACGAGATCACCGACCGCTTCGGACCCGTCCCCGTCCCGGTCGAGGCGCTCCTCGCGCTCCAGCGCGTGCGCATCGGCCTGCGGGGCATCGGCGCCGGCCAGGTGGGGGTTCGCGGCGGGCGGCTCGCGGTGGCCCCGGTCTCGCTCGACACACAGGCGCTTCGCGCCCTCCGCGAGCGGGTGCCGCGGGCGATGTACGAGTCGCGTGAGCGGATCGTCACGGCGCCCGCGGGCACCACGCCCTCCGAGCGACTGGCCGACGCGGAGGCGCTGGTCGCCGCGCTCGCCGGCGAGCCGGCGGTGGCCGCGTGAGCCCCGTGGGTGCGCCGACCCGGCGCGTTCGGAGCACTGGCCGACCCGTGCTAGCATCGCGGCCCGTGAAGGGGGTCAAGATCCTCGTCCCGGTGGCCTTGGTCGCCGGTGCGCTCACCCTGGGTCTCTCCGCATGCGGGGACGATTCCTCGAAGCTTCCCGACGGGGTCGTGGCCCAGGTCGGCGACGCCGAGATCCCTCGCGAGGCGCTCGACGACTCGCTCGAGCAGAACCGGGCCGCGGCCGAGGCGCAGCAGCAGACCTTCCCCGAGGAGGGCTCCGACGAGTTCACCGCCGTCGAGCAGCAGGCGCTCGAGGGGCTGGTGCTCGAGGAGGTGGTCGGCTTCGAGGCCCGCAAGTGCGGCCCGCCCTGCAAGGTCACCGACGCCCAGGTCACCGCGGCCCTCGACGAGATCATCGAGTCGAACTTCAACGGCTCGCAGGAGGAGTTCGACGACTTCCTGACCCAGCAGGAGCTGACGCCCGCCAAGGCGCGCGAGCTGGTGCGCTTCCAGGAGCAGCAGGAGACGCTGTTCAACCAGGTCACCCGCGGCGTCCGCTTCAACCGCGCGCAGGCGCGCGAGTTCTACGACGCCAACCCCGAGCAGTTCGAGGTCCCGGCCGGGCGGGAGGCGAGCCACATCCTCGTCGAGACCAAGGCCGAGGCGGATCGCATCCGGGCCGAGGCGACGCTCGAGAACTTCGCAGAGCTGGCACGCGAGAACTCGACCGACGAGGGCTCGAAGGAGCAGGGCGGGAGCCTCGGCCAGATCCAGCGCGGGCAGCTCGTGCCGCCGTTCGAGAAGGTCGCCTTCGCGCTGAAGGACGGCGAGATCTCGGACCCGGTCAAGACGCAGTTCGGCTGGCACGTCATCACCGTCGACGTCACGCCGGCCTCGACGACCTCGTTCGCGGAGGCGGCCGACCAGATCGTGACGACACAGCTGGACCAGGCGCGCCAGGAGCGCTGGACCGAGTGGCGTGACGGGGTGCTCGAGGAGTGGCGCGAGCGCACCGTCTACGCGAGCCCCGACCTGGAGCCACCCGACGCCCCCGAGGCACCCGTCGTGCCCGAGGGGGAGGCGCCGCCCGCGACCGACGACGGTTCGGGCGACGGCGGCTGAGCCCTCCGGCCGCGAGCGCGGCCGGCTGATCGTGGCACTCGGCGGGGGTGACCCCGACGCCGTGCCGGCCGAGGCCCTGGCGGTGCTCGACGCCGCGCGCGAGGTGTTCGCGACCGAGGCGGCCGGTGCGGTGCTCGCCGGAGGGGGGCGCCGCGCGCGCGTCGTGGCCGAGGGCGACGTCGCCGTCGCGGGCCCGACCGCGGCGCTCGACGACGAGGCGCACCGCCTGTCGCGGGCGCACCCGGACGTCCCGACGCTCCCCGGACGGGAGACCCTTCGTGATCGCGGCATCGGTGCGGCCGTCGCGCGTCTGGCGGCGGTCGGGGCGGAGCTTCGCCGCGAGTGCCCCTGGGACCGGGTCCAGACCGCCGAGACGATCGTGCCCCACACCGTCGAGGAGGCGTTCGAGGTCGCCGAGGCCGTGGCGGGCGGCGACCCGGACAGGCTCGCCGACGAGCTCGGCGACCTGCTCTTCCAGTCGGTCTTCCTGGCCCGGCTGCTCGAGGAGGAGGGGGGCGCGGACCTGTCGGACGTCGCCGACGGCCAGCGCAGGAAGCTGATCTCTCGCCACCCCCACGTCTACGGTGACGTCGCGGCCGACGGGCCGGACGCGGTCGTCGACGTATGGGAGCGCCAGAAACGGGCCGAGCGTGTCGGCCAGGGCGTGTTCCACGATCTCCCGGTCGGGCTTCCCGCGCTCGCGTACGCGACCAAGACCCTCAAGCGGGCCGCGGCCGCCGGCGTCGCGGCCCCGGATGCGGGGGAGGCGTCGCGGGCGGTCGCCCGACTGGCGGGGGAGCTCGCGAGCGACGGCGACGCCGACCGCGTCGGCGACCTGCTGCTGGCCGCGGTGCGCGTCGCGCGCACCCATGGCGTCGACCCCGAGATCGCCCTTCGCGCGGCCGCCCTTCGCGTTCGTCGTTCCGTCGAGGGGGATCCCGCGGCGGGCTGAGCACCGGGCGCCCTCGCTCGACGCCACCACCCCGCGGCCGATCCTGGCGGGGTGCGGATCGTCTCCCTCGAGCACATGCCGGCGCGTGCGCGGCTCGCGGAGGCGGTGTGGTCCGCCTCGCACGGGCGGGTGCATCCGCTCCTCGCCAGGGGCGCCGAGCGGAGCGACTCGATCCGGGCTTCGCTGATCCGCAGCGGCATCGACGTCGGTGTGGATCGAGGACGACCTCTCCGAGGGCGTCGCGGAGGGCCGGCTGCTGCCGCCGGAGGTGCGGGACCGGGCCACGTCGGGCCTGGCCACGATGTTCGCCGCCGCGGCCCGCGGTGGCGCCGATGCCAGGGTCGCCGAGCGCGACTTCGTGCACGTCGAGCGGACCGTGCAGGAGATCCTCGCGGCGGTCCGGGAGTCGGGCGCCCTACGAGCTCGACCTCGCCCGGGACACGGGCGTGCGGGTCGCGTGCCAGATCGACGACCTCGAGAGCGCCCGCGAGTCCGACGCGGCCGCCGCCCGGATCGTCGCGGTGGCCGATACCGACGAGGCCCTCGCCTGAGGTCCCGGACGGGGAGTCCCGTCGCCGCCCGCCGGTAGACTCGACCGCCCGGCATCGACCTCGGAGCGCACATGTCGAGCATCACCCGCGTCGTGGCCCGCCAGATCCTGGACTCGCGGGGTCAGCCCACAATCGAGGTCGAGGTCGAGCTCGCATCCGGCGCGCGCGGCCGCGCCGGCGTCCCGAGCGGGGCGTCGACCGGCGCCTACGAGGCGCTCGAGATGCGCGACGGCGACTCCGGCGTCTACGGCGGCAAGGGCGTGATGAAGGCGGTCGCCAACATCGAGGACGAGCTCGCGGGCGCGCTCGTCGGCATGGACGCGATGGACCAGGCGATCATCGACCGGACGATGCTCGATCTCGACGGCACGCCGAACAAGGCGCGACTCGGGGCGAACGCCATCCTCGGCTGCTCGCTGGCGGTCGCGCAGGCCGGGGCGGCGGAGTCCGGGCAGCCGCTGTTCCGGTACCTGGGGGGCGCCCGCGCCCACCGGCTGCCCGTGCCGATGATGAACATCCTCAACGGCGGCGCCCACGCCGACAACTCGGTCGACCTGCAGGAGTTCATGATCGCGCCCGTCGGCGCCCCGAGCTTCTCCGAGGCGCTTCGCATGGGCACCGAGGTCTATGCGTCGCTCAAGGGCGTGCTCAAGGGCATGGGGCTCGGCACCGGCGTCGGCGACGAGGGCGGCTTCGCCCCGGACCTCGCCAGCAACCGCCAGGCGCTCGACGTGATCATCGAGGCGATCGACGCGGCCGGGTACCGTCCCGGCGACGACATCGCGCTGGCGCTGGACCCGGCGACCACCGAGCTCCACCGCGACGGCGCGTACCACCTCGACGGCGAGGGGGTCGTCCTCGATCGCGAGGGGATGGTCGGCTACTGGGAGGAGCTTGTCGACGCCTACCCGATCGTCTCGATCGAGGACGGGATGGACGAGGAGGACTGGGAGGGGTGGCGCATGCTCACCGAGCGGCTCGGTGAACGCGTCCAACTGGTCGGAGACGACCTGTTCGTCACGAACGTCGAGCGCCTCGGTCGTGGCATCGACGAGGGCGCCGGGAACGCGATCCTGATCAAGCTGAACCAGATCGGGAGCCTGACCGAGACGCTGTCGGCGATGGACATGGCCGCGCGGGCCGGCTTTGCGTCGATGGTCTCGCATCGCTCCGGGGAGACCGAGGACACCTTCATCGCGGACCTCGCGGTCGCGACCGGGGCCGGCCAGATCAAGACCGGCGCGCCCGCCCGCAGCGAGCGGGTGGCCAAGTACAACCAGCTCCTCCGGATCGAGGAGCGTCTCGGCCCGGCGGCCACCTATCCGGGGCGCACGGCCTTCCGTCTGGGCTGATGCGCCGGCCGGCAGGAAGGCGCGGCCGGGAGGCGAACCTCACGGGGCACTGGGTCCACGCGAGGCCGGAACCGGCCCGCGTCCGCTCGCGACCGGAGGTGCCCGACGTCTCGCCGCGCCACCCGATTGATCCTCGCCGGCATCCTGACCGCCGTGGTCCTCAGCTACATCGGGCCGGTGCGGGCCTACCTCGCGCAGCGGGCCGAGCTCGCGCAGGAGTCGGTTCGTCTGGAGCGCCTGGAGGACCGCCGGGAGACGCTTCAGCGGCAGGTCCGCGCGAGCGACCGGGCGCAGTTCGTCGAGCGTCGCGCGCGCGAGCTCGGTCTCGTCCGAGAGGGTGAGCGGGCCTACCTCATCCAGGGGCTCGATCAGATCGAGCGACGGGCCGACGAGGAGCGCCGTGCCGAGCGCGCCGACGCGGGCGGAGGCGGCGTCCTCGGGTGGTTGCCGGGCATCTGAGGGGACGGGTGACGAGCCGGCGCGGACCGACGTGGACGCGGTCACGCAATTGCTCGGCCGACCTCCGCGCAGCCGATGGCGTGTCGCGGTGCGATGTCCGCACGGCACCCCGGCCGTCGTCGAGAACGACCCGCTCGACCGCGACGGGAACCCGTTCCCCACCCGATACTGGCTCGTGTGCCGCGCCCTCTCGGCGAGTGTCGCCCGGCTCGAGGCCGCCGGCGGCGTGAAGGCGCTCGAGTCCGACCCGTCCGGCGCCGCGACCCTGGCGGACGCCCACCGTCGCCACCGCGCCCTGACGGGCACCGGCGTGGCGGGGACCGTCGACCCCGCGCGGGCGAAGTGCCTGCACGCGCATCTCGCGTTCGCCCTCGCCGACGACGACGCGTCGATGCTCGAGTGGATCGGAGCGCGGGCCGACCTGGCCTTCCCGGCAGGCTGCTGCCTCGACGACGTCCGCGCGGAGTCGCCGTGAGGGAGGCCGATCGCGCGCGGATCGCCACCGCGCGCTTCGCGTGGGAGGAGGGGCTTCGCACCCTCGCCGCGGATCGGGGGCCGCTTCGCGACGTGCGGCTCCGGCTGGCGGACGCGGCCGGTGACGAGCTTCGCCGGCGCGTGGGGACGACGTTCACCACGCTCCAGCTTGCGGCGGCATGGGAGGATGCCGCGGCCTGGTTCCTGGATCTCGCGCCGCGGGTGGCGCCCAAGCATCCGGAGACCTGGGACCCGTCCGTGGCGCTCGACGCCGCGTTCGGGCGTCACGCGCGGGCGGCGACGGATGCGAGGGATCGATGACCGACACGAAGGCGCGCACCCCGTCCGACGACGACGCCGCGGCCAGGCGGGAGGCGCGCTCGCGGCGTCGGCCCCCCGGCGCCGCGCCGGCGTCCCGATCCTCGTCGTGGTCGTGCTCGCCGTCCTCGCGCTCGTCGCGGGCGTCGCGGTCGGCTACGTCGCGCGTGGCGAGCCCGAGCCCGCCACCCAGCTGACCCTCGAGCGCCCGGTCCCCGTCGTCACGGTGACGGTCGAGGCTCCGTGAGTCCGACCCGCGCGTCCGCGATCCCGAGCGCGCGCGCCAGCTCGAGGTCGTCGGTCTCGCCCCGTTCCATGAGCGCGTGGATCCGCGGGAGCGCCTCGCGCCGCAGGTAGACGTGGCGCTGGCCGACGCTCGGCTTCTCGCCGAGCAGCCCCGCCCGGACAAGCGCCTCGCCGACGTCGAGCGCATCGTGGCGGTCATCGGCCGGGACACCCCGGTAGAGATGGTCGAAGGCCGTGTGATGCACCGGCCCGATCTTCTTCATCCCGAACAGGCGTCGAAGGAGACGGCGGGCCTGGCGCCGGCGTGGAAGCGGGTCGTCGTCGATCGGGGGCCAGGCGATCTCGTCGGGATCGTCGTCCACCTGAGGCGGTACGACCGGCGCGCGGGCCATGCGCACCACCAGCTCGGGCGCGACGGTCGCGGCCGCCTCGGGGGCGAGGCCCTGCGTCGCGAGGGCGAGTGCCGCCTCGACGGGATGGACGCCGGCCCTGGCCGCGAGCTCCGTGAGCGGCGTGGCGGTCGCCACCGGGGCGGGCGCGAGCACGACCGGCGTGGCGGCCACGAGCACTGTCGTGTGGCAACCGCGCCAGCGACACGCGCGCGGGCGGCGGATGCGCCTCCTCGAGTGCGACCGCCGCGAGCTCCGGGTCGAGGCCGGGGTCGATCAGGACGGCGTGGCCGAGCCAGTCACCGAGGCGCAGCCCCGGCCCGCCGCCGGCCTCGACGACGGCGACCACCGAGCGGGCCAACACCTGTCCGGGACCCCGGTCCTCGAACGTCCGCGCTGCCTGGGACGTGACCGACAGGACGAGCGCCGGTTCGCCCCCGGGTGTCCTGCCGAGCCAGGCCCACAGCGTGTGGTTGCGGTTGTGGAGGCCGCGCCCCGACGCATCGAGCGTTTCCGCGACCACCGGCACTGGGTCGCGGTCCCACTGCGGAAAGCTCCGTGCCACGTCACCGAGCGGGCGGGCGAGATCGGCGACGGTGACGGTCACCCACCGAGCGTAGCGGCCCCCCGAGGGGCGGCCGGATCAGGTCGTGGTGAGGCGCCGGTAGTCGGCATTGGCGCGATACGCCCAGGCGAGCACCTCGGCGATGACGCCGTACAGCTCCGGCGGGATCACGTCGCCCAGGTCGAGGACGGCGAGCGCTTCGGCGAGGTCGGGGTCCTCGCGGACCGGGATACCGGCCTCGCGGGCGGCCGCCAGGATGCGCTCTGCCACGTCGCCGGCGCCCGTCGCGGCCACCTTGGGAGCGGCGTGCGCTCCCGACTCGTAGGTGAGCGCGACGGCGCGGCGGCGCTGTTCACCGGTGGTGGCCACGGTGTCCTTGTCGGCCGCTCGGGGGGCGCACGTGAGCGCCCCGGGCCAGCGCGAGCGTGAGGACGATGGCGACGAGTGCTCCGATGCGCACGAGGCGAGGGTGGTGGAGTGGCCTCTGGGCATTGCCCGTGATCGCGCGTCTGGCCGTCCCGGGCCGGCATGTCCATGGGCGTGTTGGTCGCGGCGCGCGTGGTCGTGCGTCTTGCTCGTCCTGTCGGACGGGATGGGCCGGCGGGTCCTCGGGGCGCGCTCGAGGCTGGCGGGGTTCTGGGGGCCTGCCCGGTCACGTGGCGAGAAACGGGTCGGGTCAATCCCAGTCGCTGCGGATCCTCGGCGCAAGGCGTCCGGCGCGAGGCGCCGCACCCCTTCGCCTCGGGTGGGATTGCCCCTCACCCGGACGGTCCACCGGGACGCGACGACGGTGGTCGTCGATCGTCGAGGGGTTCTGCTCCGCGTCCCGGCGGCTGCGTCCTCTCGCGCCGATGCGCTCGAACCCGCTCCGCTATCGCGGAGCGCGTTCTGCGCGCGCGCTCACGGTCGCACGGGGAGTCGGGCAGGGGTTGTCTTCTCCCCGTCCTTTATGGAATCCATCAACTCCTGATTCGTGGTCGCGCCCGTGGTCATGTGGTCGGGCCGAAGGGCCGTCCACGGTCCGGGTGTCGGCCGGAGGCCGTCCCCGGGCCGGCATGTCCATGGGCGTGTGGTTCGCGGAGCGCGTGGTGGTGCGTCGTCGGGTCCCGTAGCGCGTCCTGGGACGGGGCGGCGGGCGGGTCCTTCGGTCGCGCTCGACGGTGGCGGGGGGTTCTGTGGGGCCTGCCCGGTCACGTGGCGAGAAACGGCGCGCTCAATCCCAGTCGTCTGCGGATCCTCGGCGCAGGCGTCCGGCGCGAGGCGCCGCACTCCCTTCGCCTCGGGTGGGATTGCCCCAAACCGGACGGTCCACCGGGACGCGACGACGGTGGTCGTGATCGTCGAGCAGGCCGCTCCGCGTCCCCGGCGGCTGCGTCCTCTCGGCCCAGTGTTCTCGAACCCGCTCCGCTTGTCGCGGAGCGCGTTCTGCGAACGGCCTCACAGGGTCCTCTCGCGCCCATGCGCTCGAACCCGCTCCGCTACCGCGGAGCGGGTTCTGTGCGCGCGCTCACGCTATGCGGTGAGGTCCAGCCCCGTCGAGGGCGGGGGATCGACCAGGCGCTCGGGGACCGGACGGGGCGTGGGCTCGACACGCACGCGGGCGTCGTCGGCGAGTCCGGCCTCGCGGAGGCCTCGCGCGAGATCGCCGGTGCGCGTGGCGAGGAACCCGCTCGCCTCGGGGGACTGGGCGCGGATGACCGCCTCCGCGCCACCTCCGCCGGTGCCGACGACCGCCTCGACCATGATCGGCCCGAGCGCCGAGAGGTGCAGCAGGAAGGCGAGACGCCGCGGGCCACCGGCGGCGTCGCCGTCCTGCTCGGCGTCGGGGTTCACGTGCACCTCGACCGTGTCCCCTCCCGGGAGGGGAAGCTGCAGGTAGGCGCCCTGACCCGCGCCCGGGTCGTCACCGGGCCGAGGGAGGGCTCCGGCGAGCGCCTGGGCGGCGATCGCGTCGGCGAGGCCCGCCGCCTGTCTCGCGAGCGCGGGTGCCGTGTCCGGGTCGTTCGCCAGGGCCATCAGCGCCGCCCGCAGTGGCAGGCCGTCCGGGGACGAGGGGTCGCGCGCGAGGCGGGCCTCGAGCCCATGGCCGAGCTCCGTGGCGGCACGTGCCACGTGCGCGCCGTCCCCGCTCACGGCTCGGGCGGAGACCGTGGCGACGAGCTGGCGCACCAGCTCGGCCAGGGCCGGGTCGGCGGCGGGCGTCGCCGGCGCCGTGGGCGCGGGCGTCGCGCCCGCCGGCGTCGGCACCGGGGCCGCGGGGCCCGGGGATCCCGGGGCGATCGGCGCGGCGGCAACGCCGACGGCGACCGATGCCTGCGCGGGGGCCGGTGCCGGCGCGAGGGCGCCCGCGCCGGTTCCCGCGGCCGGGGCGGACGACGGCAACCCCGGGGCGGCCGCGGCGCCGCCGGCGATCGGAACCGGGCCGATCCCCACCGCCTGCGCCGGCGCCGTGGCGGCGAGGGTGGGGGCGGCGAGCGGAGAGGGCGTGGGCACGACCATCGATGTCGCCGCCGGCGCACCGGCGCTCGCACCACGGCCGGACTCCGGGAGCGACGAGACGAGCGCCGCGAGCGCCTGTCCGAGCGGCGCGCCCTCGACCAGCGTCGCCAGCCCCGCCACGGCCGCGGGCGAGACCGGGAGGCCGGCGGCCGTGAGGCGCGCGAATGCGGATGCGGCGCCCGGCGTGGACACGCCGGCTGAACGCGCCTCGCCCGCCAGCCTCACCAGCGTGGCGGTGTCCGTCCCTCCGGGAAGCGAGGCGGCGAGGGCCGCCGCCGCCGCGGCCGGGAGTCCGGCGTTCGGGGGCGGTGGCGCCGCGGCGGCAGGTCGCAGCACCACCCGGTCCGGCCCGGCCGCGGTGACGAGGAGGCGGAGCGTCTGGCCGGCCTCGAGCGGGAGCGAGGTCGCCGCACGGACCCGCCCACCCGCGAGTGCCAGCTCGACCTGACCGCGCCCGGACTCGACGACACGGGCCATGAGCGCCTGCCCGGGGGCGACGGGGAGGAACGCGCTCGGGCGCGCCGTGATGTCGAGCGAGGACGCCCCCGCCAGACGCGAGGACGCGGTCGCAATCGTCGCGCCGTGGGCGGCCACACCCCCATGTCGGTCGTGCGCGGGCCGAACTGAAGCGGGAGGCGCGACGAAACCCCTTCAAGCATTCGGCGGCGCTGCCGATAACGCCCTCGACGGCAACCGTCTGGAGTCTCGTTGATCCGTGGTGTCTACATCTCCGCAAGCGGCATGTTGGCCGAGAGCGCCCGTCAGGACGTGATCGCCAACAACCTCGCGAACGCGGACACGGTGGGGTTCAAGCGCAGCGAGACCGCGACGCGTCCGTTCGTCGACTTCCTGGTGTCGAACGTCGGCATGCCCGGCACGAACCGGGTGGGGCCCGTCAGCATGGGAGCCCAGGTCGACAGGACCGACGTGATCCTTCGCCAGGGCAGCCTCGAGACGACCGGCAACCCGCTGGACGTCGCGCTGGTCGGCGACGGCTACTTCGCGGTGGAGACGCCCGAGGGGCGCCGCTACACGCGCGACGGGAGCTTTCGCGTCGACGCCACCGGCACGCTGGTCACCAAGGAGGGATTCGGCGTCGCGGGTGCGAGCGGTCCGATCCGCGTGGGCGCCGGCACGGTCGACATCGGTGCCGACGGGACCGTCAGCCAGGGCGGCCGTCAGGTCGGCCGGCTCGAGTTGGCGGGTCTCGACCCGACGACGGTCGAGCCGCAGGGCGACTCGCTGTTCACCGGCCAGCCGGCCGGGGCGGCGACGGGTCGCGTCCGGCAGGGGCATCTGGAGTCGAGCAACGTCCAGGTGGTGCAGGAGATGGTGGAGCTCATCAGGGTGATGCGCTCATTCGAGTCCAACCAACGAGCGGTGAAGGCCCAGGACGAGACGCTGGGCGAGGCAGTCACGAGGGTGGGTCGGTCGACGTAGGCGACGTGCCGATTGGAGCCGGACCGCCGCAGGGCGGAGCTCCGGGTGACCGCCGATCGCGGGCACCCATCGAAACACTCGGCGCTCGCGCGACATCGCCCATCCCGCCGGAAACGAGCGGAAAGGGATCGCGCGCACCATGATGAACGCGCTCAACGCGGCCGCCACGGGCATGCTCGCCCAGCAGACGAGCATGGACGTGGTCGCGAACAACCTCGCCAACGCCAGCACGACCGGCTACCGACGCGATCGCGCCGACCTGGTCGACCTGGAGTACGCGCCGTTCCAGTTGACCGGCGGCCGCGAGGGCCGGATCGGCCTGGGGGCGGCGCCCGGAGGCATCTCCAAGGAGCACGACGGTGGTCGGTTGGAGGACACCGGCCGTTCGCTCGACGTGGCGATCCGGGGCGACGGCTTCATGCAGGTCGTGCGCGCGGACGGGTCCCTGGCCTACACGCGGGCGGGCAACCTCCAGGCCGACGGCGACGGACGCCTCGCCCTCCCGAGCGGTGATCTGCTCGAGCCGCGTGTGCGGATCCCGGCGAACGCCGGCGCGATCACGATCGCCCAGGACGGCACCGTCAGCGCCGACGTGGCCGGCAACCTCCAGCGCCTGGGACAGATCCGGACGGCCGGGTTCGCCAACCCGAGCGGTCTCGAGGCCGTCGGCGACTCGCTGTTCGTCGCCACCGAGAACTCGGGCGCCGCGCAGGTCGGCGCACCTGGCACGGGCGGCCGCGGCGCCCTGCAGCAGGGGGCGCTCGAGGGCTCCAACGTGGACGTGGCGGTCGAGATGATCCGCATGATCACGACCCAGCGCGCCTTCGAGGCATCGTCACGGGTGGTCACCGCGACCGACCAGATGATGGGCATCGCGAACGGCCTGCGCTCATGATCACGCCACTTCCAGGACTCACGGGCGCTCCGGCGCCGTCGCCGCCCGCCGCGGCGCCCACGCCGCCGGCGACGACGGGCGCGACCGCCCCCCGGGCCGACGCCGCGGTCGACGCCCGCATCGCCGACGCCGCCCGCCAGATGGAGGGCTTCTTCCTGTCCATGCTCACCGAGGAGATGCTCAAGGGCACCTCGGTGGCGGAGGCCGGACCGGTCTACTCCGGCCTGATCACACAGCAGCTCGGCGAGTCCCTCGCGGACTCGGGCGGACTCGGACTCGCGGCCCGCCTCGAGCGCGACCTCGGAGCGCGTCCATGAGCGACATCGTCACCTGCACCGGTTGTGGCCGGATCTTCCGTGGACTGCTCCGCGGACGTTGCGCGGAGTGCGTCGAGCAGCGCGAGCGCGACTACGAGGTCGTGCGCGATCACCTGCGCGAGCACCCCTCGGAGCGCCTGGCCGCGACCGCCGATGCGACCGGAGTAAGGACCAAGACCATCGAGGAGTTCGTCGCCGATGGCAGGCTGCAGTTCGCCGACGGCGCGGGTGGGGCCGACGCGGAGCGCGAGCGGCGGACTGCGCTCGCGGAACAACTGGCGGCCCAGGTCCAGCGGCCGGCCCAGCCGGAGGCTCCGGCGCGCGAGCCCAGCCCCGCGCACGGCATGGCGACGCGAAAGCCGGCTCGATGAGCCCCGCGGTCGGTGACTTCGCCGCCGCCCTCGACGAGCAGGTCGACCTGCAGGAGGAGTTGCTCGGCGTCACGGCACGGCTGCGGCGGGCCCTCGTCGAGGGTGACCCGAGCGGCCTGGCGGCCGCGACCCGCGAGGCGGAGGCACGGCTGCACGCACTCAACCTGGCGGAGCGCCGCCGTGAGCGCGCGGCCGGGGAGCTGGCGCTCGGGCGCGGGCTGGACTCGGCCGGCTGGGGCGAGCTGCGCGAGGCACTCGCAGACGAGGAGCTCGATGTCATCGAGCCCCGCGTCGACGCGCTCGAGAACGTCGTGCGCCGGCTCGAGCTGGCGAACGCGGTCAACGGCCGCATGATCCGGCACGAGATGGATCGCGTCGACTTCTCGATCCGTCTGGCCGGCGCGACCGAGTCCCCGATCTACTCCGCCCAAGGCGCGAGCTCCCAGGGGGCCGGCGGCACCCCCCTCATGCTCAACACGAGCGCATAAGGAGTCCCGGTGCGGTCCACCTTCTTCGGCCTCAACACGGCGTTCAGCGGGCTCTCCGCTCAGCGGCGCCTGCTCGACAACACGAGCCACAACATCGCCAACGTCGCGACCCCGGGCTACTCGCGACAGCGGGTCGAGATCCAGGCGTCGCCCGCGTTCCCGTGGCCCGGGCTGAGTCGCCCCGGGGGCCCGGGGCAGATCGGGACCGGAGTGGAGCCGATCGCCCACGTCAGGCTGCGCGACCAGTTCGCCGACAATCAGTTCCGCGCCGCGACCTCGAGCTATGGCCAGCACGAGGCGCGCGCCGACATGCTCCAGCCGATCGATCAGCTCGTCGACGAGCCCGACGGAACCGGACTCTCCAAGGTGTTGCAGGAGTTCTGGGCCGGGTGGCAGGCGCTGACCAACCAGCCGGACTCCGCGGCCTCGCGCGAGGCGGTGCGCCGGGCCGGGGAGGCGCTCGGGTCGGGGCTCAACGACATGAGCGCCCAGCTCACGACGGCCGAGGCGGAGGCCGACCAGCGCATCGCGCTGCACGTGCAGCGCACCAACGACCTCGCGACCCAGATCAACGACCTGAACGTCGAGATCGCCGAGATGGTGCAGGTCGGGTTGACCCCCAACGACCTGCTCGACCAGCGCGACCGACTCGTCGACGAGCTGTCGGAGTACGCGAACGTCATGGTCACCCAGCCGGCGGCCGGCATGCGGATCTCGATCTCGATCGGGACGGAGCTGCTCGTCGACTCGACGACCGACACGACCAACGCGCTGGCCGTGGACGCGCTCGGAAACGGCACCGTGGGCGGGGCGCCCGCGGCGATCACCGACGGGCGCCTGCGCGGTCTGATCGACATGCGCGAGACGGTGATCCCCGGCTACCGCGGAACGCTCGACACGCTCGCGGCCGACATCGTCGCCCAGGTCAACGCCCAGCACCAGGCGGGGTTCGGGCTGGACGGCGTGGGCGGCCGGGACTTCTTCGACCCGGCCGGGGTGACGGCCGCGACGATCTCGTTGAGCGCCGCCGTGCAGGGCTCGACCGATGCGATCGCGGCGAGCGACTCGCCCGCGAACGTGCCGGGCGGCGCCGACAACGCGGTCGCGATCGCCCAGCTGCAGTACGACACCCACGCCATCGGCGCGCAGACGACCACCATCGACGGCTACCACGCGCTCTGGGTCGCCCAGGTGGGCATCGACACCGATCAGGCGACCCGCATGGCCCAGGTCCAGCAGGCCGTGGTCGACGGCGCGACCGCACGGCGCGACCGGGTGGCGGGGGTGAACCTCGACGAGGAGGTCACCGACATGATCCGCTTCCAGCAGGCCTACAACGCCGCGGCGCGGATGATGACCACGCTCGACGAGTCGCTCGACGTGATCGTCAATCGGATGGGGATCGTCGGCCGATAGCCGATACAGGACGTGAGGACGGCAAGGAGGCGATGAGGTGACGATCGGACGGATGGGCACGACGGCGGTCTCGCAGCGTTTCCTCGCGGACCTGCGCGGATCGAACGCGCGGCTCGCCGAGGTGGAGCGCCAGCTCACGACCCTCAAGCGCGTGAACTCGCCCTCGGACGACCCGGTCGGCATCGCGCTCTCGATGTCGCTCCGACGCGACGTGGCCGCCAATGAGGCTTGGGCGAGCAACGCCGAGGACTCGATCGCGTGGATCCAGACGACCGACACGGCGCTCGCGAGCGGGATCGAGATCATCCAGCGGGTGCGCGAGCTGGCGCTCCAGGGTGGGAACGGGACCCTTCCCCAGACCGCCCGCGACTCCATCGCGCTGGAGATCCAGGAACTCGCGGGCAGCATGGTGGAGATCGGCAACACCACCTTCGGCGGTCGCTACCTGTTCGGCGGCGCGGCCTACGACACGGCGCCGCTCGACGCCGCCGGCAACGTGACCACCGGCAACGTCGCCGGCGTGCGCCGCGAGGTCGCGCAGGGCGAGGTGGTCCAGATCAACACCACCATCGACGAGTTCCGCGACCCGGACGGGGCGGGCGGGACGCCCGATCTGTTCGCGACCTTCGGCGCCCTGGTGACGGCGCTCCAGGCGGGTGACGTGTCGGGCGCGATCGCGACGCTCGGCGAGCTGGACACGCATCTGGAGAACTTCAACGACCTGCGCGGAAGCGGCGCCGGTCTGCAGCGCAGGCTCGAGGAGAACCTGGCCCGCGGGAGCCTCAAGGAGATCAACTCCCGAGAGCGCATCGGGCAGATCGAGGACGTCGACCTGGCCGAGGCGATCACGGAGCTCAAGACGCGCGAGAGCGGGTTGCGGGCGGCGCTGTCGGTCGGTGCGCGGATCGTTCCGATCTCGCTGGTCGAGTTCCTCAGGTGATGGGGCGATGCTGAGCCGCACCGTCACGATCGACTCGACCCCGGGCCGGCTGGAGATCGCGACCACCCGTCCGAGCTTTCGGATCCGCAGCGAGTCGCCGGATCTGCAGATCGACAACCAACTCCCTCAAGTCTCGGTCGACGCGACCGAGTACAGGAGTGCGCTCGGGTTCTCGGGAAGCCGCGAGCTGACCCAGCGCACCAAGGACGAGGCCGAGGAGGCGACGAGCGCAGCCATCGCGGAGGTGGCGGCCGAGGGGGACGCGCTGGGACGCATCGAGAACGGATCCGCCATCGCCGCGATCGCGGCGCGGGAGATCGAGGAGCCGCCCCGCGAGGTGCAGCTCGCGTTCCTCCCGCCACCGCGCATCGAGGTGGAGAACGGTGTTCGCGACGTCGTCGACGTCGCGCCGGGGACGTTCGACCTGGAGCACGAGATCGTCCCGCCGCGTGTCGATTTCCAGAAGGGCAGCGTCAACGTGGACACGGAGGTCCACAACGTCAACGTCCGCGCATGAGCCCGACCGGGCAGCGGACCGGACTGGAGGGTCCTCCACGATGAGCATCAGGATCTCGAACGACGGACTGGTCATGCCGATGCCGCCGCCGGGCCGCGACGGGGCGACCCGGGTGCCGCCACCCGCCGCCCAGCGCCCCGCGAGCGCCCCCTCGCCCGACGAGGGGACCGCACGACTGTCCCATCGCAACGCGCTCGACCACCTCGACCGGGCGCGGCTCGCGGATGCGCTCCTGTCGGGCGGCCGCGGCGGTGACGTGGCGGGTGAGATCGAGGCACTGGCCGCGGAGGACCACAACCTCGCGGGCGCGGCGGCACTCGCCCGTGCCGGCGACCTGCAGGGGGCCCGCGCGGCGAGCGCCGAGGTGCTGCGCGCGGCCGAGGTCGGTGCGAGCGGCAACGTGCTCGCGGCGGCGAACGTGACGGCGGCGGCGGTCGGCATGCAGGACGCGGACGTCATCGCCCAGTCGGTCGCGCGCACCCGGGATGCGCTCATGAACGCGGGGCCGACGGCCCTCGCGGCCCAGGCCAACCAGTCGTCCGAGCGCGTCGCCGGCCTTCTGGGCTGAGCCGCGGACGCCGGACACACGAGGAGTCATTGAGATGAGCGACGCCACCGCAGCGATCGAGGCCGAGCCGACGATCCACATCGTCTCGCGGGCGCTCGGCCCCATCGAGGTGCCCGAGTCCGAGGCCTTCGACATGTGCGAACCCCTCTCCGGGTTCGACGGGTGCATGCGCTACGGCCTGATCCCGCACGTCCGCGACGACGGAAGCGTCAACGACGCGGTCCTCTGGCTGCAGGCGCTCGAGGCGCCCTTCCACGCGTTCGTGGTGACCGATCCCTGGATCGTCTCGCCGGACTACGCACCGGAGGTGTCCGATGCGGACGCCGCCGACCTGGGCCTTCGTTCCTTCGAGGACGCGCGCGTCTTCGCGATCCTGACGGTCCCGCAGGGGCCGGACGACGTGGGCTCGATCAACCTGCGCGCACCGATCGTCGTCAACGTCGGCACGAGGCGCGCCAAGCAGGTCGTGCTCCTGGGCGACGAGTACCGGATCCGGCACGAGCTGAAGCGATAGCGGGGGGCGGGCGGGGTCAGCGGGGCACCTGCCCGAGTCCCAGGCCGCGCCGCCGCCGCATCCACTCCAGGAGGAGCGTCCGCTCCTCGTCGCCGAGCCAGCGTGCGACCGCCCGCTCCAGTCGCTCGAGCGGCGGTCCGTCCCCCGCGAGCGCCTGGTTGCGACCGGTGCGCCAGGCGAGCCATCCGACGAGCCGCTCGGCCTCCTCGGGCTCCAGATGGGCCCGGCAGTGCTCGACGAGATCCGCGACGTCCGCCACGAACGGCACTGTATCGAACACACGTTCGTATCGGTGCCCGGTGCCGTTCCGCGCCGCGCCGGTCAGCCGATCGCCTCGACCTCCGGGCGAAGCACGGCCCGCAGCGAGGTCGGGCGCCATCGCGCCCCGCCTCGCGGCGTGGGCACGCCCTCGGCGTTCAGGGTGTCGCAGATCGCCTGCAGTGTGAGTCCCTCCGCCCGCATTCCGCGGATGCGGGCCGCGACCTCGGGAGGCGTGGAGGACGGACGCCCGCCGCTTCTCGCCGCACGCGCCCGCCGTGCCTGCGCCCCGACGCCCAGCGGCACCCAGGTCGCCACCGTCGAGAGAACGTCGGCGACGTGCCGTCCGGCGTCGGTGTCCAGGTCGAGGTCCTCGGCCAGTGCGACGATCGCATAGCCGTCCACGACCGCCGTCCGCACCACCTGGGCGAGGTCGGTCGCGGAGTAGGTGAGGCGGTCGAGTGCGCTCACGACAAGGGCATCCGCCTCGCCCGCCGCGCACCGCCCGAGTGCGTCGCGGAGCCCGGGCCGGCGAAGCGTCCGCCCGGTGCGGGCCTCCCGCACGGTCCCGACGAGCGTCCATCCGTGCACCTCGGCGGCACGGGCGATCTCGGCCGCCTGGGCATCGAGCGAGGGCCGCCCGACCGGGCGTTCCCGGGGTGCGACCCGCGCGTAGCCGACAACTCGTCGCGCCATCGCCACGGCACTTTACACTAAATGTCTGTTGGTGTATTACACCAAGTCACGGTTGGTGCAACGCCTCGTCTCCGAGTGCGGCCCGGCCGGCCAACGGGATACGAGGAGACGCGACAACGTGAGCGACACCGTCAACGTGGCCATCATCGGCGTGGGCAACTGCGCCTCGTCCCTGGTCCAGGGCGTCCAGTACTACCGCGACGCCGACCCCGCGCAGTCCGTCCCCGGCCTGATGCACGTCGATCTCGGGGGATACCACGTCCGCGACGTGCGCTTCACCGCGGCGTTCGACATCAACGTGACCAAGGTCGGCAAGGACCTCGGCGAGGCGATCTGGGCCGAGCCGAACAACACGATCAAGTTCGCCGAGGTCGGTGAGCTTGGCGTCCCGGTGCACCGGGGCATGACCCACGACGGCATCGGGAAGTACCTCGCCGACGTCATCACGAAGGCGCCGGGGGAGACCGCGGACATCGCGGGCATCCTGCGCGACACGAACACCGACGTGGTCGTGAGCTACCTCCCGGTGGGCTCCGAGCAGGCGACCAAGTGGTACGTCGAGCAGATCCTCCGTGCCGGCTGTGCGTTCGTGAACTGCGTGCCGGTGTTCATCGGACGCGAGCCGTACTGGCAGCGCCGGTTCGCCGAGCGCGGCCTCCCGATCGTGGGCGATGACATCAAGAGCCAGGTCGGCGCGACGATCGTGCATCGCCAGCTCGCGCGGCTCATGCACGACCGCGGGGTGCGGATGGCGCACACCAGCCAGCTCAACTTCGGCGGCAACACGGACTTCCTCAACATGCTGGAGCGCGAGCGGCTCGTCTCGAAGAAGATCTCGAAGACCAACGCCGTGACGTCCGTCATGGGCGAGGAGATCGACAAGGACGACATCCACATCGGCCCGTCCGACCACGTGCCGTGGCTGGAGGACCGCAAGTGGGCCCACATCCGCCTCGAGGGTGCCGGGTTCGGGGACGTCCCCCTCTCGATGGAGCTCAAGCTCGAGGTCTGGGACTCGCCCAACTCCGCGGGCATCGTGATCGACGCGGTCCGCTGCGCGAAGCTGGCGCTCGATCGCGGCGTCGTCGGCACGCTCGAGGGACCGGCGTCCTACTTCATGAAGAGCCCCCCGGTGCAGCACCCCGACGACGTCGCCCACGAGCTCGTCGAGCAGTTCATCTCCGGTGAGGGCCCCGACGGCCGGCGGGCGCTGACCGGCGGCGCGGTCCCGGCGGTCGCGGAGGACGAGGGCGCTCAGCACGAGGCACAGGCGCCGGCCGCAGCCCACCTCGGCCTGACGATCGACGGCCGGCTCCGGGCGATCCCGGAGCCGGCCGCGCGGTCAGTCCTCGTCGTCCTCGTCGTCGGCGTCCGAGTCGTCGTCGAGCGACACGACCTCGATGTCGCCTGACTCGAGCTCGCCGTCCGCGTCGGCGTCGGCGACCGCCGCGACGCTCGCCACGGGCGTCTCCTCGGCCTCGGCGTCGTCGGCGCCCTCGAGCACCTGCGCCAAGGCCGGCGTGAGCTCCTCGCCGGCGGCGCCGCCCTCGGCCTCGTCCTCCTCGAGCGTTTCGAGCAGCAGCGGGTCGGCCTCGACCACCTCCGCGAGCCCGACGACCCCGTCGTCACCGAGACCCTCCGGATCCCAGCGGACACGCACCTCGCCGTCCAGGATCTCGGCCTCGGCGAGCGCGACCGGATCGCGCGTCACCAGCTCGCCGGGTGCCGGCGGCGGCGCCGACTCGGCGCGCAGCTCGGCGGGATCGGCGGTCAGCCAGAGCGTGATCTGCCGAGCGCGCTTGGCCACCGCGTGGACCAGCGCGTACCGGGACCCGTCCACGTGGCTCAGTGATTGGTCGAGCCGACGTCCGTACAGCATGGAACCTCCCCGGTGGTTCATGGCAGCGGGTAGACCAAACCGACATACTACCGCCTGGCGCGGCAGGTGTCGCCGCGGCCACACGCGTTCGCGCAAGGAGGCCTCCAGTCGTGCTGGTACTGACGCGTAAGGCGAACCAGAGCATCATGATCGGCGACTCGATCGAGGTGTCGGTGCTCTCGGTTCTGGGTGAGAAGGTCCGGTTGGGCATCCAGGCCCCTCGGGACGTCCCCGTGTTCCGCACGGAGGTGTTCCGCGAGATCCAGGCGCAGAACCTGGCGGCGGCCGAGACCAGCAAGCGGGCCGTGGACGCCGCCCTCGAGCTCACACCCGACCCGGACGAGGAGCGTCCCGGCACATCCGAGTGAGCGACGCGGGCGGAGGGAGGACTCGCCGGCCGGCGGCCGGCGGGCCCACCGAGATCGGGACCGACGCCGAGATCGCGGCGCTGTACGCGGTCGCGCCGGAGCGCTTCATCGCGGCGCGCGACGCGCTCGCCAAACGCCTCCGCGGCGCGGGTGACACGGCGGGCGCGGAACGCGTGCGGACCCTCCGCCGGCCGAGCCCCGCGCTGTGGGCCGTCAACGGCCTGGCGCGTCGCGAGCCGGGGGCGATCGGAGCGCTGCTCCAGGCCGCGGAGGGGCTCCGCTCCGCGCAGGGGCGCCTCCTCGCGGGCGAGACCGGCGACGACCTCAACCGCTCGGCGCAGGCGCACCGCGACGCGGTGCACGAGCTGGCCGACCTCGGGCGGGGTCTGCTCGAGGAGTCGGGGCGCCCGGCGTCCGTGATCATGGTCGAGCGCATCAGGCGCACGCTGCACAGCGCGTCGTTGCTCGAGGAGGCCCGTCCTCTGCTCGCCGAGGGGCGTCTGACCGGAGAGGTCCCCGCCCAGGGCTTCGGCATCGAGGGTGTCGCCGCGGGCCCCGGGGAACCGCGCCGGCGCCGCGCCGACCCGGCGCTCGAGGCCGCGCGCGTGGATCGGGAGCGACGGGCGGCCGCGCGCGACACCGCCGAGCGCGCGCTCGAGGGGGCCGAGCGGGCGCGCGACACCGCGATGGATCGGCTCCGGGCGACGCGGGTCGAGCTCGAGCAGATCGAGGCCGCGGCGGCCGTGGCGGAACGCGCGCTCGAGGCGGCCCGGCGTGCGACCACGGACGCCGAGCGGGCGCTCCAACGTGCGCTCGACGCCGAGCGGCGGGCGGACGACGAGCTGCGCGCCGGCGTCGAGCGGGCCCATTCGGTCCGCGCCGAGGAGCAGCGCGCGCGCGATCTTCTCGAGCGCGCCCAGGCAGAGGTCGAGCAGGCGCGCGCGAGCCTCCGCGCCACCGACGCGCCGCAGCACTGACCTCCGCCGCGGGCGGCGGGGTTCGGACGGGTGCGCCGACTGCCGATGCACCCGGTATGGGGATGCTCACCCGTGCGCCCGACACGCCCGAGCGGGCGGTCGCCTGGTTCGTCCGGCACGACGTGGCTCCGGTCGCATCGCGCGATCGCCACGAGCGGCGGCGCCTGGTGGCCGCCGTGTCCGGCCTCTGGGTCGCTCGTAGCAAGGCCGAGCGCTACGACGCCGCCAGGCGGGTTCGGCTCGCGGCCGTCGCCCTGGAGCGCCAGGGCGGCCCGATCGCCACCCGCGCCGCCGACGCCGCGACCGTGATCGACTTCCTCTGGGAGCGTGAGTACGGGGTTCCGACGTCGGGCTTCGCCGCGGGATGGGAGCCGCTGTCGGTGCGGGAGATGGCCCAGGTGGCGGCGGTCTTCGCCGACTGAGCGCCGGTCTCGGCCGGCCCGTGCACCCGAGGGCTCAAGTCGCCCCGCGGGTCTGCCGATCTCCACCTCGGATGCGGGTGCCTCACCGCCTCGCACCACGTGTGTTCGCACGGATGCGGACACCGGTTGGCGGTTTCTGACGAATTCGGATTCACGGAGGAATCACATGAGGATCAACACCAACACGCAGGCCATGAACGCGAACCGCGTTCTGGACATGAACACCCACTCGCTCGGGAAGTCGATCGAGCGCCTCTCATCGGGGTTCCGCATCAACCGGGGCGCCGACGACGCCGCCGGACTCGCGGTCTCCGAGATCATGCGATCGCAGATCAAGGGGTACGAGGTCGCGTCGCGCAACGCGCAGGACGGTGTCTCGCTCGTCCAGACCGCTGACGGTGGCCTGAACAGCGTCGGTGAGAGCCTCCAGCGGCTCCGTGAGCTGTCGCTCCAGGCCTCGAACGGCACGTACACCGACTCCGACCGGGCGAACCTGCAGGCCGAGGTCACCCAGCTCCTCTCGGAGATCGACAGCGTCGGTCAGAACATGACCTTCAACCAGGTCGCCATCCTCGGTGGTGGCAGCGTCGCGAGCACGGGCATCACCCTGTCCGTCGGCCCGAACGGCGAGGCCATCAACTTCACCATCGCCACCGTGGCGTCGGGTGACCTGGGCGTCAGCGGTGTCGACGTCTCCACGCAGGCCGGGGCGGTCGCCGCGATCGCGTCGATCGATGCCGCGATTTCGACGGTGACCACGCAGCGCGCCGATCTCGGTGCCCTGCAGAACCGGCTCGAGAAGACGATCGACAACCTCGCGCTCTCGCGCGAGAACCTGGCCGCTGCGGAGTCCCGGATCCGGAACACCGACATGGCCAAGGAGATGACGGACTTCACGCGTCTCCAGATCCTCCAGCAGGCGGGCACCGCCATGCTGGCGCAGGCGAACGCCATGCCGCAGTCGGTCCTCCAGCTCCTCGGCTAGGAGACCCTCGGCACGCCGGGCCAGGCCCGGCGCCACAGCAGGTCGCGAGGCCCGCCGTCAGGCGGGCCTCGCATCGTTTCGGGCGGGCGTGGGTCGTGGTCGCTCAACGCGGCGTCCGCGGGGCCGATGGTCACCGCGTGTCGACCGACACGATCACCGCCACGACCGGCATCCTCTGGCGAGGGCCCGTCGCCGGCGACGCGCCGGAGGACGCGGAGGCCCGGCTGTTCCTGCGCGCGCTTCCGGGTGCCGGCGCGGCGCTCGGCCTCGACGCGACCGCCGAGGGCGGTGCGGGCGGCGCCACGCGCGCCGAGATCGAGCGCCTGGCGGATCTGGCGACGACGCACCTGGACCGGATCGACGCGTCGGTCCAGCACGGCGCGGCCAGCGGGTTCGACCCGTACGCGCCGGGGCGTGTGCGGGTGGGGCGCACGATGTTCGAGACGGCGGCGCCGCCGCCCGCGTGGATGGCCCGCCTCGGGCAGATGGATCTCCTGTGGGTGCCCTCGACCCACAACCGCGACGCCCTGATCGATGCCGGCGTCGATCCCGAGCGCGTCGCCGTGGTCCCCTCGCCGATCGAGCTGGCACGCCTGGATCCCGACACCCCGCCCCGTCCGATGGCCGACGTGCACGGCACGGTCGTCCTGGCGGTGTTCGAGTGGTCCCGCAGAAAGGGCTGGGACGTGTTGCTCGACGCCTGGTGCCGGGCGTTCTCGGCCGACGACGACGTGACGCTCGTGATCAAGGCCACCCCCGGCGGGCGGGCGCGCACCCTGGAGGAGGTCTCGGCCCAGGCGGCCGAGCACCTGGTCGGGCTGGGACACGATCCGGCCCGGATCCCGGACCTGGTGCTCCTGGCCGACGCCCTCGGCGAGCGCGAGATGGCGGGCCTGTACGCGGCCTGCCACGCGCTCGTGCTCCCGAGCCGCGGCGAGGGGTGGGGGCGTCCGGCGGTCGAGGCGATGGCCATGGCCCGCCCGGCCATCGCGACCGCGTGGTCGGGGCCCGTCGACTACCTGGACGAACGCGTCGGATGGCCGATCCCCGCGCGGGTGGTCCCGGTCGACCCCGCGGCCGCCGCCGAGTCACCGGCCTACGCGGGCCACCACTGGGCCGAACCCGACGTCGACGCGCTGGCGGCCGCGCTTCGTGCCGTGCACGACGACCCCGTCGAGGCCGCCCGCCGCGGCGCCGCCGCGCGTGCGCGCGTCGCCCGCTACGACCACCACAAGGTCGCCCGTGACGCCCTCGCCACCCTGGCCGACGCGACACCGCGCCGCCGCCCGCCGCCCACCCCGGGACGGATCCCGGTCGTGCTGTCGGGGCCCGTCGTGGCACCCGACTCCATGGGCGCCGTCAACCGCGGGCTCGCCCGGGCGCTTGCGGCCCGCGCCGACATCGACCTCGGGCTGGTCGACACGCGTCCCGGGCGCCGCGCGCGAGCCGCGGCCCCCGCCGCCGGGGACGTCGTCGACCTCGTCGCCCGCGAGGCGCCCCCGCCGGCGCTGACCATCCGACACGGCTGGCCGCCGTCGTTCTCACGCCCGGCCCAGGGGCGGCTCGTGACGATCCTCCCCTGGGAGTTCTGGTCGCCGCCGCGGAGCTGGGTCGACGCCCTCGACCACTCGGTGGACGAGGTGTGGTGCTACTCGCGATGGGTCAGGGACGGCTTCGTCGAGAGCGGGATGGACCCCGAGCGGGTCGCCGTCGTGCCGCTCGGGGTCGATCCGGCGCGCTTTCGCCCCGGCGTGGCCCCGCTCGCGCTCGGCGACGCCGCGCCCGGGTTCCGGTTCCTGTTCGTGGGCGGCCTGATCTGGCGCAAGGGCGTGGACCTCCTGCTCGACGCGTACGCGAGCGCGTTCACGCGTGCGGACGACGTCACGCTGGTGATCAAGAGCTACGGGCGCGGCGGCCCGTACTCGAGCGAGCCGGGGAGGGAGCGCCTCGAGGAGCTCATGGCCGACCCGACCGCGGCGCGGATCGCGCACCTCGAGGGCGAGGTCGGCGACGACCAGGTCCCCGGGCTCTACGCGGCCTGCGACTGCCTGGTGCAGCCCTATCGCGGCGAGGGGTACGGCCTTCCGATCGCCGAGGCGATGGCGAGCGGCCTCCCGGTGGTCGTCCCCGACGCCGGCGCCGCGCGCGACTTCGTCGACCCCGGGACGGGCTATCTCGTCCCCTCGCGCCGGGTGCGCCCCGAGCGGAACCCCGCCGGTGCCGCCGCCGGTCCCGCCGAGATGGTCGAGGTCGACGTGGACGCGCTCGCCGCCGAGATGCGCCGACGCGTCGCCCGGCCCGAGGCGGGGCGCGTCACGGGCGCGGCGGCCGCGGCCGCCGTGCGCACGGACCACACCTGGGACCGGACCGCGACGATCGCGGCGCGCCGCATCGCGGCGCTGACACGATGAGCGGCGCCGGCCCGGGCATCCGGTGGGCGGGGCCGCTGCTCGACGCGTCGGGCTACGCCACCGAGGGGCGGGCGCTCGTGCGTGGGCTCGTCGGGGCGGGCGCCGGCGTGTCGTTCGGGTTGTCGGCGCCGGCCGGCGGGATGGTCCTCGGTCGCGCCGAGATCGAGCGCCTGGCGGATCTGGCGACGACGCACCTGGACCGGATCGACGCGTCGGTCCAGCACGGCGCGGCCAGCGGGTTCGACCCGTACGCGCCGGGGCGTGTGCGGGTGGGGCGCACGATGTTCGAGACGGCGGCGCCGCCGCCCGCGTGGATGGCCCGCCTCGGGCAGATGGATCTCCTGTGGGTGCCCTCGACCCACAACCGCGACGCCCTGATCGACGCCGGCGTCGATCCCGAGCGGGTCGCCGTGGTCCCCTCGCCGATCGAGCTGGCACGCCTGGATCCCGACACCCCGCCCCGTCCGATGGCCGACGTGCACGGCACGGTCGTCCTGGCGGTGTTCGAGTGGTCCCGCAGAAAGGGCTGGGACGTGTTGCTCGACGCCTGGTGCCGGGCGTTCTCGGCCGACGACGACGTGACGCTCGTGATCAAGGCCACCCCCGGCGGGCGGGCGCGCACCCTGGAGGAGGTCTCGGCCCAGGCGGCCGAGCACCTGGTCGGGCTGGGACACGATCCGGCCCGGATCCCGGACCTGGTGCTCCTGGCCGACACCCTCGGCGAGCGCGAGATGGCGGGCCTGTACGCGGCCTGCCACGCGCTCGTGCTCCCGAGCCGGGGCGAGGGGTGGGGGCGTCCGGCGGTCGAGGCGATGGCCATGGGCCGCCCGGCCATCGCGACCGCGTGGTCGGGGCCCGTCGACTACCTGGACGAACGCGTCGGATGGCCGATCCCCGCGCGGGTGGTCCCGGTCGACCCCGCGGCCGCCGCCGAGTCACCGGCCTACGCGGGCCACCACTGGGCCGAACCCGACGTCGACGCGCTGGCGGCCGCGCTTCGTGCCGTGCACGACGACCCCGTCGAGGCCGCCCGTCGCGGCGCCGCCGCGCGTGCGCGCGTCGCCCGCTACGACCACCACAAGGTCGCCCGTGACGCCCTCGCCACCCTGGCCGACGCGACACCGCGCCGCCGCCCGCCGCCCACCCCGGGACGGATCCCGGTCGTGCTGTCGGGGCCCCTGTTCGGGCTGGGCTCGCTCGCCCTGGTCAACCGGGAGCTCGCGACGGGGCTCATGGACTCGCCGCGCGTCGACCTCGGCCTCATGACCGACGAGACGGTCCGGCCCGGGCCGGGCGACCCGGTCGGACGGGCGCTCATGCCCGCGCTCGAGGGCGTGGTCCCCGGCCCCGCCGTCACCCTGCGCCACGGCTACCCGCCCCGCATGCACCGCGCCCGCGACGGGGCGGTCGCCGCCTACCTTCCGTGGGAGTACGGCGCCCTGCCCGAGCCGTGGGTCGCCGCGGCCCGCGACCTGGACGAGGTCTGGTGCTACTCGGCGCACGTCCGCGACGGGGCGGTCGCCTCGGGGCTCGACCCCGAGCGGGTCGCCGTCGTGCCGCTCGGGGTCGATCCGGCGCGCTTTCGCCCCGGCGTGGCCCCGCTCGCGCTCGGCGACGCCGCGCCCGGGTTCCGGTTCCTGTTCGTGGGCGGCCTGATCTGGCGCAAGGGCGTGGACCTCCTGCTCGACGCGTACGCGAGCGCGTTCACGCGTGCGGACGACGTCACGCTGGTGATCAAGAGCTACGGCCCCGGTGGTCCCTATGGCGGTGAGCCCGAGCGGGAACGCGTCGAGCGGATGGCGCGGGATCCACGCGGCCCGCGTGTCGTCCACCTCACGGGCGCCCTCGGGGGCGCGGACGTCCCCGCCCTCTACGCCGCCTGCGACTGCCTCGTCCACCCGGCCCGGGCGGAGGGGTTCGGTCTGACCGTCCTCGAGGCCATGGCGTGCGGTCTCCCGGTGATCGTCCCGGACCGGGGCGCCACGGCGGACGTGGCCACCAAGGAGCGCGCGCACCACGTCCCGGCCCGCCCGCTGGATGCGGCACCCGAGGCCGAGGGCATGCGACTGGCCGGCGCTCCCGCGCTCTCGGAGATCGACGTGCCCGCGCTCGCCGAGGCGATGCGCGCACACGCGGCCGATCCCGCGGATGCCCGCGCGCGCACCGCGCGCACCGCGGCGGCGGTCCGCGCCGAGCACACGCTGGGCACGCTCGGTCGAGGTCGCCACGGCCCGCATGGTCGCCCTGGCCGATCGCGCCCGGTCCGGCACGAAGACCTCAAGCATCGTCGGCGTCGGCCGATAGGGGGGGCGCCCCGGCATCGGTCGACTGGAGGGTCGATGGGTCTCAAGATCGTGAGTGGCCTCTCCCGGCCCGAGCCACGGATCTCGCTCTGCATGATCGTCCGCGACGAGGAGGACAACCTCGGTCGCTGCCTGCGGAGCGTCGACGGCATGGTCGACGAGATCGTGGTGGTCGACACCGGCTCGATCGACGGCACGGTGGCGATCGCCGAGCGACACGGCGCACGCGTGCTCCACGAGGAGTGGGCCGGCGACTTCGCCGCACCGCGCAACGTCGCGCTCGACGCGGCGGACGGTGACTGGATCCTCGTGCTGGACGCCGACGAGGAGGTCATGGGCGCCGAGCACCTGCGCACGCTGGTCGCCGACGCCGAGGACCTCGAGGGGTTCTACCTGCGTGAGGTCAGCTACGTGGGTGAGAAGGCCGGCGTCGAGGCGGTCGTGCACGGGGCGCTCCGCCTCTTTCGCAACCGTCCGCACCACCGTTTCGACGGCGCCCTCCACGAGCAGATCAGCTCGAAGATCGAGGGCGAGCTCGGCGAGCGCACGAGGTTCGTCGGAAGCCCCGAGATCCTCCACTACGGGTACCTCGCCAACGCGGTCCGCGATCGCGCCAAGACCGAGCGCAACCGGGCGATCGCGCTGCAGGAGGCGCTCGAGCGGCCCAAGGACGCGTTCGCGCTCTTCAACGCCGGCATCGAGTACCAGCGCATCGACGATCACACCCGAGCGGTCTACTTCTTCCAGCAGTCCTTCTCGAGCCTGCCGGACCTGCGGCGCAACTGGACGCCGGTGCTCCTGCGGGCGCTCGCGGCGTCGCTGCGCCAGCTCGGCAAGCACGACGAGGCGCTCGAGGTGATCGCGGACGCGGAGACCGCCTTCGCCGACTTCAGCGACCTCTACTTCCTCGAGGCCCAGATCCACTCGGACCGCCAGGAGTACCGCGCCGCGATCCTGGCGCTCGAGCGGGCGCTGGCGATCGGCGACCACGACGGCGACCGCTACATGGCGCGGATCGGGATGGGCTCGTTCCACTCGTGGTTCGGCCTGGGCGTCCTGATGGAGCGCGTCGGCGACCTCGGCGAGGCGGTCCGCGCCTTCCGCAAGGCGGTCGTCAGCGCGGGCGGGTGCTTCCCCGACGCCCAGGCGGCGCTCGTGCGGCTGTGCCTGACCACGGATCCGCCCGAGGTCGTCCGCGACTTCGTGGTCGGCCTGTTGCCCGCGCGCCAGCGCGCCGACAGCCTTCGGGTGGTCGCCGAGGAGTTCGCCCGCGCGGACCATCCGCAGCACGCCCTCGAGTTGATCGACGAGGCGCTGGCCGCGGCCCCGGACGACCACGGCGCCCAAATCGCGCGCGCCAACGCCCTTCTCATGCTCGGACGGCTCGACGACGCGACCGCGCAGCTCGACGCCGTGCCCGCGACCAGCGACCTCGCCGGCGTCGCCGACGAGCGCCGCTACCTGTGCGCGCTCATCGAGGGCGACCGTGATGCCGCCGAGCGGGCGATCGTCGCGCTCGCCGACGTCGACGACGGCCTGACCTCCTTCGTCTTGGCGTCGGTGCTCGGCGCCGTCAGGGGCGACGACGCCCCGCCGCCCCTGCCCGCGCGACTCGACGCCGGCGACGCGACGACGGCCGCGCTCGGGCTCGCGGACCAGCTCCTGCGCCTCGGGCGCCTGGACGAGTTCAACGCCGCCGAGCGCGTCGTGCACGCGCTCAGCCCGGCACCCGGCGAGGCCCATGAGACCCTTGGCACGGTGCTCTTCGACGCGGGCTTTCCCGGCCCCGCCGCCGCCCGCCTGATCACCGCCGTCGAGGCCGGTGCGGCGAGCGCCGGTGCGCTCGCCAAGCTCGGACACCTGTGCATCGATCAGGACCTTCCCGAGGACGCCGAGGAGTTCTTCCGGGCCGCGCTCGACGCCGACACCGAGAACCAGATCCGCTACGTCGACCTCGTCCGCCTGCTCGCCGCCGCGGGCCGGTTCCAGGAGGCCCGCGAGGTGCTCTCTCGGGGCCTCGAGGTCTACCCCCACTCCACGGTGATGAGCGAGCTGCGCGACTCGTTCCTGCTCTTGGCCGAGGCGCTCGAGTAGCGGCCGGCATCGGTTCGGCGGGTTCAAGCGGAACCCCTCGTCCGCCGATGCTCACCCTGTCGACCCCGGACGCTGACGGAGGAACCCGGACGTGAGCTCCAACATCGCACCGCTTCGCCTGAGCGGCCTCGCGTCGGGCATCGACACATCCTCGATCGTCGACGCGCTGATCCTCGCCGAGCGCCAGCCGATCAACCTGATCGAGCAGCGACGCCGCGACACGCAGTCCGAGGAAGCGCTGGTCAAGCAGATCAACAGCTTCCTCACGGCGTTCCGCGAGAAGGCGACGAACCTCTTCGAGCCCGGCGCATTCGACGCGAAGACCGCGGTCAGCGCGGACGACTCCATCCTCACCGCCAGCGCCGGCAACGAGGCGGCCAAGGGCTCGTACAACGTGACCGTCGCCGCGCTCGCGCAGGCGCACACGATGCAGTCGACGGCCGCCCCGGGCCTGGCGGGGGGCGACCAGCTCGACCTCACCGTCGCCGGCGAGACGCGCAGCTACACGTTCGAGGCCGGCGACGACCTCCAGGCGTTCGCCGACCGGATCAA
This sequence comes from Miltoncostaeaceae bacterium, assembly GCA_963698665.1. Lineage (GTDB taxonomy): Bacteria > Actinomycetota > Thermoleophilia > Miltoncostaeales > Miltoncostaeaceae > CALNYH01. The sequence goes on along the minus strand of CAVORO010000001.1, from coordinate 424,491 downwards.
CGCCGACGACGACGCCGCAGTGTCGGCGAGCGTCGTGTCCGACCGCCTGGTCCTGATCTCAGCCGAGAGCGGGACGGCGGGGCAGATCACCGTCGGCGGTTCCGCGGCGGCCTCCCTCGGGATGACGGCCACCCAGACCGCACAGGACGCCCAGGCGACGGTCAACGGGGTCGCCGTGACCGGCAGCGGCAACGTCATCTCCGACGCGATCGGCGGCCTCGACCTGACGCTGACCGGCGTCGGCTCGACGACGCTCACCGTCGGCCTCGACACGACGGCGATCGAGGCGCGGGCGGAGGAGTTCGTCGCCGCGTACAACACGCTCGCCGGGACGCTCCGCGACGCGACCCGCTACGACGACACCACCCAGGTCGCCGGGCTGCTCCAGGGCGACCAGGTCTTCTCCGGCTTCGTGTCGCGGCTTCGCGAGACGGTCGGGGCGAGCGTCGCCAGCCTGGCAGGCGAGCGGTACGACTCGCTCGCCCAGATCGGAATCACGTCCTCCAAGGAGGGCACGCTCACGCTCGACCCGAACGCCTTCCAGGCCGCGCTCGCGGACGACCCGTCCGGGGTCGAGGCCGTCTTCGCGGCGGTCGACGGGCTGGCGCGCATGGTCGATGACGCGAGCGGTCAGTTCGTGAGCTCGGTGATCGACACCCGTCTCGACGGCTTCACCACCCGCATCCGCCGGTTCGACGAGCGGATCGCGGCGATGGAGGAGCGCCTGGCGGACAAGGAGGACCGGCTCCGACGCCAGTTCGCGGCCTCCGAGCTCGCGATCGCCGGTCTCCAGGCGCAACAGACCAGCCTGCTGCAAGGGCTCAGCGGCCTCGGGCTGACCCAGGCCTGACGCGGTCGCCGGCGGGTTGCTCAAGTCCGCGCGGCTGCGGTCGAAGTGAGGGCATGCGGGTGCAGTGCCCGCCCGCCCGGCACCGACCGACGGCGCGAGCGGCGCGCCGGACGAACGATCCCCCACGGGAGGCGACGAGTTGCGTGAGGTGAGCAAGTTCACGACCCAGAGCGTCCTCACCGCCAGCCGGGGACAGCTCGTGGTCATGCTCTACGACGGGTTCATGCGCTTCGCCGCCCAGGCCGTCCAGGCGCTGGAGCGCCAGGACGTCGCGGCCGCGGCCGAGCCGCTCTCGCGGGCTCAGCGGATCCTGACCGAGCTTCGCGCGTCGCTCGACATGCGCCAGGGCGAGATCGCCACCCGGCTCGACTCCATCTACGACTACGTCGGCCGACGGCTGACGGCGGCCCGCGTCGAGCGTGACCCCTCCGCCGTGCGCGAGGCCATCGACCCGATGTCGGGGCTGCGCGACGCATGGGCCCGGATCGCCTCGAGCGAGGACGGCGCCACCGCGTCGGCGCAGATCGCGCGCCGGCCGATCGGGGTCGATCTCAGTGGATGAGCTGATCCGCATACGAGAGCTGCAAAAGGCGCAGGCCGAGGCCCTCGCCGAGGGGGACGTCGAGGCGCTGGAGCGGCTGGGCGCCGAGCGACGCGAGGCCAACGAGCGGCTGCTCGCGGTCGGCGGCGTCGCGGGTACCACGCCCGCGTCGGCGCGTGGGCTGGCGGCGGAACTCCTCGCCGCGGACAAGGAACTCCTCGCGGCCGCGTACCGGCGTCGCGGGGAGCTGTCCGAGGAGCTGGCGGGGCTCTCACGGGGGCGGGGCGCCCTCGGCGGGTACCGGCCCGGACGCGCGCCCTCCAGATTGGTCGACCGCTCCGGCTGAGTCGGGCGATCGGCCGACGTCCGGTGCCACGGCCGCTCAAGTGCCGGCGCCGGCAGTCGACAAGAGTCACGCGGGCCGGACGCTCGCACGCAGGACGGGATGGATCCCCGCGACGTACACCCCCCGGATTCGAGGGAACGATGCGCAGCGATCCATCCTCAGAGCAGGTCCTGTCCGCCTCGTCCGAAGAGCTCGTCGTGATGCTCTTCGAGGGCGCCGTCAAGTTCGCGCGCGAGGCCCGCGCGGCCATCGAGCGGGGCGACCGCGCGGCCGCCGAGCCGCTCGTCGAGCGCGTCCGCGCCATCGTGCGCGAGCTCGACGCGAGCCTCGATCCGAGCGCCGGCCTGATCAGCGACCACCTCGCCGCCATCTACGAGTACGTCCTGCGGCGCCTCGGGGAGCCCGAGCTCGACGTCGCGACCCTCGACGAGGTGATCGACGACCTTGCCGCGCTGACCGACGCGTGGACCGGGGCCGTCGCGGGCCGCACGGTCCCGGCCTCGCTCCCCCGCTGACCGCAACGCCGACCCGGAGTCCGTCGTGTCACCACCCACAAGAATGACCGCAGAAGAGGTCGTCGCGTCGATCGAGGAGCTTCCCGCGCTTCCGACGAGCATCTCGGAGGTGATCATGGCCTGCGACGACCGGGACATGACGGTCGGTCAGCTCTCGCAGGTGATCCTTCGCGACCAGGCGCTCACGGCGAACATCCTCAAGCTCGCCAACTCCGCCTTCTACGGGAACGCGCGCCAGGTGACGACGGTGACCGAGGCGATCGTGCTCCTCGGCTTCTCGGCCATCAAGAGCCTTGCGATCTCGAGCCACACGGCGCGCCTGCTCGACCGCGAGCTCGCGGGGTACGGGATGGCGCGGGGCGAGCTCTGGAAGCACTCCCTGTCGGTCGCGTTCACGTCCCGCCGCATCGCGGTGGAGATTCGACTCGCGCCGGTCGAGGAGGCCTTCATCGCCGGCCTGTTGGTCGACATCGGCAAGGTCATCCTGTCGAGCCGGCTGGAGGAGGCCTTCGCGACGGTGAGCCGCGAGACGCTCCGAGCAGGACAGGCCCTTCCAAGAGGTCGAGCGCGACGTGCTCGGCGTCGACCACGCCGAACTCGGGGCGATGATCGCGACCGGTTGGGGCTTCCCGCCGCAACTCGAGGACGCGATCCGATGCCACCACGACCCGGCCGCGGCGCAGGTTCGCCCCCAGCTGGCCGCCTGCGTGCACGTGGCGGACGCCATGTGCGTCTTGCTCGGCAACGGTCTGGGGGCCGACGGCCTCATCGATGCCGTGGACCCCGCCGCCCTCATGGCACTCGGACTCGATCTCTCGCGCGTCGTGGCGTTGATGGACGAGGTCGCGCCGCTGGTCGAGGCGGTCACGCAGGACATGGCGTGAGTCCCTTCGGCGACCGCACCAGCGACGTCCTGTCGATCGCGATGATCGGCGGGTCCGCGCGCCAGCGCGTGCTCTCGAGCAACCTGGCCAACGCGGACACCCCCGGCTATCGCCGAATGGACGTGTCCTTCGAGGGCGCGCTCGCCGACGCGGTCCGCGAGGACCGCTCGATGACCGGATCGGCCGACGGGGGGTCGTCCGGCATCGACGCCTCGATGCGCGGCGGCTCGCCGCTCGACGAGCCGCTCACCTCGCTTCAGGGCTCACCCGGCGTGGTCCTGCGCGTCGACGGCGCCAACGTCGACCCCGACCAGGAGATGGCGGAGTTGGCCGCCAACCAGCTCGCCTACGACACCGTCACCGGATTGCTTCGCAAGCGCCTCGCAACGATGCGCTCCGCGATGAGCTCGACCTGACCGACCCTCGGGAAGGAGGAGATCGAATGGGCATGTACCCGACACTCGGGATCAGCGCGACCGGCATGGCCGCGCAGCGCCTGCGCATGGACGTGGTCGCGGGCAACCTCGCCAACGCCGACTCGACGATCGGCGTGGGGGAGGCGTATCGCCGCCGCATGGTGTCGCTCGCGGAGGCGCCATCCGGCCCGGAGTTCCGGCTCGCGTCGCCCGAGGGGGTGACCCCCGCCGCGGGCGAGGGGGAGAACCACGGCGTGCAGGTGACCGGGATCGTCGAGGACCAGTCGGCGCTCCGCCGTGAGTACGAGCCCGGACATCCGCTCGCCGACCAGGACGGCTACGTGACCAAGCCGAACGTCGATCCGGTCACCGAGATGGTCGACATGGTGGCCGCCTCGCGCTCGTACCAGGCGAACGTGACGGCGTTCGAGGCGACCAAGTCGATGGCCCGCGGCGCCCTCAGGCTCCTCGGATGAGCACCGTCGCCGGAATCGCGGGGGCCGCCGCCGGCGCCCCGGGGCTGGGCGCGCTCCCGGCCATGCCGACGATGCCCTCGGCGCGGGACCAGGGCGCCGGTGCCACCGCCGACGTCACCGGCTTCGAGGGCCTCATCACGCGGGCGGTCAGCGGCCTGTCGGAGACGCTCGAGACCTCCGACAGGATGTCCGAGCTGGCGGCCACCGGGGAGCTCTCCGACCCCACGACGGCGATCCTCGCCGCCGAGGAGGCCGATCTCGCCATGCAGATGGCCGTGCAGGTCCGGAACCGGATGCTCCAGTCCTGGACCACCATCAACCAGATGAGCGTGTAGTGGCGCTCGTCGCGCCGCCGATCGTCCGATGAACCCGCTCAGTCGCACACTCGGCTTCTGGAACGGCCTCGCGCCGCCCAGCCGCCGCCTCATCATCGGTGCGGTCGTGATCTTCGCGATCGGCCTGGTGCTCCTGTGGCGGCTCTCCGGGCAGACCTCGTACACCACCCTCGCGAGCGGCATGACCCCCGAGGACACGCAGGCCGTGACGGCGGGCCTCACCGACCTCGGCATCCCCTACGAGCTGGAGGACGGCGGAACCGCCGTCGCGGTGCCGGCCGAGCAGGCGGACGAGGCCCGGGTGCAGCTGGCGGGACAGAACCTGCTCGACGGCGCCAGCGGCGTCGGCTACGAGATCTTCGATCGCAACGACCTGGGCGCGACCGACTTCACGCAGCGGGTCAACCTGATCCGCGCGACCGAGGGCGAGCTGTCGCGGGTGATCGCGCAGCTCGAGCCCGTGCAGTCCGCCACCGTGAAGGTGGCGATGCCCGAGGAGCGGCTGTTCACCGACGAGCAGCAGCCGACGACGGCGAGCGTGCTGATCACGATGCGCCCCGGGGCGACGCTCGATCCCGCGCAGGTCAAGGGGATCACCCAGCTGGTCGCGACCTCGGTGCCCGGGCTCAAGGTCGGGCAGATCACGGTGAGCGATCAGAACGGCAACCTGCTGGAGGGCGCGGGCGGCGACGGCGCGAGCGCCGCGAGCGGCGCCCAGACGCGGTTGGCGCTCGAGTCCGAGTACGAACGGCGCACCCAGGCCCGCCTCGACGCGATGCTGGCCTCCATCTTCGGCCCCAACAAGGCCGTCACGCAGGTCGACGCGGTCCTCAACCTGAACCAGATCGAGACCGAGAAGGAGACCTTCGGCGACGACGCGACACCGCTCGAGCAGGAGCAGAGCACCGAGGACCTCCAGAGCGAGGGCGGGGGCGCGGGCGCGCCCGCGGGCGCGGCCGCGAACACCCCCGGCGCGACCTTCCCGGCGGTCGGCGGCGGCGACGGCGAGACGACCTACAACAAGGAGACCGACAAGGTCCGAAACGGCGTGGATCGCACGCGCCAGTCGATCACGACCACGCCGGGGACGGTCACCAGCCAGTCGATCTCGGTGCAGGTCTCCGACGAGATCCCGGCCGAGCAGACCGCGGCCATCGAGGAGGCCGTGACCGCCGCCGTCGGCTTCGAGGAGGGGCGCGACCAGATCAACGTCCAGAGCGTCCCGTTCGCCGAGGACGGCATCGCGGGCGCCGAGGAGGCGACCCCGCCCGGCGCCGGGCTGCCCTTCACGATCTGGGACGGCGCCAAGGCGCTGGCCCTCGCCGTCGGCCTGATCTTCCTGGTGATGGTGGCCCGAAAGGCCCTTCGCCGCCGCCAGTCGGCCCTGGAGCGGGCACTGCCGGAGCTGCTCGAGAAGGGCCCGGTCCCGCTCGCGGAGCTCACGCCCTCGCCCGAGCGCGAGCTCGCCCGGATCGAGGGCAAGAGCAAGAGTGACGTCGAGCGGCAGATGGAGGACCTGGCCACACGCCAGCCCGACGACGTCGCCCAGCTGCTCCGCGGCTGGCTCGTGGAGAAGTAGGCGGTGTCGCTGAGCGGCCGGCAGAAGGCGGCGATCCTCCTCGTGAGCCTGGGCGAGCAGGCCTCGGCCGAGGTGATCAAGCACATGCGCCAGGACGAGATCGACGAGCTGACGCTCGAGATCGCGGGCGTGGGCAACGTGAACCCCGAGCAGCGCCACGCGATCCTGCAGGAGTTCTACGACACCGCGGTCGCCCAGGCGTACATCACCGAGGGCGGCGTCGACAGGGCGCGGGCGCTGCTCGACCGGGCGCTCGGCTCCGAGAAGGCGAGCGAGGTGATGGACCGGCTCTCGGCGTCGATCCAGGTCACGCCGTTCGAGTTCCTGCGGCGTACCGACCCCGCGCAGATCCTCAACGTGATCTCGAACGAGCATCCCCAGACCGTCGCCCTGATCATGGCCTACCTGCCGTCGGAGACGGCCGGCGAGGTGATCAGCGCCCTTCCCGAGGAGCTCCAGAGCGAGGTCGCGATGCGGATCGCGCTCATGGACCGGACGGCGCCCGAGGTGATCCACGAGATCGAGCGCGTGCTCGAGCGCAAGCTCTCGAGCGTGCTGAGCCAGGACTTCACGTCCGCGGGGGGCCTGACGGCCCTCGTGGATCTCCTCAACCAGGTCGACCGCGGCACGGAGCGGACGATCCTCGACTCGCTCGAGGACCAGAACCCCGAGCTGGCCGAGGAGGTGCGGCGCCTCATGTTCCTGTTCGAGGACATCGTCCTCCTCGACGACCGGAGCGTCCAACAGGTGCTGCGCGAGGTGGACGCCAAGGACCTCGGCGTGGCGCTCAAGGGGTCGAGCGACCAGGTGCAGGAGCAGATCTTCCGCAACATGAGCCAGCGCGCCGCCGAGACCATCAAGGAGGACCTCGAGTTCATGGGCCCCGTGCGCGTCAAGCAGGTCGAGGAGGCGCAGCAGAAGGTCGTCGCGGTGATCCGCCGCCTCGAGGACGCGGGGACGATCATCATCTCGCGCGGCTCGGAGGACGAGCTTGTCGCGTAGGCCGCTCCGGGTCACGATGGACGAGCGGCCGGCGGTGGTCCCCCTGCGACTGAGTGGCGGACCAGGCCACGCGCTCGCCGGGCTGCCCGACCCGGCGGCCGCCGAGGCACGTGCCGCCGCCGAGGCGGAGGCCGAGCGGGACGCGGTCCACGCGGCCGCCAGGGCGGAGGGGCTGGCCGCGGGCCGGGCCGAGCTCGCGGGCGCGCTCGCGTCTGTCGCCGCGATGGCCGAGGACCTCGCCGCCGCCCGGCGCAACCTCGAGGACGAGGTCGTGGCCGGCGCCGCACGGCTCGCCCTCGAGGTGGCGGCGAAGGTGGTCCGCGCCGAGCTCTCGACCCGCCCCGAGCTCGTCGTCCAGGTCGTCCAGGCGGCGATCCGCCGCGCGTCCGAGCGCGAGCGGCTGGTCGTGAGGGTGCACCCCGACGACCTCGAACGCTGCCGGGGTGCCGCCCCCGAGATCGCCGAGCGCATGGGCGGCATCAGCTCGCTTCGGATCGTCGACGAGCCGCGGGTGACGCCCGGCGGCTGCGTCGTCGAGACGTCCGGCGGGGACGTCGACGCAACCCTGGAGACCCAGCTGGCGCGGATCGCCGAGGCGGTCTGCGGCCCACCCGACGAGGCGCTCACATGAGTCACGGATCGAACCCCGACCACGACTGCGCGCGGTGCCGAGGCTGCCCCGGGGCGGCCTCCCCCGACGGGAGCGCCGGCGAGCACGCCGACGCCCGCCGCGCCCGCGACGCGTCGATCGGCGCATCCGCGCAGGAGGTCGCGGCCACGCGCGCCCGCGTGGGAGCATCGGTCGCGCCCGCGCGGCGGGTCGCGATGGGCTGGGCGCACCAGCTCGGCCGGTGAGCGCGACCGACCTGGCCGAGGCCGGGCGGCGGGTCCGCGAGGTCGACCCGTATCGCCTGAACGGCCGCGTCACGCAGCTGATCGGTCTGATCATCGAGTCCAAGGGTCCGCAGGCGCAGATCGGCGAGCGCTGCGAGGTCCAGGTGCGCGGACACCGCACCGGCCGCGCGCTCGACGCCGAGGTGGTGGGGTTCCGAGACGGGCGCACGCTGCTCATGCCGCTCGGCGAGCCGGCCGGGGTCGGTCCCGGCCAGACCGTGGTCGCGGCGGGGCAGCCACTGCGGGTCGGCGTCGGCGAGTCCCTCCTCGGACGGGTCCTCGACGGCCTGGGGCGGCCGATGGACGGGCGACCAGCCCCGCCGGGGTGTCGCCCGCGCGCCGTCGAGGCCGCGCCGCCCGATCCCCTCTCGCGCCCGCCGATCGATCGGCCGCTGTCGCTCGGCGTGCGTGCCATCGACGCGCTCATGCCGTGTGGGCGCGGCCAGCGCCTCGGGATCTTCGCGGGCTCCGGCGTCGGCAAGAGCACGCTGCTCGGGATGATGGCGCGCGGCACCGCGGCGGACGTCAACGTGATCGCGCTGGTCGGCGAGCGCGGCCGCGAGGTCGGCGAGTTCATCGAGCGCGACCTGGGTCCCGAGGGGCTGGCGCGGAGCGTCCTGGTCATCGCCACCTCGGACCAGCCGGCGCTCGTGCGCATCAAGGCGGCGCTCACGGCCACGGCGATCGCGGAGTTCTTCCGCGACCAGGGCAACGACGTCCTCCTGATGATGGACTCGGTCACGCGCCTGGCGACCGCGCAGCGCGAGGTCGGCCTCGCGGTGGGCGAGCCGCCGACCACCCGCGGCTACACGCCGTCGGTGTTCGCGACCCTCCCGCGCCTGCTCGAGCGCGCCGGCGCCGGACCGCGCGGCACGATCACCGGCCTCTACACCGTCCTGGTCGAGGGCGACGACATGAACGAGCCGGTGGCGGACGCGGTCCGCTCCATCCTGGACGGCCACATCGTGCTGACCCGCGAGCTGGCCCACGCGGGCCACTACCCGGCGATCGACGTCCTGCAGTCGGTGTCGCGGCTCGCGACGCAGCTGCTCCCCCCGGAGGCCCTCGACGGCGGCAACCGCCTGCGCGAGTTGCTGGCCGCCCACCGGCGCGCCGCCGACCTGATCGCGATCGGCGCCTACGTGCCCGGATCGGACCCCCGCGTCGACGAGGCGCAGGCCCGCATGGGGGCGATCGAGGGGTTCCTCCGCCAGCGCGTCGACGAGGCCTACGACCCCGCGGCGACGATTCCGGCGATGCTCGAGGCGGCGGGCGCCGGTCTGACGGCCCCGACACCGGTCGGCGGTCCGACGGAGGGCTGAGAACCCCCCATTCGTCGGCTTGCGACGAATGGCACAATGTGCGACCCTCGACTCCTTGCAGCAATCAGCACAAGGAGGAACACCACCATGCGGGTGAGCGACGCGATGAGCCCCGTCACTGCGATCGTCGGTCCGGAGCACACGCTCCGCCAGGCGGCAGAGCGCATGGTGGCCAACAGCACGGGCGCGGCGGTGGTCGTCGACCCGAGCCTTCCCGGTCCCGCGGTGATCACCGAGCGCGATCTGCTCCGCGCGGTCGGCAACGGCGCGGACCCGGAGACCGAGCCGATCGCCGAGCACCTGACGGCGGATCTCATCACCGCCTGGCCGGACTGGCCGATCGAGCGGGCGGCGCGGATCATGCTCCGGCACAACATCCGTCACGTGCTGGTCTTCGACGACACCGGCCTCGTGGGCATCCTCTCGATGCGCGACATCCTCCGCATCGGCGGCCTGGTCCCGTCGGAGTTGGTGACGGAGCCCGTGCAGCGGGCGGCGTCCCGTACGGAGACCGCCTCGGTCTGAGGTCGCGACGCCGGCCGCTGCGCCGGCGTCGATCGAGAAGTTGGTCAAGGAACGGGGGATCCTGCCGATACCTCCCCCGTGAGCACCACCTATCGCTTCCGGCTGCAGCCGGTCCTGGAGCACCGCCGGCGCCGTGAGGAGCTGGCGCAGCGCGAGTTCGCGCAGGCGCTCTCGGCATTGACCCACCAGCAGGAGGCGGCCGTCGCCGCCGAGCAGATCGCGGCGTCGCAGGAGGCGGGTCTGCGCCTCATGACGTCCGAGACGAACGAGCTCTGGCGGCTGCGCTACGGCCACGACGCGATGGTGGCCGCCCGCCGCCGCGCCGCCCACGAGCGCGCCGCCTGCGAGCAACTCGACCTCGCGGCCGCCGCCCGCCGCGGCGACCTGGTCAAGGCGAGCCAGGACCGCGAGGCGCTCACCCAGCTCGAGCGCACGCAGCGCAGCCGCCATCTCACCGAGGTCCGCCGCATCGAGGCGGCGACGCTCGACGAGATCGCCGTGCAGCGCAGCCGGCGCACAGGTCCCGGGGGAACGGCCCCCGTGCGAAACGACGACGACGGGACGGTGTAGATGCCATGACCACACTCCAGCTCGCGCCGCCGACGGCGGTGCCGGGCGCGGACTCCACGTCGACGGCGGGCCGAGACGGCCCCGCCACCGCGGTCGGAGACGGGGCCTTCCTCCCCGTGCTCGACGGCCTCGTCGAAGGAGCCGTGACCCCCCCAGCCCTCCAGGCAGCCGGACCCGATCGAGGGAAGCTGCCGACCACTCCCGCCGCCGATGCCGGCGGGTTCCCGCAGATCACGATCGCCGGTCTCGTGCCGCTCGTCACCGCGCCCGCCGCGGCCGGGCAGGGCGCGATCGCATCGATCCAGGGCGGCGCCGGCGTCCCGGCCGCGGCCCAGCAGGGTGCGACCGCATCCCTCCAAGGCGGCGCCGCCGCGCCCGCGAGCCCGGCGCTCGTCGCCGCGCTCACGGCACCGGCGGTGGCCGCGAGCGCGCTCACCGTGGCGGCGCAACCGGCGACGACGAGCGCGCCCGCGCCCGCGACGCCGGTGCCCGCGCCGATGGCGGACGCCCAGCCGGGAACGTCACAGCCGGCCCGGTCCGCGGGTGGCGTGACGGGCGACGGCGCCCCTGCGGCGTCGCGAGGTGGTGGCGCTGGCACCGTCACCATGACCCTCGTGGCGCTCGCCCCGGGCCCGACGGCCGATGGCCCCGCCACGGCCGGACCGCAGGCGGCGCCGGTGACGAGCGCACGTCCGGGCGCCGAGGCGATCCCCGCGAGCGCGACCGCCCAGGCGGCGCCCGCGTCGCAGACGAGCGTCGCGTCGAACCCGGGCGCGGGTGCGCAGATGATCGCCGCGGCCACCGGCGACACCGCCGCCGACGGTGGCCAGGAGGCGCAGCGCGCCGCCGCGCCGCCGCCGGGCGCGCCCGGCGCGGCGTCGGCGCCCGGGGTGATCTCGAGCGTCCTCGACCTGTCGTCGGTGCGGGGCGCCGCGGCGAGCGCCCATCTGCTCGGGACCGAGCTCGGTGCCCGCATCAGGATGGCCGTTCGCGACGGCGGGCGAGAGCTGTTCGTCCAGATCAGGCCGCCGGAGCTCGGCAACCTGACCATCCGCGTCACCTCCGTCGAGGGCGCGCTCCAGGCGCAGATCATCGCCGACCGACCCGAGGCCGCGCGCCTTCTTGCCCAGGCGCTTCCGTCGCTGAGCCAGGCGCTCTCGGACATGGGTCTCGGCGTGCAGGACCTGGACGTGGCGCTCGGCGGCGACGGTGCCTTCGCGGGCGCCGGCGACGCGGACGGCGGCGACGCCGCGCGGACGCGGGCGGACGAGCTCGGTCCCGGCCGTGCGGCGGACGGCGCCGCCGACACGAATCCCGACCTCGACCCGGCTTCCGGCGTCGACATCCTCGCGTAGGAGGGGAGCGACCTCATGGACGAATCGATCGCACCGGTCGCGTCGCCGACGGCGCCGCCGAGCCCGACCACACCGGTCAACCCGAACCAGAACTTCCTGTCCTCGGACAGCTTCCTGAAGATCCTCGCGGCCGAGCTGCAGTACCAGGACCCGCTCGAGCCGCAGAGCAACTCGGAGTTCGTCTCGCAGATGGCGAGCTTCTCGGGGCTGGACTACCAGGAACGGATCGTCGACGGGATCGAAGCCCTGAGCCTCTCATCGAGCCTGACACAGGGGGCGGCGCTCATCGGGACGACCGTGACCTTCTCCGGCACCGACGGTGCCACGAGCGGCACCGTCGAGCGGCTGACGGTGAGTGACGGCGCCGTGACGCTCGTCGTCGACGGGCGTGAGGTGCCCCTCGGCGACGTGACGGCCGTGGGGCCATGAGCGGCGACGGCCTGATCCGGCGCGTCGAGCCACGCCCGGAGGTCGCACCGGCGGCCCCCGCGCGCGGGGCCACCCCCCCGGCCGTCGGCGGGTTCGACCGGATCCTCGCGGAGCGTCTGGCGGCACCCGTTCCCCGGGCGGGGGGCGAGGTTCGCTGGAGCGCCCACGCGCAGCAGCGGCTCGAGCAGCGGCGGATCGACGTCACCCCGGAGGTCCAGGCACGCCTGGAGGGGGCGGTCGACCGCGCCGCCGGCAAGGGGTCGCGCGAGAGCCTCGTGCTCATGGACGACGTGGCGGTGGTGGTGTCGGTGACCAACCGCACCGTCATCACCGCGGTCGACCGCGGTGCGATGCGCGACCACGTGTTCACCAACATCGACTCCGCCGTCCTGACCTAGGGCGGACACGCACGACCCACGAACGGGACCACCCGTCGCGCTGGACCTTCCGAGGAGGCGCGCCGGGACACACCACGGAAGGGAGACGTACCAACCATGATGCGCTCGATGTTCTCCGGGATCTCCGGACTCCGGCACCACCAGACCATGATGGACACGCTGGCCTCGAACATCGCCAACGTGAACACCTTCGGCTACAAGACCTCGCGCGTCACGTTCGAGGACACGCTCTACCAGAACCTCGCGGGTGCCTCGGGGCCGTCCGGGAACCTGGGCGGGACCAACGCGAAGCAGATCGGGCTCGGCATGACGCTCGGCTCGATCGACAACCTCATGACCCAGGGCGCCGCCCAGACCACCGGCGTGATCACCGACATCATGGTCCAGGGCGACGGCATGTTCCGCGTCTCCAGCTCGGCGGCGACCTTCAACGCGGACAACACGAAGGTCCAGGCGGCCGGCGCGGCCGAGAGCTACACCCGGGCCGGGAACTTCTCCTTCGACGCGGAGGGCTTCCTGGTCACCCAGGGCGGCGAGTACGTGCTCGGCGACGTCGATCCGGGCACCGCCGGCATCCAGGTCGGACGCCTGCAGGTGAACCCGCTCGCCTTCCCGAGCGCGGTCAGCGTCGACGGCTCCGGCACGCTGAGCTACATCGCCGGCGTCCCCGGCCCGTACGGACCCCTCGGTGCCGCCGTCGCCGCGGGCGACACCGTGACGATGGGCCAGATGTCGCTCGCCACCTTCCCGAACCAGGCCGGCCTGCAGCGGCTCGGCAGCAACCTCTGGGGCGAGACCAACAACTCCGGCGTCCCGAACATGAACATCCCGGGCAACGGCGGCGCGGGCAGCGTGCTGCCGGGCGTCCTCGAGATGAGCAACGTCGACCTGGCGCTCGAGTTCACCAACATGATCATCGCCCAGCGCGGCTTCCAGGCCAACAGCCGGGCCATCACGACCTCCGACGAGATGCTCGGAGAGCTGGTGAACCTCAAGCGGTAGGGGCTGACGGGCGAGCGGTGAGGGGGGCCACGGTCCCCCTCACGTCGCCCTCGCAATTGCCGATCCAACTGCTGGGACGCCGACGGAACCCTCGCCGGCGACCCCCGATGGTGCCTCGAGGAGACCCCCGTGATCACCCTTCACAAGCTCAACGGCGACCGGATCACCGTCAACGCCGAACTCATCCAACTGGTCGAGGCGCTCCCGGACACGGTGATCACCTTCACCGACCAGCGCCGCCTCATCGTGGCGGAGGACATCGACGAGGTCGTCGACGCCGTCGTCGACTACCGCCGCAGCATCACGATCGTCCACGACGACCAGGTCCACGCCGCGGGCGCCTGAGCGCCCGTCCGCCCCGAGCCCCCCCGAGGCATCTCTCCATGAGCACCCTGATCGGCATCCTCCTGGCAACCATCCTCATCCTGGTCGGGATGATCATGAAGGGCGGGTCGATCGCGGGGATCATCAACATCCCGGCGTTCCTGATGGTGGTCGGCGGCACCATGGGCGTCCTGATCGCCTCGTTCGGGATGAAGCCCGCGCTCGGCATGTTCAAGCTGTTCCTCGGCCAGGCGATCAAGGAGCGGCCCGAGCGTCGCCCCGAGCTCGTGAACGAGCTGGTCGGCCTGAGCGAGAAGGCGCGCCGCGAGGGGCTGCTGGTCCTCGAGGAGGACGCCAAGCGTCTCGACGACCCCTTCCTCGGCAAGGGCGTGCGGCTGGTGGTGGACGGGACCGACCCCGAGCTGGTCAAGGACGTGCTCGAGACCGAGCTCGACGCGATGGAGGAGCGCCACCGCTTCAACCAGGACATCTTCAAGCAGGGTGGCGCGTTCGCGCCGACCATCGGCATCCTCGCGACCGTGCTGAGCCTCGTGGGCGTCCTGCAGCATCTCGACGACCCCGACAGCCTCGGCCCGTCGATCTCGGCGGCGTTTCTCGCGACCTTCTACGGCGTCTTCGCGGCGAACATCGTCTTCATGCCGATCGCCAACGCCCTCAAGAAGAAGACGGCGCTCGAGGTGGGTGAGCGAATGCTCATCATCGAGGGCGTCCTCTCGATCCAAAACGGCGACAACCCGCGCGTGCTGGCCGACAAGCTCTGGAGCTTCCTCCCGCCCGAGCTCCGGGCCCAGGAGGGCGCAGAGGGCGCCGGCGCCGCCGCGCCGGCCGGTGCCGCCGCCGCCGAACCGGCCTGATGGGCAAGCGCAAGGAACACCACGAGGAGCACCCGGACGAGCGATGGCTCGTGACGTACGCGGACGTGCTGACGCTCATGTACGTGCTGTTCATGGTGCTGTTCTCGATCTCGATCGTGAACACGTCCAAGTTCGAGATGCTCAAGCAGTCGCTCGAGGGCGCGTTCTCGGGGAACGTGGCCGAGGGCGGCTCGGGGGTGCTGGAGGGCGAGGCCACGCCGTCGCAGGCGGCCGTGCTCGACGGCTTCCCCCAGGTCGTGCAGCCCGAGGTGCCCGCGCAGGGGCAGGCGCCGACGCTGCTCGACGGCACGCCCGAGCAGGCGATCGAGACCAGCCAGCTCCGGGGCGTCGAGGAGCGGATCGACGACACCATCAAGGACGCCGGGCTCTCGGGCAACGTCGAGACCTCCGTCAACGAGCGGGGGCTCGCGATCCGCGTGCTCACCGACGACCTCCTGTTCGGGTCGGGGACCGCGAACCTGCAGTCGTCGGCGGCCACGCTGCTCGCGCCGGTCGCGTCCGGGGTCATCGACCTCCCGAACCCCATCCGGGTCGAGGGGCACACCGACGCGAGCCCGATCGCGACCGCGACCTTCCCGTCGAACTGGGAGCTCGCCGGGGCGCGCGCGTCGGCGGTCGTGCGGTTCATGGCGCGCGACGGCATCGCCCCCTCTCGCCTGCAGGCGGTCGGGCTGGCGGACACCCGCCCGATCGGTGACAACGCGACGCCCGGCGGGCGCAGCCAGAACCGCCGCGTCGAGATCCTCGTACTGCGCCTTCAGGGCGCGCCCGGGCAGACCCCGGCGGAAGCGCTCGGCGGATAGCCGGCGATCAGGAGGCACGGATGCTGAAGAACAAGATGGTCGTGATCCCAGGGGCGGTCGTGCTGTTGCTCCTGGTCGTGGGCGGGTACTGGTTCATGTTCATGCAGGCGCCCGCGGCGCCGATGGACGAGGACGAGCTCGCCAAGACCCCCGGACCCATCTACGAGATGCCGGAGCCCTTCGTCGTCAACCTGGGCGGTGGGCAGAGCTTCGCCAAGATCGGGGTGGCGCTCCACGTCTCGGAGCTCTCGGCGGGCGAGGTGCCGGCCGGCGCGGGCCACGGCGGCGGTGGCGAGGAGGCCGTCCCGATCCACGACGACCCGATCATCCGCGACATCGTGATCGCCGAGGCGCAGAAGGCGAGCGCCCAGGAGCTCGCGACCGAGAAGGGTCGCGCGATGCTCAAGAAGCACATCAAGAAGCGGATCAACAAGGAGACCCACACCCACATCACGGACGTGTACTGGACCGAGTTCGCGGTCCAGTAGCCGCGCCGCTCAGGCGCCGATCTGCGGCTCGTGCGTGAGCTCCATCCGGACCAGCGTCCCGCCCGGGCCGCGCCCCACCTCGACCAGGTCGGCGAGCTGGCGCACGATCCACAGCCCCCGGCCCCGCGTTCCGTTCGGGGCCGGGGGATGCGCACCCCAGACCGGGCGTGCCTCGAATCCGCCACCCGCGTCGTGGACCTCGACCACCAGCCGGCCGTCGACCCATGCGTCCACCCGCACGGGGGGGCTGCCGTGCTCGCGGGCGTTGGCGACCAGCTCGGCGACGGCGAGCGCGGCGTCGGCAGCCCGATCGCCGAAGCCGGAGCGCTCGGCAAGGGTGCGGACATCGGCCAGCGCGGCGGCGAGGGCGTCGGGGTCGTCGGGGATGAGGATGTGATGGCGCTCGGGATGGATCACGGGCTCACCGGGGGGCGGTGCGGACCGCGGGCGGCCGCCGGTCGCGGAGGCGGGTCAGGCTAGCCGGATCGGCCCGGCGGGGCCACCGCCGCGGGCGCGTCCCGCGACGCTCAAGGCGTCGGGACCCCCGCCGATAGCAGGCACGTGTCGGACGTGCTCTCCCAGAGCGAGATCGACGCGCTGCTCGCGGCGATCGCGGCCGGCGACGTCGATGCCGGGCGCCTTGTCGAGCGCGACGACGGCCCCCAGGCCCGTCCCTTCGACTTCTCACGGCCGAGCAAGTTCGCGCGCGAGCAGCTCCGCACCCTCGAGATGCTGCACGAGAGCTTCTGCCGGTCCGCGCAGACGCAGCTGTCGGCCCAGCTTCGGACCATGGTCGAGATCGAGGTGATCCGTGCCGACCAGGTCTCCTACGGCGAGTTCGTGAGCGCCCTTCCTGTCCCGACCCTCCTCGAGATCGTGGCGGTCGACCCGCTGGAGGGGAACGCGGTCATCGAGATCAGCCTTCCGGTCGTGTTCTCGATGATCGACCGCCTGGTGGGCGGTCCGGGCACCAACCGACCGCGGCTGCGCGAGCTGACCGAGATCGAGCACGCGCTCCTGCGGCCGGTCAACGACACCCTGATCTCCGCGCTCAACGAGGCGTGGGGCACGCTGATGCCCGCCCGGTTCCACCAGGTCGGCGCCGAGATGAACCCGCAGTTCGCCCAGGTCGTGGCCCCCTCGGACATGGTCATCCTCATCGCCTTCGAGCTTCGCGCGGGCGGGTCCACCGGAACGATCTCGCTCTGCCTGCCCTCCCTGATGCTCGAACCGATCGTGGGCAAGCTCTCGGCCAAGAACTACTTCTCCGGGGTCGCCGAGGCGACGCCCGAGGCCCGCGAGGGCATCGAACGCGAGCTCGAGGGCGTCTCGGTGCCGGTCTCGGTGGAGCTCGGCCGCGCGCGGCTGCACGTCGAGGACCTGCTCTCGCTCTCACCGGGCGACGTCATCCCCCTGTCGGCGATGCCCGGCGAGGACGTCTGGGTGCGGATCGGCAAGCGCGAGGCGTTTCGCGCCCAGCCCGGGACCCGCGGCCGGCGCAACGCCGTGCAGATCACCGAGCGGATCGAGGACCCCGTCGAAGGAGTCGTGGGATGAGCGGCAATCTGTCGCAGGAGGAGATCGACGAGCTGCTGCGCCGGCAGGGGCAGGCGGGCGAGGAAGCCGAGCAGCCCGACGACGAGGGAGACCTCAGCCTCGAAGAGCGCGACGCGATCGGCGAGATCGGGAACATCTCGATGGCGAACTCGGCGACCGCCCTGAGCGCGCTCCTCGGCCATCCGGTCTCGATCACGACGCCGAAGGTCGAGGTGATGACCGAGAGCGAGGTGCGCCAGAAGTACCAGGCGCCCGCCGCCATCGTCACGGTCCACTACACCGAGGGACTCGACGGCCGGAACGTGTTCGTGATCGCGCTGCCGGACGCCGGCGTCGTGGCCGACCTGATGATGGGTGGCGCGGGCGCGCCCGCCGACGGGGGGCTGACCGAGGTCCAGATCTCCGCCGTCGCCGAGGCGATGAACCAGATGGTGGGCGCCGCCGCGACCGCGATGGCGGAGATGCTGGGTCGTCGGGTCGACATCTCCGCGCCCGAGGTCGAGCGGCTGACACTGTCGGCCGAGGACGTCGACCTCGGAGGCTCGCGCCTCGTCAGGGTCAGTTTCGACCTGGCCGTCGGCGACGTCCTCGAGACGACCCTGATGCAGCTCATGCCGCTCTCGTTCGCGCGCGAGCTGATCGCCGGCCTCACGAGCGCCGCCGCCGACGACGTCGGGGTCGACCCCGAGCCCCCGCCGCCCCCGCCGCCGCTCCCCGAGGAGGCCCTCGCCTCCGACGCGATGGCCGCCGCGACCGCGGCGCCGGTCCCCGAGGCCGTCGCGTCCGAGCGCGCCGTCGACGACTCCCACCTGCGCGCGGTTCCGACGGCGGTCGCACAGCCCGCGGCCTTCCCCTCGCTCGACGGCGGTGCCGGCGCGCCCGTCCAGGGCGACATCGGCCTGCTGCTCGACGTCCCGCTTCAGGTCACGGTCGAGCTCGGCCGGACCCAGCTTCGGATCCGGAACGTGCTGGAGCTCGTTCCGGGATCGATCGTCGAGCTCGACAAGCTCTCCGGTGAGCCGGTCGACGTGCTCGTCAACGGCAAGCCGATCGCCAAGGGCGAGGTCGTCGTGATCGACGAGGAGTTCGGCGTCCGCATCACTGACATCGCAAGCCAGGCCCGCCGCCTGCGCGGGCTGGCGGAGTAGCCGGGCCGCCGGCCGACGCGGCGCGCCACTTTGGGTCAAGCCGACCCGGAGCGTGCCGATACGACGGTGGCAAGGCCGCACGACCAACCCGTCGAGACCAACGAGGTCGCGATTATGTCGAGAGTCCTGATCGCGGACGATGCCGCGTTCATGCGCACGATGATCAAGAGCATCCTGACCGAGGCGGGCTACGAGGTCGTCGGTGAGGCGGAGAACGGCCAGGTGGCCGTCGCCAAGTACGAGGAACTGCGCCCTGACCTGACGACCATGGACATCACCATGCCCGAGATGGACGGGTTGTCCGCCCTCAAGCGCATCCGCGAGGTCGATCCGGCGGCGCGGGTCGTCATGTGCTCGGCGATGGGCCAGCAGGCGATGGTGATCGAGAGCATCCAGGCCGGAGCGCGCGACTTCATCGTGAAGCCGTTCCAGCCGGACCGAGTCCTGGAGGCGGTGCACAAGGCCCTGGCCTGACGCACCCCCGGCGGCCGTCAGGCCGCTCGTGCACCTCGGTGACGCGTGAGCTCACCAGGCACGGATGCTCCAACCGGCGGCGCAGGAGGCGCCTCGACCCGCGACATGGCGCCAACGCGCTTCGCGGGTCCGTCGCCGCCTGCCTGATCGTCGCGCTCGTGGTGCTCGCCGCCGCCGCCGGGCCCGCGTCCGCCCAGGCCCCGTCGGCGCCGCCGGCGACCACGACGGAACGCCAGAACGAGCCCCCGCCGCCGGCCCAGGAGTCGGAGCCCATCCCCGAGGGCGGTGGCCCGTCGGTCGTCTCGGCGGGGAGCGACGGCTCGATGCTGCGCCTGTTCATCGGCCTCCTCGTCGTCGTCGGCCTGGTGATCGGGATCTGGCTGATCCTCAAGCGCGTCCAGCGCTCCCGCTTTCCGGCCGCCGCCGCACCCGGCGGCGCGATCGAGGTCGTCGCCACGACGCCGCTCGGCCCCAACCGCGCGCTCCACCTGGTCCGGGTCGGGGGGCAGCGGTTCCTGGTCGGGGTCACCGAGCACGCGGTCAGCCCACTCACGCGCGTCGAGGACGACGACGACGTCCACGACCTGATGGCCCAGGCCGGCGGGCTCAGCGGCATCGACATCTCGAGCCTCGGCTTCGACGACGCCCGCGAGCGGGCCGGTGCCACCGCGACGCGCCCCGGAAGCGTCGGCCCCGGCTGGTCCGACTCGGCGTCGTCGGGCTCGTTCATCGATCGCCTCCGATCCGCCACGGCGCGGCGGCCGCGATGACGATGGTCATCGACGCCCCGACGCCGGTGGCCGAGGTCGAGCGCCGACTCGCGCTCGCGCGCGGCCGAGTCGCGGCCGGGATGCCGCGCGGGAGGCGGACGCGGGTGGCGCTCGCCGGCGCGCTCGGCGGCCCGCTCCTCGTCGCGCTCGCCTGCCTCACGTGGCCCGCCGTCGGGGCGGCCGCGCCCGGGATCACGCTGGACCTGGGCGGCGGGGAGGGCGGCGTGTCGACGTCCCTCCAGTTGCTCGCGCTGCTGACGGTGCTGAGCCTCGCGCCCTCGATCCTCATCATGATGACCAGCTTCACGCGGATCATCATCGTGCTCGGCTTCGTGCGCAACGCCCTCGGCACGCCGCAGATGCCCCCGAATCAGGTTCTCGTCGGCGTCGCGCTCTTTCTCACGCTCTTCGTGATGGCCCCGACGTTCAACCAGATCAACGACGACGCCCTCCAGCCGCTGCTCGATGGGGAGATCTCGGAGACCCAGGCGCTCGAGCGGGCCGAGCAGCCGATCCGCGACTTCATGTTCGAGCAGGTCGACCAGGACGACCTGAAGATGTTCACGGAGCTCTCCGGCGAGGAGCGGCCGGCGACCCGGGCCGACGTCCCCACCCGGATCCTGATCCCCGCGTTCGTCCTCTCGGAGCTCCAGACGGCCTTCGAGATCGGGTTCCTGATCTTCATCCCCTTCCTGATCATCGACATCGTGATCGCTTCCACGGTGATGAGCATGGGCATGGTGATGCTGCCCCCGGTGATCATCTCCCTGCCGTTCAAGATCCTCCTGTTCGTGCTGGTGGACGGCTGGTCGTTGATCTCTGAATCCCTCGTCCGCGGCTTCTTCTGAGCGCCCCGTGGACCAATCGCAGATCATCGAGGTCGGTGGGAAGGCCATCTGGGTCGCGCTCGAGCTCGGCCTTCCGATCCTGCTCGCGAGCCTCGCGGTGGGGCTCCTGGTGTCGATCATCCAGGCCGTCACCCAGCTCCAGGAGCCGACCCTCACGTTCATCCCCAAGATCCTCGCGGTGATCGCGGTGATGGTCTTCGCCGGGCCGTGGATGATGAACGAGCTGCTCGGCTTCACGATCGAGCTCTGGTCCGGCATCGCGACGATCGGGTAGGCGCGCGTGGACGCCCTCCTGGCCTCGCTCGCGCCCCAGGCGCTCCTGTTCCTCCTGATCACCGCCCGCATCGGCGGGATGCTGGCGACGGCACCCCCCTTCGCGGGCGGGACGATCCCCGTCCGCATCAAGGCAGGTCTGGCCGTCGTGCTGGCCTGGGTGGCGCTGCCCCTCACCCCCGGGGCCGGGCAGCAGCTCCCCACGCCGCAGGCGCTCGAGATCGTCCTGCTCGGGGCCAAGGAGGTCCTGATCGGCGTGGCCTTCGGCCTGATCGTCCGGATCGTCTTCGCGGCGGTGTCCTACGCGGGCGGCCTGATCGACATCAACGCCGGCTTCGCGCTGGCGCAGACGATCGACCCCGTCTCGGGCGCGACGATCTCGGTGCTGGGCCGCTGGTACGGGCTCGTGGCCACGGCGGTGTTCCTTGCGATCGGCGGGGCGCAGTGGCTGTCGGCGGGAATCATCCGCAGCTTCGAGCTGGTCCCACCGCTCGCGACGCCGGACATGACCGCGCTCGTGGCGGGCGTCGCCGCGGCCGCCGACGACATGCTCCTGATCGCCGTGCAGATCGCGGCGCCGCTGATCGTCGCGCTGGTCATCACCGACGTCGCCCTCGGCCTCTTGTCGAAGGCCGTGCCACAGATGAACGTGTTCATCGTGGGGCTGCCGCTCAAGATCGTGGTCGCCCTCGCGGGCACCGCGATCCTCCTTCCGAGCTTTGTGACCTACATCGACACCCTGGGGATGCGGCTCCTGGAGGACCTGTCATCGGTCATGCGCGCCGCGGGAGGCTGAGGGGTCGCGCATCGCGCGCGCGGGCGGCGCGGTCCGCCGTGCGCCGTGGCCGCCGCCGCGGGTGACCGTCTCCACCGGAACGGCGTCCGTCGTCGCCCATGCCCCTGCTTCGGGGCGTCGGCGCCCATCGACGCCGGCGGCTGCCGGGACCCGCGAGGACCTGCTCCCCGCGGCGACGTGGCGATCCGCCTCGAGGGGGTCGCGGGGGGCGTGCCTTCGATGGATCCCCCGGCGCCCTCCGGCCTGACCGGTCAGCCGGCGACGGCCAGCCGGGGCCGTCAGGTCCTCGGCACGTCCGGCCTCGCGCGCGACCCACCAGAGCGCGGCGCCGATCGTCTCGGCCATGCTGTGCACCAGGTACAGCCGCGTGCTCTGGAGCACCTGCGCGTCGAGCGCGCCGGCGGCGACGTTCACCGTCGCCGTGACCGACAGCTCACCGATCTCGGGCAACTCCTTCCCGACCCCCTGACCGGGGCGGAGACCCCCGTCGCGGACGGCGATCGACCCGATCGAGCTCACCGGCCCCAGCGCCGCGTCGACCGCGACGATCAGCGGACGGGGCCGCTCGTCGAGCTTCGGTCCGAGGCGTTCGGCCAGGTTGAGGGCGTGGAGTGGTCGCTCGAGCGTTCCGATCACCGCGTCGGCCGGGACGCCCAGACGCCGCAGCCGCTCTCCGACGAGGGGCCCCAGCGCATCGCCGGTGGAGCGGTCCGTGCCGATGCACGCGAACGCCACCTGCCTGCTCGACGCGTTGCGCTCGGCGAACGCGCGGCCGAAGGCGTCGGTCAGCCGCGCCAGGGCCGTCGGCGCCGATGCGTCCTCCACGACCGTGACCGTGGCGGGGCTCGTGCGGGCTCGTTCAACCATGTCTCAAGCACGCCCTTCGTACGCCGGTGACCGAACGCACCAAGCGTAGGACGCCGGAAGGCCGGGGCAACCGTACCTCTGGCTAGCGTTGGGCTGCCCGCATGGGTCGGCTTCAGCCGCCCGGACTGCCGAAGGGGCCTTGGTCGGACATGTCGGGGTGTGCCCGATCCGTTCCCGGACGACCCGCCTGGGCCCGCAGGTGCTTGGCGAGGCGCTTGCTCGAAGTCGAACGCGAGCGTCGGTTCGTCGACCCCTGCCCACCGCACGAGCGCGCGGCCGACGTCCCCGCAGGTCGGGGGCTCCGCGCGTGAGCACCGCCGGGGCCGCCGCACCACCGGTCCACCAAGGTCGGGCTCGGGGGTGATCGAGGCCTGCTCGAAGCTGGCAAGGTGGCGGGCATGGTGCACGTGACCCCCCCGGACCCGACGGCGATATCGTCGCCCGGCCCGCCCGCAGAGTGTGCGAAGACGGCCGTCCCGGCGCACCTGTCCGAGGCGGAGCGCCTCGTTCGCGCACCGGGAGCGGCTCGTCGTCAAGGTGGCGGGCGGTGCCCAGATGCTCGCGGCGGGTTCCGGCGGCGGGCAGCTCGACATCGGCGCGCGCGACGCCGTCGCCGTCCGGGCCGCGGGGACCGGCGGCACGCTCGGCGTTGAAACCGGCTCCGGGATGGTGGCGATGCGAAGTGACGGCAGCGATCGCGCGGAGCTGTCGGCCGCGCCGCCGTGCGGCGCGCGCCCCGGTTCGG
The DNA here is from genome assembly GCA_963698665.1 of Miltoncostaeaceae bacterium. Lineage (GTDB taxonomy): Bacteria > Actinomycetota > Thermoleophilia > Miltoncostaeales > Miltoncostaeaceae > CALNYH01. The sequence continues at coordinate 401,063 of CAVORO010000001.1, read as the reverse complement.
CACGTGACCGGCGGCGGGCGGCGCATGTGAGCGTCCGGCGGCGCGTCGGCGTGTTGATCACGGTGCTCGTGGCGGCCACGGCGGCGCTCTGGGTGACGTGGTGGGCCCTTGGCGGCGCCGACGACGGGGGTGTGCCGTGGCCCGTCTGGCTCACCGCGTTCTGGTTCGTGCTCGCCGCGTACATGGTGCGCGCGATCACGGCCGGCGCATCGGGTGACGACGACGCGTCGGACGAGCGGGCGGGTGACGGTGGGGACTGACGGCGCGCCGCCGCCGGGATCGGTGCGTCCGAGCGGTTCCGGTAGCGTCGCGCCGATCCGACGACGGGTGCGCCCCGGGGAGGGGACGTGGAAGACGCCGAGCTGATCGGGCTGGCGATGATCCCGGTGCTCGCCGCGGTGGCGCAGGTGCTCGCCGTGCGGATCGGGATGCCGTCGATCGTCGTGCTCCTGGCCGTCGGCTTCCTCGCCGGCGTCCCGAGCTGGGGGATCGACCCCGACGCCCTGCTCGGCGACACGCTGTTCCCGTTCGTGGCGCTCGCCGTCGCGGTGATCCTGTTCGAGGGCGGCCTGACCCTGCGCCTGGGCGAGGTGCGCGGGGGTGCGCATCGGCACGTGCGACGGCTCCTCACCATCGGCATCCCGGTGACGTGGGCCCTGACGGCGATCCTCGTCGCCCTGCTGCTCGACGTCTCGACGGATCTCGCGATCCTGATGGGCGCCATCCTGATCGTCAGCGGCCCGACCGTCGTCGGTCCCCTGCTCCAGTTCATCGGGGTGCGGGGCCGGACCGACTCGGTCCTCCGCTGGGAGGGGATCCTGATCGATCCCATCGGCGCGATCATCGCCGTCCTTTGCCTGCACGCGCTCGGCGCCGGCCGGTCCTTCGAGTCGATCGCGAGCGTCCTCGGGTTCGTCGTGAGCGTCTCGTGGGGCGCCCTGATCGGCGTGCTCGGCGGTCTCGCCCTCGTCTACCTCCTCTCCAAGGCCCGGCTCGCCCGGAGCCTCCAGGCGGTCGTCACGCTGGCGGCGGTCCTCGGCGCCTTCGCCGCCGCCGGGGCGCTCCGCGAGGACTCCGGCTACGTCTCGGTCGTGCTCATGGGGGCGATCCTGGCGAACCAGTCCAGGGTCGCCACCGAGCACATCCACGAGTTCAAGGAGACCATCGGGCTGCTTCTCACCGGCGTCCTGTTCATCGTCCTGTCGGCGCGCATCACGCCCTCGCAGCTCCTGGAGGCCGGGCCTGCGGCGCTGTTGCTGGTCGTGGCGATCATCCTGGTCGTGCGCCCCGTGGCGGCGCTGCTCGCGACCGCCGGTGGCGACCTCTCCTGGCGTGAGCGGCTCTTCATCTCGGCCATGGCGCCGCGGGGCATCGTGGCGGCGTCGACCGCCTCGATCGCGGCCATCTCGCTCGCGGAGTCCGAGGTGCTCGGCCTCGATCTGATCGTGCCCACGGTGTTCATCGTGATCGTGGGGACCGTGACCGTCTACGGCGTCGTGGCGCCGATGCTCGCGCGGGCGTTCGGGATGGCCGGCGCAGCGCCCCCCGAGGGCTCACCCGGGCTCGCGGGGCTGATCGAGGAAGACCCCCGCCGCGACGACGACTCCGAGGTCGACACCACCCCCAGGTGAGTCTCGACCCCGGCGCGCCGGGAGTTCTCAAGCCGGGCCGATCCCGGCCGATATCCACCCCGTGCGCGGCATGGCCGCGTGTGTGACGGGTGCCGGACGCCCCGCCGCCAACCAACCCGAGGGGCATCGCGCCCCGCGCCAGGGACGGCGCACGACACCGGGGTCGAGCGCGTCCGATGGGCAAGAGCGGTGAGGACCGCACCGAGAAAGCCACACCCAAGCGCCGCGAGAAGTCTCGCGAGCGGGGGCAGGTCGCGCGCAGTCGCGAGTGGCCGATCGGCTTCGCGTACATCGCCCTGTTCGGGTCGCTCATCTTCTTCGGCGGGTGGGCGGGCACCCGCATGGGCGACATCATGACCACCTGGCTGTCCGAGTCCGGTCGCACCGGGCGCATCGAGCCCGACGAGGGGTGGCAGCTCCTCAGCGAGGCGGGGTGGGACGTCGTGCGGATCACCGCGCCGTTCGCGATCGCGGGCTTCGCCGCCGCGTTCCTGGCGAACGCCCTCCAGGTCAAGCCGGCGTTCGTCCCGAAGGTGATCGTGCCGCGCTTCAGCGTCCTCAACCCGGTCAACGGGGTCAAGCGCGTGCTCTCCCTGCGCTCGATGGTCTATCTGTTCCGCGACCTGCTCAAGGTCGCGATCATCGGGTCGGTCGCGTTCCTCGTGATCTGGCTCTCGGTCCCGGACCTCCTCCGGCTGATGGGCGCGAGCCCCGGCGCGGCGATCGAGCTCGCCGCCCGGCTGGTGATGAACATCGGCTTCGCGATCATCGCCGCCTACGTGATCATCATGATCGTCGACGTCGTCTACGAGCGATGGCAGCACGAGCGCGACATCCGCATGACCAAGACGGAGGTCAAGCGGGAGTCCAAGGACGCCGACCTGTCACCCGAGCTGCGCGGCCAGCTCAAGCGCCGCCAGCACGAGATGGCCAACCGGCGGATGATGTCCGACGTCCCGCACGCGGACGTGGTGATCACCAACCCGACCCACTACGCCGTGGCGCTCCGCTACGTGCGCACGAAGCCCGCGCCCGAAGTCGTCGCCAAGGGCGTCGACCACGTGGCCCACCGCATCATCGCCGCGGCGCGGGCCGCGGACGTCACGGTCGTGGAGAACCCGCCGCTCGCACGGAGCCTCCACGCCGCCGTCGAGGTCGGCCAGAGCATTCCGCCCGACGCCTTCGGGGCGGTCGCCGAGATCCTCGCGCACGTCTACCGCATGACCGAGCGCGAGCCGGCCCTCGCATGAGCACCGAGACGCCGACGCGGACCCGCTCGGGCGCCCAGGGCATGGTCGGCCGGGTGATGGCGTACTCGGACATCGCCATCGCCCTGCTCGTGGTCGGGATCGTCGTGATGATGATCGTCCCGCTGCCGCCGCCCGTCCTCGACATCCTCCTGACGCTCAACATCTCGGGCGCGCTGGCGATCCTCCTCGCCGCGATGTACACCAACCAGCCGCTGCAGTTCTCGATCTTCCCGAGCCTGCTGCTGGTCGCCACGCTGTTCCGGCTCGGTCTCAACATCTCGAGCACGCGACTCATCCTGCTCGACGGATACGCCGGGGAGGTCATCGCCTCGTTCGGGCAGTTCGTCGTCGGCGGCAACGTGGTCGTCGGTCTGATCGTGTTCTCGATCCTGGTGGTGATCCAGTTCATCGTGATCACCAACGGCGCGGGCCGCGTCGCCGAGGTCGCCGCCCGGTTCACCCTCGACGCGATGCCCGGCAAGCAGATGGCGATCGACGCCGACCTGAACGCGGGGATCATCACCGACGAGGAGGCCAAGGAGCGGCGGGAGACGGTCTCCAAGGAGGCCGACTTCTACGGCGCGATGGACGGCGCGTCGAAGTTCGTCAAGGGCGATGCCATCGCCGGCATCATCATCGTCTTCATCAACCTCGTCGGCGGGCTGGCGATCGGGATGCTGCAGCAGGGGCTCAGCCTGAGCGAGGCCGCCCAGCGCTTCTCGCTCCTGACCGTCGGCGACGGCCTGGTCAGCCAGATCCCGGCGCTGCTCATCTCGATCGCGACCGGCATCATCGTGACGCGATCGGTCGGCGAGTCGAACCTCGGTGAGGACCTCGCCCGTCAGGTGCTCTCGCAGCCACGGGCGATGTACATCACCGGCGCCGTCGTGATCGGGCTCGGCCTGTTGCCGGGGCTGCCCACGATCCCGTTCATGGTGGTCGGCGCGCTCGCCGCGGCGGCCGGCTACATGCTCGACCGTGCCCGCAAGCACGACGCGGCCGACGAGGCCGAGGCGGCGGCGGACGTCCCCGCGCTCCCGACCGAGCCCGAGAACGTCGCCGCCCTGCTCCCGCTGGACCCGCTCGAGCTGGAGATCGGCTACGGCCTGGTGCCGCTCGTCGACAAGGAGGAGGGGGGCGACCTGCTCGGTCGGGTCGCGATGGTCCGTCGCCAGATGGCGACGGACCTCGGGATCTCGCTGCAGCCGGTCCGGATCCGGGACAACATCCAGCTCGCCTCGCACGAGTACGCGGTGAAGATCAGGGGCGTCGAGGTCGCGCGCTGGGCGCTGATGCCCGGACAGCTGCTCGCGATGGACCCCGGCACCGCCTCGGGCGGCCTCGCCGGTCCCGAGACCACCGAGCCGGCGTTCGGCCTCCCGGCGATCTGGATCGGGCAGGCGCAGCGGGACCAGGCCGAGCTCGCCGGCTACACGGTGATCGATCCGACCTCCCTGATCGTGACGCACCTGTCCGAGGTGATCCGCGGCGACGCCGCGGAGCTCCTCTCCCGCCAGGACGTGCGGGCGTTGCTCGACAGCCTCAAGGAGCGGCTGCCCGCGACCGTCGACGAGGTCGTGCCCGACCTGATGAGCGTCGGCGAGGTGCAGCGCGTCCTGCAGGGGCTGCTCGGGGAGGGCATCCCCATCCGCGATCTCGGCAGCATCCTCGAGGTCCTCGGCGACAAGTCGCGCCTCACGAAGGACATCGCGATCCTCACCGAGTACTGCCGTCAGGGGCTCGCACGGACGATCTGCGCCCGCTACGTCGGGGACGACGGGATCCTCCGCGCGGTCACCCTCGATCCGCAGATCGACCGCGAGATCGCCGAGGCGGTGGCGCGGGCCGACGACGGGGCCGTCCTCAACCTCGATCCCAACCGCGCGAACGAGATCCTGACCGCCGTCACCGACGGGCTGACGGCCGCGGCGGCGGGCAGCGCCTCCCCGCCGGTCCTGCTGACCTCGAGCGCGTCGCGCCGCCACGTCCACAACCTGGTGTCCCAGGCGATGGGCAACGTCACCGTCCTCTCCTACCACGAGATCCTTCCCTCCGTGCGCGTCGAGCCGGTGGGCGTCGTGAGCACGCCGGCCGGCGTGCCGTCCTGACCCACGAGTCCAGGAGTCATCGAACGTCATGCAGATCAAGCAGTTCACCGGCGGCTCCCTCGAGGAGCTTCTTCCCCAGATCCGCGCCGAGATCGGTGACGACGCCGTGATCCTGGAGACCAAGCGCGTCGTGCGCGGTGGCATCGGCGGGTTCTTCGGGCGGGAGGGCATCGAGGTCACGGCCGCCGAGGGCGTGCCGGACGACGCCGACGCGCCCGCCGACGCGCGCGACGGGGTCCGGAGCATCGATCTCGTCGACGACGAGCGGACCGCCGAGGCCAACGAGGCGGCCGTCCTGCGCGATCCGCCCGTCATCGACGAGCGGGCCGCGCCCGCCTTCTCGCGCCATCTGTCCACCCGCCTCTCGGCGGCGCTCGAGGCCGAGGACGTGCCGCAGGCGCCGCCGGCCCCGCGTCCGCCCGCCGTGTTCGCGCCGGGCCCCGGCCGCACCGAGGCGCTGATCGAGTCCGCCCGCGAGGCGATGCGCCAGGCATCGGCCCGCGGGAGCGCCGCCCGCGCACAGGCCGACGCGGAGGCCTCCGCGACCGCGGCCCCGCCGCGCGCGCCGCGAGGCGACCGGGTGCTGCGGCCCGAGGGGTCGGCGCAGCCCACCGGCGAGATCCGGATGCCCAGGTCCGACGGGATGCCCGCGCGATGGGAGCCGCGACGGCTGACGCGCGAGCGCCCGGCGCCCCCCGCCGTCGACGACGCCGTCCCGGCCGCGCCGCCGGCCCCGCCGCCGCCGGCGGGGGGCGGCGAGCGAGCGTGGGCCCCGGCGATGCGGCCGGAGCAGGCGGCCCACGGGCCGGTGCCGACCGACCCCTCCGATCTCGTCGGGGCCGTCTCGGCGGAGAATCCGGTCTCGGCCGAGGTCGCGGCCCCGGCACCCGCGCCGGCCGTGCGGGAGGTCGTCGCGACGGCCGAGCGCGTGGCCGCGCCCGGGGCCGATCCCCTCGCCGCGGTCCGCGCCGAGCTGACCGCCGCGGGCGTCGAGCCCGACTACGCCGATGCCCTGCTCGCGGGCTTCCGGCAGCGCGCGCTGCCGTTCCTCGCACCGGGAGCGGACGTCCGTGCGCGCCTGTCGGGGTGGATCGCGGGCCGGCTTCCCCTCGCCCGCGACCTCGATCCGACCGCCCCCGGCCGGGCCGTGGCCTTCGTCGGGCAGACCGGCGTCGGGAAGACCAGTGCCGCCTGCAAGCTGGCCGCCGGCGCCGCGCGCGCGGGCCAGCGGGTGACGCTGGTCCTCGCGGGGCCGGGTTCCGATCACGCGGCCGTCGGACTCGCGGCGGAGCTCGGGCTCGAGGTCGTGCGCGCCCCCGACGCGCCCTCGCTCGCCGTCGCATGCCGCGACCTCGCCGACCGGGACCTGGTCGTCGTCGACACCGCCGGGCGCTCCCACCGGCGTGCCGACGAGTTGCAGTCGCTCGCCGACCTGCTCGAGGACGCCGGACTCGACGAGGTCCACCTCGTGGTCCCCGCCGGACTCGGCCTTGCGGACATGGGTGACCTCGGCCGACGGTTCGCCCCGGTCGGCGTCACCCACCTGACGCTGACCAAGCTCGACGAGACGGGACGTCCGGGGAACCTCGTCAACCACGCGATGCGCTCGGGGCTCCCGATCGGGTATCTCGCGGACGGCGCGACGGTCCCCGACGACCTGCGCCCCGCCGACGGCGTCGAGATCGCCGGGATGCTGCTCCCGTGATCCGGGGAGGCCGCTGAGCCGATGGGCACGTCGAGGGACACGACGCCGGACCCCGAGGTCCAGCGCGAGACCCTTCGCCTGTGGGTCGCCCGCGGCAAGGTGATCGGCGGCCTCGTTGGGTTCCTCGTCGCGACCACGGTCGCGCGACGGGCGGGCCTCGACTGGGTCGACGCCGGCCTCCGGGGCCTGATCGGCGCCGCGGCGCTCGCGCTCGTGGGGTGGCTGTGCGCACTGCTCGTCATGAACGCGCTCATGCGGACCGTCGTCATCCACGCGCGCGATCAGGAGCAGCGCCGGATCGAGGAGATGGCCGCGGCCCGCGATCGCGCCGACGCCGGCGATGCCGCGCCCGAGGCGTCCGGGCTCACCGATCGGACCGCCCCATGACAGGGGCGGACGCGATCACGCCCGGCTACCTCGTGGTGCGCGCCGACGGCGGCGAGTATCTGGGCGGCCTGATGGTGACGGACCGCGACGGGCTGCCGCTCGACTTCCGCTACACCGATCCGGTGACCCCGACGCGGCTCCAGCGGGCGCTCTACGGCCGCGTGCTCGACCGGTACCTCCGTGGACAGCTGCTGCTCGGAACCCTTCTGGGGGCGCTGGAGGCGCGCCCGTCGCTCCTGATCGTGGACGACCGCGATCTCGTCGACGAGGACCCGGGCATCCCGGTCGCGTTCGCCGAGGCGACGGGGCTCGATCCGCTCGGGGAGGTCGGCGCGCGCAAGGACGAGGGGGAGAGCGGGACGCTGCTCCAGACCGGGGCGGCCCGCTCGCCGCTCCGGGTGATGTCCTCGTCCGGCGCCGACGAGGCGCTCGCGGCCGCCCTCGTGGCGCTGTCGGAGCGGATCGACGTCCTGGAGCCGGCCGAGCGTGTCCGCACCGCGCTCGACGTGATCGCCTCGGGCGGGGTGGAGGAGTGAGCTCCGCCCGCAGGCGCCCGATCGAGGGGATCCGTCAGGCGCTCGCGCAGATCGGCGCGGAGGTCGTGGTCCGTGGCGCCCCCGCGTCGCGCGCGCCCGGGTGCCACCGGGTGGCGCCGCGTCGCGTCGTGACGGCGCGCCCCGCGCCCAGGCCGCGCCCGTGCGTCCGGGGAGTCGCTCCCGCACGTGCGGCCGTCCGCCGCCCCGAGCCGCCATCGGTCCGGGTCCGCCGTGCCACCACGGGCGTCCTGCGCGCATACCCACGCGCGGGCCGGATGCGCCTGGCGCCGAGCGTTGCGGGCGTCGACGCCGTCGCGGCGCCACGGTCGTCCCCGGTCCGCGCGCCTCGGCCTCCGGCGAGCCGGCGTGTGCCCGGGCTCGCCCGCGCAGTCCCCCGGTCGGCGGCGGCCCGGTTCACGGCCGTTGGGCGCGGCGAGGATCTCAGCCCGATCCACCGGCCCGTCGCAACGCCGGCGAGGGCCCTCGCCGGCCCGCCGGCGCGTCGCCCGCGCCCGCTCCCGGAGCGCCTTCGCCGCCAGCGGCGCCACCGGGCCGAGTGGGCCGGGCTTCCGCCCGGAGTGCTTCGCCGGGGGTGGCGCGCCGTGACCCGGGCGAGCGGTGTCCCCGCCTCCCGGCTCACGCTCGTGGGCGTGTACGGGCCGCTGCGACTCGGGAGGATCGCCGCGGCCGGCCTCGCGCCGGACGGCGTACGGCTCGAGGTGCTGCTCCAACCCGAGGGCGCCGACGTCCGCCTCGGCTACGTGGCGCTCGCACGCGATCAGGCGACCGGACGCACCCATCGCGCATCGGTGGTTGCGTCCGGCTCGCGCGAACAGGCCCATGACGACTAGGATCACCGCCATGACGACGACTCGAACGCCCCGCATCCGACGCACGGCGGTCCTCGCCGGCGCCGCCATCGCGCTCGCCGTGGCCACCGGCACCGCAACCGGCCAGTCCCAGCCGCCGCCACCGGAGGCGGTCGCGCCGGCGCCCGGGGTGATCGCCAAGGGCGTGCGCATCGACGGGGTGCCGGTCGCCGGTCTGACGCGCGCCGAGGCCACGCGGAAGATCCTCAAGGCCCGCGTCGCCCCGAAGCGGCGCGTCCTCGCCGTCCGATTCCGCGGCAAGCGTTTCGCGGTCAAGCCCGTCGCGCTCGGGTACTCCGCCGACGTCCGCTACTCGGTCACGGCGGCGATGAACTTCGGCCGCTCGCGCAAGGTCCCGGTCCGCGGCGTCGACGTCCCGCTGCGGGAAAAGCTCTCCGCGCGTCGCGTGCGAGCACTCGTCGACGCTCGCGCCCGCGCGCTGGACGTTCCCGCCCGAAGCGCCTCGGTCGCGTTCCGAGGCGCCACGCCCAAGATCACGAACGCGCGGATCGGCATCGCGATGAAGCGCAAGGCCGCCACCGCCCGGCTCACCTCGGCGATCCTCAATCGCAGGTCGCGATCGGTGACCCTGCCCGCCAAGCGGGTGCGGCCCGAGGTGACCACGGCGCCGCCCGCGGTCCTGATCAACCGCGGGACCTTCACGCTGACGCTCTTCAAGGGCGGAAAGAAGCGCACGTTCGGTGTCGCCGTCGGGCAGCCCGGGCACGCGACCCCGGCCGGCAGCTTCCGGATCGTCGACAAGCAGCGCAACCCGACCTGGTACCCGCCCGACTCCCCCTGGGCCGCCGGCATCGGCCCGGTCCCGCCGGGCGCGGGCAACCCGCTCGGCACGCGCTGGATGGGAATCTCCTCGCCGGCCATCGGGATCCACGGCACGCCGGTGCCGAGCTCGATCGGGAGTCGCGCCTCGCACGGCTGCATCCGCATGCGGATCCCCGAGGCCGAGTACCTGTTCGACCAGATCGAGTACGGCACCCCGGTGATGATCGTCTAGGGCGCGACCGCGAGACCTCGCGCCGCGAGGTCGTCGAGGATCCCGGCGGACACCGCGCCGGCGATCAGGTCGGTTCGCTCCAGGAAGGCGTCGTCGGTCCCGGCGGCGCCCGCCTCGAGGATCACGCGCGCGTCGGCGCCCGTGCGGAAGAACCCGTAGTAGCTGCCAAGACGCGGGTTCTCGGCCGAGGTGACGACGCCCGCGAACGTGCCAACGGCGCCGTTGGCGGTGGTGTACACGGCCGCGTGGCGGGCGGCGATGGCCGCGGCCAGATCGCGGGACGCGCGCTCCACCTGCGGGCTCACGGTCGTGGCGCGCCGATGGGGGGCGCTGTCGGGATACGGGGTCGGGCTCGGTGTCCCTCCACCCTCGCCCCGGTAGTAGTTCTCCCCGGTCCCCGCGGTCGCGCCCACCACGACGGCCCGTCCCCCCGGGGCGTCGTGGTGGAGGCTCACGAAGGCCGCACCCGGTGCGCCGATGGGGTCGACGCGCCCCGGGAGGACCCGCGCGTCCACCCCGCGGGCGTCCAGGCGTGCGGCGACCGCATCCGCCAGGCGCGACGTGAAGGCGACCTCGGATCCGAACGGGCCGCTTGCCGCACCGGTCTGGTCCCGGTAGCCGGGCTCCCGCGGGTCGGCGTGTCCCGCCTGGATCCAGACGATCGGCGCGGCGACACGGGTCGCCGCGCGTTCGGCCGCGGCCGTCGATCCGGGTCGGGCCGCCGCCGTGTCGGGCGAGGCCGCGACCGCCGTCTCGGTCGCCGCCGCGGGGGCGGCGGCCCGGGCCTCAGGCGGCTCCGGCGCCGGATCGTCGCGGACGAGCGCCCAGGCCCCGACGCCCGAGAGGATCGCCACCACGACGACCAGCGCGCCGGCCGCCCAGGCGCGTCCGCGCCGCGTCCGCCGGCGGGCGTCGTCTCGACGACGGCGCCACTCCTCGAGATGGCGCGGGTCCGGTGGCCCGGGTCCGCTCATCGGCCGGTCAGCTCGAGGGCTCGTACCTGTCGCGGCTCAGGAAGAAGCCCTCGCCGCTCGTCACCGAGCCGCAGGTGATGCCGGTCGTCTCCGAGAGGCAGCGGAACGGCAGCTGCTCCCACACGGATTCGTAGGGGACGACGGTCCCGCCCGAACGGTCGGCGTCGAAGATGGTGTCGGGCGCACCGGTCTCGCCGATGAACACGTTCAGGCCGTCGTTGCTCCGCGAGCAGGTCAGCAGGGCCCCCTCGACGTTGCAGTTCAGGTTCCCGGTGGGGGAGCTGAACCCGGACGTGCGGACCACCGGCGGTCCGCCGTCGGTGGTCGGAGGTGGGGGCGGCGCCTGGGTCGTGGCGCGCTCGGTGACCGTCACGACCTCGGTCGTGGGATCGGGGCCCGTCGTCACGGTGGTCATCTCGCTCGTCATCTCCGTCGTGGCCGGATCCGTCACCGCCTGCGGCATCGGATCGCCGTCGGAGCCCGAGAAGACCCCGCCGACCGCCAGCCCGACGAGCACCGCCACCACGACCGCCGCCCCGCCCCCGAGACCCAGGAGCACCGCGCGCCGCCGGCCGCCGCCGCGTGCCGGCGGCGGCCCCTGGGCCGGTGCCGGTGGCGGCGGGTGGTGCGCGCTCGCGCCCGCCGGGGTGGCGGCCACGATCCTCGTCGCGCCCGCCGTGGCGCCGGTGCGCCCGGCGGCGCCGTCGGGGGCCGACGCGCGGAGGGCATCGGCCATCGCTCCCGCCGTGGCGAAGCGGTCGCCCGGATCCTTCGCCATCGCGCGCATGATGATCTGGCGGGCGTCGGGTGGCAGATCCGGCCGCACGGCGGCCGGGTCGGGCACCGGCTGGTTGACGTGGGCGAGCGCCGCGGCGAAGCCGCCCGCGTCGGTCTCGAAGGGCGGACGGCCGGTCGCGGCGAGATAGAGCACCGCACCGAGGCTGTAGACATCGCTGCGCTCGGTGGTGGGTCGCCCCTCGACCTGCTCCGGCGACATGAACGCGGGGGTGCCGAGCGACTCGCCGCCCCGCGTCACCGTGCGATCGCCCTGCAGACGGGCGATCCCGAAGTCCGCGACGCGCACCGTCCCGTCTGGCTCCAGCAGGATGTTGCTGGGCTTGACGTCGCGGTGGACGATCTGCTCGGCATGGGCGGCGGACAGCGCCCCCGCGGCCTGTGCGCCGATGTCGGCACAACGTCCCCACGGGAGTGGGGCGTGCTCGGCGATCTCGGCGTCGAGCGGCCGACCGGGAACGAACTCCAGCACGATCGCCTGGCGTCCGTCGTCGAGCGCCTGCAGGTCGTAGACCCCGATGATCCCTGGGTGGCGGACGCGGGCCAGGACGCGCGCCTCGCGGCGGAACCGCTCGAGCAGGTCGGCGTCCTGTGCCAGATGGGGGAGGAGCACCTTGATCGCGACGTCGCGCTCGAGCACGCGATCTCGTGCGCGGTAGACCTCGCCCATCCCGCCCGCGCCGACCACCTCGACGACCTCGTAGCGGTCACCGAGCACGTCGCCGATCGAGTAGCTCACGGGCCCGTTCCGGCGACGGCGCTCATGCCCGCCCGAGCGCGGCCATCAGGCGCGCCGCGTCGGGGGCGGGCATCAGCGCGCGCATCCGCGTGCCGTCCGGCGTCGCCTCCTCCGCCACCTCTCGTCCGGCGGCGTAGACCGACGAGAGGAGCTCGCCCCGGGCGTACGGGATCGTCACGTCGATCGCGGTGAGCCGCCCGCGGGCCAGGTCCGCGAGACGGCGTCGGACCTCGTCGAGGCCGGCGCCGGAGTGGGCCGACGTCAGGATCGCGTCGGGGAAGCGGTTCGCCAGCGCCGTCCGCTCGTCGGGGGCCAGCCGGTCGACCTTGTTCACGACCACGAGTCGCGGGATCTCGCCGGCGCCGATCTCCTCGAGCACCGACTCGACGGCCTCGGCCTGAACCTCACGTCGAGCCTCACTCTCGGTCGCGTCGGCCACGTGGAGCAGCAGATCCGCGTCGCGCACCTCGTCGAGCGTCGACGTGAAGGCCTCGACGAGCTGGTGCGGGAGATCCCGCACGAAACCGACCGTGTCCGACAGGAGCACCTTGTGCGCCCCGACCTCGAGCGCCCGCGTCGTGGGGTCGAGGGTCTCGAACAGCGCGTCGTCCACGCTCGTGCCCGCGCCGGTCAGCGCGTTCATGAGGCTGGACTTCCCGGCGTTCGTGTAGCCGGCGAGCGCGACCCGGGGAATGGCCGAGGCGAGCCTGCGGCCGCGCATCGTCTCGCGCGAGCGAGCGACGCCCCGAAGGCGGCGTCGCAGCGCCCCCATCCGGTTCCGGACCAGGCGCCGATCGGACTCGAGCTGGGACTCACCGGGCCCCCGGGTCCCGACGCCGCCGCCGAGGCGCTCGAGATGCTGCCAGAGGCCCTCCTGGCGTGCGTACGAGTACTCGAGCTGCGCGAGCTCCACCTGCAGCTTGCCCTCCGCGGTCTTCGCATGCTGGGCGAAGATGTCGAGGATCACCGCGGTCCGGTCGACGACCCGGATGCTCAGGGCGTCCTCGAGCGCGCGTTGCTGTCCCGGGGTGAGCTCGGTCGCGGCCGCGATCAGGTCCGCACCGGACTCCTTGGCGGTCTCCTTGAGCTCGGCCAGCCGACCCGCGCCGAGGTACGTGCGCGGGTCGGGCCGGTCCCGGCGCTGCACGAGGCGACCGATCACCTCGGCGCCCGCCGTGTCGAGCAGCGCGGCGAACTCGTCCAGGTGGTCGTCCACCTCGTCGGCACTCGCATCGAGGCTCGCGATGACGAGCGCGCGCTCCACGTCGCTCGTCGTCTCGGGCTCGTCGCGGGGCGTGGCCCGCCCGCGGTACGTTCGTTGCAGTTCGCGCAATCTCTGAAGAGCTTACCGCGATGACTCGCGCCCGCAGGCGCGTCCGACGTGCGGCGACGGCGACGGCCACCGGGCCCGGGACCGCGCCCCGTCAGGCCCCCTGGCCCTCCGCGACGACGATCAGGCGCCGGAGCGACCGGACCACCACGTCCTCGGGCACGTCGCCCTCGGCCAGGACGAGCAGCGAGTTCGGCCCCGCGGCCTTGCCGAGCGCCCGTCGCCCGCCGGGCGCCTGGACGCCTCGGCTGCCGGGGAGCCCCCGGGGCGTCCAGGCCTCGGCACCGGGCTCCTGCAGCAGGCGCTCGGCGGTCGCCCCCGCGACGTTGGTCGCGACGACGCCGGAGTCCCAGACGCCGACCGCCGCGGTCATGCCACCCCCGGGCGCGGTCCACTCGCGCACGGCGGCCGTCCGGAAGCCCCGCCCGGTCAGGCGCTCGGCGGTGGCCGGGTCGGCGTCCTCGATCGTGGCGTCGACGAGGCCCTCCGCGTCCACCTCGCGCGCGCCCCCGACCGGCGTGAGCGGCTCGGGGCTCGGCAGCGCATCGGCGACGAGGACCGGATCGACGGCGGCGCCGCCGGGGTCGGTGGGGCCGACCGGGCCGCATCCGGCGGCGCCGAGCGCGAGCGCGAGGACGATGGCGACGAGGGCGACGATGCGCACGAGGCGAGGGTAGTGGAGTGGCCTCTGGGCATCGCCCGTGATCCGCGTTTGGCCGTCCCCGGGCCGGCATGTCCGTGGGCGTGCGGTCGCGGGCGCGTGGTGGTGCGTCGTCGGGTCTCGGCGTCCTGCGGGCGGGCGCGGCCGGTCCTCGGGTGGCTCAGACTGGCGGGGTTCTGGGGCCTGCCCGTCACGCGGCGAGAAACGGCGCGGTCAATCCCAATCGCTGCGGATCCTCGGCGAAGGCTCCGGCGCGAGGCGCCGCACCCCGTCGCCTCGGGTCGGCGGTTGCCCCTCACCCGGACGGTCCACCGGGACGCGACGACGGTGGGGCGAGATCGCCGAGGGTCTGCTCCGCGTCCCGGCGCCTGCGTCCTCTCGGACCAGTGTTCTCGAACCCGCTCCGCTATCGCGGAGCGCGTTCTGCGAACGGCCTCACGGTCGCACGGGGAGTCGGGGTGGCCGTGCTTCTCCCCGTCCTGGTCGAAATCCATCAACTCGTCCTCCGTGGTCGCGCCCGTGGTCATGTGGTCGGGCCGGAGGGCCGTCCAGGTCCGGGTGTCGGCCGCACGGCCGTCCCCGGGCCGGCATGTCCATGGGCGTGTGGTTCGCGGCGCGCGTGGTGGTGCGTCGTCCGGTCGTCGGCGCTCCTCGAGACGGGGCGGGCTTGCGAGTCCTCGGGTGCGCTGAGGGCGGCGGGGCTCCTGGGGCCTGCCCGGTCACGTGGCGAGAAACAGCGCGAGTCAATCCCAATCGCTGCGGATCCTCGGCGCAAGGCAGTCCGGCCCGGGGCGCCGACTCCCTTCGCCTCGGGTGGGCGTCGCCCCACACCGGACGGTCCACCGGGACGCGACGGATGGTGGTCGCGTTCGTCGCTCGGTCTGCTCCGCGTCCCGGCGGCTGCGTCCTCTCGCGCTGATGCGCTCGAACCCGCTCCGCTCGATCGCGGAGGACGTTCTGCGCGCGGGCTCACGGTTAACCCGCTCTCAATGTCATGTGATGACGTTCCCGACTATCATCCGATCTGTGGGGATCCGTCCGTGTGTGGGGCGGGTCCGAGGCACGAGGGAGGATCGATGAACCTGTCCGCCTACAAGACGGGCAACACCTTCAAGACCTTCATCTTCCTGGCCGCGATGACCGCGCTGCTCCTGGGCATCGGGTATCTGGTCGGCGGGACCGGTGGTCTGGTCTTCTTCCTGTTCCTGTCGATCGCGTTCAACTTCGCGATGTACTGGTTCAGCGGACCGATGGCCCTCAAGATGAGCAAGGCCAAGGCGGTCACCGAGGAGGAGGAGCCTGAGCTCCACCGGATGGTCGGCGTCCTCGCCGGCCGCGCGGGCGTCCCCAAGCCGGGCGTCTACGTCATCCCGTCCGAACAGCCGAACGCCTTCGCGACCGGTCGCAACCCGCAGCACGCCGCGGTCGCCGTGACCGCGGGCATCCAGCGGGCGCTCGGCCCCCGCGAGCTCGAGGGCGTCATCGCCCACGAGATGGCGCACATCAAGAACCGCGACATCCTCATCGCCAGCATCGCGGCCATGATCGCCGGCGCGATCTCGTATCTCATGTACGCGCTCCTGTTCTTCGGGGGCGACGACGAGAACCCGCTCGGGGCCATCGGGTCGATCCTGATGTTCATGCTCGCGCCGCTCGCGGCGGGGATCATGCAGATGGCGATCTCGCGCCAGCGCGAGTACGTGGCCGACACCACCGGTGCCGAGCTGCTCGGGCGACCCGCTGCCGCTCGCCGACGCCCTCGGGAAGCTGCAGGCCGGAGCGGACGCGATCCCGATGGAGGTCAACCAGGCCGCGGCGCCGCTCTATATCGTCAACCCGCTGTCGGCGGTCAAGGGGCGCGGGATGAGCCGGCTCTTCTCGACCCACCCGCCGATGGAGGAGCGCATCGAGCGACTCCGGCGCATGGCCGGACAGCCGTCGATGACGCTCCCAACGTTCTAGAACGGCGACCAGGGGGCGAGTTCGAAATGGGCGTTCGTGAGCAGGTGGAGAGCCTCGTCGGGGATTCCGGCGCGAAGCACAAGCGGCTGGTCGAGTACGTGACGCGCCAGCTCAAGGGCGGCCGTTCGCTCGCCCAGGTGCTCGAGGACCCCTACGTCACCAACCGGCTGTCGCCGCTCGAGCGCCGCGCGCTCCTCGAAGAGCCGGAGATCATCGAGGCGACGCACGACGAGGTCCTCGAGACGATGCGCAGCCAGCTCGAGGGGATCCTCTCCGCTGGGTGACGCAGCCTCTGGCGCAGTCCCTACAATCGAGGGCAAGGAGGCGTGTTCTCCGGAACCCCGTCCGGATCGGGATCTCGGTCCCGATCCGGTGAGTACGTCGACGCGGATCCGGGTCGGAGACCGCGACTGATGTGAGGGAGTTCTTCGAGCAGAACGAGACGATCATCCTCTTCGGGGAGGGTCTCGTGTTCTTCTCGTTGGGATTCGCGGTCTGGCTCCAGCGACGCAGGGCGACCCGCCTGACCCTCTCGTCGTCGCTCATCTGGTTCGCGACCTTCGCCTTCGTGGAGGCGCTCGCGGTCTGGGGCTACGTCTTCGTCCCGATCCAGGCGACCTACCTCGATCCGCAGATCGTCGACTGGCTCGTGGTCCTGCGCGCCGTCGTCCAGACCGGCGCGTTCCTGTTCCTGGTCCAGTTCGGCATCCGCCTGCTCGAGGCGTCTCCCCGGGCGCGGGCGGTGGTGACCGTGGGCTCCCTCGTGGTCTGGGGCGCGATCCTGACCGGCGGCGTCCTTCTCGCGAGCGGGCTCGGCTGGACAGTGACCGAGTGGGAGGCGTTCGTCTCGGCCGCCTCGCGGTATGCGCTCCTGCTGCCCGCCGCGGCGCTCTCGGCCGTCGGGCTCTGGCGCCAGCGGCGCGAGCTCTCGGAGTCCGGCATGACCGGGATCCGGCCCTACGCGGCCGCCGCGGCGGGCGCGCTCGTCGTCTACGCGGCGCTCGGCGGGTTCATCGTCGAGCGTTCGCCGCTCGGACTGGGCGGCGTCGGCACCGCGGAAGGATGGTTCGAGGCGACGGCGCTTCCGGTCGCGGCCCTTCGCGGCCTCGCCGGCCTCGCCCTCTGCGTCTTCGCGGTGAAGTTGCTCGAGATCTTCGACGTCGAGGCCAAGCAGCGGCTGGAAGGCCTCGACCGGGCGCGCGCGATCGCCGAGGAGCGAACGCGGTTTCGGAGGGACCTGCACGACGGCACGATCCAGTCGATCTACGCCGCGGGCCTGCATCTCGAGTCGCTCGCCCTCAAGAGCGACGACGCGGATGCGCGCGCCGAGCTGCGGGCGGTGGTCTCCGAGCTCAACGACGTGTCCCAGGGCATCCGCGACTACATCACCGACCTCGCGACGGCACCCGCGACCCCGGAGGGCATCGCGGTCGGGCTCGAGGAGCAGTCGCGGAGCTTCGCGGACGAGAGCGGGCTCGCCGTGAGGTTCCGGGTCTCCGGGACGGCGATCGCCGGGCCGCTTCCGCCCGAGTCCGGGCTCCATCTGGAGCAGATCCTGCGCGAGGCGCTGGCCAACGTCGCCCGCCACGCGCGCGCCACCGCCATCGAGGTCACGCTGCGGTTCGCCGCGGACGAGCTCGAGCTCCGGATCATCGACGACGGCCGCGGGATGGACGGGGCGGCCCACGACGACGGGCTGCGGCAACGGTCTTCGCAACATGCGCGAGCGCGCCCGCCGTCTCGGCGGGCGCCTCGAGCTTCTCACGAGCGTCGGCAGCGGCACGATCGTCAAGCTGTCGCTCCCGCTCGACAGTGACGAGCCGGCCGTCGAGCCGATCGTTCCCCAGACCTTCACGGAGGTGACGACATGACCACCACCATGCGCCCCATCAGGGTGCTCATCGTGGACGACCACGCCGTCGTGCGCATCGGGCTCCGCTCGCTCTTGGGGCACACGGCGGGGTTCCGTGTCGTCGGCGAGGCCGGCACCGTGGCGGAGGCGCTCGCCCTCACCGAGCGCTCCACGCCGGACGTGGTCCTGATGGACATCCGGCTCCCGGACGGCAGCGGGGTCGAGGCCTGCCGCAAGATCAAGGCGGACCATCCCGAGACCCGCGTGGTCATGCTGACCTCGTACTCCGACGAGGAGGCGATCGTGGGTGCGGTCATGGCCGGCGCGAGCGGCTACCTCCTCAAGCACGCCGACTCGGAGAAGCTGACCGAGGCGATCCGTGAGGCGGCCGCGGGGGACTCGACGCTGGACCCGCGGGCGGCGGGGACGCTCCTCAACCAGTTCCGCGAGATGTCGGCCCGTCAGGCCGAGTCGGAGCTCTCGGGCCTGACCGACCGCGAGCGGCGCATGCTGGCGCTCATCGCCGAGGGCTACACGAACCGCGCCATCGGCGAGGTGCTCCACCTGTCCGAGAAGACGGTCCGCAACCACGTCAGCCAGCTTCTGCGCAAGCTGGGCTTCCAGCGCCGTTCGCAGGCGGCGGCGTGGGCGGGCCAGCGCCGCCTGGAGCTGCCGCCGGACTGACGAGCCACGGCCTATGTGGGGAGCAGCGGCTCCAGCAGCACGCCGACCGGGGAGTCGGCCTCCAGCGGGTGGCGCAACGGCAGATCGAGGTGGATCGCGTAGCGGTTGCGTCGTCCCATCCGCTCACGGGTGAGGTACCCCGCGTCGGCGAGATCGGACACGATCCGCTGCGCGGCGCGCTCCGTGATGCCGACCGCCGCGGCGATGTCGCGCAGCCTGATCACCGGGTCGCGCGCGATGCACAGCAGCACATGGGCATGGTTCGACAGAAACGTCCAGCCCACGGCCGTGCGATCGGCCTCGATGCCGGGGGCTGCGACCGATGTGAGGTTCGTGTCTTTGTCGTCCACGGTCGGGATTCAATCATCCGCCCCGGCCGTCCGAGAAATCCGACCCCGCCACGACGGCGCCGTGAGGGCGCCGATCGCGCGATCGGCGCGCTCGTGAGAGGGATCCGGCGAGCCGCGTAGAATCGACCCGCCACGACCACCCACCGGCAGGGAACGCTCTCGAATGCCCCGAACGGCCCGAACGCTCGTCTTCGCGAACCAGAAGGGCGGTGTCGCGAAGACGACGACGACGATCAACCTCGGCGTCGCGCTCCGCGAGATGGGGTACCGCGTCCTCGCGGTCGACCTCGATCCGCAGAGCAACCTCTCGATGAGTCAGGGCATCGACGTCGAGGGTCTCGAGCTCACGATGTTCGACGTGCTCGTCGGCGGGCGCCCGATGCGCGAGCTCATCCGCGCCCGCGAGATCGACATCGTCCCGGCGGGCATCGAGCTCGCGGGTGCCGAGCTGGCGCTCACGGCGACGATCGGGCGCGAGCGCGCGCTCCAGCGGGCCATCGCGCCGATTCGGGACGCCTACGACTACGTGCTCATCGACACCCCGCCGTCGCTCGGCCTGCTGACGGTGAACGCGATGGTCGCCTCGGACGGGGTGATCGTGCCGGTCCAGTGCGAGTACCTCTCGCTCCGCGGCCTGGCGCAGCTTCGAGAGACGCTCGGGCAGGTGCGCGAGCACCTCAACCCGGACGCCTCGGTGGTCGGCATCCTCCCGACGATGTACGACGCCCGGACGGTGCACGCCCGCGAGGCCATCGCCCTGCTCGAGGACGCCTTCGGCGACCTCCTCTTTCGCACCCGCGTCGGCAAGACCGTCCGCTTCGCCGAGGCGCCGGCCGGGGGCACCAGCGTCCTCGCCTACGAGCCCGACGGGCAGGCGAGCCGGTGGTACCGCCAGCTCGCCGCGGAGGTGGTCGAGCGACCCGCCACGGCGCCCGTGGGCGGCGCGCACAAGGCGGCCGCGTGAGCGCCGGCCGGACGGAGCGTCCGAGCATGCGTGAGGGCCCGCTCTCCGAGCTGTTCAAGCGCACCGACGTCGTCGACGAGCCGGAACCGGCCCCGGAGCCGCCGCGACCACCCGCACCGGACGGCAGCGGCTATCTGGCCGTCATCCGGGTCGTCGGGGTCGGCGGCGCGGGATGCAACGCCGTCAACCGCATGGTCGAGGCCGGCCTGCGCGGCGTCGAGTTCGTCGCGATCAACACCGACCGCCAGGCGCTCGACGCGAGCGACGCCGAGGTGCGGATCCCCGTCGGTCTCGAGCTGACCCGTGGACTTGGCACCGGTGGCGACCGGGACCGGGGCGCGCAGGCCGTCCGCGAGAGCGAGGAGCAGGTCCGTCGCGCGCTCCGCGGCAGCGACCTCGTCTTCATCGCCGCGGGCGAGGGGGGCGGAACGGGCACCGGTGGCGCCCCGATCGTCGCGAAGATCGCCCGCGAGCTCGGCGCGCTGACGGTCGCGGTCGTCACGCGCCCGTTCGCGTTCGAGGGCAACCGCCGCCTGCGGACCGCACAGGACGGTCTCGAGGCGCTTCAGGACGCCGCCGACACCGTGATCGTGATCCCGAACGACCGGCTGATGGCGGTCCTCGATCGTGGCGCGAGCATGGTCGACGCCTTCAGGATCTGCGACGACCTCCTGCGACAGGGGGTCCAGGGCATCTGCGACCTGATCACGCTGCCCGGCATCATCAACCTGGACTTCGCCGACGTCCGCACCATCGTGCGCGGCGCGGGTTCGGCCCTGCTCGGCATCGGCTACGCCGGCGGCGGGAACCGGGCCGCGGACGCCGCGCAGGCCGCGATCACCTCGCCGCTGCTCGAGACCCCGATCGACGGCGCCCGGGGCATCCTGCTCGGGGTGACCGGGGGGCCGGACCTCTCGCTGGTCGAGGTCAGCGAGGCGGCGCGCGTGGTCCAGGAGGCCGCCGACCCGGAGGCCAACATCATCTTCGGTGCGACCATCGACCCGCACCTCGAGGGGCAGGTCTGGGTGACGGTCGTGGCGACCAGCTTCTCCGGTCACCGCGCGGTGGAGGGGTCCGGTGCGGACGATGCTCCCGCGCCCCGGGTCGCCGAGGCCCCGGCCGAGCGCCCGGCGCCCGCGCCGGTCGCTCCGGAGCGCTCGTCGGCCACCCGCCCCTGACGCCGACCTCGGCCTGCACGAACCGCCCGAGCCGCCGGACTTCGCGACCGTCAGGGCCCGCGACAGCGGCCGATCGGACCTGCGCGTCGTGCCCGGCGAGGACGACGGGGCTGCCTAGCGGGCGTCCGGTGCCGCGCGCCGGAGGCGATGCGGCGTCGACGTGCCGGTATCGCGCACCGACCGGAACCGGTCGACCCGACTCGCCGCCGTGGGCACGCTGACGACGCGAAGGCATCGGCGCCTGACGGGGGTCGTCGCGGCGGGGCATCCCGAGAGCGCGCGTGCCGGCGCGCAGGCGCTCGCGATGGGCGGCAGTGCGGTCGACGGGGCCTGCGCCGCGGCGTTCGCCGGCGCGGTCGCGGAGAGCCCGCTCACCGGACCCGCGGCCGGTGGGTTCATGCTCGTCGGACCCGCCCGCGGCGCGCCGGTGCTGCTCGACTTCTTCGTCGCCGTGCCGGGGCTCGGACCCGAGGGGCGACGCCTCGATCCCCGCGAGCTCCGCTCGTTCACGGTGCCCTTCGGCGGCGCCGAGCAGGAGTTCCACATCGGTCCCGCCTCCGTCGCGGTGCCCGGCATGGTGCCCGGCCTGCTCGAGGCGCACCGTCGCTTCGGGCGACTGCCCCTGTCGCGCGTCGTCGAGCCCGGCGTGGAGCTCGCCCGGTGCGGCGTCGAGCTCACCGCGCCGGCGGCCTACCTGCACCGGATCCTCGCCGACATGCTGGTGGCGGATCCGTGCGGCGCGAGCGTCTACGCGCCGGGTGGCCGCCTGCTCGGCGAGGGCGACCGGCTGCTGCTGCCCGACCTGGCCGACACGCTCGAGGAGATCGCCCGCGAGGGCGTCGCCGCGGTCCGTGAGGGGGCGCTCGCACGGCGTCTGCTGGAGGTCATGCGCGAGCGCGGAGGGTTGATCACCGCCGAGGACCTGGCGGCGTACCGGGTCCTGGAGCGGCCGCCGCTCGTCTCGACGCACCGCGACGTCACGCTCCTCACCAATCCTCCTCCGTCGTCGGGCGGGGTCCTGATCGGCGCCGCGCTCGACGCGCTGGCCGGTGCCGCGGCGGCGTCGGATGATCTGGCCCACTACCGGTCCGCGGTGTCGGGTGGGATCGCCGCGGACCGACTCCGCGACGTGGACTTCGCGGCCGCCGTCGCGCGCGGGGAGGATCCTCGGCGGCGTGCCGGGCGCGACGGCCGCCCGGGCGCGGCTCCGGACCGAAAGCCGGCCGGCTCGACCACCCATGTCAGCGTGGTCGACGCCGATGGGGCGATCGCGAGCCTCTCGAGCTCGAACGGCTCGGGCGCGGGGGTGATCGTGCCGGGCACCGGGATCATGCTCAACAACATGCTGGGCGAGCAGGACCTCAATCCCGCGGGCTTCGGGCGCGGCGTGCCGGGGAGCCGGATGACCTCGATGATGGCGCCGAGCCTCCTTGCACGAGGCGGCCGCGCGTTCGCGGCGGTCGGCTCCGCGGGCTCGAACCGGCTCCGCTCTGCGATCCTGCAGACGGTGCTGAGCCTGGTCGACGGCGACCTCGATGCCGCATCCGCGGTCCGGCGCCCCCGCGTGCACCCGGAGCTCGGTGTCGTCGACGTGGAGGGCGGCGTGCCCGATGCCGTCGCCGACGCGATCCAGGCCGACGGTCACGTCCTCAGGCGCTGGTCCGACCTGAATCTGTTCTTCGGCGGCGCGAGCGTCGCGATCGACGGGGCCCACGGCCTCGACGGGGCGGGGGACCCGCGACGCGGGGGCGCCGCGTTCGGAGTGCGAGTCGACGGGGAGGTCGTGCAGTTGTGAGCGATCGTGCGGAGGTCGAGGTCGACGGCGTCGTCTACGAGCTGGAGGCCCAGGGTGTCCGGACCTCGCTCTCCGACACGCCGGCGATGCTCTGGGGGTTCCAGGTGCACGTCCGTCGCGACGGCGAGCTGACGGGCATCAAGACGTGCTTCGTCGGCAGGGTCAGCGTGCAGGTGCGGGCCCCGGAGACGCTCGACGGCCCGCTCGAGTTGCTCGTTCCGGTCCTCTACGAGCTCGCGTTCGCGAAGGTGCGCGAGCAGATCGAGGCCGGTGACCCCGGGGACGAGATCGTCTTCGCCTGAGGCCTACTCGCCCACGCCGATCACGGCGGCGTTGCCGCCCTCGGCCTTGGCGCGGTAGAGGGCGTCGTCGGCGGCGTCGAGGAGGTCGGTCAGGCCGACGTCACCCGTGCACTCCACCACGCCGATGGAGAGCGTGGCGAACGGCGGGTCGCCGGTCGCCCGACTGAGGGCGCCGTACGCCTCGATGAGGATCGTCTGGGCGACCCCGTGGGCGGCCTCGGGGTCGCCGTCCAGCCAGAGGACGAACTCGTCGCCGCCGAGCCGACCGGCACGCCCGTGGTTGGACAGGATCCGCGCGACCTCGGTGAGCACCAGGTCTCCGGTCCGGTGACCGAGCCGGTCGTTGACCTGCTTGAAGGCGTCGACGTCGCAGAGCAGCATCGACCCGCGCCGACCGGTGCCGAGTGTCTCGCGCGTGACCTGGAGCCAGTGGCGCCGGTTCGCGAGCCCGGTGAGGTCGTCGGTCTGGGCGAGGCGCTCGAGTTGCGCCACGTCGCCGGCGATCTCCGACGAGCGCTCGCCGTCGCCCGTGAGGGCCTTCTCGACGAGTTGCTCGAAGTCGGTCTCGGACATGCCGAGGAGCTCCAGCGCCGGGGCGGCATCCTCCGTCTCGACCACGTGGCCGCCGGAGATCGTCGCCAGCAGGTCCGCCAGGTTCACGCACGCGGCGTTGCGCGCCGACGGCGCATCCGCCGAGGGCAGGTCGTGGTGCCAGGCGATCGCCTCGACGACCTCCTCGGCGCATCCCCAGCGACGGGCCAGCAGCCCGCCCGCCAGGGCATGGTCGACGCCCGTCTCGCGGCGTTCGGCGGCCGCGCGTGCGACGCCGAAGGGGTGCTCGGCGGCGATGCCGTCGATCACGGCCTCGCCGACCGCCATCGGCAGGACGAGCTTGCCGATGTCGTGGAGCAGGCCGGCCAGGTGTGGTGTGTCGGCGGGCAGGTCGACCTGCTGGGCGATGTTGGCGGCGGCCTGTCCGACGGCGACGGCGTGGAGGTGCATCTGCCCCCGGGACTGCCGCCCGTTGCCGGGCGCCCGCTCCAGGAACCCGTAGGTCGCGGCCTCAAGCGCGAGCTGCCGCGTCGCACGCCGGCCGATGAGGGTCACGGCCTGGCGTACGGTCCGGGCCGAGATGGGGCGCGCGTTCCCGGCCGCGTTCGCGAACGCCAGCATGTTCGCGGCGAAGGCCTCATCGGCCTCGATGGCGTCCACGAGCTGGGCGACCGTGCCCTCGGGGTCGTCGGCGAGGTCCATCACACGCCGGATCGTGCCCCGAAGGACGGGAAGGCTGCCCATGGAGTCGAGCGCCGCCGCGATCCGCGCCGGTTCGCGCCGGCCGATACCTGTGCTCGCCGGCGCGGTTGGGGGCTCCATGGTGCTCATCTGCACCATGTGTCGGCGTCCGCTCGCGGGACTCAAGGGGGAGCGGCCAGGAATCGGTGGGATTGACGCGGAGTTGGGTGTTCGGGTTGCGAATCGCGTCGTGCACGCCACCGCTCCTCAGGACGCCAGGATGCGGCCCACGCCGGCGGGCCCGGCACGAAGGAGCGCCGCCGCGCGGCGGGCATCACGCGCCCGTTCGGCCGCCTGGCGGGCGGTGACGTGGTCGCCGGAGCGCCGCGCCGCCGCCGCCTCGCGTGCCGCCCGCGCGGCGAGGACGTCGAGGCGTTGCGCCATGCGCAGGTTCTTGCCGTCCACGCGCGGTGCGCCGCCGTCGCCGGCGGCCCCACCGGGGAAGAGGATCAGTTGGCCGGAGGGCGGGTCGCCGTCCGGCGGGCGAGGTGCATCTGGTGAGGGAACGCATGTTCGTATCATGCCACGCCACTCGGACGCATCCCGTCCCCGCCGACCGCTCAGGCGGTCGTGGCGAAGGGCAGCGCCACGACCCGGCCTGCGACCCCCGCGACGTCGACGTCGGCACCGGGCCCGACCTCGTGGCGGAGCACGGCGAGCGCGATCGGCCCGAGTCCGGGATGCTCGGCCACCGCGCCGAGCCTGCCGACGTCGCGTCCGCCGAACGACACCGTCGCGCCGGTGACCACGGGTGCGGCGAGTCGCAGTCCCGCGAGCAGGCGGTTGACCTTGCCCCGATGGGCCACGCGGGCGACCGTCTCCTGCCCGAGATAGCACCCCTTGGTGAAGGAGACGGCGATCCCCTCGAGTCCCGCCTCCTGGACCAGCCATCCCGTGCCGTCGATGTTCGGGTCGGGCGCCCCCGCCTCCACGCGAAGGGCGTGGAGGGTCTCGACCGGGACGAGCGGCACCGCGAGCGCGGCCGCCACCACATCGGCCGGCCGGCCCACGAGTCCGCGAAGCGCACCCGGCCGGACGGCGATCTCGAGGTCGGCACCGGGGTCCCCGGACGCGTTGGTCACGACGAGGTCCCCGGCATCGCCGAAGATCTCGATCTCCTCCGAGACGTGCAGGCGCTCGAGGTCCTCGACGAGTCGCTCGCCGGCGTCCCGGGCGGTCACGAGCGTGAACGCGTCCGACGCGTCGCGATGGACGTGGACGCCGTGGCGGATGTGGCCCTTGACGTCGAGCAGGAGCGCCTCGAGCGACCCGCCCACGGCGAGGTCCGCGACGTCGTTGCTGAGCACGCCCTGCAGGAAGTGCTCCGCCTCGGGGCCCTCGACCCAGACCAGGTCGCACCCCACGTCCACCGCCGCACCCGCGCCCCCCGGTCGGAGGCGCGCCAGGCCCTCCGTCAGGCCGAGGGAGGGGGAGGGTGCGCTCAGGGGTGGCTGACCTTTCCGTTGCGGCTCGCGCGCTCACCCGCGAGACGGGCGTGCGCGGCGCCCTTCTCGACCTTCGCGAGCAACTCGACGAGCTGTCCGAGCCGCTCGTCCTCACGGCGGCTCTCCAGGAGCGACTGCTTGGCGTCGAGCGGCATGTCGACCGCACCCGCGAGCCGATACGACAACGGGACGGCCGCAGGTGACTCGGGTGGAGGCGCACCACCGCCGAGCTCGCCGAACAGCTCCAGTGCACGCTGCTCGAGCTCGGGCGGCGCGGGCGCCGGCAGATCGACCAGCACGGCCACCTGGGCGGTGTCGTAGAGGCGGTCCTCGGTGCCGGGGGCGACGATCTCGACCGGCGTCGTGCCGCGCGCGATCACGTTGACCCGACCGTCGTCGAACCGGCGCACGACCGTCTCGAACGTCGCCGCGCACCCGGTCCGCTCCATGTGCTCGCCGACGCGCCGCGCCATCACGAAGGGGCGCTGCTCCAGGACGCAGTCGGCGAGGAGCTGGCGGTAGCGCGGCTCGAACAGGTGCAGGGGCACGGCCTCGCCGGGCAGCATCACCAACTCGAGGGGGAAGACCCCGACGGCCGTCTCGTCGTCGATCACGGGTCGATCGTATCGGTCGTGCGCACCGGCTCGCGCGCCATCGGCGCTGCGGCCCGCGGGCCGCGCCGATACCCTCGCCTGGTGTCCGCTCCTCGCCTCGACCCGCTTCGCCCCGCGCTCGCCGGGATCGCCCCCTATCGTCCCGGTCGCGCCGCCGCCGAGGTCGCGCGGGAGCGGGGCGTCGAGTCCGGTTCCGTGGTGAAGCTGGCCTCGAACGAGGGCCCGCACGCGCCGATGCCGGCCGCGCTCGAGGCGCTCCACGCCGCCGCCGCGGGTGTCAACCGCTACCCGGACGGCGCCGCGACCGAGTTGCGCCGGGCGCTCGCCGTCCGGCTCGGCCTGGCCCCGGAGCAGATCCTCCCGGGGGCCGGGATCGACGGTCTGATCACGCTGCTCGTGGGCGCCACCCTCGACCCGGGCGACGAGCTCGCGATCGGCTGGCCGTCGTTCGTGTCCTGGCGGCTCCGAACGGCGGCCGCCGGCGCGAGGATGCGCGACGTGGCGCTCGCGCCGGACGGCGCGTTCGACCTCGGGGCGCTCGCCGCGGCCGCGGGACCGCGCACCAGGCTCGCCGTGGTCGTCAGCCCGAACAACCCGACGGGCGGCGCGGTGTCCGTGGAGCGGCTCACGGCGTTCCTCGACCGGTTGCCGGCGCACGTGCTCCCGGTGCTCGACGAGGCGTACTTCGAGTACCTCGGCCCCGGGGGCCACGACGGCGCCGCGTTGGTGCGCGAGGGGCGGCGCCTGCTCGTCCTCCGGACCTTCAGCAAGGCGTACGGCCTCGCGGGACTGCGCGTCGGGTACGCCGTCGGGCCGGCCGACCTGATCGGGCGGCTGGCGGCGGTCCGCAACGCCTTCGACGTGAGCGCGCCGGCCCAGGCCGCCGCCATCGCCAGCCTGGCCCACGCCGAGGACCACCTTCCCGGGCGCATGGCCGAAGTGGCCGCCGAGCGCGCGACGCTGACCGTGGGCCTCCGTGCGCTCGGGCTCGCGCCGCTTCCGAGCAGCGCCAACTTCGTGCTCGTGGACCTCGGCGACGAGGCCCGGGCCGAGGCGGTCAACGAGGCGCTGCTCGACCAGGGGGTGATCGTGCGTCCCGCGGGACCGTTCGGCGCGCCGGCCGCGCTGCGCATCACGGTCGGGAGGGCGGACGAGAACGCCCGCCTGCTGGCGGCCATGGGGGCGGCCCTGGCGGCGGCGTCCCGGGGCTGAGCGCCCGGGCGCCCGATCAGGGTGCCGTGGACCCGCCGTCCTCGGAACCGCCCCCGTCGGCCGCGACCACACGCCATCGCACGTTGCCCTCGTCGTCGGTCTGGGTGACGAGGATCTCGGCGCTGGTGCCGTCGGGCGCCGTCGCCGTGCAGGTGAACTCGTCACCTTCCTCCGCGTCGACGTCGTCCGGGCACACCACCTCCGGCCGGAAGCCGCGCGTGTCCTCCTCGGCGTCGGCGATGGACTCCTCGAGCTTGTCGGTGTCGATCGACGATCCCCCGATCGACACGCTGCACCCCGCGCTCACGCCGACGACCGCCACGACCGCGAGGGCTCCGATCGCGCTCCGGCTCCGCCGTCCCACTCGTCCCGCCATCTCGGCCTCCGATCGATGGATGCGGGAATCCTATCTGCGGTGGGAGCGGGCGCTCACCGGCCGGCGAGCCCCTTGGCCAGCTCGTGGACGAGCCGCACGCCATAGCCGCTCGCCCGTCCGCCGGGGGTCGCGGTCCCGGCGATGTCCAGGTGGCACCACGGGTGCCCGTCCACGAACTCGCGGAGGAACTGGGCGGCGTAGATCGTCCCCGCCTGTCGCTTGGACGAGGAGTTGGCCAGGTCCGCCACGGTGCTCTCGATGAGCGGCGCGTAGCGCTCGTGCAGCGGCAGCTCCCACGCCAGGTCGCCGGATGCCTCGGCCGCGTCGCGCACCCGGGCCGTCCAGTCGGCGTCGTTGCCGAGCAGCCCGGCGTAGACGTCCCCCAGCGCGACGATGACGGCGCCCGTGAGCGTCGCCATGTCCACGACCCGCGTGGCGCCCTGGCGCGTCGCGTAGGTCAGCGCGTCCGCCAGGATCAGGCGCCCCTCGGCGTCGGTGTTGGTGATCTCGATCGTCCGACCGTTCATCGCCGTCAGCACGTCTCCCGGCTTGACCGCCGTTGCGCTCGGCATGTTCTCCGTCGCGGGCACGACGGCCATCGCCCGGACCGGGACGCGCAGCCGGGCGATCAGGGCCACGGCCTCGAGCGCCGCCGCCCCGCCCGCCATGTCGGTCTTCATCTCCTCCATGCCCGCCGAGGGCTTGATGGAGATGCCGCCGCTGTCGAAGGTGACCGCCTTCCCGACCACGCCGAGCACCTCGTCGGGCTCCACCGGGCGGGGCGGCTCCCAGCGCATGACGATCATGCGCGGAGGCTCGTCGGATCCGCGTGCGACGCCGAGCAGCGCACCGGCTCCCAGGCGCTCCAGGCGCCCCTTGCCGAGCACCGTCACCTTCAGGCCGTCGACGTCGGCGGCGAGCGCCTCCGCGTGTGCCGCCAGATCACGGGGGGTGAGGTGGTTCGCGGGCGTCTCGACCAGGTCCCGCGCGGAGTTGACGGCGGCCGCGACGGACGTGGCCTCGCGGAGCCGGGCGGCCGAGGCGCCGCCCCCGTGGACCGCGAGCGAGGTCGGCCCCGGTCGCCCCTCGCCGGACTTCGTCGCGCGTGCGGAAGGCGCGAAAGCGCCGCGCACCGGTCCAGAACCCGTCGACGAACTCGGCGACGGCGTCCGCCTCGAGCTCGCCGGCGGCGAACGAGACCTTCGCCGCACCGACGGCCCGCGCGCGATCGGCGGCGAGCGAGCCCGCGCGGCGCCAGTCCTCGGACCGGCCCTCGCCGACACCGACGACCAGGGCCCGCGGGGCGTGGCCCGCGCCCGGCAGATGGAACACCACCCCCGACGCGGCGGCGCCGGTCAGCTCACCGTCGGCGACCGACCGTGCGAGCGCGCCGCCGGTGAGCTCGGCGAGCGCGTCGAGCGGCGCGGCCGCGGGGTCGGGCGGGGCCGCCGTCGGGACGACGGCGAGATCCACACGCGCCCCCAGCGCGTCACCCTTCTTCACGAGACGTGTGTGCATGACCACCTCCGGCCGACGGGTCGCGGAAGTCTAGACTCCGGTCCGTCGATCCCCGCCCGGAGCCGGAGTCCCCGTGCCCGTCGTCGCCGCGCATCGTGACCGAGTGGCCGTCCTGACGCTCGACTCGGCGCGCGGCCTGAACGTCCTGTCGGGCGAGATGCTCGACGAGCTCGAGGCGCGGCTCGACGAGGTGGAGGCCGAGGGCGCGGCGGGGGCAGTCGTGCTGACCGGCGCCGGCACGCGCGCCTTCAGCGCGGGCGCCGACGTGGCCGCCATGCGCGGGATGGGTCCGGCCGAGGCCCGTGCGCTCTCGGCGCGCGGGCAGCGCGTGGCCGACCGGCTGGAATCGCTGCGCGTGCCGGTGGTGGCGGCGATCAACGGCGTCTGCGTCGGCGGGGGGTGTGAGCTCGCCCTCGCATGCGACGTCCGCGTCTGCGCCGCGAGCGCGAGGATCGGCCTGCCGGAGGTCACGCTCGGCATCGTGCCCGGCTGGGGCGGCAGCCAGCGGCTCGCGCGCCTCGTGGGGGTCGGGCTCGCGACGGAGATGATCCTCACCGGATCCCCGGTCGAGGCCGACGTCGCGCTCCGGCACGGGCTCGTCACCCACGTGCACCCGCCGGAGGAGCTCCACGAGCGGGCGATCGGGCTCGCGGGCGAGCTTGCGTCCCGCCCCCCGCTCGCGCTCGCGGCCGCGCGCGAGCTGATCCGAGGGGCCGCGGGCCACGCGACGGCCGGTCTGGCCCACGAGCGGGACGCGTTCGGCCTGATCTTCGCGAGCGAGGACGCCGCCGAGGGCGTGGCGGCGTTCCTCGACAAGCGGTCACCGCGGTTCCGGGGGCGGTGAGGCACCGGCCCGGCGCGACGGGCGGGCCCCGTCGGGCGACCGCGTGCCTCGCCCCGCCGCTATCCGAGCGTCAACCCCGGTGCCGGCAGCGTGCTCGTCCCCATGAGGTACGCGTCGACGGCGCGAGCCGCGCCGCGGCCCTCGTTGATCGCCCAGACCACCAGCGACTGGCCGCGGCGGCAGTCGCCGGCGGCGAACACGCCCTCGACGTTGGTCGCGAAGTCGCCGTGTTCCGCCTTGAAGGTCTCCCAGAGGCCCTTCTGGAGGGTCTCGAGGCCGAGCATCTCGCCCAGGGTCGTCTCGGGGCCGAGGAAACCGGTCGCCAGCAGGACGAGATCGGCGGGCCACAGCCGCTCGCTGCCCTCCACCTCGGTGAACGGCGCCCGCTCGCCGGGGGTGCCCCAGTCGACCTCGACGGTGCGCACGCCGCGGATGTGGCCGTCGGCGTCGCCGACGAACTCCTTGGTGAGGATGGTGTAGGTCCGCGGGTCGGCTCCACGGGTCGCCCGGGCCTCCTCGTGCGAGTAGTCCACACGGAAGACCTTCGGCCACTCGGGCCATGGGTTGCCGGGGCGGCGCTCTGCGGGCGGCCGCTCGAGCAGCTCGAAGTTGACGACGCTCTCGGCGCCGTGGCGGAGCGCGGTGCCGATGCAGTCCGCGCCCGTGTCGCCGCCGCCGATGACGATCACGTCCTTGCCCTCCGCCGAGAGGAACGCGCCGTCCGCGAGGTTCGAGTCGAGCAGGCTCTTGGTGTTGCGGGTGAGGAAGTCCATCGCGAAATGAATGCCGGCCAGCTCGGATCGGCCGGGAGCGGCGGCGGTGGGGTCGAATGGCCGCGTCGCGCCCGTCGCCAGCACGACCGCGTCGAACGTCGCGGCCAGTTCGGCCGGATCGACGAACCTGACCTCGCCGCGCTCCTCCATGATCCGGGTCATGTGGCCGGGCGGGAAGTCCTCGCGGCGTCCGACGTGCACGCCGGTCACGAACTCGATGCCCTCGTCGCGAAGCAGGTCGAGGCGGCGCTCGACGACGTCCTTGTCCAGCTTCATGTTGGGGATGCCGTACATGAGCAGGCCGCCGACGCGGTCCGCCCGCTCGAAGACGGTGACGGTGTGGCCGACCGAGTTGAGCTGGTCGGCGCACGACAGGCCGGCCGGCCCGCTGCCCACCACCGCAACGCGCTTGCCGGTGCGCACCGCGGGCGGCGAGGCCGCGACCCAGCCCTCGGCGAACCCCTTGTCGATGATCGCGTTCTCGATGTTCTTGATCGTGACCGGGGGATCGGTGATCCCGAGGACGCAGGCGCCCTCGCACGGCGCCGGGCACGTCCGCCCGGTGAACTCGGGGAAGTTGTTCGTCTTGTGCAGCCGCTCGAGCGCCTCCTCCCAGCGGTCCTGGTAGACGAGGTCGTTCCACTCGGGGATGAGGTTGTCGATGGGGCAACCGGTCGCGGACTGGCAGAACGGGACGCCGCAGTCCATGCACCGCGCGCCCTGGGTCTTGAGCCGGTCCTCGTCGGCCTCGGTGAAGATCTCGCCGTAGTCGCGCACGCGCTCCGCGGGGTCCCGGTAGGGGACGACGGAGCGCTCGTACTCCTTGAACCCGGTTGGCTTACCCATTCGGGACGCCCGTCGAGCGCTCGGACCGCGGGGCGGTCGCGCGGTGCCCGTTCCCGCTCGCCCCGGAGGGGACCAGCTCCTCGACCTGCAGCTCCACGGACCGCGCGCGGCGCTCCTCGAGGACGCGCTTGTAGTCGGTCGGCATCACCTTGACGAAGCGCTCGAGGATCGCCGGCCACTCCGCCAGCACCCGCTCCGCGACGGTCGATCCCGTGTCATCCAGGTGCTCCTCGATCATGCCTCGGAGCTCCTCCACGTCCTCGCCGGCCACGACCGGCTCCAGCGCGACCATCTCGAGGTTGCAGCGTTGCTCGAAGTCCCCCTCCTCGTCGAGGACGTACGCCACGCCGCCCGACATGCCGGCGGCGAAGTTGCGCCCCGTCGCGCCGAGGACGATCGCCCGGCCCCCGGTCATGTACTCGCAGGCGTGGTCGCCCACGCCCTCGATGACCGTCCAGGCGCCGCTGTTGCGCACGCAGAAGCGCTCGGCGGCCCGCCCCCGGAAGAAGGCCTTGCCGCCGGTCGCCCCGTAGAGGCAGACGTTGCCGACGATGATGTTGTCCTCGGGAGGGAAGCTCGAGTCCTTCGGGGGGAAGAAGACGACGCGCCCGCCGGACAGGCCCTTGCCGACGTAGTCGTTGCCGTCGCCCTCGACCTCCATCGTGATCCCGTTGCTGAGGAACGCCGCGAAGCTCTGCCCGGCCGAGCCGGTGAACGAGAGGTGGATCGTGTCGTCGGGAAGTCCCCGCTCACCCCACCGCTTGACGACGTGGTGGCTGAGGATCGTGCCGACCGTGCGGTCGGTGTTGATGATCGGCAGGGCGGCCCGCACCCGTCCGCCCGGACTCGATCGCGGGCCGCGCCACGTCCAGCAGGGCGCGCATGTCGAGCGAGTCCTCGAGCGCGTGGTCCTGCGGGATCGTCTGGCGCACCTCGACGTCCTCGTGCGGCTTGGGCGCCGGCATGAGGATCGGCGTCAGGTCCAGCCCGTCGGCCTTCCAGTGGTCGATCGCGCCGTCGGTGTCGAGGAAGTCGACCCGGCCGATCATCTCGTCCATCGTCCGGACGCCGATGTCCGCCATGATCCGCCGCGCCTCCTCGGCGACCATGAACAGGTAGTTGACCACGTGCTCGGGCTTGCCGGCGAACTTCTTGCGCAGCTCGGGATCCTGGGTGGCGATCCCCACCGGGCAGGTGTTGAGGTGGCACTTGCGCATCATGATGCAGCCCATCGTGACGAGGGGTGCGGTGGAGAAGCCCATCTCCTCGGCACCCAGGCAGGCGGCGATGACGACGTCGCGTCCGGTCTTGAGACCGCCGTCGGTCTGCAGCACGACGCGGCTGCGGAGGTCGTTGAGCACCAGGGTCTGGTGGGTCTCGGCGAGCCCGAGCTCCCAGGGGAGGCCGGCGTGCTTGATGCTCGTGAGCGGCGAGGCGCCCGTGCCGCCGGAGTCGCCGGAGATCAGGATGTGGTCGGCGTGCCCCTTGGCGACGCCGGACGCCACGGTGCCCACTCCGATCTCGGAGACCAGCTTGACGCTGATCCGGGCCTCGGGGTTGGCGTTCTTGAGGTCGTGGATGAGCTGCGCCAGGTCCTCGATCGAATAGATGTCGTGGTGGGGCGGCGGCGAGATGAGGCCGACGCCGGGCGTCGAGTACCGCGTCTTGGCGATCCGCTCGTCGACCTTGTGTCCCGGCAGCTCACCGCCCTCGCCGGGCTTCGCGCCCTGCGAGATCTTGATCTGCAGCTCGTCGGCGTTGGCCAGGTACCAGGCGGTGACGCCGAACCGACCGGAGGCGACCTGCTTGATCGCCGAGCGCCGGGAGTCGCCGTTGGCCATGGGCAGGAAACGCTCCGGGTCCTCGCCGCCCTCCCCGGTGTTGCTCTTGCCGCCCAGGCGGTTCATCGCGATGGCCAGTGACTCGTGCACCTCGGACGAGATGGACCCGAAGCTCATGGCACCGGTGACGAACCGCTTGACGATCGCGGTGGCGGGCTCGACCTCCTCGAGGGCGACGGGGCCGCCGGCCGCGCCGTTGCGCACCTGGATCAGCCCGCGGAGCGTGCGCAGGGCGCGCGCCTCCTGGTTGGTGTGGTCCGCGAAGCGCCAGTACGCGTCCTCGTCGTTGTCGCGACCGGCGACCTGGAGGCTGGAGATGGCCGCTGGGTCCCACCCGTGCCGCTCTCCGGCGGAGCGCCACTGGAACTCCCCGGGGTTCAGGAGGTCCTCGAGGAGCCGGTCGATGTCCTCGGGGTAGCCGAGGTCGTGGCGGCGCATGGTCTCCTCGGCGAGCGTCTCGAGGCCCACGCCCTGGAGGCGGCTCGCCGTGCCGACGAACGCGCGGTCGATGACGTCCTCGCGCAGGCCGATCGCCTCGAAGATCTGGGCGCCCTTGTACGACTGCAGCGTCGAGATGCCCATCTTGCCCATGACCTTGAGCATCCCCTTGCGGACGCCCTTGCGATACGCCTCGATGACCGCCAGGTCGTCCTCGATGCCGTCCTCGTCGAGGAGGCCGTCGCGGAGCGCCTGCCAGAGGGCCTCGAACGCCAGGTACGGATTGATCGCGTCCGCCCCGTAGCCGGCGAGCAGGCAGAAGTGGTGGACCTCGCGCGCCTCGCCGGTCTCGAGCACGATCCCGATGCGGGTGCGCTTCGCGTTGCGGACGAGGTGGTGGTGCACCGCGCCGGTCGCGAGCAGTGAGCTGAGCGGGACGCGGTCGGCCGAGACCGCGCGATCGGACAGGACGACGAGGCTGTGGCCGTCCTCGATCGCCCGCTCCGCCTCGTCGCAGATCCGGTCGAGCGCGCGCGCGACCCCAGCGGTGCCCTCGTCACGCGGGAAGGTGATGTCGATCGTCTTCGTGGTCCAGCCACGGTGGTCCATGTGCTTGATCGCACCGAGCTCCTCGTTGGTGAGGATCGGGTGCGTGATGCGCAGCCGCTCGCAGTGCTCGGGCGAGGTCTCCAGCATGTTGCGCTCGGGCCCGATGTAGCACTCGAGCGACATGATGATCTCCTCGCGGATCGAGTCGATCGCGGGATTGGTCACCTGCGCGAACAGCTGCTTGAAGTAGTCGTAGAGCATCCGCGGCTGATCGCTCAGGCATGCCAGCGCCGAGTCGTTGCCCATCGACCCGATCGGGTCCCGGGCCTCGCGGATCATCGGCAGGAGCATGAAGCGCATGGTCTCGGTCGTGAACCCGAACGCCTGCATGCGCTGCAGCAGGGTGTCGGGGTCGAAGCCGTGGGGCTCGACGGTCGTGTCGAGGTCGGCGAGCTCGATGCGATTGCGCTCGAGCCACTCGGCGTACGGGCGCTTGGCCGCGAACTCGGCCTTGAGCTCGTCGTCGGGGATCATGCGGCCCTGCTCGAAGTCGAACAGGAACATGCGGCCCGGCTGCAGCCGTCCCTTGTGGGCGATGTTCGTCGGCTCG
Organism: Miltoncostaeaceae bacterium; assembly: GCA_963698665.1. Lineage (GTDB taxonomy): Bacteria > Actinomycetota > Thermoleophilia > Miltoncostaeales > Miltoncostaeaceae > CALNYH01. The sequence continues at coordinate 365,617 of CAVORO010000001.1, read as the reverse complement.
ACGTCGAGCACGCCCACCTCGGAGGCCATGATCACCCGGTCGTCGTGGGTGATGTAGTACCTGCTCGGGCGCAGCCCGTTGCGGTCCAGGGCGGCGCCGATGTAGTGACCGTCGGTGAACGCGATCGACGCGGGGCCGTCCCACGGCTCCATGATCGCCGAGTGGTACTCGTAGAACGCGCGCTTGTCCGGGGGCATGGTCGCGTGGTTCTGCCATGCCTCCGGGATCATCATCATGACGGCCTCCTGCAGCGTGCGGCCGGTCATGAGCAGGAACTCGAGGACGTTGTCGAAGCTGCCCGAGTCGCTCCCGTCGGGCTCCACGATCGGGAACAGGTGCTCGAGTTCGTCCCCGAACAGCTCGGACCGGAGCACTCCCTGGCGGGCCCGCATCCAGTTCGAGTTCCCCCGCAGCGTGTTGATCTCGCCGTTGTGGCTCATGAACCGGAACGGCTGCGCGCGGTCCCAGCTGGGGAAGGTGTTCGTGGCGAAGCGCGAGTGCACCATCGCGAGATGCGTGGTGTAGCTCTCGTCGCGCAGGTCGGGGAAGAAGGGCAGGACCTGGTGGGAGGTCAGCATCCCCTTGTAGATCATGACCTTGGTGGAGAGGCTGCAGAAGTAGAACAGGAGCCGCTCGTCCAGGGACGTGTCGCGGCGGATCAGGTGGCTGGCCCGCTTGCGGATCAGGTAGAGCTGGCGCTCGAACGCGTCGCCGGCCAGGTCGTCGCCGGCGGCGACGACGAGCATCTCCATGTGGGGCATGCCCGACCGCGCCGTGGGGCCGACGTCCGCTGCGTCAGGGTCGGTCGGCACCTCGCGCCACCCGACCAGGCGCTGCCCGTGGGCCTCGATCAACTCGTTCACGCGCGCACGACACCGCTCGCGCTCCTCGCGCCTGCGCGGCATGTAGACGAGCCCGGCCCCGAAGCGCCCCGGCTCCGGGAGGTCCGCGCCGAGGTCCTCCCTGGCCACCCCCGCGAGGAACGAATGGGGCAGCGCGGTGAGGATCCCGGCGCCGTCCCCGGTGTTCTCCTCGCAGCCGCAGGCGCCGCGGTGGTGCATCCGGCCGAGCATGTGCAGCGCATCGAGGACCATCTGGTGGCTCCGCTCGCCCTTGATGTGGGCGATGAAGCCGACCCCGCAGCTGTCGTGCTCGTAGCTGGGGTCGTACAGGCCCTGCCTGGCGGGAGGGCCGATCGACGTGGTGGTCCTCTTGTGTGCGCTCTCGCTCATCCGGCTTCCGTTGTCCGGCGTGTGCGAACCGGGCCCGTCGCGGGCCGGCTCTCTGTCAGGAGGCCTTGCGCTCTTTCACCAGCTCGGTGAGCTTGGGGATCACCTCGTTGATGTCGCCGACCACGCCGAGATCGCTGAACTCGAAGATCGGCGCGTTCGGGTCCTTGTTGACCGACACGATGATCTGTGAGGTCTGCATCCCGACCTTGTGCTGGATGGCGCCGGACACGCCGGCCCCGATGTAGAGCTTGGGTGAGACGACCTTCCCGGTCTGACCGATCTGCGTGGGATAGGGATACCAGCCGGAGTCGACGACCGCACGCGTCGACGCGACGGCCCCGCCGAGGGCCGAGGCCAGGTCTTCGAGAATCGAGAAGTTGTCCGGCGAGCCGAGGCCGCGGCCACCGGTCACGAGGATGTCTGCGTCCTCGATCGACGGGCCGGTGGACTCTTCCTGGGTCTGCTCGACGAGGACCGCCTTCGAGGAGAAGTCCTCGAGGCCGACGGCCACGTCCTCGACCTGGGCCTCACCCCCGGACTCGACCGCCTCGAGCGAGCCCGCGCGGACGAGGCCGAGTCGCGGCGTCGTGGTCCAGCCCACGTCCGCCAGCACGGTGTCGCCGAGCGCGGCCCGCGTGCCGACGAGCTCCCCGGAGCGGTCCTCCACGTCGCTGAGATCCCAGTTGAGGCCGGCGTCGAGACGGGCCGAGACGCCGCCCGCGATGTCGGACGACAGCACGGAGGCCGCGAACAGCACGTTGTCGAATCCCCGGTCGCGCACCACCGAGCTGATGATGTCCACGCGCGCCTGGGGCAGCGGGGCCTCGAGGCCCGGGTCGTCGGCGACCAGCACGCTCGAGGCGCCGTACCTGCCGGCCCCCGCCGCGATCTCCCGGACGCCCGAGCCGATCAGGATGCCCGTCGTGTCGGGATCCACAGCGGCGGCTCGGCTGAGAACGCCGAGGCAGCCCTTCTGGATCGTCGAGCCGTGGTGCTCGAGGAAGACGAGTGTGCTCAAACCAGCTTCCTTTCCATGAGGAAGTCAAGGATCGCCTGCGCGCCCGAGCCCCCTTCATCCTCGACCTTGACGGTGTCGCCGCGCGAGGGCGGCTCGCCCAGGGCGACGACGGTGGTGCGCGAGCCGGCCTGGCCGGCGTCGCCCGCGTCCACGCCGACGTCGGCCAACGACTTGGTCTCCTGCGGCTTCTTCTTCGCGCCCATGATGCCCTTGAGCGAGGGGTAGCGCGGCTCGTTGAGCGAGTCCGCGACCGCGAGCACCGCGGGAAGCGGTGTGCTGATGCGGTCGTAGCCGTTCTCGGTCTGCCGCTTGGCGGTCGCCGTGCCCTCCGCCACCTCGAGCTCCGAGATCTGGCTGATCACCGGCATCCGGAGCCGGTCGGCCACCGCGGCCCAAAGGACCGCGCCGTCGCCGTCGGTCGCCTGCTGGCCGAACAGCACCAGGTCGGGCGACTCGGCCGCGAGCGCCGCCGCGAGCACCTTGCTCGTGGCGACCAGGTCGGAGCCCACGGCCGCCTCGTCGGAGACCAGGAGCGCCCGATCGGCACCCATCCCGAGGGCCTTTCGAAGCGACTCGAGCGCCTTCGGCGGACCCATCGACACGAGGACCACCTCTCCGTCGCCCGCCGACTCCTTGATGCGGAGCGCCTGCTCGACGGCGTGGAGGTCGTAGGCGTTGAGCGCACGGTCTCCGGATCGGTCGATCCTCATCGTGCCCTGGTCGATCCGCCGGCTCGGACCGGCATCCGGGACTTCCTTGACGCAGACCGCGATCTTCATTCGGCCCCCTCGCTGTTTCACTGGTCTCCGGCCGCCCACGGGAGCGTGTCCGCCCGCGCGCCCCCTGCGGCACCGGGCGGCTCCCCGAGACACATCGGGGCAGGCCGATGGAGTCGGCCATGTTACGGAATGACGGGCCTGCTTTGTCGCCCAGCACGCGCGATCCCTCCGTCACGCGGCGTGGACGGCGGCGAGGCGACCGCGGCCGGGACGAGCTATCGTCACGGGTCGGAACACGAGGGGGAGCGCATGAAGTCCGACATCCACCCCGAGTACGTGACCTCGCAGGTCGTGTGCTCGTGCGGCAACACCTTCACCACCCGCTCGACCAACCCCAGCATCAAGGTCGAGATCTGCAGCGTCTGCCACCCCTTCTACACGGGCAAGCAGAAGCTGGTCGACACCGGAGGCCGGGTGGAGCGGTTCAACCGCAAGCGCGCCCAGCGCAGGCGGGCCGCCGCCGAGAGCGCCTCCAGCTGATGACCCGGACCGCGGGGGGGCGACACCCCCGCGGCCCGGTCCGCTGACGCGATGGACGAGCGCCTTCCTCTCCTGGCGGACCAGGTCCGGCGGACGCGCGCCGAGCTGTCCGAGGCCCTCGCCGACCCGGAGCTCCCGGGCGATCGGGCCCGCTACGCCGAGGTGACGCGGCGCTGGGCGTCGCTCGCCGAGGCGTTCGCGTTGGCGGACGACTTCGCGGACGCCCTGGCGCGCGCCGACGAGGCGCGGACGCTCCTCGCGGACGGCGACGACGCCGACGTGCGCGCGCTCCTGCGCGACGCGGAAGCGGACCTGGAGGATGTGGGTCCGCGGTTGCGTGAGGCGATGATCGAGCCCGATCCCGACGACGACAGGGACACGATCGTCGAGATCCGCGGCGCCGCCGGCGGGGAGGAGGCGGCGCTGTTCGCGCGCGATCTCCTCGAGCTGTACACGCGCTACGCCGAGGGCGAGGGGCTGCGGGTCGAGCTGCTCTCGGCCAGCGAGGCGGACGCCGGGGGCCTTCGCGACGTGACCTTCGCGGTGAAGGGCGCCAACGCGTTCGCCCGCTTCAAGCACGAGGCCGGCGTCCACCGGGTGCAGCGGGTGCCCGCCACGGAGAGCCAGGGGCGCGTGCACACGAGCACGGCCACGGTGGCCGTGCTCCCGGAGGTCGAGGACGTCGACGTCCGCATCGACCCGAACGACCTCAAGATCGACGTCTACCGCTCGAGCGGCCCGGGTGGTCAGAGCGTGAACACGACCGATTCCGCTGTCAGGATCACCCACATGCCGACGGACATCGTCGTGTCGATGCAGGACGAGAAGAGTCAGCTCCAGAATCGCGAGCGCGCGATGCGCGTGCTGCGGGCACGCCTGTACGAGCGCGCGCGCGCCGAGCAGGCGGCGGAGCTCTCGGCGGCCAGGAGGTCGCAGCTCGGGAGCGGGGACCGCTCCGAGAAGGTGCGCACGTACAACTATCCGCAAAACCGCGTGACCGATCATCGCGTGGGCGTGACGGTGGCGCTTCGCGAACAGGTCCTTCAGGGCGAGCTCGCCGCGATCACGGACGCGCTCGCCGCCGAGGAGCGCCGCCGCTCGCTCGACGCCCAGACCGACGGCGAGGCGGGGTCGTGACCCCCGATCCGGAGCTTCTTCGGGCGGAGTTCATCGGCGTGACGGTGCGCCACGGCCCGCTCGACCTGGAGCGCGAGCGCATCGCGGTCCTGTTCAGCGAGGTCGGCCCGCGCTACGGCTTCGACCGGTTGGAGATGGCGGCCGAGGGCGGCGCCGGGATGTCGGGCGAGGAGGGTTCCGAGCTCGTGCTGCGCTCCGAGCAGACGACCTCGTGTGCGGTGACCCGGCTCGGGTACCACGAGGGCATCGACCGCGTGACCGGGGCGCTCGCCGACGCGCTCGAGTGCTTCGAGGCGGGCCTGCTCTCGGTCGAGGACATCACCCTCGTCGCCAGCTGGGACTGCGGCGGCGCGCCCGAGTCGGCCCGGCGGATCGTCGCCGACGGCGTGCTCGGGATCGACGAGGAGCGGGCCGAGTTGCTGGGGGGCGAGGACCTGTCGATGGGGCTGCGCCTCTGGCGTGAGCTGGGGTTGGGCTCGGTCGAGTGCGCGCTCGAGCCGATGCACTCCGACCCGGAACGCCTCTACATCCGGCTGGTCTACTCGCAGGCCGACCCGGTCATCGAGGCGGCGTCGCTCCGTGAATGCGCCGACGCGATGAACGAGTTCCTCCACGGTCCGCTCTCCGCGTTCGTGCGGGCGCGCGCGCGGCGCTGAGCGCCGACGAGCAACTCCTGCTCGCGGACGCCCTCGGGCGGGCGCGCGAGTACCTCGCCCGCCACGGATCGGACACCCCCCGTCTCGACGCCGACCTGCTCGCGTGCCGAGCGCTCGGGGTGGAGCGCTTGCGCCTCTACACCGAGCACGAGCGCCCGCTCACCGGTGCCGAGCGGGACCTGTACCGCGAGCTCTTGCGCCGCCGGGCCGCCGGCGAGCCGGTCGCCTACATCCTCGGGACGCGCGCCTTCCGCGGGCTCGCGCTCGAGGTCGGACCGGGCGTCCTCGTGCCGCGACCGGAGACGGAGCTGCTGGTGGAGTGGGGGCTCGAGGTGGCCGGCGAGGGCGCCCGCGTCCTCGACTGGGGCACCGGCAGCGGGGCGATCGCGCTCGCGCTGGCGACAGAGCGTCAGGGGTCCCTCATCACCGGCGTCGAGCGCTCGCAGGAGGCGCTCGCGTTCGCCCGGCGCAACGCGGCGGCGCTCGGCGTGGAGGTCGAGCTCGTCCACTCCGACGGTCTCGCGGGCGTGGCGGGTCGGAGCTTCGACCTGATCGTGGCGAACCCGCCCTACCTGACCCCCGCTGATCTCCAGATCGGAGGCCCGGTCCTGGCGCACGAGCCCGAGGGCGCGCTCGTCGCCGGGCCGACCGGGCTCGAGGCCTTCGAGCGCATCGCGGCCGAGGCCGCCACGGCGCTCGTCCCCGGGGGCTGGCTGCTCGTCGAGATCGGTGCCGGGCAGGAGGGGGCCGTGCGCGGACGACTCGAGGCGGCCGGACTCGTCGACTTCGCGGCGCGGGTCGATCTCGCGGGGATCGTGCGCGTCGTGGGGGCCCGCCGGCCCTGACGCCGTGCCGTGCGGGGCCCCGCGATCCGGCCGTGTGGCTCTGTACCCTCTGACGTCCGGCACGGGACCGAGGAGACCGCGTGAGCTTCGCCGACGAGGACAGCTATCTGTCGCAGGACGTCGCCGACGTCGATCCTGACATCGCACGTCTGTTGAACGCCGAGCTCGAGCGCCAGAGCGAGACGCTCGAGATGATCGCGTCCGAGAACTTCACGAGCCGCGCCGTGCTCCAGGCGGTGGGGTCGGTCCTCACCAACAAGTACGCCGAGGGCCTTCCCGGCAAGCGCTACTACGGTGGCTGCGAGGTGGTCGACGAGGTCGAGCGCCTGGCGATCGAGCGCGCGCGCGCGGTGTTCGGCTGCGAGCACGTCAACGTGCAGCCGCACTCGGGCGCGACGGCGAACGAGGCCGCCTACATGGCGATGCTGGGGCACGGCGACCGGGTGCTCGCGATGGCGCTCGACCACGGCGGGCACCTGACACACGGGCTCAAGGTCAACTTCTCGGGTCGCCTCTACGAGTTCCACCACTACGGCGTCTCAGCCGACACGGGGCGCATCGACATGGACGAGGTGCGCGCCCGCGCCCTGCGAGGTCCGGCCGGCGCTGATCGTCGCCGGCGCGTCCGCGTACCCGCGTCTGATCGACTTCGCCGCCTTCCGTGAGATCGCGGACGAGGTGGGCGCCCGCCTGATGGTCGACATGGCGCACATCGCGGGCCTGGTCGCCGCCGGCGTGCACCCCAGCCCGGTCGGGATCGCGGACGTGACGACGACCACCATCCACAAGACCCTCGGCGGCCCCCGCGGCGGCATGGTGATGTGCTCGGCCGAGCTCGCCAAGGGCGTCGACCGGGCGGTCTTCCCGGGGCTCCAGGGTGGCCCGCTCATGCACGTGATCGCCGGCAAGGCGATCGCGCTCGGCCACGCGCGGACCGAGGAGTTCCGTGCCCGCCAGGCCCGGGTCGTGGCCAACTGCGGCGCGCTCGCCGACGAGCTGGTGGCGGGCGGCATCGCCCTCGTGAGCGGCGGGAGCGACAACCATCTGGTGCTGGTCGACCTGTCGGACACCCCGCTCACCGGCGTGGACGGCGAGGAGCGCCTCGACCTGGCCGGCATCACCGTCAACAAGAACGGCGTGCCGTTCGACCGCCGCCCGCCGACGGTGACCTCCGGCCTTCGGATCGGAACACCCGCCCTCACCACCCGCGGGCTCGGCGAGGACGACATGCGCGAGGTCGCGCGGATCATCGTCGCCGCGCTTCGCCCCGAGGCCGCGCCGGCGGACCTCGCGGACCTGCGTGCCCGCTCGCGGGCGATCGGGGAGCGCTACCCGCTGTACCCGAGCGTGGTCGCGGGCACCGCCGTCGGTTGACGGCTCGGACGCGGCCTCGCCCTGACCACGCCGTGCCGGGCGTCGACGACCTGGCCGGCGGCGCCGTTCCCGATACCCTGTCGGCCGACACGCGCGAGGGGGGAGCCATGGCCACGAATCCACCGACGGGCGAGCCCGGTGCGGGCGAACCCGTAGAGCCGCCGGCGCCGGCCGGCGCCGAGGCGGGCGGGACGCACACGCCGGCGGACGCGTTCACCCGCTACGACGAGGACAAGGACGCATACCACTGCTCGTACGGGCCCCCCACCGCGGCGCTCGCCGTCTGGGACCCGGAGCGGGAGTTGATCGTGCGACTGGACCGCAACACGCACGCGGTCGTGGGGTTCTCCATCCCCAACTTCACCCACTGGCACAGCACGCACGCGGGAGAGGACGGGACCTTCGAGATCGACCTCCCCCCGACCTATCCGATCGACCCGGACGCGGCATCCGCATCCTGACCGGGTTCCCGGCCGCCCGGGGAGTCCGCGACAGCCGGGCGGTTTCGTAGGATCCCGCACGTGGACGAGCGGCGCCGCGACGAGCAGGCCGAACGGCGCCGCCGGATGCGCGCAGCCCGCCGCCGCCGCCGCCAGATGCGGGGTGTGGCGATCCTGGCCGCCGCCGTGCTCATCCTCGTCGGGAGCGTGTGGATCGTCGGCGCGGCGCTCGACGGGCCCGCGAGCGCGAGCGCCGACGAGGCCGCCGCCGAGGTGTCCTCGTCGGCGCAGACCATCGGCGACGTGACGGTGGACATCCGGGTCGTCGACGAGGACGCCGCCGCCGTCCGCATCGACATCGCGGGACCCCGGGGCTCGCGCGCCCGCGTGGTCGTGCTGGACGACCGCGACCAGGCCGAGGCGATCTCCGACTGGGTCCAGGCCGGTCGCCAGACGACCGTGCCGGTCCCGCAGGCGCGACTCGCGGTCGGCCCGGCGCGCGTCCGGGCCCAGGTCCAGGAGGGCGACGGACCGCCGGTCCCCGGTCCCACCGTCCTCGTGGCCCGGCCCGTGGCGCCGGTCGAGGCCGAGGTCGTCGCGCGGGTCGAGGACGCGGGCGACCGCGTCGCGCTCGTCTTCGACGACGGCGTCGACCCGGCCGCGATGCGCGACGTCATCGCCACCTTGCGCGATCGTCGCGCCTCGGCGACCTTCTGCCTGAACGGCTATGTCGCCGACCGCTGGGACGAGGCGCTGATCGAGGACCTCCGCTCGGCGATCCAGGACGGGACGGTCGAGAACTGCAGCCACGGGTTCAGTCACCGGACCGGCGAGGAGACGACGCTCGACGAGGCCGGCGAGGACCTCGATCGCAATCGGACCGCGGTCGACGAGTTCCTCGGCGTGCCGTCGACCCCGCTGTATCGCCCGCCGTACGGGCGTCTGAGCCCGGGCATCCTCGGGGCGGCGGGGGAGCGCGGCTACTCGCACGTGCTCCTTTGGAACGTCGACCCGGGCGACTATCTGCGCCCCGCCCCCGCGGACATCGCACAGGCCGTCGTCCGCGACTCGGAGCCGGGGTCGATCACGGTGCTCCACCTGCTGGAGCCGACCGCGCAGGCGCTCCCCGCGATCATCAATGGGCTGCGCGAGCGGGGTCTCGAGCCGGTCGGGGCCGGGCGGATGATCGCCGGCGCGGCACGACTGGCGGGCGAGGGCGAGCCCGACATCACCTCCGGCCCCGACATGGTCGATCCGCCCGAGGGCGAGCGCGCCGGCACGAGGTGAGCGCACCGACCGGGCGGATCGGCGGTGGTGACCGGCGCCTCGTCGGGCATCGGCAGGGCGTACGCGGTGGACCTGGCCCGCCGGGGCCACGACCTGCTCCTGGTCGCACGCCGGACCGACCGGCTGGAGCGGCTCGCCGCGGACCTTCGCGCCGCCGGCGGGGTCGCGGTCGAGGTGGCCGGATGGGACCTCGCCGCCGACGCCGGCCGCGCGGCGGCGGTGCGCCGCCTGGCCGGATCGCCGCCGCCGACGATGCTGGTCCTCAATGCCGGCTTCGGCGCGCACGGGGCCTTCTGGGCGGTCGACGGCGCGCGCCAGTCGGAGATGGTGCGGCTCAATTGCCTCGGCGTGCTCGATCTTGCGCACGCAGCGCTCGGGGGCATGCTGGCCGCGGGCCGAGGCGACATCGTGGTCGTCAGCTCCGCGGCTGCGTACCAGCCGCTCGCGTACACAGCGACCTACGCCGCCACCAAGGCGTTCGAGCGGTCGCTGGCGCGCGCGCTCTCCGAGGAGTTGCGCGGGACCGGGGTCCGGGTCGTCACCGTGTGCCCGGGGCCGACCGCCACCGAGTTCGGCGCCGTCGCCGGCACCCGCGAGATGGCACGCGGCGTGCCGAAGGATCGATCCGAGGACGTCGTCGCGGCCACCTGGCGCGCGCTCGCCCGGGGGCGCGCCGAGGTGGCCACCGGCCGGATCGCCACGATCGCGCGGATCGCGGACCGCGTCGTGCCGGTGGGCGTCCGCGTCCGCGTCGGCGCCGCCATCCAGCGCCGCGGCGCGCAGCGGTGAGGGCCGCGGCACCGATCGTGCGACGCGCCCGCGAAGGTGGCCGCCGGGTGGCCGTCGAACGTACACTCCGTGTCGGAGCGCGTCCCGCGCGTAGCTGATCCCACGTGACCACGACCCTCATCCCGGTCATCGCGGCGCTCGTCGCGGCGACCGTCGTCCTCGCGCTCACGCCGGTGAGCGCGTTGCTCGCCCGGCGACTCGGGGCCGTCGACCAGCCGTCGGGTCGGCGGATCCACCGCACGCCGACGCCCCGTCTCGGCGGGCTGGCGATCTTCGTCGGCTTCATGCTCCCCGTGCTCTGGTTCGTCCCGGGCGATCCGGGGACCCGGGCGCTGCTCGCGGGCGCGAGCCTCATCGTGCTGCTCGGCGCGATCGACGACGTCTGGGGGCTCACTCCGGCCGTCAAGCTGCTGGGCCAGGTGGGCTGCGCGGCGATCCCGGTCGCGGCCGGCCTCACGATCGACCACGTCACCGTCCCGCTGCTCGGCGTCTTCGACCTCGGCCCCGCCCAGTACCCGCTGACGATCCTCTGGTTCGTGGCGATCGTGAACATGATCAACTTCATCGACGGCATGGACGGCCTGGCGGCCGGTGTCGGCGCCATCGGCGCGGGCACGTTCGCGATCCTCGCGGCGTCGCTCGGACGGGCCGACGCGGCGATCCTGGCGGCGGCGCTCGCCGGCGCCTGCGTCGCGTTCCTGGCCTTCAACTTCCATCCGGCCCGCGTCTTCATGGGCGACTCGGGCGCGCTTCTCATCGGATTCGTGCTCGCGGGCGTCGCCGTGAGCGGCGTGATGAAGAGCGCCGCGGCCATCGCGGTCGTGGCGCCGCTGATCGTGCTCGCGATCCCGATCCTCGACACCTCGTTCGTCATCCTGCGGCGGATGAAGCACGGCCTGCCCGTCTACGGCGCCGACCGGAGCCACTTCCACCATCGCTTCTTCACGATCGGATGGAGCCAACGGCGCACGGTGCTGACCCTCTACGCATGGTGCGCGCTCCTGGCGGGCTTCGCGTTGGCGACGCGCTTCGTGTCGTGGGGCGCCCCCGACGGCGTCCGGCCCCTCGGCGCCCTCGCCCTCGGGCTCCTGGGGCTCGTCTGCATCCTCGCCAGCGTGTACCTGATCGCCGTGCTCGAGATCCTCAAGTGGCGGAGCACGCCGGTGATCAACCTCGTGCGCGGGAACCGGGCCGAGCGCACCCGCGAACGCGAGCTCGCCAGGGAGCGCACGGGCGCATAGCGCCGTCCGCGGCCGGCGGCGGCCTCCTGACTTGCAACCGATGTCACGAACCGTGGTTCGTGTGTCCCTCGTGCGCTGACGATCGTCCCGGTCCCCGGCCGAGGGCTCCTCGGCGGGACCACGCCCCGGTCGGCGCGCGTATACTTCGCGTCGCCTGCGGCGGGGTGCCCATCCGCCGTGCCCGAAACGAACCACCTTGGAGACACCATCAGGACCCGACGCCACGATGCGGACGAGCACCGCCCGTGATCGCGACGACAATCGACGGCCGGGAGACCGGTGTCGGAGCGTTCGTCGCGAGCCTGTTGGGGCTCGTCGGTCTCTTGATCGCGTTGCCGATCGTCCTGCTCGCGGGCGCACCCTTCTGGGGATGGCTCCTCGGTGTGGGGCTCTGGATCGTCAACTGGTCGGTCCAGCTGTTCACGGGTCGGCTGTCGCTTCGGATCTCCGCGCCCGCCGCGGTCGGGGTCTCGGGTATCTCGTTCATGGCGCGGGCGTGGCTTGTGGCCATCCTCTTGTTCGTCGTCGCGCTCCGCTTCTCGCAGGAGGCGGCGCTCGCCGCCGCCGGCGTGTTCCTGGCGGCCTTCACGTTCGACCTCGCCGGCCGGGCGATCCTCTTCGGCCTGACCCAGCAGCAGACGCCCGAGGAATCGGCGGCGGTCGCGGCCGACGCCAGCGCCGCCGCGGGGGACATCCCCGTCACGTGGACCGAGGAGCTGGCCGCCCAGGCGCGTCCTGCCGGCCGGGACCGGCCCGGCGAGTGAGCGCGGCATGAGGGACACCCTGCGCTCCTGGTGGGCGAGAGCCACGCTCGCCGTGATGGCCCTGGCGGCGATGCCCGCCGCCGCCCTGTCGGCCGAGGGCGAGGACTTCGACCCGTCGCTCGAGTTCCAGCTCGATCCGTACGTGGGCATGGACTTCGGCTGGATCGACCTCTCGATCAACAAGGCCGTCGTCTATCTGCTGATGTCGACGTTCATCATCTGCGTGGGAAGCGTGTGGGTGGTCCGCGGGGGGCTCAAGATGCGCCCCACGAAGGCGCAGAACTTCGTGGAGGTCATCTACGAGTTCTCCGAGCGCCAGATCGCCGAGCAGTCGCTGCCGCAGAAGTCGTTCAAGACGTGGTTCCCGTACGTCACGGCGCTGTTTCTGTTCATCGGGGTGAACAACATCATCAGCTTCATCCCGTTCCCGGTCTCGCACGAGGTCGGCGCCTTCCCGGGCGGGCTGCCGGACCTCGGCCTCTACGCCGCGACCGCCAACATCAACGTGACGCTCGCGCTCGCCGCCGTCACGTTCGTCGCAACGCATGTCGTCGGTGTCAGGGCCCACGGTGTCGTCGGATACGTCAAGACATGGATCCCGGAGGCGCCGCGCCCGATCCAGCCGTTGATCTTCGTGATCGAGGTGCTCTCGCAGCTCCTCCGACTGGTGAGCCTGTCGGTGCGGCTCTTCGCCAACCTGCTCGCCGGTCACCTGCTGATCATCATGATGGCCGGGTTCGTCGTCCTGCTCGGCGGCTTCGCCGGAATCGTCGCGCTGCCGTTCGCCGTCTTCTTCTACGTCTTCGAATGGGTCCTGATCGCTGGTCTGCAGGCGTTCATCTTCGCGCTGCTGAGCGGGATCTACATCGGCTACGCGGCCCAGTCGCCGCACTAACTCGACAGGGGGAGCACCAAGTGGAACGTGCCAACGCCAAGAGCGCCCAGCCGGCCCGCGCGGACGAGACGCCGCGCGTCGTCGAGCGCGACGGCGCAGTCTGGTGGCAGATCGGTGACCGCGAGGTCCCCGTCGTCGCCGGCGCCGAGCTCGACGGGAACATCGTCGACGCCGCCAAGGCGATCACCCTGGGCCTGTCGACCGGTCTGGGCGCGATCGGGCCGGGCATCGGCGTGGGCTACCTGATGGGGAAGACGGTCGAGTCCGTCGCCCGTCAGCCCGAGCTCCGCGGCGACCTGCTCGGCATCACCTTCCTGGGTCTCGCGCTCACCGAGGCCATCACCTTCTACGCCCTCCTCATGGGGTTCGTCGCCTTCTTCCTGGTCTGATCAGCGATGAACACGCTGCTCAGCGACGTCGAGCCGATCGGCGCGGCCAACCCTCTCCTGGAACCCAGTCCCGGGCTGATGGTCTGGACGCTGCTGACGTTCGGCATCACGCTCTTCATCATCTCCCGGTACGTCCTCGGCCCGGTCTCGGCGCAGATCGAGAAGCGCCGCGACGAGATCGCGCGCAGCATCGAGGAGGCCGAGCAGAGCCGCGACGAGGCGCTCCAGCTGCTCGACGAGTACAAGTCCCGCCTGGCCGAGGCCCGCGGCGAGGCCGATGCGCTGCGCGAGCAGGGCCGCAAGGAGGGCGAGCGCGAGGGTCGCGACCTGATCACCGCCGCGCAGTCCCAGCGGGAGCGGGTCGTCGCGGACGCGCAGTCACAGATCGATGCGCAGACGCGTGACGCCGCGTCGGGTCTTCGTGACGACGTGGTCGACCTGGCCATGCTCGCGGCGCGGAAGGTCTCGGGGACGGCCCTCACCGAGGCCGACCACCGGCGCCTGATCGAGGAAGCCATCGACGGCGCGGACATGTCCGTGCTGTCGAAGGGCTGACCGGAACCGGATGAGCGTCGCGACCACATACGCGGAAGCGCTGTACGAGTCGGCCGCCGACCGCTCGGCGGTGGCCGAGGTCGCGACCCAGGTCGCGGACCTGGCGGGCGCCATGGCCGAGATCCCGCAACTCGAGGATCTCCTGACCAACCCCGAGATCGACACCCGCCAGAAGAAGGCGGCGACGACGACCATGCTCGCCGACGCGAACCCGATCGTCCGCAACTTCGTCCAGGTCCTGATCGACCGTGGCCGAGCGGGCCTGCTGCCCGAGATCGCGGTCGCGTTCGCGGAGCGGGTCGAGCGCGCCGAGGGCAAGGTCAAGCTCCACGTCACGACCGCCGTCCCGATGCCCGACGACCTGCGCGCGCGACTTCTCGACCGCGTGCGCGACGAGACCGGCCTCGAGGTCATCCTCACCGAGGAGGTCGACCCCGAGATCGTCGGCGGGCTCGTCCTCAAGACCGAGGGATCGCTCCTCGACGCCTCTGTGCGGGAGCGACTGTCCGAGATGCGGCGCAGCCTGACGGCCGCGCCGGTCGAGGCCGGGGTCGACGAGTAGGGCCGATGCCCGCTCGCGTCCGCACGAACTCACCACCAGGAAAGGCGACCAGGCCAGATGCAGCTTCGACCTGACGAGATCACCAAGGTCCTGCGGGAGCAGATCGAGCAGTACCGCGAGGAGATCGACGTCGACGAGGTCGGCACCGTCCTCCAGGTCGGTGACGGCATCGCGCGCATCCACGGCCTTCGGTCCTGTGTGGCGCTCGAGATGCTCGACCTGCCCCACGGAGTCACCGGCCTGGCGCTGAACCTCGAAGAGGACAACGTCGGCGTCGTGCTGCTGGGCGACGACCAGCTCATCAAGGAGGGCGACCCGGTCAAGCGCACGGGCCAGGTCATCCGCGTGCCGGTCGGCGAGGCGCTGCTCGGCCGCGTCGTGGACCCGCTCGGCAACCCGCTCGACGACCGCGGGCCGATCCAGACCGACCAGTACCGGCCCGTCGAGTTCAAGGCGCCCGGCGTGGTCCAGCGCCAGCCGGTGAAGGAGCCCCTCCAGACCGGGATCAAGGCGATCGACGCCCTCATCCCGATCGGCCGCGGACAGCGCGAGCTCATCATCGGCGACCGCCAGACCGGCAAGACGGCGATCGCGATCGACGCGATCATCAACCAGGCCGGCCAGGACGTGCACTGCTTCTACGTCGCCATCGGCCAGAAGGCGTCGACCGTCGCGCAGGTCGTCGAGCGGCTCCGCGCGACCGGTGCGCTCGAGTACACGACGGTCGTGCTCGCGAGCGCCGCGGCGTCCGCGCCGCTCAAGTACCTGGCCCCGTACTCGGCCTGCGCCATGGCGGAGTACTTCCTGTACGGCGGCCAGCACGCGCTCTGCGTCTACGACGACCTCTCCAAGCAGGCCGACGCGTACCGCCAGATGTCGCTGCTCCTGCGGCGCCCGCCGGGCCGTGAGGCGTTCCCGGGCGACGTCTTCTACCTGCACTCCCGCCTGCTCGAGCGCGCCTGCAAGCTCTCCGACGAGATGGGCGGGGGCTCGCTCACCGCGCTTCCGATCATCGAGACCCAGGCCGGTGACGTCTCGGCGTACATCCCGACCAACGTCATCTCGATCACCGACGGGCAGATCTTCCTCGAGACCAAGCTGTTCTTCTCGGGCGTGCGCCCGGCCGTCAACGTGGGCATCTCGGTCAGCCGCGTCGGTGGCTCGGCCCAGATCAAGGCCATGCGAAAGGTGGCGGGCCGTCTCAAGCTCGACCTGGCGCAGTACCGCGACCTCGAGGCGTTCGCGCAGTTCGGCTCCGAGCTGGACGCGTCGACCCAGGCGACGCTCTCGCGCGGCGCCCGGCTCGTGGCCAGCCTCAACCAGCCCCAGTACCAGCCCTGGCCGGTCGAGGAGCAGGTCGCGATCATCTTCGCCGTCAGCCGCGGCTTCCTCGACCGGGTGGGTCCCGAGCGGATCCCCTCGATCAACGACGAGCTTCGGCGCGCGCTCCGCGACGAGGGCGCGATCCTCGCCGACATCCGCGACACCAAGCAGCTCTCGGACGAGAACGAGGCCCGCCTGGAGGCCTTCCTCACGGAGCAGATGAACCGGATCGCACCGCCCGAGGAGCCCGCCGAGGGCGCCGAGGCCGAGGCCGCCGAGCCGGCCGCGGTCTGACGGGCCGGATCGGATGGCCACCCAGCGCGACATCAAGCGGCGGATCGACTCGGTCCGCAACACGCGCAAGATCACGCGGGCGATGGAGCTGGTCGCATCCGCGAAGCTGCGCCGCTCGCAGGAGCGCATCGAGGCGCTCCGGCCGTACGCCGCCGGCATGCGGCGCCTCATGTCGCAGGCCGCCAAGCGCAGCACCGGTCTGGCCAAGCTGCCGCTGCTCGAGGAGCGCCCGAAGGTCGAGAACGCGCTGGTCGTGACGATCACGGGCGATCGCGGACTGGCCGGTGCCTTCAACGTCAACATCCTGCGCGCGGGCTACGACGCCGCCGCGGACCTCCACGCGGAGGGCGCCGAGTCGGTCGCCTACGTGCCGGTGGGCAAGAAGGGGGCCGGGACGCTCCGCTTCCGCGGTCTCGAGATCGACCGCACCTTCCAGGGCTTCTCCAGCGAGCCCACGTTCGCGGACGCGAGCCAGGTCGCCGAGCATCTGGTCGAGCGGTTCGTCTCGGGCGAGGTCGACCGCGTGCTCATCGTCTACAACGCCTTCAAGTCGGTCCTCGAGCAGCGGGTGACGCTCGAGCAGTTGCTCCCGGTGGAACGCGAGACCGTGGAGCAGGAGGAGGACGAGGAGACCGTCGACCTCTTCCAGCAGCAGTCGCTGGCGGACTTCGAGCCGTCCGCCGAGGTCATGCTGGAGCGGCTGTCTGCCCACGTACGTCGACACGACCATCTACCGCGCGCTGGTCGAGAGCGCGGCGGCCGAGAACGCCGCGCGCCGCAACGCCATGCGCAACGCCACAGACAATGCAGGCCAGTTGATCGACGACCTGACGCTCGCGATGAACCGCGCGCGCCAGGCGGCGATCACCCAGGAGATCCTCGAGGTCGTGGCGGGCGCCGACGCCCTCTAGGGCTCGGGCGCACCGTCCAAGGAGAAGCGAGATGACGACTGACAGTCGCAATCGGGGGACGATCGTCGAGATCAAGGGGGTGGTGATCGACGCCCACTTCCCCGACGACCTGCCGTCCATCTACAACGCGCTCGAGATCCCGCGACCGGGCCAAGACGGCCCGCCGCTGATCGCCGAGGTGCAGCAGCTCTTGGGCGACGACCGCGTCCGCGCGGTCGCGCTCGACACGACCGACGGCCTCGCCCGCGGCATCGACGTGATCGACACCGGCGCCCCGATCTCGGTCCCGGTCGGCCAGCAGACACTCGGCCGGATCTTCAACGTCATCGGCGAGACGATCGACGAGCAGGGCCCGCCAGTGGGCGAGGGCGAGATGTGGAGCATCCACCGCCCGGCGCCCGCGTTCGACCAGCTCAACCCGACCGAAGAGGTCTTCGAGACCGGCATCAAGGTCATCGACCTGCTGGCGCCCGTACGTGAAGGGCGGCAAGGTCGGCCTGTTCGGGGGCGCGGGCGTCGGCAAGACCGTGCTCATCCAGGAGCTCATCCACAACATCGCCCAGGAGCACGGCGGTCTGTCCGTGTTCGCGGGCGTGGGCGAGCGCACCCGTGAGGGCAACGACCTCTGGCTCGAGATGAAGGAGTCGGGCGTCATCGACAAGACGGCGCTCGTGTACGGGCAGATGAACGAGCCGCCCGGCGCGCGACTCCGCGTCGGCCTCACCGGCCTCACGATGGCGGAGTACTTCCGCGACGAGGGCGGTCAGGACGTGCTGCTGTTCATCGACAACATCTTCCGGTTCGTCCAGGCGGGGTCCGAGGTGTCGGCCCTCCTCGGCCGGATGCCTTCGGCGGTGGGGTACCAGCCGACCCTCCAGACCGAGATGGGCGACCTGCAGGAGCGCATCACCTCGACCCGCAAGGGCTCGGTCACCTCCGTGCAGGCGATCTACGTGCCCGCGGACGACCTGACCGACCCGGCGCCGGCCGCGAGCTTCGCCCACCTCGACGCCCAGACGGTGTTGAGCCGGGCGATCTCCGAGAAGGGCATCTACCCGGCCGTCGACCCCCTCGACTCCAACAGCCGCATCCTCTCCAAGGACGTCGTGGGCGAGGAGCACTACGAGGTCGCCACCCGGGTCCAGGAGATCCTCCAGACCTACAAGGACCTGCAGGACATCATCGCGATCCTCGGCGTCGACGAGCTCACCGACGAGCAGAAGCTCCAGGTGGCGCGCGCCCGGCGCATCGAGCGCTTCATGTCGCAGCCGTTCAACGTCGCCGAGGCCTTCACCGGCCGACCCGGCAAGTACGTGCCGCTCTCCGAGACGGTCCGCGGGTTCAAGGAGATCGTCGAGGGCAAGCACGACGACCTGCCGGAGGCGGCCTTCTTCATGGCGGGCGGCATCGACGAGGTCGTCGAGCAGGCCGCCGCGGTGAAGGCGTAGCCGATGTCGACCGCGGCCGGAGGTGAGCGCAAGCGGCTCGCCGTGCAGATCCTCACCCCCGAGGGCCCCGTGCACGACGGCGTGGCGACGATGGTCATCGCCCCGAGCGTCGAGGGTGAGGTCGGGATCCTGCCCCGGCACGCCCCGATCCTCGCGTCGCTCCGGGTCGGGGACACGCGGCTGCGCCAGCTCGACGACTCGACGGTCGTCTTCGCGACCACCGATGGCTACATGGCCGTCGAGGAGGACCGGGTCCTGATCCTCGTCGAGCAGGCCGAGAACGCCGCCGACATCGATCGCGCCGACGCGCAGGCGGCCCTCGAGCGGGCGCGGGATGCGCTCGCCGCCGCCGGTGACGACGAGACCAAGCGCATCGCCGCCGAGAGCGAGCTGCGTCGGGCCGAGAACCGGCTTCGGGTGGCGGACGTCTGACGCCACGACGGCGGGGAGCGCATGGCTCCCGGCCGTCCTCACGTACCGGGACTATCGCCGCTTCTGGGTGGCGAGCGTGGCCTCCAACGGGGGCACCTGGTTCCAGATCGTCGCCGCCGGCTGGCTGATCTTCGACGAGACCGGGAGCGCGGCCATGGTGGGCGCGCTCGCGCTGGCGACGCGGGCGCCGTCGGTGCTGCTGGCGCCGGCGGCGGGGCAGCTCGCGGACCGGTTCGACCGCCGGCGTGTCGGGATCGCGGCCAACCTGATCCAGGCCGCCGCGGCGGCCGCGCTCGCGGTCCTCGCGGCGGCCGGGCTCGCGGGTGCGTGGGTCATCCTCGGGCTGACGTTCGCCCTCGGGTGCGGCTTCGCCCTGGGACTTCCGGCGCAGCTCGCGCTCATCCCGTTCCTCGCCCCCGCGGAGCGGCTGTCGCAGGCGGTGGCGCTCAACTCGGTCGGCATCAACGTGGCACGGCTCGCGGGGCCCGCGGTCGGGGGCCTGCTGCTCGCGAGCGTCGGCGCCACCGCGTGTTTCGCCCTCAACGCCGTCTCGTTCGCCGCGGTGGTCGTGGCGCTCATGGTCGTCCGACCTCGCGCCGCGCCGCCACGTCAGGGCTCGTCGACGATCCGGACCGGTCTGGACCACGCCCGTCGTGACCCCGCGATCCGGCGCCTCCTGATCGGGATGGCGGTGTTCACCGGGATGGCCTCCTCGATCCAGGAGCTGGCGCCGGTGATCGCCGAGAACGTGGGGGCGGGCCCGACCGGGCTCGGGCTGCTGCTCGGCGCGATGGGCGGCGGCGGCGTCCTCGGCGCGTGGTTGCTCGAGCGGCTCGTGGGGCGTGGGCTCCGGCGGGGTGTGGCCCTGCCCGCGGCGACCGGGGTCTTCGCGCTCTTCATGGCGGTCCTGGCCGCCGCGCCGACGCTGCCGTTCGCGATCGTCGCCATGGCCGCGTGCGGGTCGATGTGGATCTGGATGTTCTCGGGCACGAACACCGCCATCCAGCTTCGTGCCCCGAGTCGTCTCGTGGGCCGGATGCTCGGCCTCTACCAACTCGCCGTCATCGCCCCGATCGGCGTCGGATCGCTCGCGCTCGGCGCGCTCGCGGGCGTGCTCGGCATCGCGCCGGCGCTCTGGAGCGCCGCGGCCGTCCTCGGCGCGTGGAGCATCTATGCGCTCCGCAACCCGGTCGCCGAGATCGACCGCCCGCCCGGCGATGGCGGCCCGTGACCCGCCCGGCCGAGGGGCTCGTGCCGGCCCGCCGGTCGCCCCTGCGACTGCGTGGACCGCGAGTGCCTGTGCGAGCTGCGCGCCGGTCTCGACGGACTGCTCGGAGCCGTCTCGGACCGAGCCCTGCGGGCGGGCGAGTCAGAGCCCTCGAGTTCCGCCGCCGCCGGCCGGCCGCCGGGCGGACCGAGGGGGCATGCGATGCCCGGCGGTCGTGGGCGGGGCGCTCCCCGGCCGCCCTCAGCGAGCGGGTTGGGACCCCGCCGCCCCCGTCCGACGACGGGCACGTGCCGCCGCGGCCGCCCGCGAGGCGCCGTGCGCGGCCCGCGCGAACGGCTCCAGCGTGTCCCAGTCCTCCAGCGGCTCGGGGGCGCGATGGAACGACATGGTCACCGGCCGACCCTTGCCGTCGTAGACGAACGGCGCGAGCCCCGCGGCCTCGAACATCTCCCGGCAGCCGTCGTCGACCTTGAGATAGAGGACGTCGTCCGCGATGAGGCCGAGCATCGCATCGTCGATGTAGACGCCGAAGCCCCCGAACATCGCGCGCGCCGCGGTCGGCCCGAGGGGGGAGAGCGCGTCGAGGGCGCGCTCGACGGTCGTGTCGGCGCTCACGGGCGGACCCGGCGCCGGTGGGCGCCGACCTCGAGCGCGCGCGTCGTGCATGCGCCGATCATGGGCCGCGCGGCGACGGGACGTCAAGCGGTGGGCGGCGCGGCCGATGATCTCCGTGACATGTCGCTCGCCACGCAGAACGAGAGCCGTCCGCTCCGCATCCAGAAGGCCGAGATCGCCGACCTTCGCGAGGGCGCGATCGCCGGACGGCGCGTGCGGCTGCCCTCGGGCCAGAGCATCCCGATGGGGTCGCCGCTCTCGCGCGATCAGATCAAGGACCTGGCGGGCGGCGGCGTGACCGAGATCGAGATCCTCTCGGGGACGGCGCTCCGCTCGGACGCCGTGACCTCGCCGGCGACCCAGGCGCGGGCGACGCTCCTCCAGGCGGTGATGCGCGCCAACCTGCGCACCCGCCCGCCCGCGCGACGCGCGGTCGACGAGGCGCACGGACAGGCGGCCGCCCGGGCGGTCGAGGTCGCGGTGACCACCGCCGCATGGTTCGCGCCGATCGCCGACGTGCTCATCCGCCAGGGGCTGTCGCCCGCGTTCCTCGGGCACGGGATGGAGACCGCGCTCCTCGCGTCGGTGACGGGCGCCGCGCTCGGATGGGAGGACGAGACCCTCTCGGACCTGGCGCTGGCCGCACTCCTGGCGGACCTCGGCATGCTCATGGTGCCGGAGCACCTCCGGAGCAAGCCGGGCGTGCTGAGCCGTCTCGAGCGCCGTGAGCTCGAGAATCATCCTCGCCTCGGGTCGGACGCCCTGCAGGCGGTCGCCCGCGTCTCGCCGCTGGTCCCGCTGGTCGCGCTGCAGCACCACGAGCGCTACGACGGCGCCGGCTACCCGGCCGGGCTGTCCCGGGGCGACATCCGGCCCGAGGCGCAGGTCGTCGCCGTCTGCCACCGCTACATCGCCGCCGTCAGCCCGCGGAACTACCGCGAGGGGATTCCGCCGTACCAGGCGATGGAGCTCATGCAGACGCTCGGCGACGCGCTCGCGGCCCAGTCCATCGTCACGGCGTTCATCGGCGCGATCGCCATCTACCCGGTGGGGACCCAGGTCCGCCTCTCCGACGGCCGCGTCGGCCGGGTCCGGGACGTCGGGAGCGCGGGGCGGCCCATCGTCGAGATCCTCTTCGATGAGCGGGGGGAGTCCACGGAGCCCGCCTTCGAGGACCTCGCGATGAACCCCACGCTCTTCATCTCGGCCTCGACCGCCTGAGGGCGGCGCGACCGGGGCGCGACCGGCCGATCGAGCGTCCGAGGACCGGTCGGCTATCCTGCCCCGGTGGACGAGGTTCAGCTCGCGGAGCGGCTGATCGCCTACGACACCTCACGCCGCGCGGGCCTCGGGCTCGCGACGGACTTCGTCTCGGGCTGGCTCGAGGCGCGGGGCGCGAGGGTCGAGCGGTTGTCGCTGGAGGGTCGTCAGTGCCTGCTCGCCGGTGTCGGCGGTGGGGATCGCCGCATCCTCCTCCACGGCCACCTGGACGTGGTGCCGGGCCTGCCCGGCCAGTTCGCGCCCCGGCGCTCGGGCGACCGGCTCATCGGCCGTGGCGCGTACGACATGAAGGCGGCACTCGGCGCCATGATGCTGGCGCTCTCGGACTTCGCCGCCGAGCCCCCGCCGGGGCTCGAGGTGACGCTCGTGATCGTTCCGGACGAGGAACGTGCCGACCCGGGGTCGAACTGCACCGACATGCTCGTCGAGGAGGGGCTCCGCGGCGACTTCGTGATCTGCGGGGAGCCGACCGACATGCAGGTCGGTGTCCAGTCCAAGGGTGTGCTGATGCTGAAGGTCGACGTGCGCGGGGTGGCCGCCCACGGCGCGACCCCGTGGCTCGGGCGGAGCGCCGTCCTCGCGGGTGTCGAGCTGTTCCGGGGGATCGAGGGTCTGCCCTTCGCCGGTGAGTCGTCCGAGCTGTTCGAGCGTCCCTCGATCAACCTCGGGCGGATCCAGGGCGGCGACGCGGTGAACAAGGTTCCCGACCACTGCCGCATGGACGTCGACATCCGGTATCTGCCCGAGCAGCACCCCGACGAGGTGCTCCGGCAGGTGCGCGGGCTCGACCCGACCGCCTCGGTCGAGGTGCTCATCGAGCGCCAGCCGGCCTACGTCTCGCCCCGTCATCCCCTCGTGGCGACGCTGCTCGCCGCCGCGGGCCGACAGGAGCCCACGAGCGCCGCGGTCGGCCGCGACGGCGCCTCCGACGCGGTCGCCTTCCTGCGCGCGGGCGTGCCCGCGGTCGAGTTCGGTCCGCGCGGGGCCGGTCACCACGGCCCCGACGAGCACGTCGAGATCGCCAGCCTCGCTCGCTACCGGGAGGCGCTGGTCGACTTCGTCCGCGACGCCGCGCGGACGCCGAGCGCAGAGTGGTCCGCCGAGGTGCCGGGATGAGCGCGGATCCGCCGCCCCGCCACCGGCGGGCGACCTACTACCGCGTGCCCGGCCCGCGGCGGCGGTGGCTCGGCGTCGTCGGCTGGTCGATGTGGGGGATCGCCGCGATCCTGACCTCGCTGTTCATCGGGGCCTTCCTGTTCCTCGACGACACGCTCTCCGAGGCCAGCCCGGACATCGCCGAGGTCAACGAGGCGATCGCGGTCACCGACGAGGTTGCCACCGGCGACCCCATGAACGTCCTCCTGATCGGCTCCGACACGCGGCCGGTCGAGGGCGACCCCGGGCGCAGCGACTCGCTGATCCTGATCAGGGTCGACCCCGGCAACCGCTACATCTCGATGCTCTCATTCCCCCGCGACCTGTGGGTCGACATCCCCGGCGTGGGGCAGGACAAGATCAACGCGGCGTACTCCATCGGGGGTGCGAAGAAGACCATCGAGACCGTGAAGGCCCTGACGGGCGAGCCGGTCCACGACTACCTGCTCGTCGACTTCAAGGGCTTCTCGTCGCTGGTCGACAGGGTCGGCGGCGTGTGGCTGGACGTCGACCGGCGCTACTTCAACGACAACGCGGGTCGCGCGCCCGGCACGACGTATGCGGAGATCGACATCGAGCCCGGGTATCAGCGGCTGAACGGTGCCGACGCGCTCGACTACGTCCGCTACCGGCACACCGACAGCGACTTCGCCCGCATCGCCCGTCAGCAGCAGTTCCTGGCCGAGCTCAAACGGCAGACCAACCAGGCCGACAACCTGCTGCGCTTCGACTCGCTGAGCAAGGTGTTCAAGTCGAACATCCAGACCAGCATCCGCGACGTGCCCCAGGCCATCGAGTTGCTGCGCTCGGCGCTCACGATCGACAAGGACCGGACGGCGCGCACCGCGATCGAGGGCGCGCCGGAGATGCGCGGCGAGGTCTCCGTGGTCGCCGCCGACCCGATCGCCATCGCCGACAAGGTGGCCCTCTGGCGAGAGCCGGAGTTCACGGCGGCGGGCGTCAACGCGGTGGACCCCGCCGCGACCGACGTGGAGGTCACCAACGGCGCGGGCCGGATCCTCGTCGCCGAGCAGGCCTCCGACCTGCTCCGGGCCAAGGGCTGGAACGCGCGCCCCATGGGCAACGCGGAGGACTTCTCGTTCACCAGCACCGAGGTGCGGTATGCGCCGGGCGAGCGCGCCGCGGCGCTTCGGCTCAAGACGCTCATGGGACCCTCGGCGCAGATCCGAGGGCTCTCGCCCGACGAGGCCGCGGGCGGCCCGGACGTGACCGTGATCGTGGGCGCCGACTTCACCGGCGCGCTCGCGGCACCGCCCAAGCCCTCGGAGCGCCCGAAGGCCAGCACCGTCGACACGACCGACCTGCTCCCGCTCGGCCGGCGACTGCGCCCCGCGATGGGCGGCCGGCAGGTGATGGTCCCCACGAAGCTGGCGCGTGGCTCCGCGGTGCGGCGCGTGCGGGCCTACAAGGTCGACGCCGGCGGGCGCAAGTGGGCGACCGCCAAGATCGTCCTCGAAGCCGGCCCGCAGGAGTACTGGGGCCTCAACATGACCACGATGCCCAACCCGCCGGTGCTCGTCGGCGAGACCGGGACCCTGGAGCGCGGCGGGCGCACCTACCGGACCTACTACGACGGGCGCAACATGCAGCGCCTGGCGTGGCAGAAGAACGGCGTGACCTACTGGATCTCCAATAGCCTCGACTACGCGCTGAACGCCGAGACGATGTGGGCGATCGCCAAGTCCACCCGCGAGCCGGCCCGCGCCAAGCTGCCCAAGGGCGTGACCTCCACGCCGGTCCAGATCGAAACGGATGCCTCGACGCCATGAGCCACGACGATGCGATGACCACCTCGGACGCGACCGTCGCCACACCCGAGCCCGCCTCCGCGCCCGCGGCCACGACGCCGGCCAGGGTCGGCGTCATCGGCGCGGGCTACGTCGGGCTCGTGACGGGCGTCTGCCTCGCGGCGCTCGGTCACACGGTGACCCTCAGGGACATCGACCCCGCCAAGGTCGAGGCGCTCCACGCCGGACGCGTGCCGATCTACGAGCCGGGGCTCGACCTGCTCATGGGCGAGCACGCGGAGCGGCTCTCCTACACGCTCGACCTCGGCGAGATGCTCGAACGCTCGGACCTCGTCTTCGTCGCGGTCGACACGCCGCCCACGTACTCGGGTGACGCCGACCTGTCGCGCGTCATGGGCGTGCTCGACGAGCTGGCGAGCACCGGCGCCGAGGCCCGCCATGTGCTGATCATGAAGAGCACGGTCCCGGTCGGGACCGGAGAGCGCATCCGGGGCGAGCTGGACGCGCGCGGCCTCGGTCGCGTCGGCTACGTCAGCAACCCCGAGTTCCTGAAGGAGGGGGCCGCGATCCCCGACTTCATGCGTCCCGACCGGGTCGTCATCGGGGACTTCGACCCGGCCCACGGCGATCAGGTCGCCGAGCTCTACGAGCCCCTCGGCGCGCCGATCGTGCGGACCAGCGTCCCGAGCGCCGAGATGGTCAAGTACGCCTCGAACGCCTTCCTCGCCACGAAGATCAGCTTCATCAACGAGATCGCGAACGTCTGCGAGGAGGTCGGCGCCGACGTCGCCGTGGTCGCCAAGGGCATGGGGCTCGACGCCCGCATCGGCCCGGCCTTCCTGCGGGCGGGCATCGGTTTCGGAGGGAGCTGCTTTCCCAAGGACGTCGCGGCCCTCAAGCAGCTCGCGGGGAACTCCGGCTACCACTTCCAGCTCCTCACCTCGGTGATCGAGGTCAACGAGCTCCAGAAGCGGCGAGTGGTCGGCAAGCTCAAGAAGCACCTGGGGGCCAACCTCGAGGGGCGGCGGATCGCGCTCCTCGGGTTGGCGTTCAAGCCGGAGACGGACGACATGCGCGAGGCGTCGAGCCTCGTGCTCGGCGGACGGCTCCTGGCCGAGGGCGCGATCGTGACCGCCTACGACCCGGTCGTCGACGGCGCCGAGGACCGCCTGCGGGGGGTCGAGATGGCCGACAGCGTCGAGGGGGCGATCCGCGACGCCGACGCGGCGGTGCTCGTCACCGAATGGTCGGCGATCCTCGACGCGGACTGGGAGGGGATCCACGCCGCGATGCGCACGCCGCTCCTGATCGACGGCCGGAACGCACTGGACCCGGCGCTGATGGGCCGGCTCGGCTACGTCTACGAGGGCGTCGGCCGGGTGGCCGATTGAGCGTGGCCGGCGCCGCCGGAGCGGACGGCACGCAGGCGGTCGTGCTGGTCGGGGGGCAGGGCACCAGGCTGCGACCGCTGACCGACACCCGGCCCAAGCCGATGGTGCCGCTCGTCGACCGTCCGTTCGTGGCCCATCAGATCGACCATCTGGTCCGCCACGGCGTCCGCGACCTGGTCTTCAGCTGCGGGTATCGGCCGGACGCGCTGCGCGATCACTTCGGCGACGGGTCGGGCATGGGCGTGCGCATCCGGTATGTCGTCGACCCGGTACGGCTCGGCACGGCGGGGGCCGTGCGCAACGCGGCCGACCTCCTCGGGGACGGCCCCACGCTGGTCCTCAACGGCGACATCCTCACCGATCTCGATCTGGGCGCGGTGCTCGCACAGCATCGCCGGACGAGGGCCGAGGGCACCGTCGTGCTGACGCCGGTCGAGGATCCGTCGGCGTTCGGGCTCGTCCGGTTGTTCGACGATCTCGCCGTCGAGGCGTTTCTCGAGAAGCCCGCCCGCGAGGATCTGCGTCCCGGGGAGCCGTTCCTCATCAACGCGGGCACCTACGTGCTCGAGCGGTCGGTGATCGACGAGATCCCGGCCGGCGTGGAGTGCTCGATCGAGCGCGAGACCTTCCCGGAGGTGGCCGCCCGGCGCGGCCTGTACGGCCATGCGAGCGACGCCTACTGGCTCGACATCGGCACGCCGGCGGCGTATCTGCGCGCCAACCGCGACGTCCTCGCGGGTCGTGTGCGCACCGAGTCCCCGGTCGGCCCGCGGTACGTGGGCCCCGGGACGGTCGTCGCCGAGGGCGCGGACGTGGGTGAGGGGTGCGCCGTCGGGGCGGAGTGCAGGATCGAGACGGGGGCGAGCGTGAACGAGAGCGTGTTGGGCATCGGCGTCGAGGTGGGCGCCGGGGCGCGGGTCGACGGGGCGATCCTCGGTGACGGCGTGCGGGTCGGCGCCGACGCCGTGGTGTCGGCCGGCGCGGTCGTGGGCGACGGCGCGACGGTCGACCCCGGGACGAGCGTCGACGGCCCGCTGCGGGCGGCGGTGGCCCGATGAGCGCGTCGGATGCGCACGACCTCGACGCGTCCTTCGGGGACGCGGACCCGCTCGGCATCCTCGCGACCGCGGACGCGTCGCTCGCGCACTTCGACGCGGCGCGCGCGGACGTCGAGCGCCTCGAGATCCCGTATCCGCCGTCCGCGGTCCAGAACGTCGCCGTGTGTGGGATGGGTGGCTCCGCGATCGCCGCCGACCTCGTCGCGGGCGCCTACTCGGAGCGCCTCCGGGTGCCGATGGCGACGATTCGCGACTACCGCCTTCCCGGCTGGGTGGGCGAGGACACGCTGGTCGTCCTGTCCTCCTACTCGGGCACGACCGAGGAGACGCTGACCTGCGCCCTCGAGGCGACCGACCGGGGCGCGCTCTGCGTGGCGTTCACGAGCGGCGGGAAGCTCGCCGAGCGCTACGGCGCCGAGGACGGCGTGCCGACGCTGATCCTGCCCGGCGGCCTCCAGCCTCGCGCCGCGCTCCTTCGCTCGCTCGTGCCGCTGGTCGTCGTGCTCGAGCGGATGGGGGTCATCCCCGCCCACGCGCACGAGCTCGACGAGGCGCGCGAGACGATCGCCGGCGCGGTCGAGGCGCTCGGACCGTCGGTGCCGGCCGCATCGAACCCCGCGAAGCAGCTCGCCGGTCTCCTGCGCGGCCACCTGCCGATGATCTGGGGCGGGGAGCTGACCAACGCGGTCGCGGTGCGCTGGAAGGGGCAGATCAACGAGAACGCGAAGCTGCCGGCGCTGGTGGGCGTCCTTCCCGAGCTCGACCACAACGAGATCTGCGGCTTCGAGGGCGTGGCCGAGCTCGGGCTGCGCCCCCGCGTGGTGATGCTCCGTGATCCGCGCCACCACCCCCAGGTCCTGCGCCGCATGGACCTGACCCGGGCGCTCGTGGAGCCCCACGTGGCGGGCGTCTCGGATGTCACCGCCGAGGGCGAGGGCGCGCTCGCGCGCATGCTCGACCTGGTGATGATGGGGGACTACACGTCGATCTACCTGGCGCTCGCGCGCGGTGTCGACCCGGGCGCCATCGACCTGATCCACCGGCTCAAGGACGGACTGGCCACCGCGCCGTTCGGCCGGACCGCCTCCAGCTGAAGGTCGCGCCCCGGCCGGGAGGCCCGGCCCCGCCAGGCGGGGCGCGGGTCCCGGCGAGACGGAGCCCTAGTAGCGGTAGTGGTCGGGCTTGTAGGGGCCCTGGACCGGCACGCCGATGTAGTCGGCCTGCTCCTCGCTCAGCGACGTGAGCTTCACGCCGAGCGCATCCAGGTGCAGGCGCGCGACCTTCTCGTCCAGGTGCTTGGGCAGCACGTAGACCTTGCGCTCGTAGTCGTCGTTCTTGGTGAACAGCTCGACCTGGGCGATGACCTGGTTGGTGAACGAGCTCGACATGACGAACGAGGGGTGCCCGGTGGCGTTGCCGAGGTTCAGCAGCCGGCCCTCGGAGAGCACGATGATCGAGTGCCCGTCGGGGAAGGCCCACTCGTCGACCTGCGGCTTGATGTTGATGCGCTCGATGCCGGGGTAGGACTCGAGGCCGGCCATGTCGATCTCGTTGTCGAAGTGGCCGATGTTCCCGACGATTGCGTTGTGCTTCATCCGCTTCATGTCGTCTGGGCCGATGATGTCCTTGTTCCCGGTGGCCGTGATGAAGATGTCGGCCGAATCGACCACGTCGTCGAGGGTCGTCACCTCGTATCCCT
The DNA here is from genome assembly GCA_963698665.1 of Miltoncostaeaceae bacterium. Taxonomy (GTDB): domain Bacteria; phylum Actinomycetota; class Thermoleophilia; order Miltoncostaeales; family Miltoncostaeaceae; genus CALNYH01. The sequence goes on along the minus strand of CAVORO010000001.1, from coordinate 336,570 downwards.
GCATCGCCGCCTGCAGCGCGCAGATGGGGTCGACCTCGGTCACCATCACACGGGCGCCCTGCGCCTTGAGCGCCTCGGCGCAGCCCTTGCCGACGTCGCCGAACCCGAGCACCAGGGCCGACTTGCCGCCGATCATCACGTCCGTGCCCCGGTTGATGCCGTCGATCAGCGAGTGGCGGACCCCGTAGAGGTTGTCGAACTTCGACTTGGTGACGGAGTCGTTGACGTTGATCGCGGGGAACAGGAGCTCGCCCGCCGCCGCCAGCTGGTAGAGGCGGTTGACGCCGGTCGTGGTCTCCTCGGTGACGCCCTTGATGTCGTCGGCGATCCGCGTCCAGCGCTGGGGGTCCTCCCGCAGCGAGCGGCGCAGCACGCCGAGCACGATCCGGAACTCCTCGGAGCCCGCCGTCGCGTCGTCGGGGACCTTGCCCGCGGCCTCGAACTCCCGGCCCTTGTGGACCAGCAGGGTGGCGTCGCCGCCATCGTCGAGGATCATGTTGGGCCCGCCGCCGTCCGGCCAGCGGAGCACCTGCTCCGTCGCCCACCAGTACTCCTCGAGGGTCTCGCCCTTCCAGGCGTAGACCGGCACGCCGCGCGGGGCCTCCGGGGTGCCGTCGGGTCCCACCACGATCGCCGCCGCGGCGTGGTCCTGGGTCGAGAAGATGTTGCACGAGGCCCAGCGGACCTCTGCGCCGAGGGCGGTCAGCGTCTCGATCAGGACGGCGGTCTGCACCGTCATGTGCAGCGATCCGGTGATCCGTGCGCCCTTGAGCGGCTGGAGGTCCGCATACTCCTCGCGTGTGGACATCAGCCCCGGCATCTCATGCTCGGCGAGGCGGATCTCCTTCCTGCCGAACTCTGCGAGACCGAGGTCTGCGACCTTGAAGTCGTTCTGGGCGAGCGGGGACGTCGTCGTCATACGTGCTCCGGCGGGTCGGGTGCGTCGAGCGGGGCCCGGCGGACACGCGGAACGTCCTCACGCGCGCGGCAGGCAAACGTGAACGGTACCACTCACACCGCGGCCGACCACGCCCGACCCGAGTCGGCACGGGTTCGGACGCATCGCGTTCCCGGATCGTCACGGTCGTTCCGCACCGCGGCGACGATGCCGCGCGACGCTCGCGTGCATGGCGCTGCCCTCGCTCGTCAGATCGCTCCTCGACCCGCTCGCGCCCGAGGCCTGCGCGGTCTGCGCGGTTCCCGGCAGCCCGCTCTGCGCCGGGTGTCGCGTCGCTCTCGTGCCGGTGCGCCCGCCGGGTTGCGCCCGATGCGGTCACCCCTGGCCGGAGCCCGCGCCGCGCTGTCGCGCCTGTCTGCCCGGCCTCCCGCCGGCGCGCGCGGCCTTCCACTACGACGGGGCGGCGGCGGCGCTCGTCTCGGCGATGAAGGATCGCCGGCGCCGCGTGCTGGCGGAGGTGCTGGCCGCGGAGACGGTCGGGATGCTCGGTCCGCCCCCGTCCGGCTTCGTCCTCGTGCCGGTGCCGCTCTCGCGGCGGCGACTCGCCGATCGCGGGTTCGACCAGGCCCTCGCGATCGCCGACGGTCTCGCGGCGCGCTGGCGCCGCTCGCTCGCTCCCGTGCTCGCCCGGTCCGGCGACGACGCCCCGCAGCGCGGCGCGCCGCGCGCCCGCAGGCTGGCGCTCCGCACGGCGTTCCGGTGCCGGGGGCCGTGCCCCCCGCGGTGCTGCGTGGTCGACGACGTGCACACGACCGGCGCGACGCTCTCGGCGGCCGCGCGGGCGCTTCGCGCCGCGGGCGCGCGCGAGGTCGTCGCGACCACGGTCTTCCGGGTCCCGGCACCCGGGACCGGGCCCCTCGGCGCCGTGGCACGCGCCGGCCGGGCATGATTGTCGACGTGTGTGCCGCGCGCTCCCGGTGTTGCGGGAATCCACGGTCGAGGCCGATGTGTGCGCGGGAGTACCATCCATCGACGGTCACCCCGAGCAGGAGGGGATGCCATGCAACTCCAGGTCAAGGGCAAGAACGTCGCCGTGACGGACGCGCTCTTCCAGCACGCCGAGGAGAAGATGGAGCGCCTCGTCCGAGTGCTGCCGCCCTGGGACGAGGGCACCATGGTCGAACTCGAGCTGAGCGTGGAGCGCAACCCGAAGATCGACCGGCCGCAGGTCGCCGAGGCGACGCTCCGCACGAAGGGCCCCGTGCTGCGGGCCCGCGAGAGCGCGCCCGACATGTACCAGGCGATCGACCAGGCCGCGCGCAAGCTCGAGCGACAGGCCCGGCGGTACCGGGACCGGCGCAAGCACATCGACCACGAGCGGATCGAGCTTCCGGAGCTTCCGCCGCCGACCGACACCGAGCCACTCGAGCCGGCGCCGAGGGTCGTCAAGCGCAAGAGCTTCACCCTGCTGCCGATGAGCGCCGACGAGGCCGCCTTCAACATGGAGCTCCTGCACCACGACTTCTACGTCTACCGGGACGCGGACTCCGGGGACGTGAACGTCGTGTACCGCCGCCGCGACGGGGACGTCGGGCTCATCGTGCCCGAGTCGGCCGCCTGAGCGACACGGGCACGCGCATGCGTCGCGCCCCCGCCGGCGCGGGCGGGGGCGCTCATGCGCCCACCCCGTCGGCCCGAGGTGACGGTGTGCGGGTCCGTCGCCATCACGCCCCCGTGAGCGCCCGCCGACGCGTCGCGGCGTCGCGGCGCGTCCGCGGTCGTGGCGAGGCCCGGACGACAGGCCCCGTCGCCTCCGTGCGGTGGCGCCGGCGCGCCGTGGGCGCGCCCCGGCGCGGCGCCCGCCCGTCGCGGGCCCCGCGCGCGTGGTCGCGGCGGAGCCCGTTGCTACCATCGTCCCGCGGCCGCTCGACCCCCCGGAGACCATGAGCACCGACCTGATCAACAAGGTCCTTCGCGTCGGCGAGGGGCGCCAGATGCGCTCCATGCAGCAGCGCGTGAAGCGGATCAACGCCCTCGAGCCCGACATCGAGCCTCTCACCGACGGAGAGCTCAGGGCCAAGACGGACGAGTTCAAGGCGCGCCTGGCGGACGGCGCGTCGCTCGACGAGATCCTCGACGAGGTCTTCGCGGTCACCCGCGAGGTCGCCAGGCGCCGGCTTCAGATGCGCCACTTCGACGTCCAGCTCATCGGCGCGATGGTGCTCCACTCCGGGCAGGTGGCGGAGATGAAGACCGGTGAGGGGAAGACGCTGTCGGCGGTGCCGGCGGTCTACCTGAACGCGCTCACCGGCCGCGGCGTCCACCTCGTGACCGTCAACGACTACCTCGCCAGCCGCGACGCGGCCTGGATGGGTCCGATCTACGAGGCGCTCGGGATCAGCGTCGGCGTGATCGAGTCGATGATGCCGTCGGCCAAGCGGCGCGAGGCCTACGCCTGCGACGTCACCTACGGGACCAACTCCGAGTTCGGGTTCGACTACCTGCGCGACAACATGGCCGTGCGGATCGACGACTGCGTCCAGCGCGGTCACTACTTCTGCGTCGTGGACGAGGTCGACTCGATCCTGATCGACGAGGCCCGGACCCCGCTGATCATCTCCGGCGTGCCCGAGGCGGCCACCGACACCTACTACCGGTTCGCGCGCGTGGTGCCGACGCTCAAGGCGGGCGTCGACTACGACGTCGACGAGAAGCACCGAAGCGCGTCCCCCACCGAGAGCGGTGTCGCCAAGATCGAGAAGGCGCTCGGAATCGAGAACCTCTATCTCGACGTGCACTCCAACCTGGTCAACCACCTGATCCAGTCGCTGAAGGCCGAGTCGATCTATCGCAAGGACAAGGAGTACATCGTCCGCGACGGCGAGGTGCTGATCGTCGACGAGTTCACGGGGCGCATCCTCGAGGGGCGCAGGTACTCGGAGGGGCTGCACCAGGCGATCGAGGCCAAGGAGGGGCTGCGAATCCGAGAGGAGAACCAGACCCTCGCCACGATCACCCTGCAGAACTACTTCCGGCTCTACGAGAAGCTCTCGGGCATGACCGGCACGGCCTCCACCGAGGCCAACGAGTTCTCGAAGATCTACAAGACCGACGTCGTGTCGATCCCGACCCACCGCGACATGATCCGTGCGGACGAGAACGACTTCATCTTCAAGACCAAGGACGCCAAGTACACGGCCGTGGTCGAGGAGATCGCCGAGGCCCACGAGCGCGGCCAGCCGGTGCTCGTCGGGACGATCTCGGTCGAGATCTCCGAGATGCTGGCCGAGCGGCTGACCAAGCGGGGCGTCGCGCACAAGGTGCTCAACGCCAAGCACCACGAGCAGGAGGCGCAGATCATCATCGACGCCGGGCAGCCCGGCGCCGTGACGATCGCGACCAACATGGCCGGGCGTGGCGTCGACATCAAGCTGGGGGAGGGCGTCGAGGAACTCGGCGGCCTCTACGTGATCGGCACCGAGCGCCATGAGAGCCGTCGGATCGACAACCAGCTTCGCGGCCGCTCGGGGCGCCAGGGCGACCCGGGCCGGACGCGGTTCTTCCTGTCCGCCGAGGACGACCTCGTGCGGATCTTCGCGGGCGACCGCATCTACAAGATCCTCGACCGCCTCGGTCCCGGCGACGACCTTCCGATCGAGGCGAAGATGCTCACCCGCACGGTGCAGGGGGCGCAGAAGAAGGTCGAGGAGCAGAACTTCAACATCCGCAAGCGCGTGCTCGAGTACGACGACGTGCTGAGCAAGCAGCGCGAGGTCATCTACGCCGAGCGGCGGCGTGTGCTGGAGGGAGAGGACCTCGGCGAGCAGGCCCGGGACTGGATCGCCGAGACCCTGGTCGACGTCGTCGACGCGCACGCCGGCGAGGAGTCCATGCCGGCCGACTGGGACCTCGACGCGCTCTTCGGCGAGCTCGCCGGCATCTACCCGATGTCGTTCGGGGTCGAGGACCTCGACCTCGACTCGTCCGAGCTGACCCGCGAGGCGCTCCTGGACCGGCTCGAGGATGACGCGATGGACGCCTACGAGTCGCGCGAGGCGCGTTTCGGCGCCGGCGTGACGCGCGAGGTCGAGCGGTACGTGCTGCTCCAGCTCATCGACAAGAACTGGCGCGAGCACCTCTACAACATGGACTACCTGCGCGAGGGCATCCACCTGCGCGCGCTCGGCCAGAAGGACCCGCTCGGCGAGTACCGCCTGGAGGGCCACGCGATGTTCGACGAGATGATGGACATCGTGAAGAAGGACTTCGTCCGCTACATGTTCCACGTCGAGGTCGACGGGGCGCCGCCGGTGGCCGAGGAGCAGCCCCTCGAGGACGTCGACTACACGTACCAGAACGAGCCGATCCAGGGTGTCGCGGCGGCCGCCGTCGAGCCCGAGGAGGCGGCGGCGTCACCCGGAGCCGCGGTCGCGGTCGAGGAGCGCCCCGGCGACGGGTCCGGCGACGCGGCGCCCACGCCGACACCCGAGAGCGCCGCGGTGGCCCACAAGCGCGACAAGCGCAAGTCGAAGGCCGCGCGTCAGGCGCGCAAGCGCAACCGCGGAAACTGAGGGGGGCACCGTGTCCGAGGACGTCGAATCGCTGGAGGACGTCGTCCAGCGCACCAGATCGCTCGATGAGCGGCTCGGTGTGCTCGGCGACTATCTTTGACCCCCCTGCGCTGGAGGCGCGGATCGGTGAGCTGGAGGCGCAGATGCAGGCGCCCGGCTTCTGGGACGACGCCACCGCCGCGGCGCGTCTCTCGGCGGATCATTCGGCGGCCCGCGGCCGCCTGGAGGACTACCGCCGTCTGACCGCCGAGCTGGCCGAGCTCGCCGAGCTGGCCGAGCTCGCGATCGCGGAGGGCACCGGCGACCCGGCGATGCTGGCCGAGCTGGTCGAGGGGGTTGCGCGAACCGACGCCGAGCTCGCCCGGCTGGAGGAGACGCGCCTGTTCTCCGGTCCCCACGATGACGACGACGCGTTGTTGTCGATCAACGCGGGGGAGGGCGGCACGGACGCCCAGGACTGGGCCGAGATGCTCATCCGGATGTACACCCGTTGGGCGGAGGGCCGCGGGCTCCGCGTCGAGCTCAAGGAGGTCCAGGAGGGCGCCGAGGCGGGGGTCAAGAGCGCGACGATGACCGTCCATGGCCCGAACGCGTACGGCCTGCTCTCCGCCGAGCGGGGGGTGCATCGGCTGGTGCGGCTGTCGCCGTTCGACTCGGCCCACCGCCGCCAGACCTCGTTCGCCGGCGTCGAGGTCTCGCCGCTCACCGAGGACGCCGTCGAGATCGAGGTCGACGAGAAGGAGCTCAAGGTCGACACCTACCGTGCGAGCGGGGCCGGCGGCCAGCACGTCAACAAGACGGACTCCGCCGTGCGGATCACGCACCTGCCGACCAAGATCGTCGTGCAGTGCCAGAACGAGCGCTCCCAGACGCAGAACCGCGCGACCGCGATGGCGATGCTCCGCGCCCGGCTGCTCGCACTCGAGATCGAGAAGCGCGATGCGGAGGCCGCGGCGCTTCGCGGCGAGAGCAAGCCGATCGGGATGGGGAGTCAGATCCGCTCCTACGTGATCCACCCGTACACGATGGTCAAGGATCTGCGCACCGGCTTCGAGGCCGGCAACGCCCAGGGCGTGCTCGACGGGGACCTCGACGGGTTCGTCCGCGCCGAGCTCGAGCGTCGTGCGCGCCTGGGGGCGGGCGCATCGGCATAGGCCGCCGGACGAGGCGCGCCCGGCCCCCGGATGGCCGGGGCGGCGCGGCTGGCGAGCCGCGGGTGTCGGTCGACACGGTCGGTTCCTGCCGCCGAGAAAGCCCCGCAACGGCGCTGGAAACGGTCGATCCACAATGTTTGACAGTCCCCGCCGGGACCGGATACCCTCCGCCGCGCTCCAGCCAGGTGCGACCGCTGCCGAAGTGCCCTGTACGCAGCAGGTATCCGTCGCGCCCCCCAGCCAGCGCCCGGTCAATCGGCGCGGAGGTTCGATGAGCACAGACGCCCCACCCGATTCGCCGACGCCGTCCCCGAGCCCCGAGGACAGCCGCGCCCGCGGTCGCGCCGACGCGCGCGAGTCGCGCCGGACGACCGGCGAGGGCGGCGACCGCCGCGCGATGCTGCGTCCGGGCGACGGTCCGATGGTCATCTTCGACGGCGTCACGAAGGCCTACGGCCCGAACGCGATCGGCATCGACGACCTCTCGCTCTCCATCGAGAGCGGTGAGTTCATCTTCCTGGTGGGTGCGTCCGGCTCCGGCAAGTCGACCTTCATCAAGCTCCTGATCAAGGAGGTCGACGCGACCAAGGGCACGGTGTCGGTCGGCGGTCGAAACGTCACCCGCATGCGTCGGGGCAAGGTCCCGTACCTTCGACGCGCGATCGGGTGCGTCTTCCAGGACTACAAGCTCCTGCCCGGCCGATCGGTGTACGAGAACGTCGCCTACGCGCTCCAGGTGACCGGCGAGAACCCGCGCACGATCCGTCGCAAGGTGCCCGAGATGCTCGCCCTGGTGGGGCTGTCCGACAAGGGCGCGCGGCTTCCGGACGAGCTGTCGGGCGGCGAGCAGCAGCGGGTCTCCATCGCGCGGGCCTTCGTCAACCACCCGCGCCTCCTGATCGCCGACGAGCCGACCGGGAACCTCGACCCCGAGACGTCGATCGGGATCATGCAGCTGCTCTACCGGATCAACCGGACCGGGACGACCGTGATCATGGCCACGCACGACCGGGATCTGGTCGACAAGATGCAGATGCGCGTGATCGAGCTCGCGGGCGGCAAGCTCATCCGTGACCAGCGCCAGGCGCGCTACGCAAGGGCCGAGTAGCCGTGCGGCCCAGGTTCTTCCTCTCGGAGGCGCTCCGCTCGATCCGCTCCAACCTCGCGCTCGCGGGCGCGGCGACGGTCACGGTGCTGATCGCCGTGTTCGTGATGGGCGCCTTCATCTCGGCATTCCTCTACGTGCAGTCGGCGGTCGACTCCCAGAAGGAGAAGATCGACGTCAGCTTCTGGATCGCGGACGCGGCGACCGTGGACCAGGTCAACTCCCTGCAGACCCAGTTCGAGGCGCTCGAGGGCAACGGCGAGGTCGAGTCGTTCGTCTACGTCTCCAAGGACGACGCGCTCGCCAAGATGCGCGAGCGGCTGCGCGACCCGTCGATCCTCGACGAGCTGACGAGCAATCCGTTCCCCGCGTCCTACGACGTCAAGCCGGACGACCCGGAGGGCGCCGACGCGATCGTCGCGGCCGTGGGGACCCATCCGGCGCTCGACCCGGCCAAGCCGGTGAGCTACGCCCGTGAGACGGCCGACCGCCTGCTCGGCATCGCGCGCTTCATCCAGTGGTCCGGCCTCGGGCTCGTGGTCGTGTTGGGGTTGGCGTCGATCCTCCTGATCGGCAACACGATCCGGCTCTCGATCTTCGCCCGCCGGCGCGAGGTCGAGGTGATGAAGCTGGTCGGCGCCACCAACTGGTTCATCCGCTGGCCCTTCGTGATCGAGGGCGTGATCTGCGGTCTGGTCGGCGCGGTGCTCTCGATCGGCCTGCTCTACCTGGCGAAGGTCGCCGTGGTCGATCCGTTCGTCGACGGCACCGACAGTCAGCTCACGCAGGAGAACGCCAACACGATCGGGTTCTTCTGGCTGAGCGTCATCCTGATCGCGGCGGGCTCGTTGCTCGGCGCGGTCGGCAGCGGAATCACGCTGCGGCGGTTCCTCAAGGTCTGAGCCCGGACCCGCGCGCCTCGCCCCGGACCGCGGTCCCGGGTGGGGCGCGCGACCGCGCGTATCATCGGACGGTATACCTGGTGCGCGCCGAACGATGACCACCGTCCGATCCGTCCTGGCCGTGCTGGCGGGCGCGCTCGTGATCCTCGGCGTGTTCCTGGCGGGCGTGCTCGTCGGGGGGCACCCGGTGTCGACGGGGCTGATCCACCTCCCCGACCCGGTGCGAAGCGTCGTGCTCGGCTCGAGCGGCCAGGACCTGACGAGCCAGGTCCTCGACGTCCTGCGCGACGACTACTACAAGGACTTCGATGAGGATCTGGTCGAGCAGGAGGGGGTCAGGGGGCTCGTCGGGGCGCTCGAGGACCCGTACACGTACTACCTCGACCCCGAGGCGCTCGACGAGCTCCGCCAGCGCAACAACGGCCGGTACTCGGGTGTCGGTCTGGGGGTCGAGCAGGCCGAGGATGCGATCGTCGTGACGCGCGTCTACGAGGACGGGCCGGCGGCCGAGGCCGGCATCCGGGTGGGCGAGAAGATCGTCTCGGTCGACGGCACGTCCTACGCCGGGGACGAGCTCGAGCGGGCGGTCGCCAACATCCGCGGGGAGCCCGGGACCGAGGTCACGATCGGCATCGAGTCGACCGACGGGAAGGTCCGCCGGATCACCCTCGAGCGCGCCGAGATCACGATTCCGGTCGTGACGTCCCGGATCGAGCGTGCAGGCGGCGAGAAGGTCGGCTACGTCCGGCTGGCGCAGTTCACGCGCGGTTCGGGTGATGCGGTCCGTGACGCCGTCACGAAGCTGCGCGAGCAGGGGGCGACCGCGCTCGTGCTCGACCTGAGGGGCGATCCCGGAGGTCTGGTCAACGAGGCGGTCGCCGTCACGTCGGCGTTCGTGCCGGAGGGCTCCCCGGTGGTCACGACGGAGGGCCGCGCATCGCCCGAGACGACCCTCGAGACCGACGAGGAGCCGGTGGCGGGGGAGATCCCGCTCGTCGTCCTGGTCGACCGCGGAAGCGCGAGCTCGAGCGAGATCGTGGCCGGGGCGCTTCGCGACGAGGAACGGGCCGAGTTGGTCGGCACGCGCACGTTCGGAAAGGCCCTCGTCCAGTCCACGATCGAGCTTCGCGACGGCGGTGCGCTCAAGCTGACGACCGCCCGCTACCTCACCCCGGATGGCACGGACCTCAACGAGAAGGGCCTGACCCCGGACATCCGCGCGATCGACGACCCCGAGACGCCTCGCGACGAGGCGCTCCAGGCCGCGCTCGCGGCCGCCGTCGGGTCCGGGTAGGCGCGCGCGTGGCACGCGGCGGACCGCCGCGCGTCGTGGTTTCGGTCGTCATCGGCGCGGGGCGGGGGCTCGCCGCCAGACCGGCGTTCGAGGCCGGCCGGCCGGTGCCGCTGCTCCGACGGGCCCAGGGAACCGCGACCGTGGGCGATCTCGTGACCGTCCGCGAGCGGGGACGCACCGCCGAGGTGCTCGGCGTCCACGGTCCCACCTCGAGCCCGACGGCGGTGATGTCGGCGCTTCTGGCCAACGCCGGCATCCGGGTGGAGCTGCCCTCGAAGGCCACCAGGGAGGCCGATGCGATCCCGGGCCGGCTCGGCGGCGGGGACCCCGGGCGGCGCGACATGTCCGGCCAGGTGGCCGTCACGATCGACCCCGAGGGCGCCAAGGACCACGACGACGCCATCGCGGTCGCCGCCGAGGGCGAGGACATCCGGTTGTGGGTCCACATCGCGGACGTGGCGCGCTACGTCGTCCCGGGTGGGGCGATCGACCGCGAGGCCGCGCGGCGGGGGAACTCGGTCTACGTCCCGGGCATGGTCGCCCCCATGCTGCCGCCGCGGCTCTCGAACGACCTCTGCAGCCTGCGCCCGGGCGAGCCGCGCGACGTCGTCACCGCGGAGATGGTCGTGCATCCGGACGGCACGGTCTCGGGGGAGCGCTTCTACCGGTCGGAGATCCTCTCGCGGGAGCGCCTCACCTACGCGACCGTGGACGGGGTCCTCGCCGGTGACATCCCCGGTCCCGGAGGTCTGGGCGCGTCGATCACGCTGGCCGCCGAGGCGGCCCGCCGCCTGCTCGCCCGCCGGCGCGCGCGCGGCACGCTCGAGGTGCACTCCGGCGAGCCGGCCTTCACGGTGTCCGCGTCGAGGGTGGAGGGGGGCGGGATCGAGGCGCAGACGACGTCACACTCGCTCGTCGAGGAGTGCATGATCGCCGCCAACGAGGCGGTGGCGCGGTTCCTGGTCGCCCGCCGGGCGCCGACGGTGTTCCGGTACCACGAGGACCCGGCGGGATCCGCGGTCGCGCGTATGTACGACCAGCTCGCGGAGCTCGGCGTCCCTGTGCCCCCGATCGCGGACGGGCCGCTCGGGCCCCAGCAGGCGCGTGCGGCCGTGGCCGCCGCGGCCGAGGCGCTCGGCGCCCACCTGGCGACGCTCGGCGATGACGGGCGCCGGGCCGGGCCGGCGCTCTGGGGGCTCGTCCTGCGCTCCCTGCGCCAGGCGTACTACTCGCCCGACCAGGTCGGCCACTCCGGGCTCGCGAGCCCGGCGTATCTGCACTTCACGTCGCCGATCCGCCGCTACCCGGACCTGCTGGTCCACCGGGCGCTCCTCGATCAGCTCGGGATCGGCGACCCCGGACCGGATCCGGCGACCTGCGCGGAGGCGGCCGCACACAGCTCGGAGACCGAGCGCGAGGCGGTCCGGATGGAGCGGCGCGCCGACCGGGTCACGGCGGCGCTCCTGCTCGAGCGCCTCATCGGCGAGGAGGCGCTCGGGCTGGAACACGAGGGGACCGTGTCGGGCGTGATCGACGGGGGGCTGTTCGTCACCTTCGGCGAGGTGTTCGACGGCTTCCTGCCGGTGCGACGGCTGGGAGCGGACTGGTTCCGCACGCATCCGCTCGAGGTCGGCCTGATCGGCGAGGGCACGGGACGCAGGGTCATGATCGGCGATCCGATCACGGTCCGGATCGTCCGCATCGAGGCGCTCCGCGGGCGGGTCGAGCTCGAGCCCGCCGCGCTCGGCCCGTCGCGGGTCGTCGCGCGGCGTCGGGCGCGCCTCGGCGGCGCCTGAGCCCGACACGAGGGCGGTGCTCTACCATGCGCCGCCCATGGCCAAGCGCAAGGACACGGCGGGCGCGCGCGACGCGGCCCGCAAGGACGTCGCCCAGAACCGGCGCGCGCGGCACGAGTACGAGATCGTCGAGACGGTCGAGGCCGGGATGGTGCTGGAGGGCAGCGAGGTCAAGGCGCTCCGCGAGCGGGGCGCGACGATCGCGGACGCCTACGTGCAGCTTCGCGGAGGTGAGGCGTGGCTCGTGGGCGCGCACATCCCGGAGTACCACAACGCCGGGATGACGGGCCACGACCCGCAGCGGACGCGAAAGCTCCTGCTCCACCGGCGTGAGATCGAGGGGCTCGGCGCGTCCTTGCAGCAGAAGGGCCTCGCGCTCGTTCCGCTCAGGCTCTACTTCCGCGACGGGCGGGCCAAGATGGAGCTCGGGCTCGGTCGCGGCAAGACGCTCTACGACAAGCGGCGCACGCTCGTGGAGCGCGACGCGAGACGCGAGGCCGAGCGCGCGATGAAGGTCTCGCGGCGGAGATAGCCCGCCGCGGCGGGGCACGGGGCCTCAGCGGACCAGCCGCAGGTCCTTGACGACGACGGTCGCGCGCAGCCGGTGCCCGCCGCGCCAGGCCTTCGGCACGGCGCTCTGGATCCCGAAGGTCAGCTTGCCGACGGCGTCCTTTCCGCGCATCCGGTCGAGGGGGACGCGGACGAGCTGGCGGCGGCTCCCCACGGCCACCTTGCGCGCGTTCCGGTAGTCGCCCGGGGTCACGATCAGGTGGTACGGCTCGGCGGCCGGGGCGACCACCTCGGCGACGAACTCGAGGTGGCGATAGCCGCGCCAGTCGCGGAGGGTCCTCGTCTCGAGCGTCCGCTCGAACTCGGCGGTCACGGTCGGGGCGACGCCGGCGTCGAACCGCCGCTCGTCGCCGTTCGGGCGATAGCTGCGGGCCATCGTCATCCGGACCGTCTGGCCGCGTCTGCTCGCGCGGGCCGCACCGATCCGCCCCCGCCACTCGACCAGCCCGCCGTCGGTGACGAGCGGTCGGGAGGGGCGCAGGCGCATCCTGGGGGTCACGACCCGGGCGCGCGGCCCCGCGAGCATGGCGGCCGTGACCTTCACCGAGACCGGATCGATCCTCCCGTTCGGGTCCCGGCTGACGGTCAGCCGACCCGGAACCCGGCTCACGCCCCGAAGCCGCCAGCGCCCACGCGCGTCGGTGGTCGTCGTGAAGGCCCCGAACCGCACGCGCGCCCCGTCGACCGGACGCCCGGCGCCGGGCCTTGCACCCCGCGCGAACCGCACGACGCCGCGAAGCGTGGGGAGCGGCGTCGCGCTGAAGGCCGCGAGCATCGCGGTCCGTGCGCTCCGCAGCGCCCCCGGATCGGTCTCGACGACCGGCAGGTACGCGGGCCGGTGGTTGTCGTCGCAGCCCACCCGACCGCCCTGCTCGGCGCGCCCGCTGTGGGGCGTCACGAGGCCGTCGACCAGTCGCGTGAAGCGATCGGGGTCCCCGGCGCGAAGCTGTCCGAGCAGCGAGTGGTCCTCGGCGCCGTCGCGAAGCGCCTCGAGGCGGAGGGACGTGTAGGCCGGCTGGTGCGGGCCGGGGCCGGGGTAGAGCAGGCTCGCCTCGCCGTTGCCGCCGACGACCCGCGTCCCGCAGCCGACGTCCTCGACCACGTGGCTCTGGTACCAGGGGTCCTGCCACGGGCTCTGGACGGTGCCGGTCCGGTCCCAGCCGTTGAGCCCCCAGTAGAAGAAGCCCTCGACGCCCTCGCGCGCGGCGAGCCACCCCATCAGGCGGGGCTCGGTCGTGGGCTTGTCGATGAGGAGGTTCGGCGTGTACCGCTGCGTCTCGCTCCCGTAGACGTACCACCAGAGCGACGCGCCGCGCGCACGGACCGCGGCGATCCCCTCCGGCACCTTGTAGAGGTCCCACAGGGGCGGCGCCCAGATGTCGACGACGTCGCCGATGGCGGCCAGGGCGTCGGGGTGGGGTGCCTCGGTGGCGAGCAGGCGGATCCTGGGCACGGCGGATCCGAGTTGCGCGGCGGCACGCCGGAGCCGTTCGTATGTCGCCGTGGTCGGCTCGTCCACGGGGAGCGCGAAGGTGCGCCCGGCGGCCGGCGCGAAGGCGGAACCGAGGTCCCTCGCCAGCGTCCTGCGCCTGGCCTCGTCGAGGAACTCGCGATCCTCCGAGCTCGGGAAGGTCGGGACGAACGGGACCTCGCTCTGCGCGAAGCCGAAGCGCTCGTAGCGGGCGAGGGTCGCCGCCGGCGACGGCGCGCCGCGCGTGCCCCCGAGGGGGGAGTCGTGGTCGAGCCCCCAGGTCGCCGGATCGGCCGCGGGCGTCGTGAACGGTGGCGTCCCCGGGCTCACGCCGAGCGCCGCGAGCTCGGGGAGCAGTGACGAGTAGACGCCCTCGATGAGCGCGGGGTCGCGATGGTCGACACCGTGGGCGCGCGCGAGCGCGAGCTCGTCGAGGCGCGCCACCACGGGATAGGAGCCGCCGTCGACGCGCACGGGCGCCACGTCGACGCGGACGGGGAGCGACCCGGCCGCGCCGAGATCGACGGTCCCCCGGTACCTGCCGGCGGCGGCGTCCTCGGGGACGTGGACGCGCAGGTAGATCTGGGTGGTCTCGCCGGCCGGAAGCACGATCGGCGCGCCGGGCGCGATCGGGATCAGCGGGTCGGGGTAGCGCCCGTCGCCGACGAGTCGGTCGACGCCGGTCGACGGCCGGCTGAGGCGGACGTAGCCGATCCGGTAGCGCGCGACCCGGGTCGCCGGGATCACGCCCGGACCGGTCAGATCCGACACCGTCGGCGTGATCGTGAGGTCCGTGTCGGGTCGGACGGCCACGATCCCGCCCTCGTACTCGGCGCGGGCGGCGGGGATGGCGAGCACCGCCGGCGCCTCGGCGGGGCGGGTCGTCGCGGGGAAGATCGTCGCCTGCGGATCCGCCGGCCACACGTCGGCGGCGGACGCCGTCGGAACGGCGACGAGTGCGGTGGCGATGGCGGCGAGCAGGCCGCGACGGCGCATCGGTCTCCCAGGCAGAGGTTCCCGGCTGCCGTGACAATCGGCAGCACGCCGAGAAATGCGACCCCCATCCGAAGAATCTTTACCTCGGTGCTAGGGTCGCGGCCGATGGGCGTCACACCCACCGAGGGCGACCTTCCGCTGACCGCCGACGAGTGGGAGGCGGGCGCCGCAGCCGCCCTGCCGTCGGCGACCTTCGACTATGTCGCGGGTGGGGCGGGCGACGAGCGGACGATCGTCGAGAACCGGACCGCGTTCGAGCGACTGCGGCTCGTCCCCCGGGTGCTCCGGGCGCGGACCCGCGTCACGACCGAGACCGTCCTTCTCGGGCACGCCGTGGGCGCCCCGGTGATGGTCGCCCCGTTCGCCTACCAGGGGGCGCTCGACGAGGAGGGCGAGGTGGCGACCGCGCGCGCCGCGGCCGCGCTCGGCGTGACGATGTGTCTCTCGACGCTCTCGAACCGGTCGATGACCGACGTGGCCGAGGCCTGCGGAGACGGGCCGCGGTGGTTCCAGCTCTATCCGCTCGCGGACATGGCGGCGAACCACGCCCTCGTCGACGAGGCGGCCGCGCTCGGCTACCAGGCGGTGATCGTGACCGTCGACCTGCCGCCCTACGGCTTCCGCGAGCGCGAGGTCCGCAACCCGTTCGTCCTCCCGGAGGGGCTCGATCTCCCGGTCGTGCCACCCCCGCCCGGAGGACACGGGCGGCCGACCCCGCGCGAGACGACCGAGTTGATGAAGTGGGACCTCGACTGGTCCGACATCGGTGCGATCGCCGCCGCGACCGAGCTCCCCGTGATCGTCAAGGGCATCCTGTCGCCGGCCGACGCGGTGCTGGCCGCGGACCACGGCGCGCGCGGGCGTGATCGTGAGCAACCACGGCGGACGCCAGCTCGACACGACCGTGGCCGCGATCGACGCGCTTCCGGCGGTGGCCGCGGTCGCCCGGGAGCGGTTCGAGGTCTACATGGACGGCGGCGTGCGGCGGGGGGTGGACGTCCTCAAGGCGCTCGCGCTGGGCGCGCGCGCCGTGCTCGTCGGGCGCCCCGTCGCCTGGGGGCTCTCGGTGGCGGGCGAGGCGGGCGTCGGCCGCGTGCTCGGGCAGCTCGTCGCCGAGACGGCCAACGCCCTGCAGCTGGCCGGGTACCAGCAGCCCGCCCAGGTGGGCCCCGAGGTGCTGTTCCGCCCCATCGAGCGCTGAGCCCGGCGGTCGTGGGGCGCCGGCGCGTTCGCTCGCTCGCGCGGCGGCTCTCGCTCGCGCCGCGAGCGGGCGTGTTCGGCGAGCGCGAGGTCGCCGGGCTCCCGGATCCCGCGCGGCGGTATCTCCTGGGCGCCATCGCGCCCGGCGCGCCACTGACCCGCGCGGCGCGGCTCACGATGCGGGGGGAGATCCGCCTGGGCGCACGGTGGCTCGGCTACCGCGCCGAGGAGGTTCTGGCGCCCGAGCGCGGGTTCGTGTGGTCGGCCCGGGTGGCGGGGGTGATCACCGGTTCGGACCACGTCCTCGACGGCGAGGGCGGCCTCGACTGGCGGGTGCTCGGGCTGGTGCCGGTCGTGCGGGCGTCGGACCCCGACGTGGCGAGGAGCAGCGCCGGTCGGGCGGGCGCGGAGGCGGTGTGGCTCCCGACGGCGTTGCTGCCGAGCGCAGGCGTCCGCTGGCGCGCGCTCGACGACCACCGGGCGTCGGTCGGCATTCGCGTCGGAGGCGTCGAGCTGGACGTCACGCTCACGCTCGGCCCGGACGGGCGTCTGCGCTCGGTGCGGTTCATGCGCTGGGGCGATCCGGACGCGACGGGGACCTTCGGGCCCCATCCGTTCGGCATGGACGTGCTCGCCCACGGGCGGTTCGGACCCTTCACGATCCCCGTCGCGGGCCGGGCGGGATGGTTCCACGGCACCGAGCGCTTCGACGAGGGCGAGTTCTTCCGGTTCCACGTCACCGGCATGCGCCTGTGCGAGCGCGCCGGCGAGTGAGTCGTGAACAGGTGTTCGCGGTGCTACGATCCCGTGCTCACGAGGGCCCGATCCAGTTTCGACGGGGCGGGATGGAGTCAGTAAGCGAGCCGCGGACCCCGGAGGACCGCGTCAAAAACCGGGAACACACAGTAGCTGCGGAGTCTTCTCCGAAGCTCGCTCTCGCTGCCTAAACAGCAGTAACTGAGGGCCATCGGCCCCCCTTCGGGTCATGAGGGGGATCACCGGTGTCAGCAAGTGACCCTGGCTCGGCGGCAACGGTTTTCGGTCGACGGGTGAGATCGCAGGAAGACCTGGCGGGGGAGCGGTTGGTCGACGGTGACGCCCCTCGCGAGACTCCCACCGCCGACTGCGCTCGGAGAAGCTGACGCCACAACGCTTTCGGACGCCGGGGCAGTGCCGGCCGGGTCCACCTCCTCGACTGTTCGGCCTCGAGTTCTGGAAAGTCCGGAACTCGAGGCCGAAGCTGCGTTCTGAGGACCGATTCGGCCCTCGTCGAGTCGTCGCGCGGGCGCGGGACGGCTCGTGGCCCTCCGCGATCGTGTCGACGCCGTGGCGGACCAGTCGTGTCCTCGCCCGGCTGGTCGTGTCCGGGTGGGGGGTGCGCGGTGAGCGCTCATCCATCTCGGCAGACTCCCGATCCATTCCTCCGCACGCCTCGAATCGCCGGGTTCGGCGCACGGGCCCCGGGGCACCACGATGGGGGGCCTGAGCAGCGTCGCGTCGGGGATCGAGGCGACGGCCGCGGTCGGGGCGTCGGTTCGGGAGTGCCGAGGCGCGTGCCCGGCGCCGCGCCGCAAGCCCGCGCGTCCGGCACAATTCCGCCCCGTGAGCGCGACGACCCCGCCCGATCCGCCCGAGGCGCCGCCACTCTCGCGCGAGGTCCCGATCGACGAGGGCGTTCCCGCGGTGCCGACCGGCGGGCCGGTCGCCCGCGCCTGCACGCGGATCGCGAACGCGAACTGGTTCCAGTGGGCGGTGGTCGGCGCGATCATCGCGAACGCCCTGGTGCTCGGGCTTGAGACCTACGCGGGGGTCGACCGCCGGTGGGGCGATCTCCTCTCGGGCATCGATCGCGTCTTCCTCGTGCTGTTCACGATCGAGATCGCGATCCGGGTGCTCGCGTACGGGCGCCGTCCGTGGCGGTTCCTGACCGAGCCGTGGAACGTGTTCGACGTCGTCGTGGTCGGGGCGGGGTGGATCCCCGGCATCGGTCCCGGTGCGACCGCGCTCCGCCTCGTGCGGATCCTCCGGGTCGTCCGGATCCTCAGCGTGGTCCCGGACCTCCGGGTCGTCGTGCGCGGCCTGGCGCGGAGCATCGCGCCGATCGGCGCAGTGACCCTCCTCGCCCTCATGCTCTTCTACCTCTACGGGATGGTCGGCTGGCTGCTGTTCCACGAGCAGAACCCGGCCGAGTGGGGGGACATCGGCCGGTCCATGCTGACGCTCTTCGAGGTGCTGACCCTCGAGGACTGGGTCGACGTGATGGACCGCGGCGTCGCCATCCACCCCTGGTCGTGGGTGTTCTTTCTCAGCTTCGTCCTGGTGGCGGTGTTCATCGTCCTCAACATCGTGATCGCGGTGGTGATCAACAGCGTCGAGACGGCGCGCGAGGAGGTCACCCACGATGTGCATCTGGGGCGCGGTGTGCGGACCGAGGTGGACGAGGTGGACCCAGTGCTCGCCGCCCGGATCGCCGCCGCCCGCGCCGCGCTCGACGAGGTCGAGCGCGCGGCGAGGGAGCTTCGCCCGGCCCGGACGCGCTCGCGCCGGCCGCCCGGCGGGCCGCAGGCGCCCTGAGGCCGCGCCGCGGCGTACGCCGGCGTTCCTCGGTGCTCTTGGGCAGGTGGCAACTCGCCAAGTCCCCTCAAGTAGCGCCCACCCGCCTCGGCAACCCCCATGACTCACCCTCGATGTGAGAGTGAGGTAGGCGTATCGCGGTCGAGCCGGATGTCGCCGCGCCGCGGTCGGGCGTAAGCTTGGCGACGTGCGGCGACGTGCGGCGACGTGCGGCGACGGAGGGACGGGGTGACGAAGGGGTCGACGGGGGCGGACGGGGATCTGCGCTGTGCCGAGTGCGGCGAGCGGATCATCCCCGGTCGCACACCGGGCACCTTCACCCACAGGTCCCGGGTCGTCGCCGCATGCGACCTCGACTCGGATCATCCCGCCATCCCGCGCGCGGCGGCCGCGCCGGACGCGTCCCCGGACCCCGGCGGTCCCGCGGAGGCCTGACGGCGGCTCTCAGGCCGCGAGCGCCCGCAGCACCGCGGCGTCGGGCTTGGACTGGGGGCGAAACGGCGCCGCGGTCGCGTGGAGCCGGATGTCGCGTCCGCCGTCCGGGTCGGCGATCGTGACGATCCGCGAGAGGCCGAACCCCGTGACCGAGACCCGGGCGTCGGCGCGCGCGAAGCGCATGACCTCGCGGCCGGCGTGGTCCCCGGTCTCCCAGTTGAGGACGACGACGTGCTCCTCGGTCACCGCGACGAGCAGCTGCAGGGTCATGCCGAGCGCCCGCGCGGCCTCCTCCTTGGCGATCCGGCCGCCGACCGCCGCCCCGATCGCCCCGAGCGCCGCGGCGCCGTCGGGCGCCAGCGCATCGGCGCCCAGGGCGCCGAGGGTGTTGCCCGCCATCTGCGCCCACATCAGATCCTGGAGCCCGAAGATGCCGGCCGCCTCGACCTCGGTGCCGAGCGCCGCGGACGCCGCCCGGGTGAGAAACGCCTCGTCGCCGATGTGACCCATTCCCGCGCTCCAGACGTCACGCGGCCCCGGCGGGGCCGTCTCCACCCTCGTATCGACCGCGAGGCGTCTGCGTTGAGCGCGGTCATCGGGCGCCGCCGGCCATCGCCGCCGCGCGAGGCTCCGCGCGCAGGCGCCACATCGCGACGATCCCGGCGAGCGGTCCGAGCGCCAGGACCGGGAACGCCCACTGCCAGCCGACGCCCTCGCCGAGGGCGCCGACCAGCCGGATCGAGACGACCGTGAGCAGGAAGCCCATCGCCGTCTGCAGCGTGAGCGCGGTCCCGACGTAGCGTGCGTCGGTCAACTCGCTGACGGCGACCGAGAACTGGGCGGAGTCGGCGATCACCGACGCGCCCCACACGACGACGACCGCGACCAGGACCGCGGCGGGCGCCCCGAAGACCGGCGCCGCGAGGACCGCGCAGGTCCCGCTCGTGGCCATGGCGGCGATCGTCGTCCGCGTGCGCCCGAACCGGTCCGCCAGCGGCCCCGCGGCGACCGCCCCGGCCGCGCCCGCGACGCCGATCGCGACGAAGGCGAGAAGCGCCGCGTCGTCCGCGCCGGCCGCGCTCGCCGCCAGGTACGCCGGGAGCCAGGTCCAGACCGCGTACAGCTCCCACATGTGGCCCAGGTAGCCGATGTTGGCGAGGCGCACCGGCCGGTCGCGCACCGCGTTGACCGCCCAGCGCAGATCGAGCGGCGGCGTCGCGGCGCCGAACGGTCCGTCGCGGACCGCGAGGATCACGATCGCGCCCGTGATCGCAAGCGCGCTGCCGGTCGTGAGCACCACCTGCCACGGGGGGTCGCCGAGCGCCGCGATCAGGTGCGGCGAGCCCGAGCCGAGGGTCAGCGCGCCGACGAGCACGCCGATCGCGAGGCCCCTCCCGCGCGTGAACCACGTCGCCATCAGCTTCATCCCCGGGGGATAGACGGCCGCCAGGAACGCGCCGGTGAGCACGCGAAGGGGGAGGGCGAGCGCGATCCCGTCGAGCAGCACGACGGCGGCGTTTGTGGCCGCGGCCCCGAGCGCGCCGCCCGAGATCAGGAGCGCGGTCGGGATGCGGTCTGCGAGGTTGAGGATCGCCGAGGCCACCGCCCCGAGCACGAACCCGATCTGGACCGCGCCGGTCAGCCATGCCGCGTCCGCGGACGAGATGCCCCAGTCCTCGCGGAGCGCGGGCACGACGGCCGACGCGCTGAACCAGACGCTCATCGCGAGGATCTGGACGGCGGCGATGAGCGCGAGCGCCGTCCAGCGTCCGGGCGCGGGCGCGGTGCGCGGGCCCGGCGTCCCCTCGGTCGTCGACGTCATGTGCGACGCGGGGCGACCACCCCGCGCCCCCCCGGATCAGCCGTGGCGGAGCAGGTCGAGCCCGCGGGTCATGAAGTCCACCGCCATGCCGTGCGCCGCCATCGGATCGCCCGCGTCGCGAAGGCGCGCGTGGGGGAGTACCGCGCCGAACGGGGCGTTCCAATAGCCGTCGCCGCCGGGGCGGGCTTCGCCCCACGGGCCGACGTAGAGGTAGGGCTCGGGATCGCGGTCGTCTCCCGGCGAGCCGCCCAGGTTGGCCCGCGCCCCCTCGTCCGGCCCGGCGGCCACGTCGCACGCGAGGTCGAAGTGTTCCGGCCAGAGCTGCACCACCGACGCCGCCGCGGCGGCCCCGGCGCGGGCGAGCACGTCGTCCAGGACCGACGCGACGAACCCGAACCAGGCGCCGATCGCCCGTGCGGCCGCGGGGTCGACGTCCAGCGGGGCGGCCGGGTCGCCCATCGGCGGCGGATCGCCACCCAACTCCACCGGTCCGGCGAGATCGACGCCGACGACGTCCGCCAGATCCGCGAGGGTCGTCAGCCCGGCCACCGTGGACGAGGCGCCGCGCTCGAGCACCAGGTGGGGGCCGTCGATGCGGACGACCTCGACGGGATCCCCGAAGGCGGGCGTCCCGACGCCGCCCGGCGCCGGGCGAAGCCCGATCCGACCGGTGACGTCCGCCCGCCGGCGCGCCAGGATGTGCGCGGACACCCGCCGAAGGGTCTCGCGGGTCGGCGTGTGCGCCTCCGCAATGGCTGCGAGCGGATCCATCTCGGTCCTCCGTCGGCTCCGCGAACGGGTGCGCTCCACATCCCGCGATGGAACGCTGAAGATGGGACGCTACGGCGACGTCCGGACCGCCCGCCCCGTGGGGTCCGCCCGTGAACGTCTCTGAGCCGTCTTGCCACCCGCACATGCAGGACGCATAATTCGTGTAAATCGCAACCACAATGGAGACCCGCATGCGCACCGTCGACGCCGGACCCACGCGGAAGATCCTCAAGCCCGAGGCGCGAGTGGGGCACCCTGCTCGCGCGGACGCGGTCGATCGCCCCCGAGGCCTTCGGCGCCGACGGCGAGCCGCTCAATCTGATCGCCGGGGAGTGGCAGGCGCCGGGACACCGCAAGACGGTCCTCTCGCCGGTGGACGGTTCCGTCCTCGGGCACCTGCCGATGATCGACGAGGAGACCGCGCGGCGGGCGGTCCGGGCGGCCGAGCGTGAGTTCGGGGACTGGTCGAAGGTCGACCTGGACACGCGCCGCGAGCGGGTGACGCGCGACGGTGGACGAGCTTCGCGAGCATCGCGACCTGCTCGCCTACCTCCTCGTGTGGGAGATCGGAAAGCCCTTCCGCCAGTCCCGCACCGAGGTCGACCGGATGCTCGAGGGCGTCGAGTGGTACGTCGCCGAGATCGACTCGATGATGTCGGGCCGCGAGCCGCTCGGGTTGATCTCGAACATCGCGTCCTGGAACTACCCGCTCTCCGTCCTCGGCCACGCGGTGCTGGTGCAGGCGCTCGCGGGCAACCCGATCATCGCGAAGACCCCGACCGACGGCGGCCTCCACACGCTGACCCTCACCTGGGCGATCGCGCGCCGCAACGGCCTGCCCGTGTCGCTGGTGAGCGGGTCCGGCGGGCAGCTCAGCGAGTCGCTCGTCCGCGGGGAGCACATCGCCGCGCTCGCCTTCGTCGGCGGCAAGGCGACCGGGCGCGACGTCGCCGCCGCGCTGCTCGACCGCGGCAAGCGCATCATGCTGGAGATGGAGGGCGTCAACACCATGGGGATCTGGGACTACTCCGATTGGGAGACGTTCCGGGGGTTCGTCAAGAAGGGGTACGAGTACGGCAAGCAGCGGTGCACCGCCTACACGCGTTTCGTGGTGCAGCGGAGCCTGTTCCCGGAGTTCCTGGAGAACTACCTCGACGCGACGCGGGCGCTCCGGTTCGGGCACCCGCTCCTGGTCGACGCCCCGGACGACGACCCGCCCGACCTCGACTTCGGACCGCTGATCAACTCGTCCACGGTGGAGGACCTGCGCGACCAGTACGCCCGGGCGGTGGAGGGCGGCGCGATCATGCTCCATCGCGGCGAGTTCGACGAGGACCTGTTCCTCCCCAGCCAGGACACCTCCGCCTACATGCGCCCCGTCGCCCTGCTCGGCGTCCCGCCCAACGCGACGCTCTACCACTCGGAGCCCTTCGGGCCGATCGACAGCATCGTCGTGGTCGACCGCATCGAGCAGCTCGTCTCGGAGATGAACGTCTCCAACGGCGCGCTCGTCGGCTCGATCCTGAGCGACGACCGCACCGACGCGGAGCGTGTCGCAGCCGAGCTGCGCGCCTACAAGGTGGGCATCAACCGCCTCCGCTCGCGCGGCGACCGCGAGGAGTCGTTCGGCGGGCTGGGCGAGTCCTGGAAGGGGTGCTTCGTCGGTGGCCACCACCTGATCGACGCGGTCACCCGGGGGCCCGAGGGCGAGCGTCTCGCGGGGAACTTCCCGGACGGGGTGGTCCTTCCCGCAACCCGGTGAGCGCGGCGCCCCTGACCCGCGGAACGCAGCGGCGGGTCAGGGGCGCGCGCGCACGCCCGCAAGAAGCAGCTCGATGAGGCGCCGGGGGGCCTCCGCCGTCGCGGCCAGGCCCCGGGCGCGTCCCGGGTACCGGACGTGGCGGCGCTCGCGCGCCACGGCGTCGACGGTCGCGTCGACGAGGCGGTCCATCGGCGTGTCGGCCAGCGCGCCGACGCGCACGAGCCGCCGATGGGCCCGAGCGGATGGGGGGTACGCGAGGATCGCGTCGCGCATCGCGGTCTGGACGAAGCCCACCTCGACGACCGTGGTCCGGATCGGGGTCCCGCGCGTGTCGGCACGGACGCCGGCCGTGAGGTGGGTGAGGGCGGCCTTGCTCGCGCCGTAGGCGGCGAGGCCCGGCAGGCTTGCGACACCGGCGAGCGACGACAGGTTGACGATGTGCCCGCGGCCCCGGGCGAGCATGCCGGGGAGGACCTGGCGCGTCAGCTCGGCGGCCGCCAGCAGGTTGAGCGCGATCAGCCCCTCGAGGTCGTCGGCGCTCATCCCGTCGATCGCCCCGACGCGGTCGACTCCGGCGTTGTTGACCAGCAGGTCGACCGGCCCGCTCGTCGCCTCGGCCCGCGCGATCAGGCCCCTGCGCGTGGCCGTGTCCGACAGATCGGCGACGAGCGCGGTCCCGCCGATCCGGGCCGCGACCGTCCCGAGCGCCTCGGCGTTGCGGGCCGCGACGCTCACCCGCGCCCCACGGGCCGCGAGCGCCTCGGCCAGTGCGGCGCCGATCCCGCGTGAGCCCCCGGTCACCAGCGCATGGGCACCCTCGATCCTCAGTCGTCGGCCTCCTGCGGCTCGGGCGCCGCGTCCGGGGGCTCGCCGTGCCCGTAGTGGCCCCCGATGCCCGGGTGCGCCGCCAGCACCGCCTCGATCGCCGCGTCCTCGTCCCCGGTCAGCGGCCGGTCGGCCATTCGGACCATCTCGGCGACCTGCGAGGGCCGGCGCGCGCCCACGATCGCGGACGTGACCTCCGGCCGGCGGAGGACCCAGGCCACGGCGAGCTCGGCGACGCCACCCGGACGCCCCGACTGGTCGGCGATCGCGGCGAGCTCACCCACGGCCGCGATCCGCTCGGCGAACAGGTCGTCGGCGAACAGCTCGCTGCTCGCGCGCCAGTCGTCGGGCGGGAACGTCGTGGCCGCGTCCATCCGGCCGGTCAGGAGCCCGTGGGCGAGCGGCCCGTAGGCCAGCACCCCGACCCCGTGCGCGGCGCACCACGGAAGCTCCGCCTCCTCGACCTGGCGGCGCATCAGGTGGTAGCCCACCTGGAACGCGTCGAGCGGGCCCGCCGCGGCCGCCGCGGCGAGGTCGTCGCGGTCGTAGTTCGAGACCCCGATCGCGCCGATCAGCCCAGCGGCCTTCATCTCGACGAGCGCGCCCATCGTCTCCTCGGCCGGCACGCGCCCCACCGGCCAGTGCACCTGGTAGAGGTCGACACGCTCCAGCCCGAGCGCCTCGAGGCTCCGCTCCAGCGCCATCCGCAGGTACTTGCCGGACGCCTCGCGCCAGATGCGAAGCCCCTCGTCCGACAGGTCCCATGCGACGCCACCCTTGGTGGCCACGATCACCTCGTCGCCGCGCGCGCGCACGACGCGACCGACGATGCGCTCCGCCCGGCCCTGGCCGTAGATGTCGGCGGTGTCGATCCAGTTGACGCCCGCGTCGAGCGCCGCATGGCACGCCGCCTCGGATTCGGCGTCCTCGGCACCCCCCCAGCGGCCGCCGAACGCCCAGGTCCCGAGGCCGATCGTGGTCAACTCGATGTCCGTCGGCCCGAGCCGTCGTCGCTCCATGGTGCCTCCTCAGCGGGGTCCTGGTCCTGCGCCCACGGCCCGCCCGCGGCCCGTCAGCCCGAGCGCCACCCGTTGGTCTCGGCCCCGCTCAGCTCGACGCGGTTCCGTCCGCTCTCCTTGGCGGCGTAGAGCGCGCGGTCGGCGGAGCCGATCAGGTCCGGGGGCGCCACCTCCGCGCTCGTGCGGACCGCACCGACCGAGACGGTGACCGGGATCTCACCAGAGCGGCTCTCGATCGGCGAATCCCCCACGGCCGTCCGCACGCGCTCCGCCACCTCCATGACCTCGGCGTCCGTCTCGACGTCCGGGAGCAGGACGCAGAACTCCTCGCCGCCCCATCGCACGACCACGTCGTGACCGCGGACGACGGACGCGATGCGTCTGGCGATCTCCGTGAGCACCTCGTCGCCGGTCTCGTGGCCGTAGGCGTCGTTGACCTCCTTGAAACGGTCCACGTCGATCATCAGGACGCCGAGCCGGTCGGGGTCCTGCTCCGCGGCGACCGCGCCGAGCTCGAGCAGCAGCTGCCGACGGTTGCCGAGGCCGGTGAGCGGGTCGGTGTGTGCGCGACGCTCGAGCAACTCGACGTGGTCACGGATCTCCGTGACGTCGGTCGCGATCGCGACGAAATGCGTCACGACCCCGGGCACCGCCCGGACCGGCGCGACCTTGAGCTCCATCATGAACGGCTCGCCGTCACGGCGGTAGGCGACGATCTGCCCGTCGGCCTCGCGGCCCGCCCGGAGCTCGTCGCGGAGGGCGTCGACGATCGTACGGTCGGTCCCCGTGCCGAGGAGGACACGCGGCGTGCGGCCGAGCGCGTCCTCCGCGCGCCACCCGCTCATCTCCTCGAATCCCCGGTTCACCCAGAGGATCGACGACCCCGGGAACCCGTGCTCGGCGCCGGTGAGGACGACCGCGCCGTTCAGGCTCGCCAACGCGGCCGCGAGCACCTCGTCTGCGGGCCGCCCGACCATCCTCGGACTGCCGTCGGGGGCGTCCGGCGTGACGTGGTCCAAATCCATTGTCCCCTCAGACTAGCCATTCCGTCTGGGTCCGCGCGACTCCCGGGTACTCGCCCACCCTCCGAAACGACGTCCGAATGCCGATCACACCGGTGTGCGCACCGACTCCACCACCGCGTCACCGCCATCGACCCAGGGTGCGGCTCCCAGGCTCGGCGACGATCTCGCCGGCCGGGGACTCCTGTCGGAGGAGGACCTCGCCTGGGCGCTCGCCGAGCACGAGCGGACCGGGGAACGGCTCGGGGCCGTGCTGTTGTCGGCCGGGCTCGTCCGCCGCGACGTGCTGCACCAGGTGCTCGCGGAGAGCTGGGGCTGCGACTACGTCGACCTGCGGGCGAACCCGCCCGAGCCGGGCGTCGCCGACACCCTCGATCCGGGCACGATGGCTCGCGAGGGCTGGGTCCCGGTCGCCCGTCGGGGTGGTTCGGTCGTGGTCGCGACCAGCGAGCGCCCCACGGCGGCCCGGGCCGAGCGCGTGCGCCTGGTGCTCGGCGCCGACGAGGTCGAGTTCGTCGCCACGTCGGACTGGGACCTGCAGCGCGCGGTCGCCACCGCGGGCCGCGAGCGCCTGCTCGACGACGCCGCGTACGGGCTCGTCGCCCGCGACCCGGTGTTGTCGGCGGTGGGGGGCGCATGGCGTGGCCAGTGGATCTTCCTCGCGCTCCTGGCCGGCGTGGTCGCCGTCGCCGCGGCGACGGCCCCGATCGCGACCCTGGTGGTGGTCGCGGTGTCGGTCAACGTCGTCTTCCTCGCCTCGGTGGGCTTCAAGATCGCGGCCTCGGTGCTCGGGTGGACGACCGTCCGCCGCGGCCGGCGAAGCGGCGCGCGGGATGCGCCGCGCGCGCCCGACGACACGCTGCCGGTCTACACGCTGCTGGTCCCTCTGTACGGCGAGGCGCAGGTGCTCCCGCACCTGATCGCCTCGATCGAGGCGCTCGACTACCCGGCCGGAAAGCTGCAGGTCCTGCTCCTCATGGAAGAGCAGGACCACGAGACGATCGCCGCCGCGCGGGCGGCCCTCGGGCCGGGCAACATCCGCATCGTGGTGGTCCCGGACGGCGTGCCGAGGACCAAGCCGCGTGCGTGCAACGTGGGGCTCTTCCTCGCGCAGGGCGAGTTCCTCGTGATCTTCGACGCCGAGGACCGGCCCGAGCCGGGGCAGCTGCGCCAGGCGGTGGCCGAGTTCCGAGCGGCGAGCGACGACGTCGTCTGCCTCCAGGCGCGTCTCAACTACTTCAACCGCAGCGAGAACGTGCTCACGCGCATGTTCACGCTCGAGTACTCGTACTGGTTCGACGACATGCTCCCGGGGCTCGATCGCCTGGGCCTGCCGATCCCCCTCGGTGGGACGTCGAACCACTTCCGGGTCGACGCGCTCCGAGCGCTCGGCGGGTGGGACGCCTTCAACGTGACCGAGGACGCCGACCTGGGCGTCAGGGCCAGCCAGGCGGGCAAGCGCGTCGGGGTCATCTCGAGCACGACCTACGAGGAGGCCTGCATGCGGGTGGGTCCCTGGATCCGCCAGCGCACGCGGTGGATCAAGGGGTACATCCAGACGGCCGTGGTCCACACCCGCCGGCCGATCGCGACCGCCCGCTCGCTCGGCCCGCGGGGCACGGTCGGGTTCCTCCTCCTGATCGCCGGGACCCCGCTGACGTTCCTGATCGCACCGGTCCTCTGGGCGATGTTCCTGGTGTGGTTGCTCGGCCTGTCCGGTGTCGGCGTGCCGGACCTGATCCCGTCGCAGCTGGCGATCCTGGGCCTTGTCAACCTCGTGCTCGGCAACGGGCTCATGGTCGCGCTGAACGGCCTGGCGGTCGTCCGCCGCCGCAGCTGGGATCTCCTGCCCTTCGCGCTCCTGGCGCCGCTCTACTGGATCCTGCACTCGCTGGCGGCATGGCGGGCCGTGTTCAAGCTCGTCGTCGATCCGCACTCGTGGGAGAAGACCCCGCACGGGCTGACCGCCGAGGGGGGCGAGGCGGTCCGTCGCCACCGTCGCCTCCTCGGCGCCCTGCGCCCCGCGGGGCGTGAGGTCGCGGCGACCGGCGCCGTCGCGCCGACGGGCGCCGTGCGGGTCGGCACGACGGGTCGCGGGCGTACCGACGCCGCCGCCCTCGCGCTCGTGATCGCCGCCCTCGCGGGGTGGGCGCTCATGCTGCTGGACCGGCGCACGCCCTGATACCACGCGGCGCAAGCGGCGCCCTCACCGGGCGCCGCCGCCGGATGGATCCTCCTCGGCCGGTTCGCCACCGCCGCCCGAGGGCTCGTGCTCGCCGTCCGGGCGCGACGGGGCGGCGTGCTTGACGCCGCGCGGCGTCGGCATGGCCAGCGGGTCCGCCGGCTTGTCCGCGGTGATGGCGGCGAACTGGCCGTGGAGCCAGCCGCGAAGCGTCTCGTCCGGGTCGGCGTCGTAGGCACCCGCCCGGACCCGCGGCCAGGCGGCCGCCAGCTCGGCGCCGATCAGCAGGATGCAGGCGCCGACGTACACGAAGAACAGGAACGAGATCACCGCCCCGAGGGAGCCGTAGACCTCCGAGTAGTCGGAGAAGCTGGAGAAGTAGAGGCTCAGGCCCACCTTCGCCATCTCGAACAGCACGGCCGACACGAGCGCCCCGATCCACACGTCGCGAAGGTGGGTGCGGACCGGCGGGAGGATGCGGAACACCAGCGAGAAGGTCACGAACGACAAAAGGACGGGGATGAGCACCCGTCCGAGCTCCCAGCCGACGCCGCTGAGCGCCTCGCCGACGACGCCGCCGTCGGTCAGGAGCCGAAGCGTGATCGTCATCGTCAGCGACGCCGCGAACAGCACGCCGAATCCCGCGACGAGGGCCAGGTCGAGGAGCTTGCCGCGGACGTAGTGACGGCGCGCGTGTGCATCCCAGGCCGCGTCCACCCCGTTTCGGATCGCGGACATCAGCGCGCTCGCCGCCCACACGAGCCCGATCAGCCCGAACAGGCCGATCGCCCCGAGGCCGCTGACCGCGCCGGTGAGGAGTTGCTCGATGTCCTCCTGCCCCTCGGGCGTGACCGAGACGTTCCCGATCACCCAGTCGATGATGGCCTCCTCGACCCGCGTCCGATCGACGAAGAGCCCCGCGACCGCGACGAGCGAGAGCACGAGGGGAAAGATCGAGAAGAGCCCCCAGAAGGCGATCGCGGCCCCCATCTGCGCGCACTTGTGGGCGAAGAATCCCCCCAGCGCCTGCACGAGCGTCGTCCGCAGATCGTCGCGGAGCGGGCGGGCGCGCCGACGCGCGCGGGCATCACGGGACCACACGGCCCGCATCATCATGGATCGGGCCGCCGGCATCCCGTCGTCGCTCCTCGAGCGCACCCGAAAACCGTCCGGCCGGCCTCGAAAACCCGCTCGGACACGCCGCACAATCCCTTCCCGTGCGGGTTCCCGTCCTCGGGCGCTGCTAGGTTGCGCCCCGATTCGGCCGATCCCGCCCGAAACGCCTTCGATACGACCAGGGGGACCTGATGAACAAGTCCGAGTTCGTGAGCCGCGTCGCCAAGAACACCGGCGTGACCACTGCAGAGTCGCAGCGCCTCGTCCAGGCGGTGCTCGACGAGATCTCCGACGCGCTGAAGGCCGGTGAGGACGTGGCCTTCGCCGGGTTCGGGAAGTTCACGGTGTCGCAGCGTGCCGCCCGGACCGGTGTCAACCCGCAGGACCCGAGCAAGAAGGTGCAGATCCCCGCGCGCACGGTGCCGCGCTTCACGCCCGGAGCGGTGCTCAAGGAGGCCGTCTCCGGCAAGTAGGCGCCGCGCGACGGGAGGTGCCGGTCCGGCGGGACGGGTCGCGCGGGGGAGGGGGTCGTCGGATCAGGCCCCCTTCTCCGTCCCAGCCCGTCCTGCTAGTGTCCGCGACCCCGCAGACGCGGGGTCTTTCGATGCGCAGAAACATGCCCACACACCTCGCAACCGAGCTCGCGGCGCCCGTCAGCGGCCGTCCGCGCTCCGGAGGTCGCTCCTGACGTCCCGAATGGTGCTGCGTGCCGCCTAGGCGCGGTGTTCCCGACACTCGGACCCCCGGTCAGCAGACCCGGATCAACGAGGCGATCCGAGTGGACAAGGTCCGGCTGATCGACGACGACGGACAGAACCGTGGCGTCGTCCCGATCGACGAGGCACAGGAGATCGCCAACACGGCGGGTCTCGACCTGGTCGAGGTCGCCGCGGACGCGCGACCGCCGGTGGTCCGGATCATGGACTACGGCAAATGGCGGTACGAGCAGGAGCAGAAGGCCAAGCAGGCACGTCGGCACCAGAGCACGATCACCATCAAGGAGATCAAGTTCAGGCCGAAGATCGACCCGCACGACTACGAGACCAAGAAGGGTCACGTCATGCGGTTCCTTCGCAACAACGACAAGGTCAAGGTCACGATCATGTTCCGCGGGCGCGAGCTCATCCATCCCGAGCGCGGTGAGGCGATCCTGCTGCGGCTCGCGGACGAGCTGAAGGACCTCGCGATCATCGAGAGCAAGCCCAACCTCGACGGGCGCAACATGATCATGATGCTCGGCCCGGTGAAGGCGCAGCAGACGGCGTCGCCGTCGAGCGAGCGGCCGCGCAAGGGCGATGCCGCGACCGAGGCCTCGGCCGATCCCCAGCCCACGACGACCTGACGAGACCGACGTGCCCAAGCAAAAGACACGCTCCGCCGCCAAGAAGCGCCTGAAGATCACCGCCAACGGCAAGGTGATGATGCGCCAGGCCGGCATCCGACACAACTTCGAGAACATGTCCGGCGCGAAGAAGCGCCGCAAGCGCGCGCTGGTCGTGACCGACAGCGCCCACGCGTCCGCCGCCAAGCGGGCCATGGGTCTCCGGTAGTCGATCCGGCGTCGCCGCCGGCGACGCCACAGTCCATGGGGGGCCGGCGCCCGCACGCCGGTGCCGTCCGCCGCCGCTGGCCTCGGCCGCCGCGGCGTGGCACAATCCCCCGGTTCAATCACCCAGGGAGCCGGTAGATGGCCCGTGTCAAGCGATCGGTCGCCGCGCGCAAGAAGCGACGCAAGGTACTCCAGCAGGCCAGTGGCTACTGGGGAACCAAGACCTCCTCGTACAAGCGCGCAAAAGAGCAGGTCAACCGCTCCCTCAACTACGCGTACCGCGACCGCAAGGTGCGAAAGCGCGACTTCCGGCGCCTGTGGATCGTCCGCATCAACGCGGCCGCCCGCGAGAACGGGCTGACGTACGGCCAGCTCATCCACGGCCTGAACGAGGACGGGGTCGAGTTGAACCGCAAGGTCCTGGCGGACCTCGCCACGCACGAGCCCGAGGCGTTCGCCGCGCTCTGCGAGCGCGTCCGCGCCGCGCGCTGACGGGCGAACCGCGGGGCAGGCCGCTCCGGACGGCCACATCGCCTCGCAACCCCGTGTTGCGCGAGGTTCGTGCGCTGGGCGCGAAGCGGGTCCGCCGCGAACGGCGCCTGCTGGTCGCCGAGGGCGAGGACCTCATCGGTGAGGCGCTCGGCCGTGGCATCCACCCCCGGGCGATGCTCGTGGACGCCGAGCGGGTGGACGACGACGATCCGCTCCTCGCGGCGACCGCCGATCTGGATGAGCGCTA
This sequence comes from Miltoncostaeaceae bacterium, assembly GCA_963698665.1. GTDB lineage: Bacteria > Actinomycetota > Thermoleophilia > Miltoncostaeales > Miltoncostaeaceae > CALNYH01. The sequence continues at coordinate 304,797 of CAVORO010000001.1, read as the reverse complement.
TCGCGTCGCGACGGACCTCATGGCGCGCGTCAGCACGCTGGCGGCACCTCCTCGCATGATCGCGGTGCTGCCCCAGCCGGGGCCGCACTCCTTCCGCGACGTGCCGATGCCACCTCGGATCGGCGTGTGGCTCGCCGGCGTCGGTGATCCCGGGAACGTCGGGACGCTGGTCCGGACCACGGCCGCCCTCGGCGGCGACTGGCTCGCGCTCGGGCCGGGGTCCGCCGACGCCTTCCATCCGCGGGCCGTCCGCGCCGCGATGGGCGCCACGTTCGCGATCCCGGTCCTCGAAGGCGTCGCCGCAGGCGATCTCGCGACCAGGACCGGCTTCACGGTGGCGGCGGCGGTGCCGCGTGGCGGCGTCCCTCCGTGGGAGGCCGACCTGCGAGGCCCGACCGTGCTGGCGCTCGGGGCCGAGCGCGCCGGCCTCGATCCGACCCTCGACGAGTTGGCGCGCGCCCTCCCGGTGGTGCGCCTCACCATCCCGCAGGCGGACGGGTCCGAGTCCCTCAACGTGGCCGCGGCCGGCGCCGCCCTGCTGTCGGAGATCACCCGCCAGCGACAGTGAGGCCCCGCGCAGAACGTCCTCCGCGTCAGCGGAGGACGTTCGAGCGGAATCAGGCCGAGAGGACGCAGCCGCCGGGACGCGGAGCAGGCCTCGAAACCGAACGTGGCCACCGTCGTCGCGTCCCGGTGGACCGTCCGGGTGAGGGGCAATGCCCACCCGAGGCGAAGGGAGTCGGCCCCCTGGGACGACTCGCTTCGCCGAGGATCCGAAGCGATTGGGACTGACCCGCCCTGTCTCTCGCCAGGTGACGGGGAGGCCCCGAGCGCCCCGCCACCCTGAGCGCGCCCGGGGACTCGCCGGCCCACCCCGTCCAAGGAGCGCCAAGACCCGACGACGCACCACCACGCGCACCGCGACCACCACGCCCATGGACATGCCGGCCCGGGGACGGCCTCCGGCCGACACCCGGACCGTGGACGGCCCTCCGGCCCGACCACACGACCACGGGCGCGACCACGAATCAGGAGTGATCGATTCGAATCAGGACGGGGAGAAGACAACCCCTGCCCGACTCCCCGTGCGACCGTGAGCGCCGTTCGCAGAACGCGCTCCGCGGTCGAGCGGAGTGGGTTCGAGCGCTTTGGCCGAGAGGACGCAGCCGCCGGGACGCGGAGCAGAACCGCTCGACGAACACGACCACCTCGGTCGCGTTCCGGTGGACCGTCCGGGTGAGGGGCAATCCCACCCGAGGCGAAGGGGTGCGGCGCCTCGCGCCGACTCCTTCGCCGAGGATCCGCAGCGAGTGGGATTGACCCCACCCGTTTCTCGCCGTGTGACCGGGCAGGCCCCGAGAACCCCGCCACCCTCAGCGCGCCCCGAGGGCTCGACGCTCCGCTCCGTCCAGGAGCGCCGAGCCCCAGCGACTCACAGCACGCGACCCGGGACCACATGCCGGCCCGGGGACGGCCGTCGGCCGACACCCGGACCTTGGACGGCCCTCCGACCCGCCCACATGACCACGGGCGCGACCAGGAATGGCGGATCGATCGATTCCATGAAGGACGAGGAGACGACAACGCCCGCCCGACTCCCCGTGCGCCGTGAGTCCGTTCGCAGAACGCGCTCGCCGGGCCCCCCGCCGCGTGCTCCACATCGGTCGACGGTGATTCCGCGCCGCCTCCTGTACCTTTCCCCCGCGTGAGCGAGGACCTGGATCTCGCGGCCCTCGAGCGCGCAGCGCTCGCCGACGTGGCCGCCGCCGACACCCTCGCGGCCCTGGAGGACGTGCGGGTCGCGCACACCGGGCGGAGGTCGCGTCTGGCCTCGATCCTCTCGGGCATCGGCGGACTGCCACCCGAGCAGCGGGGCCCGGTCGGGAAGGGGGCCAACGCGGCCCGTCGCGCGGTCGAGGCCGCGCTCGGCGAGCGCGAGGCCGTGCTGGAGGCGAGGGAGCTCTCGGAGGGTCTGCTCGCGGATCGCACCGACGTCACGCTGCCGGGCGACCGTCGCCCGCGGGGCGCGCTCCATCCCATCGTCCAGGTGCAGCGCGAGCTCGAGGACGTCCTGCTCGGGCTCGGCTATGCGATCGCCGACGGCCCGGAGATCGAGGACGACTTCCACAACTTCGACGCGCTCAACCACGCGCCGGGACACCCCGCTCGCCTGGCGAGCCACACGCTGCTCGTCGAGGGGGTCGAGGGGGTCGCGCTCCGTCCGCAGACCTCGCCCGTCCAGATCCGTGTGATGGAGACTCAGGACCCTCCGATCCACGTCGTGGCGCCGGGGGCCGTCTACCGCAAGGACGACGTGGACGCGACCCACAGCCCGATGTTCCACCAGATGGAGGGGCTCGCGATCGACGAGGGGCTCACGCTCGCCCATCTCAAGGGGACGCTGCTCCACATCGCGCGCGAGCTGTTCGGCGAGCAGGAGACCTGGTTCCAGTCGCACTTCTTCCCCTTCACCGAGCCCTCGGTGGAGCTCTACGTGGCCTACACCGACGCCCACGGGCGCCGTCGCGAGATGGAGCTCCTCGGCGCCGGAATGGTCGACCCGAACGTGCTCGCCGCGGTCGGGTGCGATCCCGAGCGCTACTCCGGGTTCGCCTTCGGCATGGGCCTCGACCGGCTCGCCATGGTCCGCTTCGGCCTCCCGGACCTGAGGCTCCTGTTCGACGGCGACCTTCGCTTCCTGGAGCAGTTCTCGTGAAGCTGCCGCTCGAGTGGCTGTACGCCCACGTCGACCCCGGCCTGTCGGCCGACGACCTTGCGCATGCGCTCAAGGCGTCCGGGACCGAGGTCGACGCCATCCGCAGCCGCGGGCCATCCGACGCGGACGACAACCTCGCGCACTTTCGCGTCGGCCGGGTCCTCGAGGTCGCGGCCCACCCGGACGCGGATCGGCTGCGCGTGTGCAGCGTCGATCTCGGTGAGCCGACGCCGCGCCAGATCGTGTGCGGGGCGCCCAACGTGGCCGCCGGCCAGTCGGTCGGGGTGGCGCTCCCCGGCGCCGTCCTGCCCGGAGGACCGCCTCTTCGGCGCGCGAAGCTCCGCGGGGTGGAGAGCGACGGCATGATCCTCTCGGAGACGGAGCTCGAGCTCGGCGGCGATTCGGCGGGGATCATGGTGCTGGCCGACGCGCCGGCGCCCGGGACGCCGCTCGCCGACGCCATGGTGATCCGCGACGACGTCCTCGAGATCGAGCTCACCAGCAACCGGCCGGACTGCGAGTCGGTCTACGGCATGGCCCGCGAGGTCCACGCCGTGACCGGCGCCCCCCTGACGCCGCTCGACGAGTCCGATCCGCCCGCGACGGGCCCCGGGCGCGTGTCCGATCACGCCGCGCTCCGGGTGGAGGATCCCGATCTGTGCCCGCGCTACATGGCACGGGTGCTCACGGACGTCGTCGTCGGCCCATCGCCGGCGTGGCTTCGCCGACGCCTCGAGGCGGCCGGCATGCGGGCGATCTCCAACGTCGTCGACGTGACCAACTACGTGATGCTGCTGACCGGGCAGCCCCTCCACGCCTTCGACCTCGATCGCGTGCGCGGCGGGGAGATCGTCGTCCGCCGGGCGCGGGCCGGTGAGCCGATCACCACGCTCGACGGGCAGGCGCGGACGCTCGAGCCGTGGATGCTCGCGATCTGCGACGCGGAGACGCCCGCGGTGATCGCGGGCGTGATGGGCGCCGAGGACGTCGAGGTGCACCCTGGAACGACCCGGATCCTGCTCGAGTCCGCCACCTTCGACGGACCGACGACGATGCGCACCTCGCTCGCCCTGGGGCTTCGCAGCGAGTCGAGCGGGCGCTTCGAGAAGGGCCTGCCGGCCGAGCTGCCGCCGCGCGCGCTCTCGATCGCCTCCCGCCTGCTGGTCGAGTTGTGCGGCGCGCGCCTCGTGCCGGGGACGCTGGACGTGGCGGAGCCGATCGCGCCCCCCGCACCCATCCGGCTGCGCCCGGCCCGCCAGCGCGCCGTGCTCGGCGCCGACGTGCCCGCCGACGAGTCGGCGGCGATCCTGACCCGGCTGGGCTTCGACGTCCGCCGGGCGGCCGACGTGCTCGAGGCGACACCGCCGTTCGAGCGGCGCGCCGACGTCACGCGTGAGGTCGATCTGATCGAGGAGGTCGTCCGGGTCGCCGGCTTCGACCGGGTCCCGGCCGAGCTCCCGCGGATGGTGGGGGACGGCCGGCGAAGCCCCGACCAGACCCTGCGCGTGCGCCTCGAGGACGACGCGGTCGCCCTCGGGCTGTTCCAGGTGGTGAACTACCGCTTCGTGCCCCGCGGCGACGCCGATCTGCTGCGGCTCGACGCGGGCGATCCGCGCCGCGACGTCGTCCGCATCGCCAACCCGGTCAGCGAGGAGATGGCGGTCATGCGCCGCAGCCTGCTGCCGGGGCTCCTTCGCGCGGTCGCGCGCAACCAGCGCCATCAGCGGCGCGACGGCGGGCTGTTCGAGCTCGGACGGACCTATGCACCGCGTCCCGACGGTCTCGCCGACGAGCCCGAGCAGTTCGCGGCGGTCGTCTTCGGCGCCGACGCGCCTCCCGGGTGGATCCGGGCACCGCGGCCGGTCGACGTCTTCACGGCGACCGGGATCGCCACCCGACTCGCGGCGACGGCGCGCGTCGATCTGACCGCGGTCCCGGGCGACGCGCCCTTCCTCCACCCGGTGCGCCAGGCGGGGCTGACGGCCGCGGGAGGCGAGGTCGGGATCGCGGGCGAGGTCCACCCGCTCGTCGCGCGGGCGTTCGGCGTCGACGGTCCCGTGGCGTTCGTGCGCCTCGACCTGGCCGGTCTCGCCGCCGCGGAGCGGCCGTCGCCGATCTACGAGGATCTTCTCACCGTGCCCGTCTCGACCCGCGACGTCGCCGTCGTGGTGCCCGACGACGTGCCCGCCGCGCGACTGGTCGCGGCCGCCCGGGCGGCCGCCCGGCCCCTCGGCCGAGGCGTGCGCGTCTTCGACCGCTACGCGGGTGCGCAGATCGGCGACGGGCTGGTGAGCCTCGCGCTCAGGATCGAGCTGGCGGATCCCGGCAGGACGCTCACCGACGAGGAGATCGACGCCGCGGTCGCCCGCGTCGTCGCGGAGCTCGCCGAGCTCGGCGCCAAGATGCGCGCATGACGCCGCCGACCGTCCACGTGCTCGGCGCGGCGGGCTTTGCCGGCGCGCAGCTGGCCGCGCTCGTCGACGCGCACCCCGGGCTGGCGCTCGGGCAGATCACCGCCAGGGCGGACGCCGGGCGGCGGCTGCGCGACGTCGCGCCGCGGTACCGCGTCGAGCGGCAGCTCACCTCACTCGATCTCGACGCGATGGCGGCCGGCGACCTGGCCGCCGTCTGCTATCCGCACGCCGAGGCCGCGGCGCTCGTGTCGGAGCTGGCCGACCGGGGGCTCCGGGTCGTCGACGTCTCCGCCGACCATCGCCTTCGCGACGCCTCCGCGTATCCCGAGGTCTACGGCTTCGAGCACCCGCGCCCGGACCTGCTGAGCGAGGCGGTGTACGGGCTGCCCGAGCGCTATCGCGATCGCATCCGGGAGGCCACGGTGGTCGCGAATCCGGGGTGCTATCCGGAGGCGAGCATCCTGGCGCTGCTGCCGTTGCGTGAGCGCCTGGCCGACGTCGTCGTCGACGCGAAAAGCGGGGTGTCGGGTGCCGGGCGGACGCCGAGCGAGGCGGTCCATTTCTCGACGGTCACGGAGAACCTGTCGCCCTACAAGGTCCTGCGCCATCGCCACCAGCCCGAGATCGCCCAGGAGCTCGGGGCCACCGTCGCCTTCGTCCCGCACCTGGTCCCGCTCGATCGCGGGCTCCTGGCGACGTGCTACGCGACGCTGTCGGGTCCGCTCCCGGACCAGGACGAGCTGGATCACCTCTACCGGGACTTCTACGCCGACCATCCCTTCGTCGAGGTGGTCGACGAGCCGCCCGGCATGCGGGCGGTGCAGCACACCAACCTCGCCCAGGTCGCCGCGCTGGCCGACCCCGCCGGCGGCAGGGTGATCGCCTTCGGCGTGATCGACAACCTGATGAAGGGCGCGGCCGGGCAGGCGGTGCAGAACCTGAACCTCATGGCCGGGCTCGACGAGACCGCGGGGCTCGCATAGGCCCGCCCGCGCTCGATCGCCCCGATTGGCTCGAGGCGCCCGCGGGGCTCACGCCCGATCGAGGGCGGGGACGTGTGCACGCCGGGCCACTTCGTGGCCGGCTCCGCCGCGTGCGGCCTCAAGCCCTCGGGTGGGCTCGACGTCGGCGTCCTGGCCGGGACGGTTCCGTGCGTCTCGGCGATGGTGACCACCACGTCTGCGCTCCCCGCGGCGCCGATCCTTCGCAACCGGGCCCACGCCGACATCCCGCGCGTGCGCGCCGTCGTCGTCAACGCCGGGACGGCCAACGCCGCGACCGGGTCGCCCGGCGAGGCCGACGCGGATGCGATGGCGCGGCGGGCCGCGGCCGCGCTCGGCATCGATCCGGCCGAGGTGGTCGTGTCGAGCACCGGCACGATCGGCGACCGCCTGGACCGGGAGCGCGTGCTCGCGGGGGTGGACGCGGCCGTCGCCTCCCGCGCCGGCGACGGCGGCCCTGGGTTCGCGCGGGCGATCCAGACGACCGACCGGTTCGACAAGTCCGGCGCGTTCTCCATGGAGCTGCCGTCGGGGGAGACCGTGTCGATCGGGATCGCGGCCAAGGGGGCGGGCATGATCAGCCCGGGCATGGCGACCATGCTGGCCTACGTGACCGTCGACGCAGCGCTCGCGCCCGACGACCTCGCCGCCGCGACCCGGGCCGCCGCCGGCGCGTCGTTCAACCGGATCTCGGTCGACGGCCAGATGAGCCCGAGCGACACGCTCCTGGTCATGTCCTCGGGCGAGGGCGCACCGCTCGCCGGCGGCGACCTCTCGGCGTTCGCCGACGCCCTGCGGGCGGTCTGCCGCTGGGCGGCGCTCCTCATCGTCACCGACGGCGAGGGGGCCGAGCGCGTGGTGCGGCTGCTCGTCGACGGAGCCGCCGACGCGGGCGAGGCCGAGCGTGTGGCGCGTGCGGTGGCCGACTCGCCGCTCGTCAAGACGGCCGTGCACGGGCGAGACCCCAACTGGGGCCGCGTGGCACAGGCCGTCGGACAGGCGCTCGCGGGATGCGCGGGCCCGACGGCCCGGCTCCGCGTGGTCGCCGACGGCGTCCCGATCGGCGACCCGGCGGCGGCGAGGGTCATGGAACGCCGCGCCTACGACCTGGTCGTGTCCCTCGGGCGCGGCGGCTCGGGCGCCGAGCGCTTCTTCTGCGATCTCGGGCACGCCTACGTGACGCTCAACGCCGAGTACACGACGTGACGACGGCGCGGCGCCTGCTGCCCGCGCCGCCCGCGCGGATCGACGTCGTCGACGCCTACGACGTCCGACGACCACGGCCCCCGGCGCGCCCGTGGGTGGTCGCCAACTTCGTCGCGAGCCTCGACGGGGCGGTCAGCGTGGGCGGTCGCTCCGGCGGGCTCGGCGGTCCCACCGACAAGGCCGCCTTCCACGCGCTCCGCGCGGCCGCCGACGTCATCCTGGTGGGTGCCGGCACGATGCGCGCCGAGCGATACGGTCCCGCCCGCCCGTCGGCCGAGGCCCGTGCCCGGCGGCGTGAGCGGGGACGGGACGAGGTACCCCGGATCGCGGTCGTCTCGGGGCGGCTCGACCTGGACCTCGGCGCCCCCTTCTTCACCGAGGCGGAGACCCGTCCGATCGTCGTGACCCACGAGGCCGCCGACCCCGCGCGCCGGGCCGAGGTCGCGGGCGTGGCGGACGTGCTCGTCGCCGGCGCCACGGCCGTCGACCCGGCCGACGCGCTCGGCGCCCTCGGTGTCCTCGGCGCGGACGTGGTCCTGGCCGAGGGCGGACCGACGCTTCTGGGTGGGCTGATCACCGCGGACGTCGTGGACGAGCTGTGCCTGACCGTCGCGCCCCTCGTGGCCGCCGGCGAGGCCGGGCGCATCGCGCACGGCCACGAGGAGGCGGTCCGCGAGATGGAGGTGGCGCACGTGCTCGCCGCCGACGAGGGGCATCTGCTGCTGCGGTACCTCGCGCGGGCCTGATCGACGACGCCCGCGCCCGGAGGATTCGGGCCGCCGCCGCGGGGCCCCGCCCGCCGGGGCCGCCCGCCCGGTCGCTATCCTGCCGCGCGATGCCCGATCCCGAGGACCAGCCGCCCCTCGAGACGGACCGCCGTGTCGCGGTCCTGCTGGAGGCGCTTCCCTACATCCGCCAGTTCGCGGGCGCGACCGTCGTGATCAAGTACGGCGGCGCCGCGATGACCAGCCCCGAGCTCAAGGCCTCGTTCGCCCGGGACGTCGCGCTGCTCCGGCTCGTGGGGATGCGCCCCGTGGTGGTGCACGGCGGCGGCCCGGACATCTCGCACTACTCCGATCGGCTCGGCCTCGAGGTCCGGTTCGTGCACGGCCTGCGCGTGACCGACGCACCCACCATGGAGCTCGTGAAGATGGTGCTGGTGGGGAAGATCAACAAGGAGATCGTCGCGCAGATCGGCGTGGCGGGCGCCGCAGCGGTCGGCCTGTCCGGTGACGACGGGGGCCTCATCCGCGCGGTCAAGGCCGAGAGCGTCGACGCGGACCTCGGGTTCGTCGGGCGCGTCGACAGGATCGACCCCGGGGTGCTCCGTGCGCTCGGCGACTTCGTCCCCGTCGTCGCGTCGGTGGGCACCGGGCCCGACGGCGAGTCCTACAACATCAACGCCGACACCGTGGCGGGCAGCCTCGCCGCCGCGCTGGGCGCGCGGAAGGTGCTCTTCTTGACCGACATCGAGGGGCTTCGCGCCGACGTGGACGACCCCGGGAGCCTCATCAGCGAGTGCGACCGTGCGACGGTGGAGGGCATGCTCTCGCGCGGTGCGGTCAGCGCAGGGATGATCCCGAAGCTGAGCGCGGTCCGCGAGGCGCTCCTCGGCGGCGTCGAGGCGGCCCACATCGTCGACGGACGCGTGCCGCACGCCGTGCTGATCGAGGTCCTGACCGAGGCGGGCGTCGGAACGAAGGTGACCGGATGAGCCCGCCGATCGCCATCCTCCAGCACGTCCCCCACGAGGGGCCGGGCGCCATCGCGACGCTCGCCGCCGAGCGGGGCCGGGCGACGGTGCTCACGCGCCTCGACCTGGGCGAGCCGCTCCCCTCGCCCGACGCGATCGCCGGCCTCGTCGTGCTCGGCGGTCCGATGGGGGCCGACGACGCCGCGGCGCACCCCTGGATCGTGCCCGAGCGTGTCCTCGTCGCGGCCACCCTGGCGCGCGGTGTCCCGACGCTCGGCGTCTGCCTCGGGGCACAGGTGCTCGCCCGCTCGCAGGGGGCACGGGTGATGCGCGGCCCCGCGCAGGAGATCGGCATGGGCTCGGTGGACATCACCCCGGCGGCCGGCGCGGACCCGCTGCTCGGGCCGGAGTCGCCCGTGCTCGAGTGCTTCCACTGGCACGGGGACACGTTCGACCTGCCGGCCGGGGCGGTGCTGCTGGCGGGCAACGCGGCCTATCCCCACCAGGCCTTTCGCATCGGACGCGGCTGGGGTCTGCAGTTCCACGTCGAGGTCGACGAGGGGCTCGCCGCGGACTGGGCGCCGCACCTGCCCGACGGCGCGGCGATCGACGTCCCGGCGCTCGAGCCGGTCGGGCGGCGCGTGATCGGCGCCTGGCTCGATCGCGTCGAGGCCGCCGGACGGTGATCGACGAGGAGCTCGCCCGCCGCGCCGGCGCCGCGCTCATGCCGACCTACGCCCGGCAGCCGGTCCAGCTCGTGCGCGGCGAGGGCGCGGCGGTCTACGACGCCGGCGGGCGCCGCTACGTGGACTGCATGGCCGGCATCTCGATGAACAACGTCGGTCACTGCCATCCGGACGTCGTCGCCGCGATCGCGGATCAGGCCGGCCGGCTGATCAACACCTCCAACCTCTACTACACCGAACCCCAGATCGCGCTGGCCGAGTGGATCCGGGACAACTCGCTCGGCGGGCGGGTGTACTTTTGCAACTCGGGCGCCGAGGCGAACGAGGCCGCCCTCAAGCTGGTGCGAAAGGCCCGGGGGCCGGCGCGGGGGGAGGTGATCGCCCTGACCGACGGGTTCCACGGGCGGACCTTCGGCGCGCTCTCGTTGACCGGACAGCCGGGCAAGCAGGAGCCCTTCCGCCCGATGCTCCCCGGCGTGCGCCACGTCGACCGCGACGACCCAGAGGGGCTGGAGGAGGCCTTCTCGGAGCGGACGGCGGCCGTCGTGCTCGAGATCGTGCAGGGCGAGGTCGGCGTGCGTCCTGTCTCTCCCGAGCTCCTCCGGCGGGCCCGGGCGCTCTGCGACCGGACCGGCGCGGTGCTGATCATCGACGAGATCCAGACCGGCCTCTCGCGCACCGGTCCGCTGTTCGCCCATCGGGAGGCCGGCATCGAGCCGGACGTCATGTGCCTGGCCAAGAGCCTCGGCGGCGGACTCCCGATCGGCGCGATCGTCGCCCGCCCGGAGCTGTCGGAGGTGTTCCAGCCGGGCGACCACGGCTCGACCTTCGCCGGCGGGGCGCTCGTGTGTGCCGCCGGCCTCGCCGCGGCCCGTGTGCTGGCATCGCCCGAGCTCCAGGACCGGGTGCGGGCGCTCGGCGCGCACGCGCTCGCCGAGTTGGAGCGGATGGCGGCGGAGGGACTCGTCGCCGAGGCGCGAGGACGGGGCCTCATGCTCGCGGTCGACCTGCCTCGGCCACGGGCCGCCGCCGCCGTCGACGGGATGCTCGCCGAGGGCTTCCTGGTGAACGCGACCTCGCAGCGGACGGTCCGGTTCCTTCCGCCGCTGGTGATCGAGCGCGACGATCTCGACGCGATGCTGGCGGCGCTCCGGCGGGTGCTCGCGGCACTCGACTGACCTCGGCCGGATCACCCGTCAGGGTGACGCCGGATCCTCCGGAGGGGCGACACGGCGCGCGCACGGGGTTCGCTAGCCTTGCCCGGTCGGTGAGATCGAGCACGGAGCGGTGTATGAGCGACGCAGCCGAGAGCCCGGCGGCCGAGGCGTCAGGCGCGGGCCCCGCCGGTGACGCCCCGGCGGCGCGCGCGGTGGCCGCGACCAAGGTCTACGGCAAGGGCGACGCCGAGGTGCGCGCCATCGACGGCATCGACGTCGAGTTCGCCGCGGGCAAGTTCACCGCGATCATGGGCCCGTCAGGATCGGGCAAGTCGACGCTGATGCACTGCATGGCCGGTCTCGACACCCTCACGTCGGGCCACGCCTATCTGGGCGACGTCGACCTCACGCCGCTCGGCGAGCGCCAGCTCACGAAGATCCGGCGCGATCGCGTCGGCTTCATCTTTCAGGCGTTCAACCTCGTCCCGACGCTCACGGCGCGCGAGAACATCACCCTCCCCTTCGACATCGCGGGCCGGGACATCGACGAGGAGTGGCTCCGGAGCGTCGTCGAGGCCGTCGGGATGGGGGACCGGCTGTCGCACCGTCCGACCGAGCTCTCGGGTGGTCAGCAGCAGCGCGTGGCGGCCGCGCGCGCGCTCGTCGCGCGCCCCACGATCGTCTTCGCCGACGAGCCCACCGGTGCCCTCGACTCCCGCTCGGGCGCCGACCTGCTCGGGTTCATGCGCCGGGCCGCGGACGAGTACGGGCAGACGATCGTGATGGTCACCCACGACCCGAGCGCGGCGAGCCACGCCGACCGGGTGGTCTTCCTGGCGGACGGCCACATCGTCGACGAGATGCTGGAGCCGACCGCCGATCGCGTGCTCGACCGCATGAAGACCTTCGGGGCCTGATGTTCCGCATCACCCTCAAGGGCCTTGTCGCCAACAAGGTCCGCCTGCTCCTGACCTCGCTCGCCATCGTCCTCGGGGTGGGATTCATCTCGGGCAGCTTCGTGCTGGCCGACACGCTCAACAAGACCTTCGACAACCTCTTCGCCAGCGCGTTCGAGGGCATCGACGTGATCGTCCAGGGTCAGCCGACGGTCTCGCGGGACAACCTGCCGCCGATTCCCGAGGACCTCCTGGCGACGGTCCGCGCCGTCGACGGCGTCCGCGCGGCCGACGGCCAGGTCGCGGGTCAGGCGGTCCTGGTCAAGGACGGGAAGGCGATCGACCTCCAGGGTGCTCCTGCGCTCGGCTTCTCGTGGGACGAGGACCCCGAGATCAACTCCTTCCAGCTCCGCGACGGCCGCGCGCCCGAGGGCCCCGACGAGATCGTGATCGACGCGGGGACCGTCGGCCGACGAGGGTTTCGCGATCGGCGACCGCGTGCCGGTGATCACCGACGGCCCCGCCGAGCCCTTCACGGTCGTCGGGATCGTGGGGTTCGGCGACGAGGACAACCTGGCCGGCGCCTCCAGCACCCTGTTCGCGCTCCCGACCGCGCAGCGGCTCTACGGGAAGGTCGGTGAGCTCGACGCGATCTCGGTCGCGGCCGACGACGGCGTGACCGCCGACGAGCTGCTCGTGCGCGTCCAGGAGGCGCTCCCCGGCGACGTCGAGGTCATCACGCGCCAAGAGCGAGGAGGAGCGCCAGTCGCAGGAGCTCCAGGACCAGCTTCGGTTCATCACCTACTTCCTCCTGGGCTTCGCGGGCGTGGCGGTCTTCGTCGCGTCGTTCGTCATCTTCAACACCTTCACGATCACCGTCGCCCAGCGGACCCGCCAGCTCGCGCTCCTGCGCGCGGTCGGGGCCACGCGGCGGTCAGGTCGTCCGGATGGTCATGGCGGAGGCGCTGGTGATCGGCGTGCTCGCGTCCCTGGCGGGGCTGTTCTTCGGGCTCGCCATCGCCGCCGGCCTCCAGGGGATCTTCTCCGCTGATCGGCGTCGAGCTGCCGAGCACGTCGCTCCAGTTCCTGCCCCGGACGTGGGTCGTCGCGATGGTCGTCGGGGTGGGCGTGACCCTCGTCGCGGCCATCCTCCCGGCGCGCAAGGCCGCCTCCATCTCGCCGATCGCGGCCTTGCGCGACGACGCCCCGGCGCCCGCCGGCGGGGCCCTCGGGCGGGTCGGCCTCGCCGCCGCCGTGGCCGTGGTGGGGTTCGGGATGTTCTTCGGCGCCCGCTGGATCCCGGACACCCAGACGCTGTTCGTCGTGCTCGGCGTGGGCGCCGTGATCGCGTTCATCGGCGCGGCCATGGTCGCGCAGGTGATCGCGCGCCCGCTCGCCCGGGTGATCGGGGGGCCGATGTCGAGGCTCGGCGTGCCCGGCAAGCTCGGGCGCGAGAACGCCATGCGCGACCCGCGCCGGACGGCGCGGACCGCCGCGGCGCTGATGATCGGGCTCGCGGTCGTGGGGGTCGTGAGCGTCGTGGCCGCCTCGTTCTCGGCGACGACCGAGAAGCTCCTCGACGAGCAGTTCCCGGCGGACTTCATCGTGCGCACCGACAACTTCACCGGGTTCCCGCCGGCCGTGGCGGCGGCGATGGCCGCCCAGCCGCAGGTGCGAGACGTCGCCCAGATCCGGACGGGCTCATCGACCGCCGCAGGTCTCCGAGATGCGCCTTCGCGGCGCCGTCGAGACCGTCTCCGGCGTCGACCCGGCGGTCATCGGCGCGGTCCACGACCCCGACTTCATCAGCGGCGAATGGGCCGACCTGACGCCGGGCGGCGTGCTCGTCTCGAGCGACGTCGCCGACGCGCTCGGGGTCGAGGCCGGCGACACCGTCCCGGGGCGGTTCGTGCTCGGGGGCCAGCGCGAGTTCCGGATCGACGGGGTCTTCGACCAGGCGATCTTCAGCGACGTCTTCGTCACGCTGTCCGACTACGAGGAGGGCTACCCGGTCCAGCAGGACCAGGCCGTCTTCGCCAACGCCGCATCGGAGGACGGGTTCGCGGAGTCGCAGGCCGCGATCGAGCAGGCGCTCGCCCCGTTCCCGCTCGTCAGCGTCGAGAACCAGGAGCAGTTCAAGCAGGCCCAGCAGGACCAGATCAACCAGCTGCTCGGGATCGTCTTCGCGCTGCTCGCGCTGACGATCATCATCGCGATCTTCGGGATCGTGAACACGCTCGCGCTGACCATCTACGAACGCACCCGCGAGATCGGGCTGCTCCGCGCCGTGGGCTTGAGCGCGCGCCAGGCCCGCGCCATGGTCCGCTGGGAGTCGGTGATCGTCGCGTTGATCGGCGGCCTGCTCGGGACGGTCCTCGGTGTGGTCTTCGGCGTCTGGCTCGCCGACTCGATCCCCGATCTGACCGCGGTCTCGATCCCCTGGATCAACCTCCTGGTCTTCCTGGTCCTCGCGGGGGTGGCGGGCGTGCTCGCCGCCATCGCGCCGGCCCGCCGGGCCGCCAGGCTCGACGTGCTGAAGGCGATCTCGCAGGAGTGAGCACCGCCCGAGGCGGCGCCCGGGTCAGCCGCCCGGCGCCGCCTCGGGGTGCGCGAAGCGCATGCGGACCGCGGTCCCGCCGCCGAGCGGGCTGACATCGATCTCGTCGGCGAGCCGTCGCATGATCACGAGACCGCGGCCACGCGGTTGCGACGCCGGCGGCGGCGTCGTCGGGATGATCGCCGGCACGGCGGCGTCGTCGCGCCCCTGGTCCCGGACCACGATCGTGGTCCAGCGCTCGCACGCGTGCAGGTCGACGTGGATCGGCTCGCCGGGGTCGGACCCGTGCTCGATCGCATTCGCGACGGCCTCACCCGTTGCGAGCACGGCCTTCCCGGTGGCGTCGGCCGGCCACCCCATCCGGGCGAGCGCCGCCTCGAGCTCGGACCTGACCAGGCGCAGGGAGGCGTGTCGGGCCGGGACCCGTAGCGCCGAGACCTGCCGTTCTCCCTCATCTGGTGGCACGGGGTGCGGCGGGTCCTCGGGGGTCGCTGCCGGAGTGTGGACGCTGATGATAGACGCCGAGTCCGGACGTTCCGCCGGCCGGGGTCCCACCCGCGGCTGGGCGGCCTCCGGACTCGTAGACTTGCCCGACGGGCCACCCGAAGGAGGACGATTGAGCGACCAGGGCGTGGAGGTTGGGGAGGCGAGGACGGCACCACGGACGGCGACCTACCTCGCCGAGCCGCAGGAGGTGCACCGTGTCGTGCTCCTGTACTCCGGGGGCCTCGACACCTCGGTCATGCTCAAGTGGATCAAGGACGAGTACGACGCCGACGTGATCGCGCTCTGCATCGACCTCGGGCAGCCCACCGACGACTTCGAGGCGATCCGCCGCAAGGCGCTCGACCTCGGCGCCGCCGAGAGCCTCGTCGTCGACGCCAAGGAGGAGTTCGTCCGCGAGTACGTCGCGCCCGCCATCAAGGCGAACGCCCGGTACCAGGGCGGATACCCGCTGTTCACGACCCTCGGCCGCCCGTTGCTGGCGAAGATCGCCTGCGAGGTCGCCCGCGCGCACGGCGCCGACACCGTCGCCCACGGGTGCACCGGCAAGGGCAACGACCAGGTCCGGATCGAGGGCACGGTCGCGACGCTCGCGCCGGAGCTCAAGGTGATCGCGCCGGTGCGCGAGTGGCAGATGGGCCGCGACGAGGAGATCGCCTACGCCCGCCGCCACGGCATCCCGGTGTCGTCCACCGTCGAGCGGCCGTACTCGATCGACGACAACCTCTGGGGTCGCTCCAGCGAGGGCGGCGTCATCGAGGACATCGGCGAGCCGCCGCCCGAGGACGTCTTCGAGCTGGTCACGCCTCCCGAGCGCGCGCCCGACCGGGCCGAGGAGGTCGTCCTCGGCTTCCGGGACGGGCTCCCGATCAGCATCGACGGGGAGGAGATCCCGCTGGTCGATCTGATCGCCCGTGTCGCCGACGTGGCGGCCCGGAACGGGGTCGGGATCGTCGACCACGTGGAGGACCGGGTCGTGGGCCTCAAGGTGCGTGACATCTACGAGGTCCCGGCGGCGGCGGTCATCCTGACCGCGCATCGTGAGCTCGAGAAGCTCGTGTGCACCGGCCGCGAGAACGCCTTGAAGCCTCAGCTCGACTCGCTGTGGGCCCAGCTCGCCTACGAGGGGCTCTGGCACGAGCCGCTCCTCGACGACCTGAACGCCTTCATGGACCGCGTCAACGAGCGTGTCGAGGGCTCGATCACGATGCGTCTCTACAAGGGCAACGCGACGGCGGTGCGCCGGGCGTCGCCGAACGCGATCTACGACCGAAGCCTCGCGACCTTCGACGCCGACGCCTCGTTCTCCCAGGCCGCGTCGCCGGGCTTCATCGAGCTGTTCACGCTGCAAAGCCGCATGGCCTACCGGCTTCGCGAGGCGCGGAGGAGGGGATGAGGCGGGCGGCGCCGCCGGGGCTGCGTCTGGACCCGGCCGTCGGTCCGCCGATCGCGCGCATCGCGCCGGGCACGCAGGGCCTGCGCCTGCGTCCGGCCGAGTCCCCGCCCGGCTCGGTCGAGCCGATGCACGATCTGCGCCCCGCGGGCGGTGCGCCCTTTCGGGCGGCGTGGGTCGAGGCGGTGAGCGGCGGGCGCATGGCCCTCGCGGGCGCGCCAGGCATCGCGGCGAGCCTGACGCTCCCCGAGGTCAACGTCGTCCACGACCGCCGGCCGCCCGGGCTCGACGCGGTGGTGGGGGCGTCGGCCGCGAACGCCGGGCTCGTCCGCGTGGAGGGCGCGTGGCGGGCGCTCGTGCTCCCGTCGCTCGGCGACCTCGTCGCCGACCTCGGCCCGGGTCCGATCGCCATCCGCGCCGACGGCAGGATGGTCGCGACCGCGGCGGACGGCGCGATCGTGCAGCGCTCGGTGCCCGACGGCGCGGTCGTCGCGCGGACCGAGGGCGGCGCCGACGCGCTGTGCCTGACGGACACGGGGGCGGTGTTCGTCGCGATCGGTGGGTCGGCCGGCCCCCCCGGGACCCCGCCCGGCGAGGGCCCGGAGCGTGCGTGCCCTTCGCGCCGCGCCGGCCGCCCCCCGGGCGGTCGCGCTCGACGACGACGACGGGCTCACGGTGTGGGACACGGGGACCGCGACGCCGGTCCTTCGTGTGACGTCGCCGATCCCCGGCGCCCGGCTCGGTGGGCTGTCGGACGACGGCGAACTGGTCGCGCTCTCGGGCGGCGAGCGCGACGTGTCCGCGGTGCTTCGCACGTCGAGCGGCGCCGTCGCGGCCTGGATCGAGGGCGCCCGAGGGGTGTCCGTGGTGCCGGACGGGGTCCTCGCCTGCGGCGACTTCGGCATCGTCATGCTCAGCCGACCGAAGGAGCTCTCGTGAGCACACGCCCGCTCGGGCCGCCGGCGTTCCTGCCGGACGACCCCGGCCCATGGAGCATCGTCAGCGCGGTTCTGCGCGCCCGCGGCGCCCGGCTGGATCGCCGCTACGCCGAGCCGCCGCTCGGGCTCTCGCTCGCGCCGCCCCCGGACCGCGGGTACGTCGGTCGGGAGCTCGCCGGGATCACCCCCGGCGCGTCGCCGGCCGGGGTCGGCCCGATCCGCATCACCGCGGCGGCGCGGGAGCCGGCATGGCGGCTGGAGTTCGCCCACGACGGCGAGCTGCGCGGCGTCAGCCCGCACGTGCGCCGTACCTGGCCCGTTCCGGAGCTCGTGCCGCCGCGGGAGGAGCGCCCTGGGGAGGACCCCGCCGCCCGCGTGCCCGGCCCGCTCGCCGCCGACGCCCTCGACCGCGCGGCCGAGGGCGTCGTGGGGCCGCCGGGGACCGAGGACGTCGCGGGCGCGGTGGTCATGGAGGGGCGCGTGCCGGTCGTCGCCCTCTTTCGCCCCTCCGACGGCGCCCTCATCCGGTGGATCCGCGGCGCGCGCGCCGTCGCATGGTCTCCGGACGGCCGACTGATCGCCATCGGGGGCGACTGGGGCGTCATCCTCGGCGAGGCGGCCTGACGGGGGTCGGTCCCGCCCGCGCCCGGCGGCCGTCGCCGCGGACCCCGCCGGCCCCCTCGTGCGGCCGCGTCGGCGCTCGCGCGCGCGTCCGACACCATCGGTAGCGTCAGGGGCGGTCGATGCACGCCCCATGTGGTGGCGGCGCCTTGTCCCGCCCGATCGCCTCTGCGAGCCTCCGGAGCCCATGAGCAGCCCCGCGCCACCGTTCTGTCACCTGCACGTCCACTCCGACTACTCGATCCTCGACGGGGCGTGCAAGATCACGCGCCTGCTCGATCGCGTCGAGGAGCTCGGCCAGCCCGCCGCCGCGCTGACCGACCACGGGGTCATGTCCGGCGCGGTCGAGCTCTACCGGGGGGCGCGCAAGCGCGGCATCACGCCGATCGTGGGCCTCGAGGCGTACGTCGTGCCGGATCGCGCCGAGCGCCCCGGCAAGGAGCGTCGGGCGCACCTGACGCTGCTGGCCGAGAGCACCGAGGGCTACTACAACCTGATCAAGCTCTGCTCGGCCGGGTACCTGGAGGGCTACCACCGCAAGCCGCGGATCGACCGGGAGCTGATGTCGCGCCATGCGGACGGCATCATCGCCCTCTCGGGCTGCCTGTCGGGGACCATCTGCGGGCACCTCGAGCGGGACGACACCGTGGCGGCGCGCCGCGAGCTCGACGACCTCGTGCAGATCTTCGGTCCCGAGGACGTCTACATCGAGATCCAGAACTCGGGCCTCGCCGTCCAGGAGCCGATCAACCGCCATCTGGCGGCGCTCGCCCGCGAGAGCGGTCAGCAGATGGTGGCCACCTGCGACGCGCACTACGTCTGCCAGGACGACGCCCGCCCGCACGAGGCGCTCCTGGCGATCCAGACCCGCGATCTTCTGAGCAACCCGAACCGCTTCAAGTTCGACACCGACGAGTTCTTCCTGAAGTCGGGCGAGGAGATGGCCCGGGCGCTCCCGGACTTCGTCGACGCGATCCCGGTGTCGGTCGAGATCGCAGAGCGCTGCTCCCGGCTCGACCTGCCGCTCGGCGACTTCAAGCTGCCCCGGTTCCCGGTCCCCGAGGGCCAGACCCCGGAGTCCTACCTGGAGGCGCTCTGCCGAGAGGGGCTCACGCGCCGCTACGGCGCCGACCAGCCCGCCGCCGCGGAGGAGCGGTTGCGCTTCGAGCTCGGCGTGATCGAGGAGATGGGCTTCTCCAGCTACTTCCTGATCGTCTGGGACTACATCCGCTGGGCACGGGAGAACGGGGTGGGCGTGGGCCCCGGGCGCGGCTCGGCGGCGGGGTCCCTGGTGGCCTACTCGCTTCGCATCACCGACCTCGATCCGCTCGAGCACGGCCTGCTGTTCGAACGGTTCCTCAACCCCGGGCGCAAGAGCATGCCCGACATCGACACCGACTTCTCGGTGGTCGGACGCGAGCGCGTCGTGCGGTACGTGACCGAGAAGTACGGAAGCGCTGCGGTCGCTCGGATCGGCACCTACGGCAAGCTGCTCTCACGGGCGGTCGTGCGCGACGCGGGGCGGGTGCTCGGCTACTCGTACGGCCAGGTCGACCGGATCGCCAAGCTCGTGCCGGAGCGGCCGATCGGGATCCGGCTCGAGGACGCGATGAAGCCGGGGACCGAGCTCGCCGAGGCCTACGAGAAGGATCCCGACACCCGCCGCATCGTCGACACCGCCCGTCCGCTCGAGGGGCTCGTCCGCAACGAGGGCGTCCACGCGGCGGGCGTCGTCATCGCCCCCGGCGACGTCACCGACTACATCCCGGTCCGCACCGACGACGAGGGCAACGTCGTCACCCAACTGCCCGACCACGACGTCGAGGCGCTCGGGCTGCTCAAGATGGACTTCCTCGGCCTTCGCAACCTCGACGTCATCCAGGGCTGCCTGGCGCTGATCGAGGAGGGCGACAAGGGCGTGGTCGACATCGAGGCGATCCCCCTCGACGACGCCGACACCTACCGCATGCTGGCCCGAGGCGACGCGCTCGGCGTCTTCCAGTTCGAGTCGAGCGGCATGCGCGAGGCCCTCCGCGAGGTCGGACCGACCGAGTTCGCCGACCTGATCGCGCTGGTCGCCCTCTACCGCCCGGGCCCGATGGCCTTCATCAGCACGTACGCCCGCAACAAGCGCGACCCCGGCAAGGTCACCTTCGACGACCCGCGGCTGGAGCCGATCACCGGCCCGACCTACGGCGTGGCGATCTACCAGGAGCAGCTGATGGCGATCGCGCGGGCGATCGCGGGCTTCTCACCGTCGCGCGCGGACGATCTGCGAAAGGCCGTGGGCAAGAAGGACAAGGACCTGATGGCCTCGCTCCAGGGCGAGTTCATCGAGGGCTGCACGGCGGGCGGGACGCCACCCGCGGTCGCCTCCGGCCTGTGGGGCCTCTGCGAGGCCGCGGGCGACTACTCGTTCAACAAGAGCCATGCCGCCTGCTACGCCCTGCTCGCCTACCGCACCGCGTACCTGAAGGCGACGTACCCGGCCGAGTACATGGCGGCGCTCCTGTCCACCGTCATGGACACCAAGGACCGCGTGCCGTTCTACGTCAGCGCCTGCGCCGACATGGGGCTCTCGGTGCTCCCGCCGGACGTCAACGTCAGCCGGGCCGACTTCGCGGTCACCGGGGAGGCCGAGATCCGCTTCGGCCTGACGGCGGTGAAGGGCGTGGGGGAGAATGCCGTCCAGCGCATCCTCGAGGCCCGCGAGGAGGACGGCGGTTTCGCGAGCCTGTGGGACTTCTGCCGCCGAGTGGACCAGGCGCAGGTCAACAAGCGAGCGCTCGAGAGCCTGATCCGCAGCGGCAGCCTCGACTCGACCGGGGCGAGTCGGCGGGGCATGCTCGAGACCCTGCCAGCCGCCATGGCGCAGGCCGCCAGGCGACGCAACGATCTCGCATCCGGCCAGGAGTCGCTGTTCGGGCTGCTCGCGGCCGCCGACGACGCGCAGGCCGGGTCGCCCGCGGGCATGGAGCCCGACCCGCCGATCCTCGGCGAGGAGATGCCCCGGGACGAGCTGCTCGCCGCCGAGAAGGAGGCGCTCGGGCTCTACGTCTCGAGCCATCCGCTCCAGGACTGCCGGCGCCAGCTCGCCCGGCGGACGACCTGCTCGCTCGTCGGGCTCGGCGATCGGGCCGACGGCGAGACGGTCCTCGTCGGCGGCCTGATCGGCGCCACCAAGGGGGTCGTCACGCGCAAGGGCGACCCGATGATGTTCGCGACGCTCGAGGACCTGTCGGGTGCGATCGAGGTCGTCGTGGTCCCCGCGGTGCTCGCCGAGGCGCGCGAGCTGCTGGTCGCCGACGCGATGGTCCTCGTCAAGGGCCGCGTCGACCAGAAGGGGGAGGGCGAGACGAAGGTGGTCGCGCAGCAGGTGACCGCATTCGTGCCCGAGCCCGACGGGGAGGACGAGCGCATGTTGCTGAGACTGGAGTCGGCCCGCGTGCGTGCCGACGACCTCGCGCGACTGCGCTCGCTGATCGTGGACCACGGCCCCGGTGATGCGGCCGTCGTGGTCGAGTTCGCGATGGCCGAGGGATCGACGCGCTTCCTCCTGCCTGACGAGTACCGGGTCGATCCCCGCGACGGGAGTCTGGTGGCCTCGATCAAGACCCTGTTCGGAGAGCGCTGCCTGGTCTGAGGCCGTGCGCCCGGCCATGTCCCGTGCGACCCGGATCGCACGGCGGGCCGCGGAATCGGCCAGACTTGGGGTCGATCCCGAGCAGGAGTTGACGACATCACCGGCCCACGTGTCCAGTTCGACGGCGGGGGAGACTTCCACGCCGATCTTCGCTCGCGAATCCGCGCCCACCTCGCCGAGCCCGGGCGGATACGGCGCGGCGAGCGCGTGATCCTCCTGAAGACGGCGGTCGTCGTCGCCTGGGCGGTCGTCTCCTGGGTGCTCCTCGTGTTCGCGGCCACGACCTGGTGGCAGGCCGGGCTGCTGTCGGTCTCGCTCGGGCTCGCCCTCGCGGGGATCGGCTTCAACGTGACCCACGACGCGAACCACGGGAGCTTCTCGCGTCGGCGCTGGCTCAACCGGACGATGCGCTGGAGCCTCGATCTCATGGGCGCCAGCTCGTACGTGTGGCGGACCAAGCACAACGTCGTCCACCACACGTACACGAACGTCTCCGGCGTCGACCACGACATCGACGGGATGCCCTTCGCCCGGTTCGCCCCCGACCAGCCCCGGCGGTGGTTCCATCGTTCGCAGCACGTCTACATGTGGGCGCTCTACGGGCTCTTCGCAATCAGCTGGCACACGACCGCCGACTTCGGACACCTTCGCAAGGGCGAGATCGGCGGGGCGCCGCTGCGCTGGCCGCGCGGGCTCGAGGCCGTCGGGTTCTGGGGCGGAAAGGCCCTGTTCGTCGGCTGGGCGGTCGTGGTCCCGGCGCTCTTCCATCCGCTCTGGCAGGTCGCGATCGTGTTCGCGATCGTGTCGGTCGTCCTGGCCTTCGTCCTGGCCGTCACCTTCCAGCTCGCGCACTGCCTGGAGGAGGCCGAGTTCACGACGCCGGACGAGATGACCGCCGGGGGCCGGGCCGACTGGGCGCGCCACCAGATCGAGACCACGGTGGACTTCGCGCCGCGCAACCACCTGCTCGCCTGGTACCTCGGCGGGCTCAACTTCCAGGTCGAGCACCACCTGTTCTCGCGGGTGTGCCACGTCCACTACCCGGGCATGGCGCCCATCGTGCAGGAGGTCTGCGAACACCACGGCGTCAGGTATCGCAGCCACCGCACGACGTTCTCCGCGGTGGGCTCGCACGCCCGATGGCTGCGACGGATGGGGGCGGCCACGAGCCCCGCCTGAGGTCGCGGCGGGCATCGGCTCCCAACGGCGGGCGCATCCGCTTGACCCTGTGGGGGGCGCCCGGCTTCAATCCCTCGGGTGCGTGACGCCGACGACCATCACCCCGACCGTCCGGACGCGTCGACCGCGGCGCCGTCCGACGTCGGCGAGGGGCGTGCGGCGTGCCGACGGCGCGGGGTCCTGCCGGGAGTGTCCGGTCTGGTGCGAGCGCGTCGTCTATCCGTCCGGCTGCTTCGAGGCGGAGTGCCCGCGCCTGTACACCTACGAGGAGGACGGGCGCACCTTCTTCGGCTGCATGGAGGGCGTCTACGAGGTCGACGTCGACCTCGAGCGCTTCCGTGAGGCGCAGCGGACGCGGGCCGGGTTCGGTGCGCTCAAGGTCAGCGGGCACCCTCGCCCCATGTGCCGCTGCGACGTCGATCCGTCGCATCCGGCGCGCGCGAGCGGTCCCTGCGTCGAGCCCGACTTCCTCATGACCAGCCTTCGCCACCCCTACGAGGTCACGGACCTGCGTGGGGTCTCCGAGCCGGAGCCTCGGGGCGGTGGCCGCTAGCCGACCCCGGTCGGGATCGGGTGTCGTGGACGTCGCGGCGCGGGTCAGGCGCCGTACTTGGTGAGTCGTCCCGCCGACGCGAGCATGATCGGCATCATGTGCGCCATCGGTCGGAGACCGAGCATGCCCCCGAGCGCGGGCCGCTCGCCCACGCGGGTCACGTCGTCGCTCCCGAGGTGCCGGCCGCGCATGACGACCGGGACGGGGTGCCAGGCGTGTCCGGACATCTGGGGTGGCGTGGCGTGGTCACCGGTGACCATCACGACGTCGGGTCCCAGCGCGAGCAGGTCCGGCATGACGGCGTCGACGGACTCGATGGCGGCCATCTTGGCGTCGCGGTCGCCGTCCTCGCCGGCGGCGTCGGTCGCCTTGACGTGCATGAAGACGTAGTCGTGGTCGTTCCAGACCGCCCGCACCTGCGCGACCTGGGCCGCCAGATCGTCCGGCCGAGCCGGCACGTGCATCCCGAGCAGGCGCGAGATGCCCCGGTACATGGGATAGGCGGCCACCGCCACGCCCCGCAGCCCGTACCGGTCGCCGAGGCCCGGCAGATCCTCGTGTGTGTCGAAGCCGCGCAGCAGCACGCCGTTCGCGCGCTCGCCCGCGAGCACCTCCCGGACCTGGGCCGAGACGTCGTCGACGATCGACGCCGTGCGCGCCGCGGCCGGGTCGAGCGCCTCGGCCGGCACCGGCGGCACGCCGGTCCGCTGGGGGTCGGTGTCCGCGACCCGCGGGTCGAGCCCCTCGCCACGGAGCATCACGAGCAGGCGGTGCTCGCGCTCGTGGGCGAACAGCACCTCGACGCCGTCGACCGCCACCTCCTCCTGGAGTCGCTCGACGAGGGCGGCCGCCTCATCGCTCGGGATCCGGCCCGCACGGCGGTCGGCGATCGTCCCGTCGCCGGCGAGCGTGCAGAGGTTGCCGCGTGCCGCGACATCGCCCGCGCGAAGGGCGACGTCGAGGCCGGCCGCGGAGAGCGCGCCGCGCCCGAGCGCGTACTCGTTCGGGTCGTAGCCGAACAGCGCCAGGTGCCCGGGGCCGGATCCCGGGGTGATGCCCGGGCCGACGATCTCGCACCGCCCGCTCACGCCCTCGGCCGCCAGGGCGTCGAGGTTCGGTGTCCTGGCGTCCTCGAGCTCGGTCCCGCGGCCGGGTTCGGGGTACCCGCCGAGTCCGTCCATGAGGACGACCAGGATCGTGGTGTCGGCGGGCTGGATGAGCGGTCCGAGATCCATGGCGTCCTCGTTCTGGGCGGTCGGTCGGGTGCGGGGAAAGGATACGTCCCGCGACCGGGCCGGCGTCGCCGCGCCCCGGCGCTTATACCGCCCTTCGCTTTGCGACGCCGCCTGTAAACGACTTCGAAGCGTTCGGCCTGGGCGGTGCAGCGCGGCCGCGCGAGGTCCGATGCTGCCACGGACGGATTCCCCGAGCGCCGCCGCGCTCCCATTCCCGGAAAGGTTCCACATGAGACGATCGCACTCGCGCCTCGCCCTCGTGGCCGCCGCCGTGGCGGCGAGCGCCACGTTCGCCGGCACCGCGGCAGCCCACCCCGACACGGCGGACGCCGACCGGCGTACCGTCGCCGGACCCGGCGAGCAGACCCGCGCCGGCGGAGCGGTGCTCGCGCGCCGCGGCGCACTTCGTGGCGGCCCGCGCGGGTGGGGTCGCGGCTCGAGGGTGCGAGATCGCCGAGGGCAGGCTGGTCACGCCCGAGACCTCGGCCACCCTCGAAGCGGCGCGCCGATCGACTCGCCGAGCGGGTCGCCGAGGAACGGATCACGCAGGCCCGCGCCGACGCCGTCCTGGCCCGCGCCGCGAAGAGGATCACCGTGCGGACGACGCGCGCCACGGCGAGCCTCGCGCCGGTGCTCGCGCTGCTCGACATGAGCGCGAGCGAGTTCAAGGCCGCCCGGAGGGAGTCCGGCCTCGGCGAGGTGCTCGAGACCGCCGGTGTCACGCGCGAGGCGTTCCGCGACGCGCGGCGCGAGGGTCGCCAGGCCGCGCGCGAGGCCGTCCGGGAGCTCTGCGCGAGCGGCGCTGACGCGGAGACCGACGACTCGGCGGGCTGACGTCCGCCGGCGCCGGGGTGGTTGGACCGGCCACCCCGGCGCATCCCGCCGCCGCATCCGGTTGCACGCGCGGCCGCCGCATGTCGCGACGACCGTCCGAGGCGGCCGCCGGTCCGGTCGCGTCCCTCGCGTGAGCGACGCACGACCGGAGCAGGCCGCCGACGCACCGGCGCGTGCGGTCGCGCTGTCGGAGCGGGCCCGCCTGGCGGGGGAGCCGCTCGCCGACATCCGGGGCGCGACGCGACGCCGCGATCCGGTCCGCGCTCGGCGAGGGGGACGTCACGACCCGCGAGCTCGGTCGCCGTTGCGGCCTCACCGCGAGTCAGATCAGCGCGATCTGGCGACGGGCGCGACCCGGCCCGTCCGCGTCGACCCGAGACGCCCTGACCACGGTTCGGGTCCGCCACCAGGCGCCGACCAGGAGGCAGGCCAGGACGAGCGACCACAGCACGTGCAGGGGCCATGTCGTCGCGTTCGGCGCGAGATAGTCGGGAAGGGCCACTGCGAGCGTCCGGTGGACCGGATCCGCCGTGGCACCGAGATCGGACACCCATCGGAGCCTCCCCGTCGCCCCCTCGACGGCCACCACCAGGTGGGACGCGACGCCGAGGGCGCCGAGCGTCAACGTCGCGATCAGCCGGGGGCGGGCGGCCGCGGCCCACCAGGCCGTGATCGCCACCGCAAGCGGGAGGACGACGACGATCTGCCGTCCGGGGACCCACCAGCCCTGCATCGTGGCCGCGAGGAACGTCGCGACCAGCCACCCGGCCGTCAGCGGTGCGACGAGCGCCGCCCAGCCGGGGGGTCGCCGCGCCAGGAACACGCCGAGCGCCGGCACGGCGAGCAGCCAGGCGGGCTGCCAGGCCATGATCCCGAAGCGGTCGTCCAGGAGGAGACCCGAGAGACGAACGGCCCGCCCGAGCACGTCCGGGTCGGACCCGAGCGGCGACGCCCCGTCGGCGGCGTCGACACCCGCGGCGTACGGTGTCCATCCGCCGTACCAGCGTTGATGGAGTCCCAGGAACGCGGCGCCGGCCACACCGAGCGCGGCCGTGGTGACGAGCGCCGTGCGACGCCGGCCGGCGCGGGCCAATCGCCAGAGCGCGACCGCGGCGAGCGCCCCCGCGACGGGGACGTACTTGACGGCGAGCCACGGGAGGGCGATCACCGCGATCGTCATGACGAGCACGTCCCGCCGCCCGAGGGCGCCGCTCGCCCCGAGGACGCCCGCGAGCACCACCGCCGCCGCCGGGGCCTCGGGGAAGACCTGTGCGCCGTACGGTGCGAGCGGCATGGACGCCGCGAACACCGCGACCACGGCGGCGGCAGGTCCCGCCGGCGCACCGAGTCGTCGGACCGCCACGACGAGCGTCAGCGCCGCGACACCCGCCGCGAAGAGCGCCATCACGGCCTTCGCCGCCGCCCAGCCGCCGAGTGCCGTCGGCGCGGCGAGGATGGCGGGGAGCAGCGGGTCGTGGGGTTCCACGAGGCGTCCGTCGGGGCCCGGTGCCGCCTGCGGTGCAAGCGCCGCGGCGTGGAAGGGCCGGAAGGTCTCCTCCTCGTACTGGTGCCGGACGTCCAGGCCGTCCCCGGCCGCGATCGCGAGTGCGGTCACGAGGTAGTGCGGCTCGTCGCCCGTCGTCCGCCGCTCGTCGGCGCCCTCGGCGGGCAGTCCCGCGAGGGCGGCCAGCAGGGCGACGAGCGCGACGACCGCGACGAGCGCGCCGAGGCCCGCGCGAGAGCCCCCCCGGCGCGCGTGGTCAGCGAAGCGCCGCGGAGCGGCGGACGACCAGAAGCCACGTGAGCACGCCGGACACCGCGACGAGACACAGCGAGGCGAGGCTCGCGTCGGCCCAGAAGGCGTCCTCGGCGGCCGTCCACACTCGGGTCGCGAGCGTCTCGAAGCCCGCCGGCGCGAGCAGCAGCGTCACCGGGAGTTCCTTTGCGACCGAGAGCAGCACGAGGCCGCCCGCGGCCACCAGCCCGGGCGTGAGGAGTGGCAGCTCGACGGTGAGAAACCGCCGTATCCGCCCCGCGCCGAGCGTCCTGGCCGCCTCGTCGAGGCGGGCCGGCACGCCCTGGACGGCGACCTGCGTCGGGCCGAGCGCGAGGGCGCCGAAGTGGACGAGGTAGCCCACCAGGAGCAGCGTGGTCGTCTGGTAGAGCAGCGCCAGCGGCGCGGGCGCGTCGAGCGTGAACGACACGAGCGCGAGGGCCACGACGAGGCCGGGCAGCGCGAACGACCCGGTGACGGCGAGGCCGATCGCGCCGCCGGCGGGCCCCCGCCGGCGGGTGGTGTAGTACGCGATCGGGAGGATCCACGCCACCGTGAGCAGCGCCGCGGCGGCGGAGGCCGTGGCGGTGGTGAGCGCGGGGTCCACGAGCGCCGCCGGATCCGAGGTCAGGGCCCCCGATCGACCGGAACCCGCCGCGATCCCGCGGGCCGCCCAGTAGCCCAGCACGCCCAGGGGGGCGCCGAGCGCGAGGAGCGCCACCGACCATCCGGCGATCGCGGCGGGCAGCCGCCAGCGCCCCGTGCGGATCGTGAGCGGCGACCCGCTCACACGTCCGCCGCGCCCCACCCGGCGCGCCGCCAGCCGCTCTCCGCCGAGGGCGAGCGCGGCGAGCGCGCCGAGGACGAGGGCCATGGCGAGCGACGACGAGGGGTCGAGGAGTCGGTCCGCGTAGATGGTCCTGGTCAGGGTGTCGAAGCGCAGCAGCTGTACCGCGCCGAAGTCCGAGACGGTGTAGAGGAACGCCAGGAGCGCACCCGCGAGCACCGCCGGGCCCGCCTGGGGCAGCACCACGCGCGCGAACGTGGTCGCGGGGCCCTTGCCGAGCAGGCGTGAGGACTCCTCCAGCCGACCCGGGAGGGTGCGCAGCCGCGCGGCGACGGGCAGCAGGACGTACGGGTACGTCGCCAGCGTCAGGACGGCGAAGGCCGCCCAGAAGCCGCGTACCGGGACGCCGCCGAACCCGGGGACGATCTCGCTGACCAGACCGCCGGGGGCGAACGCCGCGATCAGGGCGAACGAGGCGACGAATGACGGGATCACGAGCGGGAGGACCAGCGCGATGGCGAGCGTCCGGCGCGCCGGGACGTCGGTGCGCGCGACGAGCCACGCGAGGGCGGTCCCGAGGGTGCCCGCCGCGACCGCCACGGCGAGCCCGAGCAGGATGGTCCGGCCGAGCGGGTCCAGCACGCGCCCGTCCGCCAGGCGGTCCCAGAGGCCGCTCGCGGTGAGGTTCCGCCACAGCAGGTAGACCACCGGCAGGGCGAAGGGCAGACTCGCGACGAGCGCGAGCGCGGCGAGCACGAGGGCCGCGCCCGGGCGCCGCCGCGTCACTGGAGTCCGCTGTCGGCGATCAGCCTCGCCGTGGTCCGGAGGTCGCCGAGCTCGGTGATGTCGACCGGGGGCGGCTCGAGATCCGCCAGGGCGGGCGCGCCGCCGGGTGCGGCGACGTCCTCGGCGAGCGGATACTCGAACGTCTGCTCCGCGAAGTAGGCCTGCGACTCGGGCGAGAGGAGGAACGCGATGAAGCGCTCCGCCTCGGCCATGTCGTCGGACGAGGCCAGAACGCTCGCCGTCGACGGGATGACCAGCCCCCCCACGTCGCCGCCCGCGAACTGGTGGTTGCGGCTCGCAAGCCCGGGATCCTCGTCCAGGAACCGGAGGTTGTAGTAGTGGTTGACCAGGCCCATCGGCACCTCACCCCGGCTCACGGCCTCGACGATCGCGTTGTTGTTGGCGTAGGTCGGGGAATCGTTGGCGGCCATGCCCTCGAGCCACGCCTCGGCCGCCGCCTCCCCGTCGACCGACCGCATCGCGGTCACGAAGTCCTGGAAGGAGCCGTTGCTCGGCGCGACGGCGACCCGCCCCCGGTACTCGGGGGCGGTCAGGTCGGCGACCCGATCGGGCAGCTCCGCCTCCTCGACGAGGTCCTCGTTGTAGACGAGCACGCGCTGGCGCGCACTGATGCCGACCCATGATCCGTCCTCGGCCCGGAACCGGGGGTCGACCTGCGCCACGACCTCGGCATCGATCGGTGCCAGCAGGCCCTGCTCGTCCAGGAAGGCCACCGCGCCGGGGCTCTGCGACAGGAACACGTCGGCCGGGCTGCGATCGCCCTCCTCGGAGATGAGGAGTGCCAGATCGGCCGTGTCGCCGTAGCGGACGTCGATGGCCACGTCGTTCTCGTCGCTGTACTGCTCGAGCAGCGGCCCGATCAGATCCTGGGTCCGCCCGGAGTAGACCGTGAGGGCCTCGCGGTCGCCCCCGCAGCCGGCGGCGAGCACGGCCAGGACGACGGCGAGCGCGGCGATCGCGATGCATCTACGGCAGCGGGGCAAGGCGGTCCTTTCGGGTGTGTCGGGGCCGTCCGGCGTGCGGCGGCGAGTGTATAGGGTACGGCGACGAGCGATAGTAAGGGACACCGAAGAAAGGGGCCTTCGACCGTGTCACGCCGACCGGTTCGGGTCGCGGTCGGGATCGTGGGGGCGGTCGCGCTGGCCGCCAGCATCGGCTATCTGATGCACGCCCTGGACCCCGGCGCGCTGCTCGAGACCGCACGTGCGGCCTCGGCGGATCCGTCCGGGCTCGTGCTCGCCCTGGTCGCCTACCTCGCCGCCTTCGCGCTGCGCGCGGCCGTCTGGGCCCGGATCCTGCCGGGGCTCGGGTTCGGGCACGCGCTCGCCGCGATCCACGTCGGCCTGGCGGCCAACCACCTGCTGCCGTTGCGGCTGGGAGAGCCGGTGCGACCGATCGTCGCGAGCAGGCGCACGGGTGTCGCGCTCGACGCGACGGCGGCGTCGACCGTGATGCTTCGCGCCGCCGACGTCCTCGCGGTGCTCGCCATCGGCGCCGCGCTCGGGCCGGCGGCGCTGGTCGCGATGACCGGTCAGCTGCGCTGGGCGGTGCTCCTTCTTGCGGGCGCCGCATTCGTGGCCGGTGCGGCATGGCTTCGCGGAGTGGCCCGCCGCCGGTCGCTCGTCGTGCGGCCCGCGGGGCTCGAGGTGGCGGCCGCCGCGTTGATCGCGTGGTTGCTCGAGAGCGTCGTCATCCTGCAGGCGGCCGGATGGGCCGGGATCACCTTGACCCCGGCCGAGGCGGCCCTGGTCACGGCGGTTACGATCGCAGCCCAGGCGGTCGCGATCGCGCCCGGTGGAATCGGAACCTACGAGGCCGCCGCCGCCGGAACGATGGTCGCGCTCGGCGCCGCGGCCGGCCCCGCGCTCGCCGCCGCGGTGGCCGCGCACGTGCTCAAGACCGTCTACGCGCTGGTCGCGGGGGGCATCGGCGCGATCTGGCCGGCGCCGGGGCTCGTCCACGCCCGCCACCACCGGCCGGCCATGCCCGAGCGCCTTCCCGCGTCGGCGCCGGGTGGCGGCCCGGTCCTCCTGTTCCTGCCCGCGCACGACGAGGAGGCGACGGTGGCGCACGTGCTCGAGCGGGCGCCGCGCGAGGTGCGCGGCCACCGTGTCGAGCTCCTGGTCGTCGACGACGGCTCCGCCGACCGGACGGCGGCCCGGGCCCACGATGCCGGCGCCGAGGTGCGCTCGCTCGGCGCCAATCACGGTCTCGGCGCGGCGGTGCGCGTGGGGCTCGCCGAGGGCGTCGCCCGCGGCGCGGCCGCGATCGCCTTCTGCGACGCGGACGGCGAGTACGCGCCGGACGAGCTCGAGCGACTGGTGGCACCCATCCTGGCCGGCGAGGCCGACTACGTGGTCGGGTCGAGGTTCGCGGGTGGCGCACGGCGCATGCGACCCCACCGACTCGTCGGGAACCTCCTTCTGACCGGCATGCTCACGATCGCCGCGCGGCGCAGGATCGGCGACGGGCAAAGTGGCTACCGGGCGCTCTCGCACGAGGCCGCGCGCCACGCGGAGATCGTCCACGACTTCAACTACGCGCAGGTCCTGACCCTGGACCTCCTGTCCAAGGGCGCGCGCTATCGGGAGGTTCCGATCAGCTACCGCCATCGCACGGTGGGGCGGTCGTTCGTCCGCCCGCTCGGGTACCTGCGCGCGGTGGTCCCGGCCGTCGTCCGCGAGTTGGCGGGGGCCCGTGACCCCGCGTCAGTCCTCCACGACGTGGTGCGCGAACCCGGCCAGGGCGCGCTCCCAGGCGACGTCGTCGAATCCGCCGTCGGGGCCGAGCGCATCGGCGGCGGCCCACGCCATGGCCAGGGCGTGATGGGCGTTGTCGTGGGTGAACAGGCCCTGTCGTCCGAGCGTCACGACGCCGGGTAGGGCGTCGGCCCACGCCGCGACGGTGCCGAGCGCGTCCTCGAAGCCGCGTGCGAGGATCGGGTACGCCGATCCCAGCCGTCGCGTCTCGACGCCACGAAGGCGTGGCGTCGGCATCCCCGCCGCGCCGAGGGCGTGGGTGACCACACCGGCCAGGGCGGCGTCGTCGGCCCGCCACAGGCCGTCGCCCGCGTCGCAGGGGATCTCGGCGCACAGGATCGTCCTGTCGGCGGGGTCGTCGGCCGAGACGCGGTAGTTGGAGGGTTCCGAGATCCGCGTGACCGGCGTCCAGCCCTCCGGGAGGTAGTGGGCGTCGAAGGGCGTGTAGGGGCGACCGTCGAGCTCCAGGTACACGAGCACCATGGCCCGCGAGCGGAGCGACGCCGCCGCCGCGCGCACGCGCGGGGCGGGCGCCGGCGTGACCAGCCCGGTGAGCGCGGCGAGGGGGATCGTCGAGGCCACGATGCGCCCGCGACGGGTTCCGCCGCCGGCGAGGCGGACCTCGGTGATCGGGTCCCCGTTCACGATGCCGACGACGGCGGTGCCGAGCAGCACCTCCGCGCCGGCATGTCGCGCGTCGTCGAGGAGGGCCTCCCAGATCTGGCCGTACCCTCGGCGGGGTGACAGGTGGGCGCGCGCGCCACCGCCCGCGAGGACCCGCCGGACGAGGGTGAGCGGCCCGTCGGCCGAGATCCGTCGCCGTGCCTGCTCGGCGCTCAACTCGTCCGGATCGAGTCCCCAGATCTTCCGTGCGTACGGGAGATAGAAGCGGTGTGCGAGCGTCGGGCCGACGGCGGCCCGGACGGCCTCGCTGAACGAGTCCGCAGCTCCCGCGCGCCGGCGTCGCACCGGCGTCGACGCGAGGTCCCAGGCCATCCCGGACGCCATCGCCGGGGGCAGGTTCCGCGCGAGATCCGGCGCGTGCAGCGGGAACCGCAGCCAGCGCCCGGCCAGACGGATGCGGCCGCGGCGCTCGTGCGCCTGGAGGTCCGGGCCCAGCAGCGCCTCGAGCGTGGCGAGGATCGGGGGCGCGATCGTCCCGTGGAGACGGTGGCTGCCGAGGTCGACGCGGACGCCGGCCACCTCGATGCTCGCCGCGAGCCCGCCGGGCGCCGACCCCCGCTCGACGATGCACACCGAGCGCCCGTCTCGTGCCGCACGGTGGGCCAGTCCGACGCCGGCCGGTCCGGCGCCAAGGATGATCAGGTCGAACGGGCCGGGTTCGGCCGGGCTCACACCACCGCGGTGTGCGCCGCCGGCTCGGCCGAGAACGCGACCGTCGGGCAGCCGCGGTAGCGCACGTGGCAGGCATCGCCGGGCGCATGCGCCGGCGCGCCGAGCACGCGCGCGCGCACGTCCGCGCCGCACGGGGTGCGGACGAGGTAGACGGTGTCGTGGCCGTAGAACTCGACCGCCGTGACGCGCGACGCCCCACCCGCCGTCACGCCCACCCGCTCGGGGCGGACGACCACCTCGACGGCGCCGTGCAGGTCGCCGTACAGGGGCACCGGTCCGATCGGCGTGGCCGCCTCGGCACCGCCGGCGTCCCCGGGGAGGATGTTCGCGTCGCCGACGAACCGTGCGGTCTCGCGAGAGGCGGGAAGGTCGTAGACCTGCGCCGGTGTGCCGACGTGGCGGATGCGGCCGTCGAGCATCACCGCGACCTCGTCGCCCACCTGGAGCGCCTCCTGCTGGTCGTGCGTGACGAACAGGGCGGCCGTGCCGAGATCGCGCAGCAGGCGCGGCACCTCGTCGCGCAACTGGGCGCGAAGCTGGGCGTCCAGGCTGGAGAAGGGCTCGTCCAGGAGGAGGACGCTCGGGCGGGGCGCGAGCGCGCGGGCCAGCGCGACTCGTTGGGCCTGCCCACCGGAGAGCGTCTCGGGCATGCGCGCCGCGAACCCGTCGAGCCCGACGAGCTCGAGCACCTCGTCCACGCGCCGGGCGCGCTCGGGGCCGCGTCCGAGGCCGTACGCCACGTTGCGGCCGACCGACAGGTGGGGAAAGAGGGCCGCGTCCTGGAAGACCATGCCCACCTTCCGCTTCTCGGCGGGCACCGGGCGCCCCGTGCCCGCGACCATCCGATCCCCGATCCGGACGGTGCCGTCACCCAGGCGCTCCAGGCCGGCGATGCAGCGGAGCAACGTGGTCTTGCCGCACCCGGACGGTCCGAGCAGCGCCGTGACCGAGCCGCGCGGGACGTCGACGTCGACGCCGTGGAGGATCTCGACGCGACCGAACGACTTGCGCAGCCCGCGTGCCTCGAGCGCACGGGCGGTCGGACCGGAGATCGGAGACTCAGGCATGTCGCACGCCCCACATGAGGGGTACCTTAGCCGCTCGCGGGTGCCTCGCCGAGCGCCCCCGAGCGCGCGGGACGCTCGACAGGGGGCTCAGGGGTCCGTCGGCCCGGCGTCGACGCGGGTGAACAGCCCCTCGGCGGCCCGGAACGAGATCGCGCGCTCGTCGCCGTGAACGGCGATGGTGAGCTGATCGGCGGCGGGATCGGTCCGGAGGATCTCGACGCGGGTGCCCGGTACGAGCCCTTGGTCGTAGAACCAGTGCAGGAGGTCGCCGTCGTGCTCGGCGAGCCGGACGATCGTCACCTCGTCCCCGGCGGTGCGGGCCGAGAGCGGCCGCAGGTCCCGGTTCTCCTCGCGCTCGTGCAGCGTGTCGACCGGCCAGCCGTGCGGGCATCGGTCGGGGTGGCCGAGCTGGGCCGAGATGCGGTCGACCATCTCGTCGTCGAAGGCGTCGCCCAGGCTGTCCGCGTGCTCGTGGGACTCCGCGGGCGTGTAGCCCATGAAGTCGGTCAGGAACCGCTCGATGATCCGGTGGTTGCGCACGACCCGCTCCGCCCGCCGGCGCCCTTCGGGCGTCAGCACCGGGCTTCGGCGCGGCCCGCGCTCGACGAGCCCCTCCGCCTCGAGGCGCTTGAGCATCTCGCTGGCCGTCGGCGGCGTCACGTGGAGCATCTCGGCGACCCGGGCGGCCGGGACCGGCGCCTCGCCGACGACCGGCCCGTACTCGCCGATCGGCGTCGCCAGGAAGTACATGGCCTCGAGGTAGTCGGCCACGGAATGCGTGTGCGCGCGCCCCACGGACGCACTCTAGACCGTCCTCGACGTCCGCGGCGGCGGACGTGGGTGCCGCGGGCGGGTAGTCTCATTCGCGCAATTCGGTGACCCTTAGAAGGAGGATCGGGGATGGGTTCGAGCACCACCGGGCGCCGCGGGGTGCGGGCGTCCGCCGCGGCGCTCCTGGTCGCCGCCGCGCTCGGCGTCGCGGCGGGATGCGGGGACGACGACGGCACCGACGTGCGCAACATCGACGAGACCGAGACGGGCGTCGGCACCGGCACGACCACGGGCGGGGCGACGTCGACCACGGGCGGCGCGACCACCGAGGGCGCGACCACCGACACCGATGGCCCGGCGACGGACACCACCGACGACGCGACGACCGAGGCGGAGGACGCCACGACCGAGGTCGAGGCCGAGTAGCGCGCCCACGCGGTGGCGAGCGGCTAAGCTGAGCGCTTGCGCTCCGACGGGGCGCGTCGCCCGCGAGCGGTCGCGTCCGCTCGCCGCGCGTCATGGCACACGAGACGGCTCCGGGAGGGCTGAGCGCTGGCCGAGATCGGAAGGGCCGGAAGACCGCTGCGCGTGGCGATCGTCGGGTCCGGCCCGTCGGGCTTCTACACCGCCGAGCGCCTGCAGCAGGCCGAGGGGCTCGAGGTGCAGATCGACATGTTCGAGCGTCTGCCGACGCCGTTCGGCCTCGTCCGCGTGGGCGTCGCCCCCGACCACCAGAAGATCAAGTCGGTGATCAAGCAGTACGAGGCGGTCGCCGAGCACGAGGGCTACCGGCTGCTCGGGTGCGTCGAGCTCGGCACCCACATCACCCGCGCGGAGCTCCGCCGTCACTTCGACGTCGTCGTCTACGCCGTGGGGGCCGCGTCCGACCGGCGCCTCGGCGTCCCGGGCGAGGACCTGGCCGGGAGCCATGCCGCCACCGAGTTCGTGGCCTGGTACAACGGCCACCCCGAGCACCGCGAGCTCGAGTACGAGGTCGCCAGCTGCACGCGAGCGGTCGTCGTGGGCAACGGGAACGTCGCGATGGACGTGACCCGCATGCTGGCACGCACCCACGACGACCTCGCCCGGACCGACATGGCCGACCACGCCCTCGACGCCCTCCGTCACAGCACGGTCGAGGAGGTCGTCGTGCTCGGCCGCCGTGGCGCCGCCCAGGCCGCCTTCACCGCTCCCGAGATCAAGGAGCTGGGCGAGCTCGACGGCGTGGACGTCGTCGTGCGCGCGGACGAGCTGGAGCTCGACGAGGCGAGCCGGGACGCGCTCGAGGCCGGCCCCGCCTCGCAGCGGAAGATCTACGACACCCTGCGTGCGTTCGCCGACCGCCCCCCGACGGGCGCGCCGCGGCGGATCGTGCTGCGCTTCCTGGTCTCGCCGGTCGAGATCCGCGGCGACGGTCGCGTCGAGGCGGTCGTGATCGCGCGCAACCGCCTCGAGGCGGACGCGTCGGGGGCGCTCCGGGCCCGGCAGACCGACGAGCGCGAGGTGATCCCGTGCGGTCTGGTGCTGCGCGCGGTCGGCTACAAGGGCACGCCGCTCGCCGACGTGCCCTTCGACGATCGCGGCGGCGTCATCCCCAACGAGCGCGGTCGCGTGGTGGACGCCGAGTCGGGTGCGCCCGTCCACGGCGAGTACGTCGTC
This sequence comes from Miltoncostaeaceae bacterium, assembly GCA_963698665.1. Taxonomy (GTDB): domain Bacteria; phylum Actinomycetota; class Thermoleophilia; order Miltoncostaeales; family Miltoncostaeaceae; genus CALNYH01. The sequence goes on along the minus strand of CAVORO010000001.1, from coordinate 268,591 downwards.
GGCTGGATCAAGCGTGGGCCGACCGGCGTGATCGGCACCAACCGGGCGGACGCCCGTGAGACCGTCGCCGAGATCCTCGACGACCTCGCCCAGGGGCGGATCGCGCCCTGCGAGGCCCCCGATCGCGACGGCGTCGACCACCTCCTCAGCGAACGCGAGTGCACACCGCTGACCTTCGCCCACTGGCGTCGGATCGACGAGCACGAGCGCCGGCGCGGGACCGAGTCGGCGCGTCCGCGGGTCAAGCTCACATCGCTCGAGGAGATGCGCCAGATCGCCACCGTGACGCCCTCGTCCGAGGGCTGACGGGCACGACGGTCCCTCAGCCGGCGAGGACGGCCTCGGCCAGCCCGGCGGGATCCTCCACCGGCAACAGGTGTCCCGCGCCCGCCAGGACCTCGACCGGCGCCCCGAGCGCGCCGGCCAGCGTCCGGGCGCCGTCCAGGTCGGGATCGGCCTCGCCGACGACCACGCGGGTGGGGCAGGCGGGCGCCGTCGCGCCGCCGGCGGATCGCTCCAGTCGTTCCCGTGCCTCCGCCGGGGCGCGTGCCAGCCGGTCCCTCAGGTGGCGCACCGCCCACCCGTCGGCGGCCAGGGTGCGCGGCGTGAGCCACCCCGCGAGGACGTCGGGCACGTCGCCCGCCGGCGCAACGGTCATCGGTCCCGCGAGGAGGACCGACGTTGCCCGGGTGCCGAGCGCGTCGGCCGCGCGGAGGGCCAGGTGCGCGCCGCTCCCGGCACCGACGAGGGTCACGGTCTCGAGCCCGAGGACGTCCACGAGGTCTCGGACGTCGTGGGCCATTGCGTCGATCCCGGCCGAGGGGGCGCCCGCGGCGTCACCGTGTCCGCGCAGGTCCGGTGCGACGACGTCCCGCGCGCTCGAGAGCGCGCGCCAGACGTCCCGCCACACCATGCGGTCGGCCCCGAGCGGATGGATGAGGACCACCGCGGGCCCCGACCCGTCGCGGCTGATCGTCGTGTCGTGGTCCGAGAGCGAGACCCGTTCGGCCGGCGGCGGCAGGGGGAGGTCGCGCTCGGCGAGCGCCTCACGGACGGCGCGCAGGGCGTTGAGGGCACGCGGGAACCCCGCGTATGGGGCGATCTGCTCGCAGACCGCGACCAGCTCGTCGCCGTCCGCGCCGCACTCGAGCGCGGCCCCGAGGTGGAGGGCCAGCTGACGCTCCGCGCCGCCGATCACGCAGAGCGTGGCGACCGTCACCAGCTCCCGCTCGCGCGCGGTGAGGCCGGGGCGGGAGAACACGTCGGCGAAGATGAACTCCTGGACGCCGTCGGCCAGCACGTGCGAGGCCTCCCGGACCGCGGCCACCGCCGCGGGGCCGCGACCCCCGGTCGCGCGCGAGAACTCCTCCCGCCCGATGTGCGCGCGGTTCACGACTTCGCCACCGGTGGCCCGTGCACGACCCGGTCGTGGACCCCCTCGCCGACGCCGGCCTCACGCAGCTCGACCTTTCGCACGCGCTCGGTGGGGGTCTTCGGCAGGTGGTCCATGACGCGGAGATACCGCGGCACCGCGAAGTACGGCATGCGCGCGTCGAGCCATGTGAGCAGCGCGGCGCAGTCGATCTCACGCCCCTCCCGGGCCACGAGGCAGACGAGGATCTCCTGCTCGGCGGACGCGCCCTCGCCGGCGGCCACGCCCACGGCCGCCGCCTCCAGCACGTCCGGGTGCGCGCTCACGGAGTGCTCGACCTCCATCGACGAGACGTTCTCGCCGCGGCGGCGGATGTAGTCCTTGACGCGGTCGAGGAAGTAGAGGTAGCCGTCCTCGTCCAGGCGGCCGAGGTCCCCCGTGTGCAGCTTCAGGTTGCGGAAGTCCTCGGCCGTCTTGGCGGGATCGCCCGCATAGGCGCGCATGACGATGTTGGGGAGCTTCGCGTCGACGACGATCTCGCCGGGGGTGCCCGGCGGCACCGGCAGGTCGCTCCCCGGGTCGACCACGCTGACCTCGAAGCCGGGCGTCGCGACGCCGCAGCTTCCGGGGCGGGGACCGGCGTCGGGTGGGACGTACGTGACCATGCCCGTCTCGGTCAGGCCGTAGCCCTCGAAGAACCGCACGCCGAAGCGCTCGCAGAAGTCGTGGTAGATGTCCTTGGGCGCCGGCATCGCCATGACCCGCGTGACGCGGTGGGCCCGGTCGAGCGGTGAGGGCGGGGTGTTCCAGATGAAGTAGTTGATCGCGCTGACCGTGTTGAAGACGGTGGCCTCGGCGTCCACGACCTGCTGCCAGAAGCGCGAGCCCGAGTACCGCTCGACGAACGCCACGCGCGCGCCGGCGATCATGGCCGGATAGGCGGCGAGCACCTGGGCGTTCGAGTGGAACAGGGGAAGGCACGAGAAGACCGTGTCCTCCGCGCTCAGGCCGACGACCTCGCAGTAGGTGCGACCGGAGAAGTAGTCCGAGGCCTGCTGCTTGATCGCGCCCTTGGACCGCCCCGTCGTGCCGCTCGTGAACATGATCCGGGCATCCGAGGTCCAGCCGATCTCCACGCCGGGATCACGCGGCTGCTCCTCGAACAGCGCGCGCAGTGGTTCCGCGCCCGCCGGCCACGGCGCATCGGGCGCGTCGCCCGTCTCGTGGACGATCACGTGCTCCAGGTGCGGGAGGTCGTCGCGCACCTGCGCCAGGCGGTCGAGGTGGGTGTCGGCGATCACCAGGAAGCGGCTTCGCGGAAGGTTCACGACCCACGACAGGAAGTCGCCCCGATACGCCAGGTTGATCGGGCTCTCCACCCCTCCGGCGCGCTGGATGCCGAACCACACCGGGAACTGCGCGGCGCAGTTGGGCATCAGCACGGACACGGCCTCGCCCGGGATCAGGCCCCGGCGGGCGAAGGCGTTGGCGATCCGGTCCGTGTCCGTGTCCACCTGGGCGTAGCTGCGCCAGGGCTCGGCGCCGAAGCGGACGAAATCGCGGTCGGGGTGTCGTTCGGCCCGTGTGCGCAGGACGTGCGGCAGCACCCAGGCGGTCGGATCCTCGTCGCGGTACCAGCTGCTCCATTCGGTCATGGCGGCAGTCTGCGCGGCGAACGCTGATAGTGCAAAGACCAATTCGTGATCGAAGTGATACTCATGACCTCTCACATGGAGCTCAGGCAGATCCGATACTTCTCGGAGGTCGCCCGGCGGGGCGGGTTCCGACGGGCCGCGGCGGCGCTGCACGTGGCCCAGCCGGCCGTCTCGCAGCAGATCCGTCGCCTCGAGGCCGAGCTCGGCGTGTCGCTGCTGGAGCGCCGGCGCGGGGCCCGCGGCCGCCCGACGGCCGCCGGGGCGGCCTTCCTGGTTCGCGCCGAGCGGATCCTGGCCGAGGCGGACGCCGCGCTCGCCGAGATGCGGGCGCACTCGGGCGGGCTCGTCGGCACGGTCCGGATCGGGGCATGGCACTCGTCGGCGCCCGACGTGCCCGGCCTCGTCGGGGCGGTGGCCGAGGCGCACCCCGGGATCGAGGTGTTGCTCCGCGAGGACACGGCGGCCGGCATGCTCGACGCGGTCCGCGCCGGCGACCTCGATCTGGCGGTCGTCATCCTCGCCGAGGCCATCGATCTGTCGGGGCTGGCGGTGGCGCCGCTGCTCAGCGAGTCGCTCGTCGTCGCGGGTGCGCCGGGCGGCACGCTCGCCGGGCGCGCGCACGTCGCGCTGGGCGACCTTCGCGACGAGCGGCTGGTCATGTTCCCGCCGGGATCGGCGATGCGCGGCATCGTCGCCCGCGCCTGCGCCGAGCAGGGCTTCCAGCCCCGGGTCGCGGTGGAGGCGATGGGCTTCACGGCGGCGCGCGCCTATGCGTCGCGGGGGCTCGGCCTCGCGTTCCTCCCCGCATCGCTTCCGGCCGAGAGCGGCCCGCCGCTTGCCGTCGCGACCCTCGACCCACCGCTCGAGCGCACGTCCGCGCTCGCGTGGCGCGACGACGGCGCGCTGTCCCCGGCTGCGTCACAGGTGCTCGCGCTCGCGCGCAGGCGCCTCACGAGCACCCGGGCGCCGTTCAGGCCCGCGCCGCCGCCCGCCTCCTGCGCGTGAGGGCGAGCCGCCTCGCCACGAGGCCGTGCCGGGGCGCGAGCAGCAGCGCGACGGCGAAGCACACGGCGGCGACCAGCCCCATCGACCCCGCGATCGAGGCGTCCGCCTCGATCGCGGCGGCGTGGCCGCCGATCGCGGCCACCCAGCCGATCCCCACCGCGATCACGATCATCCCGATCAGGCGGTCCGTGAGCAGGTAGGCGGCGGCCGCGGGCACGATCAGCAGCGTGACCACGAGGATCGCGCCGACAGCGTCGAACGCGGTCACGGCGGTGATGCTCACCGCCAGCAGCAGCACCCGAGAGGTCCAGTCGGGCGAGGCGCCGATCGTCCGAGCGAACGTCGGGTCGAAGGTCGTGACCTTGAGCCGCCGCCAGAGGACGGCGACCAGCAGCAGGTCGACGAGCGCGACGATCCCGGCGATGAGCACCGACCGCGCGACCAGGGCATCGCCGATCGCGACGGTCCGAAACGGGGCGAAGGCGATCTCGCCGTAGATGGTCGAGTCGAGGTCCAGGTGGATGTCGGCGGCGTAGCGGTCGATCCCGAGCACCCCGAGTGCGAACAGGGCGGGGAAGACGAGCCCGATCGCCGCGTCGCCCTTGACCAGGCCGGTGCCCCGGATCGCGTCGATCGCGAGGACGCAGAGCAGGGCGAACGCCGCGGCGCCGATGATCACCGGGAGCGGCGCACGTGAGCCCGTGAGGAGGAACACCACCACGATCCCGGGGAGCACCGCGTGGCTCACGGCGTCTCCGAGGAGGGCCTGCCGGCGGAGGACCAGGAAGACGCCGAGCAGCGCGCACGCGGTGGCGACGAGGCCGCCGGTCATGATGATGATCGCGTCGTCCGAGAAGGTCACGCCGGTGCCTCTCCTCGCGCCAGCGCCGCCAGCTCGGCGACCGCCTCGTCGCCGATGCTCGCGCGCAGGTCGCGCGGATCCGGCTCACGGGCATCGGGCAGCCGCAGCCGCCATCCGTGCTCGAGCCAGGCCGACCAGAGTCGCCGCCCCTCGAGCGCCCGGTGCGCCTCCGCGGCGCCCTCGGCGTTCAGCATCACGCGGCCGTCGTCGCGGGTGAGAAGCCCCCTGCGCTCGAGCGCGCGGAGCCCGCGGCGCACGTCGCGGGCGGGTCGTGCGCTCGCCAGCGCGAGCTCGTCGGGCGTCGGCGGCGGCCCGTGGTGCATCGCCGTCTCCAGGTCGATCAGGACGGCCCCGATGCGCTCGCGCCGTCGCGCCCGTGACAACCGGACGGCACGCCAGACGACTCCCCGGCCCGGGGCGAGCATCAGCACCACGAGCGCCACGGCGACGCCCACGAGGACGATCACCGGCCCGGTCGGCACCGCCCGCTCGATCGACACGAGCGCCCCGATGACCCCGACCGCCGCCCCGGTCGCCGCAGCGAGCGGCAGCAGGCGCGAGAGCCGGTCGGTGAGCTGCCGGGCGACCACCGCGGGGACGATCAGCATCGCGACCATCAGGATGGCGCCGACCGTCTGCAGCCCGATCACGACCGCCACCACGAGGAGCGCCGTGACGCCGACGTCGAGGAGTCGGACCGGGAGACCGAGCGACCCGGCGAACTCCCGGTCGAAGATCGCCGTCTTGAGCGCCCGGTAGCCGAGCGCCAGAAGGAGCGCGGCCGCCGCGGCGAGCCACGTCATCAGCGCGACGTCACCCTCGACCATGCCGGCGGCCTGGCCGAACAGGTACGAGTCGAGCCCCGCCTGCTCGGCGCCGCCGGTGCTCGCGATGTGCGTCAGCAGGACGATTCCGAGCGAGAAGAAGCTCGACAGCACGACGCCGATCGCGACGTCCGGTCGCATCCGCCGGGTGCGCTCGATCCCCACCATCGCGATCGCGCCGATCACCCCCGCGATGGCCGCCCCGGCCAGCAGCGTGGCGGGCTCCTTGGCGCCGGTGACCAGGAACGCGACGGCCACGCCCGGAAGGGCCGAGTGCGAGACCGCGTCGCCGACCAGGCTCCTGCCCTGCAGCACCGCCAGCGCACCCAGGAGCCCCGCGGCCGCGCCGAGGACCATCGATCCGACCGCCACCACCGCCGCCGCATGCGACAGCGGCAGCAGATCGATCAGCCAGCCCACGATCCGGCCGCCGCGGTCGGCTCCACGGCCGGCTCCGCCCCGTAGGCCCGGCGCAGGTTCTCCGGCGTCAGGACCTCGTCGGGGCGGCCGGTCGCGATCGGGCGCACGTTGAGCAGGAGCGCCCAGTCGAAGCTGCGGGCCACGGTCTCGAGGTCGTGGTGGACGATGACGATCGAGCGACCCTCGTCGTCGCGAAGCGTTCGGAGCAGCTCGAGCACGGCGTGCTCGGTGCGCACGTCGACGCCGGCGAAGGGCTCGTCCAGCACGAGCAGCTCCGCCCGCTGCGCGAGCGCCCGCGCGATGAAGACCCGCTGGCGCTGCCCGCCGGAGAGCTGTCCGATCTGGCGGCGTGCGAACGGCCCCATGCCGACCCGCTCGAGCGCCTGGTCGACGACGTCGCGGTCCTCGCGTCGCATGCGGCGAAACCACCCGACGGCGCGGTACCGGCCCATCTCGACCACCTCTCGCACAGTGATCGGGAAGTCCCAGTCGACCGCCTCGCGCTGCGGCACGTAGGCCACCTTGGCCCGCGCCTTGGCAGAGGGCCGGCCGAGGATCGCGATCCGTCCCGAGTCGGTGGGCACGAGCCCGAGCGCGGCGCGGAGCAGCGTCGACTTGCCCGATCCGTTCGGGCCGACGATCGCGCCGAGCGTGCCCCGCGGCATGTGGACGTCGACGTCCCACAGCACCGGCCGATCGCGGTAGGTGACGGTCAGATGGTCGATCTCGATCGCGGGAACGTCTGCGGCCGGCGTCACGACGTGCTCCTGGGGCTCCGTTCGGCCCGTCTCGGTGGTGAATTAGCCTCGGCTAGTAAAGCAGCTTGGCGCTGTGAGCGCGATCCCGTGGAAGGCCTCGCGGCGCCGTCACGACAGGCCGTCGACGATCGTGTCGACGTTGTGGCGGAACATGCCGAGATAGGTGCCCTCCGGTGTCCCGGCGTCGCCAGCGGCGTCGGCGAACAGCTCTCCGCCGACCTGGGCGGGCTGCCCCCGTGTCGCCGCGGACTCGAGGACGGCCTCGATCGTCTGCGGCGACACCGCCGACTCGACGAACACCGACCGCAGCCCGCGCTCGGAGATCACCCGCGACACCCGGTCGACGTCTGCCGTCGACGCCTCGTCCGCGGTCGACACGCCCTGGATCGCCTCGACCTGGAGTCCGTAGTCGCGGCCCAGGTACCGGAAGGCGTCGTGCGAGGTCACGAGCACCCGCGAACGCTCGGGGATCTCGAGGATCCGCCGCCGGGCGTAGTCGTCGAGGGCCTCCATCTCGATCAGGTAGCGCCGTGCCCGCTCGCGGTACTCGGCCTCGCCGGCCGGGTCGACCGCCACGAAGCCCTCGGTCACCGCCTCGACCGCGCTGCGCCACAGGGGGATCGAGAACCAGACGTGGGGATCGGCCTCCTTCTCGCCGACGGGCATGAGCTGGTCCTCGGGCACCGCCTCGGACACCGCGACCACCTCCGTTCGCTTCGAGAGGCCGTCGAAGACCTCGTCCATCCTGGCCTCGAGCTCCAGCCCACCGCGCAGCGCCAGATCGGCCTCGCGGAGGGCGCGCACGTCGCCGGCCGAGGCCTTGTAGAGGTGGGGGTCGACGCCCGGTCCCATGAGCGCGGTGACGTCCGCTCGTTCGCCGCCGATCTCGGCCGCGACGTCGGCGATGAAGTTGGTCGTGGCGACGACCCGCACCGGCCCGTCGCGGGTCGTGCCCGCTCCCGGCTGCTCGACGCACCCCGATGCGAGCACCACGAGGACCGACAGCGCGAACGCCCCGATCGCCGCCGCCCACCGGTTGCGGCGGGTGCGGCGGCGATCGCTCGGACGTCCTTCGTGCAGTGCGGATCCTCGGGGGGTCGTGTGACTACGGCGCAACTATCGTAGGAATTAGCCTCAGCTAATTCAAACCGTCCCGAGGATCCGCGGGCCCGTTCAGCCGTCCGGGGCGGGTGCCCGGACGACGACGCGCTTGGAGCGCTGCACCGGCGCCCCGTCGCGCATGTAGTCCGCGTGGTCGTTGGCGTTCAGGGTGACCTTCAGCGTGTGGCGGCCCGGTGGCAGCGGGACGTAGGTCCACGGCCCGACGAGCAGCGTGGTCTTGTCGCCGTCGACGTACAGGTGGGCGTGGCCGCGACGCGGCCGGTTGACCCCCTTGCCGTGCGCGGCCCCGAGCTGGGTCGGAGCGAACCGGAAGCCCTTCGTGATCGGGCGCACGAGCAGGCCCTTCGGCGCGGGGCGGGTCGCGATGCCCGTGACGCGCATGCCCGGGGGCGCCGCGACGCCCTCGTGCATGGCGCCCGCGCCGTGCGCGGGGTCGTCTCCGCCGTGCATGCCCTCGTCCGCGATGGCGAAGGGGGCGATCGCGGCGGTGAGACCCACCGCGAGCGCGGGGACGAGCACGCGGCGGCGCCGGGCCGCCCGAATGGTGATCCGTGACATGAGACTCCTCATCGTGGTCGGGTCGGCGGCCGTCGGCCGCCGATGTCAGGTGACCGCGATGGGGGGTGGACCGCGCGCCGAGGGCCGGCGGCAGGCGTCCTGTGCGGGGGCGCCTGCCGAACCGGGGACACGGACGCCGTGGCCGCCCGCCCGTCGACGGCGCGGACGGAGCGCGCGGGCGAGGCGCCGCACGACGGCCGAGAGCGCCTCCAGGAGATGCTCGCCCGCGAGCAGAAGAACGGCCGCCATGACGCCCACGACCGCGTGTGCCGCGAGCGCCCGGGGATCGAGCGGCGCCATGTGCGCGACCGTCAGGCCGAAGGCCCACGGCGCGGCCCACATCGCGCCGTGGAGCAGCGCCTGCAGCGCGAACGCGCCGGCCACGACGGGGACCGCGCCGAGCCTCGTGAAGGTGGACCGGGGCGGACCGGCCAGCGCGGCGCCGCTCACCACCCCCAGCCACAGGGCCGGGGCGATCGGGAGCACGTCGACCCCGTGCCCCGCGGTGACATGGGCGAGCAGGGTCGCGCAGAGCGCTCCGGTCGCGAACGCGGCGCGGCGGCCGGCGTGTGCCTGCGTGGGCGAGATGCGCACGTCCGCGACGCTAGTCGGCGCCGGCGTGCGCCGCTCGCGGGCCCGCCGGAGGTCGGGACGTTCGGCCCGCGCCCGATGGTCCGCGCCGATGGGTCCGCGCCAAAGGCCTGTTAGCTTGCCCGGCCATGATCGAGGACGACCGCGACCGACCGCGACGCGCGCTCGTGGTCCTCCACGGGACGGCGTTGACCGGGGCGCTCGCCGACGTCGTCGCCGCGCGCGCCGGCGGCCCGGGGTGCGCGGCGCGGATCGTCGTGCCGGCGGTGGCCGCGTCGCGGCCGCGCGACTGGCTCGACGCCGACGTCGACGACGGCGACGCGGAGCGCACGCTGCGAGCGGCCGTCGGCTCCCTTCGCGGCCGCGGTCTCATGGCCGAGGGGTGGCTTGGCGACGCGGACCCGCTGCGGGCGCTCGAGGACGGACTCGACGGGTTCCCACCCGACGAGATCCTGCTGGTGACGGGAACGGGCGCGGACTGGGCCGAGGCCGAGCACGCGCTCTGGCGCGCCAGGCGGCGCGTGGGCGCCCCGGTGATCCACATCGCCGCCGGCGCGAACGGCGTCGAGGAGACGGTGCGGCTGATCCACTCGTGCGGGCCCGAGCACGCGATCAGGATCGGTTCGGGCGGCGGCTTCCAGGACCTCCCGGTGGACGGGGCCGACGACGGCGTCCTGCTCTTCGACCGGGCGGTCGAGTCCCTGCTCGCGGACGAGTCGCGCGGCATCGTCGCCGTCGAGGTGCCCGTGGCCATGCTCGACGGCCGTGAGCTCACGCGCGGCGAGGATCGCGCCCGGCGGTTCGTCGTGCCCGCCGAGACCCTCAACGCCGCCGCCCGGGTCCTCGGGCCGGCGCTCTAGGCGGGCGACGTCTCGATCGCGACGGAGTTGATGTAGACGGGCTCCGTGGGCATCTGCGAGGTCGGATCACCCGCGGGCGCGTCAGGGTCGGCCAACCCCTCGATCGTCCGCGCGACGTCGAGCCCCTCGGTGACCTCGCCGAAGCGCGAGAAGGACGGCGGCAGCGGGGCGTCGCCCGTGACGATGAAGAACTGCGACCCGTTGGTGTCGGGCCCGCTGTTGGCCATCGCCACCGCGCCGGGCGGGTAGGCCCCCTCACCGCTCGGGAGCTCGTCCGGGACGGCGTAGCCGGGGCCGCCGGTGCCGTCACCGGCCGGGTCGCCGCCCTGGATGACGAATCCGGGCACGACGCGGTGGAAGGTCAGCCCGTCGTAGAAGCCCTCCTCCGCGAGGAACACGAAGTTGTTGACGGTGATCGGGGCCTCGTCGGCATCCAGTGCGACCGTGATCTCCCCGCAGCTCGTGTCGAGGACGGCGGTGTAGGCCGTGTCCGGATCGATCGCCTGGGGCGGCGGCGCGTCATAGGTCTGGGGATCGGCCGCCGCGGGCGCCGCCGACCCGCAGGCCGCCGTGCCGGCCGCCGCCGTCTCGTCCGCGCCGTCGTCCGACGAGCAGGCGGCCGCCAGGAGGGCCGCCGCCACGAGCGCCGTGACCGCGGCGACGCGACGCGTGCGCCTCACGCGGTCTCGACCAGCGAGCGGAGCGCGTCGAGGCCGGACGCCATGACGCCGCCCAGCCGACGCTCCATGTCGACCTCGGGGTCCGCGGGGCGGGCGTCGGTCCACCAGCGCACCTCGCTGGTCCGGTCGTCCACCTCGACCACCTCGAACCCCGCGCGGTGGGAGATCATCGGGGTGCGGGCGCCCTCGACGACGGAGTACTCGTACCGGCGCGCGACGTCGTCGCGGCCGAGCAGGCGTTCCGTCATCCGTGCGCCGCCGGCCATGGTCAGGATGCGCCGGTCCCCGTGCTCCTCGACCGCCTCGACCGGCGCGAACCAGTCGGGGAGACGGGAGGAGTCGGCGACCACGTCCCAGACCGTGTCGGCCGGGGCGGCGATCCGCTGTCGAAGCTCGAATGCGTTGGGCATGGCCCGCAGACTGCCACACGCCGCCGGTGGCCCGCGAGCGCGGACGTGGCCGAGGCCGTCGCGACCGACTAGCGTTCGGCGCATGAGCGATGGAATCCACGTCGGGATCTCCGACGGCTACGACCGCAACGCCACCTCGTACGACGAGGCCGCCCGCCACAACCGCGAGGGCAGCGCGCGCCTGGTGGCGTCGCTCCCGGTCGACCACGTCGAGCGGATCCTCGACGTCGGATGCGGGACCGGCTGGGCCGGGCTCGAGGCGGCCGAGCGCCTGGGCGCGCGCCGGCTCACCGGCGTCGACGTCTCGGCCGAGATGCTCGCCCGATTCGACGAGAAGGTGCGCGGGCGCGACGACCTCGACGTCGACCTGCACGTCGCCGACGTGCTGGAGATGCCGGTCGACGACGACGCCTTCGACCTCGTCCTCTGCGCCATGGTGATGCACTGGCTGCCCGACCGCGCGGCCGCGGTGAGGGCGATGGCCCGGGCCGCGCGGCCCGGCGGGCTCGTCGCGATCCTCGCGCCCGGTCCCCGGCACGACCGCGAGTTCGTCGAGATCCTCGAGGGCCTGGATCCACCGGTCCCGCCGGAGATCCCCGGCGCGTGGGCGCGAGCCGACATCGAGCCGGAGGTCCTTCGCGACCAGATGGAGGCCGCCGGGCTCGAGGTCGTGGACGTCTGGGTGGAGCGGCGCGTCCGCGTGGTCCCGCCCGAGGCGTACATGGCGCGCCTGGTCGCGGTCGGCAGCCACGTCTGGCGCGAGCGGCTGGGCGACGAGGGCGCGGAGGAGCTGATGGGGCGAGCCCTCGCCGAGCTGCGGGCGGCCGCGGGGCCGGAGGGATGGCGCTACACGTTCACCAAGACCTTCGCGATCGGGCGGCGTCCGGGCGGATGACCGGCGCGACGCCGGGCTCGGGTGGCGTTCCCGTGTACGTCGTCGACGCCTTCACCACGCGGGCCTTCGGCGGGAATCCGGCCGGTGTCTGCCTCTTGGACCGCCCGATGTCCGAGGCGTGGATGGCCGCGGTCGCCGCCGAGATGCGCCACTCCGAGACGGCGTTCGTCGACCGCTCCGAGGCGCCGTTTCGCCTGCGCTGGTTCACGCCCGCGGTCGAGGTCGCGCTCTGCGGCCATGCGACCCTGGCGGCCGCCCACGTGTGCATCGAGACCGGGATCGCCGGGGCCGAGGTCGTCTTCGCGACGCGGTCCGGACCGATCGCGGCGCGACGCGACGGTGCGCGGATCGCGTCTGGACCTCCCGGCCGACCCCGCGCGTCCCGCCGCGCCGCCGCCGGGGCTCGCGACGGCCCTCGGCGTGTCGCCCACCTGGGTCGGGCGGAGCACCGAGGACCTCGCCGTCGAGGTCGCGGACGCGACGACGCTCGAGCGGCTCGCGCCGGACCTGGCCGCCCTCGCCGCCATGGCGCCCCGCGGCGTGATCGTGAGCGCACCGGGCGAGGGCGCGCACGACGTCGTGGTGCGGTTCTTCGCGACCCGCCGTGGGCGTCCCGGAGGACCCGGTGACCGGCTCGGCGCAATGCGCGATCGCCCACCGCTGGGCGAGGCGCCTCGGGCGGGAGCGGATCACGGTGCGCCAGGCGTCCGCACGTGGCGGCCTGCTCGACGTCCGGCCCGGGGCGGGCGTGGTCGAGGTGGCCGGATCGGCCGTGACCGTGCTCGTCGGCCGTTTGGTCGCCGCCGACTGAGGCGGCGACACGGGTGTCGTCGCGCGACCCGTGTTCACCATGCACGCGCCGTCCGGCAATGCGCGTTCGGGCCGTGGACGCCCGCCGCCGCCTCGTGATCGTGGCCGCCGCCGCGAGCGCGGCGTGCCTCGCGCTCCTCGCCGCGCGCCTGCTGCGCACGGGCGAGACGACACACGGCTAACTGGCCCGGAATCGCGCGCTCGCGTGGATCCCGATGGTCGTCGCGCTCCGGCTCGTGCGCCCCTCGGGTTCGCCGGTGCGACGGACGATCCTGGCCGCGACCTGGCTCCTGTTCCTCCCGAACGCGCCCTACCTGGTCACCGACCTCGTCCATCTGCCGGCGCGCGCGGACGCCCGCGTACTGGATCGACCTGACGCTGTTGGTCGGTGCCGCCGGAACCGGGCTGCTCCTCGGCACGGCGAGCATCCACCTCGTCCACGACGCCCTCCGCCGACGCCACGGCGACGCGGTCGGGTGGGCGGTGGTGGGCGCGGTCGTTCCCCTCGTCGGGATCGGGATCGCGCTCGGGCGCTTCGCGCGGTGGAACGGCTGGGACGTGGTGCTCGCGCCGCAGATCGTCGCCGGCGACGTCCTGATGTGGGCCGGGGCGCCGCTCGCCCATGCCGGCGCGATGGCCGCGGCGGCGCTCCTGGCGGGGTTGGTCGGGGCCGCGTACCTCGTCATGCACCTGCGTGCTCGACCCGTGGTGCCGCGAACCCCGTCCGAGCGACGGCGATCGCCGGCCGGGCCCGCCCCCGGCCGGGCCTACGTCCTGATCCCGACGCCGCGCGCAAAGCACGACCACGCCCACGCCACCATCGCGGTCGCCAGGCCGATCGTGACACCCACCGCGAGCAGGGTCGAGACCTCGCCGTCGCCGAGCATCGCCTGCCGGGCGGCGGCGACCATGTAGAAGATCGGGTCCGCGTGGGTGATCTCGAACCACGGGCTCGGCAGGGAGTCCACGGCGTAGAAGACGCCCCCGAGGAACGCGAGCGGCTGGATCACCAGGTTGCCGACGAAGTTCTGCTGCTCCCACCCGTCCGAGTAGAGGCCCACGACGGTGCCGAGCGCGGAGAAGGCGATGGCCGCCGCGACCAGGGTCAGGGCGAGCAGGTCCGGACGCTCGATGGAGTAGTCCACGAACACCCGCGCGACGGCGAGCGTCCCGAGCCCGATCAACAGGCTGCGGAGCACGCCTCCCGACATGTACCCGATCAGGAGGTGCGATGCGCGCATCGGGCTGGTCGCGGGGTCCTCGATGAAGCCGTCCTGGCGGGCCTGATAGATCGAGGTCGCGTTGTTGGCGAAGGCCTGCGTCGCCACGCCCATCAACACGAGCCCGGGCACGATGAACCGGTCGTACGGGACGCCGCCGACGCGGTCGATCTGGCTGCCGAGCGCGATGCCGAAGACGACCACGAACAGCGTCGCGGCGATCACCTGGGGGGCGATCGTCTGCGTCCACAGCCGAAGGACGCGGGCGCTCTCGCGCTCGACGAGCGCGCCGACCCCCCGCCAGCGCCGCCGGGTCAGGTCCGCCGGGCGGCCCCGGGCGCTCATCTGCCGACCAGCTGCAGGTAGACGTCCTCGAGCCGCCGGCCCCCGTACCGCGCCCGGAGCTCGTCGGGAGCACCCTGCGCGGCGATCGTCCCGGCCCGGATGAAGGCCACCTGCTCGCAGAGCGCCTCGGCCTCCTCCAGGTAGTGGGTGGTCAGGAGGATCGTCGTGCCGTCGGCGTGCAGGCGGCGGATGTAGTCCCACAGGTCGAGACGCAGCTCGATGTCCACGCCCGCCGTCGGCTCGTCCAGGATCACGAGCCGCGGGCGGTGCAGCAGCGCCCGCGCCAACAGCAGGCGCCTGCGCATCCCGCCCGAGAGCTGGTTGGCGTAGGCGCCCGCCTTGGCGGTCAGATCGAACGCCGCGAGCATCTCCGCCGCGCGCGCCCGCGCGTCGCGGCGGGTCATGCCGAAGTACCGCCCATGGAGCTCGAGCGTGTCGCGCACGGGAACGAAGCGATCGAGCGCGATCTCCTGCGGCGCGTATCCCACGACCCGGCGGGCGGTGTCCGCGCCGTCGCCCCAGGCGTGCTGCCCGAACACCCGCAGCTCGCCCGCGTCCGGTCGGGTCAGGCCGACGATGCTCCGGATCAGGGTGGTCTTGCCCGCGCCGTTGGGTCCCAGCAGGCCGAAGAAGGCACCGGCCGGGACCGTCAGGTCGAGGCCCGCGAGCGCCTGGACGTCGGGTCCGAACCGCTTGACGACGCCGGTGCACGAGAGCGCCGCGGCGCCGCCGCCGGCACCGTCGGGATGCGGCGGCGTGCGAGGATCTGGCACCCCGCAATCGTAGCTGGAGGTGTGGCGTGTCCGATCGGGTCCTGCTCGTCACCGGTGCCTCGAGCGGCATCGGCGAGGCGTGCGCCCGCGCCGCCGCGTCGGCCGGGTACCGCGTGGCGCTCCTGGCGCGGCGGGTCGAGCGACTGGAGGCCGTGGCCGAGGATCTCGGCGGCCCCGACCGGGCGCTCGCGATCCGGTGCGACGTGAACGTGTGGGAGGACCAGCGGGACGCCGTCCGGACCGTCCTGGAGCGGTTCGGCCGCCTCGACGCGGCGTTCGCCAACGCCGGGTTCGGGGCCCGCCGGGGCTTCCTCGAGGAGTCGCCCGAGCACTGGCACGACATGGTCCTGACCAACGTGTACGGCGCGGCGCTGACCATCCGGGCGTGCGTGCCCGCGCTTTGCGAGTCACACGGCCATCTGTTCCTCACGGGCTCGGTCGCCGGACGCAAGGTCGGCCCGGGCTCCCTCTACGCGTGCACGAAGTGGGCCGTGACCGCCATGGCGGAGGCCGCGCGGACCGACCTCCAGGGCACTGGCGTCCGCGTCACCCTGCTCGCGCCGGGGGTCGTGGACACCGCCTTCTACGACGACCCCGTGGAGGGCGAGCAGCTCACCGTCGCCGACGTCGCGGACGCCTTCGTGTTCGCGCTGTCGCGTGCGTCCCACGTCGACGTGAACGAGATCATCATGCGGCCGACGATCCAGGAGTTCTGAGCGACAAGGGTCGCCGGAGATCGTTGCGGCCGCTCGCATTCCGGCGCGTCGCTCGGCGCCCGCCTTCACCGCGGACGCGCCTCCAACCACCTCCGCCGGATGCGCGGCGGCGAGGATCGCGCCCCCGTCCGGATCGGCGGCGAGCACCTCGTCGAGGTCATCCGCTCCCTCGCGCGCGCGTGCCGCCCGCGGGTTCAGTGCCTCGCTCGATCGTTTCGATGGCAGGCCTTGCGATTGCATGGGTGTGCGGGTTTCCCGAGGCGGCGCTCCGGGCCATGCGCTCATGAAAATCACCTCTTGCGCAGTCGAAGTGTGTCGCTCTGGCTGCTGGTGAGGTTGAGCAGCCTTCAAGACGAGAGAGGCCGCTATGCACAGATCTTCGAGGCGGGTTCACCTGCCGTCGATGGCCAGATTGCTCTACCCGGACACGGGCGGGCGCAAGAGGGAGGCCGCACGGCGCGGCCGCCGCACTTGCGATCGCCGCCGCGACGCTGGTGCTGGTGCCCGCGGCGTCGGCAGCCGCCTTCCCTGGCGACAACGGCCTCGTCGTCTTCTCGAGCAACCGCATCGTCGGCGACGAGCCGACGGACGAGGCCGACGAGCCCATCACCGATTTCGAGATCTACTCGGCCCCGCTCGACGGGGATGCGACCCAGCTGACCAACAACACCGTCTCGATCTCGACTGAAGACGAGGTCGAGACCCTTGCGCCGATCGATGACCTGTGGCCGGCGGTCTCGCCCGACGGATCGCGGATCGCGTTCACGCGCAACTACGACCCGGACGACGGAAGCACCGACCCCGACGTCTACACGATGGCGACACGGCACGAAGATCGCGTACGAGAATGGAAAGGGCCCGACGGTGAGCATCTGGGTGCTCGACGTCGCGGCACCCGAGAACGCCGCCAAGGTCATCGACGCGCCTGACGCATCCGACGCATCACCGAGTTGGTCTCCCGACGGGACGAGGATCGCCTTCCGCCGCGGTGACGAGGGCGCCGGCGCCGGTATCTGGACCGCTGCGGCCGAGCGGCGGCAGCGAGGTTCAGCTCACCGACCCCGTCTCGGCGGCGTCGGCGGTGACGCCGACGGCAGAGGAGGAGGAACCCGCCGCGTACTCCGACCTCAACCCGGCCTGGTCACCGGACGGAAGTCAGATCCTCTTCCAGAGCAACCGACCGACCCATGAGGGCGAGGTCGTGAAGGGTGACCCCGACATCTACGTGATCAAGGCCGACGGGAGCGACGGGCTCGGCGGTGGGACCCTGCTTCCGGCGAGCGCGGTCTCCGAGCAAGTGCCGCCGCCGCCGGAGGAGCCGATCGAGGAGGGGCCACCGCCCGACGTCCCTCCGGAGGATCCCGGTGGTGAGCCGCCCCTGCCGGACTCCGACATCACGCCGGACTGGCAGACGATCGCTACATCCAACCTGGCCGTCTCGCTGGTCGATACGC
Organism: Miltoncostaeaceae bacterium; assembly: GCA_963698665.1. Lineage (GTDB taxonomy): Bacteria > Actinomycetota > Thermoleophilia > Miltoncostaeales > Miltoncostaeaceae > CALNYH01. Next base: position 251,261 of record CAVORO010000001.1, on the reverse strand, counting down.
CCGACCCCGTCGAGGCGGGGCAGAACGTGACGTACGAGGCAACCCTGGCCAACGGCGGTCCGAGCTTCACGACCGGGGCGAGTCTCGTCCTCCAGGTTCCCTCGACGACGACGTTCGCCTCCGTCACTTCGAGCCAGGGCGTCTGCACGGGCCAGGGCCCGGTGAGCTGTGTGCATGGGCTCGATGCCACCCGGGTCGTCGGTCAAGGTGACGATGGTCGTGGCCACGACGCGACCCGGTGCAATCACGGCGGCCGCGACCGGTGACTCGGACCTTCCGGACCCCGACGAGTCCAACAACTCCGCCACGGCGAGCACGACCGTCAACGAGAGTCGCGCGGCGCTGGCGGCGCTTCCGCCCGCGGGGGGGTGCCGCCGGGATCGGTGGGGTTTGCGCGGCGGTGCCTGAGCGACAGGGTCCCGGTGGCGGGTCGCGCGCCCGGTTCACCGTCTCGAGGCAGCAGTTCCTCATCAATCAGCGCATCTACCAGGCCGCGATCCGGCGGGCGAACGCCGTCCAGGCCTGGCTCGACGCCGGCATCGAGGCGCGCGACATCTGCGGAGGCGCGCTCGGCGTCGATCGCTTCCTCGACTCGGTCGGCTTCGTCGGTGCCAACGGCGGCAAGCCCGTGGCCAACCCGCGCCCGGTCGAGGTCGCATCCGCCACACGTGGCGATGCCAGCGGGGTGACGGTCTCGCGAACGCAGGCCCTCATCAACCAGCGCGTGGCGCAGGCCGCCATCCGGCGCGTCAACGCCCTTCGCGCCCGGATCGAGGGATCGCTGACCGGCGGCGACATGAAGGGCGCCACGCTCACCAACGGGCAGCTCGTGCCCGGCCTGGGATTCGGGACCCTGCAAGACACACCCAAGCCGCGCCGTCCCAGACCCGCATCCAGGCTGCACGGGCGGCTCCCGGTGCCGTCACAGACACACCCAAGCCGCCGCCGTCCCAGACCCGCATCCAGGCCCGCACGGGCGGCTCCCCGGGTGCCGTCACGCTGTCCGCGACGCAGGCGCGCATCAACCAGCGGATCGGCCAGCAGGCCGTGCTCCGGGTGAACGCCCTCACGGACGAGCTCAAGCGCGGACTCGTGGCCGACAACTTCGCGCCCGCCTCTATCGGCGGCACGGAGGTCGCCCGCCCGTGAGTTGAGCGGCGCGCCAGGCGAGCGGTCGGATGGGGGCTTGCGCGGCAATCGGGGTCGCAGTGATGCCTGCCGCCCCAGCGGTCGACCGGGTCTGACGGAGGCGTACGTCCGGACCCTCCGCCGCTCGACGATCACGAGATGGTCCCCTCGTGCCGCGCTGCCCTCGTCAGTGTCGCGCATTCGGCGGAGCCCCCGGTCGAGGCCCGAGACGCGCGCTCCCGGGCCGTGCTCGGGGCCGGGTTGGGCTCGCATCCGGGGCGCCGGGGGTGGTCGACCGTCAGAGGAAGGGCGTGTCCCCGAAAGAGAAGGAAGAGGCGATCGAGGTGGAGGGCGAGGTCACCGAGGCCCTGCCCAACACGATGTTCCGGGTGTTGCTGGACAACGAGCACGAGGTGCTCGCCCACATGTCCGGGAAGATGCGTCGCTTTCGCATCCGGATCAACCCGGGCGACCGCGTGCTGGTCGAGCTGTCGCCGTACGACCTCTCGCGGGGGCGCATCACGTACCGCGAGAAGTAGCGCGGCGCGCGCCAGGCGGTCGCGGCGCATCCCGCGGCGTGTTTGGCGATCCCAGGGCGACGTGTCACCATTCCCGGCGCTGTCGCCCGGATTCACGAGAGGTGCGATGAACGAGCAGCCCGCCCCCATGGCCGCCGCCGACGATGCCGGCGCGGAGCGTCGCGCCCACCCGCGGGTGCCCACCGACCTCGGGGTGGTCCTCGAGTGGGGTGGTCGGCGCGTGATGGGCGTGACGATGGACTCGAGCGAGCAGGGCCTCGGCATCGCACTTCGCGGCACCGCTCCACCGCAGGGCGAGTCGATCGCGATCAGGCTCAACCTGCCCGAGGCCGGCTGGCACCGGCTGCGGGGCGAGGTGGCGTACGCGAGCGCGGGGGAGGAGGGCGTGACGATCGGTGTCCGGATCGAGTCCGACGCCATCGAGCCCGCGGAGCCGAGCGGTCCGCCGACCACGCGGGACGGGCGGGGACGGCGCCCACGCGTGCGCGGCTCCCGGGCCAAGCCGCGGCGCCGCGAGCCGCGGCCGCGGCCGCAGGCGATGGCCGAGCTGCGCGCGCTCGGAAGCTACGTCTACGAGCAGGCCATCCTGGGGGACGCCGAAGGGCCCACCTCGGGCACCGTCGCCTGGGTGGCGGAGCTCGCCGAGGAGCTCGGCGTCGAGCCACCCGCCCCCGCCGACGACTTCCACGAGCTGATGCTGCAGCTCGCCGAGCTCCACCGCCGCGTGAGCGCCGTCGACGAGGGTTAGACCGCCGCCCCCGGTCCGGCGGCACCGCCGCCGCCCAGGGCGCGCGTCACGAGCGCGTCGTAGGCCGCCGGGTCGCTGTTCCACGCATCGGTGTGGCCGGTGCCCGCAGGGCGGTGGAGCTCGACCAGGTCCGGCCGCCGGGCGGCCAGGCGCACGCTCGGCCCCGACGGGACGATGCGGTCGTCCTCGCGGTGGACGATCAGGATCGGCGTGCGCAGATCCGCCGCCCGCCGGCCGGCGTCGACGTCTCGCCACGTGACGCCGAACCGCCGGGCCGCGATGGCGAGTGCGCCGTCGACCACGGGTCGCGGGGCGCCGTGGACGCCCGGGAGCAACCGCACCCTGGCGGCCGCGGCCCGGATCGCGTCGCGCGGGTCGAGAAGCGGCGAGTCGAGCACGGCCCGCTCGACCAGGTCGGCGGTGTCGGCGCGGACGAGAAGCTGGGCCACGATGCCGCCGCCCATGCTGATCCCGGCAAGGACCACCCGTCGCGCGCCCTCGGCGCGTGCGAACCGCAGCGCGGCCTCCACGTCGTCCGTCTCGGTCTGACCGAAGCGCGCGAGGCCGTCGGTCGACGGCGCGCCCGGGTCGTTGCGGTAGCCGATCACGAGCGTGGTGCGACCGGCGGCGTGGAGCACGCGGGCCAGGCGGAGTCCCTCCGTGCGGTCGGCGCCGCGGCCGTGGACGACGACGGCCCACGAGTCCTCGTGGGCGCCCGGGATCAGCCATGCGGGCATGGGGCCGAGCCGGCTCGGGTAGTGCACGCGCGTCACGCCCAGCCCGAGCGCCGAGGGGTCGGGCCAGAAGGCCTCGAGCCCGAGCCGGACGCGCTCGCCGGGTGCGACCGGTGCGCCCGCCCGTCGTGCGAACCTGCGGGTGACGGCCCCGTCGGGCGCGCGGGCGAGCACCGGACCCACGAGCCCGAACGACCGGTGGCCGCCGACCCCGTACCAGCCGTCGCCGTCGTGCCACGGGCCGCCCGAGGTGAACTCGCTGGTCCCGAGTCGTTCCCGTGCGCGAAGCGTGATCTCCGCGTCGCCGACGGCGACGACCTCGATCGGCGTGCGGCGGCTGAGCGGCCGCACGCGCATGGCGTCCCGGCCGATCAGCGTCGAGAGGTGCCAGGCGCCGGCGCCGGCGCCGGCGACGGCGACGAGTCCCGCTCCCGCGGAGGCGGCGGCGGTCCGCCGGACGCTCAGTCGACGCGCCACGACATGTCGAGTCCGTCGGAGTGGCGGATCACGTAGCGGGGGCGGCCGTCGGTTCCTCCCCGGTAGACGACGCTGAGCGCCTCGCCCGTGGCGAGGGCGAGCTCGCTCGGAAAGCGCCGGAACGCGAGCTCCTGCGTGCGCCCCCTGGGGGCCGACATGGTCACGAGGTACCGCAGGCGCCAGAAGGCGCCGTCCAGGCGCGGGCGGTCGAGCATCCGCCCGCCGATCAGGGCACGGAAGCGCTCGTTGCACGCGGGGCAGCGCATCTCCACCACCGCGCCGTGCGCGTCCGGCGCGCGTCCGACGGTCGTGCAGGTGGGGCAGGGGATCGCCCGCGTCGGCGGGCCGGGCCGGCGTCCGCGCTCGCGCGCCTCCCGGGCGCGGTCGTAGCGGGCCCGGGCCGTCGGGTCGCGGAGGACCTCCCATGCCGCGTTCAGGCGCTTGGTGTACCCCTCGGCCCGCTCGCGTTGCGTGGTGTCGCGGAAGCGGTCGGGGTGGAACGCCAGCACCGAGAACCGCCACGCCCGCTCGATGGTCTCGGTGGCATCGCTCTGGCGCACGCCGAGGGCGACGTAGTGGTCGTCGGCGTCAGGATCCACGGCGGTCGGGCCCGGTCAGGTCGCCCGTCCGAGCATCGAGCGATACCGCCGGATGAGCGCGCTCGTCGACGAGTCGTGGGCGAGCTCGGGCGCGGCGGCCGACTCGAGCTCCGGGATGATCCGCCTCGCGAGCACCTTGCCGAGCTCGACGCCCCACTGGTCGAACGAGTTGATGCTCCAGATCCACCCTTGCGTGAACACCTTGTGCTCGTACAGGGCGATGATCGCGCCGAGCGTCCGGGGATCGAGGCGCTCCGCAAGGATCGAGTTGGTGGGGTGGTTGCCCTGGAAGGTGCGGTGGGGGATCTGCTCGGGCGCGACCCCCTCGGCGGCGACCTCGTCGGCCGTCTTGCCGAACGCGAGGGCCTCGGGCTGGGCGAAGAAGTTGCTCATGAGCAGGTCCGGGTGATCGCCGAGCGGCGCGTTGGAGACCGCGAACCCGATGAAGTCGGCGGGGACCAGCCGCGTGCCCTGGTGGATCAGCTGGTAGTAGGCGTGCTGCCCGTTGGTCCCCGGCTGCCCCCAGACGATCGGTCCGGTGTCGTAGCCGCGCACCGGGGTGCCGTCGCGGCGGACCGACTTGCCGTTGCTCTCCATGTCGAGCTGCTGGAGATAGGCGGACAGGCGGTCGAGGTACTGCGCGTACGGGAGGATCGACACCGTCTGGGCGCCGAAGAAGTTCGAGTACCAGACGCCGATCAGGCCGAGCAGCGCGGGCATGTTCTCGGCGATCGGCGCCTCGCGGAAGTGCTCGTCCATGGCCCGGAAGCCGGCCAGGAGGTCGTCGAAGGCGTCGGGCCCGATTCCGATCATCGTCGAGAGGCCGATCGCCGAGTCGACCGAGTAGCGACCCCCGACCCAGTCCCAGAAGCCGAACATGTTCGCCGTGTCGATGCCGAACTCGGCCACCTCGTCCGCGTTGGTGGAGACGGCCACGAAGTGCTTCGGCGTCGCATCGGCGCCGAGGGCCGCCGAGATCCACTCGCGCGCGGTGTGGGCGTTGGCCATCGTCTCGAGCGTCGTGAAGGTCTTCGAGGCGATCACGAAGAGGGTCTCGGCCGGGTCGAGCCCGCGGGTCTTCTCGACGAAGTCGGCCGAGTCCACGTTCGAGACGTACCGGCACTCGACGACCCGGCCGCCGAAGGACTGCAGCGCGTCCCAGACCATGTGCGGCCCGAGGTCGGAGCCGCCGATGCCGATGTTGACGACCGTGGTGATGCGCTTGCCCGTGTGACCGGTCCAGCGACCGTCGCGGACCCGCGCGGCGAAGTCGCGCATCCGCCCGAGCACCTCGTGCACCTCGGGCACGACGTTGCGCCCGTCGACCTCGACGACCGCCCCCTCCGGGGCGCGCAGGGCCGTGTGGAGCACGGCGCGGTGCTCGGTGATGTTGATCTTCTCGCCCCGGAACATGGCGTTCGCGCCCGCCCTCACGCCGCATGCGTCGGCGAGCGCCACGAGCAGGGCGAGCGTCTCGTCGGTGATCCGGTTCTTGGAGTAGTCGAGGTAGAGCCCGGCCGCCTCGACGCCCATGCGCGCGCCGCGCGAGGGGTCCTTCGCGAACAGCTCGCGCAGGTGGCGGTCCTTGATCCGGCCGTGGTGCGCGGCCAGCGCCGCCCACTCGGAGCGCTCGGTCAGTTGCGGGATGGACTCGGCCATGGGGCGTTCCTCCGGGCGTGGGGGCGCGATGCCGCGATTCTCTCGCACATCGGGCGCCCTGCGGGGCGAGGCGATGTCACGCGGCCGCCGGGCCGGGCGGCGGCGGGTCGCCCGCGCCATCGAGGCGCGCGAGCCGGGCGGCGCTGACCGCGATCGCCTCGGGGTTCTCGTCGATCATCACGAAGCGCCGCCCGAGGCGGCGGGCGACGGCGCCGAGGGTCCCACTTCCGCAGAAGGGGTCGAGGCACACGCCGCCGGGCCGGGACGATGCCGCGACGATCCGCCGGAGGACCCCCTCGGGTTTCTGCGTCGGGTACCCGGTGCGCTCGGCGCCCCGGGTCGGGACGATCGTGTGCCACCAGACGTCGGTGGGCAGCTTTCCGCGGGCCGCCTTGTCGGGCCCGGCGAGCCCGGGCGACATGTACGGCTCGCGCTCGACCTCGGCCGTGTCGAAGTGGTACCGCTCGGGGTCGCGCACGTAGACCAGGATCGTGTCGTGCTTGGCCGGCCAGCGACGGGTGGCGCGCCCGCCGAAGTCGTATGCCCAGATGAGCTCGTTGAGGAAGCACTCGGGGCCGAACAGCGCGTCGAGCATGAGCTTGGCCCGGTGCGCCTCGCGCTGGTCGAGATGCAGGTAGAGGGTCCCCCACGGGGCGAGCAGGTCGCGCGCCCCCCGGATCCTGGCGTCGAGGAACCCGGCGTAGTCGTCGTGGCGGTCGCCGAACCGCCGGGTCGCCACGGTCTCCGCCCGGTAGCGCCGTCCACCGAAGCCGGCCCGCTCGCCGTCCGGATCGGCGCGGACCCGCTGGGTGCGGGCGACGACGTCACGGCCGGTGTTGAAGGGCGGATCGGCGTAGACCAGGTCGAATCCGCCCTGCGGCAGGCGCGACATGACCTCCGCGCAGTCGCCTTGCACGAGCAGGTCGGCGTCGAGCGCCGGAGGACCCCCCGAGCGCCACTCGTCCTCGCGCAGCACGCGCACCGTCCCTACCACGGTGGGGGCCACCGCTCCTCGGGTCGCCGCGTGGCGTCGGGGTGGGTGGGCATCCGCCCGCCCTCGGCCCCGACCGCCTCGTATGGGCGGACGCGCGGCCCCCACCACCGGTCGTAGTGGCGGCAGGCCGCGTCTGGGTCGTCGGGCGCGGCGGCGAGCGCCTCGGCGAGGGCCAGGGCGTCGCCGAGCCCCAGCCCCGCGCCGATACCGGTCTCGGGACCGAGGAAATGCGCCGCGTCGCCGATCACGACCGCGCCCGGGACCCACCACTCGGGGCAGCGGACCTCGGTCACCTCGCGGTAGGTGAGCGCGTCGACGGAGTCGAGCGCCGCAAGGGGCCCCGCGGCCTCGGGGATCAGGCGGGTGAAGGCCCTCCGGAACGCGTCGAGGCCGGGCGCGAGCGCCGCCCGGCGTCCGACCCGGTCCACGAACCACCACCCGGCGCTGCCCTCGGGCCAGCCGATCAGGCCGATCTGGCTCCCGTCGCCGAGGAACCGCATGCGAAACGGCACGTCGGCCCGGACGGGGGACAGGAACGACAGGTGCCCGTCCGGAGTCGGGGTGCGCACGGCGGCGATCCCCGCCAGCGCCCGGGTGGGTGAGCCGACCCCGTCCGCGGCGACGACGAGGTCGGTGTCGATGCGCCGCGCGCCGTCCACCCCGTGCGCGCGCACGACGGCGCCGACGATGCGCTCCCCCTCGCGGACCAGCTCGGTGAGGGTCACGCCGCGTCCCACCGGCACGCCGTCGGCAAGCGCCTCGGTCAACCCGACGAAGCTCGTCGCGATCGCGACCGGACCCACCCCCTCGCGTGGGGCGATCTCCGCGCCGAGGCGTCGGACGGTCGCCATCACCCCGGCGTCCTCGGCCGCCGGGAAGGCATGCGCGGCCAGCATGAACGGGCGTGGCGCGACCGACCCGCCGAGCGCGCGGTCGACGATCTCGGCGCGGATGCCGCGCCGCGCAAGGCACCGCCACAGGGTCAGGCCGGTCACGCCGGCGCCCACGATCAGGACCCGCATGCCCGCGATCCTGGCACACGCCCCCCGGAGCGCCGCCGCGTATCCTCGTCGCGATGACGGCCACGGTCGACGGTCCCGCTCCGCCCGAGGAGTGCGCCGATGCGCTTCGGTGCGTTCCTCGCGCCGTTCCACGCCCCGGGGGAGAACCCCACGCTGGCGCTCGAGCGCGACCTCGAGCTGCTCGTGCACCTCGACCGGCTCGGGTTCGACGAGGCGTGGGTCGGCGAGCACCACTCGACCGGATGGGAGACGATCGCCTCGCCCGAGCTGTTCCTCGCCGTCGCGGCCGAGCGCACCCGCCACATCCGACTGGGGACGGGGGTCGTCAGCATCCCGTACCACCACCCGCTGATGGTGGCGGACCGGATCGTGCTGCTCGACCACCTCACGCGCGGGCGCATCGAGTTCGGGGTCGGTCCGGGCGGGCACCTGACCGACGCGCTCATGCTCGGCATCGACCCGGACGACCTTGCGGCCGCGGATGGCCGAGGGGCTCGACGTGATCGTCCGGCTGATGTCGGACACCGCGCCGATCACCGAGCACGGCTCCTGGTACGAGCTGCACGAGGCGGTCCTGCAGCTCCGTCCGTTCCAGCGGCCGTATCCGCCGATCTCGGTCACCAGCATGGAGTCGCCCGCCGGGATGGAACTCGCCGGGCGGCACGGGTGCGGCGTGCTCTCGCTCTCGGTCGCCAAGGGGCCGCGCGGCCCGATCGACCTGCGCGCCCAGTGGGAGATCGCCGAGGCGTCGGCGGCGCGTCACGGGACGACGGTGGACCGTGCGCGGTGGCGGCTGGCCGTGATCGTGCACGTCGCCGACACGCGCCGGGAGGCGCTCGATCAGGTGCGCGCCGGCGCGGCAGCCCATCTCGTCGACTACGTGCAGGGCGTGACCGGCCGCCCGGTGCCCGTCGAGGGCCCGCGTGAGACGCTCGTCGAGCGCATGGTCGAGTCCGGCGGCTGGATCGTCGGCGATCCGGACGACTGCGCCGAGGGCATCGCACGCCTCGTCGAGCGCTCCGGCGGCTTCGGCAGCCTGCTCGTGTGGGCGCACGAGTGGGCCTCGCGCGAGCAGACCCTTCGAAGCTACGAGCTGATCGCGCGCCACGTGGCACCGCGCTTCCAGGGATCGCTCGCGGGCATCGAGGCCTCCAATCGCGTCGCGGTGGCGCGGGCGGCGGAGGCCGGGCGCCGTCGGCTCGGCGCGGTCGAGAAGGCCCAGCGCGACCACGACCGCCGGCTGCGAGGGGACTGACCAAGGCTCGAACGCGGCGGCGCTCGCGCCGTGGTGTTCCGAGACCGATGCAGGCGACGCCCCGCTCGCGGCAGGGGCGGCGAGATCGCGGTCGCCCGAGGGCGCCGACCGGGTCGTCGACCCCCGCCTCTCGTCCGGGGGCGAGGAATCTCCTGTCAATTCGCGCGCGTATCCGCCGATGACCCCTGGGACACGCGCGAGGAGAGAGCAATGGGACGAAGGTCGTTCATCGGGGCCGGCGCGATCGCCGCCCTCACCGTCGCCGGCGCCGTCGGCGCCACGATCGCGGGCGCGGCGCCCCCGACCGCGGACCGGCCCCGACGCCGCGGCGGCCTGCGAGCGACTCGACGGCCGCGCCGCCACCGCGCGCTGCCTCGCTCGCGCGGAGGCCTCGAAGGTGCGCGCGTCGGTGCCGGGGCGCATCCGTGCGCTGCCCGCCAAGCGGGCGCGGGCCCTCCCCAGGTTCCTCGCCGACGTCGGTCGTTCCCCGCAGGTCGTGGTCGCGGGGCGCCGCGGGTCGGGCGAGGTCCGCCCGCCGGCGGCCCCGGTGCCGACGGTCGCGACGACGGCGATCACGGACAAGGTGGCCGTCTCACCGGTCCTCGAGTGCGTCGAGCCTCATCGCGACGGCTTCGTCGCCTGGTTCGGCACGAACAACACGGGCAAGGAGGCGGTCAAGCTCCCGGTCGGGAAACAGAACGTCTTCTCCCCGGCGCCCGCCGACCGCGGCCAGCCGACGATCATCCCGCCCGGTCGGAGCGTTCGGAGCTTCTCGGTCAAGGCCCCTCCCGGCAACCTCGTCTGGCGACTCGGCGAGCGCACCTCGACGGCGAACGAGGCGAGCAAGCCCTGCACCGCGCCGCCGCCGACGCCGGCGCTGATCGACGCCGTCGCCGTCCACCCGATGGACGCCACCGACGGCGGGCCCGAGTACATGGCGCTCCGCGCGATGGGGGTGCCGGTGGTGATCGCAACAACGCTCGAGGAGGCGCTCCGCTACCGCGTGACCGTCTTCGCGGGCACGCTCTCCAGCGCCGTGATCGGTGAGGGCGACGACGCGAAGGAGGGGGCCGCCCAGGTCGAGGCCTACCTGTCGCGCGGCGGGATCGTCGTCGGCGAGGCCGTGACCGCCCCGGTCGCCCGGCCGCTGTTCGGCATCGACCGGGTCGTCGAGTCCGCGGCGCGCGAGGAGATCCGCTTCGAGGGCGACGATCCGACCCTCGCCGATCTCGATCAAAAGGAGGAGCGCGTCGTCGCGCTCGACGACGCCGCGCAGGAGACCAAGGTCGGCACGGTGGGGTACGTCACCGGCGACGCCACGTCGGTGCTCGCCCGGTTCGACGACGGGACCGCGGCCCTCACCCGTCGCGAGCACGAGGGCGGCGGCGTGGCCTACGCCGTGGGCGCGCGGTTCCTCGACCTCATCACGCGCCACCAGGAGGGCGCGCGATTCTCGTCGAAGCGCCGCTACGTCAACTCGTTCGAGACGGCGGCCGACGTCTGGCAGCTCTGGCTCCGGGGCGTCTATCGCACCAACGTCGACGGCGGGGTGACCATCGGCACCGCGCCGAAGGGGGCGCCGTACGCGGTCGTCCCGACCCTCTCGCTCAACTTCTCCCAGGGCGCCAGGTTCACCCCGGAGTACGTGAACGCCGCCGCCCGCCTCAAGGCCCCGACGACGGTCTTCGCCGACACGCACTACGTCGACGACTGGCTCGATCGCGCCTGGTTCGCGACCGACGAGTTCGACGCCGCGGCGAAGGCGGTGGCGGCCAACGACGGTGAGCTCGCGTCCCACTCGGTCGCGCACTCGCCGGTCTTCAACCGGCTCGCGATGGGAACCGGCGCCGAGCGTTATCCGGACTACCGGCCGTTCGTCGCATCGCGCACCGAACGACGGGCGCGTCCATCATGGGCGAGTTGCGGGTCTCGCGCGAGTTGCTCCAGGGGTATCAGCGATCGGTCCACTCGTTCCGCTCCGGGTACCTGCTGGTCCCGCGCGGGTTGCCCCAGGCCCAGGACGCCGCCGGCTACCGCTTCGACTCGTCGAGCACACAGGGATGGGTGGCGGGCGCCTTCCCGTTCCAGGTCCCACGGCTCGACGGACGCGGGTACGCGGACGTGACCACCTTCCCGGTGGTCTTCGAGGACGCCGCCCGCGGCGACCTGAAGGGTCGGATCACGCGCGCCGCCGAGCTGATGCGCCGAAACGGCGACAACGGCGCCCCGAGCGTCCTCCTGTACTACCCGCGCGACACAGGCGCTGCCCGACGCGCTGCCCTCGTGGCGCGAGGTGCTCTCGCTGCCCCGCGAGGACGGGGCGTGGGTCGGCACGCTCGCCGACTTCGGCGAGTTCTGGCGGGACCGCCAGCGGGTGGCGCTCGTCACCTCGCCGAGCGCGGTCTGCGCCGGCGGTCGGCGGATCGAGGTGTCGAACCTGACCGGCACCGCGATCGAGGGGCTGGCGCTCGACCTGCCGAGGAGCAGCGGCCTGGCCGTCCTCCGCGCGGGCGAGTACGCGGCCAAGCGCAACGCGCACGGCAAGGTCGTCCTGCCGAAGGTGCCCGCGCGGGGCGTGGTCGCCGGCGACCTCTGCGCGGGCTGACCGAGGCTCGGTGCCGGGGACATGCCGGGGTTCCTGGCGCTCATCCTCGCGAGCGTGGCGACCTTCGCCGTGCTCGCGGGGATGGTGGTCGTCACCAAGCAGGCCCGGGACCGGTCCGAGCGTCGCCTCGACTCGGAGCGGCGCCGCGTGCGGGCAGCGCTCTCGGCGGGGGACGACGTCGTCCTGGCGAACGTCCTCGGGCGGGCTGACCGCGCGTGGGCCCGCGCTCGACGGCCTGATCCTCGAGGTCGAGGCGGCCGCCGACGTCCAGGCCGTCCGCCATGCGCTCCGCCATGCCGGGGCGGGCCGCGCGGCGGTGTTGTCGGCCCGCCTGGTCGCGTCGCGCCGTGCCCGCGCCCGTGCCCGCGGGGCCCTGCTCGCCGGCGCCGTCCCGTTCGACGGCGCCGAGGCCCTGCTCGCGCCGCTCCTTCGCGATCCGGACCGCGACGTCGCCGTGTCCGCGATCCGCTCGCTCTCGCGCATCCGCGACTCCAGCGGCGATCGAGGCCCTCGTCGAATCCCTCGTGGACCCCCGCGCCCGTCGCGAACAGGTCGTCGACGCGCTCGCCACGCCGGCCGCGTTCGATCCACTCCACAGCGCGATGGCGGATTCGCGCCACGCCGCCGACCGCCCCTGGCTGATCGAGGCGCTCGGCCCGGCCGGCGGCGCGCGGGCGACGGAGTCGCTCGCGCGCATCCTGAGATCCGGTCCGGTCGAGGAGCGCATACGGGCGGCGAGATCCCTCGGGCGGGGGGGAGATCGAGAGGCCGAACGGTTCCTGCTGGATGCGATGTCGGATGCGGAGTGGCCCGTGCGCGCCCAGGCGGCCACGGCCCTCGGGGCGCTCCACCTGTTGTCGGAGCGCGGCTTCGCCGAGTTCACAGCGCTCGACACGTCGGTGCTCGATACGCTCGCCGGGGCGCTCGACGACCGCGCGTGGTGGGTGCGGGCCAACGCGGCCTCGGCGCTGATCGAGGCGGGCTCCGCGGGCCGGCTCCGGCTGACGGCGGCCCTGCAGTCCGAGGACCGTTTCGCGCGCGAGCGCGCCCAGGAAGCACTCGACCTCGGCGGCCTCGGTGCCGCGGGCCTGGCGGTCGCGACATGAGCGGCGGCGTGGCCACGTTCCTCGTCGTCATGAACGTCGTCCTTTTGGGCTACTTCGTCGTCCTCAACGTCGTCTACGCGCTGCTCACCTGGCTCGGGTGGCTCGGGGTGCGCGACTACGTCGGGCGCCGGGTCGCGCTCAGCTACGAGACGATCGAGAAGTCGCCGAGCACGCCGCCGATCTCGCTGATCGTGCCGGCGTACAACGAGGAGCTCACGATCCTCGACTCGGTCGGGGGCATGCTCCGGGCGCGCTACCCGAAGCTCGAGGTGATCGTCGTCAACGACGGCTCGCGCGACGGCACGCTCGAGGTGCTCCGCGAGCGGTTCGACCTTGTTCCACTCCAGCGCGTCCCGCGTGCCCGGCTCCCGTCCGCGGCCGTCGCGGGCATTCTGATATCGCGTGTCGATCCTCGCCTGGTCGTGGTCGACAAGGCCAACGGCGGCAAAGCCGACGCGATCAACGCGGGGCTCTCGTTCGCCAGGTACCCGCTCTTTTGCGCCGTCGACTCGGACACGATGCTCGATCAGGATGCGCTGCTCCGGCTCGTCCGGCCGTTCCTGGCCGAGCCGGAGGTGATCGCCGTCGGGGGTGTGGTGCGCGTCGCCAACGGCTCGCGCATCGTCGACGGCGAGGTGCGCGAGGTCGCGACCTCGCCGCGGCTGATCCCCAACCTGCAGATCGTCGAGTACCTCCGGGCCTTCCTGGCGGGTCGGGTGGGATGGTCGCGGCTGGGCTCCCTGCTGGTCATCTCGGGCGCATTCGGCCTCTTCCGGCGCGAGCTCGTGATCGAGGCCGGCGGATACGACACGTCCACGGTCGGGGAGGACGTCGAGCTGGTCGTGCGTCTCCACCGCGTCATGCGAGAGCGCGGTGACCCCTATCGGATCACCTTCATCCCCGATCCCGTGTGCTGGACCGAGGTGCCCGAGTCGCGACGGGTGCTCGGGCGCCAGCGGAACCGGTGGCACCGCGGGCTGATGGAGACGATGTGGCGCCACCGGCGCATGGTGGGGAACCCCCGCTACGGCGTGGTCGGCTGGTTCGGGATGCCCTACTTCCTGTTCCTCGAGGGCCTCGGGCCGCTGATCGAGGTCGCCGGCTACACGGCCTTCCTCGTTGCGGCGGCGATGGGCCTCGTCTCGCCCATGTGGGCGATCGCCTTCTTCGCGCTGGCGGTGATGGCGGGCGCCGTGCTCTCGTTCGGGGCCCTGATGATCGAGGAGCGCGCCTTCCGGCGCTATCGCGCCAAGCGATGCACGGCGCGCCTGATCCTGGCCGCGATCCTCGAGAATCTGGGCTACCGGCAGTGGAACTCGTTCGTCCGGGCGGGCGCGTTCATCAGCCTGATGCGAGGCTCGTCGCACTGGGGTGACATGCAGCGCAACGGCTTCGGTGGGAACGTCGCGTCGCCCCCCGTGCTCGCGGGCGCCGAGACCGCGGCGTCGGCGAGCGGCGGGCCCGCCGGCGATCCCGGCCACGCCGAGCGGATCGGCGAGGGCGGGCGCCCCGAATCGGCGGACGGTCGCGAAGGCGCCTGAATCGACGAGGACGGCGACCGCGCTCGCCTCGACACGGGCGTCGTCAAAGGCGCATCCACCGGTGGGATCCCGCGGCCGCGCCACGGGGATTCCCGTGCGCCCCGACGACCGACCTCGCCACGGCGCGGATCGCGCCCGAGTGAGAGGATCCGGAGGTGACCGCTCTTGTGCGCCTCCTATTGCGGCTCGCCGTCTCGTGGATCATCAACACGCTCGCGATCCTGGTGCTGGCGTGGTTGGTGCCCGGCTTCTCGCTCGGCGGCCTCGAAGTCCGCGGTCATCCTGGCGGCGGCGATCGCGATCCTCCACGCAACGCTGCGCCCGGTGCTTGTGTGGGTCGCGCTCCCGCTGATCGTCCTGACCGGCGGCCTGCTGAGCCTCGTGATCTCGGCCGTGTTCGTCCTGCTCGCCGCCTACGTCTCGGAGGGTGTGACACTCACGAACTTCTGGGCGGCGCTCGTGGTCGTGCTCGGACTCGGGCTCGTGAACGCCGTCGCGGGCGTGGTGCTCCCCTTCGACGACGATCGCTCATACTTCAGCGGCGTCACGCGTCGCACCGGCCGACGCTACGAGAGCGAGGGGTTCCGACTCCACCCCCGGGCTGGTCATGTTCGAGATCGACGGTCTGGCCGACCCGATCCTCCGGCGGGCGATCGACGCCGGGGTCGTCCCGACGATGGCGCGCTGGATCGCCGAGGGCTCGCACGTCCTGACCCCATGGGAGTGCGATCTCTCGTCGCAGACCGGTGCCAGCCAGGCGGGCATCCTCCATGGCGACAACACGAACATGCCCGGCTTTCGGTGGTTCGAGAAGGAGACCGGGCGCACGGTCGTGTCCAACCACCCGAACGACGCGGCCGAGAACGAGCGCGAGCGTCGCGCCCGGTCGTGGGCTGCTGGCCGGCGGCGGCTCCGCGGTCGGCAACATGTTCTCGGGTGGGGCCGCGCAGAGCATGGCCACGATGAGCCGCGTCTCGGACAACTACCGCACGCGCATCCCGTCCCTCTACAGCTTCTTTGCCGATCCGCAGAACTACGCCCGGACGCTCTATCTGAGCATCCACGACATCGCGCTCGAGAAGATGGCCGCGTGGGGGCAGCGTCGCCGCGACGAGCGACCGCGCGTGGCGCGGGGCGGGATCTATCCGCTGACCCGGGCGGCGACGACCGTGGCGCTGCGCGAGCTCGGGGTCTACCTGACCGTCGCGGAGATGTATCGGGGCGTGCCGGCCATCTACGGGACCTTCGTCGGATACGACGAGGTCGCGCACCACTCCGGCCCCGAGCGCAAGGACACGATGCAGGTGCTCCGGCGCCTCGACAAGCAGCTCGCGCGCCTCGAGCGCGCCGCCCGCCACACGCCACGTCCGTACCGGATCGTCGTCCTCTCCGACCACGGACAGAGTCCGGGCACGCCCTTCCGCCAGACCTACGGCGAGACGCTCCACGAGCTCATCGGCCGGCTGGCCGGACGCGAGGCCGCCGCGTCCGGCGCGAGCACCGAGGACGAGGGCATCGCGGCCGTCAACGTGGCCCTGACCGAGACCATCGCCGACCAGGCGCGTGCCCCGGCGAGGGTGGCACGCCGGGCGCTCGGCGGTGCCGTGCAGGACGACGCCGTCGACCTCGCGGCGCGTTCCGCCGATCCCGACCCCCGGCGCACGCCCCGGCGGCGGAGGGCGAGGCCGAGGCCGAGGCGATCGTCGTCCTCGTCTCCGGGTGTCTCGGGTTGGTCTACTTCCGCGACCTCCCGGGTCGCGCCACGCGCGAGCGGATCGACGCGGCGCTGGCCCGACCTCGTCGCCGGCCTCATCGGGCACGAGGGCATCTCCTTCGTGATGGTCCGCGACGAGGTGGACGGGGCCGTCGTCCACGTCCGCGACCGGCAGCCTGCGCCTCTCCGACGGTCGGGTCGAGGGCGACGACCCCCTTCGCGACTTCGGCCCGCACGCCGCCGAGCATCTGCGACGCACCGACGGCTTCGACAACTGCCCGGACCTCCTGATCAACGGTCGCTTCGATCCCGAGCACGGTGACGTCGCGCCGTTCGAGGAGTTCGCCGGCTCGCACGGAGGCATGGGGGGCGCGCAGATGCACCCGTTCCTGCTGCACCCGTCGGATCTCGAGGCCGGCGACGCCCCGCTCGTCGGCGCGGCGTCGGTGAACGCGTTGCTCCTGGCCTGGCGTGCCCGGCTCGCCGACGGCCCGGCGCCCACCGGGTGAGCGACCTCGAGGCCCTCGAGCGGACCTACCTCGCTCCCGGCCTGCCCGGCGCCCCGATCCACCGTGAGGATTCGGAGTGGACGCCGCTCGTCGACGGCGTCGAGTACCTGCGGGCGGTCGACGACGAGGTGTCGCGGACACGGTGCCGGCGATTCGCTGTTCGTGGTGGGGCTCCAGCTCGACCCGGACGTCGACCTGCGCGGGCGCGCGCCCGACGCGCCGGGCACGAGCCGGTCGGCGCGCTGCTCGTCGCGGCGGCCGCGCGCGGCGTCGACGTCCGGGTGATCATCGCCGGGCAGCGTGTTCACCGGCGGCATGCCGTTCCGGGTCGGTCCCTTCCCCGAGAACCTTCGCACGGCGACCCGATTGCGGGGCTGGCGGCCGTGCCCGGCGCCGGCCCCGACGACCCGGCGCCGCTGTCCGCGCGGGTGCTGCTCGACTGGAGCGGCCACCGGCTCGGGACGAACCACCAGAAGGCGGTCGTCGGTCACCAACGCCGACGGGCTGACCGCGTTCGTGGCCGGGATGGACATCGCACGCCACCGCTTCGACGGGCCGCCGCACGACACGATGCGACTCGGCGATCGCCCCTGGGGCTGGCACGACGCCGGCCAGCGGATCCGCGGTCCCGCCGCGCGCGCGGTCTGGGAGACGCTCCGCGCCCGCTGGCGGGAGGCGACGTCGCTCCCGGCGCGGCCGGCGTGGGTCGCGGGCCGCGGCGTCGTGGCGTTGAACCCGGAGCGTTCGGCGGCCCCGCCGGATCCGGGTCCGGCCCCTGAGGCCCGGCCCGTCCCGAGCCCGGGGCGGAGCCTGCAGGTGCTGCGCTCGTACGGCCCGTGGAAGCGTCACCCGCCGTCGCCGCTCGGGCGCAGGCGCTGGGCCCACCTCCCCGAGCGCGGCGTGCGCGAGGTCTTCGCGACCCTCTCCGCGGCGATCGACGGCGCGCGAGCGGCTCGTCTACGTCGAGGACCAGTACTTCCGCGAGTACCCGGGTGGAGATCGTCGCTACGAGCTGTACGGCCAGCTCCGCGACGCGGCGGCCCGGGGCGTGCGGGTCCTCCTCGTGGGAAGCGGCGTCCGGCGACCCGACGACGTCGGCGACGGACCCGCGAACACCCGGCTGCCGGGCGACATCGCGCGGAAGGTCGTCGCGCCCCTCGACGATCGCGGCCGCGAGAACGTCGCGCTCTATCGGATCGAGGGGGTGACGGTGCACTCCAAGATCGTGCTGGTCGACGATCGGTTCGCCTGTCTCGGATCGGCGAACCTGTTCAGCAGGTCGATGGCCGGCACGGACCACGAGCTCTCGGTCGCGGTCGTCGACACCGGCGATGCGGTCCGCGACCTTCGCGTGCGCCTCTGGTCGGATCACCTGCGGCTCGATCCGAACCACCCGGTGGTCGCGGCCGACCTGGGCGACCTGGACGTCGCGCTCGGGGCCTGGCGCCCGTCGTGGGCCGGCGCCCATCCGCACGAGCCCTCGTGGGCCGCACCGGACGGGGACCCGCGCCGGACCGGCGCCTGCGCGGCCGTGCTGGTCGGACCCTCCCCCGCGCCGGGCCCCTGAGGACCCGGCACGCGGGCGCGTTCAGTCGTCGCAGTCCTCGTCCGAGGGGCGCTCGGGCCAGACGCAGATGTCGACGTCGGTCGACCCGTCGCCGCCACCGGCGTCGAGGTCGAGCCAGGACGAGCCCTTGGAGGCGGTCAGGCCGCCACCGCCACCGCCGTACCCGTCGCCCTCGCCCCCACCACCACCGGACGACTCGATCCGCCAGCCCGCGCCGGTGAGCGCGGTCCCGAACCGGGCGACGACCTTGCGCCGGACCGGCGTCGGTCGTGAACTCGACATGCACGCCACCGTCCGCGATCCGCTCGGTCGAGGCGCCCGAGGGCGTCGGAAGGCCGGCCAGGAGCGCGGTCGGGTCGTCCGAGTGATGCCGCCGCGGCCGTCGTGGTCGGCGCGCGGCGGCGCGCCGGGCGGCGGCGGCCGGCGCGGCGTCGGTCACGGTCTGCACGACGGTCGTCGCGTCGGCGGAATCGTCGCTCGAGCCGCAGCCCGTCAGGGCGACGGCGCCGACGACGAGCGCGCCGGCGAGCGGAAGGGCGAATCGGGAACGGCATGTGCGGCTCCAGGCGGTCGGGGTCACCACCTTGGTCGGCCGCGACGCCGCGAACCTGAGCCTCAGCAATGCCGGTGGACGGATGGAGAGCTTCTACTGGATGCTGGGTTCCTACGACGGCATGGTGATCTACGACATGCCCGACGCGGCGGCCGCCGGCGCCTTTGGCCTGGCCGTCTCGAGCAGCGGGCGCGTCGCCCGCCATGAGACCCATCAGTTGCTCGACGGCGAGGCGACGAGCCGCGCGGTCGCGATGGCCCCCGAGATCATCCGCGACTACCGGCCACCGGGGGCGCCGAGCGACTGGCGCGCGGGATACGACGAGATCAGGGGCTGATTCCCGCTCACCGCTGCCCGCGTGGGCCGGGTCTCGCCAGGAGGTGTCGTACGAGCGCCGAGTCATCCGACGCGGCCTCGGGTGCGGTCCCGGGCCGTCGATGACCGTCGTCGCGGGCCGCGATTGCGCCCCGGCGCCCCTCCGCGCGGTGGCGGTGCAGCGGTACGAGCGCTGTGCGGTCGCGAGGTCACCGAGCGACATCCGCCCCCTCCCGTTCACCCGGTGTTTCGCATCCCCGCGGCGACGCCCGCGATCGTGAGCCGCAAGGGGTGGGCCAGGCGCGCTGCGCTCGGCCTCGTCGTCGGTTGCGCGGATGCGTCGCAGGAGCGCGACCTGGGCGGCGTTCAGCGGATCGACGTACGGGTTGCGGAGCCGGATCGAGCGGCGGAGGTAGTCCGTGCCCGCGAGCAGTCGCCCACCGCCGACGATCCCGAGCACCCCGTCGCACGCCGCGGCGTGCTCGCGCGCCACCGTGGCCATCATGCGGTCGGCGAGCGCGACGTCGTCGACGAGGCCCGCGTAGGCGCGGGCGACGCGAAGGTCGGTCTTGGCGAGCGTCATCTCCAGGTTCCCGACGATCGCCCGCCACCAGGGCCAGCGCCGGTGCATGTCCACGAGCACCTCGCGCGCGCCGCGGTAGCGCTCGAGCAGGTCCGACATCGCCGTCCCGACGCCGTACCAGGAGGGCAGGAGATGGCGGTTCTGGGTCCACGCGAAGACCCATGGGATCGCCCTCAGGTCGTCGACGGCGATCGTGCCGTCGCGTCCGGGGCGTCGCGCGGGACGGGAGCCGATGCTCAGCAGGCCGAGCTCGCGGATCGGACTGGCCTGGAGGAAGTAGCGGACGAAGTCGGGATCCTCGTAGACCAACCCGCGGTAGGCGCGGAGGGATCGCTCGGCCAGGTCGGCGGCGACCTCGTCCCAGACGGGTCGGCGAGCGGAGAGTCCCTCGGCCTCGTCCTCCTCGACCGTCCGCTCGATGACCGCGGCGAGCACCGAGTCGAGGTTGCGCTCGGCGATCCGGGGGAGCCCGTACTTGAAGCTCAGCATCTCGCCCTGCTCGGTGATGCGGATGCGCCCGTTGAGCGTTCCGATCGGGCCGCCCATGACCGCGCCGTACGTCGAGCCCCCGCCCCGGGAGGCGGTTCCTCCCCGCCCGTGGAAGAGCGTCGGCTCCACGCCGTGCAGGCGGCACGTGTCGGCGACCCGCTCCTGGGCCTGGAACAGCTCCCAGTTGGCCGCCAGGTAGCCACCGTCCTTGTTGGAGTCGGAGTAGCCGACCATCACGACCTGGCGGTCGCCGCGGGCCTCGACCACGCGCCGGTAGGCGGCCGTCCCGAGCAGCTCGCCGAGGATCGCGGGCGCCCTGCGCAGGTCGGCGATCGTCTCGAAGAGCGGGACGACGTCGATGTCCGACCGCGCCGCCCGACCGGGTGCGCTTTCGACCAGCCCGATCGCCCTGGCGAGCGCCAGGGGCGCCAGCAGGTCGGATGCCCGCCCGGTGAAGCTCACGATGACCGTGCCGGCGGCGTCGGGCCCCGCCGAGGAGATCGCGGCCTGGATACGGCGGAGGCTCTCGACGACGGGATCGTCGGGCGGCGGCGGCGGCTCGGGCCGCTCGATCGCGGCGACCAGGCGCGCGACCCGCTCGCCCTCGGGCGCCCCGGCGAAGGCGGCGGCGTCGACGCCCACGAGTCGCGCCGCCGCGCCGTCGATCACCCGCGAGTGCTGGCGAAGGTCGAGGCGGGCGAGGTGGAAGCCGAAGGTCTCGGTCTGACGGATGAGCCGGGCGAGGGAGCGGTCCGCGACCCGACCGCCGCGGTGGTGGTGGAGCGATGCGCGGACGTCCTCGAGGTCGTCGAGCAGCTCGCCGGCGTCCGCATAGGGCGCCGGGCCGTCGTCGTCGAGCCGCCGACGGATGAGGCCGAGCTTGCGCCGGTACGGCTCACGCGGATGGCGTTCCCCGAGGAGCGCCGCGCCCTCGGGGTCGCGCGCGGCGTCACGCTCGAGCGACGCGACCAGCGCCGGGCTGACCTCGACGAGCCGATCCGAGACCGACAGGTCGGCGACCAGGCGGTCGAGCGCCGCACCGAGGGCCCGCATCGCGAGGCCGCGGTGGCGGACGAGCGCCGCGTCGATCAGCTCGGGCGTGGCGTTGGGGTTGCCGTCCTGGTCGCCGCCGGCCCATGAGCCGTAGGTCAGCGGGCGCCGCGGGAGGGTCAGACCGGGGTAGCGCGCGTCGACGTGCCGCTCGAGCGCCTCCAGCACCTCGACGGTCTCGTCGATGAGCACGCGCTCGAAGAAGAAGAGGATCCGGTCGATCTCGTCGACGACCCGCGGCGCCCGGTCGTGAAGGGGGTCCGTCTGCCACAGGAGCGTGATCTGCTCGAGCAGCTCGTCGGTGATCGCGCGCCGCTCACCGGGGGTGGCGGCCGGGTTGTCCAGGCGCTCCAGGCAGGCGTCGACGCGCAGGTGCTTGCCGAGGACCGAGCGCCGGGAGACCTCCGTCGGATGGGCCGTCGCCACCAGCTCGACCGACAGGCGCGAGAGCGCCCGCTGCACGCGATCGGCCGGCACGCCACGTGCGGCGAGCGCCGACATCGCCGCGCCGAGGCTCTCGGGTTGGAAGCGGCGCTCCTCGGCCCGCTCGGCGTCCCGCTGGCGCCGCCGTCGCACGCGGTGGTGCTGCTCGGCGGCGTTGACGAGCTGGAAGTAGACCGAGAACGCGCGGATGACGCCGAGCGTCGCCGCGTCGTCGAGTCCCGCGACGAGCGCGTCGGCGTCGTCCGCGAGAGCGGTCGCCTCCTCCTCGGACGTCTCCTCGGCGCGCGCGGTTCGATAGCCGGCTCGGAGCGTCTCCACCACCTCGAGCAGCTCCGGGCCCTCCTGCTCGACGATCACGCGCCCGAGCAGATGTCCGAGAAACGAGACGTCGCGCCGGAGCGGGTCGTCGCTCGGGGGACCCGGCGCTGTCTCGGCGTCTGTGCTCGTCACCCGTCGGGACGGTCGCGTCTTCTGGGTCCGGCGTCAAGGTGCGTCCGGACCGCGGCGACGACGGTCGCCGCCACTAGGCTCATCCGGTGCGCTCCCTCGGGCTCAGGCAGATCGACGCCGTCTCGTTGCTCGACCTGTTCATCCTGTCGGGTGTCGTCACCGTGCTGATCACGCGGTTCTACCTCATGGCGACGGGCTACCCCCAGGTGGGCAACGGCGTGCTGCACATCGCGCACGCGGTCTGGGGCGGCCTGCTCATGGCGATCGCGATCATGGCCGGTCTGGCCCTGCTCTCGCGCCCCGCCCGTCCGCTGATCGCGATCGCGGGCGGGATCGGCTTCGGCCTGTTCGTGGACGAGATCGGCAAGTTCATCACGCGTGACGTCGACTACTTCTTCCGTCCCGCGGCGACGTTGATCTACATCTCGTTCATGGTCATGTACCTGGCCGTCCGCGTCCTGGTCGAGCGCCCCCGCATGACCGAGACGGAGTGGCTCGCGAACGCCGCCGACATCGCCGGCGAGACCGCCTCCCGTCCGCTCGCCCCGTCGGAGCGCGCCCGCCTCGGGGAGATGGTCGGGTTGGCGCCGGCGGATCACCCGCTGACGGTGGCCCTCGCCCAGTACGTCCGCGCGGCGCCCGCGCGCCCCGAGCCGCCACCCGGGTGGACCCGGCGCACCTGGCTGCGGCTGCGCGCCGCCTATCTGCGGATCGTGGTCACGGCGCGCTTTCGGCGACTGGTCACCGTCGTCGCCCTCGTCTACGCCGTCGCCGCCGTCGGCCAGGTGCTCACGATCGTCCTCGACCCGGGCGCCCTGATCGACCCCGAGTCCGACACCGGGGTGCTGGTCCAGACGGCGGCCACGGTCGCGTCCCTCGTGCAGGGCGTGTTCGTGATCATCGGCGTCGTCCGACTCCGCAGCTCCCGGCCGGCCGCCTACCGGTGGCTCTCGCGTGCGCTTCTCGTCAACATCCTGCTCGTGCAGGTGTTCCTGTTCGGCGAGCACCAGTTCGGGGCGACCACGGGCCTCGTCGTGTCGCTGATCGCGCTCGGGGTGATCCGCACGCTCCAGGCCGCCGAGGACGCCGAGGACGTCGGCGCGGCGCGGGCGTCGCAGGGCTCCGAGGACCGCCGCCGAGGGTCCGTCGACGTGTAGACAGGCGGGGCCGTTGGGGCTTTCGAATTCACGTCTCGCCGTTCATGCTCCTGGAGGTCCGGCCGGCGTCTCGGGGGTGGACGTGACCGAGCAGATCGCCGACCTCGTCGCGGCCGGCGGCTATCTCGCGATCGGGACGATCATGGTCGTCGAGTGCGTGTTCCCGCCGATCCCGAGCGAGGCCGCGCTGCTCTTGACCGGCGTCGCGGTCGGGGAGGGGACCCTGACGTTCACCGGGGCACTGATCGCCGCGACGGTCGGGTCGCTGATCGGCGCGCTGGTCCTCTACGCGGCCGGCTGGTACGGCGGGCGTCCGCTGGTGGCGCGCTACGGCGGCGCGCTCGGCGTCCGGGCCGGCGACCTCGACCGCGCGGAGCGCTGGTTCGACCGCTACGGCGCCTGGGTGGTCCTGACCGGTCGCATGGTGCCCCTGGTCCGCAACCTCGTCTCGGTCCCGGCCGGGCTGACGCGAATGCGCCTGATCCGTTTCGTGGCGCTCACCGCGATCGGGAGCGCGGCCTGGAACGCGGCGATCATCTCCGCCGGGTGGTTCGTGGGGGACGGCTGGGAGCGCGTCGCGGAGTCGCTCGGGCGCGCCGCCGCGACGACCGGGGCGGTCATGACCGTGGCGCTCGTGGTGGCCGCGCTGTGGTGGCGCCGACGCCGAGCCGCGCCGAGCTGAGGGTGCCGGCAGCGGGCGGCGGCGCGCCGTCGACCGGGTCCGCGGCGTCCCCGTGTCGAGCGGCGCCCTCGGGCCTCCGCGTCGTGACGGCGCGCGCGATCGTCGTCGCGGCCCACGCGAGGACGAACATCCCGGTCGCCACGAGCACGATCGCGGCCCCCGACGAGCCGCCGTAGTGGTAGCTGATCAGCAGTCCGAGCACCCCGCTCGCCACGCCCACGCCGACCGCGACGACCATCATCGGAACGAGTCGCCGCACGAGGAGCCCCGCCGTCGCGGCCGGTGTGACGAGCATGGCGGCCACGAGCACGATCCCCACCACGTCGACACCCGCCACGATCGTCGGCGCCACCAGGAGCAACAGCCCCATCCGCACCCACTCGGGGCGGATGCCGATCGCGGCGGCGTGCGTGGGATCGACGGCGGTCAGCTCGAGCTCCTTGTGGAACAGGACCAGCACGACGAGGACGAGCGCCGCGATGATCGCGAGCGACCACAGGTCGCCGGGGCGCACCGCCAGCACGTTGCCAAAGAGCACGTGCCCCAGGTCGCGGAAGCTTCCGGTCTGGCTCATCAGCAGGACGCCGAGGGCGAACATGCCTGACAGGACGACCCCGATCGCGGTGTCCTCGGCGATCTGGCGCCGGCCCGCGACGAGGCCGATCACGACCGCGGTGATCACGCCTGCGGCGAGCGCGCCGACCAGGATGCTCCCGCCCCAGAGGATCGCCACCACCACGCCGGGGAGCACGGCGTGCCCCACCGCGTGCCCGACGAAGGCCATTCGCCGGAGGACGACGTGCACGCCCACCGAGGCGCACGCCAGCGTCACGAGCACGGTCGCGATCAGCGCCGTGCGCATGAACTCGAGCCGGAACGGCTCGATCAGCCACTCGGTCACGGTGCCGCCGCCGGGAGATGCACGTGGGCGCCCGGCAGGTCGTCGCGCAGGTGCCCCTCGTCGAGGTGCACCACCTGGTCGAAGCGGGTCGCGAGGCCGTCGATCGCGTGGGTGGCGACGATCGCGGTGACGCCGCGCCTGCGGGCGTCGTCGAGGACGCCCCAGACCAGCTCGCGGGCCTCGCTGTCGAGAGCCGCCTCGGGCTCGTCGAGCAGCAGGACGGAGGCGCGCTGGACGAGCGCCCGCGCGAGCAGCAGGCGCTGGCGCTGGCCACCGGAGAGTCGTCCGATCTGGCGGTCGGCCACGTTCGCCAGGCCGGCGCGCGTCAGCTCCTCGTCGGCGATCTCGGCGTCGTGTCGGCCCGGTCGCCGCAGCCAGCCGATGTGCGGGTAGCGTCCGGCGAGCGCGAGGCGCCGGACGGTGATCGGGAACTCCCAGTCGACGTCGCCGCGCTGGGGCATGTAGGCGACGTGGTGGCGGCAGGTGTGCGGCGCGTGCCCGAGGATGCGAACCCGGCCGCGCGCCGGGGCCATGAGCCCCGCCATCAGCTTGAGCAGGGTCGACTTCCCGGATCCGTTCGCCCCGACGAGCGCCATGCGCGCCCCCGCCGTCACCGCGACCGACACGTCCGACAGGGCCGCGGCGTCGACCCCCGGATACCGGAACCACACACCCTCGACGAGGACGGCCGAGCCGTCGCCCCCGCCCGCCACGCACCGGCGGGCCGAGTACGGGAGCGGTGGATCGATCAGGACCCGTCCCCGAGCGCGTCTGCGATCGTCGTGGCGTTGGCGCGCATCATCCCGACGTAGGTGTCGCCATCCGAGCCCTGCGGCCCGAGCGCGTCGGTGTAGAGCGGGGGGGCGACGGCGACCCCGGCCTCGCGCGCGAGCGTCTCGATCAGCGCCGGGTCGATGGTGTTCTCGGGGAAGATCGCGGGGACCCCCGACTCGTCGATCTCGGCGACGAAGGCGGCGACGTCGGCGGCGGACGGGTCGCCACCGACGGTGGTCACGGACGCCAGCGCGTCCCCGAGCACGCCGAAGTCGTACTCGAGGGCGAAGTAGCCGAAGGTGTCGTGGTTCGTGACCAGGATCCTCCGCTCCGTCGGGATCGCGTCGAGTGCAGTCGTCACCTCGCGCTGCAGGGCGGCGAGCTCGTCCAGATACCCGGCGGCGTTGGCGCGATAGGTCTCGGCGCCCTCGGGATCGACCTCGATGAGCGCGTCGCGTGCGTTCTCCACCATGGCCTCGGCGTTCGGGACACTCTGCCAGACGTGCGGGTCCTCATCGCCGTGCGCGTGCTCCTCCTCACCCTCGGCGTGCCTCCTCGCCGTCGTCCTCCTCCCGTGGTCACCGTGCTCGCCTTCAGCCGGCAACGTCCGGATCCCATCGGACAGCGAGACCAGCGCCGCGTTCCCACCCGCGCTCTCGAGCACGTCGTCCATCCACGGCTCCAGCTCGAGCCCGTTCTGCACGACGAGGTCGGCATCGGCGATCGCCGCGACATCGCGCGGCGTCGGCTCGAAGTCGTGGACGTCGCCGTCCGCGCCGACGAGCGTGGACACGTCCGCGCGCGCGCCGACGACCTGGGAGACCATGTCCTCGACGATGCTGTTGGTCGCGATCACCGTCGGCCCTTCCCGGTCGGCCTGCGGTTCCTCGCCGCCGCAGGCGGCGAGCGGCAGGGCGGCTGCGCCGAGGAGCGCGATCCCGAGCATCGAGCGGGGGCGGAGTAAGGGCACTGGAGGTCCTCTCTGAGGCTGGACGATACTGAGAATCATTCTCACATGCGTCCACGGCGATCGCAAGCCGCGCGGCCGTGTCGGGGACCCGGGCCCCCGCGACTGTGCGACCCTCCGCAGGGTGCGGGCACTCACGATCCTCCAGGCCGTCTGCGCGGGGGTGGTGCTCACCCGGCTGGCCCGGGGGCGCCGCCGCCGCCCGCCGCTGACGGCGGGCGAGTGGGCGCCGGCGACGCGCCGCCCGCGGCTCAGCGTGGTCGTCCCGGCGCGCGACGAGGCGGCGCGCATCGGCCCCTGTCTCGCCGGGCTGGCGGATGATCCGGACGTCGACGAGGTGCTCGTCGTGGACGACCGCTCGACCGACGCGACCGCCGACGTGGCGGCCGCCGCGGGCGCACGCGTGATCGCCGGCGAGGTCCCTCCCCCGGGGTGGGTGGGAAAGCCCTGGGCCCTCCAGCAGGGGCTCCGCGCCGCCAGCGGCGACGTTGTCGTCAGCCTCGACGCCGACACCCGTCCACGTCCCGGTCTCGTCGGGGCCCTCGCCCGGGCCCTCGAGGACGCCGATCTCGTGACCTGCTCCGCGCGGTTCGTCTGCGACGGCGCCGCCGAGCGGGCGCTCCACGCGGCCATGCTGACGACACTCGTCTACCGCTACGGGCCCGCCGACGCGACGGCGCCGCCCGCGCTCGACCGCCTGATCTCGAACGGGCAGTGCACGGCGGTCTGGCGCGAGCCGCTCCTGGCCGTCGGCGGGTACGGCGTCGCGGCCGCCCACATGACCGACGACGCGGCGTTCGCGCGCGCCCGCGCCGCGGACGGCTGGCGGGTCGTCTTCCGTGACGGCACGGCGCTGCTCGACGTCAAGATGCACGACTCCGCGGCGGAGACCTGGCGCGAATGGGGACGCTCGATCGCGCTGGCGGACGTCACCTCGCCCTGGCGGCGGGCGACCGACCTGCTGGTCGTGTGGGCGACCCTCGCGCTGCCGGTGCTCCGGCTCGCGAGCGGGTCCCCGACGCGGCTCGACGTGGGGCTCATCGCGCTCCGGGTCGCCCTCCTCGGTGCGCTCAGGGGCACCTACGACCGTCGTGGCGCGGCGTTCTGGTTGTCCCCGCTCGCGGACCCCCTCGCCGCGCTCCGGCTCAGTCTCTCGGCGATCCGTCCTCCGCGCGTGTGGCGTGGTCGGCGGTACGGTCCCGAATCCACGCCACGCCGAACAGCGCGCCGATGATCGCCATCAGCCAGAGCGTGGTCACGGCGCGCTCCCATCCGTCCACGAGCACCTGCACGACCGGGACGCCGAACACGCCGATCCTGGCACCCCAGGTGAACTTCCAGAGCACGGTCACGGCCAGGCAGACCACCGCGCAGATCGCCGCGGCGAGGGGCGCCAGGACGAACACCCCGCCGACGAACGTCATCACCGACTTGCCGCCGCGAAAGCCCGCGAACACGGGGAGCGCGTGTCCCACCATGGCCGCCGCGACCCCCGCCCAGGCGCCCCACCAGCCCGCGAGCGCGAGGCCGATCAGGCCGGCGGCGAACCCCTTCGCCGCGTCGCCGACGAACACCGGCAGCGCCCGCCGCCGGCCGAGTTGCTGGAGGGCGTTCCAGGCGCCGGGGTTCCCGTCTCCCGAGCGCAGCAGGTCCACGCCATGACGGCGGGCGACCCAGATCGCGATCGGCAGGGAGCCGAGCAGGTAGCCGGCCGCGACGGCCAGCGCGATCACGTGGTCGCCTCGTTCCATCTGACGCGGTACCGACGCGACACGGCGCGCACGGGTCTCTCGAGAATGGGGTTCGACCGTCCCCACCTCGCGAGGACGCCCGGGCTGCGCTTCTGGCGGTTGATGGGCACGGGGCGGGGCTCCACGATGACGATCAGCGCCGATCTGCGACGGTGGGCCATGTTCGCCGTCTGGGAGGACGGGGACGCATTCGACGCGTTCATGGCGGGCGAGGTCGCCCGCCGATGGCGGCGGTTGGCCCTCGAGGCGTATTCCCTGGTGCTCCACCCGGCGCGGTGGCGGGGCGCGTGGGGCGGCGCGGATCCGCTCTTCGGCGCGTCCCCGGCCGCGATCCCGGAGGGCGGTCCCATCGCGATCCTCACCCGCGCCACCATCCGCCCCTCCAGGTTCGTCCCCTTCTACCGGGCGATCGCGCCGCCCGCCCGGGGGCTCGCGGGCAGTGCGGGCCTGCTCGCGTCCGTCGGGGTGGGGGAGTGGCCCCTCGGGCGCCAGTCGACGTTCTCGATCTGGCGCACCCTCGACGACGCCACGGCGTATGCCTACGCATCGGCCGCGCACCGCGAGGTGGTCGCACGGACGCGTGCGGAGGGGTGGTACTCGGAGGAGATGTTCGCCCGATTCGTGCCGGGTACGTCGACCGGGACCTGGAACGGGGTCGATCCGCTCGCCGGTTCACGCGCCACCGGCTGAGCCGTGGCGCGGGCGCCCGTGCGCTCAGCGCGGGGCGCCGGGCCGGGCCGGCCGGGCGGCGGCACCGATCTCGCTCGCCACCCGCATGCCGCCGAGCGTGACCATCGGGAGCCCGCCCCCCGGGTGGACCGAACCGCCCACGTGCCACGCACCCCGCAGCCCGCGCACGGCACGTCCGGGGCGGCGCAGGGTCCCCAGGCGGCCGTGGGGGGCCCGGCCGTAGATCGCGCCGCCGGGCGCCCCGGTCTCGCGCTCGAGATCGGCCGGGGTCCGCCGCGCCCGGGCGACGATGCGATCCTCGACGCCGAGCCGCGCGATCAGGTCGGCTTCGGCGGCGTCCCAGTCCGCGTGCGCGCCGACCGACGGGGCGTTGACGAGCACGAACCAACTCTCATGACCGGCCGGCGCCGCCGACGGGTCGCTGGCGGTCGCGGAGCTGACGTACACGGTCGGGTCGCGGACCGGACGGCGGTGCGTGAACACGTCGTCGAACTCGGCGTCGTAGTCGGTCGGGAATCGGATCTCGTGGTGGGCCAGGTCGGGCGTGCGGCCGCGCAGCCCCAGCATGAGCGCGAGGCCCGACAGCGACAGCTCTCGCGGTCGCCGCCCGCGGCCGAGCAGCGCCCGGTCGGCGGCGTCGGCGTCGCCGTTGAGCACGACGACGTCGGCGCGGATCGCGCCACGCGCCGTGACGACGCCGCGCACGCGGTCGCCGCCGGTGACGACCCGCTCGACCGCGGTGTTCGTGCGGAGCTCGCCGCCCAGCCGCTCCAGGCGACGGACGAGCGCCCGCACCAGCTCGTAGAGGCCGCCGCGCGGGTGCCACGCGCCGAAGGCGTGCTCGACGTAGCCGGCGAGCGCCAGCGCCGCGGGTGCGCGCCGCGGGTCCGCGCCCGCGTAGGTCGCGAAGCGCTCGATGACCATCCGCAGGCGCGGATCGCGCGCGGTGGCGCGAGCCAGGTCGCGAAGCGTCCACCACGGGCGGACCGCCAGGAGCGCGCGGGGATCCGGCCGTGGGTCGCCCGGTCGCGGGCGCCGGGGCGGCCAGGGCTCGGGACCGGACAGGATCGGCGCGGACGCGCGCCACATGCCCGCGCACATGCCGATGAAGGCCAGCCAGTCCTCGCCCGCGCCCGCAGACCACCCCTCGAGGGCCGCGACGGCGCGCGGCAGATCGGCCGAGAGCTCGACCTCCGACCCGTCCGCGAAGCGGTATCGCGTCACCGGCTCGACCCGCACGAGATCGAGCTCGTCACCGAGCGGCGCGCCGGTGCGGGCGAACAGGCGCTCGAAGACCCAGGGCATGGTCAGGAGCGACGGCCCGGAGTCCCAGGCGAAGCCGTCGCGGACGACGCGCCCGCACTTGCCGCCGGCCTCCGGGGCGGCCTCGACGACGATCACGTCGTGTCCGGCGTGCGCCAGCACGCACGCGCAGGCGAGCCCGCCGACACCGGCGCCGACCACCACGGTCCTCATCGGCGCACCCGCGCACGAAGGGCGGGGATCGTCACGGCGCCCATGGCGAGCGCCCCGGCCGCCGCCGTGACCGGCCGGCGCCAGAGCGCCGCGTTCGCGAACGTCTCCCCGGCGGCGGTCCACGCATACGTGGCCAGGGCCGCGTCGTCCCGCGCGTCCGGAGGATCCGGGTCGAGCAGGGGCCAGGCGGCGAAGGCGGCCAGTCCCGTCCCGAGCCATCCGACGTAGTTCGAGGCGGGGATGCCCTCGTAGCGACCGGCCCTGTCCCAGATCCAGTAGCCGTCGCGCGCCATGCGCGGGTCGAGGAACACGTCCCACGCGGTCAACGCGGCCGCCGCGAGCGCGACGCGGGCCGGCCCGCGCGTCGTGATCCGACCGGCGACGACCCATGCCGGGCGGGACATGAGGGCCCATGCGGCGGCCGCGAGCAGCGGGACGCCCGCCACCTTCGGGCCGAGCCGGTCCGTGTACCGGTAGTGCCCGAAGGGCCGCCCCGTCGCGACGCCGAGGACCTCGACCGCGAAGCCCACGGTCCCGGCGAGGGCGACGGCCGCGAGCCCGCGCCGTCCGCGGGCCTCGATCGCCTCGACGGCCGCGCCCGCCATGCCGAGTCCGACGATCGCCCGGGTCGCACCGACGAGTCGCTCCGGCGGGCGCTCCGCGCGCGCCATCCCGTATCGGACCTGGGCACCCGTGAGGACCGCGAGCGCCGCCCAGGCGACGCGCGGGCGCCGCATCAGGTGAGCGCCGTGCGGCGCGAGCGCGCCACGCCACGCACGCCCACCACGAGCTTGCGCCGCAGCGGGACGACCGCCCGTCCCGGCAGCGCGCCATGGCCCTCGCGCTCGATCTGGCGGAGGATCTCGCGGTACATCGCCGCCGCGGCGGCGACCGCCCGTCGGCCGTTTCGAAGCAGCGCCACGCCCGGGATGCCCTGCTCGTAGAGCGCGTCCGCGCGGGCGATCTGGTCGCGCATCAGCGCGTCACGACTGCCCGGCTCGAGCGCGGCCCGCCCGCCGAACCTCGCGACGCTCGCCTCGGCCAGGTAGACACGACCACGTGCGCGGTCCTCGTCGATGTCGCGCAGGATGTTGGTGCGCTGCATGGCCATGCCGAGCGCGCCGGCGGCGGGCAGCGCCGCCGTACGGTCGGTGGTGCCGAGCACGGCGGCCATGGTCACCCCGACGGTGCCCGCGACCCGATAGCAGTACCGGTCGACGTCGTCCTCGGTCGAGTAGACCTCGGCCTCCAGATCCGATCGCATGCCCGCGCAGAACTCGAGCATGGCGTCGCGGGGCAGGTCGTGCCGGGCGGAGAGATCCCGCAGGATCTCGACCTCGCGGGTCGGCGCGGCGGCCGCACCCCGCGCCCAGGACTCGACCGCGGCCACGCGGGCGCCGGCGTCGGAGTGCCCGTCGTCCACCAGGTCGTCGAGGGTGCGGAAGACCAGATAGAGGAGGTAGACGTCGTCGCGGAGCGCCGCCGGCAACAACCGGCACGCCAGCGAGAAGGTCCGCGCGACCTGCTGGGTGGTCCTCCGAGCCTCGGCGAGGGTCGTGTCGGTGCCCGCGCTCAGGACGCCACCATGCCCGGACGCGTGCTCCACGGGGACGCCGGACCCGACGGTGTCACGCCCCCACCCCCGCGATCGGCGTGCGTCGGGCCGGGATGGTCGGCCACCACGAGCCCGGCGGTCACCTGGGCGCCCATGAGCACGCCGGGGATCCCCGCCCCGGGGTGGGTCCCGCCGCCCACGTGGTAGAGGTTGGCGATCCCACGGTCGCGGTTGGGCTGACGGAAGTAGGCCGACTGGGTCAGCGTCGGCTCGATCGAGAAGGCGTTGCCCCAGGCGGCGCCGAGGTCGCGGGCGAAGTCGACGGGCGTCATGCGGTGCTCGACCGCCACCGCGTCGCCGAGCCCCGACATGCCGTACGAGCGCTCCATGTCCTCGACGATCGCATCGCGGAGGCGGTCCGACTCCTGATCCCAGTCGACCCGGTGGCGGAGGTTCGGCACCGGCAGGAGCACCGACACCGAGTCCCCCCCGGGGGCGCCATGGCGGCCTCGGTTCGGGACGGCGTGTGCACGTAGGTGGAGTAGGTCTCGGGAATGCCGCGCGCCTTCGTCACGGTGCGGATGAAGTCACGGTATCCGGGTCCCACCAGGAGGGTGTGGTGGAGCAACTCGGGAACCTGCCGGTCCAGGCCCATGTAGACCAGGAAGCACGACATCGTCGGGCGCAGGCGGCGAAGCGGGGGCCGCCGGCCGAGCAGGCGGTGCGTCCGGAGGACGTCGCCGTTCGAGATGACGACGTCCGCCGGGATCCGCTCGCCGCCCGCCGTCACCACGGCGGTGGCGCGGCCGCCCGAGTGCTCGATCCGCGCCACGGGCGTCTCGCACCGGACGTCGAGCGGGCGCGCCATCGCCTCGATCAGCGAGTGGAGACCGCCCATGACGTACCAGCCGCCGTCCACGACCTGCAGGTAGACCAGCGCGCCGTAGATGGCGGGCACGCGGAACGGGTCGCCGCCGATGTAGAGCGAGTGGAACGAGAACGCCTCTCGCACCCGCGGGTCGCGGAAGTACCTGGCGACGAACGAGTGCAGCGGCCGCAGCGCGTCGAGGCGCACCATCGTGGGCACCAGTCGGGCGAAGTCGGCCGCCGACAGGAAGGGCCTCGTCCCGGCGCCGACGATGGCGTGGCGGTAGATGGGCTCGAGCGCGTCGAGGAACTCGGGCACCCGGCGGGCGTCCGCGGGGGAGAAGCGGCGCACCTCCTCGGCGAGGCGGGTCGGATCGTCGACGAAATCGAAGTGACGCTCGTCGCCCGCCCACCGGATCCGGTACATCGGGTCCAGCCGGACCAGGTCGACCTCCCGGGCGAGGTCGAGCCCGGCGGCGGCGAAGGTCTCCTCGAGCACCCACGGCATCGTGAGCAGCGACGGGCCGGTGTCCCACGTGTACCCGCCATCGCGCA
Source organism: Miltoncostaeaceae bacterium (assembly GCA_963698665.1). GTDB lineage: Bacteria > Actinomycetota > Thermoleophilia > Miltoncostaeales > Miltoncostaeaceae > CALNYH01. The sequence continues at coordinate 217,805 of CAVORO010000001.1, read as the reverse complement.
GCCGCGACGCCCGCCCGCCCGGCGCGGGCTTCTGCTCGAGGACGACGACCTCGTGGCCCTGCGCCTGCAGGCGCAGGGCCGCCGCCAGGCCTCCGAGCCCCGCCCCGATCACGACCGTCCGCATCCGCCCCTCCTCACGCCGCCCGCGCGATGTCTCGGCTCGGGTCGGCGAGCCGGGACGCCACCCCGTCGAGGATCGCATGCACGACGGCGACGTCGACGGTCGTGGGGAGCAGCGCCGCGCGGCGGCGGGCCGCGCGAACATGGTCGAGCCCCTGCTCGCGCGCGAGCCACAGGCCGTCATGGGTGGCCAGGTCGTCGCACAGGCCCTCGACGTCCTCGTCGCGTCGCCGCGTGATCTCCGACCGGAGCGCGGGGTCGATCCGCAGCGCCATGATCACCGGGAGGGTGACCGTTCCATCGCGCAGATCGGTTCCGCGGGCCTTGCCGGTGTCGGATGCGGGCGCCGTGATGTCGAGGACGTCGTCGAGGATCTGGAAGGCGACCCCGAGGTCCTCGGCGACCCCGGCGAGCAGGCGCTCGGCCGCGGGCCCCGAGCCTCCGACGATCGCGCCGATGCGACAGGCGGCCACGAAGAGGGCCGCCGTCTTGCGTCGGCATCGCTCGACGTATTCGTCTCGTCCCACACCCAGGTCGAATGCGGACGCACGCTGGGTCGCCTCGCCGCGGGTCATCTCGAGTGCGGCACCACCGAGGATCGTCACCGCCCGCGCCGATCCGGCGCTCGCCATCTCCCGGAACGCGGCGCCGAGCAGCAGGTCCCCGACGCGCGCGGCGGCGCCCGCGCCATGCGCGGCGACGACCGTCGGCCGGCCGCGCCGGCTGGTGGCACCGTCGATCACGTCGTCGTGTACGAGCGTGGCCGCGTGGAGCAACTCGACGGCCGCCGCCGCGGCGATCTGCCGGCCTCGCTCGCGCGGCGCGGGCCGTCCGGCCGCCAGGACGAGCATCGGGCGGAGCCGCTTGCCGCCGGCGTGCACCGTCTCGAGCGCCACGTCGCGAAGCGGCTCACCGGCCGTGCCCGAGAGCGCACCGGCCATGCGGGCCTCGCAGGCCACGAGCCCGTCGGCGACGTGACCGGCCGGCGCGGCCGGGGTCGTGCGCGACGCCGTCGCCGCGCGAGCGCGAACGGTCATGCCGGGCGGCCGAGGGTCGAGGGCATCATCGCTGTGTACGACGCCGAGGCCGCCACCGGTTCGCCGAAACGTCCGCCGCCGGCTCCCCGGCGTCGCACGTCGATGGGTCGTCGTGGTCGTCATGGCCTGACACCATCCCAGACCATGTCTCACCGGGGTCCCGTTCGGCAGCCGGACCCGCCGCCCGCCCGACCGACGTGCGCGCCGCCCGGGCCCGCCCGGCGATCGGTTACGGTGGGCGCGGGCCGCCGCGCGGCCCGTGGACGACCCGGCCTGTCGGAGGACATGTGGCGGACGATGCGTTGACGCGGTGGCGACGACTCGCGGAGGCAGAGCTCAAGGACCGGAGCCTCGACGAGCTGACGGTGACGACGCCCGAGGGCATCGAGGTCCGCCCGCTCTACACGGCCGAGGACCTGGAGGGCCTCGAGGCCACCGGCTCGCTGCCCGGCATGGCGCCCTTCCTTCGCGGGGTTCGCGCGACGATGTACGCCAACCGCCCCTGGACCGTCCGCCAGTACGCCGGGTACTCGACGGCCGAGGAGTCCAACGCCTTCTATCGGCGCAACCTCGCCGCCGGCCAGCGCGGTCTGTCGGTCGCCTTCGACCTGGCGACCCACCGCGGCTACGACAGCGACCACCCGCGCGTGGTCGGCGACGTCGGCAAGGCGGGCGTCGCGATCGACTCGGTCGAGGACATGAAGGTGCTCTTCGACGGGATCCCGCTCGAGCGGATGAGCGTGTCGATGACCATGAACGGGGCCGTCCTGCCCGTGCTGGCGGGCTACATCGTGGCCGCCGAAGAGCAGGGCGTCGCGCAGGACCGGCTCTCGGGGACGATCCAGAACGACATCCTCAAGGAGTTCATGGTCCGCAACACCTACATCTATCCGCCCGAGCCCAGCATGCGGATCGTGGCCGACATCATCGAGTACACGGCGCGCCACATGCCGCGATTCAACTCGATCTCGATCTCCGGCTACCACATGCAGGAGGCGGGGGCCACGGCGGTCCAGGAGCTGGGCTTCACGATCGCCGACGGCCTCGAGTACGTGCGGTCCGCGATCGCCCGCGGCCTGGGGATCGACGAGTTCGCCCCGCGCCTGTCGTTCTTCTTCGCGATCGGGATGGACTTCTTCATGGAGATCGCCAAGCTGCGGGCGGCGCGGCTCCTGTGGGCGCGGGTGATCGCACCCTTCGAGCCCGCCGACCCGGCGTCGTCGATGCTCCGCACCCACTGTCAGACGTCGGGGGTCTCGCTGACCGAGCAGGACCCCTACAACAACGTCGTCCGGACCGCGTACGAGGCGATGGCGGCCGTCCTCGGTGGGACGCAGAGCCTCCACACGAACGCGTTCGACGAGGCGATCGCGCTGCCGACGGACGTCTCGGCCAGGATCGCGCGGAACACGCAGCTCGTCCTCGCCGAGGAGACCGGGGTGACGCGTGTCGTGGACCCCCTCGGCGGCAGCTACTACGTGGAGCACCTCACCGCCAGCCTCGCCGAGGCGGCGTGGGGACTGATCGACGAGGTCGAGGGCATGGGCGGCATGACACGGGCGGTCGAGGCCGGCATGCCGAAGCTGCGGATCGAGGAGGCCGCGGCCCGGCGCCAGGCCCGCGTCGACCGTGGCGAGGAGGTCGTCGTCGGGGTCAACCGCTATCGCGCCGACGAGGAGCCCGAGATCGACGTGCGCGCGATCGACAACCAGGCGGTGCGCGAGCAGCAGATCGCCCGGCTCGCCCGGCTGCGCGCCGAGCGCGACGAGGGTCGCGTGCGCGCGGCGCTCGACGCCCTCACCGAGGGTGCGCGCGGCGACGCGAACCTGCTCGCGCTGGCGGTCGAGGCGACCCGCGCCAGGGCGACGGTCGGCGAGGTCTCGGACGCCCTCGAGTCGGTCTTCACGCGTCACCGTGCGGTCACCCGCTCGGTGAGCGGCGTCTACGGCGCCGCCTACGCCGACGACGCGGGCTTCGCGGCGATCCGTGATCGCGTGGCGGCGTTCGCCGCCGAGGAGGGGCGCCGGCCCCGCATGCTCGTCGTCAAGATGGGCCAGGACGGCCACGACCGCGGCGCGAAGGTCATCGCCACCGCGTTCGCCGATCTCGGGTTCGACGTGGAGGTGGGCCCGCTCTTCCAGACCCCCGCCGAGGCGGCCCGCGACGCTCTCGAGAGCGACGTCCACGTCGTCGGCGTCTCGAGCCAGGCGGCCGGCCACACCACGCTCATCCCCGAGCTCCTGACGCATCTGCGGGCGGACGGTGGCGGGGACATCGTGGTCGTGTGCGGCGGCGTGATCCCGGCCCAGGACTACGACCTGCTCCGCGAGGCGGGGGTGAGCGCGATCTACGGCCCCGGTACGAGCATCCCGCACGCCGCGGCCGAGGTGATCGACCTGGTCCGTCGGCGACAGCCCGCTTGAGGCCGTGCGCGGCGCCGGCCCCGACGACGTCGGCGCTCGAGCGGCGGCGCTCCTTGGCGGGGACCGTCGCGTGCTCGCCCGCGCCATCACCCTCGTCGAGTCGACCCGGGACGTGGATCGGCGCACGGCCCGCGCCCTCTTGCGCGCGGTCCATCCCCGCACCGGCGCCGCGTTCCGGCTCGGCGTCTCGGGCCCGCCCGGCGCGGGCAAGTCGACCTTCATCGAGGCGCTCGGGGTGCACCTGGCCGACGAGGGCACGCGGCTCGGCGTGCTGACCGTCGACCCGTCGAGCGCCCGGAGCGGCGGATCGATCCTCGGTGACAAGACGCGGATGGTGGAGCTCGCGCGGCGGCCGCAGGCGTTCATCCGGCCATCGCCCGCGGGGGCGACGCACGGGGGCGTCGCGCGCCGCACGCGCGAGGCGATGCTCCTCCTGGAGGCCTGGGGCGCCGACGTCGTGATCGTCGAGACCGTCGGCGTCGGCCAGTCGGAACTGGCCGCCGCCGGCATGGTGGATCAGTTCCTGTTGCTGTTGCCACCGGGGGCCGGCGACGACCTGCAGGGCATCAAGCGCGGCATCATGGAACTGGCCGACCTCGTGCTCGTGACGAAGGCCGACGGCGATCTGGTCGCCGCCGCCGAGCGCGCATGCGCCGACTACACGGGTGCCGTGGGCCTGCTGCAACCGCGCCACGCCGGCCTCCCGACCGACGTGCGGACCGTCTCCGCCATCGAGGGGCGCGGGATCGCAGAGGCCTGGGCGACGCTCGTCGCCCGCCGGGAGCGCCTCCTCCAGGACGGGCGCCTGGAGGCGCAGCGTTCCGCGCAGGCCGGCGAGTGGATGTGGAGCGAGGTGCGCGAGGGTGTCGTCGCCGCGACGTCGGCCGGGCCACTCGCCGGGCGCGCGGCGGATCTCGAGGCCAGGGTGCGTGGGGGTGAGACCCTCGCCGAGGACGCCGCCGACGAACTCCTCGGGCTCCTGCTCGCGCCCCCGACGGAGGACGTCCGTCCGGGGTGACCGGGAGTCGCGGCGGACGGGCCACGGATCTCGAACGGGCCGCTTGCGAATCCTCACATGTTCATGCGTGTCCTCCCTCATCTCGGGCCGGGACGATCCACGCCGCGATCCCCCGACCCCGGAGCACCAGATGCGCGCACGAGCCCGTCTCGCCACCGTCACCGCCGCCCTCACGTTCGTCGCGGCCCCCATCGCCGCCGGGGCCCTCTCGAGCGGCGGGGAGGAGGCCGACGTGCTCCGCGCGACCCGCGGGGCGGACGTGGTCGACGCCAAGGGCGGGGACGACGTCGTCTTCGGCTTCCGTGGCCGGGATCTGATCCGTGGCGGGGAGGGCGATGACGTGCTCCTCGGAGGTCGCGGACGCGACACCGTCCTTGCGGGCCCGGGCGCCGACGTCGTGCAGGCGGGCCCCGCTCGCGACGTCGTGCTCGGTCAGGCGGGCGACGACGTCCTGTTCGGTGGCGTGCGCGGCGACGTGCTGAGCGGAGGCTCCGGCGACGACCGCGTCCTCGGCGGGCGCGGGCATGACACCGTCTACCTGGGCGAGGGCGCCGACGTCGGCGTCGGCGGGCGCGGCCGGGACACGATCCTCTCGCGGGCGGCCGACGGCGCCGTCGACACGATCGTCTGCGGGCCGGGCCGCGACCGCGCGGTGGTGCGTCCCGAGGACCGCGTGCACCCCTCCTGCGAGCGCGTCCGCGTGCTCCCCGCCGCCGACACGGCGGTCGATCCGGGTGACGAGGACGCGCTGCCGCCCGCGGCGACGCGCGGCGACGACGGGCGCGGCGAGGGCGGGGAGGACGCGGACGAGGAGTGATCCCGCGGCGCTCGGCCGCGTGGACCTCGTGCGGCTATGGGGTGCGGCCCGCCGCCACGCGCTCGGCCGCCGTGACCGGTTCGTGGCGCACGAGACGCGCGCCGATGTCCGCGGCGATCCCGCGCCGGAGGCCCCGGCCGACGACCGCCAGTGGCGCCGTGCGCGCCAGGTTGCGCAGGTCGCCCTCGGCCGCCACGATCGGCCGCGGATCGCTGGCGGCGACGAGGACGAAGTCGGGGTCGAGCGCCCGCGCCGCCTCGTCGACGACGGCAACCGCGACGTCCTGGCCGAGGTACACGACCCGCCATCCGTGTCCGCGCAGCGCGATGCCGAAGCATATGAGCGCCAGGTCGCGCTGTTCGTCGGGCGCGCACGCGAGCAGCGCGAGCGGCCCGGCTCCGTCGCCCCAGCCGCGCGCGAGGCCGAGAAGGCGGCCGCGCAGGATGCTCACCGCGAACGCCTGCTCCAGCGGACTGAGCGCGGCCGTCGGATCGCGGCCCTGGACGGCGTCGAAGTAGAGCGGCAGGAGGGTGTCGCGCAGCACGAACTCGGTGCTGAACGTCGCGATCAGGCGGTCGAGCGCATGCTGGGCCGCCGGCTCGTCCAGGTCGGTGACCGCCTGGAGAAGGTCACCGGTGATCGACCGAAGCTCGTCGCCGTCGCGCTCCTCGGCCACCCAGCCGTCCTCGCCGACCAGGGACAGCGCGCGGCGGGCGGCCTCGCTCGGCGCCATGCCGGCGGCGATCTCGCTCTGCATGAGGCGCAGCCGCTCGACGTCGACGGGTGAGTAGAGGCGGGTCCGCCCGGCGGTGCGCGCGGGGCTCACGACCCCGTAGCGCCGCTCCCATGCGCGGATGATGTCGGGTGTCAGACCGAGTCGGCGTCCGACCTCGCCGATTCGCAGATGAAGCGGTGGCGGGTCCGGTGTGGTCTGGGGCGGGATCGTCAGCATCGTGGAGGCCGGGCCGGCACGTCGGACCGTGGCGGGATCAAGGATATCGGCGGTTTCGGGCGCGGCCATGGGGATCGGCGCGCTCCTGCTGCCAGACTTGCGCCATGGACCGCTACGCGCCCGACGGCACGCCGTTCCCGGCCGCGCTCGCGCGGACGCGGCGGCTCGCCGTCGTCGCGCACCCCGACGACGGCGAGGTCATGGCCCTCTCGGCGATCGCGCGCGGCGCGGCGGGCGAGCCGTTCGCGCTCGTGGTCTGCACCGACGGCGCGGGTGCGCCGGCCCGTGGTGTGGATCCCGACCTCGGTGCCCGGCGCCGGTCCGAGCAGCGGCGGGCCGCCGAGCTCGGCGGCTACGCCGCGCTGCTCCAGCTCGGGTACCCGAGCGTCGACGTGCGCGGCGACGCCCATGGGGCGTTGATCGAGCGGCTCGTCTCGATCATCACCGATGCGGCCCCGGACGAGCTGCTCACGCACACGCCCACCGACCGACACCCGACACACGTGGCCGTCTCGGTCGCGGCGGTGGCGGCCGCGCGGCGCCTGCAGGCCCCGGCGCGACCGGCGCGGGTCCTCGGCTTCGAGGTCTGGGGTGGCCTCGACTGGCTGACCGGCGCCCACCGGGTCGCGGCCGACGCATCCGGCGCCCGTGCCCTCGGACGCCGGGTCCTCGGCGCCCACCGAAGTCAGCTCGCCGGCAAGGCGTACGACCGGGCCGCCGAGGGGCGCCGTGCCGCGAACGCCACCTTCGCCGACCCGCGATCGTTGGACGCGGCCACGGCGCTCGAGCTGGCGTTCGACCTCACGCCCGCGATCCGTGACGGCGGGCCCTCGCTCGGCGCACTGGTCGACCTCGCCTTCGCCGCCGCCGCCGCCGCCGCCCGCGAGCCGCTGGAGCGCTACGGCGAGGGGTGATCCGCGGGTCGGGCGCGCGCCGTGACCAGGGCGACGCCGTGAGGCCCGCGGGTCAGCGTCGCGTCGGACGAGCCCCGCGCGCTCGGCGAGCGCGAGGACGCGCGCTCCGGGGAGGACGTGGAATCCGGCGCGCTCGTAGCCGAGGCTCGTCTGGACGGCGAGTGGTGCGACCGCCACGACGAGGCGCCCGCCGGGGGCGAGCAGGTCGGCGACCCGTCGCAGTCCGGCGAGGGGGTCGGGCCAGAAGTACATCGTGAACACCGCCGTCACGCAGTCGAACGAGCCGTCCGGCCAGGAGTGCGTGTCCACGCCCGCCTCGACGACCCGAAGGCGCCCGTTCGCGATCTCCGCGGCGCGACGTGCGCGGAGGCGCTCGACCATGGCTCGGGAGGGGTCGGCCCCCGCGACGTGGAGGTCGGGCCACGTGTCGAGCGCGTGCTCGATCAACCCGCCGCCGCCGAAGCCGACATCGAGCAGTCGCTCGCCGCTTCGCGGCGCCACGGCCGCGAGCGCAGCGCGGTTGACGGCCCCCGTGACGCGGTTGAGCGCGACGGCGGTGAGGCCCGCGAGCGCTCCGTGGGGTCCGCCGGCCTGGCCGAGCAGCGCGCGCTCGCCTGCGGCGCGCACCCGCGGCGCGAGCGCGACGACGGCGATCGAGGACATCGCGCCGCCCGCGAGCAACGCCCATCGCCGGCTCATCGGCTCCGTCCGAGCAGCGCGTGAGGACCGAGGATCGTCTGCGCCGGCCGTGCGCGCGCGGTCTCCGAGCGGGCGGTCGGCGGTCGCGACCGTGATCCGAGCGGGCGTCGGATCCGACCTGACCCTGGCGACGATCCACTCGTCCGCGTCGGGGGCGTGCACGACCATCGGCCCGGGCCCGTCGTGGGCCGGGGCCGGCGATGGGTCGTCGAACACGACGAGGACGTCGCCGTGCGAGGGCGCCACCGCCGACGCCACAGCGGCCAGCAGTCGCCCCCGTGCCTCGGGGCCGCGCCATCCGCGCCGATCACGTCCGCGGAGCACCGCGGCATGCAGCACGTTGAAGCCGTCGACGATCAGGAGCGGGGTGGGCTCGACGTCGTCCATGTCCACATGGTCGCAGCGGCTCCCCGCCGATACCATCGAGCGATGGAGACGCCCGAGTTGACCAACGATGCCCTGCTCGCGACCACCAGGACGGTGCGCCGGCGCCTCGATCTGGAGCGTCCCGTCGCGCGGTCCCTGGTCGAGGAGTGTCTCGCGCTCGCCCAGCAGGCCCCGACGGGCGGCAACCGCCAGAGCTGGGGCTTCGTCGTCGTCACCGACCCCGAGCGGCGCGCGGCGCTCGCCGAGGTGTACCGGCGCGGCTGGGAGCGCTACACGCGCGTCGGCGCGGCCCCGGAGGGCGCACCCGGCGTGCCGGTCCGCGACGAGGCGTCCAAGCGTCGGCAACGGCGGATCGGGGCGTCCGCGGCGTACCTGGCCGAGCACATGCACCGCGTGCCCGTGCTCGTGATCCCGTGCATCGCGGGCCGGACCGACGAGGCGCCGACGGTCGTCCAGGCGTCGAGCTACGGATCGATCCTGCCGGCCGTCTGGAGCTTCATGCTGGCGGCGCGCGCCCGGGGGCTCGGCACCGCCTGGACCACGATCCACCTCTTCCACGAGCGCGATGCCGCGGAGGTGCTCGGCATCCCGTTCGACGACGTGATGCAGGTGGCGATGATCCCCCTGGCCCACACGGTCGGGCTCGACTTCAAGCCTGGCACGCGTGAGCCGCTGGAGACGTTCGTGCACTGGGACGCCTGGTAGGCCTGACCCTCGCCGGGCGCGCGGCGCCGACCCGCCGCCGAGACGGCCCGCCGTGCGGGTCGCGGGGCGCCCGCGCCGGATCGTGACGACTACGGTGCGGTGCCGGTGCCCTCGTCGTCGGCGACGTCGATGACCAGCTCGCCGGGGTCGTCTCCCGGGAGGACCGCGACCCGGCGCCGATCACCCGTCGTGAACAGCACGACGCACTCGGCACGGTCCTCGGTGATGCGCTCGCACCCGACGCTCTGCGTCGCCAGCCCCGCCTGCCAGTCCCAATCGCCGAGGAGCTCCTCGATGCGCTCGGTCTGCGGGAGTCCCTCGGCCGGCTCGTCCTCGCCCCCGCGGAGGACGAGCACCACGGCGAGGACCGCAAGCGCGACGGCGACGGCGAGCGCCACGGGGGCGAGCCAGCGCGTAATGCCGGACCCGGGGGCTGGGGCCAGCGCACGCTCGCGGAGCAGGCCGGGCGGCGGGCGTTCCTCCCTGCCCTCGCGAAGGAGTCCCTCGACCGCCGCCGAGAGTGCCGGCCCCGGGACGTCGGAGAGCACGTCCTGGTAGACGTCGCGCTGGGCGTCGGTCAGCTCAGGCGTCGGCCAGGCGGCCGTCAGCCGCTCGAGCGCGGCGTCGATCGACGCCGAGTCTCCCGTGTCACCGCCCGGGGTCCCGTCGCCCGCGCCTGGCGCCGCGTCGTCGTCCGCCCGGCCGTCCCCCGGCTCGCCCGCCGCCTCGGAGTCGTTCGGGTGCTCGTCCTCTGCCATCGCGGCAGTTTACGGGCAGCCGGCGGGCACCCGCCGCCCGGGGGGTCCCGTCAGCCAGCGTCGCCCAGGTGGCGCACCACGATCAGGTTCATCGAGTCGTCGCCGGCGACCGCCGGCCCGGCGGTCATGACGACGGTGGTCTCGTCGGCGAGGCCGGTCAGACGCCGGGCGTTGGCGAGCGCCGTGCCGATGAGGTCGTCGATGCCGTCCACCGAGTCGAGCGTCCCCGCGACGACGCCCCAGTCGAGGGTCAGCTGTCCGGCGACCGACTCGTCCTGCGCGAGCGCGATGATCGGTCGCTTGGGACGGTACTTGGCGCACGAGCGCGCCGAGCCGCCCGACGCGGTGGGAACGACCAGGATGCCGGCGTCCGTGTCGCGCCCGAGCAGAACCGCGGCCTTCATGACGGCCGCACCTGGTCCCCCCGGCTGGCGCTCGAGGTTGATGCAGTAGATGTGCTCCGCGCGCTCCGCCTCGGAGGCGATCTCGGCCATCGCCCGCACGGCCGCGGAGGGGTCCTGTCCCATCGCCGTCTCGGCGCTCAGCATGACCGCCGACGTGCCGTCGAGCACCGCGTTGGCCACGTCGAGCGCCTCGGCGCGCGTCGGTTCGGGTGCGGTGATCATGGACTCGAGCATCTGCGTGGCGGTGATGCAGACCTTCCCCGCCAGGGTCGCCGAATCGATGATGCGCTTTTGCATGAGCGCGATCCGTGCGACGCCCGCCTCCACGCCCAGGTCGCCGCGAGCGACCATGACGCCGTCCGCGGCGTCGACGATCTCGTCGAGGTTCTCGAGGGCCTGCAGCCGCTCGATCTTCGCGATCACGCGCGCCCGGGCGCCGCGGCCGGCCAGCTCGCGCCGGAGTTCCTCGATGTCGCCGGCCTCCCGGACGAAGCTGAGCGCCACGAAGTCGACGTCGAGCTCGGCCGCCAGGTCCAGATCGACGCGGTCCTTGTCCGTGAGGGCCGGGCCGCCAAGATTGGAGTACGTGACCGTGATGCCCTTGCGGGCCTCGAGGCGGCCGGGGCTCAGGCAGCTCGCGGTCACCCGCCGGCCGTCGTCGTCCACCGAGCCGACCAGGAACCGCGGCGTGCCGTCGCCGATCGCGATCTCGGAGCGGCCGGGCTCGGCCGCGGGCCCCAGCATCCCCCAGTCGACGCCGACGTCGTCACCGAGGGGCGGCCCCGAGACGAAGGTCACGACGTCCCCGCGCGAGACCTCGCGCGTGGGCTGGAACGCCGAGAGCCGGATCTTCGGCCCCTGGAGGTCGAGCAGCACGCCGACCGGCCGGTTGGCTCGGGCCGCGGCCTCGCGCGTCCGTGCGATTCGCTCCCGGCGCTCGTCGGCCTCGCCATGGGAGCAGTTGATGCGGACCGCGTTGACGCCCGCCGACACCATCTCGTCGAGGACGCCGGGCGCGTCGGTCGCCGGGCCGAGCGTGGCGAGCACCTTCGTCCGGCGGAGCAGAATCTCCGGCGGGAGCGGCCCGTCCTCTGAGCCCTCCAGGTGCGCGGTGGAGATCATCGTGGTCATGTCACTCTCGGTCGGTCGTCGCGGACGCGGGCAGAAAAAAGGGCGACCGTTCCGGTCGCCCCCTGGTCCCTCGCGACATCGGCGCCCCGGCTATTCCCGGGGACCACCGGCGCGGAACGCACCAGGGGAGGTCGGGCCGGCGGTCGCGCACACGAGGGCGCGCGTGGCCTCGGCCGGGGCGGCTACTCGGGCCGGAATGTGCATGACGTCCAACATCCGGGAGGACAGTAGCACGGGGTCCGCCGGGCATCCGGTGACCGGTCTGCAACGTCGTGGAGCGCCGTTCGGCGACTGGTACCATGCCGCGTCCGAGCGGATGTGGCGGAACTGGTAGACGCGCACGGTTCAGGTCCGTGTGGGGGAGACCCCGTGGAGGTTCGAGTCCTCTCATCCGCACCTTGTGAGCGGCCCCGGAGGGAATCAGCCGCGAGAGGGTGGAGTCGCCGTTCGGGTCGCTCGTCCGTACGGACCGAGCACCGCTCGTCCGCGCCGATCCTCCCCCGAACGGTGAAGCACCCGGTTGATCGAGGGCCCCGGAGCGAATCCGCGAAGCGTGGAGCGCCTCGGAGCCGCCCCGGAGGGAATCAGCGGCGAGAGGGTGGAGTCGCCGTCGGGGTCGATCGTCGACACGGACCGGCGCTGCCGGTCCGCCACATCGTCCCCCGACGGTGAATCACCCGGTTGAGGGGCACGTGCGAGCCCGCCCCGTGCGGCCGGAGTCCGCCCTGGCGAGAGGGTGGAGTCGCCGTCGGGGTCGATCGTCCGACACGGACCGGCGCCTGCCGGTCCGCCCCAGTCCTTCCCGCGACGGTGAATCACCCGGTCGACGGGCAACGTGCGACCCGCCCCCTGCCGCCTCGGTGAGCCGCCCCGGAGGGAAACAGCGGCGAGAGGGTGGAGTCGCCGTCGGGGTCGATGTCGACACGGACCGGCGCCGCCGGTCCGCCACGCTCAGTACTCCGACGGTGAATCACCCGGTTGAGGGGCACCGTGCGACCCGCGCCCTCGGCGATCACCCCGGCGGCGGATCACCCGGTTGAGAGGCACCGTGGGCCGCCCGGAGGGATCGAGCGGCGAGCCGAGCCGCCCGCTCCAGCGCGTCGAGGACGCGGTGGAGCGGGCGCGGCGACGGAGTCCTCGTGTCCTACTGGTTCGTGTTGAGCTGGAAGCTCGGGTAGCGGTCGGTGAGGATCGAGGTGTAGGCGGTCGTCTGGATGGTGAAGCGCAGGATCCAGGCGCTGATGTCCCGGAGGCCGAGCGGCATGCGTCCGGTGATGGTGCACACGATCCAGGAGATCACCCAGATCACCTGGAGCACGTAGCCGAGGACGCCGGCGACGATGAGCGCCGGGATCGCGATGATGAGCCGGAAGAACGTGATCCAGCGGTTCTGCGGCGCCGGCGGGTCCACCTCGAGGTCGGTGGCGTAGGGCGTGTTGCCCATGAACCCGGGGTACGGGTCGCCGAGATACAGGAAGTACCCGTAGACCTGGGTGTAGTAGCGGAGGTACTGCGCGATGAAGTCGTGCAGACCCTGTGGTGAGGTGCCGGCGAACAGGGTGGCGAACCAGTTGATGATGACGGCGAAATACGCGGCGATCCCCCAGAGGGCGAGCCAGATGAAGTGGGGGATCACGAGGATGAATCGGAAGAAGACGGTCAGCCGGTTCCGCTCGAGGTCGTCCGAGACGACCATGCGGATCGGGTGTTGGGGTGGTACGGGGGCTGTGGTCATGGTGCGAACCTATCGGTCGCTCCGGTCGAAGGGCTGAGCGCGCCCGCCCGGCGTTACACGTGGCGATCCAGGACGTCGCCGAGGGCGCCGACGTAGCCGCCCCCGAACAGGATCACGTGGACGAGGAGGGGTAGGGCCTGCATCACCGGGACCCGCTCGCGCCAGCCGGGCGCCAGCGGATGCGCCTCGTCGTAGGCCGCCTCGAACCTCGCGGAGGCGCCGCCGAACAGGCGGAGCATCGCCAGGTCGATCTCACGATGGCCCCCGTAGGCGGCGGGGTCGACGAGTGCGGGGGAGCCGTCGGCGAGCGCCATGACGTTGCCGGACCACAGATCCCCGTGCAGACGCGCGGGCGGCTCGGGCGGGCCGACCAGGTCCGGGAGTCGGTCCGCGAGCGCCTCGATCCGGGCCCGCCACCCGTCCGGGAGCGACCCCCGACGCTCGGCCATGGCGGCCAGCGGCCGGAGCCGCCGCTCCCCGTAGAACGCGGCCCAGTCCGGGGCGGGCGCGTTCGGCACGTGGAGCGGGCCGACGTAGCCCGGTCCGTCGAGTCCGAAGCGCTCCGCGCCGGCCCTGTGGAGCGCCGCGAGCCCCCGCCCGAGCACCTCGTCGTGGCGTGGCCCGGGCGGCCCTCGCTCCAGCCACTCGATCGCCAGGAACGGCTCGTCGTCGTCACCGACGGCGAGCGCTCGCGGGACGCGGAGTGCCCCGGGCTCGGCGAGCCACGCGAGGCCGCCCGCCTCCGCGCCGTACATCGACGCGTCGCCACCGCCGTGCTTGACGAACACGCTCCGCCCGTCGACGAGGTCCACGCGCAGTGCCCGGTTGACGTCGCCGCCGGCCACGACCCGTGCCCGCGTCGGCGTCGCGCCGAGCGCCGCACCGACCCGGTCCGCCAGCCGTTCGCTCATGCGTCGGGCGGATCGATCCGTTCGGACTCGAGGAGGTGGTCCATCAGGCCCGCGATCGACCGCTCGACCACGTCGAACGTGTGCGCGAAGCCGTCCCGACCGCCGTAGTAGGGGTCCGGGACGTCGAGCTCGCCGGGGTTCGAGGCCTCGAACTCGCGCAGGAGCCGGACCTTGTCGGCGGCGTCGTCGTGGGGCGCAAGGATCCGCAGGTCGGCGTGGTTCGTGCGGTCCATCGCGAGGATCAGGTCGAAGCGGTCGAAGTCGGACTCCTGGAACTGGGCGCTCGCCCCCGCGAGGTCGACGCCGCGACGCCGAGCCTCCGCCGTGGCCCGGGGATCCGGCGCGTCGCCCACGTGCCAGTCGCCGGTGCCGGCGCTCTCGACCACGACCCGGTGGGCGAGGCCCTCGTCGTCGAGCCGCCGCCGCAGCACCGCCTCCGCGGTCGGCGAGCGGCAGATGTTGCCGAGGCACACGAAGCAGATGCGGATCCGTTCCATGGGTCGGATCGTGGCATGCCGAGGGCACGGGTCGCAGCCCGACCGCCCCCTCGTCCGAAGGTTCGGATTCTGTAATGCTCGCGCGCGCACCGGGGCGGCTCGTCCCGGCCACCGACCCAGGAGTCCCCATGCCCAAGGCACACTCGACCCGCATCGGCGCGGGTGTCGTGGCCGCGTGCGCGCTCGCCGCGGTCGCCGCATCGCCCGCCACGGCGGCCCGTCCCGCCACCCAGGCCGAGATCGACGGGATCGTCGAGGCCGTCAACGACTACACGAGCGCCCGTGGGTACACCGACAGCCGCTACGTCGTCGACGAGATCAGCGTCTCGACGGCGAGCACCTCGCCGCTCTACGCGGCCGCGAAGGTCGATCCGCGCCCGCGCTTTCGAGCGACCACGCCCGACCCGGAGCTGCTCCTTCGCAGGCCCGCCGCCGCCGGCGCGCCCTGGCGGGTGATCGACGCGGGGGATCGGTTCTGCTCGGACAGGCGCGTCCCCTCGGCCGTGGTCAGGGACCTGTTCCGCCAGATCTGCGCGAGCGGCGGGAACACGGGGGGCGGACTCACCAAGACGCTCGCCTCGAAGCGGGTCGGACCGCTCCGGGCCGTGCTCTCGGCGACCCAGGGGCCCAGGCGCGGCAAGACCGTGCCGGCGAGCGTCTACCTGACCATCTACCGCAACGGGGTCGAGATCGGGCAGCCGCGACTCGGCGCGACCAACTCCTTCGTGTGGTCGCAGTTGCGACGGAGTCGCTCGGGCTTCGTCGACATCAACCCGAGCGTGGGGTACGTCGGTGCGCAGGTGCTCCGCAATCCCGTCACGCTCTACCGGGCCTACCAGTTCAAGGTCACGAGCGGCGGCCTCTGGCAGCAGGTGTCCTCACCCGCCATCGCCCTGATCCGCGTCGCGGGGCCCGCCCGCGCGCGGCGGGTCCCGCTCAGCGAGACCGGAACCAGTCGATCGTCTGGGCGACGGCGTCCTCGAGCGGCGTCGGCGTCACGTCGAGAAGTCGCGCGGCGCGCGCCCCGTCCGCGACGTGGTCCTCGGTGAACGTGTCCAGCAACTCGACGCTCTCCCGGGCTCCGGCGTCGCGGAGTCCCGCCAGGCGGAGCATCCAGCGCGACGTCGCGGCGACGCGTGGTCGTGTTCCGGCCGCGGCGAAGGCCATCTCGGCGAGCCGGCGCTGGGTGACGGCGGGCGCGTTCGGCACGATCCAGGCGGCGCCCAGGGCCGAATCCGTCCTCCCGAGGGCGACGAGCGTCCGAGCGATGTCGGGAAGGAAGCTGACGCTTCGTCGTACGTCCGGATCGCCGAGCACGCGGGCGGTCCGTCCCTTGCAGGCCGCCCCCATCATCATCTCGCCGTACACCGACCGCACGCCGAGCGGCCCGATGTAGTCCGCCGGGCGAGCCGCGGTGGCCCGCACCCGGTCTGACCGGTGGGCGGCCATGAGCGCATCCGCGAGCGCCGCGCGGACCCGCCCCTTCCCGCTCGTCGGCCTGCTCGGGCTGTCCTCGGTGAGGGGCCGCCCGCCGCTCACGCCGTACGGGTAGAGGTTCTCGACCGCGACCAGGCGTGCGCCGGCCGCCGAGGCACCGGCGATCACACCCGCCTGAAGTGCGGGGAAGGCGCGCGCCCAGTCGCCGTACGGCGGGGCGGCGCAGTGGTAGACGACCTCCGCGGCCGCGCACGCGCGTTCCGCCGCGACGGGGTCGGTGACGTCCGCGGCGACGACCTCCACGCCCTCGGGAACCGGGGCGACGCCGCTCCGGCACGCCACCCGGACCGACTCGCCGGCCCCGACGAGCGTCTCAACGGTCGCCATCGCGACCGGCCCTGCGCCGATGATCACGTGCATCGCCCCTCCCGGGCCGTGGTGCGGTCGCGGCCGGCGGCTACCCGGCGGACTCCGCGTCGGTGACGGCCTCGTCGACGAGGCCCCGCCATTCCGACTCCGTTCCTCCGCGGACGGTGACCCAGCCGTCGAGCGCCCGCCCGCCGGGCGCGAACGGAACCCCGCGGCCGGCGTCGATCAGGGCCGTCGCCCGTGCCGGCGGGAGTCGCACCGCGAGGGCCTCGTCATCGACCAGCGCGGCCACGTAGCGCCGCGCGACGCGAAGGCTCGGCGACCCCATCATCGTGCTGCGCTCGGCGTCGCGGCTGGCGACGAGCCCGGCGCCGATCCGTGCGAAGAGCCCCGTCGGGTCTGGGACCGCGGCGTCGGGGGCCGTGGGCGGGTCGGTGCCCGCGTTCGAGGCGGGCTCCACCGCCGCCTCCGGCTCGACGGTCGTCGGAGGCGCCGGGGGCGCCGGGGGCGCCGGCCCTTGCGCGTCCGCTCCAGGGACGGGGAGCACCATGGGCGCCGTCGGACGCGGGTCGAGCGACCGCACGGGTGCAGGGTCGCTCGCACGCCCGGACTCCCCCGACGCACCGGACTCCCCGGGTTCAGCCGGAGCCGGGTCGGGCGTCACCTGCGGTGACCCCGCACCGGCCGCGCCGGTGGCCGGTGCGGGACCGAGGACCCGGACGGCCTCGCCCGCGGCGGGCCCCGCCCTCGGTGGCACCGGATCGTCGAGCGGGTCGGCGGGCGGCGCCGTCACATGGCCGCCCTCGTGGTCGTCCACCCGTTCGCCGGTGAAGATCCCGGGCGTGATCCGGCGCGTGGCCTCGGCGGCGAGCGCCGCGGCGACGATCCAGAAGGTGATCGCGACGCGCTCGGAGTTCGCCGGGTGGTCGACCAGTGCTCATCAGAAAGAACGCGACGAGCGCGGCGAGCGCGGCGGCGGGGGCCACGATGCCGGCGCGCGCGAGGCGCACCCCCTCGGCGACCAGCCAGAACGCCACGAAGGCCATCGCCACGACGGCGAGCGGCCCGGCCTCCGCCAACCAGTTGAGCCACAGGTTGTGGGCGTGGGCGAAGGTCTCGTCGCCGTCGCCGAGGGCGTTCATGACGTCCCCCACGCGTCCGAGCCCGACGCCGCTGAGCCGGTCCTCGGCCGCCGCGTCGAGCGCGAGTCGCCACGCCTCCGGCCGTCCGAACCCGCCGATCGCCCGCCCCCCCGTCGCGAGCGCGGCGATCGCGAGGACCACGGCGAAGCCGCCCGCCGCCCAGACCGCCGGCCGCCGGGCCGCGCGAAGCTGCGGCATCACCAGGATGAGTACGAGCGCACCGACCAGGACCGCGATCACGGCGCCGCGAGAGAACGTCAGGAGGAGCCCCACGAGCGACAGCGCGCCGAGCGCCGCGGCGCCCCAGCGCAGCCCCGGATCACGCATGCGCCGTACGGCGAGGGCGCCGATCGGCAGCGTCAGCGCGATGAAGGCCGCCAGCAGGTTCGGGTTCACGAACGTCCCCGTCGCGCGGACCTGCAGGTCCGGACGCTCGATCGTGCTCGTGATGGGCTCGAGCCCGTCGCGATAGAAGCCGGTGAAGTCCCCCTCGGCGACCTGGCCGATGCCGGTGGCCGCGACTCCGGCGACCGACGCCAGGGCGACGAGCGCGAGCGCCAGACGGGATGCCGGCACGACTCGGAGCGTCGCGACGACCAGGTAGTAGGTGGCCAGCACCGTGACGAGGAACCGGAGCGGTGCCCCGTCCCATCCCCCGCGGGCGGTGGTGGCGGCCGCGGCCACGAGGAGCAGGGCGATGGGGATGTCGAGTCCCGTCCGGAAGTCGTGCAGCCGGGCGCCCGCGACGACGACGCCGACGAGGCCGACCACGAGGAGCAGCCTGCCGAGGGTCACGGTCCCGGTCAGGGGGTCGTTGGGGAGGACGTCGAATGCGGCCTCGAGGAACTGCGCGGCGACGGCGGCGACCGCGACCGCGGCGCCGAGGGGCGCCGCCACCGCCGGTGTCGGCGACTCCGGGCGCCCGGGACCGGTGTCCGTGGGCACGCGATCGATGGTCGTTCCGCCGGTCCCCACCGTGCCCTCCTCGCGTCTCCCGACGATCGTACCGACGAGGGCCGCCACCGCGCTCGGCCGGCCGAGCGTGCCCTCCCGTCGCCGTCCTCGCCGCCACCGGCCAGGCGAACCGAGGACCCCCGAAGCCGCGGCCGAGGTCCGCGACCCAGCCCGGCATGGAGCGACCCGAACCCTCGGCGGCCGTGCCCTCGGATCGGCCGTGCGAGCGTGGGTGGGCGCCGTCCGTCGCGTGTCGTGCCGGTGGGATGCTCGCCGACCGGGGGTCCCGGGTGGGTCGCCGCGTCCGCGTCAGCGCGGGGGGCGCCGCCATGCCGGCCGGCGAGCACGGCCGCCCTGGAGCCCCGGCACGCGAAGCGCGGGCGGTCGCGGCGGGCGGGCGCGGGGACTCGGCAGCCGAGTCGACGCCCAGACCGCGGCGACCCCGTAGAGCGCCAGCGCGACCGCCGCGGCCACGGCGTCTCCGGGGACGACGTCCGCCCAGTACAGGAGCGAGAGATGGAAGAGGATCGTCGCCAGGAGGCTGCCGTTGGTTCGCTGGGTCAGGAACGCCCAGATCGGGCTCCAGGCGAGGGCGCTCCCGACCACGGCGAGCGCGCCGAGTGGGGGGCATCCGCGCCGAGCCCCACGAGCCCCAGATTCCAGACCCCCTCCGCGACGCCGATCACGAGCGCGCCGACCACGCTGCCCAGGCGGAGCATCGCCGCGGGGAGCGCGAACCCGCGCCAGCCGATCTCGGTCAGGACGACGCCGGGGATCAGGACGAGCAACTCGGGAGACAGCGCCGCCGTCGGGCTGAGGATCCAGTCGTCCGGCCCCTCGTGCCCGCTCAGGACCGCGATCGACTGGGCGCTCAGCGTGACCGCGGGCGCCAGGAGCAGCGCGATCGCGTAGTACGCCGGGGAGAAGCGCCACCGGAGGACGCGGCGAAAGAGCCGGGCCACGCCGAAGCGTCCGTGCTCCCGCCAGACGAGCCAGGCGCCGAACGGCGTGGGCGAGATCGCGACCAGCACCAGCAGGACGGGTCGGGCGCCGCTCGAGAGCAGCCCGATCAACGCGCCGAGGGCGCCGACGGTCACCGCGGCCGCCAGGAACGGCCCCAGGGATTCACCGGGGACGAGCGCCCGCGGTCGGTCGTGTGCGGCGCCGCTCATCGGAGGCGGTCGGCCACCTCGACCGTGGTGACCGGCAAGCGGGAGACGGGATTCGAACCCGCGACATCCAGCTTGGAAGGCTGGCGCTCTAGCCAACTGAGCTACTCCCGCGCACGCGACATCGTCGCGGACCGCACGGTACCAGGGACCGCCGGGCTCGCCGGACCCGCGGTCAGCCGGGAAGGACCTTGAAGGGGCGGAACTCCGTCTCGTATCGCCCGCGTTGCCCGATGGCGCGGACCTTGAGCACGTTGCCGCCGGGGCGCAGGAGGGTCGCCGGCAGCGTCGCCCGCCTGACCACCTGATTCGGCGTCGCCGCCGGCCGCGCCGCCGAGAGGCGTCCGGTCACCTCGCGGTGGTTGAGCCAGGCCCGCAGGATCAGCGCCGGCGTCCCCGTGCGGACCACGAAGCGCAGCGGCCCGCGGCCGGTGACCGTTCCGGCGCGCGGGGCCCCGATCGTGACCATCGTCGGGTCGCGGCGCACGCCGTAGAAGCGGCGCGTGGTCCGGCGGGGCGCTCGACCCGCGACGGTCGCCTCGGCGACGAGCGTGTTCCGCCCGAGACGCAGCCCGGCGCGCCGGTCGACCCGGGCGACCGCGCGGTCGCCGTCGCGGCTGAAGCGCATGCCGATCGGTGTGCCGTTCAGCGTCGCCACGAAGGCCGCGTCCGCCGGGACCCGAAGCTCGACCTTGGGTGTGCCGAAGATGACGGGGACGTTCTCTCGCGGGGTGGTGACGCGGAAGTCGTCGGCGCCCGTGGCCGTGCCGGCGACCGCGAGGGCGAGCGTCGCGGCGAGTGCTGGTGCGATGCGCACACGGCGACCGTAGCGCCCGGAACCGGCGCGCGCCGTTTGACCTACATATGTCAAACACATATAGTCACGAGCATGAGGACACCAGACGGCGACCCCTCGAGCGATCGGACGCGGTCGGGCCGACGCCGGGGCCGGACCATGACGCGCGGCGGTCATCCGCGCGGCCCGCGCGGACGCAGGGGGCGTGGGCCGAGGACGCGCTGGCGCGATGCCGAGGGTGGCTGGCACGTCGAGGCCCGGGTCGAGCGGTTCGGCGAGCCGGTGCTGCTGATGCTGCTGCGCGAGCGGCCGCGCCACGGCTACGAGCTGCTCGAGCTGCTTCCGGATTGGGTGGGGGACCGCCGGGTCGACCTCGGCAACCTGTATCGCATGCTCCGGGCGCTCGAGGACGACGGCGTCGTCGGCTCGCGCTGGGACGACGACGCGCCGGGGCCCGCGAAGCGGGTCTACTGGCTCACCGACTCCGGCCGGGCGCTGCTCGACCGCTGGATCGAGGCCCTGGTCGAGGCCCGCGCCCGCGTGGCGCGGGTGCTCGAGGAATACGAGAAGGGAGAGGGGGTGAACGAATGAGACACGGGACACACTGTGGGCACGGCCGGCGCGCGAATGCGCGGTCGCGTGCCCGACAGGGCCACCTGGCTGCGCCGGCTCGAAGAGCATCGGCGCGACCTGGAGCAGGAGCTCGCGGACGTGAGCGACCTGATCCGCCATCTGGCCGATGGCGAGGCCGGCACCGCCGGCACGGCGACCGCGACGAGCGCGTAGCCGAGATCGACGTGCGATGGCCGGCGCTCGCGCGCCGGCCGGCCCGTCATCGGCGTGCGGCCACACCCTCCTCGTGGAAGCGGTGGGCGCGCGCGATGTTCTCGACATCGGGACCGTCACCCTCGATCCCGGGCACCTCGAGCACGACCGGCAGGTCCTGCAGCGCCGGGCAGCCGAGGATCGAGCGCATCCCCTCCGGCCCGATCAGGCCGTCGCCGAGGTTCTCGTGGCGGTCGCGGTTCGACCCGAACCCGGTCTTCGAGTCGTTGAGATGGAGGCATCGGAGCCGATCGATGCCGAGGGTCCGGTCGAACTCGTCGAGGACCCGGTCGATCCCGCCCGGCTCGTGGACCGGGAAGCCCGAGGCGAACAGGTGCTGGGTGTCAAGGCAGAAGCCCGACCCGCGTGCGGTCGCCGACGCCCGCGTCCACCGCGGCGAGCTGGCCGAAGGTCCGCCCGATCGTGTCGCCCGGCGCCGGCCGTGTTCTCGAGCAGCACCGCGCAGGTCCCCGGCGCGGCGTCCAATGCCTCGTCGATGCCCGCGGCGATGCGCGCGATCGCCTCGTCCTCGGTCGAGCCCTTCGAGGACCCGACATGGAGGACGACGCCCATCAGGCCGAGGCGCTCGCCGATCTCCAGGTGCTGGACGAGGCTCTCGATGGAGGCGCGATGGATGTTCCGCGTCCCCTTCGCCGGCTTTCCGGGGGGCCCGGTCGGAACCTCGCGGTCGGGTGCGCCCAGATTGATCAGATAGAGCCCGTGGCTCACGATCGGGGCGATGCCCGACTCGGCGGCGCCCGCCCGGAAGGCCGCGATCTCCTCGTCGGAGTGGCGGATCGGGCGCCACGTCCGGGGGTTGTGGGTGAACACCTGCAGGCTCTCGCACCCGATGGCGGCGCCGCGGCCGATCGCGTTCGAGATCCCGCCCGAGCTCGAGACATGGGCTCCGATCCGCACTCGGCCATCGTACGCATCCGACGCCTGCGGACTTGTCTCGCCCCCCCGCGGCGGCATGTGTCATATCCTTGGCCGGTGGCCAGGGAGCGTCGAGAGATCACCGAGCCCGCGCGCGTTCGTTTCGCGCCCAGCCCGACCGGGCGCCTGCACGTGGGCGGCGCCCGCGCGGCGCTGTTCAACTGGTTGATCGCCCGCCACACCGGCGGGGTCTTCGTCCTCCGGCTCGAGGACACCGATCGCGCGCGCTCGACCCCCGAGAGCGAGGCCGAGATCCTCCGGGCGCTCGCGTGGCTCGGCCTCGACCACGACGAGGGTCCGTTCCGCCAGTCCGAGCGCGACGAGGTCTACCGGGACGCCGTCGAGCGCCTGAAGGCGGCGGGCGCGGTCTACGCCGCGTGGGAGTCCGAGGACGAGCTCGACGCGATGCGCGCCGCGGCACGCGCCGATCGACGCGCGCCCGTCGTGCGCGGGCGGCGCGACCGGGACCCCGAGGAGATCGAGCGCCTCCGGGCCGCGGGGCGTCGGCCGGTGTGGCGGTTCGCGGTCGACGTCCCCGGCGAGACGATCGTCGACGACATGGTTCGCGGTGACGTCCGGTTCGACCACGGATCGATCGAGGACTTCGTCGTGGCGCGCAGCGACGGCAGCCCCACCTACAACCTGGCCGCGGCGGTCGACGACCTGGCGATGGGCATCACCCACGTGCTGCGCGGCGAGGACCACGTCTCGAACACGCCCAAGCAGATGATGCTGATGCGGGCGCTCGGCGGCGATCCGCCCGTCTACGCCCACATGCCGCTGATCCTCGGACCCGACAAGAAGCGCCTCTCCAAGCGCCACGGAGCGGACTCGGTCGAGGACCTCGAGGAGGCCGGCTACCTGCCGCGGGCGGTGGTGAACGCGCTGGCGCTCCTCGGCTGGAGCTTCGACGACAAGACCACGATCTTCACCGTCGACGAGCTGGTCGAGAAGTTCTCGATCGGACGGGTCTCCAAGAGCCCGGCCGTGTTCGACGTGACCAAGCTCGACAAGATGAACGGTCGCCACCTGCGACTGCTCGGCGACGAGGAGTTCGCGGACGTCCTGGTCGCGTACCTGGCCCGCACCGGTTGGCTCGACGCCCGCGGGCCGGAGGCCGAGGCGCTCGTACGCCGTACGGCGCCTTCGGTCAAGCGCAAGCTGACGCGGCTGGACGAGTACGAGGGCCTCGCGGGCTGGCTGTTCCGGCCACTCGAGATCGACGACGACGCGTGGGCGGTGCTCAGCGCCGACGTCAAGCACTCGATCCAGGTCATCGGCGGCGGCCTCGGCCGGCTCGAGGCGCTGCCCGAGTTCACCCAGGAGGCCGTCAAGGACGCCCTCCAGGATCAGCTGCACATCATGGGCGAGGCGGCGCGTGACTTCCTGGAGCCGCAGCGGATCGCGATCACGGGGCAGACGGTCTCGACCGGGATCTACGAGAGCCTCGCGCTCGTGGGGCGCGAGGAGGCCCTGACCCGGTACCGGGCGACGCTCGGCCGGCTTGCGGAGATCTGGGCGGCGACGTGACCTTCGCGCCCGGGACCCAGCGCCGGCTGCTCGTGATCGGGGCACTCGCGTTCGGCGCGTTCGCGATCGTGGCGTTCGTCGTGCGGCGCGTCGGCGGGTCGCAGGAGACGCTGTCGATCGTCGGCGGCGTCGTGGCGTACGGGTTCCTGATCGCGGCGGTCGTGACGTTGATCCGCGGATGGCGCAACCGCGGCGCCGGCGACCGCGATCAGATCGGCGCCTGGCTCCGCGACCATCCCGCCGTGGTGTCCGCCCTCGGCGCGCCGATCATCGTCGGCAAGCCCGGCGGCGATGCGCTCGGGCCGGGCCACGGCCAGGCCAACGTCGTCGTTCCGCTTTCCGGGCCGACCGGACGGGGCGTCGCCTCGCTGTCGCTGGCGCGGCTGGGGCGCGAGTGGGAGATCCTCGGCGGGACGCTCGAGGTGCGTGGGGAGCGAATGCCGCTCTCGGCGCGGGTGTCCTCCGACGCCTGACCCGCCCCGGGTCGTCAGGCCCTCGCCGCACGAGCGGTGAACCGGCCGCCCACCCGCTCCACGGCGACGTCCATCCCGAAGCACCGCCCGAGCGCCGGGGCGGTCAGCGTCTTCGCCACCGGGCCGCTCGCGACGACCCGGCCCTCGCGCATGAGGAGCGCATGGGTGGTGCTGGCCGGGAGCTCTTCGAGGTGGTGCGCCACCGACACGCTCGCCAGGGCGGGCTCGCTCGCCGCAAGCCGCTCGAGTCTCGCGATCAGCGCCTCCCGGCCCGGAAGGTCGAGCCCCGCGGCGGCCTCGTCGAGCACCAGCAGTCGCGGTCGTGGCATGAGCGCCCTGGCCAGGAGCGCCCGCTGGCGCTCCCCGCGCGAGCAGGTGGCGAACGCGCGCCCGGCGAGATGCTCCAGCCCCACCTCGCCCATCAGCGTCGTCGCGCGCGCGACGACCGGTGCGGGGTGGGCGCGCCCGCTCGGCACGATGCGCCCCTCGTGTCCGCCGAGCACGACCTCGCGGACGCTCAGCCGCGTTCCGAACCGTTCGGCCGGCAGGTCCGGCACGGTCCCGATCAGCGCCCTGAGCGCACGCGCGTCCATGTCGCCGAGGCGTCGCCCGAGGACCTCCACGACGCCCGCGCTCGGATGCGCCGCCGCCGCCACGAGCGCCAGCAGGGTGGACTTGCCCGCGCCGTTGGGGCCGAGCACGGCCCAATGCTCCGAGGCCTCGACGTCGAGGTCGACGCCGGCGAGCAGCGGGACCCGCCCGCCGCGTCCGTCGATCCGCCACACGCGGGCGTCGCGGACGTGGAGCAGCGGGGCGCCGGGCATGAGCGAACGCTACGTGGTCGCTGCCTCCCGCCTGGCCCTGGCCCCGCGCGCGAGCCCCGCGCCGACGGCAAGCGCCGTGGCCAGGCCGACGAGGCCGACGAGAAAGCTCGGGTCCATGCCGCCCGCGGCGGGCCAGAGGACGGCGAGCACGCCGATCAGCACCAGCTGCGAGGCGATGCCCGAGTCGACGCGTGGCCGATCGCCGAGGCGGATCAGCGTCGTGGCGGCAACGAAGAGCAGGACCCCACCGCAGCGCGTCGCCCGGAGGGCGGCGGTGCTCCCCGCGTGGCCCTCTGCGGCCTCCTCGATTCCGAACTCGATCCCCACCGCGGCGATGGCGACGCCCGCGAACACGGCGGGGTGGCCGTCGCCCCGTACGAAGCCGGTCGTCAGGCGGCCCCCGTCGCCGGTCAGAAGGCTCGCCGGCATGAAGCCGAAGTAGGTCCACCACACCGCCGCCACGACGACGAAGCCGAGCGCCGCCGTGGCTCCGGTCGTGGGGTCGATCCCGTTGTCCGCGAGCGGATCGGCGCCGACGACGACCGACTCGCCGAGGACGATGATCGTGAACAGCCCGTACCGCTTCGGCACGTGCTCGGGATCGTAGAAGGGGACGTCGATCCGGCGGGCGGCGATCACCGGCGTCGCAAGGAAGGGGATCGCCGAGGCGGCCCACAACCAGTGGCGCCCGGGCTCCGGCGTGGGCACGGAGACGATCCACAGGAGCGCACCCACGGTGTTGCCGACGGCGTAGGTCGTGCAGTATCGCCGGGCCGCCGGGTCGGCCGCCCGCGAGCGGAGAGAGAGGCCGATCACGATCAGGTGGAACACCGCGTACGCGCCGGCGAAGAGAGCGCGTCACCGTCCTCGCCGACCGTTGCGATCGACGCGGCCATGGCGCCGACCGCGAGCATCGCCGCGAGCGATGCGACGCGCATCGGCACGTCGTCGGGTCGAATGCGGCGGCGAACCACGTGAAGGTCATCCATGCCCACCAGATGACCGCGAACAGCGCGAGCGCCCGGCCGAGGGCCTCGACCGGAACGTCCTCGACGCCCTCGACCTCGCTGTGCAGCCGGCCCGCCACCGCCGCGACCGACGCGACGAAGACGAGGTCGAAGAACAGCTCCAGCCAGGACGCGTGGCGGCCGTCACCGACCGGTCGCAGGCGGGGAGGGCGGCGGTGCGGAGACATCGTTCGACAAGACAATTTGTCACACAACAGTTTGTCAGCAACGCGTACCGCCCAGGACGGTCGGGCGGGCCGTCCACGGGTCGTCGGACCTCGGGTCGCTCCCGTACGCTCGAGCGCGTGGATGCGTGCGGCGCCGGGGGCGATCCGAACGCCCGGCGGTGCGGATCCGGCCGGCGCGAGGGGACGACGTCGCCGCGATGGGTGAGGTCTTCGCGCGGGCGGCGCGGGCGGCCTGGGGGCACTTCCTCCCACCGGGACGTCTGGCCGGGTTCGCGATGTCCCCCGGACGGCTCGCCGGGGCGGTGTCCGCCGCCGCCCAGGGGTCGATCGCGCTCGTGGCGGAGGACGACGCCGGGGTCGTCGGGTTCGTCGTGGGCGGGCCGGCCGTCGACGGCGACGTCGATCCCAGGCGGGTCGGCCTGATCGACCTGCTCTACGTGACGCCCGCGCGGTGGGGCGAGGGCGCGGGGCGGTCGCTCATGCGTGCCGCGCTCGTTCGCATGGCGTCCTCCGGCATGTCGGAGGCGGTCCTCTGGACGGCTCGGGACAACGACCCGCCCGCGCGAGGTCTATGTCCGCTTCGGCTGGCGACTCGACGGGGCGGAGCGACGGCGGGTCGCCCTGGGCGTGTCGATCACCGAGGCTCGATATCGGATCGCGACGCGGGGTCGGGATGTGTCGAACGAGCGTTCGTGATCGCGCTATAATGTCAGGGCGTCGCGTCGACGCCCATCGGGGGCGTCCGCGGAGCGGGCGAGGAGGACGCCGTGTTCGACGTAGGGGACACGGTCGTCTATCTGACCCACGGCGTCGGGGTGGTCCAACGCCGTGAATCGCGTCAGGTCGGCGATCGCACGCAGGAGTTCGTGGTGGTCGAGTTCCCATCGCGGGGGATGACCGTGGCCGTGCCCATGCCGGAGGAAGGCTCCATCGCGCTTCGCCCGGCGATGCTCCCGGACGAGGCCGAGGAGGTGATGCAGGTGCTCCGCATGCCGGCCGAGCGCATCGGGGCCACCTGGAGCCAGCGCGTCGCCAAGTGCCAGTCGAGGCTCAAGACGGGTGACCCGCGGGAGGCGGCGGCGTGCGTCCGCGATCTCGCGGACCTCGACCGCTCCGGGCGGATCAGCTACAACGAGGCGTCGGTTCTGGGAAGCGCCCGATCCAACCTGGCGGAGGAGCTCGCTGTCACCTGGGGTGAGCAACGCGTCGTCGTCGAGCAGCGGATCGACGAGGCCCTCGACGGAGCCCGCGCCGAAGCCGCCTGACGGGACCTCGGCCGCCGGTGCGGCCGAGGCTGCGGGTCCGACGACGCGCGCGGAGCGCGCCGCGGCTCGCCGCGCCCGGCGCGAGGCGAGGGCCGCCGAGCGGGCGGCGGCGCGTGCCGCGAAGGCGCGGGCACGTGCGGAGGCGGACCCGGACGCGGCGCGGGCGAGCGAGGCGCGGCGCGCGGCCCGGGCGGCGAAGGCCGAGGAGCGTTCCGCGGCGCGCGCCGAGAAGGCCGAGCGACGTGCCGCCGCGCGTGCCGAGAAGGCACGGGAGCGCGCCGCCGCCGACCCGGAGCGGGCGCGCGCGGCCGAGGCGCGTGCTGCAGCCCGCACCGAGAAGGCCGAGCGACGTGCCGCCGCGCGCGCCGCCAAGGCCGATGCACGTCGCACGGCTGGGGCCGAGAGGGCGGCGAATGTGCCGGCGGGCCGGGCGGAGCGCACGCGACGGGCTCGTCCCCCTCGCCCGCCCGGCCGGCGTGGTCTGCGCCGCGCCGCCGTCGCTCCGCGCCTGCGAATGCGCGCGGCCCTCGTGCTCGTCTCGATGGGCGTGGCCGCGGTGGTGGCGGGCGGACTCGGTGCGCCGGCGGCGCCGGTGTGGATCTCGGCGGGGATCGGCGCCGTGCTCGTCGCGGGTGGCGGCTTGTTCTGGTCGGCTCGCAGCACCGGCGGCGCGGGCGTCGGGATCGGTGCGGCCCTGATCGCCGCCGCGCTCGTCGCGGGATCGGTGCTCGCCGTGGCCGGCTGGCAGCAGGCGCGCGCCGACGAGCGTGCGGAGACCACCCAGCGTGAGCTGGTGGCCCTCCGCCTCGGGGCGGGCGGCGACCTTCGCGGCATCCGTCTTGCCGGCGAGCCGCTGTCGGGGCTGTTCGCCCGCGGCGCCCAGCTCCCGGAGGCCGACCTGACCGACGTGGACCTCTCGGAAGCGCAGCTCGCGGAGGCGGACCTGACCGAGGCCGCCGCCGCCGGTGCCGATCTCCAGGGCGCGGACCTCACCGGCGCGGCCATGGTCGGTGCCGACCTGACCGGGGCGAGACTCGTCCGCGCGAACCTCTCCCGGGCCGATCTGACGCGGGCAGACCTGACGCGGGCCGATCTGTCCGGGGCGACGCTCGACGGCACGATCCTCACGGGCGCGGTGCTCGAGGGTGCCGCGATCGGGGCGGACGCGCTGGCGGGTGCGGAGCTCGAGGGCGCGGACCTCGCGAGCGTCGACCTGTCGGGCGCCGATCTGTCGGGTGCGCGGATCGCCGGCACCGACCTGCGCGGGCGCGACCTCTCCGACGCGGACCTGTCCGGCGCCGACCTCTCCGACGCGAACCTCGCGGACGCCGATCTCTCCGGCGCCGACCTCACGGGGGCCAACCTGACCCGTGTGGTGCTGGGCGGCGCGGATCTCCGTGGCGCCGACCTCTCCGGCGCGGAGCTGGCGGGTGCCTCCGTGGCCGGTGCCCGGATCGACGACACGACCCGGTTTCCGGAGGGGAACACGCTCGGCGGGTAGCCGCCGCCGCTCAGGCCTCGAGCGCCGGGAGCAGGCGGCGAAGCACGAGCGCACCGCGGACCGCCGCCTCGTCGGCGAAGGTCGCGAAGTCGAAGGCCGCCGACCGCCCGGCGAGATCGCTCAGCGCCCGGACGATCAGCCACGGCACCCGGTAGCTCTCGGCGACCTGCGCCATCGCCGCGCCCTCCATCTCGACCGCGACGCCGCCGAGCTCGGTGTGCAGCCGCTCGCGGGTGTCCTCGCAACCGACATAGCGGTCCCCGGTCAGGATCGTGCCGAGCACGACCCGCGGCGGGTCGCCGGAGCCACCGGCCCGGTCGGACAGGGGCGGGAGGCGAAGGCCGGCGAGGCGGGCTCTGACCCTGGACTCGAGCTCGCTCGGGACCGCGTGCCCCAGGCGGTCGGTGGGGTTGAAGAACGGCAGGTGGCCGGGCTGGTAGGTGGTGTGGACGGTGTCGATGACCGTGCCCGCATCGTGTTGGACGGTGCGGTCGGCGACCACGACGTCGCCGACCCGAAGGCGCGGGTCCAGCCCCCCGGCGACGCCGGCCAGGAGGAGGGCGCCCGCGCCGAACCGCTCGACGAGCACCGTCGCCACCATCGCCGCGTTGACCTTGCCCATGCCGGACTCGGCGAGCACGACGCGGTGCCCGTCGAGCACCCCGGTGTCGAATCGCATCCCGGCGTCGCGCGTGGTGGCCGCGCCCACGAGATGCCGCCGCAGGTGCACGTGCTCCTCCTCGAGCGCGCAGAGGACCCCGGTCGTGAACGGCCGGATCGTCGCGGGACGGGTCAGCGGAGGATCCCGGCCAGGTGGTCGGTCAGCGACGTCGGGTCGGCCCGATGTGCGCGCATGCCGATGTATCCGTCCGGGCGGACGACGAACATCGCCTCCCCGCGCGCGCCGAGTCGCGCGCGAAGCGCGCCGGTCGGATCGGCGATCCGTTCGAGCCCCTCGACGCGCGGGCCGTCGACGACGTATCCGCGAAGACGTGACCGCCGTCCGACCGCCGCGCCGACCGCCCGGAGCCGCTCGAGGGCGCCCGGGTCCGGATCCTTCGGCGGGATCACCAGCACATCGAAGCCCGTCCCCCGAAGCAGCTGGAACAGGCGCCGGTCCGGTCCCCCGTCCGTGCGGACCGGGTGCGCGTCCGGGACCCGATCTCCCGCCCGTGGACCCCGGTGAACGACCGACAGGACGCCGTGGTCCTCGTCGACGATCGGGCTCTCGCGGTACCCCAGGCTGGTCTGCGACTGCTCCCGGAAGTTCGCGTCACCGGGGGCGTCGATCCGGGACAGCAGTCGCATCGCGTGGTTGCGAAGCCCCTTGCGAACCGCGCCGTCCATGGTCTGGATCCGGTGCCCTCGGGCGGAGAACGCCAGGGTGCGCGCGGCCGCCTCCTTGCGCTCGGCCTCGTAGCTGGCGACGAGGCCCGCCGCCGCCGCCCCCTCGATGGCGAGCGCGAGCTTCCACCCCAGGTTGTAGGCGTCCTGGATGCCCGTGTTCATGCCGACGCCGCCGACCGGGCTCGAGAGGTGACCGGCGTCGCCGGCCAGGATGACGCGACCGATGACGAGCGACGCGGCGGTGCGCTGGTGGACCCGGTAGCTCGTCAGCCAGACGGGGTCGTGGATGCGCCCCGGCAGATCCGCGACGCGGTCGAACCGGTCCTGCAGCTCGGGCACCGTGGGCCGGTCGGAGGACTCCGGCGCGCCGGGGGGGATCGTGCGCGGCGCGGCGACCTGGTACCGCTCGCCCGGGAGCGGCTGGCAGGTGATCGTGCCCTCGTCGCCGGCCCCGGTCATGAAGGCGACCTGGACGTCGCGGGGCATGTCCCACTCGATCCGCACGTCCCCGAGGATCCACTCCTCCGGAAAGGTCTCGCCCTCGAGCGCGAGGCCGAGGAGGCCGCGCACGGTGCTCCGCGCGCCGTCGCAGCCGACGACGTAGGCGAACTCGGCCCGTCGGGCGACTCCGTCGGGCTCGATCAGCTCGGCGAGGACGCCGGCGTCGGTCTCCTCCAGCCCGACGAGGCGGGTCTCTCGCTCGATGCCACCCCCGAGGCGCCAGAGCTCGTCGCTCAGGATGTGCTCGGTGCGGACCTGGCCAAGGCCCAGCTTCATCGGGTATGGCGCGTCCAGGTGCCCGAAGTCGACGTCCATGAGCGAACGGCCCTCCGCCCGGAGCTCGAGGCGGCGGATCGGTGTGCCCATCGCCATGGCCCGGTCGACGAGGCCGATGTCCTCCAGGATCTCGAGGGTCCGGGGCTGCAGCTCGGACGCCTTGACGAATGCGGACGGGCCGGGGGCGCGGTCCACGAGCCGGGGGATGATGCCCCGCCGGGCGAGCTCGATGGCGAGCGTGAGGCCGGTCGGACCGGCGCCGACGATCAGGACCGTCCGTTCATCCACGCGCGGCATCCGCAGTCTCCGTGGTCGGGCCTCTCGCGGTTGCGGTCGGTGGCCATCATCGCGCGAGCGCCGCGGAACGCCAACACCGGGCCTCCTCCGGGGCGGGGGCGCCGCACCCGACGGCCGCGCGACTCGTGCGGTGGCGGCCGGCTCGCGCGGCGGCGATACACTCGTTCCGGACGGGCGGACCGCCGCCGCGTCGCGGGACGTAGCGCAGCCTGGTAGCGCACCGCCTTTGGGTGGCGGGGGTCGTCGGTTCGAATCCGACCGTCCCGACTGTCGATCTGCAGGGAGCTGTCGGAATCGGCGGGGGCGCCGCGCGCGCCGCCCCCGATGACTCAGCGTGCGCCCCAGCCACCGTCGATCGAGAGCATCGATCCGGTCATGAAGTCCAAGCCGTCCTCTGCCAGGAGCATGCAGGCGCGGGCGACCTCCTCCTCGGTTCCGAACCGCCCGATCGGATGCTGCGCCAGGAAGAAGGCCTCGGCGGCCGCGGGGTCCGGTGCGGCGGCGAAGATGTCCGCGACCATCGGTGTGACGATCGTGCCCGGACAGATGGCGTTGACCCGCACACCGGTTCCCGCCAACTCCAGCGCCATCGAGCGGGTGAGCTGTGAGACGGCGCCCTTGCTCGTGTTGTAGGCGGCGGCGCCCGGGCAGGCCTTGAGTCCGAGCACCGAGCTGTTGTTGATGATCGCGCCGGAGCCCCGCTCGAGCATGTGGGGGATGACCTCCCGCGACATGAGCCACGTCCCTCGGACGTTCACCGCCATCGTGTGGTCCCACACGTCGGGGGACGTCTCCCAAGTGGTCCCGGCGTAGAGGACGCCGGCGTTGTTGAAGAGCACGTCGATGCGCCCGTGTTCGGCGAGCGTCCGCTGGACGGTCTGTCGGCAGTCGTGCTCGACGGAGACGTCGCCCGCGATCGCGCCGAGTTCGAGACCCTCGTCGGCCGCCGACGAGACCACCTCGTCGAGCGCGTCCTGGTTGCGTCCCGTGATCACCACATGCGCCCCCTCTCGCGCGAAGTGAAGGGCGGTCACGCGGCCCAGCCCCTTGCTCCCTCCGGTGATCAGGACGACCTTGTCGACGAGCGGCATCTCGCACTCCTCACGATATTCGTTCGCATATTGACTAAATTGTCGGCTACGCTATTGGTGGTGAATCAGCGCCGCAAGCCCCCCCGTGATCGATCCTCGGGCGACGGTCCTCGGCCCGGCACGGCGACAGAGCTTCTGATGGCCGGCGCTGAGCTCTGGCAGGTGCTCGAGCGAACGGTCCGCCGACGGTCCGGTCTCAACCTGCACCAGTTCAACGTGCTGCGCGTCATCCAGGCCCGCGAACCCAGCCCGACGCATGCCACGGACCTGACGCGCGCGCTCAGCATCAGTTCAGCTCATGCGACGACGGTGTTGCAACAACTGGAGCAGCGGGGCCTCGTCGAGCGCTCGGAGAGCATCACCGATCGGCGGCGGCGGGTGATCCGCGTGACCGGCGACGGGGCGGAGGCGCTCGCGGAGGCGCTGCCCGCCCTGGCCGAGCTCGAGCGGGGCGTCGCCGCCGCACTCGGGGCCGAGGGAAACGGCGAGAGGGTTCGGTCCGACCTGCGAGCGATTCGTCTCGCCCTCAGGCACGCCCTCGTCGCGGAGGATTGGGACTGCGTCGGCCCGTAGCAGGTGGTCCTCGGAGCTGAGATCCGAGGGTGCGGCAGCCGCTCGACATCCGAGCACTCCGATCCGCTCGAGTGTGGTGCTGCCGGGTCCGGTCGTCGGACGGTGTGGTGGGCGGTGCATTCCGGCCGCGCGGGTCACGGGGCGAGGCCTGACACGCCGCCGGAGCGGCAAGGCCAGTCCGGCAGCGCTTCGGCCCGCGTGCCGGAGAGGAGCGCAGACGGGGAGCCGCTTGGCCAGGGGCGCCGGCTGCGGGGGCAGGAGTGCGTGTGGCGAGACCCGCCGAACTCGGATTGCCCCCGCCCCAAGGTTCGACCGCAGCGGCGCCGCCGGCGCTGCCGAACGGGGCCGCGCGGCATTGCTCGGAGGTCCGGGAATCGGCGAGGGGGATGATGGCCGACGAGCCACTCGGGCGGATGTCGGGACCGCGACCCCGCGCCGGGTTGGGGGGTCCTCTCCGATCACACTCGCGGGCGCCGCTTGACACCGGTCCCATCGATCCGGAAGTCTCCCGGCGTGCTCAAGGACTTCAGGGACTTCGTGCTCAAGGGCGATGTCGTCGCGCTCGCGGTGGCGGTCGTCATCGCCGTCGCGTTCGCGGCGGTCGTGACCTCGTTCGTCGAGGACCTCATCACACCCCTGATCGCCGCCATCGGCGGGCAGCCGGACTTCGCCGACCTCACCTTCACGATCAACGACAGCGTGTTCCGCTACGGCCAGTTCATCAACGCCGTCGTCGCGTTCCTGATCATCGCCGCGGTGGTGTTCTTCCTGGTGATCCGCCCCGTCACGAAGCTCAAGGCCCGCTACGAGGACGACGACTCCTCGGCGCCGCCGGAGTACGCGGCGGTCTCGGCGGCCGATCACGCGGCGCTCGCCAAAGCGGTCAACGCGAGGGCCGAGGACGGGTGGCGGGTGGTCTCGCTCGCCGACGGCGCCGCTGGCCGCGACGTCACGGCGCTCCTGGTCAAGGAGTGATCGGGGCGCGATAGTCCCGGCCATGGACGGCGACCGAGTCCGCCTGGACAAGTGGCTGTGGGCGGCCCGCTTCTTCAAGACGCGGGGCCTGGCGTCGGACGCAATCAAGGGCGGCCGTGTGCACGTGGGGGGCGCCCGTGCCAAGCCCGCCACGCAGGTCCGCCTCGACGACCTCGTCGACGTCACGATCGGCGAGAGCCGGCGGAGCGTGGTCGTCCGCGGCCTCAGCGACCGTCGCGGACCGGCGAAGGAGGCCGTGGGCCTCTACGAGGAGACGGCCGAGAGCATCGCCGTCCGCGAGCGTCGCGCGGAGCAGCGACGTCTCGCGCCGACGCCGGGGGCCGAGCTCGGCGCCCGTCCGACCAAGCGGGATCGGCGCCGGGTCGACGCGGCCCGCGGGGGGCGACGGCCGCGTTAGTGGAGTGCCGCGGCCCGGATGGCCGCGAGGTCGCGCGGAGGTGCGCCGTCGTCGACGGGCGCGTCGGATGCGACCAGCCGCCGGAGCGCGAGCACCGTCGGCTCGGGAAGGTCGATCGAGCGAAAGCCCATCACCACCGCGTGCGGGCGCCCGGCCATGTCCGTGCCGCCCACGTCCCGCAGGACGAGCGTGAGGGCGCCCGCGTCGGCCGCGCCCAGAGCCGCGTCTGCGACGTCGGTGAGCGTCGCGACGATCCACCCCGCCGGTCCGGGCGGGGGCCCGACGGCCAGTACGCCGCGCCCGCCCGGGGCGGCCACCACCACCTCGAGCGCCGACGCGAGCAACGGCTCCGCGCCGGTCGGGGGAACCGGCGCGACGAGTTCGATCTCCTTCTCGCCGACCTGGAGCGTTCCGCGGGTGAGCGTCGGTGTCGTCACCGCGACAGCCTGGCAGACGCGATCGTGCGGATGCCGGCGTTTCTCGGGCTCGCCCCCTCGGCGCGGGCCGAAGGAGGCGGACGCCCCCCGGGCGCGGTAGCGTGCCGCGGGTGGGAATCGACGACGATGCGCCGCGCCGCTCCGCCGGCCACGGCCACGCGACCCGGCCGCGCCTCGTCGGAGGTGCCTCCCTCGTCCTCGACGCCTGAGGCGCTGCGGCGCGCCATGGGCGCGCGCGAATGAGCACCCGCGGGCCGGGCGACGATCGCGGCCGCGATCCAAGCGCCGAGGGCGAGCACAGTGGGCTCGGGTCGCTCGGCCGGCGCTTCGGGGGTCCGCGGCGGCTCGGCGACAGCCTCAGCACCAACCCGGCCCGCCTCCTGGCGGTCGGGTTCCTCACCGCGATCGCGATCGGGACCCTCATCCTCATGCTGCCCGCGGCGAGCCAGGCGGACGGCTCCGCGCCGTTTCTGACGGCGCTGTTCACGTCGACCTCGGCCGTCTGCGTCACCGGCCTGATCGTGGTGGACACCCCCGAGTACTGGTCGGGCTTCGGCCACGTCGCGCTCCTGGTGCTCTTCCAGGTCGGCGGGTTCGGCATCCTCACCGGCACCTCGCTCGCGTTCCTGGCCCTGACGCGCAAGATCGGCTTTCGCGGGCGCCTCATGGCGAGCGCCGAGCGCCAGCAGCAGGACGCGGGCCAGCTCAAGCGCGTGCTCGCGGTCGCGCTGGTGGTGACCGTCGTCGTCGAGGCGGCGGCCTGGGTGTCGATCACCGTGACCCTTCTCCGCGACGGCTACTCGGTCGGATCCGCCGTCTGGCGAGGGCTCTTCCACGCGGTCTCGGCCTTCAACGGCGCCGGCTTCGCGCTCTGGTCCGACAGCGTGGCGGGCTTCGCGACCGACGGTCAGATGCTCATGACGATCGCCATCGCCACGATCATCGGTGGAATCGGCGTGCCCGTCTGGATCGACGCCCGACGTGAGCGACTCCATTGGACGAAGTACTCGCTCCACACGAAGCTGACACTCAGCGGCACGATCGTCCTCCTCGCGGCGGGCTTCGTGGCGTTGACGATCTCGGAGTGGGACAACCCCGCCACGCTGGGCGCCCTCGGCGTCCCCGGGAAGCTGCTCGGCGGGTTCTTCGCCTCCGTGACGCCCCGCTCGGCGGGGTTCAGCACCTTCGACTACGGGCAGGCCGACGTCGAGACCCTGCTCGTCACGGACGCGCTCATGTTCATCGGCGGCGGCAGCGCCTCGACGGCCGGCGGCGTCAAGGTCGGGACGTTCGTGCTGCTGATGCTCGTCGTCTGGTCGGAGGCGCGCGGCCGCGACCAGTTGGACGCCTTCGCCCGGACAGTTCCCTCATCCGTGCTGCGGCGCGCCTTCTCGGTCGCCTTCCTCGCGCTCGCGGTCGTCGCGCTCGGCACGCTGACGATCACCGCCTCCGGTCCGGTCGGCCTCGAGGACGCGCTGTTCGAGGCGACGAGCGCGTTCGCCACGGTCGGCCTTTCGACCGGCATCACACCCGACCTCGATGCCGCTGGTCAGATCGCCGTGATCGTGCTGATGTACGCCGGCCGCGTGGGACTGGTCACCGTGGCGCTCGCGCTCGCGTTCCGCGACCGCGGACGGCAGTACTCGTACCCGGAAGAGAGGCCGCTCGTTGGGTAAGCGAAGGGACTTCCTCGTCATCGGCATGGGGCGCTTCGGCCGCCCGCTGGCCGAGGAACTCGTCGGGATGGGACAGGACGTGCTGGCCGTCGACGTCGACGCGAAGCTCGTGCAGGCGTGTTCGGCGTCGGTCACCCGCGTCGTACAGGCGGACGCGCGCGAGCAGGAGGCCCTGCGGCAGCTCGGCGCGTCGGACTTCAGCTCGGCCATCGTCGCGATCGGCACCGACGTGGAGGCGAGCATCCTCACGACCTACTCGCTGGTCGACCTCAAGGTGCCGCGCATCTGGGCCAAGGCGATCACCTACGACCACGGGCAGATCCTCCGCCGCATCGGCGCCGACCGCGTCGTGTTCCCCGAGCGCGACATGGGCGTCCGTGTCGCCCACTCGATGCTCGGGCGCACCCTCGACTACATCGAGCTGGAGGACGGGTTCGTCCTGCTCGAGGCGACCGCCCCCAAGCACATGTTCGACCAGGCCCTCGCCGACGCGAAGGTCCGCAGCAAGCACAACGTCACGATCGTGGCCATCAAGGAGCCGGGCGGGAAGTTCACCTACGCGACGCCCGAGACGGTGGTCAAGGAGGGGGATCTGCTCGTCGTCGCGGGCCAGTCACGGGACGCCGAGGCATTCGCCGCGCTCGACTGACGCTCCGGCCATCGGAGCGCCGTTGTGCGCGTCGGGTGTTCGCATTCATGGGGCGAAGCCAGCGAGTAGCATCGGAGAGGACACCGGCGAAAGACAGCCATGGCGTACTTCATGGATCGGCATGACCTCGAGGGAGCGAGCGCCGCCGACATCGAGTCCGCGCACATGCGAGATCTGGAGGCGCAGGAGCGCCACGGGGTGCGCTTCCTCTCGTATTGGTTCGACTATGACCGCAACTCGGCGTTCTGCCTCGTCGAAGCGCCGGACGCGGTCTCGGCGATCGCGGTGCATCGAGACGCGCACGGAGCCGTCGCCAACGAGATCATCCCCGTCGATCCCGACGACGTGAAGCGCTTCATGGGGCGGATGGACGACCCGGTGACCTCCGGTCGCCAGCCCGACAGCGCGTTTCGACTGATCCTCTTCACCGACCTCGAGGGATCCACCGCCATGGTCCAGCGCCTCGGCGACGATGGGGCGATGGCGCTTCTTCGCGTCCACGACACCGTCGTCAGGGCGGCGCTCGACGAGCACAACGGCCTCGAGGTCAAGCACACCGGCGACGGGATAATGGCCTCGTTCGCGTCCGTGCAGGACGCGCTGGCCGCGTCGATCGCCATCCAGCGCGGCTTCGAGGCCCACAACACGGCTGAGCCCGACTCCTCCATGGCGGTTCGGATCGGGCTGAGCGCAGGCGAGCCCGTCGCGCAGAGTGGGGACCTGTTCGGCGCGGCCGTGCAGCTCGCCGCGCGCCTGTGCGACGACGCGGCACCGGCCACGATCGTGACGTCGAGCGTTGTCGCGGACCTCGCGATCGGGAAAGGCTTCGCGTTCGGCGAACGCCAAGACCGGGCGCTCAAGGGCTTCCCCGAATCGGTCCCCGTATGCGAGCTGGAGTGGCGGGCAACGGCATGAGCGACACCGAGACCCGCTCCGACGAGAGGGGCGCGCCCGACCAGCCGGTGATCCTCGTGGTGGACGATGACGAGGAGGCGCTCGGGCGGGTGGAGCGCGAGCTTCGCCGTCGTTGCGGTGCCGACTACCACGTGGTCGCGACGACCGACCCCGACGAGGCCCTCGGGCTCCTCGACGCGCTCGATCCGGGCGACGCCGCGGTGGCGCTGGTCCTTGCGGATCAGTGGATGCCCGGCGTCGACGGGACCGAGTTCCTCGCCCGGGCCGCCCAGCGCTACCCGCGCGCGAAGCGCGGTCTCCTGGTCGAGTTCGGGTCGTGGGGCGACGAGCCGACCGCACGCGCGATCCTCCGCGCGATGGCCGTCGGGGTGATCGACTACTACGTGCTCAAGCCGTGGCGCTCCCCCGATGAGTTCTTCAATCGGACGATCGCCGAGTTCCTCCACGAGTGGGCTCGCATGCGCCCGTCCGGACCCCGTGAGGTCGTCGTCGTCGGGCCCGACATCGAGCGGACGCACGAGATGCGAAGCCTCCTGTCTCGCAACGCGATCCCGCACGTGGGTCTCGATGAGCACGAGCCGGAGGGGCGTGCCCTGCTGGCGCGGGCGGGCGTCGGCGACCGTCCTGTGCCCGTCGTCGGCTTCCACGACGGAAGGTTCCTCGTCGACCCGTCGAACGTGGAGATCGCCGAGGCGTTCGGATTCACGACCAGGCTTCGGAAGTCCGCGTTCGACGTGGTCATCCTCGGTGGCGGCCCCGCGGGGCTCGCCGCGGGTGTGTACGCGGCATCGGAAGGGCTGGAGACGCTGATCATCGAGCGCGAGGCGATCGGAGGTCAGGCCGGGAGCTCCTCCCTGATCCGGAACTACCTCGGCTTTTCCCGTGGCGTGAGCGGAGCCGAGCTCGCCATGCGTGCCTACCAGCAGGCGTGGGTATTCGGAGCCTCGGTGCTCATGATGCGCGAGGCCACGTGGATCGCCTCCGAGGGTTCCACACTCGCGGTCTCGATACCGGGCGAGACGACCGTCCACGCGAACGCGGTCGTCCTCGCGATGGGTGTCTCCTATCGCCGGCTGGGGGTCCCGGAACTCGAGTCGCTCACGGGTGCCGGCGTCTTCTACGGTGCGTCGATCGCGGAAGCGCAGGCGCTCGAGGGCGAGGACGTGTACGTCCTCGGGGGTGGCAACTCCGCAGGACAGGCGGCGATGCACCTCTCGCGATACGCGCGTCAGGTCACGATCGTCGTCCGCGGATCGTCGCTCGCCTCGAGCATGTCCGACTACCTGATCCAGCAGATCGGCGCCGCTCCCAACATCGACGTCCGGTTCGGTTGGGAGGTGGTCGGTGGAGGTGGCGAAGGACGGCTCGAGACGCTCGTCCTCGGCCGACGAGACGGTGATGAGCGCGTCACCGTGCCCGCGGCCGGTCTGTTCGTCCTGATCGGTGCGCACCCCCACACCGACTGGCTGCCTCCCGAGATCGAGCGGGACGACTGGGGATTCGTCGTCACCGGCGTCATGTCGGGAGAGAGCGGCTCCGGCGGCCACGCCGGGACCTCCTTCGAAACCACGATGCCGGGGGTGTTCGCGGCGGGGGACGTCCGCCACGGCTCGATGAAGCGCGTGGGCGCGGCCGTGGGCGAGGGCGCGGGCGTGATCCAGGAGGTGTACCGACACATCAACGGTTCCCCGTAGACGCCCGTCCGGGTGATGGCCGTGTGCAGACGCCGCGTTCATGCCGCACGGACGGTGTCGAGATGAGTGATCTGCTCGCCGTCGCCGGTCGGTCACGCGGCGCCGGGGCGGGCGCCGCACTCGACCACGCGCCGGATCCGGGGCGTCGGTGAACACCGATCGCGGCGGGCTCGGGACGTCGGCCCGCCGTGAGCGCTCGCCGTTGCGGCTGCGCGGGGGCGTCGCAGGCAACCCCCCGCGGGCGATCGCGCTCGCGTTCCTGCTCGTGATCACCGTGGGGACGCTCGTGCTGATGCTGCCCGCCGCGAGCGCGGACGGCAGCGGGGCGCCACCGATGACCGCCCTGTTCACGTCGGTCTCGGCCGCATGTGTCACGGGCCTGGTCGTCGTCGACACGGCGACCTACTGGTCCGGCTTCGGGCAGGCGGTGATCCTCGGGCTGATCCAGATCGGCGGGCTCGGGATCCTCACCGGCACCTCGCTCGCGTTCCTCGCGCTGACGCGGCGGCTCGGCTTTCGGGGCCGCCTCATGACCGGCGTCGAGCGCCAGCAGAGCGATCAGAGCCAGCTCCGCCAGGTGCTGCTCGTCGCCGTGGGCGTCACCGTCGTGGTGGAGGCGCTGGCGTGGCTTTCGATCACCCTGCGGCTGCTGGGCGACGGGTACTCGCCCGCGGGCGCCGCATGGCGGGGGCTCTTCCACTCGGTGTCGGCCTTCAACAACGCCGGGTTCGCGCTCTGGTCCGACAACATGGTCGGATTCCGCACCGACGCGTGGATGCTCCTGACGATCGCCGTGGCGACGATCGCGGGCGGCCTCGGCGTCCCGGTCTGGCAGGACCTCCGGCGGGTCGGCCGCCGCCGCTGGTCCGGCTACTCGCTGCATTCCCGGATCACCCTGAGCGGGACGGTCGCGCTGCTCGTGATCGGGTTCGTCGCGATCGCGGTCATCGAGTGGACCAACTCGGGCACGCTGGGTGCTGAGGCGACCGGCGACCGCGCGCTCGGTGCGTTCTTCGCGTCGGTCCAGCCCCGGACGGCGGGCTTCAACGCGATGGACTACGGGGAGGTCCGCGTCGAGACCCTCCTGGTCACGCAGACCCTCATGCTGATCGGGGGCGGGAGCGCATCGACCGCCGGAGGGCTCAAGGTCGGCACCTTCGTCGTCCTGATGCTTGTCGTCTGGGCGGAGGCGCGCGGGCGCGACGAGGTCGTCGCCTTCGGGCGCTCGATTCCGGCGGCGGTGCTGCGGCGCGCGTTCGCGATCGGGTTCCTGGCTCTCGTCGCCGTCTCGCTCGGCACCCTCGTCATCGCCGCGACCAGCACCTTCGAGCCGGAGGAGGCCTTCTTCGAGTCCGTCAGCGCCTTCGCCACGGTCGGCCTGTCGACCGGCCTGACCCCCGAGCTCGGCACCGCCGGCCAGCTCACCTGCATCGTGCTCATGTTCGCCGGCCGGGTCGGCCTCGTGACCGTGGCCCTTGCGCTCGCGTTCCGGGAACGCGAGCGGCGGTTCACGCACCCGGAGGGGCGACCGCTGATCGGGTAGACCGTCGTCGGGCACCCGCCCGGAGGGCCGCGGCGGGCGGGCGGGACTAGGGTTCCCGGCCGTGTCCCTGTTCGAGGCCATGGTGCTGGGGATCGTGCAGGGGCTCACCGAGTTCCTGCCCATCTCGAGCACAGGGCATCTGCGCATCGTCCCCGCGCTCGTCGGCTGGGACGACCCCGGCGCGTACTTCACCGCGGTGATCCAGATCGGGACGGTCCTGGCCGTCGTGATCTATTTCTGGAAGGACCTGGTCTCGATCACCCGGACCTGGCTCGCGTCGCTGCGAAAGCCCGAGCTGCGCGGCGAGCTCGACGCCCGGATGGGGTGGTACGTGATCATCGCGACCATCCCGATCTCGATCCTCGGGCTCGCGTTCAGCAGCCAGATCGAGACCGGCGCCCGCAACCTCTACCTGATCGGGTCGGCGCTCATCGCCCTCGGCCTCATCCTGGGGGTCGCGGACCGCTTCGGTCGCCGGGTCCGCGACTACGCGTCGGTCCGCCTCCCCGACGCGATCGCCGTCGGATTCGCGCAGGCGCTGGCGCTCATCCCGGGTGTCTCGCGCTCGGGCTCGACGATCACGATGGGCCTGTTCCTCGGCATGAAGCGGGACGTCGCGGCGCGGTTCTCGTTTCTGCTCTCGGTACCTGCGATCGTGCTGTCGGGCGGCTACGGGCTGCTCGAGATCTTCTCCTCCGACACGGACCAGGTCGGCATCGGCCCCATCCTGGTCGCGACGCTGTTCGCGTTCATCTCCGGATATGCGGCGATCGCCTTCCTGCTCAAATGGCTCTCGAGCCACTCGACCGGGATCTTCGTCGTCTACCGCGTGGCGCTCGGTGTGCTGGTCATCGTGCTGGCGGCCACCGGCACCATCAGTTGAGCCGCCCAGCGCCGGTCGTCGCACCGGGCGCACGTGCCCCGAGCGTGCTCAGCCGGTCGGAAGCTGCATGATGACGAGGCGCTCGTCGGTCATCTCGGCGATCGCGTAGCGGGGGCCCTCGTAGGTGTTCCCGCTCCGCTTGACGCCGCCGTAGGGCTGTTGATCCGCCCGGAAGGTCGGCGTCTCGTTGATCGTCACGGCGCCGAAGGTGAGCGAGCGGGCCATCGTGAGGGCGCGGTCGACGCGTGCGGTGAAGATCCCGGCCTGAAGCCCGAACGGCGACCCGTTGGCCAACCGGACGGCTTCGTCCGGCGTGTCGTAGTCCGCGATGCCGACGACCGGGCCGAACACCTCCTCGCACGACACGCGCATGTCGGGCGTGATCTGCGAGAGGAGCGTCGGCTCGATCATGCCGTCGCGCTCGCCGCCGCCGCTGAGGACACTGGCCCCGGCGTCGGTCGCCTCGCCCAGCCATGCGAGCACGCGTTCCTTGGCCGCCGCGTCGATGACCGGCCCGACGTCGGTCGCGTCGTGCAGCGGGTCGCCGAGGCGAAGCGCATCCACCCTGCCCGCGAGGCGGGCCGTGAACTCGTCGGCCACCGTCCTCTGTACGTAGACGCGCTGCGCGGAGATGCATGACTGGCCCGCATGGGTATACCCGGAGGCCGCGATCCTCGTGGCCGCGAGTTCCAGGTCGGCGTCGTCGGCCACGATGACCGGCGTCGAGTTGCCCAGCTCCAGCGCGACGCGCTTCTCGGGCTGACGGGCGCGGATCGCCCATCCGACCGGCACGCTGCCCGTGAACGAGATGAGCGGCACGTCGGGGTGGTCGACCAGGGCGCCGCCGATCGCGCCGCCGTCGCCGAACACGATCTGGAGCGCGCCGGGGGGCAGCCCCGCGTCGTGCAGCGTCCGCGCCAGAAGGAGCGCCGAGAGCGGCGTCTTCTCGGCGGGCTTGAGCACCACCGGGCACCCGGCGGCGATCGCGGGCGCCAGCTTGTGGGCGACGAGGTTGAGCGGGAAGTTGAAGGGGCTGATCGCCCCGACGACGCCCACGGGCTCGCGGATCGTGAAGGCCAGCTTGCCGGCGCCGGAGGCGCTCGAGGCCATCGGCACGACGTTCCCCGCGAGCCCGCGCGCCTCCGCGGCGGCGAACGTGAACGTGTCCCGGCACCGGGCGGCCTCGGCCCGGGCCTGCGCGATCGGCTTGGCGGCCTCGAGGCAGATGGTCAGCGCGAAGGCCTCCGCGCGAGCGCCGATGAGGGCGGCCGCCCGCTCGAGTACCTCCGCACGCGCGTGCGGCTCGGGGGGTGGGAGGTGGCGCGCCGCGGTCGCGACCGCGGTGTCGACGTCGGAGGCCTCGGCGACCGGGAGCCGGGCCAGCAGCGATCCGTCGTAGGGGTTGTGGACCTCGAGATCCTCGTTCGGCGAGACGAAGTCCTCGCCGATCAGGAGTCCGGTCGGCTGGTCGGGGCTGAGCAGAGGGGAGATCGATCGCCACACGCGAACCGTACCCCCTGCTCGCTCAGTCCAAGCGCATCCTCCTGGCGAAGGCGACGCCACTCGGCCAG
The DNA here is from genome assembly GCA_963698665.1 of Miltoncostaeaceae bacterium. Lineage (GTDB taxonomy): Bacteria > Actinomycetota > Thermoleophilia > Miltoncostaeales > Miltoncostaeaceae > CALNYH01. The sequence continues at coordinate 174,035 of CAVORO010000001.1, read as the reverse complement.
TAGTCGTCCAGATGACTGATCGACGGCCCGTTGCGCGAGCCCGCCGAGTGGACGATCCAGCCGCCGCCGAGCGCGATCCCGACGTGGCTGATCGCGCCGCGGGCCGTGCGTGTGCCGCGCGGGCCGAAGAACACGAGGTCGCCGGCGACGGCGGCGTCCACGGGGATCCTCCGCTCGGGGGCCTCCCATGCCATGGCGTCGGCCGTGCGGCCTCCGATGGCTTCGCCAAGGCCGAGCGCTGCGGACCGGCGGTCGCCCTTGAACGCCCACCAGACCAGCCCGGAGCAGTCGAAGCCCCCGTGTGCCTGGGGGCCCCAGCGCGAGCGTCGCGTCGGCGCGTCGCCGCCCCAGACGTAGGGCTGTCCGACCTGCCGGAGGGCGGCCTCGACGACCGTGCGCGCGCGAGGACCCATCGGCGGGAGGGTCGACGTCCCGGTACGAGTCAGCCGTTCGAGGTCCCAGGAGTCGACCGCGAGGGCGGCACGGATCATGGCATCGAGGTCCGTCGGCGGAGAGCGGCTCCCGCCCGGTCCGCTCCAGTCCGTCCTCGGCGCTCGGCCGGTTCGGACGAAGGCCGAGCTCGCGCACCAGGACCTCGGTCGCGAGGTCGGCCGGTCGCGCCAGCGCGACCCCGCCGGCGGTCGAGCCGCGCGAGGCCCGTGCGCTCGGCATCGAGCCCGAGGACGCGGACGACCGTCCGGTGCGCGAGCCGCGCCGGCACCGTCGCATCGGGGCGGCGCGCCACGCCGGCCGCGATTCGCCGGACACGGGCCGGCGCGCAGCGCCGCCGGTGCCCTGTGGCCACCGGTCGCATGGGGCGTTCCGATGCGCAGCAGGCCGTCGGCCAGCATGGCGCGGGTGGCGAGGGGCGCCGCATCGTCCGCGGGGTCCTTGCTCGCGGACGCGACGGCCGGGACGAGTCCGAGCAGCAGGACGAGGGCGATGACGAGCCGGCGGCGCACACCATCTGATCGGCAGGCCGGCGGCCCGCCCTGCAGACACCGACCGCCCGTCCGGGCTGGACAGCTCTGTCACCCTTGATGGTGAGCGACCGACGAGGGGGATGAGATGGCCGAGACCACCGACCGTGACGCCGAGTACCGGGCCCGACTGACACCCGAGCAGTACGCGGTGACCCGCGAGAAGGCCACCGAGCGAGCCTTCACCGGTCAGTACTGGGAGCACAAGGGCGACGGGATGTACGTGTGCGTGTGCTGTGACGCGCCGCTTTTCGACTCCAACACCAAGTTCGACTCCGGGACGGGCTGGCCGAGCTTCTTCGAGCCCGTCGACGAGGGCGGGGTCAAGATGATCGAGGACCGCAGTCACGGCATGCGACGGGTCGAGGTCGTCTGCGCGAGCTGCGACGCGCATCTGGGCCACGTCTTTCCGGACGGCCCGAACCCCACCGGCCAGCGCTACTGCATCAACTCCTGCTCGCTGGACTTCCAGTCACGGTGAGCGTGAGGCCCCGCACAGAACGCGCTCCGCCTCAGCGGAGGGCGTTCGAGCGGAATCAGGCCGAGAGGACGCAGCCACCGGGACGCGGGCGGGCGCGAAACCGAACACGACCACTTCCATCGCGTCCCGGTGGACCGTCCGGCTGTGGGGCACACCCACCCGAGGCGAAGGGGTGCGGCGCCTCGCGCCGACGCCTTCGCCGATCCGCAGCGACTGGGATCGACTGCGCTGTTTCTCGCCAGGTGACCGGGCAGGCCCCACGACCCCGCCACCCTCAGCCCGACAGAAGGACACCCGCCTCGGCCCAAGGAGCGCCGACGACCGACGACGCACCACCACGCGCTCCGCGAACAAGCACGCCCATGGGCATGCCGGCCCGGGGACGGCCTTCGGTCGACACCCGGACCTTGGACGACCCTTCGGCCCGCCCACATGACCACGGGCGCGACCACGGAGGTCGAGTTGATGGATTCGATGAAGGACGGGGAGACGACAACCCCAGCCCGACTCCCCGTGCGACCGTGAGGCCGTTCGCAGAAACGCGCTCCGCGGTAGCGGAGCGGGTTCGAGAGACATCGGGCCGAGAGGACGCAGCCGCCGGGACGCGGGCAGAACCCCTCGACGAACACGACCACCTTGGTGGCGTCCCGGTGGACCGTCCGGCCGGCGGGCAATCCCACCCGAGGCGAAGGGGTGCGGCGCCTCGCGCCGGACGCCTTCGCCGAGGATCCGCAGCGATGGGAATGGTCGCGCTGTTTCTCGCCACGTGACCGGGCAGGCCCCAGAACCTCGCCACCTTCAGCGCGCCCCGGGGACCTGCCGGCTCACGCCGTCCCAGGAGCGCAAACGCCCACCACGCCCTCCACGAACAGCACGCCCATGCACATGCGGGCCCGGGGGCGGCCTTCGGCCGGCACCCGGACCTTGGACGGTCCTCCGGCCCGCCCCACATGACCATGGCGCGACCGCTGAAGGAGCGTTGACGGACCCCGGGAAACGGCGACACCGCGAGGCGATCCCGCCGCTTTCCGGCTCACCTTCGACGCGGCCCGGGCGCCCGACCAGGGGCACCCGGGCGCGGAAGCGCTACTTGCCGCCGTCCGTGCCGCGCCGCGTGAGGCCGAGCAGCGAGACGAGCTTCCAGCCGGCCGGCAGGAGTGCCGCCGCCGCCGCGATCTTGACCATCGCCCCGAGGTAGAAGGGCTCGACGCCGAAGCGGTAGGCGGCGCCCCAGCCGAAGTCCATTCCGGTGGCCGGGTTGGTGACGTTGGCGAGCCACGTTGCGCCGAACAGGAAGATGACGGCGTTGCCGAGGACCAGCGCGCCGAGCAGGGACAGGACCCGGCGGTCGGCGCCGCGCTCGCAGAGGAACCCGACCAGCGCGGCCGCGACGATGAACCCGATGATGTAGCCGCCGGTGGTGCCGTTGAAGTAGGTCCAGCCGCCGCTTTGCTCCGAGAAGACCGGCAGCCCGAAGATGCCCACCAGGGCGTACAGGCTGAGGCTCGCGGCGCCCCGCCACGCCCCGAGGACTCCGCCGACCAGCAGGACGGCGAACGTCTGCCCCGTGAACGGCACGGGATACCACGGGATGTTCACCTGCGCCGAGATGGCCACGAGGAGCGCGCCCGCCGAGATCAGCGTGAGGTCGCGGACGACCGCCAAGAGCATGGTGTTCCCTCGGGGCACCACCACATCGGCGAGCGTTCCGTGGCGATAGGTCGATTCCATCGTCGTCCCTGGTCGCTGGCGGGGCCGCGGCCTCGGCCGCGGTGCGGAAGCATACCGTGAGCGAGCGCCCACTCACCCGCGCGATCCGGATGCAGCGTCTCCTCGCTTGCAGGAGTAGCTTCGACGAAACGGTGCCGCCCGAGGGGGAGCCAGCATGTCCGAGTCGATCGCGTCGCAGGCGGAAGCGCTCCGCCGGGTCGTCAAGGGGGCGGTCGTCGCCCAGGGCGACGAGCAGTACGAGGCTGTGCGGATGCCCTGGAACATGCACGACCAGTCGCCGTCGCTGGTCCTCGACGCCGTTGATGCGGCCGACGTCGCGGCAGCGGTCCAGTTCGCCGCAACCCACGAACTGCGAGTCTGCGCGCAGGCCACCGGTCATTCGGCAACCGGGGGGCTCGAGAGGACGCTCCTCGTCCGAACCGGCGCGCTCCGCGAGACGGAATCGACGCCGGTGCGGCGCGGGCAACGGTTGGGCTCCGGCGCCCACTGGCGCGACCTGCAGCCGCTTGCCTCGTCGAGGGGCCTCGCCGGCCTCGCGGGCACCGCGCCACACGTCAGCGTGACCGGCTACACGCTCGGCGGGGGCGTCAGTTGGCTGGGCCGGCGCCACGGTCTGTGCGCGAACCGCCTCCAGGCCGCCGACATCGTGACCGCGGACGGGGTGAGCCGGCGCGTGGACGAGCAGACCGACTCCGACCTGCTCTGGGCCCTTCGGGGCGGCGGAGGCAACTTCGGGATCGTGACCAGGATCGAGCTGGGACTCGTCGAGGTCCCGGGAGCTCTACGCGGGCAACCTCGTGTTTCCGCTGGTGCGCTCGGAGGAAATCCTCTCGGCATGGCGGGAGTGGGTGCGCGATGTCCCGCGCGAGGTGACCTCGCTGGCGACGGTGCTGCGCGTCCCCGACATGCCGACGGTCCCAGAGCCGCTGCGAGGCGCCGAGATCATCGTGGTCGGCGCCTGCCTGTGCGGTGACGCGCGCGAGCGCGAGGACACCCTCGCGCCCCTCCGGGCGCTCGGGCCGATCATGGACACATTCGCCCCGATGCGCGCCGATGGCCTCGGCGTGGTCCACAACGACCCGGAGGACCCGATGCCGGACACCGGTGGCGCGGCCGTGCTCGGCGACGTGACCGACGCGACGATCGAGCGGCTGATGGACGTCGCGGGCCCGGGGTCCGACTCACCGCTTCTGTTCGTGGAGCTCCGCCACCTGGGGGGCGCCGTACGCGAGCCCGAGTTGCCGGGCGGCGCCTGCGACCGTCTGGAGGGGGAGTTCCTCCTGCACGCGCTCGGCGTACCCGCTGGACCTCGCGCTGCGGAGATCGCGCCGGCGGTCGACCGGGTGCTCGAGGCCGCCGCCCCCGACGTCACCGGTCGACCCCCGCTCAATTTCGTGATGCAGGCCGAGCTCGCCCCGCAGTCCTTCGCGCCCGAGGACCTCGAGCGCCTGAGGGCGGTCAAGGCCCGGGTCGACCCGGACGGGATGATCGTCTCCAGCCACCCGCTCGGATGAGCGGCGCGCGCTGCCCGGTCAGGCGCCCCGGACGAACACCGGCGCGTCGGGCCGTGAGCGTGCGGCGTCGAAGTGGTACCCGAGGCCGTCGAACTCGGTCAGGGCCCGCACGCGGGTGATGCGTTCCCGCACCATCCATCCGGCCATCGCGCCGCGCGCCCGCTTGGCGAAGAAGCTGACGATCCGAGGCTCGCCGCCGTCCTTGGCGTCGAGGAAGGTCGGGGCGACGACCCGCGCGCCGAGCGCGTCGGCGTCGACGGCGCCGAAGTACTCCTGCGAGGCGAGGTTCACGAGCACCGCGGCGCCCGGACTCTCCTCCAGGTCGCCACGGAGCATCCGGGTGGCGGCCGCCCGCCAGTACGCCTGAAGATCGCGGCCGCGGGCGGTCGCCAGGCGCGTGCCCATCTCGAGCCGGTACGGGAGGATGAGATCGAGCGGGCGGAGGACCCCGTAGAGGCCCGAGAGGATGCGGAGCACCTTCTGGGCGTGTGTGTAGTCACGGGTGTCGAAGGTCGACGGCGCGTCCAGGCCGCGGTAGACGTCGCCGTCGAAGGCGAGGAGCGCCTGGCGGGCGTCGGGCGCGGCGGGGCGCGGGCCCCCAGGCGGCGAACCGCTCGGCGTTCAGGGCCGCGAGCTGAGGCGAGATCGACATCAATGCGGCCAGGTCCGCCTCGGGCACGTTCGCCATCGTGTCGGCGAGGACCGTGGCCTCGTCGATCAGTCTCGGTGTCGTCGCGCGCGTGGTGGCGGGCGGGGTCGAGAAGTCCAGCGACTTGGCGGGTGAGATGACCGCGAGCACGTCCGCTGTATAGCGAACCGCCGGCGCAGGCGGTACGCGGACCACGCGGCGCTCGTGGGGCCGCGGATGTGGCCGCCGCGCGGCCTCTGCCGGAGGTCATGTCGGTGCGGGGGCGGCCGCATCGCGGGCCGCACGTGACGCGCAGGGGGGCGCTGGACCCGTTTCCCGCCGGACGCCCGTTCGCTACGTTGAGCGCAAGGACCGGAGGCGCCAATGGCCGAGACCCCAGATTCGCCGAGCGTGGGAGACCCGTTCCTGCGCAACGTGGCGGACGTCGCGCATCGCGCGCGCATCGCCGTCGATGATCTGGACCGCGCCATCGTGAGCGCCTACGGGCGCGGTTTCACGGAGCACGAGATCGGAGCCGCGGTCGGGCTCTCGCCGGTCGACGTGACCGAGATCGTCGTCCGGGCGCGCTCGCGCGCCGAGCGAGAGGCCGCCGGCCCGGCCTGACGGCCGCCGCCCTCCCGCGGCGTTCATCCCGCGGCGAGCTCCGAGGTGGTCCGCCGAAGGCGGTCCGAGAGGCTCGCGGCGACGTTCATCAGGAGCTTGGATCGAGTCCGTCGGCCTCCCTCGTCCACGAGCCCGTCGAGGCCGGCGCGATCGAGGCGGAGCAGGACGACCGGCGTCTCGGCGATGACCGATGCCGAACGCGGGCGTCCTTCGATCAATCCCATCTCACCGAGGAAGGTCCCCGCGCCCGTCGTCGCCAGCCGGATCGTGCCGGCGCCGGCGTCGGTCAGGATGCGCACGCGGCCCGACTCGACGACCAGCAGGTCGTCCGCCGGCTCGCCCTGTCGCAGGACGACCGCGTCGGCGTCGAAGGCATGGCGCTCGGCCGTCGCCGCGAGCTCGTCGACCTCGTCGGGCGTCATGCCGTCGCACAGCTCCGAGCGCGCGAGCGGGACCGGACCCGTGTCGTCGGGGGACATCCCCGCCCGCTCGAGGAGGCGGTCCTCGCACCACTGGAGCGCGTCGTCGGCCTCTGCCCACGACATCGCGTCGGTGTTCCGGACGAGGTCGTCGAGTGCGGGATGCGCCGCGGCGCCGACGACGTGGAGGCGCGAGCCGCGCGCGCCGAGGGCGGCGTGCAGACGGGCGACGATCGCGGCACCCGGCAGGTCGATCGCGCTGGTCCGCGACACGTCGACGATCACCTCGCCTCCGGTGGGGGCGTCCGCCAGGATGCGGCGCGCGGCCGCCGCGGCCACGCTGAATCCGAGGTCGCCGTGCAGCTCGTGCAGGACGATCGCGTCGCCGTCGGCCCGGATCCGCTCGGCCGCGGCCCGTGCGCGCCGCCTGCGCGAGGGTCGGGTCGCCGCGGTCCGCGTCCGCCGCACCGCCGTGAGCGCCGGGCGAGGGGGGTCGAACAGGTGGAGCCCGAACGTGCGCGACACCTCTCGGCACATCCAGACGCCGCGTACGCTGTTGCCGTAGGCGTCGAGCCGCGGCGAGAACGCACCGATCCCGACCTGTCCCGGAAGGACGGCGAGGATCCCGCCCGCGACGCCGCTCTTGGCGGGGAGGCCGACGTCGAACAGCCACTGGCCCGCCGAGTCGTACATGCCGCACGTCGCCATGACGCTCAGCACGCTCGGGACGTGGCCCTCGGCGATCGCGCGCGTTCCGGTGACCGGGTTGACCCCCTTGTTCGCCAGGGTGGCGCCGATCATCGCCAGGTCGTGACACGACACGAGGATGCTGCACTGGCGGAAGTAGACGTCGAGCACGCCCTCGGGGTCCTCGTCGATCACACCGAAGTTGCGAAGGAGGTGGGCGATCGCCCGGTTCCGGTGTCCCGTGTCGCGTTCCGAGGCGTAGACGCGCTCGTCGACGATCGCGGGTCGGCCGGTGTACCGCGACACCGTCTCGGTGATGCGCGCGATGCGCTCCTCGGGGTGCGCCGCACGCACCAACCCGGTCACGGCGATCGCGCCGGCGTTGACCATCGGGTTGTACGGCCGGCCGGTGCCGTCCTCCAGCCGGATCGAGTTGAACGCCTCGCCGGTGGGCTCCACGCCCACGCGCTCGGCGACCCCCTCCACGCCGCGATCGTCGAGCGCGAGCCCATAGACGAGCGCCTTTGAGATCGACTGGATGGTGAACGAGATCCGGGTGTCGCCGACCTCGTGCGACTCGCCCTCGCCCGACACCGCGGCGAGCCCGAGCAGGTCGGGTTCGGCGTCGGCGAGCTCGGGGATGTAGTCGGCGAGCGAACCCTCGACGGGGAGTCCCGCCGCCGCCCCGTGGATCGTGTCGATCAGCCCCCTGACGGGTGAGGCGAGGGGGCCCTCGTCGAGCGCGTGGTCGTCGGCCGTCGTCGTCATCGCCGGAGCGGACGCTACCCACGCCGGTCACCGACGCAACTGGCCCGGGGGCCGAGCGCGCCGACCGGCGCTCATCCCCGAGGCCAAACGGCCACTCGACGTCTTGGCCGAGGGTCCAGTGCCCGTGGGAGCGCGGCCCCATACCGTCGGCGCATGGCGACGGTCGTCCCAGGGCCCCGCCTCGGCGTGGTCGCGTCGTTCGGGGTCCCGCTCGCCGTCCTCACGGCCGCGACGGTGGCGTTGCCCGCGGTGGGCTTCGCGCTCCTCCTGGGCCTGCCCGCCCTGGACGTCGAGTGGTCCCACAACCCGAGCCACTTCTGGCTCGTCATCGGCGCGGGCTCACTGGGCGGGGCGATCGCCTACGCGACCGGAGAGGCGGCGCGCAGGCGACGCGACGCGCGGGTCTTCCTCGTGTCGCTCTCATTCCTCGTCACCTCCGGCGGCCTGGTCGTGCACGCTCTCGCCACACCGGGCGTGCTCCGGGACGGCCTCAGCGCCGACTTCGTCCTCGCCCCGCCGATGGGCCTCCTCGCGGGCGCGCTGCTCGCCGCGGCGTCGGCCTGGCTGCCCGACGGGCGACCCGCCCGCCGGGCCATGCGCGTCCTCCCGATCGTCCGCTGGGTCGTGCTCGTGGCGCTTGCGACGGGCGCGATCGTGGCCGCCGCCGACGTATCGGGCTCGGCCGGCGTCCCGGCGCCGGATTCGGCGGTGCTGCTCGCGACCGCGGGAATCGGTTTCACGCTCTACCTGGTCGCCGTCATCGGCTATCTGCGGCTCATCCGGCACCGGCCGTCACCGCTGCTCCTGGCGCTCGCCGCCGCGCTCGCCCTGCTGGCCGAGGCCACGCTCGCCACGGCCTTCGCCGACAGGTGGCACCTGTCGTGGTGGGAGTGGCACGCGCTCATCCTGATCGCCGTCGGACTGGTCGCCGCCGTGGCGCACCGGCAATGGCACGAGGAGCGGTTCAAGGACCTCTACATGGACGAGACGGCCGCCGCCGAACGGGAGGTCAGCGTCCTGTTCGCGGACCTGGCCGGGTTCACGCGCTTTTGTGAGTCGAACGAGCCGCGCGAGGTCGCGGCCATGCTCAACGGGTACTTCGTCCGCATCGTCCCGTCGGTGGTGCGTATCCATGAGGGGTCGGTCGACCGCATCATGGGCGACGCGATCATGGTCGTCTTCAACCGGCACGGTGACCAACCCGACCACGCGTCCCGCGCCGTGCGGGCGGCACGCGACCTCCAGGCGGCCGCCGCCGACCTGGCCTCGGCCCATCCCGGGTGGCCTCGCTTCCGCGTCGGCGTGAACACCGGGCCGGCCCTCGTGGTCGTGCTCGGCGCGGAGGGCGGTCGGACCCTCAGCGTCATCGGTGACGCCGTCAACGTCGCGGCGCGACTCGAGCACCTCGCACCGCCGGGAGGCGTCGCGCTCGGCCCCGGGACCGTCGCGGCGGTCGAGGACGAGGTCACGCCCATCGGGGCGATCGAGGTCACGGGCCGCGACGCCGCGGTGGAGGTCTCGCTCCTGCGGTCGCGCTGAGGGTGCCGGTGCCGCCCCGCCGAACGCCGGGCGTGTGGTGGGCCGCCCGCTCGGCGATCCGCGGCGGTGGCGGTGGCGCGAGTGCTCCTGCGAGGATCACGCGGTGCGCGGACCCCTTTGTCGCTCGATCGCGATCGTGCTCGCGGTGGTTGTGCTCGCGGCCTGCGGCGGCGGCTCCGACTCCGGCGGGCCGGCCACGACCGCCCCGTCCGCCGACACGACCGGCCAGGACGTCCGCGCCGCGGTGGCGGCGACGGTCGCGCGTCTCGTGGACGCCGGGGCCGTCCCCGATCCCGAGCGCGCCGCGCGCGAGGGCGTGCGCGGTCCGGACGCGGCCGAGGTGCTCCGGCTCCCCGCCGGAGGGAGCGGCTGCGGCGTCCGCGAGGTCGCCGCCGGGCTCTCCGAGGCGCGCATCGCGCTCGTCGCCGGAGTGTGGGCGCCGTTCGTCGTCGTGGGGCCGGACGGGACCGTCGCGCTCCGCCTCCGCACACCGGACGGCGATCCGGGGTCCCCGAGGAGCGCGCGCTGCATCGCCGCCGCGACCACGGCGCTCGGCGGCGAGCCCGCCGACCCCGGGGACACCGACCCGGGCGTCGCCGTGACGGTCGAGAGCTCCGGCGTGCGCGGTGACGACACCGGGGTCTACTACGGGGCGCTCATCCGCAACGACGAGCCCGAGACGCTCGTCGACGTCGCGATCGGCGTCGATCTGACGGCGGGCGCCCGCGGCGACGTGATCGGCGCCGGGCGCCCGCTCGTCGACCCGGTTCCGGCGATCGCACCGGGTGCGCGGGTGGTCGTGGGCGGTGCCGCGACGTCGGCCGACTGCGGCTGCGACCCCCGACGGATCGACGGCGTGGCGTTCCGTGTCGATCCGGCCTTCACGGACGACGACGACCCAGGGCGATCGCTCATCGTCGAGGACGCGTCCATCGAGCGCCGGGGCGGGAGAGCGGTCGCGGTCACGGCGACGCTCGTCAATCGCGGCCCGCGCGAGGTGCGCCCGCGGGGGACGCTCTGGTTCGCCCACATGGCCTTCCTCGACGACGCGGGCGAGGTGGTCGCGGGCGACGTCGAGGCGTCGGACGCGCGCGGCCCGATCGGCCCGGGCGACTCGCTCGAGCTACGCGTCCGCGTGGAGCCGTCGCTCGCCGACGTGCTCGGTGGCGCTGCGGCCTCGGTCGAGGTCGGGGTCTGGGGCTGAGGTCGCCCCCGGCTTCGCGATCGCAGTCCGGAATCAGTGGAGCTCGTCCATGTAGGCCGACTCGATGGCGTCCAGGACGATCGCGCGCTGCGCCGGCGTCAGGCGGCGAAGCCGTCGCCCGAGGACCCAGGCATCGGGTGCGTCCGCGACGATCGAGGCGATCTGGGCCTCGGCGTTCGTGCGCTCGATGTCGTCGAGCTCTCGTGTCATGTCGACACCCTCGCCTCGCCCGGCCGCGCTCGGATCAGAGATCGACGCCGAGCGCCGCCAGCGGTCGCATCGCGGTCATCTTGGGCGGCTCGGCGAGGAGCGGCGCGAACGTCGCCATGGCGGCCTGCATCGCCTCGCTCCGGCCGTGGTCGCGCATCGACTCCTCGTCGGACATGAGCGCGAAGAACCAGAACGCGTCCTCGTCACCGCGGTGGTACGAGTAGACCTCGACCCCCGGCTCGTCGCGGGCCGCCTCGACCATCTGGACGAGCGCGGCCTCCATCTGGTCGGCCATGCCCTCGCGGCAGGTGAACGTCCCGATCACCGTCATCTTGCCCATCCTGGCCTCCCCGCGGCCGGGGCCGCATCGGCATGTGGTCCGGCGCCGGAGGGGCGCGTGACCCCGCCCGCGACGAGCCCCGCCGGGGCCCGCTCTGCGGCCGAAGCCGAGGAGGGGACTCGAACCCCTGACCTACCGCTTACAAGGCGGTTGCTCTGCCAGCTGAGCTACCCCGGCGCTCTCGGAACCGTAGCCGGAGGCCCTGATCGGGGCCTCCGGCGACGGTTCGGCGTGCCGCGCGGGCCCGCACCGGCGGCACCGCTGGCGCGCGCCGTCACCGGTGACTACTTGCCCGAGCTTGTCGATCTGCTCCTTGGCCTTGTCGGCCGCCGCGTCGGCTGCGCCCTTGGCCGGGTCGGGCGCCTTGTCGGCGGCCTTGTCGACCTGGTCCTTGGCCATGTCCTTGCCCTTGTCCATCGCGCCGTCGATGCCCATTCGGTCTCCTCGGTGTCGATTCCGCGGTCCCGGTGACCTTCGCCCACGAGCGGCGGTGCATCAAGGACGACACGGTGGCACCCGATCGCCGGCGGGCGGCCGTCGCAGCCTCAGCGCAGCGCGGGCCACATCTCCTGCGGGCTCGCGACGATGCCCGGGTCGGGCGGTCGCACGACGTCCTCGTCCTTGGTCGGATAGGGCAGACCCGACAGCACGTGGCGGATCGCGTGGATCCGCGCGGTGCGCTTGTCGTTGGAGTTCACGACCACCCAGGGCGCCGCGCGCGTGTGGGTCATCGTGAGCATCTGGTTCTGCGCGCGCGTGTAGGCGTCGAAGCGCTTCGGCGCCTCCATGTCCATCGGGCTGAGCTTCCATGTCTTCAGCGGGTCGGCCTTGCGCGCGGCGAGCCGGCGCACCTGTTCGTCGGCGTTCACGGACAGGTAGAGCTTGAACAGCATGAGGCCGTCGTCCACCAGTCCCGCCTCGAGGCCCGGGACCTGGCGGAGAAAACGCGTGTGCTCGCTCACCGAGCAGAAGCCCATCACGGGCTCGACGCCGGCGCGGTTGTACCAGGAGCGGTCGAAGAACACGATCTCCCCTCCCGCGGGCAGGTGGGCGAGATGGCGCTGGAAGTAGAACTGCGTGCGCTCGCGGTCGTTGGGTGCGGGGAGGGCGACATGCGGTGCGCCGCGCGGGTTGAGGTGTTCGCGAAAGCGCTTGATCGTCCCGCCCTTGCCGGCGGTGTCGCGTCCCTCGAAGATGATGAGGACCCGCACGCCCTCGGCCTTGATCCAGTACTGGGCCTTCACGAGCTCGGTCTGGAGCGCGCGGAGCTCCCGTTCGTAGCCCTTGCGCGTCATCTTGGGCGGGTGGGGAAGCGTCGCCCCGACCGCCTCGTCCGGGTCGGTGCCCTGCATACCCGTCATGCTCGCACCTCGGCGTGTCGCCACGGCTGGGTGGGTGCGGCGTCGGTCAACTCGATCGCGCCTCGACGGCCTCGGGCTTCGGCGTGCCGGTCGACGCCTCGCCGTCCCCATCGCCTCGGCGGGCGGTCGTCAGCAGGGCGCCGAGGCCGACGACGGCCGCGATCACCGAGCCCGCGAGGATGCCCATCCGTGCCTCGTCCACGAGCGCCGGGTCGTCGTACGCGAGCGTTGCGACGAAGAGCGAGACCGTGAAGCCGATGCCCGCGAGCGCGCCGACCCCGGCGACGTGCACCATGTTGACGCGCGGCGGCAGGCGCCCGACGCCGAGCCGCAGCGCGATCAGCGCGCCGAGCGTCACGCCCACCGTCTTGCCGATGACCAGACCGAGGGCCACGCCGAAGGTCACGCGGCTCTCCAGAGCGGCCTGGACGGAGTCGGCGTCGATCCGGATCCCGGCGAAGGCGAGCGCGAACAGGGGCAGCACGACGAAGCTCGACCAGGGCGCCAGCGAGTGCTCCATGCGGTGGAGGATCGGCACCTTGGCGCGGGCGGCGTCCATCGCCTCGATCCGGGGGTCGTGTCCGTGCCCCTCGCCGTCGTCGTGGTGGCGCCCGTGGCGGGCCGCGACCACCGTCGCCGGCATCAGGAGCCCGAACACGACGGCCGCGATCGTGGGACTGACGCCGGACTGCGCCATGCACGCCCAGGCGACCAGGAAGAGCGTCACGTGCGGGGTGAGAGCCGTCACCCGCAGCCGCATGAGCACGGCGACGAGGGCGAGCGCCCCGAGCGAGGCCGCGAGCCAGCCGATCGCGAGCGCGTCGGAGTAGGCCACGGCGATCACCAGGATGGCGCCGATGTCGTCGATGACGGCGATCGCCAGCATGAGCGCGATCAGCTGCACGGGCACGCGCCCCCCGAGCAGCCGGAGCGCGGCGAGCGCGAACGCGATGTCGGTCGCCATCGGGATGCCCCAACCGGCGGCCCCGGCGCTGCCCGCGGTGATCGCCAGGAACACGCCCACCGGGACGAGCATCCCGCCGGCCGCCGCGAAGAAGGGAAGGATCGCGATACGGCGGTCCCGGAGTTCGCCGACGGTCAGCTCGCGCTTGATCTCGAGCCCGACCACCAGGAAGAAGATGCTCATGACGGCGTTCTTGATGATCGTGCTGAGCTTGACGTCCAGGTCGTACTCGGACCCGAGCGAGAGGTCGATCTTCGTCGCCCAGAAGTCCGTGTACGCGTCCGGCGCGACGTTCGCCCAGACGAGCGCGACGATGGTGGCGATCCCGAGCGCCGCGCCGCCCGCCGCGGGGGACCTGATGAGCGGCGCGAGCGGGCCGAGGGCGCTGCGCTCGCCGGGCGGTGATGCGCCCGCTGGGCTGGGTGGGGAGGTCATGCGGTCCTTTCCGGCGCGCTTCGCGCATGCGTCGGCCGCGGACCGAGCCCTGCGGCACTCCGACGATCAGGGTACCGGCTCACCGCCCGCGTGGACCGGCGGAACGGTCCCGGGTGCCCGCACCGGGAACGGGTCGTCTCAGCCCGCCAGGCCGACCGACCAGGCGACGAGGAGGATGGAGACCCCCAGGGCGATGACGGCCAGTGATGCGAGCGGTCGTTCGAGGCGCATGGTTGCTCCCGGCGGTGCGGTCGGTCGCCCTCGGTTTCGCCGCCGCCAGGCCGATTCCTGGCGATCCGTGCGCTACCCTCCGGCGCGTCCGCCCGAGGGGGAGGCCGCGCATGGCCCGCACCGCCGCCATCCACACGTTCGAGACGCCCGACGGCCGTCGGTTCGGCATCAGCCGCGTCCGTCCCGGCAAGCCGATGGCGGGTGCGTCGGCGGGGTGGCCGCCGAACGGCTGGATCTGCGCACCCGAGGGCGTCGAGCACGATCTGAACGCCACGCGCCCGACGATCGAGGACGCGATCGCCCATGCGACCGGCATCGGCATCGACCAGCCCTGGATCGCCAGCGTCGGCGCCGAGGTCCGGGAGACCGCCGGCTCGCGGTGAGCCGAGGCTCCCCTCGCGTCGCGCTCAGGCGCCGGGGACGGTGTTGCCCTCGGGCGGGATCGGGTTGGCGCGGAGGATCCGGGCCATGTGCACGAGGTTGTGGGACATCCACGAGGCGGTCTTTTGCGTGTACGGGTGCTCCGCGCCACCGGCGTCGAGGAAGGACGGCCCCGGGCCGGCCGGGCCGACCCAGTACGTGTCGGCGTTCGGCGGGATCGTGCAGCCCAGGTGGGAGAGGTTGAACAGGGTGGTCGCGGCCGCGTCGTGGGCGCCGTCCTCGTTGCCGGTCACCACCACGCCGCCGACGGTGTTGTAGAGCGGGTACTGGCCGACCGCGTTGGTCGAGTCGTAGGTGCCGTCGAGCCGCTCGATCACCATCTGCGCGACGCTTCCTCGGACGCCGAACCAGATCGGCGTGCCGATCACCAGGATGTCCGCGGCGAGGACCCGCTCGAGGATCGCCGGCCACTCGTCGCCCTCGCCCATGTCCGAGCTGGTGCCGAAGGGGATGTCGTGGTCGACCACCCGGATCGTCTCGCACGCGACACCGAGGCCCTCCAAGTGCCCGATCACGATGTCCATGAGGCCCTGCGTGTGCGAGCGCTCGGGTGACCGCTTGAGCGTGCAGTTGAGCAGGACGGCGCGCAGGGTGTCGGCCATTGGTCCTCCGGGATGGGTGGGCGGCCATGGGGACGGTGCCCTGATCGGGGCCGCGGGCGTATCCCTCGAAGGTGTGAGCGAAAGCCCCGTCTGGCCGAGTGCTCAGGCGGTGTCGGCGCGCAGGACGGAGCGGCCCGAGTGGCTCGGATCGCCCCCGAGCGTCTCGCGTGAGACGTCCACGACCGCGAACTGCTCGGGCGGCACCGGCAGCGGCACGCTGACGCTCGCCGTCCCCGACTCCGGCACCGTGAAGGTCCCGAGGGAACGGAGATCGGCGGGCGTGTTCAGCAACCAGAGCTCGTAGACCTCGTCCGGCCCGCTCGGCGCCAGGCCCGTCACGTCGACCTCGAGCTCGCCGGTGCCGCTCGCGGCGGCGAACACCTGCGCGGTCCCCTCGGCGCCGGGCGCTTCGGGGAGCCCCGCGAGGGTGAGGGTGCGCTCGGGGGTCGGGGTGTCATCGCCACCCGCGAGGACCCCCACGCCGAAGCCGACGGCCAGGGCCGCGACGACGGCGACCGCGCCCGTCGCCACCCGCACGCCGGTGCCCGCGAACGCGACCCGCAGCCGCTCCATGAGTCCAGGCCCGGCCGAGGGCGCGCCCTCCGGCAGGACGATCGGCGGTGGCTCGAGTCGCTCCCACGCCTCGGTGGGAAGGTCCTCCAGTCCGACCAGAACAGGTCGCAGCCGATCGACCTCGCGAGCGATCGCCGGGTCGGTGCGCATGCGGCGCTCCGCCTCGGCCCGCTCGTCCGGACTCAGCTCGCCGAGCAGATAGCCGGCGGCGTCGATCGGGCTGCTCATGACCCCTCCTCTTCGTCCATGAAATCACGGAGACGGTTCAGCGCGGTGGCCATCCGTGTCTTGACGGTGCCGATCGGGATCCCGGTGGCCTCGGCGATCTCGCTCTGGCTGAGCCCGCCATGGAACCGCATCCGCAGCACGGCGGCCTGCTCGTCCGGAAGCCGGTCCAGGTGCACCGCCATACGCCACCGCTCGTGGAGGACCTCGACGGACGCGCTCAGGTCCTCCGTGTCGGCGAGCGCCGCGCCGCCGGTCAGGCTCTCGCGCGGCTCGGGAACACGTCGGCGCAGCTGGTCGATCGCGCGCGAACGGGCGATGGTCATCAGCCACGTCCCCGCCCCGCCCCGGTCCGGATCGAACCGCGCGCCCTTGCGCCAGGCCTCGACGAAGACCTCCTGGCAGATGTCCTCGGCCGTCGCGCGATCACCCAGCACGTGGTTGAGGTAGGAGAAGACCCGTCGACCCGTGCGCCTCGTAGAGCTCGGTGAGCGCCGCCGGGTCCCGCCGGCGAAGCCGCGAGGCGAGCCGGAGTCCGGAATCGCGGGCGCTCACGAGCGCCCCCGCGGTCGGGAAGTCGCTGACCGGATGCGCCAGCGGGATGGTCGCGATGGCTCCATGTGACATCTGCATTTCACACGGTTGTACGCAGGTGCGCCCGTGAGTGGTTCGCCCGCGCCCGAAAACGCCGTCGTACGGTCGTCGCCGACGCCGGATGAACCGATCCGGTCACTCGGTTCGGATGTGTGTGCGACGACCTGCTCACCATCTCGGAGGACCGCATGTCCCTGCTTCGCTCGCGACGTTCACGCACCCTGGCCGGCCTGGCCGTCGGCGCGGGCGTCATCGGCGCCGTCGCACCGGCGGCCGTCGCCCAGTCGGCCGACACCGTCCCGCTCGCGGGCGGCGACACCCGCCTGCACCTGAACACCGCAACCGCCGGCGTGCTCGCCGACAACGGCGTCGCCGTCGCGCCGATCGGCCCCGCGACCGCCCGCGGCACGCGCGTGACCTTCCCGATCACCGGTGGTCGCATCAACCCGACCAACGGTGCGGGCACGGTCCTGCACTCCGGCGGCCTCTCCTTCTCGGCCGGCGGCACCACGGTGCGCCTTCGCAACTTCTCGGTCGACACGCGGACCGGCGCCCTGACCGCGCAGGTCGGCGGTTCGCGGGTCCGGATCATCGACCTCGACACCGTCCAACGCGGCCGTCATCAGGCGCGGTACCGGCCGGGCGGAGACCTGGATCGTCCGCGTGCAGGCCGAGCTGTCGGCTACCGGAGCGGCCGCGCTCAACGCCGCGTTCGACACCGACCTCTTCGCCAAGGGCATCCCGCTCGGGCGGGTGGACGTCCTGACCGAGCCGGGGCAGTACCTCCTGCGTGGCGGCGACACCAGCCTGAGCCTGGCGCCCGCCACCGCGGCCGCCCTGCAGGGCCTCGGCGTGACGGTCGGGAACGTGCCGCCCGCCGCGGCGAACACCGCGGGGGCCCTCGAGTTCCCCGTGACCGGCCAGCGGATCCGCGCCAACAACTTCGTCGGTCGGATCACCCATTCCGGCGGCATCTCCCTGACCGCGGGCACGACGACCGTCGAGCTGACCAGCTTCGACATCAACGTCGACGCGACCCCGGATCTGACCGCGCTTGTCGGCGGCAGCCGCACCGAGATCCTGGGGCTCGACCTCGCGAACTCGAAGACCGGTGTGTCGAACCGTCAGGCCGTCGTGACGAACGTCAAGGCGTCGCTCACCGCGGGCGCGGCCGCCGCCCTCAACCAGGCGTTCGGCGTGACCGCGTTCGCCGAGGGCCTCGAGCTCGGCACCGCCCGGGTGCAGGCCCGGATCAGGTAGCCACCGCACCACCGCGGACACCGTGGGCACCCCGTGCGGGTGCCCACGGTGTCCCCGGTCGAGGCCCGTACACTCCTGACGTGGTCGGGCTGGGAGCGTGGGGATGAAGGTCGCCGTCGTCGGTGCAACGGGCCTGATCGGGGGCCGCCTCGTGGCGGCGCTCCTCGCGCGCGGCGAGGAGGTCGTCCCGCTCTCGCGCGGCGGCGGCGAGGTGGCCGGCGTGCCCGGAACGCGATGGGATCCGGTCGCGGGCCCGCTCCGTCCGGAGGTGCTCGACGGCGTGAGCGCGGTCGTCAACCTGGCCGGGGCGCCGATTCAGGGTCGGCGCTGGACGGCGGCCCGCAAGCGCGAGTTGTGGGACAGTCGCGTGGCCTCCACCCAGCGCCTCGTCGAGTCCCTCGGCGGCACGGAGGTTCGCGTGCTGGTCAACGCGAGCGCGGTCGGGCTACTACGGGGCCGGCGGCGACGAGGTGATCGACGAGGACCACCCGGCCGGAACCGGATTCCTCGGTGACCTGTGCACCGCCTGGGAGGCCGCCGCGCTGGCCGGCGCATCCGACGGCCTGCGGGTCGCGCTCAGCCGGACGGGGCTGGTGCTCGCGGCCGAGGGCGGGATCCTGCCGGTGACCGCCAGGCCCGTCCGCCTCTTCGTGGGCGGGCCGCTCGGCGACGGGCGTCAGTGGCAGCCGTGGATCCACATCGACGACGTCGTCGGAATGATCCTCCGATCGATCGACGACGATTCCCTGGACGGACCCTTCAACGCGACCGGACCCGAGCCGGTGCGCCAGCGCGAGTACGCCAAGACGCTCGGGCGCGTCCTCGGTCGCCCCGCCGTGGTCCCCACACCGTCGTTCGTGCTGCGGTTGGCGATGGGGGAGATGTCGGAGATCGCCCTGACCGGCCAGCGCGCCGTGCCCGCGAGGATGACCGCCGCGGGGTACGAGTTCGCGCACCCGGATCTCGAGGAGGCGCTTCGGTTCGAGCTCGGCCGGGACCGAGCGGCGGCCTGAGCCCGGACGGCTAGCGCCCCGGCGCCTCCGGGCGCCCCGTCCGCGTCGCCGTCGCCGAGCTCCGCCGCCAGGGCGTCGGTCAGCAACCGCACGTGTGCCCAGACGGCCGCCGCCTCGGCGATCCTGACCGCGTCCGCGTCCGGCTGGGCCGCCGACATGGAGCGCGTCTCGGGCTCCTCGCCGACGTCCCGCGCGCTCCAGGCGGTGCGCGCCTCGGCCTCGATCGTGCGAAGCCGGTCCTCGTCGGCGCGGATGCGGGCGCCCACGCGCCGCCCGAGCGAGGGTCCCGCGCCGTCCTCCTCGAGCGTGAGCTCGCCCACGACCTCGGCGAACGCGCGCGCGTGCGCGCGGAGCGCGACCCGCCGAAGGTCGTCCTCCGGGTCGCCGGAGGCGCCTCGCCGCTCCTCGATCGCCGCCTCCTCGAGCTCGAGCGCCTCGCGTCGCTCGGCCGCGGCCGCGCCGCGCGCCTCGATCTTGGCCGCGAGCGCCTCCGGCGCGTCGGGCCAGCTCGACTCGAGCGCGCGCGCGAGCAGGCGCAGCCAGGCGCGGGCGCTGGCGGTGCGTGCCCGTTCGATGCGGGTCGCGCGGTCGGGGAGTGATCCGCTCTCGGCGAGCAGGAACTCCTCGTGGATCGCCCGCGACCCCTCCTCGGCCATGAAGCGGTCGAGCATCTCGCGGTTGTCGGCCATCCAGTCGACCATCGACGAGGCCATGGGTGGGGATGTCTCCGGTCCTGTCATGCGGCGTACGCTACCGGCGTTGTCGGCGACGCGACACCCAGACCGGGCGATGCCCGGTGCGCGCCGCATCGCCGTGGTGGGCGCCGGGCTGGCGGGGCTCGGCGCCGCGCGCGCGCTGGCGGGCGCCGGCCGCGAGGTGGTCGTCTTCGAGAAGAGCCGCGGCCTCGGGGGGCGCCTGGCGACCCGCCGGGTGGAGGGCGCGGTCCTCGACCACGGCTGTCCGGTGATCGAGGTGCCCGCGCGACGGGCCGCTCGCCCACCAGATCGCGGACCTCGGGCTCGATGACCTCGTCCGCCTGCCCGATCCCGAGGTCGGGCACGACGGCCGTCGGCTTCGCGGCCGGGCAGACACGCCTTGCGAAGGCGCTGGCCGAGGGTCTCGACGTCCGGCGTGGGGTACGCGTGTCGGCGCTCCGGCGGATCGCCGGTGGCGTCGAGATCGCCGACGAGCAGGGCAACGGCCACGGCGCCGCGGCCGCCGCGATCGTGACCGCGCCGGGGCCGCAGGCGGCGGCCCTGCTCGAGGCCAGTGGTGAGCCGGAGCGGGCCGCCGCGGTCGCGGATGCCGAATACGACGCGGCCGTCTGCGTCCTGACCGAGGTGGCGGGCGAGCCCGAGGACCGGCGGCCGGTCATCCCGGGTCCGGCGCCGCTCGCCGCGGTCAGCCTCGAGTGGCGCAAGCGCCCGGGGCCGCGCGCGGTCGTCGCGCGCCTCGACGGCCCGGCGAGCGCGGCGCTTCTCGACGCGCCGGACGGGGACGTCCTGGACGTCGTCCTGCCGATCCTCGACGCGATGCTCGGCGTGCGGCCCGTCGCCTGGACCCAGGTCAAGCGGTGGCGCTACGCGCTTCCAGTGCGGACCCTGGACGCCTCGCTCGCCGCGGTTGGGTGGGTCGCCGATCATCCTGGCGGGGGACATGCTGGGGGGACTCGACCTCGAGGCGGTGTGGCGGTCGGGCGTCGATGCCGCCCACATCGCCGTGCGAACCTCGTAGTCCTCGACGAAGGTCCGGATCGACCGGCCGTCGGCGCGTCGTGCCGGTCGGTCGGTGAACCGGTCGAGGTCGCCGCGCGTGTGCAGCACGAGTCGGTCGCCGCCGGCCGCGCGCGAGACTGTCGTGGCCGGCCGGGATGGCCAATGGCCCCTGGACCGCCGCGCTCGGCCACGATCGCCGGTCGCGTGGAGTCCCGCGGTGCGTCGGAGGCCCGCGCCGAGGCCGGGGCGACGGCCGCCGTCGTCATGGGGCCGAGGACCGCGGCGGTCGCGAGCGCCGCGGGGCGGCGGAGGTGAGGGCGCGGAGGGACCGGCATGCGGCTCGTCTCGGGCGATCGGCGCGTCGGGGCCCGAAGCGACCGCGCCATGCCGGGGTGAGCGCCCGCTGGGGCCGGGTTCCGCGACACGCATCCGCCGAGCGCCGAGCGCCGAGCCGGAGTGGTCGTCAGTCCGCGGTGGCCCCGGCGCGCCGGCGCGCGTCCTCGTAGAGCGCCACGACGCGTGTCCGCCGCTCGGCGTGGTCGACCCTCGGTGAGGGATAGTCGACGCCGATCCGGCACCCGGCGGCCCGCTGCTCCTCGTCGGTCATCCGCCAGGGCTCGTGGATGCGCCGGTCGGGCACGTCGCGAAGCTCCGGCAGCCACCGGCGGACGAACGTCCCGTCCGGATCGAAGCGCTCGCCCTGGCGGATGGGGCTCATCACACGGAAGTACGGCGCCGCGTCGGTTCCGGTGCCCGCCGTCCACTGCCATCCGCCGTTGTTGTTGGCGGGGTCGCCGTCGACGAGCGAGCGCATGAAGACGGTCTCGCCCCGCCGCCAGTCGACCAGCAGGTCCTTGACGAGAAAGGACGCGACCACCATGCGTCCGCGGTTGTGCATCCAGCCCGTCGCGGCGAGCTGTCGCATCGCCGCGTCCACGAGCGGGTACCCGGTCTCGCCGCGCTCCCACGCCGCGAGATCGGCCCCGTCCCCCTGCCAGGCGACGGCGCGCAGCTCCGGGCGGAGCGCCGTCCGCGCCACCTCGGGGTGGCGGGCCAGGTGGTGGTGGTAGAACTCGCGCCAGCAGAGCTGTCGCCAGAACGCCCGCCGACCCTCCGAGATCGCTCCCGGCAGGCCGAGGGCGCGGCCCACCTGGGCGCCGGAGCACATGCCGAGCCGCAGGTAGGCGGACAGCCCGGACGTGCCGTCGCGGGCGAGGTCGTTGCGCCCGTCGCCGTATGCGTCCGCGGCACCCGAGCGCACGAACTCGACGAGGCGCGTGCGCGCGGGCTCGGGGCCGGCCGGCAGCGGAGGGTCGCCGTCGGGCAGGCTCGTCGTGCCCTCGGAGGGCAGGTCCGGCCCGTGGAGCTTCTCCGGCGCGGGGGCGTGCGCGGGGAGCGGATGGCCCGACCACGTCTTCCAGAAGGGCGTGAAGACCAGGTAACCCCGACCCTCGCGCCCCTCGATGTCGTCGGGCTCGACGACGAGATCGCCGGGCATCGCCCGGTGGGCGATTCGATCCGCGTCGAGCGCGTGCGCCACGCGGGCGTCGCGCGCGCGGCCGAGCGGTGACACCTCGCGCGTCCAGAGGACGAGATCGGCATCCGCCTCGTGGGCGACGCCCGGCACGACCGCGGCCGGATCGCCGCGGCGGACGACGAGTCGCACGCCTCGGCGGGCCAGCTCCCGGTCGAGGGCGACGAGGCCCTCGCGAAGGAAACGAAGTCGGGGGGGCGACTGGAGGTGCCTCCGCGCGAGCAGGACCGGGTCGAGCACGAACAGGCAGGCCGCGGCGCCGCGCTCGGCCGCGTGGCGAAGCGTCGGGAGGTCGGCCACCCTCAGGTCGCGCCGGAACCAGACGAGCGTCGTTGGCATGGCGACAGTCTGTCCGCCCGGGCGTGAACGATGAAGGCCGATCGGCACCGATTCGGGGACGGTCGGGTGGCGCATGTGCGCCGTCCGGCGTGGGGTATCGTCGGATGCGTGGACGCCCCCGCGCTCGAGGCGATCGAGCTCACGAAACGGTTCGGGGACGCCGTCGGTGTCGAGGGGGTCAGCCTCACCGTCGAGACCGGCGAGCGACTCGGGTTCCTCGGCCCGAACGGCGCCGGGAAGACGACCTTCATCCGTCTCGCGCTCGGCCTGCTGCGCCCGAGCGGGGGGCGCGTGTCCGTGGGCGGCCACGATCTGGCCGGCGACCGCATGGCGGCGCTTGCCGGCGTCGGGTACCTCCCGGGCGAGCTCGGCCTGTTCGGCGCGCTCTCGGGTGCCCGGACCCTCGATCTGCTGGCGCGCCTGCACCCGCGCCCGCCGGTGCTCCGGGAGGAGCTGCTCGACATGCTGGAGCTCGGGTCCGCCGACCTGCGCCGGCCGGTCCGCGAGTACTCGCGCGGGATGAAGCAGAAGGTGGGCCTCGCGGCCGCGTTGCAGCACGACCCGCCGCTCGCGATCCTCGACGAGCCGACCGGCGGGCTCGACCCCGTGGTCCAGAGCAGGCTGCTCGAGTGGCTCGCCGGGTGGGCGGGCGACGGGCGCACGCTCCTGTTCTCGAGCCACGTGCTGACCGAGGTCGAGGCGATCTGCGATCGGGTCGCGATGGTGCGCGAGGGGCGGCTCCTGCTCGTCGGTCCCGTCGCCCGGCTGCGCGCCGAGGCGCGCCGTTCGGTGGAGGTGCGCTACGAGGAGCCCGTCGCGCCGGACGTGTACGGGGGGATCGACCTGCGGGCGCTCGAGATCGACGGCCTCGTCCACCGCTTCGCGCTCGCCGGTGATCCGGTCGCCCTCCTGCGGATCCTGTCGGGCCTTCCCGTCGCCGACGTCTCGATCGAGCGCCCCCGCCTCGAGGACATCTTCCGCGACCTGTACCTGGGCGGCGCGCCGCCGCGGCTGGAGGAGGACCCCGCGCCCGCCGAGGTCGCCGGGTGAGGGCGATCCTCGTCCTGTCGCTGGTCCGCGCCCGCGCCCGGATCGTGGCCATGGCGCTCGGCTTCGGGGCCTTCGAGATGGTCGTCGGCCTCTCGTACGCGTCGGTCGACCAGAACGCGATCCGCAGCCTGGTGGAGTCGTTGCCGCCCGCCCTCCGGGCGCTCGCCGGAAGCTCGGACCTCGCGAGCCCGGCGGGCTACCTCGGCTCCGGGTACCTCCACCCGGTCGCCCTCACGATCCAGGGGGCGCTCGTGATCTCGCTGGCGTCGGCGCCCGTCCGCGACATCGAACAGGGGCGGGCCGAGCTCCTTCTGTCCCGGCCGCTCCCGCCCTGGCGATGGGTGCTCGCACAGGTCGCCGCCATGGCGATCGCGCTCGGTGTCGTGGTGCTCGGAGGCTTCGTGGGCGGACTCGTGGCGATCACCAACGTCGAGGCCCTCGCCGGGGTCGGGGTCGGGTCGCTCGCCCTCGTCTCGATCGGCGGATATCTGTGCTTCGGCGCGATCGGTGCCCTGGCGCTCGTGATCGGATCCCTCTCGCGCTCCGGCGCGCGCGCGATCGGCGTCGCCGCCGGGGTCACCGTCGTCATGTACGCGGTGGACTATCTGGCGGAGATCTGGACGGTGGCGGAGCCGCTCGCGCCGCTGTCGGTGTTCTCCTACTACGACCCCGGCGTCATCCTCGCGTCCGGGGAGCTCGCGGGCGTGGACGTGCTCGCGCTCGCCGGTGTGGCAGCGGTGGCCGCGCTCGCCGCCCACCTGGTCTACGGGCGACGGGAGCTGGCCTAGTGGCCGTCGGCGGAATCGACGTGGTGGCGAGTGGGGACTGGGGCTTCTCGTGGCGGCCGGCGGGCGAGGGCTACATGCGCCGCGCCGCACACGCGCTCGCGACGGCGGACGGGCTCTGGCTGGTCGATCCGATCGACGGCGAGGGGCTCGACGCCGCGCTCGCCGCGCGCGGCGTCCTTGCGGGGTGCGTCCTCACGATCGACCGGCACGCGCGCGACGCGCAGTCGATCGCCGCCCGCCACGGGGTGGCAGTCCACGCCGACGAGGCCCTCGGTTCGATGCGCCGGCGGGGACCGCTGGTCCGCTTCACCGGGCGGCTCGGCGGCTCGGGGCTCGAGTCCATTCCCCTCCCCGGTCGCGGCTTCAGCCGCTGGTGGCGGGAGTGTGCGCTTCGCTGGCATGATCGGCGCGTGCTCGTCGTCGGGGAGTCGATCGGACGGGCGCCCTACTTCCTGATCGGGGACGAGGTGCTCGGGCTGCATCCACTTCGCCGGACGACACCGCCGCGTGAGCTCGCGGGCCTCGGCCCGGAGATCCTCCTCGTGGGGCACGGCGACCCGGTGACCCACGACGCCGCCCCGCTCCTCGACGACCTGATCGTCGCCGGCCGCGGGCGGCGGACGTTCGGCTGGCGGGCACGAAGCGCGCTCGCGGCCTGGCGGGCCCGGTGAGTCGCCGTCGGCGGATCGTCCGGGGGGCGCTCGCGGGCGCCGCCGCGACCGCGGTCTGGTCGATCGCCGAGGTCCCCGTCGCCCGCGCGCTGGGTCACCGGTTCACCGACACGCGGCTGCTCGGGCGCATGGCGCCGGCCGGCCCGTGGCAGGTCGCGGGCATCGCCATCCACGTGGCCAACGGCGCCGCCTTCGGCGCCGCGTTCGCGGCCCTCGGTCGTCGTGGGCTGCGCGACGGCGTGGCCGCCGCCGGGATCGAGTTCGCGGCGACCTGGCCCGGCATGGCCCTCATGGACAGGATCCACCCCGACCGCCGGGACGGCACCTGGCCCCGACCGCTCCTCACGGACCCCAGGGTCTTCGGCCAGGAGGCGCTCATGCACCTCCTGTTCGGGGTGGTGCTGGGCCTCGGGACGGCCGGGTCCGGGGCCGGCGACGAATCGCCCGGGCGCGCACAAGGAGAACACCCGGCGACGGCGTAGAGGTCGGGGTGGGAACCACCCCTCAGCCGACCGACCCCGCCACCCAGGTCGTGAGGGCGTCCCCGCCGGGCGGCGGCCCGTCCGTCCGGGCGATCCTCCGGGTCATCATCACCGTGCTCGCCGTGGCGGGCCTCCTCTGGCTGGCCTACGTCAGCTGGAGCGTGCTCGTCTGGGTCGCGGTGGCGGCGTTCTTCGCCGTCGCGATCAACCCGATCGTCTCGATCGGACAGCACCGCGGCCGGATCCCGCGCTCGCTCAGCATCCTGCTGGTGTACGCGCTCGGGCTCGGCGTGATCAGCGGGGTGGCGTTCATCTTCGTGCCGCCGCTGCTCGACGCGGGCACGGGTCTCGGCCGCGACGTGCCGCGCTACGCGAACGACCTGCGCGATTCGCGCATCTTCCAGCGCCTCGACGAGGAGTACGACATCGTCGACCGCGCCGAGCAGGAGGCGACGCAGGCGGCATCGAACCTCGGGCCAGACACGGCGGTGGAGCTCGGGCAGCGGGTCGTGAACGGCCTGGTGGCGTTCATCTCGATCGCGGTCTTGTGCTTCTTGTTCAGCCTCTACGGCCCGAAGATGCGCGCCTGGGTCGAGGACCAGGCCGTCGACGCCAGGCGGCGATTGCGCATCGAGCACGTGCTCGACCGGCTGCACCGGGTCGTGGTGGGCTACGTCTTCGGCGTGCTCCTGATCGCCGTGATCGCGGGGTTCGGGGTGTGGGTGTTCCTCGAGATCGCCGGCGTCCCGTTCGCGCCCCTGCTCGCCTTCTGGGCCGGCCTCATGTCGCTCATACCCTTGGTGGGCGCGGTGATCGGGGCGATCCCGTACGTGGCGGTCGCCTTCTTCCAGAGCTGGCAGGTCGGTGTGGCGGCGATCGTCTACCTGATCGTCTACCAGCAGATCGAGAACAACCTCTTCCAGCCGACCATCCATCGCTTCACCGTGCAGCTCAACCCGCTCTGGGTGATCATCGCCGTCCTGATCGGGGCGCAGGTGCTCGGGATCACGGGCGTGCTCGTCGCCATCCCGGTCGCGGGCATGATCCAGGTCCTCGTTCAGGAGTGGTTCGCCCATCGCCGCGAGGACGGCGCTCCGCCGATCGAGCGCGGGCCGCCGCCCGCGGAGGACGACACGCTGGTGGTCGACGCACCCGACTAGTCTCCCGGGCGTGGATGCGCGCGCGCTGGAGCTGCTCGAGCTCGATGCGGTCAGGGAGCGGCTTGCGGGCCGGACGAGCTTCGATGCGGGACGCGCGCGGGCGCTGGGACTCACGCCCGCCACCGATCCGCACGAGGTCGCGTCTCGCGCCGCCCGCACCGAGGAGGCGGTCCTGCTCGTGTCGCGGCTCGCGCCGGTGCCGGCGGGCGCGCACGACCTCGGACGACGACCTGACCCTGGCCGCCCGGGGCGGCACGCTCGACGAGGCGCGCCTGGAGCGCGTCCTGGCGACGGTCGAGACCGCGCGGGAGGTGCGCGCCAAGACGCTCGCCCACGGCGACCTGGCGCCGGGGCTCTGCGCCGCGCTCGCGGGCCTCGACGACGGTGCGCTCGCGGGACTCGCCGGGCATCTGGACCGTGCCCTCGATCGGCGGGGCGGACTCGCCGACGGCGCCAGCCCAGAGCTCGGTCGCCTTCGACGCCGCCTCGCGGCCGCCCGCGCGGACGTCGCGACGACGCAGCGGGCGCTCGCGCGACGACTCGCGTCGCATCTGCAGGAGGGCTTCGTGACGGAGCGCCGCGGGCGCCCGGTGCTCGCGGTCAAGGCCGCGTCGCGCGCCGCCGTCCCTGGGATCGTCCACGACTCGTCCGGGTCGGGCCAGACGCTGTTCGTGGAGCCGTTCGCGCTGGTCGAGGCGACGAACCTGGCAAGCGAGATCGCCGGCGCCGAGCGCGAGGAGCGCGATCGCATCCTGATGGAGCTCTCGGGTGCCGTCGCGGCCCGGGCGGACGAGCTCGAGCACACCGTGGACGTGCTCGCCGACCACGACCTCGCGCTGGCGTCCGCCGCGCTGTCGCTGGCGTGGAGGGGGTGTGTGGTCGAGCCCGCGGACGAGGTCGAGTTGACCGGCGCGCGTCACCCGCTCCTCGACCCCGACACCGCCGTCCCCGTCGACCTGCCGCTGGCCGGGCTTCGCGGACTCGTGGTCTCCGGTCCCAATGCGGGCGGAAAGACGGTCGCGCTCAAGACGCTCGGCCTGCTGTCGGTGGTCCATCAGTGCGGCCTGCGGGTGCCGGCGCGACGGGCGCGGCTCCCGGTCTTCTCGCGCATCCTCGTGGACATCGGCGACCGCCAGTCGATCGCCGAGAGCCTCTCGACCTTCTCGGCCCACGCGCGCGAGCTCGGCCGGGTGCTCGCCGCGGCCGGGCCCGGGACCCTGGCGCTGCTCGACGAGGTGGCGAGCGGCACCGACCCACGCGAGGGGGCGGCCCTCGCCCGGGCCGTGATCTCGCGACTCGCCGCGAGCGGGGCGGTCGTCGTCGCGACGACGCACCACTGGGAGCTCAAGGCGTGGGCGGCGGAGACGCCGGGGATCGCGAACGCCGCCGTGGCGGTCGATCCCGACACGCTGCGACCCCGCTACACCCTGACGGTCGGGGAGCCGGGCGCATCGCACGCGTTCGCGATCGCGGCCTCGTGCGGCGTCCCCGAGGACGTCATCGCGGCCGCGCGGCGCGAGCTCGACGCGGGCGCCGAGGGCGTCGAGCGCCTCCTGGTCGAGGCCGCCGCCGCGCGGGCGGCGGCGGAGCGCGAGCGCGAGGTCGCCGAGGAGGCGCGGCGTACGAGCGAGGAGCTCCGCGTCGCGCTCGCGCGCCGCGAGGAGGAGATGGCCCGCCGCCTGGCCGAGGGGGCCGAGCGGGCCCGCGAGGAGCGTGAGCGAGCGCGCCGGGACGCCGCCGCCCGCCTGGAGGAGGCGACCGGCGAGCTCGCCGAGTTGCGTCGCCTGGTCGCCGCCGCCCGCCGCGAGGAGGCCCGCCGCGGCCGCGCGGACGCCGGGGGACGGGATGCCGCCCGGGAGCGCGACCGGCGGATCGACGAGGCCTCGCGCGCCGCCGATCGCGCGCGTGGCGCGATCGCGCGCGC
Source organism: Miltoncostaeaceae bacterium (assembly GCA_963698665.1). Classification (GTDB taxonomy): domain Bacteria; phylum Actinomycetota; class Thermoleophilia; order Miltoncostaeales; family Miltoncostaeaceae; genus CALNYH01. The sequence goes on along the minus strand of CAVORO010000001.1, from coordinate 145,548 downwards.
CGCCGAGCGCCGGTCGGGGCCCGTCGCCGGCGTGGGAGACGCGGTCGTCGATCCCGAGCTCGGCTTTCGCGGCGTGGTCGCGGCGCTCGAGGGCGACCAGGCGATCGTCCAAGGGGATGGCGCACGGGTGCGCCTGCCCCTCGAGCGCCTGGTCGTGCGCGCGGGCGCGCCGTCGCGCGAGGACACGCCGCCCAGGCGCCCGCGCGAGACCCGGCCGCCGCTCGCGGCGGTCCCGGCCGAGGTGGACGTCCGCGGCGAGCGCGCCGAGCGCGCGGTCGCGATCGTCCGCGCGGCCGTGGACGCGGCCGCGCCGGTCGGCCGCGCGACCCTCCGGGTCGTGCACGGCAAGGGCACGGGGGCCCTGCGGGTCGCGGTCCGGGAGGAGCTCTCCCGTCACCCGCTCGTGTTGCGCCACGAGGCGGCCGGCCCCCGCGAGGGCGGGGACGGGGCCACCGTCGTGGTGCTGGCCGAGGAGGGCGGGGGCGGCTGAGCCGCGCCGCGCGCCCCGCCGGCTATGCGGCGGGGAGCTCTTTGATGTTGCGGAGCACACCCACGTCCGGCGCCATGGTCCTGAAGGCGTCGTCCTTTTGCAGCACGCCGACCGTGTACACGGGGTACTCGGCCATGCGGGCCATCATCGAGGCGGCGTCCCTCGAACGAGGGACCGCCTTGTAGCAGGCGACCAGCACGGCGTCGGGCTGGATCTCCTTGCTCTTGTTGAGCGGGGTCGGCCAGGTGGGATCCACCACCTCGACCTCCCAGCCCGCCTCCTTGAGTGCCTCGATCGTGGGCTCGGAGCCGGGGTACCGGACCTCGCCCTTCTTGTTGAGGACCTCAGGAGTGGGCACGGTGACGAACATCAGCTTTGGCATGGCTCGGGACGATACCGGTTCCGCGACGTCCGTGACCCGGCCACTTCGTGATCCAGGGAACACGATACGGAGATCATGGATAGTGATGACCTGATATCCCAGTCATGATGAGGGATCTCATGGCTCGCAACACTCGCCACGAGCCCGCCGGCGCATGTAGGCTGGCGCCGCGTGGGGCGACGTCTGTCGGCGCTCGCCCCGAACCGGTTCAGGGCAGAACGAGTCACTCCCGAGGGGGGCAAATTGTCAATCAGCGCATCCGAGATCCCCGGCAAGGACCTCTTGCAGGCGATCGGTGATCGTCGCAGCATCCGGTACTTCGACCCCGAGCGCACGGTCGAGGACTGGAAGATCCAGACGATCCTCCAGGCGGGTCGGCTCGCGTCGTGCCAGGGGAACATCAACGCCACCGAGGCGATCGTCGTCACCAAGGACTCCGAGCTCTGGGACGAGATCGAGGAGTGCGTCTCGGGCTTCAACGTCCAGATCATCAACCAGAGCTCGCACCTGATCTTCTGGCTGACGAACCTGAACGCCTGGTACGGCCGCGCGAACGACGGTCTGTCGACGCTCGCGCTCTCCGGCGCGCTCACCAAGTACCACGGGTGGAACTACGAGTTCACGATGACGCAGACCGTTCCGCGTCTGATGAGCTTCCCGACCGAGCGCACCGAGATGCTGCTCCGGTTCGAGAGCGGCCAGGCCGTCGGCCAGGCGATGCTCGCCGGTGTCGGCCTCGACGTCGGCTCCATCCTGATCGCGTTCGGCCGCAAGCCGGGCGGGATCGAGAAGGCGTTCGGCCTCGGCCCCAACATGAAGTTCACCTGGGGCCACGCGGTCGGCTACCCGCTCGAGGACGAGAAGGCCGGCGGTCAGCGTGTGCGGCTCAAGTTCGAGAAGCTGTTCCACAAGGAGAAGTACGGCAACCCGTACATGCCCGACCCCGCCGTCGACGCGGCGCTCACGGAGAAGGGCATGATCCAGGAGCAGGCCCCGCTTCCGGGCCGCTTCGAGGAGATCGCGGCGCTCGCGGACCGCTTCGGGCGCGAGCCCGGCGTCGTGTCCTGGCCCGAGCGTGAGATCCAGCGCCTCATCAAGGACGAGGACTGGGACTTCGGGCCGCGCATCAAGGAGCGCGCCGCGGAGGTCATCGCGAACGAGGAGCTCCCGGACTACCCCGAGGAGATGCGCGAGACCTTCAAGAAGCTCATGGAAGAGCACGGTCTCGACACGAACAAGTACCTCTCGTAGCGGCCCGCCGGCGCCGCGGACGCGGCGTCGGCATCCGTCACGATCGCGTGTCCACACGGGCGCGCACCGGGATCGTCCGGTGCGCGCCCGTCGTGCGTCTCAGGACCTGCGCGTGGCGCCCCTGGGTGCGGTGCCCTTCGCGGGGACCAGCCTGACCCGCTCGGGGCGCACACGGAACGACTTGCGCACCGTCGTGCCGGACACGGTGAGCTCGACCCGGTAGCGGCCCGGCCGCAGGCGGCCGATGCCCATGCGCGTCGAGGGGGCGGCCGTCGCGGTGCGCACGCGCCCGACCTTGACCCAGCGCGTCCGCGCGAGCTTCCGTGCCTTCGTCCGGCAGGCGCGCTTTGCGGCGCGCGTCCGCTTGGCCTTGCAGCGTCGAAGTGCCGCGGCGGACCGCTTCTTGGCCCGCGCGTTCGGACGCACCTGGCGTGTCACGCGCGCCGTGACGCGCCCGCGCTCGGAGAGGCGCACCTGGAGGCGCGTCGCGCGCGGTGCCTTGCGGTAGGCGCTCCGCGCCTTCGCGCTACGGGCGATGCGGGCCTTCTTCCTGGTCAACACGGTGACCTTGGCGACCACCAGGCGGGCGCCCGTCCTCGCGCCGGGGGTGCCGGGCGCGCCGGGTGCGCCGGGGACGGTCGGCGCGCCGGGCGCGCCGGGCGCGCCGGGGTTCGCCGGGGCGGCCCCGGGGGCCGGTGCGCCGGGGGACGGCGCGCCGGGCGGGGGCGTGGGACCCGGGGCCGCCGGGTCCGCCCGTGCCGCCCTCGGCCGCCGTCACGACCGCCGTCGGGGCGCTCGCCGCCTCGACGGCGTCGCTTCCGTTCGCGCTGGCGGCGACCACCGCCCGCAGGCGCATCCCGACGTCCGGGGCGCCCGGCCGATACGCGGAGCCCGTCGCGTCCGGGATCGTGGTGCAGCCGGCGAGGCCGCCCGCGGCCGGGCAACGCTCCCAGCGGCGGGCCAGATCCAGCCCGCTCGCCCCGTTCCAGGCGCCGTCGTCGCTCACGAGCTCGCCGCCGACCGACGGGGTGCCGGTCACCGCAGGCGCCGCGGTGCTGCGCGGCGCCACGATGCCCGTGGGCGCGCTCGGCGACGACGCGGAGCCCAGGCCGTTCGTGGCCTCGACCACGACGCGGAGCCGGGCGCCCACGTCGGCAGCGGCGGGCGTGTAGCCGGCCGCGACGGCGCCCCCGATGTCGGCGCAGTCGGCGCCCGCCGCGTCGCAGCGCTGCCAGCGATAGACGTAGGAGATCGTGGCGGTCCCGTCCCACGTGCCGGGCGACGCGCTGAGCGCCGTGCCGTCGCGGTGGGCCGGGCCGGCGACGGCCGGGGGCTCCGTGTTGCTCGGCGCGGCGACCGCGGTTCCGCCGAGGGCGATCTGGTCCGGCGAGCTCGTCGTGTCGCTGGCGACGACGAGCTGGGCGCTCTTGGCGCCCGTGCTCGTCGGATCGAAGGCGACGTCGACGACGCAGTCCGCGCCGGGCGCCACGGGAGCGCCCGAACACGTCTCGTCCGACACCGTGAACTCGCCCGAGTCCGTGCCGCCGATCGTCGCCGAGGCGACGTTGAGCGGTGCGGTGCCCGTGTTGGTCACCGTCACGCGCTGGTCGGCCGAGGGGCCGTCGCCGACCAGGCGGTCGGCGAAGCCGAGACTCGGAACGTCGAAGGACGCGATCGGCTGGGTGCCGGTCCCCTCCAGCGCGATCGAGTGCGGGGACGTCGGGCGCGTTGGTCGTCACGACCAGGCTGGCCTGATGGAGGCCCGGCGTGCCCGGATCGAAGGCGATGTCGATCGTGCAGGTGTCCGTCGGGGCGAAGGGGCTGTTGGTCACGCAGGTCTGCGAGTCGACGCCGAAGGCGAACCCGGGGTCGTCCTGGACGACGGCCGAGAGGACCGCCAGGTCGGCGGTGCCGTCGCTCGTGATCGTGATGGTGCGGATCACGGGAAGGGGTGCGAGGACCGCCAGCTCACCGAATCCGACCGTGCCCGCGGGCGCCCGGGCGAACAGCGGCTCGGTCCCGGTCCCGTCGAGGGACACCACGATCGGCCCGTCGTTGCTCGCCAGGGTGAGCGTGGCCGTCTTGGCGCCGGTGGCGGTGGGGTCGAACCTCACGCCGACCGTGCACTCGTCGCCGGGGCCGACGATCGTGTCGGCGCACCCGTTGGCCACGAGCGAGAACTCGCCCGGGTCGCTTCCGCCGATCGTCGTGGCACCGATGTTGAGGTTCGCGGTCCCGGTGTTGCCCACCGTCAGGACGGTCGGCGCGGTGGGGCCGTCGGCGATCGGCTGGTCGCCCAGGATCAGCGCGAGGCCCGGGTCGAGCGTGACGACGGGGGCGGCGGTCGGCGGGGCGCCGGTTCCGGAGAGGGCGACCACGTGCGGCGAGCCGGGGGCGTTGCTCGGGATGGTGATCGTGGCCGAGTACGCGATCTGCGCGTCGGGGTCGAACGTGACGTCGATCGCGCAGTTGGCGGAGGGCGCCAGCGAGGCGCCGTCGCAGGTGTTTGCGGCGACGGCGAACGCGGCCGGGTCGGTGCCGCCGAGCACGACGGTGCCCACGTCGAGGGTCGCCGTGCCGGTGTTCTCGACCGAGATGCGCTGCGAGGGCGTCGGCCCGAGGTCCGTCGGCTGCGAGCCGAGCGGGAGGGTCGTCCTGGCGTTGAGGGCGGGCTGGGTCCCGGTCCCGCTCAGGACGACCGCGTGTGGGCTGCCCGGCGCGTCGGTCGGGAAGGTGAGGGTCGCGGACTTGGCGCCCGGTGTCGCGGGGTCGAAGGCGACGTCGACCGTGCAGGTCTCGGCCGGGGCGAGGTCGGCGTCGGTGCACGTGTCCGACGACAGGACGAAGTCGCCGGGGTCGGAGCCCTCGAGCACGAGCGTCTCGATCGCGAGCGACGCGCTTCCGTCGTTGGTGACCGTCACCGTCTCCGGCGACGGAGGCGCCGATCGCATCGACCTCGCGGCTGCCGAAGTCGACCGTGGCCGGGTCGACGTCGAACGCGGGGCTCAGCCCGGTGCCGGTGAGCGGGATGTCCGTGGGTGCCGGGCCCGCGTTGCTCGTGATCGAGAGCGTGGCCGACTTGGCGCCGGCGTTGACCGGGTCGAAGGTGACGCCGATCGCGCAGCTCGCGGCCGGGGCGACGCCCGTGCAGGTGTTGGAGGCGACGGCGAACGACTGGAAGCCCGGCCCGATGATGTCGGTGTCCGAGACGGTCAGCGGCCCGTCGCCGTCGTTGGTGATCGTCAGCACCTCGGGCGGCGAGGCCGGGTCGGCGACGAGGCGGTCACCGAAGGCGAGCGTCGCGGGGGAGGGTGAGAGCTCCGGACCCACGCCGGTCCCCGTCAGCGCGACCGAGTGGGGCGAGCCGGGGGCGTTCGAGATCACGTCGAGCGAGGCCGTGAGCGCGCCCCGCACCTTGGGGTCGAAGGTGATGTCGACCGTGCACTCCGCGCCCGGCGCGATGTCGGCCCCGTCGCAGTCCTGGGCCGTGATCGGGAAGCTGATCGCGTCGGTCCCCGAGATCTGGACACCCAGCACGTCGAGCGGTGCGGTCCCGCCGTTGACGATCGTGACCCGCTGCGTGGCGCTCGGGTCGTCGTCCACCGACCGCGTGCCGAAGTCGAGCGCGCCGGTGCTCATCTGCACCGCGGCCTGGGTTCCGGTGCCGGTCAGGTCGATCAGGTGGGGGCTGCCGGGCGCGTCGCTCGTGACCTCGAGCGTCGAGGTCTTGGCACCCGGCGTGGTCGGGGCGAACGAGATCTGCAGCTGGCAGGTCTCGTCGGGGTCGAGCGGCGCGCCGAAGCTGCAGCCGTCGCCCACGCCGAAGTGGCGCGGCGTCGCCGCCCGGGAGAAGCCCCGCGGAGGTCACGTCGAGCGGGTCGTCGCCGGTGTTGGTGACGGTGATGAACTGCGACTGGGGCAGGCCGCCCACCTCGACACCGCCGAAGGCGATGCCCCCGGAGGTGTCGGGCGAGAAGTCGATCCCCGGGGCACCGAGCGCCGAGGTGGCGCCGACGGCGAGCGAGGCGAGGGCGGAGACGACGAGCAGCGCACGTCGAAGGCTGATGGGCACGGTGACGCTCCTGCGGGGACCGGGGTCACCACCGGCATCGACGCGAGATCCCTCGCCTCACATCCCGCGCGGTGCGTGAGAGCCCGCCGATCGGGGCCGTGACGGCGGGCCGCGCCGCGCCGCCGCGGCGGCCGCTACCGTTCGTCCCCGGCGCCCGTAGCTCAGGGGACAGAGCAGCGGACTTCTAATCCGCCGGTCGCAGGTTCGAATCCTGCCGGGCGCGCTTCGGGATCGCCTCCGTGATGCGGTTCTTGCTTCGAGGCTCGCCCGCTACGCACACCCCGTGCGTAACAGGTGCGTAACGGGGCTTCGATTCGCGCCTCGAGTAGCCGACCGCCGGGGCGCGCTCGACCTTCGCGACCTCGCGCCGCCGCCCCTCGCGCTCGAAGTGGCCGCAGAGGTCATTCGTGACCGTGATCGACGAGTGCGCGAGCCGGCACTGGAGCCACGGCACCGATGTGCTCGCCTCCAGGGCTCGCTTCGCGTAGGTGTGCCGGGAGCCGTGGAACGTCCGGCGTACGCCCCTGCGCCCGGCGCGCCGCCGACCTCGTCTGACTGCTCGCCGCCGTGTGCGGTGACGGGCTGGAGGTCGCCGTGAAGCGCGCTGGAGCGCGGACCGCTTCCGTCTGACCTCGGCCGCCGTCGCACAACTGGACGAGCTGGATCAGGCAGCCCGGCAGCCCGTCGTTTCGCGACGAGGCCCCTGCATTGCCTCCACGGATGCGCCGCGCGGCCGCCCTCCGGAGAGGGGCTGCGTTCTCGCCACCTGCTGGGAGCAGTGGTCGGGAGAGCCCAGTTGCTTCGAGAACTGAAGACCGGCTGCGGACGTTCTCGAACGGCGACGGATCGGCCTTGTCGCCATCGTTGCCCGGCTTCAGCACCACGGTCTGCTCGCCGACATGCTCCAAGTCGGGCTGACCCCGCGCATCGTGCCCCACGGCTGCGAGCGCGACCGCGAGCGCCACCCGACAAGGGAAACGACTCGCCAGACCATGGGTAGGCGCTCGCGCCCCTACCCGTCCCGCTTCTCCCGATTGCTGAGCAGTTGCACGGCGGGCACGGCGGCAAGCGTCAGGACGAGGACCCCAATCGCCGCGTAGCCCCACAGCAGGGCGAAGTTGGACTGAAGCGGCGGCGGGAGGTCATACCGAGTTGCCTCCCGCACGGAATCGGAGGAGTCGCCGAAGGTGACGCCGGTCCTCGTGCAGGGTGGATCGGTCTCGCTGAGACCCCCGTCGTAGGTGCCAGGCAGCGCCCCGATGCAGACAGTCCGGGCGCTGCCCTGAGTCGCCGCGACGACGGCAACGCCGCCAAGGACGACCGCGAGAGCGATTCCCGCCAACAGCGCGATGCGCCAGCCCATGCGCCCGACCCTACCTGCGCCGCCCCGCCGCGACACACCGCACATCGCATCCGACGATGATCCCGCACAGAGCGGATTTCGCGCTCATCCCACGAGACCGGCGGAACCATGGTTTGCGAGCTTGCGTCGCGCGTCGGCCAGCACGAGAATCGAGCGCACGCACGCCATTCCGAGGAGACCGTGATGGGAGATGGGACGAACGATCGCGAGGAGGCCGTTCGGCGCATCAAGGCCAAGCGAGACCTCAGGACGCACATGGTCGTGTATCTCGTGGTCAACGCCGCACTGGTCGGCATCTGGGCGGCCAGCGGCGCAGGGTACTTCTGGCCGGTGTGGTCCATCGGAGGCTGGGGCATCGGCCTGTTCTTCCACTGGTGGAACACCTACCGCGACGCCAGGCCGATCACCGAGGACGACATCCAGCGCGAAATGGGCAAGCGAACCCGGTAGGTCCGCTCCAGCGAGCTGCGCCCAGGCGTTCGGGGAGCCGACCCACGTCAACGCGACGATCGGCGTGTTCCCCGGCCGCGACGATCCGAGCCGATCCGAACCACCACCGCCCCGACACCGGGGGCGTCGGCCTCGTCGGGCGAGCGCCGGCCGAGCACGACTGGCGCGCTCGGGGAGGCTCGCGAGCCTGAGAACCGTCTGGTTGCGCACCCGAGCTAGCTCCAGGCCGCCGCCGAACGGGACCTCCGATCCGCCGGTCGCAGGTCGCAGGTCCGAATCCTGCCGGGCGCGTCACGGGATGTCCGCAGGGCGCGGCGAGCTCCCCAGGAAGCCCTGCGATCGAGGGTGTGTGGCCCGCGGCCGTTGTGCCAAGCGCTGAGTGCGAGCACGACCCGGTGCTCCGGCCGGCGGCCGTGATCGTCCCTCGCGCTCGCGCTACCGGCAGTAGGAGCCGGAGCCGACGTAGCTCCCGTCCAAGGTCGGCGCCGACCACGGCACGCAGAAGGTCGGAAAGACGAGGGACTGCCCGCCGGTGCGGATCGTGAACTGGTGGAGCAACGTTCCGCTCAGGTTCTGCGCGTTGGAGCTCCTGGCGACGTCGAGATCCGAGCCGGGGATGATCCGGCGGGATTCGACGACGCCGTCCTGGTCCAGGTCGAAGCCGATCCACTCGAAACCCACTCGCTGGTTGACGTCCTCGGCAACGATCTCGAAGACGCCGTTCTCGTCCATGTCATAGGTGATCTTCTCGAGCAGATCGTCCTCGTACGCGGTGTTCGAAAGGCGCGTGTCCCATCGGCAGTCGTTGTCGATGTCGAGCCAGACGAGCTCCAACAGGCCGTTGCGGTCGTCGTCGCGGGTTGCGACGTCGAAGCAGGAGTCCTCGTCGGCCTGCCCGTAGCGCCAGCCGTCGGCGGCACCGGCGCCGGCGCCGCCCTCGACGGGATGCCGGACCAGCTCACAGCCGCGAGTGGCGTCGCGATCGTCGACGATCGCCACGTCCCGCCCCGGCCCGCAGTGCACGGTTTCGGCCACCCCATCCCGCGCGTTCAGCTTGTCGTCTCCCCGACCACCGCGAAGGACGTCCTTGCCGGAGCCACCGATGATCACGTCGGCGCCCGCCTGGCCGTAGAGTCGGTCGCGGCCGGACTGGCCGATGAGCCGGTCGTCGCCCCGACCTCCGTACACGCGGTCGCCACCTCGCCCGGCGAGGACCCTGTCGGCGCCTCCCCCGGCCCGTATGAGGTCGGCATGACGTGTCCCGCTGATGCGCTCAGCCGAACTCGTCCCGCGAAGCGTCGCCGACGTTGCCGTCGCGACGAGCGAGAGACCCACCAGCGCGCCGAGCGCCGCGGCACCGATCATCCGGGTGGTCGACATGGCTGGGCCGCCTCCTCGTCTGCGTTCGTCCCGGCCGCGACCGTAGTGTGGCCCGGCGGGCCCCGGCAACCCCCGATCGTTGAGGCGGCCTGATCGCAAGATCGTGGGGTCGGGCCCTCCCCGGGCCGAGTCGAGTACCTGCACCGGTCTCTGCTGGGCACGCATTCACGCGCGGCGGGTGACTGGTGGGCGGACACGGCACGCAGCAAGCGGAGACGGGGCCTTGCGGACGTCTGCGGGCGGGCCGTCCCCGATCGCTCGCCAAGCGCGAGGGAGCGAGAGGAGTGCGTGGCGGATGTGGGGCGAGAGCCGCGAGGCCCCGTCGATCGGGCGGCCACACTGCATTGCGCCGCGCCGCGCCGCGCCGCGCCGCGCCGCATACCCGCGAACGTCGAAGGCCGCGAGCGCCTGCTTCGTCGCGGTCTGGCCGCCGCGGAATTCCACGGACGCCCGCACCGGGCCGGCGCACACCCCGGCGAGGTGGTGCTCCACCCACGGCCGCGCGCGATCCGGCTCGGCATCAGACTGCGGATCGATCCACTCTGCGAGGTCGTGGCGACACTCCGACATCGCGGGCCACCCACGGCTGGCGCTGAACGAGCGGTCGGGAACCCCTTGGCAGGTGAGACCCGATCGCGAGGCCACTTCGGACGGGATCACGTGGTGCCGAGGCCACGGATCCAGCACGCGATCAGGGATCGTCAGCGCGCCCGGCGGAGCCCTGGCGGCGGCATCGCTCCGAGCAGTACCGCACCTGCTCCCACTCCGCGCGCCACTTGCGGCGCCAGGCGAATCGGCGACCACATGCGACGCAGGTCTTCTTCGGGAGATCGCCCTTTCGGCGCATCCGTGCCACACCCGCCTCCAGGCTGCGGCTCACGGCCGTCCAATTGCGCGGCTCGCCAACGCGAACATCCGTGCCCGCTCGAGCCTACCGCCGTCGGGGCGCCACCCGTGTCCGACGGGGGCGAACGCGGTCGGATGCCCTGACGAGGCCCGCCATGCATTCACACAGCAGGCCGGCGACCTGCTCGGTCTCGACGGAGACGAGGACAGCCGAGCCAGACTGATCGCGACCCGATCACGACCGAGACGCGCGACCCACGGTCAGAGTCCCGAGGCCCTCGTTGCCGGGTCTGGAGAACGTGCGTGACGACTCCGATCGCACTGGCTCAGCGGGATCGCCCTCGTGTCTCCCGAGGCAACCGACCTCCTCCAGCCGGCCTACGCGGACCGCTGGATGGCGAGGTAGTGCGTCGTGTCTTGGCCGCTTCTGACCGGGACGACCCTCCAGTTCATGATGAAGGGCGAGCCGTCCTTGCGGTAGTTGACGGTGCGACCCTCGAACATGCGTCCGGCGGCGAGGTCGCTCACGAGTCGGTCGAGCACCGCGCGCTCGGTCCCCGGCCCCTGGAGGAACGTCGGCGGCGTTCCGAGCACCTCCTCCTCGGAGTAGCCGGTGAGCTCGGTAAATGCCTTGTTCACGTACACGATCGGTGTTTCGCCAAGGACATCACCGACCTCCGCGATCATGACCGAGTCGAACGAAGTGGCGCACACCATGTCGAGGAGGGCCGCGAGGCTTCCGGGGTCGAGGCGTTCACTTGGCTCCATGGAGATCTCCCAGAACTCGCTTGGCGACGGGACCGCACGTCAAGGTACCAGGCCGTCCCCACGTCGCTCGGGCCGCCCCGACGGCCGGCCTCGAGCCGATGCCCCTTGCTCGGACGGCCGCGACCGGACCGCCGACCCCCTCGGGGCAGCCACCTGCAGGAGCGGTTCGACCGCCGCAGCACGTGTCGGTCTGGTGAATCGTCCAGCAGGCCTCGGAAACACGTCCCGAGGCCGTCGGATCGTTGCGGCGACCGCAGATCTGCTCCCGCCGATCGAGGAGCCGGTACGAGGATCGCCCGACGCGTGGCCCGCCCTTCGTCCCGTGGGGCGGCGAGGCAACCCTCGAACCCGGGCTTCGCGCGTCGGAGGGGATGCGCCGCGACATCGGCGGCCGGACCATGCCGCGGATGGAGAACCCCTCGACCGCTGCCTCGCTGACCACGTCGAACCCGCGCCGCGAGTAGAAGGCGACGTTCTCGTCGGTGCCCGTCTCCAGATCGCAGGGGACGCCGGCCGCGTCGGCCTGCGCGGTCCCGACCTCGACGAGGGCGCCGCCGAGGCCCTGCCCCTGGCGGGCGGGGCGCGTACCGACCGCAACCAGGTACCAGTGCGGCCCCTCGACCGGTTCGTGGAGGCGTTCCGTGGCCGACATGGCGGCGACGAACCGCTTCGTCGCGCCGAGGCCGGCCCTGAACGGCATCGCGCCCATGCCGACGCGAAGCATCCTCGGCGCGGACATCGTCGTCTGGCCCGGCGGCAGCCATACCGCGACCGCGGACGCGTCCTCGTTTCCATGGACGTGGCCCCAGCGCAGGCCGTAGGCGACGATGCGCCCCATGACCCACGGCGCCACCTTTCGCCGCGCCTCCTCGTCGGGGGCCAGGATCAGCAGCAGGGGGTCGTCCCGGAAGGCATCGGCGAGGGTGTGCGCCGCGGCGGTCGCCTGCTCGCTGCGGATCCGGTCCAAGCCCTGCTCCTCGGCCGAGTTCGCCGTCAACGCGACAGGGGCGCGGGCCGGCCGCCGCGCCGCGACCTGGGTCCGGAACGCCGCTCGACCGTCGCGCGCGGTGCAGTTCCATCCAGGTCGATCAGCCACCCCGCACCGGCATGAGGGCCTCAGAGATCCCGGAGGCGGGGTGGAGGCGCGCGTGCGCTCGTACCGCGGCCAGCGTCTCCGGGTCTTCGGCGAGCCGTGCCAGCCACTCCTCGTCGCACCACCTGCGCTCGCCGGCGAGCGCCCCGAGCAGGAGCAGCCGCCCGGGATCCTCGCCCGCGACGGGTCGGAGCAACTCCACGACGAACTCCCGGCAGCGCGAGACGTCCTCGACGCCTGCGAGCGTCGCGTCCCGGAGCGAGACGTCCACGGTGACGGTCCCGCGGAGGCGCGCGCCCGTCAGGTCGGCGGAGTCCATGCGGACGTGTGAGAGCGTGGCCCCCTGGAGGTCCGTGCCGGCGAGGCGCGCTCCGTCGAAGCTCGTCATCGTGACCACGGCGTCGGAGAGGGTCACCCCGCCGAGGTCGGCGCCCGCCGCGTCGACGTGATCCCACGTCGAGCCCGCCGCGTTCGCGCCCTCGAGCGCAGCGCCGCGCAGAGAGGTCCCGCGGATCAGGGCGCCTTCGAGGGCCGCGCCCGTCAGGTCGCGCCGCACGAGCGAGGCCCCACGAAGGTCCGCGTCGCGCAGGTCGGCGCCCGGGCCGGCGTCGAGTTCCACCTCACCGCTCGTGCGAGACGTCGGCACGGGCCTTCCCCTCCTCGATCAGGCGCTCCCTGAGCGGCCCGCCGTAGGTCGCGATCCAGTCGTCGCCGCTCTCGCCGCAGCGGTGGGCCGCCTCGTTGATGCGGTCCCTGAGCTTCCCGGAGATCCCGCTCGTGAGGGTCAGGTCGATCCGTTCCCCCTGCCCGAGGTGCGGCTGGGGAGGGGTGTACCGCTCGACGATCTTCCGCGCGTAGTTCCCGAGCCACGTGTGCCACAGCTCGCGCAGGTGGTCGGTCCAGTCGGTCGAGAGCTCCTCGGCCATCTCGACGAGCGCGAGGTCGCCCTCGACGATGCCGACCGGGTCCTCGGTCATCTCGAACTCGACCGCGTCGTCGCGCGCCTCGCGTGCCGCGCCGATCAGCTCGGCGAGCGTCTGTTCGAGCGTGCCCTTCTCGCCGAGCAGGCCCGCGGCGATGCTCGTCAGGAACGTGAAGGGGTCGTCGCCGGACGCCTTGCGCTCGCCCTTGGGCCGCTCGGGCTTGCCCCGCTCGGGGGGCGCCATGGAGTCACCAGAGGTCTCGGGCGACGCGCCGCCGCGCAGCTTGTTCAGCGAGCGGACGCTGAACTTCGTGAGGTCCTTGGCGGCATCGGTGAGAAAGCCCTCGGTGACGTTCGAGATGTCGCCGCCCGCCTTTCGCGCCGCGCCGAAGAGGTCCTTGAGCTTCCCGCTGGCCGCGCCGCCCGCCGCCCCGCCGACGACGGCGAAGAAGGCCGCCCACATCAGGTCCTCGGTGAGCTTCTCCGCAGCCGAGACGTCGTCGAGGGCCGCCGTCTGGTGGTCGTACGCCCGCTTGTATGCGTTCGCCGCGCCGTTGAGCCCGGCGGCCGCCATGTCGTACCGGGAGCCGATGAGCGCGATCGCCTGCGTGCACGCCAGCTGGAAGTCCGCGAGATCGCCGACCACATCCACGGTCATGTGGTGGGAGCGCGAGGTGTAGCCGTGCCAGAGCGTGAGGTCCAGAGGCTGCGCCTCCCCGACCTTCGTCGCCTTGAGGACGAACGTGACGCCGGTCGCGTCGGCGGTCTCGCTCGCGACCAGTCCGGCTGGCTCCAGCTTGTCGACCTCGACGTCCGTGCCCGAGACGCCCTGCACGTCGGCCCGCACGACGATGGTGTCGCCCTTCCACACCTTGCGCTCGGAGCGAGGCTTGCCGGGCGCCTCGCCCCCCGGCTGACCGTCACCGACCAGAAGGCGTTGCCGAGGATTCCGAGGTCGGCGTCGTTGTCCGGCGCCGCCGGCGCCCCCGCGGAGGGGTCGACGACCGGACCGAGCGGCGGGTCGCCGGGCGCGCGCGCCACCATCTGCGCCGTCGCCGCGTTCCCCGCGGCTCGTTGGAGCGCCAGCACGGAGCCGCCGACCACCGCTCCGCGGGGATCTCGAACCGGGGGGCCGGGGTCGCGTCGGCCGCGGCAGGCGTCTCCGACTCCGTGGTCGGAGCCTCCGGCCGACGCGCTGAGACGTTCCCCATGACCGGGAAGGTAGCCCGGAGGACCGGTTCCATGGCGCCGCTCGAGCGTACCCGAGTGGACGTGTCAGCTCTCTGCGGCGACGCCCCTTCGCCGGAACCAGCGGCCCGAAGAGATGCGGGGCGCCGGAGAGAAATCTCGACGGCGCCCCGCGGCGGAGACCGTTGTCACGCAGGTCCGTATGGACTGCCGGTCACCTCACTTGCAGTGTTGCGCAGCGGACCGGCGACGGGCACTCCCCGAAGGTCGAGTCCGCGGGCCTCCCGCCCGGCTCGCCCCGGCGCACCCACCACCGCCCGGTCGCCGCTGACCCGCTCGGGGCCGCCCGCCGGTGCGCGCACGCCGTCACCACCGGTCGGTGTGGAGCACCTCGGATAGCGGCGGGCTCCAGCCACGGACGAATTGGTCGTCGGAGGTGTGCGCGATCGGGAACATCGCGGCCTGGATCACCTTGTCGAATGGGATGCCGAGGATCTCGGCAGCCTCCTGCTCGAAGAACTGATGCACGACCGTCCAGCACGTGCCGAGCCCGCGGGCGCGTGCGGCGAGCCGGAAGATCTCGGCGGCCGGGAGGATGGCGCCGAGCACGGCCGCGTGGAGCACCATCGGAACCGGCACCTCGCGGCCGTAGCCGGCGGCGGCGAAGACGGTCCCACGCCCGACCCCGTACTCGACGCATGGGATGACGAGCGCCGGCGCTTCGTGGATGTGGTCGACGAGCCACGTCGCCTCGGGCACCGTGATCGTCTCCTGGTACTTCCGGTGGCCCGGATCCTCGAACGTCAGGTTGCCGGCGTAGACCGGCGTCTGCTCGTAGACGGCCCAGCCGCGGCGATACACATCCCCGAGTGCGCGCTTGGTCTCCGGGTCCCTCACGATGACGAAGTGGGCGTTCTGGAGATTCGATCCGCTCGGGCCTTGGAGCGCGAGCTCGACGCACTCCTCGATGAGCGCGGGATCGACGTCTCGGCTGAAGTCCAGGCCCCTGCGAACGGACCGGGTCGTCGCAAGGACCTCATCCACCTGGGCGAGCACGGTGCCCTGGTCGCTCATCGCGCCTCCTGCGTTCGGTGGGTGTCGTGACCCGGACGGGCGCCGCGCACCGGCGTGCGAACGATCGACGTCGGACGTGCACGACGATCGTGTGCGGTGGACCCCCCGAGGTTCGACGGGCGTGCACTGTCCCATCGCGTGTTTCGCTTGCGTACCGTGGTGTCCCGCAATCGCATTGCGCGTTTCCCGCCGTGTGCCGCCGCGTGCGGAGCCGGACGCCATGTGGGGGATCGAGACCGCGTCGGTGGCGCCGTTCAAGTCGCGGTGCCCCTTCGCCGAACACACCCCCGGTGCCCATCCGCCTCGCGCAACTCACTGCCCTCGTCGCAGCCGCCCTCGTCGCCGGTGCCGGCGTCGCCACCGCCGGGAAGCTGATCACCGGGCGCGACGTCAAGAACGGGAGCCTCACGGGGGCGGACATCCGTGACGGTGGCGTCGCGGGCCGGGACGTGCGCAACGGGTCGATCGGGATCAGGGATCTCACTCCTTCCGTCCGCCGCCGCATCGACGCGGGCGCGCCCGCGGGGACCGCGACCGGCGCCGACGGCGCGATCGTCGGACCGGCCGGCCCGAGGGGACCCTCCGGACCGACCGGAGCCGTCGGCCCAGAGGGTCCCCCGGGCCCCAAGGGATCGAGCGGCGCCACGGGTGCCGCCGGAGCGGTCGGCGCCGACGGGGCCCCCGGTCCCGCTGGCCCCGAAGGCCCCGCAGGCCCCGCAGGCCCCGCAGGCCCCGCAGGCCCCGCAGGCCCCGCAGGCGCGGAGGGTCCCGCGGGTTCTGACGGGGAGACCGGCCCGCAGGGTCCGGCCGGGGAGAAGGGCTCCGCCGGCCCGACGGGCGAGACCGGCGCGCAGGGCCCCGGCAGGGCCGGCGGGGGCCACCGGCGCGCAGGGCCCCGCCGGTCCGATCGGGCCCGCGGGGCCGGGGGCCACGCGTCTTCTCGACGCCAAGGACAGACCGCTCGGCTCCGTCGTCGGCGCGACCGGGTTCGGCGTGGACATCGTCACCTCGACCGGGCACCTGGTGTCGCTCGGGTGGGACGGGACGATCGACTCGGGGCGGATCGTGTTCGAGGGCGACAAGTGCACGGGCGACGCGTATCTGGAGTCCGGTGGCGCGTCGGCGCCGTCCATCTTCGCCGGGCGGGTCGTCTACTCGGCGTCGCTCGGCAGCCTCATGACACCCACGGGCGCGGGCGACGACGGGCTGGTCCGAAACTCGCCCTCGGTGAACGCCGCCTCGATCGATGCCCCGCGGTGCACGGACACGTCCGAGGAGCTGTCCGGATACCCGCTCGCGTCGACGACGCCGGATGCGATCGGCCTCCCCGAGTATCCGCCGGCGACGCCGCTGGCATTCGGCTGACCCGGTTCGGACGGGTCACATCCCCAGAACGGGGGATGTAGGACCGACCACGACCTGCCGACTCGGAGTCGGCCGGTGTCTCACATTCGCACACGACCCCTCGGCCTCCCGGCGCCCGCTCGGGTGGCCGTCCACGCGGGCCTCGTGGCCGTGCTCGGGCTGTCGTCCGTCGTGCTCGCGCTCGGTCTGTACGCGCTCGGGGGTGGCGCGCGCGGGTACCTGCTCGGCGCGGTCGCGATCGTGCTGGGCGGCACCGCCCTCACGGGGATGGTCGCGCTGGCGCTCCGGCGCGCGCGCGCGCGGGAGCGCCGCCTGCGCGCGCTCACCGACGCGGCGCCCGTGATCCTCTGGACCGCGGACGCCACCGGCCGGTTCACGCACGTCGGCGATGCCTGGAGGCGTGCCACCGGGCGGGCGGCGTCCGGGGCGCTCGGCTGGGGGTGGGTGGACGCGATCGCCGCGGAGGACCGTCGCCCGCTGCTTCGTGCGATCCGGCGCGCCCTTCGCGACGGCGTGCCGCTCGATCACGACGTCCGCATCACCACGGCCCGGGGCGGCGTGCGGCGGCTGCATGCGATCGGCGAGGCCCGTGCCGCGGTGGGCGGGGACGGTCTCGCGGGCGCGTTCGTGGACGTCACCGCCCGCGCGCGTGAGGAGGATGCGGCGCGCGCGCTGGCGGACGGGGCCGAGCGCGCGGCGCTCGCGCGGGCCGACGCGGCCGACGCGCTCCTCTCGTCGATGCGGACCGGCATCGCCGTCGTCGGGCCGGACGGGCGACTGGTCCGCGTCAACGATCGGTTCCGCTCGCTCGCCGGCGTCGCGCGCGACGACGAGCTCGAGGCGCGCCCCCGTTCGGCCACTGGCCCGCGGAACAGCGGGAACGGGTGGCGGCGCTCCACCGCCGTGCACGCGCCGAGGGGGGTCTCGACGTCGAGCTGGAGCTCCTCACGTCCGCGGGCGCGCACGTCCCGGTGGCCGTCGCGATCGCGCCCGTGGTGGGGGCCTCGACCGATGCCGTCGACGTGGTCGAGACGCTCACCGACGTCTCCGGCCGGCACGCCGTCGAGTCGGAGCGGCGCGCGGCGGTGGAGCGGGGCGTGGCCCTCGAGCAGGAGGCGCTTCGGCGGGTCGCCGGCACCGTGTCGGCCGAGCAGGATCCCCGGCGCGTGTTCGCCCAGGTCGCCGAACAGGCCCGCCGTGTCCTCTCGGCCACCTCCGCCGTGGTGGTCCGCTTCGAGCCCGAGGGGCGGGCGACGGTCGTGGGCGCGGCCGGCGGGTCGTCGCGATCCGGCCCGCGGCTCGGATCGCGCATGCCGCTCGAGGGCGCGGGCGTCGTCGCGCGGGTCCACCGCGTGGCGGCCGGTGGCCCGCCTCCCGGCGGCGACGACGACGGCGCGGCGGTGGCGGCCGGGAGTGTCGGCGTCCCGGTCCACGTGGCGGGTGGCTGCTGGGGCGCCGTCTGCGCCTTCGGGCCGGACACCTCGGCGCCCGAGGCGCGGCGTCGACTCGTGCGCTTCGCGGAGTTGGTCGGGCTCGCGATCGCGAGCGCGGACGCCCGGCGGGACGCCGGCCGGGCCGCCTCGCTGGACGCGCTGACCGGCTTGCCGAGCGCGCGGAGCTTTCGAGAGCGGCTGGCCTCGGAGGTCGAGCGGGCGCGTCGGCACGGCCGGGAGCTCGGGCTCGTGCTGCTCGACGTCGACAACTTCGCGCGCATCAACGAGATCCACGGCCAGGAGGTCGGCGACGGCGTGCTGCGCGAGCTGTCGCGACGTCTCGGCGAGGTCGCACGGACCGGCGAGATGATCGCCCGCGTGGGCGGTGAGGAGTTCGGCTGGATCGTCCCCGAAGCCGGGGGTCTCGGTGCCTATGCGGCGGCGGAGCGCGCCCGCGCGGCGGTCGCGCGGGCGCCCTTCGGCGCGGCCGGGCGGATCACGCTGTCGGCCGGTGTCTGCGACCTCGCTCAGTCGCCCGGCGGCGGCGGTGAGCTCTACCGGCTGGCCGACGTCGCCCTGTACTGGGCGAAGGCCAACGGGCGGGACGCCACCTTCCGCTACTCGCCGGAGGTGATCCAGGTCCTCTCGGCCGAGCAGCAGGCGGGCACGCTCGCCCGCGCGCAGGCGGTGAGCGCGATCCGCGTGCTCGCGCGGGCGGTGGACGCCAAGCACCCGGACACGCGGCGCCACTCCGAGCGCGTCGCGGGACTCGCCCACCGGCTCGCCGGCGAACTCGGGTGGTCGGACGAGGCCCGGCATCGCCTGCGCGAGGCGGCGATGGTCCACGACGTCGGGAAGATCAGCATCCCCGATGCGATCCTTCTCAAGGAGGGGCGCCTCGACGAATCCGAGTACGCGCGCGTCACGCGCCACGCGGCGGCCGGCGCCGAGATCGTGGCGGGCATCCTGGACGCCGAGCAGGTGGACTGGGTGCGCCACCATCACGAGCGGCTCGACGGGGAGGGGTACCCCGACCGTCTCCGTGACGCGCAGATCTCCGACGGCGCGGCGATCCTGGCGGTGGCCGACGCGTGGGACGCCATGACCAGGAGCCGGAGCTACCGCGACGCGCTCGGCGACGACGAGGCCATGGCGGAGTGCCGGCGCGTGTCCGGGCGGCAGTTCCGGCCCGAGGTCGTCGACGCGCTGGAGGACCTCTGGCGCCGGGGCGAGATCTCGGACGCCGCCCTGGCGCAGTCACCGGACGCGACCCCCGGGGGCACCGCGGGCCGCTGACGCCGCCTCAGGTGTGCGGCGTGTCGGGCAGCGGCTCCAGCGCGATCCTGCCGGCGAGCAACTCGATCGCGGCCCGGTCACCGGTGCCGAGCCCACGCCGGCCGACGTTGAGCGTCCCGGCCGCGGCCGCGAGCGGCAACGCGTCCTCCCAGCCACGCCCGAGCGCGAGGGCGGCCGCGAGCGCCCCCGTCATGGCGTCGCCGGCGCCCTTCGGGTTGACCGGCTCGAGCGGCGGCGGACGGAGACGACGCGCCCATCCCGGGCGCACCGCGATCGAGGGTCGCTCGGCGCGCGACACGACCACCGACCCGGCACCGCGCTCCAGGAGGGTCCTGGCCGCCGAGGTGAGCGCCGCCTCCGAGGCGTCCGCCGCCAGCCCGACCCCGATCATCTCCTCGTGGCTCACCTTCATCACGTCGGCGCCGGCGGCGGCGACCGGAAGGAGCAGTTCGCGCGAGAGGTCGGCCACCACGATGACGCCGTTGCGGCGAAGGTTGCGGGTGAGCGTCGCGTAGCGGTCGCCGTCGATCATCCCCGCGACGGGCACGCCCGAGAGGACGCACACCCGGCTGTCGAGCGCGCATGCGAGCGTGGTGTTGAGGAGGTCGTCCACCTCGTGGCGATCGAGCATCGGCGTCTCGGTCTCGGCGATCGTGGCGGGGGCCCCGTCGGGCCCGTCCGACACCCACACGGGGTTGGCGCGATCGGCGCGCGTCGCGTGGAGCTCGATCCCCGCCGCCTCGAGCAGGGGCCGGAGCACCGCACCGGAGTCTCCGCCGAGCGGGCAGCAGATCGTGGCGCGCGCGCCGAGCTCGGCGACCATCCCGGCGATCCACGCGCCCTGGCCGCCGGGATGGAGGTCGATGTCGCTCGGTGCGATCCGCGGCCCCGGATGGGCCACCGGAGCGCTGGATCGCCACCATGAGGGTGACCGTCGGCGCCATGACGGTGACCCCCTCGCGTGGCCGTCGCGTCCCGCTCACGCGATGGGCGCGCCGGACGTGCCGGGCAGCGCCCCGGCGGCCAGCAGCCGCGCGAGCGCCTCGACGCACACCCGGTCGAACTGTCCGCCCGCGTGCCTGCGGCACTCCGCGAGGGCCTCGGCGGGCGCCAGGGCCGACTTGTCGGGGCGCTCGGTGACCATGACGTCCCAGGCGTCGGCCACGCCGATGATCCTCGCCCCGAGCGGGATCTGGTCGCCCGCCAACCCGTCCGGGTAGCCGGTGCCGTCGGGGCGCTCGTGGTGGTGGCGTACCCAGCCGACCTGGGCGGGCGCCAGCACGTCGCTCACGATCTCCGCGCCGAGCGCCGCATGCGTGCGCACGATCTCGAACTGGGCGTCGTCCAGGCGGCCGGGGTGCAGGAGCACGACGTCGGGGATCCCGATCTTCCCGACGTCGTGGACGAGGCCGGCCTCGTGGATCAGCGCGCACTCGTCGGCGCGCCACCCGAGGGCTCCGGCGATGGCGGCGGCGACCTCGGCGACCCGCTCGGAGTGCTGGCGCGTGTCGGGGTGCTTGGCGTCGACCGCCCGGGCGAGGGCCCGGATGCTCTGCAGCGATTGGCGCCGCTCGAGGCGCTCGACCTTCTCCGTCGCCGACAGCACCTCGACGACGCTCGGCGAGTAGACGCACATGCGATCGCGGCCCTGTTGCTTGGCCCAGTAGAGGGCCCGTCCGCCAGGCGGACGAGTCCTCGGCGCCGCCGGCGCGTGCCAGGTCGCACACCCTGCCGACACGGT
This sequence comes from Miltoncostaeaceae bacterium, assembly GCA_963698665.1. Classification (GTDB taxonomy): domain Bacteria; phylum Actinomycetota; class Thermoleophilia; order Miltoncostaeales; family Miltoncostaeaceae; genus CALNYH01. Next base: position 124,434 of record CAVORO010000001.1, on the reverse strand, counting down.
GAGCCGTCCCACCGTGTCGAACGGGCGGTCCGCGACCTGCGCGCGCAGGCGCTCGGCCGCGCGCCCGGCAGCCTCGGCGGACGTCCGGCATCAACCAGGCGAACTCCTCGCCACCGATCCGCGCCACGAGGTCGCCGTCGCGGGCGCTGGCCGCGAGGCGTCCGGCGAAGTCGCGGAGCACGATGTCGCCGACAGGATGCCCGTGGACGTCGTTGACCCGCGTGAAGTGATCGAGGTCCAGGACCGCGATGCCGAGCGGACGGCCGCCCCGGCGGGCACGCTCGACCTCCGTGCGCAGTCGTTCGTGGAAGGTCCGGTGGTTGGCGAGCCCGGTGAGCGAGTCGGTGCTCGCCTGGGCCTCGAGCCGTTGCCGGGCATCGGCGTTCTCGATCGCCATCGCCACGAGCTCGGAGAGCTCAGCCAGGCGCCCCTCGGCCCCCGGCGGGAGGTCCGCGGCCACGGCGCTCGACGCGACGAGCGCACCCCAGGTGTCGGGTCCCACCGTCACCGGTGCCGCGACACCCGCGACGGGACCGCCGATGGGTGAGGCCGTCCCCCGATAGCGGAGGGGGCGGTAGTAGTCGCGCCGCTGCGCGGCCCGGCTTCGGTGGACGGCCCCGAGCACGTCCTCGCCGTCGACGGGAAGGGCGGTACGGGCGCCGTCGAGCCCGCCGGCCCCCCACCAGCCGACCACCTCGCCCACGCCGTCCCGGAATCGCACGAGGCCGGCGCCATCGGCAGACAGCCAGCGGGCGGCCTCGCGGGCGACAAGATCGAACACGGGCTCCGGCCTGGAGTTGGCGGCGACCGCCACCGCCACGCGCCGGAGGACGGCCTGCCGTGCCGCCGCGTGGCGGGCCCGGGCGGCGGACCACGCGGTCGCGGTCGTGACCCCCGAGATCGCGACCGCCGCGGCGAGCCAGGTCGCGAGCGCCGTGCGGGTTCCGTCGGCGGCGGCGAGGAGGCCGAGCAGCACGAGGCCCGCGGCCGCGTTGGCCACCGCCGCACGGACGGTGAGAAATGCGGCGCCCCACACCGCCGTGAGCAGGTAGAGCGGCGCGAGCAGCAGGATCAGAAGTGGATCCAGCGCCGCGGCCACGGTCACGAGGAGCGTCGCCAGGAACGGCAGCGCGTCCGTCCACACCTCCGGCAGTCGACGTGCCGAGGCGACGACGCCGAGCGCCACGAGGACGGCCGCTCCCCCGGCGACCTCGCAGACGAACGCGGTCCCTGATGGCACGCCCGCGGCGAGGGGGGCGACGATCAGCACGATCCCCACCGCGGCCATGAGCGCCGCCGCCGATCGGACCCGGGTGTCCGGACGTGGCGCGTCGGGGCTGTCGGACTTCGTCAAGTGCGCACCCTGCGGCTCGGCACGAGGCGACGACGGATCAACGTTCTCGGCGTTCGCCGGGAGCATCGCGGATAGTGTCGGCACGTGGCCGCGGATCCGCAATCCATCTCGCACACGACGAGTCCCTCGTGCTGGTCGGCGTCCTCACCGTGTCGGACCGTGCGAGCGCGGGCCGGTACGAGGATCGGGGCGGACCGGCGGTCGTGGCGCACCTCGAGCGCCGGCTCGCGCCCGGATGGCGCGCCGAGCGGAGGGTCGTCGCCGACGACATCGACGACATCGCCGCCGCGCTCGCCGACCTGGTCGCGCTTCCCTGCGCGCTGGTCGTCACGACCGGCGGCACGGGGGTCGGGCCGAGGGACGTCACGCCCGAGGCCACGCTGCGCGTGTGCGAGCGGCTCATCCCGGGCTTCGGCGAGGCGATGCGCGCGGACTCCCGGCACGAGACCCCGCTCGCGATCCTGTCCCGGGCCGAGGCCGGCGTGGCCGGGCGCGCGCTCGTCCTGAACCTTCCGGGCAGTCCGCGCGCCGTCGCCACCTGCCTGGACGCCGCGCTGCCCGCGGTCCCGCACGCGCTGGCGCAGATCGGGGCGCCGCCGCTCGCGCTCCGCGAGGCGGATCCCCGGGCGCAGGACGCCCATGGCGGCTAGCCTCAGCGGCGGCGCCTCGCAATCATCTTTTTCCCGGGAGGAATCGAGACAATGATCGAGACGGATCCCGACCCCAAGCTCGCCGCGTACGCCCACCCCGAGCGGCTCGTCACCACCGGGTGGCTGGCCGAGCGGCTCGGGCAGCCCGGCCTCGTGGTGGCGGAGTCGAACGAGGACGTGCTCCTCTACGACACGGGCCACATTCCCGGCGCCGTCAAGATCGACTGGCACATGGACCTCAACGACCCGGTCGCCCGCGACTACGTCGACCCGGAGGCCTTCGCCGCGCTCATGTCCGCCAAGGGCGTCTCCCGCGACACGACGATCGTCTTCTACGGGGACAACTTCAACTGGTGGGCGGCCTATGCGCTGTGGGTCTGCTCGCTGTTCGGCCACGCGGACGTGCGGCTGCTGGACGGCGGCCGGGCGAAGTGGGTCGCCGAGGGCAGGCCGCTCAGCACCGACGTGCCCGCCCCGGCCGCGGCCGAGTACCCCGTCGTGCCACGTGACGACACGCGCATCCGCGCCTTCAAGGAGGACGTGCTCGCGCACCTGGGCGGCGGGGGGCCGCTCGTGGACGTGCGCTCGCCGCAGGAGTACTCGGGGGAACTCACGCACATGCCGGACTACCCGCAGGAGGGCGCGCTCCGTGGCGGGCACATCCCCGGGGCGCGCAACGTCCCCTGGAAGCGTGCGGCCGACGACGACGGCACCTTTCGCAGCCGCGACGAGCTGGCGGACATCTACCTGGCCGAGCAGAAGCTCGCCGAGGGCGACGACATCGTCGCCTACTGCCGGATCGGCGAGCGCTCGAGCCACACCTGGTTCGTCCTGACCCATCTGCTGGGCTTCGAGGGCGTGCGCAACTACGACGGCTCGTGGGTCGAGTGGGGCAACGCCGTCCGCGTGCCGATCGAGCGGCCGGGGCACCCCGTTCGACCGGCGATCGGCTGAACGCCGTGGTCCGCCCGCAGCTCCAGGAGATCGTGGACGAGTTCGCGCTCTCGCCGCCCAAGATGCGCCTGGAGCTGCTGCTCGGGTTCGCGAACGGGTTGCCGCCGCTGCCGCCGGAGTTCGAGGGGCGACACGACCTGATGGAGCGGGTGGAGGAGTGCCAGACGCCGTTCTTCGTCGCCGTCGCGCGTGAGGACGACGCGGTGCGGCTCAGCTTCGACGCACCGCCCGAGGCGCCGACCACGCGTGGCTACGCGGGGGTGCTCGCGGCCGGGCTCGACGGCGCGAGCGCGGACGAGATCCTCGCCACGCCCAGCGACTTCTTCCTGGAGATGCGCCTCGGCGAGGTGATCTCGCCCCTCCGGCTCCGGGGGATGGGCGCGATCCTCGCGCGCATCAAGCGCCTGGTCGCCCAGCAGGAACGCGCCTGAGCGGCGTCGTGCGGCCGCCGGGTCGCGGGCTCAGGTCGTGAGCGGCTCGTGCCCGGCCAGTTCGAGGCCGTAGCCGTCGAGGCCCACGATGCGGCGGGGGTGGTCGGTCAGCAGCCGGATCCGGTGGAGGCCCAGATCCACGAGGATCTGTGCGCCGATGCCATAGTCGCGGAGCTGGGCGTCCGGCGTCGCGGCCGCGTCGCCGGCGAGCGGCCCGAGCCCTCGATCCGCGCGGGCGACGTAGACGAAGGCGCCCCGGCCCTCGGCGGCGATCGCGCGGAGCGCCCGGGCGACGTCGCCCTCGCCGCTCCACCCCTCGAACCGGTCTCGGAGCAGGCGCTCGGCGTGCACCCGGACGAGGGGGGGAGTCCCGCCCTCGTCCTCCAGGTCGCCCATCACGAGGGCCAGATGGTGTCGGTCGTCGAGGGTCGTCTCGTAGCCGATCGCCGTGAAGTCGCCCCAGACGGCGGGAAGCCGCGCCGCCGCGCGCCGGCGCACGGTTCGCTCGGCGTGCAGCCGGTGGGCGATGAGCTCGGCGATCGTCACCGCGGGGACCTCGCCGCACTCCGCGCGGGCGGTCTCGGCGAACACCGCCGCGGGGACGAGTCCCGCGAGCCGGCTCAGATCGAGCGCGGCCTCGGCATGGCCCGCCCGCTCGAGCACGCCCGCCGAGCGTGCCGCGACCGGGGCGAGCGGCCCGGGCTCGACGAGGTCCTCGGGGGCCGCCGCGGGGTCGATGACGGTCGTCATCGTCCGCTCGACCGGGGCGCCGTCGGCGTCGCGCGCGCCGACCGTCCTCGCGGGGGCGGCGGAGCCCTCGTTGGCGGCCGCCGCCGCGGCCAGGCCCAGCTCGCGCGCCCGCGTGGGCGTCATCGCCAGGCGGAGCGGACCGCGGGCGGCCTCGGTCAGGCGGGCCACCACGGCCGGCGTCGCGTGCTGGCAGGCGGCGACGAGCGCGGCCCCCGTGCCGCTCGAGCCGTCGTCGACCACGAGCGCGGGGCCGCCCGCGCGGAGGGCGTCGATCGCGGCCCGGACGGTCGCGGACTCGGCGTGCGCGGCGGGACCGCGTTGTGTCGGTGGGCTCGGCATGGTCGTGGCCGTCGCCGCGACACCCGTCCCGGGTGGGCCTATGATCGGCCCGTGCGGCGAGGACGAGGATAGCGATGCGCGAGACGTCCGCCTCAACGGACTCGGCCTGGCCGGTGCACGCACGCTCGCGGCTCCAGGGCGAGGGCCACCGCCTCGGTGGTGCGCGCGCCGCGGTGATCGATGCGCTCTCGGCGCGGGACTGCTGCTCCTCGGCGTCCGAGCTCAAGGACACCGTCAGGGCGGGCGGCGCCGATGTGGGGCTTGCGAGCGTCTACCGCTCGCTCGAGCTCCTCGAGGGCCTCGGGCTGGTCCGCAGGGTCGACCTCGGTGACGGTCACGCGCGCTTCGAGGCGGTCGGACCCGCGCCGGAGGACCACCACCACCACATGGTCTGCGTGCGCTGCGGGCACGTCCTGCCGTTCCACGACGACCGGCTCGAGGGTGCGCTCCACGCGGCGGCGGACCGGCTCGGGTTCGCCGAGGTCGATCACGACGTCGTCTACCGAGGGGTCTGCGCCGCCTGCCGCGGTGGATGACGCCGACGCCATCGACGCGGCCGGCCTGGCCGCGGACCTCGCGGGTACCGGCCTCGGCCCGGTGGAATGGCGCACCGAGGTCACGTCGACCAACGACGAGCTCGCCGCCGCCGCCCGTGCGGGGGCGGGGGAGGGGCGCGTGCTCGGCGCCGACCACCAGGTCGAGGGGCGGGGACGCCGGGGGCGTGCCTGGGTGGACCGGCCGGGCGCCGGTCTTGCGGTCTCGGTCCTCGTGCGTCCGCGTCGCGACGACCACCTGTCGGCTGCGTCCCCCATCATCGCCGGTGTCGCCACGGCGGAGGCGATCGGCGACCACGCGCGGCTGGCCTGGCCGAACGACGTGCTCGTCGACGGCCGCAAGGTCGCGGGCGTGCTCGTCGAGGCGGGGTCGTCGGGCGGGGGGGTCGAGTGGGTCGTGATCGGCATCGGCGTGAACGTCCGCGGCGTCCCGACGGTGCCGGACGCGCGCTGGCCTCCGGGCTCGATCGACGGGTCGGGGTCGGCCCCCCGGCGTGGCGTGCTCGTGGCCGACGTCCTCACCCGCCTGTGGGAGCGGATCGCCGAGTGCCGGCGTGTGGGCCTCGGGCCGGTTCTGGCCGCATGGGAGCGGCGGGACGCCCTTCGCGGCCGTCAGGTGCAGGTGCGGGTCGGCGCGGACACGGTGTCCGGAACGGCGGCCGGGGTGGACGGTGAGGGCCGGCTGCTGCTCCACGGCCCCGGCGCGGTCATCGCCCTCGCGAGCGCCGAGGTCGTGCGCGTGGAGTCGTGACCGGCGGCCGGCCCGTTTCCGGCGCTTCCTCCCGGGGAGGCACGGCGGCCCGGGCGAGGCGCTCGATCCCGGACCGGATGCGTGCGGGCGCCAACCCGACCGCGCGGACCTGGTGCCGGACCAGGTCGGGCTGGACCAACGCGAGCAGGCCGTCCGCGAGGTGGTCGACGTCGATCTGGGCACCGCCCTCGGCCGCCTCGCAAAGCAATGCGGCGACCACCTGGCGCTGCCAGAGGTAGGCACCCGAGGCCCGGCGCTCGGGCGCCGGGGCCTCCTCGGCGATGCAGAGCAGATCGAGGTTGTCGAGCGTGAAGTCGACCAGCGTGGCGAGCACGCTCGCCAATCGCGCGTGCGCGTCGCCACCGGCCGCGGGCGCGGCCTCCGCGAGGACCGTGGACTGCGCTTGGCGCGCGCGTTCGTCGAGGAGTGCGCGCGCCAGCTCGGCCCGGCCGGAGAAGTTGCGATAGAGCGTCCCCTTGCCCACACCGGCCGCCGCCGCGATCTCCTCCATCGTCGCCTCGGCGGGGCGCTCGGCGAGCACGCGGCCGGCCGCCGCGAGGATGCGTTCCCGGTTCCGGCTCGCGTCGAGGCGTCGCGGACGCCGGGCCGGGCGGCCGTCGAGCCCGAGCGTCCCGAGATCGGTGGTGGATCGGGTCCGAGGCGAGGCGTGCTCGTTCGTCGTGTGCGGGGCGACCCGGACGGGTCGCGCTGATCGTGCCACGCCACGCGCTCGCCCGCGCGCCGCGGGTGGGCCGGGGCGCACGCATGAATCCCGCAACGGCGGCGGCCGACGAGGGGAGCGTTGCGGGCCGCCGCAGGTCCCGTTCGCCGGGTGCGCCCTGCGCTATAGTCCCGCCGGCACGGGCCCGCGGCCCGGCACGGTGGTGAAGGTAGCTCAGTCGGTAGAGCTCCTGGTTGTGGTCCAGGCGGTCGCGGGTTCGAGTCCCGTCCTTCACCCTTGACCGGCCGTTTCCGGGCGGGTGTGGCGGAATCGGTAGACGCGCTAGGTTTAGGTCCTAGTGGGGCAACCCGTGGAGGTTCGAGTCCTCTCACCCGCATTGGCATGTCGTTGACCACCGAGGTCACGCCGCTCGACGGCGACCGCGTCCGGCTCGACGTCGCAGTCCCGAAGGACGAGGTCGCGCGCCAGATGGACCGGACGATCAGGAAGATCGGTCGGGATGTCAGGGTGCCCGGCTTCCGTCCCGGGAAGGTGCCGCCGCAGGTCGTGGTCCAACGCGTCGGCCGTGAGGCCGTCGTGCAGGAGATGCTCAAGAGCTCGCTCGCCACCTGGTACGCCGCGGCCGTGGAGGAGACGGGCGTGCGCCCGATCGACGAGCCCGAGGTCGATCTGGACGACGTCCCCGAGGACGGCGCGATCACGTTCCGGGCGACCGTCGACACCCAGCCGGTCCCGACGCTCGGCGAGTGGAAGGGTCTCGAGGTCGGCAAGGCCGAGCCCACCGTGCCCGACGGCGCGCTCGACGAGGAGCTCGAGCGCCTTCGCGGCCAGGCGGCGCGCCTGGAGGAGATCGACGAGCCCGCCCAGGAGGGCGACTACCTCGTGATCGACTTCGACGGGTCCGTGGCCGGCACGACGGTGCGTGGCGCGAGCGCCCGGGACCACCTGGTCGAGCTCGGCGCCGGACGCCTGCTCCCGGAGTTCGAGGCCAAGCTGCTCGGCGCCGGCACCGGCGACACGACCGTCGTGACGATCGACTACGCCGACGACGACGCGCGGGCGGAGCTCCGCGGCCGCTCGGTGGACTACGCCGTGACCGTCAAGGCCGTGCAGCGCAAGGTGCTGCCGCCGCTCGACGACGACCTCGTCGTCCAGGTCAGCGAGTTCGACACCGTCGACGAGCTGACCGACGCCCTGAACGCGCGCCTCCTCGAGGCCGCCGAGGAGCGCGTCGACGACCTCTTTCGCGGCATGGCCATCGATGCGGTGGTCGAGGAGTCCACGCTCGAGGTCCCGGCCAAGATGGTGACGGCCCGTGTCGCCACCATCGTCCAGAGCACCGCCGAGCGGCTCCAGAACCGCGCCTCGCTCGAGGACATGCTCGCGGCGCGCGGCACCGACCTCGCCGGCTGGATGAAGGAACTCGAGCCCGAGGCCGAGAAGGCCATCCGGCGGGAGCTCGTCGTGGAGGCGATCGCCGATGCCGAGGGCGTGGAGATCGACGACGCCGAGGTCGAGGCGCAGGTGCGCAACGACGCCGAGGCGAGCGACCGCGACCCGGATCAACTGCTCGACGAGGTCCGGAAGGGCGGCGCGTTCGAGCGCCTGCGCGAGGATCTGCGCCTGCGACGTGCCGTCGACCTCATCATCGAGGCGTCCGCCCCCATCCCGATGGAGCAGGCCGAGGCGCGCAAGAAACTGTGGACACCCGAGGCGGAGCGCAAGGAGCAGGGCAAGGGCGCCCAGCTCTGGACTCCCGACTCCCCGTCCTGACACCGACCGCCACCGTCACCCGCCGAGCAGGAGGCACGAGAAGGTGAGCCCGCTGATCCCCATGGTGATCGAGCAGACCTCCCGCGGGGAGCGCTCGTTCGACATCTACTCGCGTCTGCTCAACGAGCGGATCATCTTCCTCGGCACCCCGGTCGACGACCAGATCGCCAACCTCATCGTGGCCCAGCTCCTGCACCTGGAGAGCGAGGACCCCGAGAAGGACGTCTCGATCTACATCAACTCGCCGGGCGGGCAGGTGTACTCCGGCCTTGCGATCTACGACACCATGCAGTTCATCAAGCCCGACGTGCAGACGATCTGCGTCGGGATCGCGATGAGCATGGGCGCGCTGCTCCTCGCCGGGGGGGCGCCGGGCAAGCGCATGGCCCTCCCGAACGCGAAGATCCTGATCCACCAGGTGTCGAGCGGGTTCCAGGGCCAGGCCACCGACATCGAGATCCACGCGAGGGAGATCCTCGACCTTCGCAAGCGCCTCGACGACGTGATCGCCGGCCACACGGGCCAGCCGCTCGAGAAGGTCCGCCAGGACACCGAGCGCGACTACTTCATGACCGCGGCCGAGGCCAAGGACTACGGCATCGTCGATCGCGTGATCGAAAGCCACTAGGCCCGCCCGGGTCGACCGCCGATGGCCAAGCAGACCGACAGCAACGAGCAACTGCTCTGCAGCTTCTGCGGCAAGTCGCAGCGCCAGGTGAAGAAGCTGATCGCCGGCCCCGGCGTCTACATCTGCGACGAGTGCATCGATCTCTGCAACGAGATCATCGACGAGGAGGCCGCGCCCGCGGCCGCGTTCGACGGTCGGAACCTGCCGACCCCGCGCGAGATCTTCGACGTGCTCAACGACTACGTGGTGGGACAGCGCGAGGCCAAGCGGACCCTGTCCGTCGCGGTCTACAACCACTACAAGCGCGTCAACATGCTCATGGCGGAGAGCTCGGACATCGAGCTGCAAAAGAGCAACATCCTGCTGCTCGGGCCGACCGGGTGCGGCAAGACGCTGCTCGCCCAGACCCTGGCTCGGATCCTCAACGTCCCGTTCGCGATCGCCGACGCCACCGCGCTGACCGAGGCGGGGTACGTCGGCGAGGACGTCGAGAACATCCTCCTCAAGCTGATCCAGGCGGCCGACTACGACGTCAAGCGGGCCGAGACCGGGATCATCTACATCGACGAGGTCGACAAGATCGCCCGCAAGGCCGACAACCCCTCGATCACACGGGACGTCTCGGGCGAGGGCGTCCAGCAGGCGCTCCTCAAGATCCTCGAGGGCACGGTCGCATCGGTGCCGCCCCAGGGGGGGCGCAAGCACCCCCACCAGGAGTTCCTGTCGATCGACACGACGAACATCCTGTTCATCTGCGGCGGGGCGTTCGCCAACCTGGAGCGCATCATCCAGCGGCGGACCGGGTCCAACGCGGTCGGCTTCGGGGCCAACCTGCGCGAGAAGAGCGGCATCGACCCGCACGAGCTGTTCGCCGAGGTGCTCCCCGAGGACCTCATGAACTACGGGCTCATCCCCGAGTTCGTCGGTCGCCTGCCCGTCATCTCGGCGGTCCACCAGCTCACGCGCGAGGATCTCGTCGAGATCCTGACCGAGCCCAAGAACGCCCTGGTGCGCCAGTTCCAGCAGTTCTTCTCGTTCGACGACACCGACCTCGTGTTCGCCGAGGACTCCCTCGACGCGATCGCCGACAAGGCACTCGAGCGCGACACCGGCGCCCGGGGCCTGCGGTCGATCATCGAGGCCGCGCTCATGGACGTGATGTTCGAGCTCCCCTCCCGCGACGACGTCGTCAAGTGTGTCGTCACCCGCGAGACGATCGAGCGGGGCCTCCCGCCGACGCTCGTGACGTCGGCGGCTCCGCGGCGCGCGGCGGCCGGCGGCGAGTCGGCCTAGCCCGGGTGGCGGCGCCCCCGGCACGGTACGAGCCGGCGCAGGTCGAGGCGCGCTGGATCGAGCGCTGGCTCGAGTCCGGCGTCATGCGGGCGGACCCCGCGTCCGGCCGTCCTCCGTACTCGATCGCCATCCCGCCGCCGAACGTGACGGGCGCCCTCCACATGGGGCACGCGCTCAACAACACGATGCAGGACACCCTGATCCGCTGGCGGCGGATGGGGGGCGACGAGACCATGTGGATCTGCGGGACCGACCACGCCGGGATCGCCACCCAGGTGATGGTCGAGAAGGCGCTCGTGGCCGAGGGGACCAGCCGGGCCGAGATCGGCCGCGACGCGTTCGTCGCGCGCGTCTGGGAGTGGCGGGAGCGCTACGGCGGGACGATCATCGGCCAACTCGAGCGCCTCGGATGCACGCTCGACTACTCGCGCGAGCGCTTCACCATGGACGAGGGCTACGCGCGCGCCGTGCTCGAGGTGTTCGTCGACCTCCACGGCAAGGGGCTGATCTACCGCGACCGGTACATGGTCAACTGGGATCCAGGCCTCGGCTCGGCGATCAGCGACCTCGAGGTGGAGGACCGCGAGGTCACCGACACCCTGGTGCGGATCGCCTATCCGCTCGCGGACGGCGCCGGCGAGGTGGTCGTGGCGACCGTGCGGCCGGAGACGATGCTCGGGGACACCGGCGTCGCCGTGAGCCCGGCGGACCCACGGTACGCGGACCTCATCGGGCGTGAGCTCGTCCTCCCGCTGGTCGGCCGCCGCCTTCCCATCGTCGCCGACGACCACGTGGACCCGGAGTTCGGGACCGGCGCGCTCAAGGTCACGCCCGCGCACGACCCGGCCGACTTCGAGATCGGGGCGCGGCACGGGCTCGAGGCGATCAACGTCATCGGCGAGGACGGGCGCATGACCACCGCGGCGGGCGCGCGCTACGAGGGCCTCACGCCCCGTGCGTGCGCCGAGCGGGTGGTCGCGGACCTCCGGGCGGAGGGGTCCTCCGGGGTGAGGAGCCCTACACGCACTCCGTCCCCTTCTCGCACCGAAGCGGCGCCCGCGTCGAGCCGCTCGTCTCGCTCCAGTGGTTCTGCGACATGGACCGGCTCGCCGAGCCGGCGATCGCCGCGGTCGAGGACGGGCGCATCCGGTTCACGCCCGCGAGCGCGGGCGACGTCTACCTGTCGTGGCTCCGCGACATCCGGCCCTGGTGTGTGTCCCGCCAGCTGTGGTGGGGGCACCGGCTCCCCGTCTGGTACCGGGGCGACGAGGTGCACGTCGGGGTCGACGCGCCCGAGGGCGACGGCTGGGTCCAGGACCCCGACGTCCTCGACACGTGGTTCAGCTCGGCGCTCTGGCCGTTCGCCACGCTCGGCTGGCCGGAGCGGACGCCCGAGCTCGAGCGGTTCTACCCGACGGCGGTGCTCTCCACCGCGCGGGACATCATCTTCCTGTGGGTGGCCCGCATGGTGATGATGGGCATCGAGTACATGGGCGAGGTCCCGTTCCGGGACGTCAACATCCACTCGGTCGTGCAGGCGCCGGACGGACGGCGCATGTCCAAGAGCCTCGGCACCGGGATCGATCCGCTCGAGGTCATCGACGAGCAGGGGGCCGACGCGCTCCGTTTCGGCCTGCTCATGATGTCCAGCACACAGGACGTGCGGTTCAACCACGACCGCATCCGCCAGGGGCGCCAGCTCGTCACGAAGCTGTGGAACGCGAACCGGCTGGTCATCGAGCGCGGCGGACGCGTGCAGGCCGGGCCGCCGCGGTCGGATCGGCTCGCGGACCGGTGGATCGCGTCGCGGATCACCGCCGTCGTCGAGCAGGCGGACGGTCTGCTCGAGGGCTTCAACTTCAGCGCGTACACCGACGCGCTCTACCACGTGGTGTTCGACGACTACTGCGACTGGTACCTCGAGCTGCTCAAGGCCGGCGAGGCGAGCCCCGAGGCTGCGGCATGGTGCCTCGAGCAGCTGCTCGCCCTGGCGCACCCCGTCATGCCGTTCGTGACCGAGGAGTGCTGGTCGGTGCTTCCGGGCGCCGAGGGGCCGATGGTCACGCATGCGCCGGCGCGCGCGCCCGGCCCGCGCGACACGGCCGCCGAGGCGCAGGTGTCGCGCCTCCAGGAGCTCGTCGGCGCGATCCGCGCCTTCCGCGATCAACGCGGGCTCGGTCGCCGCGTGCCGCTCCTGGTCGACCTCTCCGAGCTCGAGGGCGCGGACGGGATCTCGCCGGCCGCGCTCGCCGGTCTGGCCGGCGCGCGCGCGGGCGTGGTGGCCGATGCGGACCCGAGCGTGGTGCCGGTGTCCGGCGGGAAGGCCTCGGTCTGGGTCGAGGGCGAGGTGGAGGAGGACCTCGACGCCGAGCTCGCCCGGCTGGACGAGGCGATCACCCGGGCCGAGTCGGAGCTCGCGCGGGCCCGGCGCCAGCTCGCCAACGAGCGGTTCGTCGGCCGCGCGCCGGCGGCCCTCGTCGAGGCCGAGCGCGACAAGGAGCGTCGTTTCCACGGCGAGATCGAGGCGCTCGCCCTCGAGCGCGGCGCGCTCGCGCGGCGTCGCGACGGGGCGGGGTGACGCCCCGCCCCGCCCACGGCGAGCCCGTCGCGTGGCTCGAGTCGCTCGACATGCTCGGGATGAAGTTCGGGTTGACGCGGATGCGCGCGCTCCTCGCGCGGCTCGGACACCCCGAGCGGATCGCCGCCATCCACGTCGTCGGAACCAACGGGAAGTCCTCGACGACCCGCATGGCGGCCCGGGCGCTCAGCGCCTCCGGGCGCCTGACGGGTGCCTACACGTCGCCGCACGTGACCGGCTGGCGGGAGCGGATCGAGATCGACGGCCGGCCCGTGTCCGAGGAGGACCTCGCCGCGGCGCTCGCACACGTGCGCGCCGCGGCGGACGCGCTCGGATCCCCCCCCGACGACGGCGTGACCCAGTTCGAGGTCCTGACCGCTGCGGCGCTCGTGGCGTTCCGTGACGCGGGGGTCACCGCCGCGGTCGTCGAGGCGGGCCTCGGGGGGCGCTACGACGCGACGAACGTCCTGCCCGACGACGCGGTGGTGGCGCTGACGAACGTCTCCCTGGAGCACACCGACCTGCTCGGTGACACCGAGGCCGAGATCGCCGCCGAGAAGCTCGCCGTCGCGACACCCGGGAGCGACCGGGTCGTGCTCGGCCGGCTCTCGCCCGCGGCGGACGTCGCCGTCACCGCGATCGTCGCCGAGCGCGGGCTCGCCGCATGGCGCCAGGGGCGCGACCACGACGCCCGCGCGTGCGAGGACGGGGTCGTCGTGCGCACGCCCTTCGGCGAGCACGATCCGGTTCGCCTCCGACTGCGGGGCGGCTTCCAGCGCGACAACCTCTCGCTGGCGGTCGCCTCGGTCGAGCGCCTGCTCGGGGAGCGCCTCGCGCCGGCGGCCGTCGCGGCGGCGGCGGCGGCGATCGTGCCGGGCCGCATGGAGCTGGTCCCGGGCGCGCCCGCGGTGCTCCTCGACGGGGCGCACAACCCGGCGGGCATCGCGGCGCTCGCGGCGGCGCTCCCCGACGCCCTGGCGCAGCGACCGCGCGTGGCCGTGGTCTCGGTGCTCGGCGACAAGGACCTGGCCGCGATGACCGCCGCGCTCGCGGGCGCGGTCGACCTGGTGGTGGCGACGGCGTCCGCGCACCGGCGCGCGGTATCGCCGGAGGCGGTCCGGGCGGCGGCCCGCGATGCCGGCGTCGAGTCGGTCGTCGCCGCCTCGCCGCAGGCGGCGATCGGGACCGCCCGCGCGGCGGCGGGGCCCGAGGGCGCGGTGATCGTGTGCGGGTCGCTCTACCTCCTCGCCGAGCTCCGCCCGAGGCTCGTGGGGTTGGTGGATGAGACCCCTGATACACTCGCCCGCGCTCGCGACACGGCGGGCGTCACCGACCAGGCGCAGCCATGACGACGAGCCGTTCCCGGCGACCCAGCCAGAGGGCAAGATGACCTCCCCCGCCGTCCTGGCGCTCCAGACGACCACCTCCTCGGGGAGCGACGACCCGTTCGAGGCGATCTCCAGCTTCTTCGACTCGAGCGCGTGGTCGGTCGGCTGGCTGATCATCCAGGCCTTCGTGGTCCTCATGTGGCTGGCCCTCTGCTGGTGGACGTTCATGGACGCCCGCCGGCGGATCCGCGAGCCCGCCCTGATCGCCGGGGCGGTGGCGCTCTCGGTCCTCATCCCGTACCTCGGCTCGTTGATCTACCTCGTCGTCCGCCCCCCCGAGTACCTCGTGGAGGCGCGCGAGCGTGAGCTCGAGTTGCTGGAGCTCGAGCGGCGCATGGGCGAGCTCGGCGACTCGGAGGGGCAGCGGCTCGTGGGCCGCCTGCTGGCGCGCGAGCGCGGGGGCGATCCCGATGAGGCGTCGGTGCGCACGGCGCTCCGAAACGCCGGGGCCGCGACCCGCGAGGAGCTCCAGGACCTGGACCTGCGCCTGACCGAGCTCGAGTTCCGCATGCGGGCGGTCGACCGCCCCGACGGTGACGCGGACGCCCGCCGCACACGCGCGACGGAGCGACCCGCCGCCGGCGGCAGCACAGACGACACCGGACGGCGACCGCGCGTCCGGCGAACCCGCGGCACCGCCGCCGACCCGGAGATCCCCTCGTGAGCGAGCGCAGCTTCGTGATGATCAAGCCCGACGGCGTGGCGGCCGGCCTGACCGGGGAGATCATCTCCCGGATCGAGCGACGTGGGCTCCAGATCACGGCGCTGACGAAGGCGGTCATGGTGCGGGTCGCCGCCGAGGAGCACTACGCCGAGCACCGCGAGCGACCGTTCTTCGGCGAGCTGGTGGAGTTCATCGTCTCGGGTCCGGTGGTGATGATGCGCGTCGAGGGGCAGGGCGCGATCGGTGCGCTCCGCACGATGATGGGGCCGACCGATCCCCAGGTGGCGCCGCCCGGCACGATCCGGGGCGACTTCGCGCTCGACGTGGGGCAGAACGTGATCCACGGCTCCGATGGCCCGGAGTCCGCCGAGCGCGAGCTCGCCCTCCACTTCGGGGGCTGAGTCCCGGGCGCGGACCGGGCACGGCGTGTCCGCGCCCGTCGTCGTGCTCGCGTCGCGCTCGCCCCAGCGCCGGGCCCTCCTCGGGACGCTCGGCATCGAGTTCCGCGTCGTCGTCGCGGGCGTCGAGGAGGGGTCGGACGTCGTCGTGAACGCGCGGCGCAAGGCGCTGGCGGTGGCCGAGCGCGTGGGCGTCCCGTCCGCCGGCGCGGTGATCGGGGCCGACACCGAGGTCCTGCTCGACGGCCGCGCGCTCGGAAAGCCCGGTGACGCGGACGCCGCCGCGCGGATGCTCGCGTCCCTGGCCGGCCGCGCCCACGAGGTGGTCACCGCGGTCGCGGTCGTCACCCCGTCCACGACGTTGGAGCGGTCGGTGGCGGCCCGCGTCGTCATGCGCCCCGCGGACCCGGCGCGGGTCGCCTGGTACGTCGGCTCCGGGGAGTGGCGCGAGCGGGCGGGCGGCTACGCCATCCAGGGCGCGGGGGCGGCGCTCGTCGAGCGCGTCGAGGGTGACCCTTCGGCCGTCGTCGGCCTGCCGGTCGGTGCCGTCGCGGAGATGCTCGCCGAGGTGGGGCTGGGGCCGTGGGCCCCGGGCGCTCAGAACAGCGGCGGGTAACGCTCCAGCATCTCGGCATGTCGTCGCGCCCGCTCCTGGGAGGCCACGGCCGCCGGGTCGTTCGCCTCGTCCTTCAGGCGTCTGAGCGTCGCCAGGATCTCGTCGCGCCGGCGTGCCCGCGCCCGCTCGAGCTCGGCCTCCCGTCGTGCGGCGCGCCGGTACGAGCTGTTGTCGTCGGCGAAGAGCGGTGACATCGACCGAGAAGGGTAGCCGAGCGGCACGCCCCGGCAACTGGCGGCCGCTCCGCGGGACCGCTAGCGTAACTCCGCTCTATCATTGCGATGCCCCTCGAGGGGCGGCGCGACGGTCGGCGGTGCTCCCGGGCCCGGCCACGCGTTGGACGAGCGGAGGCACGCGATCGGCTTCCTGAGCTACCTGACCGGCTTCGGTGGACGTGACATGGCGGTGGATCTGGGGACCGCCAACACGCTCGTGTACGTCCGCGGGCGGGGAATCGTCCTGTCCGAGCCCTCCGTGGTCGCGATCGACCAGCGCACGCAGGAGGTGCACGCGGTCGGCATCGAGGCCAAGCGCATGCTCGGCCGCACGCCCGGCAACATCAGCGCCATCCGTCCGCTCAAGGACGGGGTGATCGCCGACTTCGACGTCACCGAGCAGATGCTCCGCCACTTCATCCAGAAGGTGCACCAGAACCGGTGGGCGCATCCCCGGGTCGTGGTGTGCGTCCCCTCGGGCGTGACCGGCGTCGAGAAGCGCGCGGTCGAGGAGGCGACGCTCTCGGCGGGCGCGCGCGGCGCCTATCTGATCGAGGAGCCGATGGCCGCGGCCATCGGGGCCGGGCTGCCGGTCGCCGAGCCCACCGGGAACATGATCGTCGACGTGGGCGGCGGGACCACCGAGGTCGCCGTCATCTCCCTCGGGGGGATCGTCGTGGCGCAGTCGATCAGGGTCGGCGGCGACGAGCTCGACGAGGCGATCATCAGCTACGTCAAGAAGGAGTACAAGCTGATGATCGGAAGCCAGACCGCGGAGGAGGTCAAGCTCGAGATCGGCTCGGCGTACCCCTTGCGCGAGGAGGTCCAGGCCGAGATCAGGGGCCGGGACATGATCACCGGCCTCCCCAAGACCGTGGTGCTCTCGAGCGAGGACGTCCGGGACGCCCTCGAGGAGCCGGTGTCCCAGGTGATCGACGCCGTCAAGAGCACCCTCGACAAGACGCCGCCCGAGCTCGCGTCGGACATCATGGACCGCGGGATCATGCTCGCCGGCGGTGGATCGCTGCTCCAGGGGCTCGACGAGCGGCTTCGCCAGGAGACCGAGATGCCGATCCACGTCGCCGAGTCGCCCCTGACGTGCGTGGCGGTCGGATCCGGGCGCTCGCTGGAGGAGTTCGAGGTCATCAAGAAGTCGTCGACCACCGCCAACGGCAGGGGTCGCAGGCGCTACTAGAGGCCCACGCGCCGGCAGCCGCACAATGGGAACGCAAACCAGGCCAGGCCCCTTCCGACGCCGGACGAATGTCCGTCGCATCGGCATCGCCGGGCTCGTGATCGTGTGTCTCGCCCTGTTCACGTTGTACTTCCGTGAGTCCGCGACCGGCCCGCTGCACGGGGTCCAGGACGCGACCGGCGCCGCCGTGGCACCGCTGCAGCAGGGGGCCTCGCGCGCTGTGGCACCGCTCCAGGACGGCTGGAACTGGCTGTCCGAGACCCGCGACGCGCGCAACCGGGCGGCCGACCTCGAGGCCGAGAACGCCGAGCTGCGAAGCCAGATCATCGCCGCCCAGTCGGCCGCCGAGCGGGCGCAGTCCGAGGCAGGGCTCGCGAGCGCCGGCAGCGCCTTCACCGCCGACTACGACCGGCTCGTGGCGGACGTGATCGGGCTCAGCCCGACCAACTGGTACTCGACCGGCAAGCTGTCGGTCGGCCGCGACGACGGCGCGGTGGTCAACTCGCCCGTGATCGCGCCGGCCGAGGACGGTTCCGCGCTCGTCGGCGTGATCACCGCGAGCCAGGGCGGCTCGTCGGTGGTCCAGTTCATCACGGATTCGCGTACCCGGGTCGGCGCGAGCGTCCTCGGCGCCGGCAACCCGCCCGGCATCCTGCGCGCCACGACGTCCGGCCAGCTCTCGTTGGACGGCGTACCACGCGAGTTCGCCGTCGAGGAGGGCCAGGTGGCGGTCACGGCCGGCTTTTCCGACATCCCCCTGCCCTCGGTCTACCCGCCCGGAATCCCGATCGGCCAGGTCTCGGGCGTCGGCGGCCAGGAGGCGGACATCGAGCAGACGATCCAGGTGAGCCCCTTCGTGGACCCCCGGACCCTCCGCACGGTCGTCGTCCTGGCCCCGGCCAGCCCGAAGGCCAAGCGGCGGGCGACCGGGTGAGCGGCGCGAGCGCCGGGCTCGAGGTGGGCGGCGTGTCGCGTTCCGCGCTGGCCGCCCCGGCGCTGATCGTGCTGGTCGTGCTGTTGCAGGTCACGGTGATGCCGTACCTGCAGATCGCCGACGGGGTCCCCGACCTGGTCGCCCCGGCGGTCGTGGCGGTCGGCCTGCTGCGGGGTCCGTTGAGCGGCGCCGTCGCGGGCTTCGCCGCGGGGCTCCTCGTGGAGCTGGCCGCCCCGATCGGGACGCTCGGCGTCTACGCGCTCCTCTACCTGGCCGCCGGCGCGGTCGCCGGGCACTACCACGAGCGCGCCGAGGCGACCCGTCCGCTCGCGGCGATCGTCATGTCCGTGGCCGCCGCCGGCGCCGTGGGACTGGGGTACGCGGCGGTGCAGGCGTTGCTGGGGACCACACTCGGTGCGGCAGAACTGGTCGGAGCCGTCATCCTCCCGACGATGGCCCTCACCGCACTGCTCGCCGCACCCGTGCTCCTGGTGGCGCGACGCCTCATGGGTCCGTCCACGAGCGAGCCCGGAGCGCGCGCGTGAGCGGGCTCGGGTCGGGACCGGGACGCACGCCGCAGTCATCGCGCGCGGGCGGGCAGCCCACGCTCACGCCGCGCGTCGCCTGGCGGATCGCCGCGCTCGGCGTCATCGCGGTCGGCCTGATCGCGGTGCTGGTCGTGCGCCTGTGGTTCATGCAGGTCATCGGCAGCGAGGCCTACGCCGAGCGGGCCGAGGTCAACCGCCTGCGGACGGTCGTGGTCGAGCCCGAGCGCGGGATGATCACGGACCGCGAGGGCAAGGTGCTCGTCGGCAACAGCCCCGCCACGAACGTCGTCGCCCGCCCCCGCGAGCTGACCGACGCGCGCCGCGAGCGGGTCCTCCGGCGCCTGGCGCCGCTGCTCGAGACCCCGTACGCGGAGCTCGACGCGACGGTCGCGGCGGGCGAGAACACCCCCTACCAGTCCGTGACGATCGCGAGCGACATCGATCCGAAGCTCGCGATCTCGCTGCAGGAGCGCCCGCGCCAGTTCCCGGGCATCTCCCTGCAGCAGAGCTACGTGCGGGACTATCGCCAGACGCCCGACGGGCAGCCCCACGCCGCGCACGCCGTCGGCTACACCGGGGCGATCACCGAGGACCGGATCGCGTCGTACCGCGAGCGCGGATACCTCGGCGACGAGCGGGTCGGGGTCACCGGCCTCGAGGCGAGCTACGAGACGTTCCTGCGCGGGACCCCGGGTGAGGTGCGCGTCGAGGTCGACGCCGCCGGCCAGCCGGTCGGGCGAGGCGTCGTCTCGTCGGTGGCGCCGAGCCCCGGCAGCAACGTTGAGACGTCGATCGACGCGGGGACCCAACGGGCCCTCGAGGACGCCCTTCGCACGAGGACCAAGCTCAACGGCCTCGCCGAGGGCGCCGCCGGCGTCGCCCTCGATCCGCGCACCGGCGAGGTGCTCGCGATCGCGTCGTTCCCGAGCTTCGACCCGGGGGCGTTCACCGACGGCCGCCCGAAGGACATCGCACGCCTGTATCGCGATCCGCTGCGGCCCCTGTTCGACCGGACCACCCAGGGGAGCTACCCGGCCGCGTCCACCTTCAAGGCCATCACCGGCGCCGCGGCGCTCCAGGAGCGGGTCGTCACCCCGGACACCGCGCTCGACAGCCCCGGGGTCATCACGCTCTACGACCAGGAGTTCCAGAACTACGGCCAGCAGTGGCACGGCAACATCACGATGCCGGTGGCGCTCGAGGTCTCGAGCGACACGTTCTTCTACCAGGTGGCCGACAACTTCTTCCGCAGGGCCGACTCGCCGCTGCAGGAGTGGTCGACCAGGTTCGGCCTGGGCGCCCCGACCGGGATCGACCTGGCCGACGGTGCCGAGGCCCCCGGGGTCGTGCCGACACCCGCCTGGAAGCGCCAGACCTTCTCCGGCCCCGAGTTCGGGGAGATCGACCGCATCTGGAAGCCCGGGGACACGATCCAGCTCGCCATCGGCCAGAACTTCCTGGAGGTCACGCCCCTGCAGATGGCGCGCGCGTACGGCGCGATCGCCAACGGCGGCGAGCTGGTCACGCCGACGCTGGTGCGTCGCGTCGTCAGCCCGAGCGGACGCGAGGAGCGCAATGTGCTGGCCGCCCGCGAGCGTCGCGACGTCGGGCTGTCGGAGTCGACGATCGAGACCCTGCGGGCGGGGCTCTACCGGGCGACCAACGGCGGCGGTGGCACCGCCACCGCGGTGTTCGGGGGGCTTCCCGCCGACGCCAAGGTGGCCGGCAAGACCGGCACCGCGGAGGTCCCGCCCAAGCAGGACCACTCCTGGTTCGTCGGCTACGCGCCGGCCGAGGACCCCGAGATCGTCGTGGCGGTCGTGATCGAGCACGCCGGGACCGGCGCGAACGCCGCGGCGCCGGCGGTCTGCCAGGTGATCACCGCCCACCTCGGCGTCGACGGCGCCCTCTGCGGCGACGGGGCGGAGGTCAATTGACGACACTCAGCCCCGTCCGCACCGAGCCCGGCATCCTGGAGCGCGTCCGGGTCGCGGGCCGGCGGACCGACTGGATCATGATCGCGGCGATCCTGGCGATCCTGGCGATCAGCCTGTACGTGATCCGCGCATCGACCCAGGAGGACATCGAGGGCTCGCCCGGGTTCTACTTCACCCGCCAACTGGTCTACGTCTCCGCCGGGCTGGTCCTCATGGTCGTGTTCGCGCGCCTCAACCTGGAGGCGCTGGCGCGCTGGCACTGGGCGATCTGGGGCGGCCTGCTCGGCGCGCTCGCGGTCGTCTTCGTCCTCGCCCCGACCATCCGCGGGACCCGCAGCTGGATCGAGATCGGCCCGCTCAACCTCCAGCCCTCGGAGCTGGGGAAGATCGCCCTCATGCTCGTGCTCGCTGGGCTGGTCGTCGCCGCCGGCGCCGCGATCTCCACGTGGCGGTTCACCCTGCTCGCGACGGGCGTGGCGATCGTGCCTGCGCTGATCGTCTTCGTCCAGCCCGACCTCGGCACGGCGCTGGTCTACTTCGTGATCCTCCTCGCCGTCCTGTTCGTGGCGGGGACGCCCTGGCACCACCTCGCCGTGTTCGGCGCGGTCATCGTCACGATCATGGCGAGCGTGCTGTGGATCCTGCCCGCGGGCGGGGTGGAGGTGCTCAAGCCGTACCAGGTCGACCGCCTCACGTCGTTCGTCGGCGGCGTGGACGACGACCCCGGCGGGGCCAGCTACCAGCAGGATCAGAGCACGGTCGCGATCGGGTCGGGCGGCGCGATCGGCAAGGGCACCGACGGCGCGACGCAGACGATCAACGACTTCCTGCCCGAGCACCACACCGACTTCGTCTTCGCGGTCACCGGCGAGATGCTCGGCTTCGTCGGCGCCGGGGGGCTGCTGCTCCTGTACGGCCTCGTGCTCTGGCGAGGTGTCCGGACCACCGCGCTCGCGTCGAATCGGGTGGATCAACTCGTCGCGGCGGCGGTCGTGGCGGTCATCGGCTTCCAGGTCTTCATTAACATCGGCATGAACGTGGGACTCATGCCGATCACAGGACTCCCGTTGCCGTTCATGAGCTACGGGGGCAGTCACACATGGACGATGCTCGCGTGCGTCGGCCTGCTGATCGGCGTCCACCAGCGCCGATCAGCGCTGAGCACGTAGTGCGCGGACGCTCCGCACGCGTGCGCGGAAGGACGCGCGTGATCCTCACCGCTGCCCGGCGGGCGCTCGGCGCCGTCTCGACCATCCGCCCCTACGCATCGGCGATCGTGGAGGCCGAGCGGGATGCGCAGGCGCGGCGGTGCGCTTGCGCTCGGCGAGGGTGACCCGGCGCTCACGGAGCGCCTCGGCGAGCGCCTCGGGCTCATCTGGTCCCGCGTGGCGCGGCCGCTCGACGAGCTCGTCGTCGTCGTCGTCGGGCGGCGCAGCGACGTGCCGCGCGTCGCCGAGGAGCTGGCCGCGCGAAAGGCGGCCGGCGGACGGATGCTCGCGGTGCTCGTCGGCACCCGCGCCGAGCGCCGTGCCTGGGAGCCCGTGTTCCTCGCCCATCCGGGCGTCGAGCTCGACGACCTGGCGCAGGTGTCCTCGCTCGAGGGTCCCGGCGGGCGCGCCGCCGAGCAGGCGATCGTCGCCGCGCTCGGAGACGAGCTGCTCGCCGCCGCACGACGGCATCCCGGGCTTCGCGACGCGGTCGCAGACGGGCTGGTCCGGCGCGCCTCGCGGCGCGCGGCGGTCGTCGCGGCGCTTCCGCTCTCGCAGTCGGACTTCCTGGTCATCGGGACGCTCCAGATCGGCATGGTCGGTGGGATCGGCGCCATCTACGAGCGTGAGGTCGACGCGGAGGCGGTGCTCCAGGCCGTGGGCGTGCTCGGTGCGGGCCTCGGCTGGCGCGCGCTCGCGCGCGCCGGCGGCGGGCTGCTCCCACCACTCGCGCCGGCCGTCCGGGCCGGCGTCGCCTACTCGACAACTCGCGCGCTGGGCGAGCTCGCCCACGCGCGGATCTCCGGCGGGCGACCGCTCGTGGCGCGCATTCCCGCGTCGGCACGATCGACGGTCGACCGCGTCATCCAACGTCTGCCCGGGCCGCTCGGTCTTTCGGGCACGCACGAGGGGAGCTCGGGCTGAAGACTCAGATCCTTGTATCCGTCGACCGCGTCGAGACGCGTGTCGCCATCCTCGAGGACGATCAGGTCGTCGAGGTGTACGTCGAGCGTCGCGGTCAACGCTCGGTTGTGGGCCATGTCTGGAAGGGGCGCGTCTCCAACGTCCTCGCGGGCATGGAGGCCGCCTTCGTCGAGGTCGGCCTCGAGCGCAACGGATTCCTCCACGTCGACGAGGTCATGGCCAAGGGGGTCCCCAAGGGCAAGCGCAAGATCGCGGAGCTCCTCAAGAAGGGCGACGAGATCCTGGTCCAGGCGACCAAGGACCCGATGGGCTCGAAGGGGTGCCGGCTGACCATGCAGGTGTCGCTGGCCGGTCGCTTCGTCGTCTACGTCCCGTTCGGCTCCGGCGTGGGCGTCTCCAAGCGGCTCACCGAGGACGAGCGCCGCCGGCTCAAGCAGATCTGCTCGCGCCTGCCGCTCGAGGGCGGCGGCCTGATCGTGCGCACCGCGGCCGCGGGCGCCAACGCCGGCGAGCTCACGCGCGACATCCAGTCGCTGACGCGCCTGTGGGAGGCGCTCCAGCAGCGGGGCGACCTCGTCAAGTCGCCGGCGCTGCTCTACAGCGAGGCCGACGTGTCCCTTCGGACCATCCGCGATCTGCTCAACAGCAGGGTCGACGAGGTGGTCGTCGACGACGAGGCCCAGCACGAGCGGATCCTGCGCTTCCTGTCGAAGACCTCGCCCGAGATGGCCGACCGCGTGCGGCTCTATCGCGGCAAGGAGCCGATGATGCGCCACCACGGGGTGGAGCAGGCGATCCTCTCGACGCTCGAGCGCCGTGTGCCGCTGTCGACCGGCGGGTCGCTCGTGATCGACGACACCGAGGCGATGACCGTGATCGACGTCAACTCGGGTCGCAACGTCGGCCGGGGCAAGTCCCGCCTCGAGGACACCGTCACGCAGACGAACCTCGACGCCGCCAAGGAGGTGGTCCGTCAGCTCCGGCTGCGCGACATCGGCGGCATCGTGATCATCGACTTCATCGACATGGACGACGCCCGCAACCGCAAGGCGGTGAAGGCGGCGCTCGACGAGGCGCTCGCACGGGACCGGACGCGCACGTACGTGGTCGACATCTCGCCGCTCGGGCTGGTCGAGATGACCCGCCAGAACATCGCCGAGGGCCCGCGCGAGATCCTGACCGAGCCCTGCCCGACCTGCTCGGGGGCGGGCGTCGTGGCGAGCGACGAGACGGCGGCGATCGACATCGAGCGCCAGCTCCGGCGCACGCTTCCCGATCGCGAGGGCGACGCCGTGGCGGTCGCCGTGCATCCTCGGATCGCGGACATCATGTCCGGGGACGACGGTGAGCGGCTGGCCGAGCTCGAGCGCGACGTCGGCAAACGCATCCGGATCGAGCGCAATCGCGGCGGCGAGACCACGGCGCTCGCGGTGCGGACGATCGACGCGGCGGCCGCCTGAGCGCGCCCCGCCACCCGGGCCTCCGGGTGGCGGGCGGCGGTGTCTAGCCCGAGGGCACCCGCGCCCGCATCCACAGGAACCCGTAGAGCGGGTGGCCGACATAGCCGGACACCCGCCGTCCGACCGGCTCCCATCGCACCGATGCGGCGAACGGCAGGTAGACGGCGGCGGACCTGAGCGCCGTCGAGACCCGGGCCCAGGCCTCGGCGCGCGGGCGGACCCCCCAGGCGGCGACCGCCCGCGTCGCCAGGCGGCGGACGCCGGCGTCGGTGAGGCCCGTGTAGTCGAGCGAGCCGCCGCCGCCCGCACCGGAGACGGCCAGGCGGAGGTAGCCGCCGGGGTCGAGGGTGTCGTGGCGGGCGCGCACATAGGCGATCTGCACGTCGCCCTCGGGATCACCGAGTTCACGCAGCAGCGTCGGGCGGCTGACGAGCCGGGTGCTCGCGCGAACGCCGGCGGCGCGAAGGTCGCGGGCGACGTTGCGAGCGATCGCCGGGGCCGGCTCGTCGGTCGAGGCCCAGACGACCACCGGGGCCGACGGCCCGGACCGCGATACGAGCCGGCGGGCCAGGCGGAGGTCGGCGTCGGCAGGCGGCGCCGCGACGCCCCCGGGCACGACGGCCGGAATGATGCCCGCCTGGGCGCGGCCCTCGCGGCCGAGCACCCGCGCGAGGCCGCGGCCGTCGATCGCCGCCGCGGCCACCCGCCGGTGCAGCGGCTCGTCGAACGGCGGACGGCGCGTGTTGAGCACCAGCGTGTGCGTCGTGGGGTCGAGCACCGCCTGGGCGCGCGCCGCGCGACCGCGGAGCGACGCCGCGGGGACCGTTGACTGGGTCGCGTCGAGACGCCCCCGCTCGATCGAGGTGAGCATCGTCGCGGTGCCGGCCCCGATCCGCACGAGGATCTGGTCCACCGTTCCGCGCGGGAGCCCCTTCACCGGCGCGTAGAAGGGGTTCCGCGCGAGGTCGATGAACGACCCGCGCCGATAGCCGCGCACGTAGTACGGGCCGATCCCGGCGGGCGGCCGGTTGAGCCGAAGCGAATCCCACTCCGCCGGGACGACGTGCGCGAACGGCATCGCCAGCGACGAGAGGATCCCGCCGTCGGCGCGCGTCAGGCGGACCTCGAGCGTCCTCGCGCGGTCGTTCGCCACCAGGCCGCGGATGCCCCCGCGCCCGGTGCGCTCGAAGGCCGCGGCGCCGACGATCCCGCGGTAGAGGCCGCGACCGGGCGAGCCGACCACGAACAGGCGCTCGATGCTCGCCTTCACGTCGCTCGGGCGGACCGGCCGCCCGGAGGGCGGTCCGAAGCGCACCCCGGGTCGGAGCCGGAACACGAGCCGCCGGCCGCCCGCGGTCGGCGTCGGGACCTCGCGCGCGAGCATGGGAACGATCTCGGCGCCCGCTCGGCCGGCCTCGCGTCGGAAGGACACGAGCCCGCCGCCGGTGTTGGCGAGCACCTGCAGGCTCTCGCGCGCGTAGGCGCGCGCCGGGTCGAGGCTGTCGGGATCGTCCGACGCGCCCACCCGGAGCACCGTGTCCGCGGACGCGGCCTGTCCTCCCGCGAGGAGCGCGGCGACGGCGACGAGCGTTGCGCCGATGCGCGATGGCCACGGGCTCACCGCGGCGTCATCCCATCCGCGCCCGCAAGAGTCAAGGCGCGGGGTGACAGGGCGCCACCGTGGTGGTGTTCCGTGTGCACCCGGATGCGCCCTCCCGCGGAGTCGGCGACCATACCCACATGTCCTGCATCCGGAAAGGACGCTCCCGGCCCGTGGTCGACCGGCGCTGGCGGACCGCCGCGCTCGCGCTGTCGGGCGTCGCCGCGCTCGGCGCGTCGCGCGCATGGCTGCGGGACTGGGGGGCGACGCCCGCGGAGATCGCCGGCGCCCTTCCCGGGGATCCGATGGTCCCCGAGCCCGCCGAGCAGACCACGAGGGCCGTGACCGCCGAGGCGCCTCGGGAGGCGGTGTGGCCGTGGCTGGTCCAGATGGGATGGGGCCGCGGGGGCTTCTACAGCTATTCCGCGGTCGAGCGCGCGCTCGGAGTGGCGACGCCCGGGGCGACCCGGGTGGAGCCCGGGCTGCAGGACCTTCGTGTGGGCGACACCGTCCGCATGACGCCGGATCCGTATCTGATCGGCCTCGCGGGTCGCGGCTTCTCCGTGGTCGACGTCGACCCGCCGCGGTCGCTGGGGCTGCTCCAGCGGCGCCCCTCGGGTGCGCTGATCGGATGGGTCTTCGTGCTGCGTGGGCTCCCCGACGGGCGCACTCGGGTGATCGTGCGCACGCGGCGCACGCGACCGACCGCGCGCACCGGCCGCCTCGCCCACTGGGCCGAGTCGACGCTGCTCGGTCCGGGTGAGGCCATCATGGAGCGGGGGATGCTCCGGGGCCTCGCGCGACGCGCGACGCGCGGCTGAGCGGTCGGCCGCCGCGCCGGCGGGCGGGGCCTGGCACGGCGACGCCATCTGGCTGGTCTCGCGCGCGCGGGTGGGGTACACTCCCCCGTCGGTCGGCCCCTGGCCGGCCATCGTTTCCGCGACCACCACGCGAAGTGAGTCACGTGCCCGACTACGCCGTCATCGCCCTCGGGGGCAAGCAGTACAAGGTCCGGGAGGGCGAGTACCTGCTCGTCGACCGCCTCGGGGAGCCAGAGGGGGAGACCTTCAGCCCGAAGACCCTCGTCACGGGCGATGCGTCGTCGCTCGCCGACGGAGGGAGCGTGACGGCCCGCGTCCAGGAGCATGTGCTCGGCAAGAAGATCCTCGTCCGGACCTACAAGGCCAAGCACACGCAGAGCCGTCGCATGGGCCATCGGTCCAAGCTGTCGCGGATCGTGATCGAGTCCATCGCGGCGAAGGGGTAGGCGGAGATGGCACACAAGAAGGGTGGAGGGTCCAGCCGCAACGGGCGCGACTCCAACGCGCAGCGACTCGGCGTCAAGGTCTTCGACGGCGAGCTCGTTCCCGCGGGCTCCATCATCGTGCGCCAGCGCGGCACGCGGTTTCGTCCCGCCGACGGCACGGGCATCGGCAAGGACCACACGATCTTCGCCACCGTCCCAGGTCGCGTGAAGTTCACCCAGGGCCGCAAGGGCCGGCGCATCTTCGTCCTTCCGGAGCCCGCCGAGGCCTGACGGGCGTCGGCCGACGCGACGGCCGTGCCCTTCGTCGACAGCGCCGAGATCCACGTCGAAGGTGGCGGGGGCGGCAACGGCTGCCTTTCGTTCCGACGTGAGGCCCACGTGCCCAAGGGCGGGCCGGACGGGGGCAACGGCGGGCGTGGCGGGGCCGTGGTCCTGGAGGCCGATCCTCAGGTGCGCGACCTGTCGCGGTTCCGCCACGACGTGCACCACCGCGCGCAGCGCGGCGCCCACGGGGAGGGGAGCCGTCGCCACGGACGCGCGGGCGACGACCTCGTGCTGGGTGTGCCGGTCGGGACGCGGGTGATCCGCGACGGCGCGCCGATCGCCTTCCTCGACGCACCCGGCGACCGGGTCCAGGTGGCGCGGGGCGGCGACGGCGGCGTCGGCAACCGCGCCTTTCGCTCGTCGACCCGACGGGCACCGCGTGAGACGACGCCAGGCACCGGCGGTGAGGCCGCGTGGTTGGCGCTCGAGCTCCGGCTGCCGGTCGACGTGGCGATCGTCGGCCTTCCCAACTCCGGCAAGACCGCCGTCCTCGTGGCGCTGACCGGTGCGCGGGCCGAGGTCGCCCCGTACCCGTGGACGACCCGGGAGCCCGCGTTCGGACCGCTTCGCGACGATGCGGACCGGATCAACCTCCTCGCCGATCTTCCCGGGCTCGCCGCCGACGGCACGCCCCGCCCCGACGGCCGGGTCGGCCAGCTCGAGCGCGCGCGCCTGCTCGTCCATTGCGTCGACGCTCTCGACCCGGAACCGGTCGCGGATCGGCTGGCCCGGGCACGCGCGAGCCTCCGGACGCTGGCGCCGGGTGTTCCCGAGCTCGTGGTCGCGACCAGATGTGATCCCGCGAGCCGCCCGGCCGGCGCCGACCTGGCGGTCGAGGCGCAGACCGGCGCGGGGATCGACGCGTTGAGACGCGCCATCCTGGAGCGGCTCGGATGAACGACGTGCTCGTCGCCAAGCTCGGATCGTCGACGCTCGTCGGGGCGGACGGCCGCCTGCGAACGCCGGTCATCGAGGCCCGCGTCCGCGATCTCGTCGCCGCCCGGCGGGGCGGCAGCCGCGTCGTGCTCGTCTCGAGCGGCGCGATCGCCTGCGGGCTCGGGCGCCTCGGCATGCGCGGCCGGCCGACGGCGCTTCCGGATCTGCAGGCGGCGTCGGCGATCGGCCAGGGTGCGCTCTACACGCGCTACGAAGATGCGCTCGCCACGCACGGGGTCGTCGCGGCGCAGGTGCTCCTGACCTCCACGGATCTCGAGCGGCGTGCCTCCTACATCAACGCGCGCAACACGCTGGAGCGACTGCTCGAGCTCGACGCGGTCCCGATCGTCAACGAGAACGACACCACCGCGACCGACGAGCTGACGTTCGGCGACAACGACGTGCTCGCCGCGCAGGTGGCCATCCTCCTCCGAGCCCGCCTGCTGGTGCTGCTCACCGAGGGCGACGGCGTCTACGCGGCGGGGCCCGAGGGGCCCGCGCTGATCGGCGAGGTCCCGCCCGGCGCACGACCGGAGGACCTCGGGCTCGCGAACATGGGCCCGTCGCGACTCGGCCGGGGCGGTGTCGCGAGCAAGGTGGCGGCCGCGTCGATGGCCGCCGGCGCGGGCGTGCGCTGCGTGGTGGCGTCCGGGGCCGCCGAGGGCGTGTTGCCGGCGCTGGCCGGTGGCGCCGCGGGCATCGGGACCGCGTTCCTGCCGGCCGCACGCGCCGAGTCCGCCTTCAAGCTGTGGTTGCGCCACGCCAAGCCCGTGATGGGTCGCGTGCGCGTCGACGACGGCGCGGCGAGGGCCCTGCGCGGGCGGGGGACGTCGCTGCTCCCCGTGGGCGTGCTCGCGTGGGAGGGCTCCTTCGGGGTCGGCGACGCGGTCGAGGTGCTCGACGCGGAGGGTGATGCGCGGGTCGGGAAGGGCGTCGCCGCGATGTCGGCCGACGAGCTCGGCGAGGTCGCGGGGCTTCGGACCGACGAGATCCGCCGCCGCCGCCCCGGGGCCTCCGAGGAGGTCATCCACCGGGACCAGTTCGTCCTCGATCCCGCCGACGTGGGATGATGCGCAGATGAGCGGAGTCGAGGCGATCTGCCGACGGGCCCGAGCGGCCGGCAGGCGGCTGTCCGCGGCGCCCTCGCTCGAGAAGACCGCCATCCTGCGCGAGGTCGCCGACGCCCTCGAGCGCCGGACGCCCGAGATCATCGCCGCCAACGCCGAGGACATGGCCGCGGCCGAGGCCGACGGCGTGGCGGGGGCCCTCCTCGACCGGCTGCGCCTGGACGCCGGGCGAATCGCGGACATGGCCGATGGTGTCCGCGCCGTGGCGGCGCTGCCCGACCCCGTCGGCGGGATCGACGGCGGCGGCCGTCTGGCCAACGGGCTCCAGATCGAGAAGGTGCGCGTCCCGCTCGGCGTCGTGGCGGTGGTCTACGAGGCCCGGCCGAACGTGACGACCGACGCGGCGGCGCTCTGCTTCAAGAGCGGCAACGCCACGATCCTCCGCGGGTCCAGCGTCGCGGCGCGCTCCAACGCCGTGCTCGGGCGCGTCATGATCGACGCCCTCACCGAGTCGGGTGCGCCCGAGGACTGCGTGACGCTCCTCGGGACCGACCGCGAGGAGCTTCGCGAGCTGATCCGGGCCGAGGGGCTCCTCGACCTCGTGATCCCACGTGGCGGCGAGCAGCTGAAGGCCTTCCTCTCCGAGCACGCGCGCGTCCCCGTGATCTACGCGGCCTCGGGGAACAACCACGTCTACGTCGACGAGACGGCCGACCTCGACGTCGCCGTGAAGATCACCGTCAACGCGAAGGTGCAGCGGCCGGGGGTCTGCAACGCCGCCGAGACGCTCCTCGTGCACCGCGCCGTCGCCCCGGCGCTGCTCCCCACCGTCGCCGGCGCGCTGGCCGCCGAGGGGGTCCAGCTGCGCGTGACGCCCGAGGTCCGCGCGTACATCGGCGACCGCGCCCCCGACGTCGCCGACGCCACCGAGGAGGACTGGGCCACGGAGTTCCTCGCGCTCACCATGGCGGTGCGGATCGTCGACTCGATGGACGAGGCGGTCGCCCACATCGAGCGATTCGGGTCGGGACACTCGGAGGCCATCGTCACCCGCTCGCTGGACGCGGCCCGCGGCTTCCAGCGGGACGTGGATGCCGCCGCCGTCTACGTCAACGCCTCGACCCGGTTCACCGACGGCGGGGTGTTCGGCATGGGGGCCGAGATCGGCAACTCCACGCAGAAGCTTCACGCGCGCGGCCCGATCGGGCTGCAGGAGCTCACCACGTACAAGTACCTCGTGACCGGAGACGGCCAGGTCCGCTGATCCGCCGACCCTCCCGGCACCGACACGCATCGGCGTGCTCGGGGGGACCTTCGACCCGGTTCACGTCGGCCATCTGGCGGTGGCCCGGGCGGCCCGTCGCGGACTCGCCCTGGACCGCGTCCTACTGGTCCCGGCGAACGTGCCGCCCCACAAGCCCGCCGGGCCGATGCTGGCCGGGGAGGTGCGGGCCGAGCTGATCGCGCGGGCCGTCGCGGACGAGCCGCACCTTGAGCTCTCGCGGCTCGAGCTCGATCGGCCCGGTCCGAGCTACACGGTCGACACGCTCCGCCGGGTGCACGCCGCGCATCCGGACGCCGACCTCTGGTTCGTCATGGGCGCGGATCAGCTGCGCGCGTTCGAGACGTGGCGGGATCCCGCCGGCATCGTGGCGCTCGCGCGGCTCGCGGTGGTCCCGCGCCCGGGCGCGGACGCCGCGCCCCTGGCCGCCCGGGCCGATCGCGTCAGCGCGGGGCGCGTCGACCGGGTCGCATGCCCCGAGGTGGACGTGTCCTCCAGCGACGTCCGGGCGCGGATGGCGGCCGGCGAGTCGATCGACGGGCTCGTGCCCGAGGTGGTGGCGACGCGGCTCCGGCGGATGGGTCTGGTACCCTCGGCTCGTTCCGGAGGCACGTCGGAGGAAGCCTGGTCACACCGCTCGATCTGAGCTCCGCCATTGCAACGGCGGCGGCAGACAAGAAAGCGAAGGACATCACCGTGCTCGACATGCGGGCGCTGGTGTCCTACACCGACTTCATGGTGATCTGCACCGGACAGACGCCGCGACAGGTCAAGGCGATCGTCGACGAGGTCCGGGTCAGGATGAAGGCCGAGCACGGACTGCTGCCCCACAAGGTGGACGGCGAGCGCGAGGCCGAGTGGATCCTGGTCGACTATCTCGACGTCGTGGTCCACGTCCAGACGCCCGAGGCGCGCGAGTTCTACCGCCTCGATCGGCTGTGGCGCGACGCGCCGCGCGAGGAACGCCGGGAGGCGGCCGCCTCATAGCGGGTCGCCCGCCGCGGCGGGCGGGCTGAGCGCGGCGATGCCGGACGACCAGGCGGCGTCCAGGTCGGCCCCGGGTGGGAACCGCCCGGCGAGCTCCAGCATGGTCATTCCGTGGGCGAACGCCCAGATGGCCCGCGCCAGGTCGCCGTCGCCGCCGGCCAGCCGGACGAGCGGCTCGGCGGTGCGCGCCTCCAGTCCGGCCGGGAGCCGGGCCCGGTCGAGCACGCGGTCGTTGACGAGCCGGTAGAGGTGGGGGTGGGCGCGCGCGTGGGCGCGGTAGGCGCGGCCGAGCTCGTGGAGATCCGGCGCGCCGCGCATGGCGGCGCCCAGCTCCTCGAAGGCGTCGGCGGCGATCGCCGCCTCGAGGACCTCCTTGCTCGCAAAGTGCGAGTAGAGCGACGGCGCCCGGATGCCGACCCGCGCGGCCACCGCGCGCATCGTGAGGCCGCCCGGACCCTCCTCGTCGAGGAGGGTCCGGGCGGCCGAGACGATCTCGTCCCGTCGCGCCGAGCCCTCAGGCATTCGCCGCCGAGATGTCGTGCGCGCGGGCGGCGAGGGCGACGTTCATGGCCTCGAACGCCGGCGCCACGTCGCGGGCCAGTCGCCCGCGAAGGACCGGGACGAGCGCGCCGCGCATGATCTCGGTGTGCTCGAGGAGCGTCCGCCCGGCATCGGGCCGAAGGGCGAAACGATGCTCGCCGTCGAACACGCCGGGGATGCCCAGGCGCCCGAGCCAGGCGAGCTCGTGTGTCTCGTCGAACGTCGTGACCCGTGGCCGGAAGCGGTTCTCGCGCCCCTCGACGTCGCGAAGCGTCAGATCGAGACGCGCGCCAAGGGCCGGCGTCCCCGCCGCCACGACGATGAACGGATTCCAGTCCGCGTAGGCGTCCAGGTCGGTGAGCACGTCCCAGACGCTCTCGGGCGGGGCGTCGATCGTCGCCGTCGTGTGGATCGTCGTCGTGAACATGTCGTCTCCTCGGTTCGCGCTGACCGAACGGTGTTAGGGAACATACCTAACACCGTTCGGTCAGCGCAACCCTCCGTCCGGTCAGACGCGGACGAAGCCCCTGCGCCGAGTGGCCAGGAAGACCTTCTCGAAGGCGACCTTGGCCCAGTGCGCGTGCGGTCCGCGCATCAGGTGTGGGTGCGATGCGTCGCCGAGGACGCGGTCGGTGCGGAGGATCACGCCGGTGTCGCCGCCGTCCAGGATGCAGACCGCGCCCAGCTCGTCGAGGGGGACGGCCTTCGCGGTGCCGTGCCCCAGGTCGGCGGCGATGTTCTGGGCGGCGACCTTGGCCATGTGCTCGCTCATGTAACCGGTCTTCGGCACGCCCGCCGGCACGAGGGTCTCGCCCCTCGGCGAGATCGCGACATCGACCCCCGCGGCGTAGACCTCGGGGTGCTCCGGGTGGCGGTAGTGCTCGTCGACGGGGATCCAGCCGGCGGCGTCGCCGAGCCCCGGGCTCGCGCGCACGGCCTCGACCCCGGCGAACGGGGGCACGATCATGGCGTAGGCGAACGGCAGCACGCGCCCGGACGCGAGCTCGAGCTCACCCGGGCGGACCTCGCGGATCGCGCTGTTGGGAAGTCCCTCGATACCCATTTCCCGAACATGTCCCGGACCATCGCCTCCGACCGCCCGACGTCGCCGAGGCCGAAGTGGCCGAGGAAGGGCTCGGCGGTGATGAAGGTCATCGGGACCCGGTCCGCGAGCCCGGCCTTCCGGACCCGGTGGGCGACGTTGAACAGGAACTCGTTGGAGGCACCAAAGCACGAACCGCCCTGCGCCGTTCCGACCACGACCGGGCCGGGATCGTCGAGGAAGCCCTCCCACGAGTCCTTGGCCCGGAGCGCGTGCTCGAGGTTGCAGACCGACTGGGTGGCACCGGCGCCATCGGGCCCGAGGCCCGGCACACGCGCGAAATCGAGATGCGGGCCGGTGGCCACGAGCAGACGGTCGTACGCGAGCGGCGATCGGTCGGCGAGCTCGACGCGCCGGCCCGCAGGTCGATCCTCGTGACCACGCCCTGGACGAACTCGATCCCCTTGTCCGCGTAGGTGGGGGCGAGCGGGAACGTGACGTCCTCGGGGGCCCGGGTCCCGAACGGCACCCAGACGAGGCTCGGGATGAAGGTGAAGTGGTCGCGGCGGTCGACGACCACGACCTCGGCGTCCTCGCTCAGCCGCCGTGCGGACCTCGAGCGCGCCGGTCAGGCCGGCGAAGCTCGATCCGATGACCACGACCCGTGGTCGCTGCGTCCCGACACCCATGACGACCCCCTGGAGCTCGACGACAACCAATGGTTGCGCGATTGTCGAGGGTGGGGCATCCGCGTCGTGCGGGACGGTGACCTCGGCAAAGCCGAACCGGTCGGCACGACGACCGGGAGCCGCCGGATCCGCCCGTTGCGAGCGGCCGCGCACTCCCTATACTTCTGCGTCTCCCCGGGGGATTAGCTCAGCTGGGAGAGCGCTACGCTGGCAGCGTAGAGGTCATCGGTTCGAGCCCGATATCCTCCACCTCACTTGGATTGGCCCCGCTTGCGGGGCCTTTCGCGTTCAGGGCGTCGCTGGGGCTCGGACCGGACAGCACCGAGACAGCACGCGCTCGCAGCTCCTCGAGCCGATCGCGTGGCTCGTCGAGCAGGATGTGCGAAGAGACGTCGAGGGTGACGCTCGCGCGTGGGTTCCGCGCCGCGATGGCGGCGTGGAACCCGTCCCATCGCATACGCCCGTGCGCGCGCTACCGTCGCACTGCGTCACCATCCCGGTGGCGCACCCACGGCCGGCCCTTTGGGTCGGCCGTCGCCGTTCCATGGTCACGAAACTCGTCACAATCACCACGAAGGCGTTCGCCGGCTCCGCGGATCCGGCCCGTCAGCGTGCGCTCCTGCAGCGGGCGCAGACGGCGTGCTCGGCGTCCCAGTCGGCCGGCATCATCGGCCTGGCGTGGTACTCGCTGGTGCTCGGACTCGGCCCGCTCGGTGCGGGCGCGGTGTTCGCCGCGGCGCTCGCCCCGGTCAGCGCTGCGGGGCTCTTTCCTCGGGCGGCCCGCGCGCTCCTTTGGCGTGGTCGGCGCCCGGCGCTCGTGGGGAGGGCAACTCGTCATGGCGTCGGCCCTCGGCCTCGCGCTCGCGGGCGCCATCGCCGGCTGGCCGCTCGTTCCGATCGTGGCGGCGCTCGCCCTCGGCACCGGCAGGGCCCTGTTCGACACCGCGGCCGCGTCGGTCCTGCATGCCCTGGTCGACCACGAACGCCAGCACGAGGCCCTTCGCGAGCTGACCCAGCGCTACTCGTCGGCCCAGCCGGCCGGAATCGCGGTGGCGCTCGTCGCCGGCTTCATCGGCGGCGGGCCGCTCGCCGCGATCGCGGCCGGCGCGGCCATGGCGCTCGTCGGCGCGATGGCCTCGGCGAGCCACCACGAGGTGCTCGACCACGTCCCGCATGCGCGCGTGCGTTTCCTGGACGCGATGCGTGAGGCGCGCTCCGTGCTCGGTCGTGAGCCGCGCCTGCGTGCGGCCGTCATCGGCGGCGCGGTCGGGATCGCGGTCGCCACCGGACAGGCGGCGCTTCTCATCAGCTGGCTGGCCGTCGGGCCGGATGTCGACGGAGAGCGTCTCGTCCCGACGCTCCTGGTCGCCGTGCTCGGCGCGAACCTCGTGATCGGGCACCTGGGCGCATGGCTTCGGAGCCTTGCGGTTCGGGAGCAGCTCGCGCTCGCGCTCACGCTCCTCGGCGCCGGGCTGCTCACCGGCTGGCAGGCGCCCGATGCGGCCACCGCGGCCGCCGCCTACGCGGTCACGATCGTCGCCGGGGCGGTGCTGGTGGAGCTCGCGACGCGCGCCCGCGAGGAGACGGTCCCCGCGGGCCTCGCGCCCGCGATCGGCGTGGCCGCGGGCGCGGTGTGGGCGCTGGCCGGGGCGCTCGGCGCGATGGCCGCCGCCTCCGCGTCCCTGGTCCTCCCCCTGGGTGCCGCCTTCGCGGCGCTCGGGGGCGTCGCCGTGCTCGGCGGTCTGGTCGCGCTGTGGCTGAGCGCGAGAACGGGATCCTCCGCGCGTCCGGCGAGCGCGCGGCGACCGCCCCGGAGGTGACGCGCGGTCAGGCGACCCCGAGGAGCGCCGCGGCTCGCGCGACGGCGTCCATCCCGACACGATCGCCGTCCGCGGCGCGGTCGGTGTCGACGGCGGGCGGCGCGTCCTCGCGGAGTGTGGCCGGCGGCTCGGCGTGGAGCGCATCGCGAACCGTCTCGCGCCACTCGTTCGGGAGCGCGTCCGGTGGGCTCGCACCGCGAAGTGCCCCGAGCTGGAGCGCCCAGATGCGTCCGAGCGTCATGGGGTTGTAGCCGCCCCCGGAGATGTCGAGCCAGCGCCCCCCGGCCGCGTCGTCTGCGAGCTCGGAGAGCGCGGCGTAGGCCCGCTCGAGCCCGTCGATGGTCACCCGCAGATGGGCGAGCGGATCCTCGTGGTGCACGTCGGCCCCGAGATGCGTGACGATCGCGTCCGGTGCGAAGTCGCGGACCGCGGGCACCACCACGCGCTCGATCGCGGCCAGATACGGACCGTCGCCGGCGAAGGGTGGGAGCGGGATGTTCACGGCCGTGCCGAACCCGTCGCCCGCGCCGCGCTCGTCGAGGCCGCCGGTCCCGGGAAAGAAACCGGGGGCCTTCTCGTGCACGCTGACCGTCAGGACCCGTGGGTCTTCGTAGGAGATCCACTGGACCCCGTCGCCGTGGTGGGCGTCGAGATCGATGTGCGCCACCCGCCGCGCCCCGAGGTCGAGCAGCTCCCGCACCGCGAGCGCCGAGTCGTTGTAGATGCAAAAGCCGCTCGCCCGGTTGGACAGCGCATGGTGCAGTCCCGCGGGTGCGGGGCAGAGCGCTCGCCCGGGCCCCTCCCACACGGCGCGCGCGCCCGCCATGGCCGCGCCGCACACGTCGGCCGCGGCCTCGTGCATCCCCGGGCGCGCCACGGTGTCCTGCCCGGGCACGAACCCCCACTGCCCGGCCACCCACTCATGTGCGAGCACGGGGTTCGCCGAGTAGCGCTTGACCGCGCGGATGTAGGCCGGCGCGTGGATCCGTGCGATCTCGTCGTCGGTGGCCCCGGGCGGGTCGGTCACCTCCACGCCGTCGTGCCCGAGGAACCCGCCGCTGACGAGAAGCTCCCACGCGAGCCCGCGTCGCACGGGCCGCTCGACGTCGTCCGAGGGGTTGTACGCCTGAAGGCGCGGGCTCCAGACGACAGAGACGGGACGGGCGGGCACCGGGGCCTCACCCGAGTCCGGAGAGCGCCTGGACCGCGAGCACGATGAGCGCAGCGCCCGCGACCAGACCGACCGCCAGGGCCACCGCGCGCAGCCGACAGCGAAGCCAGGCCGCGAGCCCGAACACCAACTCGTCCATGACGGGATCGTAGACCCACCGAAGGTCGGGTCGGGCCGGGTCGGCCGCGCCGTCCGGCCGCCGCCCCCGGGGTATGCTCGGATCGTGTCCGGGGGCGGGGAGATCCGGGAAGTCGTCGTCGGTGATCGGATCATCGCGTTCGACGGCCGGGTGGTCGAGATCTTCAACGGGTCGGGTACGGCACCGTCCCTGCGCCTGCACGTGGCACGCATGCGGGTCAAGGTGCAGCCGACGTGGAAGGACCGCCTGCAGGTCGAGCTCCGGCAGGAGCGCCGCGGCAACTGGGCGATGTTCGAGGTCCGGCCGGAGGAGCGGCCGGCCTTCGAGGCCCTGATGGCCGACATCCGGTCCGCGATCGCCGCCGCGGGGGGCGACCGGACAGGCGAGGAGCAGACCTTCTGATGCGCGAGCTCGAGTCGGAGACCCACCGCGCGGTCCGGACCCTCGCCAGGGAGTTCGCCGAAGGGGAGATCGCACCGCGCGCGGCCGAGTGGAACAGGGCGCACCACGTGCCGGTCGACGTCTTCCGCCGGCTCGGGGACATCGGCCTCATGGGCATCCTGGTGCCCGAGGAGCTCGGCGGGGCCGGGCTCGACCACACGGCGCTCTGTCTCGTGGTCGAGGAGGTCGCGCGCGCGGACGCCGGCACGTCGGTCGCGATCGCGGTGCAGAACGGTCTCGCGGAGTCGCCGATCCTCGCGCACGGGTCGGATGCGCAGCGATCCCGCTGGCTGCCGGACCTCGCGGCCGCGCGCGCGCTGGGCGCCTATGCGCTCACCGAGCCCGAGGTGGGGTCCGACGCGGCGAACCTGCGGACCAGGGCGGACGCGCGCGAGGGCGGCGGGTGGACGCTCAGCGGTGCCAAGCAGTGGATCACCAACGGCGGGATCGCCGACGTGTACGTCGTGTTCGCCCGGACCGGTGGCCCGGGCGCACGCGGGGTGTCCGCCTTTCTCACCGAGCGGGTGCCGGGGCTCACCGTCGGCGAGGAGATCCCCAAGCTCGGACTCCACAGCTCGTCGACGGTCGAGCTCGCGTTCGACGGCCTGGACGTTCCGGCGGACAACCTCCTGGGCGCCGAGGGGGCGGGCCTGCGGGTCGCCCTGCAGACGCTCGACGGCGGACGGATCACGATCGCCGCCCAGGCATGCGGCATCGCGAGCGCCGCGATCGACGTCGCGCGCGAGTACGCGACGACGCGGGTGGCATTCGGGGGCCCGATCGCACGCTTCCAGGGCGTCCAGTTCCCGCTCGCCGACGTCGCCGCGCGCCTCGACGCGGCGCGCCTGCTCACGTTGCACGCGGCCGCCCTCAAGGACGCCGGGTTGGCGCACGGGATCGCGGGCGCGAAGGCCAAGCTGGTCGCGAGCCGGGTCGCGGTCGACGCCGCCGACATGGCGGTCCAGACGCTCGGCGGCTACGGGTACTCGGCCGAGTACCCCGCGGAGCGCCTGTATCGAGACGCGAAGATCACCGAGCTCTACGAGGGCACGTCACAGATCCAGCGGCTCGTGATCGCACGTGATCTGCTGGGCGACGCCGCCCGCGGCTGAGCGGCGCGCACGAGACGGGGGAGCGGGTGGGGCGGATCGTCGTCGGCGTCGACGGGTCGGAGGCCTCGCGGAGGGCGCTGGCCTGGGCGCTCGAGGAGGCGGCCCTTCGGGGCGCGTCGGTCGAGGCGGTCCATGCCTGGCGCGTTCCGCCGCTCGCCGCGCTCTCGCAGGTTCCGGTGGTCGACTTCTCGCATCTCGGGCGCGAGGTGCTCGACCGGGCGGTTCAGGACGTGATCGACGCCGCCGCCGATCGGCTCCGTGCCGTCCCGCTCAGCGCCGTGCTCCGCGACGGGCCGGTGCAGCAGGCGCTCTGCCAGGTGGCGGAGGGTGCCGATCTGCTGGTCGTGGGCACCCGCGGCCGCGGCGCGTTCGAGGGCTTGGTCCTCGGATCGGTCAGCCAGTACGTCGCCGGCCGGGCCCCCTGCCCGGTCGTCGTGACGCGCTGACGGTCCGCGACGCCCGCTGGGTTCAGGCGTCTGCGACCGCCACGGTGAACCGCGCGCGGAACACGCCGCCCGGGGGCACGACGGGAAGCGCGGACCCGCCCGTGACGAGTGCGTTGACCGGCGCGGTCATCGGCTCGAAGGCGATCACCGCGTCGTCCGGGGGGGCGAACACCTGGGCGACGGGAAAGCCCGCCTCCATCGTGAGCGTGATCCTGCGCCCCCCGCCCGCCAGCGAGAAGGCGCGCGGCGGGGCGAGCTCGGTGAACAGGTCGTCGTAGGCGCGCTCGCCGAGGGCACCCTCGAAGGGCTGGGCGGGGTCGGATGCGCCGGTGGGAAGGC
The DNA here is from genome assembly GCA_963698665.1 of Miltoncostaeaceae bacterium. Lineage (GTDB taxonomy): Bacteria > Actinomycetota > Thermoleophilia > Miltoncostaeales > Miltoncostaeaceae > CALNYH01. The sequence goes on along the minus strand of CAVORO010000001.1, from coordinate 85,008 downwards.
CGCGGGCGTCGAGCGTCGCGTGGCGACGCGCCGGCAGCCCCACGCGCCACGTCGGGCGCGGGACGTCGGGGAGCCGCAGGTACGGGTGGAACCCGAAGGCGACCGGGACCGGGGCGTCGGGACCGGCGTGGATCGCCACCTCGATCGCGAGCTCCGCACACGTGAGCGCCGCGCCGACGCGGATGCGGTGGGGGAAGGGGAAGGCGGCCATGACCGCGTGGTCCTCGGCGGCGTCGAAGACGGACTCGATCGCCGCGCCGTCCCCGTCGGAGCGTCGGCCACACACACGCCAGCCCCGCCCGGCGGTGCGAAGGCCGTGGATCGGGAGGCCGGCGCCGTCGAGTCGGACCAGCGGCGAGGAGGGGTCGAGTCGGGCCGTCCGGCCCGCCGCCGTGTACTCGAGGCCCGCGATGCGGTTGGCCCACGGGTACAGGAGCGGGATGCCCATCGTCGACCCGCGGTCGGCATAGGCCGCGACGCCACCGCGCTGCCCGAGCAGCTCGGCACCCCTGTGCCGGATCGACGGGATCAGCATCGCGAGCGCCGGAAGCACGCACACACGGAGGTCGTCCTCCGCCGACGTCAGGGCGACGCCGGCGTGTCCGTCGATGCTGATGTCCTCGATCTCGTGCGACGGCATCGGTGTCGAGACTAGCCTGGGGGCGACGTCGGGTCGCGCGCCACGGCCTCGTCGGTGGTGGCGGGACGCCGTGACATGTGGTTGCGTTCCGAACGGACGGAACATGAGCACAGAACCGACGACGGCCGGTGTCGACCACGACGCCCGGCCGACACGACCCCCGGGCGCGGGTGCCGACGAGGCCGGTGGGCCCGGCGACCCCGCGCGCCGACGCGGGGACGGGCGGGCGGCCGGGGTGCTCGCCGAGTACGCCGCTCGCTACGGACCGCCCGGGCTTCCGATCCCGATCGACTCGATCGCGGTGGATCTGCTGGGGCTTCGCGTGCGGTGCGTGGACGGGCTCGGCGTCTCGGGCGTGCTCGTTCCCGAGCGACGCGAGATCTGCCTGAGCGCGGAGGAGGCGGCCGACAGCGAGGAGCGCCGGCGATTCACCCTCGCCCACGAGGTCGCCCATTGGGTGCTGCACCACCGGGGTCGTCGCGCGCGCAGTCGCCGGACACCCGGAAGCCTCGATCCGCGAGAGCGCGAGGCGAACGTGTTCGCGGCGGAGCTGCTCATGCCGACCGACGCGGTGCGCGCGCACGCGGTTCGCGGGCCGGTCCAGGGGGCCGCGCGGCGGTTCGGCGTCTCGACCGTCGCGATGGCGTGGCGCCTCTACAACCTGGGCCTGGCCGAGCGCCCGCCGGACGAGGCCCCACCCGGCCGCTGAGACGCCCGCCGCAGGACTCTCGGCGCCGGTATCGTCGTCGGCGACACACGGACCGGAGGACCGTCGATGCGGGTGCTCGATGAAGCCGAGTGGCGGGCGTTCGTGCTGGACGGGACGCGCACCGGCAAGCTCGCAACGGTCCGACAGCGACGGCGCCGCGCACGTGACGCCGATCTGGTTCGTGTTCGACGACGAGGGGCGGATCGTCTTCACGACGGCGACGACCACGGTGAAGGGGCGCAACCTCCGCAGGGATCCCCGAGCGTCGCTCTGCGTGGACGACGAGCGGCCGCCGTTCGCCTTCGTGCGGATCGACGGCGAGGTCGCGCTCGACGAGGACATGGACGAGATGCGCCGATGGGCGACCGCGATCGGCGGTCGCTACATGGGCCCCGACCGAGCAGCGGAGTTCGGTCGACGAAATGCCGTCGAGGGAGAGATGCTCGTCAGGTTGACTCCGACGCACGTGGTCGCCCGCGGCGGTGTCTCGGATTGAGCGGTGTCGACCTCGCCCCGACGGGGTAGGTTTGACGCATGGGTGACGCCGAGAGGGAGTGGGTCGCGCCGGCGGAGCGCTTCGACGCCGCGCGCGAGGGACTCGCGACGCTCTGCGGCATGGTCCTGGAGGGGGTCGAGCGCGCGATCTCGGCGTGGCTCGACGCCGACGCGCCACTTGCGGACGAGGTCATCGCCGCTGACGGCGAGATCGATCGCCGTAGCCGTGAGCTCGAGGACGAGATCATGGGCATCCACCTGCGCTGGAGCGCCTTCGGCGCGGACCTGCGGCTCCTGCATGTCGGATTGATCGAGGCCGTGGCACTGGAGCGGGTCGGAAACCTCGCCGTCGAGATCGCCCGCCTGACGACGCGGACCGCGCCGCCCCAGTCCGACGTGGCCCATGTCAACGACGAGATCCGCAGGATGGGCGAGCTCGCCGTCGATGCGCTGGCGGCCGCGGCGCGAGGCGCTCGCGCGAAGCGACGTCGAGGCCGCCGACCGGGCGCGGCACCTCTCGGCCCGTGCGGAGCCGATGCTCGATCGCGTGCTGACCGAGGTGAGTCGTGCTTTCGAGCAGGAGACCTCCCGCAGGTGGTCGGCGAGCGCGGTCCTGGTGGCGCGGCACATCGAGCGGGTCGCGAACAATGCGGCCGAGCTCGGGGGGCGCGTGCGCTTCCTCGTCACGGGCGACGAGGACGAGCACGGTCGGCTGACCGCCGCCGACTAGGGGGTCTGCGCGGCCGGCCGGGATCGGGTGCGGCCGCCGAGCCGCGAGACCCGCGAGCGTCCCAGGTCGCGGTCCTCGGGCGGTCGGCGGGCCGGGCGCTCGGCGCGCGCGGTCGGGGCGAGGGCTCCGAGCCGCGATCAGCCCGGGCGGGCGCGGATGAAGGCCGTCAGACCGAACGCCGCGACGGGGACCAGCCCCAGCTTGCGGTAGAAGCCCTCGACCCCCCGCTCCGCCACGAGGACCTGGTGGTGGTAGCGCTCGAGCGGGTACCGCTCCATGATCGCGGCGACCAGCTCGCGGCCGATTCCGGTGCGCTGGCGCTCGGGGGACACGAGGATGTCCGCGATGTACACGGCGAACGCGTCGTCGGACAGGCAGCGCGCGAATCCCACGACTCCGTCGTCACCGAGCGCGACGACGGAGAACGAGGAGCTCTCCACCGCCGTGCGAAGGCGCGTCGGGTCGTTGGCGTGGCTCCAGCCGTGCGCCCGATAGAGCCCGAGGATGCCGGGGAAATGGACGTCCAGGTCCGCCGGGCGGACGACGACCGAAGGGCGGAGCGTGGTCACGCCGAGCCCGCGGACGCGCGTGCGTATACTCGGCCGCCGATGCCCGCCCGCCGCCTTCCCGAGCGGTACGACCCCGCAGAGATCGAGCCACGCTGGCAGCGCGTCTGGGAGACCGAGCGCGCGTTCGTCGCCGAGCCCGTGTCGAGGGACGGCGTCACGCCGACGCTTCCGGACACACCCAAAGCGTACGTCCTCGAGATGCTCCCGTATCCCTCCGGCGAGATCCACATGGGTCACGTCAAGAACTACACGATGGGCGACGTGATCGCACACCATCGGCGCCGCGGGGGCGCCCTGGTGTTCCATCCGATGGGCTACGACGCCTTCGGGCTGCCCGCCGAGAACGCGGCCATCCGCACCGGCGAGCCCCCGGCGGTGGTCACGCGCCGGAACATCGATCGCATCCGCACGCAGATGCGGCGCCTCGGATTCGCGCTCGACTGGGAGACGGAGCTCGCGACCTGCGACCCGGAGTACTACCGCTGGACCCAGTGGCTGTTCCTGCGGATGCTGGAGCGCGGGCTCGCCGAGCGGCGCTCCGCCCCGGTCAACTGGTGCCCGGTCGACGCCACGGTCCTCGCGAACGAGCAGGTCGTCGACGGGCACTGCGAGCGGTGCGGCACCGCGGTCGAGCGCCGGGAGCTCACCCAGTGGTTCCTGCGCATCACGGACTACGCGGAACGCCTGCTCGACGACATGGCGTCGCTCGAGGACTGGCCCGAGCGTGTGCTCACCATGCAGCGGAACTGGATCGGACGCTCCGAGGGGGCGCGGGTCGTCTTCGCGGTCGACGGGCGCGACGAGGAGGTCCCGGTCTTCACGACGCGGCCGGACACGCTCTTCGGCGCGACCTTCTTCCTGCTGGCGCCGGAGCATCCGATGGTGGCAAGGCTGGTCGAGGGTCGTCCGGAGGCGCCGGCGGTCGAGGAATACGTCGCGCGCGCCGGCGCGCTGGACACCGCCGAGCGCGGTTCGGTCGACCGGCCCAAGACCGGCGCCTTCACCGGCGCGTACGTGCGCAACCCGGTCAACGGCGAGCGACTGCCTGTCTGGGTGGCCGACTACGTCCTGATGGACTACGGCACCGGCGCGGTGATGGCGGTGCCGGCGCACGACCAGCGCGACTTCGAGTTCGCGCAGGCCCACGGGCTCCCGGTCCGGCGTGTCATCGCGCCCGAGGGCGCCGACGGCGACACGCCGCTCGACGGGGCCGCGGACACCGGCCCTGGGATCGCCGTCAACTCGGAGTTCCTGGACGGGCTCGACGTTCGTGCGGCGAAGACCGCCGTGGTCGCCTGGCTCGCCGAGCGCGACCTCGGTGCGGCGACCACCGACTACCGGCTCCGCGACTGGCTGATCTCCCGGCAGCGGTACTGGGGCGCCCCCATCCCGGTGGTGCACTGCGAGGCGTGCGGCGCCGTGCCGGTCCCCGACGACGAGCTGCCCGTCGTCCTGCCCGAGGTCGACGACTACGCGCCGAAGGGGAGGAGCCCCCTTGCGGCCGCAGAGGACTGGGTGCGTGTGCCCTGCCCCCGGTGCGGCGCCGACGCGCGCCGCGAGACCGACACCATGGACACGTTCGTCGACTCCTCTTGGTACTTCCTGCGCTACACCGCGCCGCACCTGACCACGGCCCCCTTCGAGCGCGAGGTCGTGGACTATTGGCTCCCGGTCGACCAGTACATCGGGGGCGTCGAGCACGCGGTGCTCCACCTGCTCTACGCCCGCTTTTTCACCAAGGTGCTCCATGACATCGGGCTCGTCGGCGTGAGCGAGCCGTTCGCGCGGCTGTTCACGCAGGGCATGATCCACCGCGACGGCGCGAAGATGAGCAAGAGCAAGGGCAACGTGGTCGCGCCCGACGAGATCGTCGACCGCTACGGCGCCGACACGCTCCGTCTCTACGTGATGTTCATGGGCCCCGCCGCCGACGACATCGAGTGGAGCGACCAGGGGGTGGAGGGGCAGCGGCGCTTCCTCGACCGGCTCTGGCGCGTCGTCGCCACGGCCGCCGCGAGCGCGCCGCCCGCGGGTGCGCTCCCCGATCCGGCCACCTTCGGCACCGGGGCGGCGCTGGACCTGGTGCGAAAGGCCGAGCAGACCGTGGTGCGCGTCGACGACGATCTCGGGCGACGGTTCTCGTTCCACACGGCGATCTCGGCGCTCCAGGAACTCGTCAACCAGGCCACGCGAGCCAGTTCTGCGGGTGAGCTCGACGGTCCCGGCGGTGCGCTGGCGCTCGCACACGCGGCGCGGCGCGCCGTGTCGCTCCTGTCGCCGTTCGCCCCGCACATCGCGTGCGAGCTGTGGGAGAGCCTGGGCGGCGAGCGCCTGTGGGAGGAGCCCTGGCCGTCCGCCGATGCGCGCTACCTGGTCGCCGACAGCGTGACACTCGTCGTGCAGGTGAACGGAAAGCTCCGTGACCGGCTCGACGTGCCGGTGGACACGCCCGAGGACGAGATGATCGCGCTTGCCGAGGGCCTGACCAAGGTGCGCGCGGCCATCGACGGCAAGGAGGTGGTCCGCCGCGTGGTCGTCCCGGGCCGGCTCGTGAACCTCGTCGTCCGGGACCGGGGCGCGGACCCCGGCTGAGCGCGCGGTCCGCGCGCCCTCGCTCGGGGCGCGTCTGCTCGAGGGGCACCCGGTCGGTCCGACGCGCGGTGTCGTGGTCGTCGCCATGGGGACGATCGTGGCGCGGCGGCCCGCATCGATCACCGCGGAGGTGCGACGACACCGTGTCGCGGGGGTGACGATTCGCGCACGCGACCGCGACGCGGCACGACGTCGCCGACGGGTCCGTGAGTCGGCACACTCAGGTGCGGATCCTCCACACCGGGCCTCCTAGCGTCCGGTCCATGGATCGACTGCTCCCATGGCTTCGCGGAACCGGATGGGTCTACGCGCTTCTCGCGGTCGGCCTGGCGGTGATCGCCTGGCGGGTCTCGGCCGGTGGCGACGCGCGTCCCGCCGACGAGGGCGTCCCGATCGTCGCCCCGGATGGCCGGGTCGATGGTCCCGCGGTCGCGGGACGCGCCGCCGGCGTGACCGTCCACGTCGCGGGCTCAGTCCGGCGCCCCGGCGTCTACGAGCTCGCCGGGGGCCGCCGCGTGCGCGACGCGCTCCGGCGGGCGGGCGGCCCCGCGGGACGGGCGGACCTGTCCGCGATCAACCTCGCCGCGCCGCTCCAGGACGGCCAGCAGGTCGTGATCCCCCGCAGGGCGCGCGCGACCGGTCCGGGGACGTCGGACGGGTCCGGGACCGGTCCGGTCAGCCTGTCGTCCGCGGGCGTCGAGGATCTCGAGCGCCTCGACGGGATCGGCCCGGCCCTCGCCGCGCGTATCGTGGAGCACCGCTCGAAGATCGGCGGGTTCGCGTCGGTCGAGCAACTCGACGACGTCCCGGGCATCGGCCCGGCCAGGCTCGAGTCACTCAGGGGGAGGTCGTCCCCTGAGGAGCGCCCGGCCGGCCTCGCGGACCGCCGCCGGTGCCGATCGCGATCCCGGCCCGTGCGCGGGCGGTGCCTCCACCGCCGACGCGACGGCCACCACCGCGGATCGGCCGCCCGCGCGAGGCGACGAGGGGCCACGGCGGGCGCCCGCCACGCTCCGCGCGGTACCGAGCCTGGTCCCGGCGGCGATCGTTGCGGGCGTCCTCGTCGGGCCCCTGGCCGCCCCGCCCGCGATCTGGGCCCTCTCGGTGGCGCTGTCGGCGTCGGCCGCGGCGGCGGTCCTCTGGCGCCGCGGGTGCGCGTCGCAGGCGCTCGTCGTCCTGCTCGCCGGGGTGTTCGTCGCGGCATGCGCCTGGGGTGCGGCGCGCGTCGCGACCATCGACCCGCCCACGTCGATCCACGACGGAGCGGTGGCCGGGTCGGTCACCGTCGACCAGATCCCCCGTGCGAGCGACGAGGGCGGATGGCGCATGCGCGTCGTCGTTGATCGCCTCGCGGGAGACCGCGGCCCGGCGGTACCGGTCGGGACGCGCCTCTTGCTCGACCTCGTCCCCGAGGCGGGCGGCCCCCCGCCGCTCGGGGCACGAGTGCGGCTGGCCGGTCGACTGCGCCCCCCGACCGGGCCGGATGCGCCCGGGTGGTGGGTCGGATATCTCCGCCGCGAGGGCATCGCCGGGAGGATCAGCGCGTCCGAGGTCGCGGTCGTCGGGAGGCGGGGCGGTGTCGCCGGGGTCCACGACGCGTGGCGCCGCTGGGCGACCGGGTCGGCCGGCGCCGGGCTCGACGGGGATCGCGGGGCGCTCGTGCGCGGAATGCTGCTCGGCGACACGGACGGCCTGAGCCCGGTCGCCGCCGAGGCCTTCCGCGATGCCGGTCTGTGGCACCTGCTGGCGGTGTCGGGGCAGAACGTCACCGTCGTGGCGCTCGCCGCGCTGATCGGCCTTCGGGCCCTCCGGGTCGCGCGACGCCCGGCCACGTTCGTGGCCCTGGGGCTGATCGGCGCGTACTGCCTGGCGTGCGAGCCCGGACCGTCGGTGGCCCGCGCGGGCGTCATGGGCGCCGTCGCGCTCGCGGCGGAGCTTCGCTCGACCCCCTCCGGCCGGTGGCACCTGCTGCTCGTGGCCCTCGCCGTGTTGCTCGTGGCCCAGCCGCGTGCGATCGGCGATCCCGGCCTGCAGCTGTCGTTCGCCGCCGTCGTGGGCCTGTTCGCCCTCGCGGAGCCCCTGGCGGCCCGGGCCCCGGCCTGGCTTCATCCCCGCGTCGCCGAGCTCGCGGCGCTCGCGGCCGCCGCTGGTGTGGCGACGGCGCCGGTGCTCATCTGGCACTTCGGCACCCTGTCGTTGGTCGGCCTCCCCCTGAACGTCGTGGCGGTGCCGCTCGCGGGCCCGATCGTGGTGGTCGCGCTCGTCGCGCTCGGCGCGTCGGCGATCGCCCATCCGCTCGCGGTGGTCGTCGCGGCACCCGCGGGTCTCGGCGCCGAGGCCCTCCTCACGATGGCGCGCGTTGCGGCGTCGGTCCCGGGCGCGACGTCCACGCTGCCCGCGTACGCCGCCATTCCCGTGGCGCTCGGAGCGATCCTCGCGGTGGTGCTCGTCCGGCGAGGGGGCGGTGTGCCGGTGCTCGCGCGCCGAACCCCCGGGCGCGCGCGCGGTCCCGGCCATCGAGTGGCGCTCGCGGGCCTCATGGCCACGTCGCTCGCCGCGATCGCGGCGCTCGGGTCCGCGTCGCAGGGCCGACCGGCGCCGCCCTCCGGTCCCACGCTCACCGCCCTCGACGTCGGGCAGGGTGATGCGCTTCTCGTCCGAAGCCCGGACGGCGCCGCGGCCATGGTCGACGTGGGGTCGCCTGGGTCCCCGGCCCCGGTGGTCGCTGCGCTCGCGCGTCACGGGATCGACCGCCTGTCCTTCGTCGCGCTCACCCATCCGGCGCGGGATCACGGGGGCGGGCTCGCCGACCTGGTCGCGACCGTCCCCGTCGATCGCCTCCTGCTCCCCGATCCGGATCACGCCGACTGGGCCGGCCCGCGCCGGATCGCGGCCGGACGCGGCGTCCAGGTGGCGGGCATCGCGGCCGGGGACGCCCTCCGCGTCGGCGAGTGGCGCCTCTCGGTCCGCTGGCCCCGGTCCGGCGACCTCACCCGCGTCGCCGACCCCAACGACGCGAGCCTGATCGTCCTGGCGCAGGCGAGGGGGGTGCGTGCGCTCCTTGCCGGCGACGCCGAGAGCGCACAGCTCCGTGCGATCGGCGGGCTCCGGGGCATCGACGTGCTGAAGGTCGGACACCACGGATCGGGCGACGACGGCCTCGCGGGGGTGCTCGACCGCGGCGCGCCTCGCCTCGCGCTGGTCTCGGTGGGCGACGGGAACCGCTTCGGCCATCCGCACCCGGCCACCCTCGGCGCCCTGGCGGCGGCGGGCGCCACGGTGCTCCGCACCGATCGGTCGGGCGATCTCACCGTCCGGCCGCTCGTCGACGCGCCCGCACCCGGGTGAGTCGTCCGGCCGGGCGCCGCGCGCGTCCACGAGACCGCGCGCCGGTCCCGACCGGCCCGCCCGCCCGCCCGTCGTGGCTCGCGGTCGTCCGGCCACGCCGTGTGCGAGCATCGCGCCCATGGCCGAGGAGGAGATCCGTCCCGTCTACGCGATCCACGGTGAGGACCGCGCCCATGTCGAGCGGGTGCTCGCGGCGCTGATCGCCCGCGTGCGAAACGAGGGGGGGTTGCCGCCCGAGCGCCACCACGCGGCCGAGACGCCCGGTGGCGAGATCGCCGCGGCGTGCGAGGCGCTCTCGTTCGGAGGGCGACGGCTCGTGATCGTCGACGGCGTCGAGGACTGGCGGGCCGCGGACGTGGGCCCGGTCATCGACTATCTCGCCGCGCCCAATCCCGCGACGTGCCTCGCGCTCGTGGGCGGCGCCGCGCCGCCCGGCAAGCTGGCGGAGCGGGTGCGCGCGGTCGGGAAGGAGTTCGTCTACGGCCCGTCGGGCAAGGTGTCACGGCGCGAGCGCTCGCGCTGGATGGCCGAGCACGCCGAGCGGGAGGTGGCGCGGTTCGGCGGGAGCATCGCGCCGGCCGCGACCCGGCGGCTGGTCGAACGGGCGACCGTCGACCGCGCCGAGGCCAACTCCAGCGGCGCCAACGCGATGCAGCTCACGCAGGAGGCGCGCAAGCTGGTCGCCGCCGCCGAGGGGCGCCAGATCGACCCCTCGCTCGTCGACGACCTCGTCCCGGCCCATCCCGATGCGCGCGCCTACGACCTCACCGACGCGATCGTCGCGCGCGACCGGCGGGGGGCGTTCGGGCTGCTGCAGGATCTGGCCTCTGGCGACCAGCCCGCCGACCCCGAGCGGATCCGCTTCAGCCTGGGCCAGCACGTCCGAAACCTCGCCGCGGTCGGGGCACTCGGTCCGAACGCCGACGTCGAGGCCGTCACGCGTGCCACCGGGGCGGCGGGGTTTCCGGCGCGGAAGCTGCTCGATCAGGCGCGCGCCCTGCCGCCGCACGCGGCGGAACGGGCCGTCGCGCGCGTCGCCGCGCTGGAGATGGAGCTTCGCGTCTCCGCCCAGGTGGACCTGGGCGCGTCCCGCGGGGACGGCGCTCGAATCGTCATCGAGCGCGCCGTCGGCGACCTGGTCGACATCGTCGGCGGGGAGCGATCAGCCTGATCCCCGCCGGCGATCGGCGTTCAGGCGGAGCCGGACTCCCCGTCGCCTGCCAGCATCAGGGCGATGCGACGCTTGCGGCGCGCGGCCGTGTTGCGGTGGATGACGCCCTTGCCGGCCGCTCTGTCGATGAGGCTGATGAGCTCGGCGCTGCGGGCCGACGCCGCCTCGGCGTCACCCTCGCGATGGGCCTCGTCGACCCGGCGCATGAGCGTCTTGATGGTCGAGCGGTACCGGACGTTGCGCTCCTGCTGCTTGAGCGAGCGCCTGTTGCGCTTGATCTGCTGCTTGATGTTCGCCACGCGCTGAAGACTCCGATCGAAGGACGACGGCGGATGCTAGCAGCGGCGTGGGCGCCTCGGTGAGCGCCCCGGCGCCGGACCGCGAGGAGCCGGCGGCGCGGGGCGGGCTCGGGCGCTCCACGGCGATCTTCTCGCTGTGGACGGGCGCGAGTCGCGTGATGGGGCTCGTGCGCGAGATCATCGCGGCCGCCCTGTTCGGGACTCAGGGCGCGATCAACGCGTTCGTGATCGCGTTCCAGGTGCCCAACCTGCTCCGCAGCCTCGTCGCGGACTCGGCGATCTCGGCCGCGTTCGTCCCGGTCTACACCAAGCTCCAGGAGCAGGGCCGCCACGAGGACGCCCGCCGGCTCGCCGGCGCCCTCCTCGGCCTGGTGAGCATCGGCCTCGGCGCGCTGACGCTGGCCGCGGTCGTGCTGGCCCCCTACTTCATGCCCTTCTTCGCGCCCGGGCTGTCCGACCCGCTCATCGACGAGACGGTCCGCCTCGCGCGACTCATGTTCCCGATCGTGGTCCTCCTGGGGCTCACGGGGATCGTCGTGGCGATCCTCCAGGCGGAGGGGCGGTTCGGGCCGACCGCGTTCGCACCCGTGCTCTGGAACGCCGTGATCATCGGCTCGCTCGTCGTCGTCACCCCGTTCCTCGACGACGGCGACCGGATCCTCTCGTACGCGATCGGCGTGCTGGCGGGGACCGCGCTCCAGCTCGCCTACGTCGCCGTGTCGCTGCGCGGACTCGGCCGCTTCCCGGTCTCGTTCGGCCTCGGGAGCCCGGACGTGCGACGCGTGCTCATCCTGATGCTGCCGGTGACCCTCGGGCTCGGCCTGATCAACGTCAACCTCTCGGTCGACTCGATCTTCGCCACGCTCGTGAGCGACCAGGCCCCGCGCGCCATCGATGCGGCCTTCCGCCTGTACCTCCTGCCCCAGGGCATGTTCAGCGTGGCGATCGCGACGGTGCTGTTCCCGACGATCTCGCGCTACGCGGGCCGCGCCGACATCCGCGGGGTGCGCGACGCGTCGGCCGCGGGTCTGCGACAGATCTTCTTCGTGCTCGTGCCCGCCGCGGCGATCCTCCTGGTCCTCGCCGAGCCGATCGTCCGGTTCGTGTTCCAGTACGGCGCCTTCGACGCCGAGAGCACCGACCTCACCTCGCAGGCCCTGCTCGCCTTCTCGCTCGGCCTGGTCTTCAACGGGGCCAGCCTCCTCGTCATCAGGACCTTCTTCAGCCTGCAGCTGCCGTGGCTTCCGACGGCCGTCGCCGGCGGCGGGGTGGTGCTCAACCTGATCCTCGACCTGTTGCTCTACCGGCCGCTCGGCGTCGCCGGGATCCCGCTCGCGACCTCGATCGCCAGCCTCGTGACCCTGATCGCGTTGGTCGCCCTGCTCGCGCGTAGGATCGGTGGCCTCCGGCTTCCCTGGGTGGTCGACGGCCTCGCGCGATGCACCGCGGCGGGGGCCGTCGCGGCCCTGCTCGCCTGGTCGAGCTGGCGGGTGCTCGAGGACGCCCTCGGGGCGGGCTTCATCGCCCAGGCGATCTCCCTCACCGTCGCGCTCCTGGCCGCGTCGGCCGCGTATGCGGCCGCCTGCCGAGCCCTCTCGGTGCCCGAGTTGAACCTGCTGGCGCGGATCGTGCGGCCGCTACGATAGCCGCGTGAATCAGGACTCGATCCGCAACTTCTGCATCATCGCGCACATCGACCACGGCAAGTCGACGCTCGCGGACCGGGTCCTGCAGCTCACGGGCGCGGTCAGCGAGCGCGACATGCGCGAGCAGGTGCTCGACTCGATGGAGCTCGAGCGCGAGCGCGGCATCACGATCAAGGCTCAGGCGGTCCGGGTGATGTACCGCGCCCGGGACGGCCACGAGTACCAGCTCAACCTGATCGACACGCCGGGGCACGTCGACTTCAGCTACGAGGTCTCGCGGAGCCTCGCCGCGTGCGAGGGGGCGCTCCTGGTCGTCGACGCCAGTCAGGGGATCGAGGCCCAGACGCTGGCCAACGCCTACCTGGCGATCGAGTCCGACATGGAGCTGATCCCGGTCCTCAACAAGATCGACCTGCCGGCGGCCGACCCGGACCTCCACGGCCGCGCGGTGGCCGAGTTGATCGGTGAGGACCCCGGCCGTGTGCTTCGCGTGTCGGCCAAGACCGGGATCGGCATCGACGACGTGCTGGAATCGATCGTGGAGCGCGTGCCGCCGCCCGCGGGGCGCCCCGACGCGCCCGCGCGGGCGCTCGTGTTCGACTCGGTCTACGACCAGTATCGGGGTGTCGTCGCCTTCGTCCGCGTGGTCGACGGCACCATCGCGGCGGGCACGCAGCTGCGGGCGATGGCCACCGCGACCAAGTTCGGGGCCGAGGAGATCGGCGTGATGACCCCTCGGACCGTCTCGACGGGGCGACTCTCGGCGGGCGAGAGCGGCTACGTTGTGACCGGTCTCAAGCGGGTCGGCGATCTTCGCGTGGGCGACACGCTGACCCTCGAGGCGGCGCCGGCCGAGGAGCCGCTCCCCGGGTATCGCGAGGTCAAGCCGATGGTCTTCTGCGGCCTCTTCCCGACCGACGCCGACGACTACACGGCGCTGCGCGAGGCGCTCGACAAGCTGTCGCTCAACGACGCGTCGCTGCAGTTCGAGCCCGAGACCTCGCAGGCGCTCGGCTTCGGGTTCCGGTGTGGGTTCCTCGGCCTGCTCCACATGGACATCGTCCGGGAACGGCTGGAGCGCGAGTACGACCTCGACCTGCTCGCGACGACGCCGAACGTCGAGTACCGGGTGACCACCACCCAGGGGGAGGAGTTGCTCGTGCGCTCCCCGGTGGACCTCCCGCCGACCACCCGGATCGAGCGCATCGAGGAGCCCTACATGCGCTGCACGGTCCTGGTCCCGGCGGACCACGTCGGTGCGGTGATGGGGCTCTGCCAGGACCGGAGGGGCAAGTTCGTGACCATGGAGCCGATCGAGGGCCGCCAGCAACTCGTCTACGACCTGCCGCTCGCCGAGATCGTGCTCGACTTCTACGACCAGCTCAAGAGCCGCACGCGCGGCTACGCCTCGCTCGACTACGACCTCGTCGGCTACCGCGAGAGCCCGCTGGTCAAACTCGACATCCTGCTGGCCGGGGATCCGGTGGACGCGCTCTCGCTGATCGTGCACCGCGACATGGCCTATGAGCGCGGCAAGGGATTGGTCGACCGGCTGTACAAGACGATCCCGCGGCAGATGTTCGAGGTCCCCATCCAGGCCGCGATCGGCGGCAAGATCCTCGCCCGCGAGACCGTCAAGGCGAAGCGCAAGGACGTGCTCGCCAAGTGCTACGGCGGGGACATCTCCCGAAAGCGCAAGCTGCTCGAGCGCCAGAAGGAGGGCAAGAAGCGGATGAAGCACGTCGGCTCGGTCGAGGTGCCGCAGGAGGCGTTCCTGTCGGTGCTCAACATCGGTCACGCCCAGCCGAGCGAGGCGAAGCGATAGCCGGGGCTCCCAGGGTTCGGCATCTCTACGTGCACCTGCCGTTCTGTGCGGCGCGGTGCGGCTACTGCGCGTTCGTCGTCGAGGTGGGCGCCCTCGAGCGCCGTGACGCCTACCTGGACGCGCTCCTGGCCGAGCTCGAGCGGGAATCGCACCGGTTCGCGCCGCTCGAGACGGTCTACCTGGGCGGCGGCACGCCCACGCTGATGCGCGGGCGGCGTCTGACGCGACTGCTCGCGGCGATTCGGCCCCATCTGGCGCCGGGCGCCGAGGTCACGGTCGAGGCCAACCCCGAGACCGTCGAGCGCGGTCTCCTCGACGACCTGGTGGCGGCCGGCATGACGCGGATCTCCCTCGGCGTGCAGTCGCTTCGTCCGCATGTGCTCGCCGGGCTCGATCGCCTCGCGACGCCGGACCAGGCGCTGCGCGCGGTCTCGTGCGCGCGGTCCGCGGGCGTCGCGTCGGTGAGTGTCGACATGCTCCTCGCGGTGCCGGGGCAGTCCGTCCACGATCTGGCCGAGGACCTGGACGGCGTGCGCGCGATGGACCCGGACCACGTCTCCTGGTACGAGCTCGAGATCAAGCCGGACACGGCACTCTCGCGCATGGGCGTCGAAGCGCCGGACGACGACGCTGCGGCCGATGCGTTCCGCGGGACGGTCGCGACGCTCGAGGAGGCCGGCTACCGCTGGTACGAGACGGCCAACTTCGCGCGCGCCGGGCACGAGTGCCGCCATTCCCTCGCCTACTGGGGCGCCGCCGACTACGTCGGCGTGGGGGTCGGGGCGGTCAGCACCGTGGGGGGCGCCCGGTGGCGCAATGCGCCGGGACTCGACGGCTACATCGCCGACCTCACCGCCGGCGGGCCGCCACGCCGTACGCACGAGTCGCTCGACGGCGACACGCGCCGGCGCGAGCGGTGGATGCTCGGGTTGCGGCTCGACCGTCCGCTCGCCATGGCCTGGGCCGGCCCGCCCGACCACCCGGAGGCGCTCGAGCGCCTGGCGGGGTGGGGGCTCATCGAGCGCGACGCGCGGACCGTGACGCTCACCCGCGAGGGGCGCTTCCTCCAGAACGCGGTGCTGCAGGAACTGATGGAGTACGCCTGACGGCGAGGAGCGACGTGATGGCAGACCCTGGACCACCGGCACGTGACACCGGCCAACTGACGGAGCGTCAGCGCGTCGTGCTGCGCACGGTCGTCGAGGAGTACATCGCAAGCGGCGTTCCGGTCGGGAGCAAGCACATCGCCGGTCGCGCCGGGCTCGACTATGCGTCGTCGACCGTCCGGTCCGAGCTCGCCCGGCTCGAGGAGCTCGGCTACCTCGACCATCCCCACACCTCGGCCGGGCGGATCCCGACCGACGGCGGGTACCGCTACTACGTCGACGCCCTCTCGCCGGAGCGCGCATCGCCGCAGCTGATCGCGCCCATCAGCGAAGCGCTCGAGGTGGGAGAGATGCGTCGCGAGGTCGACGCGGCCATGCGCCGGCTCGCCGATGTCGTCTCGCAGGTCACGAACCTCCTCAGCGTCGTCACGGCGCCGGCGCCGAGCACCGCGAGCGTGCGCCACGTGGAGGTGCTGCTGTTGCAGCCGCAGCTCGTCATGGTCGTGGTCATCACGTCGACGGGGGAGGTGGTCAAGCGCGTCCTGGCGTTCGACGCCGCCGTGGACCCCGGGCTCGTCGAGTGGGCGCGCGACTTCCTCAACGAGCGCATCGCGGGCATGGCCGTGGGCTCGCGGATGATCGCGAGCCGCCTCGACGAGCACGCGCTCGGCCCTCGCGAGCGCGCCTTCCTCCAGGCGGTGGGGCCGGTGATCTCGGATCTGGACGACGACGAGTCGTCGGTGCTCTACATCGGCGGCCAGTCGCGCTTCCTCGCCGACGCCGCCGACAGCCTCGAGGCGGTCGAGGCCCTCATGGCGAGCCTCGAGGAGCGGTACCGGCTGCTCGCGCTCCTTCGGGCCGCGCTGACGCGGCACGACCTCTACCTCCGGATCGGCAGCGAGATCGAGGAGCCGGATCTCGCGCACTTCGCCGTGGTCGCCGCGCCCTACGGGATCGCGCGTCGCAACCTCGGCACCGTCACGATCATCGGCCCCCGGCGGATGGACTACCGCCTGGCGGTGACGACCGTGCGCGAGGCCGCCCACGCCCTGTCGCGGTACGTCGAGGAGCTCTACGAGCGGTGATCGGCGCCGGAGGCGGCGGCGGGCGGACCAGCGCCACGAGGGTGGCGGCGGCGAGGACCGTGACGCCGGCCCGCACCCATTGGGCACTGGCCGACAGATCGAGCGCCTCGCCCAGCGTGTTCCCGAGCGCGTGCGCGACCACGGCCGTGACGATGCCACCGCCCGATCCCACGACGAGCCAGGCGAGGACGACCGACTCCGGGAGGAGGGCCAGCGTGTACGCCCAGAAGGCGGTCGATCCCATGCCGTTGTCGTGCTGGAAGGTTCCCGAGACCCCGTAGAGCGGTAGATGCCAGAGCGCCCACGCCGCCCCGACGGCGATCGCCAGCATGCCGAGGCGACCCCGACCGCCGTGGGCCCAGTCGATGAGGACGCCCCGCCAAAGAGGCTCCTCGGCGACGCCGGCCACCAGCGCGAACGCGAGGATCCCGGGAAGGGCGAGGACGCCGGCCTCGGGGCCGGGCCCGACCGCGGCGGCCGCCACGGCCGCCGGGAGCGTCATCACGGCGGCGAGGACGACCCACCAGCGCGGGGCGACACGCCGTGGGTCGAGCACCCGTGCACGCGAACCGCCGCCGGTCCTCACGGGGCCATCGCGCGAGCGTGACGCCCACGGCCACGAGCGGGCCCGCGGCGCCGAGGACGTACGCGACCAGCACGACCGGCGACTCGGCGAGCCGGCCTCCGTGCAGGATGGCGAGTCCCCACCAGGACCAGCTCCAGGCGACGGCGATGACCAGCGCCCGCATCGCGGGGACCGCGCCGGGTGCGCGCGTCGTCGGCGCGGGCTCCATGGCCGCAGCGTCCTTCCGGGCGAGAGGCGCGCATCGGGGCGTCCACCGACGCTCGATCCGTGCCGAGCACTGTGCCCGGTCGCCCGCGCCCGGGCGCGGGCCGCGCAAGTGGATACCATCCCGCCCCAGTCATGGACGAGCGCTACGAGATACTCGAGGTCTGGCGACGCCCGCTCCGTGGGGAGTCCGGTGCCGCGGTCCGGGTGCTCGCCAAGGTGGAGGCCGGGGCGTACGGGCCCGAGGAGTACGCGGTCGGGGTCACCACGCGCCCGGAGGCGCAGCTCTCACCCCTGCTCGACGAGGCGGACCTGTTCACGGGCCTCTCGTTCGCCGAGGCGCACTGGGTCGCCGCGGTCCTCGCAAGCGCCGCCGAGGGCGTCGAGGACTCGGAGAACCTGCTCTTCGACCTGCGCGTCCCGGTCGACCTGGCGTGGCGCGACATCGAGCTCGCGTCGGAGGTGATCGAGCCGGGCGGGCTCCGCTCCGCGCCGCTCGTCCCGTGGGAGCCCGAGGGCGCCTCGGCGGCGATCCGGTACGCGATCGCGATCTACACGCTCGAGAGCGGTCACCAGGCGGTGGAGTTGCTTCGCCAGGACCCGCATGCTGCGCCGTTCTGGGTCGAGGAGGGCGCCGTGGACCACCTCGTGGCCCGCGACGCGCGGTCGCTCACGCGGCTCCTGTACGCCGCCACCTCGCTCGAGGAGGCCCACGGCCTGATCGAGTCCGCGCAGGCCAACCTCGCGGCCACGCCGGACGAGGACGACGAGGACGAGGCCGTCTGAGGGCCGACGTCGCGGTGGCGGTCGGGCGCGCGCCGGACCCCTGCTACCCTCGTGCCTGCCCGCCGGAGGGGCGGCCGCGATGCCACGGCGGGGACCCTCCCGGGGGCCGTGGGCGCCGCGCGCGTCCCGGACGAGTCGAGCGGGCTCGCCGCACCCCCTCACCCCCTTCGGTATGAGTCGCGACTACTACGAGGTCCTCGGCGTCGCGCGCGACGCGGCCCCAGAGGAGATCAAGAAGGCCTTCCGCAAGCGCGCCAGGGAACTCCACCCGGACGTGAACCCCGGCGATCCCGAGGCCGAGGCCCGCTTCAAGGAGACCGCCGAGGCCTACGAGGTGCTCTCGAACCCCGAGACGCGGGCCGTGTACGACCGCTACGGCCACGAGGGGGTCCGGGGCCGGGGCGGCGGAACGGACTTCGCCGACTTCGGGTCGTTCCAGGATCTGTTCGACGCGTTCTTCGGCGGCGATGCGTTCGGCCGGCGCAGCGGTCCCCAGCGGGGTGAGGACATCGCCGTCTCGGTGACGATCTCGTTCGTCGAGTCGGCGCGAGGCGTGGCGCGCGAGGTCGAGGTCGACCGCGACGCCGTCTGTGATGTGTGCGAGGGCTCCGGCGCCGCCCCCGGAAGCGGCCTGGAGCGCTGCGAGACGTGCGCCGGGCAGGGCCAGGTGCGCCAGGTGGTCCGGGGACCGCTCGGCCAGTTCCTGCGGACCCAGGCGTGTCCGACCTGCGCCGGCCGGGGCGAGGTCCCCGCCCAGCGCTGCCCGAACTGCCTGGCGCGCGGGCGCGTGCGCGCGCACGCCACCGTGTCGCTCGAGATCCCGGCCGGGATCTCCGGCGGACAGCGGATCCGGATGAGCGGGCAGGGGCACGCCGGCGAGGCGGGCGCCCCGGCGGGCGACCTCTACGTGCTCGTGCAGGTGAGCGCGGACGAGCGACTCCACCGCGACGGCCTGGACGTCGTCGTCCACGCGGGCGTCCCCGTGACCGAGGCGATGGTGGGCGGAGAGATCACGGTCCCGACGGTCGACGGCGAGGCCCGGGTGGAGGTCCGCCCCGGGACCCAGCCGGGTGACGAGGTCGTGCTGCGGGGCAAGGGCTTTCCCGCGCTCGAGGGTCGCCGGCGCGGGGACCAGCGGGTCGTCCTCGACGTCAAGGTCCCGAAGGTGACCTCCGACGAGGGCAAACAGGCGGTCCAGGCGCTCGGGGAGACGCTCGACGAGCGCAGCTACCAGCACGAGTCCGGCTTCTTCGAGCGGCTCCGTCACGCCTTCCGCTGACCTGGTCCGCCTGACGGTCGCGGTCGCGGTCGACGATGCGCCGCTCGCCGTCGCGACCCTCGCGCCGCGCCTGGGCGGGTGCCGCGAGCGCGAGGTGGCGGGGACGACGCTCCTCGACTTCTGGTCCGCGTCGGCGGACACGCCCGATCCCACGACCGTCGTGGGTGAGCTGGCGAGGGTGGGCGTGGCCTGCCGGATCGGAACCGCCGCCGACCCCGTCGACTGGCGGGCCGCGCTTCGCGCCTTCCATCGCCCCGTCGAGGTGGGGCCGCTCGGCCTGCGCCCTCCATGGGAGCCGGCGACGCCCGGCCTGCTCGACCTGGTGATCGATCCCGGAATGGCCTTCGGGACCGGTCAACACGCCACGACACGCGGCTGTCTCGAGCTCCTCGTCGACCGTCCGCCCGGCTCGGTCCTCGACGTCGGATGCGGGTCGGGCGTGCTCGCGATCGCCGCCGCCCGCCTCGGGCACGCGCCGGTGTGGGCGATCGACAACGATGCCGAGGCGGTGGCGGCGACGGCGGGCAACGCCGCCGCCAACGGCCTGGCGATCGACGTCCGGGCGGCGGTCGCGGGCTCGGAGCCGCTTCCCGCCGCGGACCTCGTGCTCGCCAACCTCACCCTCACCGACCTGATCGCCGTGGCACCGACGCTGGACGCGCCGAGGGCCGTCATCGCGAGCGGCGTGCGCGACCACGAGGTGGCCGCGCTGGCCGACGCACTCGGCGCGTGCGGCCTCGGCCTCGGCCGAGCCGTCACCCGCGACGGCTGGTCGGCGGTGTCGTTCGAGGCGGATCCGTGAGGCACACCTTCCGCTACCTGCTGGACGCCCCCCCGGAGCCCGGGACGCGAGTCGTGCTCGGGCCCGAGGACTCCCACCACCTGACCCGGGTCGTGCGCCGGCGCCCGGGCGACGCCGTCGAGGTGGGGGACGGCGCCGGCGGGGTGTGGTCGGCCACGGTCGTCGCCCCCGGGGTGGCGGCGGAGATCGAGATCGGCGCACCGGTCGCCGCGATCCGGCCGGCCGGTGTCACGCTCTACCAGGGGCTCTGCGAGATGGGCCGCCTCGATCTGGTCGCCGAGAAGGCGGCCGAGCTCGGCGTCGCGGGCCTCGTCGTGCACGTCTCGAGCCGCGCCCGGCGGGTGCCCGACGCCGACCGATGGCGCCGGCGCACCGAGCGTCTCGAGCGTGTGAGCCGCGCGGCGGCGCGCCAGGCGGGGCAGGGGCGCCTTCCCGAGGTGCACGGACTGGTACCGTTGACGCGTGTCATCGACGAGGTCCCGGCGGGAGAGGGGTACCTGATCGACGCGCGTGGCGAGCGGTCGCTCCCGGCGCACCTCGCCGACGCCCGCGCCGCCGGCCCGTTGTCGCTGCTCGTCGGCCCCGACGCGGGGTTCGCATCCGACGAGGTCGCGGCGGCGCGCGAGGCCGGATGGCGGATCGCCGCGCTCGGGCCCACCACGCTTCGCGCCGAGACGGCCGCGATCGTCGCGATGAGCCTGGCGCTCGGCGCGATCGGGCGCTTCGATCGACGCGCGGCGGCTGGGGACGGGCTGACCTCGGACGAGGAGGGTGCGGCATCGGCGACGCCATCGCGGTGACCGGGGAGGGGCGCGCCGAGCGCGTCATCGAGGTCGAGGACGAGGTCGCCGTGGAGCTGGCGGGGGCCCAGGATCTGGTGCTTCGCGCGATCGAGGAGCGGGTCGGGCTCGAGGTCGACATGCGCGGCAACCGCGTGACGCTGTCCGGTGCGGCCGACAGGGTCGAGGCCGCGAGCGCCGTGGTGCGCGAGCTCGCCGAGCTGGTCGGTGCCGGGCGTCCGGTCGGGCCCGCGACGGTCCACGCGATCGCCAGTGCCGTGGAGGTGTCGGAGCCCGCCGGCCGCATGCTCGACGACGTGATCTGGCGCAACCGCCAGTTCGTCGTCACGCCGCGGACCCCGGGCCAGAAGCTCTACGCGGACGCCATCCGCCGCAACACGATCACGTTCGGCATCGGGCCCGCCGGGACCGGGAAGACCTATCTCGCGGTCGCGCTCGCGATCGCCGCGCTCACCCGCCGGGAGGTCGGGCGGATCATCCTGACGCGGCCCGCGGTCGAGGCCGGCGAGCGCCTGGGCTTCCTGCCCGGCGACGTCGCCGCCAAGGTCGATCCGTACCTTCGGCCCCTGTTCGACGCGCTGTACGACATGCTCGCCGCCGACAAGGTGCAGGAGCTCTACGAGCGCGGCCAGATCGAGGTGGCGCCGCTGGCGTTCATGCGAGGACGGACGCTCAACGACAGCTACATCATCCTCGACGAGGCCCAGAACACGACCACCGAGCAGATGAAGATGTTCCTCACGCGGCTCGGCTTCGGCTCGCGCATGGTCGTCACCGGTGACGTGACGCAGGTCGACCTGCCGCGCGAGCGGACCTCCGGCCTGGCCGGCATGGAGCGCATCCTGGGCGAGGTCGGGGACATCGCGATCGTCCGCCTCGAGGGGCGGGACGTCGTGCGCCACCGGCTCGTCCAGCGGATCGTCGACGCCTACGACGTGGCCGAGCGCGGTGACGCGGGGGACCGTCCGCGGTGATCGAGGTCGTCGCCACCGACGAGGTGGGCGTCGACGTCGCGTCGATCGAGCGGGTGCTCGCGTGGGCGGCGGGCCGCCTGGACGTCCGGAGCGCGAGCGTCGGGGTCATGGTCGTCGGCCCGGAGCGGATGGCGCGGATCAACCACGAGCATCGTGGGATCGACCGGGCCACGGACGTCCTGGCCTTCCCGCTCGACGGCCAGGAGGACCTCGACGGATGGCCCGCCGAGGGGCCGCCGCCAGAGCTCGGCGACGTCGTGATCTGCCCGGACGCGGCCGACGAGCCGCTCACCACCCTCGCGATCCACGGGCTGCTCCACCTGCTGGGGCACGATCACGAGACCGACGGCGGAGCCATGCTGGCGATCCAGGATGAGCTCGTCGCCGCCCGGGCGGCCGGCCGATGAGCGGCGGATCGGGCCCACCGACGACCGAGCGGCCGGACGAGCGACCTCCGGACCCCGTCGAGGGCGCGGGCGACGACGCCCCCGAGACCCGGCCGGCACGGCTCACGGGCATCCTCGGACGCGCCGGCGCCCTGCCCCGCCAGGGCTCGCTCAGGTGGTCGTTCACCTGGGCATTCGAGGGCATCGTCTACGTGCTGCGCACGCAGCGGAACATGCAGTTGCACGTCGCGGCGGCGGTGCTCGCGCTGGTGCTCGGCCTGCTGCTCGACTTCAGCCGCATCGAGATGGCGGTGCTCCTGGGCGCCGTGAGCCTCGTCCTGGTGGCCGAGATGTTCAACACGGCGCTCGAGGCGGCCATCGACGCCGTGATCACGACCTACCACCCGCTGGTCAAGGTCGCCAAGGACGTGGCCGCGGGCGCGGTGCTCGTCGCGACGGTGAACGCGCTGGCCGTCGCCTACTTCCTGTTCTACACGGCGATCACCCAGCCGGCGGACGATCTGCTCGTCGGCGTGCGTCGCTCGCCGACGAATCTCGTGGTCGTCGTCCTCATCGTCACGGTGGTGGCGTCGATCGCGATCAAGGCCGCCACCGGGCGCGGCACGCCGCTTCGGGGCGGACTGCCCTCGGCGCACAGCGCGGCGGCGTTCGCCGCGTGGGCGGCGATCACGATCATCGCCGACCCCCTCCGCCACGCGGCGCTGATCTCGCTGCTGGCGTTCATGATGGCGCTCCTCGTGGCGCAGTCACGCGTCGAGGCCGGGATCCACTCCCTCGTCGAGGTGACCGCGGGCGCGGTCGTGGGCACGGCGGTGGCGGTGCTCGTGTTCCAGCTATGGGGCTGACCCCCGACCAGCTCGTCGCGCGGGCACGCCGGGCGGCCGCGCGGGCACGCGCGCCCTACTCTGGGATCCACGTGGGAGCGGTCGTCGAGGACGCCACCGGCGAGTTGCACGTCGGCGTCAACGTGGAGTCGTCCTCGTACGGCCTGACGATCTGCGCCGAGCGCGCCGCCCTCGCCCGGGCGGTGGCCGATGCCGCGGGCGACGTGGTCGCGCTCGGCGTCGCTCGGGCCGACGGCGTCCCGATCTCGCCCTGCGGCGCGTGCCGCCAGGTCCTCGTCGACGTCGCGCCCGACGCCTGGGTCGCCTTCGTCGCCGACGACGGCGCCACGCGGGTCCGCGCCGCGGCCGACCTGCTCCCCGATCCGTTCGTGCTGCCGTGAGCGCCTTCCGCTCCGGGCTGGTCGCGCTGGCCGGACGTCCGAACGTCGGCAAGTCGACCCTCGCGAACGCCCTCTCCGGGCGCCACCTCGCCGGCGTCTCACCGCGCCCGCAGACCACGCGGCGACGCATCAGCGCGGTCGTCGACGGGGACCAGTGGCAGGCGGTGCTGCTCGACCTGCCCGGGTTCCAGCGGTCGGTCGATCGCATGACGGCCCGTATGCAGCGGACGGTCGACGCGAGCCTCGAGGACTGCGACGCGGCGCTGTTCCTCGTCAGCGCCCCCGAGCCGATCGGCGGCGGGGACCGGTTCATCGCCGAGCGCCTGCGCGCGACGGGGCGGCCGGTGATCGTCGTCGTGAACAAGGTCGACCGCGCGAGCCCCGCGCAGATCGCCGAGCATCTGGCGACCGCCACCGGGCTCGTGCCGTTCGAGGCCGCGCACCCGGTCAGCGCCGCGACGGGTGCGGGGATCGGCGCCCTGCGCGACGACCTGCCGCTGCTCCTTCGTGAGGGGCCGCGGCTCTTTCCGGCCGGCGTCGTCACGGACCAGAGCGAGGAGGAGCTCGCCGCGGAGCTGATCCGCGAGAGCGCCCTCGCACGGCTTCGCGAGGAGCTTCCGCATGCGCTGGCGGTCGCGATCGACGACATCGTTCCGGCGCGCGAGGGGGTCGTCATCCGTGCCGACCTGCTGGTCGAGCATCAGTCGCAAAAGGGGATCGTGATCGGCAAGCACGGCACGATGATCCGCGACATCGGCGCCTCGGCGCGCGCCGCGCTGACCGCGGCCTTCGGCACGCCCGTGCACCTGGACCTGCGCGTGCGCGTCCGGGCGCACTGGCGCGACGACGACTCCATGCTGGAACGCCTCGGGCTTTGAGGGGGGAAGCGACCCCCCATGTGGGGGATGACGATCGCCTGGGCGCGATCGGTTGCCTGGCGTCTGGTGCCACACCCCGTTCGCCGAGATCGTCGACGCCGAGCTGATCACGGTCGGGTTCCGGACCGTGCGCCACCAACCGTCCGGCATCGGGCCCTGGGGCGCTCGCGATCGGCCAGACGAGCGTCGGCGACCCCGCCTCGTCGCCGGCGGTACGTCCATGCGCCTCACGCGCGCCAATCGACCCGCGTCCCAGCGCCCCTGGAACGACACGCAGTACGGCGTCCCCGGTGTCGAGGTCGAGCGTCTCGACGGGGTGTCGGTCGCGACCTTCCCGGCGGGCGCCGGGACCGGTGGCGCGAGCCGGCTCTCCACCGCGCCCTGGTACCAGGCCGAGGCGGGGCTGGGCTCCGCGCGGAGGACCGTCCCGGACGTCTCCATGTACGCCGACTCCCTACCCGGGCATCGCCGTCCACTGCAGCGCGTTGGATCCGGCCGCGGGCGCGGGTCCGTGCGAGCCGAACCCCGTGACCGGAAGCCCCTGGAACGCGGTCGGCGGCACGAGCTTCGCGGCGCCGCTCCTGGCGGGCGGGATCGCGTTGGTCGACCAGCACGTGCGCGCCGAGGGGGCACCGCCGGTCGGTCTTCTCAACCCGCTGCTCCACCGGCCCGCCACGCGGCGCCAGCAGCCTTCAGCGACGTCACCACCGGGCGCAACGCGGTCCTCCCGATCGGGTGTTGCTCTGCCCGCCCGGGCGACGATCAGGCGACCGGCTGGGGAACCGTCGACGTCGAGCGGCTCGCCCGGAGCGCCCAGCAGGCATGGGCGGCCCGTCCGGGCGCCTGAGGACGCTCAGCGCAGGAACCGGCTGGTGCGCCGGTCGGCGTAGACCTTGCCGCCTGTCTGGCAGGTGGGGCAGTAGACCAGCTCGTACTCGACGAAGCCGACCCGCGCGAGGCGCGTGCCACATCGAAGGCACGGCTCGCCGTGGTGGCGGTGGACGGCCGTGACGCGGCGTTCGGCGTTCGGGAGGTCGGTCGAGATGCGCTCGCGCGCACGCTCGAGTGCCTGACCCAGCACGGCGTCGGCGGCGGCCGCCAGCCGCGCCCACGCGTCGCCGTCGAGGCGATCGGTGCGCGCGAACGGCGCGAGCCGCGCGGCCCACATGATCTCGCTCGCGTAGGCCCGCCCGATGCCCGCGACCCGGCGGCCGTCGCGGAGCGCCGTGTGGACG
Source organism: Miltoncostaeaceae bacterium (assembly GCA_963698665.1). GTDB lineage: Bacteria > Actinomycetota > Thermoleophilia > Miltoncostaeales > Miltoncostaeaceae > CALNYH01. The sequence goes on along the minus strand of CAVORO010000001.1, from coordinate 59,617 downwards.
CGGGCGGGCGGCGCGGCGAGCGCGGAGCGCCAGCCGGAGGAGCCCAGGCCGATCGGCTCGGGACCGAGGGCCGCGAGCGCCGGGTGGCGGGCGAGGTCGACGCGCGCGACGACGTGGGCGCTCGCGCGCCGCTCGGTCGAGAGCTCGCGGAGGCGAAGCACCGTCCCGCCGTCCAGATGCACGTCGAGGCACGTCTGGCGCCCCGGCCTCGCCGTCGGCGTCGTGACCAGGCCGAGTCGGCCCGCCTGCATGAGGTGGACGACGAGGCTGACCTCGCCGGCGTCCACGCCGATCAGCTTGCCGCGCCGCCAGACCCCGTCGATGTCGGTGCCCACGAGCGCCTCGAGCGGCGGCTCGGCGCTCTTGAGCGTGGCCGGCTGCCAGGCGATCGCACGCGTGATCGGCCGACCGCGGGTGGCCCGGGCCAGCCCCTCGGCCAGCGCCTGCAACTCCGGGAGCTCAGGCACCCGTGCGTCTCGGCGCCATGCGGGGCATCGGTCCAACGGTACCCGGCATCGCCCGAGCCGCCCAGCGGGCCCCCGCGACCGCCGCCGCTATACTCGACCAGATGCCCCGCGTGCACACGATCGCCGCTTCCCGTGCGCGCTGAGGACCTCGCGAAGACGCTCGACCGATCGGTCCTCGACGCGTCGACGACCGAGGACGAGGTCGCGCTGGCCGTGGAGGAGGCGTGCGAGCATCATCTGGCGGCGCTGTCCACGCTGCCGGTGTTCACCGCGCAGGTCGCGGGCGCGCTTCGCGGGTGCGACGTGAAGGCCTGCGCCGTGATCGGGTATCCCGACGGCGTCTGCAGCTGGACCGAGAAGGTGGCGCAGGCCAACGCGTCCGTGGCCGACGGGGCGGCGGAACTGGACATCCTGATGAACGCGGAGGCGATGATGACGGGCGAGTTCGTCGCCGCCCGCGACGACATCGCCAGGGTCGTGCGCGCGGTGCGCTCGAGCGCCGCCAACACCGGGCGCAGCGACGTCCTCGTCAAGGTGGTCATCGACGCGTCGCGTCTGGGCGACAAGCTCACGCGGCTCGCCTGCAAGATCGTGACCGACGTGGGGGCGGACTTCGCGCAGACGTCGGCGGGCGACGGCCCGCCTGCCACGCTGGAGCAGGTCGAGCTGATGCGCGACGCGCTCCCCGAGCAGGTCGCCGTCAGCGCCGCCGGCCGGCTCGCGTCCCTCGACGACGTGACGGCGATGATCGGCGCGGGCGCCGCGCGCGTGTGCACGCCGGCCGCCACCGACGTGATGCGCGAGCTCGCGGCACGCAACGGAGCCGGGTGAGCACCCGGTCGGCCGAGGTGCTCGATCGGGTTCGGTTCGGCGCGGACGGGCTCGTCCCCGCGGTCGTGCAGGACGACACGACGGGGCGCGTGCTGACGGTCGCGTACATGAACCGGGACGCGCTCGAGCGAACGCTCGCCGAGGGCGAGACCTGGTTCTGGAGTCGCTCGCGCGCGGAGCTCTGGCACAAGGGTGCGACGAGCGGCAACCGCCAGCGCGTGCGGGCCGTCGTGCTCGACTGCGACCAGGACGCCGTGCTCGTCCGCGTCGACCAGACCGGCGTCGCCTGCCACACGGGGGCCGAGTCGTGTTTTCACGAGCCGGTCGCCGACGACGATGCCGGCGCCGAGCGGTTCGCGCTGCTCGGCGATCTGGCGCGGATGACGGCCGAGCGCGCAGCGGCCGATCCCGCCACGTCCTACACCGCCCGGCTGCTGGCCGGTGGTGTCGACGGCGTCGCCAAGAAGGTGGGTGAGGAGGCGACCGAGGTCGCCATCGCCACCAAGGGGAACGAGCACGCGCGGGTGGTCGAGGAGTCGGCCGACCTGCTCTACCACCTGGCGGTCCTCTGGCGCCACGCCGGCGTCGAGGTGGGCGAGGTCGCCGCCGAGCTGGCCGCGCGCCGCCGCCCGCCGGCCCCGTGACCTCGCTCCGGATCGAGGTGCCGACCCGGGACGCGGCACTCCTCGAGGTCGAGCCGGATCTCGACGCCGTTCGCGGGCTGGCCGGCTCGTACGGCCACGTGCCCCTGACGCACACGTACATCGCCGACTGCGAGACGCCCGTGAGCGCGTTTCTCAAGCTCCGCGACGGCGGTCCGGCGTTCCTCCTGGAGTCCGCCGAGCAGGGCCAGCGGGTGGGGCGATACTCGATGCTCGGGGTCCGGCCGCAGGCGGTGCTCACGGCCCGCGGCGACACGCTTCGCGACGTCCGTGCCGACGGGACCGCCGAGGACCTCGATCCGGCCGATCCGTTCGGCGCGGTGGAGCGCGCGGTCGCGGCGCTCGCCATGGCGCCCGTGCCCACGGAGCTTGCGTTCACGGGCGGCGCGGTCGGCTTCTTCGGCTACGACCTGGTCCGCCGCCTGGAGTCGCTGCCGGATGCGCCGCCCGACGACCGCGGGCTTCCCGACATGGTCGCGCTGCTCACCGGTCCGGTGATCGTCTTCGACCACCTGCGCCGCTCGCTCACCATCGTCGTCCCCTGCCGCCTGGGCGGCGCGGACCTCAGCGCCGACTACGACGCCGCCGTCGCCGAGATCGCCGCGCTCAAGGCGCGGATCGCAGGTCCCCTGCCCGAGCACGACGTGAACCCGGCGCCCAGGGTGGGGCCCGTCGCGAGCAACGTCACCCAGGCCCAGTTCGAGGCGGCCGTCGAGCGGGCGCGCGAGTACATCTTCGCGGGCGACGCCTTCCAGGTCGTCCCCTCGCAGCGGTTCACCGCCGAGACCGACCTCGATCCGTTCTCGATCTATCGCGGGCTTCGCACCGTCAACCCGTCCCCGTACATGTTCTTCCTCGAGGTCGACGACCTGACGCTCGTCGGCTCGTCCCCGGAGACGCTGGTCAAGGTGACCGACGGCGTGGTCGAGATGCACCCGATCGCGGGCAGCCGGCCGCGCGGTGCGACGCCCGAGGCCGACGAGGCCCTCCGCGAGGAGCTGCTCGCGGATCCCAAGGAGCGCGCCGAGCACGTGATGCTGGTGGACCTGGGCCGCAACGACGTCGGGCGGGTCAGCCAGACCGGAAGCGTCGAGGTCCGGGAGCTGATGGCCGTGCAGGGCTACTCGCACGTCATGCACATCGAGAGCACCGTCGTGGGCGCCCTCGCGCCGGGGCGCTCGGCCGTCGACGCGCTGCGGGCGACGTTCCCCGCCGGGACCCTCAGCGGCGCCCCGAAGGTGCGCGCGATGGAGATCATCGACGAGCTGGAGACGACGCGGCGGGGTCCCTACGGCGGCGCGGTCGGGTACCTCGGCTACGACGGCGACCTCGACACCTGCATCACCATCCGGACGCTCGTGTGCGCCGACGGGCGCGTCCACGCGCAGGCCGGTGCGGGGATCGTCGCCGACTCGGTGCCCGAGACCGAGCACCGCGAGTGCGAGAACAAGGCCGCGGCGCTCTTTCGGGCGATCGAGGTCGCCGCCGGCCAGGTCGGCTGGTGAGCGGATGAGCGCCCCCCGCGCCCGCGTGGCCCTCGTCGACAACTACGACAGCTTCACCTACAACCTCGTCCAGTACCTGGGCGAGTTGGGCGCGGACGTGGTCGTGCGCCGCCACGACGCGGTCGACGTCGACGGCATCCGAGCCCTCGCGCCGACCCATCTCGTGATCTCCCCCGGTCCGAAGACCCCGAACGAGGCCGGGATCTCGGTCGACGCGATCCGCGCGCTCGGTGGGGAGCTTCCGATCCTCGGCGTGTGCCTGGGTCACCAGGCGATCGGTCAGGCCTTCGGCGCCCGCGTGATCCGCGCGCCCGAGCCCGTCCACGGCAAGACGAGCGCCATCCACCACGACGGCCGCACCGTGTTCGCGGGGCTCGCGGATCCGCTCGAGGCGACCCGCTACCACTCCCTGGTGGTCGATCCCGACCTCGCGCCGGACCTCGAGGCGAGCGCCTGGCTCGACGACGGCCTGGTGATGGGCGTGCGCCACCGCACGCTCGCCGTCGAGGGCGTGCAGTTCCATCCGGAGTCGATCCTGACGGGCGCCGGCAAGGACCTGCTCGACAACTTCCTGCGGATGCGGGCCTGAGGGGCGACGGTCGTGCCGAGCGAATTCGTCGCGGAGTCGATCGACCGGCTGCTGGCAGGTGGGGACCTCGGCCGCGAGGGCGCCGAGCGGGCGCTCGGGGAGGTCTTGCGCGGCGAGGCCGGAGAACCCCAGACCGCCGGTCTTCTGATCGCGCTGCGCGCGAAGGGGGAGACCGCCTCGGAGCTGGCGGGGCTGGCCGCGGCGATCCGCGGTGCCGCTGAGCACGTGCCCACCCCGAGCGGTCCCGTGGTCGACACGTGCGGGACCGGCGGCGGCCGTTCCACGTTCAACATCTCGACGACGGCCGCGTTCGTGGCGGCCGGTGCGGGCGCCGTGGTGGCCAAGCACGGGAATCGGTCCGCGACGTCCAAGAGCGGCAGCGCGGACGTGCTGGAGGCGCTCGGCGCCCGGATCGACCTCTCGCCCGAGGCCGTGTCCGAGTGCATGGCGACGACCGGGGTCGGATTCATGTTCGCCCCGGCCCACCATCCCGCCTTCCGCCACGTCGTGCCGGTGCGGCGCGCGCTCGGCGTCCGGACGGTCTTCAACCTGCTGGGACCGCTCACGAATCCGGCGGGCGCGCCCGCGCAGGTCCTCGGGGTCGCCGACGTCGCCTACCTGGACCGCCTCGGCCACGCGCTCGCCGAGCTCGGGAGCCGCCGGGTGATGCTCGTGTCGGGGCGCGACGGCCTCGACGAGATCTCGACCGCCGCGCCGACGGACGTGGTCGAGGTCCGCGAGGGGGGCGTCACGAGATCGGTCGTCGATCCGGTGGCGCTCGGGTTCGCCCCCCCGGGCGACGACGCGATCCGCGGTGGCGATCCGGGCCACAACGCCGAGGTCACGCGCCGTGTCCTTCGGGGTGCGCGCGGCGGGCCGCGCGATGTCGTCGTGCTGAACGCCGCCGCCGCGATCGTCGTCGCGGGGCTGGCCGACGACCTCGCCGCGGGTGTCCGCGCCGCCGAGGAGAGCATCGACTCGGGGGCGGCCGCGGAGCGGCTCGCGCGGTTCGTCGCCGCGACCGGTCGCCTGGCGGTCGAGGGTGGTCCCGGGTGAGCAGGTTCATCGACCGGGTTGTCGCGAGCACCGTGGCGCAGGTCGCGACCCGCCGGGCGGCCGTGCCGGACGCCGCGCTCGCCGCACGCGCGCCCCAGCGCCCCGAGCGGCCGTTCGCCGCCGCCCTCGTCCGCGCCCGGGATGTCGCTCATCGCCGAGCTCAAGCGGGCGAGCCCCTCGCGGGGCGCCATCACCCCGGACGCCCGCGCAGGGGAGGTCGTGGCCGCGTACGAGCGGGCCGGCGCCGCGGCCTGCTCGATCCTGACCGAGCCGGAGCACTTCGGCGGGCGTCTCGAGGACCTGGTCGACGCGCGCGCCGCGGTCGCGATCCCGCTGCTTCGCAAGGACTTCATCGTCGACGAGTACCAGCTGCTCGAGGCGCGTGCGGCGGGCGCCGACGCGGCGCTCCTGATCGTCGCGGCGCTCACCCCCGAGCGTCTCGCGGCACTGATCGCTGCCGCCGACGGCGTGGGGCTGGACGCCCTGGTCGAGGTCCACGACCTCGCCGAGGTGGACGTCGCGGTGCGCGCGGGCGCCCGGATCGTCGGGATCAACAACCGCGATCTCGCGACGCTCGAGGTCGACACCGAGACCGCGCATCGCCTGCGGCCCGCGATCCCGGCAGGGCGTGCTCGCGGTCGCCGAGTCCGGGATCACCTCGCGCGAGGACGTCGCGCGCCTGGAGGAGGACGGTGTCGATGCCATCCTCGTGGGCGAGACGCTCATGCGCGCGGGCGATCCCGTCGCGCACCGCCGCCGAGCTGCTCGGTCGTTGACGGGCGGCACCCACGCGGGTGCTTCGTCCCGTCCGGTGGGGCCCTTCGCGCACCGGAGGCGCCCGCGCGGCGGCTACCCTTGGGCGTGAGTGAGCGACGAGCCCCCGTATCTCGACGAGGACGACGCCGGACAGGACGGCGGGCGCAGGCGCATCGTCGTCGCGGTGATCGCGGGGACACTCGTGGCCGCCGTGCTCGCCCTGCTCGTCGTGGGCATGCTCAACCGCGGCGTCGGGTCGCGGATCGACGACGCGCTCGCGTCGGGTGAGCGCCCGGACGCGCCGCCGTTCACGCTGCCGCTCCTGGTCGACGATCCCGAACTCGGCCCCGCGGGCACCGAGGTCAGCCTGGAGGAGCTCTCGGGGCGCCCGATCGTGCTCAACTTCTGGGCGTCGTGGTGCCTTCCGTGCCGCAACGAGGCGCCCATCCTCGAGTCGGTCTGGAACGAGTACCGTGAGCGCGGCGTGCTCGTGCTCGGGGTCGACACACAGGATCTCTCGGAGAACGCCATCGAGTTCATCGAGGAGACCGGCACCACGTACCCGAGCGTGCGCGACGGGACCACCCGCACCGAGACCGACTACGAGATGACCGGTGTGCCCGAGACGTTCCTGATCGATCGCGAGGGCAGGATCGCGCTTCACTTCGTGGGCGAGGTCACCGGCGAGGAGCAGATCACGAACGCCCTGGAGCAGGTCCTGTGATCCGGCGGACGCTGGCATGGGCCGCGCTCGTCGCGACGGCGCTGATGCTCGCGCTGCCCGTGGGCGCGCTCGCGCTGACCGTCGACGACGTCGCCCGCGAGGTGCGCTGCCCGACCTGCGACACCCCGCTCGACGTGTCGACGGCGCCGATCGCCACCGACATGAAGGTCTACATCGCCGAGCGGATCGAGCTCGGCTGGGACAAGGACCGGATCATCGACGGCCTCGTCGTCGAGTTCGGCCCGGAGGTGCTGACCACCCCGCCCAAGTCCGGCTTCGACCTGATCGCATGGCTCGTGCCGGCCATCGCCGTCGGCCTCGGCCTGGCCGCGATCCCGGTGATCACGCGCCTGTGGGCGCGACGGGGCGGATCGGGTCGCGGCGGCCCGCCGCCGAGCGACGACGAGCGGCGTCGGCTCGAGGAGCACCTGGACCGCCTCGGCCCGGTCTGACCCACCGTCCGATCAGAGGTTGAGCCGGGCACACCTGCGTCCGATAGGGACCATGTAGTCAGCCCGGACCAGGAGAAACGCAGCGTGACCGCAGGGACGCGGGAGCACAGCCGTGGGGCGAGCCCGGACCGGCTCGCACAGATCGTGGCCGAGATCGGTGCCGCCGCCGGCGCGCGGCGTCGACCGGCTGGCCGGTGTCGGGCTGGACGCGGCGGTCGAGGTGAGCGGCGCGAGCGGCGGCGAGCTCCGCCTGCTGCGAAGCGACGGTCGACTGGAGCGCTCCGCCTGGCGCGGCGTCGAGCCGCACGGCTGCCCGACCTGGTCGCATGCGCTCGTCGCGGGAGGCGCCGAGCTCGGCCGGCTCGAGGTCTGGGGCGAGGAGCTCGACCGCGACGCCGACGGTGCCCTCCGGGTCGTGGTGATGTGCCTCGCCCAGACGATCGAGAACCGAGCCCTCGAGCTCGCCGCCCGCGAGCACCGTCGTCGCGGCCGGCGCTTCGCCGCATCGGTGGAGGCGCTCCGCCATCCCGCCGGACCCGGCGAGGCGGTCGAGCTGACGCTCCGGGGCGCGCGCGAGCTCCTCGGCGGCGACGCCGCGTGCCTTCTGTCCGGACGCGGGCGGCTCCAGGTGGCCTCCTACGACGGGATGGAACCGCTCGACACCGACCAGGCGGCCGCGCTCGTCCCGGACGGCGTGCGCCTGAGCGCCGAGCGTGACGGCGGCTGGTCCGGCCCCACGCCCTCGGAGGCCGGGCTTCGGGAGCGGGGACTCACCCGCGCCACGCTGGTGCCCGTCGGGGTCCGTGGCTCGCTCGGCATCCTCTGCGTGTTCGACGCGTGCGCCGAGGAGCGCTCGCCGGATGAGCTGGGGAGCCTCAACGACTACGCGGTCCACGCCGCGGCGGCGATGACGGCGGCGGTCCTCGGCCAGGAGGTGCGAGAGCTCGGTGCGGTCGACCCGCTCACGCGCTTTTTCAACGCCCGCTACTTCCACACGCGCCTCGAGCAGGAGACCCAGCGCGCGCTCCGCACCCAGACGCCCCTCAGCGTCGCCGTGATGGCGCTCGACGGCCTCGGCGCGGCGCGTGATGGCGGCGACGAGGTCCTGGCCGACGAGGCGATGGAGTCGCTCGCCGCCCTGGTCGTCCCGCGGCTCCGGGCCATGGACGTCGGCTGCCGCGTCGGCGAGGACGAGCTGGCGGCGATCCTCCCGGCCGTCGGGGGGATCGAGGCCTACAAGGTGGGCGAGCGCCTGCGCGCGGCGGTCGCGGCCGACGCCAACCTGGCCGGCCGGACGCTCTCGGTCGGCGTGGCGACGTTCCCCGACCAGTCCGGGACGCCCGACCAGCTGGCGGATCGCGGCGTCGCCGCCCTGGCGTGGGCGCGTCGCCACGGCGGCGACCGCACGTTCCTCTACACCCACGAGGTCGTCGGCGCGCTCGAGCGAGAGCTCCGCGATGACGATGCGCCCGAGGGCGGCGTGGGCGGCATCGGCGACACCGTCATGGTGACCGTGACCGCCCTCGCGGGCGCCGTCGACGCCCGCCATCCCACGACGGTCGGCCACGCAGAGGGCGTCGCCCGGCTCGCCGCGGCGATCGGTGCCGAGCTGGGGCTGGACCCGGCCCGTGTCGAGGACCTCAGGGTCGCCGGCCTCCTGCACGACGTGGGCAAGATCGGCATCTCCGAGGAGATCCTCGTCAAGGACGGCCCGCTCTCCCCGTCGGAGTGGGAGGAGATGCGCCGCCACCCGGAGATGGGCCACCGCATGCTCGCGGGCGCCCGCCTGGACGTCGTCCGCCCGTGGGTCCTGCACCACCACGAGCGACTCGACGGCACGGGCTACCCCGAGGGGCTCGGCGGGGAGGACATCCCGCTCGAGGCCAAGATCCTCGCCGTCGCGGACGCCTTCGACGCGATGGTGCACGACCGCCCGTACCGGACCGCCGTCGGCGCGCCGGCGGCGGTCGCCGAGCTTCGCCGGTGCGCGGGCTCGCAGTTCGACCCGGACGTCGTCGGCGCGCTCGCCGACCTCTTGGAGCGCGGCGCGCCCGAGCTGTCAGACGACACCGGCCCCACCTGACCCGAGGAGCTCCGTCGTGCCCCCCACCGATTCCCTCGCGACCGCAGAGCGCCGGACGCCGCCCGCCGGACGGCTGCTGAGCCCGCAGGCGGTCGTCGACGCCGCCGAGCGCCTGGCCGCCCCCTCGCCGGTCGTCAGCGGCATCCTCAGAACCCTGGACGAGGGGGCCGCTCCGGCGCGCGCGATCTCGTCCCAGCTGGCCGCCAGCCCCGAGCTCACGGTCCATGTCCTGCGCCTGGCCAACTCGGCCATGTTCGGGCAGCGCGTGGACTCGCTCGAGCGGGCCGTGGTCCGCATCGGCGAGCGGACGCTCCGGGCCGTCCTGCTCGCCGCGAGCACCTATCGGCTGATGGAGGGACCGCTCCCGGTGTACGGCCTGCCGCGTCTGGCGTTGTTCCGTCACTCGAGCGAGGTGGCCGAGACCGCCCAGACGATCGTCCGCGGCCAGTCGGGCGCGTACCAGGGGCAGGCGTACCTGGCGGGCCTCCTGCACGACATCGGCAAGCCGATCATCGCCGCCGCCACGGCGGGGCGACTCGGCCCCGAGGCCGCACTCGCGCGTGGCGACATCCTCGCCGAGCACGAGTTGCTGGGGACCGATCACGCGCAGGTGGCCGGGTGGATCGCGACCCGCTGGTCGCTCGCCCCCGACCTGGCCGAGGCGCTCCAGCACCACCACGACGAGAAGCCCCCGGCGCACCCGGTGGCGCGGGCCGTCTGGCTCGCGGACCTCGTCGTCTGGGCCGGCAACGGCGACGACGACGCCATGGACCGGCTGCCCGACGCAGCGCAGGCCTGCGGGATCGGCACGGACGCGATGGAAGCAGGTCCTGGCCGCCACCAAGGGGGCCGAGGCGCCGAGGCGCCCGCCGGGACTCACCGACCGCGAGACACAGGTCCTTCGCATGCTGGCCGAGGGGCGCACCGCCAAGCAGGTCGCGCACGAACTCGGGTGCGCACCCTCGACCGTGCACAACCACCTGCACCACGTCTACCGAAAGCTCGACGTCTCCGGCCAGTCGCAGGCGTTGCTCCTGGCGCGCGAGCGCGGCTGGGTCTGAGGGTTCCCCTCCGCGCCGGGCGCTCGAGGGGGTAGCGTCACGGCATGGACGAGGCGCACGAGGACCTGCGCCGTCGCCGGCCGGAGGGGGTCGACGACGCGACCGTGGCGGCCGTCGGCGCGCTGTCCGAGGCGCTCGAGTGGGTCGAGCGGGCCCGCGGCCGGCTGTACGACTTCCATCAGATGATGGGCCGGGCCGACCTCCTGCTCGGCGAGGCGTGTGACGCGTTGGAGGAGTCGGGCCACGGCGAGCATGCCGCGCGCCTTCGCGAGCGGGTCGTCGGGCGCAACGCCCTGCCCGGGCGCTGGACGTTCCAGGTGGTCGAGGAGTTCGACGACGGCTACTGGTCGGACCTCCGCGCCGAAGAGCGTCGCGTCCGCGAGGCGCTGACCGCCGGCAGACGGCACGTGCACGAGGCCGAGATGAAGGAGTCGCGCCGCTCGCACGGGCGGCCCGGCCACGAGGCGACGCCGGACGAGCTCAGCGGCGACTAACGGCGGGCGGCGGTCGCCACGAGGGCGGCCGCGGCGGGCACGTTCGCGGCGACGCCGGAGCGGCCGGCGAGCGCGCACAGGGCCACCGCGACCCCGGTGAGGGCGCGTGCGGCGCCGACCCGGCCGGCGCGCACCGCTCGCCCGCCGACGTCGGTGCGGCTCCGGGTCGGTGCCGCCGGCACGGTGGCCACCGCGGCGGCCACGGCCGCGAGGACGGCACCGGCGGACGGGCCGTCGAGGGGCCCTCCGTCCCGGCCGCGACGACGGAGCGTCTCCACGGCGGTCGTCGTGACCAGCACGAGGGCCGCCACGTCGGCGGGGCGAACGCCGATCCCGACGGTCCCGGCCGTGGCCCGCGCCACCAGGAGCGTGGCGAGCGTGACCGGCGGCGACGGCGCGCCGAGCGCCAGTCCCACCGCCGCCACCGGGATCGCGAGGGCGGCGGTCGACGGGTGGTCCGGGTCGAGTTCGCGGCCGGTCGCCCATGCGGCGAGCACCCCGCCGCCCCACGCGAGCGACGTCCGCACCGCAACGCGCGGACCCCCGACCCGCGCGCCCCGCATCAGCCCCCCGAGGGCCGCCGCCGCGCTCGCGCCGAGCGCCAGCGCGTTCGACGGGACGCGCGGGTCGAGCGGGCGGGCGAGCGCGCTCGGGATCGGTGACTCGAGCGTGGTCCGGGGCACGCGTGGATCATCGCACCCGCGGATCCGCGCCCGCGGTCGAGGTGGCGATGATGCCACCGCGATGCCACGTCGGCATCGTCCGGCGTGGCGAGGGCCGTCCGGGGCTCCGGCGGGGCGGGGGCCGACCGGCCCGTCGAGGTCGCATCGCCCGCCCGCGTTGAATGTAGTGATCGCTGCGACTATCGTTCGCAGCGATCACTGCACATCGCTCCGGGTGTCGCCGGGGCGGGGCGCCCGTGTCCGGTGCTCGGCACGACCGACCTCGAGGAGTCGCGATGCCCACTTTCACGCCTGCCGACGCCGCCGATCTCTTCCGGGCGCCACCCGAGCGGTTCCTCGACGTCGGGGCGGGCGAGGCCGCCCACCGACGGGTCGGGAGCGGTCCCGACGTGCTGTTCGTCCACGGCTGGCCGGTGAGCGGCGCCACGTTCCGCACCCTGCTCCCGTATCTCGTCGACCATGTCACGTGTCATGTCATCGACCTGCCCGGTGCCGGGTCGAGCAGGTTCGGGGCGGAGACGAGGCTGACCGTCCAGCAGCACATCGAGAGCGTCCGGCGCGTCGTCGACCTCCTGTCGCTCGACGTCCTACGCGGTGGTCGGGCACGACAGCGGCGGCATGATCGCCCGCCACGCCGTGGTCGGCGATCCGCGGCTGCGCGCGATGGGTCTGGTCAACACCGAGCAGCCGCAGGGGCTCAACCTGCGCTTCAGGAGCTTCCTCGCGGCCGCGCGCCTGCCGGGGTTCGGATCGGCGCTCGGCTGGGTCGCGGTCAGGCCGCGTCTTCGGCGAAATCCGCTGGTCCTGGGCGGCGCCTTCGTGGACCCGTCCCTGCTCGGCGGCGAGTTCGAGGAGTTCTTCCTCCGCCCCCTGCACGACGACCCGGCGCGCCGCTCTGCGGCGGTCAGGGTCGGTCGCAGCTTCGACGTCGGGCACGTCCGGGGCCTCGCGGACGTGCACCGGCGGATCGACGTCCCGGTCGGGCTGGTCTGGGGCGCGGAGGATCCGTTCTTCCCGGTCGACCGCGCCCGAGCCATGGCCGACACCTTCCCCGACGCCCGGCTCACGGTCGTCGAGGGGGCGGGCCTGTTCGCGCACGAGGAACGACCCCGAGCGGTCGCCGAGGCGCTGCTCGCGACCCTGACGGGCGTGCGCTGAGGATCGCCAGGGTCGCGCCCGGCCGCCCGCTTCCGGCCAGGGGAGGAGCGGGCTAGGCTCGCCGGATGGGACGGCCACCGGACGAGGTCCCGGGCGACATCCGCGTCGGAACCGCGTCGTGGACCGACCCGGAGTTCATCAGGGCGGGCTGGTACCCCGACGACGTCAAGGACGACGCCGAGGCGCGCCTTCGCTACTACGGCGAGCGCTTCCGGATGGTCGAGGTCAACTCGAGCTTCTATGCGCTCCCGCGGGTCGACCTGGTGGAGCGGTGGGCCGAGCGGACGCCGCCGGGCTTTCGGTTCCACGTCAAGGCGCACGGGATCGTCTCGGGGCACCCGGTCGAGCCGGGTCGTCTGCCGCCGCCGCTCCGCGAGCTCCCCGCCGAGCACGACGCGCGCGGGCGCATCCGCCGGCCCTCGCGCGAGCTGCGAGACGCCGTGGTCGACGCGCTGCTCGAGGCGACGCTCCCGCTGGGCGACAAGCTCGGCGCCATCCTGGTGCAGCTCCCGCCGTACGTCGTGTCGGGCGAGCGGCAGCGGCGCGAGCTCGGCCGCATCCTCAGCCGTCTGCGCCCCGCGCGGGCCGCGGTCGAGTTCCGGCACCGCTCGTGGGCGTCCGACGGCGAGCTTGCGGCGGCGCTCGAGCTGCTCGGCGAGCACGACGCGGCCTGGGTGGTCGTCGACGCACCGGACGCCGCGGCCGCGAGCGCGATGCCCCGCGTGGTCGAGGTCACCTCACCGGCGCTCGCCTACCTGCGCCTCCACGGGCGCAACGCCGAGACGTGGACCAAGGGCCGCACCGTCGCGGAGCGTTTCGACTACGTCTACGACGACGACGAGCTCCGGGAGCTCGTCGCGCCGGCGATCGAGATGGCCGAGCGGGCAAAGGAGGTCGCCGTGGTGTTCAACAACAACGCCCGGGACTACGCGCTTCGAAACGCGAGCCGCTTCGCGGAGCTCGTCGGTGCGGCGCGGGACGCCCTCGGCCGGAGCGGGGAAGGGGACGTCGGCGCCCGCGGCTAGCGTGGTGGCGCTGGAGCACGTCGAATCATCGGCCGGGGGCGGCATGCTGCGCGAGGACAAGGGCGGGGAGTGGGTGACGGGGCTCCTTCGCTGTCGGTTCGTGAGCGGGACGCGCTCGTTCACACCGCACTGGCGGCGGAGCTACCGCCGATCCTCGCGGCGCAGGCATCGGCGCCCGTCGCCATCGCGCGCGACGGGCGGCGCGCCTGGTGGATGTTCCAGGACCGGTTCTACTGGGAGGACGACGAGCTCCAGGCGGACGAGGTCATGGCGTCTGCTGCTCGAGCGGGACCGCAGGAAGCGACGGCGGATCGAGCGCGCCAAGGACCTCATGCTGGCCGAGGAGACGGTGGGTCCACGCCGCGAGCCGATCCCGGACGAGGTCAAGCGCGAGGTCTACCGTGCCGACGGCGGCCGGTGCGTCAACTGCGGCAGCGCCGAGCTGCTCCAATTCGACCACATCATCCCCGTGACGATGGGGGGCGCCAGCACGGTCGAGAACCTCCAGCTCCTGTGCGCCCCGTGCAACCGCGCAAAGGGTGCGTCGCTCTCGGCGTCCTGAGCCGGGTCGGGGCGTCTGCGCCCGACTCTGCCGGCTCTCCGCGATGCCGGCAGTCCGGGTCGACCGCACGACGGCCGTGCTCGCGGCGGGTCGGTCGACGCCTGCCCGTCCGTCCGCACCCCGGCCGGGACCCGATCCGTGCTGTTCCAATCGCCCTCACAGTGCGGGGTCTCGACAGCGCCACGGGCGCGTGCGCCCCGACGTGAGCCCGGCGGGCCATGCTGGGGTCGCGCCGCAGGCGGGAGTCGCACGCCCGGCGGCGAAACAGGGTGACGATGCGGCGATGGGTCGACCACATATATGCGCGGGTCGGCTCGAATTTCTTCGCCAGAGTCGGGTTCGTGGGGCTCTCGTTGTTCATCCTCACCGCCGCCATCGCGGGCGATGTGAACTCCATCGTTGCGGTGTTCGCCTTGGTGCTGACCGGCGTGGGCGTGAGCTATGCGGAGTCGTCGGGCCGAGAGCTCCGGCGGGTTCGCGAGGCGCTGGAGAGGATGAGTCCCCGACCGCCGCCGGGGGACGAGGACTGACCTCAGGGCGCATGCGCCGCGCCCGAGCAGCGCCGCTGCAAACGGGCAGGAGCGCCCAGGCACGGCGAGCGGCCGGAGTCCACTTCGTCAGGCCGTCGTCGGTCCGTGGCGGAACGCCCGGGAGCGACCTGCCGGGACCGCCGAGGTTCCCGCCGGCCCCCGAGCACGACGCCGGCGGGCGGACCGTCATCCGGCGGCGTTTTGCAGCAGCGTCGTGATCTGGTCGAGGGCCGACTGGGCACCCGCGTAGTCACCGGCCGCAGCCGCCGCACTCGCCTGCTGGAGGAGTTCGTCGATCTGGGTCGCGAGCTGCTCGAGCTCGGCCGTCGTCTGGTCCGCACCACCGCTTTGGTCTGGCGTCGTGCCGGTGGTGTCCGACCCGGCGGATTCCGCAGCGGCGCGAGCAGCCGCGAGCTCCGAGGCGAGCTGGTCGTATGCCTGCTATGCCGCCTGGCCGAGCTGCTCCTGCTGGGCATCCGCGGCCTCCTGCTGGCGAAGGGTCTCAAGCTCCGCCTGGAGCTGGGCCTGTGCGTCACGGGCGGCCTGGGCCGCCTGCTGGTCGGCGGCATCCGCGCGCCTGGGCCTCGGCGCTCGCCGCCGCCGCACCGGCCTGTGCGGCCTGGCGGAGCTGTGCGAGATAGGCGCTCCTGGCCTCCGCCCGCTGGCGCTGCTGTTCCTGGAGCCGGGAGATGTCCGCGGAGGTGAGCTGGCCCGTGGCCGTGGTCCCCGTGGTGGTGGTCGCGGTCGTGGTTCCGGACGTGGTCGTTCCCGACGTGGTGGATCCCCCGGCGGCGGTCTGCTCGTCGTTGAGCTCGATTGCGATGGCAAGCACGAGCAGCCCCTCGTCGACCACCGCGGCCTGCTCCGTCGCCACATCGTCGTCGTCGCGGTTCGACGCCGACACCGCCATCGTCACCCCGAGCCCGACGACGAGCACGATGCCGATCGCGAGCGCGCTCAGCCCCCAGAATCTGTCCTCGTTCATGGTGCCCCTCGGTCGCCGCGCCTCGATGGCCAAGTCCACCGGGCGCGCGACGGCACTCATGGCTGGCGCGTCCGGCGACCGCGAGAACCCGTTGCCGAGCTGGGAAGGAACGGGCCGTGTCAGGAGTGAGCTGGCATCAGGCGATTCGCGCGCCGCGGGCCGCCGCGTCGCGGGCGGGTTCAGCGCCGGAAGATGCCCCGCGACCGCCCCGTCGGGCAACGAACGGCGTGGATGGCGAGACCGGGGAGCTCACCGGGCCCCAGGTGCGACAGCCCCGTGGCACGGTCGAGGAACCGGTCCTGTTCCGCGCCGGTGAGCACGCCGTCGGCGAGGGCGCGGAACTTGGCGAGGTAGCGCGCGCGGTCGAACGGGCGGGCACCGAGGGGGTGCGCGTCGGCGACCGCGAGCTCGTCCTGGAGCACGCGACCGTCGTCCAGCGTGACGACCATGCGCCCGCCGAACGCGCGTCGGCCGGGGTCGGCGTCGTGGTAGCGACGGGTCCACTCCGAGTCCTCCACCGTGGTGATCCTGTGCCACAGCGCGACGGTGTCGGCTCGCGCCGCCCGCCCCGGCGCGTACGAGTCCTCGTGGTGCCATTCGCCGTCCTGGAGCGCCACCGCGACGATGTAGGTGATGGAGTGGTCGAGGGTCTCGCGGCCCGCCGCCGGGTCGCGCTTGTGGGGATCCCCCGAGCCCGTCCCGATCACCTCGTGCGTGTGCCGGCTCGTGTGAAGCACGATGCCCCTGACGCGTGTCAGGTCCCCGATCCTCGGGGCCATCCGCCGCGCGAGGTCGATGAAGGCCTGGGCCTGGTACTCGGCAGCATGCTCCTTGGTGTAGCTGTCGAGGATCGCCCGCTTCGGCTCGCCGCGCTCGGGGAGCGGGACCTCGTAGACGGCCTCGGGCCCGCCCAGCATCCAGGCGATGACGCCGTCCTCACCCTCGTAGGCGGGCGACGGCGCGCCCTGGCCCCGCATCGCCCGGTCGACGGCCTCGATCGCCATCTTGCCGGCGAAGGCGGGGGCGTAGGCCTTCCACGAGGAGATGGCCCCCTTCCTCGATTGCCGGGTCGTCGTCGTCACGTGGAGGGCCTGCTGGATCGCCTCGTAGACGACGGGCGTGTCGAGGCCGAGCAGGGCGCCGATGCCGGCCGCGACGGACGGCCCGAGGTGGGCGATGTGGTCGATCCGGTGCGCGTGGAGGCAGATGCCGCGCGTCAGAGCGATCTGGATCTCGTAGGCGGCGACGATCCCTCGGACCAGATCCGCGCCCGAGCGCCCGCAGTGCTGGGCCACCGCGACGAGCGGCGGGATGTTGTCGCCGGGGTGCGCGTAGTCGGCCGCGAGGAACGTGTCGTGGAAGTCGAGTTCACGGACCGCGACGCCGTTGGCCCAGGCCGCCCATTCCGGGGACACGCGCACGTCCGCGCCGAGCCCGGTGACGGTCGCGCCCGGCCGTGTCGGGTGCGCGAGCGCCTGGTCGCGTGCCGCCGCCACGGCCGGACGGCGGAGCGCGGCCGCGGCGACCGCCGTGTCGTCGATGACCCTGTCGATCGCGGTCTCGGCGGCGGCGCTCGTGACCGGGACCGGGTCGGTCGCGACGCACGCGAGCATCCACGCGAGCTGCCCCTCGCGGGGCAGGCGCTCAGCCGAGCGGTGGGCGCGGATCGCGTGCGTGTGCATCGGCCGTCGCCGGACCCCGATCGCCGCGCGCGATGAGCGGGCGGCGTCCCGCCCCGGGGTCAGCCGCCCTCTGGCTCCTCGTCGTCCACCGGGGCCGTCGCGATGATCGAGGCGGCGGGGTTCGCGATCACCTCGGCGCAGGTCTTGGGCGCCTCGTCACCGAAGGCGACCCGGACGCGTGCCGGGGGTGCGCCTCCGGCCGCCGCCCGGGCCTCGCGGCATGCGTTGGCGGCGAAGTAGCTGTCCGTCCACCCGAATCGGATCGTGGTGGTGTCGCCGTCCTCGACCACCTCGCCGACGAACCAGTCTCGCTCGAGCAGGGCGTCCTCGACCGCGGCCGGGTCGGCCAGCGCCGTCCCCCCGAGGACCGCCGCACCGGCAGACCGCCACCCCGGCGAGCAGTGCGGTCAATCTGGATCTCACTGGGCCACTCCGGGGGAGTCGTGGGTCGTCGGGCGCGCCGTGACGTGTCGGAACGGGCGCAGCGTACGCGCCGAGACGGACCTCGCGGAGGGCGGCGGTCGGCGTCCGACAGGGGCGAGCCCGCCGGCGACCGGGGTGCGCGTCAGGCCTGGAAGCTCTTCCCGCAGCCGCAGGCCGCCGAGGCGTTGGGGTTGTTGATCACGAACCCCGCGCCCTGGAAGCTCTCCTCGTAGTCGAACTCACAGCCGAGGAGGTAGGGAACGGAATACCTGTCGATGTAGACCCTGGCCCCGTGCTGCTCGACCACCTCGTCGCCGTCCTCGGCCGCGCCGAGGCTCAGCGAGTACTCGAATCCGGAGCATCCCCCGGGGACCACCTGCACCCGGAGCCCCGACTCGGTGCCCGCCTCGTCGTCGACCAGATCCCTGAGCCGCTCTGCGGCCTGTTCGGTCAGCGTGACCATGGATGACTCCTCCCTCGACCGAGTCGGATTGTGACAGGGCCGGTCGGCACCGCGCAAGCTCGTTCGCCGGTCAACGAACGTGGCCCGTGGTAGCGTCGGACGTGATGCCGAGCGCCGATACCAGGAACATCGGCAGGGCCCGCTCACCGCTTGCGCGGATCGTCTTCTCGTCCGACGGGGAGATCCGGACGATGGCGCTCGTCGGGATCGTGACCCTGTCGTTGGCGGTCCTCGGCGCGGGCACGTTCGCGGGCCTGGTCGCCGCGGGGACGGGATCACCGCAGGTCCTGGGCGTCTGGGTCGCGGTCGCCTTCATCGGCATCAAGCTGCCCCTCCTCGGGCTGATCTGGTACCTGCTCGGGCGAAGCGGCGAGACCACCGTCCGGCCGCGGTGGAGTCCGGCCGAGGCGGACGGCATCCTCGACTACCTCGAGCGCGAGTCGACCGCCGCCCTGCGCCGCCGCGACGCCACGACCCGCCTCGAGTACTTCACGACCGAGGCCTGGTACGTCGCGAACACCGCGCCGGAGTCGGCCCGGGGGCGTGCCGTCGATCTCGCGGTGCGGATCGAGGGACTCGCCGAGGTGGCGCGCGCCCGCGAGGGGCGCGCGGGTGTGCTCGGGGAGCGCACGCCGCCCCGCCAGGGCTGACGCCCCGTCGGGGCGCTCCTTCAGTCGCGCTCGTGTGGACGCTCGAGCGCCCGGCGGGCGATCTCCGGCGCCCGGTGGGCCTCCGCATCGCCCAGTGCGGCGATGACCAGAAGCGCGCCGTGCAGGAGGGCCGCGCGACGCCCGAGGCGCGTGATCTCGGCCGACTCGAGGTCGTCCGCGGTCTCGACTCCGTGACGCATCCGCCGCCTCCGCTCGACGTGTGGGCTCACCACGTGTGTCGGCCGCACCCGCCGGTCAGATGATGCCTTCGGCCCGCGCTCAATCGCGCGCGGTGCGCCAGGCGGGCGTCAGGCGCTCCGCCCTGGCGAACGGCGCGAGCAGGATCCACGATGCCAGGGGCGCGACGGCGACGACGCCGAACGCGGCGTGCCACCCGAGCCCGTCCGCCAACAGCCCCATCAGCGGCGCCGCGAGGCTCACGCCGAGGTAGACGACCGTCTGGCGAAGCGCCAGGGCGCGGCCGCGCGCGCGGAGGTCGACGGTGCCGGCCAGCATGGTCGCCGTCAGACCGACGTTGGCCGTGGCGACGACGATCGCCGCCGCGAGGAGGGCCACGACGACCGCCTCGGGGGCGTCCGCGCTCAGGGCGAGCGCGACGGTCAGGATCACGGTCGCGACGGCGAGCGCGAGGGCGGGGCGCGCCCGGCGGCCGGTGCGGTCGGCGCGCCATCCGAGCGCCACCCGGGCGATGCCGGCGGCGCCGAAGACGCCCGCCAGGAGGAATGCGGCGTCGGTGCTCGACCAGCCATGGCGGTCGATCAGGAACACCGGAAGGAACGCCAGGAGCGCGACGCCGCCCAGCATGGTCCCGGCGGATCCCAGCGAGATCCGCCAGACATCCGGGAGCCGGTACGGTCGCGCCGGCTCCCGCCCCGCCGGCGTCGGTCGTGCGGTCCCCGCCGGCAGGGTGCGCGCCAGCACCAGCGCGACCGCGGCGCAGGCGGCCGCGGTCGCCCAGAACGGCGCCGGCAGACCGCCCGCGCGCTCCAGTGGGACGAACGCGAGCGACGCGACGACGCCGCCGAGCGAGAGCGCCATCATGAGGGCCGAGAGGGCGAGCGCGCGGCGTTCCGGCGCGACGACCGCGGTGGCCACGCGGGAGCAGAGCGTGATCGATGCGCCGCCGACACCCGCGATCACGAGCCCGAGCGCCGTCTGGCGGCCGGAGTCGGCGGTGGCGGCGACGACGCAGCCGACGGCGGCGAGGGCCATGCCCGCCGGGAGAGGTCGTCGCTCGCCGATCCGGTCGCCGAGCGCACCCCAGCCGAGGAGCGCGACGGTCAGTCCCGCCGCGGGGGCGCCGAGGATGAGCCCCGTCTCGGTCAGGGACAGGCCGTACGCGTCGCGGAAGGTGCCGCCGAGACCGGGCAGCCCGTAGAGGAAGACGGCCACCGCGGTCTGCGTTGCGACCAGGACCACGAGCAGCGTGGGCGGGCTGATCCGCATCAGGCGTCCGGGGCATCCTCCTTGGCCGCGGCGGCGTCGGCAAGCGCTGCGCGGACCCCGCGGGTCGCGTGCCGGGCGGCCCGCGACGGGGCCTCGGCGGTCGATCCCGAGCGCGCCCACGCGAGCAGGGCGGTGCCCGCCAGGAGCGACAGACCAAGCGTCGTCCCGACGGCCTGCGCCACGATCGCGCCCGCCGCCGCGCCGAGCATGATCGCGGCGAGAAGGCGCCCGCTCGACTCCCGCGCGGGGCCGACCCCGGCCGCGAGGACGAGCGCGAGGACCATGAGCGGTCCGGTCAGGGTGGGCGTGCCGACGTTGGAGGCCGCGGCCATGGCGACGAGGATCGTCGCCCCGAGCGCGCCCGCGCGTCGGACCGCGACGTCCGGACCGCCCGCGCCGAGCGCCTCGAGCCCCCACGGGGCCGCCGCCGCGCAAAGGAGGGCGATCGCCACCAGGACGCGCGCCTCGCCGGCCGAGGCCCCGCGTGCTCCGGTCATCAGGAGCATCGCGGCGCCCGCAAGACCCGCCCAGACGATCGGCATCAGCGCCAGGGCGCCGGGCGCGACCGGGGTGGGTCGCGCCACGCCGCCATGGCCGGTCGGAGCCACGGCGCTCGCGATCGCGGTGGCATAGACGAGGGCGCAGAGGGCGATGAGGCCGGTCGCGGTCGTGTTCGTCACGGCGCTCGCGAGGACGCCGACGCCCCCGCCCGCGAGCACCGCCGCCAGGTCGGGCCGTCGTCCGAGCGCGACACCGGCGCCGGCGCCCGCGACCGCGAGGGCGCACCAGAGCACGAGCGGACCGGTCGCCACGGCGGCGAGTGCCAGCGCGACGGCCGCGACGGCGAGTCCTGCCGGAGCGCCACCCGCCACGGGCAGGGCGCGCCGCACGCGGAGCCCGGCGAGGACCAGCCCGCCCGCCGCGGGGGCCGCCAGCAGCGCCGCGAGCGCGGGTGCGGAACCCGCCTGGTCCGCGATCCCGGGTGCCGACGCGAGCACGCCGACGAGGACCGCGCCCGCGCCGAAGGCGCCGACCCGGCCTCGGACCCCGGTACCACCGTGGGAGAGCTCGCTCACCCACCAGTGGTCGGCGTCCGGCGCGCGCGCTTGACCCGCGGCGCGTCGCGCGCGCTCAGCCGGTGCGCGCCGCCCGGGCGAGCGCCACGAGGCCTGGGATCTGCGCCAGGTGGTAGACGGCGTCTCCGTCGACCCCCGCGCGCGTCCACGCGCGCGGGGTCAGCCCGCGGAGGGCGGCCGCCCCGACGCTCAGGCCGATCGCGAGGCCCGCCGCGGGCGCGGCCGGGTGGCCTCGCCGGGCCGCGAGCGCCCAGGTCAGGACGATCCCGGCCATGGTGCCCGCCTGGACGCGGACGAGCGTCGCCAGCCCGCCACCGCCCCGGGCGGCGGCCACGGCGTACGCGGCGGGTCCGAGCAGCGCCGGTGCGACGGCCAGGCGGCCGGCGGGCCGGCCGAGCGTCTGGCGGACCGACGCGACCAGCATCAGTCCCATCGCCGAGGACACGAGCACGCCGACGATGCGCCACCTCGTGTGCGCCCCGGGCCGGTCGCCACCACCCGCCGCGTGGTGGACGGCGCCGAGCAGGGCGGCCGCCCCCGTGCACCAGAACGCGGCCCGCCAGGTGCCGCCCGCCGCGGGCGGGCGTCGCGCGCGGTGCGCGAGTGCGCAGGCGCCGAGTCCGAGCGCCAGGTCGGTCACGGCGCGGCCCGTCTCGATCCGACCCCGCCGCCCCGCGTCGTTCGATCCAGCGCGAGCGGACACGGCCCAAGCCTGCCAGCTTCGCCCCTGCACTACGCTCACGGTGTTCGCAAGACCGGGGGGAGACATGGGCGAGGCGGTCATCATCGGCGCCGCACGGACGCCGATCGGCGCCTTCAACGGGGGCCTCGCCCCGCTCGGGGCGGTGGACCTGGGGGCCGCCGCCATCCGGGCCGCGATGCGCCGCGCCGGGGTGGACGGGGCGGCCGTGGACGAGGTGCTGTTCGGGAACGTGCTCCAGGCGGGCGTGGGGCAGAACCCCGCGCGACTCGCGGCGCTCGCGGGCGGCGTGGACGAGTCCGCCCCGGCGACGACCCTCAACATGGCCTGCGCGTCCGGGCTCAAGTCCGTCGCGCTGGCGGCCGCCGCGGTCGAGTCGGGTGCGGCCGAGACGGTGGTGGCCGGCGGTACCGAGAGCATGTCCAACGCCCCGTATCTCCTCGAGCAGGCCCGAAACGGATATCGGATGGGCGACGGGACGCTCGTCGACTCGCTGCTTCGGGACGGCCTCTGGTGTGCGCTCACCGACGTGCACATGGGGACGACCGCCGAGAACGTCGCCCGCGAGCACGAGGTCGGCCGGGCGGACCAGGATGCGTTCGCGGCGACGTCCCAGGCGCGGGCGGCGGCGGCGATGGCCGCGGGGCGCTTCGACGAGGAGATCGCCCCGATCGAGGTCCCGCGGCGACGGGGCGATCCGGACGTCGTCTCGACCGACGAGCATCCGCGGCCCGACGCGTCGCTGGAGGTCCTGGCGGCGCTCCGACCCGCCTTCGACCGGGAGACCGGGACGGTCACCGCCGGGAACGCCTCCGGCATCAACGACGGCGCGGCGGCCCTGGTGGTGACGAGCGCCGACGCCGCGGCGCGGCGTGGCGTCGAGCCGCTCGGGCGCGTCGTGGCCACGGCGTCGGTCGGGGTCGCGCCGCGCGTGATGGGAATCGGGCCGGTGGAGGCGGTGCGCAAGGCTCTTGCGATCGCGGGTCTCGAGTTGGCGGACATCGACCTGATCGAGCTGAACGAGGCGTTCGCCGCGCAGTCGCTCGCCGTGATCCGAGCGCTCGGCCTCGATCCCGCGCGGGTGAACGTCAACGGCGGGGCCATCGCGCTCGGGCACCCGATCGGCGCATCGGGGGCGAGGATCCTGACCACGCTGCTCCACGAGATGCGCCGCCGCGACGTCCGCCGCGGGATCGCGACCCTCTGCGTGGGCGGCGGACAGGGCATCGCCATGGTCGTGGAGCGCCCGGCGGCCTGATGGCGACGCGGGCCCGCACCGACACGGGCCGGGCGAGGGACGCCGCCGCCCGTGATCCGAGCGCGCTCCACTGGCACGCGCACCGCGACGGGGTCTGGCCGCCGGCATGGCGATTCGGGAGCGCGGTGCTCCGTGCCACCGTCCCGACGGTCTATCGCACGAGGGTCGCCGGGCGCGCGAACCTTCCCGAGAGCGGCGGGCTGCTCGTGATCGCCAACCACGTGCACGACATCGACCCGCCGTTTCTGGCGTGGGCGGTCCGCCCCCGCCCGCTGCAGTACGTCGCGGCCGCGCACAACTTCACCGGGCCGTGGCTCGGGCACCTGATCGGGGCGCTCGGCGCCTTCCCGCTTCGCACGGACCGGCCGGACATCGCCTCGATCCGACACGCGCAGCGGCAACTCGAACTCGGCCGGACCGTGCTGATCTTCCCGGAAGGGCACCCGAGCTACGGCGCGCCGATCGGCCCGTTCCTCGCCGGGGCCGGCCTGCTCGCGCTCGCGCGTGGCGTCCGGGTCGTGCCGGCCGCCATCGCCGGGACCGACCGTGTCGTCGGGAGGCTCCGGCTCCCGATCCGCCGCGGCCCCGTGCGGATCGCGTTCGGCGCACCGGTGCCCGTTCCGGCGACGGGCACGCGCCGCGCCCGGGCGACGACGGTTCTGGAGGACGCTCGCGCCGCGGTGCTCCGGCTGCACGCGGGCCTACGCCACGAGGAGGCCGTCGCGCGGTGATCGCGGTCGCTCCGCCTCCTCCGCCTCCTCCGCCACCGGTCCCGGCGCTTCCGGCGCAGCTCATGTCGCGGTCCACCGCCGGGCGAGGGGTCCGCGGCGGGTGGGGATCGGACCCGCCGACGCGGGCGGCGAGACGCCGACCGGCTCCTTCGCGTGGCCGACCGGAGCAGGCTGGTCGCCGGCGTGCGGCCCGGGGTCCCGGTGATGCACAAATCCGGGTTCACGACCCAGGTCGGACACGATGCGGGCATCGTCGACGCGCGCACCGGTCCGATCGTCGTGGTCGGGATGGCCTGGAGCGGGACCGAGGTGACCCCCGCGGCGACGTCCTCGTTCCTGTCGGGGCTCGCGCGGAGTGCGCACTCGCGTCTCGCCGGTGGCGGGCGGTGCGCCGGCCTGCCGCTCCGCGCCGCTCCCGGGCCGTGAGCGTCGCCGAGCGGGCCGCGCCCGCGGCCCGGCACGGGAGCCGTGCGGAGCCGGTCGAGGGTGTACCGTCGCGCGAGGGTCGTGTCGGCGAGGGCGAGGTGGCGCCGAGAGTGCGCGGGACGAGGCGGCCGCGCGAGCGGCCGAGATGTGGGACGCGGGCGACTACGCCGCCGTCGGGGCCAAGATCGTTCCGGTCGCCGAGCGGCTGATCGACCGGATGGACCTGGCCGGCGGCGCGAGGGTGCTCGACATCGCGACCGGGACCGGGAACGCCGCCATCGCGGCCGCGCGGGGTGACTGCGAGGTCGTGGGCATCGATTTCGCCGTGGGCCTCCTGCGGTCGGCTCGTGCGCGGGCGGAGGGTGATCGGTTCGCAATCGAGTTCCGCGAGGCCGACGCCGGAGCGCTGCCGTTCAAGGACGCGTCGTTCGACGCGGTCGTCTCGGTGTTCGGCGTGATGTTCGCCCCCGACCAGGAGCGGGCGGCCGCCGAGCTCTTGCGCGTGTGCCGGCCGGGGGGCCGAATCGGTCTTGCGGCGTGGACTCCGGACGGAATGGTGGGGGAGATGTTCGGCATCCTCGCCCGGCACGCGCACGCCGTCGCCCGCGCCGCACCCGCCGACCGCCTGGGGGACCCGGGCGCGGCTCGATGCGCTCCTCGGTGGCGGTGTGGACCGGATCGAGGTCGCCGAGCGCGCACACGTCTTCCGCTATCGCACACCCGAGTCGTTCGGGGCGTTCCACGGAGGCAACTTCGGGCCCGTCAAGGTGACGCTCGAGGCCCTCGACCAGGGCGGCGCGTGAGGCGCTCCAGGGCGATCTCGCGGACATGGTGCGGCGCTGGAATCGACGGGACGACGGCGCGGTGTCGGCGCCCGGCACGTATCTGGAGGTCGTCGCCACCCGCGCCTGACGGGGTCATCGTCGACCCCGGCCGAAATGCTGGCCCGGAGGTGCCGCCGCCCGCATGCGGTGCATGGCCAGGAGCTCCTCCTCGGTGGGCACGTCGGCACGACGCGCCTCCACCCGATCCAGTCGTGTGGCGACCAGGTTGAGGTTCCGCTCGCGTCGCTCGAGCCGCCCCCAGGCGATCAGCAGCGGGTCCGCGCGGGCGATGGCCCGGTGTCGCTCATAGACGTCGGGTTTGACGACCACGTTGACCGTGCCGGTCTCGTCCTCGAGCAGCATGAAGACGATCCCCTTGGCCGTCGCCGGGCGCTGGCGGGCGACCACCAGCCCCGCCACGCAGACCGCGGTGCCGTGGGCCATCTCGGAGAGGCTCGCCGTGGTGACCGCCTCCTTCGGAAGCCGCCGGCGCATCAGTGCGACCAGATGCCATCCGGTCGAGAGCCCGGTCGTCTCGTAGTCGGCCAGGGTCCGCTCGATCAGGTCCTGCTCCGGGAGCTCCGGTGCCGGGGTGGGCTCGATGGCCAGGGCGAGTTGTCGGCCGGCGCCGCGGATCGCATGAGGTCGGGCAAGGAGTCCGAGCTCCCAGAGCATCCGGCGTCGCGGGCGGTCGAAGTCGTCGCATGCTCCCGCGCGCACGAGTTGGGCGATCTGCTCGACCCGCAGGTCCGTCCGGCTCGCCAGGTCGGCCAGGTCGCGGAACGGGCCGTCCGCCCGGCGCTCGGCCACGAGTCGTTCCGCCGCGTCCCGGCGGACGTCGCGGATGTAGCCCAAGCCGACCCGCACCGCGCCGCCGTGGACGTCGCAGATCGCCTCGGAGCGGTTCGCGCAGGGCGGGAGCACCCTGACCCCGCGCCGCTGCGCGTCGCGAACGAGGCTCGCGGGCGGGTAGAAGCCCATCGGCTGGGCGTTCATCAGCGCCGCGAGAAACTCGGTGGGGTGGTGTCTGCGCAGCCACGCGCTCTGGTACGCGAGCAGCGCGAACGCCGCCGCGTGGGCCTTCGGAAAGCCGAACTCCGAGAAGCCGATGAGCTTCTTGAAGACCGTGACCGTCGTCTCGTCGTCGACGCCGTTGCGCCGTGCGCCGGCGAGGAAGTCCTGCCAGAGCGCGAGCATGGCCTCGCGACTGCGCTTGCGGCTCATCGCCCGCCGCAGCGATTCGGCCTGCCCGGTGGAGAAGCCCGCGAGCGCCATCGCGACCTCGAGCACCTGCTCCTGGAAGACGATCACCCCGAGGGTCTCGCGGAGCGGCGCCTCCAGGAGCGGATGGTCGTAGGGGGGCTCGAACTCCGGGTCGGCGCGCCGGGCCCGGCGGTGCGCGACATAGGGGTGGACCGCGCCCCCGACCACGGGCCCCGGCCTGATCAGCGCCACCTGGACGGTCAGATCGTCGATGTTCTCCGGCCGCGTCTGCAGCAGGCTCTGCATCTGGGCGCGGCTCTCGATCTGGAAGACCCCGACCGTGTCGGCGTGCTGGATCTCCTCGTAGACGTCCGCGTCGTCGAGCGGGACACGAGAGAGATCGACGCTCGTGCCCGAGGTGCGCGCCACGAGGTCGACGCACTCCTCGACCGCGGAGAGCATGCCCAGACCGAGCAGGTCGATCTTCACGAAGCCCGCATCGGCGCAGGAGTCCTTGTCCCACTGGCAGATCTGGCGGCCCGGGAAGGCGGCGGGCACGACCGGGACCATCTCGACCAGCGGTCGCGCGCTCACGATCATCCCGCCCGAGTGTTGCGAGAGGTGCCGCGGGAGGCCGGCGGCCTCGCGGGCCAGATACGCGAGTGCCCGCCAGCGCCGCGAGCGCAGCTTGTCGCCTCCGTCCGGGAGCCGTCGAAGCTCCTCCTCGAGCGCCTCCGCGCTCGACCAGCCGTCCGCGAGCCGCGAGAGGCGCTCGATGTCGGCGCTCGGAAGCGCGAGCGCGCCCCCGAGCTCGCGCACCGCCATGCGGATGCGAAAGGTCGGGAACGCCGCCACCAGCGCCGCGCGCTCGGCCCCGTAGCGGCGGATCACCTCCTCGATCAGCCGCTCCCGCACATCGCGCGGGAAGTCCAGGTCGATGTCGGGCACCGACACCATGTCACGGCTGAGGAATCGGCCGAGGAAGAGGTCGTTGCGAACCGGGTCGACATGGGAGAGACCCGTCAGGAAGCAGACGATCGACCCCACCGACGAGCCGCGTCCTCGTCCCGGGCGGCAACCAGCGCCGGGCCGAGCCGGCGGGCCTGACCTGGAGCGCCACCTCGCGTGCGAGCTCCAGCAGATCGCGGTGGAGCAGGAAGAATCCCGCGAGTCCGTGGTGCGCGATGAGCGCGAGCTCCTCGTCGAGGCGTGCCCGTGCGGCGGCGCGCTTTCCGGCGTTCGGGTACCGGGCGCCGAGCTGGTGGATGCAGATCCGTGCCAGGACCGCGTCGGCATGCTCGCCGGGGCCTCCCGACGCGAAGTCGGGGAACCGGTATCCGAGGTCACGGGTCAGGTCGAACTCCAGCCGCTCCGCCAGGCGGACCGTCTCGGCGACGGCCTCGGGGTGGTCGGCGAACCGGTCGGCCATCTCGGCGGGCGAACGGAGCACGGCCTCACGATTGCCGCGCCGCGCGGCCTCGCTGCCGTCAAGGGTGGCGCGGGTGGCGATCGCGACGAACGCGTCCTGCAGGAAGGCGCGCCGGGAATGGTGGGCGTGCACGTTGCCGGTGGCGACCACCGGCAGCCCGAGCACCTCCGCCAGCTGGGTGAGCGCGCGCGCGAGCCCCCGATCGCCCCGGGTGCGTGGCCGCTGGAGCTCGACGTAGACGTTCTGTGCGCCCAGGTCGCGCACGAGTGCCCGAGCCGCCTGTTCGGCCTCGGCGCGTCGTCCTGCCGCCACCAGACGGGGGAGAAGGCCTCGCTCGGCGCAGCCGGTGAGGCAGACGAGCCCCTCCGCGTGCTCGGCGAGGGCCTCGCGGGGGAGCGCGGGTGGGCGTGCCGAGCGGTCCGGCGGCGGGCGCGTCCGCGCGTGGGCAACGGTGATCAGCCGGCACAGGTTCGCGTATCCGCGCGCGGTTGCCGCCAACAGCGTCAGATGGGACCCGTCCTCGAGCGTCAGCTCCGCGCCGGTGATCGGGCGGACACCCAGATCCCTCGCGGCCTGCGCGAAGGCGAGCGACCCGCAGAGCCCGTCGTGATCGGTGAGGGCGAGGGCCCGGTGTCCGAGCTCGGCGGCGCCGGCGGCCAGCTCCTCCGGCGCGGAGGCGCCGTCGAGGAAGCTGAACGCGGAGTGGCAGTGGAGCTCGACGTACTCGGGAGATGGGCGGCGATCGTTCACGAACACATGTTCGATCACACATGGACACGGATCAAGCGGTGACGGTGACGGATCGGTGGCCACCGGTGCGCGAACGTCGCCGCCTCGCGGCGTCTGGCCCGGTCCGTATCCTCGGCGCCCCGACGAAAGGATCAGGATGCGCAGAGAGGAATGGGACCCGATCGCGCGCCGGATCGCGGCCGCATGGCCGGAGTTCGGCCAGGACCCGGCGACCTCCGACGTCTACTTCGAGGTCTTGGAGGACGTCGATGCGCGTGCCGTGGACCGCGTCGTCGGCGACGCGCTCCGC
The DNA here is from genome assembly GCA_963698665.1 of Miltoncostaeaceae bacterium. GTDB lineage: Bacteria > Actinomycetota > Thermoleophilia > Miltoncostaeales > Miltoncostaeaceae > CALNYH01. The sequence continues at coordinate 30,623 of CAVORO010000001.1, read as the reverse complement.
GAAGGGCGCGAGAACCCGCCGCCCCCCGGCGTCCTGCGCGACCGGGCGCTCGGCATCGTCACGGCCGCCGGCGTCACCCAGCAGGCGCCCCCGCAGCGCAGGGGCGGCACGGCGTGGATCGCCGTGCTGGCCGCGCTCGCGCTCATCGCCGCCGTCGCGGCGGTCGCGTTCGTCGCCCTGCGGGACGACGACGGTGGCACCGAGACCACGCCGACCACCGTCACCGCGCCCGCCGAGACCGTGACGCGCCCGGAGATCATCACGCGTCCGGCCGAGACGGTGACCGCGCCGCCCGAGACGGTGACCCAGCCGCCGGAGACCGGGGGGTCGACGACCCCGTAGGCGCGACGCACGACCGCGCCACCCGGCGTGGGGCTGGGGTCCACGGGCGATCGTCGGGCGCAGGATCGACGATCGCCCGCGCTCCTCGGACGGAGTGGGCCGGCGGGTCCTCGGGGCGCGCTCAAGGTGGCGGGGTTCTCGGGGCCTCCCCGGTCACCTGGCGAGAAACAGCGCGCTCCAATCCCAATCGCTGCGGATCCTCGGCGAAGGCGTCCGGCGCGAGGCGCCGCACCCCTTCGCCTCGGGTCGGCGTTGCCCCTCACCCGGACGGTCCACCGGGACGCGACGACGGTGGGCGCGGGAATCGACGAGGTGTGCTCCGCGCCCGGCGGCTGCGTCCTCTCGGCCCAGTGTTCTCGAACCCGCTCCGCTACCGCGGAGCGCGTTCTGCGAACGGCCTCACGGTCGCACGGGGAGTCGGGCTGGGCGTGCTCTCTCCCCGTCCTGGTCGAAATCCATCAACTCGTCCTTCGTGGTCGCGCCCGTGGTCATGTGGTCGGGCCGACGGGCCGTCCACGGTCCGGGTGTCGGCCGACGGCCGTCCCCGGGCCGGCATGTCCATGGGCGTGTGTTCGCGGAGCGCGTGGTGGTGGATCGTCGGGGCTCGGCGCTCCCCGCGACGGGCGGGCTAGCCTGTCCTCGGTCGCGCTCAAGGTCGGCGGGGTGCGTCGGTGCCTGCCCGTCACGTAGCGAGAAACAGCGCTGCCGATCCCACTCGTTGCGGATCCTCGGCGCAGCGAGTCGGCCCGGGGGGCCGACTCCCTTCGCCTCGGGTGGGTGTGCCCCTGACCGGACGGTCCACCGGGACGCGACGACGGTGGTCTCGTTCGTCGAGCGGTCTGCGCCGCGTCCCGGCGGCTGCGTCCTCTCGGCCGTCGAACGTCCTCCGCTCGCGGAGGACGTTCTGCGCGGGCCTCACGGTCGCACGGGGAGTCGGGCTGGCGTGCGCTTGCCGGTGTTCTCGAACGCCCCACCTAGAAGTGTGCGAACCAGGTGCCGGTGCGGGCGTCCCGGTAGACGGTCATCAGGCGACCGGGCTCGACGACCAGCTCGTGGTAGTGGCGATCGACGGGGGTGTCCGTCCACCATCGATCCTGGACCAGCCAGTCGTCGCGGATCGCGATCACCAGCCGACGCCGGCCACCGGACACGATGGCGTGGGGGGTCCCGGCCGGTGTCGTGACCATCCTGACCGCGGACGGCGCGTCGACGGCTCCTACCGCTCGAAGGGGACCAGTGCCCACCGTCGCTCCGGAAGACGGGACCATGGCTCGAGCTCGACCGCGCGCAGGACCACGTCGGGTCCGAGCGTCGCGCCCACCTGCCGGGCGGCCTCGCGGGCGCGTCCGGCGCGTTCGTCGGCCGGCGTCCGCACCAGCGAGAGCTGCCGGCCCGAAAGCGATCCGGTCGCGTCGCCGCGCACGGTGAGCGACTCGACCGGCCCCTCCACCTCCAAGAGCGCGGGGATCGCGACCACGAGCAGGCGCCGCGGGTCGGCGGTGGCCTCGCGCAGACGCAGCTCACGCGACCACGACCCGCCGTCGGCGAGCCGGGCGCTGAGGGTCAGCGTGCGCAGCGCGCACCCCTCCGCTCGCGCCCGCCCGGCGATCTCCTCGACCAGGAGTCGTGCGGCGGCGTCCAGCGCCGAGCGGGCGCCGATCTCGTCGGGGAAGTCGAATCGCGCCTCGAGGGGCTGCGGCGGCATCCGTGGCCGGACGGACCGCGTCTCCTCTCCGCGCGCAAGCCGCCATGCCGCCTCGCCCGCGGGCCCGAGCCGACCGCGCAGATCCGCGCGGGTGAGGGCGGCGAGTCGCCCGAGCGTGTCGATCCCGAGATCCGCCATGGCCGCGACCACCTGGGGCGGGACGTCGCCCCCGTGCGCCAGCAGATCCACCGGCAACGGGGCCAGGAGGGCGGCGACGGCCCCGGGATCCGTGACGACGTTCGCCCTGCGACCGTCGGCCGTCGCCCGCGCGGCCTGCGTGGCGGCAAAACGCGAGGGCGCCACCCCGAGCCGCCCGCCGGCCCCCACCGGCAGGGCCGCCCACGCCCGCCCGAGCACGCCCTCCAGGCCGCCGTACAGGCGGATGAGTCCGTCGGCGACGAACCACGCCAGGCCCGCGGGCCCGGGCTCGACCGCCGCGCCGAGTCCCTCGAGGCGTGCGATCACCGCCTCGGCGGCATCCGCGGTCGCGTCCGGATCCGCGCCGACCAGCTCGAGCGACGGGCATCGGGCGAGCGCCTCTCCGAGCCGAAGGCCGGGCCGTACCCCCTCGGCCTCCGCCGCCGGGGTGCACAGCCCGATCACCTGCGGGGCGCCCGGCTGGGGGCCGAGCGCGATCGGGTGGTCGGCCGGCCGCCGGGCACGACGGAGCGCGACGAGCAGCGGGAAACGGGGGATGTCGGCGGCGATGACCACGGCGGCTCCGGAAAGTGGGAGGGGCGTGAAGGGAACATATGTTCGATCACGCACGCCGATCGCGCAAGGCCTCGCGACGTCTCCGTCTCAACTCCGTGCCCCGGACGTCGACAGGAGATGTGTGACGTCTTCCGACAAGACCGACCCGCGCGTCCTCGTGGTGACGCCGGACCCGGCTGAGCGCCGTCGTGTCGCGGCCGAACTGGTGGCCGCCGGCCTGCGCCCGCACCGCGCCCGCGACCGTGCGGCCGCCGACCTCGCCGGCACCGGATGGGACGTCGTCCTGACCCGCGATCCGTGGCGGACCGCCGAGCGCCGCCCCGAGGGCGGCGGGCCATGGATCGTCGCCCTCGTCGACTCGGGCGCGTCGGACGTGATCGCGCGTGCGCTCCTCGACGGATGCGACGACTGTCTCGTGGTCCCTCACGCCCCGGGCGAGGCCGCCCTCCGGGTGCGCGTGGGATTCGGCGGCACGCATGGGGGCGGGACCGGCTGGATCGGGTGCCGATCCCGCTCACGGGGCTGCGCGACCGGGAGGGCTTCCAGCACGCGCTCAGGGCCGAGGGCGACCGCGGCGTGCGCCTCGCGGTGGCCGCGCTCGACATCGACGGCCTGGTGCGGATCAACACCACGGTCGGGACGGCGGTCGCCGACCGCGCGATCGTGGAGGCGGCCCGGCGTCTCAGGGCGGCCGCCGGACCCGCCGACGCGCTCGCGCGCATCGGCGGCGGCGGATTCGCATGGTTGCTGCCGGGGCGCCGGCCCGGACGAGGCGATGACGTCGGTCGGCGTGGCGCACCGCGATCTCGGTGCCATCGAGATCCCCGGCTGGGGCGGTCTGCCGATCTCGATCGGCGTCGCCGCCGCGGAGTCGGCGGTCGGCGACGGGGCGAGCGCCCTCCATCGCGCATCCGAGCTCGCGCTCGCCGACGCGAAGCGACTCGGTGTCGGCCTGCGCCTCGCGCCGGCCTCCGAGCCGGCCTCGACGCCGGAGGCCGACCCTGCGATGCGTGCCCTGGTGATGGCGATCACCACGAAGGACCCCCAGATCGATCGCCACTCCGCGCGCGTCGCGGACCTGTGCGTGCGGCTCGGCGCGGCGCTCGGCTGGCGCCGCGAGCGCCTCGCCCGCCTTCGCGCGGCGGCGCTCCTGCACGACGTGGGAAAGCTCGCGATCCGTCAGGAGGTCCTCGCCAAGGAGGGTCCGCTCGACGAGGGCGAGCGCGCGGACATGCGCCGGCACGCGGAGGTCGGCGCGGCGATCGTCGCCGAGGTCCTCTCACCCGAGCAGGGGCGATGGGTGCGGGCCCACCATGAGCGGTGGGACGGCCTCGGATACCCCGACGGCCTCCTCGGTGAGCGGATCCCGCCCGAGGCGCGGCTGATGGCCGTCGCGGACGCCTGGGACGCGATGACCGCCGGCCGGGTCTACCGGCCGGCGGTCACCTGCGGCGAGGCGCTCACCGAGATGCGCGACTGCGCGGGCGCCCAGTTCTGGCCGGTGGCGGTACGGGCACTGGCCGACGTCGTGGGAGGACTCCCGCCCCGATCCGACGACGGCGCCCTCGCCGCCGCCGGATCGGTGCGGGACACGCCGTAGGTCAGGCCCGAGTGGCGCCGTAGCGCTCGTCGTGGACCAGCGTGCGCCAGGGGCGCCTGCGCTTGGCCATCGCGGGCGGGAGGCCGACCGGGAACTCCTCGGGATACCCGAGCGGGGTGACCAGCGGCGCCTCGACGCCCTCTGGGAGCTCGAGCATGTCCCGGAGCGCCGCCTCGGCGAACATGTGGAAGCTCGTTGGCGCCGTCCCCAGATCCATCGCGCGGGCCGCGACGAACAGGTTCTCCATCGCGAAGGCGAGCGACTCCAGATCGGCGTCGCGCTCCCACGCGCGCCAGTCCTCCGGGTACAGGTGGCGCGGCACCAGCAGACCGACGATCCACACCGGCACCTTCGGGTAGCTGGCGAGCACCGTGTCCGCGTACCCGCGCGCCCACTTGGCGTGCTCCTCGGGCGTCGTGCCCTCGGCGGGCGGTCGCGCCACGCGGAAGTACTCGGCGCCGCCGTCCATGACGATCTGGGCCATCTTGGCGCGCCGCTCGGGGTCTCGGATCACCACGAGGCCCCAGGCCTGCGCCATGCCACCCGTGGGTGCCAAGAGCGCCAGTCGCAGCAACCGGTCCAGGTCCTCGTCGAGCACCGGGCGGTCGGTGTACGTGCGGACCGTCCGTCGGTGCCGGATGGCCTTCAGTGCGTCCACGTCGCTCCTCCTTGAAGTGTCGGAGACGGAGTCCGGCGCCGGCGGCGCCGGCGGTGAACCCGTCTGGGCGGCTCGATCCCGGCCGACTCGGCGTCGTGGCGGGCCACCAGATGCCAGACTACGCCGCGTGAGGATCGACTGGGCCGACGGGGACTACGCGCGCACGGCGACGGTGCTGGCGCCCGCGGCCGACGCCCTGCTGGAGGCCGCCGGCATCGCCGTCGGGCATCGTGTCCTGGACGTCGGGTGCGGGAACGGCAACGCGACGCTCGCCGCGGCCGCCCGCGGCGCCGTGGCCACGGGCGTCGACGCCGCCGAGGGGCTCGTCGCCCAGGCCCAGGCCCGGGCCGACGCCGCGGGTCTCTCGGCGAGCTTCCTCGTGCAGGAGGCCGAGCGACTGCCCGTCGCCGACGGCGCCTTCGACGCGACCATCAGCGTGTTCGGGGTGATCTTCGCCGACCCCGTCCCCGCGGTGAACGAGATGTTTCGCGTGACGCGCGCCGGCGGCGTCGTGGGGATCACCAACTGGCGCCCCGAGGGCGCGGTCGCCGTCGCGGGGCAGATCCTGCAGGACGCGGTCCCGGGCCGAGAGGGGCCGCCTCCCGGCTGGGACGATCCCGAGTGGGTCCGCGAGCTGCTCGACGGCGCGGGCGCCGCGTCGATCGAGTTCACCGAGGGCGCGGTCGCCTTCGAGGCGGCATCCTCGGCGGAGTGGTTCGCCCAGCAGGAGCGCTACCACCCCATCTGGCGCGCGGTGCGGCGCGTCATCTCGCCGGCCGACTGGGAGCTCGTGCGGGCGCGGAGCATCGAGGCGCTCGACGCGGGCAACGAGGCCGACGAGGGCTTTCGCGCGACGAGCCCCTACATGGTCGTGATCGCCAGACGCTGACCGGTGCGGCCCCGCCCGGGGGCCGGGTGCCGCGACCGGTGCCGGCACGATCGGCGCCGTCCGTGGCGGTAGCGGCCCGCCGCCGCCCCCGGGATCGCGCGGGCTGCGGCCGCGAGCGCAGGGATGGTGGCGAGGATCGGCCGATGTCTCCGCCGTGCCGGCCACCGCCGGCGTCTCCCCAGGCGAGAGGACCCACCATGATCACGCGCGCCCGCATCAAGTACGGCGCCGCAGCGCTCGTCGCCACCGGCGCCCTCGCGGCCACGGCCACCAGCGCATCCAACTCGGCCTCGATGCCGGCGGCCACCCCCGGTGACGCCAGGTCGGCCGACCTCCAGGTCGCCACCACGACCGTCCCGAGGAGCCGCATCCAGGCCCGCCGCGCGAGCACGTATCGGATCGGGCGGACCGGACCGGTGGTCCGCGTGGGCGCGTCGCGGACCCGTCAGTTCACCGACTTCCAGACGTTCACCGTCGTGCCGCCGTCGGGCCGGCAGGTCTTCCAGGGCTTCGCCACGATCTCCGGCGGCAACGCGGGGGTCGCTCGCATCCTGAGCACGCAGGTGGTGCGCGGGCGCTACGTGGTCAAGGTCTCGTACCCCGGCGATCAGGGCACGCCGGGACGGCTCGTCATCAGGGTGCAGAGCTTTCCGAACGAGGGGTAGGCGGCCCGACCCCCGCGCGTGAGGACCGGCGTCCCCGTCGCCGCCTGTGGCGGCCGGGGACGGCCGGGGGCGTCAGCCCGTGGTGCTCGCGACCTTCTTGCGCCGAGGCGCCTTCTTCTTCGGCGCGGCCGTCGCGGTGTCGCCACCCGGGGGGGCGCCCTCGGCGCCCGCTTCCGCAGCGAGGCGGGCGCGGTCCTCGTCGATCCGGGCGACGGCCTGTTCGCGGGTCACGGGCTCGGTCTCGCCGCGCTTGGTCTTCCAGATGACGTATCCGCACCCCGAGTTCTTTCGGCTCTTCCAGCTGGTGCAGCCGTAGCTCTTGCCGCGCTCGATGATCTCGCCCTTGCATCCGGGCGTCGGGCAGGATCCGAGGGGATCGCGCGAGGGCGCCGGCGCGGCGTTGGTCTCACCCTTGGCGACCATGGCGCGGGCCGTCTCGACGTCGACCTCGCCCTTCTGGCCGCGGACCCGCTTCCAGATCACGTAGCCGCACCCGGGGTCGTTTCGGCTCTTCCAGCTCGTGCACCCGTAGCTTCGCTGGCGCTCGATGATCTGGCCGCCACACCCGTCGGTGGGGCACGTGCCGATCACCTCGCGGTCCTCTTCCAGGTCGGAGCTCTGGCGCCCCGCCGCGATGTGCTCGAGCGCCTCCTCGCGCGTGAGCGTCTTGCCCGCGTGCTGCTTCCAGAGCGTGTACCCGCAGCCGGGGTCGTCCTTGCCGTGGTAGCTCGTGCACCCGTAGCTCTTGGGGTACTCGACGATCTCGCCCTCGCAGTCGGCCATCGGGCACGGGGCGATCGGCGTGCGCTTGACCTTGAGGTCCTCGCGGTCCTTGTCCGCGAACCACCCCACGACCTCGCGCGTGAACCCCTCGATCTCCTGCCGGAAACCGGGTCCGTCCTCCTCGCCCCGCTCGATCCGGTTCAGGCGCTGCTCCCAGCGTCCCGTGAGGGTCGGGCTCGTCAGCGCGTGGTCGCCGAGCATCGCGATCAGACCGATCCCCTTGTCGGTCGCCCGCAGCTGGCGGCCCTCGCGCTCGAGGTACCCGGCGTCGATCAGTCGCTCGATCGTCGCCGCCCGCGTCGCGGGTGTGCCGAGCCCGGCGTCCTTCATCGCCTCGGCCGCCTCGTCGTCGTCGACGAGCTTGCCGGCGGTCTCCATGGCCCGCAGCAGCGAGGCGTCCGAGAACCGCGCCGGAGGCTTCGTCTGCTTGGCGACCGCGGTGACCTCGGCGCATCGGACGGCCTGACCGACCTCGAGCGGGGGCAGCCTGCGGTCGTCGTTCGTGCCCTGCTCCTCGCCCGACCCGTCCTGCTCGGCCGCGGTCGGTGGCGCGTCCACCCGCTCGCCGTAGGCGGCCCGCCACCCGGCCTCGAGCATGACCCGTCCGCGGCTGCGGAACAGGTGCGCGTCGACGCGCGTCTCGACGACGGTGCGCTCGAAACGCGCCGCGGGAAGGAACACGGCCATGAACCGCCGGGCGACCAGGTCGTAGACGCGTCGCTCGTCGCGCGAGAGCCGAGCCAGGTCGTGATCGCCGTCGGTCGGGATGATCGCGTGGTGATCGCCGACCTTCGCGTCGTTGACGACGCGGTTGAGCGGCAGCTTCTCGACCGCCAGCGCCTGGCGCGCCGCATCCGCGTAGGCGGTGTCCGCGGCGCCGACGACCTTGAGCGTGGGCCGGAGCTGGCCGACCATGTCGCCGGACAGGAACCGTGAGTTGGTGCGCGGGTAGGTCAGCAGCTTGTGCTGGTCGTACAGCCCCTGCGCGGCGGAGAGCGTGCGCTGGGCCGAGAAGCCGTGCCGCTGGTTGGCCTCGCGCTGGAGTGTGGTGAGGTCGTACAGGAGCGGCGCGTGCTCGGTCTGCGGGCTCGTCTCGACCTTCTCGACGACCCCCTGGCCGTCGCGGGTCGCCGCGGCGATGGCCTCCGCCGCCTCGGCGGAGCCGATCCGGGTCTTGGAGCCCTCGTGCCACTGGCCCGCGTACTCGGCCGAGCCCGTGTCGAACCGGGCGTCGACCTCCCAGTAGTCCTCGGGGACGAACGCGGCGATCTCGGCGTCCCGGCGGGCGATGAGCGCGAGGGTCGGCGTCTGGACGCGGCCGAGCGAGAGGACCTTCCGCACGGAGCCGGCGCGGGTGGTGGCGGCGCGGGTGGCGTTCATGCCGACCAGCCAGTCCGCCTCGCTGCGGGCGCGGGCGGCCTGCTCGAGCGGGCGCATGGTGTCGTCGTCGCGCAGTCGCTCGAAGGCGTCGCGGATGGCCTTGGAGGTCATCGAGCTGAACCAGGCCCGGCGCACCGGCTTGGCGCGGGCCTTGGCCGGGGCGGTCTGGAGGATGAGCTTGAAGATGAGCTCGCCCTCGCGCCCGGCGTCGCACGCGTTCACGATCTCTGTCACATCCGCGCGGCCCATCAGCTGATGGAGCGACTTGAGCTGCTTCGACGCCCTCGGATCCCGCGCCTGGTACCGGAACTCATCGGGGATGATCGGGAGGTCGTCGTAGCGCCAGGTCTTGAAGCGCTGGTCGTACGCGTCCGGATCGACCTGCTCGACCAGATGGCCGACCGCGAAGGCGATGACCGCGTCGTCGGCCTCGTAGTGGTCGCCGACCTTCTTGGCCTTGGTGCCGTAGAGGGCCTTGGCGACGTCGCCGGCGACCGACGGCTTCTCGCAGATGATCAGCGTCTTGGACATCGGTCGGGGAGGGTAGCACCGGTGTCAGGCGTCGCCCGGACACCGGCGTGCGCCCTCGGACACGGGCCCCCGAAGGGGCCCGCGGTCGCGCCGTGACCCGGCCGAGCGCCCCTATGCGAAGAAGCCCGAGGCCACCTCGTACAGCTCCGGTGGAACCAGCTTGAGCTCCGAGATCGCCTCCGAGAGCGGGATGCCGACGATCGCATCCCCACGCAGCGCCACCATCCGGCCGAACTCGCGCGCCTGGACGAGCTGGGCGGCGTGCGTCCCGTAGCGGGTGGCGAGGACCCGGTCGTAGGCGATCGGCGTCCCGCCGCGCTGGACGTGCCCGAGCACCGTCGCGCGGGTGTCCGCGCCGGTCCGCGCCTTGAGCATGTCCGCCAGCGCCTCGCCGACGCCAACCTTGGCCAGCTGCTTGTGGCCGAACTCGTCGACCTCGCCCTCGTCGCCGCCACCGATCTCGACGCCCTCGCTGACGACGATGATCGCGTGGTCGCGGCCGGCCGCGTGCAGCCGTCCGAGCCCGGCGACGATCTCGTCGACGTCGACCGGCTGCTCGGGGATCAGGATGGCGTCCGCGCCGCCCGCGATGCCGGCCTCGATCGCGATCCAGCCGGAGTGGCGTCCCATGACCTCGACGACCATGACCCGGTCGTGCGAGGCGGCGGTCGTCCGCAGCCGGTCGATGGCGTCCGAGGCGATCTGGACGGCGGTCCAGAACCCGAACGTGTAGTCGGTGCCGGAGAGGTCGTTGTCGATCGTCTTCGGGACGCCGATGGTCGGAAGGCCGAGGTCGGCGTGCAGCTTCCCCGCGACGCCCAGCGTGTCCTCGCCGCCGATCGCGACGAGCGCGTCGAGGCCCAGGTCCTTCATCGCGGCCGCGCACTCGGCGGGTCCGCCCTCGTCCTTGTAGGGGTTCGTCCGCGAGCTCCTGAGGATCGTCCCGCCCTCGGCGAGGATCCCGGCGACGTCCGCGGGGGAGAGCGGGCGCGTGTCGCGCTCGAGAAGGCCCTTCCAGCCGCGAAGCAGGCCGATCGTCTCGTGGCCGTGGGTCGCTCCGACCGTCACGACGCCACGGATGACCGCGTTGAGTCCGGGGCAGTCGCCGCCCCCGGTGAGGATTCCGACTCTCATGCCGAGAACCTAGCCGCTGTCGTCCGGCGCCGCCTCGTGCGGGGCGGCCTGCGACAGCGAGGTTGCGGAGGAGGGGTCAGGCTCCGGCGCCCGGCGGCTCTCCGACCCGGCTTCGGATCAGCAGGGTGGTCATGCCGATGAGCGTCGCGGCGGCCCCGACCCCCGCCGCCGCGACCCCGGCGGCGAGCGCCGTCCGATCCTCGGCGATCTGGAGCAGGTCGACCCGTCGTGTGAGCGCGACGGTCCCGATCGCGAGGAAGGCGATGGCGAGCAGTCCGGCGACGGCCGTGGTCGCGCGCTCGGTCCGGGCCGAGATCGCCCGCCGCGGACCCGGTTCGGCTCGCGCCGCGGCCGCCGCGGCGAGCGCGCACCATCCGGCGGCGACCAGGTAGGCGCCGATCACGTCACTCGGCCGGTGCCAGGCGAGCAGCAGCACGGCGGCACCGATCGCGGCCGCGTAGATGCCGCCGACGACCGCCGCGATGGGGCGGATCGGGCTCGACGCGACGAGCACGAGCGCCAGGGCGAGGGACGTTGCGACGGTCACGTGTCCGCTCGGAAAGCTGTTCGTCGCGAGGTCGCCGTCGAGCGGGGGGCGATCGAGGCCGCGCTTGAGGATCTGTGTCGTGACGTTCGCGCCCACGATCGTGACGCCCGCGGCGACGGCCAGCGCCACACGCCCGCGCAGGAGGGCCAGGGCGATGATCGCGAGGCCGAGCAGCGCGAGCGAGGAGACCTCGATCGTGCGAAGGAGTTCCTCGGTCGCCTCGTAGGCGATCGGACTCGCGGCCCGGTCCAGCGTGCCGAGGCCGCGGTCGTCGTACTCCTGGCCGAGCGTGGTGCGCACCGCCAGCAGATAGAGGCCCGCGACGCCGGCGGCGCAGATGACGGCGGTCGCCAGGAGCGGCGAGGTGGCGGTGCCGCGTGAGCCCGACATCCCAAGGATCGTAGTGAGGCCGTTCGCAGAACGCGCTCCGCGACGAGCGGAGCGGGTTCGAGCGCATCGCGCCGCCACCCCGACTGGGCACCGTGAGGCCCCGCGCAGAACGTCCTCCGCGTCAGCGGAGGACGTTCGAGCGGAGTCAGGCCGAGAGGACGCAGCCGCCGGGACGCGGAGCACGCCGCTCGACGGTCGCGACCACCGCCGTCGCGTCCCGGTGGACCGTCCGGTGTGGGGCACACCCACCCGAGGCGAAGGGGTGCGGCGCCTCGCGCCGGACTCCTTCGCCGAGGATCCGCAGCGAGTGGGATTGACCCGCCCTGTTTCCCGCCACGTGACCGGGCAGGCCCCGAGAACCCCGCCACATCTCAGCGCGCCCCGAGGACCCGACAGCCCGCCTCGTCCAAAGGCGCGCCGAGTACTCGACGATCACCACCACGCGCGCCGCGAACCACACGCCCATGGACATGCCGGCCCGGGGACGGCCTCCGGCCGACACCCGGACCTTGGACGGCCCGTCGGCCCGCCCACATGACCACGGGCGCGACCACGGAGGACGAGTTGATGGATTCCACAAAGGACGGGGAGAAACTCCGCCTGCCCGACCCCCAGTGCGACCGTGAGCGCGCGCGCAGAAACGCGCTCCGCGACAAGCGGAGCGGGTTCGAGCGCATCGGCGCGAGAGGACGCAGCCGCCGGGACGCGGGCAGAACCCCTCGATGAACGAGACCACCTCGGCCGCGTCCCGGTGGACCGTCCGGGTGAGGGGCAATGCCGACCCGAGGCGAAGGGGTGCGGCGCCTCGCGCCGGACCGCTTGAGCCGAGGATCCGCAACGACTGGGATTGACCCGACCCGTTTCCCGACGTGGCGGGTAGGCCCCCAGAACCCCGCCAGTCTCAGCACGCCCCGAGGACCCGCCAGGCCGGCTCATCACCAAAGGCCGCGACGAGCGCATCACCACCACGCGCTCCGCGAACCACACGCCCGTGGACACGACCACGCGGACGCGGTCCTCAGCTTCCTCCCCGCCGCCACAACTCGGCGTACCGGCCCCCGGCGGCCGCGAGCTCGGCCGGTGCTCCGGACTCGACGATCCGCCCCCGGTCCATGACGAGGATGCGGTCGAACCCGTCCAGACCGACAAGTCTGTGCGTGATCAGCAGCACGCCCACGTCGAGGGGCAACGAGGCCAGCGCGTCGCGGACGAGCGATTCGGCCCCCTCCGGGTCGAGATGCGCCGCCGGCTCGTCGAGGATCAGGATCCGGGCGTCGGCCAGCAGCATCCGCGCCAGCAGCACGCGCTGTCGCTGGCCGCCCGACAGGAGCGCGCCGTCCTCGCCGACGTGGGTGTCCGGACCCGCCGGGAGCGTCGCGATCCAGGGTCCGAGACCGGCTCGGGCGAGGGCGTCGTCGACGTCGAGGTCGGTGGCGTCGGGTCGTGCCAGGCGCACGTTCTCGCGAAGGCTCGTGGCGAAGAGGTGCCCGTCGCCGGCCTCGAGTCGGATGGCGGTGCGGACGTCGTCCCCGGCGGCGGTCGCCAGATCGACCCCGCCGAGCGTCGCCCGCCCGGCCGCGACGGGGATCAGCCGGGTGAGCGCGAGCGCCAGGGTGCTCTTGCCCGCGCCGCTCGAGCCCACGACCGCGACCCGCTCGCCGGGGCGGACCCGGAAGGTCGCCTGCGCCACGGCGGCCTCCGTCGCGCCCGGGTGGAGGACGGTCAGGTCCTCGACCACGAGCGCCCCGGTCGGCGGCAGGGGCGACGCCGGCGAGGGCTCGGGAACCGGCACCGGCCGCTCGGTCACGTCGCGGAGTCGCTCGGCCGCCGAGGCGGTCGCGCTCATGTGCTGCGCGGCGACCGGAAGCGGGAGGATGGCCTCGAACGCCGCCATCGCCAGCAGGGCGAGCGCCGCGAGGAGCACCCCGTCGTCGGACCCGCCGATGCTCGGGATGGCGGCCACGAGCACCAGCGCGATCGTGGCCCCGGTGGCCGCGAGCCCGAGGCCGGAGGTCGCGCCGGCGAGGCGCGCGTCGCGACGGGCGAGCCTCGACGAGCTCGTCGTCGGCGCGCGCGACCCTGGCGAGCCGGTCCTCCGCGCGGCCGTAGACCGCGAGCTCGGGTGCGCCCTCGAGCGCCTCGACGAGCTCGCCCGTCAGCTCGGCGCGAGCCGCGGCCTGCCGGCGCCCCGCCTTGACGCCGAGGCGGCCCGACAGGGCCGGCAGCACGAACGCCGCCGCCGTGAGGCAGACGACCAGCACGACGCCCGGCGGCCGGGACGAGGAGCCATGCGGTCACCCCGGCCGCCGCGATCGTGAGGGCCGCGATCGCCGGCGGGCCGAGCGCCCGCACGAACAGGTGCTGCAGGGCGTCGACGTCGGCGACGAAGCGGCTGAGCAGGTCGGTGCTCCGCGTCCGGCCGAGCCCGCCCGGGACGAGCGGGACGAGCCGCTCGTAGAGCGTGACCCGGAGCCGCGAGAGCACCCGGAGCGCGGCGTCGTGCGAGAGGAGTCGCTCCAGGTAGCGGGAGACCGCCCGGATGATGCTGAAGGCCCGGACGAAGACGATCGCGACCGTGAGGGTGAGGATCGGCGGCTGGAGCGAGGCCTTGCTGATCAGGTACCCCGACATCGCGAGCAGCCCGACCGCGGCCAGGATGGACACGGCACCGAGGACGATCGAGCCGGCCACCCGGGTGCGTTCCGTGCGCGCGAGCCCCGTGGCCCACAGGATCGAGGAGGACCGCGCGCTCATGCGCCCACCTCGGCGGCGTGCGCGATGTGGACCGGGTCGACCACCCGCCCGTCGATCATGGCGACGACCCGGTCCGCGCGCTCCCAGATGCCGGGGCGGTGCGCGATGGCGAGCACGGCCCGGTTCGGCCTGCGGTCCTCGAGCGTGGCGTCGATGGCCGCCGCGGTCTCGGCGTCGAGGCCCGCGGTGGGCTCGTCGACGACGAGCAGCGGCGCGTCGCGCAGGAAGGCGCGCGCCAGCGCCACGCGCTGGCGCTCGCCGCTCGAGAGCGGCCGCCCGCCGTCGCCGACCCGCGTGTGCATGCCCTCGTCGAGCGTCGCGGTGAGCGCGGACAGGCCGGCCCGTGCCAGGGCCGCGTCGATGGCCGACTCGGGGGCGCCGGGGTCGGCGAGGGCGACGTTCTCGGCGAGCGTGCCCGCGAACAGGGTCGGCCGCTGGGGCACCCATGCGACCATCGACCACCAGGTCTCCGGGGCCGCGTCGCGTAGATCGACCCCGCCGATCCGGACGCTCCCGGTGTCGGGGTCGAGCAGGCGCAGGATCAATTGGGCCAGGGTCGACTTTCCGGCCCCGTTGGGGCCGCGCACGGCCACGAGCTCGCCCGGGGCGATCTCGAGGTCGAGCCCCGCCACGGCAGGCGCGGTGCGGCCGGGGTAGGTGAGCGAGACGTCGGTCAGCGTGAGCGGCGCGGACGCGGGCGACGGGAGCGAGCGCCGCGGGCGCTCGGCGCGGTGGAGCGCGGGCGGGAGATCGAGCACCTGGTGGATGCGCTCGGCGGCGGCGAGCCCGTCGGCGGTGGCGTGGAACTGGGCGCCCAGGGCGCGAAGCGGCCCGTAGGCCTCGGGCGCGAGGATCAGCATCACGAGGCCGGCCTCGAGGCCGAGGCCGCCGTGCACGAGGCGGACCCCGATCGTCACGGCGATGAGCGCCGTCCCGAGCATCGCGAACAGCTCGAGCACCAGCGCCGAGAGGAACGCGATCCGAAGCGTCCCCATGGTCTCCACGCGGTACCGCTCGCCGACCCGGGCGATCGTCTCGCCCTGGGCATCGGCCCGGCAGTGGGCCCGAAGCGTCCGGAGCCCCCGGACCACGTCCAGGTAGTGCCCTGACAGCTGTGTCAGTGCGACCCACCGACCGCGGGCCCTGGCTCCGGCGGTGACGCCGATGAGCACCATGAAGACGGGGATCAGCGGGAGCGTCACGAGGAGGATCGCCGCGATCGTCAGGTCGACGCTCGCGGTGTAGACCACGACGATCAACGGGATGAAGGCCGCCAGCGCGAGCTGCGGCAGGTATCGGGCGAAGTAGGCCTCGAGGGCGTCGACGCCCTGCACCGCCGCCGCGGCCAGGTCGCCGCTGCGAGTGCCCGTGAGGCCGGTCGGCCGGTCGCGGACCACCCGGTCGGCGAGGCGCAGCCGCAGGTCCGACATGGCCGTCGCGGCACCGCGCGCGGCACTCGACTCGCTGACCCACGCAAGCGCCCCCCGCCCCAGCGCCACGAGTGCGAGCGCGACCAGAAGCGGTGTGAGCTGGCCGAGCGACGCGCCCCCGGTGAAGGCGCGCGTGATGATCCGGGCGAGGAGTACCGCACCCGTCACCACGAGCGCCGCCGAGAGGACCCCGACGACGATCGTGGTGATCAGGTGCGCCCTCGCGCCGGCGCTCTCACGGATGAGGCGTCGCTCGAGCGGCTTCATCAGGTCGGCTTCTTGAGGGCGCTCGGCAGCGAGTCGAGGGGCGAACCGGGCTCGTCACCGTCCAGGCCCACCCGGTGCCGGAACACGCGGTAGCTCCATGTCTGGTAGACGAGGACGATCGGCGTCATGATCAGCGCGACGACCGTCATGACCCCGAGCGTGTAGGTGCTCGACGAGGCGTTGAAGACCGTCAGGCTGAACGCCTCGTCGGTGCTCGACGGCATCACGTTCGGCCACAGGTCGAGGAACAGCGCCGTGACGGCGGTCGCGATCGCGACCAGGTTGAGCGCGAACGCGATGGCGATCGAGCGGGCCTGCACCGCCAGGACCAGCGCACCGATCGAGCAGACGGCGGCGACGGCCATGACGGCGACGGTCCACCACTTGAGATCGGTCGAGATGCCCATCGTCCAGGCGAGGAACACCGCCGCGACGACGGTCGTGATCGGTGCCAGCACCCGTGCCGCCGCCTTGGCGCGTGCCCGGATGACGCCGGTCGTGCGCATCTCCAGAAAGAGCGCGCCGCTCAGGGTGAAGAGGGTGAGGGTCGTCAGGCCGCCCATCAGGCCGTAGGGGTTGAGGAGCGTGAACAGGCTGCCCGTGAACTCCTTGTCCGCGTCGATCGGGACGCCGCGGACGATGTTCGCGAACGCGACCCCCCACAGGAGCGCCGGGACCGCGGACCCGACGAACATCGCCGCGTCCCACGTCATCCGCCACCGCGGGGCCTCGCTGCGCTCACGGAACTCGAACGCCACCCCGCGGAGGATCAGCGCGACGAGGATCAGGAACAGCGCAAGGTAGAAGCCCGAGAAGAGGGTGGCGTACCACTCCGGGAAGGCGGCGAAGGTCGCGCCGCCGGCCGTCAGCAGCCAGACCTCGTTGCCGTCCCAGAAGGGGCCGATCGAGTTGACCATCTGCCCGCGCTCGTTCTCCTTCTTGCCGAGGAACGGCAGCAGCGTGCCCACGCCGAAGTCGAATCCGTCGAGCACGAAGTACCCGATCCAGAGCACGCAGATCAGCGCGAACCAGAGGGTCTCCAGGTTCCAGGGGTCCATGTGCCCCGCCCTCCTAGTAGGCCATCGAGGGCTCGGTCCCGCCGCCCCCGGTCGTGGTCGCCGGCGCGTCGGAGGACTCGTCCTCCGGCTCGGGTCCGGCCTTGATGATCCTCACCGCGATCCACCCGGCGACGCCGGCGAGGACCCCGTAGAGCA
The DNA here is from genome assembly GCA_963698665.1 of Miltoncostaeaceae bacterium. Lineage (GTDB taxonomy): Bacteria > Actinomycetota > Thermoleophilia > Miltoncostaeales > Miltoncostaeaceae > CALNYH01. The sequence goes on along the minus strand of CAVORO010000001.1, from coordinate 13,620 downwards.
GCGTGAACCCGATGAAGCTGGTCGCGACGAGCGCGCCGCTCACCGACGGTGAGTTCGACTCCGAGGTGAAGAGGAGGTTCTGCACGACCCAGGGCTGGCGGCCCATCTCGGTGAAGAGCCAGCCCGTGAGGTTGGCGACGAAGGGCAGCGCGACCGCGCCGATGGCGACCTTGTGGAACCAGGAGGTCGTGGTGAGCGTGCCGCGCCGCCACAGCCACAGGCCGATGCCCGCGACCAGGAGCATCAACATGCCGGCGCCGATCATCAGCCGGAAGCTCCAGTAGGTGATCCCGATGATCGGCCGGTACTCGCCCGGCCCGAACTCGGCCACGTACTGCGCCTGCAGGTCGTTGACCCCCTCGACCTCGCCGTTGAAGGAGTTCGTCGACAGGAACGAGAGCCCGCCCGGCACGCCGATGTCGAAGCTCGACCGCTCCGGGCGCGCGACGAACGGCGCGACCGCGAACAGGGAGAACGGCGCCGACTCCTCGGTCTCGTAGAGCGCCTCCGCGGCGGCCATCTTCATCGGCTGCTGCTCGGTCATGAGCTGTGCCTGGAAGTGCCCGACGGTCATCGTGAGGAAGACGGCGACGAAGGCGAGCGAGGCGCCGACCTTGGCGGCCGGCCGGAAGACCTCGACGTCGCGGCCCTTGAGCAGGTACCAGGCGGAGACGCCGAGCAGGATCATGCCGGCCGTCGCGAGCGCGGCGAGGATCGTGTGGGCGAAGGCGTAGAGCGCGGTGGAGTTGGTGAGCACGGCCCAGATGCTCGTCATCTCGGCGCGGCCGGTCTCCTCGACGATCTTGAAGCCGACCGGGTGCTGCATCCACGCGTTGGCGGCGAGGATGAAGTAGGCCGACGCCATCGAGCCGATGGCGACCGCCCAGATGGTCGCCAGGTGCACCGACGGCTTCAGCTTGTTGCGGCCGAAGATCCAGAGCCCGATGAACGTGGACTCGAGGAAGAAGGCGATCAGCGCCTCCATCGCGAGCGGCGCGCCGAACACGTCGCCGACGAACCGGGAGTAGCCGGACCAGTTCATGCCGAACTGGAACTCCTGCACGATCCCGGTCACCAGCCCGACGGCGAAGCTCAAGAGCATGAGCTTCCCGAAGAACCGGGTCAGCCGGTGGTAGACGGGGTTGCCCGTCCGGAAGTGGGCGGTCTGGAACGACGCGACGACAAGCGCCAGGCCGATGCTGATCGGCACGAAGATGAAGTGGTACGTCGTCGTGACGCCGAACTGCCACCGCGCGAGCTCCAGGGCGCTCACAGAACCTCCTCGTTCTCGTTCGACGAAACCCTCGACATCGCCGCGAGCCGGGGCATGGGGGGGCACCACCGGATCGACTGCGGGTTTGCCGCAGGGGCGCTTCATCCGGGCGACGGGGGCCGAACGACACCCCGTCGCGCGCGAGGACTAGGATCGCGTGGTGACGACGACGGCGCAGCGCAGGGTCGGAGGCGGCCGCCGCGGTCGTGATCCGGCCGCTCCAGCGCTTCGTCCAGACCGAGGTCGCGAGCGGTGTCGTCCTCCTGGCCGCGGCGCTCGCCGCCCTCCTGTGGGCCAACCTGGCTCCGGGGGGGTACGAGAGCTTCTGGAGCGAGACGATCGGCGTCGCCGTCGGCGACTGGGGCGTCTCGATGAAGCTCGAGAGCTTCGTCAAGAACGGCCTCATGGTGATCTTCTTCTTCGTCGTGGGGCTCGAGATCAAGCGCGAGCTGACCATCGGCGAGCTCGCCGACCGCCGCGTCGCGACGCTGCCCCTGTTCGCCGCGGCGGGCGGCATGATCGTGCCGGCGCTCCTGTATCTGGCGTTCACGGCGCCGACGGGGGAGGGGGTCCACGGGTGGGGCATCCCCATGGCGACCGACATCGCCTTCGCGCTCGGCGCGATGGCGCTGGTCGCCAAGCGACTGCCGCCGGAGCTTCCGGCGTTCCTCCTGGCCGTCGCCGTCTTCGACGACATCGGCGCGATCGTCGTCATCGCGATCGCCTACACCGACGCGCTGGTGCTGGTCTGGCTCGGCGCTGGGCTGGTGGGGCTGGTCGCCATGTGGGCGCTCGGGCGGCTGGGTCTGCGGGCGATCCCCGCCTACGTGCTGGTCGGGGTGGTGGTCTGGTACGCGCTCTACAGGTCGGGGGTCAGCCCCACGCTCGCGGGCGTCGCGTTCGGCATGCTCACGCCCGTCGCCGCACGGCGCTCCGCGCCCGAGGTCTCGGCCGAGGCGCGCCGCATCGCCGACTTCTGCGAGACCAAGGCCGGCGACCACGACGTGGAGGAGGACGCATGGCGAAGCCTCGGGAAGCTCAGCACCGAGGCCGTCTCGCCGCTCGAGCGGATCGAGCGCGCCCTGCATCCGTGGTCCGCCTTCGCGGTCCTGCCGATCTTCGCGCTGGCCGAGGCGGGGGTGCGGCTCGACGCCGAGACGATCGACGCCGCGGTTCGCAGTCCGGTCGCCGCCGGGGTCGTCGCCGGGCTCCTGATCGGCAAACCGCTCGGGATCATGGCCGGGTGCCTCGTCGCCCTGCGGCTCGGCGTCGCGCGCCTGCCGTCGGGGGTCCGCTGGGCGCATCTCGCCGGCGTCGGGTCGCTCGCCGGCATCGGCTTCACCGTGTCGATCTTCGTCGCCGGCCGGGCGTTCGCCGATCCCGGCCTGACCGAGGCGGCCACGATCGGGATCCTGGTGGGGTCGGTCCTCTCGGGAGTCGTGGGCGCGCTGTTCCTGGCCCTCGGCCCCGGACGCAGGACGACCGCCCCGGTCGGCCCGGTGAGCGCCCCGGAGCCGGTCGGTGGGACGCCACGATGACGTCCCCGAGGGAGCGGCGATGACCCTCGGCGACGACGCGACCGACGTCGGGCACCTCGCGGGGGTGTCGGCGGGGGTGGGGCCGGCGGAGATCGCGTGGTGCATGTGCGAGCTCGCCGGTCTCGCGCGCGTCGCCGTGCTCGAGCCCGACGACGCCGGCGGACTGTCGGTCGCGGCCGCCTGGCCGGAGGGCGCGACCCCGGCGCGGATCGCGGGCGAGATGGTCGTGTCGGTGCACCGCGACGGCGCCCCCCGCGAGACCTCCCACGCAGGACGACCTCGCCGGGGCGTCCGCGCTCGCGCTCGACGACCCACCCGCGGCTCTCGTCGCCACGCGGGTCGGGACCGCCGTGGTGCTGGCGCTCCGCGCCGACGAGGGCCCGATGCCCGATCCCGAGCGTCGGGCGTTCTCGGCCGGCGCCCGGTTGCTGGCGACCGCCCTCCGGGCCGAACGTGATCCGGACGGGCACCTGGCGGCACGGGCCGGCCGCGTCGCCGACCTGGTCGACGCGGGCCTGGCGCTCTCGAGCGAGACATCGATCGAGGCGCTTCTCGAGCGGATCACGCTCGCCGCCCGCGAGGTGCTCGGCGCGCGCTACGCGGCGCTCGGCGTGCTCGACGAGCGAGGGACGGGGCTTCGGCCGCTTCGTCACGTCCGGCCTCGACGCCCCGACGGCCGCGCGGATCGGCGACCCCCCGCGCGGCCTCGGCCTGCTCGGCGCCGTCATCGACGAGCGGCGGACGATCCGGCTCGACGACATCGGCGCGGACCCGCGGGCGGTCGGGTTCCCGGACGGCCATCCGCCGATGACGTCGTTTCTCGGCGTGCCGATCGCCCTCGGCGACGAGGTGTACGGCAATCTCTACGTGACGGACAAGCTGAGCGGCACGTTCACCAGGGAGGACGAGCGCCTCGCGCGGACGCTCGCCGCCCAGGCGGCCGTGGCCATCGACAACGCGCGCCGTCACGACCGCGAGCGGCGCCGGGCGGAGGAGATGGAGACCGCACTCGAGATCGGGCGGGCGCTCCTGTCCGTGCTCGATCTGGACGAGCTGTTGCCACTCATCGCGCGGCGGGCACGACGGCTCGCGGACGCGGACACGGTGGCCGTGGGTGTGCGCGACGGGGATCAGATCGTGTTCCGCTACGCCCACGGCGCCGGGGCGCTCGAGCTGGAGGGCAGGCGCGAGCCGGCGGACATCGCCGCACTCGGCGCCCCGCTCGCGGGCCTGGCGGAGGGGACGTGGGAGATCGTCCCGCTCGAGCTCGACGGCGCCCTCGCGGGTGCGCTCGTCGCCGTCCGCGGCCGACCGTTCGACCTCGCCGCCAAGCGCCTGCTGCGCCTGCTCTCGGTGCAGGGCGCCATCGCGCTGGCCAACGCCCGTGCGCACTCGGACGAGCGCGAGCGGCTGCTCGCCTCGGCGGCCCTCGAGGCGGCTCGCGCCCAGGAGCAGGCCGCCGCCGAGGGGTTCCGGCGCGCCGTGGAGGCGCAGGAGGCCGAGCGCGCCCGCATCGCGCGCGAGCTCCACGACGAGGCCGGTCAGGTCCTGACCGGCCTCAGCCTGCACCTGAGGGCCATCGAAGAACGCGAGCGCGACCCCGATGTGCGGTCGAGCCTCGCCGAGCTGCGCGCATCCGTCGGCGCGGTGTCGAGCGGGCTCCGCGAGCTCATCACCGAGCTCAGGCCCTCGGGCCTCCGGGAGCATGGCCTCGAGGGGGCCGTCCAGCGCCAGGCCGAGCGACTCCGGGAGGCCACCGGGATCTCGGTCGACGTCGCGGTCTCGCGCCTGCCGGCGCTGACGCAGGAGGTGGAGGTGGTGGTGTTTCGCGTCGTCCAGGAGGCGCTCACGAACGTGGCCCGTCACAGCGGCGCCTCGCACGCCAGCGTGGTCGCGAGCGCGCACGGCGGCCGGCTCCGGATCGTGGTGGAGGATGACGGTCGCGGCTTCGATCCTGCCGCTCCGACCAGCCGCCTGGGGCTCGCGGGCATCCGTGAGCGGATCCAGATGCTCGGGGGTGCCCTCAGGATCGACTCGAGCCCGGGGGCCGGGACCGCGCTGACCGTCGATCTCGACATGAGCAAGGGGGTCGCATGACCGATGAGGCATCATCCGGGCCGCGCTGCCGCGTGCTCGTCGTCGACGATCACGCCGTGCTCCGGTCCGGGTTGCACCTGCTGCTCGATCAGGAGGACGACCTGGAGTGGGTGGGGGAGGCGGGCTCGGTCGAGGACGCGCTTCGGGCGATCGACCGAACCGAGCCCGACATCGTCCTGCTCGATCTGCGCATGCCGGGCGTCGGCGGGCTGGCGGGGCTCCCGAGCGTCCTCGGGCGGCGGCCGGGCGTGCAGGTCCTGGTGCTGTCGATGGACGACGACATCGACGACGTGCGACGGGCGTTCGACTCGGGCGCGTCGGGCTACGTGGTCAAGAGCGCTGCCGACGACGATCTGATCCGCGCGATCAGGGCCGTCCGGAGCGGCGAGCGGTACGTCGATCCGAGCCTCGGGGCCAAGCTCGCCCAGCCGGGACGCTCGGCGGGGCCCGTCGCGGACCTCTCGCCGAGGGAGCGCGAGGTGTTGCGCCTGCTGGCGCTCGGGTACACCAACCAGGAGGTCGCGGAGCGCCTCGTCGTGAGCGTCCGCACCGTCGAGAGCCACCGGGCCCACGTCATGAACAAGCTCCGGGTGGACTCGCGGGCCGCCATGGTCCAGCACGCGCTGCGGGCGGGGCTGCTGACCGAGGAGTGAGCGCTGCGGCGAACCCGTAGCGCGCGACCGCGTCGCCACCGATGGGAGCCCACCGGCGGTGGCCGGATACTGCCCGGGCCCGTATGACCTCACCGGCCGCACCCATGCTTCTGATCCGCGCCGCCGCGCCCACCGACGACACCTCGCTCGCGGCGTTCCTCGACCGACTCGACGCCGCCCGCCGCCCGAGCGGGTTCGAGGCGGCGGACCTGGTGCCGCCCCGCGAGGCCTTCACCTGCGCGTCCTCGCCGGAACTCGGGTGCGCCTTCGTCGCGGTGTCAGAGCCCGACGGGCTGCCGGAGGTCGTCGGTGCCGCGGCATGGTGCCCGCTCGCCTCCGGCGACGCGCGCGCCGTGCTGGCCGTCGCGGACGGCTGGCGGCTCGGCGACGTCGGCGACCGTCTCGTCGCCGAGCTCGCGGCGAGCGCGGACCCCCGGGGCGTGAGGAGGTTCGTGGTCGACGTCGTCCCGCACAACGCCGCGCTCCGCGCGTCGGCACGCAGGCTCGGGATGCGCGAGCGACGACGCACGGACGGGCGGACGGTCCTCGTCGAGATCACGATCGCCCCGGTGGCGCCCGGGCGCGGGTGAGCCCGGGTCCCGGGGCACGGATCGTCGCCGGCAGCCCGTGACGGCGAGGGGCGAGCTTCGGATTCGACGGCCCGCCTCGTGCAGGGGAGCGCCGGTGTCGCCGGCCGGCACCCACTGACGACGTGTCAGGGCGCCCGGGCGGCCCGCACGGGCGCGGGGTGGCAAGGTTGGTCGCACGAACCGCCATCGCCCGCTCGTCGGGCGTGCCGGGCGTCGCGCACGCCGCGACCCCGCCGAGACCACGACCGGAGGTGCTGAGATGGATCCCGTGATGATCGCCGACCTGATCTCGGAGCGCGCGCAGCGCGCGATCGCGGGCGCGGTCGCGCCCACGCTGATGCCGCTGCCGCGGATCCCGGTGACAGCCGAGGTGTGGCGCGGCGAGCGCCACGTGCGCCTTCACGGCGAGGCGATCTACGCGGCGCACACCGCGGAGGGCGCCCGCTGGGCGGTCGTGGTCGAGGAGTCGGGCGCGATCGAGCCGGGCTCGATCGAGATGGTGGCGATCGACGAGATCCGCTGCGAGACGTCGGGGGGGCGCCGCGGGCGGTGAGGAGCGCCGAGTCCGCGACGATCACGCTCCGCCCGCGCGGGCCCTATCGGCTCGCCCAGTCGGCGTGGGGGGATGCCGGAGGGACGCGGTCGTCGTCGCACGGGGTGCTCCGCGTGGCGCTCCGCCCGGGCGGAGCGCCGGCGTGGGCGATCGTCCGCCAGCGCCACGACGGCGACCTCGAGGCGCGCGTCTTCGGTCCCGCGCCGCTGGACGAGGCGGTCGCGGCCCTTCGCTGGTCGCTGGCCGTGGACGACGACCTCGAGGGGTTTCGCCGCATGGCGGCCGGCGACGGACTGCTCGGCCCGCTCGTCGAGGCGCGGCCCGGCTACCGCCCGGTCCGCCTCGGGACGCTCGCGCACGCCGTGCTCGCGGCGATGGCCGGGCAACTCGTCACGAGCCGGGAGGCCGCGCAGACCGAGCGGGCGATCATCCGTCGCGCCTCGCCGGTGCACGGGGGGCTTCGGCTCCCGCCGAGCGCCGCCGAGATCGGCAGGCTCTCGGTCGCCGGACTCCGCGCGGCGGGGCTGTCGTCGGGGCGGTCGGCAACGCTCGCCCGGGTCGTCGGTTCCGGCGACCCCGAGCGCCTGCGCCGGGTGTCCTCGCCGGCGCTCCTGTCCTGGGCGAGGGCCGAGCGCGGGCTGGGGCCGTGGTCGGCGGGCGTCATCGCCATCCACGGCCTGGGGCGCCACGACCTCGGGATGGTGGGCGACCTCGGGCTCGTGCGCCTCCTGTCGGTCCGGCTCGGCCGGCCCGCGAGTGTCGCCGAGACGGCGACGCTTCTCTCGCGGTACGGCGAGTGGGCCGGGCTCGCGTCGGTGCACCTCCTGTTCCACCCCGACGCGCGCGAGCGCCGGCGCGGGCCCAGGGCGCCCATGGCATACTCCCGACGATGATCAGATCAAAGAACCCGAACCGCTTCTTCGGCGTGAATCCGGCCGCGATCCCCAACCAGGGTCGCCAGCTCGTGCCGTGGAGCAAAGAGCTGCCCAAGGACTGGCGCAGCGCCCTCGCCGCGAACGCGGCCGACGACGCCGAGGCGTCCGAGGCGGCCGAGGCCGAGGGCGAGTACCAGGGCAACTGACGGCCCGCCGGTGACCCTGCCGGCCGCCGTCCTGTTCGACCTCGACGGTGTCATCGTCGACTCCGAGGGCGTCTGGGACGCGGTCCGCAGGGAGATCGCCGCGGGGCACGGGCTGCCATGGCCCACGTCCGCGACACTCGAGATGATGGGCATGAGCTCGCCCGAGTGGTCGCGATACATGCGCGACGTGGTGGGTGTGCCGGCGAGCGCCGAGGACATCAACGGCCGAGTCGTGGACGGCGTGATCGCCGCATACGCCGACGGCCCACCGTTCATCACCGGCGCGCGCACCGCGGTCGGCAGGATGGCGCGCCGGTTCATGCTGGGGCTGGCCTCGAGCTCCAATCGCGAGGTCATCGACGCGGTGCTGGCGGGCGGCGGGCTCTCCGAGCTGTTCGAGGCGACGGTGTCCTCCGAGGAGGTCGGGCCGGGAAAGCCCGCACCCGACGTCTACCTCGAGGCGGCCGCCCGCCTCGGCGTCGACGCGCGGGCATGCGTCGCGATCGAGGACTCCTCGAACGGGGTCAGATCGGCCGCCGCGGCGGGGTGCGCGGTGATCTGCATCCCGAGGCGCGCGGCCCCGCCCGCGGCGGACGCCCTGGCCCTCGCGGCGGCGGTCCTGCCCTCGATCGGCGCGCTCTGGCCGACGGTGGTCAGGGCGAGCGCAACCCGAGGCGTGTGAGCGCCGGACCGAGCTCGGACAGGCCGGCGACGACCACGTCGGCCTCCGTGAGCGCGTCGGCGTCGAACGGCCCGGTCGTCACGGCCACGCAGGCGACGCCATCGGCCCGGGCGCAGGCGATGTCGCGGGGCGTGTCGCCGATCACGACCGTGTGATCGGCGGGCCAGGGTCGCCCGTCGATGCCGGCCCGGCGTCGCGCCAGCGCCACGAGCTCGGCGCGCTCGCGGTGGTCCGACCCGAAGCCGCCCGGCGCCCCGGCGAAGGCGTCGGCGAGTCCCGCGAGCGCCAGCTTGCGCATGGCGATCTCCCGCAGGTTGCCCGTGACGAGACCGAGGATCGCCCCGTCCGCGCGGCACTCCTCGACCACGCGGCGCGCATCGGGTGCGGCCTGCGGGCGCTCCCCGGCGTCGGCGAGCTCGGCATGGAGCGTCTGGGCGTGTGCCGCCCACTCCTCGATCCGCGCCGCCTGGATCTCGACGTCGACCCGGTGGTGGTCGAGGCAGTCGTGGGCGATCTGGAGGTCGGTCTTGCCCCACGGCTCGAGGGTCAGGAAGCGAAAGCCCGCGAGGTCGAGCTCGTAGACCGATTCGAGGCCGCCCACGATCGCCGCGTGGTGGACGGTGTTCCCACCGACGAGGAGCGTCCCGTCGATGTCGAACAAGAGCAGCGGCGCCGTCACGGCGACGTCGGCTCGGCCGATGCGGTCTGCGGCACCGCACGCCGGTAGACCTGGACGTCGCCCTCCCGGTAGACGCGCTCCCAGATGCCGCTTCGCGCCACGCGCCGCGCCTGCCGGGCCGCCGGGCCGGGTCGGAGCGTGCCGCGCCGGAGGGCCAGGTCGCCGTCGCTTCGGGCCGGGGATGAGATGACGATCCATTCCGCGTCGGCGATCTTCGGGAACAGGTGGACCCGGGTGCGCGCGGACAGGTGCGCCCCGGGGGCGTTCGAGGCCGACACCGCCACGCCGTCGGGCACCAGGTCGACGGCGCGAGCGAGCGCCTCCGACTCGGCGTCCGGCGAGAAGCCGTGGTGCGGACTCGCGCCGTGGCCGCCCGGCAACCATCCCCAGATCGGCAGGGGGCCCTGGACGACGCCGGCCAGGACCAGGGAGCCGAGGAGGACGGCCGCGGCCGCGGTCGGGCGACGGGCCAGGGCGACCAGCGGCCGTGGCCGCCTGCGTTCGGCCAGGCGACGGATCCCCAGCGCCGTCGCGGCCACGATGAACGGCACGAGCGTGACCGCGTAGTGGAACTCGACCATTCGCGGGGGCTCCCCGGCCGCCAGCATGTTCAGCCCGAGCTGGGGCAACGCGGCCGCGAGGACGCCCGGCGCGAGGACCGGTGCGAACAGGACCGGGGCCAACAGCATGGGGATGTAGGCCAGGTGCGACGGGTCGGCCATGACCATGACGAGCTCCCAGGGCCGCGTGGCGATCGTGGTGAGCACCTCGCCCTGCGTGTCGCCGAGCTCGCCGAAGCGGTTGCCGTGCGGGTTGCCGCCCTCCGCCGAGAACGCGGGGATCACGACGGCGATCGCGAGCACCGACCACGTCGCCGCCGCGGTGGAGATCCAGATGTAGAACCGCCGCGCGGCGGGGGTTCTGACCGCGGCCCAAATGGCGATCCCAGCAACCAACAGACCGATCTGTTCCTGCGTGGTGAGGGCGACGGCGCCCGCGATCGCGAACGCGAGCGGCCGCTCCGCGATCACCGCCCACAGGCACGTCATGAGCAGGGGCGCGGCGAGGGTGACGGGATGGAAGTCGAACAGCACCGCGTACTGGAGCGCGGGCATGAGGAGATATGCGCCCGCGATCGCGAGCGCCAGCCGGTCGTCGGCCAGGACGCGCCGCCCGATCCAGAACGCCGGAAGCGCACCCAGCGCCACGATGCCCGCCTGCGTCACGAGCAGCATCTCCGGCGCCGGCCACAGCCGCCACAGGGGCGCGAACAGCACGAGGACGGGGTCCACGTGGGCGCCGAGCCGGCTGATCTGCTCGCCGCCGACCTCGGTGGTCTCGAGCGGGCGGCCCTGCGCGGTGCTCCAGACCGCCTGCACCATGTTGCCGAGGTCGAACCTGCCGGTCCAAAAGGCGCGATGCCGCGCGACCGCGAGCACGGCGAAGACCGCCGTCCACAGGAGCATCACCGCCCACAGGAGCCCCTGGGCGCGGTCACCGGGATGTGGGTCCGCCGGGCCGGGCGCCCGACGCGTGCCGGGCGCGCGCTCCGGTCGTGTGATCTGGGGGTTCGGCGTGCTGATCCGCCGAGAATAGCCTGCGCGACCGGGAATCACGGTCTCGGGCCGCGCCCCCCCGTCCGCTCAAGGCCATCGTCGTCGGCGGTCGAAGGGACCCCGTGTCGGGAATGGTCACGGACGCGAATCGTCGCTGGTGGGTGCTGGTCGCGATGACCGGTGCGCTGTCGATGATCCTGCTTGACACGACGGTGGTCACGGTCGCGCTCCCGTCGATCCAGAACGACCTCGACCTGAGTCAGACGGAGCTGCAGTGGGTGGTCAACGCCTACCTGCTCTCGCTCGCCGCGCTGGTGCCGCTCGCCGGACGGCTCGCGGACATGTTCGACCGCGTCCGCGTCTTCAACGTGGGCGTGGTGGTCTTCGCGGTCTCCTCCGCGACCTGCGCGCTGGCCGTCGACGAGTGGTCGCTGATCATCTCCCGCGCCGCCGAGGGGGTCGGCGCCGCGCTCATGATCCCCGCGTCTCAGACCCTGGTCCTGAACGCCTTCGACGTGCGCTCCCGGGGCAAGGCGATGGGCGTGTACGCGGGCGTCTCGCTCGTGTTCCTCTCGCTCGGGCCGCTCATCGGCGGCGTGGCGACCGAGGTGAGCTGGCGGCTGGTCTTCTGGATCAACCTCCCGCTGGCCGTCGCGACGCTCGTGATGGCCGTCGTCGCGCGCCCGGACGGACGCGTGGCGAGGGGGCAGCGCCTCGACTGGCCCGGCACGCTCACGATCGTCCCCGGGCTCACCGCGCTGGTGCTCGGCCTCATGCAGGCCAACACATGGGGCTGGGGGTCGCCGGCCACGATCGGCTGCCTGCTCGTCGGCGGCGCGTTCCTCGCGGCGTTCGTGGTGCTCGAGTTGCGCGTCGCCAACCCGCTGGTCCAGCTCCGCCTGTTCAGGAATCGCAACTTCGCGGGCGATTCGATCGTCGGTTTCTTCATCCAGTTCGGGCTGATGGGGCTGACGGTGTTCGGGGCCATCTACGTCCAGGACCTGCTCGGGTTCTCGCCTCTGCGCGCGGGGCTGTCCCTGCTTCCCTTGACGATCCCGATCCTGTTCGTGGCGCCGATGGCCGGGCGCCTCTACGACCAGATCGGGCCGCGGGCCCTCGTGACGCTGGGGTCGTCGCTCGCCGGGCTCGGGATCCTGTGGTCCGGGCTCGTGCTCGATCGGTTCGAGTACGCATGGCTCGTGCCGGGATATCTGCTGCTCGGGCTCGGCATCGGCCTGGTGATGAGCCCGATCAACACCGACGCGCTGAACTCCACGACGGCAGACCTGCGTGGTCAGGCCTCGGGTGCGTTCCAGGCGGTCCGCCAGGTCGGCGGCACGGTCGGCCTCGCCGTCCTGGCCACCATCGTCGGCACGATCGAGTCCCGGCGGATCGTCTCGTCCATCGAGGCCCTCGGCGGCACCGAGGCGCAGGCGGCCCAGATCGCCGGGAGCCTCTCGCAGAGCGCCGACGAGCAGGCCGCGCTCGCCGACTCGATCCCGGTGGCGGATCGCGAGCAGGTGGTCGCGGCGGCCCAGGACGCGGTGGCGGACGGCATCTCGGTCGCGTACTACACGGCGGGGGGCATCATGCTCGCCTGCGCCGTGCTCGCCTTCGCGATGCTCCGCCACGTGCGCTCCGCGGACGCCGTCCCCGACGTCGCGGTCGCGAGCACCGCGGCCGCCCGGATCGACGATGCCCCCGGCGGGGCACCGGACGAGCCGGCGCGACCGTGACGGGCGAGGCGCCGCCGGAGGGCGTCGCCCTGGTCCTGTGGCCGTGGCCGTGCGCGACGGACATGTGAACGCCCGGACGGCGTCGGGACCGCGGGGCCACCGGGCGCTCCACTAGGGTCGGGCCGGGCCCGGCCGCGCCCGCTCAGGTGATCGGCGCCCGATCCCGATCGTGCGCCCGAGCCGTGGTGCGCCGGCCGGCGCAGACCCCCCGACCAGGAGACGTCAATGCAGCTTGGAATGATCGGCCTGGGGCGCATGGGCGCCAACATGGTGCGGCGCCTCATGCGTGACGGTCACGACTGTGTCGTCTACGACCACAGCCCCGACGCGGTCGGGGCGCTCGCCGGCGAGGGCGCGACCGGCACCGGCTCCTACGCGGAGCTCGCCGCGAAACTCGACGCCCCGCGCGCGGTGTGGGTCATGGTGCCCGCGGCGGTCACCGGCCAGGTCATCGACGAGCTCGCCGACGCGCTCGAGCCCGGGGACATCATCATCGACGGCGGGAACAGCTACTACCGCGACGACATCGACCGCGCCGAGGCGCTGCGGCCCAAGGGCATCCACTTCGTCGACGCCGGGACGAGCGGCGGGGTCTTCGGGCTGGAGCGCGGCTACTGCCTGATGATCGGCGGCGAGACGGACATCGTCACCCACCTCGATCCGATCTTTCGCACCATCGCGCCGGGCGTCGGAGAGGCGCCCCGCACGCCGGGGCTCGAGGGCACGCCGTCGCCGGCCGAGAACGGATATCTGCACTGCGGTCCCAACGGCGCCGGACACTTCGTGAAGATGGTCCACAACGGGATCGAGTACGGCATCATGGCGGCGTATGCCGAGGGGCTGAACGTCCTGAGGCACGCCGACGCGGGCCGCCGCGAGGTCGCCGAGAACGCCGAGACCGCGCCGCTTCGCGACCCCAAGTACTACCAGTACGAGCTCGACCTCCCGCAGGTGGCCGAGGTGTGGCGCCGCGGCAGCGTGATCGCGTCGTGGCTGCTCGACCTGACCGCCGCCGCGCTCGCCGAGCTCGCCCGACCTCGACGGGTTCGACGGCCGCGTGTCGGACTCCGGCGAGGGCCGCTGGACGGTGCTCGCCGCGGTCGACGAGGGCGTTCCGGCGCACGTGCTGTCGTCGGCGCTCTACGAGCGGTTCAGCTCGCGCGGTGAGGCCGACTACGCCGA